>NZ_AGFR01000026.1 GCF_000231445.1 Commensalibacter intestini A911
CACGATATAGCAATTATTCAACAAAAAAAACAGAGATAACACTTTTCCTTTTTTATGCTTAGATAATACGGATAACTTACAAGTTGGAGAAAACATTACTGTATTGGGCTATCCTCATGCTGATACAAATCGTTGTGTTATAACGCAACAAAACTGTTCTATTGGAGCACGTATCTATACTGGACCATCCAAAACAAAACATATCGTAATTAATAATTTTGCAAGACCAGGTCAATCTGGAAGCCCTATTTTATCAAAAGATCGATTAAAAATTCATGCCATACTTTTAGGAGCTTACATACCCAAAACGACAGCATCAATCGATATAATGGGAGTTAATCCTTTAACCCTACATCAAACTACTCATGCTGTATCTGCCGAATACATTCAAGAAATGATTTAAACATGATAAATTTATCTGAATTTTCTGACGAAGAATGGTTAAATATACTACCCAATTACCAAAGAAATTTAATTCAAAATCTTCTATCATGTGGCTTAGACAAACAAGACATAATACAATTATGGTTGAATCAAGAAAATACATCAAATACTGCGGGATATGGTGTTAAAAATAATATAGGCAATTTTTACAAAAATTTTTTAAAAGAAATAAATGATCTTTTTTGTAACGATACAAAATACTCACAAGAACGAAAGCATATTCAAGAATATTTCAGTTCAACAGGAAAAATAAGTTTTCTTGCTGGAATTTCGCAATATATATCTAACCATGATATCTAGCTTAACTGGAATTTCAGAAGTAGCTGTTACTCCTGCAATAGTAT
>NZ_AGFR01000025.1 GCF_000231445.1 Commensalibacter intestini A911
TTGCATTTTTGTAATCTATTTTTCATTCAAATAAGAAAGCTAGATTAGTTTCATTTGATAAAAACGCAATCTCATTAAAACTTCAAAATTGTTTTTCAATTAAAATATTTCAAGTAAACTCGAAATATGTAGCTTTAAGCTTAATAGGTTAAATTTACTCATTATCTTCCTGAGCAATTACTAAAGATCAAATAAAGTCAGATTTGACTTTAGAAGAAAAGGGCTTTCTTAGGGGTTAAGGGGATATCCCCTTACAAGTTACAAAGAAACAGAGTGCCCTTTGTATATCCTTGCCCTCTTATAATTTACCCTAAGCTAAAAAATGTCTTTAACGTGAAATCTTTGTAACTACATAATAGGATTTTTTGTCGTGCAACCTGTGGACATACTGAAAAACTGCGATTTTCTTCTTTAATGTTTTTTATTTCAAAGGCAAAGTTAGAGCTTAGACTTCTTTATTTTTAATATTTTTTTTAATTTATTTTTTTAAGAAGCCATAAATTGCTTTAAAGCAAGCTCTGGATTTTCTTTAAAGAGTCGTTGAAATGGAGATAATCCATTTTTTGGTTCAATTATCTTTTTCCACATCTTTTTTCGTTCTTCATTAATATAATAATAAGGACTTCTTTGCGTGGCGTGCAACCTGTGGACATACTGGAAAACTGCGGATTTTTCTTTTATCGCTTTTACAGCGTCTCGAATTTTGGAAATATATTTATTATCAATCGTAAAGCGATAGCGATTAGAAGATTGTCTGCGACCAATTCGCTCATTTGTCCAATCAAGCCACCCACGAAGACGAGCCTCTTTTAAAACCTTTGCTACAGTGCGAGGAGAAACACCAGCATCAATCGCAAGCGTGGTATGAGACGGAAAGCACCCTTTTTTGCCAAAAAATGACACTAAAGAAGTTAAAACAGCCTTTTGATAAGGGGTAATTTCTTTTAATTGTGAAAGATTTTGAAAAAGTTGTTTGAGACTAAATGTATTCATTGTTATATAATACCATCACAACGATGATCGTGTGATTTTGTGAGCGCACGATTTATCGGGACGGGGTGAGCTCTAACTCACTTCGTCCATTGTGCAATGGTTGAAAAAATATTGACCATAAATCGAGATTTACGATCAATCCATCTATTATTTTAACATTGTTTCAAAAAAAAACTATCCTTTGTTTTATTGATTTTCTTTTTGTTCAGCAAAAGCTTTTGCTTTCGCTTTTTCATACATTTTTTTAAATACTTCATTAAAAGGATCATCTGTTAATCCTTTAACATCTAAAGAAAAAACGGCATAAGCCTGGCTTAAATCTGGATATTCAATTTCTACACCAGATTCTCCAAGCATACGGCTTACTGATAAATTCCCATCGATTGCTTTCTTCAACTGATTGCTATGAATTTTATCAAATAGTGGTTTTAAACTTTGGTATGCTTCTTCAACATATTTATTCTCTGAACGATATTTATTTAATAAACGCTCTAGCTCCTCAGTGCTTCTATGCAAAGCTTCAAAGTTTAAATGATAATCATAGGGTGCAGTCATTTTTTATTATTCCTTATTTAGGTGAATTACTAATAGTGCCCATTAATTCTTGTTTAAATGAATTATGATTTAATAATAAATCTTGAAGAGCTCCACCTGGCTTTTGAATAACCTGTTCTATTCCATTTTGTAGTACAGTTTCTTGTGTTGGTGCAATAGTATTTGTAAAAACTGTCGCAGGCTTATCTGTGGTTAATTTCCATAAACTAAATTCATTTCTTACATTACTTTCTGGCAATCCAAGCACTTTATCTAAAGTTGTGCCTTGTTGTTTTGCCATTTGTAAGGCTTGTTCGTAATGCTCTGGGGTAATAAGATAAGGTGTAATTGGAAGCACAGAAGAATATTCTGAAGGTTGCAGTTTATAAATAACCCCATCTTTTAAAATATTTTCAGTAGGTAAGTTACTTCCAGATTGTAATGTTTCAATAACTTTATTTCTTGCCTGTTCTAATGATAAATTGGGTTGACCTTTCATAATTTCATCAAGCATTTTCTCCCCTGTAGGATTTGTTCTTAAGAAATTATTTGCTTCATCCAAACTCATACCTTGAGGTGAAAAACTTTTTTTTACGATTTCTCGTGGAGTAATTTCTACTTTTTGATTGAAGTCATGTT
>NZ_AGFR01000024.1 GCF_000231445.1 Commensalibacter intestini A911
CTAGCAAGAGCCATTAGTAAAGCTGGGTCAGTCTTTGATACAGACTTAACCTTTTACTCAGTTCATTTCCTAAGCAAGTTTCTCTTACCCATTGAGCAAGTCGTGGCTTAGTTCTACTCTGAAGTAATTGTTTGTATTCTTCTTCACTTACTCGGATTTCTATTTTTTTGGTTCGTTTAATACTCATACAACCAATCTCTTTCTTTGGGGTTAAGGGGATTTCCCCTTACAAGTCATATAGCATGCTATATGTGTGCTTGCCTATATAAATATATAATACTATAGATTGGTATAAATGTTAATATTATAGGTTAAAATAGATGTATAAAAAAATTATTTCATCAGTCATTATATCAATTGTTTTGTCAGCTTGTATGATGAAAGAAGAAAGCTGATGATGCTCCTATTCATTCAAGTTATTATTATATAAATCATTTTCCAAAAGCTGTTGAAGTAGTCAACATTTGTATGAAAAAAGAAAATAGAAAAATACAGTTTTGTAAAGATAATTCAACTCCTGCTTTTTACGCTATGATGAAATATAGTAAGTACAATCCTCGTGCAGATATAAATAAATTAACTCCTGAAAATGCACCTCAAAAAGCTTATTAAAAATACAGTTTTCCACAGTTTAAAAGGGAGACTATAGAGGGATATAATATATCTATTATATCTAGGGAAATCCAAAATCACAAATTATC
>NZ_AGFR01000023.1 GCF_000231445.1 Commensalibacter intestini A911
TAATTCTCTCCCTGCCGACTAATCTCAAACCCATGTCTTTCAAAACAAGCAATCACATCTTGACGGTTATTGATGCTCCCTTGAGAAAATTCATGCTCAATAAGCCCATTTAAAGCCGCTACAGCATCTTTTGTATTTTTTGGTAAGGATTTATCTATCGAAACTGTTTGACGCTTCTGAGGCTCGTCTGGAGACGTTAAACCATATTCTAAATTAATCGCCTTTTTAAAACTCTCTGCCAAATGCCTATCCGCACGGTCATAATAGAGATTTAACCGCTTTCCTGTTGAAAGCTCTACATTCGGAACAAAGAAATTAAGCTCTAATCTTCCCTTGTCCGTATGCTCAATCCAACAAATATTATATTGCTCTGCATCTAACCCAGCCAAGAAGCTTTCTTCAAACTTCTGCATAATGGCTTTCTTATCTTCTTCGGGGATATTTACTTCCTCAAAAGACAAGCACCCAACACTATAAGGGTTTGCACTCTCCATTGCCTCAGCAAGCCCTACAGATAACTCAGGATTACCATGTAAAACCCTAAACTCACCCTCTGGCTTGTTAAGTAAATAATTCATAGAAGCTTTAGGACTTCCGCCTTTACCTCTATTATTTCTTTTAGGGGACCGTTTAAAAAACTTTATCAGCATTATCCACAAGCTCTCCTAAGGATTGCTCAATACTCGCTAATTCAAACAAAGCCTTTACTTTTTCCTGAGCAGATAAAGTCTTATCCATATTCAAATGCCGTGCAATTTGATTAATGTTACTGCCAATTTTAGATAGCGCTACCAATAAAGCAGGGTCGACTTTTGGCACAGGCTTTGCTTTTTTACTCAGTTCACTTCCTAAGCAAGTATCTCTTACCCATTCTGCCAAGCGTGCTTTTGTTTTTTTCTGAAGTAATTGTTCGTATTCTGCTTCGGTAAATTGCACTTCTACGCGTTTCGTTCGTTTCTTCATGGTTTACTTACTCTAAAGGGGTTAAGGGGTTTTCCCCTTGCAAGGTTACAAATTAATGTATGAAATACGTATTTGTATATCCTTGCCTATACGATATTGCAGAGTTCTATAATTGAAATTTTTGAGTGGTTTGTCAAAGTAAAATTCAATCTTTCTTTTTCAATTTTTAAAAACTACACAATCACCAGATTTTGACTCTTAGCGGTCAATCTGGCTCATGTGCATTTTTTAAAAATTACTCAAAAATCGATGAATTTTACTAGTAGAATAAGATATAAGAAGGGATATGGCTACAACCCGCAGAAAACTGCGAAGTCAAAATGCAGATCCGTATCAAGAGGTGATACATATCCGTGTATGCCGAGATACAAAATTATATCATTATATAGTATATTTTAATATCATATGCTTGCTTTTTCAGAGTATAAGGTGATATAAAAAAGTATCATGGCATTATACTAGAAAGACTGTTCAAATATGACATTCAATCCAGAGAAAAGATACGAAACAAATCCTTTTGTTGACGTGAATGCAATCACAACAAGCAAGAAAAAAGTTGTTATCGGACAAGGTAACGATATTTTATTAAATCAGGAAACTGGAGAAGTAAGCACAACCAATGTTATTACTTATCGTGAAGTAGATGATGAGCAATTTGTAAAACTATTTACTCAAAATATCGGTTTAACATTTAATTTATCAGCAAACGGGATAAAAGCTCTTACGGTCTTAATGTGGATTGTTCAAACTAAAATCAGCAAAGATGAGGTTGTTTTAGATAAATATACCCACGAACATTTTTCTAAAATGAACCCAAAGTTACATATGGCTTATGTTACATTTAGAAAAGGTTTAAATGAACTTGTAAAATCTCAAATACTTGCAAAGTCAAAACGTATGGGAGACTATTTCATAAACCCACATTTTCTTTTTAATGGTGATAGAATGAGATTTATAACAGAAATAAAACGTAAAGATAAATAATTATGATTAAAAGAAATTGTTTTTACAGCTTTCATTATATCCCAGACAATTGGCGTGCTGGCACTATACGAAGTATAGGATCCATTGAAGGCAATGAACCAACATCAGATAATGATTGGGAAAAAATTAAAAATAACGGAGATAAAGCCATAAAAGATTGGATTAACAGTCAAATGGACAATAAATCTTGTGTTATTGTTCTAATTGGATCAGAAACGGCTAATAGAAAGTGGATAAATTATGAAATAACTACAGGATGGAATAACCAAAAAGGTGTTGTAGGAATTTATATTCATGGATTTCTAAATAAAGATAGAGACCCTTCCTATAAAGGAAAAAATCCTTTTGAAAACATAACATTTAATCAAAGCACTAAAAAGCTATCATCAATCGTTAAATGTTATGATCCGCCAGGGGCAGATAGTAAAGAAAAATACAAATGGATTTCAAATAATATAGCAGCAATAGTAGAGGAGGCTATACGTGTCAGAAGAAATTTTAAACCATGATTCATCTGCTGTACAACAACACATTAATATACTCCAGAATATTATTACGCGGCTTGCTAATAATAGTATGAATTGTAAACAATGGTGTTTAGCTATAACTGCAGCAGTGTTTACTATCTTAACTATTAATAAACAAACAACTTATTGTTACTATGCTGCATATCCTATAATTACTTGCTGTATTCTCGACGCCTATTACTTGTGTATGGAACGCGCTTTTAGAAACAATCATGAAAAATTTATAGAAAAACTTCACAGTCATAATTTGCAACTTACTGATTTATATAATTTAAAAAGAGAAAGCATTACATGCCATAAAATGCTTAAAGCTTTTTGTTCTTTATCTGTTTTTTTATTTTATGCTTCTTTAATAATTTTTTGTATTTTCATAAGTTTTGTAAGAGTAACATAATGCATGTAAGTTATTACGTAAAAAATTTTGATAAAATTGAAATTGATAGTTCTTTATTCTTTCAAGAAAAACATAAAGAATCACGGAATTACAATGCTAATTTTGTCGAAAATTTTGTTAATTATATTGAGAATAATGAAGGAATTATATCTGTTGCAGATATTCTTGAAAATGTTTTTCCAGAAATTGAATGTGATATCTTCTTATCTCACGCACACAAAGATAATAGTAAGGTCATTAACTTAGCAAATTTTTTAGAAGAAAAATACGAATGTAAAGTTTTTATCGACTCTATATTTTGGGGAAACATATTCAATTTATTAAAACAAATTGATGATAATTACTGCTTACAAAAAAATGGTAATTATAATTATAAAAAAAGAAATTTTGTAACAAGCAATCTCTTTTTAATTTTAAATACCGCTTTACATAAAATGATTGAGAAAACAAATTACTTTTTTTTCTTAGAAACTAAACAATCTACTAAGGAAAATCAAAATTTAATATCTCCTTGGATTTTTTCAGAATTATCTTTTGCAACTCAAGTTATAAGAAGAGACCCTCAAAAAAAAGCTCTTTAAAGAATATTCTACTTTTCAAGAGAATTTAGCCTTAGAATCAAGTAAAATAGTAGAATTTTCTTATCCAATACCTAAATTAGATTTTACTTTAACCCATAAAGATTTCTTAAAACTTATTAATGGTGATTAAAGTTCTATCCCTCTCCCACGATCATTTTGTAACCTTTCTTGATACCTTTCAATTTTCTTTTGAACTGTTATTCTAACTCGTTCAAACAGCTTTTGAGCAAGGTCTTTAATTCCTGATTTTCGGTTTCTAACTTGCTCAATCGCTCGTTGATTAGCTTCAATTCTGCTTCGTGCTTCTGCTCTACAGCGTTCATGCTCTTCCTGTGCTGCTCGGTAATAGCAAACAACTCGTTCTTGGCGGTCTCGCTTAGCTCGCTCAATGCCTCTTGCAATTGCCTCATAATCGGGTTCATTTAATCCGCCTTTATCGTTAAAACTTTCATATTGTTTCCCCACTCTTGGTCTTTGAATTGTGGGTCTACCTGAATGCATATTCTGGTCGTCTTGTCGTCCATCGTGCATTTGTTGAACAGCATGCTCTGACTGTTGGCTTTGTATAGCTCCGCCGACCGCTTCCATTCGTTCATCTTGTCCCAATAGTCGTTCGCTCGATAAGTCAGATACAACACTCCCAACACCAAAAGAATTCCTATACCTCCAACACAAACCATCGGTAGCTTGTATAGCTTGAGCAATCTTTGATTTACTTTGTCTCCCTGTATTTTCAAATCGCTGTCTATTTTCTCGAAACTTTGCTTTAACCGAGCGTTGAAGTTGCTCTCGAGCTTGTTCAATTTCTCTTCGATGACTTTCTCGACCTGTTCCTCTTTCTGCTTCTGCGATTGCTCTGCGTGCTGTATCAGCTCTGAAAGTCTGCTCATAAAAAGCCCCTTTTAACCTTATATTTCTGCCATTCTCATTCTTAATTGAAAGA
>NZ_AGFR01000022.1 GCF_000231445.1 Commensalibacter intestini A911
GATTCTTAATCTTTTCTCAAGTTTTTGTTAATTTTTTATAAAAGTCAACAATTTCAAGATGTTACGAAATCTGGGAGTCAGTGAAAGTGAGAAAAGCGAGTCTGAAAAATCTTAGCATTTAGAATTTCGCCTTACTTCATCATACGCTTGCTTAAGTATACTTTCCCCTAATGATTCATCAGTTTTATTAAAATGAAAAGGCTCTATACTAATCATATCAGCAATATCCCCCCAAAGAATTAGCTTCATAATACATTTAATTAATTCAATCTTCTCTGCTTTACTTAACCTTTCATCTACAAGAATTCTAGACACTTCGCTTTTCGTACCAAATAACTTCACAGCTTGAAGTGATTTATCATACAACACCCCCTTATAAGGCGACGTCAAATCATCTCCTGATATAGCATAATAAAATTCTTCATCGCTCCACTCCTTACCACTTAACCCCTCCAAAATAGTCCGCTTACTACCAAGAGACAAACCCTTATCACACAGAGTATCGATAATCTTCTTCCCTATCACTGATAAATCAGTTTCTAGCCCTATCGATTCACCATATATATTATCAGCACGTTCCAAATCCTCTTTTACCTGTGGACTCTTTTCTATCTCACTATATGTAAGCAAAGAATCCTTATTCATCATTATAAAGTTCTGGATACCAGCAACCTCATAAGCCTCCCCTCTTATTTCTTTGCGAAGTGTTTTTGTATCTTTATCTACCCAATCTTCTTTATTATCTTCTGAAACTAAGATTACATTTTTAATATGGTGCGTTTTGCAATACTCCAGGATTTGTTTGTATAAAATTAAATCACCAAATTTAGATTGATAGATAACGCCCCTATGATGATAAATTTCATCTTTTGCTTTATCTTTATAACCTGGAGGCATGTCATGTTGAAAACGCCACTCTCCTTCTTTATAAAGTGCGTCTAGTTCCAATTGCGTGAATGGTTCTCCAATTTTATCATCAGAATAAAACTCACATAGTTTTTGATAAATAGAATCCTCTGTAACCGAAGGTATTATTTGCTTTTTCCAACTATCTAATTCCTCTCGAAGTATTTTCGCTTCTACTTCCAATGATTTTTCTAACTCTTCAAATTGATTCTTAATAACAACTTGAGCATTTTTCTGAAAAATTGTTAAGTGCTCACGAATTGACGGATACCACTTTCCATATTGATTATCACATGTCGTTAATTCGCTATCCTTAAACTTAAATTGCTTTATAAATTTGTTGATATGACTTTCAATTGTATCAAGACGTTTTTTACTCTCTTGAATTTTACCAGCTCTATTTTTATGAAATTCCAGCATTACTTGATGAGGAGACCATAAGCGCTCTTTGATCTTATCCAAAGCATCATAAATTGCTTGTCGAGTTTCCTGATGAAATACATAGATATTTAAAAAGATATTCGTATCCACAACAAAAATTGTCTCTGGATCATCCCAAACCTCCTGAACAGAATGTTGAGACTCTTCATATTCAAAAAATGATTCCATCACAGATACTCTTGTAAATCATAACGATATGTTATCATTATGTTTCAATAAGTATCATTAGTAAAGCAACGAGCGTTTCAAAACCGTTTATATAGAAATTACTTTATATACCCAGCTAATTTATGGGACCATTCAATGAAAGGCTTTTCAATCCAACGATAACTTGCAAAGCTAATTAATATAACCATGCTAATTTCAAATAAGGCTTGTACCAACGGATGTAAATGTTGATAAAAAAGGCAATAAATAGATAAATATCCAGCAGCTTGTATAATCGGGAAATGCCATAAATAAATAGAGTAAGAAACATCACCCAGCGCTTTGAATAATTTAGGGGTTGATAACTCCCCTCTCATTTCCAATCCGACAAGACCATAAATAAAGAGTGCTGATGGAAACGCATAGTAATAAATAACTTCCCAACGCACCAAATCAACATTTGGGATACGTGTATAAGAAGTCCATACACCAATCGATAATAAAATAGCTCCTAAGGCAATGCTGATATATTTATCCCAACGATAATATTGATAAAAAAAGTGCAATAAATATCCTGCAAATAACCCAAAAAAGAACTCTAGAATACGGTTATGCATTAATAGAAAACAATATCTAAAGAGCATTCCATGAGTGATCGCTAAAATCGTTAGAAAATGTGCCAAAGCCCACAGTGTAAAAAACGGTAAGAAGTATTTCTTGGGAAACAAACACATAAAAAGAAACACTACGCCATAGAAATATAGCTCAAATCCCAATGTCCATGCTGCTGACTGTAAAGGAATAGAAAATATCGCCAAAAAAATAACAGGCCAATGCAATGCTTGTTGTACGTCTTGTGCTATATGTCCACCATTCATCATGATAGACAATAAAATCATAAAGCCTAACGTTACCCAGTACAATGGATACACTCTAAATAGGCGTTTAATCAAAAAAGAAAATGCTCTTTTAATAGATGGAAGACTAACCTCTTTCATTACAATCCAGGTAATAATAAACCCGCTGATTGTAAAAAATAAATCAACACCATATTTACCAATAGAATTTACCGCATATTGTGCAATTCTGATCCAATGATCTGAACCTGGCTTAGCGCTGATAATATGCATTGCACAAACAATTAACGCAGCAAAGCACCTTAACCCTTGGATACTATTAATTTTTTTCTGCTGCATTTTTGTTCTACTCAATGAATATAAATAACCTTGAGCTTTATACAACAATCTATATTCAAAGATCCACAGATCTGTTTATGAAAAAACTAATAATATCAGTCTAGATCAATTAATTCTTTTTAGACATCGTTTGTGTTTGACCTTGAGTTTGCACTTCTGTTTGAGGTTGTGTTGATGCAATTTGTGAACTATCAGGATATGTGCTTTCCCAACCGCCACCGAGCGCTTTATACAGCTGCACAAGATTAATAGAAATTTGAGTATTACTATTAACTAAATCTTGTTGTGAAGAAAGCAAACGTCTTTCTGCATTCAATACATTAATAAAAGTCTGTAATCCTTGGCGATATTGAGCTTGAGCTAAATAAACAGAACGTTGGTTAGACTTCACTGTATCTTGCAAACGAACTTGTCTAAGTTGTTCTGCTTGATAGGCATTTAATGCATTATCGACTTCTTGCCATGCCTGTAATACTGTTTTACGATAGGCTAAAGCAGCCTCTTTTTGCTCTGCTTTTTTCAGAGTTAACTGCCCTTTTAACTTTCCGCCCTCAAAAATAGGCAAAGAAAGAGATGGCCCGACACTCCATGCTCTAGAACTCCAAAAGCCAAGATCTCGCAATGATAAAGATTGGAAGCCTAAACGCGCATCTATCGTCACTTTAGGATAAAAATCTGCTTCTGCAACACCAACTTCAGCCGTTGCAGAATGTAATTTAGCTTCCGCTTGACGAATGTCAGGTCTGCGTTGTGCAAGCTCAGAAGGAAAACCAATAGGAACTTGAGAAGGAACTGGAGGGATAGGTTTAGGTGTTGATAGCTCTGTGCTTAATGCACGAGGAGGCTCACCCAACAATAATCCTAATGCATTGATATATTCAATAATTTGTTGTTCTAAATTAGGAATATCTGCTCTGGTTTGTTCTAGCTGTGCTTCTGCTGAACGAACGTCGAGTTCAGTCACAAGCCCACCGTTAAAACGCTGATTGGCTAAGTCTAAAATATCTTGTGCAATTTTTTCATTTTCTTTAACAATCTGCAGCTGGGCTTGTAAGCCACGCAATGTCATATAATTCTGTGCAACTTCTGCTTGTTGAGCAATGAGAATCCCTCTACGATCCTCTTCAGACATTTGCTTCAAAGCTTTTGCTGACTCATATTGTCTTCTTACACGACCCCACAAATCAACTTCCCAACTTGTATCCAATGCATCATCCCATTGGTTAAAAGCTGGAACATCAATATCACTAGGATTAACCATATTACCAAGAGCTGGCTCTCGATTTCTAATTTTATCGATCGCTCGACTAAATCCCTTTTTACTATATTGATTGCGTTGATATCCCGCTGATCCATTTACACTTGGAAAACGCGCAGAACCGGCAATCATTAATTGAGCGCGACTGGCAATCAAACGTTGTGTCGCCATTTGAACATCCAAGTTAGCTGTAACTGCACGACGCTCTAAATCAGACAAAACAGGATCATGAAAATAATCCCACCATTGAGGATTAATTTTATCCATGACCACTTGGCTATTCACAGAGGCCTGTAAATTTTGTGTTGGTTTTGACCACTTGGAAGGCGTCCATACATCTTCTTTATGATAATCAGGCCCCACAGCACAGCCAACAAGCGTTGGAATTACAATAACCATTGATAAAAAAGAAAACGTATATTTCATTATGCCAGCCAAAACTTATGATGCGATTAATTAATAGGATGTCCCATTAAAATTAAGTTATATGTAACACTTTTCAACATCAGATCAATAAACAAAAAGAAAACGTAACATAGATATCTCAATATTTAAGAATTACACCTTAACTTCTGATCCTCTTCAACATAGGCTGCTCAATAAAACACTACACAAAAAAACCACATAAAACAGAAAATACTAAAAATGATATAGTGAAGAAAAAAAGAGATTAAAAAGAATTAAATAGAAAAAATAATAATTGCTCCTATTCCTGCCACATAAAACCGATTTTTTATGAATAATTATATAAAATCATAAGTAACTAAAGACACAAACGCAAACTAAATAACTTTCTTATTTTCACCAATAAAAATAAAAAAAACATTAAAAAGTGAATTTTTTTGTTGCATCATTTTTCATGAAAAGCTACTAAAGCACATAATGCTGTTGTAGCTCAGTGGTAGAGCACTCCCTTGGTAAGGGAGAGGTCGAGAGTTCAATCCTCTCTAACAGCACCATAAAATTAATAAAATCAATCAGTTAAAATGCAATTTGGTGTAATTTGGTGTAAAGTAAACGCCATATAGTCTGTAATATTACCCCATTCAATCGATTCATTACCCAGCTCAAAGAGGCGTTAACACTCTTCTGTAAATTGCAGTAATATTCTCTAATAAGGTCATTAGGAATTTCTCTTTTCCCTTTTTCTCGAGTTTGACTCCAAGGCGTTCCAGGTTGATGTGTTAATGCAGAAAGTTGATAGGCACTATAATTACGATAATTATTCCAAACTACTTTAATTAAATTAAGATCATCGTCGCACAAATTACCAGTCACTTTAGGGCCTCTAGTCTCTATTGTGATATCTCGGCCACTGTCATTTTCATGAATAAAATCTTTGACAGGGCCAGAGCCGTATTGTGCTAATGATTCATATAATTTTCGATAAACAGGACCATAATGACAAGCCTTTACAGTTTGTTTAATCAGAGGTTTATCACGTAAAGCAAGGCTCCATCCTTGTGCAATATAAGGTAGCTTTTGTAATTGCACATTCCTCAAAATCAGACCTTCTTCTCTTGCTAATCTTATAAATTCATTAGCAACCGCAGCGACGTCATGGGCTTGAAACATACCGATTCCAATTCATCACATTTACACGCTAGACACTAAGGAAATACTGGCTTAGTTGGTGATTTCCTCTCTAACTCATAGTAGTGCAAATAAGAGGTCTGTACAAGGAGAAAAATCAAGAGACAAAAAAAGATAAAATTTGTCTCTAAAATAATCCTTGCTTTTTTAAACTTAAATAGATATAATCAGGCATAACAAAACCCTTTCATAGGGTGCCTTTAATCCGTTTTGTTTTTCTTTTTGAGGGAATGAACAAAACTTTGGTTAAAAATAATTTTAAAAAGAGCTTAGCTTTTGGATTGCCGTCCATTGCTAAACTCTTTTTTGTGTCTTAGACATTATATTGACATGTGGATTAAACCGAAAAAGTCTTTCAATAGGCAGTTGCACGATAAAATCGTACGACTGAACCGGCACCTATATAATGTTGAAAATTAGCCAATAATTATATATTTTACTTATTTATCCGGCACCCTATAAAAAGGGGGTAGCTATTACCGATACCCCTTTATATATCAAACATCAATAGCTTGCTGGAAACGGTCTTTATTCGCCGTTGGATCAGCTTTGCCAGCACTGGTATTGTAATACTTCTTGTGGTAATTCGATAACGCCTGAGCATCTGTAGCCTCTGGAATCGCAGCAGAAACACGCAAATAATGCACTCGACACATAGCAGCAGCAAAGAAGACATTCCCTGTCATAACACTAGGTAACGGAATACCATTAGCGTCCGTGTTCCAATCACCGGCCAAATGTTTCAAATAGGTTGCCAATGTCGCACGCTTGGAACCACTAAGAAAGTTTTCCCAAATGTCATTATAGGTTGCAGGCTCCATCTGCATTGCACCCACAGCAGGGCCAGAACCTAATTGCTTAAGATAAGTTACCCCACCAGCATAACCTTCAGCTAAAAAGGTTCCGGTGACAAGATTAATAGCCCTCGCACCACCCAACCCAATATAATTTAAAGCTGGTGTTACAATATGTTCTTTCAAGTGAGGGATATAAATCCCACCTGTTACTTTAGCCATATTCAATTTCCTATGTTGATTTTTAATGATAATTTTGAGGCTGTATTTTATTGGGTAGTTAGTTTTTCCGCCTCTGACAAAAACCTATTTCCCACGCCACACGCGAATAATTACAGCGATTGCACGTAATAAAAATGATAGTGGTAAGCTAATCGCCACCACAGGGATCACCCAAGGATCATTCAATCTGATCCACTCAATGTTATTTTCCCACCACCACTTAAAAATTTCCAGAATACTCATCGTTTTGCTCTATCCCTGTGCCAATACGTGCCAAGGCGACAAGGTTAATCAAAGCAAAAATCGCGCACCCGAACATGATATAATGACCATTGCCATAAATAAGAATGTTTAAAACGCCCCAAACCAATAATGATCCAGAAAAAAAGGAAGCAAAGAGACGGCCTCCTAAACTATCTTTTCTCAACATTGCCAGTTGATAAAAACCAGATAATAAATATATTGTTTGCCACATATTGCAGGGTAAAAACCGATTGAACCCATAAGTAAAGGACTTTGGCACAATTTCGTAATCAGTTACCAAAAGGCCAGCAATCCCATAACATATCATAAACAAGCCCCCCCACCATTCGGCAGACCAATGATCGTGCTTCTTAACTTTTTGAATTAATCTCTGAACCATCTTTAATTTCTCCTTTAATCGTCGGAGTAGCTCTCTTAAATGACGCTAGAACATGGATAATTTTCCATACCTTATATAATTTACTTGTTGATTGAGGCTCTTTCCAAAAACGCAAAACCAACGTGCAAACCGTCACTACAACCGTCACGATTGAAATTATATTCGCTGCAATATCCCCTGGGATCATACCAAGGCAATACTGAAACATCTGCATTAATAAATCTGTGCTATCCATTACTTTTCCCATAAAAAAGGCATAAAAAAAGACGCCTATAGCGCCCCGTTCC
>NZ_AGFR01000021.1:0-2500 GCF_000231445.1 Commensalibacter intestini A911
CTGATTTTATAACAAATCTGGCGCGTAAAAAGGGTAAGTGTTTACATAGCACTTACCCTTTTTTATTGTTGTTACTTTGGATGCTTAGTATATTCTAATAAGAAAGTTAAAAGGAGATGAGCGTTTTTATATATGTGGTGTTGAATTAATATTTAGTTGCTTTAAATAGTTATTTAATTTTTTGCATTTACAAACGCTTCTAATGTTTCTTTTCTAGCAATATCATGAGTAACAATAGGTTGAGGATAATTTATGATTTTTCCCATTTTTTCAGCCCACAAATGCGGAGTATGAATGAGTTTTTCAGGAACTTGAGCTAGCTCTGGTAACCATTGACGGATAAAATTGCCATTTGGATCAAAGCGCTTTCCTTGAGTGGTTGGGTTGAAAATGCGAAAATAAGGAACAGAATCTGTTCCTGTTGAGGCTGCCCACTGCCATCCACCATTATTTGCTGCAAGATCACCGTCAGTTAGTTGTGACATAAAATATTGTTCGCCCCAACGCCAATCAATCAGTAGGTCTTTGACCAAAAAACTAGCAGTGATCATTCGTAATCGATTATGCATCCATCCCGTTTGATTGAGTTGTCGCATCGCAGCATCAACAATAGGATAGCCTGTATTTCCTTTTTTCCATTGCTCGAACTGATAAGAATCATTCTTCCATTGGATATTGTCCGTCCATTCAATAAATGGTTTGTGTCGACATAATCTGGAATGAGCAACCATTAAGTGTTGATAGAATTCACGCCATACAAGTTCATTAAACCAACAAAAAGCCCCGCTCTCTCTGTATAGCCAAAATTCTGGATGCTCTTTGTTTAAAAAATAAAAACATTGTCTAACGGAAAGAACCCCTAAGGTTAAATATGCAGAAATTTGACTGGTATAATCAATGCTTGGAATATCTCGCTTGTCCGCATAGTTGATGACACGCTCTTCACAGAAATGTTCTAAATGGGTTAGCGCTTTATCTTCGCCAGCTTGAAAGAAATCGTAAGGTTGCATTGGATAGTTAAAGTTGGGAATAGAAGATATCGTTGCCTGTTGATGTATTCTTGAAGTAGGAGTTTTGTAAAGTTTATGATTGCTTTGTAAGAAGCGATCTAAAAATGCCTGACGAAATGGGGTAAAGACTTTATACATTTCACCTTGGCCATTACGAACAGTCAATGGCGTTAAGAATAGGTTACCATCGAGCTCATAAATTTCAACGCTAGGCTGCAGCTTTTGTTTAATAAGCCAATCTCGTTTACGTTCATTATATTCATATTGTCTATTATAAAAGAGACTATTTATTTGTTGTTCTTGGCAAAACTTCTCAATAACATCTACGGTTTTATTAAAATCAGGACACTGTTTTATATGTAAGGAAACATTAAGGCTTGTTAGTGATTTTTGAAGTTCTATCAAACTATCATAGACAAAATGAGCTTGTTTGGAAGACATATTGTGCATTTGCCACTGTGCTGGTGTTATCATAAATAACGCAGTAACAATGGCTTCAGGATCTTCGCATGCCTTGGTGAATGCAGGGTTATCTTGAATACGTAGATCGTTCCTAAACCATATTAAGTGTTTTTTTACCATACTAATTTGATCATTTTGCCTAAGAGATTATTCACTATTGATTCGTAAAAATAAAAATGATTAACTTTTTGAATCAATATTTAGTTATTTATAAAATTAAATAAAGGTTTTTATAACGATTTATTCGGTTTTTAGAGCAAGTAATATTTATAATTCATGATTTAGGAATAAAATGTCATGAGAGACGTTGCAACAGATACTATCGATACCCCAAAAAGTCCTGCGATTGTTGTGTTGATCGCAGTGATGGCTGCTTTAGGTGGTTTATTATTTGGATATGATACAGGGATTATTGGTGTTGCCCTTTTAGGGTTGGGTAAGTATTTTGCTCTGGATGACTTAACCAAGCAGTTGGTAACAGGAGGCATCGTTTTTGGTGCTTTATTTGGATGTTTGGGCACAGGACCTTTATCCGATCGTTTAGGACGACGCTTAATGGTTATTGCTGTGGGGCTTGTATTTGCAGTTGGGTCAATCGCGTCAGCTATATCTACAAATATAGAATTTTTAATTTTTTCTCGATTTTTGCTTGGGTTGTCTGCAGGAAGTGCAACGCAGATTATTCCTGTTTATATTGCTGAGGTTGCGCCGCCTCAACATCGTGGAAAAATGGTTGTTTTATTTCAGTTTATGGTGGTTTTTGGAATTACTGTTGCTTATTTTAGTGGTTTTGTATTGGGTGATCATTGGCGTTGGATGTTTGGACTAGGTCTTGTCCCAGCAATTATTTTATTATTGGGAATGGTTGTTTTACCAGAAAGTCCACGTTGGTTAGTGATGAAGCATCAAGAGCTAAAAGCTCAAGAGATTTTAGAACGATTACGTGCGAGTAAAGATGCTGCAATAGCTGAAATAGCTGAAATTGAAACAGTTGCTAATCACCCTCAAGGTAGTTGGAAAGATTTGAT
>NZ_AGFR01000021.1:7500-10324 GCF_000231445.1 Commensalibacter intestini A911
GTGAGGGAAAGGTGAAAAGCACCCCGACAAGGGGAGTGAAAGAGACCTGAAACCAAATGCTTACAAACAGCTGGAGCCTCTTATGGGGTGACAGCGTACCTTTTGTATAATGGGTCAGCGAGTTTCTGTTTGCAGCAAGCTTAAGCCGATAGGTGTAGGCGCAGCGAAAGCGAGTCTGAATAGGGCATTAGTTGCTGGCAGAAGACCCGAAACCAAGTGATCTAGCCATGGCCAGGTTGAAGGTGCGGTAACACGCACTGGAGGACCGAACCCACGTCTGTTGAAAAAGACGGGGATGAGCTGTGGCTAGGGGTGAAAGGCCAATCAAACTTGGTAATAGCTGGTTCTCCGCGAAATCTATTGAGGTAGAGCGTCACGTATTACCTTGGGGGGTAGAGCACTGAATGGGCTCGGGGGTCCCAAAGACCTACCAAACCTAATCAAACTCCGAATACCCAAGAGTATGAGCGTGGCAGACAGACAGTGGGTGCTAAGGTCCATTGTCGAGAGGGAAACAGCCCAGACCACCAGCTAAGGCCCCCAAATGATATCTAAGTGGGAAAGGATGTGGAGATTCCAAAACAACCAGGAGGTTGGCTTAGAAGCAGCCATCCTTTAAAGAAAGCGTAATAGCTCACTGGTCTAATTAAGAAACTCTGCGCCGAAAATGTAACGGGGCTAAAGATATCTGCCGAAGCTGTGGGTGCATATTTATATGCGCAGTAGCGGAGCGTTCTGTAAGTCTGTGAAGGAGACGGGGTGACCCTCTCTGGAGATATCAGAAGTGCGAATGCTGACATGAGTAGCGACAAACAGTGCGAGAAACACTGTCGCCGAAAGTCCAAGGGTTCCTGCGCCAGGTTAATCCACGCAGGGTTAGTCGGCCCCTAAGGCGAGGGCGAAAGCCGTAGTCGATGGAAATCAGGTTAATATTCCTGAACCTGCTAGAAGTGACGAATACAATATGTTGTTAGGTCTTATTGGATTGACCTAGCTTTTGGAGTATTCCAGGAAATAGCTCTAGCGGATAGACCGTACCCGAAACCGACACAGGTGGACTGGTAGAGAATACCAAGGCGCTTGAGAGAACGATGCTGAAGGAACTAGGCAAATTACTTGCGTAACTTCGGGATAAGCAAGACCGGGTCGTGGGCAACCATGACCAGGTGGCACAGAGCAGGGGGTAGCGACTGTTTAGTAAAAACACAGGGCTCTGCAAAGTCGAAAGACGACGTATAGGGTCTGACGCCTGCCCGGTGCCGGAAGGTTAAGAGGAGGTGTGCAAGCACTGAATTGAAGCCCCGGTAAACGGCGGCCGTAACTATAACGGTCCTAAGGTAGCGAAATTCCTTGTCGGGTAAGTTCCGACCTGCACGAATGGCGTAACGACTTCCCCGCTGTCTCCAGCATCGGCTCAGCGAAATTGAATTCCCCGTGAAGATGCGGGGTATCCGCGGTCAGACGGAAAGACCCTATGAACCTTTACTGCAACTTTGTAGTGGCATCAGGAAAACGCTGTGTAGGATAGGTGGGAGGCTTTGAAGCAGAGGCGCCAGTCTTTGTGGAGCCATCCTTGAAATACCACCCTGAGTTTTTTTGATGTCTAACCATATCCAGTAAGCCTGGATTGGGACCCTGCATGGTGGGCAGTTTGACTGGGGCGGTCGCCTCCCAAAAAGTAACGGAGGCGCGCGATGGTGGGCTCAAGCCGGTCGGACATCGGCTGTTGAGTGCAATGGCATAAGCCCGCCTGACTGTGAGAGTGACAGCTCGAACAGAGACGAAAGTCGGCCATAGTGATCCGGTGGTTCCACGTGGAAGGGCCATCGCTCAACGGATAAAAGGTACTCTAGGGATAACAGGCTGATCTCCCCCAAGAGTCCACATCGACGGGGAGGTTTGGCACCTCGATGTCGGCTCATCACATCCTGGGGCTGGAGCAGGTCCCAAGGGTTCGGCTGTTCGCCGATTAAAGTGGTACGTGAGCTGGGTTTAGAACGTCGTGAGACAGTTCGGTCCCTATCTGCCGTGGATGTCGAGACTTGAGAGGATTTGCCCCTAGTACGAGAGGACCGGGGTGAACATACCTCTGGTGTACCGGTTGTTGCGCCAGCAGCACCGCCGGGTAGCTAAGTATGGAAAGGATAACCGCTGAAAGCATCTAAGCGGGAAACCCCCCTCAAAACGAGGTCTCATTACGGGCCGTGGTAGACCACCACGTTAATAGGTCAGGTGTGAAAGCATGGAAACATGTGCAGCTAACTGATACTAATCGCCCTTGCACTTACTATATAAACACACATACACTCATATCAGTCACTCTTATAAAATAACCAAATATCATTTTACCAACCATTAACTCACAATACCAACCAACACCAAAGGGTATATTAGATGACCTGGTGGCAATGGCGGGGAGTGAACCACCCGATCCCATCCCGAACTCGGTCGTGAAAACCCCCAGCGCCCATGATACTATGTCTTAAGGCATGGGAAAGTAGGTCGCCGCCAGGTCTTCTAATATACCCAATTTACATATCTTATAATCCCATTAAACATCACGTTTAAATCTCTCCTATTCAATTTAAAATAGATATCTCAGATACAGGATTATAATACTCTAATCTGATTTTAACCTCTCTTAGGTCAACTCAACAATCAGATAACATATATGCCAAGGGAAATCATGAAACCCACTCTAATAAAAGGCATATACACCCGTTGCGGGGTGGAGCAGCCCGGTAGCTCGTCAGGCTCATAACCTGAAGGTCAGAGGTTCAAATCCTCTCCCCGCTCCCAAATCTACATAAATAAAATTATATAT
>NZ_AGFR01000020.1 GCF_000231445.1 Commensalibacter intestini A911
CAGACAGAACGATTAGAAAAACAAAAACAGCGAGAGACCGAGAAAGCAATCGAAGAGAAATTGAATATTCTTGGGAACGACTTTACCAACAGATTGGAAGAAAACTTCAAGAGAATAGACGGCGTTTTACAAAGACAATCTAAACAAACGCTTAAAAGACTTATTCGGTTTTACACATTTCCGCTTTGCTGTTTAGGAGGGGTTTGTCTGATCTTATGTCTGGTTAGCTTCATTGCGTCTTACTATTTTTACACTCAAATACAAACCTATCGTCAAGAGGTAAGAACTTTACAAACTTCTGCAAAACTTTATGAACAAACCAGTAAGGGGTTAAATCTAACTCATTGTGAATTGCCTAATAAGACAGATCGGGTTTGCATTGAAATTGATCCAAATTATCAGGATCAGATATGGGATAAAAAATTTAAAATTGTAAAACTAAAATCTCATTGATTTTTTAATTTTATCCACAGGGTCAAAAAAGAATTCACAGGTGATTTTCTTATTATAAATTTATTAATATATTATTAAGGGTCATTATCCACAAGGTAACCAATTGAAAATAAACAATAAATTATCCACAGGCGTGTTTAAAGTCACGTAATAGCGTGTTTAAAGTCACGTAATAGCGTGTTTAAAGTCACGTAATAGCGTGTTTAAAGTCACGATAATAACTATTGCTTTATAAGCTAAAGTTACATTATTGTATTAGCTACAATAAAAAAGGGTGATTGCTAGAACAATCACCCTTTAACAACCATTTATCTTAATACTCTTGCGTGAGAATATAAAACAATGATTTGTACAAAGAATACCATTCAACATGGATGTGAAGCAATACAAAAAAAAGATAAAAAAAAACATCTTTCTCCCAAAAGGCACCGACAAACAGATTTTTTTATTGCAGATATATTTAATAATCTGACATTTCAAGATGATATAGCCAGTATGGAACACCCCTTATTCGCTTTAAAAACTGGTGATAACAGAGTAAGGCGATATGAACATAATAACTTTAGTATAGTTATCGCTCCTAACCCTGAATATGGCATGGCTACAATTCATGATAAGGACATCTGGATTTATTGCATCTCAAAACTCATGCAAGCCATTTATGAAGAAAAAGAAATTAGTCGAACTGTTCATTTTACAATATATGATTATCTTATCACCACAAATAGGGGCGTTGACGGTCGTTATTATGAAAAAGCCAAAAATGCTTTAGATAGATTACGTAGTACAAATATTACAACCAATATTGAAACAGCAAAGACAAGGGAGGCACGTGGCTTTGGACTAATTGATGCGTGGCGTGTTGTTGAAGAAAAAGACGGACGTATGGTCAGAGTGTCTGTTACTCTCCCTGATTGGCTATATCGTTCCGTTACCTCTAACCAGGTTTTAACCATCAGCCCCGACTATTTTAGATTAAGAAAGCCCTTAGACCGCCGAATTTACGAATTAGCTCGTAAACATTGCGGAAGCCAAAAAGAATGGAAAATTAGATTAGAATTACTATTAAAAAAGACAGGTAGTAGCGAAAATCTAAGAGAATTTAGGCGCTCAATCAAATCTTTAGTCGCAACAAATGAGCTGCCAGATTATAATGTATTCTATAATCTTGAGAGTGATCTTGTGAACTTTACACAAAAATATAAACTCGTTTAAACCATATTTGATCTGTAAACTCATTTAATAAGATAATTTACGGGTAAAAATATACTAATCCATTAAACGAGCGATAAATAAAAGTTACTTATCATCTGTGAATTTAATCGTTTCAAGAATTTGAATTAAGTAAGGAGTGTAATCTCCTTTGGTTAATTCTGGTTTACCATGACTAGCTGCGATATATTGAACATCTCCATTGCCACATAATTGTTGTGTTCTCTTCGTATTCGTTAAACAAAACCAAGCCATTTTCGTGCTAGAAGTTAATTGAGGATCATTATTCGAATAATTGGATATATTTGTTACTAACCACCCAGTCGCATTCTTTGCTTTTAATTGATATATTTGATTTCTGAGAACTGAATAAGCTTTAGAATTTGTATTGACGATAACGTAAATAAGTTCTTTTTTATCATCTAATGATAAATCCCATTGTTGAGTTTGGCTGTTGTAAATGGCACTAGAATCACTCATTTGTATATTCTTAGTTTTACAACTAAAATTAAAATTTGAAGTAGAAATATATGGATTTGTTTTATTTTTTGTAAATTTTTTACTTATAATAATAAAATTACTTCTTATCGACGCCCATTTGGGTGTCTCAATTGTAATAGGTTTACAATCACTTTCATATTTTTGTTTTTTTGGAAAAGAATTTTTTCCATAAGATGGAATTTTCCAGTCTATTGTATAGGTTTTAGTTTTAGTTTCATTTTGTATCACCCCTTTTGCCCAAGAACTCGTGCTTATTATGCAAACAAAAAAGCTGGTTAATATACATTGCTTACTTATCATCTGTGAACTTAAGCGTTTCGAGAACTTGAAGTAAATATGGTGTATAGTCTCCGTTATTAAAATCTGGTTTTCCATGATTAACCACAATATCCTGCACCTCTCCATCACCGCATACTTGTTGAGTCTTTTTAGTATTTATCAGACAAAACCAAGCATGCTTAATACCAGAACTCATTTTTGGATTATCAAATGAAGTATTTATAATTTCTGTGTAAAGCCATCCGTTTGCATTTTTGGTATTTAATTGATAGAGCTGTCTTTTTTTAGTGGGGTAATTGCCATCATTATCATTTACAGTAATATTAATTAATTCGTTTTTATCTTCTGACGATAAATCCCATTGTTTAATTTGCTTATTATAAAATACGCCTTGATCGCTCATATTAATATTCTGTGTATTACAATAAAGAATAAAATCTGAATTAGAAATATATGGAAGTAGCTTGTTTCTTGTAAATTTTTTATGAATCGTTATAGAGTTATAATTTGAAGAAATCCACAAAGGCAAATCTATAGTTACTTTACTACAATTATTAACAGTTTTTTTATTAGAATAAGAAGATTGAAGATAAGAAGGGATCTTCCAATCAATTAAATGAGGTTTTATTTCATACTTTTGTAAATCTTCTTTTGCCCAAGAGCTCGTACTTATTATACAAATAAAAAAACTGATCAATACACATAGTTTATTCATTCCGATTTACCCCTTAATCCCTCTTGGCACATAATTTTCTGGCAATTCTAATGTTTTATTTCCTTGCGTATCTGGAAATTTCATTTCTGTTAAAATAGACAGGCAAGAAGCATAAGCACAACAACGATCTGGAAATCCATTTAACCCCAACTTTCCTTCATCATAATCCGTTCTGCTAATATGACCAGGCAAATTAACGGCCGCAGCAGCCTTCCAAAATGCTATGCTTTTATAATATTTTTTAGACAATCCTTTGGGGGTTGTTGTAGTAATTGTCTTACTTATTAAATCATGTGATTCGTCGGCATGCGCGTTAGGAACACAAGAATTTCGATCTTGATAAACCCAATAAAAACCAGCAGAATCTACAGGTTCTTTTATTGTTTTTTCTTGTAATAATTTTCTAAAATCTGCGTATGTCGCTGGATTAATAGTGTTTAACCCCTTAAACTTCCAATATGCTTGATAATTATCTTCATGAGTTAGCTGTAATAAACCTCTACCATACCAAGGGGCATAAGATTTTCCATTTCCACCCGTTTCTTCTAATTTTCTTAGCCACCCTGTTTCTTGAATAGCATTTCCAAAAAAACAAGCCATTCGTAATGGGGTTGTAATACAATATTTTCTTAAAGCCTTATTAAGATTAACGTAAATATCATTAATTAAATCTTTACCTAATGGTGCTTCCCAATGATATTCTGTATGGTCATACACATATTTTGCTTTATGCGTCGTCGGATTAATGGTTTTCTTTGTTTTCTTTTGCTCCCGAATAATATTTTTTGGAATAAGCTGTTTCATTTCATACTTACTCAACCACGAACATTTTCGAAAGTGTTTAATGAACTCGATGGGTGGGAAATGCCAATGGTTTTTATCGATGGGAATGCCCGCCTCATCCCAAAAAGCTAGGGATTGAACATGAGCTTTAAAATTGGCAAACTTCTTGTCGTCATTGGAAAAATAATCTTTCTTGATCCATCCATAACGTTCATCAAATTTATCCGTGCTCCATTCGGTCGGGAACTTATAAAAAATTCGCTTTATTTTTTTTTGAACAGTCTCACTAGCTAATGCATTACACTTCAATAAATAATCATCGGTTTTATTATTGACCATAACCTTGCCATAACCACCATATTTAGACATTTTTCTTTTTTCATCTTGCTCTTTAGCTAATACAATAGAGCCAATAATCAAAGAATCACAGCGTCCATCGCCATCATTATCATCGCTAACAACCCCCCATCCTTTCCAATATGGAAAATCAGCATCACTATATTTCTTGATATAAGATTTATTCAAATCAACCCAGTATTTTCCTTTGGCTGTTTGAATTTCCCTAAAGTGAGTGACTGTTGCAGGCTCTGCAAAATCCTCATCTCCAATGACCCGACCAAATCGTAATAACTCAAAGCCAGCCGTAGGCTTAGAAGGGTAAAGTGCTAAAGAGGCTTTATATAAATTATATTCATGCACGACATCACTATAAGAACTATCCCCCTTTGTCACCACAGGATCACCAACTAAAGGATTTCCATCTTCATCATAACTTGTGAATGTACATTTCCCCTTATCAAATGCCATTTCAACATATATGTTCTGACCAACCGTTAGATCAGTCCCATTATCTTGTTTTTTAGGAAGGCAAACTGTCTTTTTCACTTTAATAATTTTATTACTTACCGCACCCGTTCTTTTATTTTTAACAGGAACTACTTTATCTTCTTCAACAATGCTCTGTTCATAAATAGATGCACCTTGAGGCACATAAAAATACATACTGCCAAAACAAGCATTGGTTCGACCGCTTTGAGCTCTAAATGCTTGTTCACATCCATATTGATTAGTATAATAACTAGGTGCAGTAAATGCTAAATCTCCGATAAACTTCTTGGTATTTACTTCATCAGCAATAATCTCAAAATGAATTTGACCATCTGTTCCATAAATCTGCCCTGCCTGACCAATCTTGCCTTTACGATGAATATCAGAACCTTTTATTACCGTGGCTTCAATCGATTTTAAATGCATGTAAATCGAATAAAATGTAACAGGTAAATCTTCACCAATCTCTGTATCATGCTGAATAACAACACAGCCATTATCACACCAATCTTCTTGCCCTTGATGATTTTGCGGGTGTGGCACTGTTCCTGCCTTATTATCTGGCTCTGGAGTAGGTTGACGAACATATAACACTTTCCCATCAGCAATCGCTCTAACGGGCACTTTTGTTTTACTATCTACATCTGGAGCAACTAAATGCACTCCACCATGCCATTGAAAATAATCACTGACAGGAAATTTTCCATCCCCTGTTGACTGCATATACTTCTCTACAAAAACATCACTAGATTGATTTTGATCAACATCACCATCAGGCAAAAAAGGAGGACTTATAATCATTTCTGAATGCTCTTTTACTTAGAAAACTTAAAGGCAGGTTTTGATATAGGCTTTGGCATAGGAGGAGGATCAATAGGCATTGAACCTGGGGGTTGTTTTAAAACAACGGCTGTTTTATGGATGATATGATCTGGCGCATTCATAATCACTTGATCTGGAGTAAGTTTGATAAAACATTTATCCCCACAAACCAGATTAATCTCTTTCGGAGAAAAGGTCTGTATCTTCCCATCATGAGACCTTAGCGTAATATCCATTTTAGCATCTAAATTCATCTGACTATTTTGCGCCTGTAGCTCAACTTTTCCGTAACCTGCAATCGCTCTAAGGTCTTTATTATGGGCAAAGAGGGATATCTCATTGGATGCTGCCATCGTGACGTTGTTTTTAGCATTGAGGCTGACATCTTTGCCTGCTGTAGTAATGACGTTGCGTCCTGCATTATGTTGGATCGTGGATGGCGTTGTCTGAGCAATGCCTGCGGGTGCTGAGATGAGGACACTGGCTTGCTGTAATGCTGAGACTGCCCCCTCAATCAACGCCATTAGGTTTGAAGTATCCAACCCTGTGGCTTTTGATGCATCTGCTGCCTCTTTGAGCTGCTTTGCTTGGTTTAACGCTGCGCTGAGCTGTCCTGTCGCCTCGATCATATCCAGTGAGGTAGAACTCGCCTTTTGTCGTCCATCCGCACTGATGAAGATGCCGTTATTGGCTCTAATCGCTCCCCATTTGTCAGTTCTCAGTTCAAAGCCTTCTCCTCGTTGTTGTCTGGAACTATCGACGAGATGCCCCATATTAAGCTGGGTCTTACCTGCATATTCCGTGGAGATCTTGATATGTTCTTTCCCCCGCTCATCCTCCATACGGATCTTGTTATTTGATGGCGTGCGTAGAACATTGCGTTTATAATTCTGAATGGTAACATGATCCCCATTAGATGAATCATGTAAGGCATAAGCAATATAGGGACGATCTGGATCCCCATCTTCAAACGCAATCGCTACTTCTGTCCCGTCTAGTAACGGCCAGTGAAAGCCATAAGTTCCCCCACTATAAGGCTTGGCTAGACGCACCCACAGGCTTTCCTTGCCCTTGTCCCATGTATCAAGATCAAAATCGAACTGAACCTTATAGCGTCCTATCTCATCAATATGACTATAGGTATCGAACTTCTCGGTGCTGCTGACACGTGCGGGGATGGTTCCTGCAATATGCGGTCTTTGTGGGAGTTTTGGTCTAAAGCCAATCTGATCGCTATAAGGGATTGCTTCAAAAGCCATCTCATATTTACCATCTCTTGAGCCATGATTGGCCGTAGAGACAATCAGAAACCCTTCTTTTAAGGCGTCATCTGTTGATCCGCCTTCTAAGTCTAAGACCTTGCCAGGATAGAGTGAAGGATCATTAGTTGTTCCATAAATCCGAACCTTCTCGTTTTTATAACGCTCATTATGGAGCCTTGCATGAAAAGACCCCGTTTCGATTTCGGGGTCTATGTCTGTGCCACGTTGTAAATATCGATCCCCATAATGATAGGGGGTGCCATAGGTGGTCTGATCGGGCTGCCAATCATCGGTCTGACTATTTTGGGTGGCATTGGCAGTGCGGTAATTATAATCTTTGACCTTTGCCCCTGCTTGCACGACGTTATGGTGGACTTTTAACCCCCATACGGAAAGAATACCTTTATCATTCATGCCAGAGCCTGCTGGATTACGTACAGGGAGGCTATTACCAAAGACATACTTGGTCTGGTCGTCAGAGAAGACCACCACGTCTAGCTCAAGCCTGCTATCCATATCAAAGCGATACCAAATCCCATCCCATGCAAGCTTTCTGGCGATAAAGTCGTAATCGGTTTCTTTATATTGCATATCTTGCTCATGAGCAGGGTAAGTATGCTTAATGTCAAAATGGAAATCTTGACCTTCAAAACGATGGCGATCCCTAAGGATTTTCTCGACAATTTGAGGAATGGATTGGTTTTGAAAGATGGAGGTATATTGAGTTTTCCGTAATAGAGCCAACCGAGGTTCTAAGGTAACACTGTAAGTGGTTTGGTCTTTGGAACTTCCATGATTTGCAAAGCCTGTAATAACGCCATAAACCCGTCTTTGGGGTTCTAAATCGGAAGGGGCTTGAAAGAAGAACTTTGCAGGACAGTTGAGCACATCTTGAGGGGTAATAGTGGGATCAATAGAGGTGAAGTTAATCTGATAAGAAAAAGGCTCGCTGAGCGTTTCTACCCCTTCAAAACTCTGCACATCAATGTTGGTATTACAGCCTGTAATGCTTAGATGATAGCGATTATGCCCAACCCCAGAAACCCCTAATTCTATGCCAGTGAGAAGAGCCTTGGTTGCCCCGTCAACAACATCAAACATCCCCATAGCATAACCCCCATAATTAGTTAATAAATAGATATTATTACAAAGATAAAAATTAGGCCGTTTCAATTAACCAAGCAAGTCACAATTCAGAAAAAGAATAAAATTATTCCATTTTATCGCTCATTCACCCTATTGACCCCTACTAACCATCATGTCAAAACTAAAATAATCTTCAATCATGAGGTCAATCATGCCTATTGTATCTATCTCAGAAGCTGCTCGATTAACTGGGAAAAGCCGTCAAACGTTACACCGTCATATTGTTACAGGTAAACTGTCAAAATGTAACACAGATACAAATGCAATAGGCGTTGACACATCAGAACTTTTAAGAGTTTACGGAAATATAAAAAATTACAATGTTACAGATGTAATAAACAAACAAAAATTACACCAAATTACAGGTAATGCTACACACACTGTAACAGATCAAACACAGTCAAAAAACAGAATAGCCCAACTAGAAAATGAATTATCTATTTTAAAAGTAAAGGTAGATGAACAAGAAAAAAGAATAGAAGCCAAACAAGAGACGATAGATAGTCTTAAAACGGCATTAAAGCTTCTTGAGTATCGCCAAGAGAAAACAGAGGCAATCCCACCTAAAGAGACACAAACAGCCTCAGAGCCTCCTCAAAACACCCCTACACCGCCAATAGAACCAGCCACTCCATCAACAGGCTTCTGGGGTGGATTTAAAAAGCTTTTTAAATAACTTCACTTATCCACAAAATTGTGGGTAAGGCTGTTTTTAAATATTGTATAAAACTCTATTTTTAAACATTTAAAAGCCTTTTTAATTATTCTTTATTATTGCTTCTTTTATGAGTTTTAAATCTCATTTTTTATATACTAGCAACATACTAGCTTTTTTTCTGAGTTTCCCAACGTTTTTAAACTAAAGCTCCTAACTATATATTAACTTTTTTCGATAAAAATCAAACTAAAACACAATAAAATCAATATCTTATGTCAAGCTATGCTTGCGTATGGTGTATGTCCTAAAAATGCCCTAGATTAAGGGTTGTTTTTTGTCCATTTTTGTGAGCAAAGCGAACGCATGGCTGTTTAGTGCCATTTTTTAGAGTATTTCACTATAAGAATAATTTGCTTTTATGGTGTGCATATTATAGATAAAGGGGACTATTATTTTTCCTCTTTTTGAAAGTAATCTCTGTGATAGAAAAACGCAACAAAGAGATTAAACTCCGCTTAACGCCAGATGAATATGAACGCTTACTTCAACGTAAAACAACCCCTCATTTAGCCCAATGGATCAGAGAGACCTGTCTTGCAGATAGATCCCCTCCAATAAAACCTCCTCCAAAAGCGGATCCTGATCTTCTGATAGAACTGGCTAGATTGACGGGAAGCGTTAATCAGCTCCATATCAAACTCAATAGCAGCCCAACCAGCTCTCCCTTTAAAAGCAAAAAAGAACATCAGGCTTTATTGGCAAGCATCGAGCATTCCTTACAGGAACTTTGCACGCATCTTATCCATCAACCAACAAAGAAGCGTCAAACATCATGTTAATTCGTTTCTTACCCCAATTAAAATCCACTAAACCTCGTCGATTAATAGAAGATCTGCTAAACCAACCTACAACCCATCTCTTGGTTGGCTATCCTGAATTAGCGATTGCACTGGCAGAAAGTCTTGTGTTTAAAATGGCCTATAATTTTGGCTATTTGGCATTTGAGGAACATAATATTCCTGAGAAATACAAATATCAGATTATTAGCCACTTTGAGAAAACGTTTTTAGCGGGTTTATCTGCGGATCAGTATCAAAGCTGCTGGTTTGAACATCGAAATCAACAAAGATTACGACTGTATTTTTTTATACCCACGATTGAGCTTTCGACGAGGAAGCGGATTAATCTCTATTATGACCGTGTGGATCGTCCGCTTTGTGAGCATTTTCAACGAGCGATTAATTTACAATACGATTTAACGACTCCAGATGATCCACAGAAGCGTCAAACGCATAAGGTTGCTACCAACCTACCAAAAAGAACAAAAGGTATTGTAAAGGCTTTAAATGCGCTTATAGAGGGGGGTATTCAAAAAGGTAAGATTCATCATCGAACAGGTATGCTTCAGTTTCTTGAGGAACATGGCTTTGAGATTGCAGGAACGACCTCCACAACCCTTTCGATTAAAAACGGCACAGAGCCAAATATCCGCCTAAGAGGGGCGATTTATGAGCAAGATTTCAGACTTGATCAAA
>NZ_AGFR01000019.1 GCF_000231445.1 Commensalibacter intestini A911
ACTGAAAAAGGTAAAGATGCTAGAACTCATTCAGGATTTATTGCTCAACAGCTAGAAGCTGCTGTTAAAGCACAAGGGCTTGATCCATCCCAGTTTTCATTTTGGTGTTCTTCACCATTGACACAACAAGTTAAAAAAGAAGTTAAACTTGATAATGGGGAAACTTCTACAACTTTTGAATCTGAATTAGTAAAAGATGAAGATGGAAACCAAGTTTCCCAACAATCCTTGCGTTATGAAGAACTATTTGTTCTTTTATTAGAGGCTATTAAAGTAAAAATCTCTGCTTTTGAAGCACGCCTAGAAGCATTAGAAGCTAAATAATTAAGGAACCGTACCATGAATAAATTAATTAAAGGTGGTACGGGTTCATCTATGTATTTGAGTCAGATTGTTGACTCAATCACAGGTCAATCCGCATTAATACCTAAAATAGTTACTGAAGATACTTTAAACATACAATTCCCAGACTATGGGGATAAAGTTTATTTACTACAGTTTAACCAAGACTGTAATATCACTGTTAAAAATGTTCCTACATTACAGTTTCAAAAATTAACCTTAATATTACAACAGCCAATAAATGGTAATTGTTATCCATCATTTTCTAATGATATCCAATGGGAAGATGATAAAAAACCGTTTGTGAGTATAGAGGCAAGGAAAGAAACCATTCTTGAAATCATTGGTTTTAATAACAAATTAAGAGGTAAAAAAATCTATGGTTAATGCAACAACTGGTTTTATCAATAACGGTTCCCTTGTTCAATATGGTGAAAAGAATACTTCTGATAGTTGGGATACTTTATTTTTACCTTCTATTGAGGATGGTATGTTACGTGTTTTAATTGATGGAGATTTACCAACAGTTAAAGATACAGATACACAAGCATCTATTTCATTCTTTCATGGGGACATACCTTTATTTAGTGCAACTGCTATAGTAAGTGTACAAGGGGCTAGTTCACAAGGAGCGGACAAGAAAAACTTTAAGTTTAAAGTTGTGAATCCAACAACAGGTAATAAACTTAAGGTTAAGTTTGGTAATTGGCTTCCTATGAGTTCTATCACTCTAAAAGCTTATGCTGTGGATAGAACACTTATTAGGGACAGTTTATCCACAATGGTTTACCGTAAAATTTTACGATATAATAATGGATTAACAGCACCATCAAGTGAGTATTCTTATCTTGCATCTAAAAACTGTGGGGTTACTGTTGGTGAAGCAGATTTCACAACGGCTGGTTTTCCTATAGAGGTGTATAATACAAATGGTTTTTATGGGTTATATGTCTTACGTTCTTACTACGATGCAGAAACATATTTACTTGATGAAAACAATACACAGCATGTATTAATGCAACCCAAGCTATCCAATAATTTTTGGGTAGATGGTGTGTTTAATGCTTCTGTGTGGGATATTACATTACCAACAACACAAGATGCTACATTTGAATCCTCAGTAGAGCGACTGTTTCAATGGTTTAAAGGTTGTAATGATGGCTCTATTAATATGAGAGCAACATATAAAGATTACATTAATCTTAATGTGTTTATTGATTATATTTTGTTTACTGAACTTACAATGGGTGGGGATAGTATTCAAAATAACTTAATGTTG
>NZ_AGFR01000018.1 GCF_000231445.1 Commensalibacter intestini A911
AGAAAATATTAAAAGTGAGAAGATTAAATTTATTCCCGCACATGTTTATGAAAATCTTAAAGAACTTTATGTAGAATTTAAAAACAAAAGCCAGGGGGCATCATGAGTGAAGCAGAAGTCGGTGGGATCGCAGCAGATCGTCTACGAAGCATTATTGATCGGATTGAACGATTAGAAGAAGAGCGCAAAGGATTGGCTAATGATATTAAAGACATCTATGCCGAGGCTAAATCAGCAGGATTTGATGTGCCTGTTGTGCGCCGTATCATCGCAGCACGTAAAAAAGACCCGTCAGAAGTAGAGGAACAAGAAGAAATTTTTGATCTTTATCGTCATGCGTTGGGAATGTAATTGATGACCATTTTAGCAATTGATCCAGGATTAAATACAGGGATTGCTTTAAGTAATGGTTTTACTCATACCATGCGATTTTCAACGAAAGATGATATTGCAGCCAGCGTATGCAGATTAGGTCATTACTTAAAAGATTTATCCGAGAAATATAATGTTGAAAAAATTATTGTTGAACGTCCGTTTTTCCCACCTCGTTGCAAAGGTGCTGTCATTGATTTAACCAACGCTTTGATTTTTGAAACGCACCGCCAAGGATACACGAAGCAGATAAAGCGTAAAGAATATAACTCTATGACAGTTCGGAAAGAATTACTTGGAAAGGGCCGCAGATCAAAAGGTCAAAGTGTGAAAGAATTCGATGCCGAGATTAAGTTTAACGTGTGTCAACGTGGCTTTAATCCAGCCAATGAACACGAAGCAGATGCCGCGGCTTTAATCTGTGCATATCATAAAATTAATCATTGTGAGGGTCTAAGTTTGACGACCGATGCCCCTCACAATGGCACAAAATTAGAAAAGAAGTGCAAAAATGAACGTAATAGAAAATTTTGAACTTGTAAATGAACCAACTATCGATTGGGCGGATTATGAAGAAAATGATCCTAAGGTTCAAGGATTAACAGATATTGGTAAAAACGTCTTATCAGCTTTGATTATACTGATGTATCAAAATAAACAACATTTTGGAACTTTACCATCTCTTAATCATTGTGACGTAAGATCTCTCTCTTTTTGTGAATATTTAAGAGGTGCTGATATTACACGGGCTTTCAACAAATTACTAAAAAATAAAATAGTAGTCGCTGTTGATGACGGGTCTGAACAATTCTTTACGGTCCCTAGATTCTTTCGGATGGTTACATCCACTCCAATGGGGAGTATGCAGTAATGGCTTTTAAAAAAGAATTATCACCAGAGGCAAAACAACTCTTTTATTATCTAAAAGGAGTATTAGTTGGCTTTTACCCTATTGAGGAACCGTTCAAAGATCACGGCGAATTAGTCTTTGATATAGGCATATTAAATGATTGCTTCGAGCAACAAAAAAGTATTCCTGCCGAAGATATAGTGGGCCCATTTACAGAGTTGTCATCAGTTTATCAAATTTCTTTGCATCCGAATGATACTATTTCAATTGGCTATTCCATTACCACCAAAGAAGAGAATGGCAAATATTCTTTTGCAATTAAAAAAAGGGAGGGTGTGTAATGTCAAAACTTCCTGATAATCATAGCTGGGTAAAATTTAAGCATAAAGAATGGTTGACTTATGGGGCGTTCCAAAAGTTGACCAGGACCGTTCGTTGCTATTGGGTCGATTTATTTTCATTGTCATATTCTTGTGATAAAATTGGTCATTTACAAATCAATGGTAAGCCTCTTACAAATCAAGAAATAGCCAAAAGTATTTCTTCTTCTAAACGTGAATTTGAAAGCGCATTAAAGAAGCTTATAGAGGTTGGATTATGTAAAATATCCTCTAATGGAACTATCATTATTCCGCAAGTTTTAGAGCTTTATGATGAAAATAATTTGCGAAAAAGTAGTAATAACGCTGCGAAATCCTTGCGAAATCCTTGCGAAATTACAAGAGGGAATGGTGGAAATCAGCCAAAAACAACTACACAAGAAAAAGAAGAAGATAAAGATATAAGAGAAGATAAGAAAGAAAAAAGTGTAAAAAAAGAAAATCAGGATTTGATTGATGGTCAAAGGGATGTTTCCCCTAACGGGTCAACCAAAAAAGGATCACGTCTTCCTGATGATTGGATGCCTACCGAAAATGATATCGCCTATGCACAAAACTTAAATCTCGATCCTGAAAAGATTGCAGAAGATTTTTGCGACTGGTGGCACGCAAAGGCTGGGGCTGGTGCAAGAAAGACTGACTGGTCGCTAACTTGGAAAACTTGGTGCAGACGTGAAAACGAGAAAAACCAAGAAAAACAACAACGCTTCAATGCCTACAATCAACCACGCAAAAGCAATCTTGAGCGTATTGGTGAAAAAATCGATAGAGCGGCAGAGCATTACGGGGTTGACGATTGGTTTGAAAATGGCGTGCCTCAAGACTTATCCACAAAACCAAAATTACAACTTGTCGGAGGTTCAAAATGGTAAATCTTGTTGTATCTCCAGAACAAATTAATGATCGAAAATTTCAAGCTCATATTTTGAAATGGCTAAAGGCAGTGGCTAATCTTACTAAAAAAAGTGACGCGACCGTCAATGAAAATTGGCTTTCAGATATTGGTCAAGCATTACTAGAAAATCTACCATCTTGGGTTTTTTCAAGGCAATCCTGCAACTTCGTAGCTTCAAAGCATACGTTCTTCCCTTCGTTTAAAGAAATGATGGAAGACCTAAAGGATTGGGCAGATTTAGAAGATAGAAGAAAAACTGAATTAAAAATAGAGCATCAAGAAGCAATCAAAAATGCAGCAGACTTTCCACAGCCTGTGAGAAATTGGGTCGCTTCTTATGTCAAACATTCTGGTTCTAATTGGAAATATGATGATGCACAATCTCCAAACCTTCAAGAGCAAGAAGCGCGTGACAAGAGATTCCAAAAACTTATGAAAGCTCAATGTCCAGAAGCATATGAATATTTATTCCCTAGAGAAGCAAAAGAAAATATTCATACTTTTGAAGAACGAATTGCACAACAAAAAATAGAATGGGCAGATGAAAAATCAATTTCAAAAACTATAGAAGAAATCAAAAATTTACCAAGTTTATTGCTGCAAGGTGAAAATATAAAATTTTTAAAAACAGGCGTGTCTAAATATGCCCCACATTTGATTGATTGGGTTGATCAGGAATTTCCAACACCATACGCACCTCAAAAAGAAGAAAAAAAACAAGGATTTTTCGCATGATTTATTACAACGAAAATAATAAATTCGCTGCGAACTGGTTAGAAAAGTTGATGCAAGAACAACTGATCCCTCAAGGGATAGTTGATAGGCGTTCTATTACAGAAATAAAACCAGATGATTTAAAACAATATAAACAATGCCATTTCTTTGCAGGAATTGGTGGATGGTCATATGCACTTGAATTAGCAAAGTGGGAGGAAGACCGTCCTGTTTGGACAGGATCATGTCCATGTCAACCATTTAGTGCCGCAGGAAATAAAAAAGGATTTAATGATGAGCGAGATTTATGGCCAGTATGGTTTAAGCTTATCAAAGAGTGCAAGCCTACAACAGTCTTTGGAGAACAGGTTGAACCGGCTATTAAGCACGGATGGCTCGATCGTCTTTCGAATGACTTGGAAGCGGAAGACTACGCCATTGGGGCGGCAGTATTGCCAGCTTGTAGTGTCGGCACCCCGCATCAAAGAAAGCGTTTATGGTGGGTGGCAAACTCCAACAGCGACCAATGCGGGAGTGAGAACAGAAAAAGCGCTGCAATCGAGGAGAGAGAAGAGAGCTGCGACAGGGAGGACTTCGGAGAGTTATGGGACATTGGAGGAGCAAGCAGTGCGTTTAGCATCATGGCCGACGCCGACATCGAGAGATTACAAGGGGTCGTGTTCGACGGTCATAAGAAAGGACGGGTTGTCCCGTCTATCTCAACTCGATTACGCAGTAGAACAGGGTTTTGGTCAGATGCTCAATACATCAAATGCACTGATGGGAAGTATAGGCCGATTGAACCCTCAATTCGTTTGTTGGTTAATGGGTTTCCCTCAAGAATGGGTCTCTTGCGTGGTTTTGGAAACGCTATAGTTCCACAAATGGCTGCTGTTTTTATTAAATCATTTATGGGAATTTCAGTATGACCCACAACATCCTGAAAAAAATTCGCAATACACTTTGGACAGTAGGTTCCGTGTGTTTTATTCTTACCTATGTCTCATCAACGATACATGGTTCTCAAATGGACTACATTCGGACAGACGCAAGAACTAAACTTTCACAGGCTTACTCATACCAGAAAACACAAGCCATGCGAGCCGATGCAGACAGCTATGCAATCCTACAACGTGCATTCGCCACCGCCGAAGCAAATCGCATCATCTATCAATCAACTCAACCCATCAAACCATACATCAGTCAAGTCATCGTCAATCACTTCACGCCATACGCACAGGGGTTCTAAGAAAATGAAGCAACAATTAATCATCGCACAAACATTCATCCGTCAAGATAGCGAAGGACGTTATTGTCTAAATGACTGTCATAAAGCTTCTGGAATGGATAGAAGTAAACAGCCCTCAAATTGGTTAAGACTAGATGCGACCAAAGGATTAATCGCAGAAATCCGTCAGTCCTCAGATGTGAGGACTGCTCCACTATCAGCTGTAAATGGTGGAATTAATCCAGGGACATACGTTGTCAAAGAGCTTGTTTATGCATATGCAATGTGGATCAGTCCCGTTTTTCAACTTCAAGTAATCCGTGCCTATGATGCTCTTGTATCGCAGCCACAATTCCAAATTCCCCAAACGTTACCTGATGCTTTGAGGTTGGCAGCAGATCAAGCAGAGGAAATCAGTATTTTACAACCTAAAGCAGATGGTTACGATCTTTTAACTGATGCAAATGGCTCATTATGTTTAACTGATGCAGCGAAAAATCTAAAAATTAAACGGATCGATCTGATTAACTACTTAAATCGCTATGGATGGATTTATAAACGTAGAGCTGAGGATAATTGGAAAGGGTATCAAGATAAAATTGATCAAGGGTTGTTGTGGCACAAAGTAGATGAGCTGCCTAGAACTAATGGGGAAATAAAAATTGTAACTCAAGTGCGTATCACCCCTAAAGGCCTTGCAAAACTTGCAACTATCTTTGCAGGAGAAGCAGCATGAAACACGGAGCATCATACGCAATCGAAATCGAACAAGAGCAAGTCACACTTGAAACCATCAAAGACGCTTTGAACAAATACTCAAAATCAACTTGGGAAATTAACGACGAAAAATACAAAGAAAAAACCGTGCTTGCAAATCCAGATAATCCGATCATCGTCTATTTCCAAACAGGAAACGGTTGCATCTTGATGGAGCATTACGATTACAAAACACATAAACTGATCGATCTATTGCCAGAGTTTACCTCCGACGTAATCGCACAACTTATCAACATACAGCTTAAAAGAATGGGGGTTTAACCAATGGCAGCAAGTGTAAACAAAGTAATACTGGTTGGTAATCTAGGACGTGATCCAGAGGTGAGAACAACAGATCAAGGCACAAAGATCGTTAATCTAACATTAGCGACGAGCGAAACTTGGAACGATAAACAAACAGGCGAGCGCAAAGAAAAAACAGAATGGCATCGTGTCGTAGTCTTCAACGAACGACTAGCAGACGTTGCAGAAAAGTATTTGCGTAAAGGTCGTAAAATCTTCGTAGAGGGTGTTTTGAAGACTAGGAAGTGGAATGATAGCCAAGGAGTAGAAAGATACGTCACAGAGGTAGTTCTCGACCGTTTTAGAGGTGAGTTAGTTTTACTGGACAGTCAGAATAGCGGTGAGGGGCAATCAGAACAGTCACAACCAACGACACGGCATCGGGCTAAAGACGCACCAAAGCAGCAAGGTGGGTGGGATAGTTCAATGCCTGGTAAAAACGATCTCGATGATGAAATTCCATTTTAGGAAAAAATAACCAATGGCAAAACTAAAGCAAAAACCAGTTATTCCTTCGATTGTTAAAGGAGTAGGATTAGTAGGGCCATACCTCAGGGGTGAGCTTCAAATTACAAAAGAACCAGACGAGGAAAATCCAAAGCAAAACGTTACAAGGTTGCGTAGAAAAAACTTTATCTCCGAACTGTTAAACCGAAAAATTATCACAGAGGAACAGTTTAGGAGAGGTAATCAATACGCTATATTGTGTGAAAAGGCATTAGGAGCAACACAGGATTTATATGCTAAAGTAAGCCTATTAAGTGTGTCTCGTAAACGTTGGGAGCATACTCAAGCTCAACATGAAGCGTATGAAAAGTTATTTCAAATATGGGAAAGTCTGGGGAAATTCAATCTGAAAATTTTAAATATGGTTACTCTTGGGGATATGAACGCAAGCGAGATTAGTAAGCTCATTCCTCGAGATAGGAGGGCCATCAGGGGTATGATTGAAATGGTTTTCGACTCATTAGAAAATATTTTTGATAAGTTAGAAAAAACCTCTTGTACGATGTGACATTTTATGATAACGTTATGTCATAATCAAATAATTACGTTTAGGTTATGACACTTTGTTTGATACAGAAATTACACAACGTCCCATCCAAAAGATCGGGGCGTTTTTTATTGCCATAAGTAATCACATGAATAATCAAGCATTTCAAATCGGCGATGTCGTTACTCAAAGAAAAGTAAATGACTTTAAACCGTATTTATATCCAGATATGAGAGTAGTAGAGAAAATACCTCCCAATTACCTCTTGTGCGAATAGTATAATAAAAAGTGGAATAAATGGGAAACAACCACATTTAATTCAACCGAGTTAATTAAGAAATAATTTTAAGTAAGTGTATAAACAATGGCTAGACCCTCCAAATATTCAGAAGAGCTTGTGAATAAAATCTGTGAACGTATTGCAGATGGGGAAAGTTTGCGTGCTATTTGTCGTGAAGATGGGATGCCAGATCATAATACTGTTATACGTTGGAAAAATGAAAAACCAGAGTTTTGTAGCCAATACGCGCGTGCGCGCGAAGATCAAGCAGATGGCTTATTTGATCAAGCAATAGATATGCTAAAAGAACAACACGTTGATAATGTAAAGGTTCAATCTGCTAAATTAAACTTTGATATTATCAAATGGACGGCAGGCAAGTTGGCACCTAAGAAATACGGCGATAAAATAGATATGACCAGCTCTGACGGAACCATGTCACCAGATAAAAACATTCAAGTAACTTTTGTTAAGGCAAAATCACAAGTTTCCGAGAAATCAGATAATACGGAATAGTTGTATTTATCTATATTCATTTGGCTACACTCAAAAAAACACGTATCGCAATCCATTCAATCTGTATTTATTTAAATTGTTTTTTGCTAACGAATACAATGTTACGTTATCATTTAAGACTTAAAAGAATACAATATTGTGAATATAGACGAACGGCCAGACTTTTAAGGAACACGAGCATGAATTGGGAAAATGCGTCTATATGCGCCTTTTTAATCGTAACGGTATTTGTTTACATTTTGATGCATTTTTATCTTTTATAGTGCTTGTACCCACAATGATTTTGTACTACAATAATTTATTGTTAATCAAGGTATAGTAGCATGAGTGAAAGTATTAAGTGTTATAAACAGGCGGTCAAAAACAAAGATAGTTTAATAGAATCCCATATTAACTTTGTAATAAAAACCGCCAACAAGTTCAAAAATAGAAATTTACCAATTGATGATTTAATTCAAGAGGGTATGCTCGGATTAACTGAGGCTTACCAGAAATTTGATGAAAGTAGAGGATATAAATTTTCTACTTTTGCGCGTCATTATGTTAATAATCATATTTTATTATATATTATGCTAAATTCTTCTCATGTTACATTAAAAATAAATGCAAAAACCACAAGGTTATTTTTTAATTTAGCAAAAGAGAAAGAAAAAATTGAAGCTTTTTCCGACAATTTAACCCAAGATCAAATCGCATATCTTGCTAAAAAATTAATGGTAGATAGTGAAGAGATAATCGATATAAATTCTTTATTAAGTGGTGATATTCATCTTGATTGGTTAATGAATGATGAGAGTGGTTCAACGTTTAAAGATAATTTGGTTGATGAAACGCAATCTATTGAGGGTGTAATAGCGCATCGAGAAGAAGAGAGTTTGAAATGGGATATGGTCCAGGATGGAATCAAAAAACTTTCTCCAAGACAAAAGCAGATAATGAATGATTTATATTTTTCAAACGGAAATAATATGACTGGCTGCGACGTTGCAAAAAAATATCATGTTAGCAGTTCATATATATATTCTGTTAAAGATAAATCTTTAGAGAAACTTAAAGAATCTTGCAATAAAAAGTTAAAAAAACACTTGTACTTTAATTGAGATTGTACTATCTTTGTATATGGAAATGTTTTATTTATTTTTATCATGACTTTCCTCCTTGTTATAAGTTTACAAAAACATACAGTAAAGGCGATCCAATAAAACGGGTCGCCTTTTGTTTATAATTTAACATACCTGTCATGCCTATGTTCAAGATTCCTTGTTCAAGCACAAATTGGCAGGTCTTTTCATAAAAATATTCAAGGTAAAATATGTCAGAAATTCAGATACCAGAACCTTTCCAAGATTTGATTGTTCCTGCACGTTATAAGATGTTTCATGGTGGACGCGGTGGGGCTAAATCTTGGGGGTTTGCAACAGCTCTTGTTATTATGGCAGCACAAAAGCCATTGAGAGTTTTATGCGCCCGTGAATTCCAAAAGTCTTTAAAAGAATCAGTTCATCAATTACTTTGCGACTCAATTGATAGATGTGGATTAACTGACTTTTACACACCTCAAAAGACAGAAATAGTAGGGAAAAATGGTTCAGAGTTTATTTTTGCGGGTTTAGCGAGAAACATAACCTCGATTAAGTCAATGGAGGGAATTGATATTGTATGGGTTGAAGAAGCTCAGACAATTAGTCAAGAAAGTATCGAGTTATTAATTCCAACTATTCGTAAAGAAAAAAAAGATCAAAGCAAACAAGAAAATAATTCATTAAAAGAATCTGAGTTATGGTTCTCGTGGAACCCTGGTGATGAATATGATCCGATTGAAGTTTTAAAGAAAAGTTTAGAAAACTATTCTGATGAAAAAGCAATTATTAAAAAGGTTACTTGGCGTGATAATCCTTGGTTCCCAGAGGTATTAAACCGCGAAAGGTTGCGTTGTTTAAAAACTAATCCTGCTCAATATAACCATATTTGGGAGGGCGAATTTATTGCGTCATTAGCTGAGTTCTTTAAAGAGGAATATTTCTTAGTTGATAACAAGCCCGTTGAAACGCCTCTTCATATCAATTTAGTTTTTGCAACGATAGATACAACTTTAAAGGGCGGTGCGGGTAAAGATGGCACGTCAGTTTTATACTGGGGATTAAATACCTTTGACGAGAAGCAGCCACTAACGGTGCTTGATTGGGATTTGGTCGAGTTAGAGGGGTATTTACTTGATGACTGGCTATCTACCGTTTTTCATAAGTTAGAAGCGTGGGCAGTTGAAACAAAAGCTATTCGAGGCGCTGCGGGTATTTATATCGAAGATAAAGCGGTGGGGACAGTTCTAATTCAAAAGGCAATGAGCCAAGGATTAGATGTCTATGCGATTGATTCAAAATTAACAGCATTAGGGAAAGATCGGCGTTGCATTTTGATTTCCGATGTTGTGCGGGATGGAAAGGTAAAATTTTCATCTTATGCTTATTACAAAACAACTAAATTCAGAGACATAACAAGAAATCACTTAGTTAAACAAGTCGTATCATTTTCCCCAGGGGATAAGGATGCAGACAAAAGGCAAGATGATTTGTTGGACGCTTTTTCTTATGGCGTTGCAATAGGGATTAAGGATTCATTAGCAGATGCTACAATATGATAATACATCGGGCTTTGCTTGTTTAAATCGAACATTTAATCAAACATTTAATAATGAACAATATACAAACCCTAGTTATCTTTCATACAATTTATGTAAGCAGCTTTATGTTTATCATCCGTTAGGTAAGCGTATTGTTGATTTGCCGATTGATTTAACTTTAAATAAAGAGCGAATTTTAAATGTTAAACATGAGTTAAGTCCTGAGTTAATCGACCAATTCAATAAAAAATGGAAAGAGTTAAATTTAACGAGAGCTATTAGAAATTTAGCTATTACCTCAAGATTATATGGAATTGCAGCACTTTTTATAAAAATTAAAGACCTAGACGATAGTGAAAATATTCCTAATGATAAAAATCTAAATGATTATACGATCACACCGTTAGTTTACGACGCTTTAAATATTGCTGGAAGCGCGACACAAAACCAAAACCTTGAATCTGCTGATTTCCTTGAATTAAAGGAGGTGTATCGTTCTGGACAAGCATTAGCTAAAGATCGCTCAATTATTCTTAGTAATGGCGACCCTATTTATATAGAATATATCAATTCTGCTTATGGATTTGCAGGACGCAGTGTGTTTCAAAACTGCGCTTCTCTATTACAGTCTTACGTTGATGTGATGGGGGCTGATAATACGGTGGCACGAAAAGCAGCTTTAATTATCGCTAAAATGCAGCAAAGCGGAAGCCCAACTAATTTACAAGGGAAAGCCTTTGAACAAAAAAGAGAATTAATATTAGAGGGTATTAATAATAATGTTTTAAATGTTGGTATCAATGAAGATATTAGCACCTTAAACATGACCAATGTTGATAATTCAATTGATACAGCACGTCGTCATATTATTGAAGATATAGCCAACGCTATTGATTTACCTGTTGTTTTACTAAATGGACAGAAGTTTACTGCGGGCTTTGGCGAGGGATCTGAAGATACTAAAAATATTGGTAGGCATGTTGATAGCAAGCGTCAATGGTTAGAGCCTATATTTAATTTTTGTGACAATCTAGTCATGGACTTAGCATGGGATTTCAACTTTATTGATTCTTTAAATTCTCAAAACTCTTCATTTTTTGATAAAAATTTACCAATTGAAGAAAAAAAACGCCTTTATAAAATTAGATTTCAAGAGTTAAAGAATGGTTTTTCTTATAGTTTCCCATCATTTTTAACGGAAACTGAGGGCGAAATATTAGATGGTGATGTAAAAAAAATTAATTCTATTAAAACTATCTTTGATAGCGTTTATGATAAAGTTGATCCGCAAACAAAAAGCCAACTAATTTGCTGGATGATGGATAATTTTAATGATTTACGAAGCGTGAATAAAGTTAAAATTGATTTTGATTCTAATGATATACAAGAATTTATTGAAAATGAAGGTGCAGACAAGTTAGTAAATTTTTTGTTAAATGGCAAAAGTCAGGATCAACCAAATGACACTGCTTAAACGTGTATTACTTTTTTTAAAAAAGGTTCAGGATAATGCAGCCAAAACGGATGTAATCACGTATGAAATGATGCAATCTTGGCAACATGAGCTTTTAGACCTTTTAAAAAATGAAAATAAAGTTGTTGATCCTGAGCCTATTCGCAAGCATTTAGATGGAGTTTTAAAAAAACAATTAACTAGGAAAAGTCTGCGAAAAAACTTCAAAGGAAACGCGCTTAATTTCACGAAAGCACGTTTAACTGAAAGTTCTCAAAAGTTTTTGCGTGAACGGGTAATGTTCTCAGTTTCTTTAATTCAACATAATCGAGAACAACAGGTTAATGCTACTTTGAGGCGTTTTGAGGGTTGGTTATCTGGCGTTCCTACAAATAGTGTTTCAGAGGCAAAAGAAAAGCCTAGAGAGGCTGTAAAGGATATTATTAAACCTTTGATTAAACAATCCTTTGAAGAAAGGAGAGTATTAATTGATCAAGGGCATAAATTAAGTGCTGCTGTTAATGATGCAATTGCTCAAGATCAAGGTGCAATATGTGTTGAGTGGCATAGCCATTGGCAAGAAGCAAACTATAACTATCGTAAAGATCATAAAGAACGAGATAAGAAGCTATTTTTTTACAAGGATAATTATTTCGTAAAGAATGGTTATATCAAAAAAGATGGAATTCAATACATCAATGATATTGATGGTTTTGGACAAGAGCCATTTTGTAGATGTTATGGCACTTATTTCTTTACCCTTTACGATATACCAGAAAGCTATTTAACCAAAAAAGGAAAAGAGTATATCAATGGTTGATTTTATTGCCTGCGCCATGATTAAGGTGGGTAAGTCTATTCTTTTGGTTAAACGTAAAGATAATAATTTATGGAGTTTCCCTGGTGGCCATAAAGAAAGGGAGGAAAACCCTTTTGAAACGGCTATACGTGAAACTTGCGAAGAAACGGGAATTGAGCTTACAAAACCGATTGAGGATAGTTTCTGTAATATACGATATGAAGATTTATTTATTTCATTTATACCCTTTCGTCTAAAAGAATTAAAAGAGGTATCTTTAGATACAGATGAGTTAATAGATGCCCGTTTGTTTCCAATTAATGATTTACCTTCTGATTGTATGGATACAGTCTATACAGCTATACAATGGGGTAGTTATGATGAACATGATGTAGCTCAAGCTATTGCTAAGGGCGAATTGGCATCACCACAATACTTTGATGGCAATTATCTTTTTGATATGCGTTTGACAGGAACAGGTACTGCAAAGCGCAATTTAGAAGATAAGCAAACAGAAATTACATACAGGGATCCAAAAGAATTTCTATCAAAGAAGTTCCTAAACCTTTGTAATGGGGTGAGAGTAGTCTTTGATCATCCAGATAAAGACAATGTTGATACTGAATATTTAAGAAATAGACAGGTTGGCACTGTAATCTTACCTTATGTTTTTGATGAAGAGGTTTGGGCTATTGTTAAGATCGCCAGTCCTCTATTTTCAGAAATGTTAATGAAAACAGTTTATTCGACAAGCCCCAGTGTAAGTAATCGTTCGAAAAATCAGCCAATTTATTTTGAGGAAAATAAGCGCGCTTTATATGAAAGTAGCCCTTATGTTGTTGATCATTTGGCGATTGTTTCGAATGGGGTCTGGGATAAAGATGGGGAAGCACTACCAGGTATTTCAACCCCAATTAATTCAATCGATAAAAATGGAGCTAAAATTATTATGCCTAATGATTTAGATAATGAATATAACGATCTGATGAAAAAGGTCAGCAATAACAGACAAGATTCTTGTCGTAAAGATGATAACAATGCTTTTTTGGAAGAAAGTAAACGTAAGTTTGAAGCACAACTTGAGTTTGCTAAAGAGCGTATTGAAAATGGAGACTTTACAGATAAAGATAAAGAATATTTAGATCGAGCCCGTGAACAATACGAAAAAGCCAAAAAAGAAGCTGAAGGTTCTACTCGTGAGGATGCACGCCGTAAAGACAATCAAGAACCAAAGTTAGATGCAGCTCGTAAAGATGACGATGAAAACCGTCTAGTTACTCGCGATGAAATGAAAGAGATGTTCAAAGGATTTGCGGAACATCTCGGCGATAAACTTTCCGATGTATTATCTAAAAAAGATTCTAATGAGCCTCCGTCAGAACCAACAGATGATAAAAAAAAAGATGCGTGTAAGCCTGATGCAGACGGTGGGGCAGAACCATCAAAAGTAGATGGTGAGGGAACAACCGATATTGATAATAAAACCATTGATGCTTTGATGAAAAGTAAAGAGGGTGAAGAAATTAGCGACGAAGAACGTAGTCAAATTAGCGATTGCCAGCAGACTTATACACCTATTTACCAGATGCACAATAAGCAAGCCCCAAAGCCTTTGTCATTTGAAACGTATGAGCAATATAGTGTTCGAGCTATGGGTGGTGTTATTCAACATTCGCCTCGCTGGAAAGATTATGGTTTAGACAATCTTCGCAAAGATAAAAAATTGATCGCAATTGCTGTTGATGAAGTAGCTAATGATGCGAAAAAAGCAGCTCAAGTCAACTTGCAAGAAAAAGGTGAGTTAAGGCAAATGAGAACAAGCGATGGCGCACGAACAATCAACTCATATACAGGGGCATCTACAGGTTTTACCAATATGTTTTCTACGCCACCTCGGGTTGCAACAACACATTAATATAAATTATCAGGAATTTTAAAATGGCTATTCAAGGTTTTAACCCACTTGGCACATCGGTTGCTAGTGGGTCTTTTTATACCGATACTACAGGCTATACGCAAGGTGTTATGGAAGCTGATCCAGCAGCAAGATATTCTTTAGTTGCTGGGGTAATCAGTCGAACAGATACAAATATTTATTATGGTGGATTGCCGATTGTTGAAAATATTTCACAACTAAAAAGTAACCCACAAGCATCCATTCAATTGGCAACGGCAAGTGATAGTGTTTCAGGATTTACAACTTTCAATCAATCAAACAACTTATTTACATTAGGCGCTAATCAAGTGCCCACAACTACAGGCGGTGGGACTATCAATTATTTACGCCTTGGATGTAATGCACGTATTTCATTAGCTTGTGATCCGGCACTTAGAAAATATATTGGAACCCCATTGGGGGCTGTAAAAGTTGCATGGGATTTTACAAATAATCAATTAGTTGAAGCAGGATCAGATAATGCACTAGCTGTGAAAATTATCGCTTTTGGTCTTCAAAATTCAAAAACAGTAACTATTGATCAAAGCACCCAAGCGATTACCTGGAATGCAGCAGGAACTTGTGCTTTGGTATTGTTATAAGGAATAATCGATGTCTCTTTTAGCACCTTCTTTTGTTAAACTGAATCCGAGTTACACTGCACCAGGGTTGCTTGTTGATCAAACACAACGTTCTGGCGCTTTTCATTTACTACCTAATAGCAGTATTCAAGCAACACTAGGTCTTGCTGATAAAGCTGTTTATATGCACCGTATGGGGATTAAAACAAGAAATTCTATTTCTCAAGATTCTCAAAACGAATTGGCGACTGTAGATATTAATTTATCACAAGTTCAAACACTTACCTATCTTATTCAAAATCAAGCGATTTTTAATCGTCATGAAGTTGCTGCCGGAGCTGCTTACAATGTAGCGGTGCCAAGTGCTTTTTCATTAGCATTAAAGCAAGCTCATTTTAATCAATTACGTGATCTTTTATTATACGGGTTCCAGCCGGAGTATGGTGAGGGAATGCTTAATGCTGTAGGGGCTAAAGCAACAGTTATACCCCCCGATAGCAATAATACTAAAGATGTGCTTAATATGATTCCTGGTGAGGTTTCAGAATTCTTGTTGAAAGAAATTCAAGATATTCAAAATAGAACACAACATGCAGGAATGAAATGTGTATTTACATTGCTTGGCCCTCAACGTGTTCTAAACTTACTTGAGACAAGTAAAATTGTTCAATTGACTTCCTATCAGGTTAAAGGTGGCGGGACCGCAACTGTTTATGGTCAAATTCAAAGTATTTTAGAGGATAAAGGAGATGCTATTTTATGGCAGTATGATGATACTCTAAAAGGAAAAGGCGCGAATGGTGCGGATGCTTTAATTTTAACTATGCGTGAAATTAATCTAAGTGGCTATGATGGAATTCCTAATACAAATATTTTTGGCCAATCCATTAGCCCGCAAGACCCGTCTTGTAACCTTATGTTTGCAGATGTTCCAGCTCCTACGGAGTTCATCACTCCAATGCCAGGGACAGCAACTCATATTCAAATGGAAATGAGAGCGACCCCAGGTTGGGCGGTTCGCCCAGAGGCTACAACTATTATTTCTGCTGCGGTTGAAGTTGTTGATGATACTGGCTCAGGAACAGATACTAAAACTTTTAGTTTTTCATCAAGCACAGCAACAGATAGCAAGAACGATGCTGGATCAGATACTACTACTTCAAGTGGGAGCGTAAATACTCCAGCAAAGAGTTCATCAAGCACAGCAACAGATAGCAAGAATAAATAAATTATAAGCCTGTTTTAATACAGGCTTTTTATTAAAGAGTAAGAAATGGCCACTTTATTTTTAGCTAATTTACGACCACAAATTTTCAGTTTTACTTTTCAAGTCCCAGGACAAGGGAAGGGCGCAACATGGAGATTAAATCTTGAGCCTTACACGCAAAAAAGGGTGTATAGAGATACAAACGTTGATTTGTTAAAAACTCTTTTAGATCAAGTGCATCATTATGGATTCCGTGAGTATGATGAGGCCTTGGCTAATGATAAATTTGACGGTTACGCATTTTCATTTGGGAAGCCATTTAGTGATGATGAAATGTTTGCTTTAAAAGCACATCATTTCCATTGCTCTCAAGCTTCGGGACAAAAAAGACGTAGGCAATCTCTTTTAGAAACTGGCAGTAAACTTCTTAACAACGCTGTCAATTTTAACGTCGGTGGTTTGGAAGATTTAGGCAGGGACCCCAAGAATTTTGGTTTACGCATTTTGCAAGAGGGTTCTGGGTATGGTAACGGTGTTTTAGATGAAAACTACGGTTTGCGATGATAAAGTAACGTTTGAAGGGTTTTTGCAATTTGTTGAAATGCAAAACCTTGGTATTGATGGCTTAAATGATGAAAGCTCAGGGGCATATAAGCTTCTTTATCAAAATTTTAAATTTTCTTATCATTTAGTGCCTCTCGAGCTCTTATCTTATGACCCATATTTATATCAACAGGCTGTTTATAATTACGCATTGCATGTTTTTGTAACGATTTGTTTTGATGCTAATTTAAATTACATTGATAGAAATCGTCTTATAGCAATGGGTATGAACCCTAGTAATACTTGGCGCAATGGTATTGTTCAAAATGCTTCTGATAATGCAACATCAGTGAGCTATATGACACCAGATTTTTATAAAAACCTCTCTTTAAATGATTTTGATTTATTAAGAACTCCTTACGGACGTGCTTATTTAAAACTAGCATTGCAAATCGGAAATATTTGGGGGCTTTCAAAATGATTACTGAAATCAACCTTGGTGTTATTGATTATCCTTATAATTATTCTAAGACTACAACAACAGGAAGTGTTGCACAGATTTTAGAAAAAAAATATGGGATTTTAACAAAGTTTGTAGAGCGTCATGAGGGAGAAATAGCGGATAACATTGCTGATGCGATGAGTAATGCTATGAAAGAGCAAATTCAAACGGGGAAAGTCAATAAACGTGCTTTTAATACAGCATTTAGTAAAATTTCTACTGAAATGAAACGTTTTTTAAGCACACAAGAGGTTGAAACAGTAGGGATTGCAGGGGTTCCAACGAAAGCTGCTTTAAATGGGGTTTCTCATCGTTTTAAACGAAAACGAAAAGGAATTGTGCGGGGTAAAAAGAAAGTTGGGGTAAGGCGACCATCTTTTATTGATACTGGACAAATGGAGAGTTCATATATCGTCTGGGGTAGTTTTAAATGAGTGATTATGCTGGAGCTTTGCAAGATGGTTTAGATACAGTTAGGCAAGGGCAAACGATTTCATTTATCACTTATGAGCGTGTTATTCTCCCTTATGATGGCTTTGTTTATTGGGTTAAAACAGGAAATGAACAAACGCTTGTTGCTAGTATGGTCCATGATGAAAATGAGTTGCGTCATGAAGATCAAAACTTCCGCAATGATTCTGGTTTAATTATTACTACGACAGAGCCTTTATTGGATTTTTCTCAAGATGGTTTAGATACGATGTCCGTCTTTGAGTATAATAACAATTTATATGTTTTAAGAAAAACTGGATATAATTCTGAGCAATCGGGGCTGTTCCATAATATAGCCAGGGTAATAGAGCCAGCATTAAGAAGTATTCTTTTAGATAGTAAAGATGATTTCTTAAAGAAAAAAGCTCAATTCACTAATTCAATTGGTCTATTTGTTTTGTTGTCTTGTGGATATTTTGAGTTTGTAAACATTGATTATCCAATTTATCCTGAATGGTTAGTCCCTTTAAATAAAAAACCGCCTTATATCACTGTAGGGGTAACAGAAACAGAGGCTCTTAATAATAGTTTTAACACTATTAACGTAGATAATAGCCTATTTTTAGTCAAGCCAGCTAAAGATTACGTCGATATCAATTTATACGGATTAGACAATAACGAGGCGCTTAATTTCTTAGTAAAACTTGAGAGATGGTCTTTATTTTACAAAAAGATCGGCTTTCTCAATATGCCAAGAATAAAAGATGAGCAATTAGCACAAAATGAAATCGGCTCCTTAGCTCAAAAGAAAATAATCGAATTAGAGATATTTTATTATCAAGGTGGCGATATGGACGATGATTTGCATAATCAAATGATTGATCAAGTTTTATTAAATATTAATAATGATGGGATAAAAAATGTATTCAGATGTGAGCGGTAATGATGCCGTTAGTATTACTGTTTCGCAAAATACAATTGCGCGAAACAGTAATCAGCAGCAACAAGCGATAATTTTTGGTAATAAGGCGTTAAAGTTAGCTTGCGCCCAAGAGGTCACAGTAAATAGCTATAGCGACCTCGGACAGTATTTAATCGATGAAGAAACAGATGCCAGACAGCAATTAATCGACACTGTGAAAGGTTGGTTTTCGCAAGGTAATCGTAGTGTTAAATTATGTGACATAGGCAACGTGACTGCCGATACAATTGTTAAATTAGATCAATATTGTTATATCGGTATTGCGGGTTATAACTGGACAAATATTGGCAGTTCTACAAATAATATTTTGTATAATACGGCAACGCAGCTTTTAGCATCTTCAAGTAGTGCTTGTTATATCGTAGGGTCCTTAAGCACAGATGAATATACCAGTAATAACCAAAGTAAATTAAAGGGATATAAGTCTTTATTTACAATTGCGAATTCTGGAATTACATCGAATAATCAAGTTGCTGCGGGTGCGGTTGGGTATGAATTAAGTAATTATAATCCCTCATCATTGAGTAAAGTCAATCCGATGACGTATCGCTATTTATATAGTACCGCACCAATGGGTGACGATACAGAGCGATTAAATAAAAGTTTAATTGATAATTATAACACAAATCTTTTGGTGGCACCACCGATCAATACAACAAATGCCAAGAGCTTACTTTTCCCTGGTATTTTATCTGATGGTAATGATTTTTCATATTGGTATGGTATTGATTATATTCGCTTTTACTTAATTGATCAGGTTACAAACTTATTAATTGAAGCTTCGAACAGTAGTATTAATCCGATTTACTATGATCAAACTGGTATTAATCGTATTAAAGATGCAGTGACTAACGCTATAAGTAATTGCGCTTCCTACGGTATTATACAAAATAATTATACGATTACGGCAACTGATTTCTCTACTTATGTCGAAGCAAATTCAGATGACTATAAAAGTGGCTTATACGGTGGGATTGTGATTGAGGTGATGCCGTTAAAATCACTGAAACATATTAAGTTTTATCTCAATATTAATGATTTTATTTCTTAAGAGGATGAATTTTAATGGCATTAACACCCGTTGAATTACCATCGATTAATCGGCTTTTAGCAAGCCTTAATTTTATATCAAATAGTAGTTTAAATATTTCTCCTACTGATCTTTCAGAGGAAGGTATTGATATTAGAGCTGAGGAAAATGCAGTATTACCATTAAGAGGGATGACAGGGTTTGTTAATTCTCCGAACCCTTACTGGGGGCTGCGAGCAACTGTTCATATCCTTAAGAGTTCCCCTGCTGTTGCAACATGGTTGAACGCTATTAAGACAAATTCGACTGTTGGCAGGATTATGGTATATCCTGATAGCAATGGTATGGACCCATTCGAGCTTCGTCAATGTTCCATTCAAACAATTGGAACAGTTAATTTGAATGGAACAACTGCTGCTGTTCCTTTTGAGATTATAGGTTCTCAAATTATTAATCAGAACATTTGGGATGAAGCATAATGTATTTTGACAAAAATTTTAATCTTATTGAAAATATTAGCGATGATGTGGAAGTATGCTTTAAGCCTATTAGTAAGGCATTCTTCGAGAGGCATTATGCAATATTTCGATCTTTGGCTGGGCGTATCAATAGTTTAATTGATAAAGATGGTGGGGCATTAATACAGCAAACAGCTTTGCTAGACTTACAAGATATCGCACAAGACAAGTATGATGAAATTATCAATGAGATTGAAAGAACTATTTTAGTTAGTATTGCATCTAAAGATAAAGAGGCTATTCCTTTATCTGTGGCACGTAAAAGTAAGTTTATTGATAGTGATGATGATAGTTTAATTTTAAACACCATAATTTTTTTTTCGTGTCTCTTACTAGGAATATTACCGAAAAACGAAGATCACTTGAAGTATCTTCTGGAAAGTTCATCGATACAATCGACATTATTGAGTTATACGGAATGGCGGAAATCATCCGAGACATCGAAAGAAAAAGGGACTATCGAGCAGAGCAAGAAAACTTCTATACCTACATAATGAATAAAATTACCGAGGATCAGTTCAATATATTGAATTATTACCTTTCGGAATTTTGTGGGGTAAAAACTAAATATGATTGTGCCGAGCATTTCAGGCAAAGATATAACATGGCGTTCATGTCGTAAGTCACCTTAACGGTGGCTTTTTTATTGAGGTAATTATGGCGAATATTCCTATAGTAAAGATTGGGGCTGATTTTTCTAAGTTCTCATCTTTTATTACAAAATATAAAGCATTTAAAAAAGATGCGTCTAAACCTCAAGAAATTGGCTTTAAAATTGATAAGAACGCCATTGCTTTATTGAAAAATATTGCTACTGATTTGCGAGTGATTTCTCAGATACAGATGGGTATTATTTCCAAGTCAAAGCGTTTTCAAGACGTTTTTAAGCATATCCAAGGGCAGCACCCTATCATTAATGGTAGCGCCGTTGCAACCTCAGATAATAAGGAAGATAAAAAGAATATTTCTGGCATTTCTAATTTAATTCGTAAACTAGGAAGTTCTATAAAATCTTTAAGTGTCACAGGGGTTAAAAGTGGCACTATGCTTGCAGCAAGAGCAATTCCACAACCTGTAAAGGAGAAATGGGGGGATTTTTCTAATCGTTTTTCTAGCGCTGTTAAAAAGATACGAAGTAATCCTATTGTTTCCAAAGGATCCACTGCTTTTCTTGATGCGATTAAGAAGCTCACTTTTACCATGTCTAAGCTAACTATGTTTAGTATGAGGGCAGGCGCTAGCGTTTTAGGGGGTGGGTTAGGAACACTTCTAAAAGGCTTGAAGTCTATCCCTATTATTGGTGGTCTTGCATTAGGGGCGGTTACAGGTTCTTTATTTGGTATTGGTGGGGCTGCTAGCCGTGCGACTGAGTTAAGATCGCAGTCACGCAATGTAGGCATGACAACTGGTCAAACATTGGCAGGAAAGAATGTCTTATCGCCTTACATTGACTTTCAAGGTTGGGCGCAACAGATCACTCAAGAAAAGACTGATATTAGAAAGTCTAATATGTTTCCAATGTTAGGAGTTGGGCAAAATACTTCAACTTCTGATATTTTAGTAGCTAAAATGAAAAAAGCTGCTGAAATTGGAAGGGCATATCAGGGTCAAAGTGATCTTATAGGTTCCGATCCATTTTTGAAAATGATGGGTATTCCAGCTGCAGATGCTTTAAGATTAGGAAGTTATAAAGAAAAAGAATTAAATAGTAAACTTGCTGATTACCAAAAACAAAGTAAAACTTTAAATAGAGATGACAGCACTTCAAAGCGGTTGCAGGATTTAAATACCAATTTAGCCAATACGTCGGATTTAATTAAAAACAAGTTTGCAACGGCTATTGCTGCTATTGCTCCACAGATTGAAAAGCTAGGGAATTTCTTTCAGGGATTACTTGAAAAAGCTTTTGATCCTAAGATTTTTAAAAATATCATTGATTTTACTCAAAATAGCATCAAAAAAGTTACGGAATGGACGAAAAACTTTGACGGGTTTGGTTCTATCTTTAAGTTATTAGGCACAGTATTTAGCGATTATTTACTTACGCCTCTGAGTAAAATATTCAAAGATAACCTTATTGATCCGATGTGTCGGGCATTTAAAGATAATTTAATTGAACCTTTAAAAAATATTTTTAGAGATTATTTAATAACGCCTTTTGGGAATTTATTAAGGAAATTATGGCCTTTTGGAAATGATTCAAATGGAGGAATACAAAAAACCTCTTACGGCGGTTTAGGTTTAGATCGGTTGCCATTGGTTCAACAAGCGGACTATACGCCATTAGTTCAACAACCAGGATGGAAAACATTACCAGGTAGTGTAGCCAATGATAACAATCCTATGTCTGAATATGCGAAAGGCAGATATTTAGATGCGGTTAATAAAAGGATTGGCTTACCTCAAGGATTTATGGAGGCGATTAGAAAGGTTGAATCTAATAATAATGATCTAGCAAAAAATCCTAAAAGTACTGCTGCTGGAGCTTTTCAAATGACAAAGGCAGCTCAAAAAGATTATGGGGTAAAAAATCCTTATGACTTTTATGATAATGCTCAAGGAGCATCTCGTTATATTGACCACGCACATCGTATGTTTGGGAAAGATTATCGGAAAGATGCTGTAGCTTATCATATGGGGATTGGGGGTTTCCAAGAGCATTTGAAACAATATGGTGCAAAATGGGAAGCAAAATTACCCGAAAAAGAAAAAGAGTATTTGAATAAGGTTGAAAGAGCATTAGGTCAAGTACAACGACAACAGCAGCAACAGCAACAGCAGAAAGTCGATATTAATATCAATAATAATACGGGCGGTTCTGCAACTGTGAATACTAAAATGGCAGGGACACGTTATTTTTAATGTTTTATAATCTTTATAAATTAGCTTTTGAAGTATCTCCGATCTTATTAACTGGGGGCATAGCAGAGCTTGCTGGTGGCGTTTGGCCAATTATCGCTATTACTGAGGGATTAAATATTGGCGTAAATGCTTTAATTGGTAATTTTAGTGGGATTACAGAGGGAACGCCATTTATCAGCTATAAACCTACTGCTGGTGGCACTGTTATGCAAAATACAGTGGGAATGTATCCTTTTTTAAATCAAACCACTGCTGCAAATACGCTTATTACTGAACCATTGCAAATATCATTGACAGCTTATTGTCCGACTGATGATACAAAAAAACCATTTGATCGTCTGGTTAAGTTTTCAACTCTAATTAATACTTTAAATTATCACAATAATAATGGTGGTTTATATACGATTTTAACACCTTCATATGTGTATAAAGATTGCGTATTAACAAATATTGTTGATATTCAATCAGGATCAGAAGATACCCACCAAGTGCAGGCTATTTGGCGTTTTGATTTTGTTAAACCGCTTATTTCTGCGGATCAATCCAAACAGGTTTTGAGTAATTTTATGAGTAAAGCCACGGGCGGTAATATTGCAACGGCGAGTTGGGGAACGGCTAAAAGTATCTTTACAATACCAGGGCTTAATTAATTATGGCAGATAGTCGATATGCTTTTACACCATCAGAGAATAATAACCCACCGTTTCAAATTACAGTTACTTTAGATGGTGGAAATTATATCTTTAAGACGTGGTATAATATTTACTCTCGTCGGTGGTTTTTTACGTTATCGGATTTAAATCAAAATGTTATTAGAAATGCTCCGTTAATTTCGTCAACGGAGGCGTTAGATATTAACTTGGTTTTTAATTTATTTTCACAGAATACTTTGATTTATCGTGATGATCTTGGATTTATTTATGTTAAGGATGTAAGTAGCTCATGAGATATTATAGAATTGAGATATTTACAAAGACAACTACGGTAATTGAGTCCAGTAATGCGGGGGGAACTGAAAAGACAACTGAGACCCAAACGCAAGAGACGAAGAAAGAGATATATTCTAGCCATCAAGATAACGGGCAAATGAACCCTGGGGCATTGAATGTTGTTTTTAATCTGGCAATATCTTTCTATCATAATACAGCTTGGGGGGCTTCTTATGTTCAAATACAAGGATTACCTTTAAAATTACTTTCACAAGCCTATGACTTCAAAGGGAAGCATATACGCATCTATGGTGGCATGACAAAAGGCTACATGGTTGAAAAAGATAATTACGGGCTTTTATTGAATGGTATTATTGCGTCACCGCATGGGAATTGGTCTGGAACTAATCAAACATTAAGCTTTTACTTTCTACCAGAGGTATTCGATAATAAACGGGAAATCACTTTATATCGTGAAAAAGATCAAGAGTTTAGTAAATCGATTGAATTAGCTTTAAAAGCTTCATACCCTGAATATAAGATTGTAGTCGATGTAAGCGCAAAAGGAGACTTTAAAGCACTTTTAAAACATGGGAATGTAGCAAAAAACTTGGAAGATTTTGCTCGTGCAGTCAATGAACAAAGCGAGGTTTATAAGACAAACCCTATACGCATCTATGAGCGTAATAATACAATATTTGTATCTGATAAAATATTAGGGCAAACGACCCAATTAAAAACGATTGATTTTATAGGGCAACCAGTTTGGACAGATAATGGAAATATTTCGTCAGTTTTAGTCATGCGACCAGATATTGGGGTGAATGACGTGATTGTATTTCCAAAAGAAACCTCATTATATGGGAAAATATCGCCTACAAATGATGGTGCCAATTATTACTTTAATCGTGGAACAGATGCTGGCATCAGAAATAATCCAATTTTTCAAGGGCGTTATGTTGTTATATCTGTTCAACATTTGGCGGATTATAAATCAGCATCACCTAATGACTGGGCGACAGTTATTACGGTATCGCCCATAAGCTCTGAATATGTGGTTGATATTAAAAGACAAGATGGCGGAGTATTAGAGATGGGTGGGGTTTATTGATTATGGTTGCTTTATAGGAATGTTTTGATAAATATAAAATAATTATTTTATATTTTGAAAGGTTCTTATGAAATGAAACTATTTAAATATTCTCTATTATTGTTTGTGGGGATTTTTTTCGCATCTCCTAAAGTTTTTGCAGATAATTTAGATAATGTGCCTCTTGCGACACTAAAACAAAGAATGAATCATGGTGATAAAGATGCCATGATAAAATATTATGAAAAAAGATTCACAGTAGATGGAGAAAAGCCATTGTCTGAAGTGGAGGAAATGGCAAATCGTGGGGATGGGGTCGCAGATGCAGAATTAGGTATTGCATATTTACATGGTGGGAGAGGAATCCCTCAAGATTTAACTAAAGCTAGTGAATGGTTTCAAAAAGGCGTTGAGGTAGGGGATAATTATTCTTTGGTAAATCTTGGTCTTTTATATTTAGATGGGAAGGGAGTTACGCAAGATGTTTCGAAAGCAATTGAATTATTGACAAAGGCGGCAAATAATGGAGTTCCTATTGCGAATTTACATCTTGGTTTAATATATGCTTTTGATAAATACGGTGTTCAAGATTATTTTAAATCTAATCAATGGTTTGAAAAAGCTGCTAAATTAGGTATGCCAGAAGCTATGTTGTTTTTAGGGATGGCATATGAAAATGGTAATGGAGTTGTTCAAGATAAAGCAAAAGCAAAAGAATATTATAAACAAGCTTGCTCAAACAAATTACAAAAGGGTTGTTCATTATATAGTGAGTTAAACGATCAATGATTTAACATAAGCCACGAGTATCAGTGGCTTTTTTTATAATGCGTAAAGAGCGGATGTTAATGCCCCCATAATTGCTGCGGAAAAAACGAAATATACTAGGAATATATAGTAGGTAATGCAGAAAGCTATAAATAATATAATGCCCTGTAGTGAACAGACAAAAAATTCACCGATGATGGTCATTCGGTCAAATGGTGTTAAAAGATAGTAATCTTTACGTTGATTTGGTTGGCCACAATGGGGGCAGCATTTCGCAGCGTTGGCGTGCCTGTTGCCACAAGTAGGGCATGTCACCATTGTATAATTATTACAGTTTCTATTGGGTAAAAATTCTAAAAGAATAATTAAAGGGTTGAATGCAAAAGTACATAAAGACCATAGCGGTGCATTCCTACCTTTTCTTTTCGCCACTATATAAGAACAAATGGCGGTTATTAAGCTTAAAAATAAAGGGATAAGAACGAGATAAACTGCATAATTATTACTTGACATAAAAAATCTCCTTTACCGAAACGATATGACAGTAAGGAGGCGTTGGCAATAGATTTAATATTATTTTAATGATATAATTACGTTTTATCATTTATTTTGGTGATGTAAATGTCAAAGAAAAAGTTAATTGAAGTCATTGTCGTGAATATTGCAGCTACTCCACACCCTGATGGGGTTTATTTTAAATTATTTGAAACCGCAGCTGGAAAAAGGGTTGAGTATGCTTCAAATGGAGAAAAATTAGCACGTTTTTCCCAGCCAAAAGTAATTCAAGAACATAAAAGCTTCTTTGAGGGTCATTTATTAACTTGGACTGAAGTCAGTAAAAATAAAGATTGGGTAGATTTAAATAGTGAAAAGTTGTTAGATGATACTGAGAAAAATAGTAAATTAAAAATGATAGACTCTATTTCTAAAGATTATGGTTTATCAGCTTATAGATTTAATTATGTTTTTAATACTCAAGATCATAAATTATATATTGAACGAAAAAATTCTCAGCAAAAAGTTATTATGCCTAATCAGATTAAATCAATATTAAAAAAATTGATGTCTTTTGAAATGCAAGATAAAAATGCTCCTGCTGTTGAGATAACAATTATTCCTGAAAATGGCGTTGTTGATAATATTTTAGAATTATCAGGTTTAAATAAGTTAAGTATAGGCATTGTGAAACCTAATCCTGATGCAACATCAGATGATGTCAGAGAAAAAGTTCTTGCACGATTAAATGATCAGAATGCGCATAAAGCAGAATATATATTATTTAAAGATCAGAAAGAGGATAGGTTAACTCCCGACCAAGAAACAAAAAATTTAGCAATTGTTGCTGCCGAAGATGGTTTTGTTCGTGGTGAAGGGGTTGACAATAATGGTGTAAAGACAAAACTATCTACAGAAGATAAACCAAAAATCATACAGTTTGAAAATAATCCTAATGAAACATTATTGTCTAAGCTTCATAATATGTTTAATTTTTGGTAAAAAAGGCAAGAAAAGTGCTTTTTTTTCAGAAATAAGTGGATATTGGAATGCATATGGTGGGTTCAAAGCTATTATCCAATCTAGGTGGATGTGGCTATCAGTGTTGTTAACAGCTGGATTATATCGATTATGGTTGTTACAAGATTGGTCATCTTTAGCTTTGGGTATATTGCCTTCTTTACTAGGGTTTTCTATTGGAGCAATGGCAATTATATTTGCATTTCCTTCAACAGCTTTGTTTAAATTTATAGCTTGGGAGGGGAAATCTTATTATATAGAAATAGCAGCAAGATTTGTTCACTTTGTTTTAACTCAATTAATAGCAATTTTATTAGCACTTTTCGCTCATACTTATCATTTCAATATATTAAATTGTATTGGTTTTTTATCTTTTGTTTATGCTCTATCTACGGGGGCAGCAACTGTGTTTTCTCTTTTTGGAATGGCACAATTGTATAATCAACAAGCTGCCGAAACTGAGAAAAACACTGAGGATAAATAGAAGTTAATATTTAAATTAAAAAACAATCACAACACACACAAGCCACCCATTGAGGTGGCTTTTTTATATAGTAAAACAATATTATAACATATAGTTTGTTTATTATTTCCTATCGTTTTATAACGACAATGATATTGTGCGAAAGGGAGAATATCAATGAAAAAAAATATACTTGGAAAAATGCTCTTAAAAACAGTTAAAGAAGTCGACTTTTATCAGAAAAATATTATTAAAAAACAAAAGGAAATAGAAGTTCGTGTCAAAGAACGAAGAGAAAGTATCCGTAGATGGATTAAGATCGAAAGAGAATAATCTTTATGATTTTTTATATAATGATACCAGACGCATTGCTTCGTTTTTATCACAAGTGAATGAGTTGGGATATTTACAACAAGTTAGAGAATCTGAACTTTCTGGTAGTGGTGTGAAACAAACTGCGGAAGGTAAGGTAGTTGCAAAAACATCTCAATTTATTGAAGCAGGGGCATTTGGTGAATAATACAAAAAATATTTGGTTTACTTTGGATAAAATGTTTTTAACTGGGCAGGCAAGTGATCTTTTAATGAAATATGGATTAACATTAAAGGGGGCTTGGAATATTATCGGAATATTAGATGTTAAACCAAATGAAGATGTTTCTAATCAAAATATAGAGTTTAGTCGAAATGGTTTGTGGGATGTATTCACAGAGAGTATACCTCTTATTCGTTCAACGATGGGGCGACCAGATAATATTGCGTCAGTTACTCCTTTATTAATATATCGAGAGATTTCAAAGTAGTTTATTTAATTTATTAGCTTTAAAGCCACCCACTGCGGTGGCTTTTTTATTGGGAATTTTAAATGTCAGATGATCCGATACATAATCCTATATTTAAATCATTAAATGATATTGCGAGAAATGAAAGTGTTATGAGCCGTAATGCTCAAGGTCATATCATTCCTGCAACAGTAGAATCTTTTGATGGCACATTGGCAGTTGTGAATATTGAGGTATCGTCCGAGAATAATTACCCTCAAATTACCGTGCCATTGCTGAGGTCAGAATATATTAGGTTCCCAATTCAAAAGGGCTGTAGGGGGATTTTAATCCCATTATATGTAAATATTGATCATATTATTGGTTTAGGTCTTGTTGCTCCAACAATGAAAATGGGGTTTAACTTCCAAAATATGGCCTTTTTACCCATTGCTAGTGTAACGCAGCCAGAGATTAAAAATAATAACACTTTGGTTCTATATGGTGAGAGTGACGGCGTAAAGATACAAACCAAGGACGGGTCCACTCATATCACAGTTAATCACAATACTATTGCTGTTACAGCTTCAAAAATAGAATTGAATGGCAATGTAACAATTAAAAATAAGCTTACTGTAAATGGCAATGTTGACATTAAAGGAACGCTTACTGTTGGAGGAACTGAATTTAAATCTCATACGCACAGTAATGGAAATGAAGGGCAACCTACAGGTGGGGTTCTTTAATGAGAATATACCATAAAATTAAAAATGAGGATACTGGCAAAGAAGAGTGGTTGGTTCTTACTAATGATGATGACGTTTATATATTTGGGTTAATTCAAGTTTTACGGCTAGTGTATGGAGAAAGTCCATTTTATTCAAGTTATGGCATACCAGCCGTGGAAACAATCGCTACCAGTATTTACCCTGATTATTATGTTTCATTAGTAAAAGATCAATTTAATCCTTATTTTGCTTCACTTGATATCCAACGTGACACAAGTCAACACGATCCAACATATAATGTGAATATTATTACGAATAATGGGCAAACATTTTCAGATACAATTAATGGAAGCGTAATAGATGGCTAATTTAAATATCACTCAAGCTGGAGTATCTCCGACATCACCTCAAGCAATTAGAGATCAAATACAAGCTAAAATAGAAAATGAAGTTCCTGATTATACTGCTAATTTACCAGGGACTTTAATTGAGGATATGTTAAGCACTTGTGGTGGAAGCCTTGTTTTTATTAATCAAGCACAAGTAGATTTGATAAACTCGATAGCACCATCAACCGCAAATGAAGCATTACTCGATCAATTGGGGATGGTTTATGGTATTTCTAGGAAATCTGGGACGAATGGTAGTGCTTATGTGATCTTTACAGGAACTCCAGGCTTTATTATTCCTCGTGGTTTTATTGTGTCAGATGGTATCCATCGGTTTAGTGTTCAAGAAGATACTGTAGTTGCACAAAATGGATCATCAGGTCAGGTATATGTGTTGGCTCAGGATAGCGATACATTCGATATGCCAGCGAATACGATCACCAAGATAGAATCTTCTGTAAGAAGCGACGTTGAATTGAGTGTTACTAATCCACAAGTAGGAATGATTGGCACTGCTGCTGAGACTACAACACAATATCGTAGCCGTATTATGGAGGCCGGTCTTGTAACATCAACCGCAACCCCAACAATGATTAGAACTAGATTATTATCAATTGATGGCGTGCAAGAAAGACTACTTTCTATTGTAGTAAATGGTGATGGTTATTCTGTGATTTGCGGTGGGGGTGATCCTTATGATATTGCAAATGCGATATTTCAAACAATTCCAACAATTGGGATTTTAAAACCATCAGAAATTCAAGTTTCTCGTTTAGATAAAGGCAATCCTACTGTTATTTATACTAATTTAACACATGGCTTAAAAACGAGTGATGTCGTTTCTTTTTCTGGTGATGGGTATTCTTTTCTACAAAACCAACAATTCACAATTACTGTTTTGAGCGATAATAGCTTTTCCATTCCTGTCGATACAATAGATGCAGAGGATTATACTGGCGGTTTGATTTTAAATACCAATGTAAGAAATAGATTAGTTATTTTAAGAGATGGTGTGGATAGCTATACAGTTCCATTTATTGTCCCGTTACAAGAAAAAGTTAGTATTCAGCTAATATGGAAAATGGAAGATGATAGTAGTTTATATGTAGGGGCTATTTCAAATACTACAGTACCATTGATTGTTGAGTATATTAATCAAATCCGCATCGGTGAAGTTATTAATCTTTATGAAATCCAAAAGATTTTCTTAGATGGTGTTGATCAAGTTTTTAATCAAAATCTTATTACAAAAATAGATATTTTAGTTTTTATCAATGGCGTTCAACAAAAGCCAACTTCAAGCGAAAATATTATTCGTGGTGATCCTCAATCATATTTTTATACACAATCAGAAAATATAACGGTGACAGATGGTAAATACAGTTGATACAGAGGGATCAAATGAACCAGAGTTATATCATCACAATCTTTATGCTTATTTATATTGGCAGTGGCGTGGTGATCCTTACTTAAAGGTATTTGTTGATACTTACAATGAGTTGTCAGATCAATATTTAGACGAAATAAGGAATTTAAATCTTCCTAATTTCTATACAAAATCTGGATTGTGGTTGGATTATGTAGCAAAGAATATCTATGGTATCAGTCGTAAGCAGGTCCTTTATGCCCATAATTTAATATATCGGGGATTAAATACCGTAACTCCGAATGTTGTTGATCCAAATGCAGCAAGAATAATTAAATATTCTACAGCTCATACAATGAGTGACGAAGAGTTTAAAAAAGTAATCCAATGGAATTTTTATAAAGGTGATGGTTTCTGTTTTAGTATCCCATATTTAAAGAGGCGAATAATTCGCTTTTTAAACATTACTTGTCCGAATGTAATTGATATTAATGACATTTCTATTCAAGTCCACGATAAACAATTCAAAATCACTATTCTCAATGAATTAGCAAAATCGCCTTTTATGACATTATTACGTGATGTTATGGCGAACGGCCTTATTAATCTTCCTTTTATGTTTAATTTTGTTTTGGAGAACGAAATAAATGGATAAATTTCTATTTGGAAATAATTTAAATACATTATTAAGCACGAATATTGATGAAAATGCGACGATTATTGCAGTTTCTACGGGAACAGGCATTTTATTCCCAGACCCAGACAATAGTAAAAATGAGTATTTTACGATTACATTATCTGCTGATAGCAATGATGATAATACGGAAATTTGTTGGGTTACATCAAAAGATGAAGATCGTTTTACTGTTTTGCGAGGGCAAGAAGATACTGTCGCGAGAAAATGGAGCCAAGGTGCGATAATATCCAATCGTATTACGGCTGTAGCTTTAAATCAAATTAAAGATAAAGCTGATCAATCTTATGTTGATGATAAACTGGGGTCTATTGATTTTAATCCTTATTACGAAAAGGCTGGTGATACTATAACAGGTGCGATGCACACAAATGGAAATTATTTGTGGGGCGGTAATGATAAAACATATTTAATGGGTCAAGATAATACGTGGTTTATTAAAAACTCTGATAATGTTACTTTAATAACCTTTGACAACGGTAGTATTAACCTTTATGGGCAATATTCGTCATTTATTGGGGCGAAGGGACAATTTAATACAATAACAAATAATGGTTCTGGTAAAGTTACGTTTGATACTTCTGTTTATTTTCCACAGTCATTTGTTGCTCAAAACTCATTTTCACTTAATTATAATGATTTAAAATTAATTTCAAATGCCGAAAAGGTGGATAGTGGTAGTTATAGAAATACCAATTCTATACTTTGGCAATTTGGAAAAGATACCAGTATGCAAGGGTGTATATACTTCCAAGAATATGCTGGAACTTCTAATAATCTAATATTTTATGCCTCTGGTGGTGGAAATTATTATAATTATACTTTTGATAATTTTGGAAAATTTTCATGTAAAAGTATTTTTGCTGAAACAGCTATAAGTTCAAAGACTATTACAGTTAATGAATCGACTGTGCAGGATGGTAATGTAACGATACAAAGTGATAATACTACTGCTGATGGTAATGGTTTTATACATGGGAATGGTATTGAATTTAAACTCACAAAACGCGGTGTTGCGGGCTCTATTTATTTACAAGAGCACCCTGGTGAAGAAACGGCGTTAATTTTTCAAGCATCTGGTGGTGGCACAACAAAAAGTATGAGTTTTAATAATGCTGGGGAGCTTACGACTGATGCGGTGCAAACGAATACAATAACTAATAATAATGGTGATAAAGTTACGTTTGATACTTCTGTTTATTTCCCACAGTCAGTAGTTACGGCTAGTAGTGTTCAAGTTAAAAACAATGATTTGCTACTATCTTCTAATGCTGAGGCAGTTGCTGCGGGAGAATATAGAAATACAAGTAGTCTTAGATTCCAATTTGATAATGGTAGCAATATGAATGCTGCTTTGTATTTTCAAGAACATGCTGCGACTTCTAATAATGTTATCTTAAATGTCACGGGTGGCGAAAACAAATACGATTATGCTTTTGATAATCAAGGTAATATATCTGCAAAGTTTTTTAATGGAACGGCGTTGCAAGCAGATTATGCTGATTTAGCAGAGTATTATATTTCTGATCAAAAATATGATCCAGGAACGATTGTAAAAGTCGGGGGAATAAACGAGATCACAACCGCCTCAAAGGGCGGTTTTTTTATGGGAATTATTTCTACTAATCCAGGACTTAAAATAAATGAAACCATTAAAAATCATCCACTTGCGTTGCTAGTAGCATTAGCAGGCCGGGTTCCCGTCAAAGTTATAGGGGCAATATCAAAAGGTGATCCTATAACTGTTTCAAATGTTGATGGGATAGCGATTAAAGCCAAACCGTCCGAAAATATTATTGGTTTTTCTTTGGAAGATAAAGTTGAAGAAGATATTTGCTTGGTAGAATGTGCAGTAAAATCAATAGGAGTTTGTTAATGGCTTTTGGTTATTTAAACAATTCTTTACTTTTATCTGGATTAATTAAGGCTTCTGATTATAACGAGATCATTAAATTTTATAGTCAAATACCTGTTTTTCAATATCAAAACACAAAAAAAACAGGTGATTTAATTATGGCAAGTGATTGGCAAGAGTTATCAGATCACGTCCAAGCACTGAGAAATCAAAATTATACTATTCCTTGGGTTCCTACTGGATTTGTTAAAGGTGGGCTAATTAAAGCCACAAGTTGGTCAAACGCCATTTATCGAGAGGTTACTAATTCAGGAGATTATACATTTCAAGCCCCTAATGAAGCACGCTCAATACAATTAACTTGGCTGATGGCCGGTGGTGGTTCTGGTGGTGGTGGTGATGAAACAGGGTATGGTGCCAGTGGCGGTGGTGGCGGTTCCGGTGGCTATCAGCAGGATATTAGTTTTCCTTTATCGGGCGGTGAAACAATCACAATTCATATTGGTAAAGGTGGCGTGCCTACTTCTAAATACGAAACACAAGGAGGAAACGGTGCTGACAGTTATATTTTAATAAATGATGAAGAGAAATTGCGAGTGACAGGTGGTGTGGGTGGTCAAAATGCGCTTGCGATGAACTATTCTGGAACCAATCCGACAGGTGGATCAGGTGGTTCACCAAATGGTGTATCGGGTGGGGATGGGGCAAAAGCCAATAATAACGATAAAATTGGTGGAGCAGGTGCAAATACACCATTAGGAATAGGCGGGCAACCAACTTGGGCGGATACTGGGGAAAGTGCTACGGGATATGGCGCTGGAGGCGGTGGGGGTTGCACAATAGATCGAAAACAGTCTGTTGGCTATTGGGTTGGTGGGAGTGGTGCAGGAGGTTATGCACTGTTTAATCTAACAAATTAACAAATTATAATTATTTATAAGGTTTTAAAATGGTATATATTCCAGAAGAAAAATTAAATTGCAGTTCTAATACAGATGATAATACATCTACTGATGATACTACTACAAGTGATGACACAGTAACGCAAGAAAATAGAAGCCCTTTAGTATTACCGTCAGGTTGCTTATCATCAACGGTTTTAAAATTAATCTGCAAGGGCATTCAAGAAAGAAAATATTATTCATTTGATCTAAGTAATCGAATGATTTCTGGGGATACGATTAGTAAAGTTGAAGTTTATCCAAACGATGACACAGTAACAGGAACCCAAGCAACTTATGATAAACAGACTTTTAAAGTTTTACTTTCCGGTGGTGAGGGTATTACCAATGTTGGTATTTTATTTATTATTACCACATTATCAGGGGAAGTTTTAGAGTTTACTTGTGTTTTGCCTATAAGGCCAGCGGGGGTTTTGCAAGTTGGCTTAGATGCGAATTATGTGATGGGTGGGCAAGGCCCATCAGGTCATAATAATACGAAAATTGAAAGTATTTCGGTTTCTTCTTCTGGTTTTATTTTTCAGATGTCAGATGGTTCTACAATTAAAGCTGATACTGAAGGAATTTACATTCAAGAAGGTATTGTAACTGTTCCCGAAACTATTGGTGAATTACCAGATGATTTATTGTTAAATGGTAACATCTATACAGTACCAGATACCTACTTAAATGGCACTAAACAACTTCCTACAGGGCTATCATTAAATTCAAATATTATTATGACTGATGGTTCTGTATTCTTTCCAAAAACAATTAACAATAATGGCGTTCTTTGCGCTGCTTAACAAATAAAGGATTTTAAAAAAATGGCTGATATCCAAACAAATGCACCTAAAGATTTAAACTTAACAGATTGTTATGTTAGTTCAGATGGGGGAAACACCAAAACACCTCTAATTGATATTAAAACTTCTGCTGATACTGCTACAACTAAAGTTGCAGAATTAGAGCAAAAGATTACAGATAACAGCGATTCAAATATTGATACATCTAAATTCTTAACAACAGATAGTATTAATAAAGCTAATGGTGTTGTTGGCACTAATGATAATAATGAAGTTTGGCTTCCTGTAAGTTTAGATACCCCTCAAAGTTGGGTAAGAAGTGGTAAAAACAAAGATGGGACAGTAGTTAG
>NZ_AGFR01000017.1 GCF_000231445.1 Commensalibacter intestini A911
GCTGGAACGTAAAACTTTTTACGTCCTCCACCTATTAAATCGACAGGTAAAGGAAAATCTTTTTCTTCTATAAGTTCGTCAATAACACTATAATTGACACCACCTAATCTTTCGCATACTTCTTTTTTATTAAGCCATAATTTTTCACTCATAGTCCTCCTCCTAATAATAAAGAGGGGTCTTGCTTCATAGCACCTTTAAACGTTTTTATTGTTATAAAAACACAAGACCCCATGACCATCGTGGCCATGAGGTTGTTTTATACGTATTACGTATATATGTCAATAAAAAAATATACGAATTACGAATATTATTTTTTATTTGTTAATTTTTCACCCAAAGACAGCCATTGCATTTTTGTTTCATCATCCATTTTCTGAATAATACTGTTCATTTTTGATAAAAAATCAATTGTAGGTGCGTCTTGTGGTGATACAAGTAGTTTTAAAGGGTCAATTCCTAATGCTGCTGCGATTTTTTTAAAAGTTTTATCATCAATAGCCATAGCGCCACTCTCCCATCTTGTTATATTAGGTTGAGCGGTTCCGAGCATTTCTGCAAGCTTTTCTTGAGAAAATTTAAAATGTTTTCTCCAAGCTTTTATATGTTTGTGTTTTTCGATTGATATAAACTTCATTCTCTTATCCTACCATTACGATTAAAATTATCTATGGCGAATAAAGTATATTGCGTTTTTTATAAATATACGTTATACGTATAAATAGAATTTAAATCGGAATAGAAATATGCGTTTAGAAGATTGGATTAATAAAAACAAATTATCTCAAGAGGAAGCGGGGAAATTAATCGGTGTTAAACAAGCCTCTATTTCAAGATGGATTAATGGAATAATGACCCCCTCTTTAGATAAAATTAAAAAAATTTCATTAGTCACAAATAATGAAGTTACATTTCACGATTTTTATT
>NZ_AGFR01000016.1 GCF_000231445.1 Commensalibacter intestini A911
TAAGGGGAAATGGGCTAGAAGGTTGAAGAGCTAGCCTATTTTTTTTATTTACAATATCTAGTGTTTCAGGTGTAGCGTTGCTATTCCATGCCACTGCTCGTAGTGTGCACAAATTATCGGCTTTCTCTACGATTAGCTGTAGTGCTTCAGGTGCCGTGTTGCTATTCTCTGCCACTGCTTGTAGTGTGCACCAATCATCGGTTTTCTCTGCGATTAGCTGTAGTGTTTCAGGTGTAGCGTTGCTATTCCATGCCACTGCTTGTAGTGTGCGCCAATCATCGGTTTTCTCTGCGATTAGCTGTAGTGTTTCAGGTGTAGCGTTGCTATTCCGTGCCACTGCTTGTAGTGTGCACCAATTATCTGTTTTCTCTACGATCTGTTGGAGTATCTCTGGTGTAGCGTTGCTATTCCGTGCCACTGCTCGTAGTGTGCACCAATTATCTGTTTTCTCTACGATCTGTTGGAGTATCTCTGGTGTAGCGTTGCTATTCCGTGCCACTGCTTGTAGCACATCTACATCATCGGTTTTCTCTACGATCTGTTGGAGTATCTCTGGTGTAGCGTTGCTATTCCGTGCCACTGCTCGTAGTGTGCGCCAATTATCTGTTTTCTCTACGATTAGCTGTAGTGTTTCAGGTGCCGTGTTGCTATTCCATGCCACTGCTTGTAGTGTGCACC
>NZ_AGFR01000015.1 GCF_000231445.1 Commensalibacter intestini A911
GGCGGTTTTGTCTAGTATTATTATATTTTCATATCTAACAGTCGATGACCTATCACGACCATTTTTGAAAATATGTGAATATCTATTTAAGGCATTACTTAATTCTGAATCTTTCATATCAACTTCAAAAGAACTTACTGATTCTGTGGTTAGTTGTAAACAATCAGTCATCTCTGAAACTTCCTCCAAATGACAACCGAGCTGAACCCGTCTATTGTCATCTGTTGGCTCTGGCACAGCAGCTTTAAACCAGCTCTCAATTTGTTTTATAATCGTCATTGTTCAACTCCATAAATGAAATTTGGTTTTACAGATTCATCTTTGAAATCATCTTTAAAACCGATAATAAGATGATTGGCAGCATTCAATTTCCCTGCAACGCATGATCTTTGGAAAGATGGAAATTCATCTTCTACACATTGATTAAACACATCTTGAGTAATAACCTCTGGTTTTTCGTAAATTCTTATACTTAAAGGTTCATTTAAAATCCTAACAACAAGGAAATCTTCGCCACCATTCATAAATCGTCCTGTTATAGATAAATGTCTTTTCATTCTTTTAACCCTCTGATAAAATATCCAAATACATAGCCAAGCCAGATGCTGAATAAAACTACTAAACAAATAGCTACAAACATGGCTTATACCTTTTTACATTTGTTGGTTTCTGCGTAGGAAGTATGGTGAAAGATGTAATATCGTCTAGGGCCATACAAACGTTCTCCTTATCATCATTTAAACCGCCTACGTGTTCGAATGGGTATTCTCCGTCTGGGCTGTATAACGAATCAATATTAATCCACTTTTCATATTCAAAAGTGCGTTTGTCTATTGTTTCATCATAATAAACGGTTGATCCAAACGCTCTAATTCTCACGTCAGAAGCTTTTACAAGGCGTTTAAGGATAATACGTGTATAATTATCCATAGTATAGGTTTCGCTCTCTGTAATGCCTAATTCTTCCGTATAGTGTTTTTGTCCATTACGGCTCCAACTCTCAGAGAAAAACGCATTAATAGGAAGTGCATATACTTTATCTTCAAATGTTTTTAATGGATTATACAGCATTTGCTAATTCTCCTTGTTCTTCAAATGAAGCAAGAGCTTGTTCGATTAGATCGGTGATAACAGCAGCTAATTTAGGTTCTTTTTCTGTTAGTTCATTACGAAGATTGATTATTTTTGTCTGTGATGTTAATTTTTCTAAATACTCACGACTTTCAATGTCTGTTAATTGACCAACCAGCCAGTCATATCTTTTAATAAGCTCTGATTTTTCTGGTTCAATAGATGGCATTTCTTGAATAACTTCTTGTTCAGCAACTGGCTTTGATTGCAATTGAACAGGTGGTGGCTCTATTGTTTGCGTTGGATAATCTTGAGCCTCTTCTTGAGAAATAAGTCCATTTAATAAATCAGGAAAAGCATCACGTAAAGCAAACCCCCTTGCACGCATTTGAAGCATTCGTTTAGGATAAGACAACCAAGGGCCAGGCTTGCCAGTTAATTTTGCATCAACAGCATCTTGCCAAGAAAATTTACTAATAACTTCTGGATTACCTTTGCGTTTAACAGTGCAAATAGCAACCCATTCTTCTTTTTTATTACCCAACATTTCTTCTTTTACATATTCGCACAATGGGGATGCTCTACAAAGGGCGAGCATCATATCTCCATAAATAGACGGTTTCCCATTAATTATTGCAATATTATGTAAAGATTGAGCCACAGATAATCCAATAGAAGTTCCTAATTGTACCGCAACGACTATATCTGCTGGAGTAAATGTCTTGGGAACCATAGAAGCATTGTAAATATACTCAGCATATTTTATTAGTTCACCTAAGCTTTGAGGCTCTAAACTTGTATTTCTTTCAAATCCTACCTTTTGAATGGTAACTACATCATTAGACATTTTCTTCAACTCCTTTAGCATAAGGATTGGTTTTATTTTTAATTGCGGTAATCTTTAAAACTGGAGGCCCGCCATTTGATAAAACAGCACCTTGTATTACTTCACCTTTTCGTAGCAACTTTGCTATTTCCGTTCGATCTGGCCTTATTTCTGATGCAACCATAAGATCAGGTCGTAGCTCTGCTATTTTATCTGCATTAATGATTTGTGCTGTTTGAGTTGCTTTTACTAAAGTCGCTGTTGAATTATCTCCTTTAAAACTAATAACTCCATTTCCTTGCATCTCAAGATTGAGAGTTTCTCTAAACTCCTTTGCACATTTCGTAGCTTTTTCAATAAAGAATTCAAGATCATAAATAGCATTAAGAAGTTTTTGCTCTTCTGGTGCCTCACTATTCGTAATTGACTTTACATATTTGTTGAATGGTTCACGAATATGCTTATTGTGCATACCAATAAGGTATTCTTGAATATTAACCATTTTTCACATTCCCAATTCTATGAATGCTGTGCTTATCGAATGAAACAGCAACTTGTTTTTCTGAAAGGTTTGCAATTATTTCATCTTTAATTTTAATGATTTTTTGAAGTGTTTTAATTCTTCTATTAGCGATATCAAGTTCACATTTAATAATTTCGAGCTGAATTTTATCTTCCATGGAAAATCTCCCATGGGATATTTAAGCCGTTGTTAGATGCGATTAATGCCTGTAGTTCTTCTTGAGCGTCCAATGATCTTTGACGGTATTCGTGGTAACGTTTATTGAGTGCATCAAAGGAAAAGAATTGGCTTGCAAGACGATCAAACATAATGATATCGCCTTCTAATTTCTTTTTATTTGCTAAATCCTCTTGACTCCAAGCCATAGGATCAAATATTTCTATTGTGTATTTTGTCATTAAATACATTCCTTATTTATAAGGGAGATAGGCTAGAGGG
>NZ_AGFR01000014.1 GCF_000231445.1 Commensalibacter intestini A911
CTATATGTATTTCCTTTAACATCAACAGGTTGAAGTCTCTCACCTTTTTGTGTGATCAAGCAAAGAGCTGGGTCACGGGTAACTTCAGGTTTAGAAACAAGTGCATATCCTTGTTGTGTTGCGCGACGATCCAAACGTTGCCAAATTGGCTCTACTTGGTCTCTTGCAACAGTCAATGGTGCAGCTGCACTATTTTCCCAACTTTGATGGTCTGCATTTTCGTCAAAGGTTAAGTGCAAGTTAGCAACATCACCGTTGAATAAATGACGATCATCTGTGTTCAAATATGACTCAGTTGTTAGATTTTCTGATAACAGAATTGAGTGTGTTTCTGTTTCAATATGGTAAACAGTAAATTGTTCAATGGTTGTATCTACGATAATAGAACGTCCATTAACCAACATACGTGCTGGGATCAGCCCACCATCAACAAAAATGGTATGTTCTGGGGTTACCAATAAATCACGACAAGGTTGGTTTAATCCAAATGCATGTGCTTTGATACGAACAGGATATAATGGACCTTTATTTTCATAATGGTTTACATTGACATCCATATTACCAGCCCAAACAATTTCCTTGCTGACCTGTTGTCCATTCTCAAGGGTAACCACATGATCACCAGCTTTAAGGTTTTCAACAGTAACTTCACCTTCTGGTGTCAAAAGATGAGTGCCCGTTAAGAAACACTTCGTGATAACCAAATCATAACCCGTAGGAGAAGCACCATCCGTTGTAATCAAGACGTTTGGAACTTCACCTTCAACAGCAGGTGTATAATTAAACTGAGCCAGCTGTTCTGTTTTTCCAGTGGTTGCATTCACATAGCTAACTGTTAAGACACCATCAGCATAACTGGTGATATAACGAGTTTCGTCAAGGTAACCATCTTGCGCTGCAAATACCAATTTATGTGATAATGCAAAGTTATTAATAGTTAATCGACCACTTTCATCCACAATATTACCAGCATAAGCATAAATACCATTTGCTTGATTACTATCAAAATTAACAGTGTGATAACTCATACTACTTCTAGCAGTAATAGCTTGACCCGCAATAATAACCTCACCGCCATTCACGTTAATAACTGGCATACTCGTAGCTGTTGCAGTTGTTTGCAAGCTATTAATCGTTAGAGTAGCACCAGTAGAAACATTAACAGTAACAGTACCCTCTGAATTATCTAATGATAAATTCTGAATGGTTACATCAGCACCAGAAGAAACGTTCAATACACCAGAATCTGAAAGTGTTACAGTATTAGCAAAAGTGTAATCACCCATATTCAAGATATTGTTGTTATTAACTGTAGCAGAAGTAATAGTTAATGTAGCGGTTGAACCTTCAGTAGGAGTAGCTGCATTACCGGTATCAAATACCCCACCACTAATTGCGGCACCAAAGTTAATAGCACCTAAACCACCAGAAGCACCAGCACCAATCACAACACTATTCTGATTAGCAGCAAAGCTCCATCCAGCAACTGAGAAACTTGCATTAGAACCAAATGTTATTGATGTTGCAACAGCATTCATATTAACAGTACTAACTTCGAAGTTTGTATTAGCACCAATATTCAATGTAGCTGCCTCAGCAGTATTAGCGATAAGGATATTACCATTCACTGCTAACGTACCACTACCACCATAAGTAAGACTGGTTGTTGCAGCACTAAGTTGAATACCATTTATACCAATACTTACATTATTACCAGCAGCAGCTGAAATTAATGTATTGGTTCCAACACCAGCAATACCTGTAAGATGAATATGACCACCTGTACCCGAAATCGTAAGGGTATTTGATGCATTCATAATAACATTACCACCAGAAATTTGTCCACCTAAAGTAAGTGAATTGTTACTGGTAAGAATAACATTGCCCATTTCTAAAGTTGATGTTGCATTACCACTAGCATCAACGCTACCAGCAATACCTGTATCAAACCCACCATCTCTAGCAGTAGCAGCAAATGTAATATTTCCTAGTGTACCTGTAGCACCTGCGCCCAATACGATCTTATCGGAAACACCGCTAATATTCCATCCAGCACCAACATTATAGTTAATATTAGAACCAAATGATAAAGTAGGAGCATTTCCTACAATACTAACGTTATTAGCAACATTAAATGATCCACCTGCACCTTGGCTATAATTAGCAGAAGTAGCAAGATCGAAATCGCCACCAACACTTACGTTTGTGTTGCTACCAATAATTGTGCTAAGAGTACCACCTGCAGCTGCACTCACATTATATGTGCCTGCCATGCTGAAGTTAGCATCATTACCTACACTAACAATTTGACCTGTTCCTGCAAGTACGAAGCTATTACCTGTACCAGCGATAGCAACACTACCACCATTACCAACAGCAAAAGTTTCACCAGTTCCTGACATGTTAACGCCACCGGTTAAGGAAACGCTTGCACTAGAACCTAAAACAACAGATTGTGTTGTTCCTGTCAAAACCAATGAAGTAGCATTAACACTAGCAAGAGCACCAAAACTCATGATTTGGCTGGTATTTGTTACTGAAATGTTACCTGCAACAAGAGATAGATGAGCATTATCACCCATACTAAATGTTTGTTTAGTACCATTCATAACAAGGTCAGTAGCTGCTTGAACAGTACCATTAGCGCCAAACACCATTGTTTGACCGGTACCATTTAAAAGTACAGAACCATTATCAACAATCAAGCTATTGCTATCTGCCATTTGGAACCAGTTAGAGTTCGCAGCACCAACATTAGCACCCGCAAAGTTAACATCACCATTTGCAACACTTAAAATACTTGAACCTTGAAGAGCAAAAATACCATTAGATAATGTATCTGTGAAACCACTTTGAAGAGTAATTGTTGTATTTAACCCAGCTGAGAAGTAGTCGTTTACAGGAGCTGTTGTAACAACACCCGCACCCATTGACATAGTAACTGCATTTAAGACCAATGCATTGCCAAAGGTCATGCTGTTATTAGCACCATTCAAAAGAACAGAACCAGATAGATCCATGGTTACATTGCTACCATAAGCCATTGCAGCAGAGCTAACGCCTTGACTGAATATATATGTAGAAGCATCATAGCTATTATTTGTGCTTAAATAATAATCACCAATAACAACAGAGTTTGCTACTACATCAACAGTATTACCAAAAGTAAATTTACCAGCGTTTTGATTGATTTCGATGTTACCATCATTAGCAAGAATTGACATATTGCTATGACCAGTATCATAGTCACCAGATGTCAATACGATATTGTAATTATCACCAATATTTACACTTGTTAGGCTTGTAGCAGTATATACATAGTTTAAACCACTAATTGCAGTAGCATATGCTTTATAATAGTTACCTGCACTAATTGTACCAGCACTTAAAGTACCTGTTGTAGCACCTGTAGCATCACCAGCAAGTGTCAAATAGTTACCATTACCGTCTAGATCAATACCACCAGAAAGATGAATATTTGCTCCTGCACCAATAGTAATACTATTATTTATTCCCGTTTGGTACCAAGAATAATCCATAGCAGAACCCGTTGTAGGGTTAATACCATTATAGTCTTTAGCAAAGTTACCAATAGAAATGTTATTAGCAGAAATTACCGCACCAGTACCAATTGATAATACCGCTGCACTTGCATCAACAACAATCGCACCATCAGATCCCAAATAGAAATTAGAACCATTATCAATATGACCAGACTGTGCAAGGATAAGTGTTGCATTATTACCAATAGTCATAGACGCAGCAGCAGCTGATGCAGCAGCAGCAAGAATAGCACCAGTATTTGGATCTTGCCCGTAACCAACTGACAATTCTAATGCACTTAGCGTGAAATTACTACCAGCCGAAACAATACCACCAGCCTGAGCAGCAAAGTTACCATAGTTTGCTTGGTCTAGATCAACAGTGTTATTATCACCAATAACTAAACGACCCTTACTACCTGTATATTGGTTAGAATAAGCTGCGCCCATACCACCATAAACATAGAAAGAGTTGTTAATCCCTGTGCTGATCAATGCACCAGAACCAACGAACATACCACTACCTGTGGTATAACCAGTACTAACTTTATCATTAGCGCCGAACATAGCTGATGCGTTCATGAACACACCAAACGTTCCACCAACATTCAATTGGACATCACTGCCAAATGAGTTGGTTACAGCTGCTAAACCGACTTGAAGATCCCCAATGGCACCCCAGTCACCGTTAACATCAGCTCTGACTCCATTTTGGAAAACAATGTTACCTGTTCTTGAGTTCTGTTGAGCTGTACCAGAACTACCACCAGCAGCCCCTTTATTAGCAACACCACCAACATAACCATTCGCACTCAAATAAGCGTTACTGTTAAGTTGTAAAGTTGGTGTTGTTTTACTGTTATAGGTTAGATTTAAGTTACCGTTAGCAGTACTAACAACACTAGTATAAGCACCACTACCAATAATCACAGCGTCATTAGCGCCAATAGTCATTGCACCAGCAACAGAAACGGTTACTGAACCAACTGTGCTATACAAGGCACTACCTGCGCGACCATCTGAAGCTGTACGAGCACCAAATGTCACAGATGTATTTACACCTTGAGGAGTAGCGCGTACATAACTATATACATTAGTTACACCCGCAGAAGCGTTGTTAACTATAGCATTCCAATTAGAAATAGATCGGTCAGCAATTAAACTGTTTGCATTTACAGTACTGTTATAGTACGTAGACGCTGACATCAATGAATCTGGATATACAGCTGCATTTAAAGTAGTAGGATCACTAAAAGTAGCAGCATTTTGCAAAGTGCCATTATAGTATGTTTGATCCAAAGCAGATAGAACTGCTGAGCTGTATGCAGAATCAATAGCTGAAGCAGCTGAACCCATTGAGCTATCAGATGAAACACCTGATAAACCACTGGTCAAACTGCCAGCGCTATTTAAATTACCAGCACTAAATAAAGCGCTAGTTAACGATGATGAAACAGCATCATCGGTTGTCGCAACAACTGTTGCGACGTTATCAATACTTGACGTATTGCTTGTGTTATCTTCAGACATTAAATAATTCCTAAAAATGAATAATCAAGTTATTATTTTAGTATTTAATTTCTGTATTTATATTTAGAATTATTAAGTATTATTTATTGATTTATATAATTAAATTTTAAAGTAGCGAATCTTATTCAGCTTCTAGATCAGCCAAAACAATTTCCGCAAATTGAGGAACGTTAAGTGCACGCCCACCAATATTAACTACATCAAAATATTCGTTCCATTCGCTTTCACGCAGATTCTGAGTAATATGCTTACTGACCTCTTCGATATCGACAGACCACATCACGTAGAACTCATAATCCACAACTCTAGGAATTTTAGAATCAATTTGACCCGTAGCTATTAGCTGGACTCTATTCTCCCCAGCCAAAGAAGATAAATTTACAATCATACGTTGTAAAATTTGCTCTTTAATTGGTCTGGCAACTTTTTTCCATTTATCTTTAGGTGAAAAAACTTGCGTTACAACATAAGCCATTTTAAATTCCCTTTTAGATATAATTATGATATCTTAATAAATAGCGGATTGAATAGTAGCCAAATTTCACTAATAACAATATTTATCCTTAAAAGTCAATGACTATTCACTTTGAAACTGGCAATAAACAGTTTTTTAAAATTGGCCCTGCGTAACGATGCCAAGTGTGCGTTTCACCAAATAAACTGATTCCTAAATAACCACGCACCTTTAATTCACCTTTATCAGAAATCCAAATTTTAGCATCATATCCCTGCTCATCTCTGGGATCAAAAATCCGCCCTAACCAACGCTTTCCCGATGAATCTGGAGTAAAATTGCGTAGCATTACAAAATTACATTGGGAGTTGCCTTTTTTACTGTTAGGAGGCAAAGGCGTTGTATATACCATTCCAACAAAGCGACCACACAAATATTGGCCACAAGAGTAAATTTGAAAAGCACCGTCATCCTCTTTAGTCGCCCATATCCCCACTTCAGGAGGAACAGTTCGCAAAGAGTTCGCAAACTGTTGAGCTCGGAGAGGCGCAGAATAAGTTAAAAGCGTAATAAATAAAAATGCAATAAAAACAAATATATTAGAACGTTTAAATGCAATAAACATTTTTAATCCTCACTTTTAACTCATCATAAAAAATACCTAAATCAAACTAAATATTCAGTAACTTTTGAAGCTCACCAGATTGATTTAATGCCATTAAATCATCACATCCACCAATCCCTTTGCCATCAATAAAGATTTGCGGAACTGTTGTTTTTCCACCAGAGCGTTCAATTGCCTCTTCACGTTCTTTACTGCCTTTAGGAGCATTAATTTCATGAACTGCAACATCTTTTGCTTGAAAAAGCATCAGCGCTCTTTGACAAAAAGGGCAACCTGGTTGAGTATAGATTTCAATTTTAGCCATTGTTTTATTCCTTATTTATAAATTTATTAATCATTTAAAATATAAATAACTGATAAAAACAAAACAAGACTTCTATCAAATTTCTTTTATTAACCCATCAACCCTACATGACTTTTGCTGTAACCAACACATCAACATAAGCAACCTCAGCATTTAACAACGTCAACGTACACTCCCTCAATGTTGATCCTGTTGTCATCACGTCATCAATCAATAAAACTCTCTTATTAGCCAATCGACCTCCCCATCTTGCCGAAACAACAAAAGCATCTTTTAACAAAGACTGACGCTCTACTTTATTAAAATGCCCGAGAACAAGAGTTTCTTTTAACCTCAATAACCCCATAGGTAACACATCAACCTTACCCATACGTCCCAGCTGCCAAGCCAATAATGCGGATTGATTATATTTACGAAATCTTAACCTATTTTTATGTAATGGAACAGGAATTATAAAATCTGCTTGGTGAATTAAATCTTGGGCTGAGCGATACATAAACTGAGATAAAAATCCAAGAGCCTTTTGCTGATCCCCATATTTTAGAGGCATAATTAGCTTTTTTAATCCCTCATTATAAATAAAAGGCGCCCTACAATCATGCCAAAGAATGGAAGAATCTTCACATTCCAAACAAATAAAACTATTCCCAGCCTCTTCAGCAGAAACAAAAGGCCGCGCACAAGATTGACAATAAGGAGATTCTATAAATTCTAATTGTTTGAAACACTCGACACACACCAAACCAGCATGCGACACACGAGTGCGACACATCAAACAACGTGGAGGCATCAAAAAATTTAATAATGAGTGATAAATAAAGACAAACCTTTATCCTGCTCTTTTTTATAATATCGCAATAAAAAAGAGCTGTTAAAAAAGATTATTCGCCTAATAAATGCATCGCGATTTCACGCAAATGAGGATGCTTACGATGCTCAAACAAGTAAATACCTTGCCACATTCCCATAACCATTTGCCGATTAACCACTGGAATAGACAAAGAAGTTTGCGTCAACACAGTTTTAATATGCGCAGGCATATCATCCGCACCTTCACTACTATGCTGGTAATAACGATTTTCAGGAACCAAATCATCAAGATAAGTTAAAATATCTTGGCGGACATCCGGGTCAACATTTTCCTGAACAATAAAAGATGCGGAAGTATGCTTACACCACAATGTCAAAAGGCCTGTCACCATCCCTGTTTTTAAAATCCAATTTGATATTTCCATATTTAACATAGTCAAGGACTGACCATGCGTTTGAATTTGTAAAAAACCAGTTTGCTGCTTCATCATGACTATTTAATAAACCCCACAATTGCTTCTGCTTCAGAGACAATTGGCTCCGCAATCGCGGATGCTTTTTCTGCCCCTTGTTTTAAAATAGCATGAATATGCGCTTGATCTGCTAATAATTTCTTTGTTTGTTCACGAATAGGTGCAATATGTTGAATTAATACATCAGACAAAGCAGTTTTAAACCCACTAAAGCCTTGCCCAGCAAATTCTTGCAACGTTTGATCAACTGTTTTATTCGCCATAACAGAATACATAGAAACAAGGTTTAATGCTTCCAAGCGACCTTCTAACCCTTCTTTCTCAGAAGGCAATGGCTCTGAATCACTTTTTGCACGTTTAATTTTATTCGCGATAACGTCGTCTTCATCCATCAGCTCAATCCGCCCTTGTTCAGAAGGATCAGATTTAGACATTTTCTTACTACCATCACGAAGATTCATCACCCGAGCACTAGTCGTAGGAATATATCCTTGCACTTCTGGGAAGAAGTCCGTTTCATAATCATGATTGAATTTTTGAACAATATCATTTGCCAACTCTAGATGTTGACGTTGGTCTTCACCCACAGGCACACAGGTTGCCTTATAAGCCAAAATATCCGCAGCCATTAAGTTCGGATAAACATAAAGACCCGCAGAATGCGCTTCTCTATTTTTCCCAGCTTTATCTTTAAACTGGGTCATCCGATTCATCCAACCAATACGCGCAACGCAGTTAAAAATCCATGCTAAACGCGCATGCGCTGAAACCGCAGATTGATTAAACAAAATCTGTTTTTGTGGATCGATCCCTGCAGCAACTAAAATCGCAGCTTGTTCAATGACTTGCTTTCTTAATTGCACAGGATCTTGCCAAACCGTTAGGGCATGCATGTCAACAAGACAGTAAATACATTCATTACCTTCTTGAATATCAACCCAGTGACGAATTGCCCCCAAATAGTTTCCTAAATGAGGAATCCCTGTTGGTTGAATGCCTGAAAAAACTCTTTTTCCTAACGGTTTAGACACAATAAAACACCTTTGTTTTTATGAAAATTAATTAGACCCACCAGCACCCTTAGTCACACCAACCAAATGGATTTTAAAGACCAATGGACTGTTTGAAGGAATAACACCCATGCTTTTCTCTGCATACCCCAAATTAGGAGGCACAAATAATTGCCAAGTATCCCCAGGGTGCATCATTGGTAATGCTTCTATCCAAGCGGGAATTAATCCATCAAGAGGCAGTTGCATTAACCCACCACCATGACGGTCTGAAGCATCAAAAATAACACCATCTGGCAAGCGACCTTCATATTCAACCAATACTAAATCCCCTTTAGATGGGGATGGATCATTAGGATCACCTGATTTAATAACACGATAGGCCAAACCACTAGGTAATGTTTTTACATTTGGTTCAGCTTCAACTTTTTTCATAAATTGAGCTGGCGTTAATTGAACATCTTTATCCCCAGCACATGCCACTAAAGGTAAAGCAAGTAATGCAGGCACTGCAAACGCTATTAGTTTCTTCATAACCGTCATTCCAATTAATTAAGTATTATAAACCACCACCACGACGTCCTGATTGCGCACCCAGACGTAAACGTAATGCATTTAATTTGATAAAGCCTTGAGCATCAACTTGGTTATAAGCACCTTCGTCATCCTCAAAGGTCACCACACGCATATCATATAAACTATTTGGGCTTTCACGCCCCATAAGGATGATATTGCCTTTATATAGTTTTAAGTGGACGCGACCATTCACCGAATGTTGGCTTTCATCAATTAATGCTTGCAACATGCGACGTTCTGGAGAGAACCAGAAACCATTATAAATCAACTCTGCATAACGTGGCATAATGCTATCTTTTAAATGCCCAGCTTCACGATCTAAGGTAATAGATTCCATGTTTCTATGAGCAAATAATAAAATTGTTCCTCCTGGGGTTTCATAAATCCCACGAGATTTCATTCCAACAAAACGGTTTTCAACCAAGTCTAAACGACCGATCCCGTTTTCTTTACCCAATTCATTTAAGCGGGTTAATAAGGTTGCAGGAGACATTGCCACGCCATTAATCGCCACAGGATCACCAGATTTAAAATCAATAGTAATTTCAGTCGCTTTATCTGGAGCATCTTCAGGAGAAATCGTGCGTTGGAAAACGATTTCATCTGGAGCAACCGCTGGATCTTCCAACAATTTTCCTTCAGATGAAGAATGCAATAAATTTGCATCGACAGAGAATGGTGCTTCGCCACGTTTATCATGTGCAATCGGAATTTGATTTTCTTCAGCAAATTGCAATAAACGCGTACGAGAGGTTAACTCCCATTCGCGCCAAGGAGCAATCACTTTGACATCTGGTTTTAATGCATAATAAGCAAGTTCAAAGCGAACTTGGTCGTTCCCTTTTCCTGTTGCCCCATGAGCCACCGCATCAGCACCAACTTGTTCTGCAATTTCAATTTGACGTTTTGAAATTAATGGACGTGCAATGGAGGTTCCAAGCAAATATTGACCTTCATACAAGGTATTGGCACGAAACATTGGGAAAACATAGTCACGAACGAATTCTTCACGTAAATCTTCAACAAAGATTTCTTTAACACCAAACATTTCAGCTTTTTTACGTGCTGGCCCTAATTCTTCGCCTTGCCCTAAATCTGCGGTAAATGTGACCACTTCACATTCATAGGTTTTTTGCAACCAACGCAAAATAACCGACGTGTCCAACCCACCAGAATAGGCAAGAACAACTTTCTTCACCTTTTTTTCTGCCATTTGCTTTCTCTTTCTTGTCTTTGAGTCCAAATAATTGCTGTTTTTATAGCACTATCAACTGTTTTTTAAAATAAACATTCTTAGAAATAACATAAATTAGTATTGTTTTTTATTTTAACCCTAATTGTTCTTTCGCTTGCTTGGATAATAAAGAATATATTTCTTCATAAGAAACAGAAATTGATGGATTACCAGCCATGTAGCTACATACTTGATAATTACGAAATTTAAATTCTATATGATGATCAGCAAAAGAAAAGTTACTTAGATCTTCATGATTTTTCGTGCCATTTATAATCCACTCATTATCATCTGCATGTAAATAAAGGATTAATCTATTTCTAACAATCTGTTGTAATTCACTAAACCCATTATGTTCATCTTTTAACAACCATGAAACAGATTCTATTTTAGTTAAAGGATTTAAAGTAAAATTATAACACTCTGTCCATTGTATTCCATGGTTTCCACTAGCCCTATACGCATCAAAATCATACTGTATTGAAATAATATTACCTCTAATTTTTATACTGTGCAGCCCGCCCTCATATTTATGAGTTCTATAATCAATTGAACAATCTCGGCGATATTCATCCTGATAATAATTAATGTCTTGCTCAAATCGATAAGACATCGTTTCTAAAGCTCTTTCTCTAAGCTTTCCATTAATAATATCTGCAATATAATCAATGTCTTTATAATGATTAGATTGAAATTCTATAAAGTCAAAATTAACTTTATATCCAGGAAATCCATCCCAACTTTTTTCAATAGGTTTAACAGTCCAAAAAACGTTTGTCTCTTCTTGCACATGCTTCAACTCAATTTTCATTTTCTCAAATTGAGTTTTAATAGAATCTAATATTTGTTCTTTACCGTCAGATAAATACCCATTAATCATTTGTATATGCTGCAACGCAACAGGCCGTTCTATCTGCTCTTGTTCTATATCATCAAGCAATACTGGAATAATATAGATATCATCATCTAATTTTTCTTCTAAATTTTTAAGAGACATTTTAACTTCTCTTTGATTATAACCTCTTTTTTCAATAAAATTTTTAGAAAGAAAAATAATCACAAGTGCAGCTTGTCGAAAAGCTTTATTAATCTCAAAATCCCATTGCTGGCCACCTTTCAACCGTTTACAATCCATCCAAACATTAATGCCATGATGTTCAAGATAATCATAAAAAGGCAGCACTCGTTCTTGGTCTTTTACAGTATAACTTATAAAAACAAGTGGGTTCTCCATATTCGACATGCTCTACTCTTCCTTACAATAGCTACCTAATCATTATAAGCTGTTTTAAACCGTTTCAACAACCAATCTCTACACGTAACTGCTTCATATTTAGGTAGATTTTGTTCGTCTGAACATTGTGGCAAACACTGAATCAATTGACTAGGATGAGGCTCTGTAAAAAAAGGCATAGATATTCGATCTTGACCAATATTTAAAACTCTGTGCGATGTGCTTTTGTAGCAATCATTTGTCCACATCGCCATCATATCCCCAATATTAACGACAAAGCCATCTTGAACGGGTGGCACATTAATCCATTGATCCTTTTTACTCCTAACCTGCAAACCTCCCACATGATCTTGATATAAAATTGTTAGAATCCCATAATCTGTATGCGCACCACAAACCACTCGATTATGTTGCTCAGGAAGTGCTGGATAATGAATAACTCTAAACGTGCTAAGCGATTCAAAAAACATTGCGTTAAAAAAACTCTCTTCGAGATCTAACCCTAACGCTATAATTCTAAATAGAGCTCGTGCTAGCTCTGTCATTTTTTGATAATGCGCTTCGAAAACTTCTGTCCAACCAGGCAACAGCGCTTCAGGATGTTGATTAGGCCCACGAAAAGGCTCGTTCCTCTGCACTTCGGGATGATCTTTTCCTAAAGGATATCCCATATCAAACATTTCTTTATAATCAACACTATTTTTATGATCGAGCTGTTCTAACTCGTGACTGCTATAGCCTCTATAGATTTGATTATTCAAAATACTAATCGTTTGTTTTTCTAGCATCGAAAGATCAAAAAAGCGTCGAGATAAAGACGTGATTGTTTGAATATCATCCCGAGAAATATGATGCCCTGTAATACAAAAAAAGCCTGAATGACGACAGGCATAATCAACTTTTTTAGCAAGCTCTATATGTTTAGACTTATTATTTTGATAGATATCAGAAATATCAATAATCGGAATATATTCCTGCATTCTCAAACGATCCTTACTTGAGACAAAAGACAATTTAAGAATAAAATATGGATGACTTACTATTATTCTACAAGAGATAAAAAGACGCAGAAACGTTAATCTCCCTAAAACAATCAAAGTAATAGCTTAATTTGTTAACGCATCCTCCAAAGACACAGAAAACTGCCCTGGTTTTAGAGGCTGCTGCTGCGATGCATCTGGTGCCCATCCAGTCAAAATTGCAAAATCTAAAGGTGCTGCAATTTCGCCTTGCTCCTCTAACTTCGCCATACTACTCACCAACAAAGATTTACTTGAGAATGTTTTTTGTTGCTCTAGCAACGCATTCGTTTCCCCTGACAACCGCAAGTCTTTCATCAATCCTATTGCTGAACGATAGACAAAAGGAAGCTCCTCTTTATCAACAACAGGCAATGCAAATCCTGCCCTCTGCATTAACGTTGCACATGCGCGCAAATCTGGAAAAGGAGACACTCGAGGAAATACTCGACCACACAATTCTGCCTCTTGTTCTGCCATAATATGACGCAAATTCGATAATGTTGGTAAGATCGGCACTGCTGCCAAAAACAAACCATCAGGTCTTAAAATATTTTTAATTTGCAATAACGCCCCAGGAAGGTCATTCACCCAATGCAGATTAAAATGAGCAATCACCAAATCAAAACTTTGCGCTTTAAAAGGCAAAAACTCTTCATCCATGCAAACGGATGGATTATTATTTAAAGAAACTAACCGTTGAGATAAATCAGCAGAAACAACGTTCATTCCTCTGGATTGCAATGCTGAGGCAACCACACCACGTCCACCAATTTCCAAAACATCCGTAAAAGGCCGCTGAATATCATCTAAACGATCTAATAAACGTTCTGCACAAATTTCTACCACTTCTTGCATTTGATGGTGATGCAATGCTGCCCTGTCACGATGGTGTCGAACAAGCTTACGATTAAATAAAACAGGTACAGTCATTTTCTACAAACATCTCTAATAATCAATATGAAGGTAAGGTAGACCTTACCTCACAAACAAAGAAAGGCGCAACCTTTACAGTTACGCCTTTCCTCAAAATAACTTAAAAATCAATTTTAGATTTCAGGAAGTTCAACCCCAGAATTACCTAATTGAGTTTTTAAAGCATTTTTTAACTTTTCAAGACCTTCAATCGTGGTGCTTTCAGCTCTTGCAACCAATGAAGCTTGAGTATTAGACGCTCTTAATAACCACCAGCCATCAGGTGTATTCACGCGAACGCCATCAATCGTCACCACGTCTGCTTTTTCAGCTTTCAAACGTTCTGCAACTTCATGCACTACAGTGAATTTACGATCATCTGGACAATCAAAACGAATTTCAGGAGTGGAAATCGCTTTAGGTAATGATTCTGTAATTTCAGAAAGAGGACCTTTTAAACGACTAACGATATCTAATGTTCTGACTGCAACATAAAGCGCATCGTCAAAACCATACCATTTATCAGCAAAGAAAATATGCCCTGACATTTCTCCGCCTAATAACGCTTTGGTTTCAGCCATTTTTGCTTTAATCAAAGAATGCCCAGTGCACCACATTAATGGATTTCCACCAGCTTTTTTAACTTCTTCAAACAAAATTTGGCTTGCTTTAACGTCAGCAATAATGGTTGCGCCTTGATGATCTGGAAGGATATCACGGCTATAAACAATCATAAGTTGATCGCCCCAAAGGATATTACCTTTGTCATCAATCACACCAATACGATCTGCATCACCATCAAAAGCAATCCCAAGGTCGGCCTTACGTGCAGCAACTTCTTCTTGTAACTGAACAAGATTTTTAGGAACCGTTGGATCTGGGCTATGTGCTGGGAAATTCCCATCAATAGTGCCATTCAAAACAAAATGCTCACCAGGTAATTGTTGAACCAATTTGGTTAACACTTCACCAGCAGCACTATTACTATTATCCCAAACAACTTTTAACTTACGATCGGTAATACCAAAATCTTTGAGAATACGAGTAACATATTCATCGACAACATCAACTTTACGAACGCTACCAATACCTTCTGGAACAACATCCCCTTTAGCAACTTGCACGCCTAACTCTTGGATTTGCTTACCATAAAAGGATTTGCCAGCAAGCATAAATTTCATGCCGTTATATTCTTTTGGATTATGGCTAGCAGTCACCATCACTGCGCCATCAGCTTCCATCGTTGTTGCAGCATAATACAACATTGGGGTTGGGCCACGACCAATACGAACCACTTCTAGTCCACATTTTTTTAAACCATCAACCAAAGCAGCTTCTAAGTCTGGAGAGCTAACGCGCCCATCATAACTCACAACAACTTTTTTACCGTTATTGCGAACAATCAAACTACCAAATGCACGACCAATTGCATAAGCATCTTCGATAAAAAATGTTTTATCATAGACACCACGAATGTCATATTCACGTAAAATGCTTGAATCAATATTTCTTTGATGTTCCATTATTTTTCACCTTCATGTGCATATTTCTTTAAAATCTGACGCATAGAGGATGCTAAATCTGGACGTTGCAAAGCAAAAGCAATTTGAGCTTCTAAGAATCCTGATTTGCTACCACAATCATAACGTGTGCCTTCATAACGTAATCCATGGAAAGGCATTTTTCCAATCAGTTGTGTCATTGAATCGGTTAATTGCACTTCATTCCCTGCACCACGTTCCATTTTGGAAAGATAAGGCATAATTTCTGGTGATAAAATATAACGACCAATCACAGAAAGATTAGAAGGCGCATCCTCTGGATTTGGTTTTTCCACAACACCAGCAACTTTTACTAAATGACCATCATCAGAAGCAACATCGACAATACCATAGCTGGATGTTTTTTCTTTTGGCACTTCTGAAACTGCAACAACGTTACCACCATATTGATTATAAACCTCAACCATTTGAGATAAACAACCACGTTCGCTTAAAATTAAGTCATCTGGTAATAAAATAGCAAAAGGATCATCCCCTACGAATGTACGTGCACACCAAACAGCATGCCCCAATCCCAAAGGATCTTGCTGACGCAATGCTGTCAATGATCCAGCTTGAATACTTGACGGCTGCAAAGCTTCTAAAGCCTCTTTCTTACCTTTTTGACGCAATGTGTCTTCAAGTTCATATGCTATATCAAAATAATCAATCAAAGAATCTTTACCACGAGCGGTAATCAAACAAAACTGTTCGATTCCTGCCGCTCTTGCTTCGTCAATTGCATATTGAATCAATGGACGATCCACAACGGGTAACATTTCTTTTGGCATAGATTTGGTTGCAGGTAAAAAGCGCGTACCAAATCCAGCAACAGGTAATACAGCTTTACGTAGAGGTTTAATCACAGAATTGTACCTTCAGTTAACTTTATATTAATATCCAGACATATAACAGAAATCATAGAGATTTCAAAGAATTTTACGCTTCATATTTCCTTCATAAAAACATGTAACATATTGATTTATATCATTTGCACATTTTAAAAAGATTATCAGCATTGCAAAAATGACATAAATACCACTTATAGCCAGATAAATTGTCTTATAATGTGAAGTCCCATTACACAATATAATGAGACATAATAGTTTTTAAAACTCCTAGAACAATAATGCTCTATAATGTTTGTTTAATGGCAATCATCGCCAAATTTAAAATACCACGTGCACTTGTACTCTCAGTTAAAATATGTACTGGCTTTGTTGCACCCAATGTAATTGGGCCAATTTGCAAAGCATCTCCAACAACGCGACTTAAAGAAAGACCAATACTGGCAGAATCTAAACAAGGCATAATTAATAAATTTTCATTGCCTGTTAACGCTGAATTCTCAACTAAACGGCTACGAATCATTGGACTTAACGCCGCATCGCCTTGCATTTCACCATCAATTTCTAAAGTAGGATCTTTTTCTTTAATCAACGCTAATGCTGCACGCATTTTTTCAACAGAACCAGAATGTCCTGTTCCAAAAGAAGAGTAAGAAAGTAATGCCGCACGAGGTGGCAATCCAAATTTAGATACGGTTTCAGCAGCCAATAATGTCAACTCAGCAATTGCTTCTGCAGATGGCTCTAAATGCAAATGAGCGTCCCCAACAAAAAACACAACATTTGATTGTATTAACGCAGAAATTGTATGGAAATCTTTTACATCGGGACGTTTAGGAATAATATTTTTTAAATATTTAAAATGACGGAACCATTGTCCATACCCACCAATGAGTGCAACATCCATATGCCCTTCTCTTAACAACATCGCAGCCATAATTGACTTTCTACGATAAAGTTGTTCAGAAGCTAACGAAGGAGGAACGCCTTCCCTTTCGACAAGGTCTTTATAAGGTTTTTCTAGGGATTGTAACAATGGATCATCGTGTCTGGGTTCAAAGACCCCAACATGCTCATCAACCTTTAAGCTTAGACCCAAGCTTTTAATTTTTGCTTGAATTCTTTCTTTGTTCCCAATCACAAAAGGTTTAGCTAATTTATCATTCACTAAAGTTTGGATTGCACGTAATACACGCTCATTCTCTCCCTCAGAGAAAATGATTTTTTTTAAATCAGGGCTTCTACGCACTGATTCAAAAACAGGTTGCATCACTTGACTCGTACGGAATACAAACTCTTGCAAATGATCTTTATAAGCTTGAAAATCTTCAATAGGCTGCGTTGCAACACCACTATCCATCGCTGCTTTTGCCACAGCTGGAGCAATTTCCAAAATTAATCGAGGATCAAAAGGTTTTGGTAAAATATATTCTGGCCCAAATGATGGTGCTTCCCCACCATAAGCAGCAATGACTGCTTCACTGGCTTCTAATGTTGCCATTTTTGCCAAAGCATAAACCGCAGCATGTTGCATGGCTTCGTTAATTTCTTTGGCCCCAACGTCTAAAGCACCACGGAAAATAAAAGGAAAACACAGAACATTATTAACTTGGTTTGGATAATCAGAACGACCTGTCGCAAGAATTGCATCTTTTCTAACTTTTCTTGCTTCATCAGGCGTAATTTCTGGATCAGGATTCGCTAATGCTAAAATAATTGGCTTTTCTGCCATATGCTCTAAATATTCAGGCTTTAAAACCCCTGCCGCAGATAACCCAAGAAAAATATCAGCGCCATTAATCACTTCTGATAACTTACGCGCATTCGTCTCTTTGGCATAACGCGCCATATTTTCAGGCATGTCTGGATTACGACCTTTCCAAACCACCCCATCAATATCCGTTAACGTTACATTCTCGACTTTTAACCCAAGGCCAACCATCAAATCAACACAAGCCATTGCTGCTGCACCAGCACCAGAGGTTACTAGCTTTACATCTTCAAGCTTTTTATTTTGAATGCGCAAAGCGTTCACCAACGCCGCGGTCACAACAATCGCTGTTCCATGTTGATCATCATGAAAAACAGGAATATTCATTTTAGATTGAAGTTTTTTCTCAATATAAAAACATTCAGGTGCTTTAATATCTTCCAGATTAATCCCACCGAATGTCGGCTCTAACGCAGCAACCACACTACAAAAATGATCTGGATCTGTTGCATCAACTTCGATATCAAACACATCAATACCAGCAAATTTCTTGAATAGAACGGCTTTTCCTTCCATCACAGGTTTACCAGCCAAAGGCCCGATATTTCCTAGTCCAAGAACGGCAGTACCATTTGAAATCACAGCAACCAAATTGCCTCTAGCTGTATATTTATTAGCTAAAGAAGGATCTTTTTGAATTTCTAAACACGGAGCCGCAACACCAGGAGAATACGCCAAAGATAAATCACGTTGTGTTGCCATTCTTTTAGTTGGTGTAATGGTCAATTTACCTGGCTGTGGATATTGATGATAATCCAAAGCTTCCTGTTTAAATTTTTCTTCCATATTTTCCTCTATTGATGGTCGAGTTTAAATCTTAATAATATAAAGACTATTCTCGGTTATCTTAGAACAGATAAAAGAAAAGGAAAATCACTCTTTTTTGAAAATAGGAAAAAGTGGTGCGGTCGAGAAGACTCGAACTTCCACGGGGTTGCCCCCACAAGCACCTCAAGCTTGCGCGTATACCATTCCGCCACGACCGCACATGACAAACCATTCGATATGATGGTATGTATCATGAATGTGTTTTCTCTATAACCGATCAAAAGATTTCATGCAATGACCTTTTCTCCAATATTTTTACAAAAAAGTAAAAAAATTGTCTCTTATCCCGATGCATTGCAGCATATGCAGGAATATACACAGAAAATTTATGAAAAAAAACAGCCAGAATACTTATGGTTTTTAGAGCATTCCCCTTTATATACAGCGGGAAATTCTGCCAAAGAACATGACTTAATCAACCCACAACATTACCCAACTTTTTATACAAACCGTGGAGGACAATGGACTTATCACGGCCCTGGGCAACGTGTTATTTATATCATGATGGATTTACGAGAGGATCATCAAGCTTTTCCCCCCAGAGATATCCATGCATTTGTCAATGCGATTGAAGACTGGATCAGTCTCAGCTTAAAACAATTTAATATTCAAGCTGAAAAAAGAAAAGATCGTATTGGATTGTGGGTTATTGATCCTATAACGAACAAAGAAGAAAAAATTGCTGCTTTAGGTATAAAACTCAGTCGCTGGATCAGCTGTCATGGCATCGCACTCAATGTGTTACCTAATTTAGAAGATTATTCTGGAATTATTCCTTGTGGATTACCCGAATATGGTGTGAGCAGCATGCATAAATTAGGCGTTCATTGTTCTTTAGATGAGGTCGATCAAGTTTTATGCCAACAATGGCAAAAGATCTTCCCTCACCCATTAATAAAAAAACAAATCTTTATCGATTAATTACCATCGGGATATGCAAAATATCCTGATGAAACATGAACGCCACTTTGTATATTTTCAAGGTCCATAATACTACGTCGTTGACGCACATCAACGGCTTGCATTTGCTTTAATGTTAAAACACCATTTACGTCTGTAAAAAGTAATGTAAGTAATCCTTGGGAAGGATTATCAGAACTTGCCATAGAAATCTGCAACAGATTTCCTTTATGCTGAATATTAGTCACTAAAATGGGTTCAGCTAGATGAACAGGCGTTTTTAACATTAACCCTAATGGATTGCGAGCCAACCCAATATGGGTCACGGATTGATTGCTAAAATCTTTTGCAACCATACGCTTATCTTTTGCCACCACAATCATCGGCGCTGGAGTTTCATAATTCAACCTCAGCTTTCCTGGCTCATAAATAATACGCCCTGTTGATTTACCACCATCTGGCCACGTTTGAGTAAACTGCCCCTCGAACCCTTGGGGATTATTTAAATAAGTTTCAACTTGTGAAATCGCTGTTAACTCGCATGTTGGACGCAATTGTTGCCCACCATGACATGCCGCCAATAGCATTGGCAATAAAAGCAATACACCTCTTCGCATCCACTTCATCTTTATTCCTTTATATTTATGCAATATCGTTTGCGCAATCATAACTTCAATTGAACCACAGGCAAACAAGTTTCAATCAATACCCTCACTTTTCGCGCCTTAACTTTAATTGATATCAAATATTGTTTTTTATGTTTTGAATATAATATGATAAGATCACATTCCTTTAAGAAAAAGCTTGATTATAATTACCTATACAATGACTGCTCATAAAAAACGTTTTCGTGCCTTTGATCCTGACCCTGACTGTCCCAACCACAAATGTTGCGACATGCCTAGCTGCGACCAAATTGCAGGTTATAAAGCACCAAAATCTCGACAAAATTTAAGAGATTATTACTGGTTTTGTTTAGAGCATATCCGTGAATATAATAAGAACTGGGATTATTGTAAGGGCATGACCCCTGCACAAATAGAACAACATCTCAGATCCACGACCGTATGGGATAAACCCTCTTGGAAACTAGGCCAACTGGGTAAAGCAGACTTACTCAAAGAACAATATTTCAAAGATTCTTTGGGATTATTTAAAGATCATCCTGGATTTAAGCAAAGCAAGTCTAGTCCTAGCACTCCTCAAGCCCCCAAAGAATTACGTCATTCTTTGCAGACCTTGGGATTAACATGGCCACTTTCTTTACAAGAGCTCAGAAAACAATATACGATATTAGCACGTCAGTACCATCCTGATACTAATCATGGGGATGTAAGCATGACAGAGCAATTTAAAAATATTAGTGCTGCGTATACACAGCTCCGTACTCATTTAGTGAATTCAGTAGAAATCTAATACCCATTATACTTCATTGACAATATATGATGACCAAAACAAAGGATTGTTTATAATGACTGAAAAGCCTGCCGCACCGATACAAGCGACCAATGCTGATCTTCCCCCAACATCTGTTCTCTCTGAACCAGATATGAAATTTAGTGTCAGAAAAACATTTAATATTGACCTTGATATGGAAGTCTTCGGTTTTTCGGTAAAGACCTCTTTAGTTCCTGACCTCGACCCGAACTATTGCTTTGATAAAGAAATTACTCAGGCTATTTTGGCAGGTTTTAGATATAATCGTCGTGTGATGGTTCAAGGGTTTCATGGAACAGGGAAGTCCTCTCATATTGAACAAATTGCAGCACGATTAAATTGGCCTTGTGTGCGTATTAACCTAGACAGCCATATTTCTCGTATTGATTTGATTGGTAAGGACGCAATTGTTCTTAAAGACGGCAAGCAAATCACTCAATTCCAAGAAGGTCTCCTTCCTTGGGCTTTGGAAAATCCTTGTGCATTGATTTTCGATGAATATGATGCTGGTCGCCCTGATGTGATGTTCGTGATTCAACGTGTTCTTGAAGCTGAAGGAAAACTTACACTTTTAGATCAAAACCGAGTAATTCGTCCGAACCCTTTCTTCCGTTTATTTGCTACCGCTAATACCATTGGTCTGGGCGACACCACAGGACTCTATCACGGCACACAACAAATTAACCAAGGTCAAATGGATCGTTGGAATATTGTGGCGACCTTGAACTATCTTCCACATGAGCAAGAAGCCAATATCATCATGTCTAAAATGGGTGCAACCAAAGAAGACAAAGAAGCAACCCAAATGATTGACTCAATGGTGGCGTTAGCAAATTTAACCCGCGCAGGCTTTTCAACGGGTGAGATCTCCACAGTGATGTCTCCACGAACCGTCATTACTTGGGCTGAAAATTTTGAGATTTTCAAAAACTTAGAATTAGCTTTCCGCCTAACTTTTTTAAATAAATGTGACGAAGCAGAACGTCCAACTGTTGCTGAATATTATCAACGTTGCTTTAACGTTAATCCTTTATCTACCGATTTAGCTTAATTCATTATCAGGAGGAACCTATGTCAGACGAGACCAAAATACCCCCATCTGCAACACCCATTCCTCCTAAGAAACCTGATAAAAATGAATATGACCCCGAAAAATTTAAACAAGCTACCATCGGGGTTATTCATGCGCTGAGCGGAAGACAAGATGCTAGTGTATATTTTTACTCTGGCATCATGCGCCAACAATCCCCACAAAATACCATTACGCCAACGAATGTGCATTTACCTAACCCACCAGACATTCATGATCCAGTCATGATGAATCAACTGCGTGGAACAGCAGATGCTCTTGCGCTGCGATTAAAATATCATAACCCAAAAATACATGAGGCCACACAACCCACGATTTCTGATGCCAAAGTCACCTTTGATGCATTGGAACAAGTCCGCGTTGAAGCTTTGGGTAGTCGTCATATGCAAGGGGTAGCCGCAAACCTGCGCTTTGTTCAAGAATATAACAGCCATGCCGAGGGGCATGCACGCATGGACAAAGCAGAGCAACTTTCTCCGCAAACTGCCCTTGCTTTATTAGCCAGAGAAAAACTCACAGGAGAACCTGTTCCAAAAGCATCTCGGCGTATTGTGCAATTATGGCGTAATCGACTGACAAAAAGCGGCGAAGATGCATTGGAGCAAATGTTCCTTAACATGGATAATCAAAAAGAATATGCCGCAGCTTCACAACAATTATTAACTGCTTATCAGCTCTTAGAAGATTTAGAAGAAAAAGATCAAGACTCTTCAAATGATCAAGAAAGCAACGATCAAGATTCTCCTGATACTGCCGAAGATCCTTCTGAAGACGAACAATCTGAACCTCAAGAACAAGAGCAGCCAGAAGAACAAGCTCAGCAACTTGCTCAAGGCATGGATAGTGATGATGTCTCTGATGCAGATGACGGCGATGGATTTAAAACTCAAGATACGCCTGCAGGGCCAAAAGAAGGCGAACTTCCTCCGTTAAACGAGGTCGAAGATGCTGGCTATCATATTTATACCAAACGATTTGATGAGATCGTTTCCGCGGATCAAGTCTGTAATGCGGAAGAGCTAGACTTCCTGAGAAAACAGCTCGATCATCAATTACAAAGCATGCAGAATATTATTGCTAAATTAGCCAATCGTCTGCAACGAAAACTCATGGCACAGCAAAGACGTCGTTGGAATTTCGACCAAGAAGAAGGGTTATTAGATGCGAGCAAATTACCACGCATCATTACCAATCCTATGTATTCGCTTAGCTATAAATATGAACAAGAAACTGATTTCAAAGATACGGTTGTTACATTACTCATTGATAATTCTGGGTCTATGCGAGGCAAGCCGATTACAATTGCTGCAATGTGCGGAGATATCTTAGCCAGAACCTTGGAACGTTGTGCGATTAAAGTCGAAGTTTTAGGCTTTACAACTCGTGCATGGAAAGGCGGACGTAGTCGTGAAGATTGGCTCAAGAATGGCAAGCCAGCCGAACCAGGACGGTTAAATGATTTACGGCATATTATTTATAAATCCGCGGATCAACCTTGGCGACATGCCCGTAAAAATCTGGGGTTAATGTTGCAAGAAGGATTGCTCAAAGAAAATATCGATGGAGAATCTTTGCATTGGGCTTGGCAACGCCTGCGCGTGCGTCCAGAAAAGCGTAAAATCTTGATGATTATTTCAGATGGTGCGCCTGTCGATGATAGTACTTTATCCAGCAATAATCCTGAATATTTAGAAACACATTTACGTCGTATGATTGCCCGTATTGAGTCTCAACCTGATATAGAGCTGACCGCCATTGGAATTGGACATGATGTCACCCGTTATTACCAACACGCGGTCACCATCACCAATGCCGAGCAACTAGGGGGAACAATGATGCAGGAGCTAGCTGCGCTGTTTGATCCAAAAGGACAAAAGCAACGCTTGCACAAAGAGATAAGTTGAAGTGTTTTTTAACCCCTCTGCTTATCATTAGCACTCGTATTTATTCCTTTTATTGCCTTAATAGCAAGAGCTTCAAGCTATCAATTATAAGATCTAAGCCATGGATATCAGCATGAATGGTTGCCCCTATTATGTTATCTACCATTCTGAATATCCTATTGTAATATTGATGATAAATTTGTAATGATTAGTTTAAATTCTGAGTTTGAATTATTGTGACGATGAAAATGAAAAAGATTTTACCACTAGCTATTATATCGCTATTTACTGTTCCAATAGCTTCTATCGCTGCTGATAGAGCGCCTGATGCCACTATAAACGCAGCGCTTGAGATGATAACACCAGGTTATTGTGAAAATGCTTTTATGCCAGACACACCATTATCAAAGACTGAAAACTGGTATAAAAAGGCTGAAGTAACAATCTCAAGTTGCTATAACGAGGCAAATAAAAATAAACCATCTCAAAAAAATATTAATAACAAATATTTTTCAAATGATGTTTTTCAAGAAAGATACGCTAACTTCACAAAAGACTTGTATGGTAACGAAATAGACGAAACTACTGACTATTTATCAAAAATTTTTAATCTATCCCAAGATAGATTGAACAAAAACTGTGTTCAATATTTAATGAATAAAAAATAATCATCTTATATAAATAAATTCATACTAATTTTAATACTATAAAATTATATACTCAAAAAGAAATCTCTTAATCTAATAAAAGATTCTTTTAGAGTATATAAACATCGCTTACGTTAATTGCTCAACAAACTTCGCAATTCGTTTACATGCTTCTTCCAATACTGCGTCATCAGCAGCATAAGAAATCCGCAAATACGGACTTAGGCCAAAAGCATGCCCAGGGACAACAGCAACATATTGCTCCTCCAACAAAGCTTCTGCAAAATCTTGATCATTCTCGATCTTATGTCCGCCTGCGCTTGTTTTACCAAGGCATCCTTTTATCCCAGGATACACATAAAATGCCCCTTGAGGCACCGCGCAAGTCACACCTGGCATCTTTGAAAATGCTTCCTTCATCATCTTACGACGACGATCATAGGCTTTTTTCATTTCCTCCACATCATTTGCACAATCATGCAACGCTGCTGTTGCTGCGGCTTGACTAATACTTGATGCTCCAGAAGTCGAATTACTTTGGATCTTTACCATTGCTTTGATCAAGCGTTTTGGCCCACCCGCATATCCAACGCGCCATCCTGGCATTGCATAGGTCTTAGATGCGCCATTAGCTGTTAAAATACGATCTTTTAAATCGGGAGCCAATGCTGCCAAGGAATAATGAGCTTCCCCATCAAACACTAAATGTTCATAGATCTCGTCCGCAAACACCCAGACTTGAGGATATTCACGTAAAACCTCAGCAATTTCTAACAGATCTTGCTTTGACCACACGGCCCCTGTTGGATTGCTCGGGGAGTTAATAATCAGCCATTTGCTTTTGTCCGTCAGGACTTTCCGTAAATCTGCTGCCTTCAAAGAAAAATTATTCTCTTCTGAGCAAATCACATCAACAGGCGTGCCACCTAAAAACCGAGTCATAATCGGATAGCTCGTCCAATAAGGCGCAGGCACAACCACTTCATCACCAGGATTTAACGTCGCCATAAATGCATTAAATAAAATCTGTTTGGCACCATTCGCCACCATGATTTCATCCAGTGCATAATCCAAGCCATTTTCTTCCTTGAATTTTTTCTGCACCGCTTGCTTTAGCGATAAAACCCCATCAATAGGTGGGTATTTTGTTTTCCCCTCCAAAGCTGCTTCATACGCTGTATCACAAGCTGCTCTGGGGGTTAGAAAATCAGGCTGCCCCAACGCAAGAGAAATCACATCTTTCCCTTGTGCGGCCAGCGCTCTGGCTCTCATCGACATTGCAATCGTTGCTGGGGCTTCAAACCCATCCATACGGGTCGATAATGTTGGTTCTGTTGTATTTACTGTCGTATTCATCGAACTATCTATTACTGCAAATTCATACAAAATTGTTTAATACGTATACAAGCTTCTTTTAATAGCTCTGTACTGGTTGCATAAGAAATACGGAAATATCCTTCCATCATAAACGCTGCACCATGAACCGCTGCAACCCCTTGCTCCTCCAATAATGCAGTAACAAAAGCTTCATCATTCACAATTTTAATGCCACTTTGAGAGGTTTTATTTAAACAGCCTTGCATTGATGCAAATAAATAAAACGCACCCTCTGGTTTAATACAGCTTAAACCTGGGATATCATTTAATTCCTCCCACACTAAATCACGACGTTTTTGGTAAGTTCCAATCATTTCATCCACAGATTCTTGAGGCCCAGATAAAGCCTCAACCGTTGCAGATTGACTGATTGAACAAGCATTGGTTGTTGATTGTCCCTGTAATTTCATCATTGCTTTGATAAAAGAAACAGGTGCCGCAGCATAACCAATACGCCAACCCGTCATAGAATAGGCCTTTGAAACACCATTCATCGTTACCGTACGATCTTTTAATTTTGGCTCTACTTGAACCATCGTACAAGCTACAAAACCATCATAAACGAGTTTTGCATAAATATCGTCGGTTAATACCCATACATGTGGGTTATCTAATAACACATCACATAAAGCACGAAGTTCTTCTCTGCTATATGCAACGCCTGTTGGATTACAAGGAGAGTTAATAATTAACCATTTTGTTTTTTCGGTAATCGCTTCACGCAATTGTTCGGGTTGCAATTTAAAACCAGTCGTTTTTTCATCACAATCAAGAACAACAGGTTTACCCCCTGCCAATGTCACGATATCAGGATAAGAAACCCAACAAGGTGCTGGAATAATTACTTCATCGCCAGGATTAATACTAGCCATCATCGCATTAAAAATTACTTGTTTCCCACCAGAAGAAACTGCAATTTCATCTGCTGTATAATCAAGGTCATAATCTTTGTTTAAACGATTAGCAATCGCTTTACGAACTTGTGCCGTGCCGCCTACATCTGTATATCGTGTTTGACCTGTTTGAATTGCGGTGATCCCTGCCTGACTAATATTTTCAGGCGTATTAAAATCAGGTTCACCAGCGGAAAGGCTGATAATATCACGTCCTTTTGCCTTCATCTCACGTGCTTTTGCAGAAATAACCAATGTTTGACTTGGCTGTATTTTTTTTAGACGATCTGATATAATATCCATTATAACCATTCCAAATATAACAATGAATCCTGTATCTAAAATAGATGAAATTACATACAAGGAAAATAGTTTTTTAAAAATTGCTGTTTCTTCGTAAACAAAGAATAATTTAAATTATGTAAACTCTTAATTTTCATCAATCAAATGAAGTGTGTTTTCAACAATTTCGTTCCAAAATAATGACACATGATCCGCTTTGTCATAAGGTGCAAAATGATCAACAAATCCTAAATATAAATTATCTGTTAATGCATAAACCTTACCACATTGCTGAGGAACTGTTGTCTCTTCCACACATAACACACTTGCATTCCCGTGCTTCTTCATCAACTGTGAAAGTTCATAAGCAGCACCTAATGTAGGCCTTTCATTCTGTTTCATTACAAAAATTTTTTGAAAATCTTGCATAGATTTTTTAAATTTATCGACTAGATAACTAATCTTTTCTTTTTCTTTTAAATAGATTTCATAGTTCTTAGTCTCATCATAACACCATTCCCATTGGCCTTCTTTTTGCTCACTAAACATTTCCGTGTGAAAATCTATATTATAATGCTTATCCCTTATCATATTACGATAAGTTGGCTGTAAATTCTCATATAAATATAAAGAATCAAAATTAGCAGATAATAAATTCACAATTGATGTAAAATTATGTATTAAAGTCCAACGAAATAAACTGCCGATCTCAATCTGATTTTGTCTTAAGAAAAAAGCAAATTCACAATTATTTCCAATACTTTCAAAACGTGACAACTCTATTTCATTCATATCAATACTCCTTTATAAAAATATGATACGTTAATAAACATTCTTGTAAAATATCACCCAAAGAGAAATAGCTGTGATCGATATTAATATCTTAACCTCTGATCTATTATCCTTTATCTCATCAAATAAAGAAACAATACACCCAACATTACTTGATCCATCGCTACAAGACATTACACCTATTATAGAAGTTTTTCGACAGAATCAAAACGATATCCAGTCTATCCAAAAGCTCTCTAAATATTGTGCATTTTATAAAAATTACCCTTTAGCAAACAAACTATTAAATTGGGGAATACATCTTTATCCCGATCATTACCAATATCATTATTTTCAAGCTATTTTATACTTTAAACAACGAAATATTCCAGACTCTTTATCTGCTATTGAAAATATGCTGAATAGCATGAATGCATCTGAAATACAAAAAAAACACCTTTTAAGCCGACTTTACGATGATAAAAATAAAAGAAAACATTGTATTTTCTTTGTCGATCGTCTTTTAAAGGAATTTAATCTTCCATCTACTCAAAAAGACTTTAACAGTTTAATCCTTCCATACGATATTACAAACGAAGATAAAACTATTCGTTACTATTATAGCGTATATTTTACTCAACTTTGTAGCACTCTACAGTGGAAAGATAATAGTCAACTTACCATTTTATTAGAAGCCGAAAAAGATCTTAACAACGAGACACCTTGGTATCATTTAAATATGGGAAAACTATATTGGATACTTAATCAAAGAGAACAATGTGACTTTCACTTTAAAAAATCAAAAATACTTTCTATAGAAGAGAAATTGACTTTTAACACTGTAGATTGTGGGGTCTATACTTGGTTATCTGATCAAGAAATCAAAAACCTTTCCAGTAATCAACAATACCATGATCCTTTTCAACTTCAAATGTGGCAATGGTCTTATGCGGATTTAAAAGATGAAAAACCTGATTTATCTATTATTTTAGGGTGTGACTTTAAATATTTTAGATATTTTCCTAAATTTTTATACTCATTAATCAAGGCACATATTCATAATCAATATCAAGAAAAAACAGTAATTAGCCTTTGCCTTGAGAACCCATCTGTCGAGCAAATACATTTTTTACGAGACACCGCAGAATATATTCACGAGCATATCCCTAATTTTTACCTCACCTTTGGTTACGGCATATCTCCTTATCAAGATGGTGCTTATTTTGCCAGCATTCGATATTTATTCTCTCCTGAGCTTTTCGATCGATACCCAACGCAAACATTTATTGTCGATATTGACGGCTACGCTTATGAGGATTTCTTTGAAAAAGTAAAAAACATCAAAGCAAATTATGACTTTGGCTTACGTATTTATGCTTTTGATCAGCATGGTAACCAAGTCTCTGGTGAGCCTTGGTGCTTAGGTGCAGGCATCCTATATCTAGGGGATTTAGAAAAAACACGATCAATCTTGCAGTTATTAAAACAATATGTAAACTATGCTTATGATCCTAAAAATCCGATTAACTGGTGTATTGATCAATGTGCCCTCGTTCAGGCTTTTTATTATTATATCAGACCTTTTTGGGATACATTAAAAGTTACCGATATTGATCATAATCCACCTTTTCTTTTATCCCATATCATCGGTGAAAAAGATCAGTTTTATCGTCATGGTGGCATCATTGATATTGATAATTTTATAGAGACCCTACAACCATTAATTCACTAAATGCTATTATAAAACATATAGGAGTATGTGATGAATAAGTCTTTAACTGCGAGTGTTTCCCCAGCCTTAGTTTCTTATAAAGGAAGCTCAAAAATCTTCACCTTAACCAGCTCTGAACATAATATCGAAGTTGGTAGTTGGAAAATTGATAGTACGCAACTCGGCATTCTTGACACATATTTCATCGTAGAGCAAAAAGTGCTTCATGGGGGAAAACAAGAAGGCTCAAAAATTATCGTTATTACCAGTCCAAATGGTCTAACCATTACCCTCAGCCCAACAAGAGGCATGAGTATTATAAATGTCACGGGCAAAGAAATGCGCTTTGGCTGGGACTCTCCTGTTAAAGAAATCGTTAACCCTGCCTTTATTAATCTAGAAAGCCGTAATGGTGCTGGATGGTTAGAGGGCTTTAACGAAATGGTTGTTCGCTGTGGTTTTGAATGGGCTGGACATCCTGGCGTTGAAAATGGAGAAATGCGCACGTTACATGGTAAAGCTGGCAACACACCTGCTTCTGAAGTTGAGATCGAAATCAATGAAGAAGCCCCATATGAAATCAAAGTTAGAGGCCTTATTAAAGAAAGCACCTTTAAAAAAGCTGATTTACGAACTGTCGCAGAATTAATCTATATTCCAGATACACATCACTTTACCATTCATGATCAATTAACCAATCATGCGGACTATCCTCGTGATTATCAAATTATGTATCATAGTAATTTTAGCAAACCTCTTTTAGAAAAAGATACACAATTCATTGCACCGATCAAAGAAATTAGCCCGTTTAACGATTATGCAAAAAGTGGATTAAAAAACTATTCAACCTATTTAGGGCCAACTAAAGACTTTGATGAAATGGTTTTTAATATCGTACCCTATACAACTGCTGATGGATCAACTGTTGCCGCTTTACATAACAAAGATGGCAGCAAAGGTGCAGCCATTGAATTTAATATCAATGAACTCCCTTTTCTCACCTTATGGAAAAATACAGATACTGAAAAGCAAGGCTATGTCACAGGAATAGAACCTGGCACTAATTATGCTTATGCTGCTCCTATTGAAAGAGAACAAAACCGTATTCGACAAATTAATGCAGGAGAAACTGTGCATTTTAAAGTCAAATATAGCGCCTTAATGAATAAGCAAGCTGTTGATACGGTTAAAAAAATCATTGCTGATATTCAAGGGAAACAAGAAACAACCTTTATTGAAACGCCTATCGCTAAAGAATAATAAACTACACCAATAGAGATGATTTTTTTCGATCATCTCTATTAAAAAATAATACTCGTACGCATCCCTAAAACAGCAGCATCTTTATAACTACTTCTTGTTGCGCCTACATGATGAAAATATTCAAAAACTGGCATAACCATAATGCCTCGATACACAGAAATCCCATAATTCAACTCAAACATCATTGCATTTGATTGAATTCCTGTTGCCTCATTTAATAAATTTAGTACACCATGATGCAGCGGTGCATTCCCTTGAGCAATTTGATAACCTTGAGCTCTACTTAATCCTCTTGGCACTGTATAATAACTAAACATAACCCCCATCTGATCATTCGGGCGATCATGCCAAAAACCACGATTGAGCAAACCTAAGTTATAAAAATCTTTATACGTCGCTGTCGTCGGAGAATCATGCCCCCAATTTCCTATGACATATAATCCATGATTTTCAACAGGATCATTCCGATAAATCATTTGATCCATCATTACCCAGAACTCACTTCGATAATCTGTTTTTCCTGATCCTGTTGCCTGAGCAGACCATGTTTTAAAACGGCTAGTATCAAAACCAGCCCCTACATGAAAATGACCAATCAAATGATCTTTACCAATATCAGAGTGATAACCAAATTCAATCGGTAAGAATGCACCTGTTGTATGCTTTCCACCCCAATCCCAACCATTTTTTCCACCTTGAGGCCAAGGATTGCTCTGATACGCTCCGACTTGCACATAAAATTCAGAAGTAGGCTGATATAATATTCTTGCTCCCCATACGGTTCCAGGCCATGTAGAAAACCCTTGCTGAGCAATACTTCTGGGATGACCACAAGAAGATAACATCATGAACTGACACGAAAGAACACTATAACCAAAATCATTCCCCGTGCTTTGTCGTCCAACTTTGATATTAACTTTATTATCCCATAATTGTTGCTCAAAATAAAAATTATACATACGCAACATCGCTTGATGGGGAATATAAACATCCTGCGCCTGAATATGAGGATCCCCGACATAATGTTTACTTGCACTACGCCCTGCAAAGTTAAACATCATCATATGAGTCGATAAACCTTTTAAACCAGCAATCTTCTCCCAGTCTAGATCTAAAGCGAAAGCAATTTGATGCGCATACGTCGCCCCTCTACTTTTTCCGCCGCTCACAACGCCAGCAACCTCATTCACCCACCCTAAACCAAATTGAACACCGTATGGGTCAAGATGCTGATTCAAATGATGCAAAAATAATTGATTAGGATTTTTCGCAGGATCTGTTTCTGGATTATTTAATAACATCGCACTATCGTCAGAAGTAATTGTTTCTTTTCGATATTCTGTATCTGCAAAAGCTTGCCTAACAGTCAGTATACAATAAACCATACATATCACAGTATATATAATCTTATTTTTACGATTACGACTGATCATTAACTATTTTCTTGAGTTAACACTAATCTTAACAATACACTGGCATAAAAAGTCATGATAAAAAACAAATAACTCCAATAATAATTATAATTTTAAATAAACAAATTATTTAGTTTATTATAAACTTATAATTATTATTTTATAAAGTAATCTTTTAATTAAAAAGCTCAAATTATGTTTAATTATAAATTTTTTCTTATTTTACTTTTTTTCATATATATCCCGTCCACAACATATGGTAACGACATACCCAAAGATACCCTTAATAAGATTCAGAATCTAATTAAATTACATGCAGATACAGTAGCCTGTAAAATGTCACCAGAAGAAGCAAAGAAGATTGAAGTTTTTTTAATTGATAACCACAATCCAGGATTTGAAACATACTATGTTGGTTGGGCCGGAGATTTGGGATGCTTAGGAGGAAATAGAACGGAAGAATATATTATTTCAGAGGTAAATGCTGTAGGGAATGATTTGAGTCGCTATGGATTTATTGTAGCCAATGATGATGCTTTTCAAGAAGAAAAAAATCCTCAATTAAGTAATGTCTTTGATGGTATAGAAAGTATCAAACACCCTACTATAGATACATTTGAAATCATCTCAGGAGCTCACAAAGACGCTAATTGTGGTGAAGGTCCAGGTATAAGATTACCTGCCGCCTTATATTCCTATCTTTTGATATCAAAAGATTATGGACAAAGCTGGAAAATTGCACAGAAAAAATTTCTACAATGTACTAATGATATAAAGTGATAAATTTTAACAACATTTATATAGAACATTATATATAATAAATTCTTTTACTGAGCGCATGCGTCATAGGTAAAGCTTTATATCTTGATATAGCAAAGTTAGTAGCACTTTAAAGGGGGATATATAGATAGT
>NZ_AGFR01000013.1 GCF_000231445.1 Commensalibacter intestini A911
TTCGCAGATGCTCTTGCAGATCAAATTGTTACTGCTATTGGTCTTGCATACATGCACGGTATCGACATTGAGGGCGCATTAAACGAGGTAAACCGTTCTAACTGGTCAAAGTTTGTCGATGGTAAGCCTGTATTTGATGAAAATGGCAAGATTAAAAAAGGTGATGGATATACACCGCCTGATCTTAGTAAGTTTGCGGGAGATAAAAAATGACACAAAAAGTTACACGATATTTAAAAGCTAAGGACATTATGGAGGGTGATTGATGGAAACAACAAAAAAAGTTATTGGATATAAAGAGTTGGCTGAGATATTAGGATGTTCACCAAAATATTTGCCCGTACTAAGACGTGAACACCCAGAAAGAGTGCCTCCACATACCAGAACGTCAAAAACAAAATGGCATGTTGATACAGTCAATGAATGGCTTAAAGATGATAAAAACAATAAATCAAGTCGTGGTCGTCCTAAAAATAAATATAATATCTTCTAATCTAATTTCTTGGCAATTTTACTAACGTCTGGATTATAATAAGTTCTTCTTAACAAATTAATATCTTTATGTCCTGTTAGAGCAGACAACTCCAAAGGATTAGAAAGTTTTTCAGAAAATTGCGTAGTAGCCTCTCGTCTTGCATCATGGAATCTTATATTTTCTAATCCTACTGCGATCTTGGCTTTTCTAAATGTAGAACTTAACACATCTGGAGTAATTGCAACAACTCTGATGTTTTTATTTTGAGGAATTAATAATCTTAGCAAAGATTTAGCTTTAGTAGATAAAGGAACATTTCTTTCATCTCCATTCTTTGTCATATCAAGATGAATATAAGATTCCTCAAGATATAAATCCCCCCATGTAAAGGAACATATTTCTCCTCTACGCATCGCTGTTGCCAAGGCAAAACAAAAAGCAAAAGCTACCCATTGACTTGTCGTTGTAGGTGGCGTTTTCATATCCCAATTAAGTTGCTCAACAATCTTTAGCTTATTTTCCTCTGATATTCGTTGACTACGTGGCCTTGGATTTTTAGGTTGTTGAATCATTTTAACGGGATTGTATGGTAAATCAACCCCCCATTCTTTAATAGCCGTGTTTAAAATCCCCGATATTAAGATTAACTCTCGTTTGACAGTCAAAGGTTGAACTTCGGTTAATCTTTTATCTCGCCAATTAGCCATCACTTTATTTGTTAATTTCTCGATAGGGATTAAGAAAGTAGAATCTCGACACAGTTTCTCGATTCTAATCTTTTCTTTAATGAAACCTCTTTTTTTTGGTGAAACTGTATTTTTATACTTCTCGAATATATCAACAACACTTAATGCCTCATTCACAATAATTTCTTGATTAAGGTTTTCATCGTTTAAAATCATTGCTTCCATTTGATAGGCCCATATCTCTGCTTGAGCTTTAGTATCAAACGTTGCAGATAAACGTTTGCCTTTTCGACTAATCTGGACACGATAAGAGCCGTTTCTTTTAATAATAGTTGCCATGATATACCTCTTTAATACGATTCTTTTTTTTGATTATATCATGGTGTAATTTGGTGTAAAATATATTAAAAAAAGTAGTAAAATAGGGTGTTTTTATTAAAAAATATAGCGTATAAACCATTGAATTTAAATAATATTTAATAAAATCAATATGTTAGTAACGCTCTCTAACAGCACCATTTTCCCCTTATAATTTAAATAATTGATGTCATGTATAATGCATGGGAAACCATATTGAAAAACAGCTTCCTTCTCCAAGCTGACTTTCGATAAAAAGTGCCCCTTTATGACGTGTTACCAAATGCTTTACAATGGCAAGTCCCAATCCTGTTCCTCCATTTTTATCATCAGCACGATAAAAACGTTCCGTTAAACGAGGAATATGATTCTTTTCAATCCCAGGTCCATTATCTGTAATCGAAACAACCCATCCTAAGCCTGGCCATTTCAAACTATCCTCTGAAAAAGATAATCTACAAAGAATCTTCGCATCTTTATTATTTCCTAAAGGTGCATATCGAATAGCATTTTCTAGTAAATTATGAAAAATCTGGAAAAGCTGATCTCTATCTGCAAAAATCTCTACGTCTTGCGCCTCAACATCATCTTGATACTCTAAAATAATTCCAGCTTGCTTGATCTTTAAGTGTGCTTCTTGCGCAATTTGTTGAAGAATCTGCTTTAAATCGACTTGATCTGTTAAAAGTCGATATTCATCGCGTTCCACTCGAGATAAGCTTAACAATCCATTTGTTAAACGAATCATACGCCCAACTTGCTGTTGCATAATTTCTAGAAATTGCTTTTGTGTTTGTGGATCATCAACCCCTCCCCCTAATAAGGTTTGAATAAATCCATCTAAAGAAGTCAAAGGAGTACGCAACTCATGACTGGCATGCGCAATAAAATCACTACGCATTTGATTTAAAAGTTCAGATTGACTTTGATCAATCAATGTCACCACCAAAACATTGTGCAAAATATGCGTTGGCTCGTAAGTATTTAACATTAACTTAAAATGATATGGTTTAGGCAAATCCAAATGGATTTCTATTTCTGGAACTGGAGAAACCACATAGTCCTCTATCGTCTGAAAAAATACTGGATGTCTTAACAGATCTAAGATCACATCATTAAAATGATCTTGCATATAAATATTTTTTTCATAAGCAATAGAATTAGCAACTAAAGGAAAATTTTTCTTCAGTTGATTTCTAACCGAAATAGAAGCACTTGCATATTCATGCGCAACCAGTAAAATGGGGGTTTGAATATGATCGATTGCTTGTTTTAAAGCTGTAAACGCCACATCAAAACGATAAGCATCATTTGTAACGTCCTCTTGCTTTACTTCAATCGTTTTTTGTCGAAGCCCATGTAGCAACAGCCACATAAAAAAGAGAAATACTCCAGCAGCAATAACACTAATAAAGAATTCAACTATAGATGCATCACTGAACATCAAGCGCATATCCAGCAGAACGAATCGTTCGAATAATATCGCGCTCTCCGCCTGCGTTTAGCTCTTTTCTAAGCCGTAAAATATGAACATCAACCGTTCGAATTTCAACATTCATATTCTCCCCCCAAACTGCAATTAATAAGTCCTCACGAGAAAATACTTTTTTAGGACTACGCAAAAAATATTCCAACATTTTATATTCAGTCGGGCCAAGATTTAAAACGCGCTCTCCACGATAAACGCGATGCTCTGATGCTTTAAAAAGAATATCTTCAAATTGTAAATGATCTTCTTGAGTCTTTGTTTCCACTTTAGAGCGCCGAAGAACTGCTTTTAATCTCAGCAACAACGTATCGATACTGAATGGTTTGGTAATATAATCATCAACACCAACATCAAAGGCTGATACCTCGTCGTTTTCTTCTCCTCTTGCGGTCAACATAATCACCGCCAAAGAAGAAAACTCCTCTTGATTACGAATATAATGACAAATATCTAACCCTGTCCCACCGGGTAAATTCCAATCCAAAATCAGTGCAGAATATGAATTTTGTTGAATATACGATAAAGCCTCAGCATAGCTTCCAGCAACATCGACCTTATAACCTTTTTTAACGAGATTATACTGTAACAACAAAGCTATAGAAGCATCATCCTCAACAATCAGAATATTGGCTAAAATACTCATCACGCGTCCTTATCATCCTCTATCACATCTACGGGACCTACACGTTGATAAGGCAACGTATCCCCTGTAAAAACATAATAATAATTTTCTACGATATTCGTAATATGATCGCCTATTCTTTCTAAATTTTTTACCATAAATAATAAATGAGAACATACTAAAATATATTGAGGCTCTTTTGCCATTAAATCCGTCAATTCAGTAAATACAGACAAATATAAATCATCAATTAAATTATCTGCATTCCATAAATGCAGCATCATTTTTTGATCTTGTTGCGTAATTGCAATCACAACTTGACGTAAATTCTCTTGAACTTGTCTTCCCATTGTTAATAAACCTGACAAAGAAACACTCTCTGGAATAGTCTTGATTTGTACAATTCGACGACATGTTCCTGCTATCAAATCCCCAATACGCTCTAAATCAACACTCACTTTAAACGCAGAAACAATTTCTCGCAAATCAATCGCCATCGGCGAACGTAGTGCTAAAATTTGAATTGAAAACGCACTAATCATGCGTTCATATGCATCTACCTCAATATCTTGTAACGCAATCTCATACGCAGTATCGACTTTACGCTCTTTCAAAACAACCAATGTTTGTGCCAACTGATTTTCAACCATACCAAACATCCGCAAAATCATACTGCGTAACTGCTCTAATTCTTGTTCATAACGACTGATTGTATGTTCTGGAAGTTTCTCTTTCATCATCATTTCCTATTCTTACCCAAAACGTCCCGTAATATAATCATGCGTTTTTGCTTGTGATGGTTTGGTAAATAAAATTGCAGCATCATTCATCTCTACCAATTCCCCAGAATAAAAGAACGCAACTTTATCCGCACAACGTGCAGCCTGTTGTAAATTATGCGTCACAAGAACAATCGTATGATTCTCTTTTAAAATATCCAATAACTCTTCAATTTTTGCGGTTGAAACAGGATCTAACGCAGAGGTCGGCTCATCCAATAACAAAACTTCGGGTTCCACCGCTAAGGCTCTGGCAATACATAAACGTTGTTGCTGCCCCCCAGAAAGTCCCAAAGCAGAACGATGTAAACGATCTTTAACCTCATCCCACAAAGCCACTTGTCGCAATACTTTTTCTATCTTTTCTTGAATACGTGCAGAGGATGGGCGCTCATAAAGTTTAATCCCAAATGCAATATTTTCGTAAATAGACATACTAAAAGGGGTTGTTTTTTGAAACACCATCCCAACACGAGATCGAAGAATATTCAAATCAATATCTTTATCGAGAATATTAACACCATCAAACAACACTTCCCCTTTTGCTTGTTGATTAGGATATAAATCATACATCCTGTTTAACATTCTCAAGAGGGTGGATTTCCCACATCCAGAAGGACCAATCATTGCAGTAACTTTTTTCGCATGGATATCAAAGTTAATATCCCTAAGCGCATGGTAGGCACCATAATAAAAATCAACTTTTTTAATGGAAATGGCAACATCATTAGCCGTCATATTTATTGATCCTTTTTCCGACGTCTATCCACATATATTCGGGCAATTAAATTTAAACATAAAACAAAAATAGTAATAACCAACGCTGCCGTCCAAGCCAGTTGTATCCACGTATCATCGGCAGAATCAGCATATTGATAAATCGTTAACGGAAGGCTCGCCATCGGTTTAAAGATATTCCAACTCCAGTCAGAATTTCCAAGGGATGTAAATAATAAAGGTGCTGTTTCACCTGCTATTCTAGAGATTGCTAATAAAATCCCTGTAATCACCCCACCTCTTGCTGCGGGAAGACAAACCCATAAAATGACTTTCCATTTCGGAGCCCCCAACGCAAAGCCAGCCTCATGAATAGCACTAGGAACCATATTCAATGCTTCTTCGGTTGTTCTAGCAATCACGGGCAAGGCTAATACAGCTAGCGAACAAGATCCTGCAAATGCTGAATATCCAAACGTCATGACCAATAAAATATAAACAAACAACCCAATTAAAATAGAAGGCACAGACATCATCATATCGGCAATAAAGCGAATTACAGCACTTAATTTCTTATTACTACATTCTGCTAGAAAAATACCGCCCATAATCCCCAAAGGAATTGCAATCAATGTTGCTAATCCAACTTGAATTAAACTTCCTAAGATCGGATTTAATAATCCTCCTGGTAATCCTTGAGGTGCAGTCATATGCGTTAATGTAAACAATGATAATCCAGATAATCCATTGATAATCAGCGTTGCAAGAATAGAAATAAGGATGCAAAGCATGATTAAAATAGTAAAAAATGCAAACACTGTCATGCAATGGTTTTTAATAAACCGCCACCGCATTAAATGAGGAGAGCGCCCTTGTAATTTATTATGAAGATGTGCCATTTTTATAAAATCCTATCGTGATTTTAGCACTTGCTTTAACAAGAGCTGCGAACAAAACAACACAAAGAATGAAATCACCATCAATACTGCCCCTAGCGCCATCAACGAAGACATTTTTAAACTACCCGCAGCACTTTCTGAAAATTCCAACGCAATCAAAGAAGCAATCGTATTCGTTGGCATAAACAGCGACCAACTGACGTGATGCGCATTCCCAATCACAAAAGTAACAGCCATTGTTTCTCCAAGGGCTCTTCCCCATCCTAAAACAACGCCACCAACCACGCCTTTTTGCACCCAAGGGAGAATCACTTGATGCATCACTTCCCATTTCGTTGCGCCTAAACTATAAGCACTTTCTTTTAACATGGTCGGCGTATTGGCAAAGGCCTCTTGCATAATTGCCGTAATAAAAGGCGTAATCATAATTGCTAAAATAAGGCCTGCTGTTAATATCCCTACCCCAAATGTTCCTCCTGAGAACAACAGATCTAAATAAGGAACAGGCCCGAAAAGATGTTTTAAAAATGGTTGCACATAATGCGCCATTAATGGGACAAGAATAAAGAAACCCCACATCCCTAAAATAATTGATGGAATCGCTGCTAATAATTGGGTTGCTGCCGTAATATACCTAGCAATTCTCTGGGGTAATAATTCATTTAAACAATAAGCACATCCAAAAGACAAAGGCAGTGCCAAGATCACCCCAATAAAGGAACTCACAAGCGTTCCGATTAAAGCCGTCCCAGCACTAAATTCCTGATTACCTGGATTCCAAGTTGTAGAGGTAATAAAATGAAAACCAAAAGCTGAAAAAGCTTGCCTTCCTTGCCAACACAACTCGAAAATAAGCCCCAAGAAAATCAAGAGAATCAAAGCCCCACCACACCACATCAAGGATGAGAAAAGATAAGGAATAATTTTCTTTTCAGATTGATAAGCTGATTGTTTAAGACTCATTATTTTGTCTTTGCGTCTGTTGAGGAAACCCCTGCATATTCCCAAGTTTTTGCAATTTTTTCTTTCACCACAATCGGTAAAGGAACATAGTGCAGCTTGCTTGCAATCTCATCCCCATGAGAAAACCCCCACTGGAAGAATTTAGTGACTTCTTTGGAATCTTTATTAAATGCAGGAATTAATACATAAGTCGTTGAAACAATCGGCCAAGAATCATCGCCTTTCATATCAATCAAATCAATACTGTAATTTCTTGCATGAATCCAATCCGCAGCTTTTGCCGCGGCTTGAATGGTATCTTCATTAATAGAAACAAACTCACCCGCTAGATTTTTTAACTGTGCCGTATTTAAATGATTTTGAAGCGCATATGCATATTCAACATATCCAATGCCACCTTCCATATTTTTAACCATTGAAGCAACAGAACCATTGCCACGCCCGCCCATTCCTGTTGGCCAAGCAATAGACGTATTTGAACCAAAAGATTTCTTCCAACCTTCTGATTCTTTAGACAAATAAGACGTAAATACTTGAGTCGTTCCTGAACCATCAGCACGATAAATAGGTGCAATGTCAATGGCGGACAAAGCAAGATCTTTGTTCATTGCAACAATGCGCGGATCATTCCATTTTGTAATTTTTCCTGCATATATATCCGCAATAAGATCACCTGTTAATCTTAATTTATTTTCTTTAATTCCAGGAATGTTCACAACAACTGCAATACCACCAATCGCCGTCGGAAATTGTACCAAATTCGCTTGACTTAATTGCTCTACCGAAGTCGACATATCCAGCGCACCAAAATTAACTGTCTTGGCAATAATTTGATTCTGACCAGCACTAGACCCTAATGGCTGATAATTTACTTTAAGATTTATATCCTTTAACGCACTCGCTGCCCAATTTTGATAAAGTGGTGCTGCAAAACTAGACCCAACTCCTGTTACTGTCGCAGTATCTTGTGCATGAGCAGAAGGTAAAACAACTGCAAAAAAAGCAAAAGACAACCCAATAACAGAAACCATACGCAGATGTTTAGTGTGGAACAAAGACATAAATATTTCCTTAAAGTTCAATGAAAATCACGCTTACGAGAACTTTACAGAAAAAAAGAATAAATACGTGTGAAGATTTTGTGAAAAATAATGCCTCATTTTTAACGTTTGTCATATAAAATTCACAAAACTATTACCTGAATGCAACCTAAACTTTATTTAAATAGGTTAAAAGACCTGTAATCATTTTATGAATTAGGGTTTTCTTTTATGGCTATTTGTAACAAATTTCATTTAACACTTTTAATAACTACTATTATTGGCACAGAATTTATTCCTTTGCATTGGGCTTATGCAGATAGTAGCCAAGAAGCTACTTTAAAAGCAATGCAGCAACAAATGCTAGAAATGAATAAGCAAATCATGGCATTAAAAAAAGAAGTTACAACCCTACGCTCTCAACAAAAAGCATTAAAAACCGCTCAAGCTTCTAGCGCACACACTCATAAAAAGAATATCAGCGTTGCTCAGCAAACGCCTAAAGCAATTGCAGCGCCAACCACAACAACACAAACGGTTGCGTCAACGACAACGACGACTGCACCAACACCTATTGCTCAAAGTGGCTCTATGGTTGTTCCAACAGAACAAAAAGCACAAACAATTAATGTTGCCGATCAATCAGACGATGCTAAGAAAAACCAAACAACAGTTCTTGACCTACTGCATAATCGAGGCCTTCCTCCACCCGATCGTGGTGCATCTTTTTGGTCTCCGAATATGCCTCTTTTTTCTTCGGCAACACAACATGATGAAACCGTATATGTCGGAGGATTACGAATTGGCTTCCCAGGCGGTAGACCAACCATTGCGACTGATGATGGTCGTTATAGCTTCTCAATTGGCTTAGCATTACAAGAGGATATGGGTAGCTATATTAACTCTGGCACCAGAAAAGGCGAAACAAAAGGACGTTTCTCTCAATTCAGAGAGAACCTCCGCCGTGCACGTATTCCCTTCACATTTAGATATACTGATTACTCGGTTAATATTACCCCTGATTTTGGAAATAGTACATCGACCTTATATGAAGCCAACATGCAATATGGTGGTATTAAGAATACTATCCTCACCTTAGGATTCTTTGAACCTCGTATCACCTTAGAAGGCTCAGAAAGCTCTAACGAAGGCGTTTTGATGGAAAGACCTGCTGCTGTTGAGTTAGCACGTGGTATTGCTGCTGGCGATTCTAGGTTTAGTATTGGTGGGGTTACTTATGGAAAACGTTGGTATATTGGTTCTTACTTTACAGGCCATACCTATAGTTCAACAAAAGATAATCCGAATATTATAAAAGACCAAACAGGTGGTGTATTACGCATTGCTGGACGTCCTTATGTCAGCAAAGATATCGATTTCCACTTAGGTGCATCTGCATCCAGTGCCTTTAACGTTGCACAAACGAATAATGGAAAACAATATAGCTTCTCTGGTTCTCCTGGGTTTAGATTAACTCAGGAAACACTGATCCAAACAGGCGCTTTAAATAATGTAAGTAACGTTTGGGAAGCAGGACCAGAAGTTGGATTCCGTTGGAAAAGATTCCTCGCCAAAGCAGAATATATTGAATATGGCATTAACCGCTCTGATAATAACAGCAATCTAAACTTTAATGGATATTACACATCTCTGACCTATACTATTTTGGGAAAACCAAGAAGTTATGATATTCGTGCTGCTGCATTTCGTGCACCTGGCGTAGAGTATGATTTTGATCCAAAACAAAATCATTGGGGAGCATTAGAAATTAGTGGCCGTTGGAGCGTTCTTGACCTTAATAGTCATAAGAATTCTATTGATGGTGTTAACGGCGGACAACAAACAACGTGGACAGGTGGTTTAAACTGGTATCCAAGCCCGCATTTCCGAGTTTCATTAAATTATGATCATATTATGGCGACTTCTACGCCTAACAATCCATTAAATACACGAGGAAGAAATATGGATGCCGTTGCAGCTAGATTCCAAGCCGCATTCTAAAATTTACTAAAGGTTCTGTTCATACACCGTCATAAAACAAAGCAACTCGTACTAAAACTAAATGTATGGACAGAGACAAAAATGTAAATCACTAAACCAAAAAAATCAACCCCTTATGCATTAAAAAGCATAAAAAGAGACCATATGAAAATTTAAATATGTGGAATAATGTTAATGGCCATATAATTAACTTGAATTATATGGTAGCGACGGGCGGATTTGAACCACCGACCAAGGGATTATGATTCCCCTGCTCTACCACTGAGCTACGCCGCCTTAATAAATCTTAAAGACGAGGTCTAATTACCCTTATTCCATACAGGAAGTCAAGCTTTTTTCTCTCATCTTTAAAAAATATTTTTAATTGCTTTCTTCTTGCAATTTCTTTTTCGCAGCAACAGAACGTGCAGGTCTGCCTCTACGTGCTGGACGAACCGGAGCTGGTTCAGAATTTTCTTCTTCATAAACAGGGGCAACTCTATCAACAGGTTGCTCAACTGGTTCTGATAAAATCTCAATAGCTTCAACAACAGGTTCTGTCTGAGGTTGCTCTTCTTGTGCAACAGCAGGTGTAGTTTCAGAAGAATTTTCTGAATATCCATTAGATTGTTGAGGACGATTATTATTACGCTGTTGTGCGGACTGGTTCATCATATTTAAAATACGAGAATAATGTTCCGCATATTGAAAAAAGCTTTCTGCGGCAACACGATCCCCAGAGCTTAATGCATCACGACCATGTTGAAGGTATTTTTCGTGCAATTGTTGCGCTGTTCCACGGATACGTGTATCAGGCCCGTTACTGTCGAAAACATGATTTCGATTTAATGAGGTCTGTCCATTTTGATGACGAGAACCTCCATTACCAGACCGATGGTAACGGCTTCGCATACGTTTTGTATTCATAAGTTGCGCTGTGCTTTCCTATTCGCAATAGCTTTACATTCAGGAACTAAGTTCTGAAAAGTCACTATTTAAATGTCATAATAAAAATATGAATCTTCCAGTATATTAATTAGTTTCTATCATCACTCTTTAGCGTAAAACTAATTAATTCACTTAACTCTATCTGGTAATATACGATTACTATTTTACCTTTAAACAATTTATCTAATAAATCGTTAAACAATTTATCTAATAAATCGCCACATCTTTTTATAGCTTCTATCTAGATAAAACAAGAGCTCTAATACAATCATTTAGATCATGTTGTTTTTCCACAACATATAATCCTTTGGATAAAGCGTATTTAGCGATTTCTTGATCTTGCTTTATTCCTAGCTCCAATATTATTATACCTTTATCTGATAATAAATCAACTGCTTGATCACAAATATATCGATAAGCATCTAAGCCATCTTCCCCACCATCCAGGGCAGACATCGGCTCATAACTTTGCACTTCTGGCATTAATTCTAAAAGCTCATGCTTGCGAATATAAGGAGGATTAGAAAGAATTACATCAAACTGCCCCTGTATCGCATCTGCCCAATGACCAGCCATAAAAACGGTTCTATCTTGCAACTGGCAGCGCTGTGCATTGTTAGAAGCCAAAGCCGCGGCCTGAGGAACAACATCTATCCCTACTCCAAAAGCATTTGGATATTCTGACAACGCTGCTAATAACAAACAACCCGTCCCTGTACCTAAATCCAAAAATCGATAAGGCGCTTTTCTATCGGGGAACAATTTTAATAAAACTTCGATTAATGCTTCGCTATCTGCCCGAGGAATTAATGTTGCTGGAGAAACTTCCAAATCAAGGCTCCAAAACCCTTGCTCTTTCACAATATAAGCAAAAGGTTCTCGTTTTGCACGTCTTGCAAAATATTGACGAATTAACACAGGGTCAATCAACGTGTTTTTATCCATCATAAAGATCTCTGTCATACTCTTTTGTAAAGCCGCAGCAATTAAGAGTTGAGCCTCTCTTCGCACATCTTCGATTTCCGCAATTTTTAAGAGCTCCGCTCCCTCTTCTATTAAGTGTCCTAATGAGATTGGTGCATTTTGCATTGCGATAAACTTTGATATCTGGAATAAAACTGATTGAAAAACAAACAAATTATTACGGAGTTATGATAAACTACCCCTGTAATTGGCAGAACATAACATAGATTTAATCATGACAGAAACCTCAAATCCAAATCCAGATAAGAATCAGCATATTACTGAGTATTTAGAATATTATATCAATCAAGAAGAACCAGCGGATTCTGCTATTTTATTAACAGGATCATGGGGCTGTGGCAAAACTTATTATATTGATCAGTTTATTGATAAAATAAAATCAAAAGATGGGCAGCAAAAATATATCTTTAAAATTAGTCTGTTTGGTTTAAAAACCACTGCTGATCTTGATGATCAAATTGGCCAAGAAATTTGCTATTCTTTAGAGGTTGGATTAGGACACGGAGCACGAGTAATAGGAAAGGCCTTAACTGCGGCAGGAACAGTTTGGAATCTGCTAGATACGCCAATTAAAATTAAACAAGACAAATTACAAAAATCTTCTGAAAACCTATCAAAAAAACTAGAGAAATTCTTATTTGATAAAAATAAAAACAACATTACTTTTGTCTTTGATGATCTAGAACGCACAGATATTCCCCTTAAAGAGCTACTGGGACATATCAATGCTTTTGTTGAACGTGATCATCTTAAAGTCATCTTAATCGCCAATGAAGATGAGCTTACTAAGGAATTCATACAACAAGAGCAAACGGAAGAAAAGGAAATCTCAGAAGCAAAAGCTTATATCAGTGAAGATGATCTTAAAAATCGTGAAACCTATAAGAAATTCAAAGAAAAAGTTATTGGGAAAACGTTTGAAGTTCAAAGTGATTTAAATAAAGTTCTATTCTATTTCATAGACCAGCATCCATATAATGACCTAATATCACCATACCATAATATTATAGAATTTATATACACGAAACATCACATACAAAACTTACGACAATTAAAACAATCTTTAGATGATTTCCGATATTTACTTGATCATTTAGACGAGAACCATAGACAAAGCTCTAATTTTCTAAAGGATTTAATTTCTAATTTTTTTGATTTAAAACTCGCTATCCTTAAACACCATTCATTGCCTGATGATTTTAATCAACAAACTAATTTAATATATCCAACAGAAGTATGGAAGCGTATTTTACTCAAAAATGATTATTCTGAAGTCAAAGAAATAACCAATCAACTATCATATTTCATCCCAGAAGATGAACAACCATTATGGATGAAGTTATATGACTTCCAAACTCTTGATGACCACATTTTTGATACTTTATCAAAACAACTTCTTCATAACTTTAATACTCTAAAAGAAGAAGATTACTATGAATATTTCCATACTATTGGCTTAATCATACGCTGGTCAGAACTAAAATTAATTTCAGAAACAACAGAAGAAATTGAACAAACAGCTCAACGCTATTTGGAAAAATATTCGCCTCAATGGCTGGAGAAATATTGTCTTAAATGGATCAACATAAGGTTTGATTCATCAATAGACTTCAATGACAATAATAAAACAAACCATGGATACATATCGTCTAGCAACCCTACATTTATAAAAATTTGGAATTTATTCCACCAAAAGCAAAAAGAAATAATTGATAAAATAAAACAAATAGAGCTAGGTGTGGATATTTCAATTTACATGAAGCAAGATGATATCACATCCCTACAAACATTCTTATGGCATGAGAATAACAATCAACCTGTTTTTAGCCGTATTAATCCAACAGATTTTTTAGAAGCAATATATAAGCTTACGAATAAACAACTATATAATTTCAATTACGTTATATATCATCGTTATTTAGACACAAGATATCCAATTGCAGATTATATGACCTTAGAACTTCACTTTTGGAACCAAATAGGCATAAAACTAGCTGATTATTTAAAACAAAACCAAAAATTTGGGGTAATTAAGCAATTTCAACTTAATAGATTACTTAAATACACCTCAGACATCATCCAAAATATCAATAATCATAAATATATGTTTATTACTAATTTGTTAAAATCAGAAGAATTAAACAAATTAGAACAGTATTTATGTGATGATAATCAATATGGCCAACTAACAATCTTCGATAAACAAGGAGATATTGCTAATTTTAAACGTAATCTTCCTTTTTACACAGAAGAAGAGCTTGTTTATTTAAATAAAACCCTAATTAAACGCTATAATAATTTAAAAAACATAAACATAATCAAGGAGGAATTAGCTTTTTGGCAAAATTTCATACAGGATTTACAAAAAAATAAGAACGAAATCGATGAAGATGAAGATGAAGAATCTTACACAGCAGTCACTTCAATAGTTAAAAACATTATCAAAAAGTTAAAAGAGAAAATTGATCAACAATAATAAGATAAACAAATCTTATACCTCATACTAAACATAGCAACTTAATATGAGGTATAAAAATCTTACATCGCTTCTTCAGCAGCAAGTAATCTTGATTGTTCTTCCTGAGCCAAGCTATCGACAACTTCGTCCAGCTCTCCCAACATAATACGATCAATTTTATGCAAGGTTAAGTTAATACGATGATCTGTGACGCGGCCTTGTGGAAAGTTATATGTGCGAATACGTTCTGAACGATCCCCTGTTCCCACCTGAGAACGACGATCTGCAGCACGATCTGCATGCAACGAAGCACGTTGTTGTTCATATAAACGCGCACGCAAGATTTTCATTGCTTTCGCTTTGTTCTTATGCTGGCTTTTTTCTTCTTGCATCGCAACCACTACGCCAGAAGGCATATGGGTAATACGCACCGCACTTTCCGTTTTATTAACGTGCTGACCACCCGCACCAGACGCACGATACACGTCAATACGCAAATCTTTTTCATCAATATCCACGTCAACTTCTTCAGCTTCAGGTAACACCGCCACCGTCACAGTTGATGTATGAATACGCCCTTGGCTTTCTGTTGCAGGCACACGTTGCACACGATGAACACCAGATTCATATTTTAAACGTGCAAATACATTATTCCCCGAAATAGATGCCATCGCCCCTTTGATCCCACCAACGCCCGTATCATCATATTCCATGACTTCAAAACGCCAGCCGTTCATATCTGAATATCGTTGATATGCTCCAAATAACTCGGCAGCAAAAATTCCAGCTTCGTCTCCACCAGCCGCAGGGCGGATTTCTAAAATCGCATTCCCTTCATCAGCCTTATCTTTGGGAAGCATTGAAAGACGAATATCATGTCTTAATTGAGGAATTTTTTCATTTAATGCTTCTAACTCAGCCTCTGCCAAATCCTTCATTTCTGGATCTTGCAACATTTCTTCAGCTGCTTTAGTTTCTTCCTCTGCATTGCGTAATGCATGAACCAGCTCAACAATCGTATTTAGGTCAGCATACTCGCGAGATGCATCCATAAATTCGTCACCTGAAATCTCAGTTGATAAAATATGTTGCAGCTCCTCTGAACGAGCAACAATTTTATCCAAACGATCATTAAAACTTACAGAAAATTCTTCAGAAGACATCGATTATTTCGCCAATTTCATTTTACAATGCGCAACAAGATCCGTTAATGCAACTTCACCTTGTTCGCCAGAGATTAAATCTTTTACTTGCACAACTTGCTTTTGTGCTTCGTCCTCACCAATCAACAATACTAATGGTGAGTTCTGTTTATTCGCACGTTCCATTTGTTTACGCAAGTTCCCTTTATAAGCAACTTCAGCATAAATGCCATGATAACGTAAATCTTGTAATGCAGAAAACGCAACTTGATGCACTGCATCAGAGAGTGGAATAATCGCTATTGGTGGTGCAACTTTAGGGCTTTCCTCTAATAGCAAAGCCAAACGTTCAACGCCTGCTGCCCAACCAATGGACGGAACAGACGGCCCACCCATTTCCTCGACCAGCCCTTCATAACGTCCACCAGCCAAAACTGTTCCTTGTGCACCGAGTTTAGTCGTCACAAATTCAAACACGGTATGACTATAATAATCCAAACCACGAACGATATAAGGATTTTCTTTGAATGGAATATTAAATTGATCCAAAGCCACTCTTAACTGATCCCAAAAAGCCTGAGCTTCTGGTGTCATATGATCTTTTAATGCTGGCGCATTCGCTAGTAATGCACGATCTTCGGGTGATTTACTGTCTAAAATACGTAATGGATTTTTTTCTAAACGATTACGGCTATCTTCAGAGAGTTCAGATTGAAACGCTTTGAAATAAGAGATTAAAGCTTCTCTCCACGCCTTACGGCTCGTCATATCACCAAGCGTATTCAATTCTAATACAACATCATCCGCAATCCCTAGTTCACGCAGAATATGATATCCCATCGCAATTACTTCAGCATCTGCAAATGGCGTAGACGTACCTAATAACTCTGCTCCAATTTGATGGAACTGACGATAACGTCCTTTTTGCGGACGTTCATATCGAAACATCGGGCCAGCATAAAAAGCTTTTTGTGGTAAAGACTGTGTTAAGCTGTTCGTAACAAGCGCACGACAAATCCCAGCGGTATTCTCTGGACGTAAAGTCAAGGAATCTCCGCCACGATCTTCAAAACAATACATTTCTTTAGAAACAACGTCTGAGGTTTCCCCCAAAGAACGTGCGAATACACTTGTTTCCTCAAAAACTGGGGTAATCCATTCTTCGAACCCATATAAAGAAGTTACTCTTTTTGCAACTTCAATTACATGTTGATGACGTCTAGATTCTTCACCAATTAAATCATGCGTTCCACGAACGGGCTTTACCACACTCACGCTTTTTATCCTGCCTTATTAGTTTTAAAATTATTTCGATGTTTCTTTGGCTTTAGCTGCTGCTTTTTCAGCTTCAATCTCAGCAGCTTTTTTCTCTACCAATTCCACAATATGATCAATCATATCTTCTGCTGGCACAGTATGGTCTTGTTTACCAGCCATATAAACCATATGACGGCCAGATCCACCACCTGTTACCCCGACATCCGTCATGGTTGCTTCACCAGGACCGTTTACCACACAACCAATCACTGATAAAGAAAGTGGTGTTTCAATATGTGCCAAACGTTCCTCTAATGCCGCAACTGTTGGAATCACTTTAAACCCTTGACGCGCGCAAGATGGGCAAGAAACCACATGAACCCCACGATGGCGCAAACCAAGACTCTTTAAAATATCCCAACCGACTGCGACTTCTTCTTCTGGCTCTGCAGATAAAGAAACACGCATTGTATCCCCAATACCAGCCCATAACAAAGAACCTAAACCAATCGAGGATTTTACAGTTCCTGCACGTTTACCACCTGCTTCAGTAATCCCAATATGTAAAGGATAATCACAAGCTTCTGACAATAAACGATAAGACTCAACTGCTAAGAAAACATCAGATGCCTTCACACTGATTTTAAATTCACGAAAATCATTATCTTCTAGGATCTTTGCATGTTCTAGTGCACTCTCAACCAACGCATCTGGGTTAGGCTCACCGTACTTTTCCAACAAATGTTTTTCTAAAGAACCCGCATTCACCCCAATACGAATAGAACAATTATAATCCTTAGCAGCCTTAATCACGTCACGAACACGTTCTGCGCTACCGATATTACCAGGATTAATTCGTAAACAAGCTGCCCCTGCTTGAGCTGCTTCAATTGCTCTTTTGTAATGAAAGTGAATATCTGCAACAATCGGCACATTCACATTCTGAACGATTTCTTTTAATGCTGCCGTACTTGCTTCATCAGGACAAGAAACACGAACGATATCTACACCAACTTTTTCTGCACGTTTAATCTGTGCAATTGTTGCTTTCGCATCGCTGGTCAACGTATTGGTCATCGTTTGCACACTAATCGGTGCACCACCGCCTACAGGAACAGATCCAACGTGAATCTGACGGGTTTTATTGCGTTCAATATGTTGATATGGGCGTAAACTCATTTAATTTTAATCTCCGAAATGATCATAGAATATATCAAATTATTCAAAAGAAATCGCTATCTCATACTTTTTTTATCAAATTCTTATGTAGGGATCACCCATCAAAGGTGCAATTCTTCATCCTTAATAAACTTAATGATTAAGCTGCTTTGCATTCAAATCATCGGCTGACACATCATGCTTTGAACTAACCACAGGTTTAGGTGCAGCAGGCTTTTTCTTAATTTGAGGCGCAGCATCACCTGTTGTCGATGCAGAAGATGAATCTGTTGAAGAAGGTTCTTCTGGATGTAATAACTTATCTGCTTTTTGTGCATCTAATTTAAAACGACGCAACGTTCTACCTTTTTTACCCAATGGAGATGATTGTATATCCCCTTTTTGTAAAACAACAACTCCAGGATTACCAATCGTCATAACCACTTCGTCTTGATCGCTTGGAACTTCCCAAGTTTCATCTGCTTTTAAGACTTTTTGATATAGAACTTTACCATCTTTTCCCTTTACTTGTAACCAACTTGGTGCAATCGCTTTAATCATTAACGGTTGTTCTGGCTGTTTCTGCTCCACTGGAGGCGTTGTTGCTTCTGGTGGTGAAGGCGGTTGAGCAGCAGGCTGTAAAGGAGATTGATCCGATGATGCTGGTTTTAAAGAGTCAGTCAAAGGCGTTGCCGGAATCGTATTAGATACCGTGTTTGTATTAGTATTCGCGTTTGGACTAGAATTAATATCAACAGGCTTATTTGCATCCTGTGGCAATGGTGCAGGATGATCCGCAGGCATGATAGACGCAATTTGCGGTGACATCTGTTGTGGCTGACCTGCATTTTGATCTGCTTGAACAGGTGCTGGCGGAATAGTCTCAGAAGGTGATTGATGATGATCTGACATCTTATACCAACCAATATAAGCACCAACCATAATTAACAAGCTAAAGAAAATTAGAACCCCAGCTGGCACACCACTTTGAGGGACTGGCGCTGGGAAAAGTAATTTTGGCTTTTCAGTATTGGCTTGATTTTCTTGACGAAACTGCTTTACCAAAGCAACACCGTCTAAATTTAAAAAATCTGCATAAGTCTTTAAAAAACCAGCAGCATAAGCAACGCCAGGCAATTGATCGATCCGCCCATCTTCTAATGCTTTTAAAAACACTAAACGAATACGTAATCGTTGCGCAACATCTTCCAAGCTTAATTTAAGCTCTTCTCTACGTGTTCTAAGCACATCTCCAATAGAATGTATATTATTATCAGAGTGAAGTTGACTTAAGTCGCTCATGCTGCTTTCAACCTAATTTGATGATGAATGTTTAATCCGTTGACGTCTAGCCACCAAAGCATCAACAGCTTGTTTTACTAAATTCTGAATAATGTCTGCAACTGGCAAAATTTCTTTCACCATCCCCACAGACTGCCCCGCCATCACAGAACCATTCTCAACATCTCCATCTTTTACGGCACGTCGTAATGCACCAGCCCAGAAATGTTCAATATCTAATTGAGCATCTTCCTTGCTAATTTCTTGATTTTGATATTTTTGAATCATCGCAGCTTGATGTCTCATGAAATCTTTCGTGGCTTGATTTGATAACGCACGAACAGGAATCACAGGAAATGAATCATCAATTTGTACAGAAGCAATTGCATCACGTGCAGCAGCTCTTACAAATGCTTTCTTAAAGTTTTCATGCGCTTGGCTTTCCGTCGCTGCCGCAAAAACAGTTCCTAATTGAGCACCAGAAGCACCCATTTCAAGGTAAGATAAAATTGCATCACCACGTCCAAGTCCACCAGCAACAAACACTGGAACTTCACGAATGATAGGTAAAATTTCCTGAGCCAATACCGTCAAAGAAACAGGACCAACATGCCCACCAGCTTCTGCACCTTCAATAACAAGTGCATCCGCACCCATTTTCATTAAGCGTTTTGCTAAAACCAATGCTGGTGCAAAAGCAACAACTTGAGCACCACCATCTTTAATCCGTTTAATCGCAGCGCCCGTAGGAACACCACCAGCCAATACGATATGCTTCACATTCAATCGTAAACAAACTTCAATCAGTTCATTTAACTGAGGATGCATTGTAATCAAATTAACGCCAAAAGGTTTACTTGTCATTGCTTGAGTTGCAATAATTTCTGCTTCTAATAAAGCAGGATCCATAGCCCCACAAGCAATTACACCAAAACCACCAGCATTCGAAATTGCAGAAACGAGACAACGCTCACTAACCCAAGACATTGCACCGCCTAAAATAGCGACTTGACTGCCTAAGAAATCCGTTCCTCTTTCCCACAAAGATGATAGTTCTTGTAAAGCTTCTTGATCTAACTTTGTCATATCCGCAAAACTATCCTGCATTCTTAAGCATCCAATCCATAAGCTGTGTGTAAAGCACGCACTGCAAGCTCAACATATTCCGCAGCGATTAAAACGGATACTTTTATTTCACTCGTAGAGATCACTTGAACGTTAATAGAGCGTTCTGCTAATGTTTTAAACATTGTATTTGCAACACCTGTATGTGAACGCATCCCAATACCAACAACACTAATTTTTACAACGTCATCATCGGTCAGCATTTCAGCAAAACCAATATGTTTTCTTTCACGTTCTAAAATATTTTGTACATTTAATAAATCTGTTTTAGGAACCGTAAACGTCATATCAGTTTTTTGATTACTGCCACTGCTTTGTACAATCATATCAACATTTACATTTTCACGTGCCAAAGGCTCAAAAATCGAAGCTGCAATTCCAGGATGATCAGGAATATCTTTTACAACAATCTTAGCCTCATTTAACGAATATGCAATCCCAGTAACTTGTTCTTTTTCCATAATCTCATCCTCACTAACAACCAAAGAGCCAGGTAACGAATTTTCCATCGGTGCAGGATTATCATCAAAACTAGATAATACCTGAACCCTAACTTGTTCCTTCATAGCCAGTTCTACACTACGTGTTTGTAACACTTTTGCCCCAACAGAGGCCAACTCTAACATTTCTTCATAAGCAATCGCAGGAATACGCTTTGCTTTTTTAACTATTCTCGGATCGGTTGTGTAAATGCCATCAACATCCGTATAAATATCACAACGAGTTGCCTTCATACTGGCAGCCAAAGCCACTGCGGAAGTATCAGAACCACCACGTCCCAAAGTAGCAACACGCCCCTCTTCGCTAACGCCTTGGAAACCAGCAACCACAGGTACAACGCCAGACTGCATACATTCAATCAATTTTGAAGAATCAATAGATTTAATTCGTGCTTTACTATGTGCATCATCAGTTAAAATAGGAATCTGCCATCCAGCCAAAGAACGAGATTTTACACCAAGCGTTTGTAAAGCAATCGCTAATAATCCACTGGTAACTTGTTCGCCAGTGGCAACAATTGAATCATATTCACAAGGATCAAATAGCGGATTCAAAGATTCACAATATCCAACTAATTGGTTTGTTACACCAGACATCGCAGAGACAACAACCGTTACCTCACACCCTGCATCAACCTGCTTCTTTACTGTCTTCGCAACATTGCGAATACGATCCAAATCAGCAACAGAGGTTCCACCAAACTTCATCACTATTCGAGGGGCATTAAGAGACATAAAAAGCAAACTCCGCAATGTTTATTTTCACTATTACTCTTTACATAATGAAAAGATAAACTTTATGTATTAAAATATCGTTAAATGAATACTTAACCTAGTTATAATTGATAATCAAATTATTGACTGCTTTTTTGTTGATAATTTGATAAATTTTACTTGACGACCCTGTGAAAGGCCTGATTATGTCCACCGTTACACCACCTGATCAACACAATCAAAAGAATTCTGTTAAAGAAGATGAAATTAATCGCTTTAATGCCATTGCTGATGAATGGTGGAATCGAACAGGCCCTATGAGCCCCCTCCATGAAATGAACAGCTTACGTATCGAATGGATTCAGAAAATATTAAAAACACACACATCTTTTGATCATTCCCATCCGATCTTAGATATTGGTTGTGGTGTCGGGATAGCCAGCGAAGGACTTGCTACTCTAGGATATAATGTATTAGGCGTAGACGCTGCAAAAGACGTTATCCAAGCTGCACAAAACCACCTGGATACTATTCCTCTCCCGCCTAATAGTGGCGATATTACTTATCGGGTAGGCACTATTGAAGAGTTGGTCTCTGAAAAAAAACAATTTCAAATTGTGAATGCTTTGGAGCTTTTAGAACACGTTAACGATCCACAAGAATTTATTCAAAATATTGCAACTCTATTAACAGATAACGGTATTACTTTTGTTTCAACGATCAATCGCAATATTCCTTCTTTTCTCTTTGCAAAAGTTGGTGCAGAATATTTAACGCGGAAACTTCCCGTAGGAACCCATCAATGGAAACAATTTATCACTCCAGCTGAGCTCTGTAAAATGGCGCATAATGCAGGGTTACGTGTTGTAGATATTGCTGGCCTTACTATGAGACCAAATGGGTGGAAAATTACCCAAGATGTTAAAATTAATTATATGGTTTGTTTATCTAAAATATAATTTTATCTTTGTAATCGATATATAAAAAAGGCATTTAAGATTTGATCTTAAATGCCTTTTTTATTAGTTAAACTTGCTCTATAACCTCAGTACGACAGCCTGGAATTTTCTTAATTGTTTCAATCACATGTTGATGTGATATTCCTTTTGTACATTCAAATTGACGAGGTGTATTTTGATGTTTTGGACAATATAAGAAATTACTATGATCGAATTGATAACGGATATCATTCCAACAACCATTACAAACATGCGTACTAAATACACGATAAGGTGTATCATATTCTGTTGAAGGATGTGTAAATCCAGAAATAATCACAGATGGGACACCTGCTCCCCATGCTAACCATGCTAACCCAGAAGACAACCCAACAAAAAATTCTGCATGTTTTAACCAACGTGCACGTTCTTTTAATGAACGAGGACCAGTTTGATCTTCTACACCGTTAGGAATATGATTCCAAACTAAATCGCGTCCAAAGGCATATTCTTTATCAATACAAACAACACGATAGCCAACAGACTTTAAAAACTTCACAACATGATACCATCCATAAGGATTGTTCCAGTATTTACATTGTGTAGAAGCATGAGTTGCGATTACAACATAAGGTTCTTCGATTGGACGGGTATCGTCATCTACTGTTAATTTTGGAGCTTCTTCAGTTGGATCAACACCTAAAATATACCCAGCAGTACGGTGTAAACCAACCTGTCTGAAATCTTGTGGTTGCCAATGATTGTCATCATCTTTAAAAAACAACCCAATATAATAAGAAGCATAAAAAGGATGTCTATCTTTAGGCTCTTTCTTTGCATATTCTGTAGCATCAAGAAATTTAATCTCAGGATAACTCTTTTCGAATAATTCAATTAGAGGTTTACCAAGTGCTACTGTCACATTACATTGATGTTTTTTTCTAAATTTGTCTGCATAAGGCATCCATCCAAGAGAATCCCCTAAAGACCCTACTGGAAAAACAATCAATACATCTTTTCCCTTAGCATCATAATCATGGGTAAAAATAACTTCTTGCACTCCTTCTTTATTAATTTTTGAAATTGTTATTTTACCATTTAAAAAATGATGCTTTGCAGTTGCAGCGTGTCCTACATCAAAACAAGGTTGATCCAGCAACCCGACTTCAGCATCTTTGTCATAGAGTTGAATACGCCACCCTTCACCTTCAGGAGGTTTAGGAACACTAACACGCATGCCAAAATTAAAATCATAAAAAATACCACTGTCTGCTGCCTGTGTAGGAACAGGAGGAGGCTGCACTAAAGTTTGTTCTGTAGTTTTAGGCTGTTGAGGTTGAGCACTAGATTCTGGAGAAGCTTGCCCTGATTGACCTTCAGAATTATTTCCTCCAATTATAGGAGAGAAATTTTCAGCAACATTTTGAATTATAGCATCTTGCTGTGCACCAGTTGAGTGAACAGCAACACTGCCAACATCTTGATCATCACGTGTTTTTAATTTAATCCGATCAACACCTTCAACGTCAATTTTAACTTTAGAATCTTCACTCATTCTCTACGCCTTTATTATTTTATACAATTACGCACTTACGCTAATTTGACCTGCCAATAAATTACATAAATCTTTATAATTTTGACACGCAATCATAAATTCGGATGGATCAATTTGAATATGGAAATGACGTTCAAAGTCTTGTCTTAAATTCAACAATAACTCTGCATCCATTTCTCTATTAACCAATTTCTCACGTGTTAATTCTTTAACATCTTCATCCCAATCTTTTGTTTTTTCATCAACCCATTTTTCAACCTCAATCAACGCTTGTTCACGTGTCAAAGGAGGTGGAAGATCTGGCACTTCATACTCAAACTTCTGAATAACAGGCAAAGCATCATCATGCAACGCTTTACGTGTCCTTGCGATTTGTGCTTTTCCACTGGGTGTTTTCAACACACCACCTGGACGGGTCAGCACAATCATTTTAGGCCAAATATCATAAGTTTTTGTAATAACTTCATAAGCTTTATCTACAATATCTTCATACGAATTTAAAGGTTTTTTAACCAACTCTATGATAACCGTAATAGATAAAGTATCATCAGGATCACTTAAGAAAAAAGCCGTTGCATTGGGTCTAATATCTGAACACGCTGCCTCTAAAGCACCACTGACATCATCTGGATCATATGTTTTTCCTCGTAAAACAATCACATTACTCATACGCCCTGAGAAAAATAAATTGTCACCAAGTAAAAAACCTAAATCCCCAGTCCGTAAGTAACTTTCACTCTGCCCACTAACTTTGGCGTGAAAAATTTCTTGTGTATACTCAGGACGATTAAAATACCCTTTTGCAACACTAGGACCTGAAATCCAAATTTCTCCAACACGCCCATTTCTTAAAATCTGATGAGATTCAGGATCGACAATAATCACTTTCTGATCTTCTAACGAAGTACCGCAAGAGATTAACTCGCGTCGATCAAATTTATTTGTACTAGGCCATGCAAATCCGGCCATTAATGCACTTCTAGAAAAACTTCTAAATTTAGGTGAAACTCGCCGCTCTGTTCTCGTAACAGTTAACGTTGCTTCAGCTAAACCATACCCAAACACCAAATGACGAGGCTTAAACCCAACTGCCGCAAATTTCTTACAAAAACGTTGCATAATATCTGCTTGTGCAGTATCTGCACCATTTAAAGCCAACTCCCAATGAGAAAGATCTAAATCTTGCATTTCCTCATCAGTGACTTCTCTTGTGCATAAATTATATGCAAAAGTTGGTCCACCAGACATACTAACTTTATATTTAGAGATGGCTTTCAACCAACGTACTGGTTTTTCAACAAAATGTTTAGGGGGTAACAAAATACACCTTCCCCCTGTCAAGACAACCAGTAAAACACAGCCAATCATTCCCATATCATGCGCTAAGGGTAGCCAGCTTAATCCACTATATTCTTCATCGCGATACTCATAGCTTTTTGCTTGATAACGCAAATTAAAAATCAAATTACGATGAGTTAATTCAATACCACGACTGTTTTTAGTTGTCCCAGACGTATATTGAATAAAAGCCACCCCCTGATTATCGCCCTTAATTGCGGTTTTATTCTTAGCATTTAATAAAACTTCTAAAGGCACCCAAACAGGCTTACAATCAATCTCCTTATGAACTGCTTTGTAATCAGCGAGTATTTTACGAGGCCCAATAATAAGTTTGGGCTGCGCATCGTTAACCACCATTTCAAAACGTTCATCGCTACGCATAACATCGATATGAATCCCAGAGGCTGGGATCATACCGGCGTAAATACAACCAAAAAACGCAGAAATATAATTAAGGTCATTATCACATAAAAGAAGAACTCTATCCCCTTCTTTACCGAAATGACGTAATCCAGCAGCAATTGTTGCTGCCTGATCATCTAACTGAGCACTTGTTAAATGATCTACAGGATTACAATCAGCATCCAACAAAGTATATAAAACCATAGAAGGCGAGACTTTTGCACGATGTTGTAGCATGTCGACCAGCGTAGCTGTGTGCCAGTCAACAATACCATACACTTTACATGCCCAATCTACCTCATTGTCATCAGGGATAATAAGAGCCATTCTTTATGCTTATTCCACTTCTTTCTTAGAAGCATCATCAATCATTGCTGTTGCATCATTAGAGGTTTCACCATCAGAATCCAACACCAAAGACTCATTGCTTTCGAATGGAACTTTTAGTTTTCTCAGAAGCACTTTACCAACATCTTGAAGATTTTCTTCTTTCATTAATTGTAATAATGAAATTTCACATCCCAATGTATTACTAATAGCAATCTGCAATTCAACACCCACTAAAGAGTCAATCCCTAGTTCTGTTAAACGCGTATTCCCATCAATACTATCAGGTGGGATTTGCAAGGTTTTTGTCAAGATATCAATCAAGTTTTTCACAACGAAAGGTAAACGTTCTTCTAATGGCAATGCATTTAACTCACGCAATGCTTCGGTTTGTTCATAAGAAGAGTTTCCGAGCGTTAATAGGTCTTGGAAACGTCCAACAGAACGACTGATTGGGAACACGCCAAACCATTTTGACCAATCAATATCCAATACACCAACGCAAGGTTGATCTGCTTTCCAAAGCAATGCGATTGTTGCCAAAGCTTCTTTAACAGCAATAGCACTCACCCCAATAGCTTCAAAGTTTTTCGCTGCATGACTATCTTTTTTGAACATAGATCCACCATCAATCGCACCCCATTCAATGGAGAGCCCCGGTAGTCCCATTTCTTTACGATATTTAGCCAATGCATCTAAGAAGAAGTTCGCAGATACATAAGCAGCCTGACCAATATTACCCAACAAGTTCGTTGCAGAAGAGAACAGAACAAAATGATCAAGAGCAATATCTTTCGTTAACTCATGTAAATTCCAAGCCCCTTGAGCTTTTGGTAGCATCACACGAGATAAACGTTCATCATCAAGGTTCTCAATAACACCATCATCGATCACCGCAGCACAGTGGAATACCCCTTTCAAAGGAACATCCAACTTCATTGCTTTATCAATCACAGTTTTGATACTGTCATACTCGGTAATATCTGCCTGCATTTGATAAACATGAACACCATGTTGCTCAAGCACTTGAAGTGTTTTTTGAATATGCTCATCTTCGTGCTTCAAAGAACGTCCCACAAGCACAAGATGTCTTGCACCTAAAGCCGCCAACCATTGAACTAACTGTAGTCCCATACCACCGAATGCCCCTGTAATTACATAAGCAGCATCAGCCGATACAGTTGGAAGCTCTTTTGGCACAGGTTTAACCATGACGTCTTTTGTATCAGAGAAGTCAATAACGATCTTACCAATATGTTGCGCAGAAGCCAGTTGTCTAAATGCATCTGAACATTTTACAGCTGGGAACACAGTACAAGGAGGCATGACGATATTTCTCATCATCACTTGACGTGTTACTTCAATCAACATTCGCATGATTTCATCTGGACGTTGAGCTAACATACGATCCAAGTCCATAGAGAAGAAACCAATATTGTCGTTAAATGCCTGCATTGGCAGCCATTTTTCTTCAACGATATCTCTTTTACCTACTTCAAAGAAACGGCCAAATGGTGCAACCAAAGCCAAGCTTTCATGAAGCAATTCACCAGATAGAGAATTCAGAACAACGTCAACACCGCGACCATTGGTAACTTCTTTAACCCCATCAACGAATTCGAGGTTACGAGAATTCCAAACATGTTCACATCCGATATCACGTAGATATTGACGTTTTTCATCATTACCAGCGGTTGCAAAAATTCTAGCTTTTCTGAGTTTTGCAATTTGAATTGCAGCCAACCCAAGACCACCAGAAGCAGCATGAATTAAGATTGTTTGGCCTTCACGTAAGTTCGCAAGATCAATTAATGTATAATATGCTGTAGAGAAAACCGTCGGCATTGTTGATGCTTCAGCATTCGGAATTTCTTCAATCAACTCATTACGAATACGATCTACTTCATCATTACTCAAGTGATAACGTTTTGCTTCTCTAACCATAGAAGCCGCATCTAAATGAACCGCATAAAGATTTTCAATCGGCACAATTGCATGAGAAGTCAAACAGTTACGAATAGACACAACCATACGGTCGCCTATATGATAACCTGCTTCTTTTGCACCTTCACCAACAGCCACGATACGAGCAGAAGCTTCCATTCCAAGACCATCTTGGTGGAATGTATGTTTTACAACTGCACGAGGTAATAAGCCCATCACTTTTAAAACATCTTTAAAGTTCAAAGATGACGTAATGATCTCTAATTCAATATGACCTGGAGGTGGTTTTTGACGTTCAAACGCAACATAGTGAATTTGATCCAGCATTCCAGAACGACCAGGAACCAAACGATACCCAACGTTACTTCCTGCTTCTGACAATGGAATAAATTGATCATTTTCTTGGCTTTTGAATGGTACTAAGCGCGCAACAAAACGAGTATCTTTTCTAAGCGCAACGTCATCTTCCATATCATCAGAAAGAATTTCAGCTGCAATAATACCCGGTTGTGTAATGCTCATATCTGCATCAAGATCAACCATTTTCATTTGCAGTTCTGGGCGTTCCAATGAGAACACACGCACAAAACCACGTAATGAAGATTGATTTAGATTAACGATATTTTCGTTTTCTAGAACTTTTTCTGCACCATGCGTTAAGATAACAAAACGTAAATTCTCAGTAACATCTTTTTCTTCAAGTGCTGGTAGTCCTTTAGAAAGCACCAACATTTCTTGAACTAAAGATAATCCAATTTTATCGTCTGTATTATCTAGTTCGCTGCGCAAATACACAACAGCTCTACATTTATGTAAATCAATGAAAGAGAAGAACGCTCTATAATCTTCTTCATGATCTGGACGAATATTATAAATCGTATCAGATTCTTGACCTGACTTGTCACCTAAACGCCCTTGAAGGATAGAAATCCCTTGAGATTCTAACTCTGCAATGATTGGTGCAGCAATAGCATCATTATCAGTAATCACTGCAACTCGTGCAATTTCACCTAATAAAGAAAGCGCTTCGACTTGTTTCCATTCATAACGATACAACCAACGTGCACGTTTTGCTTCTTTTTGTTTTTCAGTCGCAAGCTCTTTAACCGTCATTCCTTTGACTTTAAGAACTGGCTCACCTTGGGTGTTATAAATGAAGATATCACCGATAAAGAGATCGTCATCTTTTCTAAAGTTACATGCATAAGCATAAAGTTCACTTTCATGCTTACCGTAATACATAATGCGATCAATACCAACAGGCACAAACGTTGTGTCTGCTAATGCTTTATCTTTAGCTCCTAACAAACCGAAAAGTTGGAATGCACCATCCAACAAAGTTGGATGCATATAATATTCTTCAACTTCATCTTTTGCGCTATCAGCAATTTTAAGATGTGCTAATGCAACCCCATCACCACGATGTAACTCTTGGATTGTTTGGAATGCTGGTCCATATTCTAGGCCATGCTCACGCAATTGCTCATAAAAGAATGAAACATCAATTTGTTCGTTAATTCTAGCTTTTAATGCTGCCAAATCTTCAACATCTTCGCCCCATGGAGCAGTACGACGTAATGAAACAGACGCATAAAGATCCCAATTTGGCGTATCATTTTCAGTCCGTCCATAAGCCAATAAACGACCTGTTAATTCATCAACGCTCCATGTGATATATGGGAAGAAATTACCATCAATCAACATCGCTTTTTTCAGTTGCAAATGTTCAATAATTGCTGGCTCTTGCATTTCTTTAGGTGCGTTAATCGCAAGCTGCGCATGTGCTGCCAAAGCTGCTTCAACATAAGCTGCACCAGGGAACACCATCATACCTTCAATTTTATGATCAGATAACCAAGGCATATAGTTTACACTGAGCTCTGACAACCAACCACGAGTAGCCGCCCAATCAACATCCCCTAATACAGGGTTTAAACGGATTCCTAAACGACGTTGTCTTGAATGTTTACTTTCACCATAATAAGCTTCTCTAGCCCAAGCATAGAATGGAAGATCAACACGTTTACCATTAACAATTTTATTCCAATCTAACTCTAATCCAACTGCGGACAATGTAGATAAAGATTTTGCTAATGCTTTTTCTTCTGGCTCAGAACGATGTAGCGTATACGCTGTACCAATAGAAACATTTAACGTTGCTGCACATTCTTTAACAGAAGCAGATAATACAGGATGCGGACTTACTTCTAAGAATAAAGAGTAAGAATCATGAATCATCGTTGAAATTGCTTCGGCAAACAATACGGTTTGACGTAAATTACGATACCAATAGTTTGGATCGTGGAAGAATGTATCATCACACAAATGCCCTGTAACCGTTGAATATAACGGAACAATTGCTGTTTGTGGTTGAATTGCTTTAACAGCTTCTTCGAATTCATCTCTAACCGCAGTCATAATTGGGTTATGATAAGCCAATTCTACTTTTAAGAAACGGTTAAATTCAGAACGTTTTTCAAGTTCTGCTGCAATTTTTTCAAGGCTTTCTTGGCTACCTGATAATGTAAATGAACGAGGACTATTAATCGCAGCAACTGCAACATCCCCTTCATAATCTTTAATCAATTCAGCAGATGCTGATGGAGGCATACCAACAGCCAACATCGTTCCTTGACCAGCAAAAGTCTGCTGCACACGGCTACGATGATAAATAACCGTTGTTGCATCTTTTAGACTTAAAGCACCAGCAACATGAGCTGCTGCAACTTCACCCACACTATGCCCGACAATCGCGGCTGGACGAATACCGTATAATTTTAATGCTTCAGCTAAACAAACTTGAACTGTAAAAATACCAGGTTGTGCAACAGCTGTTTCATGAATACGAGATTCTTCTTCTGTTTTTTGCATTTCAGCAAGAATAGACCAACCAGAAAGTTCTTGGAAATACTGATCAATTTCTTTTGCTTTTGCTAAACATTCAGCAGGCCCATGTTTTAATAGCCACTGACCCATTCCCCACCATTGTGGTCCCATACCAGAAAATACAAAAGCTGGCTGAGTTTGCGTTTTAATTTGTTGTTGTCCAACAATCACATGAGGAGTTGGTTTATCTTGAGTGAAATCTTCAAGATATTGTGCGATTTCTTCTTTAGTTTTACCATATGCAACAATATGTCTTTGGAAATAAGAACGATGTTTTCCAACAGAATAACAAATATCTTCAATGGCTGGGCTGTTTTCATTTCTAAGGAACGCAGCATAACGTGCAGCCATTAATTTCAAAGAAGGCTGTTGTTTTGTTGATAAAGATAAAATGTAATGATCTGAAGGTAAATGTACTGTTTCAGCGTTAATATCTTCGATAATTTCTTCTTTACGTGGTGCACGAATAATCGCATTCGCGTTTGATCCACCATAACCAAAAGAGTTAATCGCAGCATAAAGATCTTTTGCAGAAGTCGTTAATGGAACCGTTTCATTTTGAATTAAACGCAAGTTCATTTCATCAAACGGAATATTTGGATTTGGTTCTTTTAAGTTTGCTTGAGGAGGAACCGCTTTATGCTCCAAACACAAGCATGCTTTAATTAACCCAGCAACCCCTGCTGCAGCTTCCAAGTGCCCAATATTCGCTTTAACAGATCCAATAATAACAGGATCATCTTTTGGACGGCTTTTACCAATTGTATTCGCAATTGCTTGCGCTTCTAGCGGATCACCAACTGGTGTGCCCGTTCCGTGTGCTTCAACATAAGCAATATCTTTAAGGTCAATATTTGCTTGTTTTGCCACTTCGCGAATAAGTTTTTCTTGTGCAACAGCGCTCGGAACCGTAATTCCTTCATTATGACCGTCTTGGTTAATTCCAATACCACTAATAATAGCATGAATTTTATCGCCGTTTTCGATTGCATCTTCTAGACGTTTTAGAATAACAACGCCACAGCCTTCACCACGTCCATATCCATCACCAGAAGCATCAAAACTTTTACTTTTTCCATCTTCAGCCATAAAGCGTGCTTTAGCAACCAAAGCACCTGACTGAGGCGTAAGCATAATGTTAATACCACCAGCAACAGCCATATCACTGTCACCATCACGCAAACTTTGGCATGCTAAGTGAGTCGCTGTTAGAGAAGAGGAACATGCAGTATCTAAAGCCAAAGAGGGTCCACAGAAGTCAAAGAAATATGACAAACGTGCAGAAATCATCGTAGTAGATGCTGTTGTCGCCAAGAAGTTCGTTTCTGCGTTTCCTTCACTTGCATATGGACTGGATTGCATAATTAACCAGTCAGTTGCAAAGATCCCAACAAAAACACCAACTTTTTTGCCGGCATATTGTGCAGGAACCAATCCACCTTCTTCCATTGCTTCCCATGCAACTTCTAACAATACACGTTGTTGAGGATCACATTGAACTGCTTCTTTTGGAGACATACCAAAGAACAAAGGCTCAAATTCATCAATAGGCTGCGTTAAAAAGCTACCATTTAAAAAGAAACTTTTGGCAATAGTAGCATTATCTTTATCGTAGAATTCTTTCCAATTCCAACGTGTTGGTAAGATACAACTAACCGTTTCTTTTTTTCCACAAACAGCATGCCAAAAACTATCCAGATCAACAATACCACCTGGAAATCTACACCCAATACCTACTATGGCTATTTCACCAGAATATTTCTTATTATTAACGGCTTGCATGAAACTCTCTATATATAAACACAATCTTACTTCTGGAGCTATATATCATAAAATATGATTTTAAACCCAACTTAATCACAGAAATCTAAAAAATTATTTCGTTACACATTGCTGCGTTGCAACCATAACTAACTGATACCTCAACACACGATCTGTTAAATCACGTGGAATTTGATTCACCCACATTGCCTTAATATTGGGTAAATTATAAAAATTTTTCTCTAATACTGCACTCACCTTTTCAGCGTCGAAATCAGTATCACGAACAATTGCCAGCCAAGGTTCAAGGACCCCGTTCTCATTTGGCATAGCAAACATAGCAATATCTTTTACACCAGGAACTGCACGTAAAACTTGGTCAATTTTATTGGCATAAAATTTATCCCCACCAAAGTTATATAACTCATCCACTCGACCAAAAATACGTAATCCACTTTGCCTATCTAAAATCCCTAGATCGCCTGGATAAAACCAACCATCCTTAAATTGCTTACGTGTTGCCTCCTCATCGTCATAAAAACCGTCAACCAATTCAGCACTTTTAATACGAATATTACCAACCTCACCTGTAGGTAATACCTTGCCTTCATCATCAACAATCTGCAAATCTACTGATGGTAATAACCAACCCGCCATATCATCATGCGTCATTTGCTCAACACGTGCTCCTGCTATGAGGCCACATTCACTAGTTACGTATAACACACGCATATGCTCTGTTAATTTACGCCGAGCGAGATCCTGTAAAGCCTTAGAGAAATACCCTGCAGAAACAACTAAACGCAACCCATTAACAGGAGGAACGTCTAAAGGAATACTATCTAATATAGCCTGTAATTGAGATGGAGAAATAATCATTAAAGACGGCTTTAACATCGCAATTGCAGCAGGATATTGTTCACGATCAACCATAATCACAGAACCACAAACATACCACGTGCTTAATGTCGATAAAAAGCCATGAATACTACCCACACCCAATGTTGGTAACAAACAATGATAACGAGCTGCATCCTCTATCTCAGCCCACTCAATATACTCCTGATGAGCAAGACGAATAACAGCACCTTCAATCACAGACGCTTTAAAATCAATTCTATGTTTCTCGTCTGATGTCCCTGAAGCGATTGCTACACGTACCACACGATCACTTTCTAAAGCCAAACGTATCGGTTCAACTTCTTCACCTTGCACAACGCGGGAATACCATTCCAAATCCAATACAAGAACTTGGGCTTGTGTTTCCACGTCGAACAACGTGTCACTAATAATTAAGTCTGGTTTTAAAACCGCAATTTCCGTAGCAGCCACTAAACTGTCATCAGAAGTTGATGCTGTTGCAATACCAATACGACTTAACGCCATTAATAACATCCAATGAGGATGCATTTGCTGATAAGAGACCGCCACAACTTTTGGAAAAGGAGTTAGTATATCTAATAAAGTTTTTGCTAGTTTATTAATCTCAGCATCCATTTTAGCAAAAGTAATAGATCCACCAAATGAAAGCATAGCCACATTATCAGGGGCTATTCGCGCAACATGCTCTATAAACCGATCATACATAATTCAACAAGTCTCCATAATCAGAATAATAAAAACTTTCCTTTTCTACATTTAAAGAAAAGGAAAGTTTTATATCTATATAACTACATCATTTATTTGAGAAAATAAGTTGAATTAAGCAATTTTTTCTGCAAATTCAATTGCATCTACAAAATATTCTGATGTTGCGGTTAATTCGACTTTAATCAATTTAACCTTATTGCTTACTTCTGAAATTGCTTCAGGAAGTATTGCAAGTCCTTTAGTCCAACGATCTGTTCTGTTTAGTTCAGCTACATGCCAACCTGAAAGACCAGTCATATCTGCAGGCAATACTTCGAATGCTCTATCACCAAAGACGCTGATTTTTGCAACAAGTACACCCAATACACGTCGATCATCAAGGAATGGACCTACGACTTCTGATGGTAACGCTGCTTTTGAATGCATTGCAACAACACAAACATTTGCAGGAACATAGAAG
>NZ_AGFR01000012.1 GCF_000231445.1 Commensalibacter intestini A911
CAAACCAAACCAAACCGTCAATAACTTTCTATAAAAAATATCAGATTTTTTGGAAAGTTTTTGGAAATCCAATACTTTCAATAGGTTAGAATAATTTGAGGTCTAATAGGAAAGAAAGAGCGAGTCCTATAAAAAAGCTTATCTAGAATATATTCTAGATAAGCTTTTTTTATAATTATATTAATGGTAAAAGTGGTTTACTCAATTCGCTTGATGCCCACATACAAAAAGACCCTATTAAATATAATACTTAATCTTATTCCCCATCAATACTATGTAGTAGTTTCAGCGAATTACTTCCTAATCTTTCTTTATTTTCTCTCATAAAATGTAAAATTTCTTTTATTCTAAATTCGGTGATTGCTAGAATATTATTATAAGCATCATCAACACCTGGTAAAGCACGCATCTGATCAATTATAGACAAAACATTTGCTTTACTTACAAGATAATGAGAAGGTATTTCATCTCCAAACTGCATATGCTGTTGATTAAAATGATAAATTTGCCCTTCATCTAAAATTTCTAATGAAACTGACTTATTACTATGCTCATGAAAATCAGTTAATACATCCCCCCTGTACAACTTTAATAAGAATTCCAACGGCGTTTTAAAACGACAATGCACAATATTTGCTATACCTCGATGATTATGATCCGCCCACATAGGATTATCTGAATAGTAATGCGAATTATTATGAGAGTAGCGGTGTATATCACCTTGGATCAATCGATAGGTCGCATGATACTTTTCACTCCATACAGGATAATGCGCACTACAACTGATCATATACCTTGGTTTACACATACTTTTTATGATATTATTAACTAAACCAATAACTGAATCTTTAATAAAATATTGGACTCTTTCTAATACCAAACTTTTAATACATTGTGCTACATCACTTGACGTTTGGTTAGATGTTGTATACTGCCAATTAAACCCAACAGCATCCACTTCTTTTCTTTCAATCCAACCTAACAAACCATAAATATCCGTGAATAAAGTTGTATTAATTGACAAGAACTCATCAACATCTACAACTAAACTCCACTCGTAATCCAAAATTTCTGGCAATGTTGAGAACGCATAATTACAAATTTTTGCTTGAGGCTTAGCATTTGCTCCCATTTCATTAGAGATCCATGTAATAATACCAGCATTAGCCAAAGCTTTTAGGAGATCATCTGAACCATCATCATTATTGTTACTAAAAATAAAGAAATGCTCAACTCCGAGCTTTTTATACCACGCAATCCATTCTAATAAATATATACCTTCATTTCTTATCGTTGTAACAATACATATTTTTTTAGTTGGCTCGACAGATCTTCTATATACACAATTAATAGCATGGGTAATTGATGCAAAGTCATGTTCTTTATAATATTGTTGCAACATATCATATTGTTGATCACACAATAAAAATGACCTATTTTGCCTCTCCTTCTCCCACGCCATCAATGGAGATAAAGCATTCTTAACCCAAAAATCATCTTTAAATACTTCTGTAAACAATCTTTGAAAATTATTAGAACTTTTAAGCTCATGAGAAATTCTGTCTAAAAGCTTCACTCCCATAGAGGGATATAACGCATTCAACACCACTTGCTTTAAATTATTATTTATATTTGAAACAAGAATTTTTTGAACAATCTCAAATGTAGGTTTATCTGTGTAAAAATTGCTAAAAGTAACAAGAAATTTTTTAATAAATAAAAAAACATTATTATCACTAATATCTTCTAAGTGAAACGCTTCCCAATCACATGCGGCATCAACAAACTTACATAAATTACTACCATCACTAACTCGCCCATCTCCTGTCTGTTGCCCCACTGGAGGAGCACAAACCCAAGAGTGATCTTGCAAATCATATAAAGAAATAGTATGCAACCTTTTCCCAGATTCCATGCCAAAAGGTAATATTACAGAAGCAAATGGTCTATCCCGTAATTTAAGGGTGATATTATCAGATTCTGCATGTAAAAAGAGTAATTTGCTATTTTTATTACGCAAAACGATCCCAATAACCCTACAACTTTCTTGACCTCTAACACCATCAAGTGAAATACAAAGCTCACCACGATGCTCTCCACTACTCATTACAGATAAATATTGACCTTCTGAGTTCTTTAAATAGAAAAATTGCATTCGAAATCTCATCCTACGAAATAATAATAATAATAATAATAATAATAATAATAATAATAATAATACATTGCAAAAAATATATAGACTTTTTTTATTATTGAAACAATTTATTTTCAATCTATAATCATACTATCTATAAGAGCAATCCCCCCCCAAATTCTGAAACCAATCTACAAACTGACGAATGCCATCCGATAATTTCGTTTTTGGCGTCCAACCTGTTGCTTTATATATTGCGTTAATATCTGATAATGTTGCCTCAATATCGGTCTCTGGACGCTCCACATAATTGATCACCGCTTTTTTACCGAGATTTTCCTCTAAACAAATCACAAGACTTTCAACTTTTTCTTGGCAACTATTACCAATATTAAAGATACCATAATCTTCTAGAGTAGCACTGTCTAACAAACTCAACAATGCATCGATCACATCACTAATATACGTAAAGTCTCTCGAAAGGTTTTGACCTGTATATAAAGTAATAGGTTTATCTGCTATAATTGCTTTAGCAAATAAGTAATATGCCATATCAGGCCTACCCCATGGACCATAAACCGTAAAAAAGCGTAACCCTGTTTGCTTTAATCCGTATAAATGGTTGTAGGTAAAAGAAAGTAACTCTGCAGACTGTTTAGACGCCGCGTAAACAGAACTCGGACGATCTACTCTATCAGTCTCACTGAACGGCAGTTTCTTGTTTAATCCGTAAACAGATGATGAAGACGCATAAAAGATACGTTGTAATTTAGGTAACCGACGAGCCATCTCTAAAATAGAGACCTGTCCCATGACATTTGTTTGAATATAAGCAAAGGGATTGTCTAGCGAATATCGAACCCCTGCTTGAGCGGCTAGATTAAAAATAAACTGAATATCAGAATGCTGCTGAACGATTTGTTCCATTGCTGTCTGATCTGTAATATCCGCATGATAAAAAGAAAAATGCTGAGATTGTTTCAATTGCTCACAACGAGCTTGTTTTAATGAAGGAGAATAGTAATCATTCAGGTTATCAAGACCAATGACTTTTTCCCCACGCGCCAACAGGGCTTTTGAAAGATGAAATCCTATAAATCCACCTGCACCTGTTACCAAAAAAACCACTTAAGCACCTTTTAAAAAATTATAGTTTTACTTTATATCAACCTTCTTTGTTGTAACAAAATATCCAAAATTGTCACTGTAAAAATATCAACTCATTCTATTATTATTTTTAACGTTATTATAATTACACACATTGAGTTTAGACCACTTTTGAAAAGCTCATATTCTCGACAAACACCTATATTCAATGTAATTTAACTCTAGAGCACTTATATATAACTTTATAAAACTATTTATTTTTATACAAAAATAGTTTTTACTTTCTTTAACGTTATAAAATTCAATCGTCTATATTAACTATGCAATGATGTATTTTACAATACAATCATTAATACAAAGACACCCCTCGATGAATGCTATTATTTACACTATATAGGAGTAAAATGATGTCAGACTCATCTTCTAAGTCTCATTTAAAAGGCTATGCTATTCTTGATAATCCAAGATTAAATAAAGGCACCGCCTTTACTGAAGAAGAAAGAAAAACTTTAGGATTGGAAGGATTACTTCCCCCTACTGTCGAGACGTTAGATCGACAAGTTGAACGTGTTTTATCTCACCTAGATAGAAAACCAAATGATTTAGAACGTTATATCTATCTTATCGGCTTATCCGACACCAATGAAACCTTGTTTTATAAAGTCATTATGTCTGATCCTGTTCGGTTCATGCCTATTGTATATGATCCTACCGTTGCCGATGCCTGTTTAAATTTTGGTCATATTTTTCGTCGAGCCAATGGCATTTACTTAACAAAAGATATGAAAGACCAATTTGTAGAAACCTTACGTAATTGGCCAATCAAAGATATTCGCTTTATCTGTATTTCTACAGGAGGTCGTATTTTAGGCTTAGGGGATATTGGTGCAAATGGAATGGGCATTCCCATCGGCAAACTACAACTCTATACTGCTTGCGCAGCAGTCCCTCCTCAACATCTCCTCCCTATTTTACTGGATATCGGAACAACCAATGACGCACTAAGAGCAGATCCCCTTTATTTAGGAACAAGATCTACACCGCCATCAGAAGAAACCGTCAATAACATCGCAGACGCTTTTATGATTGCCGCGAATGAAGTTTTTCCAGGCGTTTGCATTCATTTTGAAGATTGGAAAGGCACCGATGCCATGCGGTTGCTAGATCGCTATCGCGATCAATATCTGTGTTATAACGATGATATCCAAGGAACTGCTTCTATCGTCACCGCTGGCCTTGCCACAGCAATGCAAATCAAAAAAGAAAAATTTAATGAGCAACGCATTCTCATTTTAGGGGCAGGCTCTGCAGGCATTGGAATCGCAAATATGATCCGTTCAGCAATTAAGATGGAAGGAATCTCTGAAGCCGATTCTTATAAAGCCATTCATTTAATTGATATTGATGGGTTAATTGGAAAAAATAGAAAAGACTTAAATAAGTGGCAAAAACCTTATGCTCACGATGAAAAGATAGAAAACAATCTTTTAACAATCATTAAGGAATTAAAACCCACAACTTTAATTGGCGTTAGCACTCAAGGTGGTGCTTTTACCAAAGAAGTTGTGAAAGAAATGGCAAGTTTAAATGAACGACCCATTATTTTCGCACTCTCCAATCCAACTGATCATGCAGAATGCACCGCTGAACAGGCTTATAACTGGAGCAATGGACAAGCACTCTTTGCCGCCGGTGTTCAATTTCCAGATGTAAACTTTAAAGGAAAACCATTACACCCTGGTCAAGCCAATAACTTTCTAATTTTCCCTGCTGTTGGATTAGCAGTCTATGCAACCAAGCCTAAACGCATCACAGATGATCTTTTTGTTGAAGCTGCCTTTGCACTTGCAGATCAAGTGGATCAAGATGCAAGAAACCGCGGAATGCTATTCCCAGAAACAAAGAATATTTTAGAAATGGAGGTCACAACCGCAACCCGTATTGCGGAATATATGTTTGACCATCATATGGCAACGGTTAAACGACCAGCTAACATTCGCAGCTGGATTGAAAGTCTTTTATACAACCCAACCTATTCATAACATTATTATTGGCTCTATTGCTGGATTTATAGAGCCAATAATTTTCCAAAGCCAGTAGAAAATAAATTTATTATGATTAAATAATGATCGTTTTTTACAATTTTAATTATGAATTATTACGTAAAAAACTTCACTTTTTAGTTTATTTTATATTTTTCTATTGATTTTATCAATGATCTGACTTATCTTCTACTTAACGCTATTTCAAAGGAGATTTATTTTATGTCTAAATTACATCCTACCCTAAACAACCTTCCTTCTAATACAAAAACAGTTGTTATTCAGTTATTAAATGAGCGTCTTGCTGATGGCTTAGATCTAGCGCTTTTAACCAAACAAGCCCATTGGAATATGAAAGGCCCACAGTTCATTGCAGTTCATACAATGGTCGATGGCTTCCGTGGTGAATTAGATACATTTAATGATGATATGGCTGAACGTATTACAGCTCTTGGTGGGACAGCTTTTGGCACAACACAAGACATTGCCAAAACTTCAAAAATTTCTCCTTACCCAACCGATATTTTCAGTATTGAAGACCATATTGATGCACTCATTGCACGCTATGGCGTATTCGCAAATGCTGTTCGTAAAGCAATTGATGAGTCCGATGAAGCCGGTGATGCTGATACTGCTGATATATTCACAGGAATTTCTAGAGCACTTGATAAACAACTATGGTTCTTAGAAGCTCATAAAGCTGTTAAATAAGCGTTAGTCTCTACTTAAACGCATCAAAAAGGGATCTTTGTTAAATAGCAAAGATCCCTTTTTAAATTTAACCAGCGTTATTTCTTTTTATTCTCTTGCTTAACAACAGACTTTACGGCAGGAGCTGCTTGAGGAGCATCAAATACTGGACTATTAACGGTATCCCCAACAACAATCCCTAGTTTTTCAGTAATCCCACCTTTAAGCTCTAAAGTAGCAATAACAGCCCCATGACTACTAATCGGCGCTAAACTATATGGCACTGCATTTTCTGCAATTGCTTTAATACGATGATTCGCGTCGATGAAAACCATATCCAAAGGCACCATCGTATTTTTCATCCACATATCGCTCACTTGCGGTGCTGGCCATACGAACAACATTCCTCCATTATCAGGAATACTTGGTCTAAACATTTCACCCACTTCTTGTTCCATAGGTGTTTTAGCAATCTCAACAGAGAATTCGTGCTTTTGACCATCTTTGGTCGTAATCGTCAAAGGCTGCTTACTTAACTCAGCCTGCGCTTGTGTAATATCGTGCTCAATATTTTCAGCTTTAGCAGCAGCTACACTCCCAATACCCGCAAAAACAACAGACGCTAAAGCTAAATGAATAAAATGCTTTTTCACTTTTAATATTCTTTCTTTAAATCAAAAACGGATTATTTAATTTTTCATAACCAATCGTGCTACCAATACCATGACCCGGCAATACATAAATATCATCACCTAACGGCAATAATTTTTCCTTAATGGTTCGTATTAATAACTCCCCATCCCCATAAGGTAAATCAGCTCGACCAATTGTCCCTTTAAATAAGACATCCCCAGTAATCATAAAACGCCCTTTGGGTTCATAAAACACCACATGACCAGGCGTATGCCCCGGAACATGTAAAACCTCAAAAGTTATCCCCTCAAAAGAAATAATCTCTTGATCTTTTAAAAAACGTGTTGGCTTAACATTTTGAATATTGGCCATTTGCGTTCCAAAATTTCTCACATCCTCTGCAACTTTATCCAATAAAAATTGGTCTTCAATACTAGGACCTAAAATAGGAACTTCTCTTTGATACTTATTCTCTAAATATTGTTGTAATGCCATGGTGACACCCACATGATCAAAATGACCATGCGTTAATAAGATGGCTTGTATCTCTATATCATCCGCTTCAATGGCTTGAATAATAAAAGGTAAATCCCCACCTGGATCGCTAACGATCCCTTTTTTAATCTTCTGATCCCATACCAACATACAATTTTGACGCAGCATCGTAACGGGTATAATCTCTATTTTTAGAGACTCAATTTCAAGAAACAAGGAAATACTCCATTTTCGTATAAATCATTATTCAGAGCGTATCATACCAATAATATTTTATTCTGTATAAAAATAATGTAAAAATTTATGTAAAGAAATCAATGAAGCAACGTCCAAAATAATTGTACAGATTAAATACAATTTTTTGTGACCTGATTACATCAAAACAAGACACAATTTTATAGAAAAAAATAAAAAAAAAATAAAAAGTAAAAATACATATATATTTTCCTTGACCCTAATCACTTGAATCCGTTAGTGATAATTCACATTTCCATAAATTCGATAATATTAACAATAGGGTCGCCGATGAAAAACGTCTGTATGCATCATAATACTAAAATGAAATTTACCTCATTTCTTTTAATGTTTTCATGCATGGTTGTTTCAACATCTTATGCAAATGCTCGCACACCACATCATGCGACAAAAAAAACAACACATCACGCCAGTAAAAGCGCGCACATAACAAAAGTGTCTGCAAAAAAAACCATCCATGGCACAAAAAAAAGCAGCTTTAAAACACGCAAAGTAAGCTACAGACACAGAGGTTACTCTCATGGTGGTGGCCGCGTTATTCAATGTGTTGCATTTGCTCGCTCAGCATCTGACGTTCAATTATCAGGAAATGCTGGAAATTGGTGGAGCAATGCCGCAGGCGTTTATGATCGTGGAAATACCCCAGAACCAAACAGCGTTCTAAGCTTCCGTTCTACACGTAAAATGCCTTATGGACATGTTGCTGTAGTGACAAAAGTTGTCGATTCTAGAACAGTTATTATCGATCAATCCCATTGGGCACAAAGAGGAATCAGTCGCAATACACCAGTCATTGACGTTTCTCCGAATAATGACTGGACGGCTGTTCGTGTTGCAACTAATGGAGATAAAAGCAATTTCGGTAGTATTTATCCAACCCATGGATTTATCTACCCCAACAATGGTAGAAGCGCAGAAACACAAAATGTTGCTGCGAAACGTCAAGCACCAAGACAAAATGTTAAAACATGGTCTGCAGATGCTGCAACGTCACCTGGATACTCAAAAGTTAATACACAAGTGGCTTTAAGCCCGAACGTATCTGATGATTTCTTTGCTGACGCACCAGATCGTTCAATTCAATAACTAACTATAAGATATTAAGGACGTCCTTGACGATGATAAGGATGTCCTTGTAAAATACTTTGAGCTCTATAAATCTGTTCAGCTAATAAAATCCGAACCAACATATGGGGCCAAGTTAAACTCCCCAAAGACAAAACCAAATCAGAGCGTTGAATTGCTGCTTGATGCAATCCCTCTGCTCCTCCGATTAAAAAAGAAATAGGTCTGGATTCTTCAATCCATTTTTGCATTTTACCTGCAAACACAAGACTGCTGTAGTTTTTTCCACCTTCATCAAGGCTAATGACAACAGACCGATCTGGCAAAGCATTTAATAAAGCTTGTGTTTCTTTAATCTTTGCCTCTTCTGGACTACCCTTTGCTTCGCTCACCTCAATGATTGATAATCTAGGGCGAATCCGCTTAGCATAACGATCGACAAGCTCTAATTCTGCTTTATGCCGCATTTTTCCTACGGCAATAATCGAAAACATTATTCTTGAGGTGCTTCAGTTGATACTTCTGAAGCTTCTGAAATATCTACATTCCAGATTTTTTCAATATTATAATATTCACGTGCTTCTCCACGGAACAAATGCACGATGATATCACCTGCATCCAACAAAACCCAATCAGGACTTTTTTCCATGGTTGATTTTTTAATACCATTTTCGAAAAGTATTTTATCCAAATGTGTTGCCATTGCAAGAATTTGACGATCAACTTGCCCTGTCGCGATAATCATACGATCTGCAAAAGAAGCCTTTCCAACCAAATCAATCACAATGATATCTTCAGCTTTATCTTCATCCAAAGACTCAACCATCAAGTCAACAACTTGCTTTAATTTTGCATCATCTAAAATAGATGCTCTTTTAACGGTGTGTTGTGGCCCTGTTTGCACGACTTCTTTGCGTGAAATCTGTTCGTTCATATAAATCTATTCCTTATTTTAATCTGAACTTACTGTTCTAGTAACTGTTTGCGTTGTTGTCTTAACGCCGTTGCTGAAATACTATTCTCTGGCGCAGGAACAAAAACCCATGCCGGAGGCTGAAAATCAGCTAATATCGTCGCATAACGAGAAGGTAACCGCGTTCTTCTGGCCCACTGTGCTGCCTGACCATTTAACGCACTATATATATAAGATGGTCTTGGAAAAACCGCCATAGGCACGACCTTTAATATTTCTTGCCAATGCGACCATAAAGCCATCTGAGCCAATCCATCTGCTCCCATCAACCATACGAATTTACAATATGGAAAACGTTGCTGTAATAGCTGAATCGTATCACAACTATATCGTGTATTTAATCGACATTCGATATCAGTTGGAATTAAGCGCCTGCCTGATACGCGTTGTTGAACTAATTCCAAACGCTCTTGAAACGGCGCCATCTCTGTGCCAACTTTCAAAGGATTTCCAGGAGAAACCATCAGCCAGACTTGATCTAATCGCAAAAATTTCAATGCACGATTAGCAAGCTCCAAATGCCCTTCATGAATCGGATTAAAAGATCCCCCGAACAATCCGACTCGTATATTTCTGCGATCTCCCCAAGTCGGTATCGATATCATTTAAGAACGCACCTGACCATTACCATAAACTTCATAGCGATAACTGGTCAATTGTTCGATTCCAACTGGCCCTCTGGCATGTAACCGACCTGTTGCAATGCCAATTTCTGCACCAAATCCAAACTCGCCACCATCACAGAACTGCGTTGATGTATTCCACATCACCACAGCACTTGGCACAGAATCCATAAAATATCGAACTGCTTTTTCATCTTCAGCTATAATTGCTTCTGTATGACCGCTGCCATACTTAACGATATGCTGAATGACTTCTTCGATATCCTTAACAACTGCAACGGATAATACAGCATCTAACCATTCTGTTGCAAAATCCTCATCAGAAGCAAGTTCTATTTCAGAAGCAATCTGACTTGCCTTTGCATTCCCAACAAAACGACAACCAAGCTTTTGTAAATCTGAAACTAAAATAGGCAATAATTCTTTTGCAATAGACTCGTCTATTAATAAAGTCTCAGTAGCACCGCAAATCCCAGTGCGACGCATCTTTGCATTCGCTAAAACTTTACGAGCTTTCTCAAAATCTGCTGTTTGATGAATATAAGTATGACATAATCCAGCGGCGTGAGCCAACACTGGCACTCTTGCTTCCTGCTGCACAAATCTAATCAAGGAATAACCACCACGTGGGATAATGACATCAATAATTCCCACTGCATGCAACATCTCCATAACATGTCGGCGATCACTATCAGAAGGCATCGCGATCGAATCTGGATTTAATCCAGCATCACTCATTCCTTGCTGCATCGCCTTGTGAATCGCCATAGAAGTTAAATGCGTTTCGGATCCACCACGTAGAACAATGCCATTTCCTGACTTAATACAAATTCCAACAGCATCTGCACCTACGTTAGGACGACTTTCATAGATCATTCCCACAACACCTAAAGGCACAGACACACGTTTAAACTTTAATCCGTTCGGCCTATCCCAACTGGCTAACTCTTTTCCCAAAGGATCTGGCAGCCCAGCAATATCTTCTAACCCTTTAGCCATTGCTTCTAAACGATCATGATTTAGCGTCATACGATCCTTAAACGCTGAAGAAACATCGGCCTTTGCAACTTCATCGGCATTGACTGCCAAAATCTCAGCTTCAGCAGCACGCAATGCTTTGGCTGCACAGCGTAATGCTTGATTACGCTGTTGAATATCGGTACGGGATAGCTGATATGCAGCATCTCTGACTTTTTGTGCAAGTTCTGTAATCGTTAATGTCGAATTTGAACTGACAGAGACCATCGCCATACCTTTCCTTGACCAGCAATATATCTAAAAAACAAATAATCGTTTTCTTAGTAAAGCAAATTATACATTGAAACGGAAGAGTAAAACGTCACCATCTTTAACAATATATTCTTTGCCTTCAATGCGGGCTTTACCAGCTTCTTTAGCGCCACTCTCGCCTTTAAATTGCACATAGTCATCATAAGCAACGGTTTCACAAGCAATAAAGCCACGCTCAAAGTCATTATGAATAACTGCTGCTGCTTGTGGTGCTTTAGTACCTCTAACAATCGTCCATGCTCTGGTTTCTTTTGGCCCACAAGTAAAATAGGTAATCAAGCTTAGCAAATGATAACCTGCTGCAATCACACGATCCAAACCACTATTTTCTAACCCTAAGCCAGAAAGGAATTCCATTTGGTCTTCTTTGCCTAACTGACTAACTTCTGCTTCAATATCAGCAGAAACAATGACAGCTTCAGCGCCTTGCGCTTTAGCCATTGCCAAAACTTTTTCAGAATAAGCATTCCCAGTTGCTGCAGATTCTTCCTCGACATTACAAACATATAAAACTGGTTTGCTGGTTAGGAGTTGAAGGCGAGAAATTGCTTTTTCTTCACCTGCTGGAATTACATCACGAACAGGCTTCCCATCTTGTAACGCTTTAATTAATGGCTCAACTAAAACAAGTGTTTCTTGTGCTTCTTTATCATTTCCGCGTGCTCTTTTTTGCAAAGCGATCGTGCGTTTTTCAAGACTTTCTAAATCCGCGATCATCAACTCTGTTTCGATAATTTCTGCATCACGAATAGGATCTACTGATCCTTCAACATGTGTAATATCATCATTATCAAAGCAACGAAGCACGTGAATAATCGCATCAACTTCACGAATATTAGCAAGAAATTGATTTCCTAGCCCTTCTCCTTTGGAAGCGCCCTTAACCAATCCCGCAATATCAACAAATTCTAAGCTTGTTGGAATGATTTGTTTAGAGTTCGTAATTTGTGACAATACATTCAATCGTGTATCTGGCACCGCCACACGACCAACATTCGGTTCAATTGTACAAAATGGATAATTTGCTGATTGTGCAGCCGCAGTTGCCGTCAACGCATTAAACAAGGTTGATTTACCAACATTAGGCAATCCAACAATACCACAATTAAACCCCATATTTTTATTCCTTCGTTAACAAAGAGACTTTTGTCATAAATCCATCCATTTTTTGTTCTACTAATAACGGTGCTGCTTTGGCAACCGCATCAATAAATGGATCCAGCCATTCCTGATCTTTTTTTGAAAAATTACTTAATACATAACTGGCGACTTGCGCTTTATCCCCAGAATGTCCGATCCCAAGACGCACACGCCAATAATTTTGATTGCTGAGCATTTTATCCGTTGAACGCAGACCATTATGCCCTGCGGCACCTCCGCCTTTTTTAATTTTTATACGGCCAGGTGATAAATCAAGCTCATCATGAAAAACAACTAAATCTTCTAAAGGGATTTTATAAAAAGCAATTGCTTGTTGAATACTTTCCCCTGAAAGATTCATATAAGTCATTGGTTTTAATAAGAGGATTTTTTCCCCATTAATATTTCCTTCGGCAACTTCCCCTCGAAAACGCTTACGCCATGGTGAAAAACCATGGCATTGCGCAATTCGATCGACCGCCATAAAACCAATATTATGGCGGTTTGCCTGCATTCCAGACTCAGGATTACCAAGCCCAGTCCACAGTAACATGATCTATTCTTTCAATAATTAAAAGAAAATTATTCTTCAGAAACTTTTGCTTCTTCTGCAGATTCTGCAGCAGCTGCTTCAGCTTCGGCTGCATCTTCTTCTTCGATTTCAACAGCAATTGTTGGCGCAGAAATAGAAGCAACAACAAAATCTTCTTCGTTTTGGTTAGTATGGGTAACGTTTTCAGTTCCCTTTAATTGAGACCAACTGATTGTATCATGAATATCCAAACCAGAAAGATCTGCAATAAATGCTTCTGGAATATTTTCAACGTCACAATTAATTTCAATAGAATGCATTACTGTATTCAATACGCCATCACGTTTGAAACCTGGGCATTCATCTTCACCAACAAAGTGAACTGGAATTTCAACACGAATATGTTGGCCAGCAACCATGCGTTGGAAATCAACGTGTAATGGACGATCTGTAACGGGATGCATTTGCACCGCACGTAACAAAGCAACAGATGTTTTTTTACCATCAACAACGATTTGGTATAATTGAGAACGCCATGAACCATGAAGTTCACGCATGATTAAACGTGGATCAATTGCAATCATTGCTGGTTCAGATTTACCACCATAAACAACGCCAGGAACTAGACCTTCACGACGTGTTGCGCGCGCTGCCCCCTTACCAGCCTTCGCACGCATTTCAACATTTAACTCTACAAATTTTTTCGCTGCCACTTTAAAAAGCTCCTTAAATATAAAAGGCAAAACAATAAGCACCAACCTCCAGGGGTGTTAGTGCAAATTATTCTTTAACGAAAAAGGAATAAAAAAGCAAATATCTTTATAGAAAAACTAAGTTTTTATTCATTTTACTATTAATTATGATTCTTACTTAAATAAACTAAACATAACTTAAACAAGTGTTTTCAAGACATCAATTGCATCATCTGAAAATTGCAATTGTAAAGTACCATAAGTAACCTTAGAATCTACTGGACCAATCAATAGATTTATGTTTCCAAAAGAAAACTCTAAATGTTTGTTCTCTTGTAGATTCTCTAGATATTGCTCAATTTTTTGATAGTCTACTTGTGCATAATTCGAAATTACAATTGTCTTATGTCGACTGACTTGATTAAATTGATTTATATTTTCTTGTAATGCTTGCCATAAATACGGTTGTTTTTCTTTAATTTGAATTAAATATAATTTTATTTTTTGATTTTTAGAATATTCAGTCTGAAACTGATTACATTGATCAGAAATTAACTGTGTATCCATTTGAGGAGGATTTAATTTTAATTTTTTAGCAATAGCATCGAATACTTCTTGTAACTTCACCGTTTGATCAATACTAAAACCTTGTAAGAGACTTATAGGCAGTGGCAAATCTACAGGACGCAAACCTGAGTGACAAATAGGAATAATATCAATTCCTCTTCCCCATCCTGCACCACACTCAAAATTAATCCAAGATCTTTGAATACTATAAGAACTGCAAAATACAATCATTAAAATGCATTCACGCAAACCTGCAGTAATATTATCTAACCAATAATTCCCCAAGGAGACACTACCAGAATCACTAGATAAAAACACATCTAATGTTCCCAAAAATTTTTTTTCTATTTCTATTTTAAAAATTAATGCGAGCTCCCTCTCTTCGGTAATATGGCTTAAAAATATCTGTGGTTTTTCAGTCATTATTTTATTCCTCAGCAAAATATACCATTATTTTATTAAAATATTACAACATATTATATACAAAAAGCCATCGATTTCGAAATAAATCGATGGCTTTAAATTATCTTTTTATACAAACAGTGCTTATTCTAAAGGAAGTGCATGTAACTCCCATGCTTTTGCACCTTGTTCAGGTGGTCTGGCACACATCGGTTGTGCATTTGGCAAACGGACATTCGCTTTCAAACCCATCAAGTAGCGCAGTGCACGGAAAATACCGCCATGCGCAACAATCAATACAGTGCCACTTTCTGCTTTACACATAGAACGATTAACAGCCTCTGCAACACGGTTAGATAAAACTGCAAAAGGCTCCCCGCCTTCTGGAGTAAACGTCCCTGCAATCCAATCGTCATACCATGGCCCCATTGGTTGAGCTTCTTCAACCCCAAAGCAAACCTCTTTTAAACCATCATCCAGTTCAATCGGTAAATTAACACCTACTTTTTTATGAATAATCTCAGCTGTCATTTCAGCTGTTTTACGTGCACGTCCCAAAGGAGAACTAATAATCTGAGTAATCGGTAATTCCAAATCATTCCAATGATTAGCAATCGCGCTTCCCGCAGCCACTGCTTGAGATAACCCCACCGTGTTTAAAGGAATATCGGTTCTGCCCTGTGATAAATTACGAGCATTCCAATCCGTTTGACCATGACGCAAATACCAGTATGGACGATTCAGTAAAGCAGACATTACATAATACCTTTTATAATTTAATTAATCGAATAAAGAAGAAACAGAACTTTCATCCGCGACCGCACGAATAGCTCTGCCTAATAAATTATCCAGTGAAATTTGACGAATTTTTGACGCTGCACGAACAGAATCACTTTTTAGAATACTATCTGTGGTTACAAGTTCGCCCAATACAGAATTCTGAACTCTTTCCGCAGCAGCGCCTGATAAAACCCCATGGGTTACATAAGCATCCGTTCCCACAGCTCCTGCATTAATCAATGCCTCAGCTGCATTACAAAGCGATCCACCACTATCAATAATATCATCAACCAAAATACAATGACGCCCTTCAACATTCCCAATCACATTCATGACTTCGGAAACACCTGCACGCTCACGTCTTTTATCAATAATAGCCAAATCAACATCTAATCTTTTCGCTAGTTGACGTGCTCTAACAACCCCACCGACATCAGGAGAAACAACCATCAGGTTATTTTTATCGCTATGTCTTTTAATAATATCTCTGGTAAATAATGGCGCTGCATAAAGATTATCAACAGGAATATCAAAGAACCCTTGAATTTGCCCTGCGTGCAAGTCTAGCGTCAGAATACGACTAGCCCCTGCTTCAACCAATAAGTTAGCGACTAATTTTGCACTAATTGGCGTTCTTGGACCTGATTTACGATCTTGACGTGCATATCCAAAATAAGGCATCACCGCAGTAATACGACGGGCAGAACCTCTGCGTAATGCATCCAACATAATTAATAATTCCATTAAATTATCATTCGTTGGATAGCTCGTACTTTGCACAGCAAAGATATCTTCACCACGCACATTTTCATAAATTTCTATGAAGATTTCTTTATCAGCAAAACGCTGAACCGAAGCATCACATAGAGGCATTTTTAATTCAGCCGATACAGCCTCAGCCAGGGGTCGATTACTATTTCCAGAAATAATTTTCATTTACGCAACTCCGATATCCGTAAGGTCTTACTTATATAATTTTAAATTTCTTATTTTTGAATTAAATCTGGAGGGGCTAACAATGTTCTATTGCCACCTCCACTTTTATCAGACAGCGGCTTAATATCCCTTCCAGAATAATTGCTGATAACATGTTTAATGCCACCTGCGGCTTCTTGACCAACAGCTGTACCTGTGTCTCCCCAATATACATCTAAACTATGTGCAGGCACATCATTTATTTGTGTAACTTTACCTGCCTCTTTGCCATGTTTATCTACAATACGCCATACAATATCAACATGTTGCACTGGATTCCCCCTTGTTCCAGCCGCGCCATCAACCACACTGACTTTACAATCAACAATGTAATCCGCTTTGTCTTTCTTAGACTGGATCGCGTTTGACTTATCGTTAATAGAAATTACAAATTGACGAGCAATCACCATATTACCATCACCAGGGGCCCCTGTAACCCCTTCGAAATAAATCTGAGCAGCACGATTTTTTAAACTATGAGGATCAGCTGCCATTACACGAGCTTGCAGCCCTTGCAATACTTCTGTAACCACCGGTGCTGATTGTTGTGCAACTTGCATCAAAAGATTTTGATCTCCTTTTGACCAATCTTGTACCGAAGCTGGCATACCTGTACGTGTTGCTAAAATCTTACCACTTGGATCAACAATACTAAAAACTGGCGTCACCGTTCCATCTTGGGATTGTGCCTTCATCATCAACAACCAATCCCCTTTTTGTGCAGGACCAACCACCGCAGGGACGGTTTGATCCAACATTGCTTGCACCATATCTTTAGCAAATAAAGCAGAATCTTTATCGGTTAACAAAGATTCTGTAGGAACTGGAACAATCAACCGTGAAGGTGGTGGCGCTGTCAGTTTCCCTCCTGCCGTGCCTTCTTTTTTCTCAAAAGGATGAGGAACCTGAACGCACCCAACCAACGGGATCATCACCAATAAACTTAATCCCAAATTAGACAACAAGAATCTTTGAATACGCATAACTCTACTTACCTTTATTACAAGCAATGACAGAGATTTGGTGACCTAACACCCCACCCCCTGCTAATGTTCTACGACGATGACTAAAAAAATGTGTCTCATCACTCAACGTATCTCGACCTAACAAAGCTGCAATTGCAACATGTCGTCTTCTTAACCGATCCACGCAATAATGCCCAAGATCAAATAAATATTGATCGTCGGTCACTTGCTTAAAAAATACCCCTGCATGAGAATCCTGCTCTAAAACTTGCAGCCTCATATCATCTTTAACTTCATAACGAGACGCATCAATACAAGGCCCTACCACCGCGATAATCTCGTTTGTCTTGGCACCCAGCGCTTCCATTTGAGTAATTGTTTCGTCAAGAACACCAAACGCAGCTCCACGCCACCCTGCATGTGCAGCCCCAACAATACGACCATCAAAAGTGGTAAATAAAACAGGCCCACAATCAGCAGTCAGAACACTAACCGCTACATCTGGATCGTCCGTAACACCGCCATCGACCTCACAGCGCTCGCAATTTTCTTTGGTAACATATTTAACTTTGGCACTATGAACTTGCAGTCCACCCCACAAATAAGAATCTTCGACTCCGATATCCTGAGCAACACGATGTCTATTCTCTGCAATATGTTCTAGATTATCTTCTGTTTTGATCCCACAATTTAAAGATGCATATCCCCCTTGGGATACGCCTCCTACTCGTGTGAAAAAACCATGCCGAACTTTATCCTTCAGCAAAGAATGGCGAATAACCAAAAGCTCAGCACTCATTATTTTCTTCCCTTTTCAATTCAAATGCAGGAGGTATCGGCAAATCAGGAGACGTAATCGCCATTACTTTGAATAAATCGCCCATCTCACTGGGGTCTATTAAGCGATGAACCGCTTGTGAAATTTGTTTTTGTTCTATTTCTGTCGCGCGTGCTGACAATATTTTTGCTCTTACCATTAACCCAAGTTGTTTCAAAAATTCACCTTGAGTTTGGATACCATAAGCTTGCGCGCCTGTAGCCATCACAATTTCTTTTAATGCTAGAAAATCAATATGCGCCGTTAAATCAGCTTCACCAGGACTAACAAAAGGAGAAACTTTTTCGCCTCCAGCAATTGCTTGCAACGTATCACCCCACACCGCACTGGCATATCCATAATCAATAAAAAGAGCTGCGCCACCGTCTTTATATATTCTATTCGCAAGATTCTTTATAATCTCTTGCCCAACTTCACAGACTTCAACAATATCGCCTTTTTTAATGGGGCGTTGAAAAATAGGCGCATCAGGTAAATGTTCGACTGGCTTTTGAACTAATTGTTCTTGATCCACATAGTGCTCTGCCCATTCGTTAGAACTAATTTTAACAAACTGACGAATAGGCAACGCATCTAAAAACTCATTCGCTATTAAAATCATTGGCTGCGAAGGAATTGCTTCAATCGTATTATACCAACTAATCGATAAATCTGTATGATCCGCAAGAGCTTCTTTTTGCTTTTGTCGCAAACGTTCAGAAGTCTCAACAAAAATGACTGAACAATTTTGATAAATGTCTGGCGAAGCTTGACGAATGACCCGTAACATATCGGCCATTAATGTGCCTTGCCCAGGGCCAGCCTCTGCCAATGTGATCTTTGTACCGTTTGGCATAGAGCGAATAACCATAATAACCCAAATAGCAATTAACTCGCCGAACATTTGAGAGATTTCTGGAGCGGTAATAAAATCAGCAAACGGATTTTTTCGTCCATAATAAGCGGCATTTGCAGCTGCGATAAAGTGATCCAGTCTGATCGGGTGACTATTAGTCATTCTCGACTGTTAATCCTTTAAGTTTAGGAAGGCGAAAAGACTGCCAAATAAAATACGATCCCGCAATAGCCATTGGAATACATAAAATTTGACCCATCGTAATATCACCAACAATAAAGCCTAAAAAGCTATCGGGCTGGCGGAAGAGCTCACAAAAACTACGTGCAATGGCATAGCCTAATAAGAACACACCAGACAAAAATCCTGCATGTTCACGTATAGACTTACGATGTGCCAAAATCATCATGATCGTAAACAGAACAAACCCTTCTAAAAAGGCTTCATAAAGTTCTGAAGGGTGCCTTGCGCCCACAACATCTGGATAGATCATACGCCATGGCAACCAATCTGGTGCGACACGTCCGACCAACTCTCCGTTCACAAAGTTCGCTAATCGTCCCAACCCTAAACCCAAAGGCACAACTGTTGTAACACGATCAGAGAAGCCTAAGAAACTCAGTTTATATTTACGTGTAAATAAAATCAGGGCGATAATCACACCCAACGCCCCACCATGGAACGACATTCCTCCATGCCACACTTGAACAATTTGCAATGGATGTGAAAGATACCATCCTGGTTGATAAAAAAGGCAATAGCCTATTCGTCCACCAAAAACAACTCCAAGCGTCGCCCAAGTTAGGAAATCATCAACTTGCTCTTTAGTCGCAACAATAGGATCTTTACGAACCAAACGTCGAACCAATAACCATCCACAAACCAACGCGGTAATATATGCCATCGCATACCAACGAATGGATAATGGACCGATCTGTAACATCACAGGATCAAAATGAGGATAATACAAAGGGCCAAACATAAGGATAATTATCTTTCAGCGAAACGATCAAAAAACGGCTATATTAAAGGTAAGAATCTGATTTTAGCAAGTAGTCTTGAATATATTGACCTATTCCGTCTTCTAATGACGTAAAAGGTTTATTATATCCTGCTTGTTTAATCTTATTCATATTGGCTTGCGTGAAATATTGATATTGTCCTCTTAACGCTGATGGCATTTCAATAAAATCAACTTTTTTACTGACATTCATCGAAGCACAAACCGCATAAGCTAAATCTAAATAGGTTCTGGCTTGACCTGTTCCACAGTTATAGATCCCACTGGCTGCCTTAGGATTTTCTAAGAACCATAAAATCATATCGACAACATCCCCGACCCAGATGAAATCGCGGGCTTGGCCACCATCAGCCAAATGAGGTTGGTCGGATTTAAAGAGTTTTGGTGCATTTCCTTGGACAATATCGTCAAATTTCACTTTAACGACAGAAATCATTTTCCCTTTATGATATTCATTTGGCCCATAAACATTAAAGAATTTTAAACCAACCCATTGTGGAGGACAAGGTTGTTTGGTTTCAACCTGTTTTAATACTTGCATATCAAAAACCTGTTTAGACCATCCATATAAATTAAGAGGCTTTAATTGATCAACACGTGCATGATCATCTATAAACTCCTCTGCTGTATTTGCGCCACCATAAGTCGCCGCAGAAGAAGCATAAATAAACCGAACTTGATGCTGTGCGCACCATTGCCATAATTTCATCGATAAATCGACATTGGTTTGCCAAACTAGGTCCCCATCACGAGCCGTCGTCTCACTAATCGCACCGAGATGAATAACCGCAGTTACATTCTTCGCCGTTTTCAAAAAATCGTCGAGCGCTTCTGGCATAATCACAGCATCAGGGGTATGTTTAGCAATATTACGCCACTTCCCTTGATCGCCTAGCCAATCGACAATAACTGTTTCTTCTTTTAACGCATGAAGTTTTGCTTGTAAGCAAGATCCAATAAAACCAGTCGCACCCGTAATGATAATCATGTTGTTTTTCGAATATTTAAAGATTTAAGTTAAAAACCAAAGACAAATTTACATAAAGCATGATACCTAGCTATAATAAATTATTCTAGTCTATATATTTGCTTTTTTAATCAGGAGTATAAATCATGCCCGATCCTAAAAAAATGTTTGGTGATGCCTCTAAGGCTGCTGGCAGTGCGTTTTCTGTATTTAGTGGAATCAAAGAAGAAATCTCTGGCATTGTTAAAGGTCGCGTTGATGAAGTGTTATCCACATTACACCTTGTTCGCCGTGAAGAATTCGAGATTATTACCGAGATTGCTAGTCGCACACGTTCTGCTCAAGAAAAATTAGAAGAACAAGTCGAAAAACTTGAAGAACGTCTTGCTGCACTTGAAGGTAAACAAAAATAGATAAAACTAGCTTTATATTTCTGTGATTTTATTGAAAAATAAAGGTAAGCCAGTCATACTATTTCTTTTTGAAAGGACTTTTCCAATGGATCTCATTGAATGGAAAGACTTTGAAAAAATCGTCATGGTTGCTGGCACGATTATCAAAGTCGAAGATTTCCCAGAAGCTCGAAAACCTGCCTATAAAATATGGGTAGATTTCGGCGCTTATGGAGAACGCAAAACAAGCGCTCAAGTTGTTAGCCTTTATGCAAAAGAAGAACTTATTGGTAAACAAATTATTGGCGTAATAAATTTCCCAGAAAAACAAATTGGCCCATTTAGATCGCAATTCTTATTAACTGGTTTTGAAACCGATCAAGGAATAGTGATCTCCACAATTGAGCGCCCAGTGCCAAATGGCACAAAAATATCTTAACGCCACATCTATTTCGTATTAACATTATACCCAGTAATGATTGTATTCATATTACAAAGTAATTTAATTATTTATATTAAAGGACATTTTAGATGACAAAACTTCCTTCTATTTTACTCATTGGCTGTGGTCATATGGGCAATGCGATGTTGCAAGGATGGCTTAAAAAAGGATTAGAACCTTCTGTTGTTTTTGATCGTGTACCAGTAAACCTCCCTGCCCCTCATAAAGATGTCACTTCTGTTAATGACATTCCAAAAGACTTTCGTCCAAAGGCAATCATTCTTGCAACCAAACCCGACCAAGCAGCAGAAATTATTCCTTCTTTGGCACCATTTGCAAAAGATGCTGTTATTTTATCAATCCTTGGTGGACGTAATTTAGATTGGTTAAAAGCTCAATTCGGCAAAGAACAAGCCATTATTCGTGTTATGCCAAATACTCCAGCAGAATTAGGCTTAGGAATGACCTCTGTTGTTCCTGATGATGCCGTGACCGAGGCTCAAAAACAACTTACCAATGATTTGCTACATGCTGTTGGCGAAGTTGCTTGGTTAGATTCTGAAAAAGATATGGATATCACCACCGCTATTGCTGGATGTGGCCCTGCTTATATCTTTCTTTTAGCTGAACTGCTACAAAAAATCGCTGAAGAAAAAGGACTATCTAAAGATTTAGCTCGTTTATTAGCAAGACAAACCGTTATTGGCTCTGCAGCATTATTGGGACATTCTAAACAAGAATCAGAAGCATTACGGAAAGCCGTTGCAACCCCCAATGGGATTACTGAACGTGCGATTAATGTGCTAATTGATTCAAAAGCTTGGCCTGAATCTTTGTCAAAAGCAATTCAAGCTGCGGCTGAACGCTCAAAAGAAATGTCTTCCTAGGCTTTATCATAAAGGCTTATTCATATAAATAAATAAGCCTTTTAAATAATGGATATAAATAATGAATAACGAAGAAATTAACTTAAAACTCTTGAATAGTGCAATGGCTCTTGCTGCTGAACAAGGATGGAGCCGTATGTCTCTTGTCGAAGCTGCACAACAAGCAGATATTCCTATACAAACAGCTCGTCAGAACTTTGCCTGTAAATCTTCGTTATTATTATATCTTAACCGCTTAGCTGATGAAGCTGCTTTAGAACAATCTTATCAAGATCAACCTATAGCAGATTACTTATTTGACCTCTTTATGAGCCGATTTGATGTATTTCAAGAATATAGAGCAGGGTTTATTTCTGCGTTACATACACTCCCTTTTAACCCATCATTAACCTTAATAATGGGAATCGCAACGAAAAATAGTATGCGATGGATTGCCGAATCAGCGCAGATTAATACTTCAGGAATCAGAGGAATCGCCTGTATCAAAGGTCTAACCGCCATATGGGCGCTCAATATGCGTGTATGGATCAAGGATGATACCCAAGACTTATCCCAAACCATGGCATCTTTAGATCAAACCATTAAAAAGGCTGGTAAATTTTCACCTTATTTTGTCGTGAGAAACAAAGAAAATACATCCGAAGAAACTTCTGAAAGTCAGGATGAATCTTTCATTTCTAAAAAAAATTAAAAAAAATGTATTTTTCCTCTTTACGAAACCAAAGAAGTTGTCTAAAAGATGCTTCATAACCAACGTTGGGGTGTAGCCAAGCGGTAAGGCAGCGGATTTTGATTCCGCCATGCGGAGGTTCGAATCCTCCCACCCCAGCCATATTTTCCCATTGTAATTTAATAACTATTACTCGTCATCATTAAAAATACATTATTTATTTAATGCTGTATTGTGGGCATTTTCTGTTATAAAAGTAATATATTTTTAACTTTAGCAGCTTTCATAGATAATATTGCATTCATTTCCTAAAAAATTTAATTTTATCTATCAAAATCATCAAATCCCATGTGAGCTCTATCCTCCACATCATTTGACGAAAAAGCGTAAAATTTCAATCTCACTAACTCATGATATGATTTTAAAAATCCGAGCGCCAAAGCAAACTGCTCATAAAGATATTATGACTATTTTGGAAAAGCATGGGAGTTGGATTAGTCAGCAGATCGATAAAAGACACGCGAAACAAACACACTCTAAACCTCTTCAATATACACAAGGTGAAGAGCATCTCTTTATTGGACACTCTTATCCTTTAGAGATTGAAGAAAATATCCATAAAAAACAAAATATCCAAATTATCAATCAAAAATTACACATAACGCTTCACCATACCCCCCCTTTGAAGGTCTTTGCTCTTTTAGATAGTTGGTATCGTTTCCAAGCATTAGAACTTTTTTCAAAGCGTATTATGCAAATGCACTCTGTTATACCTTGGATAGATTGGGAAAATTGCCCTCCACTCCTCCGCATTAAAAAGATGACCAGCCGATGGGGGAGCTATATGCATCGTGATACAGGTATTGTTACTCTGAATCAGCATCTAATCAAAGCCCCTTTACATTGCATTAATTATGTCATTTTACATGAATTATGCCACGCAAAAGAGCCAAATCATAGTAAACGATTTTATGCACTCATCGCGCCAATTATGCCACATTGGAAAAGCCATCAATCACAACTTCAGCAACAATATGGGGCACTCCTTCACACTCCAACACCTACAGAAAACTCTTCTCAATCATAAAATAATTAAAGCACAGTAAATTCAAACCGATTTTACTAATGCTATGACAAAATGGCTGCAATCATAAAAATATCAATTTGATACATTATTTAGTTATGTAATTTTAAATTTATACTATATATAGTGTTATTATCATATTTATATCAGAATATATAAAACGTTATTTGATATTTGAGGGAGTATATCTTGCAAGTTTTTAAACGTGATGGCACGATCGCACCATTCGACATTCAGAAAATCATCACTGCTTGTCAAAAAGCAGCCATTGCGGCAGCCATTGAAAATCCTCAGACACTCGCCCTTACTGTAGCAACAGAGGTGGAAGAAGAATGCAAAAAATTTGAGGATACACTCCTAAATATTCCTAAAATTCAACTTTTTGTTGAAAATGCTTTAATGCGTTCATATCCAGAAGTTGCACGTCATTATATTGAATACCGCCATGATCGTGATAGCATCCGTGTCAAAGGGTCTATTCTACACTCACAACTCATGGGGTTAGTAGACAAAACAAACGAAGATATTGTTACAGAAAACGCCAATAAAGATGCGAATGTTTTTCCTGTCATGCGTGACCTAATGGCTGGGATAATCTCAAAACAATTTGCCAGTAATTTTCTTTCAAAAGATATTTTACAAGCTCATCTGAACGGCGACATCCACTATCATGACTTGGATTACTCCCCTTTCCTACCTTTTACCAATTGTTGCTTGGTTGATTTAAAAGGAATGTTAGAACAGGGATTCCATTTAGGAAATGCTGGCATTGAAAGTCCTCGCTCTATTGGGGTAGCCTGTGCTGTTACCTCACAAATCATCGCACAAGTCGCCAGCCATCAATATGGCGGAACTACCATCCCCAATATTGATCAAACATTGGCACCTTATGTAGACAAAAGCTATCAAAAGAATTTAAAGATCGCTCATGAATATTCTATTCCAGAAGCTGAGCGTTATGCACGTGAACGCACAGAAAAAGAAACCTATGATGGTATTCAAGCATGCGAGTATGAAATCAACACCCTTTTTAGCTCCAATGGTCAACAACCTTTTGTTACTTTCTCATTCGGGATGGGAACGAGTTGGCAAGAAAAAGCAGTTCAACGTTCGATCTTACAAGTTCGTATTAAAGGTATTGGGAAAGAAGGAATTACGCCTGTTTTTCCTAAGCTTGTTTTTTTCATTGAAGATGGATTAAATTTAAAAGCAAGCGATCCAAACTACGATATAAAACAACTCGCCCTCGAATGTGCTTCCAAACGGATGTATCCAGATATTATTTCAGCCAAATTAAACCGCGAATTGACGGGATCTTCGGAACCTGTTTCACCAATGGGCTGCCGCAGTTTCCTTGCTGTTTGGAAAGATCATGATGGTCAAGAACAACTGGCTGGTCGTAATAATCTAGGTGTTGTGAGTATTAATTTGCCTCGTATCGCCATTGAAGCAATGCAAGATGAAAATCGTTTTTTCAAGATTTTAGATGAACGTCTAGAACTATCCTTGAGAGCACTCATGACTCGCATTGATCGCCTAAAGGGAGTCAAAGCAAATATTGCTCCGATTTTATATACAGAAGGTGCTTTTGGTGTTCGTCTTCAAACTGATGATGAAATTACCGAGCTTTTTAAAAATGGCAGAGCCTCTATCTCATTAGGATATATCGGCTTACATGAAGTGGGCATCTTAATGTTTGATGGAACACATCCTTTTGGAAACAAAGAAGCTCAAAATTTTTTACATCGCGTTGTCGATTATCTTGCTGCTGCGACTTCTCGTTGGAAAGCGGAAACTGGTTGGGGGTTCTCGCTGTATTCTACACCAAGTGAATCTCTTTGTAATCGGTTTTGTAAACTCGATATTGAGAAATATGGTCAAATTAAACAAGTGACAGACAAAGGATATTATACCAACTCATTTCACTTAGATGTGGCTAGAAAAGTTAATCCATTTGAAAAAATCGAATTCGAAAAAGGTTTTGCTCAATCTGCCTCTGGTGGACATATTACTTATGTCGAACTCCCCAATATGCGTCATAATTTAAAAGCACTAGAACGTATATGGGATTATGCGATCGAGAATGTTCCTTATTTTGGAACCAATACGCCTGTTGATTCCTGTGGAAAATGTGGCTTCATGGGAGAGACAAAAGCAACGCCTGAAGGATTTACCTGCCCAGACTGTGGAAATAATGACAGTGCAAGCCTTTCTGTTACCAGACGTGTCTGTGGTTATCTTGGCAGCCCCAATGCGCGCCCATTTAATGCAGGAAAACAAAAAGAAGTCATCCGTCGTACCAAACATCTTGAGACCCAAGAATGAATTATGATCGCTACTATACTTGTGATGTTGTCAATGGCGAAGGGCTGCGTGTGACATTATTCGTGACAGGTTGTGCGCATGCATGCCCAGGATGTTATAATATCTCTTGTTGGAAGCGATTATCTGGTAAAGCCTTCACTTCTGAAGTTCGAGAACAACTCATTGAGTTATGTAAAAATCATGATGGATTAAGTCTGAGTGGTGGCGATCCGTTACTTCCTGCTAATCGTGAGGAAATAAGAGAACTTTGTTTTTTATTCAAACAACGTTATCCTGAAAAAGATATTTGGATGTGGACGGGGTATTTATATGAGGATATTCAACATCTGGAATTGCTAAACTACGTAGATGTGCTAATCGATGGCCCTTATATCAAAGAGTTAACAACGACTTTACCGTGGAGAGGCTCTAGTAATCAACGTCTTATTCGGTTAAACAAAGATTTAGTTACTATGTCTTAACGGAATTATTTATTTTATTAGTGGTGTAAATGAGCCCATGAAAGTTAATTTGAAATTTAAAAATATATTTCAACTCCCCGCAGGAATTCGTTCTTTACGCCTTCTAACTCCCTCAATCGCACTGAGTGATATTTCTGCAGGAATCTTGGTTTCCAGTGTGGCCATTCCTGTAGGGTTGGCTTATGCAAATTTAATGGGCGTACCAGTAATTATCGGGTTATATGCCTGTATTATTCCTGTATTCATTTACGCACTCTTTGGCTCTTCTCCTTTTTTAATGGTTGGCCCAGACACCGCGGTCAGTAATATCGTAGGTGTCAGCCTCACCGCGTTTGGATTAGCTTCTCCTGACCAACGTATTCAAGGAGCCGCCGCCATTGCCATCGGGGTCGGTGTTGTCAGCATTATTGCTGGCAAATTAAAACTAGGTTTTATTGCTAATTTCTTATCTCGTCCTATTTTAACAGGATATCTCGCTGGAATTGGTATCCAACTGATGCTGTCACAAATTACTATTGTGACACGGATTTATACACCTCCTGGTAATTTCTTTGAACAAGCACTCTTTTTCTTCCATCATTTGTACGCGATCCACTGGATTACGTTTAGCCTAGCGATTGTTTTCTTTATCTTCATCAGAGCTTGTATTTATTATAAACCTTCTATTCCTGCACCCGTTATTACCGTTATTGCCTCTATCTTACTCTCTTGGGGATTTGACCTCCAACAACATGGTGTTGTGACACTAGGTAAACTTCCTTCTGGATTGCCAAGCTTTCAAGTGCCTTCATTTAACTATCCTATTACCCAATTTATTGAAGCGGTTATTGCAATCACCCTTATCAGTTTCTCAAGTGGGATTATTACTGCACGAAGTTTTGCTGCCACCATTGGTAAACAAGTCGATGGCAATAAAGAACTGGTCGGTTTTGGAATTGCGAATATATTCTCAGGATTATTTCACAGCTTTACCGTTACTGGGGCTGATTCAAGAACCGCTGTTGCGATTAATTCTGGAGGAAAAACATCCTTAGTCGGGATTAGCTCAGCCGTAACCATTGCCTTAATCATTACCTTTTTCGCACAACCGCTTAGCTTCCTACCTTCAGCAATCCTTAGCGTTATCTTAATCTCGACTGCAATTAATCTGATCGACTTTAAAACCTTTAAATTTCTTTTAAAAGTCAGTCGCCAAGAAGCTTTCTTCGTCTTATTAACGATTATTGGTGTGTTATGGGTTGGCGTTTTACAAGGAATTATTATTGCTGTTTTCATCACCTTGCTTCATGGTTTGGCTCTTTCTGCAAAACCAAGAGATTCTCAATTAGGCATGCTTCCTAATACCAAGGAGTTAGTCAACTTACATATGGAACCTACAGCCGTTCCTGTCCCTCACTGTATTATTTACTTATTTGAAGCTTCCATTGTCTTTTTCAATGAAAATTATTTCTGCAATCGTTGTGAAACGATTCTCAGGCAATATAAAGATCAGCCAATTCACTGGTTTATTTTAGATGCCTCTGTAATGACCAGAGGAGATGCCAGTACTTTATATTCATTAAATCAACTCTATGAGGCCCTACAAAGTCAAAATATACAACTCGTCATTGCCGATGGTCATTATGAGTTTAGAAATATTATCCATAAAAGTGCGTTAATTAACAAAATTGCTGGTAGAAAAATCTATGACTCTGTCGAAATTGCACTAGAAGAAATAACCAACTTATCCCATCCACCTATGGAACCCATGACCGATGCCTAAAAAGATATGTCTTTTTGCACATTATACCCACTCAGATACATTACCCAACGACGTTCAGCATTACTTAAAAGCTTTATACGATTGTGGGTGGGAAACACACCTAGCTTTATCTGGGCAAAAGAGTTTATCTCTGGATACAGACAATTTTTGTAAACAACATAACATCACTCCACATCTGCGTTCGAATGAGGGATTAGACTTTGGAGCATGGCAAGAGTTAATGCATAAAGGAGTCACTCAAAACGCAGATCATATTTTACTAACCAATGATAGCGTTTTTGGCCCTTTATACCCCATGGATTCTATTTTTGCAGAAAGACTTAGCAAATCCATTGATGTATGGGGCATGGCTGAAACGTTAGAAGTCAACTGGCATCTACAGTCTTGGTTTCTTTGCTTTACAAACAACGCGTTCCATCATGAAAAAATCCAAGATCTCCTTAATCTGCCATTTAAAGAAATGCCAAAACCAGAAATCATCCAAAAAGGAGAGTTAGGACTGGGAAGGTTATTACAACAAATCCCTAACTTCAAATGTGCTGGACAATGGTCAAAGCTTCAAAAATATCCATTGAGAGATCCTCGACAAACCAATCCTATGCATCTGGATTGGCATAGTGTTATCGCATCTGGGAAAGTGCCTTTTATTAAAAAAGAAGTCATCCGTGATAATTACTATGGGTTATTTTGGCTGAATTACTACCGTAAACTACTAAAAAATAACGTCTATTTTTCTTTGGAATATATTGATGACTATTTAAAGCAGTTTCCTCATCGCCCTTTACCTGTCGTACCAAAGTGGAAACGCTTTTTATACTTATTCAGCACATATGACACAAAACTCGCTTGGCAATATTTCATCAGACATGGAATCTCATGCCCAATCATTGAACCACCTGAAAAATAATTAAAAATACAAAGAGAATTATTTAACTTCAAAAAAGATAATTTTCTTTGAATCTGCTAAATTGGGCAAAACACCAATACCATAATAAGTTCCACCATTATAAATTCCCCACCCTCCAAAAGCAAAACGGGAAAAATTAGCTAAAATACCGAAAGTGCCATCAATACTAAAGCTCGGTGATGGATAGGGAAAACGACTTTTGTTCCATAAATCAATATGCCCGCCATTTTGATTTTTTCCCCAATAGCTAGAAAAAGCAATAATCCCTGTTCGACCATAAACTTTATTTTTCCAATCTCTACCCGTAATATTTTCTGGTTTACCGAGACCACAAAAAGGATATTGCGTTAACCACGTTGCCATTTCATCGGCACGCGTTGCAACAGGTAACCCTTCAAGAATAATCCTCCCTAATGTTTGCCGTCCAGTAGCAGGCTTTACAGTTGTCTGAGAAAAAGATTTCATGGTTATTCCCACACGATGCAAGGTCACACTTAACCGAATGGCGCATTGATAAAAATACTCAGGTGCAGGATTGCCTGTTTCTGCATTCTTCCATAAATCTGCAAACTTAATACAGCGAGGAAACTGAGTAGACATAGTCGATGCAGAAGGATTCTTTTCAGCCCCTAAACTAGGGTCATTAAAAAAGAAAATAGCAAAAGAACAAATTAAACCTACATGTATCTTTTGCTGCATATTACTATCTTCCTAAATATATAAAGACATCGAACACAAGAAATAAATTAAAATAATTTAAAGATTTCTTTGTCACTCAATACCTTTGACCTATTCCGCCGCCTCACTCACTTGACGGTAATACCCCAACAACTCATCCGCTTGTTCTTCTAAAGTCGCAATGTGCTCTTTATGAGGATTTTTATAGTGATCAAATAGAGAAGCATTATCCAGCAATTTTTCGATCACGTTTTGAAGTTCAACCTGATCTCCAGTTAAAGAAATATAGTTTCCATTCACTCCATCAACGACATCTTCGGATTGACCGCCAGGATGACTACAAATCACCCAAACATCCCTCAATAATGCCTCACGAACGGTCATACCATAGCTCTCTTTCCATTGTGATGGGAATAAAAGCACATCAATCCCATAAAAGAAATCATCTTTACCTTCGTCATCATAAGGAGGAATTGTTACAATTTTTCCTTTTGCTTTCCAACTTTGAACATTAATTGGCTCATATCCCATATGCACTTTGCTATCGATAATTTTCAGTTCCCAATCAGATCGAGATAAAGATTTAAAAGTGTTTTGAATCAACAATGCCCCTTTAATTACTTCATCTCCAGCCACAAAACCAAATCTAATAGGAGTATTTTCTGGACGCATTGGGCGTGTTTTTTTAGGGCGCATAATCCCATTACGATTGACTTTGATCTGTAAAGGATTAGCATCATTCATAATATATAATTGTCGATGCGTTTCACTTGGACTCAGCAACAACGAAGCACCTTGTAACCCTTGTTGCATCATAATCATCCGCTCAGTCAAATAGCGTTCTTGAGGCTCACAGCCTTGACAAATTTTTAAATCTATTTTGTTTTGAAAACAATATTTACCATTTGAGCGAACCATAAATTGCCGGTTACATAACCACCAAGAATCATGCAATGTAATTACATAAGGGATTTGTTTACTTTGACAAGCAAATAACATCTGTAAACCCATATTTTGAATGGCATGAAAATGTACGACATCTGGTTTTACCGTGTCTAACACCATCTCAAAAGGTTCTATTACTTCGATATTATCAAATTTCTGAGCTGCGTGCACCTGAGGCGCCAAATCAACCGAATAAATAATAGATCCATGACGCTCATATTTACACAATCCTCGTTGCGTATCTTTAACTGGTCTGGAAGTAAAAATAGTAACTTCTACATCTTCTTTTTGATGAAGACGTCTAGCCATTTCTTCTGCAACAAATGTCGCGCCACCAAAAGAATATGGATCATAATAAATATTAACCACAAGTATTTTTAACTTCTTTGAAACTATCACATCCTGCTCTGGCTGACCAAAAACAGGTTTTACTTGTCGTGTCGTAATAGATTCTGGCGCGTAATACGCTGTCACATTTTCATAAGCCTGCTGCCCAATAGAGGTTCGTAGCTCAGCATCTCTGGCTAATAATAATAATTTTTCTGTCCATGCTTCAGTTGTGTCTGCCAACAACCCATTCTGATAGTCTTGTATTGTCTCTCTAAAAGCTTGTCTTGGCGAACAAACAGAAGCAATTTTTAAAATTGATGCTTCTAAATATTTAATATTGCTTTTCGCATCATTAAAAAGAATCGCTTCCAAAGGTGCAATCGCAATATCTGCTTCTGATAATATTTCTAAATATCGCTCATAAGATTGTGGAGGAATATAACGAATCTGATGAATAACAGCTTGAAACTCTAGTGATAAATCTAACTCACCAACAATCCATAAACGCAACATCGGTTCTTGTTTTAGTGCCTGCAATATACCTTGAGATACGATTAAAAAATCTGCATTATGTGTATTAGTACCTGAACCATATACAATAACAATTTCCCCTGTTTTTCGTTGTATAGGAAAATCATTATTCTTTTTAGAAAGATTCAAACGTTCAGCAATTCGTAACGTATCTCTATCTAATGCATTTTCAATGACATGTACAACAGACAAACCTGCTTGTTGCATCACCTCTGCTAAGGCTGTTGTTGATGCAATAGCTCGATCACAAGAAAGCATTGTTTTTCTAAATAAATCTGCACCAAAAAAAAGCAGGTCTTTTTCTTCTACTGAAAGCTCCTCCATAAAGCCACATTCTGCATAACGCTCTTTATCAACAATTAGATCATCCACTTCCCACCAAGGACTCAACCCTAATCTTTTTGCTTCTATAATTTGCTCAACTACATTGGGGAAGGCTGGAACTCTATAAAAAATTACATCTCTACAAATTTGCAATAAAGATAAAGCCGTTTTTTGCTCTCGCCAATCAACAATTTTAACGACCCATCCTAGACGCTCTAAATGTTCTGCTTTTTGCTGTACACGATATTTATAACATTGAGGTAGAGTTACCTCAGCAATAATCAATATTAATAAAGAATCACTATCTACAATATTTTTAGCAAATTGATAATCATAGATAATATCAAGTTTATCTAGGAATATATCTTTCTGAGGCCCTTTGCTATTCTTCGTTTGTTTGTTCGCAAAAAGAATTCTTTGAGATATACGATCTATAACAGGAAAACGAAGCGTTAACTTATCATAAACACCCTGATATCCATCTACTTTATAAATTTCGATAAAACGCTTTTTAACAATTTTTAACGGATATTTTTGAAAGAGTTTTCCTTTTACAATATATCCCAAAATTCGAACAGGAAGCGTAAGTCTCCATGAAAGAGATGATCTAATCCGTTCAATTAAAGCCTTTTGCTCATCAACTTCCTCTTTAAAAGATGAAGCCTGCAAAGCCAACAATTTTAGACTATGACGATATGTATCTAATAATCTACGCTGTGTTTCTATACTATTTTGATCAAGTTTATGATTCGTATGATGATCTTTATTACTCATGTATCTGACTACTTAAACGATATGAACTGATTGTATAAAAACAAAAAAAGCCAGCTACAAATGTAACTGGCTTTTAAAGAAACTACAAAAATCTTATGATTTAGCTGCAGAAGCGTTCGCTACTTCAAACTGATTAACTGTAAGATCTGAAACAGAAACACCTTCAATAGTAATGGTATGACCATCAAGATTTAGAACAGCATTACCGCTAGCATCATTCTTAGAGTTATCTAACAATGATTGTAAGCTACTGCTATCTAAGCCATAGTTAAATAAACCAATTTTGTTATCGCTACCTTCTTTAGAGAAGTCAGTAATAACAGTATTACCATTATCAGCAGTGTTTTTATTAAACATGAACAAGTTATCACCAGCACCACCAGTGAATGTTGAATCACCTGTTCCTGCTACTAGTGTATCGTTGCCACTACCACCTGTTGCAACAAAATCTGAAGTTCCGCCAACAACTGTGTTTGCATAAACCTGAAGCGCTTGTGTAGAACCAGAAGCGTTCAATGTTTCATTGCCAACGTCAGCAACGAAATAACCGCTACCACTGTCAGTAATATTTAAGGTATAATCTAATCCAGCAGCACCAAACGCATTAACAGATCCTGTTACGTTGTTTTCTGTTGTACCAACACCGTTTAAGAAACTCAAATCACCAGATGCAGTAATCGTATTTGAATCACCATGAACAACTTTTAGGTCACCAGATGCAGTAATAGTACTGTTATTACCATCGTTTAGTGTACTTTGATCAGAGTTACCTACGCCATTAAACGTATATGTACCAGAAGTACCACCGTTAATTGTACTACCACCACCCACAGTCACAGTATTATAGAAACTCAAATCTGATACTGAAGCACCAGCATTAAGGTTAACTGTTGCATTATAGTCAGCCGAATATCCACCATTTAAAGTAACACTATTTTTAGCTGTGCTATCTGATGATGCAACAATAGTATCATTACCATTAGAATTAACTTGGTTAATATTACCATCTGTAAGCGTAATAATGTTATTACCTTCACCAGCGGTAATAGTATTGTTACCAGTCCCTGATTTAATTGTATTATTACCATCACCAGCATCAATAGTGTTGTTACCAGATCCTGCTACGATGACATTATTACCATCACCAACGACGATATTCCAGTTACCACCATTAAGTGTATTACCGGTAAAAACAATGTTATTTTGTGCATTGCCGCCAACAAATTGACCGCTTTCTAAGCTCGCATTATAAACGAAGCCACCTGTATTACCAGCTAACACTTTAACATTTTGACTTGCATTCATTGCAGAATCAATTGTTACAGCTTGATCCAAAAGAGTTGCATTACTGATTTGAGTTGCTGTCATCCCTACATTTGGACTAACATCTGCATTAAATCCACCAACGACGATATAATCATATCCGTTACCAGCACTATATCCACCACCTTGAGTAATCATACCGTACCCAATTTGATCATCAACACTAGTTGGTGAATCAGTAACATTCATATAGTTTAGTTTGTTACTTGCATAATAATCTTGCAATTCACTTCCGAATTGCTTCGCTAAGCTAATTGCTTGTGTACCATCTAATGTCACAGCAATAGCACTATCGGTACCCCCGACAACTGTTATTCTTTCACCCATTCTACTTCACTCTTAATCTTTATTTTTAGTTATTAAAACAATATTTATTATTACAACTTTTAAACATAATATATGTTCGATTTATTTAAATACAATAACTTTGTAAAAAAATCAATGACTTTAACAAACAAACAAATAATTAACATTCAGCAAGCAATATACTTAGCGATTTGAATTGCTAAGTATATTTACGTAATAATTAAACAAGAATACTAAGCTGTTTTAGCTGTTGCATTCAAAACTTCAAAACGGCTCGCATTTAAATCAGAAACAGAAACACCTTGAAGAGTTACTGTCTGACTATCATCAAGACTTAGAACAGCATTACCACTAGCATCATTCTTAGAATTTTGTAGTAATGTTGCTAAACTGCTTTCATCTAAGCCATAATTAAATAAGCCAATTTTATTATTACCACTGGTGCCAAAGTCTGTAATGACTGTATTTCCATTACCTGTAGCACCTTTAGTGAACATAAATAAATTGTCACCAGCACCACCAGTAAATGTGGTATTTCCAATACCTGCAGCTAGAGTATCATTACCAGAACCACCAGTTGCTACAAAATTAGCTGTTGCACCAGAAACTGTGTTTGCGTAGATTTGTATACCTATAGTTGAACCTGAAGCATTTAAAGTTTCATTCCCTTTATCAGCAACAAATAAACCTGTGTTACTACCACTAGCATTCATAGTATAGTTAGAATCAGATGCACCAAATGCAGTTAACTGATCCGTTGCTGTCAATGTGGTTGTACCTGTACCATTCAAGAAATTAATTTTACCATTAATATCATAAGAAGTATCTGCACCGTGGATTACTTTTAACTCAGTACCACTAGTTGTTGCACTTACAGTTTCTCCACTTCCACCTTGGTAAATGTTTTGTGTTCCACCATTCGCAAACGTAACAGTCCCACTACTTCCACCTGTAACAGTTGAATTTTTACCTACAGAAATAGCATTGGTTGTGCCTGTATCAAGAATTAATGTATTATCATCCATAGTTACTTGTGATTTTGCACCCGTCAAAGTCACAGTATTATATCCGCCTGCACCACCAGTAATCGTATCTTGACCTTGAGAATAAATAGTATTATTTCCAGAGCCTAATGCAATAGAGGTCTTACCAGTACCTGTATTAATCTTATTATTTGCATTAGTGGTTGTAACTGTAGATTCACCATCACCTGTATAAATTGTCCAAGCACCTGTTTTACCAGAACCATCAAAAGTCAAATTACCAACAGTGTTGATTAAAGTACCAGCTTCATTGCCAGCATTATATGTTGTTCCAGATGTTCTGCCTGCCAAAATACTTACAGTACCAAGAAGAAAATCAGGACTATTTAATGTTACAGCACCGCTATTTGTGCCATCATCATCAGCTACTACAATATAACGATAAGTATTTGGCACTGCATAAGTACCAGACTCTTGCACAATAGCTGCTTCTTTTGCATTTGTTGTATTATCAGGGTTACCAGATGAAGGATAAATATCATATGCAACAATTGACCCATCAGCAATACCACTATTGATTTCTGATTGAAGTGCTGCTGCAGGAGCTCTTGCACGACCTGTCGCTGCACCTACACTGACTGTATCTCCATTAGCGCCTGTAATTGTAATCGCCATTTATTCTATTCCTCACGATGAAAATTAAATAGTTTCAGATTTTTTCTTATAAGAATTTCACATAAAAATGTGGCTTAAAATAGTATATTTTGCCTATTTTTCTCCATTATTTTAATAATGAAATCCTTACAAACAGCATCAATATATCTTATATTAACGTCATAGACAACTTACTGATCAAACATCTTCTTACTAATTTAAAATGTTTGTTACATCTTTTGTTAATATTATGGCTACTATAACACACTAGACCTGAGGTCACTTCACCATAAATCCGAAGTAATAACTCTTTTATTATCTATTCTTATAAATTATACATATATATAATCATAAGCAATATGAAAAAAAACATTAGAAAAAGCAATAATATTTTTAAACAAAAGATTGATTAAGATCATAACGAAAATTATTTAATAATTTTATGCATTAAATCCATACTATTACTTGCTATTCAAAGAAAATAAGGTATCTGTCAATTAACGTAAAACTACAGGGACTATTGTAATTATGGCACAAAAACTTTCATCTTCTAACCTCATTTCTTTACAAGATATACTCAGTTATTATGATGAATGGTTCTTATCATCTGCCTTTTTATCACAACAAAAACCGCACCCTCATCAAACTTTTTTAACGTGGCTTCTAAAAATTGCCACACCAAACAAAATAGCTATTTTCGATACTATAGAACAAAATACACAAAATATTTTTTGTATTTTAACACATATTCTCAACCTCACAGGCCAATGCTACGGAAATACAAACTGTAACAACCTCCTTCCTGAAACACTTATTCCTTTAACAACAGAAACGCCTCTTTCTTCTTTCTCTTTGATTTATATGGATATTAGTAATCAAACAATCAAGAGTGATCCCATTTTATCTGTATTAGAAAAGAGCCTTCCCAAAGATACAATTTTTATTTTCAATGCATTATATCATCAAAATTCTATCGCTAAAGAAAATCGCAATCTTATTCAGAAATGGAAAAAACAATATCCTTTCTTTGAATTCACACATCATCATGGATTACTACTTTTATATACAGGGGATGCAACGCCAAGCGTATTAAATGAACTCTTTACGTTAAAAAACACGCCAAAATTAGAACATTCTTTTAAAACACACTGCGCATTACAAGATGAATATTGGCTTTTAAAAACAAATGCCATTCAACACAAAAACATCAATAACAAAAAACAAATCATCGAAGCAAAAACTGAAACTTACCTATTAGAACAAGATATATATTACCGTGAAAAAGCAAATCAACACGCGATAAGTGCGATCAAAGAAAGCACCTCTTTAGAAAGAGAAAAATTACATAAAGAAATAGAATCACTACACAATGCTCTTACCCACACCTCGAAAGAGTTAAATACATCTATTTCTATTTCCAACACATATGCGGATCAACTAAGAGCGTCTCACAATGCTCTTCATGAATTTTCATTATGGAGACATAATACAGAAGAGAAAATTAACAGTATTCATTATTTATTAAAAAAATATCGTTTCTTTACATTCTTTTTGCCTAAAAAACTCAAAAATCTTCTTACATTCCTTCCCGTTCCTGCACCTCATATCCCTGCCGAATACTATCCTGATATTACTCCTGTTGTCCCTAGGGAGTTAAACCTAACACCTTCAACACAAGACACATCACGCCATATTATTTTTGTTGCTGGAGAACCTAATACTCCTGGTGTAATTTATCGTTGTTACCGTAATGCTGAAGCCTGTAATATGGCTGGACACAAAGCCAAAGTCATTAATGCGGCAAATGTTTCCCCTCAAGATATTGAATGGGCAGATATCCTAATTTTCTGGCGTGTAGAATTTAGTGGACATATCCTGGGGATTGTCGATGTAGCAAAAGAATACAACACACTAACTGCCTTTGATGCAGATGATATTGTCTTTAAACCGCATTTTGCTTATATAGAGATTATTGATGGGATTCGTACTATTGGCACGACAGAGGCTGAAACCTCTCGCACTTTTGGAAATATGAAACAAACCTTGATGCGTACTGACTTTGCAGTCGCTACAACTCAAGAAATGCGTGAGCATATGGCTCAAGAGCTTATTCCAAAACACGCTGGCCCGTTAGTATTTACCTTACCTAATATCTTTGATGATGACTGTGTTCGTGTCTCTCGCTTCTTTAGTCGTATTCATAAAGCCAACAAGAACGATAACTATATTAGAATCGGATATGCTTCAGGAACACGCACACATCAACGAGATTTCGCATTAGTCATTCCTGCCTTATTATCTATTTTCAAAAAGCGCCCTGATGTGAGATTAGTTCTATTCAGAGAACCAGAAAATCATCGTCCTATTTTACATATGAATGAGTTCCCTAAACTGAAAGATTTCCAAGATCGTATAGAATGGCGAGATACCGTCCCGTTAAAACAACTCCCACAAGAGTTAGCCAGATTTGATATTTCAATTGCACCATTGGAGGCTGATAATGTGTTTTGTAATGCAAAAAGTGAGCTCAAATTCTTCGAAGCAGCATTAGCAAATGTTTGCTCTGTTGTTTCTCCAACAGGGCCATTAACGCGTTGTATTCAACATGGAGTCACCGGATTTCTTGCTCATAATACAGAAGAATGGGAACAATATTTACTACAACTTATTGATGACTCTTCTTTACGACAAAAAATGGCTCAAGATGCTTATCATGATGTCTTGTGGAATTTCAGCACTCAACGCCAATCCTATCTATGCGATACAATGCTATTAAGCCTCACGAGTGAAAAAGGGGCGGCTCAAGCAATGGAAACAATGATTGCACGCAAAGACTATAAAAATCTTGGCATGCCTATCGTTCCAGAAAGTGAACTTTTATTTGATCATGATTCTTTACAAGAATCTGAAGTTACCGTGGTCATTACCTCATATAATTACAGCAAGTTTATTATCGAAGCGATGGAATCTGTTAAAGCACAAACGTTGAAACATATTGATATGATTATTGTGGATGATGGCTCTTCTGACGATTCTATAGAACTCATTATAGCATGGGCAAAAGATCACAAGAATCGCTTTAATCGCCTTCAACTTCACCGCTCTTTAAAAAATGCAGGATTGGGAGGTGCACGTAATATTGGTATCGCTGCAAGTGAAACCCTTTATTCTATGCAACTAGACGCTGATAATCGTTTACTTCCTGATAGTTGTGAAAAATTATTAGCAAGAATGAAAGATACTGCTATTGGGTATGCTTACCCTCATTTACGTCACTTTGGTGCTGGGGAAGCCACAGGTGGGCATGTGCCTTTCCACCCATTACGCTTAACCGTTGGAAATTACATCGATGCTATGGTGATGTTGGCAAAATGGGCATGGGCAGCAGCAGGAGGTTATTATGTGCAACGTGATGCGATGGGCTGGGAAGATTATGATATTTGGTGCCGTCTAGCAGAACTCGGCATTCAAGGTACACAGGTAAAAGAAGCTATTGCAGAATATCGTGCACATTTTTCCTCTATGACCAGCACCGTGACAGAACAAACCTACCACAAACCAAAAGTAACGTCTTACCTTGCTAATCGACATCCTTGGATCAAACTGGTTCTGCCTGAGGATTCTCCTTGGATTAATAAGAAAAAAGACTAATTATATAAGGCTAATATCATTTCAGTATTAGCTTTTATTAATTCAAAATTATAAATTCTAATACTGAACATTATAACTATAATAAAATATTTCATCTCCTAAACTTAAAACATTTTTATGTTACACTATAGTTACTAAATATATAATTATAAGGTTAAATAATAATGTTGTTCGATAATAGATTTAAAATAGTTAACGATAATTACAATGCTGGAGGAATGGGACAAATACTCCTTGTCGAAGATGTAACTAGAGAATTACAAGGAGTTTGAGCTCTAAAATATTGTAAATTTCCTCAGAATGAAGAATATATGAGGCGTTTTAAACGTGAAGTTCGATTATTAGAGAAATTAGACACCACACCAACGGTTGTTCCAATATTGTATTCAAACTTAGATTGTAATCAACCTTACTTCATCATGCCGTTTTATAAGCAAGGTGATTTAACTCGTATTCCTTTTGAATGGCTACATAATTATGAAAATCAAGAAAATATAATTTATCAAATGATAGATTGTATTTACAATCTACATTCACTTAATATATTCCATAGAGACATTAAACCTCAAAATTTTTTAATTAATGATAATGGGTATCTCATTATATCTGATCTTGGTTTAGGTCTAGAACCTGATTCTTCGACTCGTTGTACAGATACCTCACAATATTGGATGACGGAAGGATATTATCCTCCTGAGTTTACATCTAGTGGTTTTAAATATGCAGACACCACTTCTGATATTTTTATGTTAGGCAAGACTATATATGCCTTATTTACACGAACTAATCCTACTTACTTCATTGATAATCAATATATTCACAATCACGTAAGTTATATTTTAAGTAAAGCTTGTTCACAGAATAAGCAAGACAGATACCAAAATATTCTTGATATGAAACAAGATGTAACAACGAGTTACGATGTAATATTACAAAGAAAGAGTATATCCACAAAGCTTGATAAACAATTAGAAGCTATTCTACAGAGTAATTCCCCTAACAACATAGAAGATATTAAACAGTTTATCAGGAACTTACATTATACAAACGATAAAGAATCATTCCTTTATCAGATATCTACTACTAACTTCTTTTTATATTTTACAAATCTTCAGTTACAAGAAACACTTCAACTCCTACTTTCACTATACTCTACATTTTTATATGATTCACATCATCCATTCTCCTTTGCAGAGACTGTAGCAAATATTATGGCTGTCTTAGTCGATGCCAAAGATGTAACCACTCCACACAAAATCAAAGCATTAGAACTTTCTATCCACTTTGCACAATATATGCATCGATATGCAGCCATGAATACCTGTAATCAATTAATTTACAATATCACTGATGAAATACTTGCCCAACAAATCATAAATATCATGAGAGATAATCCAGATTGCTTTATAAATAATATTTCAGCAACACACTGCAAATCGTCATTAATTCGTGATTATTTAGAAACAATTAATGTATCACAGCATAATCAACCTATTTCTTTCTAATATTTCGGTACATTCTTTAATAGCTCATCAATCCAACCTCACGAAAAAAGTGAACGAGTGAAATGAAAAATAGGCGTATAGTAACTATTAATACATTTTATTAAGGAGATTTTAGATGAAAAAAGCATATGTATTTTTAGCTGCTATTGGCCTAACATGTTTAGGTTCCAACGCTTCTTTTGCACAACAACAAGAATATACATCTCAACAATTAGAAACTCTTAAACAAGCTGCTACACAAGGTGACGTTGCTTCACAAGAAAACCTTGGTCAAATCTATCAATTTGGAAAATTTGGCGTTAAAAAGAATTTATTTACAGCTAGAGATTGGTATGAAAAAGCTGCTGCCAAAGGCGGTGTAGTTGCGATGATTAATCTTGGTAATATGTATCAAAAAGGGGATGCTATTCCTCAAGACTATGCAAAAGCAAAAGCATTATTTGAACAAGCTGCTAGTAAAGACAATCCTATAGCCGAGTATAATCTTGGCGTAATGTATCAAGATGGTAAAGGTATTAAAAAAGATTATCCAAAAGCAATGGAATATTATCAAAAAGCTGCTGCTCAAGGATATGGCAATGCTTATAATAATATTGGAATATTGTATCAAGATGGACTTGGCGTTCATAAAACAAAAAGTGCCGCACTCGATAATTTCAAACAAGCTTGCCTAAATGATAGCCATCAAGGCTGTGAAAACTACAAAAAATTCGAAAAACAAGACACAAAAAAATAACAATATATTTTATCTCTATACAGTAAAACAATCTCAATCTTACTGTATAGAAGCCAGAATTTTACTTCTCTGGCACATTCTCCAACAACTCATTCATCCAAATCGTCGCATTGCCATCTGAAGGTGCACGCCAGTCTCCACGAGGAGATAATCCGCCTCCTGCAGAAACTTTCGGTGAGTTCGGCATCGCAGAACGTTTAAACTGACTAAAAGCGAAAAAACGTTTCATAAATACTTCTAGCCAATGACGAATTTCTGATAATGAATAAGCTTTCTTTTTATCTTCTGGAAACCCTTCTAACCAAGTACCTTTTTGAGTATCCGACCAAATTGAATAAGATAAAAAGGCAATTTTTGAAGGCTTTAATCCATAACGCAAACTATAATATAAGTTAAAATCTTGCAATGCATATGGGCCTATTTTTTCCTCTGTGCTTTGCAATGTTTTATTATCTTGTGATGGAATTAACTCTGGTGAAATCTCTGTATCTAAAATGCGTTGTAAGATCTCTCCTGCCTCATCAGAAAAGCGTTTAGAGTGAATCACCCAACGAATAAGATGCTGAATTAACGTTTTAGGCAAACCACCATTCACATTATAATGTGACATTTGATCACCAACCCCGTAAGTACACCATCCTAAAGCCAGTTCAGACAAATCTCCAGTTCCAATAACAATCCCATGATGATGATTGGCTAACCTAAAGAGATAATCCGTTCTTAATCCAGCTTGCACATTTTCAAAGGTTACATCATAAACAGCTTGCCCTTCGGAATAAGGATGCTTCATATCTATTAACATTTGCTCTGCCGCAGGACGGATATCCAAACACTCCCATTGGATTCCCAATGTCTCCATCAATGCCTCAGCATTTCGTTTGGTTTCAGAACTCGTTCCAAAGCCTGGCATAGTATAGCCTAAAATGGCATCCCTACCCATCTTCAACTCATCTACAACCTGAACCGCAACCAACAACGCTTGTGTTGAATCAAGACCACCAGAAATTCCAATTACTAGTTTTTTTGCACCGATTGCTTGAATCCGTTGTTTTAACGCAGACACTTGGATCATATAAGCTTCAAAACAATCTTGTTCCAAACGTTGAGTATCTGACGGCACAAAAGGAAAACGTTCTAGAGGTCTTTTTAATCCAATTGTTTCTAATGTTGGATTTAACGTAAATTCTACCGTTCTATACTGATAACGAGCGGATTCATTTTGATGAAAACTACCCATTTGCAAGCGCTCTTGACGTAAAATATCTAAATCAATATCTGCTACCAAACAAAGCTGTCCTTCTGGAAAACGATCACTTTGTGCTAAAACTTGTCCGTTTTCGATAATCGATAATTGTCCATCCCATGCAACATCTGTGGAGGATTCCCCTTGCCCCGCAGCAGCATATAAATACGCACAAATCCCTCTAGCAGATTGGGACTGACATAACAAAATGCGCTTTTCTGCTTTACCAATGGTAATATTACTCGCAGACAAATTCGCAATGACCGTGGCACCCGCAATACAAGCATAGCTACTCGGAGGAATCGGAACCCATAGATCTTCACAAATTTCTATACCCATGACAAAATCAGGGTAATCAATCGCTGCAAAAAGCAAATCAACACCAAAAGGTACCTTTTGACCTAATAGTGTTATTTCCTCTTGTAAGGTATGCTGTCCGCTAATGAATTGACGAGCCTCATAAAATTCACGATAATTCGGTAGAAAAGATTTAGGAACAATACCTAAAATCTGCCCTTTATGAAGCACAATTGCACAATTATATAAGGCTCCCTTAAAAACAAGCGGCGCACCTATCACCAAAATAGAAGTTAAGTGTTTTGTAGCTTGGCAAATATTGCCAATCGCTTGCACCGTTGTTTCTAACAAAATCTGTTGTAACCTCAGATCTTCAATGGAATACCCTGTCAATGAAAGCTCTGGAAAAACACATAAAGCTACACCTTGTTGGTTAGCTTGCTCTGCCAACGAAATCATTTGCTGAGCATTTTCAAAAGGATCTGCTAATTTAACAACAAAATTACAGGTAGCACCTCTTAATAAATTATGTTCATAAAGAGAATAAAAATTTTTCAAAGGAGACTCTCCTATAAGGCACGATATAAAAAAATAATTAACTGAATTTACGAGAAGACTTTTTCTCTAGTTCGTTACTAATCATTACCCAGATCAGCAATACCAAAGAATAAAATCCATTCATCATCGTTAGAGATATCGGTAACCAATTAAATAAATAAGAAGGCAAATCACAAGGTTTATGAGGACGATCTGGCATTTCCATAAAACGTGCTGCTAAATCTTGAGTATGACTAGCCACTGCATAACATTCAGGCAAAGGACTCATCCACCATCCTTCCTCAACCCCGATATGTACAAAAGACAGACCCAGACTTACCAATAAAATCAACACAATAATTGCTTTAACCCAAGTTACTAATGCACCTCGAACCAATAATAGAAAGAAGCCTGCAACAATTAAAATACGATAAGGCCAGCGTTCTAATAAACACAAGCCACAAGGAGCCATATTCCATATATTTTCAGCTATCCACGCAAATCCTAACGCAAATCCTCCTGCCAAAACCATTAGAATCCCTGTTAGATTTTTAATAGATTGTCGATGTTGATAAGACACAATGGAAGCCTTTACAATATTAATACATAAAATAGACGTATATTTTACTATAAAATAAAGAATCAAACACGCATAAAATCATATGCTTATCTTATACTTAATAAAAAAGCCCTGAGAATTCTCGTTTCTCAAGACTTAAATATAGAATTATTTATCATTTATTCTTAATGTTGAGATTGAATGGAATGCTCCAGAGATTGTTCTAAATCATTTTGATTTGCTGGCTCTTTTTGTTCACTCTGACTGGTTGTTGGTTTCACTTCTAATGGCTTACTACTTATCTCGCCTGCACATCCAGAAAGACTAACATTATAAAGAGGATGCTCAAATACAGATGCTCCAGGTTCTGCAACAAAAATCCATGCTGAAAATGGATTAGTTGAAAGCTGACTATCGGTAACAGTAACAAACGCTGCACTATCTGGAGAAGCAGTTGTCGGGCGAACAACACAATTTTTTACCGCGATGGTTAGTGTTTTATATTGTGCATTTCCACCGACAGGAATCGTTAATGTCGTTACACTAGATTCCAATTTATTTAATACTCTTACCACTGCCTTAGGTTGGCTATACCATGTATCTACAGGAGGTAAAGCAGCCTGCTGTTTATTCGCATCTGATGGCTTGGATGTATCAGAAGCATCAGGGGTAACCGCATAAGCAGAGATTCTCACTATACCAGATAAAGCAAAGAGAGAAACAAGAAAAAGCTTTTTCAAAGCACTGGACTCCGTAACTGATCCACTATTTGTTTTAATAAATCCCGCATAGCCTGTTCATCAACCCCCATAATCATTGCATCCTCAAAATAATCTTGCATGGCTTGCACTAATTCTGCATAATTTTCATTCAAGATTTTAATCTTCTCTTTACAAAGAACAGGCTGCTGATTTGACTGAGACCAAACAGGATATTCAGTCATTTTTCTGCCTTTTACTCTAAACCTGAAGAAGGAGCGCTGCTTGCTGGCTTATTAGCGTCTGACTTTGAATTATCAGATTTTGGCATATTATCTGTTACAGAGAAAATAAACTTACTGAGCAATTCTTGTAAGCTAATAGAACCTTGAGTATGCGTAATAAATTGATCTGGTTTTAATACAGCCTCATCACCACCAGGAGAAAGATCAATATATTTTCCGCCTAACAAGCTATCACTTGTAATAATGGCTGCGGTATCAACAGGTAAACGAATATCAGGACGTACAGAAAAAGTAACCGTTGCTTTAAAATCTTTTGGGCTAACGAGCTCATGCGTCACTTGACCTACAGTAACCCCTGCTAATTTCACATCTGATCCAACATCTAACCCATCAATATGTTCAAACGAAGCTTTTAAAGGATACCCATCATCTTTACTTTGCCCATGCCCAACAATTGCAAATACAACTGCTGTGACAAACACAACAATAACAATTAATCCTGTAATTAGCTCAAAAATCTGCTGTGTTTTTCTTAAAGAAGTAACAAACATATGGATAAACTTTACCTATTCTTCTGGAGACCAGCTTTCATAATCTCCAGTTGCCTTTGCACGTTTTCCGCCTGCATAATCGCTGCCTTGCGGGTGATATGCTTTTGCAGAACCTGTTTGATTTGGGCTATATGGAACCTGCCACGGATGACGTTTAGAAACAGGAACCGCTGCATCAGCACCATGATGCAACCATACCCACCATTCAGGAGGAACCACAGAAGGATCCTCACCTTTTTTATAAATAACCCAACGCTCATGACGCGGTTCCCCACCACCAAGGCGGTTTTGTTTACGAGATTCGTAATAAGAACGTCCGTCTGCGTCTTTGCCGACCAAGCGTCCTTTAAACATCGTATGAAGGCGTGTTCCTAATGTTGTCATGATCCTAGTTCAGTATATTTATCTATTAATAATTAGTAATATGAAATTCTTATATAGAATTCTCTTGCATAAAAATATACCCTTTTCATAAAAAAAGAGCAAAAAACTTTTAAATTATTTTTATAAATCTTTGAGCAATTTTATATATGACCTCTTCAATGATATCTTTAAATACAAAAACATCATTCATTTTTATAAAATAAATTTTATCCACAATATCCACTATATCCATAGGGGTGTATAAATTTTTACGTAATTATCCCTCTTATAATCCCATTAAAAACCCCTTACACTTTTATGTATTATGAAAGCAAAACATCTCTGGAATGGTATCAGGATGCGCAATCTGCAAACTGCGATTGACCCCGATGCACCTTTATACTCTGTAACAATTCCCGAAGATTGGGAAAGTAACGCAGCGACGGCGATCCTTCAGCTATGCCCCGAGCATCAACTGGATGTCTCTCCGATTAAAGCTGAAGTGTTAACAGCAAATTGGTTATTGCCCCTTTGCGAGCAAACCGATCAATTTACAGTAAAAAATTGGGAAAACATCTTGTTGCATAGGCAAGCTTGTCCCAATGAAAGTATTTGGAAGCATGATACAAGTCAGAAGTTAAGTATTACCATTAACTTGGCTGCGTTCGCATCTGCTGAAACGGGGTTTGATGCCCAATCTTATCGTCATGTTTTACAAATCGCTGCTGAAACATTACGGATTTTATATAGACAACAAGCCAATTTTATGAATGGTGAGTTGCCTTTTTTAGAGCCAACCGAATCTATTTCTCGCAAAGATGACGATAAACAGCTCGAATTCGCACCTCAACCAAGTGCTGGGATTATTTATCTTTCTAATCTCGATGCTTGCTTAGCACAATTAGGGTTTGATTATGGCAGCAATGATGGCAGAGATATTGCCTGTTGCGTCACTTGTTTTGCGACTTTACTTGCAAATGCGGGCTGTGGCTCTGACTTTTTACCTTTATCTCCTGATTGGAATGCCTTACCAGAGTTGGCTTCTACAGCAAAAGAGATCTGGGCATTAGCATCCGATGAACCACAATCTCGTTTAGAACGCATCGATACCAGCTTTTCATTACCAGGCAACCCAAGTGACTTATTATTAGGATCAGAATCTTGTGGACTTGCACCTATTTTCTCTCCATTAAGAGAAGATGGGCTATTAAATTTCAGCACGCTTGCAAGATTAGCTCATAAAGGATTAACTTTAGAATCTGCCTTGGCAGCCTCTCTTGCTGGAGAACAAATCTTAACACCGCCATCCAGTCAAGCACATTATGCCATGCACCAAGCGTTGGCTGGGTTTGTCACGCATATGCCTGCAAGACCAAGTCAGATTACTTATCCTTTATCTCAAAAAGCAATGCTGACTCGTGGTACGAAAAGACCATTACCACCACGTCGCAAAGGCATTACCCAAAAAGCAAGTATTGCAGGACGTGGGTTATTCTTACGAACTGGAGAATACGAGGACGGCTCTCTTGGAGAAGTGTCTATTACGCCAACTAAAGAAAGCGCTATGGTCAAAGGATTACTCGATAGTCTGAGCCAAGCCGTGAGTATTGGATTACAATATGGTGCGCCTTTAAAAGACTATGTCTCTCATTTCGCGTATAGTCGTTTTGGGGTTGCTGGGACCGTCGAAGGTGATCCAAATGCCTTATATGCAACGTCTTTCTTAGACTATAGTTTCAGGGTTTTATCAGATGTTTATTTGAATGAATCCTTACCTGATGCACCAAATAATTTACATGTTGGTGAGGATACAGTTCCTATGTTACCGTTAGAGTTACCTGAAGATGATGAAAATCCACCATCTTCCCCTCATCCTCGCAATCGTAAATTTAAATTGGTTAGTTAAAAGGAAATTATCATGTCCACCATACAAGAACGCCTAAAAGCATTAAACATTGTTTTACCAACGCCTGCTGCTCCAGTGGCAAATTATGTACCAACCATGCAAACTGGAAATTCTTTAATTATCTCAGGGCAACTACCTTTGGTTGATGGTAAATTATTCGCAACAGGCTTATTAGGTAAACAAGTCGAAGTTCAAACAGGTGTTCAAGCTGCACGTTTCTGCATGATTAATATTCTTGCTCAAGCTCAAGCTGCTTTAGGCGACTTAAACAAAATCAATAAACTGGTTCGTTTAGGAGGCTTTATTGCCAGCACTCCTGAATTCACACAACAAGCAGTTGTGATGAACGGTGCCTCTGACCTTGCTGTGGAAGTTTTCGGTGACGCAGGACGTCACGCACGCTCTGCTTTTGGTGTTGCTTCTTTACCAATGGATGCTTGTGTTGAAGTCGAAGCTTGGTTTGAGTTAAAATAATTTTTTTTATTAAGCTTTATATTTTCTATAAAAAAAGGACGAATAGAAATCTTCTACTCGTCCTTTTTTTTACATCTTAATCAAGCGTTATTTCTGGTGGATCTTTCTTAAAGAAATCCGTTAAAAAGGCTAAATAAATAATCCCTAAAGCTAACCAGATAATCCCTAAGATTAATGCAAGTTTATCCAAACTCACAAATAACCAAAAGGTTGTTAAAAACCCAATAATTGGAAAAAGTAAATAAGAAATAATTTGTAACCCAGCGCGTTGTTTCTCTCTAATCCAAAAGTGATTAATCACTGAAATATTCACCAACATAAATGCCAGAAAAGCACCAAAATTAATAAAAGATGCTGCTGTTAAGACATCAATCTGAGTTCCAATTAATGCAACAACGCCACATAAAACAACGTTATTCACTGGCGTTGAAAATCTAGGACTTAACTTCCCAAAAAACCTTTTTGAAATTACGCCATCTCGACCCATCGCATATAATAGTCTGGATGCACTCGTCTGTGCTGACACGCCAGAGGCGAACTGTCCAACAATTAAACCAATCAAAAAGAATGACGCAAAAATATCACCACCAATATTCATAGCAATTTCACTTGCAGCGGAATCTACATCATGGAAAACAAAAGAAGGATGCGCCAACTGAACAAAGTAAGACGTAATAATAAAAATAGCGCTGCCAACCAACGTCACTAAGATAATTGCTTTTGGAATAATTTTCTTCGGTTCTTTGGTTTCATCGGCAAGCGTTGTCACTGCATCAAACCCAAGGAATGAATAACAAGCAACTGCTCCACCCGCCAAAATATACGATAGATGAGCCCCCTGATTCCAAAGTGGTTTTAAAGAAAACAAAGGTGTTGTGCCATCCGTTGTTACATAGTGAATACATAAAACAATAAAGGCTACGATAATTAATGATTGAATTAGCATTAATAAGCTATTGATACTCTTAGCAAACTCCAGCCCAATCACATTAATAATCGTCGTTAAAACAATAAATACAATTAACCAAAAACTCAGAGATATATGAGGAAAAGCAGAATGCAAAAAGGAAGCACCAATTAACCAAATCACCATAGGAATAAAGAAATAGTCTAATAAAATAGACCAGCCTGCTAAAAATCCTAGCTTACTATTAATAGATCGACGAACGTAAGTATATGCTGAGCCTGCTACGGGATAGGCTCTTGCCATATGACTATAACTCAGCGCAGTAAATAACATTGCAATTGACGCTGCTCAATATGCAGTTGGCACGTTTCCTTTGGTTTCTTCGGCCAACATACCAAAAGTCCCCAAAACAATAATCGGCGCCATATAAGTCACGCCGAATAAGACAACCGCAGCCAAAGAAAGTGTTCGTGATAAATGAGGCAATGCTTATTTCCCTATTATAAATTATACCATGTACATCTTGATAAATAAATTTAGTCCGACGCAATCATCCAATGAGAATGCTGATCTTGATGTTGAATGACTTTATTGCTCAACTTTACTCTACGTTCTTTAAGATAATGAAACTCTGTTTGATATTGGCTAACTTGTTTGGGATCGATATTTACGCGCATAACACATTCTTCTCTGCCAGCTTCGCAAAGCAAATGTCCTGCAGGATTCACCACGCAACTGCCACCATGAAAGGTTAAATTGCCATCTCCTAAACCAACACGATTGACCATTACAGCAAAAAGCTGGTTTTCTTGAGCACGAGCCATAATTGCAGTGCGATGCGTTTGAGCATATGGATCCATATTGCCATTGGTAACGATGAGTAGTTCCGTACCAAGCTCTCCCAAAGCACGAGCTGATTCTGGATATTCAATATCAAAGCAAATAAGAAAACCAATTTTAACCCCACGCCATTCAACACAGCTATAGCGATCTCCCGCATCAAAAATCCCTTGATCTGTCAGCCATAAATGCGTTTTACGATAATAAGCCAAAACGCCATTTTCTGGCGTAATAAAAACGGTCGTATTGTAATATTTACCTTGATGCTCTTCTGCAAAACCAATCGCAATCGCGACATCCTTTTGTTGTGCAAAAGAGATCAGACGTGTCATACTGGGACCATCTAAAGGCTCCGATATCGTTTTTAAATTTTCCTTCGTTGGAAAACCACTTAAATAAGTTTCTGGAAAAACCAAAATATCAGTCAACTCTGAGCAATTAATAACTGCGTCAACTGCCTTATTTAGATTATACGCTTTATCTCCATCCTTACATTCCAGTTGAACCAGTTCAATTTCCATCGTTTTTATCTTACTATCTTTACTATAATTACAAAAAATCTATGTTTATGATAACAAACTATCTCTTAATGTGAATAGTAAAATATAATCTTTCAAAATAATATTTAAAGTGTGACTACAATTTTTAGCATTTGTTAAAATACATTTCGTATAAAATTTGAACTATTTTCTTTTCGGAATATTATTGAAAAACAATATTGTGCAACGAAAGGATAAAGCATGGATCAATTTGGTGAAGACCCACTGACAAAACTTGCTTTTACGATACAAGCAAATAAAGGCGTATATGCATTATTATTAGGATCAGGAATATCTTTATCCTCTGGTATTAAGACTGGCTGGGGTATTACCTGTGATTTAATTGCACGCTATGCAGTTGGATGTGGTGAAAAGGAGCCTGATTTTGAAAATGACCAAGAGCGTGATCAATATTGGGCAAAGTGGTATGTAGACAAATATAAAAAACAACCTGATTATTCTGATCTTTTAGAAAAGTTAGGAAATACAGAAACTGAACGTCAATCCATTATTAAAGCCTATATAGAGCCATCTTCTGAAGACATCACACAAGGCAAAAAAGCCCCAACAAAAGCACATCATGCAATTGCGAAACTGGTCAAAGATGGGTTTATCAAAGTTATTATCACGACTAATTTTGATCGTTTATTAGAACAAGCATTTCATCAGGTAGGAATTACGCCGACGGTTATTAATTCAGAAGATGACTTGTTAGGACAAGACCCTCTGGATCATTCTCTCTGTTATCTCATCAAAGTGCATGGCGATTATAAAGATCATCGAATTAAAAATACAATAGGTGAATTATCTGAATATCCTGGTGAATATAAAGAGCTTTTAAAGCACATTTTTAATGATTATGGGCTGGTTGTCTGTGGTTGGTCTGCTGCATGGGATATCGCATTAAAACAAACGATACGATCAGCGACCAGCAGACGTTATTCATTATTTTGGGCAAGTTATGGTGAACTTGGTGAAGATGCGAGCCAAATAGTCGAGGAACGTAAAGGCAATGTTATTCCCACAAATAAAAATAAAATAGGTGGTGCCGATGGATTCTTCACTAAACTGCAAGAAAAAGTAGAACAAATCGAAAAACTGAGCCTACGTCGTCCCAGAACTGAGGTTTTGATTTTATCTACACTCAAAGACTATCTATCAGAGCCAGAGAAAAATAGAATCAGAATTGATGATTTGTTTAAAGAAGTACTGACTACACAGTTATTAGAATTTAAAAAATTTCATAAAAACAAGTGGATAACTCGTGATTGGGAAGATAAATTCTCCATTTGCGAAGCCCAAACACAAACATTAGCTAAAATGGTTGGGATATTAGGAATATATGGAAAAAATGGAGATAAAGAAGTCAAATTAGTATGTAATTTTATCCAATTAATATGTGATAAGCTTAGGAACAAGCTATCAGGAGAGGCTTACTGGGAAATGCCATCTAATAAAAACGCTTATTGGGAAGATAATAGTAATTTATCCTATCCTGCACATTTACTTTTCACTCTTTATGGCGTTGCTCTAACCAAAGCAGAACGATGGAAAGAACTACATGATTTACTTACATTTCCATTAAAAAGAATGTATGTAAAAAATCTATCAGACAGCACAACTGATACACCAATGTGGTATTTTTTTGCATATAGTAGAATGGAAAATAAAAAAAATAAAACGAGCAATCATAACGATTTAATAAAATTATGGCTAAATAAATTATCCATTGATAGTTACACCGCTGCATTTACAGTAGGTTTATTCTATTATTTTACTTTTTTAGTTAATATAGAGGATAAATGGAATAAACTTGATAACGATGCTAAAAATATCATAACAAAAGAAATTACTGATCAACGCAAAGTAGATAATATTGTGCAACTGCAAAACGACCTTTTTAATATATCAAATGAGTGGTACTGCCTAACTCAGCTAAGACTACCTACAGAAGCTACTTTTATTACCTCAATGTCAGAGATTAGAAGTTTCTTCAATAATATGACACTTCGAAAAGAATTAGTAAAAAGCGGCTTTAGTATCATCCAAGAGTATCTTTTATTAAATCTTTTATTCTCTCAATAAAAATTTAAAGATATCTAATCAAATGATTTACAACAAAAAAGGACTGAATAATCAGCCCTTTCTTTATATCCTATAGAGGAATGGTCTCTCTCGCTAATGTTGTCAAAGCAATAATACCAGGAAGGGCTTTGCCCTCTAGCCATTCTAGAAATGCTCCACCAGCGGTGGAAACGTAAGACATATCATGGATCACGCCTGCATGTTTCAATGCAGAAACCGTATCACCACCACCAGCAACGCTTTCTAATTTACCAGCTTTGGTTAATTTAGCAGCTTCTTGAGCCACAGCGTTGGTTGCTTTGTCAAACGGAGTGAATTCAAATGCACCCAAAGGACCGTTCCAAACTAAAGTTTTTAGTTCGGTTAATGCTTTATTTAACACTTCAACAGTTTTAGGCCCAACGTCCAAAATCATTTGGTCATCAGGAACTGCGTTCACATCAACAATTTTAGTTGCTGGGTCGTTTTTCAATTCAGCTGCAACAACAACATCCACAGGAAGAAGGATTTTACATCCTTTTTCTTTTGCCTTTGCCATAATTTCACGAGCTGTATCGTGCATTTCTGCTTCTTGTAATGACTTACCAACCTTAACGCCCTGAGCCGCAAGGAAAGTATTTGCCATTGCCCCACCAATAACCAATACATCAACTTTAGCAATCATATTGGATAAAAGGTCAAGCTTCGTAGAAATTTTTGAACCACCAACAATCGCACCCACTGGACGTTTTGGATTTTCTAATGCACGACCAAGCGCATTCAGTTCATTTTCCATTAAACGACCAGCAAAAGAAGGAAGATATCTTGTAACGCCTTCTGTTGACGCATGTGCACGGTGAGCTGCAGAGAATGCATCATCAACGTAAATATCTGCCAAAGATGCTAGATCTTGAGATAATGTTGGATCGTTCTTTTCTTCACCAGCATGGAAGCGGGTGTTTTCAAGTAAAAGAACATCGCCGTCTTTCATTGCATCCACAGCTTTTTGAGCATCTGGACCAATGCAGTTATCAGCAAACGCAACAGGTAACTTCAATACAGAAGCCAATGCTTCGCCAACTGGACGTAAAGACATTTCTGGAACCACTTTCCCTTTAGGACGGGCAAAGTGACTACAAACGATAACCTTAGCACCTTTTTTCACTAATTCTTGGATAGTTGGTACTAAACGCTCTAATCTTGTTGTATCAGAAATCTTGCCATCATGAGTGGGAACATTTAAGTCCCCACGTAACAAGATTTTTTTACCTTTACAATCAACAAGATCATCAAGCGTTTTAAACGCTTTTTGATCACCCATGATTATTTGCTTCCTAGGATAACAGCTGTATCAGACATACGGGTTGAGAAACCCCATTCATTGTCATACCAACCAGCAACGCGGATCATTTTACCACCATCGATGAAACCTGTTTGAGTTGCATCAAATGTAGAAGATACGAATGTGTGGTTAAAATCAGAGCTTACCAATGGTTCATCATTATAAGCAAGAATACCTTTTAATGCACCTTCAGCAGCTTTTTTGAAATATGCATTTAATTCTTCGATTGAACCAGGGATTTTGGTTGGAACGAATTCTAATGCAACATAAGAAACGTTAGGGGTTGGAACGCGAATAGCAATCCCATCCAATTTTCCTTTTAATTCAGGAATAACAAGAGCTACAGCTTTTGCTGCACCAGTTGTTGTTGGGATAATATTTTGAGCAGCTGCACGTGCACGATGTAAATCTTTGTGTAATGTATCAACTGTACGTTGGTCACCAGTATAAGAGTGAATGGTGATCATGCTACCGAATTCAATACCAACTGTGTCTTGAAGCACTTTAGCAATAGGAGCAAGACAGTTTGTTGTACAAGAAGCGTTAGAAATAACGGTCATATCGCCTGTGATAACTTGTTGGTTAACACCATAAACAACAGTTGCATCAACTTCTTTACCAGGTGCAGAAATCAATACTTTACGAGCACCTGCTTTTAAAAGTTCACTAGCAGCAGCTTTGGTTGTAAATAGACCTGTACATTCCATAGCAACATCCACACCTTGTAAAGGTAGTTTGCTTGGATCTCTTTCTGCAGTAATTTTGATTGGGCCAAAAGTTTTACCTGCATGTTTAATGGTCATGGTGTTATTTTCGACTGTAATATCTGCAGGAAGACGACCATGAACGGTATCGTATTTTAATAGATGTGCATTTGCTTCTGCACTACCAAGGTCGTTAATCAAAACAACTTCTACGTCTGTACGACCTTTTTCAATGATACTACGTAATACTAAACGACCAATACGACCAAAACCGTTAATTGCAACTTTAATAGCCATGATAATTAAATCTCCTTAAGATATATCACGTTACTCAGAACTTAAATATGTTCCGTAACTTATTAAGCCTTCTACATCATACTCGATTTTTGAAAATCAGTCACAATTTTTTGATGACTATATCTTTAAAAAACTGTGTATCCTATTATGAAAAGAATCTGTTTGATTTTCTAAATATTGCTAATGTGAAAACGTTATCGAGCCCTTGTCAATATTTTTTTTATTAAGCAACAAAATTAAATATATTCTCTATATCTACATCATATTTTTTATAGATATAAGATTGTATAAATTTTTATAGTTTCTTATAATGGAAAATCTGTGTTTATTTTCCCCTACTCCTTTTAAAATTTTCAATTTTCATTGAATTTTACAGACAATATTCTTATGAATATGATAAAAACGAAAAATCTAAATTCGTCCCTAAATAAAACTTGTTTTATTTAAGAGAAGCTCTTTCATAAAGACCGTTTGTAAATAGTATAAAATATGACCCGTTACTCTAAGACTTTTATTGTTGTAAGCAGCCTTTTGGCACTAAATGCCTGTAAGCTGGTCGATCAAAGAACATTTAATCCTAGTGCTGGACGTAGACCTGTTCCTTATGTTCCTCCTGCACCTCCTGCACCACCACCTCCTGCACCTCCAATTGAAATTGTTCAAGGCACACCAGGGGAACAATGGGCTAAACCACTAACAACTCTGGTCAAAGACGCATTAAAAAGAAAACCGGATGCTATGTTCTTAGTAACGATTGTTACCCCTATTTCTGAGGCACCTGCGACACAACAAGAAGCCATGCAAAAAACAATTCAAGAAAATGGCCAAGATGTTGCACAAGCCATTATCAAGGCTGGTGCCAGACCTGAACAAATTCTAATGTCTGCAAAAGCAGACGGTTCCGTTCAAAAAAATGTCGTTCAAGTGAATATAAAATAAAATACTATTTAAAAAACAATAAAGAGGCCTAAATTCTGTCAATATAGATTTAGGCTTTCTTTCTATTTATTATCGTTTTTTTAGGAGCAACTTTCAGTGACTGACCAAGTAGAATCTGCACATCCTTTTTATGCATATTGCCAAAACGCATTACAAGAAATTGAACAACAAGGGCGTTATCGCAGATTTACCTCGTTAAGCAGACGCTCTGCCAGCTATCCTGTTTATGACAAAGGTAACTTAGAGCAGCAAGAAAAACCTGTTGTGGTATGGTCTTCAAATGACTATTTAGGCATGGGTGTTGAACCTGAAGTCATGAATGCTGCTATTAATGCCGTCAAAGAATATGGCGCTGGGGCTGGTGGAACACGTAATATCGCAGGCACGCATCCTTTACACGTTGCTTTAGAAGCTGAGCTTGCAGACTTACATGGTAAAGAAGCTGGTTTATTATTTGTCTCTGGATATGTTTCTAATCAAGCCAGTTTACAAACAATTTTAGCCAGTATGTCTGGCGGTTGGATTACCTTTTCAGATCAACAAAATCACGCATCAATGATTGCAGGTATTAAAGGTGCTAAACAATCAGAATGTATTATTTTCAAACATAATGATTTAAAAGATCTAGAGGAAAAACTTGCAGCAGCCCCTGCCTCTGCTCCTAAATTAATCGCTTTTGAAAGCGTTTACTCTATGGATGGCGATATTGCTGATATTGGTGCAATATGTGCTCTTGCTCGCAAATATAATGCCTTAACGTATCTCGATGAAGTTCATGCCGTTGGCTTATATGGTGAACAAGGTGGTGGGGTTTCTCAAAGAGACAATGTTGCTGATCAAGTCGATATTATCGAAGGCACTTTAGCCAAAGGATTTGGTGTTCATGGTGGCTATGTGACTGCTAAAAAAGAAATTATTGAATATCTTAGATTAGCTGCTTCTGGCTTTATTTTTACAACAGCTTTACCACCATCCATCGTCGCGCCAGCATTAGCAAGTGTTCGTTTGGCTCGTCAACAAAATTGGCGCCGTGAAAAACTTTTTGAACGTGTGCATACGTTCCAAAAGAAATTAAAAGAAGCTGGTATCCCTTATTTACAAACCGAAAGCCATATTGTGCCTGTCATGATTGGTGATGCAGAACGTTGTAAAGAAATTAGCAAACGTTTATTGGAAGAATTCTCTTTATATGCAACGCCAATTAACTATCCAACGGTTCCAAAAGGCACCGAAAGACTACGCTTAACCCCTAATCCTTTTCATACAGATGCTATGATGGATGATATGGTTCAAGCATTAAAATCTCTCTTATAAAAATAAAAAAAGCGATTATACCCCAAAGTATAATCGCTTTTTTAAAACTTATTTTATTTATTAAGTTTTTACTTATTTATCAGATGCTTTGTTTTGAATAATTGTTTTTAAAGTATCATAACTCACAGCACCTGGAATGATTTTAGAAACATTGATAACCAATGCAGGTGTTCCATCGATTCCTAAATCACGCAATAATTTTACATTATCTTCTAATGCTTGCGTAATAGAAGCAGCTTTCATATCTTGAATTAAACGATCACCATCAAGCTTTTGTTGATTAGCAATTGTTTTAATCGTGTCTTCCGTAATTTCCTCTTTAGAATCCATAATGGCTTTCATCATTACAACGTAACCATTTTGACGCGCAGCTGCTGTAATTGCTTTGGCTTGGAGAACACTATTCTCTCCAAGAATTGGAACAATTTTAAAGATTACCTTTACATTTTTATCATCTTTAACTAACTGAATAAGTTCTGGAAGAACTTTTTTACAGTAAGGGCAGCGAGGATCAAAGAATTCTACAATAACATTCTTTGCATCTGGATTTCCGATAAATCCATCAGTTGGTAAAACATTATTTAAAACATTTTTCTTATCAGCAAGTGTTTTTGTTGCAGATTCTGCTTTTTGTTGAGTTCTTGCTTTTTGTGCTGCAATAACCGCATCTTCTAAAATCGTTGGATCATTTTTTAATGCATCCCGAACAATAGAAACAATTTCTTTACGTTGTTGTGGGGTGAACTGATCGGTGCTTTGAGCATGACCAGATAATGGCATAAAAAATACACCTGCTAATAAAGTGAACGCCAAAGGTAAATGCAAATTGCGCTGAAATAGCGACTTTGTCATTAAAAATCTCCATGAAATGAAAAGTAAATTTATTTTAAGTTATTATAACATTATACAGGATAATAGTTGTTATGTTATAAAAAAAAACTTATCAATAGAATTACTATTTGTATTTACTGGTTCTAGTAAAAGTAAAAGCTTTATTTTTATCTGGTTATTCATCGGAGAGCAACCGCGTGTCTAAGCGTCATCATACCTTGTATAGTCATTATTTTTTAAAAGGTTGTACCTTCTTAAAACAACCTGTTTCTTCTACTCAACTCAACAGTAGCTGGCTTAAAAAAGCGAGTAAGATAGCATTATCTTCTATCGTGGCGTTCTCAGTTACCGCTTGTGGCGATGGAAAAACTGGCCATCAATCTTTAAAAAATAAAGCAATGCAAGATCGAATCACTGGATATGTTGGCAGTATTTCAGCTGATGAACCCCAAGCAGCAATGATTGCACGTGATGTTCTAATCAGAGGCGGAAATGCAGCTGATGCAGCGACTGCACTAGGATTTGCATTAACTGTCACCTTGCCTTCTCGTGCTTCATTAGGCGGTGGCGGAGCATGTGTGGCTTATCGTCCAGGGAAACCTGCTGAATCTTTCCTTTTCCTTCCTCAACCTGGGGCCGCAACTCAAGGAAAAACAGACCGTCCTGCTGCAATTCCGATGATGGCTCGAGGATTATATTTGCTACAAGCAAGCAATGGCAAAGCTGATATTAACGATATTCTACAAGTTACCAGTAACTTAGCAGGAAATGGTGTGACCGTTTCTGATATCTTTGCAAGCGATCTAGCTGCCGTACAAGGCCCATTATTCCAAGATCCTGCAATGCAAAGACTATTTACTCGCAGAGATGGGGCAACCTTACAATCTGGTGACACATTAATCCAACCTCGCTTGAAAATTATTTATGATCGTCTGACAACTGCAGGAATTTCAGATTTATATGTCGGCTCTTTAGCACACAGTTATATCCTTGGTGCTCAAGCTGCTGGTGGTGGATTAAATGGTGCTGACTTCAGAAATGCTTTACCTGTCGCAGCTCCAGCTTTATCAATTTCCCTTCCAAACAAAGAAACCCTTTATCTTGTTTCTCCTCCAGCTGATGGTGGTCTAGGCATGGGGATGGCTTGGAAAACACAAGGAAACGCTTTAACAACCTCTCAAGGAACAGTTGCAAAATGGCGTGCTAATAACCCAACCAAATTTGATAAACAAGATATTCTAGCTCAAGAAGAAAAAGCACAATCTTTATTAAATAACGGTCAAGCTGGAAACGGAACTTTACCTTCATTACCAGCATCAACCTCCTTTACTGTTGTCGACAGAGACGGTGAAGCTGTCTCTTGTGCATTAACGATGAATAACCTTTTTGGAACAGGGCGTATTGCAGGAACCACTGGCATTGTAATGGCAGCATCTCCAAACTCTGCACCACAACCTTTATTAACCGCAGCAATCGTTACGTATAAAAATCGCTTCCTTGCAGCAATTGGTGCATCTGGACAAAATGATGCCGCAGCCGCTGGTGCAGAAGCATTAAGCAACTTGCTTAATTCTGGTAAAAACAAAGAAAATTCAGCCATCGCGCATCCAAACACATCTCAAGGACGTGTTAATGCTGTTTACTGCCAAGATGGACTTCCGGGAGATACCGATAAATGCCGTGCTTATACAGATCCTCAAGGTGCAGGACTTGCTCTTAGCAAAAGATAAAAAAATATAATTTTATGATGTATTCAAATGTCATTTTCAGTAGAATGGAAATGACATTTTTTATAATAGCCCTGCGTAAAAACAAGCGCATAACATCACTAACGGTTTATAACAAAAAGAGAGTTTGTAACAAATGGATAAAAATAAAGCATTAGATGGCGCTTTGGCACAAATAGAACGTGCTTTTGGTAAAGGCTCCATTATGAAAATGGGCGAAAGACCCTCTATTCAAGTCGAAACCATTTCAACAGGATCTATTGGATTAGACATTGGCTTGGGAATTGGTGGCGTTCCCAGAGGACGTGTTGTTGAGATTTATGGCCCAGAAAGCTCTGGTAAAACAACAATGGCATTGCATATCATTGCAGAAGCTCAAAAAATGGGTGGCACCTGTGCATTCATTGATGCCGAACATGCGTTAGATCCTGGTTACGCACGCAAATTAGGCGTAGATATCGATAACCTTTTGATCTCTCAACCAGATGCTGGCGAACAAGCATTGGAAATCGTTGACACATTGGTAAGATCGGGCGCAATTGATGTTCTCGTTGTTGATAGTGTTGCAGCCTTAGTGCCTCGTGCAGAGTTAGAAGGCGATATGGGCGACAGTCACGTTGGCCTTCATGCACGTTTAATGAGCCAAGCGCTTAGAAAATTAACAGGTTCTGTCTCTCGTTCAAATACTTGTTTAGTTTTCTTAAACCAAATTCGTCAAAAAATTGGCGTGATGTTTGGTTCTCCTGAAACGACAACAGGTGGAAACGCACTTAAATTCTATGCGTCTGTTCGTATGGATATCCGCCGTATCGGTCAGGTCAAAGATAAAGAAGAAATCTCTGGAAATCAAACTCGCGTTAAAATCGTAAAAAACAAAATGGCACCTCCTTTCCGTCAAGTTGAATTCGATATTATGTATGGAGAAGGAATCAGTAAAACAGGCGAGCTCATTGATTTGGGCGTCAAAGCTGGAATCGTTGAAAAAGCTGGCTCTTGGTTTTCTTGTGATGGTCAACGTATTGGACAAGGCCGTGAAAACGTTAAACAGTTCCTACGTGAAAATCCTGAAGTTGCACAAAGCATAGAACAACGTATTCGTGAACAATCAGGTATTGTCAATGATGCAATGATGACGAATGATATTGATGATGCTCAAGACGATCTATTAACAGAATAATTATTCACATATAAAGTGACGGTATCATCTGCTGTTATATATAAAAAAAGCCGACAAATTAAATTGTCGGCTTTTTATTTAAATTAAATTATTCAGCTTCTTTTTCTTCAACAACCTCAGTCGTTGAAACTTCTACATTCGTATCACCAACTAATCCTGATGCAAATTCTTCTGCTGAGAAATCCCTTAAATCCTCGGCTTTTTCACCCACACCCACTGCATGAATAGGAATTTGGAACTGTTGAGCCAACGCAATCACAATCCCACCACGAGCCGTACCATCTAACTTCGTAATAACCAATCCAGAAACATCAACTATTTCTTTGAAAATACGCACTTGTTCAATCGCATTTTGTCCCGTAGTCGCATCCAGAACCAACAAAACAGAATGAGGAGCCGTTTCATCAAATTTTCGCATAACACGAATAATTTTTGCCAGCTCTTCCATCAAAGCACTTTTATTATGCAATCGCCCAGCCGTATCAATAAATAAGATGTCTGCGCCTTCATTCTTTGCACGCTTCAAAGCCTCAAATGCCAAGCCTGCAGCATCAGCACCTGGTTTTCCAGAAATCACTGGAGCCCCAACACGATCACCCCAAATTTGCAATTGTTCCACCGCAGCAGCACGGAAAGTATCCCCTGCAACCATCATCGTCTTTAGCCCTTGATCGCCAAAGAACTTTGCCATTTTACCAATTGTAGTCGTTTTTCCTGTACCGTTCACGCCAACCATCAAAACAACATGAGGTTTCAACTCTGGATTAGGTTTGAATGGTAATGCAACAGGTGTCAGAACTTTGGAAATTTCTTTAGCCAGCGCATCTTTAACTTCTTGATCGCTAACCTCTGCACCAAAACGCGTTTTACGAAATGTTTCAATAACATTCTCTGCAACTTCTGGGCCGAAATCAGCTGCGATCAAGACTTCTTCTAATTGTTCTAGAGATTCTTCATCTAAACGACGTTTTGTAAAAACAGACGTTAGGTTTGTGCCCAACTTTTGCGTTGAACGAGATAACCCTTCTTTTAAACGTGAAAAAAAACCGAGTGCCATTTATATTCTTTCCACCACTATACCATCAGAATCACCCGCGATCACGCGAGCAGAAATTATTTCACCAGGAGTTGCTAACTCCTCTTTTAAAGTCGCAAAAGCAAATTGTTCAGAATGCCCACGATCTGGCATCTCCATTAATACACTCACCTCTTTACCAATCAAAGACTCATGGAAAATTTTAGAGGAATGTAATCCCAACTCTCTTAATTTAGCAGCTCGTTCCTTACGCACAGCAACCGCAACCGCAGGCATTTGTGCTGCGGGGGTATCTTTACGCTCACTGTAAGGAAATACATGTAAATAAGGGAACGCTTGCTCTTTTAAAAACTCATAAGTTTCTTGAAAATACACATCATCTTCCGTTGGAAATCCTGCGATAATATCAACACTTAATCCAATGTCAGGACGAATAGAACGTAACTTTTTAACCAACTGATCTACATCTGCTGTTAAATGACGACGCTTCATGCGTTTTAAAATCATATCTGAACCTGCCTGCACAGATAAATGCAAATGCGGCATCAAACGAGGTTCTGTCGCCAATAATTCCCACAAAGTTTCATCAAAACCAATCGGATCAATAGAGGACAAACGCAAACGCTGTAGCTCCGGAACGGCCTTTAAAACAGCCTTACATAAATCTCCTAAAGCAATTTTCTCATCACTATTGCTTTTCCAAGACGCAATATCAACACCCGTTAATACGACCTCTTTATAATCTCTTTCAACCAATGCTCTGGCTTGATCAATAACGCCTTCAATCGTCACTGAGCGAGATGGCCCGCGACCAAAAGGAATCACACAAAACGTGCAACGATGATCACATCCTTGCTGTACTTGAACAAAAGCTCTGGTACGGCCTGTAAATTCGGTCACGACTTGAACCGCAGCGTGTTTAACAGACATAATATCCGAAACTTGGTTTCCAGAAGCAATCGCTTCATTCGTCCAATTTTCTGCTTGTAACTTATCTTCATTCCCCAGAACCTGAACCACACCAGGTAGCTCAGACCATTTTTGAGGATTTAATTGTGCGGCACAGCCTGTCACCACTATTCTCTTTTGATCATCTTTTCGATTTAATCGACGAATAGCTTGACGGGCTTGACGTTCTGCTTCCGCAGTCACCGCACAGGTATTCACAACAACCACATCCCCTAACCCATCGGCATACTGTCCCATAACCTCACTCTCGTAACGGTTAAGACGACAACCAAAAGTTAAAATTTGTGGTTTCTTTGCTGTCTCATCATTCATAAAGGATAATCATCCAATTGGAATTGCCCAGTAAAAGAAAAATGAACTGCACCTGTCATTAATACATTATCTGTTTCTTCGTCCCATTCAATGATCAAATTGCCACCATCCATTTTTACTTCGCAATAACGATCAGCAAACCCTCGACGAACTGCATTCACAACAGAGGCACATGCACCAGAACCACAAGCCAACGTTAACCCAGCCCCACGTTCCCATACACGAACACGCATACTTTGGCGATCCAACATCTGGACAAACCCAATATTGGCACCTTCTGAGAATAAAGGATCTTTCTCTAAAATCTTACCAGAAAAAACAGGATCAACCGTTGTCAAATCTTCCACAAAGAATGTGACATGTGGATTGCCCATAGAAACCGCAGAAGGAGACCCTGCCAATGGTAATGCCAATGTATCCACATCATGAGCCAATGGAACCTCTTGCCATTTTACTCTGGGTTTACCCATATTGACTTTCATTGTATGCTCGTCAATGACTTCTGTAGGCAATAATCCTGCATTGGTTTGCAAGACAAATTCTTTACGTTGATATTTATGATGCAACCATCCAGCAACACATCTGGAACCGTTTCCACATGCCCCTGCTTCATCACCGCCCTCGTTAAAGAACTGGACATAAATATCTGCGTTGCTGTCCTTTGGTTTAGAAAGAACGATTAATTGATCACAACCAATCCCATAACGACGATCACATAAAGTTTTGATTCGACGTTCATTCAATTCAATATTATTAACAGAATTATCGATAATGACAAAATCATTGCCAATACCGTGCATTTTATAAAAAGGAATGTTCATTATTCTTCTAAATACAGTTATAGACTATAAAATCAATTTACCAACAAATTATAAAAAGCGCTAACTTTTTACATCATGAACCACTTAAAAGATTTTCATCCCCGATCTTTCGACATCGCAAGTAACGAAAGTGATCTTCAATATTTTACAAAGCACTCTGTTCCTCCTATGTTGGATCAAGGTGGTTATAAGGCAATCGAAGCCTTATATCATACTCTTATACAAGAAAGCGATACTATTCTTGATCTTATGTGTGGTTCAAACAGCCATATGCCCAGTGACGTGACTTATAAAAATTTAATTGGCATTGATTTAAACCCACAAGCATTAAAAGAGAATAGTGCTTTAACCCGTAAAATTACGCAGGATATCAACGATAAACCAGAGCTTCCTTTGAAAGATAACAGCGTTGATTATATTTGTTTATGCTGCGTTATTGAATATTTGCGTCATCCATTTACCACACTGGAAGAGTGTTTACGCATTTTAAAACCTAGAGGACGGATTATTATTTCTTTTTCATCACAACTTTTGCCTCTACGTGCGACAGCATTATGGCAAGCATTGGATAATGCTGATCGCCAGAAGTTAATCAAAGTATTTTTAACCCGTATTGGGTTTGTAGAAGCCGACCAAGGAGAGGTGCACCCCCCTGAAGATCAGACTGTATGGAAAGATTCTATTTATAGTGTGGTGGCAAGGAAGCCTTAGATACATATTCTTATTATGGAGGTTTAATCATGTTTTTAGTCTCAAAATGCCCATATTGCCAAACAGAAAAAATCCCTTTTGATATTGAGGGGATTAATTTCCAGAATATTACAAAAGATAATAGCAGTTATATTATCTACTTCAGTATTTTCTCAATATGCAGAGGATGTGGAGCCCCCACTATTTTTTCCATATATAAAAATATAATAAAGGAAGTTACTGAATATAATGTTGATGGTGATACTTATATAAATGAAGATACAGTAAACGAAATAATCAAAGAAACACCTTCTATAGTACGAAAAAATCCAGAGCAAAATTTAGCAAGTAATTTTCAACTTGGAAAAATTATTCGCCCACCAGAGAATATATCATATCAATGCCCTGAACATATTCCTGAAGATATTAAAGCAAAATTTGATGAAGCTGCCCAATGTTATGCAAATGATTGTATTGTTGCTAGTAGTATTATGCTTAGGCTTTGTTTAGAAACAGTTACAAAAGATTTATTAGAGACGGAAAAAGAAAAAGAAGAAAAATTACATGTGCAAATAAAGATTCTATTCGACAAAAATATAATTGATAAAAACATCAAAGATGTTGCCGATGAAATTCGATTAGACGGTAATTATGCAGTACATGAAGGAAAAATGGATCAAAATAATTTAGAAGATTTATTTAATTTCACACTTGACCTTCTAGAATATGCATATAACCGACAAAATAGACTTAAGCTTTCACGAGAAAGACGAGCTCAACGCAAAAAACAAGGAATAGAAAAATGAAACGTCAACCAACTTTTTATATCCCTCATGGTGGAGGGCCTTGTTTTTTTATGGACGATCCGCATAACATTTGGACGAATATGGGGAATTTCCTGAATAAACTCCCACAAACCCTACCACAACTCCCCTCTAACATCGTAGTTATTTCTGGGCATTGGGAAAATACACCCATTAAAATTCATGCTGCCGAAAAACCATCTCTTTATTATGATTATTACGGTTTCCCAGATCATACTTATGAGCTCACCTACCCTGCCTCTGGCAATCCTGAGCTAGCAAAAGAAATTCAAACACTATTTCACAATCAGAACATTGAAACAGAATTCGAATATCAACGCGGATGGGATCATGGACTGTTCATTCCTTTAAAAGTCATGTTTCCTGATGCAAACATTCCAATTGTGCAAGTTTCTTTGCATCATTCATTAGATCCACAAACTCATATTGAAATGGGTAAAATATTAACACCTTTACGAGACGAAAATATCCTTATTTTAGGAAGTGGGATGAGCTATCATAACCTTCCCTATTTATTTTCTGGTAAAGAATCTGCAAACGCAGGTTTATTTCATGATTGGTTAACCGAAGCCGTCACCAAACCTGTTATCACAGAGCGTAATCAACTATTATCCGATTGGTTAAATGCACCTGGTGCAAGATCTAATCACCCTAGAGAAGAGCACTTACTTCCTTTAATGGTCGCTGCTGGCGCTGGTGATCAAGATATCGGGCAATGTATCTATAAAGATAGTGTACTTCACAAACCGATTACAGGATATCGATTTGGGTAATTAATCCTCAATGACCTTAGTTCATTTTCTATCCAACTAAGGTCATTCATTTACAAATAGCTTCTATTTTGCTTTTGGATATTCTGTGCATAATAAACGATAAGGTGCTTCATCTTCATCAATCTTAGGGAAACGTCCCATTTCCTCATAAAATCGATTATCATGCTCGTCATCATTGCACATAGAAACTTCACCTAGCAAAACTGGCCCTGTTCCTTTTTCAATCTCAAAGTCATGATACATATAAGGGTAAACAGTTACACTCTCCCCAGGCGTTAATTTAATCTGTGTGCCTGCTGGAACTTCTGTTTCACGACCATCACAATGCACTTTGACGGGATTAACCTTATCCAAATCGCCTTCTTTCGTAGAATTATAAACACGAATTAAGACATTTCCACCCCCACGATTAATGATATCTTCCATTTTATTCCAATGGAAATGCATAGGGGCATATTGGCTTTCTTCTAAATAAAGTAATTTTTCGGCATAAGTTTTTGTATATTTTTTATTTTTTAAATTACCATTTCGTAATGTAATTAATGAAAATCCAATCTTATCAAAATCACCTTTGCCATAGTCCGTCACGTCCCACCCTAATAGATTATCGCGAATCTCGTCATATTCATGACTCTTATTCTCCCAATCTTTCGGGGTAAAATGACAAAATGGAGGTAAAGAAAAACCAACTTTTCCAATCATTCGTTCCATTTCTTTTATTGCTTTGTTAATTTCTGAACGTTTCACGATGGTTACTCCTTGATATTTTTTCTAAAAAAACATATTGTATGTTAATCTATGTCGATTAATTTATATCTACACATTTTGGTGAAATCGATTATAACTAAAAAAGCCAAAATAATCACATGACATTTCAGGTTTTAATGTACTCAACTATTCCCAGAATCCTGCCTTTGCATTTGATGATCACCTCTCCTTGGATCATCACTTTACAATAGTGAATGACCTTTTACATTTGTATATTTCTTACATAATTAAGAATAAATAAACTTTATCGGATTTCTAAATGCCGTTTACACAAATAAATTCCTCACTTGCTCAAGCTCTTGAAAATAAAGGTTACAAATCATTAACCCCAGTTCAGCAAGCTGTTTTAGAACAACAAGATCCTCATCAAGATCTTTTGGTTTCTGCACAAACAGGATCAGGAAAAACCGTAGCCTATGGTATTGCTATGGCTCCAACTTTATTGGGGGACAAACCTAACTTTAATGCGCCTAACTCACCTCAGGCTCTTATTATTGCACCGACCCGTGAACTTGCACTTCAAGTTCATCAAGAGCTTACTTGGCTCTATGCAAATACAAATGCGAAAATCATCACCTGTATTGGTGGAATGAACGTTCGTAAAGAATCATTCGCGCTAGAACGTGGATGTCACATCGTTGTTGGAACCCCTGGTCGTTTATGTGACCATGTTCGTCGCCGTCACCTTGATTTGTCTGACCTAAAAGTTATGGTTTTAGACGAAGCTGATGAAATGTTGGATCTTGGTTTCCGTGATGAGCTTGAGGAATTATTATCTGCTTGTGCAAATGAACATAGAACCCTATTGTTCTCTGCAACCATTGATAAAGCAATTGAATCACTAGCAAAACGCTATCAAAATAATGCAATTCGCATTAATACAGTTTCTACGGCACAACATATTGATATTGAATATCATGCTGTTGTTACACATCCTAAAGAGGTCGATAATGCCGTTGTAAACTTACTACGTTATATCGACAGCCCTACAGCAATGGTCTTTTGTGCCACACGTGAACTTGTTCGTCATATGCAATCTGCTTTGATCGAACGTGGTTTCTCTTGTGCTGCTTTATCTGGAGATTTAGGGCAAGAAGAAAGAACGCAGGCTATTAAAAGCCTACGTACAGGTCAAGTCCGCGTTTGTGTGGCAACCGACGTTGCTGCACGTGGTTTGGATTTACCAACACTAGATTTGGTTATTCATGCAAGCTTACCAACCAACCATGCAACCTTACTTCACCGCTCTGGTCGTACAGGACGTGCTGGACGTAAAGGGGTTTGTGCATTAATTATTCCTAGCAGCCAACGCGGTCGTGCTGAACAATTATTACGCAAAGCTAAAGTTGCAGCAACTTGGGAAATTGCACCAAGCATTACTGCTATTCGTGAAAAAGATAATGAACGTCTTTTAAACAATCCTTCTTTACTCGGTAGTAAAGAAATTTTAACAGAAGACCAAATCTTAATTGATCAACTAACCTCTCAGTTCTCTACAACTGATCTTGCGAATGCTGTGATCTCTCTATATCGTTCTACCATTCCTAACCCAGAAGAAATCACACCGATTTCTCTTGAAAGTAGACGTTCTTCTGGCTTTGACAGAGACAATTCAAGAGGTCGTGGACGCGATAGAGAAGAACGCTCTTCTCACTCTTTCGACTCTGGTAGCTGGTATGAAATGCCAGTTGGTCGCAGTGATAATGCGGATCCAAAATGGTTAATTCCGATGCTTTGTAAAATTGCAAATATCCAGAAAAAAGATATTGGTTCTATTCGTATTTCTGATAAAGCGACTAAATTTGAAATTGCTGCAGATAAAGTGGCAGAGTTTAATCAATCTATCAATAAAATGAGAGATGATGAGCCTAAAATTTCTCCATCAACTCCTGCTGCCCCTTCTGAAGGCAGAAGAGAAGGTGGATATAAAGGTCGTGGCGGTGGAGACCGTAGAAGAGATGGCGGTGGTCGTGGCCGCGGTGACAGAGATAGAGGAGAAAGAAGAGAGTTCGGCGAACGCAAAGAAAGAAGCGGTGACTTCGGAGAACGCAGAGAAAGAGGCAATGATTCTGGCGAAAGAAGAGATAGAAGCCGTAGCAGCGGAAGAGGAAGACCAGAAGGCGAACGTTCTTCTGGTAGAAAAAGACCGTCTTCAGGCGCACCTCCAAGAGGCAATGCTGGCTCTTCTAGAAAAAGAAGAAAATAAAACAAACTATCTGACCTTTTAATAAAGGTCAGATATAAGTTATCTAATAAAAAAGCCATCTATATAATAATATAGATGGCTTTTTCTTTAACATAAATAAAATAAATTAAATTTATTTAGCTAATTTTTGTTTTAATTGCTCAATTTTTGCTTGTTGTTCTGGGGTCAACTTTTGAAGTTGTGCACCAGCTTGTTGCTGAGCATTCTCAATATAAGCTTTTCTTTGTTCTGGAGTCATTTTCTTAAAGCGATTCATTTCCGCTTTTGCTTTAACTCTTGATGCTTCAAGCGCAACTTTCTGCTCTGGCGTTAAATTCTTTGAAAGGCGCTCAAACTGTGCATCAGCTTGTTGTTGAGTTTTATCCATATAAGCATCTTGCTCTGCAGGAGTCATTTGACTAAAACGATCAACTTCTGCTTTTACTTTTTGTTGCTCTGCTGACAATTCTGGTGTTTGAACTGGAGTTGCCACAGGAGCTGTTGCTGTGGTTTGTGCTTGTGATTGAGAAACCGTACCTACAGCCATAAATGCAGTAAAAGCACCCGCTAAAAGCATTAAACGCTTTGATATTTTTTTCATGAATAACTACCTTTTAAAAGTGAATTAAATAGCAAAAAACCCAGTGACTTAAGAGAAAGCAATGTAACATTATTTGCTAATGACGACAATGATTATACAAATGATAAACTATCATAGAAAAATTGTCGTTTATAACCTAGAGAAAAAGGACCTGTTCTATATTCCAACAGATCCTTTTAAAATATACAAACGTCTATAATTAAACGCTAAATTAGTTCCCAAAAGGATGGGTTAAGCTATGCACATCACGTCGTGTGTTATTTCTTAAACTTTTCAATTGTTGACGTTGTTGTTGTTGTTGTTTCAAGCTTTGAGCTCTTCTTGCATCAATATTTTTTCTTAATTGAGCTTTTTGATTTTCAAATTGTTGTTTTTGTTCTTGTGGCAAGTTTTTAACACGATTAATTTCATCTTGTCCACGTTGTTTTTCAGCATTGATATTGTCTTTAAATTGTTGTTTTTGCTGATTTAAACGATCTCTTTCTGCTTGTGGTAAATTTTTAACACGATTAATTTCGTCTTGTTGTTGTTGAACACGATTTTGAATTGCTTGATTATGCTGAGTAATTTGGTTATGCAGATTATCTTCTTTTTGTTGTAAATTTTGAATTGGATCTTGCATTTGAGCATGTGCTTGAGAAACTGTACCTACTGCAATAAATGCACTAAATAAACCTGCTGATAATATAAGCGTTTTTGACATCTTTGTCATAATTTTAAAATACCTTTAATTATTAATTAACTTGAACATAGAAAAGTCTATAAATCAGGCGACATTAAGGCATATTTGTAACAAATTATTATAAAAAACATAAATATATATAAAGTATTTTATAATAAAAGTACCTTTATCGTCCTATTATTTTCCTTTATTAAGAATAATATAACTTTTACATTATAAAAAACGTTTTATATATATTTTCCTACTAAAAGAGTATTTAAATGAAAAAAAACCTTTTAATATCCTGTCTGACTACTACATTTTTACTATCTTTGACTACATTCAGTCCATGTTCTTTTGCCCAGGAAAACTCTTCTGACAAAACAGTAGAAATTAAGTCCAAGACTAATAATATTGATGTAAAAGATACTCAAAATCGTTTTGCTCTTTTACCTAAAGATAGTATTACACAACATATCCTAACTCTGCCTCATCAAACTATTCCATATACAGCCCATGCCGGCACTTTATTAATTCGCAATGACAAAGGCACAGTTACTGCCAAATTATTTTATGTCGCCTATACAGTGGATCATCCAGAGAATAAAAACCGTCCAATTTCTTTCTTTTTCAATGGGGGTCCTGGTGCAGGAAGCTCTTTCTTAAATCTGGGCGCTGCTGGACCTGAAGTTATTAACTTTCCGAAAAGCAATCCTACGGATGGTGCGCATGCCATCAGAGAATCAAATCCTGATAGTTGGCTCCCGTTTACCGATATGGTTTTTATCGATGCTGTCGATACGGGTTATAGTCTTTCTGCGGATCAGGATAAAGCACCCAAAGAATTTTATACATCCAAACAAGATGCAAAAATATTTGCCAAAGCCATTCAATTATATTTATCAACGTCAGATCGTAAAGACCCGCCAGTTTGGTTAGTCGGTGAAAGCTATGGTGGCATACGCTCTATTCTGGTTGCCAATGATTTGCTTAAAAATCAAAATATTTTTGTCAGAGGCATCGTCATGCTTTCCCCTGCCATTGAAATGGGATTTTTAGATCAATCTGATAATCCAATGGCCAATGCATTTTTACTCCCCTCTTATATCGCTAGCCACCTTGAAACTACTCATCAACTCTCTGATGATAAAATCAAAGAAGCATATCATTATGCAATGGGTAGTTATTTGCAAAAGATGGTTAATCCTGTATCTCCCCAAGAACAGCAATCATTCTATCAAGATCTTAGCCAACAAACGGGATTACCTGTTAGTATCATTGCCCAACATAAAGCTGTATTAGATCCATCTGCACATGATATTCGCAGTCGTGATGGTAAATTACACAGCCTCTATGATTATACGTTAACCATCAATGATCCTTATCCTGATGGCACAAATAATGAAGATAGTCCTGAACCTGTTTTATCTGGATTTGGTAAAGCTTATGGGAATATGTTTGCCACTTATGCCGCACAAGAGTTACATTTCCAGACACCTTTAACCTATAATCTGTTAAATATGCCTCTCAATAGTAAATGGGATTATACAGATAACGGTTTTTCAATTGTCCGAGGCATGCCCATTATGCGCAAATTAATGGCATTAAACCCATCTATGCAAATCTTTATTGCACATGGTTACTTTGATCTTGTTTGTCCTTTTTCAACATCACAATGGATTATCAATCAAATGCCCACAAGCGACCAAGACCGTATCAATTTAAAACTCTATAAAGGCGGACACATGCTTTATACAAATCCAAAAAGTAGAGCCACATTAACCCATGATGTAGAACAGCTTTACAAAAAAGATCAACAACTCAATTCAAAATAACCTTGAATGACTTTCTGCACTCTGTCCCATTCTTGATGATGGGACAGACCAAAACGTAACCATTGATTATTATAATCAAACTTACGCACCCAAATCCCATGATTGGCTAAATAAGACCATAACTCTTGTGCTTTTATATATTCTATTAATCTAAATAAATGCGTCCCACCAATCACTTTACATCCATAGCGTAGAAATAGTTGATCAAGTTGTTTGACTTGACGAGCAAGCTGCTGTTGAGACTGTAAAAACCAAGCATCATCTTGCAAAGCTTGCTGGCTAATTTGTAATGCTGCGCCACTAACTGCCCAAGGACCTAACATTTGTCTGATTTTTTGAATATGATCAGAGTTAGACAATACAAACCCTAGACGAACACCTGCCAATCCATAAGTTTTTCCAAAAGAACGTAAAATCGTTAAAAATGGATGAGGCAAAAGCTTACCTACTCCCTGCCCTTCAAAATCCATAAACGCTTCATCAACGACAAAATGATTATTAAACTGTCCAAAATGAACAAGAGCCTCTTTAATTTGTTCTATAGAAAATAAACGACCGTCAGGATTATTAGGATTGCAAACTACCCCTATCGTCTGTTCTTGAGATCCAAAACGCATCAATGCTTCTAGTGATTTTACTTGATAGACTTTTACCCCAGCTTGCTGCCACGTCTTTATATGTTCCATATAAGTTGGACATAAAATACAAACCTGTTTCGCTTGAAAAATATACGGCAATAACGAAATTAAAATTTGCGTTCCTGGAGCCGCAGCAGCATAGTTTTCATCTCTTACTCCATAAGCTATTGCTGCAATTTTTCTTAAATTTTCTTCATCTTGCATATTCGGCAACTCTGCCCATCGTTCCGACGAGATTGGCACGAAAGGATAAGCATAAGGATTAATCCCTGTCGATAAATCAATCCAAGGCATGACAGCATGCGGAAATTGCCTTTTTGCTTCTTGTAACTGACCACCATGAATCATTGTGATTTGCTCTACCTTGTTATAAACAATCTAATATGTAAGTCACTTCTATCAAACGCTTTACACGATTGACCTTCGGATCTCATGAAAAAAATCACTCTTTATCATATTCAAACACTTCTGCTTCGTCATTTAAAAATCATGGCTATTGCTATTTTTATCGACGCAATCTGGGGAGATCCGAAACAAATTTATAATAAAATCCCGCATCCTATTATTTGGATAGGGAATTTAATTGACTATTTAGATAAAAAACTTAACCACCCACAAGATACTGCACCGCAACAAAAAAGAAACGGTTTTCTTACTCTTGGATTAACCGTAGCACTTCCTTGCCTCATTGGATATTTCATACAAAAAAGCCTTTTTAAAATCTTTCCTAAACCTATTGCGTGTCTTTTGTCTGGAATCATTGGGAGTATTTTTATTGCACGTCGTTCTTTATATGAGCACGTTCAAGATGTTTCAAATGCATTAGAGCATCCTGATATCAATATTGCTCGTCATGCAGTCAGTCAAATTGTTGGCAGAAATACCAGCCAACTTGACCACTCTGGTATTGTCAGAGCAGCAATTGAAAGTCTGGCAGAAAATTTTTCTGATGGTGTAACCGCACCTATTTTTTGGGGATGTATAGGTGGATTACCAGGTATTATTATTTATAAAGCCATTAATACCGCAGATAGTATGATTGGGCATAAAACGACTAAATATCAATATTTTGGATATGCAGCAGCCAAAACAGATGATTATGTAAATTACCCTGCGTCTAGACTATCTGCCTTATGGATTATTTTAACAGCCAGTAAAAAACCAATCAATGACATCAAACAAGTTATCAAAGAAGCAAAAAAGCATAACTCCCCCAATGCAGGATGGCCAGAAGCGGCAATGGCAACTTGTTTATCCATTTATCTTGCAGGACCACGACAATATAAAGATATCGTTCTTAACACTGCTTGGATTGGAAACGGTAGAAAAGAACTAAATCGCAATGATATTCAAAACGCATTAAAAATATTTTTATCTGCCTGCAATATCCATTATAATTTAATATTATTTAACTTATTTTTTATACCAAAATAATAAGTTACTCGTGTTATATTTGATCTTTTATTTCAAATAACATTTATTTTTAATATATGATTATAAAAAGCATTGCAAATAAATTGCAAGTTAGAGTATATTGCCGAATGAGACTTATATTTCTAAATATTAGATATAGAGAGTCGAAAGTTATCTAAGAGATTTTCATGAGATTATTTTTCTTAGTCTCTTTATGTAAACTACCTAACTACTCAATTTACCTCCCCTTTTGGGGAGGTTTTTTTATTCAATATCACACACTCTCACTTAACATTGCTGCGATATCTAAAGAATATTCAATATGATCCGCCCACTGATCTAAAGTGTTTTCCACTTGATCTAAAAAATTGATCGAACTTTCTTTGCTACCAAAATAATTTAATAAGGCTTTCCGAGCATCATCACCGTGGAAAATGCCATGCAAATAAGTTCCTATAATTTTCCCATTTTCAGAAACGATCCCTTCCGCTCTACCATTCTCCAGTATTGCAAAAGATTTGTAATGCTCGTGATGCCTCGTCTCTCCTAGATGCATTTCATATCCACAACATTCAGCATCATTCATAAACAAATGCCCTTTAACCTCTGATAGTGTTTTCGAACGGTCTAAAATCGTTGAAAACGATAAAAGATTTAACGCTTGAATGGACCGCGTATCCCCTTCAATTCCATAAGGGTCTGAAATCTCTGTCCCCAACATTTGATATCCGCCACAAATACCCATCACATACCCCCCTTGTCGTAAATGGGCTTTGATATCCACATCCCAACCGGTTTGATATAAAGCTTCCAAATCTGCAATGGTTGTTTTAGAACCTGGAATAATAATTACATCTGAATTTTTAGGAATAACATCTCCTATTTCAATAAAATTCAACTGAACATTATCTTCATATTTCAAAGGATCAAAATCATCAAAATTCGCAATTGTCGGTAAAAGCAAAACGGACATAACGAGCTTTCCTTTTTGCTGAAAATGAACAACCGATTTAAGATCCGCAGCATCTTCAGCTGGCAATTGACTAAGCTGAGGAAAGTGAGGCAGTAAACCAATATTTTTCCATTGTGTTTTTTGACTAATCCACTGCATTGCATCGGTAAATAACGTCGGGTCACCACGCATTTTATTTACAATAAAGCCTTTAATCAGCTTTAAATCTTCGAGAGGTAACACCGTATACGTACCGATAAGGCTCGCAATAACCCCTCCGCGATCAATATCTCCAATTAAAATAACTGGGGCTTGAACTGCTTGAGCAAACCCCATATTGGCAATATCACTCTCTCGCAAATTAATCTCTGAAGCAGAACCTGCTCCTTCAATTAAAACAATATCTGCCTCTTTAGAAAGTCTTTCAAAGCTTTCCAATACATACGGCATCAGTTGAGGTTTAATCGATTGATATTCTCTTGCCTTTGCCTGCCCCCAAACTTTTCCTTGTACAATAATCTGAGAACCAATATGACTTTGCGGTTTTAAAAGAACAGGATTCATATGAACGCTCGGCTCTACCCCACAAGCCAATGCCTGCAATGCTTGAGCACGTCCTATTTCCCCACCTTCTTTGGTTACAGCAGCATTGTTCGACATATTTTGAGGCTTAAAAGGTAAAACCTTTAACCCCTTACGCCTGAATGCCCTGGCAATTCCAGCAACCAGAACAGATTTACCAACACTAGAACCCGTTCCCTGGAACATCAAGGCACGTGCCATTAAAATTCAACCCCTTTTTGAGCTTTTACGCCAGCTTCAAAATGATGTTTAATTAACTTCATTTCTGTGACTAAATCCGCAGCATCAATTAATTCTTGTTTTGCATTACGTCCAGTAATAACCACATGCTGCATAGAAGGTCTGTTACGTAATCCATCAAGAACAGTTTCCATGGCAATATAATCATATCGCAACGCAATATTCAGCTCATCGAGAACAACCAAAGCAACATCTTCATCTTGCAAATATTGTAACGCCACATCCCAAGCTTTGGCACAAGAATCAATATCTTTTTGCTTATCTTGAGTATCCCATGTAAAACCTTCCCCCAATATATGCCATTCCAATAGCTCAGGGAACAAGTCTGCCATTTTACGCTCACCAGTTTGCCATTCTGGGGCTTTAATAAATTGAACCACAGCACATTTACGACCATAGCCTAAATTTCTAAACACTAAACCAAAAGCTGCTGTGGACTTTCCTTTTCCAGAACCCGTATGCACCATAACGAGCCCTTTAGTTTCCGTTTTAGAAGCCACAAGCTCTGTTTGTAACTCTTTTCTTTTTTGCATTTTTTTCTTATGCACATCAGCATCATTTTGTGTCATCATTTTTCCTATTCTTCAGATTTCATTACGATTGGATAGCCTGCCACTATAAAAGTAAAACGATCGGCAATTTGAGCAATTTTTTGGTGTAATATTCCAGCATAATTTCGAAAAGCACGCGACATAGGATCAGCTGGCACAATCCCTTGACCGACCTCGTTACTAACAATCACCATCTCACCTGTATAAGCTTGTAATGTCATCACAAGACGATCAATTTCCATATTAATGTCACATTTATCCATCATTAAATTCGTTAGCCATAACATCAGACAATCAATTAAAATCGGCGATGGGTGATGCTTTTCAATATATTCAGCAATTTTTAAAGGTTCTTCATATGTGATCCATCCATCCCCTCGGCGCTCTTGATGCTCTGTAATTTTTTGTCGCATTTCATCATCCCATGCTCTGCCCGTTGCTAAATACAACCACGGTTGAGCATACTGCATCAGTTGCGCTTCGGCATATCGGCTTTTCCCTGATTTCGCACCGCCAAGGATAAAATGAATCATCACATTCAACTTATTTCTAATTAAATTCTGTCCAACACCCCTACAATATGACTATAATTTATCAAGATTCAATCTGAATATTTCATTCTGATGATAAATCATTTAAAAGGATACAGCCCTATGAAACCCGAAATCTTACAACTTGTTCCTATTAATAAATCTATCCAAGAACAAATTAATCAAAATTTTACCAATCATATTCATATTGATGATTTACCCCCGCCTGATATTTTACATAAAATTGAAGCCGTCATTACCAATGGTGTCATTGGTGCTCCAACAGATATGTTGAATACATTACCAAACCTCAAGCTCATTACCGTGCATGGGGTGGGATATGACAATGTTGATATAGAGTTAGCAAAAGAAAGAAACATAAAACTCAGCATTGCTACTGGTGCCCCCACTCAAGATGTAGCCGATATGGCAATTGGCTTATTATTAGATGTTGCTCGTCAATTAACCTTACGTGATCAATTTATACGTGCAGGGCGATGGACAAAAGAACGATTTCCTTATCAAGGAACATCGATTTCTAATAAAAAAGTTGGCATTATGGGAATGGGGCCTATTGGTAGAGCCATTGCTCAAAGAATAGAAGCTTTCGATAATGAGGTTTCTTACACAGCACGTCATCAACATACAGATGTTAAGTGGAATTTCGTTCCTTCATTATTAGATCTTGCCAAACAATCTGATATCTTTATTGTTGCAGCCAGCGGTGGAGATAACTCCAGAAAAGCGATTAACAAAAAAATTATCGAAGCTATTGGGGAACATGGTTTTCTTATTAATATTGGGCGCGGTGTCACCATAGACGAAGAGGCTCTCATCGAATGTTTGCAAAATAAAAAACTTGCAGGTGCTGGATTAGATGTTTTTGCAAATGAACCTCATGTTCCACAAGCACTCAAAAACCTTCCGAATATTGTGATGGCACCCCATTCTGCTGGAGCCACATATGAAACTGCAAAAAAAATTGCTTTGAAAGTATTACGCTCATTAGACGATTATTTCTCAGGAAAAGAATTACCGGATGAAGTGAAATTATAATTATTTTTAATTTCAACCATAAGAAAACAGAACAATGAAAAAAACAACATCTATTGAAGTTAACGACCTCCGCACGGCGATAGAGGTCGTGCAAGCAATGCCTAAACAATATCATGAAACCAATGTAGAAATTGATCCAAAAGACGATCTAGCTGGAGTATATCGATATATTGGTGCGGGTGGCACCGTAATGCGTCCTACCCAAGTTGGCCCTGCGGTCATGTTTAATAATATCAAAGGATATCCTAGTTCACGAATTTTAGTCGGGTTAATTGCTAGTCGTGAACGAGTTGCTACAATGCTTGGTGCCCCTGTAAAAGAACTTGGTAAATTTATGGGAAAAGCCGTTAAGAATACGATTGATCCGGTTATGGTTGATCAATCCAAAGCACTATGCCAAGAGATCGTTTATAAAGCCACTGATCCAGATTTTGATCTCAGAAAAATCCTTCCAGCCCCTACCAATACCCCTCAAGATGCTGGCCCTTTTTTCTGCGAAGGATTAGTACTAGGATCAGATCCAGAGACAGGCCATACAGATGTCACCATTCATCGTTTATGCGTACAAAGTAAATATGAAATTTCTATCTTTTTTGCACTGGGTCGACATATTGATATTTTCCGCCAAAAAGCAGAGCAAGCAGGAAAACCTTTACCTGTTACGATCAATATGGGACTAGATCCTGCGATTACGATTGGTTCTTGTTTTGAAGCCCCCACGACCCCTTTTGGATTTGATGAGCTAAAAGTCGCAGGTGGATTGCGTGGCAAACCCATAGAATTGGTCAATGCGGTTACGATTAATCAAAAATCCATCGCCAGAGCAGAAATCGTTATTGAAGCAGAAATCTTACCTAATGTTCGTGTTAGAGAAGATCAAAACACGAATACAGGTTATGCAATGCCAGAGTTTCCTGGTTATACAGGACCAGCCAACCCCTCTTTGCCTTTAATGAAGGTTAAAGCCATTACGATGCGTAAAAATGCGATTATGCAAACCTTAGTGGGTCCTGGTGAAGAACATGTAAATCTTGCAGGAATCCCCACCGAAGCAAGCATTTTTAATACGATTGATGCAGGTATTCCTGGGTTCTTACAAAATGTTTATGCGCATCCATCAGGGGGAGGAAAATTCCTTGCCATTTTACAAGTCAAAAAACGTTCTCAGGCAGATCAAGGTCGCGAAAGGCAAGCCGCTCTGATGGCTCTAGGAGTCTACTCTGAATTAAAACAAGTTATTCTAGTTGATGAAGATGTCGATCCTTTTGACACCGATGATGTGTTATGGGCTATGACCACACGCTATCAAGGAGATATCAGCACCATCTTTATCCCTGGGGTTAGATGCCACCAACTTGACCCATCCCAAGACCCTGCATTTGATCCTAAAATATTAGGACATGGTATTTCGACTAAAACGATCTTTGATTGTACGGTTCCCTATCACTTAAAATCATCTTTTGTTCGCGCACAATTCAAAGAGGTTGATCCAACCCCTTATATGCCTGAATGGATGAAGAATAAATAAAGCATAAACAATCAAAAGGGGTTATATCATGGATAAGATCATTGTTGGAATATCTGGTGCTTCTGGAACGCAATATGGATTAAAAGCACTTGAGATCCTGAAACAATGTGATGTTGAAACACATCTTGTAATCAGCAAATCCGCTTTGCAAGTCATGAAGCACGAAGCATCCCAAATAACCTCTCAAGATTTGGAAAACCTTGCTGATATTATTCATCCTGTGGGCAATATCGGTGCTACAATCGCCAGTGGTTCTTTTAAAACAAAAGGCATGCTCATTACCCCTTGTTCGATTAAAACCTTATCCGAAATTGCAACAGGAGTAACTTCTTCCCTTTTAACCAGAGCCGCCGATGTCGTGTTAAAAGAACGTCGTCGACTAGTTTTAATGGTACGTGAAACCCCTCTTCATTTAGGGCATTTACGCAGCATGACGACTGTTACAGAAATGGGAGGCATTATTATGCCCCCTGTCCCCTCTTTATATACACAACCCAAAACCGTAGATGAAATCGTTCATCACTCTGTTGTTAGGGCTCTTGACCTCTTTGGGGTTGATTTTGATATGCCAAGATGGCAAGGATAAAATCAATGACACAATCATCAACTAAAACTGTTCATTTCTCTGTTACGGATGAAGGCTTTACCATTCACGCTGAACTCAAAAGAATAAACTCTGACATCCTGATTATCTTAACTGGCGGAGATGTTCCTCATATTGGTTCAGTAACAACATTATCGAGTGGAAAAATAGAAAGCACTGTTTTTCTTTGCCATGATGGAAAACCTCATAAAGATCATCTTCTGGCTGAGAAAATTATGGCCACTATCCAACCTATCATCACTGAGAACTGTGTCATTACCTCTGGCGTGCATGTTGATTACATAACAAAACAACAAATCATCGCCTCATTAGAAATGGCAGAAAATATTTCTCAACAAATCATCACTTGGTTGCAAGAGAATCCTATAAAAGAAAATAAACCAATTTATTATTCATAAAATGATTGTTACTTTTGAAGCCTTTATAACCCTAACGCTGTCAGTCCAAGATAATCGTCTGGCCTTATCCCCAATGACCAGAAATATTTCCGTTCACTTTCTTGAAGCGGTAAATCATTAATACATGCAAACCGTTTGCTCATTAATCCGTGCTCATCAAATTCCCAATTCTCATTTCCATAAGAACGAAACCAACGACCATTAATATCATGCCACTCATATGCAAAACGCACAGCTATTTTATTCTCATGATATGCCCATAATTCTTTTATCAGGCGATATTCAAGTTCTGCACGCCATTTACGTGTTAAAAACGCAATAATTTCTTTGCGGCCTGTAATAAATTCTGAGCGATTGCGCCAAATACTATCCACTGTATAAGCAAATGCCACTTTCTCTGGATCTTTTCCGTTCCAAGCATTTTCAGCCATTCTTACTTTTTGCATTGCAGTTTCAAGTGTAAATGGAGGTAAAGGCAATCGTTGCTCTGACATCTCTGATCCTTTATAAAATATTACGTCTATCTAAGAATAATAAATAATTATAATGCTATAAATTATCAGCTGGCAACAAGAACACTGCACTGCAAAATAAGACTAATTAATCTTCATATAAAAATTGAAAAAAATCATAAATATATAAAAATATTTATATTAATTTTTTAATTTGCTTTATTTTTATAATTTAATTACCATTTTAATAGATATTATTTAATTATATAAAGGGTTGCTTATGTCATCGAATACAGCTCTTAAACAGACATTAAGCGGTTTTCATCTTTGGGGAATTGCGGTTGGACTGGTTATTTCTGGATCTTTTTTTGGGTGGAGCTACGGTTGGGCATCCGCTGGAACATTAGGTTTTTTAATTGTCGTTCTATTAATTGCCTTAATGTATTGTTGTTTTATTTTTAGTTTAACTGAACTCAGTACAGCCATTCCTCATGCAGGAGGACCTTTTGCTTATGCGTTAAGAGCTTTTGGGCCAACCGTTGGGTTTTTTGCAGGATTTGCAACACTGATCGAGTTTGTTTTTGCTCCCCCTGCCATTGCCATGGCCATTGGTGCTTATATCAATGTGCAATTTCCTTATATCGATACAAAATTAATTGCATGCTCGGCATTTTTACTCTTTATGGCTCTCAATATCATTGGGGTTCATATTGCAGCAACCTTTGAACTGGTCGTTACTTTACTCGCTATATTTGCTCTCATTCTTTTTATGGTCATTGTTGCTCCCACCTTTTCATGGGAGCATTTTTCTACTAATGGCTGGGGTGGACAAAATCAATTTCATTTCTCCACTATTGAAGGAATGCTCGCTGCAACCCCTTTTGCCATTTGGTTCTTCTTAGCAATTGAAGGCGCTTCTATGGCAGCAGAAGAAGCTAAAGACCCGCAACGCACTATTCCAAAAGCGTTAAGCGCTGGTATTATTACCGTAACTGTTCTTGCTTTATTGATTATGTTATTTGCTGGAGGAGCCGCAGGGGATTGGCGCTTACTGGCAAGTATTAACGATCCATTACCTCAAGCAATGAAAGCTGTTGTTGGTGCTAAAAGTATCTGGTTAAATATATTAGTATGGTTAGGACTTTTTGGATTAATTGCCTCTTTGCACGGTATTATTATGGGATATTCTCGACAAATTTTCTCATTGGCACGGGATGGGTATTTACCTCCATGTTTGGCAAGAGTAAATAAATATACACATACCCCTTACCTTGCAATTTTAGCTGGCGGTTTTGTTGGTATTGGTGCGATTTTTTCAGACTCTTTAATTATTATTTCAAACCAACCTTTAACAGCCAGTATTATGACGGTAGCTGCCTTTGGTGCATTATTGATGTATATTATTTCGATGGCATCTTTATTTAAATTACGTCGTAGTGAGCCTGACCTTGAGCGTCCATTCAAAGCAATTTTGTATCCTTTTGCACCACTTTTTGCGATGATTATGTCTATCTTTTGTTTAATTACAATGGCACTCTATAATCTTGAACTGGCTGGATGTTTTATTGTCTTTATGGGAATAGGATATCTGTATTTTTTAACAACACGATCTTCTAGAGAAAAAATGACTCAATAAAATCTTACCAACATTAATAGGTCATATGATGTATAAAACAATTCTAGCGAACCAAACTTGGGTTTTTGAAGATTTAAAAACAGTAATGGCCAAAGCCTCTCCCTTGCGGTCAGGCGATGTATTGGCTGGTGTAGCAGCAAGTTGTGATGAAGAGCGTGCTGCTGCAAAAATGGCTTTGGCAGATATTCCTCTAAAAACTTTTTTAGAGGATCAACTCATCCCATATGAACAAGATGAAGTTACGCGCCTTATTGTCGATAGTCATGATAAGGAAAATTTCCAACATATTAGTCATCTAACGGTTGGTGATTTTCGTAATTGGATCCTTGATGATACCACGACACCACAAATGATCACATCGGCCAGCCCTGCGATTACGCCTGAAATGGCAGCAGCAGTCAGTAAGTTAATGAGAAATCAAGATCTTATTATTGCTGCTAAAAAATGCCATGTTGTTACAAAATTTAGAAATACCATTGGGTTACCTGGACATTTAAGTACTCGATTACAACCCAATAGCCCAACGGATGATTTACAAGAAATTGCAGCAAGTATGTTAGATGGCTTACTCTATGGCAGTGGAGACGCTGTCATTGGGATTAATCCTGCAAGTGATAGCTTACCGATCCTAGGAAAAATTAATCAAATGTTGGATGAAGTCATTCAACGATTTGAAATTCCGACACAATCGTGTGTTCTAACGCATGTAACCAATACTATTCAGTTAATAGAAAAGAATATTCCTGTTGATCTAGTTTTTCAGTCTATTGCAGGCACAGAAAAAGCCAATACAAGTTTTGGAATTAACCTAAATATCTTACAAGAATCTTATGATGCTGCTCTTTCGTTAAATAAAGGCACTGTTGGCAACAATGTCATGTATTTTGAAACGGGACAGGGAAGCTGTTTATCCGCAGATGCTCATCATGGCATTGATCAACAAACATGTGAGGTCAGAGCCTATGCTGTGGCAAGACATTATAATCCTTTACTCGTAAATACCGTTGTTGGGTTTATTGGGCCAGAATATTTATATGATGGTAAACAAATTATTAGAGCTGGATTAGAAGACCATTTTTGTGGAAAATTACTCGGCTTACCTTTGGGATGCGATATTTGCTATACAAATCATGCTCAAACGGATCAAGATGATATGGATACTTTACTGACTTTATTAGGGGCTGCAAGTATTCCTTTTATTATCAGTGTTCCTGGTGCTGATGATATTATGCTTAATTACCAAAGCACCTCATTTCATGACGCATTATATCTTCGTCGTTTATTAAACCTTAAACATGCGCCTGAATTTGGTGAATGGTTAGAAAAAATGCATATCACGGATAAAATGGGACAATTACAAGCTGCAAATTCTAATCATCCTTTGCTAGCTGCTTTACCTGCAGGAGAATAAAGATGACCCTTCCTGATAATTGGTTATTTTTAAAACAATTTACCAAAGCACGCATTGCATTGGGACGTAATGGTGTTAGTTTACCCACCAAAGAAACGTTGAATTTTTCATTGTCCCATGCACAAGCCAGAGATGCAGTTCATCAACCTTTTAATAGCAATAAGATTCAAGATGAACTCCATGCAATGGGCTTATCAACACTGACTGTGTATAGTTGTGTTAAAGATCGAGAGGAATATTTACGCCGCCCTGATTTGGGACGGAAATTAGATCAAGAAAGTATTAAAAAACTAGAGGAAACCTATCAAAACCCTTCTGATTTAATCGTTATTATTGGGGATGGGTTATCCTCTTATGCTGTTGATCGTCAAGCTGTCAGTGTCATTCGTTCACTGCTGCCTTACTTGAAGAAACTCAATATTCAATTAGGGCCTGTTATTCTTGCTCATCAAGCAAGAGTTGCTTTAGGGGATCAAATTGGCAGTATCTTACATGCAAAATCTATCGCCATGTTAATTGGTGAGCGTCCAGGCTTATCTTCTGCGGATAGTCTTGGAATTTATATGACATGGCAGCCTGATAATACACGCAATGATGCAGATCGTAATTGTATCTCTAATGTTCGTCCAGAAGGCCTTAAACATGATCTTGCTGCGTTTAAATTGGCATGGTTATTAGAGCAAAGCTTTATCAAACAAATTAGCGGTGTCCGTTTAAAAGATGAAAGCGATAATACGGCTCTGTCAGATAGTATTAAACCGCTTTATATTAGTTAATATCAAACCAATATAAATTTTAAAACAATGGCTGCTTATATTAAACTTAGAATAATTTAACAACTATACCACTCAGTAAATTTTAAATAGGTAGGCAGATAAACCAAATAACGCTGCCTGCTCATTGTTTTAAATAAATTTTCATATCAACATATACCCTTAAATAATTCATTATTATTTTAAATATATAATAAAATAATTAATTAAAATTTAAATATTATATAATATAATTCTTAAATAAAAACAATTACAAAATAATTTTTATTATTAATTATCAAAATATAAACTTGATATATTCAATTGACCACTTATATATACAAAGAACTAATAAAAATTTAGTCCACCCTATAAAATAATTACTGAAAATAAATAAATAATTAATAAATAATAATTTTAAATACTTAAGAATAAGAAGTTTGAACTATTAATATTAAGGATTTAAATAGTGGCCAATGAAAATATAAATAATGATACATTAAGTGATGAGACATCCTCGTCAACCAATACAATAACATATAGCTCTGATACAGTTATTAATAGTTCCTCATTAACAAGTAGCCCCCTGACTTCCACATATACAGATTCATCAAGCATTACAACCAACACATCTTCTGTTACATCAGACAATAGTGATGATACAACTTCTACTACGAGCACTGCCTCATTAACCCAAGTTCAAACCTTTGCTGAACCTGTATCTACAGAGAATATTGAGTTCCCAACCTATAATGTGACTGCTACAATGACAGGCGCATCATGGGCAACTCTATATAATGCAACAGTCGCTGGTAATGCTATTAGTTACACTGGTGGAGCGAATTATGGTACAGACGGTAATTATCAATTCTATATTGGTGAATCAGCTGGTACTTATCCAGGAAATGCCATATATGATACATTATCAAAAAGCTTCGCAATCACAGTCAATGGTGGCGTTCATGTAGGGCGTGGAAATGTTTTTATTGTAGGAAGTACAAGTGCTGCCAATTTAACCATTGCTACTCCTACTACCGTAGCAAGCAAAACATCAGCCTCATTAACTTTGGCCTCAGGTTCATATCTTAGTGTTAATGGTTACCTAGGAGCTGTTGCTAGCACGACGGTCACAGGGTTCATTAGTGCTGCTGATAGTGTTTCAATGAAAATTGCTTCTAGCTATTATACTGTTGGTCCTGCAACAGGTACAGTTATTAATGCGCAATTTGGCAATAATAATGCAATGGAAATTGGCGGAACGTTTGGTGTTTATCAAAATGCTTCTACTAATATCGGTAGCAATCTTTCTTTAAATGCGGGTGCACTTGCTGTAGGAAATAATAACGCAAGTATCGTTGTCGGAGATAATGCAAATGTACAAGTCTCTGGTGATGGTGTTTTAGTCTATGGTTCATCTACATGGATGCAATTTGGCAGCAACCTGACCCTCAGCGCTTCCACCATGTCTTTTGGTGCTAATGCAGCTGGCGGTACACAAACTAACAACACTTTTTCTGTGGGAACTGGTGGAAATATTACCGTCGATAACGGAGTAATAGCCAACCAATCTAATGGTGTCGTAGAGTTAGGTACAAGCACTAATTTACATCTTATTAATGGTGACCTCTCAATTGGAGGTGCTGGTAATGCAACTGGTGCACGCAGTTGGTTCCATATGTTGGGCGATAATACACTAACCCTTGATACGGGTTCTATTATTATGACGAACACGTCTCAAACCTTTGATTGGGGAACAAGTGGAAATATCTCTGCAAACTCATTAAGTGTTAATGGAAATAATCTTTCATTTACAATGAATACAAATGCGTCAGTCAATTTATCAGGTTCATTAATATTAGATGGTACATCAGATACAATGAGCTTTGGTGATAGCCTAAACCTAAATGTAGGCACGCTAACTGCAGATGGTAATTCAAACTTAATGACGCTTGGCAATGAACTTACACTCAATGCAAGTATTGTTTCATTGGGTGGAAGTACTGGTGTTACAGGAACTCAAGTTTCAGCAGGAAATAATGCTAGCATTACTATAAGCAATGGATTTTCCGATAATCTCTCTAACGGTGTTGCATCATTTGGTAGTGGGGGACATATTAACGTCCTAGCTGGTGATTTTAGCGTAGGTGGCGCTGGAGTAGATTCTGGACAAAACTGGGTGCATATGGGGAGTAATAATACATTAAGCATTCATACCGGCTCATTGATTATGACGAATACCTCTCAAACCTTTGACTGGGGAGATGCAGGCACTCTCGTTGCAGATACTGTAAATGTTTCAGGAAATAACCTAACCTTTAGTATGGGTACCGCTGCAAATATAGATTTATCTGGCACTCTTGCTTTAGATGGCAATACAAATCAAATGATCTTTGGTGATCAACTCATATTAAATGTAAATAGTGTATCATTGGGTGGTACCGCAGGTGTAGGAAATACGAGTTTAACTGTTGGGAAATATTCATATTTCACTATTTATAATGGGTTTACCGATAATCTCTCTAATGGCACTGTTCAATTCGAAGACCAAGTAAACGTCAGCATCCTTTCTGGTGACTTCTCTGCTGGAGGCACAAATATTAGTGATGGTGACCGAAATTTGATTTACTTTGGAAATGACAATACATTAACACTCGATAACGGTTCTATTATCATGAATAATAGTGGCCAAACATTAAATTTCGGTCTTAACGCCACAATTAATGCGAGTTCATTAAATATATCAGGCAATGACCTTATATTTAGTGCAAATAATAGTGCAAATATCAACTTTACAGATAGTATCAATATTAGTGCCACCTCTACTACCCTTACCTTTGGTGATAGCACAATCATGAGTGTTGGAACTGGTGGTATTAATCTAAACACTTCTACCAACTTTATTTATGGTCAAAGTGGAACTCTAGACGTTAATGGAGATATTACACTTGGTTTGAATGCCGAAGGTACTGTCTTTACCATTGGGGATAATACACATTTAAGTGCTAATAATATTATTATTAATGCTAATAATCCTGTTATTACTTTAGGCTCCAATATTATATATAATACTACTGGCTGGGTATTAAATGGCACGAATGATAATATCGCCTTAGGTGACGGCGCATCTGGTTCGTTAGGAAATATTACCTTTGGTGGAAATGCAAGCAGCGCTTCTTTTAATACAGGTTCTGCTGGTACAACAACTAGTGCTCTAACCTTTGGTAATGCAACGTTAGTGAATGACGCAACATTAACTTTAAATGGAAATGTTTCTGGTAGTAGCGTCGATCTTTCTGGAACAGCAATCGTTAGCATTGTTTCTGGAACTACTGTTAATCTTAATAGTTTAACAATGGATGGCTCTCAACAAGTCACTATTAGTGTAGGACAAGATGCAACACTAAACATCAGTTCATTAACAACAAGCAATGTTGGCTCTGATAATATTCCTAAAATTATCGTTAATGGTGGAACCGTTGTTGTTGCAGGGCAAGAAACACGTGCAACATCTAGCCTAGCTGCTCATGAAGTTGATTTTGCTGGTATTGATAATGGTATTTATCAATATACAGGCAGCATTCAAGATGCAAACAACCAACTTACGGTAACTGATTTTACATTATCTGATAAATTAGTCTTTTCTGCTCAAGAAGGATATCTTGAGGAAACACGCTATGTCACGAGTTATGCTGACGGAATATTAACTGTAGGTTATGTTAACGCAACTACTGGAGAAACAGAAACTCTTGCTAAGTTTAACTATAGTCCAGCAGATAGTAGTCAAGATGTTCCAAACGTAATAATCCAAGAAAGTAGTTCCTCTCCTACGGGATATGACCTTATCATCACACAATGTTTCTTAACAGGAACACATCTTCTAACTCCTGAAGGTGAAGTTACAGTTGAGAATCTCAAAGCTGGTGATCAAGTTATTACGCTTGAAAATGGACAACAGGTCAGCAAGGAAATTGTCTGGGCTGGTACGATGGATGTGAATGTAAACCATTATGAAAATAAAGGTCCATTATATCCTGTTCGTATTAAAGCACATGCATTTGGATTAAACCAACCTTGTCGTGATTTATTGGTACCCCCAGAACATACAATCTTTGTTGATGGTGGGCTGATCCCAGCACGTATGTTGGTTAATGGACGTTCTATTATCGTAGATACAACCATTGAACAATTTACTGTTTACCATATTGAAACAGAAACACACTCAATTCTGTTATCAGAAAATCAACTGAGTCATATTTGAACACAGATGATCGTCATTTATTCAACGGTGATGTTGCTAACTTGCACTTAACCTTTGACGAAAATGCAGACCATCAAAGTTGGGAAAATAGTGCAGCTGCACCATTGACTGTTGCAAGAGACCAAGTAGAGCCAATTTGGCAACGTTTGGATCGTCGCGCAACACAACAAGGATATGCACTTGTTTCTAAACCTGAAGTTACCCGTGACCCAGCTCTTTGCTTGATCACACAAAAAGGTGAGAGAATTCAACCTATTGATGTTAAAGGAAATACATGGCTTCTATGTTCCTGCAAATGTTTGTGTTGTTGCAATGCATTCAAAAGCAGCGTTACCATCAGAAGTCGTAGGTCCATTCCTTGATGATCGACGTGTATTGGGTGTACTTGTTGCAAAAATCAGCGTCTTTGGTGATAGAGCATTCGAAGTATTGCCTGCAGATATGACTGGTCTTTCAGGTTGGCATGTAGCTGAACTAAACAGAACAGATCGTTGGACTAAAGGACTTGCAATACTTCCTGAAGCAATTTCAGAAGTAAGCAATAAGGTTAAATTGATTAAAGTCGAATTAACCGCAACATCAGAATATTTTGTAGATGCAATTGAATTTGCAGAAAAAATTGCTTAATTCTAACTTGTGTTAATAAAGATACTCTAAAAAAAAACCTCTTCTTTTTATAATTTAAAGAAGAGGTTTTTTATTTTCAGCTTTAGACGATACAATAAAAATATATAAATAATCTATTTAAACTGAGGTAATATCTCGGTTTCTACACGATTTAAAATCGCTTTACCTGCATTTTGGAATGATTCTTTGCTATATCGAGATTGAATATAAGCACGTGCATTTTTCGCGTATTCAGACGTTTTCTTCGGATTATGAAAATATTCAACGATTGCTTCACCTAATGCTTCAGGAGAATTCTCTTTTAACAATGTTCCAATGGGATTATTTTTAACACAAAAACGCATTTCCCCGACATTCGTAGAAACGACAGGCATCCCTGCTGCAAGAGCTTCATGTAAGGCAATACACATTCCTTCAAAGGTGGAGGTGACCGTATATAAATGTAATGTTTTTAAATAATCCATAACATTCGTATAAAATCCAGCTAACTCAACATTTTTTAATTGTAGTTCCTGGATTAAATTCGTTAGTTTTTGCTCTTCATCCCCAGCTCCTGCAATCGAGAAATGAATGCGCTTACCAACTTCTGGATATTTCTTATTAATATAATCAATTGATCGAATCATTATATCGAAATTTTTCACTGGATGTAAACGTCCCATACTGCCAATATGGAAAATCCCTGTACCATCCCAAACTGGCATTTCAGGTAGATTCTCTGGCACTTTAAACAAAGGCCATGTCATCACTCTATCTTTAGTTACATCCATGCTAGTTTGCAAGAAATCAGCAACACCATCTGAATCAGCTACCCATAACTGACTATATCTTTGCAAAAAACGTACTGCAGACGCCTTATAAGCCATCACATTGGCACTATGCTTCCAACTAACAACAGGAATATTACATAATTTTCCAACGATCTGACCATCCATTGCCCCTCTGGCCAAAGACGTCCATATCAAATCTGGAGGCGATTTTTTTACAATCTTAAATAAATTATAAGTCGAGCTTAACCGACAATCTCCATTTAAAGAAAGCAATTGATAGGATACATTTCTCTTTTCTAATAAAGCTGCTGTTTCCATATCCCGAGGAATACAGGCCAACACTTTAAAACTATGACCTTGGCTAGTAAAAAAATCAGCTAAATCCGGAATAATAAACTCCGCACCACCGCCTTCTAAACTGCTAATAACATAATAAATTTTCATAGAAGCGTTCGACCTTTATCAATATTTTTCTTATCAATTTATATATAAACAAAGCATACCTGTTTGCAGAAAATAAATCTTTAACTTTCTAAGTTTATCGTAAAACAAAATGTAAATTATAACTAACGGATGATAAACAATATCATAATAAAATAGCCACGGCTAAGATAACCGTGGCTACATAAAACAAGTAAGCTATTCGTTTAAACTAATCTGCAAGATTAAGTTGATTTAAATGAACCGTTGTTTTAACCCCTTCCGTAGAAAGTGCATTTGATTTTGCAGTAATCGTATACTCACCTGCTGGCATTTCCCAGCGATGTGCTTTTGATTCATAATTCGCAATCGCTTGTAAAGCCAAAGGAATACTCACCGTTTTTGACTCTCCAGCTTTTAATGCCACTTTATTAAACCCTACCAAGCGGCTTGGTGAACCATCAGGCATTGTGCCATAAACTTGAACCGCGTCTTCACCGTCTCTTTTACCAGTGTTTTCAACAGTAACTTCAGCGGTTATTGTTGGATTTTTCTCAGATAAATTATTATTCAACGTAATTTTTGTATATTTAAACGTTGTATAAGACAGACCATATCCAAATGGATAAAGCGGCGTAATTTTTTTCGCTTCATACCAACGATACCCAACATTAGCTTTGTCTACATCTAGGTTAAATGTCGCAATCCCTGATAGGTCTGGTTTATCTTCTTTTACAGGATCATCTTCATTCCATCTTTGTCCTGCATTGGTAATTTTAGGATATGGAACTTGTGCCAAAGATTTCGGCCATGTGATACTTAAACGCCCAGATGGGTTTACTTTACCAAATAAAATATTTGCAATTGCTGGGCCACCAGATGTTCCTGGGAACCATGCTTCCACAACTGCATCAACATTATTTAACCATGGCATTTCAACAGGATTACCAGTTTCCAATACAACAATCACAGGTTTGCCTGCTTTTGCAACAGATTCAATTAAATGATCTTGGTTCCCTGGTAAGCTTAAATTCGCATTATCGAAGCTTTCTGCGCTCCACTTTGTTGCAAAAACAATCACAACATCAGATTGGCTAGCCAATTTAACAGCTTCATGAATATTATCCCCAGCTGCAAATTTTACCTTAGCCTCTGGTGCTAATGCTTCAATTGCTTTCATTGGTGAAGATGGGAAGTAAGATACTGGGCCAGGCCATGTTTGCATGCCTGTTTTCAGTTTAATATTACCGCCTCTAGCCGTGACTTGAGAAGAACCACCACCTGATAATACACCTTCATTAGCGTGCCCACCAATAATCGCAATATTCTTCACAGTTGTTGATAATGGTAAAATATTTTGTTTGTTTTGAAGAAGGACAATACCATTCTCAGCAATTTTTTGGGAAATCGCCTCATGTGCAGCAACATCTTCTGGTTGATCCGATTTTGTTGCTGGATGATCGTAAGCCCCAACCTGAATTAACGCATATAAAACACGATATGCCATATCATCCAAGCGACTTTGTTGAACTTCACCTTTCGCCACTGCTTCTTGTAAATCTTTGCCAAAATAAATCTTATTATCAAACTGATCCGCAGCTGATTCCTGATCTAATCCAGCATTCGCTGCTTTCACTGTACTATGTCCACCGCCCCAATCGGTCATAACATATCCTTGATAACCCCAATCTTTTTTAGGAAGTTGCAACAAATAACTATTTTCACAGCTGTAATCCCCGTTCACCTTGTTATAAGCACACATGATGGAGCCAGGATTACCTTTTTTAATCGCAATTTCAAAAGCAAGAAGATCTGATTCTCTTCCTTCTTTTTCACCGATTTTCATATCAATTTTTTTACGATTAGTTTCAATATTATTGAAGGCTAAATGTTTAACCGTGGAAACAACGTGTTCGCTTTGCACCCCTTTGACTTGCTCTGCAACAATATTCCCTGCCAAAACGGGATCTTCACCTAAATATTCAAAATTACGACCAATTCTTGGATCTCTGGCAAGGACAACCCCACCACCTAATAAGACGTTAAACCCTCTATGGAAAGCTTCTGCGCCTGTCATTTTCCCTGCTTCATAAGCAAGTTTTGGATCAAACGTTCCAGATAAAATCTGACCACTTGGCAACGAAGTTGCAGCATCACCTGGACGAACATTTCCTGGATTTGCAACTCCTAACCCTGCATCTGTAATTTGTTGTGCTGGAATACCTAATCTTTCAATCGAAGGAACATAAGCCGCACTACCTAATGCCCCTTTAGGCATCGGTAGATTTTTAGGACCATTGGGAATGGCGTAAAGACTATGAACCAATTGTATTTTTTCATCTTGTGTCATTGCCTTTACAAGGGCTTTTGCACGAGCTTCTGGAGAAAGAGAGGTGTCTTTCCAAGTTGCTTCTTCTGCATGAGCAAAACTTGGGATACTAACAAGAATAGATGAGAGTAAAAATAGCTGAGATAACTTCATTGCATAACTTTCCTACAATCTAAAATATGTAAGAATATTAACTTACTTTTACCATCAATAGTCAATATCACTTAGACCAATAAATGGTTGATTTTGTAAAGAATAGTCATAATATTTTTAACCGTATCTAATACTTCACAACATACTGCGAAGATCCTACAAAATAATCACAGAATAACGAATATCTTATAATAAAATAGCCACGGCTTAAATGACCGTGGCTATATAAAAGCAAACAAATTACTCTTATAATTTAGTCAGTAAGAGTTAGTTGATTTAAATGAATGGTTGTTTTAACCACTTCATTAGCAAGTGCATCAGGTTTTACAGCAATTGTATATGACCCTGCTGGTAATTCCCAATGATGTGCTTTCGGTTCATAATTCGCAATTCCTTGTAAAGCTAAAGGAATACTAACCGTTTTTGACTCTCCAGCTTTAAGCTCAACTTTATCAAATCCAACTAAACGGCTTGGTGATCCATCAGGCATCGTGCCATAAACTTGCACTGCGTCTGCACCATCTTTTTTACCTGTATTTTCAACTGTAACCTCAGCAGTAATCGTTGGTATTTTAGCAGCTAAATTACTATGCAATGCAATTTTAGTATATTTAAATGTTGTGTAAGATAACCCATATCCAAACGGATAAAGCGGCGTCAATTTCTTATCTTCAAACCAACGATAACCAACATTTGCTTTATCAACATCTAGGTTAAGCGACGAAATAATAGAATCATCTTCTTTTGTTGCATCGTTAGGATCTCCATTCGCAATTTTACCTGCACCTTTAATCACAGGATATGGTAATTGAGAAAGAGATTTCGGCCATGTAGTCGTTAAACGTCCAGATGGGTTTACTTTACCAAATAAAATATTTGCAATTGCTGGACCACCAGAAGTACCTGGGAACCATGCAGCAACCACAGCATCAACATTATTTAACCAAGGCATATTCACAGGGTTACCCGTTTCCAATACCACCACAACAGGTTTCCCTGCTTTTGCAACAGCTTCAATTAACTGATCTTGATTTCCTGGCAAATTCAAATCTGCATTATCAAACGCTTCTGCACTCCATTTAGTTGCAAAAACAATCACAACATCAGCATTCTTCGCCAGATCAACTGCTTGTTGAATATTATCCCCAGCTGCAAATTGAACTTTCGCTTCTGGTGCTAATGCTTCAATTGCTTTCATTGGTGAAGATGGGAAGTAAGATTCTGGGCCAGGCCATTTTTGTAGGCCGGTTTTTAATTTAATATTGCCACCTCTAGCCGTGACTTGAGAAGACCCACCACCAGACAACACGCCTTCATTCGCATGACCACCAATGATCGCAATATTTTTCACGGTTGCTGCTAATGGTAAAATATTTTGTTTGTTTTGAAGAAGGACAATACCATTTTCTGCAACTTTTTGAGAAATGGCTTCATGTGCTGCAACATCTTCAGGTTGATCCGATTTGGCTGCTGGATGATCGTAAGCACCAACTTTAATTAAAGAATAAACAATACGATAAGCCATATCATTCAGACGACTTTCTGGAACTTCACCTTTCGCAATCGCTTTTTTTAATGCCTTACCAAAATAAACTTCTTTATCAAATTCTTCTGCAGCGGATTCTTGATCTAATCCTGCGTTGGCTGCTTTCACTGTACTATGCCCACCCCCCCAATCAGTCATGAAGTAACCTTTATAGCCCCACTCTTTTTTAGGAAGTTGTAATAAGTAACTATTCTCACAAGTATAATCCCCGTTCACCTTGTTATAACCACACATAACGGAACCGGGATCGCCTTTTTTCATCGCAATTTCAAAAGCAAGAAGATCTGATTCTCTTCCATCTTTCTCATTCACTTTCATATCCACTTTTAAACGATTTGTTTCAATATTATTGAATGCATAATGTTTGACGGTAGAAATCACATGCTGACTTTGAACACCTTTAACTTCTTGAGCAGCAACATTCCCTGCAAGAATTGGATCTTCCCCTAAATATTCAAAATTACGACCATTTCTTGGATCTCTCACCAAAACAACGCCGCCACCTAATAAGACATTAAAACCTCTATGAAAAGCTTCTGCACCTGTCATCTTGCCTGCTTCATAGGCAAGCTTAGGATCAAATGTTCCTGCAATAACCTGACCGCTTGGTAGTGATGTTGCTCCATCGCCTGGACGAATATTATTGGGGTTGGTTACCCCTAACCCTGCATCTGTAATTTGTTGTGCTGGAATTCCTAACCTATCAATACCAGGAACATAAGCCGCACTGCCTAATGCCCCTTTAGGAACAGGCAAATGTTTCGGCCCATTATCAATTGCATAGTGGCTAACAACTAATTGTAGTTTTTCATCTTGTGTCATCGCCTTAACTAAGGCTTTTGCACGAGCTTCTGGAGAAAGAGAGGTATCTTTCCAAATCGCTTCTTCTGCATGTGCGACACATGGGACGCTAACCAGAATAGATGAAAGTAAAAAAAGCTGGGACAACTTCATAAGAATGACCTCCTACAATGAAAATATGTAATCCCATTAGCTTACCTTTATTTTAAATAGTCAACTCAAAAATCTGATAGATCATTGATTTTACAAATAATAATCATAATTACATCACTTGTATCTACAACATAAAAAATATCTACAAACATATTATATTTTCTAAAAAATCTATATTTAATATTTAGTTTGAATCATAACAAACCAATTATAAAAATAGCCACGGCTATTAACTAACCGTGGCTATAAAATAAACAAACTAATTAAAAAATATATTAATCCTGAACATCAATTTGATCTAAATGAATATTTGTTTTTAGTGCGTCATGTGACAAGGAATCAGATCTAGCAGAAATTTCGTAATTACCAGAAATAATTTCCCATGAATGTTTTACAGGAACATAATGTGCAAGACTGACTGAGAATAGAGTCACAGGAACAGTTTGCGTTTCACCGGCTTTTAAATAAACTTTTCTAAATCCAAGCAAACGACTAGTCGTTTCACCTGGTATTTTTCCATAGATCTGAATCACATCGGCACCATCACGATTCCCTGTATTTTCAACAGTCACATTCGCAATCATCGTATGACGATCTTTATCAAAATCTTTCTCAAGGATTAATTTTTTATACTTAAACGTTGTATAAGATAATCCATATCCAAATGGATAAAGTGGCGTTAACCGTTTTTGTTCGTACCAACGATATCCAACATTTGCACCATCCTCATTTAAGTTCACAGATGAAACAGCCTGATTATCAGACGAATATTGTTTAACCGCAAGCACATCCGCATTAACAATTTTACCAGCGCCTTCAATATAAGGATATGGAACTTGACTTAATGCTTTTGGCCATGTGGTTGTTAACCGTCCAGATGGATTAACTTGACCAAATAAAATATTCGCAATTGCTGGCCCACCAGAAGTTCCTGGATACCAAGCAGCAAGCACTCCATCAACATCATGCAACCAGGGCATTTCAACAGGATTACCTGTTTCCAAAACAACCACCACAGGTTTCCCTGTTTTCGCAACAGCTTCAATGAGTTGATTTTGCTCTGCTGATAATTGTAAATTAGCAGAATCAAACCCTTCTGCACTCCATTTAGTTGCGAACACAATCGCTACATCAGAGTGTTTTGCTAAATCAACAGCCTGTTGAATATCATTTCCAGCTGCAAAATTGACTTTTGCATTTGGCACTAATGCTTGAATCGCTTTCATCGGAGAAGATGGGAAATAAGACACAGGTCCTGGCCATTGTTGCATACGTGTATGATCAACAATATTGCCACCTCGAGCCGTTACTTGTGAAGAGCCACCACCAGACAATACACCTTGATCAGCCTTACCACCAATAATCGCAATAGATTTAATTTGAGAAGATAACGGAAGAATATTATGATGGTTCTTTAAAAGAACAATACCATTTTCTGCAATTTTCTGAGAAATAGCTTCGTCTGCTGCTACATTTTCAGCTTGGTCAGACTTATAAGCTGGATGATCATAAGCGCCAACATCAATTAAGCTATAGACAATACGATAGACCATATTATCTAAACGACCTTTTGACACTTCACCTTTCGCAATCGCTTCTTTTAAGTCTTTACCAAAATAAATCTTTTGATCAAATGACGCACCTGACTCTTGATCCAACCCAGCATTTGCAGATTTTACAGTGCTATGTGTAGCACCCCAATCTGTTAATACGTAACCTCGATAGCCCCAATTTCTTTTGGGTAGTTGTAATAAGTAACTATTTTCACAACTATAATCCCCATTAACCTTATTATAAGCACACATAATTGCGCCAGGATTCCCCTGTTTAACCGCAATTTCAAATGCTAATAAATCAGATTCTCTGCCTTCTTTTTCACCAATACGCATATCCACTTTCATACGATTGGTTTCAATCGCACCAAAAGCGAATTGCTTTGCTGTAGCAATCACATGTTGGCTTTGCACACCCTGTATTTGTGCCGCAGCTATGTTACCCGCTAATAAAGAATCTTCACCTAAATACTCAAAATTACGACCGTTTCTTGGATCTCTTACTAAAACAGCTCCACCACCTCCAAGCAATACGTTAAACCCTCTATGGAATGCTTCTCTACCAAGAACTTGACCTGCTTGGTAAGCAAGATCTGGTTCAAAAGTGCCAGATAAAATCTGACCACTTGGTAAAGCTGTTGCACCATCACCTGGACGAACATTATTAGGGTTCGTGATTCCCAAACCTGCATCTGTAATTTGTTGTGCTGGAATTCCCAATCTATCAATACCAGGAACGTATCCTGCTCCACCAACAGCACCTTTGGGAACAGATGATTTTCCAGGGCCGTTATCCACTGCATAATGGCTAACCACTAGCTGTAATTTTTCTGCTGGTGTCATCGCTTGCACTAATGCTTTTGCTCTCTCCGCAGCAGGTCGTGAAGTATCTTTCCATACTGGCTCAGCTGAAAAAGCTGGGCTAGGTAAACTGACAAGCATCGATGACATAAGAAAAATATGAGATCGTTTCATAATAACGGCCCTTAAAATAAATCAGTAAAAACTATTTTTGTAGTTTACGCTTAATGCGCCCATGATCGTCAATAACATCATCAATCACGATTAGTTTACCGTAATAAAACTATCACACATAAAAAAAACCTCGATAATTATTTAACAACAATTATCGAGGCCAATAAAAATTTTATTAAATTATTACAAAGAGTTAAAAATCAGAAGTCTACACGACTTTTAAATCCAAGAAAGGCAGCATCATTAATATTCTTTTGTGCATTTGGATGAATTTCATATTGAAAGTCAGGTTGGAAACGTATCCCCCTATAAACATGAATAATATATGTTAATTCGAAAGTCGTTTCTGAAGTTTGAATACCTGAAGCGCTACCAATATTATCAATAGCAAACCCCTGAGACAAATTATAACGTTGCGCATCACGCATTTTGCCACTCATAATTTGATGAATAAATAACACACCAAAAGCATCCATAGGACGTGCTTTCCAGAAACCTGTATTAATCATGCCGACAATCACTTGGTTTTGACGTTGGAAAGTTAGTGGATTACTATGAACAAACCCAACATAACCAATCACACCATTCAAATCACCAGGGCCATTACGATGAATCATTTGATCCAATAATAACCACTCAACATCGCGCCCACGTTTCCAACGTTGATCCGCACCATTCATAGTGGTGATTTTAGCACCGTTTTTACCACTACCCCAAACTGGATAAGAAGAGGTATCATAAGCAAAACCAGCTTTATAGTGGCCAACTAAATCATTTTTTCCCCAATGAGGTTCATAGGTAAATTCAATTGGGAACTCTCCACCAGCATTTCCTGCTGTTCTAACAATAGATGACCAGCCTGCGCGTTTTCCACCCTCATTGCCATAAGCATAACGGTTAACTTGGAACATACCAATACGAACAGAAAGATGATCCGTAGGTCTAAATAAAGTGGTAATTCCCCAAGTTGAATCTGGCCACGCATTAAATCCAGCTGCTTGTCCGCTCAAAGGCTTAGGATTTCCGCAAAGACCATTATTCATGAAATAACAGTGGATTGGGCTGGTTGCATAAAAACCACCAACGCTGGTACGACCAAAGGAGGTGACTATCTTACCATCCATAAAATATTTATCACTGTAAAGGTTCACGAGCTTGGCAACAACATTCCCACCAGCACCATAGATTTCCTGCACCTGAGTAATATTTTCACCAATGACTTTACCTAAGTTATTACCATAACGACCTAAAACAGTCATATGACTAACCAGACCATCAGTCATCCAATTACGGCCAACCAATGTTGCCCAATCAACGTCAAGGTTCGCATCAACTGCTCCAGCATTTGTTGCACCTTTTCTTTTTCCACCAGTTATATTACCAGCGAATTCGTTTTGATTATCAAGGTTAAAGTTAATACCACGTTGATATAACCAAGGTTGAATCCCACCCCATGTACCTAAAAAATGTTCTGGTTGAGGAAGAAGGGGGTTCCCAATTTTTTCTATTTTAGCAATATCTGAAGGATTACTTTGTACACGACCAATACTGGTTAACCAGTCACCACCACCGCCAACTGGGACTAAATACCCATCTGTCATACCATCAATAGCAGAATCACTATTTTCGGCTTTATGTGTTACAGGAGTATTTTTACTGTCTTCCGCTTTTGCAAGAGGGGTTAATAAGGCTGTGCTGCCCATCATTAAAAAACAAGAAAGAAAATAGAATTGTTTTTTTTGTAAAAGGCTAGATTTGTTCAAAAATAACGCCATATTCATCTATTACCATGCTTATAAAGTTAAGAGTTGCTAGCCTCTAAAGCATATAAACAAAATAAGAAGAGCGTTTTATGCTTTAAAAACTAGAGTAATAACTAAAACCAGAAAGATCTTTTGTCATAAAGTTATGATTACTCAACTCTCAACACAAATAGAATGACAAATTTACAATATGATGCAAAAAAACAAACACAGTGTCGAAATAGAAACAGAATATTTACAAATCGGAATTGTAAACAACGTTTTATTAATATTTAATTTTATGGGGGATAATTTGAATGATAATTAAATATGGCTCCCGAAGTAGGACTCGAACCTACGACCGAGCGATTAACAGTCGCTAGCTCTACCAACTGAGCTATTCGGGATCAGCCATGAACTCTCTATAGCCTAATTCGATATTAATGGTAAAGTGTTTTTTTTAATTTTTTTAATATTTTTTTAATTTTTTAGTAAAATAGTTCTATGATCGACCCAAATAAAGACAAAAAGTCATTGATATCACGAAGAAAAGCACTCTTGGGCTTAGGAGGCTCTGTTTTCCTTGCCGGAGGGGGAGGATATGCATCTTATCGATTCTTTTCACATAAACAAAACCCTATTCATGATTTTATACCTCAATCTATTCGGATTGCATGGCCTAAAAGTGAAATTGATTCGCTATTAACCATTGCTCAAAGTGAAGATATTTTCAAAAAATATGCATTAAATGTTACGATTCTTCCTAATATTCAAAATCATTTACAAGCATTAGACGCACTAAAGCAAAATCTGTGCGATGCCACTGTCTTATCCGCTCTCGATTGGTTACCTAACCTACTTACAGGGATGCAGGCACGTTTATTAGTCGGTATTGGAGGAGGAAACTTTCGTCTTTTAGTATCTCGCAAACAGCGAATCGATCGATTAGTTGACCTAGCTGGACTAAAAATTGCCACACGCCGCCACGCAAATAAAGAACGACTTTTCTTTTCTATTTTACTCCGACGCAAAGGATTAAATCCTGAACAAAATATTAAATGGATTGAAATGGAACAAGAAGAGCTTTTACCTGCCTTACTCTCGAATCAAGTTCAAGCCATTATTGGTTATGACCCTTTCATATGGGAGATATTAAGCCATGCGGAAAAAGAACTATTTGAACTTGCAGGCAGCCAAAGCGGCAGCTGGAGTAAACGTGCCAACCATATATTAGGGATTAATAATCAATTTTTAACTCAAAACCCGAATATTGCCAGACCTCTAGCGCTCAGCATTCGTGAGGCTTCAAAGTGGCGAACTCAGCATTTACAAGAGGCTAGCATATTACTTGCAGATCAATGGAAAGACATGAACGCCAAACAAATCCTTGCAATGTTTAAGAACGAAAATCAAAGTATTACCCCTATTAATAATCAACTATGGGAACAAGTTGCTCAATATATCGATGAGTTTAAATTATTAGGAAAAGTGCCTAACGATCTTGACTCTAGTAAAACAGCAAAACAATTTTGCATCGCTACTCATTTATAAAAAATCCATAAAAAAATCCTCTTCTATATGAAGAGGATTTTTTTACAAACATTATTATGTACAAATAGAATAGATAGAGCTAACCTAATTGTTTATTGGCAATTTTTTCAGGCAAAATACGCAAAAGCAACTTCGCTAAAAATGGTGCCGTTGTAGGTCTGACTAATCTACGATCATATCCTGCAAAACGACGATCATCTTCGGAAAGACAAAGCTTTAAAAAATCTTTAATGCTTGTTTTTTCTTTGCCAAGCTCTGCAACACCATTGATAGTAAAGTTATTATCTTCATAATATTCTTGACCATCAACATCCACATCTTTGATTAAGCCCAAACGTTCATAAATCAAGAACGCATGAACTGCCCATAATTTAGCTTCAAATTTAACCCTTTTTAACAAAGATAAATTCTTACGATGCCAAGCTAACCAATTTGCAAAAAGTAAAATATGACGACATTCTTCTTGCATCACGGGTTCAAAAGTCTCAATGAGCTCTTTTGTAAAGAAACCTGATTTTTGTGCAACAGCAAATAAACCAAATGCAAAAAAACTATCCCAACACTCACTAAAGCCTGTGACCATATAGGCCCACTCTGCGTCTTTAGGAACTTTATATTCTTGCTCTTGAGCTAATGGAATACCATAAAATTTGACTAAATCAGCAAGCACTTCTTTATGGCGATTTTCTTCCCAAGCATTTCTAGCAATCGCATCAGCCATCTCTGGATCAAGTAATTCTTTGACATAAGCTGCCATTCTCAGACGGGCTTTCCCTTCCGTATGAACAGCAATATCCCAAATAGGAAGGCTTTTTAAGCGATTAATTTCTTCTTCGCTTAATTTTGGCCAATCCATAAAAGTTGGACGATATGGATTAAATGTCTCGCGAAACATTTGACACACAGCCTGCTTATGCTCTTTGCTACCGATCTTAATCGACCCTGGCATACTACTCATCCAATGTCTTACGCGGTAATTCATTTCCTCTAGCTCTTCATCCGACTTTGGCTGAGGTAAATCACGCAAGTTTTCAGGTAGTTGTGTGTAAATTGCTTCTAAATTAGACATTTAATCAAATCTCCAACAATAAAATTATTTTAAATCCGTCCATGTGTGAATAATGCTATGTACTAATCCATATTCAATAGCTTCTTTTGCAGACATCCAATAATTACGGTCTGTATCTTTTGCAATTTTTTCATAAGGATGGCCTGTTTCCTTAGCGAAAATATGATTTAAACGTTCACGCATCTTGATGATTTCTCTAGCTTCGATATCGATATCGGTTGCTGGACCTCTAACCCCACCCATTGGTTGGTGAAGTAAAAAGCGCGTATTTGGCAAACAGAAACGACGTTTTTTATGACCAGCTGAGAAAATTAATGCACCAGCTGATGCGACCCAACCTGTACCAATCATATTAATCGGTGCATGACTATCAACAAAACGAATCATATCGTGAATTGTGTCACCACTTTCGACATGCCCACCAGGTGAGTTTACATAAATATCAATGGGACGATCAGAATCATATGCCAATGCCAAAAGACGTGCAGTTACCTCTTTGGCAAGCTTATCATTAACTTCACCAAAAATTAAGATTTTGCGTTCTTTAAAAAGCTTCCCTTCTAACGCAGCACCTGGTGCAGCATCTTCGTTTTCTTTTTCAGATTTTTCTGAAGGGTTTACGGGCTCTTCAGGATCGTTATCATCTAAAACTATTTTGTTATGCGCTGTCATTTGCATAAAATTCATCAAATTTTTCCTTAACAGTAGAATTAATAAAATCTTATTAATCTTATATAAATCAGTTTATTGATAATTCTTATACACTTCAACAAACAGAATAGAAAATATTTTAGCATTTCTTATCAAAAATCATTATTTTTAGTAATATTTTCTTTTTTACAACATTATTTTAGTGATTATTTTCTGAGTGTTGCAAAAGGAAAATAGCGCATTCGAAAAAAAACCTATAATACTATTAAAATTATTTAATACTGTTTTTAAAATTTAAGGTTCAAAAGCGTGCCCTTTATCTATCAGCCAATTTTTCGATATAGTTTATTAATGGGTTTATTATCTATCACAGGATGTGCAAGCAATCCTATTGTTAAAACACCTGTAGGTTGGTATCATAATCTTGAAGGTGGAATCGTAGCTGAGCCTCGATTACCTGTACCTGGGAATGAAAAGACTTACCCTTATGTCGGACTAACCCCGACCCAAGCTCCTCCGCTCCCATCACCTGCGCTCAGAGCGGAAGTTACTGATAACCTAACCAAAGACAGAACCTTATCTGATTGGCAAAATACAGTTACGCCTCTTGAAATTCCTAAGATCCCTCCAGCACCACAGCAAGCTGTGACAGCTCCTGCGAATGCTGGTTCTTCAAAAACAGAAACAAACCCTCAAAACTCACAAGAAAGCTCAGCAAGCTTTGATGCTGTAGGTCAAGACCCAGCGCCAACCACGAATCAACCTACTGGTCAAGCGCCTCAAAATGAGAAAAAAACAGAAGAAAAACCAAAAGAATCGAAACCAACACCACCACCTACACCTGTTCCCGTGGTTATGCCAGAATTACGTGCAAAGATCGACGATCAAGCAGTTGTGATTCCAGCTATTCCTGTGAACCCTCCTTCCCCATCAAAATTCCCAGGCTTTAATATTCCTTCTGATGCAAACTTACCTGCACCTTTCAAACCTTCCGCTTTACCATTAGAAGCTCCAAAAGGGGAATTAGTAACATTTCCAATTGATTCTGATACCCCAAACATTGGACAAAACGGTTTAATCAACTCAATTGCTTGGATGCGTCAAGGGCGTATGATTTACGTGCATGGTTATGGTGACGCAAATTCTATTTCTCCAGAATCACAGTCTCAAGCGTTATCTTTGGCATTGTTACGTGCAAAAACAGTTGCAAAAATGTTAATTGCCCATAATGTACCAGAATCATCTATTGCAATTCGTGCGCATGCTATTGGTCATGGCGTAAGGATTCGTATGGATGAATGAATAAATAATTTATTTCCATTTTTTAATTGAGTTGAAAAGCCCATGACTGAAGAATTTCATCGCATCCGCCGTCTCCCTCCTTATGTTTTTGCAGAAGTTAACGCGGCGAAAAAAGCAGCACGAGCCCGCGGTGAAGACATTATCGATTTAGGCATGGGCAATCCAGACAGCCGTCCACCTGAACATGTTGTGCAAAAACTGGTTGAAGCAACATCTTCTCCTAGAGTTCATGGATATTCAGTTAGCCGTGGTATTCCTGGACTACGCAAAGCTCTCGTCAGTTATTATGAGCGCCGTTTTAATGTTGCTTTAGATCCAGAAAAAGAAGCTATTGTTACCCTTGGATCAAAAGAGGGATTAGCAAATCTGGCGTCTGCGATTACCAGCCCAGGTGATACGATCCTAGTCCCTAATCCTTCCTATCCCATTCATCAATTTGGATTCATTATTGCTGGCGCTGCTGTCCGCTCTATTCCAGCAACACCTGATGAAAATATGCTAGAAGCACTAAAACGTGCGGTTCATCATTCTATTCCAAAACCAACTGCACTGATTGTTAACTTCCCTTCTAATCCAACTTCTTATGTTGCAAGTTTAGATTTCTATCGTGAACTGGTTGCTTTTGCTAAAAAAGAGTCAATTTGGATTCTTTCTGACCTCGCTTATGCAGAACTTTATTATGGCGATCAAATCCCACCTTCTATTCTAGAAGTTCCTGGAGCAAAAGATATTGCGGTTGAATTCACATCGATGTCCAAAACTTATTCGATGGCTGGATGGCGAATTGGATTTGCTGCAGGCAATCCAAAACTCATTGCCGCTTTAACACGTATTAAATCCTATCTAGATTATGGAGCATTCACTCCGATTCAAATTGCAGCCGTTGCAGCATTGAATGGCCCACAAGATTATATTCAAGAAATGCGTGACCTTTATAAAGACCGCAGAGATACTCTAATCAAAGGATTACATAATGCAGGATGGGATGTCCCTTCACCACCTGCGTCTATGTTTGCTTGGGCACCAATTCCTGAACAATTTAAACATCTAGGCAGCGTGGAATTCTCTAAATTACTCCTTAAAGAAGCTCAAGTCGCCGTTGCTCCTGGCCTTGGCTTTGGTGAATATGGAGATGATTTTGTTCGCATCGGACTAGTTGAAAATACACAAAGATTAAGGCAAGCTTGTCGTTCGATTAAAACTTTTATGAATTCGTATTCAAAGTAACTTTACATTTTTCTATCGTAAACTGGAGAACATTTTTTATGAATACCCCTTCTTCTCAGAAACCTTTAAAGCTAGGAATAGCTGGTCTTGGAACTGTTGGTGGTGGTGTTGTACGTGTTTTACAAACCAACGCACAATCCATTACTCACAAAGCAGGTCGCCCTATTGAAATCGTTGCCATCAGTGCAAGAAGCAAAGCGAAAAATCGAGGAATCGATTTATCCAATATTCAATGGTATGATAATGCTCTTGATCTTGTTTCCAACCCTGATATTGATGTGATTGTAGAACTGATTGGCGGGGCAAATGGTATTGCTTACGATCTTGTATGCGCAGCCTTACGTGCAAATAAAGGGGTCATCACTGCAAACAAAGCCCTGATTGCTTTACATGGCGATGAATTAGCAAAACTTGCTGAAGAGAAAAATGTACCTCTTTTATTTGAAGCTGCTGTTGCTGGTGGAATTCCAGTTATTAAAACCATTAAAGAGGCCTTAACCCCAGATCGTTTAAAACGTATTGGCGGTATTTTAAATGGCACTTGTAACTATATTTTAACCGCAATGGCAAAAACAGGCTGCGATTTTAATGATATTTTAAAAGAAACCCAAGAGCTTGGCTATGCTGAAGCGGACCCTTCCACAGACATCGATGGTTTTGATGCTGCACATAAATTGGCAATTTTAGCCAGCCTTGGATTTGGACACACCATTCATTTTGAAGATGTTTTCGTTGAAGGTATTCGTGGTATTAATCCTGATGATTTACATTATGCACAAGAGTTAGGATATACCATTAAATTAATCGGCGTTGCACAGCAACATGCCGATAATCGTATCGAATTACGTGTGCACCCTGCGTTACTCCCATGTGAAACCCCCTTAGCACGAGTAAACGGTGTTACCAACGCCGTCTTTACCGAAGGTGAGTTCTCTGGCCGTTTAATGCTCGAAGGTGCTGGTGCTGGTGAAGGCCCTACCTCTACTGCCGTCAGCGCAGATATTATCGATATTGCTAGAGGCTCTAATATTCCAATGTGGGGAACTGATTGGAAAGAATTAACACCAGCAACGGTTGTGTCTCGCAACGAATTTTATAAAGCCTATTATATTCGTTTAATGGTACAAGATAAACCCGGTGTTGTTGCAGATATTGCAACCATTCTGAAAGAGCATAACGTATCATTACGTAGCTTATTACAGCATGGAACATCTTCTGATATTGACACTTCTAATATTGTTCCTATCATTCTGGTCACCCATCAAACCAAAGAAGAATCTTTATTATACGCTTTACGCGAAATTCAAAAACTACCTGCTATTACAGAAAAACATATTATGCTTCGTATAGAAGAAGCATAAGTATCACGTAAGGAATATTCCTCCATGCCTCTTTCTTCTCCTGTTACTGCTTATCGTGTCCCTGATCGTAACTTAGCACTTGAATTAGTACGCGTTACCGAAGCGGCAGCCATCGAATCATTCCATTGGATTGGTCGTGGCAAAAAGAATGAAGCAGATAATGCCGCGGTTGAAGGAATGAGGCGTGCTTTTGATACTGTCGGCATTTCTGGCACCGTCGTCATTGGCGAAGGAGAAATGGACGAAGCACCAATGTTATATATTGGTGAAAAAGTTGGCTCTGGTGGCCAAAAAATGGATATTGCTGTTGATCCTTTGGAGGGCACTAATTTAACTGCAAAAAACCTTCCCAACGCAATTACCGTAGTTGCATTGGCAGAAGAAGGAAAATTCCTTCATGCTCCAGATATTTATATGGACAAAATTGCAATTGGCCCTGATTATCCTGAAGGAATTATCGATATTGATAATTCTATTGAAACCAATTTGCGCAACCTTGCCAAGGCAAAAAAGGTTGATGTTTCTGAAATTATCTTAAGTACTTTGGATAGAGACCGTCATGAAGAAATTATTGCTAAAGCCCATGAAATCGGTGCACGCGTAAAATTACTATCTGATGGTGACGTCGCTGGAATTATCGCCACCTGTATTCCAAACAGTAATGTTGATATTTTCATTGGCTCTGGTGGTGCTCCAGAAGGTGTTTTAGCAGCGGCAGCACTACGATGCTTTGATGGACAAATGCAAGGACGTTTACTCTTCGAAAATCAATCACAAATTGACCGTGCAAAAACAATGAGCAAAGAAGATCCTCAAAGAAAGCTCTTTTTAAACGATATGGCCAGTGGAGATGTCTTCTTTTCTGCAACGGGTGTTACAAGTGGAGATATTCTTCAAGGCGTAAAATGGAGAGGAAAACATGTATGGACAAACTCTTTAGTCACACGATCTCGTTCTAAAACCGTTAGATTTTTTAATGTCCGCCATGATTTACTAGTACAGCCCTTATCAGCCCGTGTCTAATTTAACAGAAAATACTTCTATTGAAGCTCCCCTTGTCCTGAATGTTCAACAAAGCTTTTCTGGACGAAGGTGGCTATGGCGCATGCCTTCTTCTTATGATTCTACAACACTGGATCGACATGCCCAACATATTGCTCAAAAAGCATCTTTATACGATATTGTTGGCAGAATGATTGCGGTTCGAGGGGTCTCTCCTCAATCAGTAGAACATTTTCTTGATCCAAAATTAAAGAATTTACTCCCTAATCCATCTAGCCTAAAAGATATGAACAAAGCTGCTGATCGCATTGCAACAGCCATTATCAACCATGAAAAAATTGCGATTTTTGGTGATTATGACGTTGATGGCGGCTGTTCTTCTGCAATTTTAAAGCAGTTTTTTAACAGTCTAGGCAATCAACCGATCACTTATATTCCTGACCGTTTTAAAGAAGGATATGGCCCGAACACCAAAGCCCTGCAAAGCCTCATCGATCAAGACGTAACGCTTATTATTTGCGTAGATTGTGGTGCTGCATCTCATACAGTTTTTGATGAGACCAATCAAGAAAATACCGATATTATTGTTTTAGACCATCATAAATGTGAAAGTGCGCCCAATATTTTTGCAACGGTTAATCCAAACCGTTTAGACTGCACCTCAGGATTAGGATATTTATGTGCTGGCGGGGTGAGTTTTATTACTGCCATCGCCGTTAACAGAGCTTTACAACAACAAAATTATTTTGAAAATTATCCTAAACCTGACTTATTACAATTATTAGATTTAGTCGCACTTTCAACCATTTGTGACGTGATGCCTTTAACAGGGTTAAATCGTGCATTGGTAACGCAAGGATTAAAAATCTTAGCCAAAAGAGAGCGTATCGGACTTGCTGCGTTATTAGAAGTCTCAGGCGTGCAAAAAACACCTGATGCATTCAGCTGTGGCTTCGCATTGGGGCCTCGGATTAATGCTGGCGGACGTATTTCAGAATCTGATTTAGGATTAAAGCTCCTCTCCTGCTCTAATCCGATTGAAGCACATCAGCTCGCTGAACGATTAGACACAATTAACAAGCAACGTCAAAATGTCGAACAAGGCATGTTACAACAAGCAACAGATTTAGCGATAGAGCAACATGAAAAAGGTGCTCCTGTTATTTTATTACATCATGCAGACTGGCATCCTGGTATTGTTGGCATTGTAGCTGGAAGAATCAAAGAGCAACTTAATCGTCCAACTTTAATTGGTGCAGAATTATCAGATGGCACGGTTAAAGGTTCTGGGCGTTCGATTACAGGGTTAGACTTAGGTGCTGCAATTATTGCTGCCAGACAAGCTGGCCTGCTATTAAGTGGTGGTGGTCATGCAATGGCCGCTGGATATAGCTATCAAAAAGACAAGGCTGAAGAACTTCACCAATTTTTAAATCAATATCTTGCGGAAGCCTCAGAACATCCAACGGTTGTCGATTTAGAAATCGAAGGTATTTCAACGGTTTCTGGAGCTTCTGTGGAACTCGCAAAGCAAATTGAACGATTAACCCCTTTTGGTAATGGCAATGATGAGCCTTTAATTGCCTTATCCCATGTTCATATTATTCGTTCGGACAGGATTGGAAAAGATAATAATACGTTACGATTAACTTTGCAGGGTGAAAATGGTTCCAGTATCAAAGCATTAATGTTTAAAGCTGATCAGAATCCAATTACACCTTATTTAGAAGATTATAATAATCGTCGTCCGATGCATTTAGCAGGTTGGTTACGCACAAATAGCTGGAATGGCAGGGAAAATGCCGACTTTTTTATAAAAGATGCAGCTTTTGCATAAAAATGTTTTTTTGTTCTTGACCTAATTACCCTTCACATGTATTAAGAACGTCATTGCCTCTGTCCCGTTCGTCTAGAGGCCTAGGACATCGCCCTTTCACGGCGGCAACACGGGTTCGAATCCCGTACGGGACGCCAATCATTTAAACTATGATTGTTGGTGTTTAGACTACATAGCTCGTTCTGCTATTCAAAAAGAACACATTGCCTCTGTCCCGTTCGTCTAGAGGCCTAGGACATCGCCCTTTCACGGCGGCAACACGGGTTCGAATCCCGTACGGGACGCCAATCATTTAAAAATGTGATTGCTGCGAATTACTAAATCTCATACTATAATAAGCTAATATTTTTGCTATGATACATAGCCTATGTCCCGTTCGTCTAGAGGCCTAGGACGCTGCCTTCTCAAGGCGGTAACACGGGTTCGAATCCCGTACGGGATACCAATCATAAAAAATAATTGCTTTTCATCACTCTTCATTTTACATATGAATATTGCGAATAAAAAACAGTATTGCTCAGTAAACATATGTTCAAATTTATATCAAAAATTGGTTATAGCCTATTAATATGCTGCCTTTTATCGGGATGTTACCATCTTGGAAATATGTCACTGCATGTGAAGAATACTGCCTCTCCACAACTTATTCAACATACAGATGTTATTCTTGTCACAACCAGTCATCCAATATTTGAAGGTTTTGGAATATTTAAAGACGCTAAAGAACGTGTAAAATCACATTTAACCGAACGCGGTTATACAGTCGTTGAAAAAAATAGCTCCATAAAACCAAATATATTTGTAATCATAGATCCAGACTTGACAATAAGATCTTTTGAAAAGGGACAACTGGTATGTGAAATGCATTTCCTTGACATGTCTAGCATACAACCTATTGATAGTTATGGTAGTAGTCAAAATGCATATACGGTATGTTATAACCAGTTACATACTACCCTTACATATATATATGATTATAATTTAACCATTTACCGCCCTGAGACTGTTCCTAATGATATTAATCAATATATTGACTCTAAAGGCTATAAACAAAATCCCATTTTCTCCAGTAAAACCAACTATAAATCAAGCAAAATTGCGAATGTTACGCCAATAGCCGATCAAATATATACAAATATTGATGCTAAAAAATATCAACAAATGGCAGATGCTATCTTTGCAACCTATCCTCTGAATCAAAATTCTCTTGTTTATTTCCAAAATACACCTGATGGATATATTCCTACCCAAATCATAAAAGAACAATAAATTTCAAGGAAATATCATGTCGATTACCATTCACTCTCACACGATAGTCAAACTATTTTCTTTTGGTTTCATTGTTGTCGCACTAAGCGCATGCGCCGAGAATATTACTACGCAAGAGCAAAGCCAGCACTATAATACCCCTATCCCAAGCAAAGCTATTATTCGCGTTATTGCTGATCGGTCTATTACGACACAAGATCCATTTACGAATTATAACTGGAACTATATAACGCAAGCGAAAATCAAAACTGAAGAAACATTTACTCGTTTAGGATATTCTGTTGTTGATACAGGGCTGGCTTCGAGTAATAAAGGAAGCCCAACTTTAATTGCAGTCGTGAATGCTCAACAAGATTCATTAAATAAAAGTAATATCCATTACTCTATGAATCTTTACAAACCCTTATCTCCGAACAATAGTCTGTTAAATTGCGATAGTGAACAGCAAAATCACAATATCTGCATTTCACCACAAAAGATTACAGACGCTCAGCAACTCTTTACAGCGACCTGCACCTATTCGGGCACGGCAAATGTTGCTTCTTTTGTGATGGAATATTGTGTAAAAAGTGCGTTTAATACCTATCCTCAAGGAAGTAATAAACATATTGTCTATACTATTCCAGAGTAAATTTATTTATATCCCACAAAGAAATACTCTAGTAAGTTTTATTTATATCAATATGTTTTCATTGAGGAAACCAACCAAAATAGAAAAAATTGTCTATATACAATAAGCATATTATCCGCTTATCACACACTACTTTTTTCGAATTGCTCTTTTTCAATATCTCTAATAAAACGTAAAATCAGATTAATACTATTAAAAATAAACTTCGCTTCATAATAATCTAGCAAATTATTATCATGTGCTAACGATTGATTATTACGAATATCATTTAAATTATCAAAAATACTAATTGAGCTCTTAATGATCGCTTCTGAAGTCGTGGTTAACTTTTTTTCGTTTTTCAATAATTTTATATATTTACCAACACGGCTATGTAAAGGATCACTTTCTACGCAAACTGTTGAATCCTTCTGAGAAATCAAATATGCAAATTTTTTCATACAATATGTATGAAGACGATCCATAGCGACATGAGGTTTATTATTATCAATATACTGTTTAATAGATTGAACTAATTCCTCTAAAGTCTGATCTTGTATAAAACTATCTACCCCGTCAGCTTGAATAACATCACTCTGACCTTCAATTTCCTCAAGTAACCGTAAGAAGCGCTTTTCTATATCCTCTTTTTCTTCAATCGTCTCATTACAAGAAAAATGTTTGATACGATAATCCCATAAGGATTTTAAAACTTTTAAAACTATACTAGACGGTTCAAGCTCTATAAAAGCTCGCAAATGCTTAGCTTTTGATCCTCCATTTATTGCATATTTATTATCATAAATATTAATATTAAATTCATCCTGAAAATATTCAAAGAATGTTCTGTTACTAAAATCCAGAACATATCCACCATGCATACAAAATGCATCATCTAAAATTCTCATACGACGATATTTTAATTGAACCATAATAAAACCCTATAGAATAATCTCTATAGGGCTCCCTTTAATCCTACTCAAACAACTCTTTATTTCTAACCGCACCTTTATCAGCACTTGTTGCCATCATCGCGTAAGCTTTTAACGCCATACTGACTTTTCTGGCACGTGGTTTAGCTGGCTTCCAGCCTTTTTTATCTTGTTCGACGCGGCGTTTTTGTAACTCTGCGTCTGAAACATTCAATTGTATAGAACGATTAGGAATATCAATCACAATTTTATCGCCATCCTCAACCAAGCCAATAGCTCCACCAGATGCAGCCTCTGGAGATACGTGACCAATCGAAAGTCCAGAAGTTCCTCCTGAAAAACGGCCATCTGTTAACAATGCACAAAGCTTACCTAAATTTTTAGATTTCAAATAACTGGTTGGGTAAAGCATTTCTTGCATACCAGGCCCACCTTTTGGCCCTTCATAACGAATAACCACAATATCACCAGGTTCAATTTGATCGCCCAAAATTCCTTCAACAGAAGCATCTTGACTTTCAAATACTTTTGCATTTCCTGTAAAGGTCAAAATAGATTTATCAACACCAGCGGTTTTCACCACACAACCATTCTCAGCAATATTACCATATAAAACTGCCAATCCGCCATCTTGAGAATACGCATGTTCTATACTACGAATACACCCGTCTTTACGGTCAGTATCTAAACTATCCCAACGCTTATCCTGACTAAATGCCTGTTGCGTAGGAATCCCACCTGGTGCAGCCTTAAAGAACCGTAAAACAGATTCCTCTTTGCTGATCGTAACATCCCAATGGTGAATAGCATCACCCAATGTATCTGAATGAATAGTTTTTACCGTCGTATCAATCAGATTTCCTTTGGCTAATTCTGCCAAAATAGAGAAAATCCCTCCTGCACGATGCACATCTTCAACATGATATTTCTGCGTATTAGGAGCCACTTTACAAAGTTGTGGAATTTTACGAGATAAACTGTCAATATTTTGCAACGTAAAAGGAACTTCACCTTCTTGAGCAATGGCCAATAAATGTAAAATCGTATTCGTTGATCCACCCATTGCAATATCTAACGCCATCGCATTTTCAAAAGCTGCAATTGATGCAATTGAACGTGGAAGCACACTATCATCATCTTGCTCATAATATTGTTTACATAATTCAACAATACGACGACCTGCCCACTTAAATAATAGTTCACGATCTTTATGGGTTGCTAATGTTGTTCCATTCCCTGGAAAAGACAATCCCAACGCTTCGGTCAAACAATTCATAGAATTCGCTGTAAACATACCTGAACATGACCCACATGTTGGACAAGCAGAGCGTTCATATTCAGCAACGTTCTCATCTGAAATATGACTATTCCCAGCAACGACCATTGCATCAATCAAATCAAGCTTATGATTAGCAACGGTGCTTTTACCAGCCTCCATTGGACCACCTGAAACAAAAATCACAGGAATATTTAAACGCATCGATGCCATTAACATGCCAGGAGTAATTTTATCGCAGTTAGAAATACAAACCATTGCATCCGCACAATGTGCATTCACCATATACTCAACTGAATCAGCAATAATCTCACGACTAGGCAAAGAGTATAACATACCATCATGGCCCATAGCGATCCCGTCATCAACAGCAATCGTATTAAACTCTTTTGCTACACCACCTGCGGCTTCAATCTCACGAGCAACAATATCGCCCAACTCTTTTAAATGCACATGACCTGGAACAAACTGAGTAAACGAATTCACCACAGCAATAATCGGCTTATTAAAATCCCCATCTTTCATTCCAGTCGCCCGCCATAATGCGCGAGCCCCTGCCATATTACGACCTTGGGTAGAAGTATGTGAACGATATTTGGGCATTTAATCAGTCCTGTTTAAAAAATTAAAAATCTATTAAAAAATATCCATCTTATTTCAAAAAATTTCAAGAATAACCTTTAATAATATTATATATTTGAATCATATAAGCCTATTTCTAGTAGCATATCATCATGATCTTAATATACATATTTAATATATGCCTCATTTAAGATCCATCCTATTGTGTGTTTTTCTAAATTATCAATAAAGTTACTATCTAAACTGTATTTCATTTCTGTTTTATTAAATAATTATACAATACTAATTTGTTGTCATTAGTTAATATCTACAAATCTAAAATCATCCAAATAAACATTCTATAAATTTGAAATATTGAAGATATAAACCAGCAATAGATTTTTATGACTATAAATATTACTCCTCGCCTAATTGATTTAACTTATGAAGCACCTCTTACATCATATTGACGAAAAGAAGCTCTTCGTAAACTTCTTATCTCATCTCGTATTAGTTCCACATTCATGGCAACCTGGTCACATGATGAAAGTAAGCGCAATTTTTAGATCAGCTTTTAAATAGACTACAACCTACAGAAAAAGGCAAAGCAGTTATTTTTCAAATGGCACATAATCTGTCAGAGCAGTCCACTTTTCCTGACTTAAGAGGTCCTTGGGAGGATGCTGAGCAAAGAATACAAGATGCCCACAAAGCAGTTCAAGAGCTTAAATCATATTTAAAACAACAAAATGAACAGGTCACATCTGCAAAGGAGCGTCTGGAAACACAAAAGCGAGCGCAAATTGAAAAGAAACGCATTCAGCGGTCACAAACTGATAAAAATAAACTTCAACAAAATTTAGAAGCATTACAATCTCAAATAGGAACACAACCTGGAGGGTATGCTTTTGAAAAGTGATTTTATCAATTACTTGATTTTTGCGAAATACAAAGTAAACGTCCATATAAAAGTAACGGTCGACAAATAGATGGTTCTTTAACTCACGAAGGGACAACCTATCTCTTAGAATTAAAATTTACAAAAAGCCAGTCTGGAGCTCAAGAAATCGACTCTTTAAAAGCAAAAGCCAGTAAAATGGCAGATAATACAATGGGACTAATGATGTCAATAAGCGGTTATACTAAAGTAGCAATTGAAGAAGCTTCTGGAAGTAAAACAACATTAATAATCATGGATACAAGCCATTTATATTTATTTTTCTCTGGTGTTATGAGTTTTCAAGAAATCATTTCAAGAATAAGACGTCATGCTTCACAAACAGGCCAAGCATACTTAGCAGTAAGCGAGTTTTATAATTACATATAACTCGATACGAAAGTTGCATAGCCTTTGTGTTAC
>NZ_AGFR01000011.1 GCF_000231445.1 Commensalibacter intestini A911
GGATGTTGGTGAATGGGCGTTCTATTTTTTACGATTATTCGATAACGAGTTATGATTATTATCACGTTGAAACTGAAGATCATTCTGTGATTTGGGCGGATGGTATGTTAACGGAAAGCTATTTAAATACTGGCAATCGTCATTCATTTAATAAAGATCAGAAGGTTGTTCAGTTAGATCCTCATGTAAAGATTTGGGCAGAAGACGCTGTTGCACCTTTAACGGTCGAACGTAGCTTTGTGGAGCCTATTTTTAATGATTTAATGAAACGTGCGGATAAACAAAAACTCGTCAATCAAAATGAGAGTAATTTTGTTTTATCGAATGATCCAGAGTTATATTTGTTAACGGAAGATGGTGAAGAGATTTATCAAAGTCGAGTTGACAAAGATAGAGTAATTTTTAGTCTTCCTGCGAATACTCAACATGTTTATCTTGTCTCTAGAAAGAGCCGCCCTTGTGATGTGATTGGACCTTTTGTGGATGACCGTCGTCCTTTAGGGGTTTTGATTGGTCGTGTGGTTGTTTTAAATCAATATGGTGCTTATCCTGTGGCACAGTATTTACAACAAGATGAATTGCAAGGTTGGTCAGTGGTCGAGAACACTGTTTGTCGTTGGACGATGGGATGTGCATTCTTGCCTTTGGAAGTGTATAATGCAGAGCATCCATTTGAAATTGCTATTCAGATTATACAAGCAGGTCCTTATCTTGTTGAAGAAGAGAGTTTAGATGAGGAAAAAATAGCTGTTTAAG
>NZ_AGFR01000010.1 GCF_000231445.1 Commensalibacter intestini A911
AAAATTATATATACTATCTATACAGTTAGATACAATGTTTTGTAAGTAATTCAGAGACAATTATAAGCTGTTGTCATATTAATAAATATTTTTATCAGTGTAATAAAAAAGCTTATAGAATAAAATCTATAAGCTTTAAACGATCATTTAATATTTGGTTAGATAATTAAATATTAAATTGTTCAGTATGAAGGTTATTAATAGATACACCTTGTACTGTAATTTGATGATTGTCTAAGTTTAAAACAGCATTCCCATTAGAATCATTATGAGAGCTAGCTAAAAGGGCACCTAAACTGTCTTGCGTTAAATTGTAATTATAAAGAGATATTTTATTACCAGCTGATACTGCAAAATCACCAATAACTGTTCTACCACCAGCATCAGTATCTTTATTAAAGACAAATATATTGTTACCTGCACCACCGTTTAATGTGGAGTTTCCTGTACCAGCATCTAGTTCATCATTACCGCTACCTGTTGTGACTACAAGGTTGGTATTATGATTAGAAGTTTGAGATGCGTATACAGTTATTGGTGAAGTAGACCCTGCAGCATTTAAAGTTTCGTTTCCTTCATTTGCTACAAATAAAGCATCGGAATTATATGATCTTAAAACTAAATTTAATCCATCAGTTCCAAATATAAAAGTTTGGCCAGTGTTTACAATCGAATTAAAACCGGTGCCTTGGCTAAAGAGTAAGCTGCCATCTGCATTAAAATTGTTATTATTGCCACCACTAACAGTGGTAGGACTGCCAGAGATCATGAAGTTACTATATTGAGCACCATTGATTGTTGTTGTACCACCCATGACATTAAAGTTACTATTTTGAGTACCATTAACCATAATATTAGAATTCATAGCTGTGACTGTGCAATTATAGTAACGGGGAAGAACTCCTGATCCACCTTGAATTGTAACCGCACTATTTGATACTAATGATTCTTCATCACTATATGTTGTTGGTGTTACGATATTATTACTCATAATATATTCTCCAAAATTAATTGTATATTATAGTTACAATGCAGAATTAATTATGTAAATATAACCAATATATATATGATTAAGTCATGAGTTGTTGTTGTATAATTGTCTCAGTATGTGTGCTTTGTATAAATGGTTATCTAAAAGCTTTGATAAAGATATTTAATCTTTGGGAAATCTCTTTTGGTAACGAAAATTGATCAAAGAAATAGTTTTGGGTTCTATTAATCTTCTTTTCTATTAATACATCATGATAATCACCCATTAAACCATTAATGGTTGCTAGATATTGGAACGTTTGATGATGGTAAGAAGAGGGATATAATACATCAAAAGTTCCATAAAGTGCAGAGAACATGCTCATTTGTTTTCTTAAAATATGGAACTGATGAGCAGATAAAGTTTGATTCTTGTGGATTTCTTTTTGGATGAAAATAGCTCGTTTGTGAATGGCAGATTTAAAGTCATCTAAATCGCATGGGAAAAAACGATACACTTCTCTTTTTAAGAGTGATAGTCCTTGTTCATTCCATAAAGCATTTAAAAGGATTGCATTTGGAATTACAATGCTACTTTTGTGATTTTTAAAACCATCCTGAATCATTCCTAATAATCCAGTAATATTACCAAGTAGGAAAGGGCGTTTATGACGAGCATCAAAGCCGCGATATGCGTAGCAGAGATGCTTGAATTTAGCCCTCATCATCTTATAGATGACTTTATCTTCTTCAGAAATAATACTGGTAGTACATAGACTTCTAATAATTTTAGAAAAACGTTGATCCAAAATACCGTCAAGCCATACTTTACGGCAAATCATAAAACTTTCTATCAGTTGCTGTTGTGTATACTGGAAATCAATTGTGCTGGGTAATGTAATATCCAGATTAATTTCATCATCAACGCAAATCATATCATAGAGCTGATCGCATTGTTGTTGTGAAAATTGAAAACGTTCGAAATCGACAATTTGTTTGGCATTGATAGGTGTTTTTGTTTTGAACATCATTTTGGATCTTTATGGGTTATATTTATTGTTATCGATGTGGAAGGTATTTATTGACATAAGTTTGCAAAGGGATAGATATTTTAGCTTGATAAGTGATAGAGATCCACATTAAACCACATCCCCAACCAGCAAGAACATCGCTGCACCAATGTGCCCCAAGTGCTAATCTTGTCCATCCAATGAGTAGAGTGGTGATAATTGCAATAAACAGAATAGATTTTCTTTGAGAAAAAATGAAATAACAAACAAGTAAAAAGGCTATAGAGTTGACAGAGTGCCCACTAGGAAAACTATAACTGATTGCATGGGTTAAAGAATCATTAAAAACAGGACGTTCTCTTCCTACGATAATTTTTAATATTGTAAAAACTATTCTGCAAGATCCCATTGTGGCAACGGCCCAAAGCGCTTCATAGAAACGTCTTTTTAGCCATAACCATCCTCCTAAGGCTAGTGTCATAGGAGTGATAATTGCAAAAGATCCCAATTTTGAAATATTTTTGGTAATAGACGTAAGTCCATCCGTAGGGGATAGAATAAAAAAATGGCTAAGGATAGCATCCCATGGTGTTAAAAGTGCAATAAGGATAGCTATAAAAAATAACGTTATTCCGCTTATAAAAAGAGGTTTGCAATGAAAAGACAACAATTCGCCCCAATAAAAGAAAAATATTAGATAATTTCTTTTACCACATTAGAGACAATTTGACAGACTTCTTTGTAAGGGAGTGTTGAATCAATATCAACAATTCGTGCGCCTCTAAAAGAAAGTTTTGGTGTTGCATCGACTTTCAATTGTAACAAGTCATAATCGTGGTCTTGTTTTCGTTGATATGCCGAATCTACGTCGATATTTAATCGAAATACGACATCAGGTTTAACGGATGCCATTTGATCATAAAGTTTATACTCCCATTTAACTAGCTTAGATATTAGCCAATTGGTTGTATGTGCAGCAGAGAGGCCTGGACCATCATAAAAGCCACTGACTTCAGTTTGGGGATAGCGATCGGTAATCGTGATTACGCCCTTTTGGCGAGCTTTCATCATTTTTTGAAAGTTGTAATATCGTATACAAGAAAAAGCAAAGATAACAATTGCTGTGGTTAAACCAGGAATTTTATTGCCTTTATTACGAGCTGTGGTTGCTTTTTTATCGATAATTCGATCAAGAATAGGGCCGATAAGCTTGATCTCTTTGATTCGACGACCAATATTTCCTGAACCTTGTCCTAAGTAACAGCGTTGCGTCGGATATGATTGAGATAACACATTGGTTAAGTCTATACTTAATGTAGACTTACCAGAACCATCACAACCGATAAAGGCGATTAAGGGAGCTAAAGGCTTTTGGGATTTTTGATACGACATATATATTTTCTAAATTTTAAAGAACTCACTAGGACCACAGAATTATGTTTTTTTTATTCTAAATAGAATATCAATGCATATTCTCCGAATTTTGTGATAGTTTATGGCGAGTTCGAATAAAAGAATGTTCCATGTACCACATTTACTAAAAGTATTAAGAAATTGACTTATAATAGTTCTTGCCGATAAATCAAATCAAATTTTATCGTAATTTATTGTAATATACAAATAATGAATCAAAGATATAGAGAAATAAACTTTATGAAAAACGATATGTCCCTTCCTGTTATTGCGGTTATTGGTGCTGATGGTTCTGGAAAATCAACTGTTTGCATAGAACTTAAAGCATGGTTGGAGACACGTTATCCTGTTAAGTTATGTCATTTGGGACGCCAAACAGGTGGTATTGGGCGTATGATTGCTAAGCTTCCATTTTTTGGTAAAAAATTAGATCATGGCATTGCAGGTAAAGCAAATAAGGCTCGCTCTGATAAAGGGCCTAAAGCGGGGGTTGCCTTGATTATGTTTTTACTATCGTTGAAGCGTGTATATCGTTTTTACAAGATGCTCAGGTTAAAAAAACAGGGTTTTTTAATTATTACGGATCGTTTTCCTCAGACTTCTGTTATTGGTGGGTTGGATGGGCCTGACTTAACGGTTGATCATCCTGATAATATTATCTCTAGCTATTTCACAAGGTGGGAGCGTAAGCTTTATTATTGGATGACTGATCATAAACCAGATTTGGTTATTCGTTTAAATGTTGATATTGATACAGCAATGCAGCGCAAGCCTGATCATCGTTTGTCTTCGATGGTAAAAAAAATCGAAACTATTCAAAAAATTACTTTTAATGGTGCGCCAATTTTAGATTTGTACAGTAATACACAACCTCTTGAAGAAATTGTTCAAGAGGCGAAAAAAGCGATTACAGAGATTTTGTCTAAAAAATATTAATAACTTGGGTCGTAAACAGGCATTGCACGACGAAAAACGCCACGAGTTTTATTTTGTGTCGGATCTGCTGTTTGTGCAACAGGAGCATTGATCCCTAAGTCATACTTACTTTTCCGATGTTTACTATTGACCCATCCTTCGCTGCCATTTACTTTTTTTGCTGAAGAGCTCGCGTAACGACGAGGGATTAACGCAGCAGGTGCATTGCTTTTATCGATTGCATTTTGTTTTGGGTTGACTTGTTGTGCAAAGGGGGTCATATCATTTTCGCTTTGCTTTGGATTTAAGTGTGTGTCTTTAGGCGCAACAACAGGTGGAGGTGGGCCACGTTTATGATGGTTACGTGCAAACGCAAGCTGACTACTGCTTAAACCAATGGTGATAATTCCTAGGGAAAAACCATATAAGTATTTTTTTACTGTGAACATAAGGGGTAGAACCTTGTTATTGTCTTTTTAAGATAGGATATAATTATAGTCTTATCTTAAAAAGATATAATCAAATAATGGCAAGATTTTATATAATTAATACGATAATAGTCTTAATTAAAATACAACATTTGTTCTGAAGCCTAAAACAGCAGCATCTGTATAGGTGCTTTTGGTCGCAGCAACATTATGAAAATATTCGAATACAGGCATGATCATTACGCCGCGATAGACGGAAATACCATAATTAGCTTCAAATAAAAGACTGTTTGACTGAACGCCAGGAGCCCCATTGAGTAAGCCATTAAAGATTCCATTTGCGCCAGAAACCATTCCATTATTGATTTGATATTCTTGTGCTCTGCTTAATCCTCTAGGAACCGTATAATAAGTCATCATCAGGCCAAATTGGTCATAAGGTCTAGCATGCCAAAACCCTTTATCAATGACGCCGATATTATAGAGATCTTTAAAGCTAGATGTTGTTGGAGAATCGTGTCCCCAGTTGGCAATAACATATAGTCCATGATCTTTGATTTGGTCATTACGATGGATCATTTGCCCCATCATGACCCAATATTGTGCACGATTATCTTTTTTACCAGAACCTGTTGCTTGACTTGACCATGTTTGAAAGCGACTGGTATCTAAACCGGCACCTACGTGGATATAACCATTTAAATGACTTTTACCAAAGTTGGAGGTATAACCAACCTCAACAGGAACAAAAGCACCTGTTGCAGCTTTTACGCCCCAATCAAATCCTGCAGGTCCGCCTTTTCCTGTTCCCCAAGGAGAACTCTCATAAGCACCGACTTGTACATAAGCATTTGACGTGAAGTTATAAAGAATTTTTGCACCCCATACCGTCCCAGGCCAAGGGCTAAATCCTTGTTGAGATTGAACACTTCTGGGTTGTCCACAAGTTGCAATTAACATAAATTGACAAGAGAAAGGGCTTAGCGCAAAATTATTTCCAACGCTATCGCGTCCAAAGCGGATTTCAACTTTATCATCCCATAGTTTTTGCAAACCATAAACATAGTTCATGTGGAAGAAACGGGCATAACCCCCACCATAAATCTCTTGCGCTTGGATTTGAGAATCTCCAACATAATCAGTGCTGGCATTTCGTCCAGCAAGATTTAAAATCATGGCATGGGTTGAAAAACCTTTCCAACCAATAATTTTTTCCCAATCCATATCAATGGAAAAAGCAACTTGGTGGGCATAATCTGCCCCTTTCTTTTTCCCGCCATTAATAACGCCTGCGGTTTCTGTTAACCAGCTGAGCCCTAATTGAATGCCGTATTTATCCAGATATTTATTGACGCCTCCAAGGAGGAGTTCGCCTGATGGATCGATGTCAGGATCGGCTTCGGGATTATTTAACGCCGTATCTTGATCGGGCGTGTCATCTCTTTTTTCAATAAGTTGATTGAATTGTTGATCTTTCTTTTGATGCAGTGAAGGTTTTGCAAAAGCTGTGGCGCAATGCAAAGTTACAATCAAAGAAGAAGTGCTTAAATAAAGTATAAAGCGAGATTTGCTACTAATTTTATTTACCATCCAATTAACATTTTACCTTTTTGATTTATAGATTAAACAATAGGGATGACTAGGCAAGTCATAACGAAAAAAGGCACTCTAACATAACTTTTTCAAAAAGTAAAAAAGAAGACTATTTTAATACTATTAAAGCGATAAGATAAACTATAGTAAAATAGATATTTTTTAATATAGAATATTTCTTTTGTGTTAAGCAATATTACTACACTATTTTTTATTATTCCTATGGATGAGGATATATCAATGATTACTCAATCTGCTTTATCTACACTAAAACCCTGTATTTTTCTGGATCGTGATGGGGTGATTAATGTGGATACAGGGTATCCGCATCGTAAAGATGAATTACAATTGATTGATGGGGCAGGGAATGCAATTGCCAGAATGAATCAGTTGGGTTTTTTAGTCATTGTCGTGACGAATCAGTCTGGGGTAGCAAGAGGATATTTTACCGAAGCAGATGTCCATCAGTTTCATCATTATATTTCAGAAGCATTAACACCTTACCATGCGTATATTGATGATTTTTATTTGTGCCCGTATCATCCTAAATCTGTCATAGAGGCTTACCGTCAAGATCATATCGATCGTAAACCTAATCCAGGGATGATTGATCGTGCTTGTAAAGAATGGCCAATAGATCGAGAGCGTTCTTTTTTAATTGGAGATAAAGACACAGACGTTAAAGCTGCTGAAAATGCAAAGATCCAAGGATATCTATTTAATGGCGGGAATTTAGATGGTTTTGTACAATCGATTTTAAAAGAAAAAGCGATTTGAATAATTTTTTGGAATGCTCGTTTTAGATTTCCTATATCGCATTATGATGTAGGGAAAGTAAAAATTAAAGATATTTTCTGTATAGTTCTGCGTTTTCTAACAGTTTCTATAGATAGCAAGTTATAAAGACGTATGAGCCTCGTTATTTGGAGGAGATATGTTGTCGTTTGTTGTTTATAACAAGAAATATTTTTATTGATTTGTTAGATAGTTTTATTTCTTATTGGTTACTTTGATGGGCGTTGGGATCGGTTGCATAAAGAGGGGTATAGCCCGTATTCGTAAAATAAACCCATTTCTTACCCATCATGTTTAGATAGTTAGCAAATACTGTTGCCGTTAAATGGTCTGTATTAATAGTGCTAACCTTATTATCAGTTGTTATCGTTGCATATCCAGTAAAGATCGTTTTTTGAGGCTCTGATGCCTTGTTATTTTTTGCTGCTTTTTTGTATCCGTTTTTTCTTGATGACGATGTTCAAGAAGCTTTAAAGCCACCTTAAGGCTGTCCATCGTCTCTTATTTTATCTTGAACACGTCTTTTCTTAGCTTCAAGCTTAACTTTCACAAGGATATTTCAAAACGTTATAACCTTTTACGTCATCTTCCGTAGTGTTTTCTAAAAAACCTTCATTAATGCATGTATCAATTTGATTTAGAGAAATATCGTCCATTCGAGGTTGAAGCATTTCTCCAATAATTGTTAGAAGGTCATCAAGGGTAATAAAATTTGTTTCGTCTTTTAATTTTTTTTTAATATTATCCATGATAATGATAGTCATTTTAGAAACCATTTCTAATCCTTTCTGATTGACTCTGTTCACCGTTAATCGGTTAATTTTTCATTATGCATAAGAAAAAGAAAATGAGTCAATAGAGGCGTTTTGACCCTGTTCATAAAACAGTAGTTTTTGAACCTTCAATTGGCGCAGAATCAACCAATATAATGACCGTTGGATGACCACCATTTTTACCATACATATTAGAAAGTATTATTGGATAATTATTTGGTATTATTACACGAATAACATCATCCTTTGATAAAGGTTTTGCATCACCCGTCTGATTATTAATAGGAATATAATATTCACTATTATAGATCGCGCATCCACAGAGCAACAAACTTAAAGACAAACTAAATACTAATTGTTTCATTATACTTTATATGCTTCATGACAATGATAGAGTGATATTTCAGAAAATCTGAACAGATTTTAAAAATAAGAATTCATATTGGCTAATCCCAAGGTGCTTTTTGAGAGAAATGTTGCACGAGATAGTCGATCATTACTCTACTTTTTAGTGGTACATAATCAGCGGGTGGATACATAATATATAAAGCAGCCTCTTGAATCGTTGGGTAATCTAGGGTGATAGCAACGAGTTTTTTCTCTTGAAGCTCTTTATTTAAGAGAAATTTAGGTAAGTAAGCAATTCCTTGTCCCATAATGGCAGCATCTCTTAACATCTCACCATTATTAGCCGTTAATGATCCATTTACTCGAATATTATGTTCTCCATTTTTGCCAAATTTCCAGTAAGATCGGTTCATTAAGGTGCCTAAACTATACAGTAAGCATTGATGTTGAGGTAGGTCTTGGATGGTCTGAGGTGTTCCGTGTTGTTTTAAATAGTCAGGTGAAGCGCATAAAATAAACTCGATTGAAGTCAACTTACGTGCTTTTAATGTACTGGAAATCATTTTTCCTATACGTAAGGATAAATCCCAACCTTCTTCGACTAAGTCGACAATACGGTCATTGAGCCCTAACTCAATCGTAATATCTGGGTATTGCTTTGAAAATTCTATCAGTAAGGGAGAAAAGTGCCTTAATGTTAATGAAAGGGGCGCATTGATTTTGAGGTGTCCTTTTGGACTAACATGCTGAGCGGTGATGGTTTGTTCAATCGCATCCATATCCAAGAGGATTTTATCGCAGCCTTGATAAAATAAAGTGCCAGCTTCGGTTAATGAAATTTTACGCGTGGTGCGGTGTAATAAAGTGCAATTTAGACGTTGTTCCAGAGCATTAATATGTTTGGTTATCATTGTGGGGGATAGGTTAAATGCTCGACCAGCGGCAGAAAAGCTGCCTGTATTGACCACTTTGACGAAGATTTGCATGCTGGTTATACGATCAAGCATTTTATTTTATACTCACAGTTTATAATCTTTTAATAAAAAGGGATATTATCAAATCAAAAGAAATAGATCATATTCTATTACAAGAGATTTAAATATAATTTCAAATATTAATCAAAGGAAAATGATCATGAAAAAAATTATCGCTAGTGTATTAGGTGCAACCGCATTATTTTTTGCAGTAGAAGGCGCACATGCTGCAACCGCTCAACAAGCAAGCTCAGACGTTGTGACTGTTGTACAAGATGTAAAAAACGGCACTTATAAAATCGATCCTCATCATACTCAAGTATTATTCTCAGTTTCTCATTTTGGATTTACGAATTATTCAGGCAATTTTTCTGATATTTCTGGTTCTTTGAATTTAAACGTGAAAGACGTCAGTAAAAATAAATTAACGATTGAGCTTCCGATCCAAAGCATTCAAACCACCAGCACAAAATTAACCGAAGAGTTAAAAGATCCAAATTGGTTTGATGCAGCAAAATATCCAACTGCTCAGTTTGTTTCAACAAAGTCTGTAAAAACAGGTGAGAAAACAGCGGATGTTACAGGGAATTTAACCTTGCACGGGATTACAAAAACAGTGACGTTACATGTGACTTATGTAGGTGCAGGGATTAATCCATTGGATAAAGCTTATACGGTTGGCTTCCAAATCACAGGAAAAATTAATCGTGGAGATTTTGGTATTATGACTTATTTGCCTAAAGTTGGGAATGAAGTGGATTTAAATATTGCTGCTGCTTTTGAAAAAGCATCATAAGATTAAATTACCATAAATAATAAAATGACTAAGGAAATATGTTGGTATTCATTGCCAACATATTTTTATTTTTTGTATAGTGAAATGAGTTTTTTTATGGATTATTCTGAAATAACGCCACAAAATGATTTTTTATATGTAAAGTTTGTTACTCTACATTCTGTCTGATGGGAGCTACTAATCTTGCTCAATTATGTTGGTTTGATCGGAATAAAGATAAATCACATCATCAGTCAATAAGCCGAATTTAAAAAATACAAATAATATATTTTTTAAACTGACTTCTAAAATTTCAATATTCGTTGTTATTAACAACAATAAATTATTTTTGTAAGCTTTCTAACAAGCCATTTTCAAATGCACCAGTTGAGGTACAAGCGGTTGGTTTTATCTTGTCATTTCCATCAGCGGCGACTAAACCAGCATATCCATTGACTTGAACGGAAACGTTGCTTCCTTTACCATTACTCCATACTTGCGTGACAATGCGATAGTATTTTTGAATATTTTGTGTTTGCTCTACACTGGAACAATCTAAGTAAAGACCCGCTATTGTTAAATCATTACCAGCTGTTGCGACAATACCAACCTGTGTGTTTTGAACTAAGGGTGTTAATCCTTTGCTTTGGTAATATGCTTGAACTCGGGTAATAAGCTCATCAGGGTTACGATTTCCTATTTGTGTCGTTACAGGACTATCTGTGCCACCTGCAGTTGATGATCCTCCACTGTGACTGGTTCCTTCATTTTCTGTTTTAACAGGGCCATACACTGAAATACCTCCTGTGACACACCCAGTTAAAGACAAAATAAAACTTATGGCACATATATTTTTTATTATTACTTATTAACTGTATTTTAATTGCTGGATGTGCCAACTTTTATTATCGATAGGTATTTAAAATACCAGGTATGGTATCCATCATGCATAGTTCTTTATTGATTGATAAAAGTGAGTGATGTTGGAGGCGAAGAGGTTTGTGAAGAGCATACTAGTGTAAGTAAGTATGTAGTAATGATATATATTCTGTTTTTATGTATGCTCTATTGTTAGGAATTATGATGATAACTATATGTAATGTTTGATAAGCATTACTTATTTCTTTTAAGCACATTGGTTTGACCATAAAGGTAAGTTGAAAAAACGTTATGAGCATCATTCCAACAAAATAGGATAAAGATTATTCTTCCACTAAAATATCAATAAGAGGTCGTTGTTTTGTGCGGTAATAAAATACATGTGAATTAAAGTTTTTATTTTTTTTGATACAATCTTTGTAAATTATTTGAAAATAAAGGATTTACAATGAAACTAACCAATAAAACAGCCATTATTACAGGTGCAGGCAGTGGCATTAGTAATGCAATTGCTAAGAAATTCTTAGAGGAGGGCGCAAACTGTGTCTTGGTTGATGTAAAACATGTAGACGAAGCTTTTGCACCTTTAAAAGACAAATATAAAAATCGTATTGTAACGGTGACTGCGGATATTAGTAAAATTGAGGATATTGCAAAAACTGTTCTAACGGCGGTTAAAGTGTTTGGTGAGGTTAATATTTTGCTGAATGGTGCTGGTATTTACGGGATGCGTCCTTTGTTAGAAGATTCTTTTGATGATTTTCAGCGTTTATTTTCCGTAAATGTGCAAGGTTCCTTTTTTATGATGCAAGCAGTTGCAAAACAAATGGTAAAACAAGGAAAAGGAGGCAAGATTTTAAATATATCTTCGCAAGCTGGCCGTCGTGGGGAGGCACTTTCTGCGCATTATTGTGCAACAAAAGCTGCGATTATCAGTTATACACAATCAGCAGCTTTGGCTTTGGCAGAACATAAAATTAATGTAAATGCAATTGCTCCAGGGGTGATTGATACACCAATGTGGGATCATGTGGATGCATTATTTGCCAAATATGAAAATCTTCAAATTGGAGAGAAAAAACGTCAGGTTGGCAAAGCTGTTCCATTAGGAAGAATGGGCGTTGCAGAAGATTTTACAGGAACAGCTGTTTTTTTGGCTTCTTCAGATTCAGATTATATTACAGGCCAGACGCTGAATGTGGATGGTGGGAATTGTATGAATTAAATCATAACAAGGTGGAGTTACAATATAAGTGTGATTGTAACTCCAGATATTTTTACTCGCAAGGTTCTGCAGGTAAAGAAAATTTAGGATCGCTAATAAATTGTTTATCGGTTAAAGAGTTCAAGAAAGCGATGACCTGATTGAGCTCTTGCTCAGAAAGTTGTGGCACTTTGGTTAAATGAGGATCGTGATTTTCAATGGCTTCTTTTAGAGTATCCAAAGAACCATCGTGGAAATAAGGTGCCGTTAGAGCAATATTTCGTAAAGTAGGCGTCCTCATTGCTTTGCTTGCATCTTTATTCACTTTATAGAATTTTTGATCTGTAAATAAAGGCGGCGTATGGCAAGTCGCGCATTGCCCTTTACCAAAGAATATTTTCTCGCCTTGTTGCATTTCTGGCGTATAGCCTTGTTTCGTATCCCAGATACTATGATCAGAAATCAAAGTGCGTTCAAAGCTTGCAATGGCTTTGGTAATATTTTCCATGGTCACTTTGTTGCCTTGCGCATCAGGAAAGGCTGAATTAAATAAACGAACATAGCATGCATTCGAAGCAATACGTTTTTCAATTTCTTTTTCATTTTTAAACATACCCATTTCAACAGGAACTGTTCCTGTAACAGGCATTAATGCTTGTTTTTCTAGGGTGTGGACATGTTGTTCAGTCCAAGTAAAGGTTTGAAATTGCCCGATATTTGCCAAGGTAGGAACGTTATACACCCCTTGATCATTATTTACGCCAGGATGAGTCGGATTACCATCGGTAAACGCATGTTTTTGTCTGTGACAAGTCGCACAAGACATACTGCCGTCTTTTGACATATCCGCATCATAGAAAAGATAACGACCCAGTTTCACTTGATCAGCTACCGTCGTTTGATTGCTTTCTTCTGATTTTGCGATGACAGTATAGCTGAAAACAGCTGAACAGCTTATCGCAAAGGTGAAAATAAGAGTCTTTATCTTTATCATATGATCATTACCAATGTTTATTTAGAACTAGAAACAGGAACAATTATAAATTTAATGGTTTCTTTGCCGTTTGCTGTGAATTCCATGGTGTGGCGACCTGCAGATAATGGAAAGTCTAAGATTTTTTCCATTCCTAAGCATTGAGCCCCGTGTTGATGCTTAATAGAATCAATGGCTTTTCCGTCTTTAACCATTTCAACCCACGGGCGACTATCGGTAGTGACTCGATATGTTCCTGGTGTTGGCACATCAAATTGAATCATACCTGCAAAGCTGACACTGCCACCACGTTCTTCTGGAGCGACAACAAATTGTACAGTTTTTGATGGGAATAAAGTGGCTTGAACGGCTTTGTTGATCTCAACAACAGACTGAGAGAGTTCAGCACCTGTTTTCGCAGCAGAGATCGCAATAGGCGCTTTCCAAGAGCTCATCTCTGTTGGAAGGGCTGTGCATGGTTGTTGGTGATGATTGGCATGAGTGGCTTTATTTTTGCCATGATCAGCACATTGCTCTGGTTTATTTTGAGCATAAGATTGAGCTGCGAAGGAGGCTAGTCCCATGGTTAAACATAAAGCAAGAAATTTTGGATTGAAAGAGCGCATAAAAGAAATCCTTTATTGTTTAGAAACACTTTATTTTATTTGAAAAAATAGAAAATACATCATTAGGACTAGTCCTTTGTATCTATTGACATTAAAAGAGATCGTCCTAGTTTACGTTTGATAAAATCTTACACGATGTTAGTCCATATGATGCATAAAAAAATTATCTACATGTTCGTTGCTTGCATGAGTTTGTTGCCTCTAAATCCTTTTTCTGCGGCTTATGGACAAGAGGCGGATCCTTCTAAGGATACTACAAAAGATAGTTCCAAGGATGAGAAGAAGGATACAAAGGAAAAAACACCTTCTTCAGAAGAAATTACCGTTTATGGACAACATAGCAAAATGCTGGTGGGGAATTCGGTTATTTCCTCAAAAGTTATGAATGATCTCAACCTGAATACATTAGATGATGCTGCGAATATTTTACCAGGGGTGAATGTTGCCACAACAGGCAATTCTCGGAATGAGAGAATGTTGTATGTTCGTGGATTTAGTCGTTTGCAAGTGCCTTTATTACTTGATGGGATTAGAGTTTATTTACCGTATGATAATCGACTGGATTTTGGTCGTTTTGTAACCCCTGATATTGCTGAAATTCAGATTAGTAAAGGTTATGCATCTGTCATTGATGGCCCTGATGGTATGGGCGGTATGATTAATCTGGTGACGAGAAAACCCAAGAAACCCCTTGAAGCAGAAGCACGTGGTAATGTTAATTTAGGGAATGGAGGCGGATATAATGCTTTTAATTCTTTTGGGTATTTGGGAACAAAACAAGAGAAATGGTATGCTCAAGTCAGCTTTGATGACAATAACGTTGGCCATACGGATCTATCTTCAAAATTTACCCCGACAGTGTCTCAAGGAAAAGGAAAACGTCTTCTTTCTGGGTCTGAAGATTGGCGGATTAATACAAAAATTGGCATTACACCGAATGATACTGACGAGTATGTATTGAGTTATACACGTCAGGAAGGAAAGAAAAACGCGCCGTTAAGTACGGTAGATCCGCCATCTTTGCAAAAAATATGGAATTGGCCGACATGGGATATAGATTCTCTGTCGTTCATGAGTAATACGCAATTAACCGATAGTTTGATTTTAAAGTTTCGTATTTATCGCAATACGTTTGATAATTTGTTACGAAGTTTTGATAATATTACACAAACAACTCAGTCTTTGAAAAAAGCATTTAATAGTCATTATTATGATGTTGCTTATGGTGGGGACGTGCGTCTGACTTGGGATGTGAGCAGCAGAGATGTAATGAATTTCGCCTTTTATGGGCGTTTAGATGAACATAATGAACATACTCAAAGCTTTCCTGGAGGGTATACGCAGCCTAATCAGGAATCAATCGAAGAAAGTTATAGTATAGCAGCAGATAATACATATGATCTTTTGCCGTCTTTAAAATTGACGGTGGGTGGTAGCTATGATTGGCGTATTTTGGATCAGGCTCAGGGTTTCTCTTCGGATACAAATAAAATTATTTCATATCCTACCAGAAATAGAGGCGCTTTTAATGAGCAAGCTCGTTTAGCATGGACGATTGATCCGAAAACCAATGCGTATGTCAGTTTCTCTGATCGTGTGCGTTTTCCTTCTTTATTTGAACGGTTTAGCACGCGTTTTGGTGGTGCAGTTTCTAATCCAGGGTTAAAGCCAGAACGTGCACAAAATTATGAAATTGGGATGTCTCATAATTGGGATAAAGTCAAAGTGGCTGGAGCTGTCTTTTATTCTCATATTGAAGATGCGATTGTTGCTATTCCAATGGTGTATGAAGGCGTTTCAATTACTCAAAATCGGAATGTCAGTCATGGAAATTATGTTGGATTTGAATTATCAACAGAGATTGATTTGCTCTCTAATTTATTAATTGGAGGGAATTATACCTATATTCATCGTGAAATGACCGATCCGACCAACGCGAATTTTCGTCCAACCGATGTGCCAAAGAATAAAGCATTTGTTTATGCGTTGTGGAAACCTATTAAAAAATTACAAATTATGCCCAGTGTTGATATTGCTTCCAATCGATGGACAACGGATAGCTATGGGATTGATTATTATAAAACAGGGCATTACGTTAATTTAGCAACCAGTGTGATGTATCAATTGACCGAGCAATGGCAAATCAGTGCTGGTGCTAAAAATTTGTTAGATCAAAACTATCAACTTGCGATGGGTTATCCAGAAATGGGTAGAAACTTTTTTATCAAAGCGCGTTTTGTTTATTAAAAGATTGAAGTTCTCTCAATATGGATTGTGCGAGTAGGAGTTCTTGCTTATTGTAAGTCTTGAGAAGAGCCATTTACATTAATTTTTAAGTTTTATCTATTTTATAAAATACTTATATTTAGAAAATTGAAATCCAGGCGTTGTTTCTTCTCCTTGATCTGTTGTCTTGTGTATTATGATTGAAAATAACAGTATTTTAAAAACAAAAACTTTCATATGGATTGATAATTCTGTAAATCGTAACAATTATAATAAGAGTAGTCTTCTATAATGTATGGCTGATTGAAAGAGATTGTATTAACCCCGATGGAAAACGTAAAGAACTCAGAGTTAGATCTTAAGAAATTAATAAAGCGTGCCTCGCTCTGGTTTCTTATTTCCATTATGCTTGGGGGTGTTTCAGCTGTATTTTTAGTGCTGCAATTTATTGTGTTAGCACATGTGATTGATAACTTGCTCTTTCGTCATGCGTTGATGGAGAGCCAATATACGAATATTATATGGATTATTCTCTGTTTTATTCTTCAGATCATAACGCGATTATTATCAGATATCTCTGGCACCAAAGCAGGCATAAAAATCGCAGCGTCTTTACGTAGTGATCTTTATGCACGACTATATTCTACAGGGCCGATAGCTTATAAAAATCTTCCGATTGGCGAGATGGTGAATAGTTTAACGGAAGGAATTGATAATTTAATTCCTTATTTTGCACGTTATATTCCCAGTGCTGCGATGATGGTGATTTTACCCATATTTATTTTGGCGGTGGTTGCTGATGTCGATGTGTGGAGTTTTGTTGTATTGGCTTGTACGGGACCATTAATCCCTGTTTTTATGGCATTTGTTGGGTATAGTGCTCAGGTCATTATGGATAAACAATGGCGGCAACTATCGATCTTAAGCGGTAGTTTCCTAGATATGTTGAAAGGGTTAAAAACCTTACGTTTGTTTGGCAGAGCAACTGAAAGCTTAAGTTATATTGAAAAACTCTCTGATGAATATCGTAAAACAACATTATCTGTGATGAAAGTTGCGTTTTTAACCTCTGCGGTATTAGAGTTTTTTTCTAGCCTTTCCATTGCTGTTATTGCTGTGATTTTTGGCAGTCGATTATTGGCAGGAACTGTGGATTTCAGAGATGCGTTTTTAGTGCTTTTATTAGCACCAGAATATTTTATGCCTTTGCGGAATTTTTCTGCCAGTTATCATGCACGACAAAATGCGAATGCGGCGTTGGATCAACTTAAAAAACTTTATGAGTTGCCCAAATTAATTATGCGCTCTGCTTATGTTCCTAATGATCGTTGTGTGGAGAAAATTACGCTCGATCAAGTGACGGTTCAAAGCACAGAAGAGCAGAATTTATTGGATAATATTTCTTGTTCTTTTGCAAGAGATCAGTTGAGTGTTGTGATTGGACAAAGCGGAGCAGGCAAAACCAGTTTATTAAATATGCTTCTGGGATTTCTACCGATTTCGTCTGGGAGGTTAAGCATTTTTGATACGCATGGTTTGGAAATGAAATTAGAGGAAATGCGTATCGCTTGGGTGCCTCAAAAACCTTATATGATTTTTGGAAGTATCAAAGAAAATTTATGCTTGGGATCTCAAAAAATATCAATGGATCGTTTAAAAGAGGCTACACAACAGGCTGGAATTTTATCATTTATTGAACAACTTCCCAAAGGGTTTGAAACGCATGTGGGTGAGGGTGGTAAACAATTTTCTGGTGGTCAATTACGTCGCTTTATTTTGGCACGGGCATTATTAAGAAATCCTGATATTTTGATTTTAGATGAACCAACTTCGGGATTAGATCAAGAAAATGCGTTAAAAATCATTCAAACGATTAGGGAATGTAAGAAAGATCGGGTTGTTATCGTTGCAACGCATAATACGGAATTAACAGCGCAAAATGATGCATTATTTCGAATAGATCATGGCAAGCTCATAGAGCAATCAACTGGGAAAGAATTATAAAATGCAAGACACAAAAATATTTCCCAACAAACTCTCACTAATCAATTTTGTGAAACCGATTAAATGGCACTTGGCATTAGGGATGCTGTTATCTTGCGTTGCTGCATTAAGTAACTTTGGATTATTGTTTGTTTCTGGCTGGTTAATTACCAGTGCAGCGGTGGCTGGATTGGCTGCTCTTGCAGTATCTCAAGCGTTTAATATTATGTTGCCTGCTGCGGGTGTACGCTTTTTTGCTATGGCGCGTATTTTATCCAGATATTTAGAACGTATTATTACTCATGACGGGGCTTTTCGGTTAACGAGCTCTCTTAGAACCGCAGTCTATGCGTTATTAATTCCTCAAACCCCTTCTGGATTAATGGATAAACGAGGCGGAGATATTTTAGGGCAGTTTGTCTCTGATACAGAAACTGTTTCAGCCTATTATACAGATGCAGCAATCCCTTTTGGTCGTGCTTTATGTTGCTCCATCGTTTTTATCGGTCTTATTTCCTGTTTCTTGCCCATAGCTGGGATGACATTAGGTGCTGCATTGATTATTGCTGGTGCTATTGTGCCTATTGTGACGTATTGGATGTCTTATCGGTTGATTAAACAGATGCGTTTTGTGAAAAGTAGGATGCAAGGAAACCTTGCAGAAACCTTGCAGAATTTAGGTGAGTTATTGATCTTAACAATAGCAGATAGCTCTGTGAATAATATCAAACAAGACCAACTCTATTTAGATCAAGGTAAATTAAAACTTGATATCATTGAAAGCACAGCGAGAAGTCTTATCACGGTGATAATGATGATTGTTGTCTTGTTGGTATTGTTTCAGTCTATTTCGGCTTATCAGGTTCATTTGTTAAGCGCTGCTGAAATACCAATGCTTGTGCTTGGAATAATGGCGGCATTTGATGTGATTTTACCATTGCCAGCAGCTACTCATGCAAAGATCAAAGCAGATATTGCAGAACAACAATTACAAGCATCTTGTAATCATACGGTGGCAGATCAAACTGAAGAAGATCTTTTTGTATCTCCTAACGCACCTTATGATTTAGTTATGAAGCAAGTGAGTTTTAGTTATCCTCAACAACCATCGATTATTTTAGATCATGCATCGTTAACGATTAAACAAGGTGAGCATGTTGCGATTGTTGGAGCTTCTGGAATGGGAAAGAGCAGTTTGATTAATATGCTCTTTTCTTTTTATCCATTGCAGACAGGATCAATATTTTTGGGTGGTGTTGATGTTAAAAAAATAACCTGTGATAAATTATCCTCCTTTGTCAGCGTGGTGTCTCAAGATTTTCACTTATTTTCGGGGACAATTAAGGAAAATCTGAAATTAATTAACCCAGAAGTAACGGACAAAGAAATAAAAGACGTCTTAAAGATTGTTCAACTCGATCAATTTGTTAAAGAATTGCTAGAAGGAATTCATACGTTTATCGGGAATGAAGGGGTGAGATTATCAGGAGGTCAAGCACGTCGATTGGCAATTGCTCAAGGTCTGTTACGTAAAACACCGTGGTTGATTTTGGATGAGCCAACAGATGGATTGGATTCACAAACAGAGCAAGCATTAATGCAGCAATTAATGACGCATTATACTGACCAAACAATTGTGGTAATTACACATAAAAGCGAAATATTACCGTTAATGGATAGAGTTATTTTATTACAAGATGGATGTTTCCACGCTGTTTAATCGTATTTATTATCTATAATATTAGTCAAAAACATTGATTATTCAATAATAAAGGTTACAATTATTAGGGTCGTAACCTTTTTATTTTCTAAAAAAACATTAGATATAGGATAAGTATTGTCCTTCATTTCTAGAAAAAAATGAAAGTTTTGTAGAATGGATATCGTATCCCCTTGGGTGGTTGAGCTCTCTCGGTTTCAATTTGCCCTCACAGCTTTATATCACTTTATGTTTGTTCCATTGACCTTAGGCATGGTCTTTATCCTTGCCGCGATGGAAACAGTTTACGTGGTAACAGGTAAACAAATCTATAAAGATATGACACAGTTCTGGGGTAAATTATTCGGAATTAACTTCGCCATTGGGGTTGCGACAGGGCTGACAATGGAATTCGAATTCGGAACCAACTGGTCTATGTATTCCAGATTTTTTGGAGATATGTTCGGAACGCCTTTGGCTATTGAAGGCTTGATGGCATTCTTTATGGAATCAACTTTTGTTGGTCTCATGTTCTTTGGTTGGGATCGGTTAAGTAAAGGTGCCCATTTAGCGGTGACTTATCTTGTCGCTTTGGGTTCTAACTTATCCGCATTATGGATTTTGGTAGCGAATGCCAGCATGAATGTGCCTCATGGTGCACATTTTGATCCAGAAACTATGCGAATGACGTTTGATAGCTTCGTTGCAGTGGTCTTTAATCCTGATGCTCAGGCTAAATTTGTGCATACGTCTGTTGCAGGATTTGTAACGGCCTCTATGTTCGTGATGGGGATCAGTGCGTTTTATTTATTAAGACGTGAACATCGTAGCTTTGCTGCACACTCCTTTCGTATTGCTGCTTTGTTTGGGATTATGTCAACGATTGCGGTCATTACCCTTGGGGATGTGTTAGGACGTTTGGATTATATGCATCAACCTACCAAAGTCGCAGCAATGGAAGGCTTGTGGCATACGAGTAAACCACCTTCAGAACCTTGGTTATTATTTGCTATTCCTGATGATCAAAAACAAACCAACTATTTTGAAATTGGGGTTCCTTATGTGTTAACGCCATTATTAACCCATACGTTTGATACGCCGATTGAGGGGATTGACGAGTTACAAGAACAAGCTGGCCCACGTATTGAAAATGGGATTAAAGCGGTAACAGCATTACGTCGTTATGGTGAAACACGCCAACAAAGTGACTTGGATCAGTTCAAGTTATATGAAAAAGACATGGGTTATGGTTTCTTGGCGACGCGCCATGCGCCTAATCAAGATGTAAGCAGTATTACAGCTGAAGAAGTTCCTAATGTTGTGGCAAAAACAAAATTAGATATTTTCCCTAATGTTTTTGTAACATTTTGGGCTTTCCGCATCATGGTTTTCTTAGCAATGTATTTCTTCATTGTTTTTGCGATGGCATCTTATCTTAGTTTAAAAAGACAACTTGAAAAATATCGCTTCTTTTTAAGAATGGTGATGTGGTCTATTCCGTTACCTTTTATTGCTTGTGAGTTTGGGTGGATTACCGCAGAAGTTGGCCGTCAGCCTTGGACAGTGTTTGAGATCTTACCAACCTTTATTTCCTCTTCTACACATGGAACAGGGTATATGATTTTCTCATTATGTGGATTTTTATTGCTCTATAGTATCTTTATCGCTGCAGAATTATATCTCATGTTTAAATATGCACGATTAGGCCCTCCTAGCAGTGATTCAGCTACTGCAACACAGTCCAGTCATTAAGAGGTGTTATGATGGAATATTATGTAATTTTAAAATTGATTTGGGCTGGGTTACTCTGCGTTCTATTAATCGGTCTTGGATTAATGGTTGGTATGGATATGGGGGTCGGAACGTTATTGCGTTTCGTTGGCAGAAATGATGCAGAGCGTCGTACTGCATTGAATATTATTGGCCCACATTGGGATGGAAATCAGGTTTGGTTTATTTTGGGTGGAGGGGCTATTTTTGCAGCGTTTCCAACCTTATATGCAACGTCGTTTTCAGTCTTTTATGTTGTGATGATTTTGTTGTTATTCAGCATGATTTTGCGTCCTGTGGCTTTTGAATATCGTTCCAAAGTCGATGCACGTTTTTGGCGTGCCAGTTGGGATTGGGCATTCTTAATCTCTGGCTTTTTACCAATGTTCGTTTATGGCGCAGCTTTTGGTAATATTTTGCAAGGGGTTGGATATCATTTCATCTGGAGTGGTCAATATTTCCAAGATGAATCTTTTTGGGGATATTTAATTAATCCTTTTGCGATTTTATGTGGATTAATGGCTGTGTCATTAAGCGTCTATCAAGGTGGCGTAATGCTGATGATGCGTTCTGAGAACCCCATATATGAGCGTGCAAGACGTTATGCGAGTATCGCAGGGATTGTGGCAGCATTCTTATTTGCGGTTGGTGGTGTATGGATTAGCAAACTAAATGGCTTTGTCTTAGAAAGTGGTAATCCAGCAATGCAACCGAACCCAATGTATGGACAGCAAGTTTCCGTGCATGAAGGGGCATGGCTACATAACTTTGTTGCGCATCCTATCTTGTGGGCAGTTCCTGTGCTTGGTATTTTGTTTATGTTGGGTGGATCAGCTGTTGCAAGACGTAATATGCCTCATCTTGCATGGTGGTTTGGACTAGGGTCATGGTTAGGAACGATTGGTACGGTTGCTAGTGCAATGTTTCCCTTCTTTATGCCGTCAACGACAGCACCTAATCATAGCTTAACCATATGGAATAGCTCAGGAAGTGCTTATGGTTTAACCTGTATGGTGATTGTTGCCTGTATCTTTGTGCCGATTATTATTTGTTATACTTCATGGTGTTTTTACATTATGCGCGGCAAAGTCAAAACTTCTGACATCATTAAAGATCATCACAGCTATTAAAAGGAAACAAAGAAAATGTTAACAATTTTATTACGTTTTGCTGGGTTGGGCTTGGTTTTAGTCGTTGCATTATTAATCGCTGTTTTTGTAGGAGATCAAGGCCCTTGGTATTTTGCTTGGTTAGTTGGCACGGTGATGATTGTTTTAATCGCTGTTGCAGGGGCAATTTTGTTTGATACGCAAGCCGATGGTCAAGATTCAAAAGGAGAATATTAATGGGTAATCATGTTGAATGGGTTGTTTTTTTTGTGCCTTTTGTTTATTTATGCTTTTATTTGATTGCATATTTAGTGACACGGAAACTCTTCCCTTAATGTTTTTTACGACATAGAATAAAAGAAAAGGCACTGTATATATTTATACAGTGCCTTTTTTAATCATCGGATGATTTTAGGGTTTACTTTAGAACGGTTGCTAAAGATTTTTCTAAAATTCCAAGACCTTCGTCTAAGATGTTCTCTTCTACGGTCAATGGCACCATAATACGAATGGAGTTGCCAAATAAACCACAGCTAGCTAACATTAATCCATGATCTCTGGCATCCAAAACCAAGTTCTTTGTGACATCAGCATCCGCTTTTCCATGAGCATCCAAAAGATCAAAAGCAAGCATCGCACCACGGTGACGAATTTCGCCAATCCGTTTAAATGCACCGCCTTTTGATTTCAATCCGCTCAAGAAAGCTGCGATTTTCTCACCAATTTCTTTGCTACGTTGTAAAAGATTTTCTTCTTTGAATACATCAAAGACAGCCAAAGCAGCTGCAACAGCAACAGGACTACCAGCATAGGTTCCACCTAATCCACCAGGGGAAACGCTGTCCATAATATCTGCTTTACCCACAACACCAGATAAAGGATATCCACCAGCTAAACTTTTTGCCGTGGTCATTAGGTCAGGTTCAATACCGAGTTGTTCGGTAGCAAAGAATGTGCCTGTACGTCCATATCCGCATTGGACTTCGTCACAGATGATTTTAATGCCATATTTATCAGCAATTTCACGAAGTTTTTTCGCAAAAGAAGGCGGCATAAAGTGGAAACCACCTTCACCTTGAACAGGTTCGAAAATGATTGCTGCAACATCAGTTGGTGCAATATCTGTTTTGAAGAGTTTTTCCAAAGCAGTTAAAGATGCTTCTTCTGTAACGCCAAAACTTGCAACAGGGAAAGGAATACGGAAAATACCACCAGGCATTACACCGAAATCTTGTTTATAAGGGGCAACTTTACCCGTTAATGCCAAGGTATAAATCGTACGACCATGATACCCAGCATCAAATGCAATCACGCCAAAACGTTTTGTTGCTGCTCTGGCAATTTTAACGGCGTTTTCAACAGCTTCTGAACCTGTGGAGAAAAAGACTGCTTTTTTAGCACCAGAAATAGGAGCTTTTTCACAGACTTTCTCTGCCAAAGTGATGATATTTTCATAACCAACAATTTGCGTTGCAGTATGAGAAAATTTATCAAGTTGTGCTTTGACGGCTTCGGTAATTTTAGGGTGTGTATGACCTGTATTTAATACTGAAATCCCGCCGATAAAGTCGATATAGCGATTGCCTTCAACGTCCCAGATTTCAGAATTTTTAGCACGATCAGCAAAGAAAGGAAAACCAATAGCAAAGCCATTTGGCATAGATTTTTCTTTACGTTTCATCAAGTCAGAATTTTTCATTTTCTTTCCCGTTAAGATAAGAGGTTATGTTTGTTCAAAGTTAATGTGTTTATAGAGTGCTGTATACTAAAAAATACCATAATTATGCACGGCTTCTTCATCGCTTGGGACTGCTGGAATAGCATCCCATAATTCGATGATTTTACCGTTTTCAACGCGCCATAACTCGAAATAAGCATGACGAGCACCTGCAATAGAGCCTTCAGAATGCGTTAGAACAAATTGACCATCGGCAACAGTGCGATGAATTTTGTCATAATGTAACGCAGAACTTTCGGTTTTTAATTGTTCTAGGAATTGAATAACCGGTTCAACGCCGTCACCAATATCTGGACTATGTTGATAGAAGGTATGTCCATCACTAAAGCGTTTAAAGCCACTATAATCGCCACCAATTAAAGTTTCGGCGAAGAATATTTTAACCAACTTACGATTTTCTTCGCTATCTGCTTTTGTATCGACTTCGGTAGGGCCATCGAGCTGACTGCGATCACTGATATTTTTTGGTGCTTCTGGAACTAAACCATCCCAATGCTCGACAATTTTACCATTTTCAACACGGTAAATATCAAAGCCAACCAAAGGGTGCTCATCTAGCCCAACGAAACGACCATGTAACGCAACAAGACCAGAGTCATCGCCTAATACACGACTAACTTTATAATCCATATTAGGACAACTTGTGACGAGCTCTTTTAGTCCTGGAATACCATCGGTTACCAAAGGAGAGTGCTCGATGAAATCTGGTGAGAAATAAAGCTCTAGTGCTTTGATATCTTTATCTGAAAACAGCATATTATGTGCTTTTAACACTAATGCTTTATTTTGTTCTTTCGACATTCACAAATTCCTAGTCTTCGTTAGAGCTCATGACGTGTTTCACGCGTGTATATTCTTCTAAACCATACATTGATAAATCTTTGCCGTAACCAGAAGATTTAAATCCACCATGAGGCATTTCAGCAGTCAAAGGAATATGGGTGTTAATCCAAACTGTTCCGAAATCTAAATCACGAGAAAGGCGCGTTGCTCTGGCATGATTTTTTGTCCAAACACTAGAAGCCAAACCATATTCAACATCATTTGCTTTGAATACGGCGTCTGCTTCATCATCGAAACTTTGAACGGTAACGATTGGGCCAAAGATTTCACTTTGAACAACTTCATCATCTTGTTTTACATGACTGATAACGGTTGGTTCAAAATAGAAGCCTTCACGATCGCCAGCTTTTCCACCTGTTTCAACTTTTGCATGTGCAGGAAGACGTTCAATAAAGCCTTTAATACGGGACAGTTGGTTTTCGTTATTGAGAGCACCGTAAAGCGCATCACTATCATCAGGAGAACCAAATTTAATGGCTTTTGTTGCTTTGACTAAAAGGCTAAGGAATTTGTCATGTGCTGATTTTTCAACGAGAATACGCGTTGCAGCAGTACAATCTTGGCCAGCATTAAAGAAGCCTGTGGTTGCAATATGTTCAGCAGCTTTTTCAAGATCAGCATCTGCGAATACGACAACAGGTGCTTTACCACCTAATTCTAAATGTGCACGGGTAAGGTTCGCAGCAGCAGAAGCAGCAACCGCCAAGCCAGCACGAACAGAACCTGTAATAGAGACTAATGCAGCTGTTTTATGAGAAACGATTTTTGATCCAGCATCTGCTTTACCCAAAATAACGTTAATGGCACCAACAGGGAAGAAAGGTGCAGCAATTTCTGCAAGTAACAAGGTGCTTTCTGGAGTAGTATCACTTGGTTTTAAAACCACAGTATTCCCAGCTGCAAGTGCAGGAATGATTTTCCAAATTGCCATCATCAAAGGATAGTTCCAAGGGGCAACTTGTCCAACAACGCCTAATGGTTCACGACGAATGCTGGAGGTTAATCCATGCATATATTCGCCTGTTGATTTTCCTTCTAAACAACGAGCAGCGCCAGCAAAGAAACGAACTTGATCCGCAGAAATAGCAACTTCTTCAGAAGCAATTAATGCTTTGATTTGTCCTGTGTTACGGCTTTGTGCGTCTACTAATGCATCACCGTTTGCTTCAATCGCATCGGCAAGTTGTAAAAGGGCTCTTTGACGTTCAGAAGGGGTGCTTCTGCCCCAAACTTTAAATGCTTCTTTTGCAGCTTTATACGCTGCGTCAACTTCTTCTTGGGTTGCATTTGGGGATTGAGCAATGACTTTGCCTGTTACAGGGCTGATAAGATCAAAATACTCAGAAGATTTCGCTTCAACAAATTGTCCATTAATAAAATGTTTTAGTTTTGTTACACTCATTTTGGGTTCCTTAAATTCTTCATAATCATGAAAACGGGGTTAGCTTAGCATCTGAGTAAGCTTGTCTCAAAATAAACAAATTATGATCAGTGGAGAATATCGATAAAATAAAGAGATTTTTTATAAATATGACAGCTGTCAAAATAGTTTTGAAACAAAAAGGATGGTGAATAAATATAGATAAATAAATCACTTTTTCTTTTGAGAAAGAAATAATTTATGCAAACTATTTGCGTATTATGCTTTGTAAATATTTTAAAAGTAAAGGGATATTTTGTTATTTTTTTCTACCTATTCATCTTTAAAGTAATTATTGTTTGCAATAATATTGAAAACAATAATTTTTATAGTGACAACGGCGTTTATAAAAATGTATAAAAAATACATCTTTAGGAAAAGGATAAAAGATTATGGATTCATTTAAAGATTATTTTACACAAAAATATAATTTAATGCCTCCTCATTCAGAAGTCTTGCAAGCAATGCCTCATTTAACGAAAGGCAATGCCCTTGATTTAGGGTGTGGCGGTGGCAGAAACAGCTTATGTTTAGCACAAAATGGCTTTATTGTGGATGCTTGGGATAAAAATCGAGAGAGTATTCAAAAGCTTGATATGATTTGTAAAAATGAATCCATTAAGGATATTGCAACAAAGATTGTTGATTTAAATACGCTCGAGTTTTCAGGTCAGTATGATTTTGTTTTATCGACTGTTGTGATGATGTTTTTGAAAGCTACTTCTATTCAGAACCTTATTAAACAAATGCAAAATTCAACAAAGGTTGGGGGATATAACCTGATCGTTGCTGCAATGGATACAGAAGATTACCCTTGTAATTTTGATTTCTTTCCCTTTACGTTTAAACCCAACGAATTATCCTCATATTATGAGAATTGGTCGATTAAAAAATACAATGAAGATACTGGTTTTTTACATAAAACCGATCAAGATGGAAATAGAATTCAGCTTCGTTTTGCTACGATCTTAGCACAAAAGACAGAAGTTTAATAAAGCTGTAAAAGCTTTAAATGCACTTTATAGAATGTGGTATTCTAAGAGATAAAAGGCAGTCATTGTTAAAAAATGACTGCCTTTTATTTTACTCGCTTTGTTTAATAATTTCTTTTGTTTTCTTTATATCGTTAGGCGTAATCTCTGCGGCATGATTTCCCCAGTTTGAACGGATATAGTTCAAAACGTCAGCCGTATCTTGATCGGTTAAAACCCACCCATAACCAGGCATTGCATAAGGTAAATGATTTTGAGTTACAGGTGTTTTTCCACCATCTAATACAATACGAATTAACGTTAATGGGTCTGCACTATTGACGGTTAAATTATCTTTTAATGGAGGAATAACATGGTTATTGCCTTGGCCATCAGTTCCATGGCACGTAGAGCAATAGCGCATATACATAAACTCACCATTTCGTGCTTTAGCTAATTTAGGATCTTCTTGGGGCGGAGGGGGGGCTTTATGGGTGCCATCAATATCGGTGAGGTAAGTTGCAATCGCATCAAGATCTTGATCTGTTAAATATTGGGTGCTTTCACTAACAACTTCATCCATAGGCCCAGCAATGGCTTTATGCTCACTGCGCCCCTTTTTCAATAAATCAACAATTTCTTGTTTTGCAAAAGGTGGATTGCGTAGAGAAGGGGCATACCAACCAGCGAGCTGGCCGCCAGTTAAGTAACTTTTCTTGGTTTCATCAAAGCTTTTTTCTTGCATTCCATAACCACGAGGTGTGTGGCATGTTCCACAATGGCCAGGGCCTTGCACTAGGTAAGCACCACGGTTCCATTGAGCACTTTGATCAGCTCTGGGTTTAAAGCGTTTATTTTCTGTATACATGATATTCCATACGCCAAGAGGCCAACGCATGGATAAAGGCCAAGAAATATCAGAAGGACGATTAGCAACAGCTTGAGGTTTCACGTCTTGCATTAAATAGCTGTAAAGTGCGTGCATGTCCTCGTCAGTTAATTTGACGTAAGAAGGATAAGGCATGGCAGGATATAAACGATGGCCATCTTTGGCAACGCCTTTACGAACAGCGCGAACGAAATCGTTATAACTCCAACTCCCAATACCATACGTTTTATCAGGCGTAATATTGGTAGAGTAAATATGACCAAAAGGTGTAGGAAAACGAACCCCGCCAGCGAGGTCTTTACCATTTGGAGCTGTATGACAAGCGGCACAATCACTGGCGCGGAAAATATATTCCCCCCGAGATACAGTTGGATCAGCGTGTGCGATGCTGGGTAATGCCATCAAAAATAATATAGAGAAGCGTTTCATGATTACCCTTTCATCTTATGGAGTTCATTGACAGCACGCCATCCTTGATCAATGGCAGCATGTGCATAAGGTGCCCAGTCAGAATCAGAATTAGCGATGGTAATTTTTCCAACAGGTTGACGTGCGGTTTCGATAATTTTTTGTGCGCTATCCTCGCTATCTTCTGATAACCCACTATAGGTATAAGAATATCCATGTGCCCAACGATTAACAGTAATGGCTTGAATATCTTTTTGGTTATCAAAGCCAGCATCTCCAAACATCCCTTGTAATTGGTCACGGACCATTTGTTCATGTACCTCAAATGGTGTGCCGAGTAAGAATGCACGTCCTTTTCGAGATTGCTCACGAATACTGAGCCCACTGCCAGGGAAGGTTGGAACATAAACCATATGTAGACAAATCGGCTTTTTAGGGTCTCTTGGGTGCTTGTAATCGCCCATATCGACAGGATAATCGAGTTTGACACGACTATAAGGCGCAGCAGGAGCGTAAATTTCATGCACACCTTTTTTGATAAAAGGTTCCCAATTATTAACGATTACCTTCGTATAAACTAACGGTGCTTTAACATTTTGTTTTAAAGCTTCTTTTTGTGCTTCTGGCATTTCTGGAACAATATAAGGGATCATCATATTATATCCAGCCATCACGACTTGGCCAGCTTTGACTTTGTTTAATTTGCCTTCTTTTAAATAGATGACTTCCACACCATCATCCACATTGGCAGCATGAACACCAGTGCTGCTTAAACGTATTTTAACGGGATTTTCTGGCTTATCGAGTTGGCTATAATCAAATTTAGCGGTAACGATGCTTTCCATTGTATCACCAGGAGCAATCGCAGGTACTAAGTGGCGCACAATAGAGCGTGCCAGTCCAGCATTGCCATCTGGAAAGTGATAGATATAAGGATCGTCTAAATCAGCAAGATCGTCGGCATCCATTGGAGGTAAGTTCATACCCTCAAAGCCTGGAAGTGCGCAGAGGCGAGCATCACTACAAGAAACACCATCAATTCCAATGGCTTGGAAATCATTCGTTCTTTGTTGGAAGTAACGAATAGCACTATCGTTTAACTTCACTTTATCTTTTAAAAATTGCGTATAGCTATGTTTATCTAACCAAGCGGATTTTTCATCGGTGCTCATTCCTGCTAAATAATCTTTGTTTTCAGTATGCAGCGTAATCAGAGCTTGGCGATCTTCTTCGCTTAGTGGAAAGTCATTGATAAACTCAACAATATTACGTCCATTTAAACGGTTAGGCGGAATATCATCAGAAACTGCACGTCCAGGATCTCCGCTAACGATTTTATTGATACCAAAATTTTGTTTATCAAAATAAACACCACGGCTAAGGTTTAAATCTGGATAAAAGGTGGTGTCAAAGTCTTTGGCCATAACATCAACATTGATATTGAGTTCTTTGATTAAATCTTTGACGGTTTGGCTGAAATTATGTTCAGGAGATTGAAAGGATTCACTGCCACCATAACCAAGGATCATGCGATCAGCAGTATGAAACTCATTTCTTTTTGCGTGACCACCAAAATCATCATGATTATCAATGATTAAGATTTTACTATTTTTGCCTTGCAGTTGTTGCCAGAAATAAGCAGAGGCAAGGCCACTAAGGCCACCACCAACAATGACAAGATCATAATTTTCTTCAATGGGCAGATTTTTGGGATCAAACTTCTTACCCTCACGTGCCAATGCGTGGGCTCCTTCAAAAGAGCCAGGATGGTTGCCACGTAATCCCGTGAGTGTAGGGGGATAATAAAGCGTTTGCGTAGCCGTTCGTTCGGATGCTTTTAGTATTTGAGTAGGAGCCATTCCTGCAACAATACTAATCGCCACACCATTTAAAAAATCACGTCTTGTGACCGTCATAGATAAAGCCTTGTCGATATTATAAGTTCACTTTTTATATCATAAATATACGTATATTTAAAAATAAACAATTGATGAGGTTAATATTGGCAAGGTTAGAGGTCGTTTTAGTTGTTAAATAAACGATATATTACGTAACTTATTAAAAGATAATGGATGTGATATCATTCGTCACTTAATTGGATCTTAAGATAAACGGCGCCATCATTTTGTTTAGTTAATTGATATGGAATCAGTGTCATTCGTTAACATGGTTGTTGCTTTATACCGCTTCTTGGTAGAAGAAGAGCTGACTTTTTGGATATTTTTTAAGTTTACAGAAGAAAATCCTAAATTATGCATCAGCGGAATTCGATTAAATGTACGTAGCGTTAATTCTTGAGTAAAAGGCGTATCGCAATTTGGGATACCATTGGTCGTAGATGTTGGAGGTCCAATAATGATAAAAATCATTATAATTTTGACTAATTCCTTGCGATCCATTCATAAAAAGGATTTTTTTGTAAAAATGATTAGGGTGATCATAATGTGGACATATCTTAGAAACAGATGAAATCTCTTTGTGGCATGTTTTACAGTCAATTATTTGAATTGTTTGAAACTATTTATTCGATAAGCATTTAACGATGAAAAATATAGGGCGGAAATAGAAACGTCAATAATACTCAGGTTGAGTTTCTATTTTTTGTTTAACTGCTGAATAAGTTGTAAAACGTGATAAAACACATAAAACAAAGCTAATTAAAAGAGCTTCGTTTTGAGAGTAACAATAGTTTATGTGTTTTATCTTTTAAATAAAATTAATTACTTGAGGTAAAGTATTTCATCAAAAAAGCTTATCTCAAGTAAAGTTATCAATTATAATCTATTTCTTGCAAACAAGTATAATCTATACATGATGTTTCTGCGTTTAGTACCTAATGGTAGAAAACGGTTAACAAATGGTTTTAGAACTTGTCTGATCGTCATGGTTTGGTTGACATATATTTGCTCCACTCTATGTTCTACATTTTGTGTTACTTGTTCTGAAGCTGAGACTCTATAGTTACGCCAAGGTGTATTACGAAGGTAATAGAAAAATATTGAGGCAAAATCAGCTGTTGGATCTTTCCATGGTTTTTGATCTCCTGCAAAATGGATAACCCAAGGATCTTTTCTTGCATTAAAATAATTTTCCATAATCGTTACAGGAAGTTTTTTAAAAAATGAATCAACATTTCCGTTACCATGTAATACATTCCAATGTGTATCAAGATAAAAAATATCACCTTCAAAATGTTTATTTAAAAGGTCTTGATCGAGGAACCAGTAGCTTGCGTTACACATATCTTTTAAAATATCTTGATCTTTAGCAGTTTTTCTGATTTTTTCTGTGTTTAATATCAAAACGCCTGCTTGGACATAGTCTTGAGGATTTTTCAAACCTAGATATTGTTTTAAATAGTCGCCTGCGGTAAACGATCCACAAACATCTCTACACATAATTTTATGTTTGACGAAACCACTCATTACATAGTCTTTAACAGCAGCGACAGATTTCCCTTTCATATCGATATCAAATAATTCTTGCATATCTTTATTGACGACCATATCAGCATCTAAATAAATTACTTTATTATATTGAGGAAGAATGGTCGGAATTAAAATGCGGTAATATGTTTCTTTAGAAAAATGAGAGTGAAGGTTTAGGTCTTTATTTTCAAAATATTGATCGACATTGATAATATTCAATCTGAAATTTTTTAGATTTCTAAACATAAATCTAAAATTTAATTTAGTATTTTCAGATAAGGCACCTTCAATAATATAATAATCATAAAAACAATTCGGATCGCTATTTTCAATTACTGACTGAGCTAGTGCTGCACCTGTGATTGCATAATTTTCGTTAAATGCAGTAACAATTGGAACTACTTTTTTATATTTTTTTTGGTTATTATCAAGAGGAATGACTTGTGTGCTAATAGAAGCTGTATTTTGTTTAGAGGACAAAGAGTAAGCTCCTGTATGTGTATTATTTACAAATGTTCTACGGCACTCTACAATATTTAACTTTTGAGTGGCTCGTAATTGTGTAACATATATTCCTAATAACCATTCTGAAATATAGCCAAATACCCTGTATTCTTGGACATCTCGATCATCCAAGTTAATTCTTTTTTCAAGTTCAAATAAAATATCAAATAACCAAGCACTATAATGTTCAAAAATTTTACGTTTCATAATGAACATGTTGGTATAATATCCATGCGTGGAGATATTATAATTTGTTATAGAGTCAGTATACTCTGGATATTTTTCTTTTAAAATGTCAAGGCATGTATAGTAATCATTAATATCTAAACTTTGGCCTTGTTTATATTGATCTAAATTATTTTTAGCATATAAATTTCTTACATCCCATTTTTCTGGGGTAACAATATCAATATCTTTCAGGAATTGTTCTAAATATTGATCAGAATAACCAATATCTTCTAGGTATTGTTCGTTAATTTTATTTGCATTTACAACGCCATACATGTCGCTTTTTGTTGTGTTTTGTGGGTTGAACACAAAGTGACGTCTATAATGGCAAAAGCCAATATAATCGCTAGTTAAATCATTTTTCCATGCCCAGTATTGTGCTGTGAGTTCGCAAAAACTTTTATTCTTTATGGAAATGTTCTCTCCAGTAGCATCATTTAACTCTGTTGGAAACAAAGGTGAGCTATATACCGTACCAACTTGAATAGGTTTAAAATAATCTGTTTTAATCAAATCACATTTATTGTGATACGAAACGTAGAGAGATATTTTTTTCATTTTTTTATTCATACTGTTGATGTCAATAACCGCATATATTTATCAGTTCATATTTTATTAGTAAATTAATAATTGATTATTTATCGACATTTTCATTCTTACAAAGAAAACCATCCTTAATTCCTTTAAGTGCATGTATAATAGAATGTATATTTCTACCTTTCACAATACACAAAATTAATATGTACATTGCTCGTAAATAGATTGTTGATTTTGAAAAGGGAGAATATTGATATTGTCGTAGAGATAAAAGATTTCTTATTAAATAATATATTTTTTTATTTTGATAAATATTTGTATCTATTATTGTATCGTGAATAAATAATAAATTTGGATCAAAAAGAATTTGATAGCCAGATTTTGTTAAATAATAAGAAAATAAAAGATCATCGAAATAAAGAAATAGTTTTTCATCAATATGATCCGCGTAATGACGAATGATGTCTTGATGTAAAATAGCCCCAACAAAAGAGAAGGTTTTTACATTTTCTTGTTTATTAAAATTTGGAAGGAATTTGTTATTGTTGATACTGTACAAAAAAGTTTCATAGGTACTATATGGAATTTTTTTATAAGGTATATTCATTTTACAGATTTTACCGGAAGGTAATAAAACTTTACTGCAAAAAATTTGATAGTCTTTTTTTTCAATATGTTCAAATTGATTTAAAAGATTAGCACTAGGATATGCATCATCATCATAGAAGAATATCCATTCAGTGTCTAAATTTTTGCTAATATATTGTGCACCATATTTAAACCCGCCAGCACCTCCAAGATTTTGTTTCATGGTGATGACATGTAATCGAGGGTCTTTTTGTTCACTTAACCATTGTGCCGTATCATCTAGAGAGGCATTATTAATTATCACAACATTATCGAATGATAAAAGCAATGTTGCCTTTAAACAGTTTTTTAATTTTGATAACCGATTGTAAGTAACAATTAATGCCACAGATTTCATAGAATTAAGAACCAATAATCTTTCAATACATATAGTTTAGACAATTTTCCTAAATTATAAAACGAATATAGAATATATAAAATAAGCTAAGGTAATGTTACTACCTTAGCTTATTTGTATCATTGTATTACTCTTTTGAAAAGTTAGTTTTAATCGAGTTTTGGATGTTGATCGACTAAGTTTTGACGCTTTTTCTCAAGTTCAGCAATGGTTTCGTCAAGCTCTTCAACTTTTTGTTCGATGGTATCAAAATGTTGAGACAAGATTTCTTTTGCTTCTTCTTTATCTGAAGCCGTAGGCGTTGCACCTCTTAAGGGTTTGTTTGCTGTTTCTGGCATTGTGAATGCTGTTGCAAGCCCAATAAAAGAAATTGCCATTAAATAAAAGGCAGGCATATTTAGATTTTGTGTTAAGGAAACTAACCAAGCTACAAAAGCAGGGGTAAAACCAGCAATAATAATGGAAATATTAAAAGAGATTGCTAGAGCACTATATCTTACGTGCGTTGGGAATAAAGCGGGTAAAATAGACGCCATGACTCCAATTAAACAATTCAGTAAGATTGCCAAGATTAATAAACCAATAAAAATTAACCCAACAGAGTCACTTTGAATCAGCCAAAAAGCAGGGTAGGAAAGTAAAAATAACCCGATGCTTCCAGCAATAATGAAGGGTTTTCTACCGATTTTATCACTGGTTAACCCGACAAATGGTTGGACAAAAAGCATCCCAGTCATAATGGCGATGATAATTAATAATCCGTGATCTTCAGAGTAGTGAAGGCTTCCAGATAAGTAGTTTGGCATATAAACAAGTAACACATAATAAGTAATATTTGTTACAAGAACCAGACCAACACAGATTGCAAAGCTTTTAGAGTATTTGGTTGCAACTTCCATAAAAGAAAGCTTTGGGCGATCTTGTAAGTTATCTTTACTTTCTTTCTCCATTGCTTCTACGTGTTTTTGGAATGCAGGAGTTTCTTCTAATTGATGCCTTAAGTGTAAGCCAACAAGCCCTAAAGGAAGAGCTAGGAAGAAAGGTAATCTCCAACCCCATTCACCCATATGCTCATTGCCAACGATGCTAGAGATTAGTACAACAACACCAGCTCCTAAAACGAAGCCAGCAATGGAACCAAAATCTAACCAACTGCCAAGAAAACCACGTTTACGATCTGGGGCATATTCGGCAACAAAAATTGCGGCACCAGAATATTCACCACCAACAGAGAAACCTTGTGCTAATTTACAAAGTAATAGAAGAAGAGGCGCAAATAGTCCTGCAGTTTCATAAGATGGAATTAGACCGATACTAAAGGTAGCGATGGTCATAATCACAATGGTTGTGGCTAATATTTTTTGTCGGCCGTATTTATCCCCCAGCATTCCAAAGAATATTCCGCCCAAAGGACGAACGAGGAAAGGGACTGCAAAAGTTGCCAATGCAGCGATCATCTGAACGGTAGGAGAGGAACCTGGGAAAAATATTCTTCCTAAAACGGTTGCTAAGAAACCATAAACCCCAAAATCAAACCATTCAATCGCGTTACCAAGAGCAGCGGCAGTAATGGCTTTTTTTAATTTGTCATCATCAACGATGGTAATATCATTGATGTGAAGGGGTTTATGTTTTTTCTTTAGAAGTTTCATATAAAATCCTTTAGATACTTTTTTAGCTTTTAATGATTGCTTATTGATGATGTTATTGTGTCGATATAATTATTTTAGACACAAAAGATCTGCTATATTTTTGAAATATCTTGGTTTTTTATCAAATAGCTTACCTTACACGTCTTTTATCAGCGACTAAGTCTTCTTTTTCAATGTGGTATCCAGCATCAGACAGCGCTTTTAGAATCAAATAACGTTTTGTAACACGTTTACCAGCGGCAATTTGTGTCAGTTGATTATCCAGATATGTCGGAATCACCAATCGTAATGATGCCATTTTTTTATCAGAATGAGGATCTAAGCCATCCAGTGAAATATATTCTTCAGATGGATGATGCGTTGCAATGTGATGCGACGCCTGATGATCATTATGACGAACAGAAGATCCTTCAGAGGTATCATCTGTTGATGTAAATTCCTTTTTTTCGATCATATTTTTCAAATCGTTATCGTAAGATTATTTAACATTCTATTCTTTAATAATGCACCCTGAATATTGTCAGTATTCATGTATATATGTACATATTATCATGTTCACTTATACACCTATTCAAAGATAAATCAACTTTTTATTTTTTTAACATATTGGATTAATTGAAATTTTTAAATTTAAGTAAAATTATCTTATAAAAAATCAAACTATTTTCATTATAAAAATATGAGTAAAAACAACAAAGTTTGTTCATATTTTATTTTATATGGGGAATAAAGGCATATGTTTTTTATAGCTCTGTATTAAACTTGATGATGATTCATTGCGTAAATTAAGTTGGTTTAATGATAGCAGTGATATTGGCTCATAGATTATGAGATTCGATAAGTCATTTGATATTTTATGGTATTGATTATTTTTTTCTCTTTTGTGATTTAAGTTTGAAGTGATTCTGGTGCTGCCCCTTTAGAGTTAGCATAGATTTTTTATAATCAAGTTAGATTTTTACTTGATAATTGTACTATATAAAATAGTTTTTATATAAAAAACACTTTTATATACGTAAAAAGATATTATACTACTAATATATTGTTATTTTATATTAAATACATTTTTAGAAAGTATATTATTATGTATAATAGAAGACAGTTTATAAAAAATATTGGAGTAGGGGCTGGAGCATTAGCTTTGCTCTCTAAAACTCAACAGGGATTAGCACAAGAGGTTGGAACAATAAGGGTCGGGTATCAATCTTGTGATCCATTGGATTTATTTAGAAACAGCGAAATTATCAAAAAATTCCCAGGAAAAGTTAGTTGGAGTCAATTTGTAGCGGGGCCTCCATTAGTACAAGCATTGCTTGCTGGATCTATTGATGTTGGTGAAGTGGGTGATACGCCTCCTATTTTTGCTCAGAGTGCATCAAAAAATATTGTTTATATTGCTCAAGAACCACCATCTCCTGACAGTGAAGCGATTATTGTCCATCAAGCGAGTAATATTCAAGACCTTGCTGGATTAAAAGGGAAAAAGATCGCAGTAACCCGTGGATCAAATGCAAATTGGTTATTATTAGCAGCCTTAAAAAAAGTAGGACTATCACTTAAAGATGTTCAACCTGTTTTTCTTCCTCCTGCGATTGCGCAATCAGCATTTAACACAGGAAGGGTTGATGCATGGGCTATTTGGGATCCTTTCCTAGCCATTGCTCAAGCAGATAATACAGTCAGAACCTTAACAACGGGTAAAGGCATTGTTGCCAATAGAACTTATTATATTGCTAATAAAGATTTTGTAAAAAACAATCCACAGTTAGTAAAAGGTTTTGTTTCTTCTCTTGCTGAAAATGATCAATTAATCACTCAAGATAAAACAAAATTTATCAAATATTTACAGAGTGCTAGTGGTTTATCTCCACAAATTTTAACGGTGATTTTAGACAGATGTAATTTTGGAGCCACTCTTGTGCAACCAGATGCGATTGCTGAACAACAAAAAATTGCGGACAGCTTTTTTGAGCAACATCTAATTCCAGCCAAAATAAATGTACAAGATAGTATTTGGAAAGGTTAAATCCTATGAGTAATGTTCAAGGTTCTGAATATATTTTATTTAATGACGCAGAGCGATCAAGAGTTGTAAAGAAAAGTAAAACCAAGAAAAGTGCTCCATTTTCTTATCATAAATTTCGCCGTTATCTCTCATGCGTTGCGCTTCTTGTTTTGTGGCAATTATCATGCAGCCTTGGATTAGTGAATACGTCTATTTTTGTTTCTCCGATGACTGTTTTACATACGATGAAAACAGAGTTATTCACTGGAAATCTATCGACTAACCTTTATGTTTCTTTGTCTCGTATTGTATTAGGGTTTAGTTTTGCGTTGATTGCTGGGGTAACACTTGGCTTGTGGGCAGGTCTTACCAAAATTGGGGAAGATATTATCCATTCTCCTTTGGAGATATTACGTAATCTTCCAACGCTTGCTTTGGTTCCTTTATTTGTCTTCTGGTTTGGTATTGGGGAATCTTCTAAAGTTATCTTAATTTCAGTAGGTGCTTTTTTCCCGATTTATTTTTGTTTGTATAATGGGATTAAAAATATTGATCCAAAATTACTAGAGCTTGCCAGAACGATTAAACTTGATCGTAAAACAGTTATTTTTCATATTATTTTTCTTGGAACATTGCCAGACCTTTTACAAGGGATCCGTTACTCTGTTGGGGTTTCGTGGTTAATGTTGGTGGTCGCAGAATAGGTTAATGCAGATAGTGGTATTGGCTTTATGATTATGCAGGCACAAGAATTTTCTAGAATAGATATTATTATTTTAGGCCTCATTATTTACGGTTCATTGGGATTGCTTTCAGACTTTCTAATTCGTGTGGTCGAAGAAAGAATTCTAACTTGGCATCCATTATTTTTTAAAGAAAACTAAAGATGTTACAAAGTGTAGAAAATAATAAAGTGGATGTCTTTTCGTCCAGCGCAGTTCACATTAAACATTTAACGAAAATATTTAATGATGTTGCTGTTCTTGATGATATTCATCTTTCTATTCCTGCTGGGCAATTTACAGTGTTGTTAGGGCCAAGTGGTTCTGGAAAAACGACATTATTACGTATTCTGGCTGATTTAGAAGAAGCAACAACTGGTGTCGTTGAAAAGCAGGGTGAGCAAGCCATTATTTTTCAGGAAAGTCGCTTGCTTCCATGGAAAAAAGTTTGGCAAAATGTTGTCATTGGATTGGATACTCCGAACAGTAAAGAAAAAAGCACTACAGGTCTTACAAGAGGTTAATTTAGAGCATCGTGCGGATGCTTGGCCAAGAACTTTATCGGGTGGCGAAGCGCAAAGAGTAGGGATTGCCAGAGCTTTGGTGAGAGAGCCTGCTTTTTTAATGTTAGACGAACCTTTTGCAGCTTTAGATGCATTAACAAAAATTCAAATGCGTAAATTGGTTATTGATTTATGGCGTAAGCATCATTGTGCGGTGCTGTTGATTTCTCATGATATTGACGATGCATTATTAATGGCCGACCAAGTCGTCGTCTTAAATAAAGGAAGCATTAGTTATAGCCTCGATATTCCTTGGGATAGAGCCAAAAGACGTCAGCATCCTGAGTTTGAGCAATATCGTTTACAGCTTTTATCTGCATTAGGCGTGCAAGAAAATTAATTTTTTATTTATTTACCATTACATTAAGGGAATTAAAAATGAGTGCAACACAACCGCTTACCCCAGCAGTGGGGGCTCTAATTAATCATATTGATTTGTCTTTACCGTTATCCACTAAGGATAAAGCGTTCATAGAAGAAGCTTTATTGAATCACAAAGTTGTTTTTTTTCGTAATCAAAATATTTCCCCACAACAGCAAGTTGATTTTGCATCCAACTTTGGAAATTTGCATATTCATCCTATTTATCCACATGTTCCAAATCATCCAGAATTAATTGTATTAGATACTCAATTAAATGATTTGCGTGATAATGCCTTGTGGCATAGTGATGTTTCTTTTTCAAAAAATCCACCTTATGGCGCAGTTTTACAAGCTAAAAAAGTGCCTGAATATGGAGGGGATACATTTTGGTCAAACGTAGAAAAAGCTTATGATGAGTTATCACCTGCTTTGCAGTCTTTTTTGGAAACATTGACCGCTACTCATGATTTTTCTAAGTCATTCCCAACGTCAAGATTCGGTGAAACAGATGAAAATTTAGATAAATTAGAAAGAACTAAACGAGAAAATCCTTCGATAACGCATCCTGTTATTCGCACGATACCGGAAACAGGAAAAAAAGTTCTCTATGTGAATGAAGGGTTTACAACCAGAATTAATGAGCTTTCGGAAAAAGAAAGCCAGTTATTATTAGATTATTTATTCCAGCATATTACGAAACCAGAATTTACAATTCGCTGGCATTGGCAAGCGGGAGATATTGCTTTTTGGGATAATCGTACCACGCAACATTATGCAGTTTATGATTACGACAAATCTGTACATCGCATTATGAATAGAGCAACAATTTTAAAATAATGTTCAATTTTTCAAAATTTTCGTAATCAGTATTATAAATAGAAAATAAAAATAAACGTTTGTAATACATTACGAAATATAAAATCAAAATATATTACAAGAAATATTTAAATGTTTATTTTTTTATTCAGTCGCTTTGCGACGTACAAATATTATGTATATTTTTACAGTATAAGTCAAAAGAGAAGTATTTATCTGTATTTTACTATTATTTCAATATTTATGTACTCTAATACTACATTTGGAGAAATTGTTTCTTTTCAAAAAGATAAGGTTTCTTTATCATTATCTATGGATGTTGGTGGTGTGGGTATTTATCTACCGAATACCAATTTTGGTGGTGGTTCATATGTTATTCATAAAAATAATCGTATTACAAAAAATAGTAACACAACCTATGGTGAATTATACGCATATCCAGTTCTAGACGGCACATGGCAAACACCGTGGCATTTTGATATCTTAGGTCAAATTTCAACGGTTGCCTCTACAACACTGGGAGATGGTGATGGGATGAGTATCTCACAAACCGCAGGAAATAAAAAAGGTATTAATATCGAAGATGCTAATCTTGATATGAGATTTCCTTTTTCTATCAACAATAAAGAACAATCAATATCCATTATAGGTAGAAAGCAACACTTTGCTATTGATGATGGTTTTCTTCTTGGTAAAGGAACTTATAACAGCAATAGCGGTGCTTGGTGGTATGCACCACGTTTTGCTTTTAATGGCCCAGGAACCATTAAATATAAAGGGTAATCCTCACGTGCTGATATTTTCATGTTAGAAAATAACAGTGACAATTCATATAATCATAATAACGATAGGCCAAAAACAAAATTTATAGGATTTGATATTAGTTTATTTAAAAAGAAGCAAGGTGCAAAAAATGGAGCAGATTATAAAAACAGATCTGCTTATGTAACGATGACCTATATTCATGTTAGAGACGCAGATAGTTCATCTCATTATGATGATAATATCCGTGGAAACAGAAATGGGATGAATATTGTAGGCCTTAGTTTTGGCGGGATATTTGTTCCGATTAACTGGTTGAATATTAATAAAAACTTTACGTTTTATGGAAATTTTGTGGGGCAGCAAAATAGTCATGGAAATAATCAATATCGCTCTACCGAGGCTTATGGAATGTATATCGAACCAGGATATACCTTTTCAAACCTTTCTTGGAAGCCTCATATTTTTTATCGTTATACGCGATTCAGCGGTAATAAAAATCCTAATGGAACTGTTAAACGCAGTTATGATCCTTTTTTCTTGATTGATGGTAAACGGTATACCTATGGAGGATATTGGCCAGGTGAAATTGTTGGTATGTATATGGTTGGTCTATCTAATCTACAAATACAGCAATTTGATATTACAGCTGTTCCTCCTATTCATTTTTTTACTAAGGATGATAGTTTAACTTTGGGTGTACATTTTTATAATTTATCGTTAATTCACCCAACAGGAGCAGGCTTTAAAAGAGGAAGTAGTCATCATATTTCTAATGAAATTGATTTTTCAGGGGAATATAATTTAGATGAAAACACTTCATTTTCTCTTTTGGGCGGAGTTGCCTTTTCAGGACCGGTAGCAAAAAAATTAGCTATTAACGATGCACCTAAATACGTTTCTCCTAATCAAATAGGCAGCACAAGTGGTGTTCTAGAGGCATATTTCTATAAGCATTTTTAAATTAATAAAACTACAAAACGATAAGTTTTCTTTCCTTTAAGCTCATTATAGAGCATTGTTGCGCTTACTTTAATATGAGCAGTATCTTCTTTGACATATTCTAACAAGGTTTGTAATTTAAGTCTTTGAGTATCCATACCACTTAGTTTTATCTGTAAAGATTTTATCTAATCTGTATTTTGAATTTTTCGAAGTTCTTTCCAACGTCAAGATTTGGTGAAACCGATGAAAATTTTGACGTTGGAAAGAACTAAACGAGAAAACCCGCCGATACGTATCCTGTTATTCGCACGATACCTGAAACAGGTTACGAAACCAGAATTTACAATTCGCTGGCATTGGCAAGCAGGAGATATTGTTTTTTGGGATAATCGTACCACTCAACATTATGCAGTTTATGACTATGACAAAACTGTACATCGGATCATAAACAGAGTAATAATTTTAAAATAATTATTTTATATTGGGGAATTAGAATGGTGCCCAAGGGCGGAATCGAACCACCGACACAGCGATTTTCAGTCGCTTGCTCTACCGACTGAGCTACTTGGGCACTGATAGATATTCACTGTTTCGGTGCCAGTGAATTACTGTATACAAAGCATTTACCCTACATTGTGATCGGGATCAAGTGTTTCTTTTAAAGAATTTTGTAATTCTTCGAATTCCTCCTCATCTCTTGGTTCAGAGCTTAGACGATAATCTCCAGAAAACCAACGGTTTAGGTCAATATCAGCACATCTTTTAGAGCAAAAAGGTTTATATTCAGGCACGATATTTTTTTTACAAATAGGACATTTTTCAGATGGATTAGGCATAATGATACTCCCATTGATGATTTAAAAAGGATGGGTTTGATTCGACTTTTAATGAAACGCCACATCTTTGTTCAAAATGATTAGTTGCCCAAGTGTCTTTTTGCAATGCTTGAGTAAGCCCAAGGTTCAATATTAATGTTATTTGATGATATTGGTGGTAGGAAGTTAGACTTTTAAACTGATTCTCTACTATTCCTAGGATTCGAATGGCACGTCCATGATCAGAAAAAAGAATCTCATGCAAAGGGGGGCGTTTACGAGGACGCGTTATTTCTGCTAGCCCCAAATTTGTAAAGCCAAGAAAACGAGGCTGTAATGGATCTTGTTGTAAGGCTTCTTCAAAATCCTCTTGAAAGAGACGACGTTTTTTAATGGGTAGTCCTGCCATATCAACAATAATCACACCTGATAAATTACGTAGTCTTAATTGATGTAACAAAGCAGGTAATGCTTCTTTATTGGCATTAAATTGTGCGCGTAGTTTTGCCTGATTATCATTACTTTGTGTTGCTGTATCCATATCAATGGCAACTAAGGCGGGTGTTGGTGTAATACTGGCTCTCATGCCGATAGGCAGCTCTACATCGGGTGTCTCTAAAGAATCGATTTGCTCTAATAATTCTGGATCGATTGATTCTGTTGTTACCGAAGTTCTTGATTTATATTCAGGAGGTAATAAATGAATGAGGCTTGGATCACTCAGTAAAATATCTGCGTCAGACCATCTTTTTGCGAGCTCTTCAAAAGGGGAAGGGCCGATTACAAGGCATTGAGGTGATTTATTCTCAGGTAAGTTTAGATCAGGAAGATTTCGAGCATCTAGCCTAACGCCTTTTCCACCTTGAGCACTGCGTGTGATGCGAACGGCTGTCCAGTCGCCTTTATGTAAATTTTTTGCCCCGGCATTATCAGCAAGAAATCCAGAGAAATTATTCCCTAGAGTGATGAATGCCCCCCCCAAAGCCGGTAAAGAGCTTTCTACACGCCCTAAATAAATATCGCCAAACCCGTCTGAAAGTCCAGGATACCATATGGCAAAGTCTAAAAGGCTTTGTTGTTGAGTGACGGCAATACGGATTACCCCTGGAGAGGCAAGAAGTCTAATTTCTGTCATACAATAAAATCTTAGAGCTAATCAGGCTGTGAAAGGGCTTGTCTTTTAATCGTTAATATTTTTAATAAATTTAGCAGGAACGCCTGCGACAATACTATTTGCCGCGACATCTTTGGTGACGACAGCTCCTGCACCGATAACCGCATTATCATGAATAGTAATGCCGGGTAAAATAGTGACGTTCGATCCAATCCATACATGGTTTCCAATATGGACAGGGGAAGGAGAGGTCGTTGCTCGGTGTTCTAGCTGTAATCCATGGTTAAGCGTGGCAATAGTGACATTCATCCCAATAAAGCTGTTATCTCCGATAAAAATTCCTCCACGATCCTGAAAAGAGCATCCTGTATTAAAGAATACATTCTTTCCAATATGAATATTTTTGCCAAAGTCAGTATAAAAGGGAGGGAAACATACAAAAGAAGGATCAACAGCTTGACCTGTTAATTGGCTGAACAGATCAACGATTTCCGCCTGTGAATGAAAAGAGTTATTTAACTCCATCGTGATCTTTTGTGCTTCGTAAGCGCATTGATGTAACAATGGCATTAACTCTATGTCTGCAGGAGAAATCGGATGTCCTGCTTTACAATAGGTGATAAAATCTTCCATTTCCATTAAGATTATCCTTTATACATTATGATTGTTTTATCCTAAGATATAATTATGATAGAAACATCAGTTTTATTAATTATATAAAATTAAAATTGTATGCCATTTCTTGTAACTTATCAAAATTGATAGACCATGGAGCATTAATATCACCAGCATATTTTGCAGAAATATAAGCTTCACTTTTTCCAGTTAATAAGTACATTTTTTCAGAAGACTGGCACCTTAGGAAAAATTCACTGTAATGCACAAATGCATTTGATGCTAAAATCATAATCTGGCAATCAGGGGGGGCAAAAGCAATTCCAAACATATTGGTGCCTGAAGGGCCTATGATGTGGCTAGCATTGCTAAACAGAATAATTTGTTGTGCGATACTTAATGTTTCTGGATAAATAGTTGTATATCCATGCGAAGCAAAAAAACGTTCAATTTTATCTTCATCATGTAAAGCTCTTTTGGTTTGAGTCCTACGTGAGATATATAAACGTGCTTTATGATTGTTTACTAAGGGGCGTTTTAATGGGTTCCAGCATAAAGGTAAAGCTGGAGAGCAATATTCTTGGATTTGAAGTGATTTTTTGGCTAAAAATAGGTCTTTTACTAATACGGGTTCTGTAATTTGTATAATTTGCTCATCATTAAACTGATATAACTTTAAATATTCTGTAATATATTGCTTGGTAAAGGTTTGAAGAGTATGAATATTTTTTAAACCATAAAAGTTTTTTAGATAAAGCAGTCCCCACATGCGTGTTAGGCTATCTAACATAAAATGTCCATAGAAGTCAGAGTGCTGATAATCACAAAAGAAAACTGGATAATCTATGGTGATATTGGTAGAAATATTTGATATTCCCCAGTGCGTTTCATCTATTTTTTTTAAAAAATTATGATAAGTCGTATCCCAGTTTGATGCAAAACTATCGATTAGGATTTTATTTTTTGCGATAATAATGCCGCCAGGTAATAGAATGGCATTCTTAATATGGGTAATTGTCATTGCTGGATAAGCAATAGAGGTTGGTATCCCAGAGGTTTGAGGGGGCATACCTATTGGGCATTGGATAGGAACTCTTTTCTGTGTACCATATGCATAATAAAGCTCGGGAAGCTGGATTTCGCCTGAAGCCATAATCTCAGCATAGCCCTCGTTTGTTAAAAGTTCTTCTTGATTAATTTTTTCGAATAAATCTTCTATTTGAGCGATGGTAAAAGAATGCATTGATTAATCTTAAAAATTTGTTGGTTTAGAAGCTTTGAAACAAGATGAAATTATAAATATTATCGTTTACTAAAGAATCAACCCATGTCCGCGCAACAATTGTGCAGTTTCAAATAAAGGGAGACCGACTACATTGCTATGACTGCCACTGATGGCTTGGATAAATGAGGCAGCGATTCCTTGGATGGCATAAGAGCCAGCTTTGTCTTTCCATTCTTCGTTATCAAGATAGTGCTCAAGTTGTTTCTCGGTGAGGCGAGAAAATTGCACCATTGTACATACTTGCCGAGAGGACGTTTTGCCAGTTAGTGTATTTAACAGAACCACACTGGTATAGACACGGTGTCTACGGCCAGAGAGCAAGCTTAAATGCTTTTTAGCAATATGACGTTCTGAGGTTTTATTGAGAATTCGTCGGCCTGCAGCAGCAATTGTATCTGCTGCTAAAATAAACTGACTATCTTTAGAGTTTGATTGCGCAGCCATGGCTTTGGCATTAGCTAACCGTTGCACATACACCCTTGGTAATTCTTGTTTCAAAGGGGTTTCATCAATATCGGTTGCAATGATTGTTTGTGGGGCAATACCAATCTGTTCCAACAGCTGTAACCGTCTGGGCGATGCAGAGGCAAGCACAATTGGCAGTTTGGTAACGTTATAAGTTGGTACAGCGTTACCCATTACGGTCACTTTATTTAAAGCGAAAAGTAATACGACCTTTACTTAGGTCATATGGAGTCATTTCAACACTCACACGGTCACCAGCCAATACACGAATACGGTTTTTGCGCATTTTACCGCTGGTATGTGCCAAAATAACATGTTCATTATCTAACTTAACACGAAACATAGCATTCGGAAGCAGCTCTGTTACTGTTCCATTAAATTCGATCATATCTTCTTTAGACATTTGTAGATATTTTGCCTTATATTTTATTAATCATATTAAAACTGTCACAACTTAACGACTATTTCTTTAAAAAGTCTAGCTTTTATTTTTCTAAACTCTTTAAACGTTGCGAAATGCTGAGCGCATGTGCTGTTAATCCCTCGGTATTTGCAATAGCAACAGCCGCAGGGCCAACATTTTCAATCCCTTGCTCATTTGACTTAAGGAATGTTGTGCGCTTCATAAAGTCAAAGATGGATAATCCAGAAGAAAAACGTGCTGCTCCGCTGGTTGGTAAGACGTGATTAGGGCCACCAACATAGTCACCAATGGCTTCTGGACACCATTTTCCGATAAAAATAGCTCCTGCATGACGAACATCTTCAAAGAGATTATTGGATTCTTCGACCATTAACTCTAGATGTTCAGGGGCAATCTTGTTAATTAAGATGGCTGCTTCATTCCAAGATTGAACCACAATGACAGCACCATGATTTTCCCAACTAACTTTTGCAATGTCTTTGCGTGCCAATATTTCTAACTGTTCATTAACGGCGTTAACAACTTGATCTGCAAATTCTTTGTCATTGGTAATAAAGATTGATTGAGCCATTTTGTCATGCTCTGATTGTGCCAATAAATCCAAAGCAATATGGGTTGGATTATTGTCTTTATCAGCAACGACAACGACTTCAGAAGGACCTGCGACACTGTCAATCCCGACTAATCCATAAACTTGGCGTTTAGCCTCAGCGACATAGGCATTTCCAGGGCCAACGATGTAATCCACAGCAGAAATCGTTTCTGTTCCATAAGCGAGTGCAGCAACGGCTTGAGCACCACCTACACGGTAAATTTCGGTCACGCCTGCTTTATGAGCTGCGGCTAAAACTAATGGATTTAATTGTCCATCAGGGGTAGGCACGCACATTGCTAATCTTTTAACGCCAGCAACAGTGGCTGGAATAGCATTCATTAAAACAGATGAAGGGTAAGCAGCGGTTCCACCAGGCACATAAAGACCTGCAGAATCCATTGGACGCCAACGATATCCTAATTCAAATCCACTATCATCTTCGTAATGTAGATTAGGAGGAAGTTGCTTTTCATGAAAAGATCGAATTCGATAAGCTGCGACATCCAGAGCTTCTAATAATTCAGGAGAAATCTCGTTATAAGCATCTTTGATTTCTTTATCAGTAATGCGTAGTTCCGAAGTGGTAATGGGAAGGCGGTCAAAACGCTCTGTATATTCACAAAGGGCTGTGTCGCCATTTGTTTTAACATTCTCTAAAATCTCGGTTACTGGATGCTTTACAGCAGACGTATCCATTGCTCTTTCTGTTAATAAACGATTAAAAATAGCAGAAAAATCAGATTGTGTGGTCATTAAATATTGCATGACAATACCTTAATTACGCAATGGATTGAGGAGGTAGCGTTTGACGGAAGCGCTCGGTCAGTGCATTAATGCGTGCAGATTGCGTTTTTAATGCTGTACGATTAATAATCAAACGACTAGAGACATCAACAATGGTTTCGACTTCTTGTAATCCGTTCGCTTTTAAGGTAGAGCCCGTATCAACAAGATCGATAATTAAATTGGATAGTTTTAATACTGGAGCCAATTCCATCGCTCCGTGTAAGTTTACGATATCTGCTTGTACGCCTTTTTTAGCAAAAAAGCGACGTGTAATATTTGGATATTTGGTTGCGACACGGATTTGAGACCATCTGGCCGGGTCTTCTAAATTTTTATCTTTGGTATTGGCAAGCTGTGCCACAGATAAACGGCAACGCCCTACATCTAGGTTCAATGGGGCATAAATATCTGGATAATCAAATTCCATTAATACGTCAGAACCACAAATCCCAAGGGACGCAGTGCCAAAAGCAACAAAAGTTGCAACGTCAAAAGATCTGACACGGATGATATCTAATCCAGGATCATTGGTTTTAAATCGTAATAACCGACTGTCAGCATCAAAGAATGCAGGTTCTGGAATAATATTCGCTGCTTCTAGTAAGGGAATGCAGGCTTTAAGGATTCTTCCTTTTGGAAGAGCAAGGATCAAAGAGTTATTGTTCATGTCAGATGCAGATATTCCAGCAATCGATAAAAATAATAAAAAAACTGATTATATTTAATTAATAATGATTAAATATAATCAGAATATAAAGACAAAACAATATAATCTTGTTTTTAATTTAGTATATGAAACAGATTAATTTTTAATTCGCTCGATATTAGCGCCACAAGCAGCAAGTTTTTTCTCTACAGCTTCATAACCACGATCTAAATGATAAACGCGGTTCAAGCTGGTTTCTCCAGCAGCGGCAAGGCCGGCTAAGATCAAAGAAAATGATGCGCGTAAGTCGGTTGCCATTACAGGTGCACCTGATAAAGAATGAACGCCACGAATAATTGCAGAGGAGCCATGAACGTTGATTCTTGCGCCCATACGGTTTAATTCTGGCACATGCATGAAGCGATTTTCGAAAATTGTTTCTGTAATCATGCTGGCACCTTCTGAAATAGAAAGAAGCGCCATGAATTGTGCTTGCATATCGGTTGGGAATCCAGGGTAAGCTTCGGTCATAATATCAATACCGCGTAAGCTGCCTGTACGACGAACGCGAATAGCATTGTCCTCTTGGAAAACTTCCACACCACATTCTTCTAATGCATGTAGGACAGAGCCAAGATATTCTGTTTTTGCACCAATTAAACGCAACTCTCCGCCTGTAATCCCAGCAGCACACGCATACGTGCCACATTCAATGCGATCGAATAGGATAGAGTGTTCCGCACCATGTAAGGCATCGACACCATCAATAATCAGATGGCTAGTGCCTCGGCCTTGGATTTTTGCACCCATAGCGACCAAACAATCGATTAAGTCACAAATTTCTGGTTCACGAGCAGCGTTTAATAATTCCGTTCTGCCTTTTGCAAGGGTTGCTGCCATGACAGTATTTTCTGTTGCTCCAACAGAAACGAAAGGAAATACAAAGCGTGTACCTGTTAATCCTTTTGGTGCTGTTGCGTTAATATACCCACCATCGATTTCAATCTCTGCACCCAAAGCGGTTAATGCTTCTAAGTGAAGATTGACAGGGCGTGTCCCAATGGCACAACCACCAGGTAAAGAAACGCGAGCTTTACCACAACGTGCGAGTAATGGCCCTAAGACCAACACAGAAGCACGCATTTTGGAAACGATATTATATGGAGCTTCAGTATTGGTGATTTCGCCTTTGAAGGAGTAATGATGCGGGTCTTTGCTATCAATACTGATATCTAGGCCATGTTGATGGATAAGATCACACATGGTTTTAATATCCACAATCTGTGGCATATTTTTCAAAGAAAGGGTTTCAGAGGTTAAAAGTGCACAAGGCATAATTGCCAAAGCTGCATTTTTTGCACCGCCAATAACAATATCACCGTGTAGGGGTCTGCCCCCACGAATTAAAAATCGATCCATATTTTTCAGTTTCTCAGTCTATTATAAACGTGGAGTTGCAACGCCTAATTGGCCCATATATTTCCCTTTTTTATCGGCATAGCTGATATCGCAAGGTGCACTGCCCTGGAAAAAGAGAAATTGACAAATGCCTTCATTGGCATAAATCTTTGCAGGAAGAGGGGTTGTATTACTAATTTCAATCGTCACTTGACCTTCCCACTCAGGTTCCAAAGGGGTCACGTTGACGATAATGCCACAACGGGCATAAGTTGATTTGCCAAGGCAAACCACTAAAATATCTCTAGGCACACGAAAATATTCAATCGTGTGAGCTAATGCAAAGCTGTTGGGGGGAATAATACATACGTCTGTTTTTCGTGTAACAAAACTGTTCGGTGTAAAATTTTTCGGATCAACAATAGCGTTATCAATATCTGTAAAAATTTTAAATTCATCCGCAACACGGGCATCATATCCATAAGAGGATACACCATAAGAAATTATGCCTTCACGATGTTGTTTATCCGCAAAAGGTTCGATCATTTTACGATCTTTTGCCATTTTTGTAATCCAACTGTCTGGCATAATTGGCATTCGTGTATTCCTCTTAAATCTTCCGAAATGATGAGTTTTTCAATAAACGACGTTAGAGATTCAAACAAGCTTTTTCTTGAAAAATAGCTTAAGACTGCTGTTCTTTTTTATTGCGTTGCTGCTCTTTGCGTCGTTTAAGGTTTTCACGAAGCGCCGCAGCTTCTTTTTCACGGCGCTTGATCTTAGCCTCTTTTTCGGTTTGTTCAGGTTTATTTGTATTCATTAGGACATGAATCTTAATTTATTTTTTTGTATGTTTTACAGCATAAGCAGCTGCAGCACCTAACAAACCAGGTTGAGGATAAGTTAGAACTTCAACAGGAAGTTGAGCTAACATTCTTTCAAAGCGGCCTTTGTCAACGAAACGTTCACCAAAGCCTGATTGAGGAAGGTAGTCAGCTAGTAATTGACCAATACCACCACTAATGACAACGCGGTTAGAGAGTTGAGCTAATGCGATATCAGCACAGAAAGTTCCCATATTTAAGCAAAATCTTTCAAGTGCAGCAGCTGCTAGATGATCGGTTCCTTTTAATGCTGAATCCCAAAGGTTGCTATCGCTATGATGGCTAACCGGCAGGCCAGCACTTGCAGCTAGTGCGTCATAAATATTGCCTAATCCTGGGCCTGAAATAATACGTTCTGCGGAGACACGGCGATAATGTTGTTTTAAGTAACGTAGGATACTAATATCAATATTATCACAAGGTGCATAAGTGATGTGACCACCTTCACTTGGGATAACGTGATAAGAATCGTCTTCAAACATTAATGAAGCAACACCAAGGCCTGTTCCAGGACCAACAATAGAAGTAACACCTGTTAATGGTTCTTTGCGTTTTGGACCACAGATATGTTTTAAATAAGTGCCATCGCTATGGGCTGTTGCATGTGCGACAGCTTCGAAATCATTAATTAAAACAAGCGTTTCTAATTTAAGTTGTTCTGCCAGTAAAGCAGGACGGATGATCCAAGGACTATTAGAAAATTTGAGAATATCCCCACGGATAGGGCAGGCAATTGCCATAGATGCAGCTTTTGGAAGTGGACGGCCGATTTTTTGTCCAAAAGCATCCCAAGCTAATTGTAATGTCGCATATTCAGCTGTTTTTAAAATATTTTCATTATCAATTGATAATACTTTACCATTTTGCACTTTGGCAATTGCAAATCGCGCATTTGTTCCGCCAATATCTGCAACAATGACTTCGGTAACATCTTGTTGATGAGCTGATTTTTTATTATCTGAAGCGGTCATTATTGTATCCTTTGATGTGGGGTTTAAAGAATAGCGTTAATATACTCTTATCTTTTCCAATCAGAAAAGAGATAATTTTAAGGCGCAGTCATTATTTGTGTTTATTTCGTATTTGGTAATGTGAAATGCAAATCTGGGTGGCTAGAAATAATGGCAGTCATTGCATCATAAACATGCTTTAAAGACAAAGACTGGGAATATGAAGACGGTGTGATTAATCGTGCCTTACGAGAAGAGACTAAGTCATTGATAAAGTCTTGTTGATCCTTTGCACCATAAATAATAGCTTGATAAAAGTTATTTTTATTCGTTTTTTTCAGTAATGTTAGGTTTTGACCAAGTTTGTCACTTTGATTTTTGATGTAAAAAATAATTCCTGTGTCAGGCCAGTTAGGGGTGACTGCATTAAGAATGATTTGATTGGGTAAAAAAGAAATGTATAGTACGGGAACCATCGGCATCCGTTCGTTCCACCACATTAATGTTGGTGGGGTACTTTGCGGATTATAGCGCCACTCTCCATATTTAGGATATGCTAGTTCAGGTGCTGGGCTTGTTTGCGAAGAAGTATTTTTCGCAGAGACTGTGATTGTAGGCACGATTGAGAGTGCGAAGACACAGGTTGTTAACAAACCGACCATTTTCCAACGATCAAAAAGAGAGCGAAACATCATTTTACCTTTTATTGGTTATTTATTAAATATTATAATTGTAGAGGATTAATTGTTCCCGGTTATAGCTTTTGCTTTGTCAAAGTCTTTTTTCGTATTGTTTTTGATTTTTTCAATATCACCTCTAGGGCTCATAGCACATTTTCGCCAGTTTTTATCTTTATCATGTTGATCAACATCACCACTTCCCCAGCACCAGCCTTTGGCTTTCATTTGCTTAAGAAGTTGATTGCGTTTCATGCAAATATTATATCTTGTTTTATTTGATGTAGCGGTGCTACCCATAGATATACATTGTTTTACGTAATAGTTCGCTTCTTGATAAAGAGGGAAAATTTCAGGAGACATACCGTCTAAAGGTACAAAGGTATCATCTTCTATGACATTAACTGCGAGAGGTTTGGGAGCAATTAGATTATTTTGACGAATAAGTCGTATAAAGTCTTCCATAGTAGAATGTAAACCATTTGTACTAATAGGAATAGAATGCAGGACAGAAAGATTCAATATCATGGGTGTTTCGTCTTGTAAGGCAGAAACAAGTTTATCAATATTTTGTGTATAGACAGCAGTTGAAAATTGAACCCATCCTTTGTAATCACTTACTTTATTTAAAGTTACAGAAACATTTTTGATGTTCCAAGTAATGAAGGGCAGTTTATAATCTCTATTTTCTTTTTTCTTTGCAATCACATCAAGAGTAATCATATTTTGTGATGGTGTGATGTAGAGTTTTAAAGAGGAGTTAGGTTGTTGCCATAAAAGGCTTGCATAAGGTTGGCCTGAAATAATGCTCCAATTTCCATAAGCATTCGTATGTTGCACTGTATAATTGTTATCCTCTTGCAACAACGTAGGTACAGGAAAAGATAATGGAGATTGTGTGGCTGATTTTACAGATGGTTGTGCCATGACTAAATGAGAAGTGAGTAAACCAATACTCATTGCCGCGGGAAAAGCCCAGAAAAATGATTTTGTACGCATTTTATACCTTGATTTCATCAAAACGTCTTATAATACGAAAAGATAACAAGAAAGCAAAGGTGTTTTCTGCCTTTTATTATCTTTTTAATTGTTTATATTGATTTATAGTTATATAGAGTTTTCAATGTATGTTTTTTTACAGTTAATATTTGAAAATTTTTAAAATAAATTTATATATAAAAATGATTATAAATGTTTTGATTATTATATCTTTTGCTTTATAAGATACCTTAATAAATTTAACTAATCTAATTAGTTAGGTTGTAAATGTTTCAAGGTATTAATAATTTGGACTTTTTATTTATAGGATTAGTCTTTGATGGTAGATGAAAATGCTTTGCGGGTGTTGGTAACAGAGTGTCCAGTTGCTGAAGGGTTATTTAATCAGCACGGTTGTCATGATGTCATGACGGCTTTTAATATTGCGAATCATCTGCATATGCATAGCTTTTTTAAAGAAGCAGCAGCCTTTTATCAAGAGGCAATTTCTTATCGTCTTAGTGATCCTGAAGGTCATCCAAGAGAAGAAATTTTATTGCAAGTTAAACTCTTATGTTTAATAAAAGGGGCTCAAGAGCTGGCAATAGAAGATCTCAATCGTTTAAAAGAATTATCTGAACCTTTATTTAATTATATTACTGTAGTGCAACAATATAACCAAGGGGAACATTCCATACTGGAAGCGTTTCAAAAGATTGGTTGTAGTTATGAACTTTTTCACACAGGTGAAGAAATTGATGCGATTTGCTTAAAATTAATTTATAATGGTTTAAATCAAGGTAATTTCCCCAATAAAATACGTAGAACAGAAATTCCTAGAAAGCTGTTTTTTTATTGGGATGAAAATACTCCTCAAGATGTTCTTGAAAATCTTGAATTCCATCAACAAAATTTTCCTAAATACTCTATTGATGTGTTTAATAAAGACAAAGCAGTAGAGTGGCTCTATAAGTATTATGGAAAAGAAGCAAAAAATATTTTCTTAAAGTCACGCCATCCAGCAGAAGCTGCTGATATTTTACGAGTGCATGTGATTAATTCATGTGGTGGTTTTTGGGTTGACGCAGATCTTAAAATCGTTTCAGAGGATGTTTTAGAAAAATATATTCCTAGAAATTATGACAATGTGTTGTTGTTAACGGATGGATATTTCATTCATAATGATTTTTTTGCAGCAACGGCAAATAATGTAATTTTAATGGATTGTTTATTGTCTATTTATCGTAATTGTTATGAGTATGAACAATTATTTATTTCTTATAAAACGGGGCCAGGTGTGTTTATGCGTGCTATTAATCGTGCCTACTATCGATGTGTAGAAGGTGTAACTAAAGAGTTTCCTTCTCTAAAATTAATGGATCAAAAAATGTTTGATGAAGTAACAGAACAGTATCCTGTAAGTTATAAACAACGTGGAACGTGGACCGTTGCATAAGATTAAGATATTGATTTCTAGAAAAAAGGGTGTTTTGTAGTTTATTATTGCAAAAAGTTGTTAAAGTTAGGTCGTTATATAGTTTTAGGTAGAAAAAATATGGAAGAAGAGCAAAACGTAGATTATACAGATATGTTGTCTATATGCCCACAGGCATTAGAAGTATATCAACAGAGAGGGTTAAATGATGTTATTGCAGCTTATGATATTGGAAATATTTTAAGCACTAATCATTTTTACGCAGAAGCTGCATTTCTTTTTAAATTGGCTTTTAATATGCATTCAAAAAGCCCATCAGAATATCCGCTATGTCATATTCTGTGGATGATTAGAATGGTTGCCCTTTTAAAAGGAAACTTTCCTATTAAAGATGAAGAACTAGAACAATTAAAAGGTCTTAGTTTGCCTTTCTATAATTATATTGTGGGTTGGAAACAATATAAAGAAAATAAAGACGCTTTTTCGGCACTTTCAGTAATGCAAAATTGTTATGAAGAATTTCCAACAGGAGAAGAAGCAGATCGTACTTATATTTCTATTATGATGGATCTTTTTAATACAGATAGTAAGTTGTCTGTGGAAGGAAGATCTTATAGTACAGGAATGCAAGCGACTATTCCTAATAATCTATTCATGTATTGGGATCAAAACCCTCCTCCTGAGATTGTAGAGAATTTCGAATATCATCAACGATTAGGACATTTTAATTTAAAGATATTTAATAAAGCAGAAGCATCAGATTGGCTTTATCAACAGTATGGTGTAGAAGCTCGTCATCTGTTTTTATCAGCGCGCCATCCAGCAGAAGCAGCAGATTTTTTAAGAGTTCATGTTATCAATCATTATGGTGGTTGGTGGTTAGATGCAGATATTCGTATTAAATCAATTGATCAATTTTATTCTGTTATTCCAATGGTTTATGATCATGTCTTTTTATTAACTGATAATTATGTTGTGCATAATGACTTTTTTGGTTCTATCCCCAATAGTCCTATTTTGAACGAATGTATTCGTACTTTATATCATAATTGTTATGTTAATCGTGATATGTTTATTGCTTATAAGACAGGCCCTGGTATTTTTAATCGTGGAATTAATAGAACTTTATATCATTGTTTAAAAGGTGAAGGAAAAAGACCTTCGTTTATTATGCTAGATTATAATCAATTTTGGGATGTAATTGACGATTTTGAGACGCCTTATAAAACGGCAAGTCAACATTGGATGGCATCTTAATTAATAAAAAAAGCGCTGTAATTACAGCGCTTTTTTTATATTTAAAACTCTATAATTACTGGCACATGATCAGAAGGTTGCTCTTTATCTCTTTCGCCTTTATCAATGACAAAGCTGGTTAAATGTTCTGCAACTCTTGGCGAGAGTAATGCGTGATCGATGCGTAACCCTGCGTTACGTTGCCAAGCCCCTCTGGTATAATCCCAAAAGGTATATAAAGTTTCGGTGGGGTATAAAGCACGTAAAGCATCTGTCATGCCAAGCCATAATAAACGATAAAAACCATTTCGACTTTCAGGGCGCAGTAACGCGTCATCTGAAGATAATGTTTGAGGGGCATAATCTTGATCAGTTGGACAGATATTAAAATCTCCAGCAAAGATACAATCTTGTTTGTTTTTTAATAATGTATCTGCACGTTTTACTAAAGCATCAATAAAATGTAGCTTTCTTTGGAAACCTTCTTCACCGCCAGAATTCCCATTGGGTAAATACAGGTTACATAAAGTAACACCTTGGCTTTCAATTTCAAGGTAACGTGCTTGAGGTTCTTCTTCGTCTAAGTCTGGTAATACAGTATGATTGAGTTGATAGGGATGACGGCTTAAAATTGCTACGCCGTTATAAGCTTTTTGCCCATTTACTATGACTTGATATCCCATTTCCTCAAAGATTTCTTTTGGAAATTGCTCATTTTGGCATTTGATTTCTTGTAAGAATAACCAGTCAGGTTGTTCTTTGGTTAACCATTGTTGCACATGGGTGTGGCGTTGTCGGATAGAGTTAATATTCCAGCTGGCAAGTTTCATAACATAGACCTAAAATGACGTATAGAGTTGATTTCATCAGATGAATACAGTTTACTGGTTATTCAATGATCATATCGTGTTTATTTTATGATAAGAGCAGCGATATGGGCAAATCATTTCATAGCAAAGAGTGAAAAAGATGGATTTAGCGATTTATGCGGTGCAAGAGGCAACAGCCAGGGGACGTGTCTATCCAGAGGCTGAATCCTCATCGGGGCGTAATCCTTGGCAAAGAGATAGAGATCGTGTCATTCACTCAACGGCATTTCGTGTATTGCAATATAAGACACAGGTGTTTGTTAATCATGAAGGAGATTTCTTTCGTACGCGTTTAACGCATTCTTTGGAAGTGGCACAAATTGCACGTTCGATTGCGAGATCACTACGGTTAAACGAAGATTTGACAGAATGTTTAGCGTTGGCACATGACCTTGGACATCCTCCATTTGGACATGCCGGTGAAGATGCATTGCAAGAGGGAATGAAAGATTACAACGGCTTTTGCCATAATGATCAATCTTTACGACAAGTCACTCGGCTGGAGCAGCGTTATGTTGAGTTTGATGGATTGAATTTGACGTGGGAAAGTTTGGAAGGATTAGCCAAACATAATGGCCCTGTTGCTAATCCAGACCCTTATTTAAAAGCGTATGATCAATTTTATCCGATGGAGTTGTCCAGCTATGCGTCTACAGAAGCTCAAATTGCTTCTATATCGGATGATATTGCCTATCATAGTCATGATCTTGATGATGGATTACGGGCAGGATTATTACAATTTGATGATTTAAAAGATCTTCCGATTGTTGGTGAAGCGTTATATGAAGCACGAAAAGTGATGCAAGAGAGTTCTGTATCTGAGCATCGAAGCAATCGGTTGCGTCATGAGATGAATAGGCGAGTGATTGATGTCTTGGTAAGCGATTTAAAGAAACAAACGTTATTAAATATACAAGAATTACAGCCTAAAAATGCAGATGATATTCGGTATGCACAAACAGGTATTGTGCAGTTTAGTTCTGAGGTTGGGCATGCTAATCAAATGATTCGTCAGTTCTTATATAAAAATCTGTATCATCATTGGCGTGTGAATCGTATGAGTCGTAAAGGGCGGATGTTGGTTCAAGAGCTTTTTGAGATTTTATCAACAAATACAGATTTACTTCCTAAGGAGTGGCAAGTCCGTCTTGAAAAAGCGCAAGAAAAAAAGAAAAAATCAGGTGCAATGCGTGTCGTTGCAGATTATATTGCTGGCATGACAGACCGTTATGCGATGGAAGAATATCAACGCTTAACCGATTTAGCGATTTCTACGTAAGATTTTTATTGGATAAAGTAAAAGATAGAATGGCTTTTTTGGTAAGGGTTAGGTAAATAGGATAAGATAGATTCCTTAGCTTTTGAGAAAGATAGTTTTTATATGATTGATCATAATCTGTACGTTTTCTTCCGCGAATATGTTTTGGAAGCCCTGCGGCAGACCGTGCCTGACTTACCAGAAGTCTTGTTGGAGCGGGTTGAGCTAACGCCAACCAAAGATCCTACACATGGCGATATGGCTACGAATGCGGCGTTGATTATTGCCAAAGCAGTAAAACGTCGCCCTCAAGAGCTGGCACAAGAATTAGCAGATTATCTGAAAAAAATTGATGGTATAGAAAATGCTGAGCCGGCTGGGCCCGGCTTTGTGAATCTAAAAATTTCTGCTTCTGTTTTTCAAAGGCTTATTTCAGTAATCTTGGCAACTGGAGAGGCCTTCGGTGCCAGTAAGATTGGTCAAGGCACAGTAGTTAATGTAGAATATGTTTCTGCGAACCCAACGGGGCCAATGCATGTTGGACATTGTCGAGGTGCTGTTGTTGGTGATGTTTTAGCTAACTTAATGACCAAAGCAGGCTTTGATGTTACTAAGGAATATTATATTAATGATGCGGGCACTCAAGTTGTTGCCTTAGCATGGGCAGCGTATTGGCGTTATTTACAAGCATTAGGTCAAGATATTTCCGCAGAAGCGTTTGAAGAAAAATTTCAGCCTTATATGGCGAGCGGCTTACAATATCAAGGGGATTACCTGGTTCCTGTCGGTGAGTTGTTGGCTAAAGAGCATGGGGAAACTTTATTAGAGGGCACCGATGCACAGCCTATTCCTGCTTGGTTTGATATTGTTAGAGAATGCGTTTTAAAAGAAATGATGGCCAGTATCCGTACAGATTTGGATGCGTTAGGGGTTCATCAAGATGTATTTGTTTCTGAGCTTTCTATTTTAAATTCTGGAAAAGCAGAGAGTGCTTTAAAGCTTTTACAAGATAAAGGTTTGCTTTACACAGGTGTGTTAGAGCCCCCTAAAGGCAAGGTGATTGAAGATTGGGAACAACGCCCCCAAACTTTGTTTAAATCGACAGAATATGGCGATGATGTTGATCGCCCTTTGCGTAAGTCCGATGGTACAGCGACTTATTTTGCGAATGATATTGGGTATCATTATGACAAAGTAGAACGTGGCGCAAAAATCCTTATTGATATTTTAGGCGCAGATCACGGTGGCTATGTGTCACGTATGCGTGCCGCAATTAAAGCATTAACGGCTCAAGATCCTGTTGATTTCGAGGTTGTACTGTGTCAAATCGTACGCGTTGTGCGGAATGGCGAAGTTGTGAAAATGTCAAAGCGTGCGGGAACGTTCATTACGTTACGTGATTTGATTGATGAAGTTGGTAAAGATGCTGTGCGTTTTACGATGCTTACTCGTAAATCTGATGCACAAATGAATTTTGACCTAGAACAAGTGATTGCACAAACACGCGATAATCCTGTATTTTATGTGCAATATGCACATGCACGTTGTCGTTCTGTGTTACGTTCTGCAGTTCAAGCAATGGGTACTGATGCAATCAAACCAGTGGTGCTTGCAAAACAAGCATTAACAACATTAAAAAGTGATGCAGAACTTGCTTTGATGCGTCGTTTAGGTCAATGGCCACGTATTGTTGAGAGTGCAGCTTTGGTCAGAGAACCACATCGTATCGCATATTATTTAATGGAAGTTGCTGCAGATTTTCATGCATTGTGGAATGCAGGGCGTGATGATGCAACACTTCGTTTTATCCAAGAAGAAGATAGTTCAGGAACGATGGCAAGATTAGCGTTGGTAGAAGCCACAGCATGTGTTATTCGTTCTGCAATGAAGATTTTAGGTGTTGAACCAGTAGAGGAAATGAGATGATAGATCCAAATTCACAAGACCCTTCAAAAAGAAAGTCATTTTTTGATGAAGATTCTATGGATGATGGCGGAAACGGGCATCCACCTCATCCTGAACAACGTGTTTATAATGATCGCGAACGGATGGCATCTCGCTATCATGATGATGAAGATGAAGATTATGGGGATCAAGATTATGACCGCAGAAAACCTTCACGCTTTGGATTTATGAATTCTTTGGGTGGTGGCAATGGCGATGGTAGTTCAACGCGTAAATTAACATATGCTGCTGGTGGGATTGGTGCGTTACTCGTCGTCTTTATTGGTGGGTGGATGTTCTTCAGTTCATCAAATAGTGGAATTCCTGTTTTTGAACCTCCAACTGAAGTTGCAAAAGTAAAACCTGCAAATGCAGGAAATGTAGAAACGATTGGTATGGGTATTGGTGGAGATAATAGTCAAACACCTAATGGGCAACCAGGACTAGCTTCTGGGCCAGAGCAAGCAAATCCTCAAGGGTTAGCGGATCAGTTTAATAAACCAATTCCTCCTGTGACGCCCCCCTCTGTTACTCAAGGGAACGCTGGTGCTTCACCATCTTCCTCTACAACAATGCCGCCTTCTTCTATGGCGCCACCTGTTGCGTCAGAAACGAATAGTAATAGTGATGAAGAGCCAGTAGCACCAAAGCCAGTTGCTCATCCAAAGCATCAAGTAACATCTCATGCAGCAGAAGCGAAAAAATCTGAGGCAAAAAAAGCTGTTAAAAAACCAGCAGCTCATCAAGCGTCCTCTGGTCACTTTGGCGTGCAATTGGCATCATTGAAGTCTAATGAAGCAGCTCAAAAACAATGGCAAGTCTTAAAGAAAAAAGCACCTGATGTTTTAGGAAAATACTCCCCATCTGTTCAAAAGGCAGAAGTGAATGGAGCAGCCGTTTATCGTTTGCGTATCAAAGGATTAGCTTCAAAAGCACAAGTGAATACGCTTTGTAGCGAGTTGAAAGCAAAAGGCGTTGCTTGCACTATTGCGTATTAATAATTTTATATCGTAGATGTCAGAATCTGTTGATATAGGAATTGAACAAGGGATTCAAGAAACTGAATCCTTTGTTGTGCATCTGGAGGGATTTGAAGGTCCTTTGGATTTATTGTTACAACTGGCGCGTACGCAAAAAGTTGATCTTGCACGAATTTCTATTTTACAACTTGTAGAGCAATATTTGGAAATTATTGAATCTGCACGTAAAATTCGTTTAGAGCTTGCCGCGGATTGGTTGGTAATGGCGGCATGGCTGGCATGGTTAAAGTCTTGTCTGTTACTTCCAGAAAAACCAACGGATGGTGAAGAAGGCGAACAAGCTGCTGATATTCTACAAGAACGTTTAGAAGAGCTTGAGCGGATTAATAAAGTTGCTCGATGGATGAATGATTGTTCTTTATTAGGTAGTGAAGTGTTCACTCGAGGTTTTTACGAAAATCATACGGAAATTGATTCCTCTGGCGTTTTATTAGATATTTCTCGTTTTATGAATGCTTATGTCAGTGTTGCGCGTAGGAAGTCTAAAAAGAAATCTTGGCGTATTCGTTCTTTTAATTTTTGGACGGTTCGTGATGCTTTGTCACGCTTAAAACGTCTATTGGGACAAAGTAAAGTGCCAGGTTGGCACGTGTTGGATGCTTTTTTGCCAAGTTATGAAGCTTTACAAGAGGCAGATATGACACCAGAGACGATCTCTCGTAAATTAAAAGCCGCATGGAGTGGCACTTTGTTGGCAGGGTTAGAATTAGCAAAAGATGGACAAATACAGTTAAATCAAAAAGAGCAGTTTGGTCGTATTCAGTTAAGAAAAACCGACGGAAATATGATGTCGGAACAAGAGGGAACAGATGAGCTTAATTCCAGCACAGTATAAAGCAATTCTTGAGGCCTTTATTTTTTCTCAGGAAAATCCTGTGCCTGAAAAATTAATGATCGAGCTATTGGTTAAAAATAATGTTCCTTCAGAGAATATGACGGCATTGTCGAATGAATTGCAGTTAGTGTTAGAGCAGTTACAGCAAGATTATGTCAATAAAGGGATTCGGTTATGTCGAATTGCTGGTGGATGGCAATTTCGTACAGCTGAAGAATTCGCGCCGTATTTAGTGAAGGTGATTAATAAACCTAAACGATTATCTCGTGCAGCGATGGAGACTTTGGCGATTGTGGCATATCATCAACCTTGCACGCGTGCGGATATAGAGCGTATTCGTGGGGTCAGTTTGGGACAAAATGTGCTGGATAGCTTGTTGGAAAGTATTTTGATTAAACCTTGTGGGCATAAACAAGTTCCTGGTCGTCCGATATTATGGGGAACTACTCAAGAGTTTTTAGGCTATTTAGGATTGAATGAATTACGAGATTTACCAAAGCAAGAAGAGCTATTTGCAGATATTCCGTATCAAACTTCGCAAGAATAATTGAATTTATCTGGATTTTCTGGCTAGAACCCGTATAGAAAAAAATATAATATAAATGTTTTCTTGGTATGGCTTTGAGGAATTGGAGGGGCAAAAAAAGTAATGTTTGGTTTTTCCTGGGCAGAGCTGTTTTTAATTGGCGTTGTCGCCATGGTATTTATTGGCCCCAAAGACTTTCCCAAAGTATTAAAATGGTTGTCTGGCATTGTTAAAAAATGTCGTCAGATGGCCAGTGAATTTCACAGCCAAGTGGATGAAGTGATGAAAGATCCTGATTTAAAAGAGGCAAAGGATCAGTTGTTAAAATTGCGTAGTATGAATGTCAAAGGGGCAATTTTAAACGCAATTGATCGTGATGGATCTTTGCAAAATACGTTACGAGATTCTCCTTTGTCGGATACGGCGATCAGTTCTCCATCCTCTCATTATTCCGAAATTGCTGAAGGGGATATTAAACCTGTTCCAGGAATGATTGATGTGGCCGAGGGGGACTGGCATAAAGAAGACGAAGTCGATTATGATGCTTTGGAAGCAAAAGATCCGGCACCGATTTTCTTTCCGCCTCATATTGCCCAAAGAGTGCAAGTCAGGCGAGCTGCCCCGCCATCGCCTGCGATGATCCCACCGCATATTTCCAAATATAAAGAACAGAGATGGTCATGAGCGAGCAAGCCGAGACAGAAGCAGAAGATTTAAACGATAAAGCCATGCCATTGATGGATCACTTTGTTGAATTGCGTCGTCGTTTAATATGGTGTGTAGTCACTTTGGTAGTGACTTTTGGTATATGCTATCATTTCTCGCAGCAAATTTATTTGTTTTTGGCACACCCTTTAGAAACCGCAATGAAAGCCGATGGTCAGCAGCCTCAAATGATTTATACGGCGTTGTATGAGGCGTTTTTTACAAATATTAAAGTTTCATTTTTTGGGGCAACTTTTTTGTCATTTCCAATGATTGCAACACAGGCTTGGATTTATATTGCGCCAGGTCTTTATAAAAATGAAAAGAAAATTTTTGCACCGTTTTTAATTGCTACACCTTTTTTGTTTTTGCTAGGGGCTTCTTTGGCATATTTCTTTGTTTTTCCAATGGCTTGGAAGTTTTTCTTATCTTTCCAAGTCGGTGGGCCAGGGAATAATATGCATATCGAGTTACAAGCCAAAGTCTCTGAATATCTTAGTTTAGTTACGCGTTTGATTTTAGCATTTGGCATTGCATTCGAATTACCTGTATTATTAACGTTGATGGCAAAAATTGGTTTTGTCACTGCAAAAAAATTAAAGAGATTTAGACGATATGCGTATGTAATTGCATTTATTATTGCGGCGATTTTAACACCGCCAGATGTGATTACTCAAACATCATTGGCTATTCCGTTGATACTTTTATATGAGATTTCTATTTTTTCCGCTCGTTTAGTAGAGCCAAAATTATCTGAGGAGGATGAATAATAATGCATGATTTTCGTGCGCTGCGCGCTGACCCACAAGCTTTTGACAATGACTTAGCACGTCGAGGGTTACCTCCTGTCAGTGAGACTTTGGTTAAATATGACGAAGAACGTCGTACTTTGTTAAACGAGCTTCATACCAAACAAGCCGATCGTAATAATTTATCTAAGCAAATTGGACAATTAAAACGCGATAAACAAGATAGTGCGGAATTAGAAGCTCAAGCAATTGCGTTGCGTACAGAGTTAGAAACGATTCAATCTAAAGCAGATGCATTAGACGCAAAAATTTTTGAAATCTTAGCAAGCTTGCCTAATCGTTTGGCAGAGGAAGTTCCTGTTGGTGCAGATGAAAATGATAATATTGTCATTCATCAATGGGGAGAACCTAAGGATTTAGGATTTACGCCTTTACAGCATTTTGACCTTGGCGAAAAACTAGGGATGATGGATTTTACCCTTGCGTCTAAATTAGCAGGGGCTCGGTTTAGTATTTTAAAAGGGCCATTGGCACGCCTAGATCGTGCGTTAAGTCAGTTTATGTTGGATTTACACACGGGTGAGCATGGCTATGAAGAGCATATTGTTCCTTTGTTAGTCAATGAACAAACGATGTATAATACCGACAAGTTGCCTAAATTTGGAGATCAGTCTTTTTGTACGAAGGATGAGCGTTGGTTAATTCCAACGGCGGAAGTTCCTTTGACAGGGATGCAAGCGGATGAGTTGATTTCTGTGGAAGAGCTTCCCATTCGTAGAACAGCTGTTTCTGCGTGTTTCAGAAGTGAGGCAGGGGCTGCGGGTAAAGATACTCGTGGGTTAATTCGTCAGCATCAGTTTTACAAAGTGGAAATGGTGAGTATTACAGCACCAGAGGAAAGTGAAGCTGAACATGAACGCATGACAAGATGTGCGGAAACTGTGTTGGAAAGATTGGGCTTGCCTTATCGTCGTATTTTGTTGTGTTCTGGGGATACAGGATTTGGTGCAGCAAAAACTTGGGATTTAGAAGTCTGGTTGCCAGGTCAACAAGCATGGCGTGAGATTTCTTCTTGTTCGAATACCAAAGCATTTCAAGCGCGTCGTATGAATGCGCGTTTCCGTCCAAAAGCCGAGGAAGGTAAAAAGGTCTCCCCTGAATTTGTGCATACGTTAAATGGTTCTGGCGTTGCAGTGGGGCGTGCGTTGGTTGCAGTGATGGAAAATTACCAAAACGCAGATGGCAGCATTACCGTGCCAGAAGTTTTGCGTCCATATATGGGTGGCATTGAGAAAATCGGTTAATTATGATTGATGTTGTGAATATGGAGAGATTAAAGTGTTATTTGGTCAAATACCAATGGTTTTTGAGATTGCGATATTCACAACAATTATTGTTAGTATTTTTAGTACAAAATATTTTTCTTTTTTGGATAAGGCTGAGCAAGGAAGGGAGTTAACAATTGATGGGTTGCGTGCTTTTTTAGCATTGGCTGTTATTTATCATCATATGGTTTTTAGTTATAATTTATTTTATGGAAAAGGTTGGATAATCGATTATCCTGTTAATGCAAGATTGGGTAAAGTAGCGCTTTCGTTTTTCTTTATGATTTCTGCTTATATTCTTACACAGAAAAATATACAAACAACCTGTGGTTTTATTAAATTTTATATTAATCGTTTTTTTAGAATAGCGCCAATGTTTTGGCTTTCAACATCAATATGTTTGGGGACTGCAATAATTTTTGGATCTCATATTGATTATTATTCTTTATTAGATAAACTATGTGTGTGGTACGATGCAGGTTTGTTTTTAACAGATCGTAAACCTGATATTAATAATTTTGATAAAACTTATTTTATAAATGCAGGCGTGATGTGGTCATTATCATGGGAGTGGTTGTTATATTTCTCTTTACCGATTTTGATAGTTTTGCGTCATAAAATAAATAGCTTTATTATATCTCAGTTTTTAAATTTTATCGCTGTTTATTGTATCAGTTATTTGTCTTATACATGGGCAGTTTTTATTTTATGTTTTTCTTTAGGAATGACAGCAAGAGATATAAAGCCTTTTATTAAAATTCCAAAGACAGCGAATAACATAATTATTTTATTATGTTTATGTATTATATTCTTACGAAAAACAGGGCCTTTCGATATTTCAACTATAGTAATAGAATTTATACTGTTTGTTTGTATATGCCAAGGTGGTGATTTTTTTGGAATTTTACGTAGTAAAGGTGCTGTTAGGTTAGGTGAGGTCAGCTATAGTATTTACTTATTACATGGTATTGTATTGTTTTATATGAATAAAATACTAGTTCACTGGAATCTTTCTAAAATTGAATATGGATTAACTGCATTATTATGCATTATTTTAGTTTGTTTATCTTCGTGCTTTACTTTTGTTTTGATTGAAAGCAAAGGGATAATGTTAGGCAGGCATATTTATAAAAAATGTGTTATAGAGTTATGAACAACTAGTATTTTTTAGTAGAGGAAGGTAAAAAATTCCTTTAATTGGTGCATACGTTAAAAGGTTTAGACGTTGTGATGGGGCATGCGTTGGTTGGGGTGATGGAAAATTACCAAAACGCAGATGGCAGCATTACCGTGCCAGAAGTCTTGCGTCCATATATGGGTGGCATAGAGAAAATCGGCTAGAATTTAAAAAAAGCTCCCGTTACCTGTTGTGTGATGACAGAAGTAAGGGGAGTTTTTTACTATCAATTGACAAATATGATAATTGAATTATTTTTTTGTAATTACTTTTTTAGCTTTTAATACAAAGGATTTTGGTTCAAATTTACCATTTTTATAAGAACCAATGGGTTCTTGTGATCCTTGTAGGTGAATAGGTGTTGATAGTGCGACGTGAAAGATGACCTGTTTACTAGAAGATTTTTTAAATATTTCTTTCATGACTGTTTTAGAAAATTCTCTTTTGATCGTCTGTGTTCCATGAGCAGGAAGTAATGTTAATTTTTTAAGTAAATAAGGGTTCATCAAACCAGCAAGTGAGTAACTTCCTGAAATACCTTCATTAGTTTTTATATCTTTAAAATAAGAAGACATTGAAATAGCATCTATTGCTATTAAAGAAATTTCTAAGTTTTGGTTGGTATTGTTGGTGATGATGAGGTTTGAGGAAAAGTTTTTCCCAGAATAAATACATTGGGGATTATTGGGACATTTAATCGATAAGCTGAGTATATTCTTGTCTTTTTCGGTGATACTTTGTGCGTTGCTTGTGTAGAATGAAAAGAGAGAGATAGCAAATAATAATTTGATAATTACTTGATTTTTTTTTAATAATAATTTCATAACTCTTATTTTCCTTTGAATATGATATCACATTGATAACGTTTATTATTAATTATTTTTTTGCAGCTATTCCTATATTCCATCCTTGTTGTTTGATAATTTTATAACTGTTAAAAGCATTCATTATATCTGCGTCTGGGGCATCTTTATCTCTACCTTGACTATTTTTAAGAGCCACAAATCTCGTGTCATCAAGTTTACCATTAGGTTGATAATACTGTACAATAGAATTTGTTTTTTCATCATAACCATAATGGTCAGGTATTCCAAGAGCATGGGCAAATTCATGAGCATATGTATAAAGCACATTAAACCCTCTATCTTTATCAGTTTCTAGAATGAAAGTTTTTCCTGCTTCCAAATGTGGTCTCTTAACTGCCCCACTTTGAGGAACTATTTTATAAAGTTTTATTTTATGGGGATTTTTTTCTCCATTTGCAATTTTCTCTCCTTTATAGGCAAATTGAATATCAAATTCGATAGGTAATATAATAGGATTACAACATGTGATGCTCGTATCTGTTACTTTTAAAGCAAAATTGCCATTCCATATATTTTTAATTTGCAAAATTAATTGTTTTATACCTTCTATTTCTTGATTTGTAATACCTTTTTCTACTGTGGATAATTCAAAAGTCATTTTTATTATGACATTTCTTTTACTTTTTAATGGAATGAGCATTCTATAATGAGCAGTCCATGCATTATTGTCAGCTTCTGCGTAGCTGAATTTGCCATTTTCTAAATATTTTTTATAAATATCATGTGTGCTCAAACGGACTTCTTTATCATAATCTTTTAAATCTGGATCATTTATTGACCAGCAACATTCTGCAGAAAATTTACTACGCTCTTGTTGCCATTGTTGTAGTGCATTGGGGTCTTTATTGTTCTCTGTTCTACAAAATTTGCTGAGATCTTTGCATTGTTGCCACTTCTCCATAATTAAACGTTTTAACCTTCATCTGCTATATTCATATCCATGATAATCTCTTTACCGCTATCTGTACAAACACCAAACTCTGGGTGATATTCAAAATAACTGGTTACAGAGCATGAATCGTCATATTGGTCTTCGGCATTGATAGAGAATTTTTCTACTTTCACATCATCACTATAAAGTGGAAAGAAAATATCGCTATATTGTTCAAACTGCTCACTGGCCCAACTATCGTTAAATCGAACCGCAAAAGACTTAGCCATTTGTAAGGCTGCGATATTGCCAGTGCCGACAAATGACATATGCATCGTAATTTCTGAACGAGCCCATAGGATTTTATGCTTGTCTGTATAACGGGTTTCTGTCGTTGAGATTTGATTTTCATCAATAATTTGTAATACAACATAAGGGGGCTTTGGTGTTGCCACTCGATTATTAAAGCCTTTAACAATCTTTAATTTTGCTCCTTTAATTGGAATGGCTTTTTGGATAAATTTTCCGACGATGTTATACATCTCTTTATAGCTTAAATTTTTAAGCTCTGGGAATTCTCCCTCTTCAGGAGCTGTGGCTGTTACTTGGGCAGGAGTTTTCTTTTGGCGCATTTGTGGCCTCTTTCATTTTAAAATAAAATTAGAATTTGAAATATAAACGCAGCTATGGCGTGAAGTTTTGGCTATTCTTTTGTGTGATGGATGCCAAAATAAAAAAAGCACAGTCAATGCTGTGCTTTGGAGGGATTAGTGTCTAAAATACTAACCTATTTATTATTATCTCAAATATGATCAATAAGTTCAATAGATAAAGTCATGTAATGCTATTTAGCCAACTTTGCGGTTAAATCTTCAATAAACTGCCAAGCAACACGCCCATTACGAGACCCTCTTGTAATAGACCATTCATTCCCTTGCGCAATAAGCTCTTCATCAGAAAGGGGTAATTGACGTTCTTTGGCATAAGCACGAATGATTTTGTCGTAAAGTTCTTTGTCACAATTATGGAACCCAATCCATAGGCCAAAACGATCAGATAAAGAGACTTTTTCTTCGATGGCTTCTGATGGATTAATTGCAGAAGAACTTTCATTTTCAATCATATCACGAGGCATTAAATGGCGGCGATTACTGGTGGCATAGAATAAAACATTTTTTGGACGCCCAGCGATACCTCCGTCTAAGACGGATTTTAATGCTTTATAATCACGGTCTTCTTTTTCAAAAGATAAATCATCAGAGAAAATGACAAAGCGATGCGGTAATGGTTTTAAAAGCTGTAATAAAATAGGGAGCGAGTGAATATCATCGCGTGGAATTTCAATGATTTTAATCGGATTATGCTGATTTTCGATGGTTTTATTGACTTCTTGCAACACAGATTTCACCAAAGAAGACTTACCCATTCCTCTGGCGCCCCATAACATGACATTATTGGCAGGTAATCCTTTGGCAAAATATAAAGTATTTTCTAATAAAAGTTCTTTTTGATATTCTAATCCTTGCAGCAAGCTAAAATCAACATAAGCAATTTCATCGATTGGCGTTAATGTATTTTTCTGAGTTGTCCAAATAAATGCATTAGCCTGCTCAACATTATCAATATAAGGTTTGGGAGGGGATAATTGTTCTAAAGCCGTCGCAATACGTTCAAGAAGAGGGATAATATCCGTTGTCATTATTTTTCCAATAAATTTTAGTAGGCGTTTGACGCTATATGTAATATGAAATAAAGATCTTTGATATTGGATAATTATACATCGTGTGGATAGAATAGGAAATCAACTTATGATGAATTTAATGGATATGCTCATTCCTGCGGCACATGCTCAGGCTGCTGGTGGTGCTGGTGGTGGAAATTTCTTGGTGAGTTTAGCACCGTTTATTGGTATCTTTTTTATTTTTTACTTTATGATTATTCGCCCACAGCAAAAAAAAGCAAAGCTACAACGTGAAAGTATGAAATCATTGCGTAGAGGTGATAAGATTTTAACAGCGGGTGGAATTATTGCGACTGTTGTTAAAAATCAAGAAGATTCTGATGAAATGGAAGTCGATCTTTCTAATGATGTTCGCGTAAAAATTCTACGTAGTACAGTGACAACTGTGTTGGAAAGCAAAGCAATGCAAGCGAATGAAGCGAATAAAAATAATAAAAAAGTAAAGCCTGCTGCGAAGAAAGAAAAAGAAGTTAAAGAAGAAAAAGTAGCTGAACCAATTAAAGAAATTGAGTTAGAGAAATCAGAAGTTACCGATAAAACTGAAGAGAAATAGGCCAAAGAAAAACCCGACTTAATGTCGGGTTTTTTATTGTATCAATTATGCGTTGATTTGTTGTTCTGCAAAGTCATAGTTTGCAAGTTTGTTAAGGAAGTTATCAACAAAATCTGGACGACGATTACGGAAATCAATGTAATAAGCATGTTCCCATACATCAACAACCAATAACGCTTTACCTTGACCTTCAGAAAGAGGGCTTTTTGCATTAGGGGTTTTGGTAATGACAAGTTTGTCGTTTTTATCAAGAACTAACCAAGCCCATCCTGAACCGAACTGAGTGGTTGCAGCTTTTTTGAATTCTGCTTTGAAATTATCAACAGAACCGAAATCTTTTACAATACGAGCTTCGAATGTTTCAGACATTTTTCCGCCTGTTGGGCTTAAAGAGTTCCAAAACATGGTATGGTTGTAATGCTGACCAGCGTTATTTAATACTGGGGTTAATGCTTCGTCTTTAGCAGCTAATAGGATTAACTCTTCCAAAGTTTTACCTTGTAGAGCAGGGTTTGCTGCAACTAAGTCATTCAATGTGTTGACATATGTTTGGTGATGTTTGCCATGATGGAATTGCAATGTTTCTTCGCTCATTCCAGCGCGAGATAAAGCGTTACCAGCAAAAGGGAGTTGTCCAAGTTCAAAAGTCATTTTATTTTGTTCCTTAGTCTTGTTTCTTCATTATATAAGACCATTTTGGTGCTTATTATTTTCTATATATAAAATTTATCGGATTATTTATAAAGGGTAAATCTATAAATTGTTTAAATTTTATTTTTGATTAAATTATTATATAAGTATTTCATGACAAACAAAGACACATCTTCTTTACCTTCTGTATGTGCGACTTATGTACAGAAGTATGATCCAGACCATTTTTACTGTGCGTTATTTGCCCCTATATATCGTAGAGAGCTTATTTTCCGTTTATTGGCGTTTAATATTGAAATTACACGTTCAGTTTCTTTGTCGTCTTCTTGGTTAGTCGCAGGGCCAATGGCAGGGTTTATTCGTTTACAGTGGTGGCGTGAGTTAATTGAAGGGAAAGATAGAACTCATGAGATCGCTCCTTTTATAAAAGAATCGATTGCACATGGATTATTTGCTCCCAAAATTTTATTGGGAATGATTGAGGCTAAGGAAGAAGAGCTAGATGGTATTAAAGATTGGCAACATTGGGAAAGTATCTTGATGCGTTCTTCGGGACAATTATATAAAACGATTGCCCAGATGTTGTGTGTTGAAGATAAAGAAGTATTACAACAGATTGTTTTTATTGGAATGGCATGTGAAGTTGTAAGGATAGCGCGGTATCTGCCAAAAGTTTTGAGTTCAGGTCGATGTCCATTGCCACAAATGATTATCGATCAATATCATTTGCAACGTACAGATGATGGGATTTCTTATACTGCTGGGGTTATTTCTGATATTAGATCTTTATTAATCATCAAAGCCACGGAATATTTAAATGAAGGTAAAGATGCCCGTTCGTTAGGACGTAAAAAAATAGTTTCGATTTTACCTGCAGTATTTGCCAAAAGAGACTTAAAAAAAGCGCAACAATGGGATTATTTACCAGAGAAAAGAGGAGCAGGTGATCAGCTTTCTGTTTTATGGAGTAATTTCAGAGGAAGAGTTTCTCTGTAATTAATAAAATTATATTAAAAATTTATTTTGATTCGCATATCTAACTAAAACGTCATATCGATTAGATATGCGATTCAAAGAATGTGTTATATTATTTAATATCGAAATGAAAACGATTTATTTTGTGATAGTTTATTAACAAATCTTATTTATTTTTATTGTTTCATTAGTGATTTTATCATGAAATAGCAAAGAGTTAAGTGTGTTTTTTTATCTATTTTATAAAAGAAAATAGGTTCTTTTATATGTAAAAAAAATAGTTAAAATTCATCAAAAAAAGAAAACTACTTTATAGGAAAAATGGCGATTTATCAACGCAATATTAATTGATTTATTCTATTGATAAATAGCAATAATCGATTACTATCGTATTACATAGATTTTCAAATTAGGTGTTTTAGACATAGTTATGCACCGTCATTATTTGAAAAGATTTGAGAAAAAATATTTTTTATATACTTCAGGTAGGAGGTTTTCTGTGTCAGTAACCAATTTGTCTGAGCTAAATGATTTTATTCAAACCGTAAAAAAAGCCCAAGCGGTTTTTGCAACTTATACCCAAGAACAAGTTGATAAAATTTTTATTGCCGCAGCCAGAGCCGCAGCGGCAGAACGTATTCCATTAGCCCAACAAGCTGTTGAAGAAACGGGAATGGGCATTGTTGAAGATAAAGTTATTAAAAATTTATATTCATCTGAATATGTTTTAAACAAATATCGTCATGAAAAGACCTGTGGAGTTGTTGCAGAAAACAAATCTTTTGGTACTATTACAATGGCAGAGCCGATGGGGATTGTGTGTGGGATTGTTCCAACAACGAATCCAACATCAACGGCTATTTTTAAAGCCTTAATTTGTCTTAAAACACGAAATGCTATTATTTTTTCTGCACATCCAAGAGCAAAAAAAGCAACGATTGAAGCTGCAAGAATTATTCGTGATGCAGCAGTTGCTGCGGGTGCGCCCAAAGATATTGTTGGCTGGATTGATGAGCCTTCTATTGAACTATCAAATGCGTTAATGAAGCATAAAGATATTGCGATCATCCTTGCTACGGGTGGTCCGGGCATGGTTAGCGCAGCTTACAGTTCTGGTAACCCTGCAATTGGTGTTGGACCTGGAAATACACCAGTAGTGGTCGATGAAACTGCAGATTTAAAATGTACAGTTGCTTCTATTTTAGCGTCTAAGACTTTTGATAACGGCATGATTTGTGCGTCCGAACAAGCCGTCATTATTGACAGATCTATTTATGATCAAGCTTGCCAGCTTTTTAAAGATTATGGTGCACATATTTTAAATAGCAAAGAAATTAAAGCCGTTCGTAAAATTATCTTAAATGATAAAGGCGGCGTTAGTGCTGAGATTGTTGGTCAGCCTGCTTATAAAATTGCAGCAATGGCGAATGTTACCGTTCCTGTCAAAACAAAAGTTTTAATTGGGGAGGTAGATGTTGTAGATCCATCAGAACCTTTTGCACACGAAAAGCTTTCTCCTGTTTTAGCGTTGTATAAATCAGAGAATTTTGAAGATGGCGTTGATATTGCCAGAAGATTAGTCGAAATGGGTGGTATGGGACATACATCTGTTCTTTATACCAATGAAGCACAAAATCCAGATCGTATCCTTCATTTCAGTCGCATCTTACAAACATGCCGTATTTTGATTAATCAGCCTTCTGCACATGGTGGTATTGGAGATATTTATAACTTTGATTTAGCACCATCTTTGACCCTTGGATGTGGTTCTTGGGGTAAAAACTCTGTGTCAGAGAATGTTGGTCCTAAACATTTGCTTAATAAAAAAGTTATAGCTAAAAGAGCAGAAAATATGTTGTGTCAGAATATCCCAAGCTCAATTATCTTCCGTCGTGGCTCTCTTCCTGTTGCATTAGATAATATTGTCGATCAAGGTGCAAAACGTGTTTTCATCGTTACTGATAAGTTCCTGTATAATAATGGGTATGCAAAACAGATTATTAATCGTTTAGAAGCAAATGGTGTGGTTTGTGAACCATTTTATAACATCGAATCAGAACCTATGTTAAGTGTTGTTAAAAAGGGTGGGGAGACAATGCAGATCTTCCAACCCGATACAATCATTGCATTAGGTGGTGGATCCTCAATGGATGCAGCCAAGTTGATGTGGGTTGTTTATGAATATCCAGAGACCAAATTTGATGATTTGGCATTGCGTTTTATGGATATTACCAAACGTGTTTGTCATTTCCCAGAATTAGGCAAAAAAGCAAAATTAATTTGTGTTAGCACCACATCAGGTACAGGTTCAGAAGTTACACCGTTCGCGATTGTAACAGATGATAAAACTGGTCAAAAATATCCACTAGCAGATTATGCATTAACACCACATATGGCGATTGTTGATGCAGACCTTGTGATGGATCTTCCTCAACCACTTTGTGCGTCTGGTGGTTTCCATGCGATTACGCATGCATTAGAAGCATATGCCTCAGTTCTTTCTAGTGAATTTTCAGATGGGCAAGCATTGCATGCATTATCTCTCTTGAAAACATATCTGCCAGGCAGCTATCATGAAGGAGCAAAAAATCCTGTAGCACGTGAAAAAGTACATATGGCAGCAACGATGTCTGGTATTGCTTTTTCTCAAGCATTCTTGGGGATTTGCCAATCATTAACCAATAAAGTTGGTGCCGCCTTTAAGCTTTCTCATGGTCTTGTGAATGCGGTGTTAATTAATAATGTTATTCGTTATAACGCCACAAACAAACCTACTAAAATGGCAACCTTTAGCCAATATAAATATCCTCAAGCGCTTTCTCGTTATGCACATGTTGCAGATCATCTTGGATTAACGGCTTCATCTGATAAAGAAGAAGCTAAAGTTGAGAAATTATTAAGATGGTTGGATAACTTAAAAGCTGAATTAAATATTCCAGCTTCTCTTAAAGATCTTGGTGTTGATGAAAAAGATTTCTTAAGTAAAGTTGATAAACTTGCTTTGGATGCTTTTGATGATCAATGCACGGGTGCTAACCCACGCTATCCACTAATTCCTGAATTAAAAGAAGTCTTGTTATGTTCTTATTATGGAAAAGCATATACAGAATAATGATATGAGTTTCTGAATAATACTAATAAAAAAGCCTCAAGTAATTGGGGCTTTTTTATTAGGTTATAAGATGTGATTCATTTTATAAAAAGGAATAACATCTCCAGAATTCTCAGTCATCAATCGCAATAATAACATCAGATGCTTTGACAACAGCAGCAGCTTTCATGCCAACAGTTAATTTTAATTCATCTACAGCTTCGTTGGTAATGGAAGCCATTACATTGGTGCCATTAACATCAAGGCTAACATGAGCAGTTGTAGCACCTTTTTTAATAGCTGTGATTGTACCTTCAAGAACATTGCGTGCGCTAATTTTCATTTGAGAGAACCTTTTTTTATGATGAGTTTTGTATATTAGAAAGAGAAGTTTTGAACATGCTATTATTTGTTTTAATATAGCATGTTCATTCATAACTGACTTTTGGAAGAGACGTTATTGGAATTTAACTAAAATATGATTTTTACGACCAGAAGATAATTTGATAACACCTTCTTGTAAATCATTTGCTGTGATGATTAACGCTTCATCTTCAACTTTTTGGTCATTTACTTTTGCGCCACCACCACGGATTAAACGACGAGCCTCAGCGTTACTGGCAACTAAACCACTGGATGCAAAGATTTTAAATACAGGAATACCTTCATTTAACTCTTGGGTTGATAATGTTACTTCTGGTAAACCAACTTGCACAAGTTTACCTTGTTCGAAAGTTTCTTGAGCGGCTTTTTGTGCTTGTTCTGCTGCTTCTCTGCTATGGCAAATGGTTGTGACTTCGGTTGCTAAAATCTTTTTAGCTTCATTAATTTCTGCACCAGGTAATGCTGCTAAACGTTCGCATTCTGCGACGGGTAAATCAGTAAAGAGTTTTAAGAATTTACCGACATCAGCATCTTCGGTATTACGCCAGAATTGCCAGAAATCAAATACAGGGCATTTATCACCATTTAACCAAACAGCTCCTTTGGCTGTTTTACCCATTTTAGCACCAGAGCTGGTGGTTAATAGGGGGGCAGTTAATCCAAAAACTTGTTTACCTTCCATACGGCGAACAAGCTCAACGCCAGAAACAATATTTCCCCATTGGTCAGATCCGCCCATTTGGAGGACAGTGCCGTGGCGTTTATTGAGTTCACGGAAATCATAAGATTGTAAAATGGAGTAATTAAATTCAAGGAAAGATAATCCTTGTTCACGATCTAAACGACTTTTTACTGAATCAAAAGAGAGCATTCTATTGACTGAAAAATGAATCCCAACATCGCGTAATAACTCAATATAAGAGAGTTTTTTTAACCATTCAGCATTATCCACCATGATGGCGCCTTGGCCACCTTCTTTGATATTGACAACTTGGCGAATATTTTGAGCAATACCTTCAAGGTTACGATCAATGGTTTCTTGGGTCATCAGACTGCGAGCTTCTTCGCGGAAAGAAGGGTCACCAATTTGAGCTGTACCACCACCGATCAAAGCCACGACTTGATGTCCATGCTTTTGCAATAAACGTAACAGCATTAATTGAACTAATGATCCAACATGTAAACTGTCTGCGGTTGGATCAAAGCCAATATAAGCAGAAATAGGCCCTTTTAACAAAACTTCATCCAACCCTTCCAGGTCGGTTGCTTGAAAAATAAAACCGCGATCTTGGGCTTCTTGTAAAAATGGACTTTTATGCATGTTCATCAAATCTCAATTAATATAGTGTGTTTTTATTGTGCTTAAAGGCGATTGTAAAATTGGTTCTTTTGAAAGATTTTACGGATTATCTCTTAGTTTTTTTCTGGAGGTAGTGGAATAGGAGCTACATTTCCAGGTAAAGGATCTTGTATCTTAACGGCTTGTTGTGAAGAACCATTACGATAAGGACTTAACACGGTTGATGGGGGGCTCATATAATTGTTTGAGGTGCTACTGCTATATTGGTGTAAAGTGCTACCATGCTGTGTCAGTGCAGGGTGAGTTTTGTTGGTATATACACCGCCTTCTTCAATATAAGGATCGGGATGTGTATGCCATCCTTGACGACGTAAAGTGTTGCGTTCGTTCTTTTTTGCAGGTTTTAATGAGGGTGTTTTATAATAGGCAGGTGTGTTTCTTTGAGACACTTGGCTATTTTGCGCACCGTGTAAATTCCATTGTTCGGAAGGCGCTGATTGTTGACTTTGTGCAAATGCAGAGCCAGTTAGCATTATACCAACAGCACAACCAAGGGTAAATAAAGAGTGAAAAGATAATTTCATAAAAATCTCTTAGTTTCAGTAAAATATAGGAAAAACATTATATCATTTTTTGTTCAATAACGAGAACAGATTTTTGCCATCATATAATGAAAGATTATTTGATCAGGTAAATAAGCAATTATTTGTTAAGATAACAACATCATAAGAGCAATGAAGGAGAATAAAATGGCAAATAAAATATGGTTAATGTCTGTGAGTGTCATCATGGAATTTGTTGCTATGTCTTGTTCTGGTTATGCACAAAATAATGGTGCTATTTATAATAATAATGGCAGTTACCAAGGGCGTATGGACTCCAATGGAAATGCATATAATAGTTCGGGGGCTTATAAAGGGCGTCTAGATCCCAACGGTAATGCGTATAATAGTTCTGGTAGCTATCGTGGTAGAATAGATTCTAGCGGGCAGATGTATAATAGTTCTGGAGCTTATCAAGGTCGTTTAGATTCAAGTGGAAATGTTTATAATAATTCTGGCACTTATCGTGGCAGAATAGATTCAAGTGGAAATGTTTATAATAGTTCTGGTAGCTATAAAGGGCATGTTGATCCACAACATAAAGAAACAGGGTTATCTTTATTAAAATAGTTTGTTGTTTGAAATCATAAGAATAAGCAGCAATATTAACCTTATAGTGATGAGAGTAGGTTAATATTGCTTTTTTTTATAAGAACGGCTTATGCTGTTTAAAATTTTATTTATAAAACGTGTATAATAAAGGATATAAAATGAAATTATCTTATTTACTTGTGTGTTTATCTGTTGGTACCGCATTGATTGGTAGTGGTGTTAGTACAGCTGCTTTTGCTCAAAATAATTATGTTGGAGCTCCTAAAGCTGCGGCAGGAAATCAATTTGAAACAGTTATCACTAAAATTGATGCACAAGGATATGTTTATGATAGTAAAGGCGTTTGTATAGCTAGAATAGATCATAATGGAAATGTGATTGATGGGAATAACCGAATTATCGCAAAGATTTATTCTAATGGATATGTTTATAATGGAAAAAATGATAATTTTGGCAGAGTAGATAAGCACGGTAATATTTATACGCCATATAGTGTGTGTATCGGTAAAGTTGATAAAACTGGCATCGTGTATAACAGCAATAATGTGAAAGTAGGGGAAGTTGCTAAAGATTATAAAACAGCCGCTTTATTATTGCTGTTGGAAAATAATGCGCTTTTCACTCAATATTAAAATTGTTGAGGAACCTATATCCATCATAAATAATGGGTATAGGTTTTTATAAATTGGTTTGTTTAGTTCGTTTTTATTGGCATTTTTATGAAACTTCGCTTTGATTTTGCAGATAGCCCTTATTTTTTTAGCCATCCTAAACAAATTATCCAAACGAGTACTATAGCAGATATATTACCTTGTTTGGCACGAATAGAACAAGAAGTTCAAAAAGGGCATTACGCAGCTGGATTTATCAGCTACGAAGCAGCTGCTGCATTTAGACCTTATCTACAAACCCATTCTGTGGGTTCTTTACCCTTAATTTGGTTTGGTATTTTCGATCAGCCTGTTGATGCGTCTATTTTTGTTGATACAGAGCCTTCGAAACAGTCAATGATTTATCCTCAATGGCAACCGAATATTTCATGGGAAGAATATCAGTCGGCAATACAAGCAATTAAAGATCATATTGCCAAAGGGGATACGTATCAGGTGAATTATACGTTGCAAATGAAGGCAGCGTTTCAACAAGATCCTTACGCATTTTATTTGCATTTATTACAAGCTCAGCAATCGCGTTATAGTGCTTATATAGAAAGTGATCATTTCCAAATTCTTTCTGCATCTCCTGAGTTATTCTTTGAGGTCAATCATGGAACGATTTTAACGAAACCCATGAAAGGAACGGCTTCTAGAGGCATGAATAATGCACAGGATTTGTTGCAGCAACAAATCTTGCATAATGAAAAAAATCATGCAGAAAATTTAATGATTACAGATTTGCTGAGAAATGATCTGGGGCAAATTGCGCAACAGGGAACTGTTAAAGTAACCTCTTTGTTTGATGCTGAAAAATATCCTACCGTATGGCAATTAACGTCTACGATTACGGCGCAGTTAAAAGATTACACCACATTAACGGATATTTTTACGGCTTTATTTCCATGTGGATCGATTACGGGAGCCCCAAAAGCGAACACGATGAAAATTATTCAAGCGTTAGAAAAAAGCCCAAGAGATGTTTATTGTGGTGCGATAGGCGTGATTACTCCAAATGATCAGGCTATTTTTTCTGATCCAATTAGAACAATGGTTATTCAAGATCAACAAGCAACTTATGGGGTAGGGGGTGGCATTACTTGGGATTCAACGCCACAAGATGAATATCAAGAGGTTTTTCATAAGATGCAGGTTTTATATCAGTCTAAAGTGCCAGAACATTTATTAGAATCTTTGTTACTCGAGGATGGGAAGTATTTTTTATATGATGAGCATTTTCAACGTTTAAAATCGTCTGCTATTTATTTTGATTTTGCATTCCATCAGGATGAGATCGAACGTGCTTTACAGCAATTAAAAGACAAATATTCTGCAGGACGATGGAAAGTAAGATTGTTGTTAGATAAAAAAGGAGCGATTGAGTGCGAAGCTCAATCAATCACGTTGTTAACTTCTCCTTTATATGCGTCATGGGCTGAGAACTCTGTACAATCAGACAATGTTTTTTTATATCATAAAACGACGAAGAGGGACTTTTATCCCAAAGTAACATTAGATTATGAAATTTTATTATTTAACGAAAAAAACGAGGTGACAGAGTTTGTTAATGGTAATTTTGTTTGGTTTAATCAAGGAGAATGGTTTACCCCCCCTTTACAGAGTGCTTTATTAAATGGCACAATGAGGCAACATTTGTTAGCACAAGGTAAAATAAAAGAGCGTATTATTTATAAAAAAGATCTGCAAGAAACTTGTAAGATTGCTTTTATTAATAGTGTGCGTGGATGGCGTGATGTTGTTTGGAAACAAGAAAAAAATTAAAGTGACCAAAATCTCACCATATTTATTGTGCTAATTATAGAGAAAATCAAATATTGATTGGAATATTTTCTTAGGGAAAGGCCATGTAATGTGGTCTTTGTTGCTTCTATAAATCTATATAAAAGGGCCAATAATTACTCGTTTTACTAGAGAGTGCTTTTATATAAAACGATACAAGGATTTTTAATGCAAGAGATGCTAAAACATTTTTCACAGTGGCTAGATAAAATGGGAGTGCCGTTTCAAACTCTTATGACTTTTGGTGAGGCTGTGGGGATTATTATAATCACTGCGGTCATTTTGCACTTTATTTTACATCGATTAGTGCTAACCAGACTGGATCGTTTTTCGAAAAAAAGCTCTTGGGTTTGGGTGCAAGTCTTAACTGAGGATCAGCTTTTTAATCGCTTAGCGTTTGTCGTTCAAGGTGTCGTATTATTAGGGCAAGCAACATTTTGGTCTCAACATGGTGTGTCTATCCTTTATCTCGTTGTGATTTGTACGAAATTATGGATTACATTATATGTGTTGCTTTCACTCTTTTCTTTCTTGAATATTGTTATTCACCTTTCCAATCGATTAGGGATATCCAGTAATTTACCTTTGGGAGGAATATTTCAAGGGGTTAAGTTATTAGCGTCGTTATTCTTTGGAATTGTGATGATTTCTACGGTTATCGACCAATCCCCATGGAAACTAATTACAGGCTTGGGTGCGATGGCTGCGGTGATCATGTTGGTGTTTAAAGATTCTATTTTAGGGTTAGCTGCAGGCATTCAATTATCTGCTAATAAAATGCTAAGAATTGGTGACTGGTTAACCATGGAAAAATATGGTGCTGATGGTACTGTGATTGATATTGGGTTAACAACGGTTAAAGTTCAGAATTTTGATAATACCATGACCATGATTCCAACATATGCATTGGTTTCAGATTCATTTATTAACTGGCGCGCAATGCAAGAGTCTGGTGGACGTCGTATTAAGCGTTCTATTTTAATCGATGCAAATTCTATTCGTTTTTTGACTAAAGAAGAAATCGAAAAGCTTGAAAAAAGTGTTTTATTAAAATCTTATATTCTTAAGAGAGCGGAAGAAATCGATCAATTTAATAAAGAAAAGAAATATGATTTAGAAGCTTCTGTATTAAACGGTCGTCGTTTGACTAACTTAGGTTTATATCGTGCTTATTTAGAAGAATATCTTCAACAGCATCCTTCTGTGCATCACAATATGACCTGTATGGTTCGTCAAATGGCACCAGATTTTTCAGCGATGCCATTAGAGATTTACTGTTTCAGTAATACGGTTGTTTGGAAGAAATACGAAGAAATTCAGTCTGATATTTTTGATCATGCGTATTCTGTATTAACAGAGTTCTTCCTAAGTGCAGGGCAAAGCGGTACTGGAAATAGTTCTACAGTTATGTTAGCACAAGCGCCTGATACAAAGATGTTTGATAGTGTTGCACCTGTGGCATTACAAAAAGAAAATCAAGCTTAGTTTGTTTTTATAAACTATTGAGCAGGATCAATAAAAAAAAGCAGTATGAAAATACTGCTTTTTTTATTATGAGAAGATAAGATTTTTAAAGCGTCACTGATTATCGTTTTGTTGTATGTTGACGTAAAAATAATAACCAGTTTCCCCAACCGATTAATAGTGCGCCTCCGATAATGTTGCCAATTGTGACGGGAATTAAGTTATGCAAAAAGAAACGTCCCCATGTGAGGTCTGCATATTTAGCAATATCAATCCCATGAGCTACCCAAAATTCAGGAGCCGTGGTGTCTTTAATTAAAAGTCCCATTGGGATTTCATACATATTGGCGACACAATGTTCAAATCCACAAGCAACAAACATGGCAATTGGTAAAAGAAGAACGAGAACTTTGTCTGCACTGGTTCGACAGCTGAAACATAACCAGACCCCTAAACTGACCATCACGTTACATAAGATTCCTAAGGTAACCGCCTCTATAAAAGAATGGTGTAGTTTATGTTCGATAATGTTCATATAATTTAAAGCAATTTGTCCATTCGCATCCCAGGGATGTCCGCTCATATAAACGAGGAAAACTAGAAATAAGGCTCCTGTAAAATTGCCAAAATAAACAAATCCCCAGTTTTTAAAAAGTTGACGCCAAGTAATTTTGTTACTTTCTTTGGCAATAAAAGTCAGGGTTGTAGAGGTAAATAGATCAGCACCACAAACGACAACAAGGATTAACCCCATACTAAAGCATAGTCCTCCGACCAGCTTTGCCATACCATAAGGCATAGTGGACGATCCTGTTGTGACTAATGTAAAAAAGATAAAAGCCAGTCCAATAAAAAAACCACCGTAAGTTGAGGCAATGAAGACTTTTGAGAATGGTTTTTTAACTTTAGTTATCATCATTCTTTCGGCTCTATCAGCCATTTCATATGGGTCAAGAGCTTCTAATGATACCGTTTGCAAATCAGGTGTTTTTTCCATGATTTTGCTCCTAAATTTTCATGATGAAAATAGTAATTACAAACAAATAATTATTTAAAATCATGAAATATTATAAATATTTCGTATGCATTTCAATCATAAAACATTTTAAACATACTTTAACGAATGAGGTGTGTTTAAAATGTTTTAATAGCTAATGTCTGACCATGAATAAGAGTGATCTGCACGATATTGCTTTGGTGTTTTATTAAATTCTTTTTGAAATAAGAAGTAAAAATATTGTAAAGAAGGATAACCACATTGTTCTGAAATCTTTGATAAAGCAATGGTAGTGTGACTTAATAAATATTGTGCGCGTCTAAGTTTTTCTTCATAAATAACATTATGCATTGTTTTATTTAGTTCTTGTTTAAAACGCATCTCTAAATTAGAACGTGAAATCTTTACTGTTTGAATGACTTGTTCGACTTTGATGTTTTTACAAGCATGATGACGAATATAGTGCATGGCTTGAATGACATAAGGATCTTGGATTGAACGATAGTCGGTTGATTGACGTTCAATGATTTGTTTGGGCGGGATAAGGATTTGTGAGATAGGAATAGATTGATTATCCAGCATTTTTTGTAATAAAGAGGCGGCTTGATAGCCAATATCTTCTGTACCTTGGGTCACTGTAGAAATAAAATTGCTGGATAGATAGTTAATGACTTCCTCGTTATCAATGCCAATAATACAATATTCGTCAGGAACTTGTTTCTTTAACTGTTTACAAGCTTGTAAAACATGTCTAGCTCTGGCGTCATTAACGGCGATAATCCCTGTATTTTTTGGAAGTTTTTGAACCCACTTAGAAAGTTCTTCTAGACTTTCTTGCCAATTATTTAAAGTGATATCAAATCCTTGATATAAATATCCTGAATATCCTTTTTCTTGTAAAATTTGTTGAAAAGCGACTTCTCGTTCGTAGGCAAATCTGGCTTGACGACTAGGAGGGTAACTATAAAGTGCAAATTGTTTAATCCCTTTACTACGTAAATGTTCAAAAGCGGCTTGGATTAATGCGTGATTATCAGATGCAACATAGGGAATGGATGGATAGTCTTCTTTATTATGAAAAGAAGCACCAACGCCGATAATGGGACATGAACTATTTCGTGCAATCGTTTCTATATGATGGTCATCATAGTTGGCGATAATTCCATCACAATTTAAAAGGCGATGTTCTTGATGATCCCATCTTAATTTATCAGAAATATAAATATTCCAATTTACAGGATGGCTTTGTAAAAAATCACCGATTCCTTTAAGAATTTGCCGATCATAAACTTGATTAGCGTTAAATAGTAAAAGAATACGCGCTTCTGATTCTAAGATAGGGGGCATGATCATGAACCTTTTAAATTCGATTAATACATACTCTGTTTCAGTATAGTCTGATGATCATTTTTATAGTTATCACGTTTTATTGATGAATATTTTGGCAGAAAAACAAAAAACGTAAAATACTTATAAAATTTCATAATTGAGAAACATATTTTTTGTTTTATATACTCGTATTAGTTCAAAAATAACTGATATTTATTGTTTTATTACAATAAGTTAATGCTATATTTTTGGATTTTAGAAAAGGCTTTATGTCTTATTTAATGATTTATTCATGGCTAATAATAAAGACTAAGGATTAACGATGAATAAGCAGTATAATACACTTTATGTGTTTCGAATTACCCTTGTGGCGACACTGGGTGGTTTATTATTTGGTTATGATACGGCGGTGGTTTCTGGAACCGTTGATTCTATTTCCAGAGTATTTATTGAACCTCAACATCTCAGTGAAACAGCAGCGAATTCTTTGTTAGGATTTTGTATCGCCAGTGCATTGATTGGATGTATTATTGGGGGATATATTGGCGGATATCTCAGTGATAAATTTGGTCGCAGAAATGCATTATTACTTGCAGCCTTTTTATTCTTTATTGCAGCGATAGGATCAGCCTATCCAGAGGCAGGGTTTCATCAGATTGTTACCGACCAATTGCCTTTATATTTATCTAATTACATTCCTGAATTTGTGATTTATCGCATTATTGGTGGGATTGGTGTGGGATTGGCTTCTATGTTATCCCCAATGTATATTGCTGAAGTTGCACCAACAGAAATACGTGGACGATTGGTTTCATTTAACCAGTTTGCAATTATTTTTGGTCAATTATTGGTCTATTGTGTGAACTATTTCATTGCGAGCTCTGGCGATCAATCATGGTTACATACAGTAGGCTGGCGTTATATGTTCTTATCTCTTGCTATTCCAGCAACTTTGTTTTTCATTCTGTTATTTACCGTACCAGAAAGCCCTCGATGGTTGGTTGAAAAACATCGTAAAGACCATGCATTCTCTGTATTAAGTAATATTTTAACACCAGAACGTGCAAAGGTTGCTTTGTCTGAAATTATGGCATCCCTTGCAAACACATCTGAATCTGGGGCTAAATTATTTAAATACGGCATGGGCGTAGTTGTTATTGGGATTTTATTATCCGCGTTTCAACAATTAATGGGGATTAATGTCGTATTATATTATGCGCCAGAAGTTTTCAAAAACTTGGGTGCAAGTACTGATACAGCTTTGTTACAAACCATTATTGTTGGGATTATTAATTTATCCTTTACAACGCTTGCTATTTTCACAGTTGATAAATTTGGTCGCAAACCTTTGCAAATTATCGGTGCGTTCGGCATGGCTTTAGGAATGCTTGTCCTTGGATGTGCATTTTTCTTAAAAATGTCTCCAGTTTTCGCTCTTTTATCCATGTTGGTTTATATCGCATCTTTCGCCATTTCATGGGGACCAGTTTGTTGGGTTCTATTGGCAGAAATCTTTCCAAACTCTATTCGCGGTAAAGCACTTTCCATTGCTGTTGCTGTGCAATGGGTGGCTAATTACCTTGTTTCATGGACATTTCCGATTATGGATAAAAACTCCTATCTCATAGAAACATTTAATCATGGTTTTTCTTACTGGATTTACGGAGTGATTAGCATTCTCGCTGCGATCTTTATGATTAAGTTTGTTCCAGAAACCAAAGGGAAATCTTTGGAAGAACTAGAAGCAATTTGGAAATAAAGTTTCTGTTTATTCTCTTATGACGACTTTTATTATTCATCATGAATAATCCATTACAAAAATAAGTACACAGATCATTTAAGGAGATCTCAAATGCAAAACTATTTTGATAAAGTTCAAAAAATTCAATATGAAGGCCCACATTCAAAAAATCCTTTGGCTTTCCGTCATTACAACCCTGATGAAGTTGTTTTTGGTAAAAAAATGTCAGAGCACCTTCGTTTTGCGATTTGTTATTGGCATACATTCTGTTGGAATGGAACCGATATGTTTGGAACAGGATCTTTCCAATATCCTTGGCAAGCAAGTTCTGATCCGCTAACCAATGCCAAAGCAAAAGCAGAGGTTGCATTTGAATTTTTCCATAAAATGAATGTTCCTTTTTATGCATTCCATGATATCGACGTGGCTCCAGAAGGGAATAATATTAAAGAATATTTACATAACTCCGCAGTGATTGCCGATATTATGTTGGAAAAACAAACACAAGCAGGGATCAGACCATTATGGGGAACAGCAAACTGTTTTACTAATCCTCGTTATATGGGCGGTGCTGCAACCAATCCAGATCCAGAAATTTTTGCTTATGCTGCTGCACAAGTGGTCAATGCAATGAATGTTACCCATAAACTAGACGGTGAAAATTACGTGCTTTGGGGTGGTCGTGAAGGATATGAAAGCCTTTTAAATACCGATCTTAGAAAAGAACGGGAACAACTGGGTCGCTTTATGCAAATGGTTGTTGAAAATAAACATAAAATTGGTTTTAAAGGAACTTTGTTAATTGAGCCAAAACCACAAGAACCTACAAAACATCAATATGATTATGATGTTTCTACGATTTATGGATTCTTAAAACAATTTGGTCTTGAAAAAGAAATTAAAGTAAATATTGAAGCGAACCATGCAACCCTTGCTGGACATTCTTTCCAACACGAAGTGGCAACTGCATTTGCTTTGGATCTCTTTGGGTCTTTGGATGCAAACCGTGGTGACCCACAACTAGGATGGGATACCGATCAATTCCCGAATAGTGTCGAAGAAAATACATTAATCATGTATGAAATCTTGAAACATGGTGGTTTCAAAACGGGTGGTTTAAACTTTGACTCTAAAGTAAGACGTCAGTCTACGGATAAATACTCTATTTTCTATGGACACATTGGTGGGATTGATACGATGGCATTATCCCTTAAATGTGCTGCAAAAATGATGGAAGATGACCAATTAAAAGCTAATACAGATAAACGTTATGCTGGATGGAATACGGCGTTTGGTAAAGATATGCTTGCTGGTAAAATGACACTTGCTGACATTGCAAAACATGTTGAAAGCAATAATCTGTCTCCTAAAGCAGTGAGTGGTGATCAAGAGCGTTTAGAAAACTTGGTTAATCATTATATCTTTGATTAAGTTTCATTGACTGCCTTGTCAAATGAAGGAAGCGGCGCTTATATAGCGCCGTTTTTATTAGATATAGACCTAATAAATGATGATATATTAAAAAAATTACAATTATATAATAAAAATGGATATTACATAGAGGTAACACTTCGGATATATTTGTTTATAAACTTGTAAAAATAGTTTACAGAATTTTATATCAAAAATATATTTCAGTAGTAAAAATTATATAAATTAAAAGAAATATTATATTGGCAAGTTAATGATCTTATAAGTTACGATTAGAGTTTCGTTATTTGTCATTGTTAAGTTGTATAAATATAAAGGAGTTATTCTTAGAACGTGGTTTGAAAGTTGATTGTAGCATGTTAAATCGTTTTTATTAACGATTGCTATCTTTATTAAGAGAATTCTCACAAGATATAAGAATATGAAATCATACTCTAAGCTTGAAAAAGATTTTAAATAGAAATCTGTATTGGTAATTAACTCTTACTTAAAAGCTTTTAAATCAAATAATCTAGTGCTTGCGAACTCATCAAAATTATCAAAAACCGACAAATAACTCTCAATTTATAACGAGGCTATTTATTCTTATCAAGGATATTCAATATGACAAATTCAACTGTTTCTATGGGGCAAACTGTTGATTATCAGACTGTTTCTTCTGGGGATGAACTGACCATTGATATTGGGGGAAGTGCTTATGCGACCTCGATCAACTCTGGCGGACAGATGACTATTTTAATAGGGGGGTCTGCTTCTGATACACTTATTTCTTCAGGAGGGCAGTTAAATGTTTCACGCGGAACGGCTTCTAATACCACGATATCTTCAGAAGGTTTGTTGACTGTTTATTGGGGAGGAAATGTTACGGATACACTCGTTTCTTCTGGTGGACAATTAGTTATGTCTTGGTTTGGAACAGCTGCAAATACATCCATTGCTTCAGGGGGAGTATTGACGGTTTCTTCAGGGGGCTCTGCTGTCAATACGTCCATTACGCCTGGGGGAGAGTTTATTATTTCTACAGGTGGAACGGCTGTCAGTACATCTATTACTTCTGGTATAGATTGGGCAATTTCTTCTGGTGCAGAAGCTGATAATACTCAGATTTTGTCAGGAGGTCAGTTTACCGTTTCAGCAAATGCAAGTGCTGTTAAGACAATGGTTTCTTCCGGAGGTCAGTTAATTATTTCTGCTGGTGGAAAAGCGTCTACGACGACGATTGTTTCAGGTGGAGAAGTGGGTGTTTCCACTGTTGGAAGTGCGATGAGCACGACGATTTCTTCAGGCGGTTTACTGACTGTTTATTCAGGGGGTAGTGCATTTAGTACGACGATTACTTCAGGGGCAGAGTTTGCTATATATTCTGGTGCTATTGTTGATAGTGTCTATATTGCTTCGGGAGCAGATTGGACAGTTTCTTCAGGGGTGAACATTTCTAATATATCAATTTTTTCAGGAGGAAACTTAAACGTTAATGTCGATGCGAACGTGAAAGGTATTGATCTGTATTATGGCGGACAACTGAATACTGAGGCAGGAGTACCTCTTGTGAATTTAGGTATTCATTCAGGAGTGCAGTTTGATGTTTCTCCAGCGTTGAGCGTTAATGGTGCGTATATTTTCTCTGGAGGAGAATTGAATATTTCTCCAAATGGAAATATTTCTAATGTTTATATTCATTCTGGTGGTCAGGTGATTGCGTCTTCAGGAGTTAGCATATCTCGGATGACACTTAGTGCTGGAGCAAATTTTGATATTAACTCTGGTGTTAATGTGATTAATGCTATGGTTTATTCTGGTGGTCAGTTGACGCTTAATTCTGGAGCAACTGTTGTAGATCCATATCTGAATTCTGGGGCAAAGCTAATTGCAAATTCAGACAATATCATTAGCCATGCATATATTGATAGCGGCGTTCAATTGGTGGCAGCATCAGGAACAATCCTGTCGAATACTTCTATGGCAACGAATTTCACGACCTCTTCTGGGGTTACTTTTGTGAATACAAGCGTTTATACAAGTACAACATTTACAGTGACTTCTGGGACGATTATTTCCACCGTGAATATTTTTGCAAGTGGTAATATGATCGTGGATTCTGGAGCAATTGTGCATAATGTCTCTGCGGGTGGACCATTAATTATTTCTTCTGGTGGAAGTGCTGTTGATACTTATGTTTATTTGAACGGCAGTGTGATTGTTTCTTCTGGTGGAGACATCACTAATATGAGTTTGGGGGGATTGCTTAATGTTTCCTCTGGTGGAAGAATTAATGGTGAAGTAAGCGTTTATACTGGTGGACATGCGACAATATATTCAGATGCAGGTGGAACTATTAATCTTCTTGGATATAATGCTGGTGGATTAACGATCTCAGGCTTGGAAGACGGTGGCACAGTCACAACGGTTATTAAGAATTTTGATGGAATGAATTCTGACCGTTCAGATAAAATTACATTGGCAGGCGTTCACACCTCTAATGTTAATAATGTCATTTATGAAGATGCAAATGGAAATGCAAATGGTGACTATGTCACGTTAGCGCTCAATAACGGTAATAAAATCGTTATGAATATTCCTGGGGCTGAAAATGAAGGATATACGCTTGCTTCTGATGCAAATGGTAATTTAGTTTATGAAGTTTGTTTCCTTGCTGGATCGATGATTAAAACACCGACAGGAGATGTCGCTGTTGAAGATATTCGTATTGGTGATGAAGTTTTAATTTTTAATTGGCAACAAAATAAAGAAGAAGTTAAAATTATTCGTTGGGTCGGTAGTAAGACAATCAGTGTTAATCCAATGCTTCATGATGATGAGGCTGGATATCCAGTCAGAGTATTAAAAGATGCGATTGCTGAAGGGGTTCCTTATAAAGACTTATTAATCACCGCAGAACATTGTTTGTTCTTTGATGGTAATTTTGTACCTGCGCGGATGTTAGTGAATGGATCGAGTATTTATTATGATTATTCCATTACTAATTATACTTATTATCATATCGAGACTGAAGAGCATTCTGTGATTTGGGCGGATGGTATGTTAACAGAAACATATTTGAATACAGGCAACCAAACTCAATTTAAACAACATGGTGATTTCGCTGTTTTAACGCGTCCAAGCAAACCAAAAACTTGGGAAGAAGATGCTGGTGCGCCTTTAATGGTTGAGCGTAACTATGTTGAGCCTCTTTATCGTAAGTTAGTGCAACGTGCTGTAGAGATGGAAGTTCCGATGGCGCAAGGGCCTATAAAAGTTAGCTATAACCCTCATTTCCATTTGATGACTGAAAATGGTATGGTTATTGAACCAGTATCTAATTTTAAAGGTCAATATACCTTTATTTTACCAAAAGAAGATGTTGGTCATGTTTATCTTATGTCTAAAGTAAGTAGACTGAGTGATGTGATTGGCCCTTTTGAAAATAACCGTCATGAGTTGGGTATTTTAGTTGCAGATATACAGATCTTGTCTGTGAATTCAGCTAAGCATATAAAATTTTCTAATATTATGGATCATCTTACTCAACCAGATTTATCCGGTTGGCATACATTAGAACATATATCATGTCGTTGGACTAAGGGGAAAGCTTTATTAAATATTCCTAAAAATGATGATAAAGAACAAAGATTAATTGTTCATGTTTCTTCTGATCGACTATATCTGGTTGATGAAAAACCAAAAGAGCTTATTGCTGTTTAAAGAGTAAATATAACTTGCCTGTAGATTGTATTATGAAGTTTGCAGGAAAGTCACTCAGTATTATCGATCATATCAAAAAATAAAACGGATCATTTACTCATACGATTTTTTGATATTTAAGGCTTTATACAAAGTGGTTTTACTCACTTTTATTCTTGCAGCAGCTTCTCTGACATTTAACCCATTCTTTAGGTGTTCTTTTGCTTTTTTTAGTTTTTCGTCAGTCATAGAAATAGGTCTTCCACCAATTCTACCTTGATCTCTCGCTGCTTTTAGTCCAGCGTTTGTTCTTTCTTTGATTAAGTCTCGTTCAAACTGAGCTAATGCACCAAAAAGATGAAAGACTAACTTTCCACCAGGTGTTGTGGTATCGATATTCTCTGTAAGTGAATATTGTGGAAAATGTCCTATAAGCAATGATTAGTCAATATTTATGGACAAAATAGTAATAAATATCAAAAGGGTGGTTCATATTATTAAACAATACGATTTAGTAAAATTTTTTCATTTTACTTTAGTAATCAAGTATAAAAATATTTTGCAAATAATTTAATTGATATTATATATTTTATACTTTGATTTTTTTAGTAGATATAGGTTTACAATAATGAAGATTTATAACCTTCGCACAGTTGTTTTGATGGGATCGATTTTTACACTGGTTTCTTGTGCTGAAACACCAATGGGCCCACGCGTTCAGATGTTGCCTCCTCCAGGCAAAACATTTGAGCAATTTGCACAAGAAAAACAAGATTGTCAGAAATATGCAGCGGATGATGTAAAGGGGCAAGCATCCCATCAAAATAAAAAAGGTATTCTTGGAGGGGTCTTGGCAACTGCGGCAGGTGCAGGACTTGGAGGAGCGCTAGGTGGGGCGTCTGGTGCTGGTATTGGTGCTGCTGGTGGTGCATTAGGTGGTGGTCTGACTGCAACTAGCTATTCTAGTGGTCAACAAGCAGGCATTCAAACCCAATATGATCAAACCTATACAGCCTGTATGGTTTCTCGTGGGAATAAGATGAAAGCAGATACATCGATTGTTCAACCAAGTGGTAATTCAGTTTATGCACAATAATATAAAGCGTTTGACGTAAAGGATTGATATTGGTTCAAAGAGGAGCAGAAAAATTAGCTCCTTTTTTGTTTTGATTGTTTTATTTTAAATAAAATTCAATAGGAACATTTAACGTAATGCTGTTGCCTTTGATAGTGTCTGGCACTGCTGGTAAAGGGTCGGCACGATAGGCAAGGGCAACAGCTTCTTTATCTAATAAAGAATATCCAGAGCTTTTGGAGAGTTTAGATGCGAGGACATGTCCTTGGCGATTAATTGTGATTTTAATCGTGGCAATCCCTTCTTGTTTGTCACTTTGTGCTTCAGAAGGGTAGCGTTTTAAACGTTCTAATTTTTGCAAAACACTGCTTTGCCAAGTAGCTGGACTCATTGATGATTGTGTTTGAGAAGAAGCGTTTGAAGAGCTAGCGCTAGAAGATGCACTGTTCGACGATGATGAAGTCATCGTATTGGATGAGGAGGGGGCTGTATTCGTTGCTTGTTGAGCGGGTGGCGTTGCCTTTTGTGCATGTAGCACTTTAGGCTGTTTTGGTATTATTTTTTTATGCTCAACAGGCTTAATTTTTTCAACAGCTTGTGTTTTTGGTAATGTAATATCTGGATTAAGTGCTGTTGGTGCATCAATAGGTAGAGACTGATCTTCTAAAGGCTGTGCTTCGGGTTGTGCTGCCATGGGCGGAGGTGGTGGAGGTGCTAAATCTGCGGAGAGATCTAACATAATGGCAGGGGAAGCATCTGTTGTCAGAGGTAGCGGTTTTTGATGAGGTAAGTGGAATGCAACCCATGCAATGCCCATTAAGAAAATGGAGCTGCCAATTAAAGCGCTGCTCCATAATAGTCGATCTTGTTTTTGTTGATATTTCTGATGGCTTTTTTGCCATTGATGAAAAGACAAATTTGGCACCTTGTTCATAAAAGGTGAAAATTGACGCAAAGAAGAGCTCATGGCGCATTGCCTTCTTTTTGTAAATTTACTAATGCAACTTTTAAATATCCAGCAGAGCGTAATTGATCCATGACGGTGATCAGGCTTTCATAGTCTACTTTTTTATCAGCTCTCAGGAAAATAGGTTCGTTTTTATTGCCTTTTGTTGCAGTTGCTAATGCAGCAGCAAGTTGATCTTTATTGATTTTATCTTCACCTAAAGATAAGGTTTGATCGGTTTTTAACGTTAAAAATACAGGGTTTGTTGGTGCTTGAGTAGTCTTCTCGGTTGATGCAGGTAAATTAACAGGGATATTTACGGTGCTTAACGGTGCAGCCACCATAAAAATAATTAATAAAACCAGCACCACGTCAATAAATGGGGTGACGTTAATGTCATTGACTTCATTAGGGGTTTCATCATTGTGACGCATCCTAATCATTATTTATTCTCCTGCAGCACGTAAACCAAATTGAATGACTTGGCCTTTTTCTTGTTGTGAAGTCATTTGACTGACATCGCGAGAAACAATGCGCATGATTAAAGAGCTTAAGTCAGCAATATGGGCTCTGCAATGCATGATATGGCGAGAAAAAATATTATATAAAATAACAGCAGGAATAGCGGTTACTAGGCCTAATGCGGTGGCGAGTAATGCTTCGGCAATTCCAGGGGCGACGACGGTTAGGCTGGTGGCTTTGGCGGCAACGATCCCTGTGAAAGAGTTCATGATGCCCCATACCGTCCCAAATAGCCCAATGAAAGGTGCAGTTGCTCCAATCGTAGCAAGCAACCCAGTGCCTTTTAATAAACGGCGACCTTCACTGGCTTCGACACGCTCCAATGTCATGGCGATACGCTCTTTTAAGCCTGTCATGTCATGGGTCATGCCTTTTGAAGAATTATATTCATCCAAAACAGCCATAATCATCGCCCCTGCAATACATCTTTTTTTACTGATCTGACCTTGTTCTATTTTGCCAGATTTTTGTAATTCAGCTTGTTCAGTTAAAAGGTTTTTATGCACGATAAAAAGCTCAATTGATTTCGCAATACAAATTGTCCAGCTTAGTAAACATCCAATAAATAAAATAATCATGACAGATTGAACAACGATATTTGCTTCTAAAAACATTGCCCATGGTGAAAAGGAAATTGGGGTCATGAAATGTCTCCATTTAGCATTAAGGATCGGGTGAGTAAGATGAAAGTTAGTAAAAAAAACCGCATCAGGAGAGTGTTTGTTAAAGAGGCATAGATCCTGATGCGGGTGGTTAAAATATAAAGCTAAAATTATCCTGTAACATGACGCACATGATCGAAAACACGACTAAACGTTTGTTCTGCGGCCTGTACAGCAACTGGAATATCAATATCAGCAGTATCAATAGCAGATTGAAAAGAACGCCATGATGCACCACGACCTTCGTCATCAGCCCCTAAATGTTTGGCGCCATATTGATCAGACAAACCAATCATACTGACATAATGAAGTAAATATTTAGCACCCAGTTTGGAGCCTTCAACCACGTATAGCGCACCAACAGCAGCAGAGATATTTGTGATGAGGGGCGCTTTAACAGCTTGAGGTAAAGGAACTTCTAAATCTTGCATGTCCTCTTTGACTTTATCAAAGCGATTACGGAGTTGCAGATTTGGAATAAAGCGCGCGAGTTGAGGGTGCGCATACAGCTGATGTGCATCCTGATGAATATGATATTGCAAGGTAAGAAAAATCTTATATTTTTCTTTGTCGGAAAATAATCCAAGCCCCATTAGATGTTCATCCAATTTACCATGAGTGCTTTTGGTTCTGTTGCGTAAAGAGGAGGTTAATAGGGGTTCTTTGACTTCTGACATAGCGTAGTTCCGAAAATAAAAGGGTCTATGATGAAATAGAATTGCATGTTATGAGAATGATTCTCAATTACATACAGTGTTTATAACATATGCGAATGATTTGCAATAGCTTATGAATATAATAATTATTCTCAATTAAATTGACATTTCAATTTTCCTTGTATAAGTGGTGATATTAATAATCATTCTCATTAACAATTTATACAATTTTGTGGATAAAAATGAAAACGCATTGCTTAGCTAAAACACGGACATCATGGTTACTGGCATCCAGCTTTTTATGTTTGACCTCTATGACTGCGTTGGGTCAAACCGCCCAACAAACAACGCAAACGATGACGGATTCTAAACAAGATAAGACCGATCAAACGGATACGACAGATACAACAACGGGAGAGGATACCTCCACGAATGTTAATCTGAGTCCCGTTAGAGTTAAAGGGAAAACAGATCCTATTTTAGATTCGATGAAAGTAGATCCAGATAAAGATTATACCAATGTTGGGAAGTCTCGTGTTTTAACCACAACAGTGACGAGAGAGACGTTAATCAATCAACAAATTGATAGTTTAGAAGATTTTTCCAGACGTGTTGACGCATCGGTTAATTTTAATGAAGATAGTTCTAGTTTAAATATGCGTGGTTTGGATCGTAGCCGTGTTTTGGTTACCGTAGATGGTATTCGCCAACCGTTCGTTAATGATGGTGCTTATGCAAGCGGAACGCCTAGCCAACAAGGGGGCGTTGGATATTTTGACTTTAATACGATGGGTGGAATTGATGTTATAAAAAGCTCTGATTCCAGTTTCTTTGGAACAGGGGCTTTGGGGGGAGTTCTTGCGTTTCGCACGTTAAATCCTGAAGATATTTTAAAACCTGGTGAAACTTATGGTAGCTCAACTAAAGCAACTTATGCAGGCGCGAGTAGCAGTGCATTATTAAACCAAGCGTTTGCAGCACGTTATAAAAATACATTATTTTTATTAGCAGGTGGTTATCAAAATGGTAGCGAAGTTGGTAATAGAGGCGAAACAGGGGGACAAGGGACAACCAGAACTAAAGCTAATCCTGCGCATTATGTTCAAGGCAGTTTTCTTGGAAAAATAAGTCATTATTTCTCTGGTGGTCATCGTTTAAATATTACAGGGGAATGGTATGATTTGAATAATCATGAGCATACGTTAACCTCTCAAACGGTTGCAGGTCAAGATTATCATACGAATACAGAAAATCAGCGGTCTCGGTTTAGTGCGACTTATGATTATATGGCTGAAGATCCAAAAGATTTATTTGGGGAAGGGCATTTTACTTCTTATTGGCAAGATCAGAATACTATTACAGATATCACCAATAATAACTCTTTAAAGCCTGCGAATAATGTTTGGCAGAATTTGAAACTTAATACGCAAACTTATGGCGCGTTGGGTTCTGCGACTGTGAATGCGTATACAGGTTCTGTGCATCACGCTATTACATTTGGCGGAGAAGCCTATTTATCAGATACAAGTCAAAAGCAACGCGGTCAACGTGCGACACCAAGTGCTTATGTGCATAATAATTTTGCGGATATGCCGGATGTTCATGGCACGGATTTAAGTGCGATGTTGCAAGATAGGATTGCTTTGGGGCGCAATGATTGGTTGCATTTAACGCCAGGGGTTCGGTTCGATTATTATAAAAGAGATCCTCATAATTCTGCAGATTATCAAAATAATCCAGGTTATACAGGATTGTCTTCTAGTTCTAGCGGTTCTCGTTATTCTCCTAAATTTTTGGCAGAGGCAAGGATTGCTAAGAAGTTAACTGCCTATGCGTTATATTCTCAATCTTATCGTGCGCCGTCTGCTACCGAAGAATATTTAACTTATAGTACGGCTCCAATCTATACAGTGGTTGGAAATCCAAACTTAAAAGCAGAAACAGGTCGCGGATGGGAGGTCGGTTTAAAATATGGAGATTCAAAACGCGGCGCGAATGTTGCCTTTTATGATAATTACTACAAAAACTTTATTGATATGATGGGTATTTCTTCTTGTTCTGGCTATTATTATTGTTATGGATATACAAATCTGAAAAACGTTCATATTTATGGTGTAGAGGCTAACGCGAATTGGGAATTAGATAATCATTGGCGTGGTTGGGCTTCCTTGGCCTATACGGATGGCAGAAATACAGATATGCATTATAACCTGGCTTCTGTGGCGCCTTTCCGTGGAATTGTTGGATTTGGATATAAGCAAGAAAATTGGGGAAGTGATTTATCCAGCACGTTTGCTGCAGCACGTAATAATGCTAAATATATGACAAATACTGGTACATTAAGTAAGCAATGGAATACTGCTGGTTATGTGATCTTTGATTGGACAGGATGGTATCGCCCTTCATTCTACAAACCATTAAAAATTCAGGCTGGAATGTATAATATGTTTGATAAAAAATATTATAATGCGACTTCTTTACCTATCGGACAATCAGCGAGTGGTTTAAGGCAAGAATTTTACACACAACCAGGCCGTTATTTCAAAGTTACTGCTCGGATTGATTTTTAAAAGGTTTATTGAACCATTAACAGTGATAAAAGCTTTTAATATAAACCGCAGAAGGGATGTCCTCTTCTGCGGTTTAGCTTATTTATAGCTATTATTTTCATTTAAAATATTTTTTATAAAAACAATTGACGGCTTAATGGGAATATAGTAAAGACAGTTTACAGATTGTGGCGGACGTAGCTCAGTTGGTAGAGCGCTGGTTTGTGGTTCCAGTGGTCGCGGGTTCGATCCCCGTCGTTCGCCCCATCTGTTATATATTCCCCTTAAAAAAATTATAGCTTCGTTTGAGCAATGCCAGTTTTAAAGTCAATTGGGCTAAAACCAAGTTTGTTTTCCATTTCCGTAATATCAAAGTTTTTATTCTCTACTAACCTTTGGATTTCTGTTGTTTCAATGGTAGGAATAAAAGGCACAAATTTTGTAAAAAATGCTGCTGTTTTGAGTAATGAAACAGGAAGGGGGATAAAAGTTTTTGGTTTAATGCCTGCTCGCTCCAAAATAATCTGAATAAACTCTTTATAAGAAATAACTGACCCTCCAGCAATGACCAGGCTACTAGCTTTTTCCCAGTTTTGAGAAAGGGCAGCTAAAATAGCTTTCGTAACATCGGATTGGTGAATCGGTTGTACGAGTGCTTTTCCTCCATTGGGTAAAGGAATAATCGGCAATTTTTTGAGTAATTGTGCCAAGCGTTGTACATTATTTTCCCCTTGGCTGCCATAAATCATCGTAGGATGTAAGATTACGCCTTTACGGCCACTTTTTAAGAATACATTTTCTCCGGCAAGGACGCCGTTTCCATGGGAATCTGGCCATTGCGTAAATTTTCGTGTGCTTCCTAAAAAGACATAAGTTGCTGTTTTAGGGCTCATCTTTAAAATTGTAAGTGCATGGCGGGCATGGGCGGTATTAACGATATGTGTCGCGTCTTGTAAGGCGTTAAGTAACGTTGGTGAACTTTCAAGGTCGATGATTCGATATTCGCAAGATAGATTCGTTTCTTGCCACTTTTCAGGCGTTCTAATCAAAGCAATGACTGTACAGCCATTTTTTTGTAATTCTTTGACCAAAGCTGAACCAGAACGTCCAGAAGCACCAATAACATGAATTTTTTTAGGAAGAGAAAAGGGCTGTTGCATAAGGGTTTCACATTGATTTATAAAGGTAAAATAAAATTGCGGTAATAGGATACCACCACAAAAAACACTGAAAAACAATAAAAAATAATTATTTTGTAAAAATTGCTTGACGAAATCCTTTCTGATGTTAAAAACGAACTAAATTTATAGCTGAATAATTAACGGAATTTAGAGTTAATGAAAACGACCATTTCGATTAAACCAGCGGAAGTAACAAAAAACTGGATCCTAATTGATGCAAAAGACATCGTATTAGGTCGTCTAGCTGTTATTATCGCTAATCGCTTGCGTGGCAAGCACAAAGCACAATATACACCACATGTTGATTGTGGTGATAATGTTATTGTTATCAATGCAGAAAAAATTGCATTGACAGGCAAAAAAGTAGAACAAAAGAAATTCTACTATCATACAAATTTCCCAGGCGGAATCAAAGAACGCACCATTACTCAACGTTTAACAGGTAAAAATCCTGATCACGTTGTTGTAAAAGCTGTTGAACGTATGATTAGCCGTGGGCCATTACAACGTAAACAAATGAAACATTTGTATGTTTATGCTGGTGAAGAACATCCTCATACAGCACAACAACCTGTTCAATTAGATGTTGCTGCTTTAAATCGCAAAAACAGTATTAACAACAAAAAAGTTGGAGCCTAAAGAATATGTCAGAGACACAAGAACGTACTGGTGGCTTGGCTGATCTTAAAGGAGCTGTTGCAAATACTCCTTTGGCACAAGAAACTGTTATTCGTGAACCAAAACGTGACCAATTTGGTCGTGCATATGCAACAGGTCGCCGTAAAGACGCAGTTGCTCGTGTATGGGTTAAACCTGGTAAAGGTGAAATTACTGTAAACGGTCGTGCTGTTGATGTATATTTTGCTCGTCCAGTATTACGTATGTTGATTAACCAACCTTTCGAAGTTGCAAATCGTCAAGGACAATTTGACATTTATTGCACCGTTAGCGGTGGTGGTCTTTCTGGTCAAGCTGGTGCAGTTCGTCATGGTCTTAGCCGTGCGCTTTGTAACTATGAACCAGAATTACGCGGTGCATTAAAAGCTGCTGGGTTCCTTACCCGTGATGCTCGTGTTGTTGAACGTAAGAAATACGGTAAAGCAAAAGCTCGCCGTTCTTTCCAATTCAGCAAACGTTAAGATTTACTGTTTTGTATTTCGAAGAGGCGGGGAAAGGGTCAAACTTTTCTCCGCCTTTTTTATTGGTATAATTAAGATTAGAGTTTTTAAAGTTATTTTAAAGTCAAAGGTGTATAATGTCACAAATGCCAAAGATTTTCATTGATGGTGAATATGGAACAACAGGTCTTGGGATTCGTCAACGGTTGGATACATTGCCTGTGCAGGTCTGTTCTATTCCTGTTGAGCAGCGCCATGATATGAAAGTGCGTTTGGACATGATGGGGCAGGTGGATTTGGTGGTTTTATGCTTGCCAGATGATGCATCACGGGAATCTGTGGCTGCGATTCAATCTTTGTCAGGGCATCAACCAAAGATCTTAGATGCCAGCACTGCGTTCAGAACTAATCCAGCTTGGGTCTATGGATTTGCCGAGCTTGATCCTGGACAGGCAGAGAAAATTAAAAAAGCACCTTTGGTTGCTAATCCTGGTTGTTATTCCAGTGGTGCGATTGCGTTGTTGCATCCGTTGGTGCAAGCGGGGATTATGGATCAGAACTATCCTGTGACGATTAATGCCATCAGTGGCTATAGTGGTGGAGGCAAGCAAATGATTGCCTCTTATGAAGTTGAGAAAAATGCACCGCCTTTTATGCTGTATGGGTTAAGTTTAGAGCATAAACATCTACCAGAGATCGTGCATTATGTAGGGCTTAGCCGTGAGCCTATTTTTGTGCCGTCTGTTGGCAATTTTGCGCAAGGGATGATTGTCTCTGTTCCATTGCATTTGGATACGTTGTCAAAGCAAGCCAGTGTTAATGATATTAAACAGTGTTTAAAACAACATTATGCGAATGCTGAGAAGGTTGCTTTTGTTGATGAGGAGGCTGCAAAATTATCTGGAGATAAACTGGCACTGACCGATCAAATGGAATTACGTGTGCATACAAATGCTCGTCAAGATATGGTGGTGTTAACAGCGACGTTTGATAATCTTGGTAAGGGTGCATCTGGTGCAGCGATACAGAATATTCGATTGATGTTGGGTGTGTAGATTGAATATAGGCTCACTTTTAATATAGTTTTGAGTGAGCTTTGTATTTGTTCCCATTAATAAATTGTATCTATAATTCTTTTCGTGTCACTTAGAAGATTATCGATTTGAGTTTGAGTAGGTTCTATTCCTTTGTTGTGATCGCACAAGTTGCGAATATCTGCACAGGACATAATGAATCGTTCTTGAGGTATATCAATAACATCGTTATTCCTTAGAATTACACATAAATCATTTATTCCAGGATTTTTCTTAGTAATGGTAATATTGTGCCTTTCACATAGCGCACGTAAATGTTTTTCAATAATAACACCGCAAATGGCACCAGCACCTCTTAAGAAACCTTTTTTAGCAAGCTCTCCGGCAACTTCTATTTCAGAATCAAATAAATCTGCTTGTACAAGGGTTTTTAAATCAAGCAGTTTAGAGGAGAATATTTTCTTGGCAGCTTTTAGGATATTGAGTTGTTGTTGATAAATATTCACCACTACGTAACGATATTCTTCTTTAGATAACTGTATTCCTAAAATAAAGTTATGAATATCGTAATTCGTAAAAGTTATATCTTTTTGTTTAGATGGATGTTTGTAAGCAGAGTTAAAATCAATTAATCGGTCAGGTAAAATGAATTTTATTACTTTTTTGCTTTTAGAATACCAAATTTCATATTTGTTTATAAAGCTAGGTAATGATTTTATAAGATTATTATATTTCTCTTGATTATTTTTATAGTAAGTATTTTTGAAACTATCAGGATCGATCATGTGATTTATTGCTATGAGTAAATTATCTCCTTCTTTAATTAAATTATCCAGTTCTTCGCGGAATGTTTTTTCTCTTGCTGACATTTAAACTTACCTTGATATCATTTCGATTTACATATGGATAATAAAAGGTTTAATTAAGAAATACTATTACTTTGAATAAGAGATGAGGTTAGTATTTCTCAAGTTATTTCACGTCTTCTTCACCATTCCAACATTCTGTCGTGAACCCATATTGTTTAGAGTCAAAGGATAAACCTTTGTTTTGACGGTAGTCGGCTAATGCTCTGAGGACAAATGGTAATCCTATGAGTAAAATAGGAATATTGAGATAAACCATAATAATATTCATGAGGTCAGAGATATACCATAAATTCCCTAACTCTAGCCCTGCTAGGATGGTTAAAATTCCAAAAGGAACAAATACTAAAGAACCAAGGATACGAATAACTAAAATAAAGCTGTATTTTTTAGAGATGAAATTGGCTGAAATCTCGGCAAATGAAATCATGCCGAGTAATGTGGTAAACGCAAACAATCCATAACAAGCACACATAATAATTTCAACAATTTTGGCGATAAATGTGGGGACGAGTGCTTGGACGGAGGTAAGGTATAAGGTGATTTTTGAGGCTCTCACTGACTCCCACGCCACACCGTCAACAGAGCCAGTCCATACATGCGCCATAATGACGATAAAACCTGTCATTGTGCAAATAACCATCGTATCAAAAAAGACACCAAAGCTTTGCACTAATCCTTGTTCGCAAGGATGGCGGTTATTGGCAATTGCCGCTGCCATGGTAATTGTTCCTTGGCCAGCTTCATTCGACATTAAGCCTCTTTTAACGCCTTGCGCAAGGGCAGTTCCAATGGCTCCTCCAAAGATCGCATGAGGGGCAAACGCACCCACAACGACTTCACGGAAAAAGTAAGGGATTAATGGGAAATTAATGAGAATAATAACGATCGAAATGCCGACAAAAATCACTGCTTTAATGGGAACTAAGACGTCAGAATAAGCAACAACACGGCGAATACCGCCAAAGATAATAAAGGTGCAACCGACAACAAGAATAACAGCAATTGTATAATATAATGTGGATTGATGGCTATAATGTTGTCCTGTCGCAGCTTGGGCGATGGCACCAATGGCGGAGAAAACGTTAAAAGTTTGTGCTGGAATATTAAAGAGTGCATAGGTGATGAATACTAAAGATAAAAATAAGCCAACAAAGCGTTTATTTCCTAGAAGGCGTTTGCCGTAAAAAGGTAACCCGCCAACAAATTCATTGTCTTTTTTTTCTTTGAAAAGCTGTGCAAGGACTGACTCTGTAAATGCGGAGGCCATGCCAAAAAAGGCTGCTACCCACATCCAAAATAATGCGCCTGGCCCGCCAATTGAGATGGCTCCTGTAATGCCGACAATATTCCCTGGCCCAGCACGCATTGCCAATCCTAACATGAATGATCCTATGGCGCTGACCCCTTGTTTAGAAGGTTGCCTGGCCAGCATGATTTTGATTGCTGGAGCAAAGCTGTATCGCTGAATAAAACGTGTGCGGATTGTAAAATAAATCCCCACGCCAATGAGTAAAAGCACTGGAAAAGAAAACTGTCCTAGAATAGGTATTGTTTTATACCAATTAATATTGGTTGGAAAATCCCAGACTGCATCGGTAATAGGGGCTAAAAAAGCAAAAAAATCATTAATTAAATCGAAAATATTATTCACAACAATTACTCACATTACGTATGGCGGTAATATAAATCGAATTGTTCTGAATTCATAGAGATTGCAGTGTAATATTTGGGTTGATATATTCATAAAGTGAAGTAAAGAAGTGTTGAGTCGGAATAAGGTAACGAGCGATATTTTTTATCGCTCGTTACTTAGAATATGTTATTTTTTGTTATTATACTTTCTTTATCTTACAAAGATAAAGTGCGATTGAATTAAATAATTATCTTAAGTTAGGGGTAATATCCTGCGAATTGCCACCAAGTATTATCTGTCTCTGTTTCTGGGAAATACCAATAGTCACCAGTGTTTTTAAGTATAAAATACATTTTTGTTTTAGGGTAGTAATATAGCTCTCCTTTTTTGCCAGAGCGGTTCGTAGCGTTCCATGTATGGACTGGAATATTATAAGTAAGCGCTTCATCATTTTTTGAGTAACGACCTACATATTCCCAACCATTTCCGTTGCTTTTATCTGTAGGAAAATAACCAGGATCTGTTTTGGTTAATTTAAAATACTCTGTATCTTTGTTATATTTATTGTGATAAATAAAGAAATCGCCAATTTTGACGTAGTTATTTTTTCTTTCTTCCCATTCATAAACTCTTTGATTACGGAAATATAAATCATTAATAATTGGGTATCCTATGCCAATAGATTTCCAATCTGTATTATCTTTACCTTGATCGGGGAATGCGCCGTAAACGCCGTCGTGTAACGCTTCATATATATATGGTTCTGCACTATTAGGGTCTAATGCAAACATCATGCCAGCTTTAGCTTGCTGTTGATAGTTGCCCCATTTATGGATCCCACGATATTTGTTGCCAGTTAGCGTCAAAGTTCCTTTGTTATATGTGGAGGTGGATCCATAATCTGATGCGGTCATATCTGGTAATGTATATTGTGCATCGCAAACGTCGGCTGTGCCATACGTATAAGCAGAAGAGGAAGTTAGTTGGTCGTTTAAACCGTAATTTCCTTTAATTTGTCCCATTGTTGTTTTAGAATGACGTAATGTATTGCATTGATAAGGCCACCAGAAATACTCTAAGAAAACACGGTTTGCATTGTTTAACCCTTTCCATTTAGGGGTTTTAATTTCTCCTAGAATATCAACAGTACCTATTGTGGTATCTGCCAGTGATATTTGCCACCAATCTCCTTCAGTATCGGAAGGGCTTCTTGGGCTTTCTTCTACGCGGAAACGATATTGGTGCCCAACTTTCCAGTTGTATTCACCTTTAATGCTGGTGCATTTTTCGTATTCATAGCAATCTGCGACAGGTAGAGCGTCTGATTTTGCTTCAAGACCATCCCAAATTGATACAATAGCCAGTTTTTTACCACCGGCACGTTGAAGTCCTAAATATCCACCATTTGCATCATTAAATGTAACATATTCTGCCCAATATACAGATGATGGTGCATAGCCACTGTCATTGTAAGATTCACCTGGATCGACATCAATACGCATTGAATAGTCTTTAGCCCAAGGGGATTGATCTTTGAGTTTCCATTCTCCTGAGGGGGTTAAGGCTTGTGAGGGGGTAATGGATGCGCATGGTAAAATCATACTTCCGATTAAAAATAGATATAAATATTTATTCATAAAATGTCTATATATAAAATAATGTTTTTAAAAATTAAAATAATTATAAAGTAATATTTTATTTTAATACTATAATTATTGTTATAATATAACATTTTTAAATAAATAAAGTCAATTTGTATTGTTTAAATATATTTTGTTATTTATATATAATGGATATATTTTTAATTAATATTTGGTATGGAATGACGATAATTATCTTCGTGATTATTAAGGAATGCGATGAGGTCGAGGAAAAAGTAATTATGGTCTAATGTTTTTTTAGTGATTTTCTATTGTTTGTTGATGTAAAAGGTAATTGAATATAATTTTGTAATATTTAAATTAATAAAACCACTTCTAAACTATATTTTGAATTGTAAAATTGTTTATATTCAACTGTATTTTTTAATCACGGTATAGTAATGCTGGTTATAGAAATCATATACCCAAACTGTTTAATCAAATGAAAAAATCATCTTACTATTTATTATTAAGTATAATCCCTTTATTTTTTCCTATAGAGGCATTTTGTAATACTGTTGATGCATTACCAAAAACTGAGAAAAGCCAAAATAATCCTAAGAATTATTCAGAATCGGAAGCGATAGATTTTTTTACTAAGAATACTGATAAATGGAAATCGACTAATAACTTTTCTTTAGGATTGCAATATTTTTACGGAGATAAGGTTTCTAAAAACTATTCTAGAGCGGTAGAGTTATTCACCCAGGCGGCTAATCAAGGAAATGCAAGAGCTCAAGGAATGCTTGGGGCGATGTATTTACAAGGGCAAGGTGTTCCTCAAGATTATTCTAAAGCTGTAGAATGGTTTACTAAATCTGCTAATCAAGGAAATGATTCTGCTCAGTATTTACTGGGGACTATGTATGGAAGTGGCAAAGGTGTTCCTCAAAATTATTCTAAAGCTGCAGCATTATTTACTAAATCTGCCAAACAAGGCAATGTAAAATCTCAGCAAACACTTGGGTTAATGTATTTAAAAGGTGATGGTGTCATTCAAAATTCATCAAAAGCCATTAAATGGCTTACCAGTGCGGCCAATCAAGAAGATGCAAAAGCTCAAGCAATACTTGGACTGATGTATTATCAAGGGCAGGGGGTTGTGAAAGATATACAAAAATCTAAAACATACTTAAAGCAATCTTGCTTAAATAAATATCAAGATGCTTGTAATGTTTATAAAGAGTTAAAATATTAATTGCAGTGTTATTGTTTATCGAAATGCTTCCTTATATTTATATTCGACCGATAAAAATACCAGCCGAATATAAATAGTTACCATTCTTTATTGAGCAACATACCCACCATCAACAAGAATAGCAGCTCCATTCACAAAGGTAGCTTCGTCACTGGCAAGGAACGCAACAACATTGGCGACTTCTTCTGGTTTACCTAGACGGCCAATTGGATGTAATTTAACAAGTGATTTTTTAAAGTCTGGTGGAAAAGCATCGAGTAAAGGTGTATCGATATATGCGGGACAAACTGCATTAACGCGAACATTTTTGGCAGCATAATCAATGGCTAAAGTCTCGGTTAATAATTTACCCCCCCCTTTTTGGAGGCAGAATATGCTGTCAGACCACTTTTTCCAACCCAAGAGTGAATAGATCCACAATTTACAATGACTCCAGCTTTATTTTCTTTTAACCAATACTCAATGGCGTATTTATCTAATAAATAAACAGCACTAAGGTTAATATCGATTAGTCTTTTCCAATGAGCAAAGTCTAGTTGATCAATAGAGCCGTCTTGTGCAATGCCAGCATTTGCAAAAATAATATCTAAACCACCAAAATGTTGCAGTGTTTTTTCAATGAGTGCTTTGTTTTCATCTTCGCTAGCAACATTAATTTTAAAAAAGAGTGTTTTATGTCCTGCGGTATTAAGACTGTCGGAAAGTTGTTGTCCGTGATCGCTGAGGTCAGCAATAACAACATTTGCACCAAGGTGACAGAATTTTTCTACGGTTGCTTTGCCAATACCACTAGCGCCACCTGTAATAATAATTGTTTTATTTTTAAAACTCATTTTATTCTCCTGTTTATATTGAGTGTCATATATCAAAGGGGCAATAGTTCATTGGTTATGTAAAACGAATACTTAATGGAAATGCTATCATGGAATTTTAGTATTAATACTTTGTTTTTATTCAATATTTTGTGATATTTAAACTGTGTATTGAGTGTTTTAGAGATAAAAACTGTGATGTTTATGTCTATAATATGAATATAAGCCGCCTCTATATTGACTTGTTTTGCAAAACCACAGAGCATATTTGCAGTCTATGTTTTTTATTCATTCAATTGGCAGTCAAGGAGAATGATGGTGGTATTGATGAAGGCTATTTTTTCTTATAAAAATGTAGGAATATTATTGGCATGTTCTGGTTTGGTGAGTGTAAGCTCTTATGCTGTTGCCAGCCCAAGCCAACCTGTGCAAAGTCCTGTTTATTTACAGTATGTCCAGCAATTAAAAAAAGCACCTGAGCATAAAGTTTTGATGTTTGCTGGTAAAGAAGATATTCAACCTTACTCTTTGTTTGTGCATTCTCCTAGGATTTTGCCTCTTTTGAAAAATCAATATGATACGTCTTCTTTGGATGCTGTCATTAAAGCTACGCAAGAAACTCGCCATATTGCGGTTACCAAACATCCTTGGGGCACATTTGTTCAAGCGGCTAGTTTTGGATCTCAAGACATGGCATCTGAAACCAATTATGATGCCATTTGGGTACGCGATAGTGTTTGGGGATATTTGGCATTAGATAGTCAGCCTGATACGCAACCTGTGGCGCATCAAGTCCTGTTAACACTATGGGATTATATGGCAACACCGCATCAAATTGACAGAATGAAAGCCATTATTGCCAATCCTGCGTTGGTGGATGCTAAAGATGGTCAAATGAATGTTCCGCATATTCGTTTTAATAGTTCTTCTGCACAATTTGATGATGTTCAGGAAAATGGAAAACCTCAACCTTGGACGCATAAGCAAAATGATGCATTAGGATTATTTATGGATGCAACTTTGCAAGAAGTGCAAGATCAAAAAATTAAAGCGGATGAGTGGAGTAAGGATCAACGTTTAGATGCGTTAATTTACTTGGTGGGGTATTTAGATAAAGCACGTTTCTATCAAATGGAAGATTCTGGAGCATGGGAAGAAAATGCGCGGTTAAATACATCTTCTGTCGCGTTGGTTACGTCTGCTTTGGAAAATTTGCAAGGGATGATTGCAAAACCGCAGGGTGCAGAAAAACCATTTGTAGAAGCTTTGCGTGCGCGTGCGCAAGAACTTAAATTAGAGCATTTTATTACGTCTGAAAATCTTTCTCGTTTAGTCAGTTTAGGATATCAACGTATTGATAAGCAATTGGTAATTGGTGGAGAATCTCCAGATTATCCCAAAACAGATTCCAGATATCGTCAAGCAGATGCTGCATTGTTAAATTTGATTTATCCAGCCCGTTTACATCGCTTAACGATCAAACAAAAAGAACATGTTTTAGAGATTGTTGCCCCATTAATGGGAGATATTGGTATTCGTCGTTATTTTAATGATGATTATCAGTCCGCGAATTTTTGGTTCCATAATATTAAAACCGATACCGATAGTGCCAGTCATGCAGAGCGTAAGAAACAATTTATTCCAGGAACTGAGGCTCAGTGGTTTTTTGACTCTTGGTATGCCAAAGCTGCTTTGATTGTGTATAAAGAAAGCCATAATCCACATTATAGAGCATTGGCAGTTCGTTCGATGAACCACGCATTGGCGCAAATTACGGGTGAGAATATGGTGGGAGCTAATGCAAAGCCAGTAGCAGCAATGGCTTTACCTGAAAGTTATAACTTTATTGCAGATCAGGGCGAGTTATGGGAAGCAGCAAGCCCAATTACACCGCTGAATTGGTCGAAAGCATCGATGACATTAATGTTGGAAGAAATGAAAGCTGATTTGAAGTAATAGATATCACAAAAGATCAATGCTTTTTATATAAAGCATTGATCTTGTAGTTATTAATAATGTGTTACTTAATCTTTTTTATTATTTATAAAAAAGAATAGAATTTTACTCTGAACAGTTAGAAAAAATATTAGAAAGTTTCCAGAATTCAGATGTGGAGATTACTGCTTCGCCATTCTCTGCATAGAAAGAGATTTTAGCATTTCCATTTGTTGGATAGAAGTTACTGGTCAAAGAATACTCGCCATCATTAACAAAAACTTCAATAGAAGAAGCATCGACAAAAATATGTAAATTGATTTTTGAACATGCAACTAATGGAATGCTGCGTGCTGTATTAAGAGTTGAATCTTTACTTTCTCGTTTTAATACTAGACGTTGAGATTGTGCATCGATGAATAACTTTGCACCATCTCCAATAGCAATGCCATATTGTTCAGCGGTACTATTTGCTAGGTCAAAAGAGATTTTATATTCCTGATATTGTTCTGCTAAAGTAGAGCTAATATTAGTAAGAGAAAATGGTTTCAGCGTAGTGTAATCAGATCTAAGTTGTTCAAGTTCAACGATAGGTGTGCATAATAAACGACCATGTTCAGTATACTTAACTTCACGAGGAAGCGTAAATGCACCAGCCCATCCTTGTTTTTGAGTAGGCATGGGTGAATTCCACATATTCATCCAGCCAACCATAATGCGACGACCATCTGCAGCTGTAAAAGATTGTGGTGCATAAAAATCATGTCCATGATCAATTTCTTTAAATTCCTCTTGAACAGTATAAAAAGTATCATTTTCCCATACACCACAACGATAACCACTTTGGTATAAATTACGATAATCATACCCTTGAGCAGGAATACCTTGAGGGGAAGTGATTAAGATAACTTTATTATTTACATTAAAAAAGTCAGGACATTCCCACATAAATCCTTCGTCAGATGTTTCTGCTTGGTCTAAAACTCTCACAAAGGTCCAATCTGTTAAATTAGAGGATTGATATAATCTGACTTCGCCAAGGTTATTTTCTGGCCGTGCACCTACAACCATCCACCATGAATTTCTGGCTCGCCATACCTTTGGATCACGGAAATGCATAATGCCTTCTGGTGGATAGAGTACGGGGCCGTGCTTAATAAAGTTAATACCATCCGTGCTGGTTGCTAAACATTGAACTTGACGAATATGGGTATCATCACCTTCTTTGCCTAGCCATACGTTACCTGTATAAATTAATGTTAATACACCATTATTATTGACAGCAGAACCAGAATAACATCCACCACGATCATAATCTTCATCAGGATAAAGTGCGATTGGAAGATGTTCCCAATGTACTAAGTCTTTACTGATGACATGTCCCCAATGCATTGGGCCCCATTTGGGTGCATAAGGATAGTGTTGAAAGAAAAAATGATAATAACCGTTAATGTAAATCAGTCCATTTGGATCATTGATCCATCCAGATTCTGCGGCAATATGAAATTTTGGATAATATAAATTATCAACTGTTTTTGCTGTATTCTTAACGAAGATATCAGCATTTGATAGTGTTTCCATTGTAAATACCTTTTTATTTAAAGTAATAAACTTAAATGTAGTTCAAATTTTATAAAATTATACATATGTATAGTTTGTAGTTAATATCATGATATCTTTAATTATTATACTATACTTTTTAAATTTGTTACAATTAAAAAATGATTTTTTATTTTTTTAAATAAAACAGTTAATTGATGAGGTTTTATTGTGGATGATATACTATCAATCAATGATGTTTTTTTGATGTGTATTCGCCTAAGGAACTAATTGTATAAAAAATATTTTATACCCATAAAATAAAGTGCTTGCATTATTTCTAATTTTTTTTTAAAAGAACATTGTCTTTTGACATGATTATCTGCTAAGAGAAATTATATAAGCGAGAGTGACGGAACGGTAGACGTAGTCGACTCAAAATCGACCGCCGCAAGGCGTGGGGGTTCAAATCCCCCCTTTCGCACCAATTGCACGTTGAGATAAAAATAATAACGTGCTTGATGTGATTGTGAGCTCTTATATCAATGTCAAATATTCAAAATAAACCCCTTAAAAAACCAAATAATCCTAGTTTTTCTTCTGGTCCTTGTGCAAAGCGTCCCGGTTGGACTCTCAATGTATTACAAGACGCGTTAGTCGGACGTTCTCATCGTTCAGGTGAGGGGCGGGCAAAGTTAAATGAAGTTATTACGCTTTCTTCTGAAATTTTAGGGATTCCCGAAGACTGGAAAGTTGGAATTATTCCTGCATCAGATACGGGTGCGGTTGAGTTGGCATTATGGGCAATTCTTGGATCTCGCCCTGTTGATATGCTTTCTTTTGACAGTTTTTCAGCGGAATGGGTAACGGATGTTGTTAAACAATTAAAATTACCAGACGCAAATATTTTACATGCTGATTATGGTGAATTGCCTGATTTGCAAAAAATCAATTGGGCTCATGATGTTGTAATGGTTTGGAATGGAACGACTTCTGGTGTAAAAATTCCAAACGGTGATTTTATTCCACAAGATCATGATGGGTTGGTTATTTGTGATGCAACGTCTGCGGCATTTGCAATGGATTTGCATTGGTCAAAACTAGACGTTGTGACATGGTCTTGGCAGAAAGCTTTGGGTGGGGAAGCAGCTCATGGTATGATGGCGTTGTCTCCTAAAGCGGTAAAACGGTTAGAAGAAACAGAGCAATTACGTCCATTACCAAAGATTTTCCGAGTCCTTAAACAAGGGAAATTAAACGATAAGATTTTTGAAGGCGATACCATTAATACCCCGTCTATGTTGTGTGTAGAAGATGCTCTGGATGGATTGCGTTGGGCGCAATCAATGGGTGGATTGTCAGGGTTAAAGAAGCGTTGCGATCAAAATTTAGCGGTTATTTCTACATGGGTTGCAAAAACACCTTGGGTCGAGTTTTTGGCAACTAAAGAAGAATTTCGTTCAAATACCTCTATCTGTTTAAAAATTGTTGATCCCTGGTTTGTTGGATTGGATGCCAAAGAACAAAAAGTTGCTTTTTCTAAAATTACAAAATTAATTGCAGAAGAAAAAGCAGGCTATGATTTGGCGAGCTATCGTGATGCACCTTTGGGATTACGGATCTGGGGTGGGGCAACGGTAGAAACCTCTGATATTGAATTATTATTGCCGTGGCTCGATTGGGCATTTGCTTTTGTTAAGTCTACATATTAATATCAACGCCGTTATTTATTATTATATTTGAGGTAAAGCGCTATCCTATGATTGAAGATTCAGAAATGAGCAATGCTCTATTACCAATAGGGTTTTGTGATCTTTTGCCCTCTGATGCAGAGGCAGAAGCCTGTGTGGTGAAATGGATGATGGATGCGTTTGCTGATTATGGATATGAACGGGTCAGCCCTCCTTTGTTAGAGTTCGAACAAAGTTTGTTGTCACATGCAGGTTCTGGGATTGCGGATCAAACATTCCGTGTGATGGACCCTGAAACCCATTATATGATGGGATTGCGCCCTGATATTACCCCACAAATTGCACGGATTGCAGCAACTCGCTTGATTAATTCTCCACGTCCATTACGTCTTTCTTATGCGGGTGCGTGTGTATTAGTGAGTGGTGCAAAACATAATGCTTCCAGACAAATCTTACAGGCTGGGATAGAGTTGATTGGGATTGATAGCCCTCAGGCAGATGCTGAAATTATCACAATTACGGCTGAGGCTTTGGCGTCTGCTGGTGTTTCATCAATGTCTTTTGACTTAATGATGCCTCAACTTGCAAATAGCATTATTCAAACAGAAGAGTTTAGTGAGCACCAACGCAAAGGATTATTACGTGCGTTGGATCGTAAAGACGTGGCTGCAGTTCAACATTACGCAGGAAATCTTGCAGATACGTTAACAACGATGTTACAAGCTGCTGGGCCTGCTGACCGTGCGATTGAGATTTTACAAGGCTTGGATTTACCCCTAGAAGCACAACAGATTTTAGAACGTTTATTAACATCGGTTAAAGCAGTTCAAGCGCATAATCCAGAGTTACAATTAACGATTGATCCTGTTGAGTTTCGTGGATGGAATTATCATACAGGATTATGTTTTGCTGTTTACGTTCCAGGGATTAGCGGTGAAGTTGGAAAAGGTGGTCGTTATTTGTCAAATAATGGCGAGCCAGCATGTGGATTGACCTTGCGTCCAGATCTTTTATTGCCATTGATTGATTTTGATCAATATAGTCGTCAACGTGTTTTTGTTCCTTTTGGTCATACGATTGAGGAATTAAGAGGATTGCGGAAAGATGGGTATATTTTAATCATGGGCTTGAAAGCTGATGAAAATATAACCGAGGAAGCACATCGTTTAAAATGTTCGTTTATTTATAAAAATAAAGAATTACAGCCTGTTTCAGTGTAAGTTTATTTTGTGTTGTTGGCTGTTTTTATTTAACGTGATTTAACTTTTTAATATATTTAGTAGGAAAAATTTGATGTCCAGTGTTACCATCGTGGGTTCTCAATGGGGTGATGAAGGAAAAGGTAAGATTGTCGATTGGTTAGCCAGTCGTGCAGATGTTGTGGTGCGTTTCCAAGGTGGACACAATGCTGGACATACCTTAGTCATTGATGGGGAAAGTTATAAACTTTCATTATTGCCTTCTGGTGTCGTGCGTAAGAAAACAAGTGTAATTGGGAATGGTGTTGTGGTTGATCCGCAGGCACTATTAAAAGAAATTGCACGCTTCAAAGATCAAAATATTGAAATTACGCCTGACTTTTTAAAAGTTGCTGAAAATTGCCCGTTGATTTTACCTTCTCATGTTGCATTAGATCAAGCTCGTGAAAGAGCAAGAGGCGATAAGAAAATTGGAACAACAGGACGTGGTATTGGCCCTGCTTATGAAGATAAAGTGGCTCGTCGTGCTATTCGTTTGTGTGACTTAACAGAACCAGAAACACTAGACTGGCGTTTAGATGAGTTGTTAGCACATCATAATGCGCTCTTGGCTTCTTTGGGTGAAAAAACATTTACCAAAGAAGAAACATTGGCTTATTTAGCAGAGATTGCTCCAAAAGTATTACCTTTTATGGCGCATGTTCCTGAATTGTTAGCGAATGCTTTGGAACAAGATAAATTCGTTTTGTTCGAAGGTGCACAAGCCATTATGTTGGATGTGGATCATGGAACTTATCCTTTTGTAACCAGCTCTAATACCGTTGCTGCACAAACAGGTGTTGGTAGTGGCACAGGCCCTCGTGCTGGTGGATATATTCTAGGGATTGCCAAGGCATATACTACTCGTGTCGGCGCAGGGCCTTTCCCAACAGAATTATTTGATGATGTTGGTAAATTCTTAGGCGAAAAAGGTCATGAATTTGGAACCGTTACAGGCCGTCCACGTCGTTGTGGTTGGTTTGATGCGGTTTTGGTAAAACGTGCCGTGCAAGTCGGTGGATTAGACGGCCTTGCCATTATGAAGTTAGATGTGTTGGATGGTTTAAAAGAAATTAAAATCTGTATTGGGTATGAATTAGACGGTAAGCAAATTAATCGTTTCCCTTATACGTTAGAAGCTCAAAAACGTCTTAAACCGATTTATGAAACCATGCCTGGTTGGGATCAAAGCACATACGGGGTTAGAACTCGTGAAGGTTTACCTGATGCGGCTAATAATTATATTAAACGCATCGAAGAGTTAACAGGCGTGAAAGTCAGTGTGATCTCTACCAGCCCAGAACGTGAAGATACCATTATGTCTGATGATTTTGTGGTTTAACAAGTTTAATCTAAAATTATTTCTATTTTAAAAGGATAGTTTAAACGCTATCCTTTTTTTATGTCTGTTTTATTGAGTAAATAAGAAGAATGAATTATTTTTTAAAGAAAATTGGTTATAAGCAAGATCGCTTATCTATTGGTTTACATAGATTGAGTATTGCTTTGATTATTATTAGTGCAATGTATATACCCATTTTTTTTCATAAACAGAGCAATTTCTTTTATATATGTATTGCTGATATTTTAATTTATTTATTTTTTACTTTATTGGCGTTTGTTATATCAGGATGTAGATATGGTTTTCGGCAATATCAGCCACAAAAATTTTCCCAGTTACAGAAACAAAAAATAAACTTTCTTTATTTCTTCTCTTTAAAACAAATGGGAATAAAAAATGATGCGATATTTTATATTATACAAGGTATAGGTGCAGGTTGTGCATTGTTAGTTATTATACCATTTATTGGAATGTTTGTATTAATGTGTGGATTGTGTTTTGTTACTAATCCTTGGCCGACTGAAGAATATTTTTATGATATTGGAATAGGAATATCATCTGGAAAAGATTTACTGAGTGTATTCGTGACAGCTATAATCATCGGTGCTTTAATATATGTACCATTTATTCTGCTTGCATGGGTTTGGTCAGGTTTTTTGTATGGAGTTGTTCAAAAAGATTCATGATATCACTTAACATAAAAACAATAAAATAAAGGATGAATAAATGACTAAAATAGTTCAATTCTCGACGATTGGTGCTTTGATGGCGGGGCATTTAGAGGGTGAGAAACAATTTTCCAAAGTTTGTTGTGGGTGTAATTTTGGATTGGGGTGCTCTGCGGATATGGATGGAGAATTAACGATCTATGATGGGCAGGCTTATGAGGCAACGGCAGGTCAATCTCTAGAAACCTTGAATTTTGCAGAGAAAGTTCCTTTTATTCAAATCACAGCGTTTAAACCAGAGCAACGACATGATGTTGATAATATAGATCATACCAATATCGAGGCATGCTTAACGCGTTTTATTCAACCAAAGAATATTTTTCTAGCCGTTTCAGTCGAAGGGGTTTTTGAGAAAATAACCATTCGCAGGCCTCATAGAGCAGCAGAAGGGCAGGTGCGTAATGTCAGTCAAATTGCAGTAGCTCAACAAGTGGATACACATTGTCAAATTGAAGGCAGACTCATTGGGTTTTGGACACCAGAGTTATTTGGCCGTGTTTCTGTGCCAGGGTTTCATTTCCATTTCTTAGATCAACAAAAGAAAATTAGTGGTCATGTGTTAGAGTTCTCAATGAAAAAAGCACAATTAAGCTTTGAGGAAAAGCAAACATTAGAAGTGACTAATCCGAAAAGCAAATCTTATAAAGACATGAATATTGATGTGACTATGCTGGATGAAATGATCCATAAGGTTGAAAAATAGCCATTTAATTGCTATTGAGCTGTGCTGTTAAGGGGATATTATATGTTGCGATGTGATCAATTATTTGTTTTGTTGGGGGTTTGTTCTGTATTAACAGCGTGTGGGCCAAATGAGTATTATGTGCCAGTGAATAATCAAGTGGGAAATGCGCAACCATTATCAAAAACAAGTGATACAATTAGAGTTGTCATGCCATATGATTATCCTCATAATATTGAAGTCGCACGTCAAAAAGGTTCAAATTGGTTGTCATGGTCTAAATTTGCACGATACGAAATGTCAGCCAAACAACAAACAGAAAGAAGATTACAAGCATTAGGATATAATGTTGTTGATACAGGATTAAATCCTAAGAATGATGGTCATCCGAATGTAATTGCATTGGTTGAATCTGCGGAGGATCCGAGTAAAGCACATAATGTAATTCGAACATGGACAGAACCCAGCTATACCGACACAATGGGTAATCCAACGGCATGGGATACCAAAGCTGTGGCCTATACTATGAAACATATTGATTATAAAGTAACCTTGGTCAGACCTAATGGAAATAATAATCCTTTATTAAAATGTATTACTGATAATAATTTTAGTACGGGTTTTTGTATTGCCCCCGAACATCCTGATAATTATGAAGTTATCTTTACAGGAACAGGATCAATGAGTACCGATGCAAACTCCCCTTCTTATATTCTTGATCATATTACAACGGCAGTTTGGCATGATTATCCAAACATGATGGGACAATATAAAGTCTTTCTCTACAGCCAACCCCACCCTGAGGTCATCCGTGTTGAACCTGACAGCCCCAAAAAAGGCTCGTGATTATTGGGATTTAATGTCAATTTTACTTACTGGTAAAAAGTTCATTAATATAATTTCTAACGACTTTAATTCTGGCGCTGGATCGTAAACCGCTATGAACAGAAACCCAGATATCTTGGTCGAGTTCTGGGATATGAGGGATAATAGGATATAATAAGTCCGGAAACTCTGTTCCAACGAAAGTATCCAAAACGCCTAATCCATTTCCATGAGAAATACCGTCAAAAATTCCTAATGCATAGCTGCACCGCAACCAAGGAATAGGGGCTTTAGGTAAAGAGCGAAGCCATTTTTCAGTTTCAAAATGAGAGCGTGCCTCATCAAAGCCGACAAAGTCCAGTTTGTTCCATTCTTGACGGTCAATATGCTCTTTATGGCGTTGATAATAATTAGGCGCACAATAAAGACCATAAGAGAGCTTACCAATTTTTTGAATGGTTAAATCGCCTTGCTCAGGTCTAAACGTTCGAATGCCAATATCGGCTTCTAAACGGGTGAGGCTATAGGCACGGTGAGACGTAATAATCTCTATTTCAACTTTGGGATATAATTTGTGAAAATTCTCAAATCTGGATGTTAAGAAATAAGAAATTAGCTCATCTGCATTAATTCTAACCGTGCCCTCAACAGCATGGAGCTCTTGTTGATCGACGGTGCGTTCAATTTCAAAAGCAATTTCTTCCATCTCTTTTGCCCAAGCAATGATTTTATCACCTGCTGCGGTGGGAATGCAGCCAGCTTGCACACGTTCAATTAATTTAACGCCGAGCTCTTGTTCCAAATCATCAATGCGTCTGGAGAGCGTGGCAGGGCTGATCCCTGTTTTTTGCGCAGCTCTGCGAAGGGTTTTAGTTCTTGCCACAATGACGAGAACTTTTAGATTATCCCAATTCATATGTTTCATAATTGAACCGCCAGCTCTTGTTTGTTGAGGTTTACTTAAAAAAATAAAGCATATATGGTTGCTTCACTAAATGTAAATAATAAAATTAATATTAGAAAAAGAGATAAGAATGCGTACCTTTTGGGATAGAGTTCGTCATGCAATTATGTTTGAAATTGTAGGACTGATTTTATTTATTCCGTGCTCTGTTTGGGTGTTTCATCAATCCATAGAGCATATGGGCGTGATTGGTGTATTTTCTGCTTTTGCAGCCACGACGTGGAATTTCTTTTACAATATTGGCTTTGATCGTTCGATGCTATATTTCAGAGGTTCTGTTCAAAAAACACTGCTTATTCGTGTTTATCACTCGATCCTGTTTGAGGTCGGGTTGACGTTGATTACTCTGCCAGCCATTGCTTTGTATTTAAATATTGATATTGTCAGCGCATTTATTATGGATGTAGCAATCGTTGTGTTTTACCTCGTTTATGCGTTCTTTTTTAATATTGTTTATGATTTTATATTTCCGATTAAAGAGCAAAATGTTTCTTTATGTTCTGAGAAAACCGAAGGGGTGTAAAGGGTTGATTATGGTAATTACTTATTGAATGTTTCAAAAATGAAGCACTATGAGCGATTTATTATTGTTTACTTTAAAAATTAAAGCAGATAAGATTAGGTTAAGTAATAACAAAATAAAAAGAAGAAAAAAAATTAAACCTAAATAAAAACCAATACAAACGATAAAATAGATTTGTAAAAAACTAATAATATAAAAAGTAAAAAAGAGTATTTTTAAAATGCGTACCTTCCGAGATAGAATTCGGCATGCGGTTACCTATGAAATTATTGGATTGTTTTTGTTTATACCTGTTGGTGTATTACTATTCAATCAACCGATAACAGAGATGAGCGTTGTAGCAATTGCATCTTCGCTAGCATCTACGATTTGGAATTTTGTTTATAATTTATCTTTTGATAAAGTAATGCTGTCTTTGCGTGGCACTACCGAGAAAAGTGTGATTATTCGCGTATTTCATGCCGTTTTATTCGAAGCAGGATTAACCATTTCCCTTGTTCCCATCGTTGCATGGTATTTGGGAATTAGTTTGATTTCTGCCTTTGTAATGGATATCACCATCGTATTATTTTACTTGGGATATACATTCTTTTTCAATCTTGCTTATGACTTTATCTTCCCTGTGGAAGACGAAGCTGATGCGGTTAAAGGCGAGTTTTCTCTGAATTCGTAATTCGTTAAGTAAATTGAACCATTCATGAAAAAAAGGGCTCTGTGTTTATTCACAGAGCCCTTTTAAAATATGTTAATGTTTATTTCTTTTTGTTAGTTTCAAGAGATAACGTCGTTTGATAAGGTGTTGGAACAAATTGCACAGGTTCATTAGCTGCATTATGTGCATATTGTGCATTTAAAACCCAGTATGGATCTCTCAGTAACCCTCTGCCAATCGCGACGAGGTCTGCATCACCTGAATTTAATACATAATCTGCAAGTTCTGGATCTTCTAATTTTCCAACAGCAATCACAGGAACATTCACCGCTTGCTTAATACCTTTGGCCAGATAGACTTGATAGCCAGCATGGAAAGAAGGGCGATGGTTGTTGTCTAACTTGCCATCTCCACCACCGCTGACATGCACCATATCAACACCAGCATCAACATAGTGTTTAGCAATTTCACAACCATAAGATAGATCATAGCCATTTGATCCGAATTCTTGTGCAGAAATACGAATAAGTAAAGGCATATCTTTAGGCATCACTTCTTTCACAGCTTTGATGATCTGTCTTCCAAATAAGAATTTATCTTGTCCATACTCATCGGTACGAAGATTCATTTTTGGTGAATGGAATTGATGAATTAAATAGCCATGTGCACCATGGAGTTCAATCGCATCAAAACCCGCTTCGATGGCACGTTTAGCCGTATTTTGAAAGGCTTGAACAAGCTCTAAGATCTCAGACTTACTGAGTTCTTTTGGTGTTTGATATTGCCATTTTCCATCCCCAGCATCTGCGTCCCCGTCATAAGGCATAGGAGAAGAGGAGACGACATTTTTTTCACCCAACGCTTTGCGTCCTGAATGTGCAATTTGAATTGCAGCTTTGCTGTCATGTGCATGGATAGCTTTTACAATTGGTTTGAATGCATCGCGTTGTTCGTCATTCCATAGTCCTAGACAATTTGGGGAAATACGACCATTTTCAGCAACACTAGTCATTTCAACAATAATAAGTCCAACACCACCAACAGCACGAGAAGCATAGTGAGTATAATGCCATTCATTGGCAATTCCATTGGTTGCAGAATATTGGCACATTGGAGGCATAACAACGCGGTTTTTTAAAGAGAGTCCTTTAAGTTGAAACGGTGTATTTAAGCTATATAATTTGGTCATGGTTATTTCTCTTAACGTTTATAATTGAATTATTTTGATTGTAAGAAGAAAACTGATATAAATATAATTAATATTTTATATAAAGATTATAAAAATGAATAATATCAGCTCGCTGGATCTTAATTTATTAAAAGTGATGGATGCGTTATTGGATGAGCGCAATGTCACGCGTGCGGCGCAAAAATTATCTTTAACGCAGCCTGCGGTCAGTATTATGTTAAACCGATTGCGAGATAAATTCAAAGATCCTTTATTTGTTCGATCTTCACATGGAATGGTGCCAACGGATCGGGCTTTGGCGTTGGCAGAGCCGATTAAAAAGATTTTAAGTGATATTGGTCTGCTAATCCAACCTATAGAACTTAATCCTTCAGAGTTAGAACTTACGTTAACGATTGCCGCTAATGATAATGATATGATCGTTATTGGATTACCATTTGTTTTAGCATTAAAGAAATATGCGCCACGCGTTAAAGTGGCTTTTGTTTCATATCATAAACTGGATGTGCAGTTGATGCTGGAAAGAGGAGAGTTAGACTTAATACTAATTGATCCGCGTAACTCTCCGCCCTCTTTATATCATCGTGTTTTATTTGAGGATCAGTATGTGTGCGTCATGCCTCAAGATCATCCGTTGGCAAAAGAAAACTCATTAACGTTAGAAATGTTTTGTACTTTTGAGCATGTATTGGTTTCTTATCATGGAGGGCAATTTTATGGAGCAACGGATGATGCACTTCATAAAATCGGATTAAAGAGGCGGGTTGCGTTATCGATTACTAGCTTTTTATTATTACCGTGTGTCTTAGAGCAAAGTGACTTTATTGCAGTTGCTCCTGAAAGAGTAGCACGAAATTTTAAGAGTATGGTTTTAAAGGAACCTCCTGTTTCTGTACAAGGTTATACGAAGATTATGGCTTGGCATGAACGAACTCATAGAGATCGAGTGCAACAATGGATGCGAAATTTAATGGTCGAAACGTGTAAAGAATCATCATAATGGTTTTATTCGTTCAGAACCGAGATTAAGTCATTTACATTATATTTCGGAACAATTAAGATTTTTCCTCAACTTTTAAATGTAGGAAAAAGGAATGTCCGCTCCATCTTCTGCAGCACAGCAGAAATTAAAGAATCATATACATCACGAATGTTTACGTGCATTCAAAACAGCTATTCCGTTAATGATTAGTTTTATTCCATTCGGAATGATGCTGGGTGCTCAAGCAAAAATTAAAGGAATGAGCTTGCTTGAGTTGGTGTTGATGTGTGGGATTAATTTTGCAGGTGGATCGGAATTCGTAGCCATTGGGTTGTGGCAAGAGGTGCCGCCTTTATTATTGATTGTCTGCATGACGTTATTGGTAAATTGTCGTCATATCTTGATGGGGGTCACAATGATCCCGATCTGTAGACGTCAACCCGTTCGTAAAATGTTACTCTCTTTTTTCTTGCTCTGTGATGAGACATGGGCGCTCTCTTTGCAAGATAGTTACCGTAGAATGGGCGAAGGATATCGTGAACCGTTTAGCTATTCTTATTATATAACAATTGCTGTTTCTTTTTATATTACTTGGGTGATTACGGCTGTTTTAGGGATGCTTGTTGGGCCTTTGTTAGGTGATCTAACACAATATGGATTTGATATGGCTTTTCCAGCTGTATTTATTGTTTTGATCAAAGGGATGTGGAATGGATGGCGCCGAGGAATTACTTGGGCTTGTAGTTTGGTTGTTGCTTGTATTGTTCATCTGATTATTCCAGGAGCATGGTATGTGATTGCAGGTGCAATGACAGGATTACTCTTTGTTTTATGTGTGCCACCTCGTTTTTTTGAGGTGAATCGTGCTTGATCATTTAATAACACAACATGCTTTGTTAACGATCCTTGGAATGGGATTGGTTACCTATTTAACGCGTATTAGTGGTTATCTTTTGTTAAGAAATAAAAACTATCCACGGTTAACGAGGGTATTAGAAATATTGCCAGGCTGTGTAATGATTTCTCTGATTGCACCAATTTTTGTTACAGGAAAATTATCAGATCTGATTGCAGTTATCTTAACCATTCTTACTGCAATGCGCTTTTCTTTTTTAGTAACGTTGATTGTTGGTGTGGGTTCAGCAGGAATTTTGAGGCATTTGCTTCCATTACTTTTGCATTAAAGACAAAAAAATAAGGTCTATATTTTCATATAGACCCTGTAGTTTGAGGAAGAAATAGATAGTCAGTATTTTGTATCAGTATTTAAAATTAGTTAAGATGTCAGTATTTTATATTAGTATTTAGATTTAGTATTTGTATAGGTGTTAGTCATTTAGTCAAAGTCTTGAGTTCCTTTATTAGTCAAGCAAATGCTTGTCTACGTAAGTCATTATTTTGAGTTGCCATCACCGTATTTTGAACAAGCTCTTGTAATTTTTCAAAAGCTCTTACTTCAATTTGGCGAATGCGTTCTCTTGATATATTGTAAGTCTGAGACAATTCTTCAAGGGTTGCAGGTTTATCTTTTAATCTTCTTTCAACTAATATTTCACGTTCTCTTGGTTTTAATGATTTCATTGCCTCATTTAGTAAGGTTTTTCTGTTAGAGAATTCTTCTTCTTCAGCATATGTTTCTTCTTGGTTTGTTGTCTCGTCAACCAACATACTTTGCCACTCATCATATTCGTTATCATTGCCAATAGATGCGTTTAGGCTATGATCATGAGCACTAAGACGTCTATTCATATTTTGAACTTCCTCTTGGGAAACCCCTAAAGATGTAGAAATAGTTTCTAGTTGCTCTGGGTTTAAATCATTTTCACCCAATGCTTTGATTTGGCTTTTGAGACGACGTAGATTAAAGAATAATTTCTTTTGTGCGGCTGTTGTTCCGATTTTAACCAATGACCAGCTATGTAAGATGTATTCTTGTATAGCAGCTTTAATCCACCAAATGGCATAAGTTGTAAAGCGAAATCCTTTTTCAGGGTCAAAGCGTTGAATTGCTTGTAACATTCCGATATTACCTTCGCTAATTAACTCATTCAAAGGTAAACCATATCCTTTATATCCAGCTGCAACTTTAACAACCAATCTTAAATGAGCTCTCACCAAGTTGTGTGCAGCTTCGATATCGCCTTTTTCTTTCCATTTTGTTGCATATTCTTGCTCTTGTTCAAGTGTTAAGAGTGGAAATTTGCGTGTATATTGGATGTACTGAGTAAGGTTTGTGTCTGGGGTTACTTGTAACATTGAAGATACCATAACATATGCTCCTTAAGATATATTGTATTTTGCTAACGCAAAATGATTTTGTAGATCTTTAAACTTATCGTTGTTACGACCTTGTATTTGGCCGCTTTATTATTGATTAGGTTGTTGTTACCTAATGATTATTTTTATATCAGACCAAAATAGTCCTGTCAAAAAAAATACGTTGGTTTCCCTTGTGTTTTCATCGAAAAAAACGATGTTATTAAGCAATAAAAGTGGTCGTTAATAAACTACATGCTATATAGTCGTCTTTAGAAATTTTTCAATGGAGCAAATAAAGGGTTTGTTAATAAAAAATTAACGAAAAAAAATTACAAAAATTGCTGTTTTTTTAATTTTTTAAGAGATTTAAGTGATTCGTTATGGAACGAATCGGAATCTCACAACAAATTGACTGATTCGTTACCATATACGACTGTTATGAATTTTTTCAATTACACATATTTATGAATTGACAGATATTTTCGTGATTAATGATTGCATATCTTTTGGTAAATTCGTTTCAAATTGTAGATATTTACCTGTGGAAGGATGTGTAAACCCGAGAAAGGTTGCATGTAAAGCTTGTCGAGGGAAATCTAATGCCGCGTTTTTTTGTTCAGGAGGCAATTGTTTAGCAATTGCAGGGATCCTTTTAAAGTAAACAGGATCACCAACAAGCGGGTGGCCTTCTTTGGATAAATGTACACGAATTTGATGGGTTCTTCCTGTATCAAGTTTACATTGAATTAAACTGATCGCAGGGTTAATGATTTCTAATGTTTTATAATGCGTTCTTGCAAATTTACCGTTTCGTTTGACCACAGCCATTTTTTTGCGATCATAAGGGTCTCGTCCGATATCGCCTTCAATCGTTCCTTTTGCTGGATTTAAAATACCCCAACATAAAGCGAGATATAAGCGATCAATATTTCTGCTTGCAAAATCTTCTGATAATTTAGTTAAAGCTTGCTCTGTTTTTGCAACAACAATAATGCCAGAGGTATCTTTATCCAGTCGATGTACGATCCCAGGGCGCTTTTCTCCACCAATTCCAGGGAGCTGATCTCCGCAATGGGCTAGTAAAGCGTTAACAAGAGTGCCATCTTCATTCCCAGGGGCAGGGTGGACGACTAATCCTGCTGATTTATTAATAACAATTAATACTTCATCTTCGTAAAGAATATCTAAGGCGATTTCTTGTGCTTCTAATATATAAGGTTTTGCTTTTGGAATTTGCAATTCTATGTGATCACCTTCTTTAACAGAAGTAGAAGGATCTCTTACAATTAAATGATTGCGTTGACATAATCCTTGTTCTATGAGCGATTTAATACGCGATCTGGAGTAGTCATTGCATGTTTGGGCAAGAAAACGATCTAAACGTATATTATTGTTTTCTTGATCAACTAGAGCTACAACAGAAGACTCAATTGTATTATTTGCATCAGACATAGAGAAAGTTCCAAAAAAGTGATGAATATGCCGCCAGAACAGACAACAGAACATTTAACACAAAAAAATAAAGGAATGTTAGCTTTAGTTATTTTTCTAGGGGTTTTAATTATTATTGCAACGACAGTCCTGATTTTTGTTATTGTAGGTCGTTTTATGCATAAAGGGGATCAACAGTTACCAGCTGTTGTGAATACAGTAAGCTCTGTACCATTATCCTCTGTGACCCGCCCGATCAGTGTATTGCAAGAACCTAATGGCACGCATATCGCTCAAGTCTTTCGTCAGTCTGATCAAACGATGGTGATTTCTTTAAGTGGTGGCGGTCTCCCAGATCGGATTGTGATTTGGGATTTGGCTAATCAACAAAAACAAGCAGAAGTAAAATTGTCTGAAGCAGCATCAGCTCAGTAATTAGGATAAAAGGAATAAAGGATGTTGATATAGATGAGTAAAATATATTTAACATCCTTTAGTTATTTAGATCTCTTTTGAAGCACGGTGATATACAGTATCAAGTAATGCCATTGCTTTTTTTAAACGTTGAATCGTTGCAGGGAGATCTAATAAACCTTCGTTGTTTGTTTGAAGATAGCTCTTAGGATTTATTATATCTTCTTCCTGATTTTTGGGAAATAAAAGAGCTATAGCCATGTAATTTCCGTAGCGACCATATTTTTCCCATGGAATATGTTGTTGGTCTGCTTCTTCAAATACAATATCTTGTAACTTTCTTCTAATTTTATTACATATATTTTTATCTTCAGAATTTATATTGATTTTGATAACAAATTTTTCACGTTCTAGTTGTAAATAAAAACGGAATTTATAGTCTTTTTCAGGATCTGGTATGTGTTTCCAATGCCACCAATATCCTATAAAACCACCAGAAGGATTGCTGACATAGCCCCAATCACCATCATTAAATTCTTTTTGTAACGCTGTGTAAAACCCTTGCCAGCAATACCATTTATCCCAATCGTTTAACTTTATCGTTAGGTATTTGCCGATATTGTTTTCTAGGTTGGTTAGATAAAGGTGGAAATCAACAACAATATCGTTCTTTCTTTCTGAGGATGAAAGAGCAATATATTCGTTTAAGACCGATAACATTTCTTTCCTGGTATAAGGGCAAAATCCTGCTGCAAGTATAGTATTATAGTTGCTTTGTTCATGCATTTTAAAATAAATTTTATGAATATGGGCTGTGCTAAATTTAGCTTTTACTTCCTCAGTATATCGGGTTAGTTGGTTGGAATGTTCAGAGGTAAAGGTTTTATCCTCGATAACAATGATAATATTGTCGTTAATCGTTACTAGAACATCAATATGTTTCCATTGCCTCTCTACCTTGATGGTTTGAATTTCTAAATGATTGTTATCTTTTAAGAGAGAGCGGACAAATTGCACGGCACACTGATATAAATTAGGATCAAAAGATTGATATTTTGGATCAGCCCAATTGATCAGCCATGATAAAAACGCATCTTGTGATAATTCAGAAGTTGCCCAATCAAATAGGTTGGGTTTGGGATGTGTGGTCATTTGATAATCTCTTTAATATTCAAGAATAGATACTAGATATTTTATAGTGATAATATGCATTTCATAAACATAACGCAACATAACTTTATGTTTCTTCTAGAACGAACAAAAAGGATCACTTAAATATTGCATAAAAAATCATAATCGAGCATATATCTTATAGATCGGAATAATTCGATGAAGAGGATCATATGCAACATACATTACCACCGCCCAGCTTTTTACATGAGCTTGCTGAAATTGCAGAGAGAAATACGTTACAGACCTATTTGCATCATGAGAAAATGAGTATTGATACCAAAATCCATGAAGGGTTAAGGTTTGATCCAGTGACGAATGCAGATCGGGAAACGGAGTTACTCATTCGAAATAAAATTCAAGAATGTTATCCTGATCATGCGATTATGGGTGAGGAGTGGGGTAAAGTTGCAGGGAATAGTCCTTTTGAATGGATTATTGATCCGATTGATGGCACTCGACCTTTTATTTGTGGATTACCCATATGGGGATGTTTGATTGGATTATACTATAATGGCAAAGCCACTATGGGAATGATGAGCCAACCTTATACGGGGGATCGTTTCTGGTCAGATGGTCAATCTTCTTGGTTTTCTGGACGTTTTGGTGAGCGTCGAATGGAAACGAGAAAGAATGTTACCTTAGATCAGGCGATTTTACATACGACCTCTCCTGAATATGTAGAGACCTATCCGAATAACCGATTTGATATATTAAAAGATAACGTTCTGATGACTCGATATGGTGGGGAATGTTATGCGATGGCGATGCTGGCGGCTGGTAATATTGATATTTGTATTGAATATACATTGGAAACTTATGATATTGCAGCACTAATTCCGATTATTGAGCATGCGGGTGGGGTTGTCACAACGATTGATGGCAAAAGACCAGAACAAGGCGGATCTGCGGTAGCTACAGCTAATCCAGAATTGCACCAACAAGTTCTGAAATTATTAAATACAGAAAGATAAGATAAATGCTAAAACGTCATATGAATGATCGCCATTCAACGCGTATTGTGTTTTTGATTGCTGGGTTGGTAACCGCAACTTGGGCGGTTATTGTGCCTTTTGCAAAGGCGAATACAGGGATTAATGATGCTGTATTAGGGACATTGTTGCTTTGCTTGGGATTTGGTGCGTTGATTTCCATGCCAGCAGCAGGGCCTTTGACATCGCGTTATGGCTGTAAAAAAGTAATCATTGTTGCAGCGTTAATTATGTTAATTGCCACGCCTTGTTTATCTTTTGTAACAAGCCCAATTCTCTTGGCATTTTTTTTGCTAAGTTTTGGTATTGGTATCGGTTTGATTGATTGTGCGATGAATGTGCAAGCGATCATTGTCGAGCAAAATGCTAATAAAGCACTCATGTCTGGATTTCATGGCTTATATAGTGTTGGTGGTATTGTCGGTGCAGGATTGATGACAGGATTTCTTGCGTTGGGAATGCATATTGTTGTTGCCACTTGTGTGATGTTGTTATTGGTTATTTTCTTAATGTATATCAGTTTTCAACATTTGCTTTCTGAAGCCATGCCTTCCGAGGGGCCTCCTTTTGCTATTCCTAAAGGGATTGTGTTGGTTTTAGGAATTATTTGCTTTGTCGTATTTATGGTTGAGGGAACAGCTCTGGATTGGAGTGCCGTTTACTTAGTAGATGCAAAACATATGGATGCTTCACTTGGCGGATTGGGTTACACTGTATTTGCAGCCGCAATGACATTAGGGCGTCTGACTGGGGATTATGTCATTGGTAAAGTAGGGGCTTTGCGTGTTGTGATTGTCGGAGCAATCGTTACAGTTATTGGGTTCTATTTTGTCATTACAGGTGTTGAGTTATATACGCTTCTTGGAGGATATTTTCTAATTGGGTGTGGCTGTTCGAATATTGTCCCTGTGATGTTTAACCAAATTGGTAAACAAAAAACAATGCCTCAAGTTCTAGCTGTTCCTGCTGTAACGACCTTGGGTTATTTAGGGATCTTGGCAGGGCCTGCGGGGATTGGGTTTATCGCACATCATAGCTCTTTGTCTCATGCTTTTGTATTTGTCGCGATGTTAATGGTTGTCGTTTTCATTATGGCGATTGCATTACAGAAAAATTTAAAAGCAGGATAAAATTGAATGCTTGATTATGCTGCTTTTCCTCAACAAAGACAGGAATTTATTCACCAACAACTGTTAAAAAATGGTCGGGTTGTCTGTGCGACATTGGCAATAGAGTTAAATGTATCAGAACATACGATCCGTCGTGATTTATTAGAACTCAGTCAACAAGGGTTGTGTAAAAAAGTTTATGGTGGAGCGGTTTTATCTGCTGCAAAGATTGATAGTTTTGCAGAAAGGAAACATAGCTATCGTGATGAAAAGCATCATATCGCAAAAAAATGTGTAGAGTTTATTCAAAATGATAGCTGTATTTTTTTAGATACGAGCACGACAAATCTTGCATTGGCTAAGGCTCTTCCTAAAGATATTAAAGGCACTTTTGTTACTAACTCTCCAGAAATTGCAATTTGTCTATTACAGCTTGATTATTGTGAAGTCATTTTGTTAGGTGGGGAAATTCATCGTGATACGGGTGGATGTATTGGTGCTGTTGCTATTCAACAAGTGAAAGAGATGATTTTTGATCAAGTTTTTATGGGAGGATGTGCCATAGATCCTGAAGTTGGATTAACAGGGTTTTATTATGCGGATAGCGAGTTTAAAAAGATTGTTATTCAGCAAGCTAATCAAGTGATTGTTCCATTAACGACAAATAAGCTTCCTGTTGTTGCACGTTATGTGATTGCTCAACCAGAAGAGATCGATATTATTGTGACAGATAGTGCTTTGGAAACAGAGTTATCTTCGCAATTTAGAAAAAATGGTGTGCGTATTTTTAGTGCAGATCAGTAAGATTAATTTTATCAAATTCCTTTACACAATTTAATGACTAAAGAGCACCTTGTATTCATGATGCAGGGTGTTATGCTGAATAATTAAAGGTTGTTGTTAAACAATCGAGATTAGAAGAAATCTTATTTTAAATGTATGTGTACTGGATATTAAAATGAATAACATTCTAAAACTACTTGAAGAAAATAAAGATAAATTTGTTGAAATCCGTAGACAAATTCATCAGCATCCAGAGTTAGGTTTTGAGGAACATAACACCAGCGATTTAGTTGCAAAAATGCTGACTGAATGGGGATATAAAGTTCATCGTGGTTTGGCAAAAACAGGTGTTGTTGGCACGTTAAAAGTTGGAACTAGTGATAAAGTTATTGGTATTCGTGCGGATATGGATGCACTTCCTATTCTTGAACAAAATGATAAATCTTGGATTAGTAAAATCCCCCATAAATTTCATGGTTGTGGTCATGATGGTCATACAACGATGTTGCTTTGCGCAGCTGAATATTTAGCAAAAACAAAGAATTTTGATGGAACCCTTCATTTGATTTTTCAACCTGCCGAAGAAACCTTATATGGCGGAAAGCAAATGTTGGATGATGGATTATTTAAGCTGTTCCCTTGTGATGTGATTTACGGCATTCATAATATGCCTTCTTTGAAAAAAGGAGAAATTTATATTAAAAAAGGGGCAATGATGGCCTCTTCGGATACAGTGCATATTGAAGTCACAGGGGTTGGTGGACACGGTGCTATGCCCGAGAGAACGATAGATGCTGCGGTTGTGGCTTGTCATATTGTTGTTGCATTACAAACGATTGTTTCTCGTAATGTCTCTCCTAACGAAGCGGCAGTGATTACGGTAGGTAGTATTCAATCAGGTGATGCACCGAATGTGATTAATGAAAAGGCATTGTTAAAGTTAAGCGTGCGGAGCTTACATGCAGAGACAAGAAGTTTACTTTTAAAACGCATTACTGAAATTGCTGAAGGGCAAGCAAAAAGTTTTGGTGCTCGTGTAAAGATTGATCATATAAACGGTAGCCCTGTTTTAGTGAATGGTGATCAAGCAGCTGATTTTGGTATCAAGGTTGCAGCAGAGCTCTTTGGTGCAGATAAAGTGCATACTGACTTACCTGCGGTCATGGGCAGTGAAGATTTTGCTTTTATGTTAGAGGCACATCCAAACGGCGCTTATTTCTTTATTGGAAATGGCGACCAACCAGGTAGTTGCATGGTTCATAATCCAGGTTATATTTTTGATGATGATATCATTATCCCAGCTGCAGCCTTTTGGTGTGGGATTACTGAAGCCTATTTAAAAAAATAAAAACGGGATGAGATGGAAATAAGATAAAGGATTAACTGTGTTTTGATTGTTAATCCTTTTTTGTTGTGATCGACTTAGATGTAAAGTAAGAGGCAAGGTGTTTAGAGATAGCGATATATACTTTTATTCCAAAGAAGATATTTTTGCTTCCAATGGAGATGCTCTTTGAATATCCGTGCCTGATGGTTTTTGATATATCCCAAGGTTAAAGAAAGTTGCCGTAGCATACATAAATTCGAAAATTTCTGATTGTGTTTCTTCATATTCATTCCAAAAAACATTCGAAGTAAAGCAGTAAATTTCGATTGGCAACCCTTCTGCTGTTGGGCTTAATTGTCGCACGACGATATACATATCTTTACAAATATCTTCACGGGTTTTGAGGTAATTCAGGATAAAGCCACGATATAATCCAAGGTTAGTGATACTTTGATATTCAGGTAAAGCGATTTTTTCAGTGATATATTGTTTAATACTATTGATAATCTTTCCATCACATGTTTCTAGATTATTTAGTAACTCATTACTAAAGAAAACAATGCTGGATTGATCGACAAAAAAGCTGCGTTTAATCCTGCGCCCACCAGATTCAAACATTGGCTGCCAGTTGGTATAAGTCTCGGTAATAAAATTTTTCGTTGGTACCTGAGAAACCGTATTATCCCAGTTTCTGACGGTAATGGTATGTAAGGCAATGTCGGTGACTTCGCCGCTAATATTGGCAACGGGCATTTCGATCCAATCCCCTAATCGGATCACATTTGAGGAGGAAACTTGGATATTTGCAACGAGTGAAATCAACGTATGTTGGAAGACTAACATTAAAACTGCTGCGATTGCACCTAAGCTGGAGATAATAATGATGGGGGATTTATTGGATAGGGTGGCAATAATTAAAATGACTGCAATTGAGGAAACAACAATTTTCCCAATTTGAATATAGCCTTTAATAGAGCCTGCTTTAAACCCATGTTTTTTTGAATAAGCATCTTTGGTTGTGTCAAGTAGTTCATTGACTAAGATCATGATGTTTATAATCAGTAAAACACCACAAATCGTATGAATGGCTTCAACTAATCCAGAAGGCAATCCTTGGATCCATAAAGACATAAAATAGACAGTTACAACGGGTGCAATATTTGCTAGGCGTTGTGTAATGCGGATATCTTTTTTTTGTGTCTCAGCATCGCTATTTCTGTGTAAAATAAATTGGCGTACAATTCCTAATAAGGAATATTTACAAATAACAGACGCTACAAATCCAGAAAGCAACATCAATAAGACAGAAAACAAAGGAAATAATATTCGATTGGAATAAATCCATTCAAACATTGACGTTAAATTCTGCATGTATCAATCCTAATTATTAAAATCAGTTTTTTTGAGAAGAAGAGTTTATTACAATTTTAATAATTAAGCCATCATAAGAAAATTTGTTAAATAAGATTTTTGTTAATGTTAAATTTTATGAAGTCAGGAAAAATATGTAATATTGATATTAATTTTATTGGAAGATTAAAGTGTGAAGCAGCATATAATTTATTGGTTTTTTTTAGATCTGGTACAGACACACTTTGAAGGGTATGGTGATTTTCAGTAGTTGTGATTGAGTGCTGTTAGTTAAATCATAATTAAAGAGAGTAATTTGCTTATCTTCAGGCGCAGAGCCTTCTGTAAAAAATAAACAGTGCTATTGCCATAAACTCTATAGAAGAAGCTGGTATTATCATTGCTCGTAATATTATATGTTTTATTATCTGATAGAATATAAAAAATACTACAAGCTTATAAATCATGTATAGGTTCGTTTTGTCTTATGGTAATACTACTCAGTAGGGTAGATCATCATAAGGAAAATCGTAAGATGAAACGTTCCGTTAAAATTATGTGTTATTGTGCAGGGATAACGGCGTTAACGTCGACGCTTACGATTGCTTGTGGGCCATATTTTCCTTGGCAATTATTGGATAATCGTAAGGCAACGTTGTTAGATTTACCCGCAACGGATAGTTTTTCTCAAAAAGTGAAAAATCTTGGTTATGTGACAGAAGAAGAAAAGAAAAATCTATTTTCTTCGGATAATTTGAATAATGAGTATTCCAATCAGACAACTTGCCTCAATACAGATGATGCGTATAAAAAAGCGGCGATTTTATTTCATAATAAACAATGGGATGAAGCCGGAGAAGCTTTTGCGATATTGGCTTACGATAGTAATCCTGCTCAACAAGTGTGTGCTAAATATACATTAGGTCGGATTGAAGCCAAGCTTGGTCATTATGAAGATGCTGTGCAGTCGTTTATTGGTACAGCTTATTTGGTTGCGCATGGTGCGCCTGATCCATTGCATCTTGGAATTTCGGCTTATGGTGTGGCAGCAGGAGTTATTTTAGATCAAATTGGTACACGTAGAATACCATCACTTAATTCTAAAGATTATTCGGATGCAGGGATAACCTGGAGTGTTGGTCCTGTAAAAGAGGATAGTTTATTACAGCTTCAAAGAGCTATAGATCTTTACCTGAAACAAGTAAAATTAGGAGAAGATGGTGACGTTGTCTCATTGATTGTGATTTTACAAGGATTAAGTGATCCAGAGAATGAGAATGCAAAGCTGTTATTAGATCAAGCGGTGAGAAATCCTTTGTTACGTAAGTTGTTGTTAGCTTATGTATTAACAAACGAATATAATCAGGTTGCATATTCTAAAGCGCATACGCAAAATATATTAAATGCCTTTTTAAAAGTTGGTTTGGATCCAAAGAGTCATTTTGAAGATATGGGATCGTTGGCAGCTTTTGCGTATCAAAATAACGATATGGAAAAAGCTAAAGACTTTGCAGAGTATGATTGGAATAGAAATCAAAAAGCATTAGATGCATGGATTTTGGCAAAAATTGCACTCAGAAAAGGTCAAAAAGATAAGGCTCAAGAATATTATCATCAAGCGATTGCTCATTTTAATGATGATAGTTTGAGATTGGGGAGTAAGCACCGCGTTCAAGGAGAGCGTGCTGTTTTAACATTATCTCAGGGTAATTTTGTTCAAGCGATGGAAGAACTCTGGCCCGTACGAGATATCTATTGGGGTGATATCGTTTATCTTGCAGAGAATGTATTAACGCCTGATGAATTAAGGCAGTTTGTTAATATTCATACTCAAGTTCCTAAAGATAAAAAAGCGGTTTGTGATAAAGGGATTTATGACGATAATTACTATGACGTAGATATCATTGGTGATGATAGTTATGCTTATACGTTATCGGGACGATCTTTGGCATTGCGTTATATATTAGCACGTCGTTTAATGCGTGAGAGGCGTTTGCAAGAAGCCGTTCCTTATTTTGTTCAACCAGGTGATGCCAATTGTAAGGATACACCACAGCATGTGAAAATAGAGCAATATTATATTAAAGTCACAACGGATATGCGTAAAAGTTTTTGGGCAACGGATCGTGCTAAGGCAGCATGGAGTGCTGCAAATCTCCTGAATGATTATGGGATGGAGTTAATGGGCACATCAGGGTATCCAGATGAAAATCCTGGTCATTATTCTTATGGTATAGGGCAGATTATGGGGCCTAAGCATAATCCTAATAATGAGCCGTGGAGTGTGCCAGCAGAGCAAGTAAGAACAGGTGCCTCTTGGCCAATTCCTAATCGTCGTTTTCATTATCGATATTTGGCAGTTGAAGATATTTTATACGCAACGAGTTTAATTCCTCATCAATCACAAGCTTATGCGGCAATGCTATGTCGTGCAAATGGTTGGATGCAGCAAACGTCAAATTATTCTTATCCTGATGCGATATATTACTATCCTAATTTAGATTACGATCAGGCTACTGAACAATATAAATATAATGCTCAAGTAAGTGATCCTAAATTTGCAGAAGCTAAATCCAGAGAGCTTTATAATATTTACTTGAAAAGTGGTCCAGCCGTTCCTTTTGCGAAGGATTTTGGTTATGATTGTCCAGAACCTCAATTCGGAACTATTCCAAAATTAAAACGTGATTTGTTCTGGAAAGAAGTGAAAACTTCTTTGAAATTTTTAAAAGGGCATTAATGTTTGCTTGTATAAATGAATCTTTTTTTGTTTATTGAATTACTGTATAAATAATTTGTTAACGTATAGGGTTATTAACGAAAGATATAGTCTCGTGAGAATTGGGTATCTAGATTGTTTTGCAGGAATGAGCAGCAGTAGGCTTATCGGGGCATTAGTGGATGCTGGTGTGCCGGCGGATATTCTGCATGAGGCTGTTGAGGCATTAGATGTTGGTGCAAGGCTTGATTTAATGCATATCAAGCGTAATACTATTGAAACGACTAAGGCTCATATCAGCCTTGCTTCTGAGGATGTTGATATAGAAACGCTTCCTTATTATGAACTGCCAATTTTCGTTAATAAAGGTTTTGATAAAGGGAATTTTCAGCTTCTTAGTACAATTATTGCTTTGATTTCTAATGCGACATTGTCGGAAAAGGCTAAAGAGCTTGCTACTGAAACATTTATGTTGCTGGCTCAGGCAGAAGCCCAAGCGCGTGCGTTACCAATAGAGGAAATTTATTTTCATCGTATTAGGGCGTTGAATACTGTTGTTACGATTACCTTATGTTGTGTGGCTTGTGATTGGTTGCAGGTCGATCAATGGTATGCATCGCCTATAAATGTGGGCTCTGGGATGTTGAAATATCCTGAAGGGTCATTGCCAATTCCAACTCCCGCAACATTAAAGCTTTTAGGTGAGACAGCACCGATTTTTTCTTATGGTCCACAAAAGGAACTATTAACCGCCACTTGTGCGGCGTTATTAAAAGCATGGAAAGTCAGTTTTGCTCCGTGTCCTGTTTTGTGTGTTAATCGCATTGGGTATGGTGCGGGTCGAATTGAGTATGATAACTTACCTAATTTTTTACGTATTTGTATTGGAGATACGGTTAAAGGAAAATTGCAGGGGATTGATAGTAAAGTTGTAGTGACTGAAGCTGAATTTTCGAATTTACATCCAGAGCAAGTGAAGATTTTGCAACAAGAATTATATGAAAAAGCGGCGCAGCTTGTGTATACGTCTTCTATTTCTTCGGAAGTCAATCAAGTGACTGAAAAATTAACGGTTATTTCTTTACCTGATGATGCAAGGGCAATACGTCACCATCTATTTTCACAAATGGCATTGCATACGGTGCATTGGCATACAGAACATCATGAAGATTTGGCACATTATGATGAAATGATCTTAACGCCTTGGGGAGATATGAAAGTTCAAATCGGGCAATTATTAGATAATAAAATTATTTCAGTCGTTCCAGATGTTCAGATGTGTGAATCTGTTGCTAAAAAACACGGTTTGCACCCTGATCAGATCAGTAAAACGGTAAAAACGCTTTTTTTGACTAGAAAAAATTCATAATATAAAGAATAAAGATTTAAAAAGTCATTTAAACTCTGTATAACAAACGACAATATTATTGTAACGTTTTTTGTATAGATGCATCAACGTCAGATCACTGATTTGGTAACAATGGAGAGACCACAACTCATGAATTTTTTATCCTCATTGTCGTTTTCTCGACTTTTATTAGTCATGAGCGCCTTTTCTTTGGGGCTTACAGCCTGTTCAAAAGATAAAAAAGAAGATAATTTAGCATTTCCAGATCAACGTTTAGTTGGGGTTGACCGTTCCGCAACAGGTGGTGATGATAGTTTACAAGGTGGCGTAAACGCATATCTATGGCGTGCCTCTGTTGATACTCTTGCTTTTATGCCGTTTATTTCTGCTGATGCGGTGGGGGGAACTATTGTTACTGATTGGTATCAACCTGTTGCTGCAAATCCAGAACGTTTCCAGATTATATGTGCGATTTTAGATCGTCGTTTACGTTCTGATTCTATCAGTGTTGTTGTGCACAGACAGGTCAAAGAAAATGGCCAATGGGTTGATGCGCCAGTATCTCCAAATACAGCGTCTGATATTACCAGCAAGATTCAAGTGCGTGCACGCGAGTTACGTGCTGATAAATACAAAAAATAATTAAACATACTGATTTAAAATATTATGAGCGATTCTTCTTCTTTTTCGTATAATTTTCAACATACAGAACCTTTTTGGCAGCAAGAGTGGGAAAAGCGTCGCCTGTTTGACGTTCCTAATGTTCCTGATCCGAATTTGCCAAAATATTATGTTTTGGAGATGTTCCCTTATCCTTCTGGACAACTCCATATGGGGCATGTGCGGAATTATACGTTGGGGGACGTGGTTGCTCGATATAAACGTGCACGTGGATATAGTGTGTTACATCCAATGGGATGGGATGCGTTTGGCCTTCCTGCTGAAAATGCAGCAAAAAGCCGTGGTGTATCTCCTGCAAAATGGACGATGGAAAATATCGCAGCAATGCGTGCAGAATTAAAACGTCTTGGTTTTTCTTTGAACTGGGATCGTGAATTCGCAACATGCCAGCCTGAATATTATGGCCAGCAACAAAAACTTATTTTACGTTTGATGAAAGAGGGCTTGTTGGAACGCCGTGAGAGTTGGGTAAACTGGGATCCAGTTGATCAAACAGTATTGGCGAATGAACAAGTTATTGATGGAAGAGGTTGGCGCTCTGGAGCGTTGATTGAGAAAAAGCAACTTTTCCAATGGTTCTTTAAAATTACTAAATTTGCACAACCTTTATTAGATGGTTTAAAAACATTAGACAATTGGCCAGAACGTGTAAAAACCATGCAAGAACGCTGGTTAGGTCGTTCAGAAGGAGCGAAAGTTCGCTTTGCTTTGGATAGTGCGCCGGTAGATTTTGAAGAAGCGTTAAAATCTGTTGAAGTGTTTACTACGCGTCCAGATACTTTATTTGGGATGGCGTTCTTAGCTATTTCTGCTGATCATCCGATTGCTGCAAAATTAGCAAAAACAAATCCAAAAATTGCTGAATTTATTGTAGAATGTCACCGTTTGGGAACCTCTGAAGAAGCCATTGAGAAGGCAGAGAAAAAAGGTATTGATACAGGACTGCAAGTGGTTCATCCTTTTATGCCAGATCAGAAATTTTCTGTTTGGATCGCTAATTTCGTATTGATGGATTATGGCACAGGGGCTGTTTTTGGATGCCCATCAGGCGATCAACGTGATATTGATTTTGCATTGAAATATAATCTTTCCTTTAAAACAGTGGTGATGCCACAAGGCGAAGATGCACAAAATTTTGTTGTGACAGATAAGCCTCATACGGGGGATGGTGTTTTAATTAACTCTGATTTCTTAAATGGCTTGCCAATTGCTAAAGCAAAAAAAACAGCGATTGCACGTTTGCAAGAAATGGGTATTGGCGAAAAGGTAGTAAATTGGCGTTTGCGGGATTGGGGACTTTCTCGTCAACGTTATTGGGGTTGTCCAATCCCTGTGATTCATTGCCCAACTTGTGGTGTTGTGCCTGTACCTGAAGAACAGCTTCCTGTTATTTTGCCAGAAGATGTTGATTTTTCTTTGTCAGGTAATCCTTTGGATAATCATCCAACATGGAAGCATGTGGATTGTCCAAAATGTCATGGCAAAGCACAACGTGAAACAGATACGTGTGATACGTTTGTTGATAGTTCTTGGTATTTTGCACGCTTTACAGCACCAAACTCATCAGACCCAATTGACCATGCAGCAGTAAATCGTTGGATGCCTGTGGATCAATATATTGGTGGGATTGAACATGCGATTTTACATCTCCTTTATGCACGTTTCTTTACGCGAGCTTTAAATAAAGTCGGTGAAGTTGGGATGGAAGAGCCTTTCAAAGCACTCTTTACCCAAGGGATGGTGATGCATGAAAGCTATAAAGATGCCGCAGGTGAGTGGGTATCTCCTGAAGAAATTAAAAAGACTGATGCTGGTTTTGTAAAGAGTGATACAGGGGAAGCGATTACAGTTGGACGTATTGAAAAAATGTCCAAATCAAAGAAAAATACCATTGCACCTTCTGTGATTATTGAGCGTTTTGGTGCGGATACAGCGCGTTGGTTTATTTTATCTGACAATCCTCCTGAACGGGATATGGAATGGACGGAAGAGGGGGCTGTTGCAACGTCTCGTTTCTTACAGCGTTTATATCGCGTTGTTTCAATTATTGCTCAGGATGTTCCAACAGAAGTTTCTTTGTCAGAAGATATTTCACAATCTGCAGATGATCTTCGTCGGATGACGCATCGTACGATTGTTGCGGTGACAGAGGCCTTGGATGCATTTGCAATGAACGTAGCTATTGCACGTTTACATGAGTTAACTAATGCTGTTGCTGATGCTGAAAAACAGGCTAAAGAAAATGGAATGGATTTTGTTCGTCGTGAGGCAGCTTATATGTTGAGCTTATTATGTGGTCCATTGGTTCCACATATGGCTGAAGATATGGTGCGTTTGCTGGGAGGTAAAGAAAGTTTGGTTGCCCAGACTGCTTGGCCAATAGCTGAAGAGTCTTTGTTAGCTGCAACACGTGTTGTGATTGCTGTACAAATCAAGGGAAAATTAAGAGGGACTATTGAAGTTGTTCCTGATCTGGACAAAGATACTGTCATTGAGATGGCACGTTCAGAAAAAACAGTTGCAAAATTCTTGGATGGGCAAAATATTGTAAAAACAATTTATGTTCCTAATAAGATCGTTAACTTTGTGGTAGGCGGATGAGAGTTATTAATAAACTTCTAAAAACTTCTAGTGTGTTATTGGGAATTGGCGTTTTATTGTCAGGCTGTGGGTTTAAGCCTTTATACGGTAATACAAGCAATTTAGATGTCAATGATGAGTTACAAAAGATCTATGTTCCTGTAATGTCAGATCGTTACGGGCAGTTGGTTCGTCAATCACTACAAGAAAATCTTGCTGGTGCAGGTCCTGAAAATCCAAAAACATATGAGTTGGATGTTTCTCCAGGGTTAAGTGAAGAAGCAATCGATATTCATCAAGATAACTCTTCGGGACGATCTAGAATGGTTGGGAATGCGCATTGGGTCTTGAAAACTATTGCTATTGATCCTGTTGTTTTAGCGCAGGGAGATGCGCAAACAATAGATGGGTATACAGTAACTTATGAGCAATATTTCGCTCAGAATTTGAATGATGAGACAGCACAAGCGCGTGTTGCAAAAAATTTGGCTAATGAAGTGACACAGCAAGTGGCAACTTGGTTTAGAAACAACGATTCTTACCAAACTAAAACTAAAACACCACAAACACCTAAAACGACCTATATGTTACCAAGTATGAATCCAGGTTCAAATGGAGCTGCAACACAAGGTGTCGGCGTTGATGGTATGCCCGCAATGGCAACAGGTCGAAATACAATGATTCCTGTTGGTATGGATAATATGACGCCTGATGATGATCCTACTGTGACAAATAGTAACTCTAGTAATTAGTTGTTTTGCGGGTTTAAATTATGAAAATAGATACACGAAATCTTATGGTGACCTTGCAAGGTGCTATAAAATTTCGTGTCTATTTAATCTATGGTGAAAATAGTGGATTGGTTCGTGAAAGAGCCAACTTACTTGTTAAAAAAATTACTGGTAGTACAGACGATCCTTTCCAAGTTTGTGTTTTGGATAAAGAAAGTCATGAACGTTTAACAGAAGAGGCAACTGCTTTATCTTTGATGGGTGGACAGCGCGCAGTATGGGTCAGAGAAGCAACCGATACATTGGCGAAGTCTGTAGAAGTATTTTGTGCTTTATATCCAACAGACGATATTGATCCATCACGCTTTGATTCAATTGTGATTATTGAGGCAGGAAGTTTATCTCCTAGATCTCCGTTGCGTATTCTTGCAGAAAAACATCCTTTGATTGCAGCACTTCCATGCTATGCGGAAACAGGCCGCTCATTAGAAGAAACATTACGTGGTTTGTTTGGTAAAAAAAGAATAGCAGTAGAGGCTTTTCGATATTTGCTTGCTATTTCAGGTACAGACCGAGCTTTAATTCGTAATGAAGTGGAAAAATTGCTGTTATATGTTGGTGCAGATCCTGAAATTACGTTAACTCATGTGCAGCAGGCTATTGGGGATGGCGCCGAGTATTCTGTTGAGGATGTGGTTTATGCAGTAATGAGTGGACAACCCGTAATGGTTGATAAGGCGTTGACTAAAGCGATTAAGGAAGGGGTTAATATGATTGCCCTGACGCGTAGTTTGTTACAGCATACAGATCGTTTGTTGCAGGCACGTTTTTTATTTGAAGATGGGATGCCTGCCAAAGTTGCAATTTCTAAGCTCAGTCCTCCTGTTTTCTTTAAACGGACAGATGGTTTTTTAAAAGCTTTGGACAGTTGGAATTCTCAGTCATTATATGCGTTGTTACGATATATTCAAAAGTTAGAGTTTTTATGTAAACAAACTGCAACACCAGCAGAAGTGTTATGTCAGCATTTTTTACTAACGATTGCTCAACATGTAAAAGAGAAAAAAAGCCATTTAGATGAGAGCAAACTCTTTTCAAATTTGTAAAGACACGCTAAAAGAAGAGAAGTGTCTGCGTAGCTCAGCAGGATAGAGCACAGGATTCCTAAAATTAAATTGGGCGCTTTATATGGAAACGATAAAGTGGATCTGCTCAAATTCGGGGAACGTTTCGGCAGTCTTTTGCCATACCAATCCCGAGCCAAGCCTTGTATATAACAGGGAAGGTGTAGAGACTGAACGGGCAGTGCCTAAGGGAGTTATTTCCTATGGTAAAGAGACAGTCCAGCTTACAAACATTGTGCCAAGCACAATGGCGATGAAAATCGTAGTGAGATGAATCCTGGGGCCGTGGGTTCGAATCCCGCCGTGGACACCATTAATAAATGTAGACTGATGCAATTTAATAAAAAAATAGCAGAAAATAGCCAATAAAATATAAATATTTTTGCAGTCTATTGCAATCTAATGCAATTTAAGGCAATAAATATGGGGGTATATTTGGGGGTATAATTTTATAAGGGTTGGGGTATAATTAAAATGCTGACAGATGTTGCTATAAAAAAGGCAAAACCAATAGAAAAAGATTATAAACTATTCGATTCTTTTGGGTTGTTTATACTTATTACTAAAATAGGCTCTAAGCTATGGCGTTTTAAATATCGATTTAATGGAAAAGAAAAACTTCTTACGTTGGGTGCCTATCCAGCAATATCTTTATCTGCGGCAAGAGAATTAAGAGATGAAGCAAAAAAACAAATAGCAAAAGGCATAGATCCATCATTACTAAAGAAAAAAAATAAGCTTAGTCAAGCGGCAGCTTCACAAACAAGCTTAGAGTTCATTAGTAAACAATGGTTAAATTTAAATAAGGACCGTTGGACAGAAAAACATTCATACCTTGTTTGGCGTAGTCTTGAAAGATGTGTGTTTCCTTTTATTGGGAATGTAGATGTCCAGGATATAGATACCCCATTACTATTGGGGGTATTGCAAAAAATAGAAAAGGATGGTGCCACTGATACAGCTCATAGAGTCAGACAACGTTTAGAGGCTATTTTCAATTATACCATCTCAATAGGGGCTACTGTCCATAATCCAGCCAAAGTCATTAAGGGCGCATTGAAACCTACTGTTAAAAACAAACAACCTGCAATTATTAATTTGAATGAATTAAAAAAACTAATTGATACTACGGATCGAACCCCGGCTCATCCATTAACTAAACTTGCTTTAAGGTTTTTATCTTTAACAGCAGTTAGGCCGAATGAAGTGCGAGGAATGCGGTGGGATGAAGTTAAAGATAATTTATGGATTATCCCATCTGAACGTATGAAAATGCGTAAAGCGCATACTGTTCCTTTATCTATTCAGGCTTTAGATATATTGGACGTGGTTAAAAATTTTACAGGTCGTGGTGGTTTGGTTTTCCCAAATAGCAGAACAATTATGAAGCCTATGAGTGAAAATGCTATGGGGTATTTATTAAACCGAGCAGGGTATAAAAATATTCATGTTCCGCATGGGTTTAGGGCTTCTTTTTCAAGTATTATGAATGAAAAATATCCTAACGACAGGAATATAATTGATTTAATGTTGGCACATGCCCCTACAAATAATGTAGAGGCTGCATATAATAGGGCAGAACATATGGATCGTAGAAAAGAATTATCTCAAATATGGGCTGATTTACTTTTTGATGGATTACTATCATCACAAGAATTACTTTCACTGGCTAGGCGTTGAAGTTCTATTCTTTGAGTTTCCCATTCTTCGACTTCTGTTAATGACCAGCGAACGCAAACACTGGTAAACTTCATGCTTGTAGGAAAGTTTAAATCTTCCATCCACTTATAAATTGTCCTAGTCGAAACTTGAAATCTGTTGCATAAATCATCAAGCGTTAAATATCGTGTAACTGTTTGTGTCATTTTTTATCTCCCACAAACTTACTAAGATCAGGCGGTGTATATCCATCACCTTTTTTAATCTTGCCATTTTCATCAAATACAGGCTTACCATCGACAAACTTTGACCAGTTAGAACGGTTTACCTCGTTTAATGCGCCCTCAATGTCGATGCCGTGCATGTATGCAAGACCAATAGCAGTAACAATTTGATCCGCAAGAGCATCTGCAAA
>NZ_AGFR01000009.1 GCF_000231445.1 Commensalibacter intestini A911
CAGCGTCTTCTGCCCAAATCTTTACATGAGGATCTAACTGAACAACCTTCTGATCTTTATTAAATGAATGACGATTGCCAGTATTTAAATAGCTTTCCGTTAACATACCATCCGCCCAAATCACAGAATGATCTTCAGTTTCAACGTGATAATAATCATAACTCGTTATCGAATAATCGTAAAAAATAGAACGCCCATTCACCAACATCCGTGCAGGAACAAAGTGACCATCAATAAATAAACAATGTTCTGAGGTAATTAATAAATCTTTATTGGGAACATTCTTCTTAAACGCATCTTTTAAAATACGAACTGGATAGCCCGCTTGATCATCGGGTAACTTAGCATTCACATGAGCCGTTTGTTTACCAACCCACGTAATTTTCTTTTTTACTTTTGCCTTACTCTGCGGATCATAAGTTAAAACCATATCTCCAACTTGAAGATCCTCAACCGCACAAACCCCTTTGGCCATCTTAATCAACGTGCCCGACAAGAAACATACAATCATGGTTAAATCACCACTAGCATCACTGCCTAATGTCACACCAGTATATTTAATGCCAATCATATTAAGCGTTAGAGACGTGCCATCTAATAATTGTAATGTAATATGATCAGCATCTGGATATGCCACAGAGGAAACATTATTTGCTTGTAGCCCATCAACAGTTACCTTATCTGACAAGCCATCCATAGCCATCAATCCAGAAAAGCCACTAATAACCGTCGTAACGCTGGTATCCACTCCAGATGTATAACCTGAAATCACTAAACCACTATTCTGATCACCAATTAAATCAACAGAGCCACCATTAGACATCCCAATGGTCATGCTGCCACCTTTACTTAACGTAACATCTCCTTCTAAAGTCCCTCCATTCGCGATGGATAAATACCCTCCAGAAGACAATATTAAATTCCCAACAGTCTTGCCTCCAGAACACACAGATATCGTACCAGCAGAAAAAGTCATATTACTGGCAACTCCACCGCTATAAATCACTTGGCTTCCACTCATCATCACTGTATCTGTTGCAACACCTCCAAAAGACACATATTGATTGCCACCACTTATAACTGTGTGACTTGCAATACCTCCAATAGAAACAGTTTGTCCTCCACCAATAAGCACCGTATCTTTTGATACCCCTTCATCAGACACATATTGATTGCCACCACTTATAACTGTACGATTTGCAACTCCTCCAGAAACATATTGCTCGGGGAAACCATAATCAATACTTTCTTCGAAGTCAGAATAGCCTGTCCGTTGAATTAAATTAATATCATTGACGATACCTCCTTTGGCAATATACTGGGTTCCTCCCACTATAGAACCTCCATTAACAGTACCTCCATCCCCAACATATTGCGCAGCTGAAGCATGTTTTACATCGTAATGGTACGTATATAACCATTGTGAAGTAGTCACTTCTTGCATCTCTATATTATTTACAATACCACCAGAGGCAACATATTGTATTTGAGGCTTCAACCAACTCCCATCATCCCCTGTGCTTGCTATATAATTACTAAGATACATAGTAAAAATCGACACCATGGACACATTATTAACTGTTCCTCCATAGACATATTGCGTTGCTCCGTAATAAACAGTAGCATCAGACATAATTTGTCCACCAGAAAAAACATATTGTGTTGCATCTATACCAAGTGTAGCCTCACCAATATTACCACTAGATACGTATTGTGTGCCATCAACAGTCTCATAAGATACTGAACCACCATACATATATTGCACAGCACCGGAATTAATAAAAACGCCACGAATACTACCTCCTGACAGATATTGAGTGCCATAAACATTCTCATAAGATACTGAACCACCATACATATATTGCACAGCACTGGAATTAATAAAAACGCCATGAATACTACCTCCTGATACATATTGAGTGCCATCAACAGTCACATTAGATACTACACCGTCATAGATATATTGCTCAGCACCGGAATTAATACCAACACTACCAACACTACCTCCTGATACATATTGATTACCATCAGCAGTCACATTAGATACTACACCACCATAGATATATTGCTCAGCACCAGAATGAATAACAACACTATCAACATTACCTCCTGATACGTATTGGGTGCCTGATAAAATAACCGTGCTATCTGCACGCCCACCAGAAATATATTCGACCCCACCAGACACAACAACAAGAACCGCACTTCCGCCTGATAAAACTGTTAGATCTTCATTAGAACCCACAATAGCAGCATTCAAAACCTCTCCACTATTCACAATAGTAGAAGAAGTAAGAGCCCCAACATTATTTTGACTAGTAATCTCGCTCATTATCCCGACTTTCTTTTTTTTATTAATTTTAATCTTATATAACCACTTAATCTATCATCAATAATTTATTACGATCCATTATTTTTGTTAGAATAAAATAAAAAAAAGTAGGCGTAACATATACGCCTACTTTTTATGTTAAAATTATATATTAAATAATTCGATTAACTCAATAATTATCCCAAATCAGATCCTTGCTGACCTTTAATTAACAACCCTTTATCATTCGCGCTCACAGGAATATCTTCGCCATCATAAACATTCCCTTGCAACACTAACTCCGCCAACTGATTTTGCAAATTCCGTTGAATGACTCGTTTTAAAGGGCGAGCCCCATAAACAGGATCATATCCGGCTTCTTCCAACCAATTATGCGCTTTTTCATCAAGATCCAGTTTAATCTTACGATCAGCTAATAGGCTTTGTAAACGACCCAACTGAATATCAACAATCTTTGCCATATCTGCTTTTTGTAAACGACTAAACAGAATAATTTCATCTAAACGATTTAAAAACTCTGGACGGAAATGAGAACGAACGACTTTCATCACTTCAGCTTCGACCATTTCTGAGCTTTCACCATCAGGTTGATTAGCCAATACATCAGAACCAAGGTTACTGGTTAAAATAATCATGGTATTTCTAAAATCGACAGTACGTCCTTGACCATCAGTTAAACGACCATCATCAAGCACTTGCAATAAAATATTGAACACATCTTCATGCGCCTTTTCGACTTCATCAAAGAGGATAACTTGATAAGGACGTCTTCTAACCGCTTCTGTTAACACACCACCTTCTTCATAGCCAACATAACCAGGAGGTGCACCGATTAAACGAGATACAGCATGTTTTTCCATAAACTCGCTCATATCAACGCGTAACAAGGCTTTTTCATCATCAAACAAGAAATCAGCTAATGCCTTAGTCAACTCTGTCTTACCCACACCTGTTGGGCCCAAGAATAAGAAAGAACCAATCGGACGATTAGGATCTTGCAACCCTGCTCGTGCGCGACGAACTGCATTAGAAACCGCTTTTAATGCAGCTTCTTGTCCAATAACCCGTTCACGAAGTTCATCTTCCATACGAAGTAATTTCGCACGTTCACCTTCCAGCATTTTATCCACTGGAATCCCTGTCCAACGAGAAACTACCCCAGCAATTTCATGATCAGTAACTGCCTGAGAAACAAGCTGCCCAGATTCTGGATGTTCATTATTCTTACTTTGCGTATCTTCGATTTGCTTTTGCAAATCAGGAATGGTGCCATACATCAACTGAGATGCTTTTGCCAAATTCCCTTGACGTTGAGCAACTTCGACTTCAGAACGCGCTTGATCCAACTGTTCTTGCAGTTTTTGTACTGCATTCACTTGCTCTTTTTCAGCATGCCAAGCAGCTGTCATCGCATCAGATTTTTCTTCTAATGAAGCTATTTCACTCTCTAATGTTGCTAAACGCTCTTTACTAGCAGAATCCTCTTCACGCTTTAACGCTTCACGTTCAATTTTCAACTGAATTAAACGACGATCCAATTCGTCCAAAGCTTCTGGTTTACTGTCAATTTGCATCCGTAAGCGACTAGCCGCTTCATCCACCAAATCAATTGCTTTATCAGGTAAAAAACGATCCGTAATATAGCGATTAGACAAGGTTGCTGCGGCTACTAATGCAGTATCAGCAATCCGAACACCATGGTGTAATTCATATTTTTCTGCAATACCGCGTAAAATAGAAATCGTATCAGCAACAGAAGGCTCACCTACGAAAACAGGTTGGAAACGACGTGCTAATGCAGCATCTTTTTCAATATATTTACGGTATTCATCCAGAGTTGTCGCACCAATGCAATGCAATGTACCTCTTGCAAGTTCTGGCTTAATCAAATTAGACGCATCCATCGCGCCATCCGCACGTCCTGCACCAACAATTGTATGCATCTCATCAATAAAGAGAATCACTTTCCCAGCAGCGGTTTCAACTTCTTTTAAAACCGCTTTTAAACGCTCCTCAAATTCTCCTCTAAATTTAGCACCTGCGACCAAAGCACCCAAATCCAAAGCAAGCAATTGTTTATTTTTAAGTGCTTCAGGAACGTCACCATTCACAATCCTTAACGCCAACCCCTCGACAATAGCGGTTTTACCCACTCCAGGTTCACCGATTAACACAGGATTATTTTTAGTACGACGTGCAAGCACTTGAACCGCACGACGAATTTCTTCATCACGACCGATCACTGGGTCAAGCTTACCTTGACGAGCAATTTCAGTCATATCTCGTGCATATTTTTTCAATGCATCAAAAGAAGCCTCTGCATTAGCACTATCAACTTTTCTGCCTTTACGAATAGCATCAATTGCATGAGATAAATTTTGTGCAGAAACGCCATTTTTCTGCATTGCATAACCAGCAGGCGTATCAGATGCCGCAAGTGCTAGCAACAAACGATCTTGGGCAACATAAGTATCCCCTGCTTTGCTTGCTTCTTGCTCTGCATTATCTAATATACGAATTAACTCTGGTGTCGCTTGAGGTTGCCCTGCACCACCGCCTTGCACTTTTGGCACAGAAGCTAAAACATGCTCAACTGCACCTTGAATAATTTTCGGATCTCCACCCGCAGCACGAATTAACGATGCCGCAGCACCTTCCTCATCATCCAATAATGCTTTTAATAAATGTTGAGGTGTCAATTGCTGATGAAATTCACGGATCGCAATCGTTTGCGCCGCTTGAAGAAATCCTTTAGATCTATCTGTAAATTTTTCAATATCCATAATTTTGTCCCTTAATTTTTAGGCGACAAGCCTATTTTTCATATAACGTCCCAATATTAGGCAACGTTGCTATTGAAGTTTATATTATATATGTGAGTATTTTATAAGAACATAACAAGAGCATAATCAGCATCAAAAACCTTTATTTTGACCTACTCTCTATGTTTTACAGCAAAGAAACCTTTCATGTCTTTACCTATTTTTACTATACCTCATTTTATGCTAAAAATGAAGAACAATATTAAAAAAATCATTCTTATTTATAGAGTTAAATTACTTTTCACTCCGCAAAACCAATCGCTAAATAGTGAATATAAAATCACACATATGAATTGCCATTACAACCCTTAATAACCCTATTATTTACTCTATTTTATACTCTCCTCACTCAATTTTATTTCGAAACTTTTTTACATATCTAACGTAAAGCTAATGACAGACGTCAAAAAATCTGCCAATATGTTAAGAACGAAAATCATTCTTAATATATTTTGGCCATTTTTATTATGAGCACATTCAATTTAAGCACTTCATCTCCTGGAAAAACATGCGTTGTTGATCACGTAGAAGATCTACAAACGCCTGATCCTATTTCTAATCGTTTACGTGACCTAGGGTTTGTTTCTGGAGAAACTGTCAAAATCATTGCCTTTGGGCCTTTTGGTGCAAACCCAATTGCGGTTCAAGTCGGCTCCACTCGTTTTGCCTTGCGTCGCAACGAAGCCGCAAGAATTATTATTCGCACAGATTCATAAAACAATGACAGATTTAAACAAAGATATCTATTCAAGAGTTGCTTTAGTCGGCAACCCTAATTGCGGAAAAACCGCTTTATTTAATCAGCTGACAGGCAGCCGTCAAAAAGTTGCGAACTATGCTGGCGTGACTGTTGAACGTAAAGAAGGGCGATTCACCAGCCCAGAAGGACGCTCTGTAACTATCATTGACCTTCCTGGCGCTTACAGTTTAAACGCCACCAGTCCCGATGAAGAAGTTACTCGGGATATGTGTATGGGAAAATATCGCAATGAAGCCGCACCAGATGCGTTAATTTGCGTTATTGATGCAACCAATTTACGACTCCATTTGCGTTTTGCATTAGAAATATGCCGTTTAAAACGTCCCACTATTATCGCTATGAATATGAGCGATATTGCCAAAAGGCGAGGCATTGAAATTGATATCCCCAAACTAGAATCTCTTTTAGGAATTACTATTGTTCCAACCGTTGCTACCCAAAAAGGCGGTGCAAAAGCATTATTAGATTCTGTTGATCATTCATTTAAAACACCAACAATTGAATTAACAGATGAAACGGATCTCCATGTTGAAGTCCGACGCCTCTTACTGGAATGTGTGAAAAATACCTCTCATACTTCAGTTGCCATTGATGAGAGAATAGACCGTTGGGTTCTGCACCCTTTTATTGGCCCTGTTATTCTTCTTGTTTTACTTTTTATCATGTTCCAAGCCGTGTTTTCTTGGGCACAACCATTTATGGATGGCATTCAAGACTTTACAACATGGCTAGGGCAACATGTTGCACATCTACTACCAGACGGCATGTTACAGAGCCTAATTGTTGATGGTATTTTTGCTGGTGTTGGCACAACAGTTGCGTTCTTACCGCAAATCTTGATTTTGTTCTTATGGATTTTATGTCTTGAAGAATCTGGTTATTTGCCTAGAGCTGCATTCTTATTAGATCGGATTATGGCATCTGTTGGATTAAACGGACGCTCATTTATTCCTCTTTTATCCAGTTTTGCCTGTGCTATCCCTGGAATTATGGCTACTCGAACCATCCCGAGTGCCAAAGACCGTTTAGTTACGATCTTAATCGCACCATTGATGACATGTTCAGCACGTTTACCTGTTTATGCGTTATTAATTGCAGCATTCGTTCCTCATACAACTGTTGGTTATCTCTTTAACCTACAAGGAATTGTGCTCTTTGCTCTATATTTCTTAGGCATCGTTACCGCTTTCATTGTCGCCTTTGTTCTTAAAAAAGGCAAAAGTAACTATGAAAATAGCTTGATTTTAGAGCTTCCTTCTTATCGTTTTCCTAATGTGCGTGATATTGCCTTTGGTCTATGGCAAAGAATTGAAATCTTTGTTTCTCGCGTTGGAAATATTATTTTAACTGTCAGTATCTTATTATGGGCACTCTCTAGCTTCCCTAGCCCTCCAGCTGGTGCTACTGGTCCTGCGATTGATTCTAGTTTTGCAGGCATTATTGGACATTGGATTCAACCCTTCTTCTCCCCAATTGGCTTTAACTGGGAAATCTGCGTTGCGTTGATCCTTGGGCTGGCTGCTCGTGAAGTTGCTGTTACCTCTTTGGCCACTGTTTATGCTGTTGGTGCCGTTGATACAGATGCCCCAACACAACTAATCCACTTTTTATCAACCCAATGGAGCATTCCCACAGGCCTAGCCTTCTTGGCATGGTATGTCTTTGCCCCACAATGTTTCTCAACACTCGCCGTGATTAAAAAAGAAACAGGATCTTGGAAAATCGTGATAGGCACGACCGCTTATCTGTTTATCCTTTCATACTTCTGTTCTTTTGTTACATGGCATGTTGCTTCATTATTCTTTTAAAATAGGAAGATAGAGTATGCAAACCGTTCTTGTTATCTTAATTGTAGGGATATGCGCTTTATTTTGGTTAAATCGATTTTTCCCAAAAATTGGAAAGACACTCTGGCAAGGCACAGCTAATTTATTAAAATTAGTCCATGCACCTATGCCAACCCAACAATGGGCTTTAAAACATTGTGCACCTGTCAGCAAGGGCGGATGTAGTTCTTGCGACAAATGCAGTAAGTGTCATTAATTTAAACTGACACAATTAAATAAACAAAACAACTGAAATGGCTTCTTGTTCCAGTTCGAAGCCAATACTATATAAAAAAAGCACATCATAATTAATATGATGTGCTTTTTTAACGATCACTATCGTTCAATTACAACGAATTAGTAACGATACATTTCTGGTTTAAATGGACCTTGAACTTCCACACCGATATAATCAGCTTGCTCTTTGTTCAATTTAGAAAGTGCAGCACCAACTTTATCTAAATGTAACGCAGCCACTTTTTCATCTAAAAATTTAGGTAATGTATAAACTTTAGGTTCATATTTACCAGCAGGTGCATTCCAAAGCTCGATTTGAGCCAATGTTTGGTTGGTGAAAGATGCAGACATCACGAAAGATGGGTGACCTGTTGCATTTCCAAGATTTACCAAGCGACCTTCTGACAACAAGATAATACGATTACCATCTGGGAATACGATTTCATCGACTTGAGGTTTAATATTATCCCATGTGAAGTTACGAAGTTTACCCACTTGGATTTCAGAATCAAAATGTCCGATGTTACAAACAATCGCACGATTTTTCATGGCACGCATATGGTCTAAGGTAATGATATCAATGTTACCTGTACATGTTACGAAGATATCACCACGAGGAGCAGCTGCTTCCATGGTAACCACTTCATAGCCTTCCATTGCTGCTTGCAATGCACAGATTGGATCAACTTCGGTAACCAATACGCGACAACCTGCATTACGAAGACTTGCAGCAGATCCTTTACCCACGTCACCAAAACCAGCAACAACTGCAACTTTACCAGACATCATCACGTCAGTTCCACGACGGATAGCATCAACCAAACTTTCACGACATCCATAAAGATTATCAAATTTAGATTTGGTTACACTGTCATTAACATTGAATGCAGGAACTAATAATTGACCTTTTTTAGCCATTGCATGTAAACGATGAACACCTGTGGTAGTTTCTTCTGAAAGACCACGAACATCTTTTAACATTTCAGGATATTTTTCATGCATCAGAATGGTTAAATCACCACCGTCATCCAAAATCATATTTGGAACCCAACCATTTGGGCCATGAACGGTTTGTTCAATACACCACATGAACTCTTCTTCATTCATGCCTTTCCAAGCGAAAACAGGCACACCAGCAGCAGCCATTGCAGCAGCAGCATGATCTTGAGTAGAGAAAATATTACAAGAAGACCAACGGACTTCAGCCCCTAAATCAATCAAGGTTTCGATGAGAACTGCTGTTTGAATGGTCATATGTAAACAACCCGCAATCCGTGCACCTTTAAGAATATTTTTACCTTTATATTCTTCGCGCAGTGCCATTAGACCTGGCATTTCGCCTTCCGCAATAGAGACCTCTTTACGTCCCCATTCAGCCAATGAAATATCTTTTACTTTATAATCGTGCTGTGCACTCATGGTATTCCGTCTTTCTTATGATGTTTAGTTCAATGCATTATTAGGATATAATCGGAAATAGATCAATCTTATGAACTACAAACAGAATCTTTTTTAACTTTGAAAAATAAAATCCGTAATTCTGTGAACATTTTTTTTTGTTGCACTATCAATATCATCTATTGTCCAAGTATCTTTATGATAATCAATTAAAGATTGTGCAACAAGATATTTACTATCTTTATAACCCCTTTTATCTTGAATAGAGTTTTGCTTTTTAGTTTTAAACCATTCATTACTAACTGACTTATTAATATCATCTTCGAGTAGTATTTTGTTACCAAGCCTATCTACTATTTCTTGGAATTCGTTTTTATCCACTCCAGCATCTTGCCGAATACTTTCAATATTACGGCCACTTGATGGCATAATATGTTCAATATTTACTTTATCTGAAAAATTAAACTCTACGTTTTTATGTTTCGCATATAAATACTCATTAACAAAAACTAATAAATTTTTATTATAAAATAATATTGCCTCTTCTATTTCTTCTTTCGTCCAATTTTTATCAATATGCTCTTGAAAATCTTTACATATGGTTTTTTCAGAAATATTACGATCAACTAACTTTATGTTTTCAGCAAAGAGAAAAGTTTTAAATTTAACACTTGAATAGCCAACTTCCTCTAATTCAAAAATTATAAACAACTTTAATAGACACTCACAAACATCTAATATTTTTTTTTCTGTAATCTCACTAACTTCATATCGATATAAATAACTAGCTAAATATAATTTAACATTAACATTACATTTTAAAAGTATTCTAACGATAGAATATTCTTTAATTTCATTCCAAATTTTTACAATTTTCATTAATTGATTACATAACAAAAATGGCTCTTTTAATAATTCACTCTCTTTATCAGCATAATATCTCCTTAAACCTGGGGTAGTTACATCAACAGAAGATGTAATTCTAACATATTCTTGATCTAATGCTCGTTTAATATACATAAATTGTTGAAGCGCAGAATCTATATTTATTATATTTTGAGCATTTAATTTTTTAGTCAGTTGGAGAATATTGTTCCATTGCTTATTAAATTCTTCTCTCTTATCTAATGCGTAAGAGTATAATTGCGCAGAAATAATATCTGCATCTGAAAGTGGTAACCCCGTAGAGTTAAGAGAATTAAACATAGTAATTGCTTGCTCTACTTGCCAACTCCGAATTTCAATAACTTGGCATTTATCTAAAAAAGTTTTTGTAAAAAAATTCAACCAACTATCATTTTCGTCTACTAATTTAATATAAAAAAATTTAAAGTTACGAAAGTAATTCGTATATCGATTATCTTTACGTTTATGGCTTATTTTCAGAACATTATCCTCTGCACTTTTAAAATCCTTCGCTCCAATAATGCAATTAAACTCTTTAAGATATAATTCATTGATTGATTTATTTTCTAAAATTAAGATATCTTGTGTTTTTGTGTAATCTTTACGCATCGCAGGAATCTCTTCAGCTTCAGCTTTGTACAAAATTGCCATAATTTTGTCTCTATTAGCTTTAAGACCAGCTATTAAAGCTTCAGAATCCTCATCTTCTGGAATATTTAAAATCACATCATTCAATCTAATCAATATAGCTTTAAGTAATAATAAAAAAGTAGTTGTTCTTTGTTGCCCATCAATCAAGCTAAATTTATCCGCATCAGAACAATCAACGATAATACTTCCAAAAAAATAAGGATCATCTGTTTTTGTATTACTGAAATTTTCAATATCTTGTAGTAATTTGTCACATTGCACAGTATCCCAAGAATAGGCTCGTTGATATTCTGGTATTAAAAAATTTTCAGATTTAGCAAGCTTTAAATAAACCCCTATATTCTTCAACTGCGGTTCAATATTCTTAGCCATATTTTATTTCCTAATTTTATTAAAATTGATCAATTTATTAATAATATGCTACTCGCCCATCGTGAATTGAGAAACTAAATCCATGATATGTCCGATTTCCTGCAAAAGTAACCCTTTAGGTGCAGATAGTTTTGCGTTCCCTCTGGCAACACGTTTTGGCAGAATAATCTCATCAAAACCTAATTTGTGCGCTTCTTTAACACGTAGATCTGCTTGAGGAACCTGGCGGACTTCACCAGACAAACCAATCTCGCCAAAAAATACAGAACCAGGAGAAGTGGGTTGTCGCATTAATGCAGAGACCAATGCTGCTGCAACTGCCAAATCAGCCGCAGGTTCGCTAATCCGCAGACCTCCAGCCATATTTAGATACACATCAACACTATTAAACCGTAAAGAGCATCGTGTTTCTAAAATCGCCAACAACATATTCAAACGTGTGCCATCCCATCCGATGACAGTACGCCTCGGCGCCGAATCTCCTGCTTTGGGAGCCAATAAGGCTTGTACTTCTAGCAAAACAGGCCGTGTGCCTTCTAACCCTGCGAACACTGCCGAACCAGCGATGTTCCCATGACGCTCAGCTAAAAAAAGTGCTGAAGGATTAGAGACTTCAACCAACCCCTCTCCTGTCATAGAGAAAACACCGATCTCATCCGTTGCACCAAAACGATTTTTCGCAGCGCGTAAAATACGGAATTGATGCCCTCGATCCCCTTCAAAGTAAAGAACGGCATCGACCATATGTTCTAATACTCTGGGGCCTGCCAAAGATCCTTCTTTGGTCACATGTCCAACAAAAATTAAAGAAAATTCTTTTTTCTTCGCCATGCGAATCAACTCAAAAGCCGAGGCTCTGACCTGACTGACGGTACCTGGCGCACCATTAATACTGTCCAACCACATCGTTTGGATCGAATCAATAATCACCAAACTAATATTTTGTTCAGTGTCTAACGTCGCTAAAATATCTGAAACATTAATACAGGCAGCCAACTCTATATTTTTGCGCTGTTCACTATCTTCCAATCCCAAGCGATTAGCACGCATGCGAATTTGATTAATTGATTCTTCACCTGAAATATAAAGAACTCGGCGTCCTTGCTTTGATAAAGCACAAGCTGTTTGTAATAAAAGTGTAGACTTACCAATCCCTGGATCGCCACCAACTAAACTGACGGATGATTGCACAAGCCCACCACCTAAAACACGATCCAGTTCCGCAATGCCAACTTCTTGACGGGGTGGAGGAGCACTATCTCCATCTAAACCAGAAAAAACAATCTTTTGCCCTTGCTGATGATTAATCACTGATAAAGGAGTCGTTTGAAGCTTTTCTTCTTCAATCGTATTCCATTCACCACAAGCTTCACAATGTCCCATCCATTTAGGATAAACCGATCCGCAACTTTGACAAACAAACTGTTTAACTGGCTTTTTCGCCACTCATAACCTCTATTCTACTTTGGTTTCAACCTTAATTGGGCCTTGACGCAACCCATGCGTAAATTGATGTACATAAGGATTATCTGTTGTGAGTAGCTCTTTTGCTTTCCCTTTCCAAATCAACTCCCCTTGATATAACATCGCAGCATCATCCCCAATACGTTGAGCAGAAGCCATATCATGAGTAATCGCAATTGCTGTTGAGCCCAGCTTATCCACACAACTTTTAATCAAGTCATCAATAACAGCCCCCATAATAGGGTCTAATCCTGTGGTAGGCTCGTCAAAGAAAATAATTTCTGGTTTTGAAGCTATCGCTCTGGCTAATCCAACACGTTTTTGCATCCCTCCTGATAATTCATCAGGATATAAATCAGCAACGAGCTCTGGATCTAAACCAACCAATTCTAGCATACGATAAGCAGTAACACGCGCATCAGAACGACTTACTTTAGGTAAATGTTTACGATATCCATATAGTAAAGCAAAAGCTACATTTTCCCAAATCGACAAACTGTCAAACAACGCTGCATTTTGAAAGAGCATACCCATTTGTTGTAATTTTTGAGTGCGCTGGATAGAGGATAATTCAAAAATATTCTGTCCATCAATCTCGATGCTACCACTATCTGGCGTCATCAATCCCAAAATGCACCGTAATAAAACGGATTTACCACTTCCTGACCCACCAATAACAACAAAAGAAGTGCCTGTTTCGACATCCATACTGACATTGCGCAACACATGATTGCTGCCAAATGATTTAGATAAGTTACGAATACGTATTTTAGGTGTTTTACAAGCTGATTGGGTCATTTTGAGAAAAAGATATCCGTCAATAAATAGTCAAATACTAATAATAAAATCGATGCAGCAACCACTGCCGCTGTTGTAGAAGCACCAACACCTTGTGCGCCACCTTTACTACGATATCCGTGATAACATCCCATCAATGCGATTAGAAAACCAAAAGCCCCTGCTTTTACCAAACCAATCGTAATATCCATAAACTTTACTGTATTAAACGTCGCTGCAATATATCCCTGTGGAGAAAACCCTAATTTCATAATTGAAACTGTAAACCCACCCAAAACACCTAAGATATCTGCAATTAAAACCAAAAATGGTAAAGCAATCGTAGCTGCTAATAAACGAGGAGCCACTAAATATTTCATCGGGTTTGTTGATAAAGTTCTCAAGGCATCAATTTGGTTAGTGACTTGCATCGTGCCGATTTCCGCAGCCATCGCTGCCCCCACACGACCAGCCACCATTAACCCCGCCAAAACAGGGCCGAGCTCACGCGTTACTGCTAATACAACGATTCCTGCGATCGCACTATCAACGTGATATTGTGCCATTCCCGTATAAGATTGCAAGGCAATCACACCACCTGAGAATAAAGCAGTCAATGCAACAACAGGCAAAGATAAATATCCAATATTAATCATACTGCCAATAAAAATACGCCAGTAAAAAGGAGGATAAAAAATGCTTAAAATGCCCCGTAATGCAAATAAAGCCAACGCCCCTGCCTCTTGGATCGCATTTAAAACCATGCGCCCCAATAACGAAACCCACAATAACGGCCCTTTAAATTCTTTTGTCACGCTTCGTAACCCTTATGCAGATCATTATTTTTCCAACACTACCAATATACTAACTGCCTTATCTTTTAATCTAAAACACAGATTAAAACATTATCAATATACAATGATAACATTCTTTTCTCAACGCTATTATAAAACAGATCTTATCGCAAAATATAAATAACAAAAAGTTTTTTGTAAAACCTAATAATTCAATCTCACCTTGCTCTTCATAAACCACTGAAAAGTCAATGTTGCTATTTATTTTCACTATAGTCTTTGAGATTCTTGATCTTTTTACTTTACTAGTTATATATCCATATATATTTTATCTTATTATTGATCTATTAACCATACCAGGAGAATAACTGTGCGTATAGCAATGATTGGTGGAGGATATGTCGGTCTAGTATCAGCAACATGTTTTGCTGAATTTGGATTACATGTAAACGTTGTCGAAACAAATCCTGATCGTCTGAACGCTTTAAAACAAGGCATTATTCCAATTTACGAACCTGGCCTAGATATTCTCGTTACTAACAATATAAAAGCTAATCGCCTGCAATTTTTTGATAAAATAGAAGAAGCTATTGCTGAGTGCGAAGCTATTTTTATTGCTGTCGGCACTCCACCTCGTAACGGTGACGGCCATGCAGATATGAGATATGTTCATCAAGCTGCTGAGCAAATTGCAACACACTTAAAACAATATGCAGTAATTGTTACAAAATCAACTGTTCCTGTTGGAACCAGTCGTCGTATTGCTCAAATTATTCATCAAAAAAATCCTAATCTTGAATTTGACGTCGCTTCTAATCCCGAGTTTTTACGAGAGGGAGATGCTATTAAAGACTGTATGAATCCTGATCGAGTTATTATCGGTATTGAAAAAGATAAAGCAGATCATGGTAAAAAAGCCCAAGAGGTTATGACGCGCCTTTATCAACCTTTATTCCAACGCGAAACACCTATTCTTTTTACCAATTTAGAAAGTGCAGAATTAGCTAAATATGCATCAAACTGTTTCTTGGCAATGAAACTATCATACGTCAATGAATTAGCTGACTTGTGCGAACAAGTTGGTGGAAACATAGAAGACATCACCAAAGGAATGGGATTAGATCCTCGTATTGGTAAATTTTTCTTACAGCCAGGCCCTGGTTTTGGAGGCTCTTGCTTCCCAAAAGATACCTTGGCACTAATTCGTATTGCTCAAGAAGCCGGTAATCCTGTAAGAATGATTGAAACCGCTGCCCAAGCCAATGACGCAAGAAAAGCAAATATAAGCGGACGGATTATTCAATTATGTGATGGAAACGTCAATAACAAAACCATTGCTATTTTGGGACTAACATTTAAACCTAATACAGATGATATGCGTGAATCAGCATCTTTACCAATTATTCATCGTCTTGTAGAGGCTGGGGCTATTATCAAAGCATTTGACCCAATTGGTAATGAAAAAGCACAACCATTACTTCCTAAGAGTGTACAATATTACGATAATATCCAAGATGCTGCTACTAATGCTGATGCTTTGGTTATTTTAACAGAATGGAGTGAATTCCGCTCTTTATCTCCAGATAGTTTAAAAAGTTGGATGACAGAACCTTTAGTCATCGATCTAAGAAATATTTATAATCCTCAAACAATGAGGGAACAAGGAATTCAATATTATTCTGTAGGTAGACCACACAAACATACAGTAATTTAGTATTTCCAAACAAACCAATAAAAAAGCGATCTATTTTTTAGATCGCTTTTTTAGTTTGATTTTAACTATTTACTTTTGAGCAGCTGCATCATCGCCCTAAATGGAGCTGTTATACGCCACGATGATGAACCATACATAGAATGTAACTCCTCTTTTAACTGTGCATTCTCTTGATGTAATAGCTCAATTTCTTTTTGACTTTGCTGATTATATTTCAACAACTTCTTTTTTGTTTGAATATATACATCTTGCCAACTCGCAACTCTTTTCTCTTTATCAGCTTCTAGAGTCATAAAAACCATAAATTCATAACTATAAGGAGGATCAATATCATGCCATTCTGCACATGCAACTCTCAAGATATCATGCTGTGTCAAAGTCACCATAAATTTAGCAAATAGATTTAAATGCAATACCCAACAATGAACATCTTCATAATGTTTAGGGTTAAGCGTTCTTTCTCCCCACTCCATAATCTCATGAAAAGGAAATTGGCTAGGCAATTCAGAAGCATCAAAATCTTGTACATAACGAAGATGCATATCTTGCACTAACTGATCATCGACTTTATTTAAAGCAAAATCCAATACCAAATGTGTTTCTGGGCAATAAGATTTCCGCATCCATGTTGCTAGTAAATCTGACAATCGACTCTCTTGTCTCTTCATATCAAAAGAATAACGACCATCTGGAAGCACTAAACGCAATTGTCCATTCGGTGTTAATACTTGACTAATCTGATCTATCCATCCGATTAAATTAGGAACGTGCTCACCAACATGAGAAGCCACTACATAATCGAATTCTCTATCGACACATTCTTTAAAAGGTTGATGATTATCCCACACAAAATTAACAGGCACTAATCGATCAAAATCAAACTCTTTATCCCAAGCAAACTGCTTTTTTAAATCATCTGTCGATAGATGATCCGCGTAAAATACCTTTCCATCTTGACTACGTAATATAGGGTCAACCAAAGCACCGATTTCTAAACACTGATCTTTATTAAAATCAATCCCATTACGTACAAATTGATGTCGTTTTTCAAGAAAAGAAACCATAATTTCACAACCATTTTAAATAAAAAGAAGGATTCATTATATTAATGAATCCTTCTCTAAAACTTATCGTCGGATCTTTAATTATACAAGAGTATAATTAAAACACTCTATTAGTTTTCGATGTAAATCAATTTACGATTTACAAATTCCAAGATACCTTCCTTTGAAAGTTCACGGCCATAACCAGAATGTTTTACTCCACCAAATGGAAGATCTGGTGTTGTCCATGTTGGACGGTTAATAAACACCATACCTGTATCAATTTGACTTGCAACATGCTGTGCACGTTTAATATCTTTAGAAAATACAGTTCCACCCAAACCAAATTCTGAATCATTAGCCAACTCAATTGCTGCTTTTTCATCAGGAACGCGGAAGAACATTAATACTGGACCAAAAAACTCTCTATAAAATGCAGGATTTTCTTTGGTAATGTTTGTTAAAATAGTTGCTTCCATAAACGCACCAGGATGATCTGGACGTTTACCACCAATCACAGCTTTAGCACCATGTTGAATCGCTGTTGCAGTTAGTTCTGCAATTTCTTTGGCTGCATCTTCAGAAGATAATGGACCTAAAGTCGTGCTACGATCCATTGGATCACCGATCTTTAGTTTTGAGAAACATTCAGTGATTTGTGCCAAGAATTTATCAGCAACGGATTCTACAACAATGAAACGTTTCGCAGCAACACAACATTGTCCTGTGTTGTTCATACGCCCCCACATGCCCCATTCACATGCTTTTTCAAGATCTGCATCTTCAAGAACGATGAAAGCATCACTTCCACCTAATTCCATTGTAGACTTTTTCAATGCTTTCCCAGCTTCACCAGCAACAGAAGCTCCTGCTTTTTCACTACCTGTAACAGCAACACCGCGAATACGATGATCTTGAATAATTGGAGCAATATTTCTAGAATCTACAAATAAATTTGTATAAGCACCTTTTGGAGCACCCGCATCCAACATTAATTTTTCAAATGCTTCAGCACATTGTGGAACGATAGAAGCATGCTTTACCATCACAACGTTACCAGCCATCAAGTTTGTAGCTGCAACACGTACTAATTGGTAATATGGGAAATTCCAAGGCTCTACGCATAAAATGATTCCAAGAGAATCATGTTCAACATATGCTTTTCTACCATCTTTTGGTTTCAATTGTTCTGGAGCAAGGAACTGTTCTGCATTATCAGCATAATAATCAAAAATATCAGCTGTTAAATCGACTTCACCCTCTGCATCAGAAATTAATTTACCCATTTCCAACGTAACAAGACGCGCAAATTCTGCTTTATTATCACGCATAATCGTTGCTGCTTTTTTCATTACGGCACGGCGTGTTGCAAAATCTGTTCTGCGCCATTTTTTATAACAAGCATCCGCTTGATCAATTTTTTCAGCAACTTCTTGTTCTGTTAATGATGTAAACGCTTTTACTTCTTTATTAGTAAAAGGATTAACCGTTTTATAAGCCATTCTGAATTATAACTCCGTTAAGTTGTTTAAATCGATATTTTGCACTACCAATAAATAGTACAATTTTAATCCTAATTATTAATATACTTCAAATTAAACGAATATCAAATAAAATCGTTATGTTTGTTTCGAATATATCATCATTCATTTATAATCTAAGTAAAAATATTTTTACCTATCTTACTGATAAATAATCATTATTATTAAATATTCAAACAGATAGACTTCACTTATTTGTTACTATTATTTAAAGAAATATTGGTCTGACCATCATTAAATTCAATCACTTTTATAAAATTATTATCTTTCTATACAATCTACATATGCTGGAAAGTGAATCACTATTTTAAAAAGACACTTACTTTTCTCACCATATAAAAAATATGATATTTTCATAAATCTCTCATGTGATACTATCATGTCTATTATTTTTCTTTCATTGCAAAGGTGCTATCATGAATCGTATTCTCGTTATTGGCAGTCTAAACGCAGATCTTGAAACAGATGTTGACCGTTTCCCTCAACCTGGGGAAACACTACTAGGTGGCCCTTTACATGTCAGTTGCGGAGGAAAAGGCAATAACCAAGCTGTTGCAGCAGCAAAATTAGGGGCAAGCGTTACAATGCTTGGCGCCTTAGGAAAAGATACATTTGGGGATATGTTATTTAAAAATCTACAAACGCATCATATCAATACAGATCACGTCCTAATCCGTAAAGACAAGCCTTCTGCTTCTGCATTAATTACTCGCTCTCAAAACGAAAACCATATTATTGTCACGGATGGAGCAAATAATACAATCACCCCTCAAGATATTATTAACGCAACCGATTTAATTAAAAAGAACGACATTATCTTGTTACAACAAGAAATTCCTCTTGATGCACAAGTTAAAGCCATTGAAATCGCACATGAGCTAAATAAAATTATTGTATTAAACCCTGCTCCTATGCGTGACTTACCAAAAGAAGCAATAGAAAAAGTAAATTATCTTCTACCTAATGAACATGAAATCATTGCTTTAGGAAATAATAAGTCAGACACCCCTGAAGACATTATTATGAATTCTAAAACCCCTATTATTATGACATGGGGAAGCAAGGGCGTATTATTCAAAGATAATAATCAACAATTAAAACATTTACCTGCTTACTCTGTTAAAGTCGTTGATAGCACAGGTGCTGGAGATACATTCTGTGGGGCTTTTTGTTGCTTTATCCATTTAGGGTTAGAAGCTGCATTAAGAAAATCATTGCAAGCCTCCGCCTTATCTGTCACACGTTCTGGTGCCCAAGGGGGAATGCCTACTTTACAAGAGCTAGAAAGCTCCAACATCTTCAATCAATAAAGCCTTTCAACCAATATGAACTATGATTTCTTCCATTACATTGATCTAATCGGCACGCTTGCCTTTGCAATCAGTGGTGCATTAGCCGCCATCAATAGAAATTTAGATATTTTTGGCGTCTTTGTCATCTCGTTTATTACAGCATGTGGTGGAGGAATTCTCCGTGATATTTGTATTGGCTCTTTCCCTCCTGCAGGATTGGTTAACCTAGAATATTTAACAATCGTCGTTTTATCTGTTTGCCTTTCCGGCTTTTCACAAAAACTATTACTAAAACTCAACCAACCGACCCTGTTCTTTGATGCTATTGGCTTAGGCTTCTTTGCATCTTTTGGAGCTCATAAAGCTTATTTTTTTTCAGGGAATACTGAACTGGCAATTCTCTTAGGAATCGTTACAGCTGTTGGGGGAGGCATTCTCAGAGATACGTTAACCACAACTATTCCTTCTGTATTAACCAAAGAAATTTATGCTTCAGCTGCAATTTTTGGTGCTGGTATTCAAGTGCTCGGTGAAAAAGATATTATTAACCCTGCTCTTGCCCCATGGTTAGCTATTCTAATTTGCAGCTCTATTCGTTTACTCTCTTTAAAATTTAAATGGAATTTACCATCGATTAAACAAGTTCAATAAACAACTTGCATGATTCTTATATTTTTTCTAAAAGAAAGGACTAACTATTTTAAAGAGTAACAACTATATTTAAGGTTTCTTTAAAATACTAGGACCCGTAGCTCAGCTGGATAGAGCGTCGCCCTCCGAAGGCGAAGGTCGTGAGTTCGAATCTCGTCGGGTCCGCCATATAAAATCTATTATAACAAAACCTATGTTTTTATAACAAACACAATAGATTATCCTACATTTGAACTATATTCTTCCTATTGTTTTTAACCTCTAGAATCCTCATAGATTACGGATATATCAAAACATCTATAAAATAGAATTAATTAATTTGATATATAAAACAAAAATTTCATTAAAACGCTGATGTAATTTTATCATAGAAAATACATTCTACTTAATTAATCTAATAAATATTAAATTTATATTTGAATAACAACGAATACTTTTCTATGAAAATCTTTATATTTATTCTTTTCGACTAAGGTAAGAAACATGGCAAGTTCGATAACTCCGTTAGCTAGCATTTCTAGCAGCGTAATCCTAAATTCTGGAGAACAGTTAATTGTTTCTCCCGACTCTCCTAAGCTTACAGAAGTAATTGTTTCTTCTGGGGGAGAGCTGATATTGCGGGATTATTCAATGAAAACTACTGTCTTCTCAGGTGGAAATGTAATCGTATCTTCTGGAGGATGGCTTACTCCAACAACGATTTATTCAGGCGGAAATGTTACTGTATCTTCTGCTGGAGCAGCCTATCCAGTAACAATCTCTTCCGGTGGAAATTTAACTCTTTTATCTGGAGGGTATGCTAACCAAACAACGATTTATTCAGGTGGAAACTTAACTGCCTCTTCTGGTGGAAGCTCGTATCATGCGGCAATTTCCTCCAGCGGAAATTTAACCATTTTATCAGGAGGCAGTGCACAATATGCAATTGTTTCTTCTGGTGGAAATGTAGTTGTTTCCTCTGGTGGAGTTACTAACCAAATGTCAATTATGTCAGGTGCAATGTTAGTATCGAACCAGGATCTATCATCCAATCTACACAAATTATGTCGAGTGCCAGCTTAAGTGTTTTATCGGAACGCAATATTGTCTCTACAAAGGTCTGGTCAAAAGGAAGCTTAACTATTTCTTCTGGTGGAAGTGCAGATCAAACACAGGTTGGTGATTATGGTGGCTTAACCGTTTTATCTGGTGCACACGTTACAAATACATCAACTGGTTTTCTTGGCAGTATAACTGTTTCTTCAGGAGCAAGTATTAATCAAACAACTGTTGGTTATAATAGCGATGTAATAATTTTATCGGGTGCAGTTTTAAATAATGCTACGGTTAATAATGCAGGTCGATTAACAATAGCTTCTGGAGGGAAAAATAACGGGACGATTTCGGCCAATGCTAATGGAAGCTTAATAATTTACCCTGATGCTGGAGGAACCATTGAATTACTCGGAGATCCCCATTTTGTAGGAGACCTTCAGAATGCAGGTGTATTTATTTCAGGACTTGAAAATGGCGGCGTAGTTACAACTGTTATTAATAACTTTATTGGAAGAATTGATGAAGACGAAAATAACGATGATTATTTAGATATAGCTTCAGACTATATTATCATGCCTGGTGTTAAAACTTCTGATGTCACGAACGTATCCTATGAAGATGCAAACGGAAATGCCAATGGTGATTATATAACGTTATCTCTAAACAGCGGCAATAAAATCGTTATGAATATTCCTGGCATTGAGAGTGAAGGATATAATCTTAATTATAATGCAGATGGGGATTTGTATTTCGAAGTCTGTTTTCTCGCAGGCTCTATGATTAAAACCCCTAAAGGAGAGGTTGCTGTTGAAGATCTTCGTATCGGAGATAAAATCCTCACTTTTAATTGGCAACAAAATAAAGAGGAAATCCAATCAGTTCGCTGGGTTGGTAATAAAGCCGCTACTGTAAACCCAACACGGCATGATGATGAAGCAGGTTACCCAGTAAGAATATTAAAAGATGCGATTGCCGAAGGCGTCCCTTCTAAAGATCTATTAATTACGCCAGAGCATTGTTTGTTCTTTGATGGAAAATTTACGCCTGCCCGTATGTTGGTGAATGGATATAGTATTTATTATGATTATTCTATTACAAATTATACCTACTATCATATTGAAACAGAATCTCACGCTGTGATTTGGGCGAATGGAATGCTGACAGAAAGCTATCTGGACACAGGAAATCAAACTCAATTTAAACAACATGGTGAGTTTGCTATTTTAACACGCCCAACAAAACCAAAAACTTGGGAACAAGACGCAGCAGCTCCTTTAATGGTTGATCGCAGTTATGTTGAACCTCTTCATCATACGTTACAGCAACGTGCTATAAAAATGAAAATGCCCATGATGCAAGAGCCTAAGAAAATAAGTAATGACCCTCATTTCCATTTAGCAACTCCAAATGGTTTAGCAATTGAATCAATATCTAACTTCAAAGGCCAGTATGTGTTTCTTTTGCCAACAGAAGGCGTTGACTCCGTTTACCTAGTATCCAAAACAAGTAGACTTAACGATGTTATTGGGCCCTTCGAGGATAATCGTCATGAATTAGGTGTATTAGTTGGAAATATACAAATTTTATCTATCAATTCAGCCTATAATATAAATATTTCTAATATTACAGATCATCTAACTCACCCTGATCTATCTGGATGGCATACCTTAGAACAAACACCATGTCGCTGGACGAAAGGAAAAGCTTTATTAAATATTCCTAAAAATAACAATCAAGAACAAAGGTTAATTATCAACATTATTTCCGATCGGTTATACACCGTTGATGAAAAACAAGAAAAACTTATCGCTGTTTAGACAATAAATATTGCTGGCCTGTAAAACACCCAATTCTCCATTATAGGCCAGTTTATAAAAATACATAATAATAATATAAAATCTATTTAAAATAAAATAATCAAATAAAAATTTTTATATAAATAAAAATAATTACAATTACATTATATGAATGTTATAATTAAACTATTGATACGTTTTTTATTACAATTTATCAATTTTTTATTTAATTATTTTTAAGAAAGATTTTAAAATGGTATTTTCCATTAATATTAACAAAAATGCACGCAACCCGTTTGCTGGTACAGATGGTAAATTAAAACCAATTAATGGTGTTAACGGCTCTCCCATTTCAATTGCACCCGGTTTTCCAGATTTGGAAAATGAATTTAACCAAATGGGAATTAAATATATTCGACTACATGATACTCTTGGAATCGCAGATCTTGATGATTATTGTCAAGCGAATAGAACTACAGCAGCAAACCAACTTCTTCAAAATGTCCCTGCTAATTTACAATCAAAATGCAATCCATTTTGTGCAGAATTTATTAATAAAAGAACTATTTTCCCTTATGCCGCTGCTGGCATGCGCAGCAATAACCTTAATTTAGCACTTAAAAATGCAAATTATCAAATGACCGATTATTATATCAAACGGATTATGGATAATAATCCTGATGTAAACCCAACCAACATTGAACGTGAAGTTATGTTCCGCGTTGGTCGAAGCAATTGGGCAGGATATGAAATTCCACAAAATTTTGATATTTATGCATCTTTAGCTGGTAATTTAGTTGAGCGGTATTCTTTAAACTATAAACAAACTGGCCTTCCAAGAAAAATTAGCCATTGGGAAATTTGGAACGAACCTGATTTACACTTCTTCTGGAATAACAACCGCCCTCAAACTTTTTATGAATTCTACTCTAAAATCGCCAGAGCGATAAAAGCTGTTGATCCAGAAGCAAAAGTTGGTGCTGCAGGTGTTGCATATGGATATAATCCAAATGGTGAGTATCTTGATGGCCTATTAAATTACTGCCGTAGTACGAATACACCAATTGATTTCCTATCTTGGCATTATTATGGAAACACATCTGCTGATCCACAAAATATCATTGATCTTGGAAATCAAATTCAAACCACTTTAAATGCATATGGTTATGATAATTTAGAAAGTCTATGTACAGAATGGAACTCTACACCTTTTGCAAGTGCTAACACCTATACCAAAGTTCAATCAGCAAATAATGCCGCATATATCGCGTCAACCTTAATGTACATGCAATATTGTAAAGTCGATAAAGCTTATTATTACCGCGGAGATGCCTCTTCCTTTGGATTATTTAACGATAATGACAATACAAAATCTAAATATCCATCAGCGAAAAGCTTTTGTTCATATGCTGCCCAAAGCTTTGGTTTATTTTCTAAAATGTTAGAAGATACCCCTTATATTTTAGGTCAAGACAACACCTTTAATACTGGGATTACAACACTAGCAGCAGAAAATGAAAGTGGAAATAAACTCAACATTCTTGCCGCAAATTTCAAAGTTGATTATGCATTTGTTGATGAAAAATCACCACCTACTGATACAGCTTTATACACACAACATTATATTGATACCAATAGAAGTGTAAACCAACTCAATGATGACTGGAGCAAAGAACATTGGTTTGGTGGCGTTGATCCAAATACTGTTACTTATGATAATACTGTCACACAAAATGCTGTGGTCGCTGCGACAGATCCTAATGGCACAATAACATCACGCATGCGCGATTATACATTAAGCGATGCTGGTCTACAGTTAAATATTAATAATATTTCAAGCTCTTATAAAGGATATACACTTACTGCTTATAGAATTACAGAAGGTGGCCGTGTAGATCGTTTAACACCAAATGATGTAACGTCATCAATCACAATTTCGATGTCTAATGGAACGATTACAATTAAAGATACAGCTGCAAAATTATCTACTGTAACTTTATATAGCATTGAATTAAAATAATCCTAAATTGTGATCGTACAATACCCTGTGAATAATAACTACTCATGGGTTGAATAAACCTTCACCCTCACCATAGAGGGTGAAGGTTACACATCATATACCATCAATATTACATAACGGATCAATAACAACCAACACCAATCAACTTTAAAATATTGTATATTAATAAAAACACTTTTAAAATTGATAAAATAGAGATAAGATATTATATCTTGTTCAGCTATTCTTTCATCTTATCATAAACGGTTTCTTTATCATGACGCTTTACAAATCTAGCGCTTGGAAAATTTTGGCTATTTTTTGTGTGTTATCTACGTGCTTATTACAAGCAGGGCATGCAAAAAATATAACCTTATTAAACGTCTCTTATGACCCAACGCGAGCTTTTTACCATGCGTATAACCAAGCCTTTGAAAAATATTGGAAAGCAAAAACTGGAGATAATGTCACCATCTATGAATCTCATGGAGGTTCAGGAAAGCAAGCAAGAGCGGTTATTGATGGAATGCAAGCTGATGTCGTAACCCTTGCTTTGTCTGGAGATATTGATGCCATTAACAAATATAAACCGTTAATTGATCCGAACTGGCAAAGCAGACTTCCTTACCATAGCTGCCCTTATTACTCGACCATTGTTTTTGTCGTAAGAAAAGGTAATCCAAAACATATTCATGATTGGGATGATTTGATTAAACCAGGCGTGCAAATCATTACACCCAACCCCAAAACATCAGGGGTAGCTCGTTGGAATTTCTTAGCTGCTTGGGCATATGCATTAGAAAAATATGGCTCAGAAGCAAAAGCTTATGAGTTTGTAAAACAATTTTTTCAACATGCCCCCATTTTAGATTCTGGCGCACGATCATCTAGCCTAAGCTTCATTCAACGTGGTTTAGGAGATGTCTTAATTTCTTGGGAAAATGAGGCCTACATGGCTTTAAACGAATCAAAATCTGGAGAATATGAGATCATTACACCATCCATTTCTATCTTGGCAGAACCTCCTGTTGCCGTTGTAGATTCTGTTGTGGATCGGAGAAGAACACGCACCGTCGCTGAAGCTTATTTGAACTATTTATATAGTAATGAAGGTCAAACATTAGCTGCTGAGTATTATTATCGTCCAAGCAATCCAGAGATTGCAGAAAAATTTAAAAATACATTTCCTTCTTTAAAATTAATACCTATTGACAAAGTATTTAAAGGATGGAAACAAATAAATAACAAATTTTTTAAGGATAATAAAATATTTGATCAAATTATGAGTGAAATTAACCACTAACTCTCATGAATTAAGGAACTATAATGTTTACCTCTAGATATTCAGTCATTCCAGGATTCTGGCTAAGTTTAGGATATACGTTATCTTGGCTTTCCTTAATTGTTTTGCTTCCTTTAGCCGCTTTGTTTTTATATGCCAGCCATATTCACTTAGATCAGCTCATTCATATTCTAAGCAACAGACAGTTACAAAGCGCTCTAAAGCTTTCTTTATATACCTCTTTTTATGCTGCATTATTAGCTTCTATCTTTGGTAGTTTCCTAGCATGGATGCTTACACGCCATTCTTTTGTAGGAAAAAAACTCATTGATTCTATGATTGATTTACCTTTGGCTCTACCAACAGCCATTGCAGGCATCGCATTAACAACTTTATATGCCCCTAACGGATTAATAGGCTCATTTTTACCCTTTAAAGTCGCCTATACTCCCCTTGGAATTGTTATTGCAATGGTCTTTGTCACCATTCCTTTTACTGTTAGAACGCTAGAGCCTATTATCAAAGATATTCCTCACTCTGTAGAAGAAGCTGCAAAAACATTAGGGGCAACGCCCTTACAAACCTTTTTATATATTATTTTCCCCATGTTATTCCCCACATGGTTAACGGGTTTTTCTTTAGCAATGGCTCGTAGCTTAGGTGAATATGGGTCTGTGGTCTTTATTGCTGCCAATATTCCTTACAAAACTGAGATTTTACCCATTCTAATTGTCTCTAAACTGGATCAGTTTGATTATACAGGCGCAACCGTCATTAGCATGTTGATGCTGATTATTTCTTTTGCATTACTCTTTGCCATTAACCTCATACAACGCTGGATTAAACCTCATCGTTTAATTTGGTTTATCACCCATTCGTCTCTGCCTCGCACTTCGAAAAAGAACTCACCATGACACCCTCTGTAAATCAGCAAACAACGCTCAAAAGATCCTTGCTATTAACACTGACATGGCTTGTGTTTAGTGTTATTTTCCTGGCGCCTTTATCTGTGATCTTAATCGAAGGACTCTCAAAAGGACTAGAGTTTTTCTGGCAAACTTGTGCTAATCCATCTGCTGTTTCTGCTTTAAAACTTACCCTACTAGCAACAGTTCTTTCCGTTATTCTAAACATTATTTTTGGCGTTATGGCGGCATGGTGTGTCACAAAATATGACTTTGTAGGAAAAAAGTTACTCATTACTCTCATTGACCTACCCTTCTCTATTTCTCCAATTATTGTCGGTTTGATCTATACCTTGCTTTATGGTTCGCAAAGCATTTTATATCCATTCTTAATGAAATATAATCTACAAGTTATCTATGCAGTGCCTGGAATTGTTTTAGCCACGATTTTTGTAACGTTTCCTTTTGTGGCACGCTCATTAATTTCTCTGATGCAAGAACAAGGAAATGCAGAAGAAGAAGCAGCACGTTTACTGGGGGCAAATGGTTGGCAAATTTTTTGGCATGTAACATTCCCCAATATTCGCTGGGCTTTATTACATGGAATTGTCATGTGTACCGCAAGAGCCATGGGGGAATTTGGTGCCGTCTCTATTATCTCTGGTCACATCGAAGGGTTGACCAATACGCTGCCTTTACAAATAGAAATTTTATATAACGAATATAATGCAACAGCTGCATTCAGTATTTCGCTCATCTTATTATTCATGTCCATGATTATCTTGTTGATAAGACAATGGTGTGAACGCAAAATAACCAATGCTCATTCAGAAACAGGGCAATAAAATGAATATCCGTATTAAAGAATTAAATAAATATTTTAATAAATTTCATGTTTTACAAAATATCAATTTAGACATTCGTAAAGGAGAGTTAATCGCTCTTCTTGGCCCTTCAGGTTGCGGAAAAACTAGCTTACTACGAATTATCGCAGGACTGGAACAACCCAGCTCTGGTCAAATATTTTTTAATGAGCAAGATGTCTCTAACAAGGATATTCGCGAACGTCACATTGGCTACATGTTTCAACATTTTGCACTCTTTCAGCATATGACGGTTTTAGATAATATTTCTTTTGGACTGCGCATGAAACCCAGAAAAGAAAGACCTTCATCCGCTGAGATTCTTGAAAAAGCAAAACACTTATTGGATATGGTACAATTGGGTAATCTGGCCAATCGCTACCCTGATGAATTATCTGGCGGACAGAAACAACGCGTTGCCTTAGCGCGTGCATTGGCAATCGATCCAAGTGTTTTATTATTAGACGAACCTTTCTCTGCTTTGGATACCAAAGTTAGAAGAGAGTTACGCCAATGGTTATCAAACTTACATCACGAAATTCAACTAACCAGTATTTTTGTCACACATGATCAAGAAGAAGCTATGGAAATTGCTGATCGCGTTGTCATTATGAACAAAGGAATTATTGAACAAATTGGTTCCCCCAAAGAAATATTAGACACACCGAAAAATGATTTTGTTTATAACTTCCTTGGAGAAACCAATCATTTTTCTGTTGGTGAACAAAACTTCACTTTTAGGCCCCATGAAATTATATTAAGTATTCACACAGAAAAAGTTGGATATTTTGAAGCTGAGGCAATCGATATTCGCCCTCTTGGTGCTGTTACGAAAATTATCTTAAAACCTAAGGATGATAAGCATTCTATTGAAGCACAAGTTCCCAATACGACACCCAATTTAAATCGATTAAACAAAGGGGATAAAGTTTACTTTAGGCCAATTATGGATTTCGAGATTTAAAATAATCAATAAATTTAAATAAAACAACGTATTGAATTATTAACAATCAATAAACATATAAGGAAACAAGCATTTTTAAATAAAAATAATAGCGAGGCAACAATGGCGATACAGTATATTACCTCTGGCCAAATAAGTAGTGGGACAACCGTTAGTTCTGGTAATACTCAAATAGTTAATGGTGGTGGGATTACATCTAATACTATCGTCTATAGCGGTGGCAGCCAAGTTATTAGCAGCAATGGCAACGGATATGGAACAGTAGTTCATTCTGGTGGCTCTTTAGTTATTAGTTCTGGTGGAAAAGAAACTGGTGGAACCATCTACAAAGGTGGGGTTGCTTCAGTTACCTATGGAGGAACAGCCAACAGTACTGTCGTTTATGGCACTCAAAATGTTGACGGCGTAGCAAACAATACCACCATTAATGGGGGTGTTCAAACTGTTAATAATGGCGCTATCGTCACAAGCAGTTATGTTGCCAGCAATGGATTACAAACTGTAACATCTGGTGGAACAACTTCTATTACTAAATTATATGTTGCTAGCCAAACTATTTTAAATGGTGGGGTTGCTTCAGGTACCCAAGTAGTCAGTGCTACTCAGACAATTTCATCAGGCGGAATATCAGATAGTGCTATTATTTACAGAGGTGGTATTCAAACCGTCAATAACGGAGCTTCTGCTTACAACACTACTGTTCAAAATGGAAGCCAACAGATCAACTCTGGTGGTCTTGCTTCAAATACTCAAATTAGTGGTATTGGTATTCAAACTGTTAATTCTGGTGGGTCGGCTATTAATACAAGCATTTATGATGGCGCTCAACAAATCATTAACGGAGGAGCCATCATTTCTGGCGCAACCATTTATGATGGTGGTTCTCAAACAATCAACTCTGGAGCCACAGTAAATAATGTTATTGTCAGTTCTGGTGGCACTCAAATTGTTAATGCTGGTGCAATTACTTCTGGAACAATTATTTATGATGGTGCTAACGTAACCATTAGTAATGGTGCTACTGATAGTGCCGCAACTATTTATGGAACCCAATATGTTTACGGCCGCACAGATTATGCAACTGTTGATGGCGGAACACAACAAGTAACAGATGCAAATGGCATCACTACATATACTACCGTTATCAATGGTGGTGTCCAAACCATAACGTCAAGCGCAAGATCTCTCTATACCACAATAGTTAGTGGTACGCAATTAGTTCAAAATGATGCCATCGCTGTACTAACAACAGTCAGTAACGGCAATCAAATTGTCATCAATGGTGGTATCACTTGGAATACAACTCTTTATGGTAACGGTGTTCAAGATATACAAAGCGGAGGTAACGCCTCAGGCACCTCAATCAGTGCTGGTGGTACTCAAATCGCCAATAGTGGAGGCATTGCTTCCAATACAACAATTTATGAAGGCGGTAATCAAAGCATCAATTCTGGTGCAACAGCAATAGATACAACCATTAGCCTAGGTGGCCAGCAAATTATAAATGATGGTGGTATAGCTCAAAATACAACTATTCAATCTGGTGGGACATTAATTATTAGCTCTGGCGGACAACTCGCAGGAACAAATACAGTTAGCAATGGAGGAACATTAACTATTAATTCTGGAGGGCAACTTACTGGTACTGCTACTATTGAAAATGGCGGTACAATCAGTCTCTATCCAGATACTGGTGGCACGATTAACTTGGAAGGAAACAACAACACTGGCATCATTATTTCCGGCCTAGAAAGTGGGGGCGAAGTAACCACCGTTATCACCACAATTAATGGGTTTACAGGAAGCAATGCTGGAGATTCCGATTCTATAAAATTGGTAGGTATTGATACCAAAGATGTTACCTCTGTCGATTATGTAGATGCTAATGGCAATGCAAGCGATGATCATGTCACTTTTACTTTAACTAACGGAAATAAAATCACCTTAAATATTATTGGTGCAAAAGATGCGGGCTATACACTCAGCACATCATCAGACGGTAGCTTAGTTTATGAAGTTTGTTTCCTTCCAGGCACCATGATTAAAACTCCATCTGGTGAACGACCTGTCGAAGATATTCAAATAAATGATGAAGTTATTACCTTTGATTGGAAAAATAATCAAAATACTGTCTCTAAAATCAAATGGGTAGGCAGTAAAACAATTAACGTCAAACAATCACCTCATGATGATGAAGCAGGATACCCTGTCAGAATATTGAAAAATGCAATTTCAGAGTCTGTTCCACATAAGGATTTACTGGTTACTCCTGAACATTGTTTATTTTTTGATGGAAAGTTTATACCTGTTCGTATGCTCGTCAATCATCAAACAATTTATTACGATAAAACAATTAAATCTTATACCTATTATCACATAGAAACCGAAAATCATTCTGTTATCTATTCTGACGGTATGCTAACAGAGAGCTATTTAGATACAGGAAATCGTGGAGTTTTTGTACAGCATGGTAAATGTGCTTTATTTCAAAGAACATTAAAAGCAAAAAATTGGGAACATGATAGTGCTGCAGAGTTAACGGTAGACCGTTCAATCGTGGAACCTATTTATCATCAAATATCTAAGAGAGCAGAAGGATTAACCCACTTCAATTCTAGAAAAAAGATAATACAAACATCAACAAAAGATCCCAACTTGTACCTTATAACGGATACTGGTTTAATACTTACACCACATCTAAATAAACAAAATAAGTATATATTCACACTTCCTGAAGATGTAAAAAACATTTTTATACATTCCAGAACCAGCCGTCCGTGTGATACTATAGGATCTTTTGTTGATGATCGACGTCAACTTGGCTTACTTATTGGTAATGTCTATATTATAACAAAAAACCAATTATATCCTATTACAAATCATTTATCACAACAAGATCTACCTGGGTGGGATATTGTAGAGCAAACTCCTTGTCGCTGGACAAATGGTAATGCAGAATTAAATATTGAGACCAACTCATCTAGTAAACAAAATAAGTTGCTTGTCATTCAAGTTCTATCCTCAAGTGATTATTTATTACATAATCAAGAAAGCACAATAAAGCACCAAATAATCGCATAGTCATAAGGAAATTAGATACTCTCTACCTAAAACAATGCTCCAACCTCAAATATAATTATATTCATTAGAAAACATTCAATCCCAAACTAAATTAAAAGCATTGAAGTCCAAAAGAGTATCTATTTCAAACTCATGATGAATTTAAAAATATAAAAAATAAATAATTAACTCTTGAATAACTGAAAATTAATACACACGTCATAATCAAGAGTTTTATAAAAATCGCGAGGCATTATAACAACCACATATATTAGAAAATCAAATAAGTAGTGAACTAGCAAACTATTAACCAGCATTACAACCATCAAAAGTTATATTCCTACTACTCTCTATCTAATACTGGCATCAGCTAATAATACCCCATTTTTAATTAAATCCATCACTTATCAAATATCATAAAAGGCAGCAGGATGACCATTATAAACTATCCAAAAAATACAGAGCCAACATTAACTCAAGATCCAGATCTTCATCTTGTTACAGATACTGGCCTTACTCTTACCCCTCATATCTTTAAAAATAATACATATACCTTTTTACTTCCTGAAGAAGTAAAAAATATTTATATACGTTCTAGAACTAGTAGTCCACGTAGCCATGTTGGGTCACCTACTAAGAGTCAAAGCCAATTAGGTGTTCTTATTGGTCAAATTCACATTATAACCCACAATCAATTATACCCAGTTACAGAACATTTATCACAATATAATCTAGATGGATAGGATAAAATAGAGCAAACAAATTCTCGTTGGACCAATGGAAATGCAGAATTAAATGTTAATGTGCAAGTCAATAATAACTCAAGACGTCTTCTGACTATTCAAGTTTTATCTACAAATTATTATTTGTTAAATAATCCACTAGATCAAATCCCATTATCAAATATAGCATAATACAAAAAATATTAGTCATTTTGATCTATTGATAAAAATAAATCAAAATGACTATAATAATTTTTACACAACGGAATATACATATAATATTTCCTGAATATACCTAGTTGTTATCAACTATAACAATATAAAAAATCACATTTCCCAAAACAAAAAAATATAAATAATTATACATATTAAAATGTACAATATAACCTAATGCGCATTTTATAAATCATAAATAATTGTGGTTTAATAACTAAAAATAAATATCACATTATATTTTGTTGATTATTTTTTTAAAACCTTATATTATACATATAAATAAAGTATTTTACGGATAATTCACTCTATATAGTAATATTAATCTCTATAATTTTATATAGATATATAATACATAAAGAGTTGTTATCTCCATAAATTCATACTTCAAGAAACAAAAGATATGCCCAAATGACCCCTATAGAACTCTACTCTCAAAGACCTAGCGAGACTTACTCACAAAAACTTCGCGCAACGGAAGATTTACTAAAGCAAGTTACACAAGATTATACCTCTCTTGTACAAGCAACAAGCTTGGGGGTAGAAGATATGGTCATTACGGACATTATCCATCGATTAAAGCTACCAATCACTATTTCAATGCTGGATACAAAACGCTTACATGAACAAACAGTAGCGTTAAAAGAACATGCCGAAAATCACTATGGCATTACGATTCACACTTATTATCCAGATGATACCAAAGTCAAAGAATATGTTGAAAAAAATGGGTTGGATGGTTTTTATAATTCTCTAGAACTCCGTAAAGAATGCTGTCATATCCGTAAACTGGTTCCTTTACAAGCTCTGCGTCATGGTCATGAGGGCTGGTTAACAGGACTACGCAAAGAACAATCAGACTTCCGTGCGAACTTACAAGCAATCGAAGATGAAAATCCTACTGATAGCACCCAACCTCGTGTTAAAATTAATCCTGTATTAGATTGGACCATTGGTGATATTTGGCATTATGTCAAAGAAAATAGCGTCCCTTACAACCCTTTACATGATCAATTTTTTGTCAGTATTGGTTGCGAACCTTGCACCCGAGCCATTGCTTTAGGTGAAGATTTCCGTGCTGGACGTTGGTGGTGGGAACAAGATGGGGCAAAAGAATGTGGATTACACGTTCATGAAGCCTCTTCTCTATCAAACAGACCTTCAAAATAATAACGATTTGATTTAAGACTTAAGGGAAATTTTATGACTTCTCATACACCTGATTTATATACGCCACTCTCTGATTTAGAAGAAGAATCCATTTTTATTATGAGAGAAGTCGCAGGATCGTTTGAACGCCCTGCACTCCTTTTTTCTGGTGGAAAAGACTCTTGCGTAATGCTACGTCTGGCTGAAAAAGCATTTGGGCAAGGACAATTTCCTTTTCCTTTATTAATGATTGATACAGGTCATAATTTCCCTGAAGTGATCGAATTTCGTGATCGCAGAGCAAAAGAAGTCAATGCGAAGTTAATCGTTCGTAGCGTTGAAGATTCTATGAAGCGTGGCACCGTCAGATTAAGCCACCCTTTAGAAAGTCGTAACCCTCATCAATCTGTCACTTTATTAGAAGCCATTGAAGAATTCCGTTTTGATGCTCTATTAGGTGGCGCAAGACGTGATGAAGAAAAAGCACGCGCAAAAGAACGCATTTTCTCTCATCGTGATTCTTTTGGACAATGGCAACCTAAGGCTCAACGTCCCGAGTTATGGAATATTTTTAATACGCGCATTTTACCAGATGAGAATTTCCGCGTATTCCCAATTTCTAATTGGACCGAATTCGATGTATGGAAATATATTGAGCAAGAAGAAATTCCACTTCCTAACTTATATTACGCCCATCAACGCCAAGTGATCCCTCGCAAAGGATTATTGGTGCCTGTAACAGACGTAACCCCGCCTGTTGAAGGGGAAACTATTGAAACCAGAACTGTACGTTTCCGTACAGTTGGTGATATGACTTGTACTTGTCCAATTGAAAGCGATGCCGCCAGTGCCAGCGATATTGTTAAAGAAACAGCTGCTGTAACGATCAGTGAGCGTGGTGCAACCCGTATGGATGATCAAACCTCTGAAGCATCTATGGAGAAACGTAAACTTGAAGGCTATTTCTAAGTTTACGCTGTCATCATTTTAATCTGAGGAAACGATCTTATGTCATCTTTACAAAACAAACATACTCTTAAATTCTTAACTGCTGGCAGCGTCGATGATGGAAAAAGCACATTAATCGGACGTTTATTATTAGACAGCAAAGCCATCCTTGCCGATCAGCTTTCTGGTATTCAACATAAACTTGCTGATGATGAATCTTATGATTTGGCAAGACTAACCGATGGATTACAAGCAGAACGTGAGCAAGGCATTACCATTGATGTTGCTTATCGTTATTTCACAACGCCAGAACGTAAATTTATTATTGCCGACGCCCCCGGTCATGAACAATATACACGCAACATGGTTACCGCTGCCAGCAGCAGTGATGCTGCTGTGATTTTGGTTGATGTGACCAAGTTAAATTGGGAAGACGAAGTAGTTGAGTTATTGCCTCAAACCCGTCGTCATACATTGCTGGCCAATTTGTTAAAAGTGCCTTCTATTTTATTTGCGATTAACAAGCTCGATGCAATCAAAGATCCAGATACTGCTTTTGTAAATGTTAAACGTGCTTTGGAAAAATTCACTAAACAAGCAAATGTAACCATTACCGAGATTATACCCATCTCTGCACTCAAAGGGCTAAATATCACCTCTCGCAATGCCGATAAACATGGTAAGATCCTTTGTGAAAAAGTCTATAATGGCCCAAGTTTATTAGAAGCATTAACCGCGTTACCTTCTCATGTAAATTCAAATACACAAGAATTGCATTTCCCTGTGCAATTTGTGCAAAAATTACAAGAAGCCCATGATGGTTCTTCTACACAACATGGTCGTCGTATTTTCTGGGGAAGAATTGCTGCGGGCAGTGTAAAAGTTGGTAATCAATTAACGGTTCAACCTTCTGGTGCCAAAGCAAAAGTCAGTAAAATCCTTGCAAATGCCTTACAAGAAGAACTCAATGAGGCTTCTACTGGTCATTCAGTTGGGCTGATTTTGGATCAAGAAATTGATGTGTCTCGTGGAGATTGGTTAATTTCATCGACGGCTTCTGCTACTGGACAAAAAGAAGTCAAAGCAACATTGGCATGGTTAGATGATGAACCTTTGGTTGTTGGTCGTGCTTATTGGTTAAAGCATGGTCATCGCTGGATTAAAACAAAAGTTTCTGCCATTGAGCATCATTTAAACATTCATACTTTGGAAACAGAGTCTGCTGAAAATCTAGAGAAAAATAGTATTGGGGAAGTTTCTTTAATTCTTCAACAACCTATTCCTGTTTTAGCATATAATGATGCCAAAGATGTTGGAGCTGCGATTCTGGTAGATACCGCAACCAACCGCACAGCAGGTGCTGTTTTGTTTAAATAACGTGAAGAAACCTTACGGAGGGGTTAATGATCAGAGAATTTCAAGCAGATGATTTAGATCAAGTCATGAAAATTTGGTTAGAACAAAATTTATTAGCTCACCCCTTCGTTGATCCTGCTTTCTTTCAAAATAATGCAGACTTAGTCCGCATCATTCTTCCTTCATCGCAAATATATGTGCAAGACATCAATGGCGTAAAAGGGTTTATTGGATTAACTGATAACTATATTTCGGGTCTTTTTATCGAAACAGACTATCAACGCCAAGGATTGGGTGCTAGCCTGATTGAAAAAGCCAAACAAGTCCATTCTGAGTTATTTTTAAATGTTTATACTGAGAATAAAGCTGCCGTTCAGTTTTATGAAAAGCATGGGTTTATTCGACTGGAAGACACAGTCAACGCGGAAACGCATCAACCAGAATATTTAATGGGGTGCAAAGTTAATCGCATGGTTAAAATTGGTAAATGTGCTATGTAAAGAGGCTGAATATCTAGCAATCAACCTTTAAAAGAATTGTTTGATTGCTTCTACAATGACATCAATTGCTACGCCTTTGGCAACCAAGCTGCCTCCAACTGCAATTTTACCAAGCCATTGCTGAATTTTACTATTCTGTATTCCATCCACGGTAATATTCGGTTCAATATCGATAATCTCTTTGAACTCTTGAATCTCTGATTTGCTAATTCCCTTATCACTTAGAAAATTGACTAAAGACTGTAAATCTCCTTTAGTCACAGATATATTCTGAGCCGTCTGATTAATCGTGCTCTCTGTATTATGATTGGCCATATTTTGAACTAAGCCAATATTATAAGTAATATTTTGTGCCATTGCTTTTTCCTTATCTGTAAATATCCACTCGTCTCCTAGAACTCCTTGTTTTTCGCAGTTTAGAGTCCAATCTAAAATAATTTTTCTTATCTTAGAAAAAATTTTTTCCAATTCAGATATATGAACCTCTAAATATGCTTCTATAGCAAATATATACTCAGGATCATCTACAATCGATTGTTCTAATTTCGGGCTCAGTTTTGCAGATATCCATTTACCTTGCTCTGCTCCTTCGATGATTTTTATCAAAGATGAAATATCATTTGGGAAACCCATCCTTGATAAACGAGAGGTTTTATCAGCATCAGAAAAAGAGTAACGCTCTGTCCTACCATTCATAGAAGAAACCTTTAGTGTACCATCTACACATCTATATTCTGGTAGAGAAACTTCACAATGTTCAGTATAACCCTCAAGCTCAGCATTACACCAATCTGCAAAATCTTGCAGATCAAGTTTACAAGCAATCGCATAAGCATACTTTACCAACTCAACAATATCCGTTGATGAATCCATAGCTTGCTTTTGTAACTCTATAATCGCTTTCATAGTCGTGATGCTTATTCCTAATACAATAATTCGTTATTTTATCATAACATCATCAGTAAACTCAATTTTTCTTCAAGTTCTCAAAGTTAAAATTGTCTTTTAGGTCTTTTTCAAGGTAAGGTCACACCATCTATTTTATTCTTACTTCAGCAATCATTAACACATCATGAAACATAAAAAAATAAGACCACATTTACTCACCAATAATACAATCGATGAAAAAATTACTGTTGTTGGGTTATCCTATAAATTCCTTCATGATTGCTATCATGCTGCGCTAACAATTTCTTGGCGAAGATTTATCGTTTTTTATATTTTAATCTTCTTATTCACCAATGTTGTCTTTGCTTTTTTTTATGCCATCTTTCCACATGCCATTAATAATAGCACTAATCGAATATTAGACGCCTTCTTCCTCAGCATCCAAACCATGTCAACCGTCGGCTATGGATCTATTTCCCCCAATGGTAATTTCTCTAACTTTATTTCATCCGTTGAAATTACCTTCAGTATGATTTTAAACGCAGTATCAACAGGATTAATCTTTGCACGTTTTGCCAAGCCCATCTCCAAAATTATCTTTGCAGAACATGCTGTTATTTCGTCTCATAATGGCGTTTCCTCATTAGATATTCGCGTCGCAAATGGCAGAAAAACGGTCATGTTAAATGTATCCGTCGAAGTCTCTCTTTGCTCTTTTCATAAAGATGAGCAAGGACGTGTTTGCACCAGAGTAGAAAATCTACCTTTGACCCAAGATCGCATTCCTGTTTTAAAAGTGTTATTTGAGGCTAATCATATTATTAATGAGACAAGCCCTTTATACCATAAAACAAAAGAAGGATTAAAAAAAACCAATACAGTTATTTCTGTCAACATTACAGGTATTGATGAGGCAACAGGCCAATCAATGTATTGTTATAATATCTATGATCCAGAACAAGTAGCAATGTATTCCAGCTTTAAAGAATTAGACTGTAACCAAAATGACAACCGCATTTTTGTTAACATGACAAACTTTAATGAAATACAACCTGATCGTTCCCATCAGCCCATTGAGCCCTCTGTAAATACCACTATAGATACTTCTACAAATAAATGATGAAGGCCATGTAAATTATTTTATAACTAGAATTTCATCAAGATCCATAATATCTATATTTTCAAAGCTAAACTGTTATTTTGATACTCTACAAAATACTGAATGATTAAATCACTATGAATAAAAAACCACTTAGACCCCATTTACTGGCAGATAGTAGTATTCATGAGAAAGTTGTTGCCTCTGGCCTTTCTTATCGAGTGATCCACGACTTTTATCATTCTGCTTTGACGGTCAGTTGGCGAAAATTTATTGCCTCTTATGTACTTTTATTCTTAGTCATGAATCTTGGCTTTGCACTTTTATACTCTTTATTCCCCGACGAAGTCACTAATAGCAAAGGTCGCTTTATTGATGCGCTTTTCCTCAGTATCCAAACAATGTCTACGGTTGGTTATGGCTCCATTGCACCCAACGGTGATTTTGCCAATATTATCTCATCAATTGAAATTACCTTTGGTATTATTGTCAATGCCTTATCAACAGGACTAATGTTTGCACGCTTTGCAAAGCCTATGTCTAAAATCGTTTTCTCAAACCATGCTGTTATCTCTACCGATAATAACGCGCGCTCATTAGATATGCGTATTGCAAATGGACGCAAAACCCCTTTGTTAGACGTCACAATCCAAGCATATTTATGCTCTTTCCATCAAGATGCTCAGAATAGAATCTATCGTAAAATTGTAAACTTGCCTCTCATACAAGATCGCATTCCCATTTTTAAGGTTACTTTTGAACTCAATCATATCATTGATGAATTTAGTCCTCTATTTAAACATGATCTTGATGATTTACGACGACAACACTCTGAAATTGCCATTAAAATTACAGGATTAGATGAAGGTACAGGACAAATGATTTTCTGTTATCATGTCTATAATTTCCGTAATGTTTATGACAATTATCAATTCGAACCATTATCGTGTGAAAAACAGAGCAATATCGTTTTTATCAATATGGATAACTTTAACAAGATGAAGCCAATATCCTCTTCATCAGATTAATTTTTATAACCTACAATATAAGAATAAAAGTCAAAAAATTATTATTAACCATGATAATACTTTGACAAAAATATATTAAAGAAAAATAAATATAAACAAATAGTTAAATATATATTACCTTATTGTTATCTTGATAATCAGAATATTTCAATACGAAATTGCCACAGCAATGCCTTATTTCGATACGAAATCGTCATATTTTTACCATTTTTATAATCAAAGTTAGCTTCATAGACTAAATATATAAATGATTTTTTAAACGTCGAATAAATATTTTTAAGGATAAATTTAAGATGAAATTATTAAATATTGCTGAAAGCAAAATGGTTGCTGGCGGACATAATAACAACCATAGTAACAATAACAACAACCATAATAATAATAACAACAACCATAATAATAATAACAACAATGCTATTGATGCTACTGCAAAAGCAAACATCATTGGTCAAGGTTTAGCAAGCGGTCAAAGCTGGGCTCAAATTGGTCAAAATATTGGTAGTTACTTCCAAAATAAATACGCGCAATAATACTCTAACTCTATAAAAGTAAAACACTATCTGAACATTCATTTATATAATCTGGTCTTTAATTTAAAAGGTTGTAATAATTATTTAGATACTACAACCTTTTAAATGCATACGAATAAATTGATGACATATTATTAGCTAAAGAACTTTTTATTTAACTATATTATCCATCTGACTTGGCATGAAAAAGGGAACTTTTCCATCGCCAAGCACAGACATCCAAGCAGCCGTCGCAGCGTCTCCCCCAGAGGGTAACCACTGATCTGGGTCTTTCATCCAACTAATGATATCTTGCGCAACGAGCTCTCTATTCTTATCCCTTAATAATAAATGATACCCTACAGGAATATAATCTTTCCGAACCCATTTTGGAAAAGAAGCCCAAGCATGTTTCATGGCTTTGGCTGGAACCAGTTGATCTCGATCTCCATAAATCACCAAAATTGGATATCGCACGGAAGGTGCAGACTTTACGGCTTCCCCCATCAAACCAACCAATCCATAAAGTGCTTTAACCTTTGCATTATGTAGAGATAATGGATCGAAATATAAACGAATAAGCGATTCTTGATTATTACTTGCCACCACTTTTACAGGTGCATTTTTAGGACTTAACTCCCAATTTGGAACCACAGCATTTAAAAACTGCAAAGAAAGATCACCAATAACGCCTATTTGTTTAGGCCCCCACACTGCTGGTGCTAATAAAATATAGCCATTCACAGGCGGCGCATCAGGACGAGCTGCTAAACACATTAATAACGATCCCCCCATACTTTCCCCCATTAAATAAATCGGCGTATTTGGGTAACGTTTCTTTAAAAGATTTGTTTCTTCAATAATATCCTGCACCATCCGATCTGTTCCCGCCCAAGATCCACGCAATGGTGCCTCCCCAAATCCTCGTTGATCAGGGGAAATAATCGTAATGCCTTGATCTATAAAATAACGTGCTGAATCTTCCCAAGCATCGCGACTATCATTAAACCCATGCAAAGCCAACATAATCATTTGCTGATGTGGTGCCCGCCATACTCTAACAGGGATTTTTGCGCCATCTGATAATGTAAACCAATCATTTGCTGGAATAAAAATCTTATATTTCGCATAAGGATCATTGACTGTCTGTTTAGGAATCTCAATATGACTTACTACTGTTTCTGCATGTGCTGAATATAAGCTTCCACTAAAAAACGTATATCCCGCTATAAAAGAGAAGCAAGCACGATAGAAATATGTTAAAAAGGATCGATTTGAAATTCTCATTGGGATACTCAGTCTTGAAACAAACGAATGGTTTCAGTATTGACGTTTCTTTTGATAATAAACAAGGATATTTTAATGAAAACCGAACAATCTTCTACCTCTACTCCACAACGCGGACAGTTTGAAACTGTTTATACCAATGATAAAACAGTTTCTTGTAGCGGACATAATCCAAACTCTGCTTTAGGACACCCTCGTGTTTTTCTAAAACTCAAAGAAGGAAAAGCTGTTTGTCCTTACTGCTCTAAAACTTTTATTTTTCAAGAACAATCTGATAATAGCTAAATTGTAAATATAGACCTTACCCCATGTCATCTTCTGCAGAAAAACACCTTATCTTGGTCGATGGATCAGGATTTATCTTTCGTGCCTTTCACGGTATTCCTTTAATGTTTGATCCTTCAGGAACCCCTGTAAATGCGGTTTATGGGTTTACAAACATGATGATGAAGATCATCCGTGAACGTACAGCCAGCCATATGGCGGTGATTTTTGATGCCGGAAGAAAAACTTTTCGTAATGACATTTACCCTGCCTATAAAGCACAACGCCCCCCTCCACCAGAAGAGCTAATCCCTCAATTTGCTTTGGTCAAAGAGGCTTCTCGTTTATTGGGATTACCAACTATTGAAATGGCTGGCTGGGAAGCTGATGACTTAATTGCCAGTTATGCCAAAGCAATGGTCAAAGCTGGTGGGCAATGTACGATTATTTCCTCTGATAAAGATTTAATGCAACTGGTCAATGACCATGTGTGTATGCAAGATCCTATCAAAGAAAAAATAATCCGTGAACCTGAAGTTATTGCAAAATTCGGTGTTGAACCATCAAAGATGATTTCTCTGCAAGCACTGATGGGGGATTCTGTTGATAATGTGCCTGGTGTTCCTGGGATTGGCCCAAAAACAGCAGCAGCACTCATCAACGAATATGGTGATTTAGAAAAAGTGCTGACGGCTATTCCAACGATGAAAGCTTCTAAACGCCGAGACAATTTAGACGAGCATCAAGAAAATGCACGTATTTCTTATCAGCTTGTGCAATTAAAAGATGACTTGGAACTACCCACTCCAATTGATGAATTAGGATGTTGTGACGCAGAAGAAGAACCGTTAATTGAATGGATGCAAGAACGAGGATTCCGCTCTATTCTGGCACGTTATGCAAAAGGACAGGTTACACCTTCTAAACCAACCTCTACATCCAACAGCATTACACCAACATCACAAGAAGAATCAAAAGATCATTCTCATATTTTCTCTCCTGCTTACGAGAATTATGAAACTATTTTTTCTATTGAACAATTACAGCAATGGATCAAGCTAGCCCAAGCCACTCATTATTGTGCCATTGATACAGAAACAGACAACTTAAACGCTTTACAGGCTAATATTGTCGGAATTTCAATGGCTGTTGCTCCAGGGAAAGCATGTTATATCCCTATTGCACATCAACAAGATAATCTGTTTGAAGAACAAAGCACGCAACAACTCCCTGTAGCCGAGTTAATTAGCGCTTTTACGCCTCTTTTCACAGATCCATCTGTTTTGAAAATATTCCATAATGCCAAATATGATTTTCTAGTTTTCCAACATAATGGCTTTCCCATCCCTACGCCTTATGATGATACCATGATGATCTCTTATGTTGAGGCAGCAGGAAAACATCGTCATAATATGGACGAGTTGGCACAACTTCACCTCAATCATCAAAATATTTCTTATGATGAAGTTACTGGAACTGGTCGTAAACGCATTACCTTTGAACAAGTAGCCATCGATAAAGCCACCACTTATGCAGCAGAAGATGCAGATGTGACGTTGCGTTTATGGTTATTGTTAGCTCCAGAGATGCGCTCTTTACAAGTATTAAGTCTTTATGAAGAAATGGAACGCCCTTTAATCCGTGTGCTAACGCAAATGGAGCAAGATGGAATTTTAATTAATCCAGACTTGTTGCGATCATTATCAGAAGAATTTAGCCAAAAAATGGCTGTGCAAGAAAAAGAAATTCATCAAATTTCAGGAAAAGAATTTAATGTTGCTTCTCCTAAACAATTAGGTGAAGTCCTCTTTGATGAAATGGATTTACCAGGCGGAAAAAGAATGAAAACTGGCGCTTGGGGGACAGATTCCAAAGTCCTACAAGAACTCAGTGATAAAGGCCATACCATTGCAGATCAAGTCTTGGCCTGGAGACAGCTTGCCAAACTAAAATCTACTTACACAGACGCCCTAATTGAACAAATCAATCCCAAAACAGGTCGTGTTCATACCAGCTTTAATATGGTTGGAACCGTTACAGGACGTTTATCTTCAACCGATCCAAACTTACAAAATATTCCTATTCGTAGTGAGGAAGGTGGGAAAATCAGAGCTGCGTTTATCGCTGCCCCTGGCCATGTTTTAGTCTCAGCAGATTACTCTCAAATTGAACTCCGTTTATTAGCCCACGTTGCGAATATTCCTCAACTCAAAAATTCCTTTATTCATGGGGAAGATATTCACGCCAGAACTGCATCGGAGGTTTTTAATACTCCGATTGAAGGAATGGATCCTCTGGTTCGTCGTCAAGCAAAAGCAATTAACTTTGGTATTATTTACGGAATTAGTGCTTTTGGATTAGGTAAACAATTAGGCGTTTCCGCAGGTGTTGCAAAACAATATATTGATACCTATTTTGCACGCTATCCTGAAATCAAAACCTATATGCAAACCACCCAAGAGGAAGCCAAAGAAAACGGATATGTATTGACTCCATTTGGTCGAAAATGTTGGGTTTCAGGGATTCAAACAGCCAAAGGCCCTCAACGTGCTTATGCTGAGCGTCAAGCCATTAATGCCCCACTACAAGGTGGCGCTGCTGATATTATCAAAAGTGCAATGTTAGACATGAATCAAGCCATTAAAGAACAAGCATTACAAGCAAAAATGTTATTGCAAGTTCATGATGAACTCTTATTCGAAGTTAAAGAAGAAGATGCGAAAAAGCTGGTTAAATTAGCCAAAGAAGTGATGGAAAAAACTGTTCAACTTTCTATCCCATTAGTCGTAGAAGCAGGGATTGGTAAAAATTGGTCAGAAGCGCATTAGTTTAACAAAAAATCTGAAATTACCTTTAAAGGAATGGTCATTGATCATTCCTTTACAAAAAGTAACAGATAGAGCAAATTAACCACCTACACAGTCCTCTTATTCACAAGTAAGCAAATCAAGTAAGTTCAATGACACAAAAAAACAAAACACCTTTATTGATAATGATTTCAATTGTAGTTGTTATCGCTTTAGCTGCTGGTGCTTTTGGAATTTTTTATACCAAAAATGCAATACAAACGCCTCCTCAACAAACCGCAACAATTGGTGGAGGCTTCCAATTACTCAGCCCTTCTGGAAATGTCGTTAGTAATGGCAGTTTCAGAGGCCGTTGGATGCTGATGTATTTTGGTGCCTCTCGTTGTTTACACGATGCTTGTAGCCAAACTCTCGACAAAATAGGCAAAGTAACAGAATTACTCGGTCAAAAAGCGACCAAATTTGTTCCTATTTTTATTTCCTTTGACAGTCAATATGATACACCAGAACGGTTAATGTATTATATGAAACCTTTTAATAATAAAATCATTGCATTATCTGGCGGAGAACTGGCTATCCGTGACATTTCTATTTTATATCATGTTCCCGTAAAAACAGTTCAAGCCACTGAAAAGACAAAATTGATCGACCCTTTTGATCAATTTATTTTAATGAGCCCCACAGGAAAATATGAACGTTCTATTCCTGTTTCTGAATCTGCAGAAGCAATCGCTCAAACCTTAAATCATATTATTCAATAAATACTAACTATTCCGCCTGTTGATTTTTCTTATTTAACGAAAAATTAACAGGTACGTTGGTTTTTATTACAGGCTGTCCTGGTGCAGCCTGACATTTAATCGTTTGCACAGCACTTACCGCAGCACGATCCAAATCAAAAAAACCACTACTTTCAACAACTTCAACTTTCTGAACTTGTCCATCAGGTAATAGTTGATAACTCACCTTAACAACCCCTTCCTCATGTCGCCTACGTGCAGCCATAGGCATAGGATAATTTTTAGGTAAACCGCTACATCGCTGCGCTGCGGTCAGAGCTTTACTGGATGGTTGAGCAGAATGCGCAGTCATCGTTGTTGACGGTTGCATTGTTGATTGTGCGGTCTGAGAGGCTGCTGGATGTAAAGCTTTGTTTGTCTCTGTATGCTCTGATGACTGTGAATGGGTAGATATTTTTTCTCTGATAACAGGTTGAGACTTTATAACAGCTAAAGGTGCGATAGAATCTGTTTGAGGCAAAGGCTCTGAAACACTAGGTTGCTCTAACTCTGGGGCTTGAGGTTCATTCTGAAACGTGTCTGGTAACGAAGCAGCTTCTTCTGGAATAGGTAACGCCTCCGGCACTTCATAAGCAACCTCTACCGTAGAGTGCAAAGGATTATCATGCTTAGGAATATCCATACACCAAAAAGCAATCAACAAACAAAAACCATGCAATATAATAGCAACAAAACCATCCCCCACCAAACGACCGGAACCTATCTTCGTTAATATAGGCACCATACGTGATGAGGGAACAGGCATATCCAAAACATCTATTGACGGTAAAATCGGTTCCTGTTTCATCGTATTATTTTGCAATCATATTCATTTATGCACTTTATTCACTGCTTTGTTGATATACCTGCCACACTAATAAAGCAATTCTTCTATTTCAAGAAAAACATATTTGACAACTCTATCCTTTTTCACCAGAAAAGAAACACATTATATAAAACAAGATTGTCAATGCAGCCTCTTAATTTACATATTAATTGGATACAAAATAGAAATAAAAACCATCATTCTGGTTCTTTATACGCTATTTATGTCGTATTGACTCTGTTTATCCTTCAATTGCTAATGGCACCATTAACTTTCAGCAATTGGTGGCATTGCCCAATGATGATGGGTGAGAGCTCGGCTTCTGTTACTCCAATGAATATGGATGAGTGCATGCATATGAGCAATATGCAGCCTAGCAAAGAAACCAAGCAAGACCATCATCAGAAGTCTCAGCATGGAATGGTTTTATGCCCTCTATGTACCAGCTTTGCATTACCTACGCCTTTATTATCAGGAAACCCAGAGTTACCCGTTCTTAGTGTGGCAATCATTGCGTATCAAATGAAAGCCTATTTCTCTCAAGCACCACCCACGGTTTTAACAAATAACCACCCCCCTAGAGCACCGCCCATTCTTTGATTCTGACTTGGCTTTTCTTCAATCAGTTAAGAAAAGCAACTTACTCTATTTTTGTCTATTTTATATCAGAGTCAAATAATGTTCTCTTCTCCACGCTCGAGCTATAAACTCTCGTTACTGCTCTCTGTTTTCTTTATTCACGCGGCCCCCTCTTTGGCAGCAGAAACACCGTCTTCTCAAGCTGTATCTTCAAATACAACGCAGCCTATTCCTGCCATTAATATTAATGCAGATGATGTATCGGATGATCCAACAGAAATTACACCTGGCAGCACGCTTTTAAAAGCAGATCAGCTTAAAGACATTGTTAATAATAGTCCCGATACAGGTGCATTATTAGAAAACCAAATGGGGGTTAGTCTGTATAAATCAGGTCGTATTGCCTCTTTGCCTGTTTTAAATGGAATGGCAGATGATCGCGTTGCCACCGTTATCGATGGTATGCGGATTACTGGAGATTGTCCTAACCATATGAATCCTGCGCTTTCCTATCTTAACCCACACGATGTTTCTGTTGTGAACATCATGGCTGGGATCTCCCCTGTCAGTTTAGGAGGAGACAGCACCGCAGGAACCATCGACATTGAACGCAAATCCCCTGTTTTCTCAAAGAAAAAAGATAAAATCATTGTTACTAGTCAAGTTTCTAGTTTTTTTCATAGCAACGGCAAAGGAGTAGGCGTTTCTGGAGATACTACCGTTGCTAATGATCATCTCAGCATTCGATATAATGGGGGGTGGTCTCAATCAAGAGATTATCACGCAGGTGCTGGTGGTGGAAAAGTAAATTCTACCCAATATAAAATGTTCAATCATGACGTTACCTTAGCCTATAAAAAAGATAACCACGTCTTATCTTTAAATATAGGGCAAACAGATACACCTTATGAAGGTTTTCCCAATGCCTATATGGATATGACAAAGAATCAATCAGTATTTATTAATGGAAAATATAAAGGTGATTTTGATTGGGGAACATTGGAGGCTCGTGGCTATTGGCAACGTGTGACACACGTCATGAATATGCTGAGAGATAAAGGCGGACATACTGCGACAACAGGCATGCCCATGAATAATATTGGACGTTTAGCAGGATATGATATCAAAGGCAGTGTTTATTTAGATGATAAAAACACCCTCCGTATCGGAAATGAATTTGCTTATTACACTTTAAATGATTGGTGGCCTCCCCTACAAGGCAGCATGATGATGGGGCCTAATACCTATCACAATATTAATAATGGCCACCGCAATCGTGTAGGAACCTATGCAGAGCTCGAAACACAATGGAACCATAAAGTAACGACATTGCTTGGCGTCAGAAATGATGTTGTGATGATGAATACAGGGCAAGTTTCTGGTTATCAAGGCTTAACAGGCATGAATGCAGCTGAGCGCACTGCAATAGATCGTTTTAATAGTGCCAACCGTGGAAAAACAGACGTCAATTTTGATGTCACAGCTCTATTACGTTGGAAACTGGATCCTCATTTAACATGGGAAACTGGGTATGCTCGCAAAACGCGTTCACCCAATCTTTATGAACGTTATTCTTGGGGAACAACAGCCATGGCAACAAAAATGGTTGGCTGGTTCGGAGATGGCAATGGATATGTCGGGAATGTTAACTTAAAACCAGAAATTGCCAATACCATTAGCACCAGTTTCAATTTCCATGATGTTCAACAAGAAATTTGGGAATTAAAAATTCAACCTTATTACACTTATATTCATCACTATATTAACGTCAACTATCTGGGCAGCATGTCTGGTCGTGGTGGCACAACAGTTTCAATGCTGCAATTTGCCAATCATAATGCCCAACTATATGGGGTAAACTCTGTTGGCACGTATAATGTTTGGAATGATAAAAAATTTGGAAAAGGCGTTTTACGAGCCAATCTGAATTGGGTTAGAGGCACTGATTTAACCAATCATACCAATCTATATCATATGATGCCAGTCAATGGCACCTTAAGCCTGAATCAATATATTGGTGCATGGAGTGGACGTATTGAGGGCGAGTTTGTCAATGCAAAAGGGCTAACCGATCCATTACGCCGTGAGCCAAAAACACCTGGTTATATCTTGTTAAATATTGGCACAAGCTATACATGGAATATGTTCCGTATTGATGGCAGCATCGACAACGTCATGAACAAGAAATACTATCTTCCCATGGGAGGCTTATCTATTGGTGATCTGATTGCCAACAACCAAGTCAGAGCATTGCCTGGGATTGGTCGTTCGTTCAACGTCGCTTTAACCGCTAGCTTTTAATGGAATGTTGCTGCAATTGATACAAAATCTTTTGCAGCACCTCTTCAAACGGGTCATTCTTCACAAGAACCTCAATAAAAGACTCATCTGCATGCGGGGGATCAAGCGTTTCTAGTTGACTAGATAACAAGCTAGCAGGCATAAAATGCCCTTTTCGTTTTTGTAAACGCTGTAATAAAATATCCTGAGGCACATGAATATAAATAAAATAAAAAGAACCATGAATATCTTTTCTTAAAAGATCACGATAACTCTTTTTCAATGCAGAGCAAGTTAAAATTCCACTGCCATTCCCTGTAGTCTCACGTTCTTTTAACCAATCATGACATTTTCCCAACCAAGGTAAACGATCTTCATCTGTCAAAGGAATCCCTTCTGACATTTTCTGAACATTATGCTCGGAATGTAAACTGTCCCCTTCTTGAAAAGGCCAGTTTAATTGCTGCTGTAATCCTTTTGCCAGTTTACTTTTCCCACAGCCAGAAACCCCCATCACAACCAATAAAGACGGTTTTATCAAAGAAAGATCGACTATGGGTTTGGTCATTATCATGCTCCTATTTTATTTTAAATGATGTAATCCATCATGACCAGCAATTAACACTTCATCTGTGCAATGAATGAATAATCCACACTCCATCACACCAACGATTGAATTAAGTTCTTTTTCTAGTTTTGCAGGATCAGTAATCAATCCAAAATTACAATCCAAAATCATATTGGAACCATCCGTTAAGAAAAAATCTTTACTCTCTTTTTTCAATCGAATACTGATCTTTGCACCAATCTTTTCAAGATGCTTTGCCGTTGCTTCCCATCCAAAAGGGGTAACCTCTACAGGAACAGGCGTATGATCACCAAGCTGATCCACCATTTTACGTTCATCAACCACAACAACGAATTTCTTTGCTGCATAACGAACGATTTTTTCTCTTAATAACGCACCGCCTAGTCCTTTAATTAAATTAAAACCCTGACGCGTTACTTCATCAGCGCCATCAATATCTAAATCTAATTCAGGACATGCACCTAACGTCGTTAACTCAATACCAAAAGATTGTGCTAAATGTGCTGTTTCAATAGAAGTAGGCACACCGACAAAGCGTAATCCTTCTTCTTGCCAACGTTTCCCCAAGGCCTGCACAACACAAGCCGCAGTACTTCCACTGCCTAAGCCAACTTTCATTCCTGAAGTCACCAAAGAAGCACCCACTTCACCGACTTTCTGTTTATAAAGTTCTATTTGACTTGTATCTGTACTCATTTACTCTTCCTATTAACTTACCCAGTCAATTCTCTATTCTTTCACCTGAAACAATAGAGAATTTACCTAATAACTTATTCTCCGCCCGCAGCGCGATCAAGAATCCAATGTAACTCACCTTCTGTTTTAATCGCAGCAGAGGGATAAGGCTTGTCTTCATCACGCACTTCACGAATAATTTGTGCTTTACTTTCCCCACTAACCACAAACATCACAAAACGACTGGAAGCAATCGCAGAATACGTTAATGTCATTCTTTTATGAGGCGCATCAGAAGGTTGGCTCCAAGAAACCCATTTATCTTTTTCTTGTAAAACTGGGGTGCCAGGGAATAAAGATGCTGTATGACCATCTCCACCCAAACCTAATAAAACAATATCAAATAAAGGCTTTCCTTTTTCTAATGTTTTAGAACCATAAATGGCCTGTAATTCAGCCTGATAAATCTCTGCTGCTTTTGCAGGATCATCCAAAACTGGCATTGGATGCACATTACGGAAAGGAATATCAATATGAGCCAACAAAGATTCTTTGACCATATGAAAATTACTGTCTGAATCTGTATGAGGAACCATTCTCTCATCCCCAAAGAATAAATGAATTTTATCCCATGGCATACGATCTGCATATTCAGAGCTACCTAATAACTCATATAATCTTTTTGGCGTCGAACCTCCAGATAGTGCGATCCGCAAAGGTTCCCCTTGTTTTTCTTCTGCGTGATGTAAAATAGAACTGGCCAAATATTCTGCCTGAGCCGTTGCATCAGATAATACAAGTACATACCCTGTTTGCGCTGTATGTCCTTTATCTCCATTTTTTTCTATTTTATCACTCATCATCAATCCTCTTTATAAATATACATCTTTAAATCAAAATAAATGCCATAATAGCGAAAATAAACGCTTTGTTCTATTAAATAAAAGCTTATTACGCTCTAGGTAGAATATAATGCTCTACCGCATAAGCCCATCCATTTTCTTCATTACTTTTCGTTTGAAAATGTGCATGACGGTGCACGCGTTCTGTTGATTGTCCCATTGCAATGGATAGTCCTGCAATTTCCAGCATTGGAATATCATTATCCATATCGCCAATACAGACAATTTCAGAAATATCTATGCCATATTGCTTACCCAACTCAACCGCTGCAAACCCTTTATTTGCTTTGGGATGCGTAATATCTAAATAATGATCGGATGAACGTAATGCTCTGACGGTTTCAGGATATTTTTGATTAATTTTCTCGGCAAGCTCATCCAATAAAGCTGTATTTGTCGAAACACCTTCGATTTTAACAATTCTATTTTTATACTGATGAATACTATCAATAATCTCAACATCAGCACCAACCACTGCTTTTTCATGGGCAAGAAAAGGATCATTTAGATCAAAAGCAACCCAATCAAACCCACCAAAAATCCAAGCTTTTACGTCATTCTTTTGTAATAACTCACATACTTCATGGGCATCTTGGGTATTCATTGCTAGGCTAGAGACGACATCGCCTTTATTCCCGATAATCTCCCCACCATTTAAAGCACCAAAAGGTGTTAAAATATGAAGATCTTTAAAGAACATTTGGATACCTTGAGGCATTCTACTGCTTACCAAGCATAAATGTATCCCTGCGTCTTTTAACTTTTGAGCAGCTGCAACTGTTTCTGGTGTTAAGCTTTTATCATCTGTTAACAATGTTCCATCAATATCTGAAACAAGTAATTTTACTTTTCCTGTTGCTTCTTTTTTCTTATTTGTCTGACTTAAATTCAATCTGTCCTCCTTAACAAAATATAATAATTTGTTTTGTTTATCCTATCATGAAAATAAAAACTGTCTCTAGGTAAAAACAAATTCGTTATAAACTCTATGTAAGCACTGAAGGCTTTAATTCAATCAATAAAAAACCCCACCATTTTCATGGCAGGGTTTCATTAGAGCTTAATTTACAATCAAATTAATGTGTTTTAAGCCCAAAAACGACAGGATTAACTTCACTGCCTTCAATAGCAGCCAGCGCTTCATATTGTTTATATTTACGAACAACCGCTTGTTGAGCCATATCCATCATTTGTTCTGCTTCATTTGGACGAACACGAGCCAAATTACGGTAACGAATTTCATTACCAGCATATTGTTTTAATGGAATAGTTGGTTTTGGAGAGTCTAATTGGAATGGATTTTTACCAATTTTTCTCATCATTGGATCAAATCTAAACAAAGGCCAATATCCAGAATCTGTAGCCAACCCTTGTTGAACCAATCCTTGACGCATATCCAACCCTTGGCCAATACAATGACTATATGCAATAATCAAAGAAGGTCCATCATAGGCTTCTGCTTGACGGAAAACATCCAGTGTATGTTGAGGGTTTGCACCCATAGCCACTTGTCCAACATATACGTTATCGTAGGTCATCGCCATTAATGCCAAGTCTTTACGAACAGTTTCTTTACCGCCAGATGCAAATTTTGCAACAGAACCAAATGGTGACGCCTTAGAAGCTTGTCCCCCAGTATTTGAATACATTTCTGTATCCATCACAAGGATATTTACATTTTGACCAGAAGCTAGAACGTGATCCAAACCGCCATAACCAATATCATAAGCCCATCCATCACCACCAACAATCCAAATGCTACGGCGGATAAGATGATCTGCTACGGTTAATAAACGTTTTGCATTGACATCATCAATTTGAGATAACTTCGTTTTCAGTTCACCAACACGTAAACGTTGTGCTCTGATTTCTGACTCTTTAGCTTGAGTAGAGGTTAAAATTGCATTAACCAACTCTTCTCCAACATGATCTTTCATCTTTAACAATAGGCTTGAAGCAACATCTAATTGTTTATCTGCAGCAACTCTGAACCCTAATCCAAATTCAGCGTTATCTTCATATAAAGAGTTTGACCATGCAGGACCTTTACCTTCGGCATTTTTAGCCCAAGGTGTTACAGGCATATTCCCACCATAAATAGAAGAACAGCCTGTTGCATTTGCAACTTGTAAACGATCACCAAAAAGTTGTGTTAACACTTTAAGGTATGGCGTTTCACCACAGCCAGCACAAGCGCCAGAGAACTCAAATAAAGGTTCAAGGAACTGAACACCACGAACGTTAGAGAAGTTAATCTTACTGCGATCATTGACAGGTAATGTATTAAAGAAGTCTAAATTACGTTTTTCACGATCTAATAGAGTTTCTTTTTCAACCATGTTAATCGCTCTGACATCAGGTTCTGTCGTACTACGTGCAGGACAAACGCTTACACATAAAGTACATCCAGTACAATCTTCTACATAAAACTGTAAAGTAAAGTTTGTATTTGGATATCCACGAGCATTCACTGGTGCGGTTTTAAAGTCATCTGGTGCACTATCCAACTCTTTTTTATCATAAGTTTTTGCACGGATAACACTATGCGGACAAACATAACCACACTGACCACATTGAATACAAAGATCTTCACGCCATTCTGGAACAAAATCAGAAATGCTACGTTTTTCATAAGCAGCTGTACCAGAAGGGAATGTTCCATCAGCAGGAATTAAACTGACAGGCAAATCTTCACCACGTCCAGAGAACATCGGAACAATCACATCATGAATGAACTGAGGGGCATCTGCTGGAACTGGATTTTCTTGAGCCACGTTACTGGTTGCATGTTCTGGAACTTTAACTTCAAATAAGTGATCACAAGCTGCGTCCACTGCTTTATAGTTCTTTTGAACAATCGCATCGCCTTTAGCTGCATAAGTTTTATGAATTGATTTTTTAATATAATCAATTGCTTCGTCACGAGGCAACACACCAGAGATTGCAAAGAAACAGGTTTGCAAAATCGTATTGGTACGCATTCCAAGACCGACTTCTTGAGCCACTTTAGACGCATCTACAACAAAGAATTTAAGTTTTTTCTCAATAATACGTTGTTGAGTCAAACGAGGTAAATGTTGCCAAACTTCATCTGCACTATAATGAGAATTTAACAAGAATGTTCCGTTCTCTGCTGCATTTTCCAAAATATCTTGACGATATAAGAAATGGAATTGATGACAGCCAACAAAGTCAGCTTGTTGCACCAAATACGCAGCTTTAATTGGATTTTTACCAAAACGTAAATGAGAAACGGTTTGTGCGCCTGCTTTACGTGAATCATACACAAAATACCCTTGAGCATATTGCCCAACATCTTCTGAGATAATTTTCACACTGTTTTTGTTCGCACCAACAGTACCATCAGACCCAAGACCAAAGAACATCGCACGTTTGGTTTCAGAACTTTCGATATTAAAGCCGATATCATAATCAAGACTGCTATGAGTTAAATCGTCTTTAATCCCAACAGTAAAGCCATGACGTGGTCTTTCAACTTTTAATTCATCATAAACAGCTTTAACCATTGCTGGGGTAAAGTCTTTAGAAGACAACCCGTAACGGCCACCAATAATCAATGGTAAAGATGGCCAGTTCCCTCTAGAAACTGCATCAGCAAGTGTTGCCATCACATCAAGGTATAAAGGTTCACCCAACGCACCAGATTCTTTGGTACGATCCATGACAGCAATACGTTTCACAGTCTTTGGAAGCGCTGCCAAAATTTGTTGTGCTGGAAATGGACGATATAAACGAACATTTAACACGCCAACAGATTCACCTTGCTGACGCAAAATCTCTGCGGTTTGCTCTGCTGTTTCTGCTGCAGATCCCATCAGAATAATGACATATTCTGCATTCGGATCACCAACATATTCAACCAAATCATAATGACGGCCAGTAAGCTTTTCAAAGCGAGCCATATATTCTTCAACGATTTCCGCTGTTTTATTATAATATGGATTAACCGCTTCACGAGCTTGGAAGAATGTATCTGGGTTATGTGCCGTTCCACGAATAAATGGATTTTCAGGACTTAATGCACGATTACGATGCGCTGCCACCAAATCATCATCGATCATCTTTTCAATGACATCATCAGGAATCATATTGAGTGTATTTAATTCGTGAGATGTTCTGAAACCGTCAAAGAAATGAATAAACGGAACACGTGCTTTTAAGGTTGCTGCATGAACGATCAAAGATAAATCATGTGCCTCTTGCACAGAAGCAGAACAAAGAGAAGCAAACCCTGTCATTCTAGCTGCCATCACGTCGGAATGATCACCGAAGATAGACAAAGCTGATGTTGCAATAGAACGTGCTGCCACGTGAAATACAGTTGAAGTCAATTCCCCAGCAATTTTATACATATTTGGCAACATCAATAACAGCCCTTGAGACGCTGTAAATGTTGTGGTTAATGCACCTGATTGCAACGCACCATGAACGGTACCCGCAGCACCACCTTCACTTTGCATTTGCTGAACCGCGGGGATATTCCCCCAAATATTTTTTAGCCCTTTAGCCGCCCAAGCATCGATATCTTCAGCCATTGGCGAAGAAGGCGTGATAGGGAAAAGAGCGCAAACCTCGTTCACACGATATGCAATATGCGCAACCGCTGTGTTTGCATCCATAATTGTTTTAGACATTGTTTCTCTCCCTTACCTTAAACCTGATGTTCCGTAACCATGTCGATAGCTTGACAAGGACATGTTTCAAAACAAGCTGAACATCCTGTGCAACGATCCATGTTGACTTCATAGCCATTTCCTGGCCCTAATTTCGTTAATGCCTGCTCTGGACATGCAGCCAAACAGTTATCACATTCGTAACAGTTACCACATGACAAACAACGTTGTGCTTCATACACAGCTTCATTTTCAGAGAAACCAATAAGAGTTTCTTTAAAAGCAATACGTTCTGCTACAGGAAGTTCTTTTTGAATCGTTTGAGGGGTATCCCCAAGCAAAGGTAAGTGTAAATCTTTGTAATAAGAAATCGGATTTTTAGATGGCACTACGTAAGCTTCCCCATTCAACCATCCATTGATAAAGCGTGCTGCTTTTTTACCCAATCCAACAGCCGTTGTAACACTACGTGGACCACGAATGGCATCACCACCTGCAAAAACGCCTTCTGCGCCAGTCATCATGTCTGGACCAACAACAATCGTACCATCTGGATTAAAGATAATCCCTTGCACGACTTCTAAGAAACTACTTTGTGGGCGTTGCCCCAATGCCATAATAACCGTATCCATTGGCATGTCTTCGAATTCTTCAGTAGGTTCTGGACGGCCTGTCGCCCCAACAACCATTTTTCTAAGAACAACTTTATTCTTTTCAATCGAAGCAATCGTGCTCATACATTTAAATTTTGTGCCTTCAGCATCAGCATCCACGATTTCAAAATCATGCGCTTCCATATGAGGACGATCCCAAAAGAAGATAATCGTAACGTTCTTTGCACCCATACGAAATGCAGAACGAGCCGCATCCATCGCCGTATTACCAGCACCATAAACCAATACGTTTGCACCGACTTTTGGTTCTTTACCAGCACTGACATCATGTAAGAATTCAACAGCAGACACAACATCTGCACCATCTTGTGTAGGAATATCTAACAAAGAAGGTTTACCAGCACCAATACCTAAGAATACAGCATCGAAGTTACCTTCTTGCTTTTCTTTTTCTAAATCGTCAACACGGTGATTACAAACAATTTTGACGCCCATTTCTTTGATACGTTCAATGTCTTGTTGTAAAATATCACGAGGTAAACGATAAGCTGGAATACCATATTGCATCATTCCACCAGGAATAGAATATGCTTCTCTGATTTCAACTTCATGTCCCATACGGCGCAAATGATAAGCTGCTGATAATCCACCAGGACCCGCACCAATAATCAAAATACGTTTGCTGTTTTTATTCTCAGCAACAGGAACTTTCCAACCACTAGCATTTGCCATGTCACCTAAAAAACGCTCAACAGCGTGAATACTAACTGAACCATCTAAATCACCACGGTTACATGAATCTTCACAAGGATGATAGCAAGCGCGACCATGTACTGCTGGCATTGGGTTATTCATCAGAATATGTTCCCAAGCCTCTTGAAATTTTCCAGCCTGTGCCAACGCAAGCCACCCTTGAATATCTTCACCAGCGGGACAAGCATTATTACAAGGAGGTAAATGTTGATTATAAACAGGTAATACAGTTCGAACTGGACCTGCGAAGTCCTTTTTTTCCATATTTATTTGAGGACTCATGTCCTGTTGTTTGATTGTCATTTACATGACCTCCTTGTAAAGGCCAGACATCTAGCAATAATGTCCTACCCATTTATTTCGTTTCTTGAATGATAAATTGACTAATTTTTTATAATTAAGGTATGATAAATACCTAATCACACAGTATAATTATGCTTTATACTTGTATTAAGAAAATATGATTAATTACTCATAAATTCTTCACCTTTAAATCCTAACTAATTGGTCTTTCTGCACGTATTCTATAACAGAATATTCGAGAGACTATATAACAAATAGGTTACTTTTTTACAAAAAAAATTAAAAAATCAAAAATAGTTATAAAATTATATTTTTTTAATTAAAAATGAAATTAATAGAATAAAAAAAAGCCTTAACCTTTACAGTTAAAGCTTTTATTACGATAAAACTTATAATAGTTTTATTTTTTTTCGACGTGTCCGCCAAATCCAAAGCGCATAGCTGACAACATTTTTTCAGCATATGTGTTTCCAGAACGAGAACGGAAACGTGTGAATAATGCTGCTGTAATAACTGGAGCAGGAACAGCTTCTTCGATTGCTGCTTCAATGGTCCAACGACCTTCACCTGTATCTGCAACATCCCCTTGGAATTGTGCAAGATCACCGTCTTTTGCCAGTGCATCAGCACAAAGATCAAGCAACCATGAAGGAATAACACTACCACGACGCCATACTTCAGCAATATCAGCCATATTCAAGTCAAAACGTTGATCTTCTGGTAAACGATCTGATCCTTTCATACGCATAATATCAAATCCTTCTGCGTATGCTTGCATCATACCATATTCGATACCGTTATGAACCATTTTCACAAAGTGACCAGAACCTGCTGGACCACAATGTAAATAACCTTTCTCCGCACGAGGGTTAAGGTTAGGGCCACGACCAGCGGTAGGAGCAATATCACCAACACCAGGTGCTAATGATTCTAAGATTGGGTCAATATGATCAACAGCTTCTTGATTTCCACCGTACATCATACAATAACCGCGTTCTAGACCCCAAACCCCACCAGAGGTTCCTACGTCTACGTAATGAATACCTTTAGCATGTAAGATTTTTGCACGACGAACATCGTCTTTATAACATGTATTACCGCCATCAATAACGATATCACCTTTGCTTAGCATATTGCCAAGTGTTTCAATCGCTTTTTCAGTAACATCACCAGATGGTAACATCACCCAAATAATTTTTGGAGAAGGAAGTGATGCAACCAACTCTTCTAAATCACCAACAACAGAACTTTTAGAAGCTTCTGCATGAATTTTTTCACTAACCGCACGTGTACGGTTTAACAAAACAACTTCATGACCATGACGAGCCAAACGAACAGCCATATTGCCGCCCATTCTGCCTAAGCCATACATACCTAATTTCATAATATATTTTCTCCAAATTTATTCTAAAAGAAATGTATCTTATCTCTTGAAAGACAAGATACACTAATCTCTTAAATTATAAAACGTTTAAAATTGCTTTACTTAATGCTTCTAAGCCGCTCTTCATATCGCCTTTAACGTGGATACGAAGGGCTCTTCTGTCACGCACGGATAAAACGTCAAAATCACCACGAGCTTGCGCTTCTTTCACAATACCAAATGTATATTTTTCATCTGGAACTGGTAAATCACTTGCATCATCAGCCGTAATTTGTAAAAACACACCTGTTTTTGGCCCGCCTTTATAAGCCTGACCTGTTGAGTGCAAGAAACGAGGACCAAATTCAGCAGCTGTTGCAACTTTCTTTTTATCACGAATAGCCAAACGCAATTTTTGAATCCATGCGCGTGTTGCTAAATCACGTTCAACATAAGCTAATACGCCAACATAATCACCAGCTTGAACTTGCGAGAATAAAGTTTTCAATGCATCATTCAAAGTAGAAACATTTTCTAGTTTTTCAACTTCAACCTTACTTGCATAAACTTCAAAATTACCATCACGAACAATCGGCGTAATTTCTGGTAATGCACCATGCTCATTATAAGCTGTGGTAATTTTCTTCGTTTCAATCTTACTTGCTTCAACATCAGGTTGATCAAATGGATCAATTCCAATGAAAGAACCAGCGACTGCCGTGGCAAATTCAGTTTGATAGAAAGCTTGCACAATCTGAGTTTTATCATGCAGATTTAACGTAACCACAGGATGACCAGCTGCTTTTAAAGCATCTAATGCTTTTTCTTGTGCTGCATCAACATTACCATTTAAACGTAAATAAATGAATAAGCGATCATTTCCATAAAATTCTGGCGCATTCAAGGTTTCTTCATCAATTGGAATAATACCTTTTCCGATTTTACCTGTTGATTCTGCCAATAATTGCTCTAACCATGCACCCAAAGAGTTAATTTCAGGTGATGCAATGATTGTAAATTTATCGCGTTTCAATTGTGAAACAGCCGTTCCCCATATAGCACCCAACTGAACGCCAAGGTTTTGAGATGGAGATACATCAGCAGAACATGCTTGTTCCATTTTCTGTGCAGAGTGCAACAACGCTTTTAAAGATAAACCTGCTGCGGCTGCTGGAACGATACCGAAATTAGACAGAACAGAATAACGTCCACCAATATCTTTTTTACCGTAGAATATTTTCCAGAAATTATCTTGCTTTGCAACAGCTTCCATATGAGAACCTGGATCTGTTACAGTTACAAAGTGACTTCCAACTTTATCCCCAACAACTTTTTTAGCTTCATTATAGAAATAAGCTTTTAAAATATTTGGTTCTAATGTTCCACCTGATTTAGAAGAAACAATAAAGAGTGTTTTTCCTAAATCTACTTTTTGTTGAAAAGTAAAGACTTGTTGTGGGTCAGTACTATCTAACACATGAAGTGTTGGAAAGCCCGCTTGATGTCCAAAAACTTCTGCTAATACTTCCGGCCCAAGACTAGAACCACCCATTCCTAATAAAAGAATATCAGTGAAACCACGTGCTTTAACTTCATTTTGGAATGCTTCGAGTTGAGCAAGATCACCAACTTGTTCGTCAACGATATCTAACCAACCCAGCCATTTACCTTCGTCATTACCCGTCCAAACAGAAGCGTCACGTGCCCAGACTTTTTTAACTTTACCGTCTTTATCCCAAGAATTTAAGCCTTCTTGTACGGCTTTTTCATGATCTGCAGATAATGCAGACTGCATGTGAATGACTTGTCCGTCCTGCATGATATTATTTACCTTGTAACGTTTGTAATTTTTCTTTTACAGAGCCTAAAAGTTGATCAAACGCCGTTGCAAACTGAGCAACACCATCTGCCAATAATTTGTCTGTCACACCGTGCAAATTAAGACCTAAACGTTGTGCTTCTGATAATGTTTTCTTAGCACCTACGATGTCTTTTTCCAATGTATCAGAAGCTGTTCCATGATCACGGAAAGCATCCATTGTTGCAGGAGGAATAGTATTGACAGTGTCTTGTCCGATTAATTCATCGACATAAATAGTATCTGGGAAAGCTTTATCCTTACATCCAGTACTTGCCCATAATAGACGTTGTGGTTTCGCACCCGCTGCTTCTAATTTTTTCCAACGGTCGCTTTTCATCACTTCAAGGTAATACTGATAAGCCATTTTCGCGTTTGCTAAAGCAACTTTACCACGTACAGCTTTTAATGCTGCACTTTCTTTATCCCCAGCAGCAACACGACCATCAATTTCTTTATCAATCGCTGCATCAATACGGCTTACAAAGAAAGAAGCAACGCTGGAAATATGAGCAATATGATGCCCTTTAGCTAAGTGTTTTTCCAACCCAGTCATATAAGCTTCTAGAACATTCTTATAAGCTTCTAAAGAGAATAATAATGTAACATTTACATTAATTCCTTCAGAAATTGCTGTTTCAATCGCAGGAACACAAGGTTTCGTTGCTGGAATTTTAATCATCAAATTCTTTTCAGCAACTTGCTTCCATAAACGACGTGCTTCCTCAATTGTTTTTTCACCATCCATCGCAATGTAAGGAGAAACTTCAAGGCTAACATATCCATCTACACCTTTAGTTTTTTCCCACACAGGAAACATAACATGACAAGTTGCACGAATATCATCAATCGCAGCGGTTTCGTATAATGTTGGAACGTCTGTCACACCAGATGCAATAAGTTCTTTAAATTGTGGATCATATTCAGTTCCATGACCCATCGCTTTTTCAAAAATAGCAGGATTAGAGGTAACCCCTTTAAGGTTATCTTCATCAACTAATTTTTTCAGACTACCATTTGCAGTAAATGAGCGTTGAATAAAGTCTAACCAAGGAGATTGACCATATTTTTCAAGTTGAACGAGAGGATTTTGAGACATTGAATGATCTTCTTTCTAAAATTAATAAAAATATAAAACTTATATAAAGATAAAAGCCTTCTTTCATGTTTTAAAGAAGGCTTTTACTTATTTTTATTTTTTAAGCTGAGCTTTAGCCGCAGCCAGAACATTTTCTAAAGTAAAGCCGAAATGCTCACGTAGTTTTTCATACGGTGCAGAAGCGCCAAATCCGCGCATTGCAATAATCGTTCCTGTTGGGCCTGCATAACGATCCCAACCAATTGGAGATGCTTGTTCAATCGCAACACGTGCTGTAACGTGAGGAGGTAATACTTCATCACGATAAGATTGAGGTTGTTCTTCGAAGATTTCCCATGAAGGAATAGAAACAACACGAACTTTTTGACCTTCCTTGATCAATACTTCGTAAGCTTCCATTGCCAAGCCAACTTCACTACCTGTTGCAACCAAGATCAATTCTGGGGTTTCACCACAACATGCAACAACATAACCACCTTTACGTAAACCAGCAGCAGAAGCATATTTTGAACGATCAATTGTTGGTAAGTTTTGACGGCTTAATGCCAATACGGTTGGATGAGAAGCCTTCTCCATTGTCATTTTCCATGCTTCAACCACTTCGTTTGCATCCGCAGGGCGAATAACACGGACACCAGGAGTTGCACGAAGATGAACCAATTGTTCAATAGGTTGATGTGTTGGACCATCTTCACCCACACCGATACTGTCATGTGTAAAGATATAAACGATCGGCAATTGCATTAAAGAAGCCAAACGAATTGGGTTTTTCATGTAATCAGAGAAAATAAAGAACCCAGCTGCATATGTTCTAAGACCGCTTAATGCAATACCATTAGCAATCGCACCCATCGCATGTTCACGAACACCATAATGAATGTTACGACCAGCAAAAGTTCCATTTTTTTCTGGATAATCTGGGCTTTGGAAAACACCAGCGCCATCAAATTCTAACCAGCTTTTGTTTGAAGGTGCAAGATCAGCAGATCCACCAATCATCCATGGAATATTTTTCGCAATTCCATTCAATACTTTTCCTGAGCTTGCACGAGAAGCAACCCCTTTTGCATCAGCTGCAAATACCGGAATATCTTTATCCCATCCTTTTGGAAGACGGTTATGAATAATATCTTCGATTTCTTGAGCAAGTTCTGGATATTTGGTTTTATATTCAGCAAATAATGCATGCCATTTTTTACTTGCTTCCGCACCACGTTTACCAATGCCAGCCGCAAAATGTTCTGTAACACCATCAGCAACATAGAATGTTTTATCTTCAGGCATACCATAAACTTTTTTAGTAGCCTTAACTTCATCTGGTCCCAAAGGTTCACCGTGAACACCATGTGTTCCAGCTTTGTTAGGAGAACCAAAACCAATGATACTATCTAAAACGATTAAGCTTGGTGCATCACTTGCTTTACGTGCTTCATTTAACTTAGCTTGGAAGTCTGCAATATTATTTGCATCTTTTACTTCATGAATATGCCAACCAGCAGCTTTGAAACGGCTTTCTACATTTTCAGTAAACGCAATATTAATATTACCTTCAATTGAAATGCGGTTACGGTCATAAACCCAAACAAGATTTCCTAATTTTAAATGACCCGCAACAGAAGCAGCTTCATAAGAAATCCCTTCCATCAAATCGCCATCACCACAGAAGGTATAAACGTGATAGTCAAACAAAGGGAAACCTTGTTGATTATAACGTGCAGCCAACCATTTTTGAGCAATTGCCATCCCAACAGAAGTCGCTAAACCTTGTCCCAAAGGACCCGTTGTGGTTTCAACGCCTGTTGTATGACGATACTCTGGATGGCCAGGAGTTTTTGAATTAAACTGTCTGAATTGTTCTAAATCTTTTAAAGTCAATGCTGGTTGTTTTTCAACTTTACCATCATGAGTTACATGATGAATGCCAGCCAAATGAATCATTGAATATAATAATGCAGATGCGTGACCACCAGAAAGCACAAAACGATCACGTGCTGGCCATAATGGATCTGCTGGATCGTAATTTAAAACGTTGTTCCACAAAGCATAAGCTGCTGGTGCCAAATCCATTGGTGTTCCTGGATGTCCAGAATTAGCAGCTTGCACTTGGTCGATTGCTAAACCACGAATAGTATTAATACAAAGTTCATCAATATTCATTCAAGTCTCTCCTAAAAAAGTCTTTTCCTAATTTTAAATAATAAGGATACTTGTCTTACGATCTTAATACCCATTTTAAAAAAGAAAACAAAAAATCTTTATAAAATAAAATTACTTACTTTTTATTAATACAAAAAAGTAGGTATTCATTACAAAAAAGTTATTAATATTCTTTTATTTACGTGTCATTATTAGCACAAATAGATGCTAAAAACCACAAAAAACATCTTGTGCTACAAAGAAGGCGGGACATTACTCAGAGAAACTTATTGAGTATTATAACTAAAATTTTACTTTATAAAAAACATGACAAAATAAAAGACGCTACGAGTGTAAATATTATATCTTTTACTACAAAATAGTCTCCCTTTTAAGTTCCTCTTCCCCTTTTTGCATTATCTCGATAAAATCAAAAAAATTGAATTAAATATTTACACCACAAGGACATGATCATGACGTCCAACTCAGACACACTTAAGCCCACCTTTACCCCAGAAGAAATCGAAGCTTTATATTTTAATACAGCGCGTCAGGGAGAAATAGAGTTACTCGCTGAATTTATCAGGGCTGGAATGGACATCAACCATCAAAATAACGAAGGGCATACAGCTCTTATTTTGGCGAGCTATCATAATCAACTTTCTGCCGTTGAATTATTATTAGAAAAAGGGGCTGACCCTAATATTATTGATAATAAAGGTGCTGCTGCATTAACAGGTGTTGCTTTTAAAGGATATATTCCTATTGCTGAACGCTTAATTAAAGCAGGTGCGAATGTTGATTCTGAAAATAATCTCAGACGTACGGCTTTAATGTTTGCTATTTTATTCGGACGTAATGAAATGGTTAAGTTCTTACTCCAAGCTGGTGCCAATCCAAACCATACAGACGGCGAAGGTCTTACCCCACTGCAACTCGCAGAAAATCAAGGTGACGCCGAACTGATCCAGCTATTACAAAAACAAAATTAATCTTATTTAAAATTTCTCATTTCAGGAAACGATTATGAATAACCCTTTTTGGAGTCCTTTTGTTAACGAAATTGTCCCTTATACTCCTGGGGAACAACCCAAAGTCACTAATCTTATTAAATTAAATACCAATGAAAATGCTTATGGTGTTTCTCCAAAAGTTTTAAATGCCCTTAAAGGTGCCATTGATGATCATTTAAAACTCTATCCAGATCCAACCTCCCTGCAACTCTGCACAGAGCTCGGGAAACTACACAATGTTGACCCTAAAAGTGTTTTTGTTGGCAATGGATCTGATGAAGTGCTTGGATTTGCTTTTTTTGCACTATTAAAACACGAAAAACCTGTATTATTTCCTGATATTACCTATAGCTTTTATCCTGTTTATTGTAATTTATTTAATATTAATTACAAAACAATTCCTTTAACAGATAACTTCGAAATTAATTTAAACGATTATGAAAAAGAAGATTGTGCTGGAATTGTAATTACCAATCCAAATGCACCAACAGGCATATTACTTAACCCTCAACTCATCCAAAAATACTTAAAAGAACACCCTAAACAAGTCATTATTGTTGATGAAGCTTATATTGATTTTGGTGCAGAGTCTGTTGTTTCTTTAATTAATGAATTTCCTAATCTACTCGTTGTTCGGACTTTCTCTAAATTCTATGGGTTGGCTGGATTAAGAGTAGGATACGCTGTCGGTAATCCTGACCTTATCGAAGGGATTAGACGTGTTAAAGATAGCTTTAACTCTTATCCTTTGGATCGTTTAGCACAAACGGCTGCAACGGCAGCCGTCAAAGATATTCAGTGGTCAATTGATAACGCCAACCGTATCATTGCAAACAGAGATTATTTAACAAAATCTCTACAAAATTTTGGATTTAAAGTATTAGATTCTAAATCGAATTTTATTTTTGTTTCTCATCCCAAAATTGCTGGCGAAGAACTTGCTTCTAAACTCAGAGAAAAGAATATTTTGATCCGCCACTTCAGCACAGATCGAATTAAAGAGTGGTTACGTATCACGGTTGGAAATGAAGAGGAATGCAAAGTTTTAATTCGTGAAATTCAAAATATTTATAATTTTAATACCTAATAACCATGTGTGATGAAATTTTACACAACTTTAATATTTCTTTCATAGACTACACATATAATTTGACAGCGCATATTTGCACATTATAACGTTGAAACGATACCATTTTGGTCTTCTTAATTCTTTCCATCAGTTTCAATGTTAGGATGTGCCTATGCAAACCACACCCCATCATCTTTTCTGTTTTAAAAATTCTGCTTCCTTTAAAAAACTATTTACAAGATGTTCACAGATTTCTTTAATTCTGTTCGGTGTGAGCAATACAGGCTATGCGAGGGATTCTGCATTAATCAGCCAAGATGCAGCCCCAGTTTCCAATACAACCGCAGGCAATCCTGCACAACCCACTTCTCCTCCAGCAAAAAAACTAGATGCCGATACAGGGCAACATCCCGAAGATGATAGTATGTTATTCGGCCCTATATTTGGTCTTCGTCCATGGATGGCTCAATATGGCGTTACCTTTACCGCCGTTGATATCAATGACCTCTTTGGCAATACCTCTGGTGGATACAAACAAGGCCCTGCTTATTGGGGCGTCACCACTCTCACGTTAAACTGGGATCCTGAAAAAGTTCTTGGGATTAAAAATGGTTTATTTAATATCAGCGCATTACAAATCAGAGGACGCAGCCTTACCGCCGATAATCTAGGTGACCTCAATAGTGTTGATAATATGGATGCCGATCGCTCCACACGATTATGGGAGTTATGGTACCAACAAGGTTTCTTTGATGATAAACTTAGCATCAAATTTGGTAAAATTGCTTTAGATCCAGAATTCAGCGTCAGTGATTACGGGCTTCTTTTCTTAAACTCTTCCTTTGGATGGTCTTTAATTAATACTGTTGATACCTATAATACAGGGGTTGAATATCCCTTCTCTGCACCAGGGATACGCTTTAAATTTTCTCCTAATGAAAATTGGACAAACCTTCTAGCCATCACCGATGACAATCCCAGCAATGTTGCTTTTTGTAATCCTTCTGGAGCCTTTACCTGTGATGCCTCACCCAAGCATGTCAGCGGCACACATTTCAATTTCACCACAGGTGTCTTTGTTATTAATGAACTACAATATCATTTAAATCCTGCTCCTGAAGATTCAAAAGAAGATAATGCCAACCTTGGCTATCCTGGCACTTATAAGCTAGGCGCTTATTTTGATAGCGCCAAATTTCCTGATCAACGCTATAATGCTGACGAACAATTACTAGGAAATCCAGATAATCCTCAAACAATGGGGAATCATCGTCACACTTGGTCAGTTTATGGCATTGTAGATCAAATGATTTGGCGATCTAAACAAGAAAAAAGCCATTCTGTTGGTATGTTTGGAACATTACAAACCTCTCCTGGGGATAGAACTTCAATTACATTAGCTGGAAATGCTGGCATTGTTTATAAAGGGTTATTCAATAACGAAAATGATTCTATTGGATTTGCTTGGGGCTTTGGCACTTTTGGCAATCGCGCACGCCAATATGATCGGGACTATCGTTATTATGCAGACCCAAACTGGCGTGTTCGGAATACAGAACACCGTATTGAATTAGTTAGCCAATTTGAGGTCACTCCTTGGATGCAACTGACACCTGATTTTCAATATATTTTTAATCCTGGTGGCGGTTTAAATTTAGAAGAAGGTTCTTATAAACGCGTGCAAAACGAGGCTGTTTTTGCATTAAGATCAACGGTTAATTTCTAAAGCACATTTAATTACGACCAATCCTTTTACCTTCTGTTGTGTGACTACAAAATGACAGAAGGTAAAAATATCACTATCTGTATATAATTTTGTTAATTTTACGCATATATAAATTGACAATAAATCAATATAATTATTTATTGTTAATAATAATTATCAATCTCATAATTTTATACGAGATATGCGCATGCTGACAATATTTAATCAATTTTTATATACTCATCTCGTATATTCAAAAAAATTAACACAATTTTCAACTTATATTGCCCTTATGATGGTCGCATCTGCTTCTCAGGCATATGCAGCACAATCATCTGCATTAGTCAGCCAAGACGCATCGCCATCGACGAATAATAGTAGTGCTAATCCGACAAAAAAAACACCTCCTCCAGCAAAAGTATTAGATCCAGACACGGGGCAACATCCAGAAGATCAAGACATGTTACTAAAAGATATGTGGGGTGTCCGTCCTTGGTTGGCTCAATATGGGATTACATTCACCGCTGTTGATATTAATGAAGTCTGGGGAAATCCCTATGGTGGTACCAAACAAGGTGCCGCTTATGAGGGAATGACTACCCTCACCTTAAACTGGGATCCTGAAAAAGTTCTGGGTATTAAACATGGATTATTTAATATCAGTGCATTACAAATCAGAGGTCGTCAATTTACTGGTGAAAATTTAAGTGATTTAAATAATATCAGTGGTATCGAAGCTGACCGTTCAACAAGATTATGGGAGCTATGGTACCAACAAGGCTTCTGGGATGATAAATTGACAGTTCGCATTGGTAAACTCAGCCTAGATCAGGAGTTCAATATCAGTGATTATGCCACAATGTTTATTAACTCCTCCTTTGGTTGGTCAATGGTCAGTTCTGTTGATACTTACAGTGGTGGGGTTGATTATCCTTTGGCAGCGCCTGGGATCCGTTTTGCATTCCAACCCAATGCAAATTGGACAAATTTATTCGCCGTAACAGATGATAATCCAAACGGAGGATCTTTTTGTAACCCATCTGGAGCTTTTGCTTGTGATCCTCAAGAAAGACACCGCTCAGGAACTCATTTTAACTTTAATACCGGTGTCTTTGTTATTAATGAATTACAATATCACCTAAACCCTGCTCCTGATGACGATAAAGATAAGAATGCTAAGGCTGGATATCCTGGAACATATAGACTTGGTGGCTATTTTGATAGTGCTGGCTTCCCTGATCAACGCTATAACGCACAAGGCCAATTATTAGGTAATCCTGATAATGCGCAAACCATGTTAAAACGCCGTCATAGCTGGTCTGTTTATGCAATTGCCGATCAAATGATTTGGCGCACTCAAGATACAAAAGAATCAATGGGCATATTTGGACGTATACAAACCTCTCCAGGAGATCGCAGTCCAGTTAATTGGGGTGGAGATGCAGGGCTTGTTTATAAAGGACTTTTTGGCAGAGAAGATGATTCCATTGGTTTAGGCTGGGGATTTGGTAGCTTTAGCAATCGTGCACGTCAATATGATCGTGATTATCGTTATTATGCAGATTCCAACTGGCGCATTCGTAAAACAGAACATCATCTTGAGCTTGCATGGCAAATCCAAGCAACACCTTGGTGGGAACTAAAACCTGACTTTCAATATATCTTCAATCCTGGTGGTGGTCTCAATTTAGAAGATGGCTCTCATAAGCGCATTCAAAATGAAGCTGTTTTTGGATTTAGATCAACCGTTAATTTCTAAACTCTATTAACCTCTCTATACAGTTTTAATAAATATCAATATGAAAGAGTAAATCTTAATAAAGACTTACTCTTTCATATTAATGAGCATATAGACTATCCCACTGTAAATTATCCCACCTCATCCCTTCATAGTAATCTTACATAATCTTTTCAAAATTCAACACTGGATCTTCCTGTGTTAAATAATTAAAATATATAATTTTCCTCCTTGAATTTGCACCAAATAATAATATTAACAATTCCTCTAAATTCATCTCTGAACTAAGTAAATATTACCTTTCATGTGGTGCATCAACGTCATCGCCCATACAAACACTCTCGCGACACACAATGATAGTAATTAAATTTTTCATTCTTAATGAACCTCATTCCAATCAAAAAAGCCGTGCTTCCACCAAGGAAAACACGGCTTTTAAAACCATATTAATTCTTAATAATAAGAATTAGTTCATTCTTGCTTCAATACTATCTGCAAGCTGGGTAACCAATAAACAACATGATGTTGCACCAGCATCCAATACACCTCTTGAACGTTCACCAAGACGGCTTGCACGACCAATTTTAGCCACTAAATCTTTTGTAGAATCACGACCTTTTGCAGCAGCATCTTTCATAATGTTCAATGCTTCTTTAAAGGTTTTTCCATCTTTTACAGCTTGTGCAAAACTATCTGTGGCAGGAAATAATGTATCTACCAAACATTTATCACCTTTTTGAGCTGGGCTAATATCTTGTAATTCGCTCATCCCATTCGCCAACATTGCTTGTACATCTTCTTTGGTTAGTTCAGTTTTACCTTGAACGCTATCTGACCAACCTGTGAAAATGCAGCCATATAAAGGCCCCATAGAACCACCAATTCCTTCCATCAAGGAATCACTAAGTTCAGCTAAAGCTTCTGATAATGTTAATTGCTTACCATCAATACGTTTTTTACAAATATTGAATCCTTTAGCCATGTTAATACCATGATCTCCATCCCCGATAGCACCATCGATCTCACTTAAGTAATCACGATTGCTAACGATTACATTGATCAAATCATCAACAACATCAACACCATTTTTAATAACAACAACTTCAGACATTTTATTAACCTTGAACCATACCAAGAGAATGAACAGGAGCATCAACAAGCTTTTTCAACTCGTCGTCTAATTTCATCATAGTCAATGTAACACCCATCATTTCAAGAGAGGTGAAATAATTTCCAACATAGCTACGATGCACTTTTACGCCTTTTTCTTTCAAAATACGATCAACTTCAGCATAATAAATATAAAGTTCCATTGTTGGGGTTGCACCCAAACCAGAAACTAAAACAACAACTTCAGAACCAGCTTCAAAGATACCTTCTTTTAAAATTGGTTCTAACATTGTATAAGCCATTTCATTAGCTGGTTGCAATGGAACAACATTAATTCCTGGTTCACCATGATGTCCAATACCAACTTCCATCATACCATTATCAATATTGAAGTTGGGATGACCCACAGCAGGAATAATACAAGAACTTAAACCAACGCCAATAGAACGACAGTTATCAATTGCTTTTTGTGCCGCACCAATAACACCATCAAGATCATATCCAGCTGCAGCAGCTGCACCGCCTACTTTCCACATTAGGATTTCACCAGCAACACCACGACGTTTTTCTCTTTCCGTAATCGGAGCAGAAGCAACATCATCATTTGCAACAACAGTTTTCACTGTGATACCAGCAGCAGCAGCTTTTTTAACTGCCATTTTAACATTCATGTTATCGCCAGCATAGTTTCCGTAAAGACATGCAACACCAGCACCACCATCAGACGCTTTCATTGCATCAAGGAACGCACCTGCTGTTGGTGAAGAAAAGATTTCACCAATAGCAACAGCATCAACCATGTTTTTACCAACATAGCCCAAGAATGCTGGTTCGTGACCTGAGCCACCACCTGTTACAATCCCAACTTTTCCTTTTTGAGGAATGGCAGGGTATTTCAATACTCTTTCGTGATCTGTTTTTGCGAAAAGCTCTGGATGAGCAGCAACATAACCTTCAATTGCATCTTCGACGACAAGATCAGGATCGTTAATAATTCTGTTTAATTTCATAATTCATTCACTTTAAAATTAGAGAAATACCACTGTGATATTACTGGACTGTAAAACCACCATCGATAACTAAATTAGCACCATTAATAATGGATGCTTCGCTACTGGCCAAGTAAACAGCAGCAGCGGCAATTTGTTCAGGTTCAGCAAAACGGCGTGATGGAATTTTTGCTTTAAATTCTTCACCGACTTTACCTGCCCATGCTTTTTTACCAAGCTCAGTTAAAACAACCGTAGGGGAAATAGAGTTTACATTAATATTGGAGGGCCCCCATTCCAATGATAATACTTGAGTAAGACCGATCACACCAGCTTTACTTGCACAATAAGCAACATGATTCGGCAATGCAACTACACCTGCTTGAGAAGCAAGATTAATAATAGAACCATGTCCTTGTTTTAACATCACATTACCCACTGCTTGGCAGACTAAGAATGTACCTGTTAAATTAATGTTAATTGTTGCATTCCACATATCTTCGCTAATATTTTCAGCAGCATCTAACAACGCAACACCAGCACAGTTTACCAAAACATCAATACGACCATAATGATCAACAACCGCTTTTACTGCTTTCGTAATTTGATCTTTACTGGTGACATCAAGCTGAATACCAATTGCTTTATCAGCACCTAGCTCTTTAGCGATATCTGCAATGTTGTCTGCACGATCTAATAGAGCAACTTTTACACCTTTAGCAAGATAAGCATGAGCAATTTCATTACCAATTCCTGCGCCACCACCTGTAACAACAGCAACTTTACCAGCTAAATCAAACATTTCTTTCTTAGACATCAAAGATACTCCTTAAATAATTAACTATAAAATAGACTACAATGCTTCTTTAACAGCGACACCAACTTCGTGCTCAACACTATCACTTGTAGGTTGACCAACATTCACAAAGATCATCAAGCAAGCTGCAACGATATATAAAGCTGTATAGATATAAATAACGCCTGCATTACCAACTGAAGCAATAAATAGAGTTACGATAAAATATCCAAAGAAATAACTCATCCCTGCACCAAAGTTTAGGATAGACATTGCTGCACCTTTATCTTTAGGTGCCAACATTGGCATAATCGCAGACAATGGAACAAACGCCGCAAGGAAACAACCATATACACTAGCGATCAATGTAATTGTTAACACTGAAGCATGCGCTTCAATTGCATAATAGAACAAGAAAGTAGTAATCGCACAACCTACACAGCCGAACCACATCACAACGTTACGCCATCCCAATTTATCGCCAATAATACCCCACAATAAATTAAAAATAACATTCACCATCCAAAGCCAAGTTACTACTGATAACCACACATCTTTATCATAATGTTCGGCAATCAATAATGCAGGAATAAATACTGGAAAACCGTAGGCTGCACTGGTATTAATCATACGAACAATACCACCCATCGCAACTTTTGGTTTTTTGGTTAAAATTGTTAATCCATTCAATAAATAAGAAAAAGAAGCTTTTTCAGTTTTTTTGTTGTCACTATTTTTATCACCACCACTTAATGCTAAGGCAACCACAGCACCAACAGTAACAAAAATCAATGCAGTCCATAGAACATGTAAATGTGAAATATGGTAATAGTTTAACATAACATTAGAGTATCCAGTACCAATAACGGCAACCCCACCAGAATACATAAACCAAAAAATACCCACTGCTGACCCTAATTTTTCAGCTGGTGCTTCATAAGCAACCCAAACCAAAAAACCATAAGCAAATAATGGATAAGCCAATCCTCTGATCGCATAAGTAGGAATAATCCAATATAAATTATGCGTAGGCATTCCAAAAGTTAGGAAGAAGAATGAACCAACATAAAACAAAATCAGTCCAATAAACATCACGCGTCTGACACCATAGATCTCGGCTAAAACACCAGAGAACCATGATGAAATGGCAACCATCAATCCATAAATTGTATAAATCAAACCAGTTTGAGCCTGTGTCATATGACCAGATTGCTGCAAATATTCTGGCAACCAGTTTAACTCTAAACCTTCACCAGCCATAAAAATCATCACCCCAAAATAGCCGAGCATTAATTTAGGTGAGACAAAAATTTTGTTAATTAAATTGGACATACATTCTTCCTTAATCTTGATAAAAGCTTGGTATAAAAACCAAGCTTTCAATCAAAAAAATGCTATTTCATGTTTGGATCTAAGACAACTTTTAAAGAACCGACGCCTTTTTTCATGATGTCGAATGCTTCCTTGTATTTTTCTAGTGGAAATACATGTGTTACAACGCCTTCAGTTGGGAAATCACCATTTTGAATTCCTTTGATGGTCATTGGGTAACAATATGGACCAAGGTGAGACCCTAATACATCCAATTCTTTACGATCACTGATGATACTCCAATCCACTGCAACTGGATCTTTGAACACTGAGAATTCAACAAAACGACCCAATTTACGGATCATTGCTAACCCTTGTTCAACTGACTTACCAGCACCTGTTGCTTCAATATAAATATCACAGCCATAACCTTCAGTCATTTCTTTGATTTTTGTGACAACATCTTCTTTAGCTGGGTTCATCACAATATCAGCACCAAAATGTTTAGCTAATGCCAAACGTTCTTCACTAAGATCAAGAACAACCAATTTCTCTGGACCTGACTTCTTAATTGCACCGATCATTCCCAAACCAAGGGTTCCTGCACCAGAAAGAACAACAAAATCACCCAGTTTAACACTGGCACGTTGAACAGCATGTAATGAACAAGCATAAGGTTCGATCAAAATAGCTTTATTCATTGGAAGATCGTCTGGAACATGGTGATTAATTCCCTCTTTGGGAATTTTTATATATTCAGCCATACCGCCGTTTACATTATTTTGGAAACCGTATAAATCGTGTTTTTCACACATCCAATATTCACCACGATTACAAAAACGGCAATCCCAACAAGGAACAATTTGTTCAGATGTAATACGATCATTTAATTTAAAATCTTTGACCCCTTCGCCATATGCAACGACATGACCAATAAATTCATGGCCTGGAATCATTGGAGCTTTAATATAAGCAGGTTGTTTATCATCACCCCAAAAACTAGGAGCACCTTCAAAAGACTTCACATCACCTGCGCAAATACCGCATGCTTCAACTTTAAGCAAAATTTCATTAGGACCAATTTCAGGGACAGGCACCTGTTCAAAACGATAATCATGAGGTGCATACGCCACAATTGCGCGCATTGTTTTAGGAATATTATCCAATTTAGCTACAGGACCAGCTTTGCTTTCTGCCATTGGTTTAAACTTTCATTAATTGAAATAATTATATTTCAGCATATTTGAATAAATTTACTTAAAAGACAAATAAAATACTTGTGAGTTGACTTCTATAGAATTTGGAACAACAAAGGAGAATAAGAGGATTTTTATTTAATTTTTTGTATTTTTAACGAAATAATCTTAATTTTTCTTTGTTTTATAATTAAATTTTTCGTGATAATTACTAAAAGAACAAATTTAATTCCTAACCATTTAAAATTTAAGGAAAAAATCAATGTTACCAATTGCAATTGGCTGTGATGATGCTGCTGTTAGCTTAAAAAATACATTAGTTGAATTTCTAGAATCTCTTGGTATTAAAGTTGTTGATTACAGCACTGATGCCAATCGTGAATCAAACTTTTATCCTGATATTGCATGGTCTGTTGGACAGGCAATCAAAGAAGGCAAACATGAAAGAGGAATCTTGGTTTGTGGAACAGGCATTGGCATGGCAATCACTGCTAATAAAATTCCTGGAATTCGTGCAGCACAATGTCATGATACTTTTTCAGCAGAACGCGCTAGAAAAAGTAATGATGCTCAAATCATCACATTAGGTGAAAGAGTCATTGGACCAGAACTTGCAAAAACAATTATTAAAACATGGTTAGATTCTGAATTCTCTGGTGGTAACTCTGCACCAAAAGTAGATCGCATTAAATATTATGAGAAAAAAGCACTTTCTTCATAATTACCAATCGAAATAAACAGATAAAAAACCATTCATAACAACCATTAGGAATGGTTTTTTTATTTCAAGATTCTGAAAATTTTTTACAATAGAATGATAACTGACAACTCAAGTCATGACTCCACGCAGCAATCCGATGATATTGTTTTGGTTCAATCAAAGGCGGTTGATTTTCAACAGAGTATTCTGCTTTTCCTGTAACCACGCCATCTTCTGTCATAAACTCCATCGTCACATGACCCGATAAAATCTGCAATTTTGCCCAAGTTCCTGCTTTTGTATTATGGCGACTCTTAAATGCTTCTGGCAATGTCATTTCTGTCCACACAGAAAGCGTTTTATAACACTCCAAATCTTCATCACACTCCATCACTATCTCCTCACATTATACACAAACACTAACAACTAAAACCGATTAGGTTTTTATCACTTTCTTTTGACCAAAACTTTAGATAGAAAAAATTGCCCTTACATTCCAAAATGCTATAGTCGTTTTCAGGATACCCCAGATATTTACTTTTTGCTACGTAAACACCTCTTATTATAGGAGGCTGCATTGTATATTCTAAGATTAAAAAGCAAATTAAAGATTTTTGCAATTAGTACAGCCTTGTTGTGCCTTAAACCTATATTGGCAAACAAACAATTTTTACTCAATCTTCTCCTCACTTGGGAAGCTTAAAGAGAAGAATTTTTTTTCTCACAATAATTCACTGCTTTGTGATTGTTCAATTGATGTAAATTAATGTTATCGCTAGGTCATTCGTATATTTAAAAGTTTATAAGGATATTGTTATGGCAAAAGCGCTTGTTTTGGAATGCAAAGGAAAATTAAGCATTCGTGATATCGACCTACCTAGTCATGTAGGTGCAAATGATGTCAAAATCAAAATCCATAATGTTGGTGTTTGTGGCAGTGATGTTCACTATTATACCCACGGAAAAATTGGACCTTTTGTTGTAAATGAACCAATGGTTCTTGGACATGAAGCCTCTGGAACTGTTGTAGAAGTCGGTAAAGATGTTAAAAATCTAAAAGTCGGTGACAGGGTTTGTATGGAACCTGGTGTTCCAAACTTACATTCAAAAGCAACTCAACTTGGAATCTATAACGTAGACCCAGATGTTCGTTTTTGGGCAACCCCTCCTATCCATGGATGTTTAACAGAAAGCGTTGTTCATCCTGCTGCTTATACTTTTAAACTTCCTGACAACGTTTCTTTTGCCGAAGGTGCTTTTGTAGAACCTTTTGCAACGGGTGTTCATGCTTGTGTTAAAGGCAAAATTAAACCTGGTGATATTTGTTTAGTTGCTGGTTGTGGCCCAATTGGTATTTTAACTGCATTGGCTGCTTTGGCTTCTGGTGCCAGCAAAGTATTTATCTCTGATGTTGCTGCACCCAAACTTGCCATTGCAGGCCAATATGAAGGTCTTATTCCTGTTAATGTTGCCAAAGACTCTTTAGTCGAAAAAGTAAAAGCTGAATGTGGAAAAGACTGGGGCGTTGATGTGGCTTTCGAAGCATCAGGACACCCTTCATCTTATGATCCTCTTTTAGCGTCTGTTAGACCAGGTGGCACTATCGTATTTGTTGGTATGCCTGTTGATAAAGTTCCTTTTGATTTTGTAACCGCACAAAGTAAAGAATTACGTATGGAAACTGTTTTCCGTTATGCAAATGTGTATGACCGTGCTGTTAGTTTAATTGCATCAGGCAAAGTAAATCTTAAACCATTAATTTCTGGTATTTATCCGTTTGAAAAAGCCATTGAAGCTTTCGAACGTGCTGCTTCCGCCAAACCAGATGACGTAAAGTTACAAATTCAACTTATTGAATAACTTACGTTATTTTCCAAACAAAAACCCGTCATGATACCGATTATGACGGGTTTTTTTGCCTCTTTTTCCCTATTTTTACTCTTGTGGACATCACAAAATGAGCAACAGTGTCACTAAATCTCGTATGGTTATCGGTATGCCTGTTTCCCTATTTTGGGGATATATTGCCGTTGCCCTTTTTATGGCTGGAGATGGCTTTGAACAAAGTTTCTTAGCCCACTACATTCACCACGACTTAGGAATTCCTGAAGATAAAGGAAGTTTAATCTTTTCTATTTATGGATTAACTGCTGCTATTTCCAGTTGGTTATCAGGCGTTTTTGCAGAAACCTTTGGTGCAAAAAGAATCATGGTTATTGGAGTAGTAATGTGGATTGTCTTGCATGCTGCCTTTATGCAATTCGGCATTGTACCGCATAACTACTACGCAATCTTTATCTTTTATGGACTAAGAGGGTTCGCTTATCCCTTATTCTTCTATGGTTTCTTTTACTGGGTCGTCAAAGAAACCCCGGACAATCAGCTTGCTTCTGCTGTTGGTTGGATTTGGTCTATGTTTACCATTGGATATGGTATTATTGGATATTGCATTCCCTACTTCTTTGTTGAAAAGCTCGGATCTGAATTTACCTTGTGGCAAGCATTAATTTGGGCAATGGCTGGAGCTGCGATTACTATATTCTTACTCAAAACACCACAAGAAACAAAAACAGAAAAAACAATTAAAGAAAACCATTCTTTTGGACACAGAATGTCTGAGATTCTCAGTGACTTAACACTGGTCTTTCGTAGTAAAGATTTAGCTATTGCCCTAGTTATCAGAGCGATTTGTAATTTCTCTCTTTTCGGCGTTTTAACTGTTGTTTTACCAAATTTTATGACATCTAATGATGGTGGACAATTTACATTACATCAATGGCAATTAATCAGTATCTTCATCTATCCTATTCAACCTTTTACCAATGTGTTATGGGGAATTATTGGCGATCGTATTGGTTGGTTAAAACAAATGCGATGGGTTGGATTTGTGGGCTGTGGAACCGCGACAATCTTATTATACTATGTTCCAACTATCTTCCCAGGAAACGTTTATGCAAGCATTGCCGCAATGCTCTTTTTCGCATTAACAATTACCTCTTTTGTTCCTATGGGTGCCATTTTTCCAATGCTAGCACCAGAGCGTAAAGGCGCTGCTGTATCCATTCAAAATCTTGGTGGAGGCCTCAGCCAATTCTTAGGAAATGCTTTAGTTTCCGTTATTTACTTTATCGGTTTTGGTAATTATGGCGTCTTTATTATTTATGGTGTTTTATACTATATCGCCGCAGTATTAACTTATTTTATCAAACTTAAACAACCAGGCGTTGATTATAAAATAGCTTAAAAGCAACGTATTCTTCATATTGATATACAAATATGAAGAATACTATTTTCTCTTGAAAAATAACCTCTCAAGAGTTTTATCCGGTGATCATTTATTCTATTTGATTCTTCTATAAATTATAGGTAACAATAAGCTTGTAATAACGGGTAAGGATCATCTTATGGAAAATACTAAAGTAGTTGCTTGCATTGATCAATCCACTTACTCTGCTTATGTAACCGATTATGCTGCTTGGATTACCAATTCCATTCATAAGCCTTTGGAGTTATTCCATATTGGAGACTGCCCTCCAATAAATGCTCCAACGGATACAGCACAAAAAACGCCTCGTCGAAAGCTTTTAAATATCTATTATGAGCGCGCTTTAGAAAAAGGCGTTGATCCTTCTTTATTACAAATCCACGAAGAGTATGGGTCCTTTAAAGAAAAAGTCATTCGGTATGAAGATAATATTGACCTATTAGTCATGGGGCGACGTGGCGAAAATACAGAGAAGAAACATCAAGATGCGATTGGAAAAAGTATTCAGAAGATTCTTCGTGTACTTCATAAACCCGTTCTGACCGTTGCAGAAGAGTTTAAAACGCCGCAGAATAGTATGCTCGCATTTAGTGGTAGTGAGATCTCTAAACGACTTGTAAAACACTTAGCACAAGAAAAATATTGTTTGTCTATTCCTTTATATCTCGTGATGTCAGGAAAACCAACAAACGAACGTCAGAAAGAGTTAGACTGGGCGCACCAAATTTTGGAAAATGCTGGATATAACGTAATTTCCTCGTTTATTTTAGGTGGGGGAACAATCGAGGATACAATTATCCGAACTGTACAAGAACAATGTATTGATATTTTGTTTATGAGTGCGTTTGAAAATAACTCTTTATATAATCTAATTTTCGGCAGTAAAACGGTAGACTTATTGCGCTATCTCAATATTCCGATTTTACATTTGCACTAAATTTAAAGATTATATTGAGGTTTAGATAACCAACCACTTTTATAATAACTTGCAACATATTGAATAAAGTCTGCCATATCTTTATTTTCTACAACAAGGCGATTAATTGAACGCCAATCTGGCTTTTCACGAAATTTCGCAGGAATAAGAATATTACTTTCTGAAAGGTTTTCTGTATTTAAAATCATCACCCCAATTCCATGTAATGCAGATAACATACGTAACTCTTCTTGTGTGTCATCTCCTTCAATACTTGCACAGACTAAATATCCATAATTAGCCCAACTAGAGTTACTAACTGTTTGAAAAAAACTCTCTCTAACGGAAGACATTGTGATCTTCTTTTTTACTTCAAACGACCAAAGATGCACCATGTCCCCTCCACCTGCTTGAACACAAGTTTGCACAATATGATTCCATTGATGTGGAATGGCTTGCATCGCTACAATATCAGGATGTAACCACTCATTACCATTTCTACCCTTACTATTCTTTGATTTCTTTTCATCCAACCGTTTTGAAATCAATCCTATTTCTTTTAAATATTGCTGCAATAGAGGATACATTTCTTTTTCTAAATGGATTTCAGGTTTTGATTTTGTTTCTAACTCTATCGAAGAATCCACCTCTGCAATATTTTCTTCAAGCACATCTGATACAGTGTCTCTTTTCTTAGAAGAAAACCAATATTTACGTGGGCGTGGTTGATCTTGTATTTCAATGGCAGGATGTTTTTTAATTATTATAGTAGCACGTGCACCAATCTCAGATACAACTTGATTAACAAAAGCTGCATCAGACGCAAATTCTTGGTTACTATTTTGACGTTTTTGTGCATAAAATTCAGGGTATAAAGCGATTAGCGCCTCTGCAATCTCTCGTGATGTATAACGCTGATCTGGATGTGTTTTTAAAAATGCAATAATTTTATTAACTTGAGAGGTATTCTGCATTTTTAAAACAAGCTCCACAATCTATCTATTAAATAATAATTATACATTATACTTTGTTGATAAATAGATCAAAACCTATGTTACCAACAAAATATTTCACTTACGCTCTTTAAAAATCACACTCTTTTGGTTAAGCCACCATCAATCACCAAATTCGTTCCTGTAATAAACTCAGCTTGTTCACTTGCTAAAAAAAGCACACTAGAAGCAACCCCTTCCGCAGTCACCATTTTACCCATTGGATTTTTCTTTAGACACTCTTGGAAAACTTCAGGCGTTTCTGTTTCAATTTTATTCCAAATCCCTCCTTTGAAATATACATTTCCTGGAGAAACTAAATTCACACGTACATTTTTATCAGCTAATTTTAAAGATAAAGACTTACCATAGTGATTTAACGCTGCTTTTAAAGCACCATAAGGCTCTGCAAACCCATCAATTTCAACAGCAGAAACCGTAGAAATAATCACGATATTACCGCTTTGTTGTTTTGTAAAATAAGGAACTGCTGCATTCATCAAAGCAATATTCCCAAACAAATCAATATCAGCTGCTTTTTTCCATGTTTCTAAATCTGAACCAGAAGCCAACGCACTGACGTTAGAAACAAGAATATCTATTCCGCCCATTTCTTTATGAGCATGATGAATCCATTTTTCAATTTGTTTAGGATCAGCCATATCGACAACACTGCCTCTCGCTTTACTTCCTAATTGTGCAACCGCTTCATCAATCCCTTTTTGTTGACGCGCACAAATAAATACTTCTGCACCTTCTGCAATAAATTGTTGAGCAATCGCAAAACCAATCCCTTTAGATCCCCCACTAATAACTACTTTTTTATTCCTTAAACCGAGATCCATTTTATAACTCCGTATTTATTTCAAATCGTAAATGCACAACTTTTACCAATGTCTACAGCCAATCACGTCGCACACACTTTGTATACAATCCATCCAAGTAACCCACTAATCCATAATATTACCAATATGGTTGTGACCCAATTCACAGCAAATATATAATTAGCTTTAAAAACACTCTCCATAACAATTAATGGCTAGAAAGCCACTAAAGAGTTTGTCCAACAAACTAAAACATTGATAATCAACCTGGAGATAATCGATATTCCTCACGCGAAGAAACTATGCAATAACTTCAATTCGCACTACTGGTAATATTACTATGCAATCTACCAAAGATACAGGCAGTTTACAAATTACTTTACTTGATGCGCTTTATCTTTTAAATGAAGAATAACTTATCCACCATGCCAATATTCAACTGGCTTTCTGAAACGTAACAAAGCAATCCCATGTTATTCAGTACGCAAGGATTTCTAATTCTTTTCCTTCCTCTTGTACTCATTGCTTTTTATAGCTGTGTTCAAGTTCGAATTCTGAGACAATTGGTGATTATATCAGCCTCTTTAATCTTTTATGGATTATGGAGTTGGCATTTTGTTCCTTCATTAATCTTACTCACCTTTATAAACTGGATCATCGCGTGCCAATACGGTAAAAGCCATCATAAAGCATGGCTAACAGGTGGCATTATTCTCAATATAGCAATGCTTGGCTTTTTTAAATATACCAACTTCTTTGCTGAAAATGTAGACGATATATTCGGAATGCACCACACTCCTTGGAATATCATTATGCCATTGGGAATTTCCTTTTTTATCTTTCAAAAAATTTCATATTTAATTGACCTAAAACGTGGTGAGAAACACATCTATAGCCTTGTAGATTTTTTTGAATTTGTAACGTTCTTTCCCCAGCTCATTGCAGGCCCCATTGTTCGTCACAATGAAATTATTCCACAGTTTGAGAAAAACCCTGTTAACCCTCAACTCTGGGAAAATATCAGCAAAGGATTATGCTTAATCCTCATTGGGTTAATTAAAAAGGTTGGCTTTGCCGAAAGCATTGCTATGACTTGTAATCCGTTATTTGATCAAGCTGCTCAAGGGCAACTCCTCAATATAACAGAAGCTTGGGTCGCTGCCATTGCTTATAGTTTACAAATCTTTTTTGATTTTTCTGGCTATTCAGATATGGCTATTGGTATTGCTTTATTATTTGGTTTACAACTGCCATATAATTTTAATGCCCCTTATCAATCTCATAATTTGCAAGAATTTTGGCGACGTTGGCATATGACACTCTCTCGCTTTCTAAGAGACTACCTTTATATCCCTTTAGGTGGAAACAGATGTGGCCCTATTCGACAAAGCACAAATCTAATCACCACCATGCTCCTTGCGGGATTATGGCATGGCGCAGGATGGAGCTTTGTAGCATGGGGTGGAATGCATGGCGTTGGATTAACGATCAATCATGCTTGGAAAAAGATCTCCCCATTCACTTTCCCTAAACCTATTGCTTGGATGATTACTTTATTATTCTTGATTTTCAGCTGGGTTATTTTTCGAGCAGAAAATTTTTCAACAGCTGCTCATATCTGGCAATCAATGCTTGGAATCAACGGGTTAGGAACTTATAAAATCCGTCATAATATCATTTTTTATCTTGCTATTTTATTAGTTTTATTCTGTCCTTCTAGCCAAAACCTACTCAATAAATATCTACGCCCTTCTAAATGGATAGCTGTTGTCGGAGGCACTACTGCTGCTTATTTCATTCTTTTAATTGGAGGGCGTATTCCTGATGCCTTCATTTACTTCCGCTTCTAGTCCTTGGCGCAAATTTGCATTGATCTTCCTTGGAATTACTGGGGGAGCTATCTTCTTAATTTGGTTATTTATTGTCATCGTTGATCCATGGGGCATGTTACCTCTATCCCCTCCATTCCATCGCATTCCCATTTCGACCAATGCAAGATATAGTTTCCCTGCATTGGCAATTAATCAGCAATTTGATTCCGCAATTATAGGAACCTCAACCAGTCGTCCTTTACAACCAAGGATTCTAAACAAACCTTTAAATGCACATTTCGTTAATTTATCGATGAACTCCTCTACTCCTTGGGAGCAAGAAAAGATCTTTAATCTTTTCTTACAGCATCATCCTCATCCTAAAGTCATTATTTTTAATACTGATAATATTTGGTGCTTTCATGACCCCAAACAAGGCAGTAGGCCTATTCCTTTATGGATGTATGAAGGGTCTCCATGGGTTGGTTATTTAAAAATGGCAAATCAATATGCCCTCCAAGAAGCAGTCAATCAATTTTTATGGCTCATTGGTTTAAAGAAACAACGTTATGGATCTGATGGCTATACGCCATTATTACCAGCCTCATTCATCTACGACCCCCAAAAAGTTAATCATGTTTTCGCTGAATGGCCTAAAGCAGATAATTCTGCGATGAATGGACGCATTCATACGCAACCTACTCTATCTAGATTACAACGTATAGTTAATAAACTTCCCAAAAACACACTTAAAATTATTATTATTCCACCTTTTTCAGCAGAATTTTATGGCGATTCTGGTAGATGGACAGATATGAGTTGGAAAGCCTGCAAAGCTAATTTAGCTCACCTTGCACAAACAATACCAAATACAACAGCCATTGACTTTGCACTTTCTAATCATCTCACGCAACAAAGAAATAGTTTTTGGGATCCTATTCATTTCCGTCCGTTTGTAGCAAAAATAATAATGGATGGTATTATCAAAGCAGTTTTACATCAACAAAACCTACCTAATAATGAAAGCCAAATCTTAAAATAAACAATCATTAATCTTTCAAAGCATCTAATATATCTGGAATAGAAATACTATGCGAAGCCCAAGCTGGAGGAATGCCCTCACTCTCGGAATAACTTTCTGTAATCACACATTGATAGGGCAAGTCCGCAACCATAGCAATTTGCCGATAACACCACCGCAGCAAAGTATGTGGCATCAACTCTATAATTTTTGTTTCTGGCTGGCAAAAAACCATATTTGCTAGCCCTGCCCCATGAGCACCAATAATATATTCTGCATTAGAAAATAAACCAGCTTGTTCATCTAATGTTAAATACTCCAATTGAACAATAGCGAAACCTCTTTGCTCTAATACCTCAACTAATTCATCTTCATTATGTAATACACGATTAGAAGCAGTCCTGCGATCAATATAAAAACGCTTTGGAAATGAAACATCTAAAAATTTTAACGATGAAGCAACTCTACGAAAAAATGAAATAACCCCTGAGTGCGTATACCCTAAAGCTAAACTAACTGCATTCCATGGATAAAATATTTTATCCACCTCAACAGACTGGCCCCATTCAATTTTTTTAATCTCTATTTCACGATCGCAAAAAATCAATTTTAATGCAATTTCAATTGTTCTATATTGAACAGCTGTTAAATGATAAGGCACTAACACCCCTTGAATCATTTGAACTTCAGAATCATTAATTTGAAACAATCGTCCTATATTCATCACAAGACAATGATAATAGTTATCTTGATTAGGAAATAATAAAGAAAGCCAACATCCCACTAATTTTTCTTTGGGTTTAGGAATAGAAATTTCGCCGGCATCAGATTGTTTATATAAATCAACAACAGCCTGTGAATGATCAAAGGTATCTCCAATCATATGACCACTCTGTGTTCGAACAAGACCACTTTCTGAACTAATCGTCACATTTTCAAATAATAAATTATAAGCAACATGCTTTTGTGGTGGGAATGTATCCCACTCATCTTGCAATGAACGGCTTTGAAGACGACGATACGAAGATGAAAAGTCAGGTTTAACCCAAGCTTTATCATCTACTAACGCTCTTAACTCTTTTACCTCAGCCCCAGAAGTAGGTGAAAATATTCGATATACAGGCGCAAAAGGTAAATAGTCAGTCATATCGTCGTCCAAACTTAAAAACTAAATGAGTCCCTCAGCTTTAAAGGCTGCTTTCACACCAGGATCTTGTTCCATTTTTGTAAAGTATTTTTGTAAATTAGCAAAGCCAGATAAATCTAAACCTATGCGTTTTGCCCATGTTAACGTCATAAATAAATAAGGATCTGCAACGCTACGAAAGCCTGCAATCCATTCTTTATCATTCAATTGATCATTTGCTTGCGCAAAGAGTTTATGAAGACGCTCTGCAGCACCTTTAGCCAAAGCTTCGACAATGACAGGATCAGAACTATATTTCTTTCCACCAAAAATCAAAGAGAAAGCTGGGTGCACGTCAGCATTAACAAAAGACAACCAGCGCAAAGCTTCTGCTTTATGTTGTAAACTTCCATCTCCTAGCAACTTAGCTTTTGGAAAAGATTCAGCAATATACGTTAAAATGGCAACATTTTGCGTTAATACAAAATCTCCATCAACCAATACTGGAATTTGTCCCATAGGATTTAACTCTAGGAATTTAGGATCTTTCAAAAGTTCTGGCGTTACATTTTGTGTTTCAAATTGTACATCACACCAACAAAGTGCAATATGATCTGCCGTAGAGCATGCTCCTGGTTTTGTATATAATTTCATTTTAATCATTCCTTTTGATAAAATCATTCAACCACTATAAAAAGGAATTTAAGGCAATAACAAGTCATTTTTCTTTGAAAAAGAACGTTTCATTAAGAATATCCCAAGCCCCGCAGACATAACAAATAAAACTGCACTTAAAATAATTTGGCCTGTATGACCAATACGCACCCCACCACCTAATAAAACAAAGACAATTGTCTGAGGCATACTTCCTAAAAAAGTTGCTCCTAAAAAAGGTAGCCAACCAATCCCAACTACTCCAGCAGTCGTATTTAAAACAACCGAAGATCCTATAGGCATTAAACGGCACATTAAAACTGCATTAAAAGGATTGTCCTGAATAAAACGATTGATTTTCTTTAATTTTGAATGCGCTAAATATTTTTTACCCCAATCTTTTCCTAACCATAACGCCCAACTATAGGTAATCACAGCGCCAACAATCGTTGCAATGGTCGCATACAGAAATCCTAGCCAAAATCCATAGACAACCCCAGCAGTTAAACAAACAACTTGCCTTGGAAAGCCAATTGCGCACATTAAAATTGCAACCAACAAGAAAATAGCTTGACCTTCAATCCCTCTTTTTAACAAATGATGATCGCTTAAAAATAAATCTAACCCATGAAAATATCTAGCTAAAAATGCGACAAGAACAATTCCCAATACCATTAATAATGGTTTGTAAAACTGCTTGAAAACAGAAGCTAAACTGGACGAGTTCATTATATTATCCATGATCTATCTTTTAATCAGTATTTAAAAGTGCGACTTGCTAAAAGCTGTTTATAAGGCTAAAAATCAAATAAGAATATATTTTTTTCGTATAAACGACCCCTTATAACCCTTATGAAGATAATTCTCTAGCCATGCAGCATAATAAATCCGTATCAAACTGGTTATTCTTTATTTGTTTCATGCTTTTATGCATGATTGCCCTTGGTGGATATACTCGCCTTACTGGATCAGGCCTGTCCATTATGGATTGGAAACCAATTACTGGAATTATCCCTCCTTTAAGTCATGCTGAATGGGTTCGAGAATTTGATTTATATAAAACCATTCCTCAATATCAAATTATTAATAACGGGTTTGGTTTAGATGGATTTAAACAAATATTCTGGGCAGAGTGGAGCCATCGCTTTTTGGGACGTCTTATCGGATTTGTGGTCCTGTTACCTTTGATCTATTTCATTATTAAAGGCGCCATTACTAAAAAATTAGCTATTCTACTTTTTGTATTTTTTATTCTCGGTGGCTTACAAGGTGGCATTGGTTGGTTCATGGTTCATTCAGGCTTTCGCCCTGACAGTACTGCTGTTGAACCTGTTCGTTTAGTCTTGCATTTATCTTGTGCTATTGCCTTATATATTGCTATATTATGGACAGGTCTTTCTGTAAGAACCCCTCAACCAGACCTTTCTCTTGCAAAAAATACAGTTAAACCTGTACGCACTTTATTATGGATCGATATTGTTTTACTATGTATTACAATCATTGCTGGTGGGTTTACAGCTGGTACTCATGCAGGACATTCTTTTAATAGTTTTCCATTAATGAATGGTCATTTAATTCCAGAAAATTACGGATCTCTTTCTCCTTTTATAGCAAATTTTATCGATAATATTGCAACCATTCAATTTAACCATCGTCTCTTAGCAACCTTAACCGTAATTATGGTCTTCATCACACTCTTTGTCGGATTAAAATCAACAGTAACCAAACACGTCAAAGATGGATTAATGTTAATGGGGTGGGCTGTGCTTATTCAATATGCGTTAGGGATCACTACATTATTATTAGTCGTTCCTGTATGGGCTGGAACCGTTCACCAAGCCTTTGCTGTTGTCTTATTAACCACTTTAATTATTGCTTTACATCGTTCTCGAACAATCCATACAACATCAATTTAATTTCTAACGCCTATTATCACATCAAGAAAGTTATACCTCATGACGGATCCCATTAATGCTCTTGCAATGACAGATGATCTTTTCTTTAACTCTGCCTCAAGTCAACTGGATCGCAATAAAACTGAGAAATCCATTCATGATACCTTAACTGGCATGGATGATGGAGAGCTTTTCCTTGAATATTGTGAAAGTGAGATGATCTCTATTGATGATGGTACAATCCGCACCGCAACAACCGATATTACTTCTGGTTTTGGATTGCGCTCTGTTTTAGATACAGAAACAGGCTTTGCACACTCAAATGAACTTAACGATCAAGCATTAAAACGTGCAAGTGAAACCGTAAGCCAGCTTAAAATGGGACGTAGCGGCACGATGTCTGAAAATCCCATTGCAACCAATCAACGTCTTTATCATCCCGAAAACCCTTTGCAACAAGGCAGTTTTTCCGCCAGAGCACATTTATTACATGAAATTGATGCTTATGCACGCAGCAAAGATAAACGTGTTGTGCAAGTCAGTGCTTCTGTTTCTGGAGAGTGGCAAGCCATTCAAATTATCCGTTCCAATCAATTCAGAGTAGCGGATATTCGTCCTTTGGTTCGCCTAAATGTCTCTGTCATTACAGAAGAAGATGGACGTCGGGAAGTTGGCTCTTATGGATGCGGTGGGCGTTATGGATATGATGAAATTACCCAAGAGCATCTTTGGAAAGCAGCTGTTGATGAGGCTTTACGCCAATCCTTAGTCAACCAACAAAGCAAACCTGCCCCTGCTGGTGAAATGGATGTTGTCTTAGGTTCTGGTTGGCCTGGTATTTTACTGCATGAAGCCATTGGTCATGGATTGGAAGGAGACTTTAACCGCAAAGGAACGTCTGCTTTCTCAAACCTAATGGGTCAACGTATTGCAGCGCCTGGAGTGACTGTTGTTGATGATGGCACCATTGCTAATCGCCGTGGAAGCCTAAGTATCGATGATGAAGGTACTCCAACGCAACGCACAACTTTAATCAAAGATGGTATCTTAACAGGCTTTATTTATGACCGTTTAAACGCACGCTTAATGAATAAAAATTCTACAGGAAATGGACGTCGTCAATCTTTTGCTTATACGCCTATTCCTCGCATGACCAATACGTTCATGATGGAAGGTAAAGATACTCTGAAAGATATGATTGCCAATACAAAACGTGGAATTTATGCAGTAAACTTTGGTGGTGGGCAAGTCGATATTACGTCTGGTAAATTTGTGTTCTCCACCTCAGAAGCTTATATGATCGAGAATGGTAAAGTTACTCACCCTGTAAAAGGTGCGACTTTGATTGGTAATGGCCCTGATGCTTTAACCAAGATCACTATGATCGGTAATAAAATGGAGCTCGATAGAGGGGTTGGCACTTGTGGAAAAGCAGGGCAAGGCGTTCCTGTAGGTGTTGGACAACCAGCACTTAAAATGTCTGGCTTAACCGTTGGTGGAACAGATCTTTAATTATTATTAAAATACAATAATACTATTAATAAAATAATTTCCAATATATTCTTTTATTATTCGGTAAAGTATTAATAGTATTATTGTGATGGTAACGCCTAAACAGAAAAAGAATAATGGTAAGTTTTTATAATTCTTCAAAAAATCAATAATTGCTTTTTAAGCGTTTTTTAACCAACGGTTTTGAATGTATTCCAAATTTCCAGATTTAGGTGAATATTTGTTATAGTAGTCTGCTTGAAACTTAGCTATCGCATTTTCTTTTTCAATCAAACCATTCTCTAGTAAATACATTAATGCAATTGAAGGGCTTCTTGACTCACCTAAACTACAATATATAAAAACCTTATCATTGTTATTTAATGCTATTTTTATAAAATTAAGCGCTGAATTAATCATATTATCATGTATGTATTCAGGATTATCACCATCAATCATATTTAAGTAGATAGCATCATCAGTTTGTTTAAATAAATAATAAGGACTGTCTTTGTTACACCCCCGACCTGACCACCCAACAACAGATTGATGAGTAACGTATCCTTTTGCTCGATTGAGAGCACATACAATTTTCATTCCTTCACTAGTAGCAATTTTATGTTCATCTTTAGTTCCTACATATATATTCCAATTTCCAATTTTTTGCATTTTACAACCTCTTTACTATTAAAAATAGAATCCTTCTTATATACATAAACCACCAGAGGTTAAAATATATGGATAACTACATTAACTTAATTTTCTGCCTCTTCCGTATCTATAATCGCAGCCTGTCCCCGTGTAAGGTCTAATACGCGGTCATATAATGCCGTATAAGCATTTTTTGGGACAGTAATTTTCATCTCAACTTCTGCACCAAATTCTTCACCAATAATTTGAGCATCATATTCTGCTATCCGTGCCTTTAATAAAGCATGATCTGAAAAAGCGCATAAAATACTCACTGTTTTTTGTGGAATATATTCCGCACATGGTGCTTGTCGCAAACACTCTGCTGCAGTGCCACCATAAGCTCGGATTAAACCACCCGCGCCCAGTTTAATTCCACCAAACCATCGAACAACCAGAATCAATACTTGATCAAAATTTTGTTTTTCAATGACTTGTAAAATTGGACGACCTGCCGTTCCTGAGGGCTCGCCATCATCATCACTACGGTATTTTTGCCCAATACGATAAGCCCAACAATTATGCCTTGCTTCTAGCACTCTTAACTTTTCCAACCATTCATGCACTTGATCTTCAGATGTCACAGGAACCGCATGAGCTAAAAAAATACTTTTTTTAATCTCTTGCTCATACTGATAATGTTCAACTAATCGATAAATAATACTGCTGTCACTCATCTACAATAAACTATTGTTCTTACTTAAAAATATAAACGTTTCATACGGTGTAAAGTAACATAAATATACCCCTAATAGATAGAACAACCTAAAGCATTAATCCCTTTTACACACTCTTTGTTGATTTGTCTTACCACGAACCACATAATTTGATGTTATGTGAGATGAATATATTTCATAAACACATATCGTAAATTATATTAAATAACACATATTATTAAGGTATTATAAATGAGTAAAAATGTAACCATTATTGGCGGAGGCGTCATTGGTCTAGCTTGGACTAGAAAGTTTTTAGAAAAAGGATGGAACGTTCATCTCAATGATTCTCAAGACATCAGCGCTTTTATAGAGAAAGAATTTAACGGAAAAGTAAAATTTTTCCATGATTTAGCTGAATCTGTTAAAGATGCTGATTATGTGCAAGAGTGTGGCCCTGAACGACTACCTATCAAACAAGATATTTTTAAAATATTAGCACAACATGCACCTACACATGCTATTTTTGCTTCATCAAGCTCTAGCATTGTCTCTTCTGAAATCGCAGAAAATAATCCAGCAGCAGATCGTATTTTAATTGGTCATCCTTTTAATCCTGCAAATATTATGCCTTTGGTTGAAGTTGTTCCCAATCCTAAAACGAGTAAAGATACAGTTAATACTGCAATGCAGATCTATTCTGAATTAGGGTACGAACCTGCATTAATTCAAAAAGAAATTGCCGGTTTTGTCGCCAATCGTCTACAAATTGCATTTTTAAACGAATGTTACTATCTCGTCGAACAAGGTATTATTGACGCTGCTGATCTTGATAAACTTGTTCTAAATTCATTGGGATTGCGTTGGTCTACTGTAGGTCCTTTTGAAGGAGAACACCTAGGCGGTGGAGCTCAAGGGATTAGCCATCTACTTTCTGGCGTTGGAAGCAATATGAATTTTCAATTAGGAACACCAGACCCTACAAAAGCACATATCTTAATCGAACAAACAGAGAAAGCTTATGGCGTTGGCGAAGAAAATTGGAAAAAACGTTCAGAAAAACGTGATCAATTAACAGAAGAAATTCTAAAATTACGTAGACAAACAAAATAATATTACTAAAAATCCAACCAACTTTATTTATTTTAATAAGAGTTCCAACAGTTTCTCTTATTTTAAAATAAATAAAAAAGAAGATCATTAAAAATAAAAATCTATACGTTTAAGCATTTTAAAGTATCAATTTCTAAACTTAAACGATATTATTTTTTTATTTGATCTCTTTTATATAATGTCCCCAATAACAACACCTACTTTTAAAGAACTGATTCAATATCCTGGACTTCTTGCGGCACTCTTTGGACGCACTTTATCCTCATTGGCCTTACAAACACTATCAGTTGCTATTGGATGGCAGATTTATGATCTGACCCATAGCGCAGCCTCCCTTGGATTTGTTGGGTTAGCTATGTTTTTCCCCTTGCTCATTTTGGTTTTACCCACAGGGCATATGTCCGACCGATTTAATCGTAAGAATATCGTTGTGGTCTGCCTGATTATCGAAGCCTTCTGTGGCATTATTCTAGCATGGGAATCTTTACATCATCAATTAACACCCTCCCTAATTTATACAATATTAGTGTTATTTGGATGTGCGCGTTGTTTTGAAATGCCTTGCCAAAAAACGTTCCTCGTCAATATTGTGCCAACGCATTACTTTCCACAAGCCACCGCCCTATCATCCTCTTTATTTCAAACATCTTCTATGCTTGGCCCAGCTGTTGGGGGGATTTTATATGGGTTTGGAGCAGATTTAACCTATATTGTTTGCACGATCAGTTTTTTTTTAGCAGCGATTGCAACTTTTACTATTCAGTTTAAACCCACACAAAAAACACCAATGCCTTTATCCATCGAAAATTTGCTGGGTGGCATTCATTTTATCTTTTCTAGGCCAAGAATATTAGGCGCAATTTCTTTAGATCTTTTTGCCGTTCTTCTAGGAGGGGCAACAGCTATGCTTCCTATTTATGCCAAAGATATTCTCCATTGTGGCCCTATTGGATTAGGTGTTTTAAAAGGAGCTTCTGCGGTTGGTGCTCTGCTAGTTGCAACCTATTTGACTAAACATCCTATCAAACATAATGCTGGTAAAAAAATGTTTGTATCAGTTTTGATCTTTGGGGCTGCAACTATTATTTTTGGATTATCAACAAACATCGCCTTATCCGTTGTCTGTCTCGCTATTTTAGGTGGTGCAGATGTCATTAGTGTTGTTGTACGCAGTACGTTAATTCAACTCCTAACCCCTAATGAAATGTTAGGACGAGTTTCTGCTGTGAATATGGTCTTTATTGGCTCATCCAATCAACTTGGGGAGTTTGAAAGCGGCATGTTAGCCGAAGCTTTAGGCCCTATTAATAGTGTCGTTCTTGGCGGTATTGGCACGATCATTATTGCTTTTTTATGGATGTACTTATTCCCATCGTTGCGTAAAGTTGATCAGCTAAATCATCTAAAACCAGATCAATAACATCTTTTATATCGATAATTATCTTGATTTTTTCTTTAGATAAACTATGGTTTCTGTAAGAAAGATTTCATAATCTGTACAATAAAAAATATTTTATTCGATATTTATTTATCAATTATACGAATCCCAATTTATATTTTCCGATCAGGAACCTATCCATGAAACTGATTATACGTTCGTTTTTTTTCATTTTTATATGTCTGGGTATAAACAATATTAGCCCAAGCTTTGGTCAAGATGCCTCGGCTGGCACAGCTGCTGCACCTACTGAAGCAACGCCTATTTTAATTAATCTGCCAGATACAACGACACAGCCTCAGCTTGACAGTATGGCCAAGCAACTTAAAGCAATCAATAAAAGCTTGCAGAGTTTAACAAATTCCAACTCTGAAAATCGTACCCTTTTTAAAAACCTTTTAGAAAACACTCAGGAGATTTCTAGTGATGCTGAGCGTATGATCAAACTTTTACAACCTCGATTAACTGGATATAATCAGGCACTTAAATTACTTGCTTCTACAACAGATAGCACCTCGGATAAAACAACTGACAAAAATAGCCCCGCTAATAGTAACAGCACGAGTAATGAGGTTAGTAAATACCAACAATCTTTGATAAATAATCGTCGAGATATCCAAACAAAAATTCAACAAGCTACGATTATTCAATTAGAAAGCAACAGCCTCTCTGTTCAAATTCAACAATCTTTGGCAAATATTCAACAAATTCAATTATTCACACATTTTCCTTCCCCTCTGAGCAGTGAATTTTGGAATCAGGTTGATGCCTATCATGTCAGTGATCAAGCTCGCCTTGGTAAAATATCATCCGATTTTATTCTTCTCTTTACCCAAAACTGGGATAATGACAGTAATACTCGCTTTAGAATGCTTGGCGGAATTGTTATTGCTCTATTAATCATTTTCTTTGTACGACCTTTTGTTGAAAAACTTATGACAAAACTCGTCAAGAAAGTCATTCCTCCAACACGACTACGACGCAGTTTAATGACGTTATTTGCTGCAATTTTATCTTCAATCACCGCAGGATTTTCAGCCACTGTTATTTTTTCGTCTTTAGGCTATCAGAATACCATTAATCACCCTGCTTTTGATTTTTCTGAACACATTATCCATCAACTCTTTTTCTGTGGTTTTATTTTAGGTCTCTATCGTGGCTTCTTAGCCGTCAAAAATCCTCAATGGAGACTGCTCCCCATCAACGATGCCACCGCTAAAGCAATTAGTATCTTACCTTATCTTTATGCATTAACTGTTTTTCTATTGGGTGTTTTAAAATATATTAACTCAACCAGCGATGTCAGTATCATTGCACAACAAATATGTAATGGTTTCTTTACCCTGCTTGCATCCCTTCTATGTCTGGCAATCCCTATTAAACTACGCCAAATGGGTATTGAAAAGCTGGCCTCTAATACAAATAATGCTCCAGGATTAACGTTCTTATTTGTTGGTTTTGCACTGCCTATTTTTTGTCTTGTGTGTATTATTACCGTTCTCATTGGATACATTCATCTTGGTTTCTCAATGTGTGTTTGGTTAAACTGGGTTATTCTAGTTTTCAGCACATTAAGCCTCATCAGAATGTTGCTTACCGATATTACAAATTTAGTTTTAAATCCTGATCGATGGATCGGAAAGAAAATTAGATTATTAGGTGTCAAAGCACAAAGTATGGAGCAACTAGCAACCGTCATTACGGGTGCGATTACAGTTCTAACCATCTTATTAATTATTGCATCTTGTATATCCCCTGGTAATTTTGACCTTTTACTCTTTGCCAAACATTTATCTGATATTTTACAAACTCAACAAATCGGTAGTGTTAACCTTTCCTTTGCAGCTATTGCACAAGCTTTCGTTATCTTTATTGTTGGTATCTACTGCATTCGTCTTGTGCGAAACTGGATGAATAAAAAACTTTTTCCTAAAACAACATTAGACCACGCAACTCGAAATTCTATTGATACCATTTTTAATTATTGCTGTTGGATTGTCGTCGCTGTTATTGTCCTATCTACATTAGGGGTAACAACACAAAATATCACATGGATCGTTAGTGCCCTGTCCGTTGGTATCGGTTTTGGTTTGCAAGCAATTGTTCAGAATTTTGTATCGGGATTAATCCTATTAACAGAACGTCCTGTTCGTATTGGTGACAGTGTAGTCGTAGGAGGCGTTAAAGGAACTGTTAAAAGTATTAAAGTTCGTGCAACGGAAATACAGCTAAGTGATTATTCAACATTAATTGTTCCAAATTCTCAACTAATTACTTCATCTGTACAAAACTCAACACGCAGTCGTCATCTGGGGTTAATTTCTATTAAACTCCCTGTAATTACACCTAAAGAGCTTGAAAAAGCACGTGAACTTATTCTCAATATTGTTCATAATCATCCAGATATTGTTGAGAATCCAAAACCAAGTGTCTTAGTAGATAGTATCACCGAAATTTCTTTAGTTGTTTCCATTACTTGTTATATCAATCCAAGCAGTAGTGGAGATGGTGTAAAAAGCGATATTTTATTAGAATATCTAATCGGTATGAGCAAAAATACCACAACACCAATGTTAGAGCGTAAAAAACCAGAAGAAATCCTTGCATCTAAACATGACTGATCTATAAGAAATCACGTATTTCAAAAACATTATGGAAGGATACGTATATCGTATCTTTCCATAATAATTTTTTTCAAAAGCAAATTTTATGCATTTAACTGAAACATTTCCTTTATTGCACGCTTTTACCAGCGTTTCTGGCAGCTTTTTATTTGCACTATCTGCACTCATTCCAATTGCAGACCCACTTGGTTCTTGTCTAATTTTCTATCAAGTGACAGAAGAGCGAGAAGATGCAGAACGTAAGCTTCTAGCCAGAAAAATTGCAATCTATGCCTTTGTAATTTTAGCATTTTCTATTTTTATTGGTGAATTTGTCCTACGCTTCTTTGGCATTAGTATTAATGCCGTTCGTATTGCTGGAGGTTTAGTGATTGCTGTCCGAGCATGGACTTTACTTAATGCTCCAGAACAGAATGCTGATCGAAAACAAAAAGAAGCTGAACAAGGTGGGCGGACAATGGCTTTGCCTAATGGTTTGGATGCTGCATTCTTTCCACTTACTATGCCTTTCACGATTGGTCCTGGATGTATTGCTGTGGCAATTGCTTTAAGCTCTGTTAGACCAACAGGAGCAGGTAATGGGGCAGCAATTTTTAGTTTTTATAATGGGTTAATTTTAGCTGTTGTCGTTGTATGTCTAACTATTTTTATCACTTATACATTTTGTGATAAAATCATGAAGGTCTTAGGGAAATCTAGAGCCCGTATTTTATCGCGAATGGCAGCTCTAATTTTATTATGTATTGGTGTACAAATTGTCGGCACAGGCATACAAGGATTCTTAATCCCTATTTTCCAACAACATTAATAACAACAAACCATTCTTACAGAGTATATAATATTATATACTCTGGTTTCCTGGCAACTTTGTCATACGCATTATTATCTTACTTGTAATATTTGTTTCACTTTTTCTCTTAATACTACCAAAATCTCGTCCTCAAAATATGGATTTTTTTTAACCCACGCCAAAGTTCGCCAAGAAGGGTGAGGCAATGGGAAATATTGAGGTAAATAGTCCTGAAAATCACGCACTCTATCTGTCACCTTTCCCTTACCTAAAACATAATTTTGCGCATAAGAGCCAACTAACAGGGTTAACTTTATATCAGGTAAATGCTGTAATAATTTTTCTCGCCATTTGGGCGCACATTCTTTGCGTGGAGGACGATCCCCACCTTTTTCTAATCGACCAGGATAACAAAAGCCCATTGGAATAATAGCGACCAAAGAATCATTATAAAATGTGTCTCGATCAATTTGTAACCACTCCCTTAATCGATCCCCCGAAGGATCATTAAAGGTAATGCCACTCTCATGCGCTAATGTTCCTGGAGCTTGACCCGTAATTAATAACCGAGCTTTAGGAGAGCCTACTTGTAAAATAGGTTTAGGACCTAAAGGTAATCCCTCACAAAAGCGACAATCCCTAACCTCAGTTAACAACGTGTCTAAGGATTCCATTAAACACCTCTATATTTCACCTTTTAATACTTGTTGTACAAACTCTGGAACCAATTGAGTTGCTGGTCCAAGACGACTTTCATTAAAACGAGATGTTCCTGCTGAAGGCTCTAAATTTAATTCTATTGTTTTTGCCTTTGCTGAAGATGCTAGCTGCACAAACCCAGCCGCTGGATAAACAACCCCAGAAGTTCCAATAGAAACAAAGAGATCGCAAGACAATAATGCTTCTTGAATTTCATCCATGTAATAAGGCATTTCACCAAACCATACGATATCTGGGCGTAATTTATGCTGACCACAATGAGAACAAGGCGTATGAATCGTGCAATCTTGATGCCATTCAATTTTTGCATCACAAGCTGTACACCATAATTTGTATAACTCTCCATGCATATGATACAAATTTTGACTTCCTGCCCTTTCATGTAAATCATCAATATTTTGGGTAACAATTAATAATTCTGCATCAATTTCTTTTTGTTCAATAGATTTCTCTAGTGCTGCCAAAGCAATATGCGCTGCATTCGGTTGAACTTTAGGAAGGTCTTTTCGTAACTTATTATAAAATTCTTGTAGCTTTTCTGGATTCTTCTTAAAACCTTCCGGAGTGCATACTTCTTCCATACTATATTTAGCCCAAATACCATTCGCATCTCTAAATGTATCCAGACCAGACTCTTTACTAACCCCTGCACCTGTTAAAATAACAATTTTTTTCATTCATTCCTCCATAAAAATATCATGTAATTTCATTACAATGTTGCTTACGACATTCATTTTTCTGCTATGAACAATTATATTTTCAACTTATAAATATACTTTAATCATTTACAGATACTTAAAAAACACATTAAAATACTTTTTTAGCAATTACGGTAGCAAATAAGCCGATTACTATTTTACCATACTTTTACTGAAACCGAGATTTATCAAATGCGCTTTCATTTTTTTAAACGTTCAAAAAAAGTTGCTGTGATTACAGGAGCAACAGGTGGATTAGGAAAAGAGCTTGTTAAACGCTTACTAAAAGAACAATATCGAATTATAATGGTTGCCAGAAGCCTAAAGCAAATAGAGCAAATCTCTTTGCATTACGGAAAAGACGTTACTGGCTGTATTTGTGATCTTTCCCATGCAAATGAAATCACCTATCTGTGTAATGACATCCGTTCTCGTTTTGGACAAATTGACGTATTAGTCCATAGTGCTGGCAAAATTTCACCTGGCCCTCTTGATACCCAAAGCGATCAAATGATTCTTGATCAAATGAACGCCAACCTCACTGGGGCAATTTTGATCACCAAAGGGTTACTCTCTTTAATGAAGCGAAATAGCTCCATTATCTTTATTAACTCTCTAGGAGGGCTACTCCCTCTTAAAGATAGCGCTTTATATTCTGCCAGCAAATTTGGATTGCGTGGCTTTGCACTTGCTTTATCTATGGAGCTACGAGCAAAACGCATTTATGTATCTTCTATTTTTCCTGGAGCTGTTGAAACCCCAATGCTTCATAAAGAAATGAAATCTGGAGGCTCAGTTCTCAACTTTTGCTCTCCTCCTCTTTCTACAGAAACTGTTTGTCAAACGGTTCTAAAAGCTATTCGACAAAAAAAATTAGAGTATTACATTCCTAAATGGAGTGGAATACAAATAAAGCTTTTAATGCTAAAACCTGGGCTTCTCAAACTCTTAATGCCAATATTAGAGAAACAAGGAAAAAAAGGGCTAAAAGCGTGGCAAGAACAACAACTTGGCTCTGCACAAAAAGATAAGAGTTAATAAAAACTAATTGCGCTATTGTGGTGAACCTTTTACATGTAAGGCTTCACCCTTTTTTATTTTAATAAAGAACGACCTTTGAAAATGAACGCTACACAAACAGAATCATTTAATCCACCCGAAATAGATCTTAAACAATATATCCGCTCTATTCCTGACTACCCTAAAAAAGGAATATTATTTTATGATATTTCTACTCTGCTGAGAAATGCAGATGCTTGGCAAATTGCAGCAGCACGCATGGCAAAGGGGGTGGCTAAATGGAATCCAGATTTAGTGGCAGGAATTGAATCTAGAGGTTTTGTCAGCGCATCGCCTTTAGCCTCTTCTCTAGGATGTGGAATGATTATGATCCGTAAACCAGGGAAACTACCAGGGAAGACGATTTCTCTAAACTATGATCTAGAATATGGACAAAATTGCCTACATATTCAAGAAGATGCTGTCAAACCAGGTCAACGCGTTGTTGTTATTGATGATTTATTAGCAACAGGTGGCACCTTACAGGCTTCTATTGAGCTTTTACGTAAAATAGGTGCAAATGTTGTCGGTGCAGCTGCTTTGATTGAATTAAAAGAATTAAAGGGACGCGAAAAAATCGACGTCCCTTTACATTCTGTTATTACTTACGAATAACTCAAAATCATAAGAAAGTATTTTATACTTTCTTATTTTTTTCAATAAAATTTTCCAACCAGTGAATTGTATAATCCCCTTTTTGGAATTCTTTATCAGCAAGAATTTTTTGCTGTAATGGAATGGTTGTTTTCACTCCATCAATCGCCATCTCTCCCAATGCACGCTGCATACGCGCAATCGCAGATGCACGGTCTGGGGCATGAACAATCACTTTTGCAATCATGCTGTCATAATAAGGTGGAATAGAATATCCAACATATAACGCACTATCCAAACGCACTCCTAAGCCACCTGGAGCATGAAAAACCTGAATTTTTCCTGGATTTGGAACAAAGGTATCTGGATCTTCTGCATTAATACGACATTCAATTGAATGCCCTTGGAGCTTAATATCTGCTTGAGTAACGCTTAATTTTTCACCAGCAGCTACTCGAATCTGTTCTGTGACAAGATCAACACCAGAAATAAACTCTGTTACAGGATGTTCAACTTGTAAACGTGTATTCATTTCAATAAAGCAGAAATGTCCATCTTGATACAAGAACTCTAAGGTTCCTGCATTTCGATATCCAAGCTCACGCATCGCATTGGATGCAATCTCACCAATAGATTGACGTTGCTCATCTGTCAAAGCAGGCGACATGGCTTCTTCTAATACTTTTTGATGACGACGTTGCAATGAGCAATCACGTTCACCCAAATATACAACATTACCATGTTGATCAGCCATAATTTGGATTTCAATATGACGAGGCTTATCAAGGTATTTTTCCATGTAAACTTCATCATTACCAAAAGCCATTTTAGCTTCTGTTCGAGCAACTTGCCATGCTTCTTCAAGCTCAGCAGCAGTATGGGCAACTTTCATCCCACGTCCACCACCACCAGCTGTTGCTTTAATCAACACAGGATAACTAATTTCCTCAGCAACTTTTTTAGCTGCTGCAATATCCTTTAATGCACCATCTGATCCAGGAACCAACGGAACATTAAATCTATTCATCGTTGTTTTAGCTTGAATCTTATCGCCCATTGTGCGGATATGTTCTGGTGAAGGGCCAATAAATACAAGACCATGCTCTTCAACTAACTCTGCAAAATCAGCATTCTCAGATAAAAAACCATATCCTGGGTGAATAGCTTCCGCACCTGTTACCATTGCAGCTGATAAAATAGCTGCTTTATTCAAGTAACTTTCGGCAAGCGACGGCGGTCCAATACAAACACTTTCATCCGCAAGACGCACATGCATCGCATCAGCATCAGCCGTTGAATGAACAGCTACTGTTTTAATACCCATCTCACGACAGGCTCTTAAAATACGAAGTGCAATTTCACCACGATTGGCGATTAAAATTTTTGAAAACATTCTTTTATTCTATTACTGCCAGAACTTCACCATATTCAACTGGATCACCTGCTGAAACAAGAATACGTGTAATCTTACCTGATTTATGCGCACGAATCTGATTAAACGTCTTCATTGCTTCAATCAATAAAATTACTTGCCCTGACTGCACTGTTTGTCCAACAGTGACAAATGGAGGGGATGCTGGATCTGCTGTTAAATAAGCAACACCAATCATAGGACTTAACACGGCACCAGGATGTTTAGATATATCCTGAGACTGTTGTGCTGTTTGTTCAGCTGCCTCCCCAGCAATAGCAGCAGGTGCTGCAACAGGAGCAACTACGGTGCTGCCGCCAAGATTTCTAGCAACACGAATCCGTTGATCCTTTTCTGCAATTTCAATTTCACTTAAACCGGTTTCGGTTAAAATATCTGCTAAAGCACGAATAACTTCGGCATCGACGAGCAGCTTGCTCATTAATTGTCCTCTTCTAGAATAAGATCTGCCATCGCAGCTAAAGCCAGAGCATATCCTTGCAGACCTAATCCGCAAATAACGCCTGTTGCTGCATGCGACACATAAGAATGATGTCGAAAAGACTCTCGACGATAAATATTGGAAATATGTACCTCTATAACAGGTAAATCCACAGATAACAACGCATCTAACGTTGCAATAGATGTATGGCTATAAGCACCAGCATTAATAATAATGCCTTTTGCTTTACCTCTACATTCTTGTATCCAAGAAACCAATTCCCCTTCATCATTTGTTTGACGAAAATCAATTGCTATTTCAAGATGTTCTGCATTTTGAATACAAATTTGTTCCACGTCATCAAGGGTTGCACTTCCATATATTTTAGGTTGGCGCATCCCAAGCATATTCAAATTCGGTCCATTCAAAACATATACCAGCGGTAATTCCATCACCTGTTACACTTTACACTTTCAGATAAAAAATATCTTACATTAAATATAACTACTTCTTTTAATAGGCAACTGCTAAGATTACACTAAATCAAACTTTGATTAAACTCTATATTTTTCACTATTTGATTATTTTTTGTTGCATCAAAATAACATGTTTCTTATACATAAATAAAATAATTAATACCTCTTGTAATGAATGACTTCACAACTTATTTATCACATATAGTATGAGTAAACCGTAAATATTCATTTTTTTGCCACTTTTTTATAGTCTTATGGTATAATCAAAGCTTTAGTGGATAAAATTTAACAGTTTGGAAAGCTTTACCAGATAACTCACCTTTTGATTTATCACGGTAAACAGAAAGAAAAATGCGACGAAGTTGTACAAAATTATTGGGTCTTTGCTTAATAACTGGAATTGGATTCCAGGCAACACAAACGACGCAGGCGCATAGTTTACACAAAAACGTGACTAAAAGCTCCTATCGTAATGTTGTTAAGCATCCCCGAAAAAAAGTAAAATCACATCGTACCCACTCTCTTCAACCAATTGCCCAAGACGATGCCAACACAGCATCAAACGATCAAAATACAAATTATCATCTCGATGATACTCAAGCAGAAAGTGGTACTGCGAGCTGGTATGGTGGGCGTCATAATAAACGCAGAACTGCCGCTGGAAGCCAGTTTAACAGCAAACAATTAACAGCTGCACATCCGACTTTACCTCTAGGTACTAAAGTGCTGGTTCGTTCTGAAGATAGTGGAAATAGTGTGATTGTAACCATTAATGACCGAGGTCCTTTTAAAGGAAATCGTATCATTGATTTATCAAAAGCCGCTGCTTCTAAAATTGGTATGGTTCGTCAAGGCACTGCCCATGTAACCATTACCCCAATTGATAATACAGAAGTTGCAATGGCTCCTGAATAATCCATAGAGATTATGGATTATATTTTACTTTATAAAAGGCCTCACCTAATACTCTTTAGGTTGAGGCTTTTTTAATGACATATTCTTCGATCTTAGAATTAAACTGAGCCCCCAATAACACGACATAACAAGAAACCCAGAACCACATCATAATGGCAGCAATTGTTCCTAAAGGACCATATGTACTGGTAAAGTTCGCTAAATGTGCAACATAAAAAGAAAAACCAAAAGCAGACAACAACCATAAAACTGTTGATAGAATTGCTCCTGGAAAAATCCAGCGCCAAAAAACTAACTTACGGCTAGGCCCAAAACGATAGAACAAAGTAAAAGACCAAACAACAAAAATTAAAACAATAACATTACTGATAGTTCTAGCAATATTTAATACAGGAAAATAATCATCAAGACTGGGAAAGTAATTCATAATATCGTAGAAAACTTGCAGAGGAAGTAATTTAATAATTGCAGGTAAAGCCACAACAATTGCCAGAGTCAAAGACATTCCTAAAATAGCAAAAAAAGTTAATGCCACTGCCAACAATTGAAATTTAAAAAAATTTCTTGCTTCTTTCGTATCATAGGCCACATTTAACCCTGTAATTAATCCTTTTGTTCCCACAGCAGAGGCCCAAATAGCTAGTACAATTGAAACCGCCAGTTGAATCGTTAATGTTGAGTCTGTTTGATCAATAATATTATGAATCATCTGCTGTAAAAAATTATACACAGAGGGTGGCAAGAAATGTTGCAAGAACTGTAATTGTGGCTCAACGGTTTGTGGATCAAAAACCAATCCATAAATTGAAATCAAACTACTGATCGTCGGAAACAAGGAAAGTGTCGAATAAAAAGCACATCCAGCAGCGACCAACATAGATGGACCTACGATCAATGCTTTAATGGTATTAATAATAATAGTTCTCCACCCACGAAAAGAAATTTTCAAGGGAGAATAACCTTTCTCTCGAAGTATTTCTTCTGCAAGCGATTGATTAGTATCGTCCATTACGTTTATTTTCCAAACCTTCTATTACAATTTATTCATCAACGTAAATATTAAAAATTAATTTATAATCATTGATGTGCTTGTTACTTATAAACACAATTCTCTTATAAACACAAATACAGTAACTAAACTGTAAGAATTTAAATTTTTATTATTTTATAGTTGCTTTTAATGGATGATAATATCATATCAACACAAACGCAGCAACGTACGTGCCCCTGATCCTTAAAAAAGGTTACGCAACGACGTCAAGCGCTCTGGCAAACGGCTTAATAAAATGCCGTTTTAATTCGCTGGTCCGTTCGACCGTTCCGTCACATTACTCTGTTATCAAACAGATAAATATTAAAGGAGTAGGAATTTTATGAATTCTAAAATCTCTCAATATTTAACTAAACATCAACCTTCAACCCCGTGCCTGATTGTTGATCTTGATATAGTCGATCATAATTATCAACAACTCTCCCAAACGCTTCCTTTTGCTGATATTTATTATGCAATCAAAGCAAATCCTGCCTTACCTATCCTCAAAAGACTAGTGGCTATGAATGCTTTTTTTGATGCAGCTTCTTGGGAAGAAGTTCAACTTTGTCTTGATGCTGGCGCACCACCTTCTCATATTTCTTTTGGAAATACGGTTAAAAAAGTTTCGGCTATTCAAGCTGCATCTCAGGCTAATGTAGAAATGTATGTCTTTGATAGCATCGAAGAAATGCAAAAAATTGCCAAACATGCTCCTGGGGCAAAAGTATATTGCCGTTTAACAGTTGATAATCTAGGCGCAGACTGGCCTTTATCTGGAAAGTTTGGCACCACAACTGAACATGCGATTGAATTATTATTAGAGGCACAAAAATCTGGATTAAATCCTTATGGGGTTTCTTTTCATGTTGGCAGCCAACAAACAGACCCAAAAGCTTATAGTCTTGCAATTGAAAAGGCCGCTTTGGTATTTCGTGCACTTGCTGAACAAAATATTCATTTACAAATGATCAATTTAGGAGGGGGATTTCCGATTCATTATCGTGAAGATATTCCTAAACTCAACGAATTTGAAACCGAGATTCAAAAGAGCTTACATCATCATTTCAATAATAACTTTCCTAGAATTATCCTCGAACCTGGACGTGCCATTGTAGGCAATGCTGGTGTTATCTCGACGGAAGTTATTTTATCCAGCAAACGAGGAAAAGAAAATGGGCCTCGTTGGGTATATTTAGATATTGGTCGTTTTGGTGGGTTGGCTGAAACTGAAGGGGAGGCTATTCGTTATCAAATTACCACAGAATATGATGGCTCTGATACCGACCCTGTGATACTTGCCGGCCCTTCTTGTGATGGTGTTGATGTTTTATACCAAAAATCAAACTATCAACTCCCTTTACAGTTAAGTGCAGGAGATCGTGTTGCATTATTAAGCACAGGGGCTTATGTTTCTACTTATTGTTCAACCTCTTTTAATGGCTTTCCTCCTCTTGAAGAGCATTATATTTAACATTCTCTTACAGATACCCCGCTATGCAATATTTATAGCGGGCACCCTTCTCTTAATTCCTAGCACGGTAATTGCACAACCAATGAATAATATATTTATTGGAACCAATACAGCGGGAACATTGGGATATCTACAAATCAAAAGCGTTCCTATTAATCGCCTTTATACTATTCTCAATATCAAAGATGCGCATTGTGGAGGCTTTATAAAAGGCTATACAGAGCGCCAAGCCAATCGTTTTATTATTCACACTGACGTCCCAGACCCCAGAAAAGATGAAAATCATCAATGTCAGGTAACTTTCATTTTAAACAATCAGAAGTTAGAGATTATCAAAGAAGAAAACTGTAATGAGTGGCATACACTTGGTTGCTCTTTCACCTCTTTACAATTTTCTCCAGCACCTACTCCGTCTCTTGCGCCTTTAATAAATCATATATCCTTTGAAGCTCTGTATATGTATCTTTCAAAACTGTATCAACTTGTTCACGAAGAAACATCATACTATGAATAACATGATCTTTACTTCTAATAGAATTTGGACAATATTTTCCATAAATGATTTTAGTATACACATTATTGTCAATTTTATAAAAAATATAAGGATCCATACATTTATCAGGTATATGCAGATAAAAATCATAAGGGTCTTTTTTCTTACCTAAATATCGATAAAAAGCCTTCCCATAATCGTTACCAGAATTATAAATTAAACTAAAAATTTTTTTAGCATCTAAAGGAAATAATTTAAGAGAATATGCACGTTGAGGATCTAATACAAAATCTCCTATATACTCCTTAAAGTCTCTTAAAGGTGTTCCCATTTTAGGATCACCAACTCTACGGTTATTAATATAAAAGCAGAATTTACCTAGCATCCAATAACTACCACCACAATCATCAATATCTATTTCAAATTGTATAGCAAATACTTTTTTATTGCCTATAATCATTTATGATTTCTTAACCGCTTTCAATCTGATCAATAATACTTCCTATTTTTTCTAGTAGATAACAAATTTACTCTTTGGTTTTACCTATTCTAGTCTCAAACTCAAAAACATCTAGACCATTACATACTTCATTAAAAATATTATTTACTATCACCAAATCGTCATATGACAATGAGATATCAGCTTGCTTATCTACAACCTTTATAAGCTCCATTACATTTTCACTTTATTATCAGAATAATTTAGAATTCATTTTAGTTATATTAATTGTTTATATATCCCAATAATATCTTCTGTTAATTGCAACACTTCTTTTTTATCTGTACCATGAATAATTTCAAACTCTCGAGCATCTACACAAACGCCCTCATATATCTCACCAACAGTGGCGAGAATAATACGCAACTCTTCTTTAGATAAAGCAATTATTATTTGCTCATCTTTTAATTCAACTAATTCCATTATCGCGTTAACAAAAACAAAGCCTGTTCTCCAAAGAAATTTGCCAACCGTACATAACGACGCCAAGGTGCACGCTCTCCTTGCTCATCAATGGCCATCCATCTCTCGATACGATGTCCCTCAACCTCACAAAGTTGAACAAAATCTGTCATCGTACAAGGGTGAATATTTGGCGTTTCATACCAATATTTTCCCCATACGGTCGTCATGGGCATACGCCCCTTCAACAATAATTGTGCCCTTAATGTCCAATGCCCAAAGTTAGGAAAAGAAACAATCGCGTGCCGTCCAATCCGTAACATTTGTTGTAAAACCTCCTTAGGATGGTTTACAGCCTGTAACGTTCTGGACAGTACAACATAATCAAACCCATTTGTTGGATAATGCTGCAAATCAAAATCAGCATTTCCTTGGATAACAGGCAAGCCTTTACCCACAGACTTTGTTACACAAGACATATCCAACTCAATACCTCTGGCATCGCATTGATGGTATCGACACAAATAATCAATCAAAGAACCATCACCACAACCAATATCCAATACTTTAGACTGTGGTTTAATCATATCCACTATACAACGTTGATCAAGACGCATAATTTTCTAACCGCCTTTGTTCTTCAATTCCTGATAAAAACCCTTGAATCGTTAAATCTAAATCGGGCTCTTCTAATAAAAACGCATCATGCCCTTTATCTGTTGTAATTTCTACAAAAGAAACTCTCGCACCGACACGGTTTAATGCTTGTACAATCGCTCTTGACCGAGACGTCGGAAACAACCAATCAGAGGACAAAGAAATCACACAGAATCTAGATTGTACATTCGCAAATGCTCTGACTAAATCCCCATCATGCATCTGCGATAAATCAAACCAATCCATTGCTCTACTGATGGTAACATAAGAATTCGCATCAAAACGCCTAACAAAGTTAGAGCCTTGATAATGTAAATAACTGGCGACTTGAAATCTCTCTCCAAAAATAGGCACTGAAGAGTCCTTTAGATTCTCTTGTAACTTACGCCCAAACTTACGATTTAATGCATCTTCGGATAAATACGTAATATGAGCCATCATTCTAGCCACAGCCAACCCGCGATAAGGGGTTACACCATAACGCCAATATTCGCCCTCTCGCCAATCAGGATCCGAGAAAATAGCCTGACGCCCGACTTCATTAAACGCAATATTCTGTGCAGAGTGAAACGAAGAGGTCGCAATTGGCATCACTGAATATACATGCTCTGGATAACTAACCGCCCATTGAAGCGCCTGCATTCCGCCCATGGACCCACCAATCACCGCAAATAACCTATCAATTCCAAAAGAATCAACCAGCATTTTTTGAGTATCAATCATGTCTTTAATGGTAATTTCTGGGAATTCTGCGCCCCAACGTCGAGCTGTAGAAATATCCTCTCTCACCGAACGTGGGCCAGTCGTTCCCATACAGCTGCCCAATACATTACTACAAATAACAAAATACTTATCTGTATCAATGGGCAAGCCTGGCCCAACCATTTTGCTCCACCATCCTAATTTTTTAGTAATCGGATTAATCCCTGAAACATATTGATCGCCTGTCAATGCGTGACAGATTAAAATTGCATTATCTTTGGCCTCTGATAATTGACCATAAGTTTGATAGGCCACTTCTAAAGGAGCAAGTTTTTGCCCATTTTCTAAGAGTAAACCTTCTGGAAATACCAGCTTTTGAACCAAATTCTCTTGGTTGTTTTCACATTTCTCATCTTGTTTTTCTGATATAACCATAAATGCTAACGATTATCCCCCCCTGTAACAGTCAAGATACATGACTTTTATAAAGCATATTCAAACCAGACACTATATATCTTTATTTCTTGATAGAATATATAGGTTGAGATACTTTAGCAAAAATAAATCAGATTTGAACCTTAATCTTTCGATATTCTGCAATATTTATAAAAGCTTACTGTGAGTTCATCTATTAAAGAAGTGTCGATATTTGTAGAAAGCAACATACCATGAAATCCCATCGATATGCGCCTTCCTCTAAATTATACCAATGTCTCTCACTATTGTTAATCACAGGATTGCTTTGCGCCCCTGATGCACAAGCTGTGACGCATCACCATAAAAAAACACAACATCGCTTACAAAAAGCACCTCTTGGAAGAATCACTCTAACTTCCCAACCTGGCACCGCGCTAGAAAATACGGCAAGGTTACTTAATCAAAGCGATATGAATTTCGCAATTCAACGCAATGAACAACCCCTATTACTCATCGGTAGCCTGAATTTATCCAGCACAAACAAGCCAAAAACTGTTTTATTTACACAAATCCAATCTGCTAGCTTATGTGGATCTGGAGGATGCTCCACAACAGGATATATTAAAAGAAACAACCAATGGGTTAAAGTTCTAGATTCTGTTACCGGAGATATACAAGTCGAAAAAACAGTTCATAAGGGTATGCATGATCTTTCTGTCAGTGCGTCTGATGTCTGGGTATGGAATGGAAAAACCTATGTAGAAACACAAGGTGGGCCGAGCCTAAAAGGCCTAAAGCAGTCTATTGAAAGACATCAAGAAAACAATAAATAACGGCATCTAATTTTGGTAAACTCAATCAAGATTTTACCAAAATTACTCTTCTATCTTCTAAACTTTTCCAATAACCTTTTCAATCTCCTCTGGCTTATCATGAATGCCAAAGCGATCAACAATTGTTGCGCTTGCTTCATTCATTCCTTTAATATCCACAGGAACTCCAACCTTTCTAAATTGAATGACGACTTTATCCAGCGCATCAACGGAACTAATATCCCACAAATGAGCATGCGTTACATCAATCACAACTTTCTCTACCGTTTCTTTATAATCAAAACTATCAATAAAGCGTTTTGAACAAGCAAAGAAAACTTGACCATTCACATAATATGTCCGTATGTCTCCTACTTTTTCTGATTTAACCATCATGAAATGAGAAACCTTATTCGCAAATGTTAATGAAGCAACCAACACACCAGCAAACACACCATACGCTAAATTACCTGTTGCAACGACAATCACCACGGTTAAAATCATAATAAAACTTGTCGATAATGGATGCGTGCGCAAATCAGAAATAGACTTCCAAGAAAATGTACTGATTGATACCATCACCATGACTGCAACCAATGCAGCCATCGGGATACTAGCAACCCAGTCCTTTAAAAACACGACTAGAATTAATAAAAACACCCCTGCAACCATCGTCGATAACCGACCACGGCCGCCTGATTTAATATTAATCACAGATTGTCCAATCATTGCACACCCAGCCATTCCACCGAAAAAGCTGGTCACAATATTGGCAATACCTTGGCCTTTGCATTCTCTATTTTTATCACTGCCTGTTTCAGTAAATTCATCAACAATGGTTGCTGTCATCATCGTTTCTAACAACCCAACCGCAGCCAATCCAAACGAATAAGGTAAAATAATCCATAAAGTTTCTAAATTTACAGGAACATTCGGAAGTAATAAAGCTGGCAACCCATCGGGCAAATGACCTTTACTGCCGACTGTTGGCACATGCCACCCTAAATACATAGCCACGGCTGTAATCATTAAAATACAAATCAAAGGCGAAGGGATTGCTTTAGTGATATAAGGAAATAAGTAAACAATTGCTAATCCACCAACTGTTAATGCATAAACATGCCATCCTCCACCAATGACTTCTCTCATCTGCGCCATAAAGATTAGGATAGCCAATGCATTCACAAATCCTGTCACTACAGAGTGCGAGACAAACCGCATTAAATTCCCAAGCTTTAAATACCCAGCAATAATTTGGAAAACACCAGCCAACATCCCCGCAACTAATAAATAATTTAATCCATGATCATGCACTAATCCCCCCATCAGTAAGGACATTGATCCTGTGGAGGACGAAATCATTGCTGGCCTCCCGCCAAACAGTGCCAAAACACAAGGAATACAAAATGCTGAATATAATCCAACGCTTGGGTCAACCCCAGCAAAAATAGAGAAGGCAATTGATTCTGGAATAAGGGCAAGAGCAACAACAATCCCAGCCAGAACATCCGCACGAATGTTACCAAGCCAGTCCTGGCGCGTTGAGGACAATAGCATATGACAATCCTATAATAGTTTGAATAGCCTTTTACAGACCATTTGATTTTGGGAGATTAAAACAAAACACAAGCGTCCCTTATGATTCCTCAAAAGGGTTTATTTATTTGGGAAATCCAAATTCACATCCATCATAGATATTCAGGGGGGTGTAATACGCATGTAAATATAAGTTATTTCATTAAAGTGAAAACAATTAATCGATTAATAAATGCCTCATTCATAAAGATCAAGAACAAATCAATAGCTTCACTAATAAAAAAAGCACCTTTGTAACAAGGTGCCTTTTTTATCTTTAATCCCGTGATACGTTTTTATTTCTGAACAACTGGGGATTGTGTTGTATTTTGAGTCGTTTGAATAGGTGTCTCAAATGCATTTTCAGCACTCCAGCCCCCCCCTAACGTTTTATACAATGTTGAAAGACTTTGCATATATTGCAAGCGAGATTGAATGGCTGTTACTTGGGCTGTCAGCAAAGTTCTTTGTGCAACCAAGGTTGATAAATAACTATCAATACCATTTTTAAATCGTGCAAAAGACAAATCATAATCTTTTTGACTAGCCTTAACACTTTCTAATTCAACCTGCCATTTTTCTTTTAATGTGGTTCTAGCTGCCAATGAATCAGAGACTTCTTGGAATGCCACTTGAACAACAGATTGATAATGTGCCGCTGCAGCACGTGCTTTCGCTTTTGCCGTTCTTAATTGTGCAAGATTTTGTCCTTCATCCATTAACGGCACAGTAATCTTAGGCATAAACTGCCATGCAGCAGAGTACGGACCAAACATTTGTGCAAACGTTGATCCTGCGGTTCCGCCTTGTGTTGTTAACTGAATAGAAGGGAAAAATGCAGCTCGTGCATAGCCAACATTTGCATTTGCCTCTTTCAATAAATGCTCTGCTTGACGAATATCAGGACGACGTTCTAACAAGTCAGATGGCATTCCAGCACCAACATCAGGCATTGCTATAAAATGATCCAAAGATGGATTAGGCCCAACTTGTTGCAACACAGTCTGTGGAATAGGCTGACCAACTAACTGCGTTAAGCTATTCATATCATTCGCAGCAGTTTTTAAATAGGTTTGCTCTTCACTTTTCGCCTCTTGCAACAACTCAACTGCCTGAGCAACTGCTTGCGCATTTTGTTGCCCATAACGATTCATACCTTGAATCAACGTTAAATTTTTCTGACGGTTACGAATACTTTCTTGAACAGTTTGCAAACTATTCATATCTGCAAGCCAAGCCATATACGTATTCGCAACTTCACTAATCAAAGAAATTTGAGTCGCAATGGTATTGTCTTGTTGAGCTAAATAATCTTCTCTAGCAGCCTGTGTTAAACTACGAACGTGATCGAATAAATCGATCTCATAGTTTGAAATCCCAAATCCTGTAGAAAGAGAATTAGAATGAATATATGAAGAACCTCCCGTTCCAAATGTTTTCCCTGGGCTAGTCTGATAAGAAGCACCTGCATTCGCATTAATCGTGGGAAATAGATCGCCTCTTTGACGAATATAACTTGCATGCGTTGCGGTGATATTTTCAATCGCTTCACGCAAATCACGGTTATTCGCCAAAGCCATAGAAATCAACTGACTTAACACAGGATCTCTAAAAAAGACTTTCCAACCAACATTATAAGCAGGTGGCAACTTTGCACCATCTGTTAATGGTGCACCATAAGCTGGACCAATCGGCCATTGCTGCGCAACAGAAGAAGAAGGGCGTTTATAATCTGGAACCAAGTTACATGCCGTAACAGAAACCAACATTAATGAAACGGCTGCCCCCTGCAAAGATCGTTTCCAAGCTTTTTTATTTTTTACGATCATTGTTCTATTCCTGTGTTTTATCAGTTGTTATAGCTTCATTAGCTACAGCTTCTTTTTTTAAAGCAATAAGCGGTTTCACTTTAAAGAGTCCCAACACAACGATAAAGAAAACAGGCACAAAGTATAGTGCCAATACCGTCGCTGTCATCACACCACCAACCACAGCTGTTCCGATAGCTACGTGACTTGCTGCACCAGCACCCGTGGCAATCGCCAAAGGTACAACCCCAAGCACAAACGCTAATGAAGTCATCAAAATAGGTCGAATACGTTCATGAGCAGCAAGAAGCGCAGATTCAACGAGTGATTTTCCCTCGTCAAAATGCTCCTTTGCAAATTCAACGATCAAAATCGCATTCTTTGCTGCAAGACCAACTGTCGTTAATAATCCAACTTGGAAATAAATATCATTATCCAAGCCACGGAAATAAGTTGCTAAAGCCGCACCAATAACCCCTAAAGGAACAACCAACAATACCGCAAAAGGAATAGCCCAACTTTCATATAGAGCTGCCAAAGATAAGAACACTGCTAAAATAGACAGAGCATACAACTTACCTGCTTGCCCAGAAGATTTAACTTGTTCATAAGACATCCCAGTCCATTCAAATCCAATTCCTGGAATCTCTTTAGCAACTTCATTGGTATATTGCTCCATCAACTTCATCGCAGTACCATTACTGACACCACGAGCACCTTGTCCCATAATTTCAAAGGAACGGTAAGTGTTATAAGTTTCTACTTTCTGTGATGTTGTTTTCCAACTACCATTAATAAAAGAAGTCAATGGAACCATTTGACCATTACTATTGCGAACAAACCAGCGACGTAAATCATCCGGTGCCATACGAGATTTAATATTCCCTTGAACAAAAACGTGCTTTACACGACCGCGCAAGTTAAACAAGCCAGCATCAGAAGATCCAAGCGCAATCGATAATGTTTGGTTAATGGAATCAATACTGACCCCTTGAGTATGTGCTTTGTCACGATCAATATTAAAATAATATTGAGGTGCATCTGGTAAACCATTTAAACGCACAGCAACCAATCGTTTATCAGCCCTTGCTTTGGCTAATATCATATCTCTAGCTTTAGCAAAAGTTGCTTCGTCTAAATGTCCACGGTTTTGTAATTCAAAGTCAAATCCTGTTGCACTTCCTAAATCCATAACAGGTGGAGGAATAACCGCAAACACATTTGCACCAGGAATAGAAGATAACGCTTTCATCGCACGAGCAGCAATCGCTTGAGCTGAAGCTTGATAGTCACCACTTCGTTGATCAAAATCTTTTAAACGCACAACACCAAAAGATGCACTTTGTGCTTGACCACCAAAGTTAAATCCAATTGCTGTAAAAACAAATTGAATATATTTCTTTTCATGTTTTAAGAAATAATCAGTAATTTGCTTATTCACACCCGCTGTCATCGCAGCAGAAGAACCTGGACTTAGAGAGGCTTGTGTATAAACAACCCCTTGATCTTCATCCGGTAAGAACCCTTCTGGCAATGCAAGAAACATTGCAACTGCGCCAACCGTAAAACCAACATATACAATCATCGTAATCCGTGTATGACGAATCATTCCACGCACACCTGAAATATACCCCGAAACCATTTTTTCAAAACTACGATTAAACCATGTAAAAAAACGTCCACGTTTTGCGTTTTTATCTTTATGTTTTAAAATAGTTGCACATAGAGCTGGTGTAAAAACTAAAGCTACAATGACAGATAATGTCATCGCCGAAACGATAGTGATCGAGAATTGTCGATAAACAACCCCAGCAGAACCACTAAAGAACGCCATCGGAATAAACACAACCGATAGTACTAACGCGATCCCAACCAGCGCACCACTAATTTGATCCATTGATTTTTGTGTGGCTGTCTTTGGATCACAATGTTCCTCTTCCATCACACGTTCGACGTTTTCAACAACAACAATCGCATCATCCACCAACAACCCAATCGCCAGCACCATCGCTAACATAGTCAGCGTATTTAATGAGAACCCTGCCATCTCTAAAATAGCAAATGTTCCTAATAGCACTACTGGAACCGCAATTGTTGGTACAAAAGTTGCTCTTATGTTCTGCAAGAATACATACATCACGATCACGACCAAAACAATCGCTTCAAGCAACGTATGAATAACCTCTTCCATAGATTCAATTACCAAGGTAGAGGTGTCTAGAGGATATAAATATTCTGCATTAGCAGGGAAATATTTTGAGAGTTCTTGAATCTTACTGTGAACAGCACTTGAAAGAGATAGCTGGTTAAATCCAGGAGATAACTTTACACCAAAAGCTGCTACAGGTTGACTGTTTAACTCACCAACAGGTTGATAGCTCATTGATCCCAACCCAACGGTTGCGACATCTTTTAATCGAATACGAGCACCATCGGTTTGTGTTTTAACAATGATATTTCCAAATTCTTCTGGTGTAACAAGACGACGAATACCTCCTGTATACATATCAAATCGTTGATCGGGTGCTGCAGGTAACTTACCAAATTCACCTAAAGGAACCTCAGCATTCTGATATGAAATCTCATTCATCACATCTGTTGGATTTAATTGATAATTATGAAGTTTATCTGGGTCCAACCATACTCTCATCGCATATTCAGATGAGAATGATGTATAATCTCCTAATCCATTTAAACGTGTAATTGGCGTTTGAACGTCACTTGCCAACAAGTCACCCAAAGCACCTTCGCTTAAAGAATTATCTTTTGTTTTAATCGCAAAAATCATCATAAAGCTTTTATTGGACTTCGAAATACGAATTCCTTGCGAAGAAACAGTAGTAGGAAGTAAAGCTCTGGCAACGTCCACACGGTTCAACACCTGAACCTGTGCAACGTCAGGATTTGTTCCTTGAGCAAAAGTCAATGTAATCGTCGCGGTACCATCACTATTGGCAACCGTTGATAAATATTCTAGATGATCCACCCCGTATAAATTCTGACTAACAGGATCAACAATAGTACGCTGAACAGTATCAGCTGTTGCGCCAGGGTACGTAAATGTCAATGTAATCGGTGGAGGAGCAATATTGGGCCATTGTGCAACCGGCAGGGTAATAAGCGCAATCATCCCCATTAACGAGATAAGAATTGCGATTACCCAAGCAAAAATAGGCCTATCAATAAAAAAACGTGATAAAGACATATAAATTTTCCAGTTTCAACAACTTAATTCGGCACTGTAGCAACAGGGGTACGACCTTCTTCTGGTGCTACCTTTTGCCCAGGGCGATAAGACGTTGGATTACTAACCAAAATTCTATCTCCCGCTTCAACACCTTTGGTTGTTACCCAATAAGTTTCTTGCATGCGTTGCACTTCAATATCACGACGCTTCACAACATTATCTTTGTCGATCACATACAAATATGGTTTTTCATCCAAACCACGCATCACTGCTTCCTGAGGAACCATAAACGCTGTTTCCATACCTTCATGCATGACTGCACGAACATACATACCAGAAAGTAACATTTTTTCAGGATTACGAACGATCGCACGTTGAATTACAGAACCAGTTTCCTGATTAGTCACTACTTCTGTAAATAACAAATTAGCTTGTAATGGATAGCGAGTATCATCTTCCAAAATTAAATCAATCGGAACATGTGCTGCACCACGCAATGTTTGTAATTTACCACCAGCCATACGACTGCGAAGACGCAATTGTTCAGCTGTAGGCTCGATAATATCTACAAAAATTGGATCTAGCTGTGTAATAATTGCAACGGGGTCAGTTTGATTCGTCGCCATTAACGCACCTTGCGTTTGAATAGAACGACTAATCCGACCAGAAATCGTGGCATTAATCCCTGTATATTCCAAGTTTAACTGTGCTTGTCTAACATTCGCACGATCACTGTCAATTGTTGCCTTGGTTGCCTCTTGAGCAGCCAACGTATCATCATAATCTTGACGACTAACCGCATCCATATTTTTCAAAGGACCGTAGCGTTTTAACTTTAATGTTTGAGCTTTAAATGTTGCTAGGTCACTATTTAACTTACCTTGAGCATTATCCAACGCAGCCTGATAGGGACGAGGATCCACTTGATAGAGTTGTTGATCTTTTGTAACGTCTGTTCCTTCTTCGAACAAACGATTATAAAGATACCCATTGACCTGAGGGCGAACTTCTGAAACACGCATTGGCGTAATACGCCCCGTGAGCTCCACTAACAACTCGACATCCTGAGGATGAGCCATAACAAAATTAGCTTTTGGTGCTACTTTTTGCGCAGGTTTTTGTTCCTTACATGCAGAAAGTGGCAATAATACAACACAAAATACGGCACATCTTTGGTGCCATTTAGTAAAGAAAGAATCTGTTATTGTCACTTCTCTTCCCTATTTTCCCTAAAAAATATAGACAAATTGATGCCTTTAAAAACACAAAAATGCTATAATAAACAACCTATTTTAATCTTGAAAAAGAGATATTTATTACTCTTCATTAACGCATCATATAAATACATACGCCAAGGATAAGCAACACATATTTTTCTTTTTTTTGAAATACGTTCAATATTTTTGTTGTGATTTACTGCCAAAGTTCGAGCCGATTATTAAGAATCATTATAAAAAACAGGTCATTTTAATGTTTATACCTCAACATAGTTATGATTTTTTTTCATGAAAAAATCATAATCACCAAATTAAAAAGAATATAAAATTCATGTATTAAATTGACATATTTAAAATTTGATACAAATAAAGAATTGTCTTAACAAATCGATTCTCTTATATAAATATTCATAAGAAAGATTGATACTAAGGAAAAAAATTATGTTTGAGCTATATAAACTTTTGAATACACTATTAAACGTCTACATGCTCATTCTACTAGCTTATTGTATCTTTAGTTTTTTATTCAGTTTTGGAGTTCTTAATCCTTATAGCAACATCACCAGAATGATCTATTCATTTCTTAGTAAAGCTTGCGACCCCATATTGAACGTCATTAGACAAATTTTACCCTCTCTTGGCACTGTTGATATCAGTCCTATTGTTGTATTTTTAGCCATCGACTACATCATTAGACCTTTATTGTTCCATATATTAATTCAACAATAACACTTTTAAATTTACAATCTAATAACACTTTTAAATTTACAATCTGATAACAAACAAAAGGCGCTATAAAAGTGCCTTTTTTAACAACTTTACTCTTTAACTTTAAACAATCCTAAATCTAATTGTTTACCATTCGAATAATTCAAACCGTGTATTCGACCTAACTGTTTTACAACTATTCCCTCTTTATCCAAATAATCCGTAAAATGCTTTTCATCACGCCGATCAACTAAGGCCAATCCGCAAGCTTGATCATTTTTTAAAAACTGAGCGGTAAGCTCTAAATTAATTAACTTTGTTTCTTTACCAACTAAAAACACTAAACTTGGCTCTGAATAAGAAGCTGAAGCAACAATACTATTTTCACAAGGTTTAAGTAATTGCACGGTCTGAGCAATTTTACCACTTAACCACTCCGAACTTAACCCCGGAATTAAAACGACAAATAGCTCTAAATACACAATAATTGCAGCCCCAATCGCTACGATAGAGGCGCGTTGCATATTATCTTTTACAAAACAAGCGACTGTATATCCAATCAAAAGAAGTGTACCAAAAGCCCCAATCATTGCTGCACAAAACCACATTCCTGTCATGTAATGTGCATAAATAATGCCACCTACAGCCAATAAAAGACCAACAATAACCCACAACACCATATAAATATTTAATAACCAACGACCCCACCTAGAAGTAGGCCCATTCCATGTTTTAGAAATATTCCATAATGCTGCTGAAGTTAAAATTGCAATTGCTGGGTAGGTTGGCAACACATAATGCGGTAACTTTGTCGCAATCAACTCAAAAACGATCCAATGCGGAATAATCCAACATAATAAGAAACAAACAGATTCTGATTTACGTTCTTTCCAAATAAATGGTAATGCCCATGCCGTGAACAAAGACCCTGGCCAAAACGTAATTAAGAAAATACCCAAATATAATCCAGGAGGCGAACCATGGGCTTGTTGTCCAGAAGCAACTTTTCCAAGGAAGTTTGTTCCAACAGCATCGGTAAAGAATTTACCATCACTGATAATCCAAATAGCCACACACCAAGGAATAACAATTAAAATACTGAGAATCCATCCCCACTTAGGATGCAAATGCTTCCACCAAGCTCTATCTTTTTTAACCCATGCCAAAATAATCGGTGGCAGTAATGTTGGAATTAAAACAACAGGTCCCTTTAACATCAACCCACAGCCAATTGCTACCCAGTAAATGATACCAACAGAAAGTGGCAGTTTCTCTGATGTCAACCTAGCCATCCAAGATCGTGCTAAACTGCTTTGTGCAAGCAGAATAAAAAATAACAACGTTGTATCAATCGTTGCCATTCGACCTTCACCTGTCAAAAGAACAGACACAGCCAAAAAGAGTCCTGCCAAAAGCCCTATATATGAATCAAATAAAATACTTCCGATCAGAACCGTTAATAAAACTGATCCTACTGCTGCAATCAAAGAAGGAATTCGATAAGCCCACACAGCTTTGTCTTTTAACGTTCCTGTTGCTTTAACAGCCAATGCTTCCAGCCAATAAATCCCTGCTGGCTGTAAATACCGGGGTTTATCCTGAAAACGCACATCAATATAATTATGACTCTCTACCATCTGAGAAGTCGCCTGCATATATCGTGCTTCATCACGATCCAGCGGTGGCAATGTTGCACGTCCAGGTAAAAATAAAACAAAAACAAACAAGGCAAGCCACAAATAATGACTTGCCTTCAAACGAAAAGACTTTTGAGAAAGAGAAGAAAGGGTCATTTTATCCCTTTGTAATAATTAATATTTAGTGATTTTTTTAGGTAAACGAATCCGATTAAGCAACCATATCACACCAAGCATATCGCGGATACCAACAATAGCTCTGTTTAAATTGGTATATTTAGAAACCCCATTTAATCGTTGACGATGATGAACCTCATGACATACCAAAGGAACCCCATAATGTCCCAATAACGCAGGTAAGAAACGATGAAGCCCTTCAAAGTGCGGGAGTTTCATAAAATCATCTCTAAGAAATAATTTCATAGGAGCGCCTGTATCAACACAACCATCTTTTAACAAATAACGACGCAATCCATTGGCAAAAGTCGTTGCAAAACGACGAGAAAAATTATCATTTCTCTTTAAACGAACGCCAACCACCAAAGGTTCACGCCCAGCATGCTGTTGAGACTTTTCCCACATAGAAATAATTTCTTTGGGATCATCTTGACCATCTCCATCCATTGTCGTAACCCACTGACCTTGCGCCGCCTCAATAGCGGTTAATAATGCAGCTGATTTTCCACAACGATGATTATGGGATAAAATAACCAAAGAAGGTAAAAACGTTTTTTTAACGTCTGACAATTGATTTAAGGTTTTATCCGTACTGCCGTCATCAACAAAAATCACTTCACAGTCAGGTAAACCTGACAAAACAGAAGCAATCTCACGACAAACGGGAATAATATTTTCCGCCTCGTTTAAAACAGTAACAACAATAGAAATTACAGGGGTCATTGGACACTAACGAGACGAAAAAAATTAAGCAACGTGACGATCAGAAGCAAGTGCTTTGGGTAATTCAGCAATTGCATTATCAATCAAAGGACTATCCTTTTCTTCTGTTAATACAGAAGAAATGACTTCATAAGCAGCTTTCACAGCGATATCTGCAGCTTCACGGCGAACAGCATTCACCGCTTCTTGCTCTGAAGCAACTAAACGAAGACGAACTAACTCTTCATGACGTTGAGCAGCCGCATCCGCTTCTTTTTTAGCATTTTCAGCAATTTTCTCTGCAGCCTCTTTGGAGGCAGCTAACATTTTTTCAGCTTCAATTTTTGCTGCTTCATGTTCTTTTTGAGCTGCTGTATAAATTTCTTCGGCCTCGCGACGCAAACGGCTTGCTTCTTCCAACTCTTGTCGAATTTGGTTACTTTTATTGTCCATAGCAGCAGCCAAAGGACGCCATAATTTTTTACCAAAAATAACAAAAAATAGAACGAAGGCAACCGCAGACCAAAAATGAGGTTCTTGTAATAAATCCATTTTTTCTCTGCCTACTAAGACTTCACTGTTAAAATTTGTTGAACTTTATTATTAACAATTTGGTCGTTAACGTCCTCATTTAATAATTGTTTCACCAAACTTTGAGCAACATCTTTCGCCATTTGATCAACTTGTTTTAATGCACTATCACGTGCCTGAACAATCCGAGTTTCTGCCTCATGCATTTCTTTGTCAAGACGAGCTTGCAACGCTTGCATTTGTTTAGCAGATGAAGCTCTAGTTTCTTGAATAATCGAATCAATTTTAGCTTGAGCTTCTGTTGCTGCTTCATTACGTGTTTTATTTAACGCTTCTACAGCTTTATCTGCCTGAGCTTTCGCTTGTCTGGCAGAATCCATATCTCCGTCAATTTTTGAACGACGATTATGAATAACTTGTTCGATCTGTGGAATCGAAAAATATTTAACAGCAAGAAACAAACAGAAAAAGATGATTAATACCCAAGCAAACTGGGCAACAACCAACGGGTTATGAAATTCCATCTGTGGCATGCCAGAAGCCATGGCATTCGTGGACAAAGCTGGGGCTAGTGCCCCTGCTGCCACGAGAGACGCCACCAGACGGGAAAAACGGGCGGAAAAGCGTCTCACGTAAAGACCCTCCTTACATAAAGAGAATAAGGAAAGCGATCAGTAGAGCATAAAGCGCAACAGCTTCCGTGAGAGCAAATCCCAACATACCCAAACCAAATACATGAGGGCGAGAAGCTGGGTTACGTGCAATACTGCTAACCAATGTTGCAAAAATATTACCAATACCAATACCAACACCAGATAATGCGATAACAGCAAGACCAGCACCAATTTGTTTTGCGGCAATAAGATCCATTTGTTTATTTCCTTGTAATAAAGAATAAAAAGTTAATACGAAACTACTGTTAATGCTCTATTGCTTCTTGTAAATACATACAAGTCAAAATTGCAAAAACATAGGCTTGTAATGCGCCAACCAATAGTTCAAGCGCGATTAAAGCCACATTTAACACAATAGGAAGAATCCCTAATGGGCCACCTAATGCCACCCCTAAGCCTGTTGCCAACAAAATTGTAAAGCCAGCAAACATTTCCAACATCACGTGTCCAGCAACCATATTCGCAAACAAACGAACAGATAAACTGATAGGTCTAGACAAATAAGACATGATTTCAATAGGAACAAGCAAAGGTGCCATCGCAACAGGCGCCCCTGCAGGCAAGAAGTGAGCAAAAAATTTCAATCCTTGATTTTTCAATGAAACAAGAATTGCTAGAATAAATACCATTATAGCTAATGTTGCAGTCACAACAATATGACTGGTAAAAGCAAATGAAAACGGTAAAAGACCCAAATAGTTACCTGTTAATATAAAAAAGAACAGTGCAAATATAAAAGGGAAGAACCCTTTTCCTTTAGCTCCCATCGTTCCCATAGCCATACCATAAAGGAATTCATAGCATATTTCTGTTGCGCTCTGAAACCGACCAGGCACAACGGCTTTATGACGCATCCCAAAATAAATTGCGACAGGAACAATAACCGCAGCAATTACCATCATCAGTTCAGATTGGGTAAAGTAAACGCCCATTCCGCCCAAGATCGGATGCAATTCAAATTGACCGAGTGCGTCTATCTTATGACCGGCCACTATTTTTCTCCCAACACTAAATCGAATCTTTTACGAAGAAACAAAATCATTTTGATACTATATCACTAGGTTTAACAATACGCCAGACATTAAGCACACCCGCAGCCATTCCTAAAATCGTGAATATAATGATAAATAATGGACGTGTTGATAACCAATAATCCAATCCATACCCAATCATAAACCCAACCAGAAAAGCTGAGAAAAGCTCTACTCCTGACCTTAAGACAAACCTCCATAATTCACCATCACCCCCAGGTAATTGGGCATGATTTTGCTTTTTTGAAGGATTCAATCGTGATTCAAAATCTTGTAATTTCTTATCAAAAGAATCGAGCTGTTTCTTTTTTGCATCTTTTTCCAAAGATCCCCCCTCCTCTTCATCCTATCATTTACAAGTTAACTCAGATCGTAAAAAAGACTATTTGCACAAGAAAGGCAATGTTTTTTTTACATTTTAACGCAGCTAATTCATCACATTTGCAAATCGGCAACTACTTTGCTTTATCTTAAATTATCATTATTTTTATTTCAAAACATTCTATCGTTTAATTATATATTAATCAAAACAATTTAACCAATTGACATAGAACCTTTTTAGTCCAAATAAATAGTTTTTATTAAAACTAAAAAGGCAAATTTATCAAAACACCTCTATTGCGGAATATAATCGTATGCTGGACTTCCTGCTGGTGCTCCAAAAGGTGGTGTATTTACTTGTAAAAGCTCTATCATATGATCTTCTGATTGACCAATAGAGCGAGCTTGCAATGCTTTACCCATGGCAGTCACACTTCCCATTCCTCTGACACACAATGCCGCTCCTGGTTGCAAAGAAAATCCTAACTTACTCACATCAGATGGACGTATATACACGACCGTACCATCCTTCATGACCACGCCCATCACTTGCCCTTGCAAATTATATAAAAGTTGTCCTACTTTCCCTTGCACAAACAAATCTGGCCCTGTTACTGGAACTGGCGAGAAACCTGCCTCTGGACTATCCTCTTGAAGGATTTTCCCTTGTGGATTTTCAACTAAAAAAGCTTGTAGCAAAGGTAAAAAGCGTGCTTTTAATCCACGAATAGTAATGTCTTGACCTGGATGAACCACTGTTTTTATTGCTTCACCGAACATGGTGGAGAAAATAACTTGAGTGCCATCTGTTAGCAATAACCCGCCCAGATTCCCGTAAGGTGTTGGCAAATATTGTTTCACATTCCCTTTAACCACAGGCAAAACAGATAAATCCATAAAGCCTGCACTGCTGTTATTACTGGTTTCATGCGAAACGCTACGAACCGCTTCTTTCTTTTGCGTTTTGGCATCAGCATTATGCACACCAGAAACAACCAAAGCCATTCCCATTACAAAACAAGAGGTGCCTTGTAACCATTTATTTTTCTTTATACTAGAAAACATCTTCATCATCATTAAATTAAAATACTTCAAAATATTATATCAATCATATATTAATCTATTCATACGATATAGCTACGAATATTTAAACAAAATTATATGATTACGTATAGTTTCATCTAAATTTATACTCTTTTTACACTCTATGCAGGCATCAATTGTGACGACATCAACTTCATTAAAAAAGAAAAATAGCGCTTTTTCTGTTGTCTTATTCATCGAGCTTTGGGAACGCTTTGGCTATTATGGCATGCAAAGCATTCTGGCATTATTCCTAAGCCAGCATATGAAATTTAGTGATTATAATGCTAATCTTTTAATTGCAGCCTTTGGAACGATGACCTATGCTGCCCCTGCTCTTGGCGGATGGATTGGGGATAAAGTCCTTGGAAATCAAAGGGCAATGTTATATGGCAGCATTATCTTGGCTTTGGGTTACTTACTTTTAGCCTCTGCGATGCATTATACAGGTGGCATCTATATCACAATGGCCATTATTAGTACTGGAAATGGTTTATTTAAACCTAATGCGGCAACACTTGTACGTCGTATTTATGAAGAAAACGATAGTCAGTTAGATATTGCATTTACCCTATATTACATGGCTGTAAATGTTGGCTCCACAATATCAATGCTATTATGTCCTTACTTAAAAGATAATTATGGATGGGATGCCGCTTTTATTGCCTGCTTTGTCGGATTACTTTTGGGGATCATTAATTACTTTATTACTCGAAAAAAACTGACCCCTTACGTTTCTCCAAAAGATCATTCTGCTATCTCTACGTCTATTTTAAGCCTTATCTTTGTCGGAATCCTTTTGTGCAGCACACTGATCACTGTGATCTTAATGTTCCCAACCATTGCACAATGGTGTATTTCAGCAGCAATTATCCTGATTTTATTTCTATGGATACAAATGTATCTTAAAATCGATCCTTCTTATCGTGCTGGCTTAAGAATCGTCTATCTATTAACGCTTGAAGGAATGCTATATTTTGTTTTTTATCAACAAATGTCCACATCTTTGACGTTTTTTGCTTTGCGCAATGTTGATCTATCATTTCCTATTGGTTCTTATCACCTATTTAACTGGTCAGCCGGACAATTCCAAGCGTTGAACCCTATCTGGATTATGATCCTCAGCCCTTTACTCGCAAAACTATATGCAACGCTTGGCAATAAACAAAAAGATTTTTCTATTGCGACCAAGTTTGTCTCTGGATTTTTCTTTGTCGGCATTGGTTTTTTCATTTGGTGGATCACCTGCTTATATACCCACACACCTTATATTTCTTCATGGATTATGGTAGCAGGCTATTTTTTCTTATCTTTAGGGGAACTACTAACCAGCGGTTTAGGCCTCGCAGTCATTGCTCGCTATGTACCTGCTTCAATGAATGGATTTATGACAGGCTCTTATTTTATGGCCTCTGGAATTTCTTTATATATAGGCGGGAAAATTGCAAATATTGCTGCGCCTCCAAATATGAACACACTCAGCGCCGACAAAACACTGATTATCTATCAAGGATTATTTTTCAATCTCTTTTGTTTAGCTGCAGTCGCTTTAGTTATTTTAATCTTGTTCTTACCCCTTCTGCATAAATGGGACAAAAAATACAAACAAGATATGCTGACGGTAAAATAACAGCCAAATGGAAAAAGTAAGTTTAAGCGACTTTTTCCATTTGAATATTTTTCATCACAACAAACGTACAAATAACAGCCATAATCCCAAACGGGACAACCCCCATTGCTTGCCCAACTAAGACCCCTTGTGGTCCATAAGAAGCACCCACGTAAACAAAAGGAATCGTTCCTAACGTTGCACGCCCCCAATTAAAAAGCGTAGAAAGTAGCGGATATCCTAAATTGTTAAATGCGGTATTAGAAACAAACAACATTCCCAAAAATAAATTATTAATGATCACCCAATGACAAAATAAATGCATCAGAGCTGCACCATCTGCTTTAAGTGCGAACATTTTTATAAATAAATCTTCACCAATAAAAAATACAAACCACGCACAAAATACACATAAACAAACGAGCTTTAAAGAAACAACCATAGTTTCTTGCATACGCTCTCTTAACCCTGCGCCAAAATTTTGTGAGATAATAGGCCCGACAGACCCCGTTAATGCAAATACAAAAGCAAAAGCAACAGGGATCAAACGATCAATAGCCGTTTGACCGGCAATCGCATCACTACTAAATCGAGACATTGTATGAATCACAAACAATCCCCCGACAGGAGTCGCTAAATTTGTTAAAATTGCCGGAAATGAAATCTTAAACACTTCCAAAGAATCAGACCAAATATATTTCCATTCAGGCTTTTGCAGCAACTCATATCGTCTTAAGCTATAAAATCCTAACAAAGCCACCGCTAATCGGGAACAAACCGTGCTGATGGCAGCGCCTTCTAGCCCTAAATGAAACACTAAAATAAATAATGGATCCAACGTGCCTGCTACTAATGCACCAATAACGGTCACATTCATAGAACGTTTGGCATCTCCCATAGCTCTTAACAAGCCAGATAAAACCATTCCTAGGCCAATAAGAAATAATAGAGGGGAAACAATAACAACAAAATGGCTAGCTTGTTGTAAAACAACACCTCTAGCACCTAGAAGATATAAGATTTCACGATTATAAGCAGCAATACATAATCCCAAAACAATCATGATTGCCGTCATTACAACAATAAAAGAGGTCACGATCCTTTTTGCACGTTCATATTGATGTGCCCCCACTAAACGCGCGGCAATAACCGTGGCACCAATGGACATGCCAATACAAATAGAAATTTGTAAGAACCCAATCGCATTCGCAAATCCGATCGCTGCTGTAAAACGAGAATCCCCTAATCTAGAAATATAAAAAAGATTTAAAAAATCGACAAGGAATACAGCCATTAATCCCACTGTACCCGTTCCAGCCATCACAACCACATGCCGCATGATTGAGCCTTCACAAAAACGCGGTTTATGCAAGGACTTTGTATCAGCGGACATCTTCATCGTTATCAAACAACCTTATTTAATAAAATAAATAATAAATCGATCCGACTGTATCAGCTTTTATAATTTTTTATGATCTTTTTTTTCTAAATAAGGCAAATAAAACCGCTCTAACAAAGTCGCTGGTAGCAAATCAATCACTCTCGCCAAAACCACCATCCAGACAGGAAATATAATTCTTCGTTTCTTATCCAACACCCCTTGCACAATCAGCTTAGCTGCCGTCTCAGCATCCATTAATCCTGGCATTTTAAATTGATGTTTAGCTGTCATTGGCGTTCGAATAAAACCACAACAAACGCTGGATAAAGAAATTCCCAGTTTTTGCAAAGAACCACCGCTTGATACCACAAACCGATCAACCGCAGCTTTCGATGCACAATAAGAAGGCGCCCATGCAGAATTCACAAAACCTGCCACAGAAGCAATCGCAGCAATTCTTCCTCGCAGATGTTCTTCATTAACCTCTTGCTGACGCATGACTTCAATGGCTGGCAAAACCGTATTTAAAACGCCATCAATATTCGTGCTCATAATTTGACGAACCTTTTCAGAAGATTCAGGAAGCGTATGTCGAGATTTTGTATCTGCTGTACCAATAGAAACCCCAGCACAAGCAAGAACAAAGTCTAACTGTCCTACAGAATGAATCCACTCCTCCATTCCATGCTGATCACAAACATCTAAACACTTAATTTCTACAATAGCACCTCGACGTTGACATTCTTCTGCAACCTCTTGTAGGGCTTGTTGATTACGCCCTCCTAGAAATAAGCGCACTCCAGAATATGCCAAATATAAAGCAACAGCACGCCCAACCCCAGACGAAGCCCCTGTAATCAAAATTGAATTTAATCGTTTATCGCGCATAGAAACTTCTTCTGTAAAAATACTAAACCAATTGTTGAATATAAAACTGATTGTCTTTCTCGAAATCACTCAATTTATATTGCGTATAATTTAAATCTCGATAAGTTCGAACAAATAAATATCCTCTGTCCAAATCTGAAAGACTTGTCCACTCTGTATATTCAGACTTTCTTTGCTCCCCCACCGTCATATTCTTAGGGCGATCAAATTTATTCATAATATGAGAAAGCTCTATAAGAGCCACATCGGCCGTTTCTGCCTTTAAAGCAAAAGAAGTATAAAAAACTGCCCGCACAAAACGCCCTACTGAAGTATCATCTGACGGTAACGTCGCCATTGCATTTCCAAGGTCTGGAGCTTGCAAAGATAAACCTCCCAACTCCGTTGATACGGATTTATCTTGATTGGTAAGCATTGTATAATTATGCATATTTGTTAAATGCCACGAAAATTCTGGCCCATTTGTTAAAACACCCGTGGGATTATCATAAATACACAATTTTCCTTTGGTATATTCCACCACAATGCACTGCCCCTTTTTATCATAAAAAATAAAATGGAGTGGGGAACGACTATTTTCTAGCAAAGGTAAAGTAGGAGACCACATCGGTTGTGTTAATAATGCTTGTTTGACTTCATCCACAGATTGAAAGCGTGCCAATGCCCAATTTCCGATTTTAATCAATGGCAAAGCTTGTGCATATTCTTCTTGCTTTAACGCCACAGTTTCTGAAATGTCATACATATTAGCAGAAAAAGAAAGACCTGCGTTATTCATCCCCTCAATTACAGATCGATCATCCAATGAGAATGCGGGCATCGTAATACATAAAATATTATATTTTGCTGTATATTTCAGTCCAGGCTGACCATCTAGGGTTAGATTTTCAAATATAAATCCTGTTGGATAATAAGTAAGATAAGACGGATAATCCGTTAAAAACTCCAAAGTCCTGCCATGATAAACACGCTGATATGCATCTTGAATCCTTAACGATGTGCAAGCAAACATCATCCTCTTTTTCCTTCTCAACTCTGTACAATGATCACAAATGCTTTATTACAAAGATAATGTAACCAAATAGCATCCTTGTGATTTGCTGCAAAATTTAAAACTCCATACCTTAAAGGTAACCTTTTAAAAATATTTTTCAAATTAAAGAGCCCTTCATATGAATAAATGGTCTAGAAATCAAATTTGTACCGTTTTCGCAGCTGTTAGCAGTTGGGGGCTTGATGCCTTTGATTTCTTTCTGCTCATCTTTGTTATTGATGATATCGCCCGTAGCTTTTCAGTTTCCAATAAAGAGGTCGCACTCGCAATCTTTTTAACCTTAGCTTGCCGTCCTATTGGTGCTATCTTTATTGGAAAAATGGCCGAAAAATATGGTCGAAAACCTGTGTTAATGGCCAACGTTGCTACTTTTTCTATCTTAAGCGGTTTATCTGCTTTTGCACCAACATTATTCATATTCCTTGCGATCCGATGCGCTTACGGCGTAGCAATGGGTGGAATATGGGGGGTTGCCTCTGCGCTTGCCTTTGAGACCATCCCTCCTAAAACAAAAGGATTTATTTCTGGATTATTCCAAGCAGGATACCCTCTAGGATATCTCAGCGCATCCGTCATCTATGGATTATTTTTTGATTATATCAGATGGCAAGATTTATTCCTCATCGGGACACTTCCTATTTTCTTAGTTGCTTTTATTTATTTCTTTGTTGAAGAATCCTCTGTATGGCAAGAAGCTAAAAATGAAAAAAAAGAAAATCTTCCTATCATCCCTGTCATCATTAAAAATTGGCCTGTCTGTATCTATGCCATTATTTTAATGACATGCTTTAACTTTTTCAGTCACGGCACTCAAGATGTCTATCCATTGTTCTTAAAAGATCAACATCACTTCACAACGCATACAGTCAGCATTATTGCTATCCTTTATAATATTGCCTCTATCATTGGAGGAGTTTCCTTTGGAACATTATCTCAAAAAATTGGACGTCCTCAAGCCATGACCTTAGCAGCCTTCTTTGCTTTATGTGCTGTCCCTTTATGGGCGTTTTCAAGCAGCGTTGTCCTCATAGGGCTTGGCGCATTTATTATGCAACTAATGGTGCAAGGCGCATGGGGAATTATTCCAATTTATCTCACCGAATTAATGCCAAAACATACAAGAGCTGTCTTACCTGGGGTTGCTTATCAACTTGGGAATTTATTAGCCTCTATTAACCTCCCCTTACAAATCTATATCGCAGAATCTTATCATGGAGATTACAGCATTTCTCTTGCTTCAGTTGCCTCTATAACTGCAATTTGTATTATGCTTTTAATGGTTTTTAATATAAAAAAGACTTCATCAACCATATAAAAATAAAAGGTTTTTAAAAGATGGACTTTATTAAAACACGCGCAGCCGTTGCTTGGGGGCCTAAACAACCATTAATCATTGAGGAAGTCGATCTTATGCCTCCTCAAAAAGGCGAAGTCCTCATTCGTATTGTTGCCACAGGTGTTTGTCATACTGATGCCTACACATTATCAGGGGCTGATCCAGAAGGAATTTTTCCTGCTATTTTAGGTCATGAAGGGGCTGGTATCGTAGAGGCTGTTGGTGAAGGTGTGACCAGTATTTCTGTTGGAGATTACGTCATTCCTCTTTACACGCCAGAATGTGGAAAATGTGAATATTGCTTATCTGGCAAAACAAACCTATGCCAAGCTATTCGCGTTACACAAGGCAAAGGGTTAATGCCTGATGGCACCACCCGTTTTTTTAAAGATGGCAAGCCTATTTTTCATTATATGGGAACGTCTACCTTTTCTGAATATACCGTTGTTCCAGAAATCTCTGTTGCAAAAATCAGTAAAGAAGCACCTTTAGAAAAAGTCTGTTTATTGGGATGCGGAATCACAACAGGCATGGGTGCTGTTACCAACACCGCCAAAGTGCAACCTGGTGATAGTGTTGCTGTATTTGGTTTGGGTGGTATTGGTCTTTCTGTCATTATGGGCGCGAAAGCTGCAAAAGCAGAACGAATCATTGCCATTGATATTAATACAGACAAATTTGATCTCGCCAAAAAACTAGGAGCAACAGACTGCATTAATCCCAAAGATTATCAAAAATCTATTCAAGACGTTATTGTTGAATTAACCAACGGTGGTGTTGATTTTTCTTTTGAATGTATTGGCAACGTTAAAGTCATGCGCTCTGCTCTGGAATGCTGCCACAAAGGCTGGGGAGAATCCGTTATTATTGGCGTCGCCGGGGCTGGTGAAGAAATCTCAACCCGTCCATTTCAACTGGTAACAGGACGTGTATGGCGCGGCTCTGCATTTGGTGGTGTCAAAGGGCGCTCTCAACTGCCAAATATCGTTAATGATTACCTACAAGGTAAATTCCAACTGGATGATTTTATTACTCATGAAATGCCTTTAGATCAAATTAATAAAGCTTTTGATTTAATGCATGACGGTAAATCTATTCGCACGGTTATTCGATATTAATATATGTTGTATCCTCTAGTTTAACCGACTAGAGGAGCAATTCTTATAATATACTATCTATGTTATTTATCCTTAACCTTCCTTATTTATGAAATAAACAATTTCTGATATAAACAACCATCAAAGGATGCTTCGTGGAGGAAATTTATGTCTGAGCTACAATCTAAACCTACAGAACCCGCTAAAAGAAGAGGGATTTGCTTTGTGCTTTCTGCCCCGTCGGGGGCTGGTAAATCAACCATCGCCAATGCGCTTAGAGCCTCTCAAAAAAATTTATCTCACTCCATATCAGTAACGACACGCCCTCCTCGCCCTGGTGAATCCGATGGTGTTCATTATCACTTTATCACTCAAGAACAATTCGAGGAACAGGCTAAGAATGGAGACCTATTGGAATGGGCAACAGTCTTTGGAAAAAGCTATGGAACTCCTAAAGCCCCTGTTGAACAACAATTAGCCGAAGGTAAAGACCTTATTTTTGATATTGATTGGCAAGGGCAACAACAAATCAAAGCAGCTTTGCCAAATGATGTTGTGAGTATTTTCATTCTCCCTCCTTCGTTAGAAGAGCTACAACAACGTCTCATTAATAGAGCTTCTGATCATCCAAATGAAATTAATAAACGTATGGATGCTGCTTTAAACGAAATTTCACATTGGAAAGAATTTGACTACGTTATTATTAACAATAAACTAGACCTTGCTATTCATGAAGCCGAAAGCATTCTTTCTTGTGAACGCCTAAAAACCAAGCGCCAAATTTTCCTTAAATCCTTTACAGATAGCTTTTCCCGTTAATTCCAACCCAAAAAGAGACTGATAGAAATGGATTTTTCTAAAATTACCATTTTATGCATTGGTGATGTCATGCTGGATCGTTTTATTTATGGCAATGTCCAGCGCATATCCCCCGAAGCCCCCGTTCCTGTTTTGCAATTAAATGATAAAAAAGAAATGCTCGGTGGAGCAGGAAACGTCACGAATAATATCTTATCTCTTGGGGGGAAAGCAATCTTAATTGGGTTAATTGGTCAAGATGGATATGCAGATGGCCTTAAAAACTTAGCTCAACAAAAAAATATTACAGATCGTTATTTAGTTCGATCTTCACACCGTCCAACAATTTGTAAATCTCGTTTTATTGCTGCCAATCAACAGGTTATTCGTGCTGATGAAGAAAGTTTAGCCCCACTTCATCATGACGAAATTTCGCAACTACTACAATCGATTGATTTAGCAATCGATAAAGTCAATGCCATCGTCATTTCTGATTATGGAAAAGGGGTGTGTCATCCCATCGTAATCAAGCATACAATGCAACAGGCAAAACTCCATAATATTCCTGTTTTTGTTGACCCAAAATCCTCTGATTTCTCTTTGTATCAATATGCAACTTGCGTCACACCAAACACCAAAGAAGCCAGTGCTGCTGTTCAACATACTTTGGAAAATGATCACGATTTTGAACAAGCAGGTGAAACCTTATTAAATGCTACCCAAGGTCAAGCGATTTTAATCACACGCTCTGAAAAAGGAATGACCCTTGTTGAAAGAGGAAAGCCTGTAACAACCATTCCTTCTCGTGCCAGAGAAGTATTCGATGTTTCTGGTGCTGGAGATACGGTTATTGCAACCTTAGCATTAGCATATGCTGCGGGATACTCTTTATCTGAAGCAATGCATATTGCCAATGCAGCAGCTGGCGTTGTTGTTGCCAAAGCGGGGACTTCTACAACAAGCATTGCAGAAGTCTTAAACGAATTAAAAGCGCAAGACCCACGTAGTTTTTCCGAAACGATTTCACCAACATTGCTGCATCCAGAACAATTATTAGAGCAAGTCAAACAGTGGAAACGACAAAAACTCACCGTTGGTTTTACAAATGGATGTTTCGATATTATCCATCCAGGACATGTCATGTTACTGAAACAGGCACGTGAAAAATGTGATCGCCTAATTGTTGCTCTCAATACAGATCGCAGCATCAAAGCCTTAAAAGGTGAACAAAGACCCATTAATAATCTACAAAGCAGATCTCAAGTCATGGCGGCTTTGCGATATGTTGATGCTGTCGTTGCGTTTGATGAGGATACTCCTTTTAATCTCATTAATCTTTTTAAACCTGATATTCTCGTCAAAGGTGCTGATTATCAAAATAAAGAAGTCATAGGGCGAGATATTGTTGAGATCAATGGCGGAAAAGTTATCTTAGCGAACTTACAAGAAGGCTTTTCTACAACCAATATTATTGATAAGATCTCGAATTCTTAAGGTTTTTGGCATTTATACATCATGGAAAAAAAATGAACATCCCTCATCATGTTCGCTGTCAATATGATCTTTTTACACAATGGTTATTACATCAAGCATTACCTTATTGGGGAACTGTGGGTGGGGATGGCTTAGATAAACCATTCCAATGGGGAGCTCACGAACAATTAAAAATGGATGGTTCTCCTGATTTTCCAGGTTATAAACGCCTACGTGTCCAAGCTCGCCAATTATATAGCTTTACTCAAGGCGCTTTGTTAGGGTGGACATCAGGAAATTATATTACAGAACAAATTTATCAATTCATGCAGAATGCACAGTTAAGCGAAGGGCATTGGGCAAAAAGTTTAACTCGAGAAGGGCAAATCCTCGATTCATCTTCTGATTTATATGACATTGCCTTTATTATTTTTTCATTATCTTGGTATGCTCGCCTCAGCAACGATCCAAGGCCTATTCAGCAAGCTAGACAAACGCTACAATGGATTGAAAATTTTATGTCTTACCCTCAAGGAGGATATAAAAATATCGTTCCTTTAGTAACTGGTTATAGACAACAAAATCCGCATATGCATTTATTAGAAGCAATTCTCGCTTTATATGAAACGACGGGTGCAGAACAAGACCTTCTCATTGCGCATAAACTAATTCATCTTTTTAAAACGCATTTTTTTAACCATCAAGCTGGCGTTCTAGAAGAGTATTTCGTTGAAAATTGGTCTTCTGTTCCTCATCCAATGCCAACAGAAGTGGAACCTGGTCATCAATATGAATGGATATGGCTTTTATCTGAATATGAGCGACTAACTGGCATTAGCCATAAAGATGAAATGCAACGAATGTATCGTTTTAATGAACGCTATGCTATTGATCAAGTTACAGGGCTCGTAGCAGATAAAGTTCAAACAGATGGAACTCTAGTGAATAAATCTGCACGTTTATGGGTGCAAACAGAAGCTATTCGTGCGACTAGCTTGATGAATGATGAAAAAAGTTATCAACATCTCGGTAAAATTGTTGATAATTTACTCCGCCGTTACTTTGCAAACTGCCCAAAAGGCACATGGCAAGACCAATTAACCCATTGTTATGATTACAATAGCTCTAAAATTCCAACGAGCTCTTTCTATCATATTGTCAGCGGGTATATGCAACTTCACCACACAATACAATTATCCACATTATCCACAACTTTCCCCACAATTCACAACAGACAATAATCTTAAAAAGTGATATAGTAAAACGTGAAATCTATAGAATCGAAACAAGACGAAACCTCCTCTCTACTAGGCCTCTCTCAGCGTCTTCCGCCAGCAAATATTCAAGCCGAGCAATCTTTACTCGGAGCTTTGCTGACCAACAATAAAGCCTATGAAAAAATCGCTGAATTTTTAATTAGTGAACATTTTGCCGATCCTATTAATGGTAAAATTTATGATGCTATTGTCCGTCGAATAGAGGCTGGACAAATTGCCGATGCTGTTACCCTCAAGGCAGAATTCGAGCATACTGGTGTTTTAGATGAAGTTGGAGGTATTGCTTACCTTGCACAACTATTACAATCCATGGTCGGGATTATTAATGCCAGAGATTATGGAAAAACTATCCATGATGCGTGGATTAGAAGGCAGCTAATTGATATTGGTGAAGACATCGTCAATGGTGCCTTTGAATCCAATATGAAAATTACTGGGTCTGATCAGATTTCCATAGGAGAGGAAAAGCTTTTCCAACTTGCCACCCACAAAGGGCAAGAAGGTGGATTAATTTCCTTTGAAAACGCTCTAACCGAGGCAATTAATATTGCCAATCATGCGTTTTCAAACTCTAGTGGTGTTGCTGGTCTTTCAACAGGATTAAAAGATCTGGATAAAAGAACTGGGGGATTACATCCTGCGGATCTCATTATTCTTGCAGGACGTCCTGCAATGGGTAAAACTGCTCTTGCCACTAAAATCGCGTTTAATGCTGCTAAAAGCCTATTACGCAATGCAGAAACACAGAGAAATGCCAATAAACCCATTGGAACCGTAGCTATTTTTTCTTTGGAAATGTCCTCTGAACAATTGGCCACTCGTCTTTTATCCGAAGAATCCAGAGTTTCCAGCGAACGTATTCGTCGTGGTGAAATTGGTCAAAAAGAATTCGATAAATTTGTGCAAGTTAGTCGTGAGCTTTCTCAACTTCCCTTATATATTGATGATACACCAGCAATCAGCCTTTCTGTCATGCGGACAAGGTGTCGTAGATTGTCCAGAACCAGAGGATTAAACCTTATTGTTGTTGATTATCTTCAGCTTATGCGTCCATCTGTCGGTAGCCGCCCAGAAAGTCGCGTCTTAGAGATTTCACAAATTACTCAAGGATTAAAAGCCTTAGCGAAAGAATTTGAGATTCCTGTCATTGCGTTATCTCAGCTTTCTCGACAAGTTGAAAATAGAGAGGATAAACGCCCTCAACTTTCTGATCTACGTGAATCTGGATCTATTGAGCAAGATGCCGATGCCGTGATGTTTGTTTATCGTGATGAATATTACCTTCAACAACGTATGCCCAAACCGATTGCTTTTGAAAGTGAAGATAAATATCAAATCGCCCTTGAAAAGTGGCAAGCCGATATGAATAAGGTTCACAATAAAGCCGAACTCATCCTAGAAAAACAACGTCATGGCCCCACAGGGAAAGTTGACCTCTTCTTCGAAGGTGAATTCACACGCTTTAGCGATCTTGATGATATTCATGATTTTTAAAGCTATAAGCAACCAGTCATACTCTTAAGCTATCTGTTATTATACTTAAATAAAAAATATAACTGATAATCCCAATATAAAATGCGAGCCAATCCGATATTTTAACAAAATAATAAGTCTCTTATCTAAAATACTTTAATAAATCGTGCAGTTTAAAAAACGATTTTTTATTAACTTTTTCATCTATTGTTTTTTGTAAAATAGCCTTTTCAAGAAGAGCTATTTTATACTTATATGACAAAAGGCTTATTTTGAGTAAATAAGCAGAAAATGCGATTGAAATAAAAAAAACGATTGCATACAATACAACGGTTGAAATAAGTGTTAAATGATCTTTTCCAAATAATTGCTCACTATAATTATTGACAAAAATAACCACCAAAGAAATTACAACTGGAATACCAATATCAAGCACATATCGACCTTCATACCTGTTAATATCGATTTTTAAAACGTCTCTTGCATATTCCAGCTCATAAATTTGATACTTTTTTGCAAATATACGCGCTTGATCTTCATCAGATTGAAAAGCTTTTTCAGTCAGTAAAATAAGGAATGAAGATTTGCTTTTCCAACAAAAAATAAATATGTGTCTTACAGGAGATAATGACCACAAAAATATACATATTGTACCTAGGATATAAAATACTAAGTCGACCCTATAGAGAAATAATCTACCTGCTACACACATAAGAAAATAGGAAAAAAAACCTAGGGCAAGAAAAATATCAATTATCTTTTTCTTCTTGTAAACTATTATATAAGGCTGGTATTTTTCTAAATCTTCAAAGATATCCTTTCTTCTATACATACAAACCTCATTAAAATAATAAACATCAAATATTTTATATTAATCTAATGCTCGTCTACATCCCCTTGAACCAAGGGAACTGAGTTCACTTTTCCTGTGGTTACATTCACAATACGATATAAAATCCCATTTCCTTGACCTGCAACATTTGTTAAATCAGCCGATTGATCATAGGCAGAGTAATCATCTTTATTTTTTTTTGTAGGAATATTCATAACAAAAATCCATTTTCCTTCTGGTATTCCTGTCAATTTGAAATCTCCATTTGCATCACATGGCACGGTAAAAGCATATGCATTCATACGAGAATCAAAATCTTTTACTTTTTTAATGCCACGCATTTTAACTTGTAGGTCTTCTAAGATATAAGCATCGTAAGGATAATAAGTAATCGTCTGACCCGCACAAGTTTTCATTGTTCCATCAGCTTCACGATAAATCCCCATACCAGCAACCATTGCGACCCCAGTATTCTTAGACCATTGAACCGTAGATGGGTTAAATTGACTTTTAAATTTATAATCTTTCGCCATCACAGAATGGCTAATACATGCAGAAGCTAACAAAGCAAAAAGAACTGTGCGTTTCATAACAATTGATCCTAAACTCTTAATGACGGAAATGACGCATAGACGTAAAGACCATTGCAATTCCTGCTTCATCAGCCGCAGCAATCACTTCATCATCACGCATAGAACCACCTGGTTGAATAACCGCTGTAGCACCCGCAGCAATCGCAGCTTGTAAACCATCTGCAAATGGGAAAAATGCATCTGAAGCAACAACGCTTCCTTTGCTTAATGGTTCAGACAACCCTGCAACTTCAGCTGCTTCGGCACTTTTATGCGCAGCAATACGTGAAGAATCAACACGACTCATTTGTCCAGCGCCAACCCCAACAGTTGCTTTATCTTTAACATAAACAATCGCATTTGATTTCACATGCTTACCAACACGGAAAGCAAAAATCATATCTTCCATTTCTTGTTGGGTAGGTTGTCTTTTGGTCACGACTTTAAATTCTGAAGGACGTCCATTATCACGGTTTTGCAATAAGAAACCACCAGCAAGCGTTTTTACCATCACGCCTTGAGCCAATGGATCCGGCATTGACCCTGTTTCAAGAACGCGAACATTTTTCTTTTTAGATAAAATCTCTAATGCATCTACATTAACTTTAGGCGCGATCACCACTTCACTAAAGATCGTGACGATTTTACTTGCCAACTCTGCATCTAATGGACGGTTCATTGCAATAATGCCACCAAAAGCAGAAACAGGGTCACAACGTAAAGCCAAATCCCATGCTTCAGATAAGGTTTTAGCACTAGCAACCCCACAAGGGTTCGCATGCTTTACAATCACTACTGAAGGTTCATCAAATTCAGCCACAGCTTCAAAAGCTGCATCTGTATCATTCAAGTTATTATAAGAAAGCTCTTTGCCTTGAAGTTGTTTTGCTGTTGAAACCCCAGGACGATTTTCATCATTCGTATAAAAAGCAGCTTGTTGATGTGGGTTTTCACCATAACGTAATACTTGTTTACGTTGACCACTCAATAAAAAGCGTTGTGGGAAAAGATCTTTTTCTTCTTTTGCAAACCAAGCAGCAATCGCGGCGTCATAAGCGCCAGTTCTAGCATAAGCTGCATGAGCCCATTGTTTACGTTGTTGTAGAGTTGATCCACCCGTTTGAACAAATGTTTCAATAAAATTACTATATTGTGCAGGATCTGTTAAAACCACCACATGGCTATGATTTTTAGAAGCTGCACGAATTAGCGCTGGACCACCAATATCAATATTCTCAATAACGTCTTCTTCACCCGCACCAGAAGCAACAGTTGCTTCAAATGGGTATAAATTCACACATAAAAGATCAATTGGCAAAATACCATGTTCTTTCATTTGCTCTTGATGTGCTGTCAAATCACGACGCCCAAGAAGCCCACCATGAATTTGAGGAACAAGTGTTTTAACTCGACCATCTAAAATTTCAGGAAAACCCGTAAAATCAGAAACCTCAATCACTTTAATCCCTGCATCACGAATTGTTTTTGCAGTTCCACCTGTAGATAAGATTTCTACATTTTGTTCGGCTAAGGATTTTGCCAAATCAAGTAAACCTGTTTTATCTGAAACAGAAATTAACGCACGACGAACAGGAATAACTCTTTGATCCATTACTCAATTCCTAAAATATTCTCTTAATCATTAAAAAACTTATTACTCTTGCTCTTGAGGGCGAGCAACCCAACGCCAGGTTTGAATTCCTTGGCGTGCCAACTCACGATGCATAATCAAAACTGGTAGCCCTTCTTGATTATGTTTCGGATGCGCAAGACGTTGCGCCAAATCTTCAACAATAGTCACAGAGCGATGGCGTCCACCTGAACATCCAACCGCAATCGTGGCATATTTCTTCCCTTCTAAAACAAAACGAGGGAAAATTAAACTCAACATTTCATCTATCAAATGAACATATTTTTGATAGTCTGGATCTTTCTCTACATATTCTTGAACTTCTCTATCCAACCCAGTCTTTTTAGAGAGCTCTGGAATATAATACGGGTTATGCAAGAACCTTGCATCAAATACCATATCTGCTTCGCGAGGGACACCACTTGGAAAGGCAAAAGACATCAGCGTAAGCGTTAAAAGCCCCTGACCTTTATCATGGCCTAAACTATAACGAGTTTCCACCAATAAACGTAATTCAAAAGGCGGCAAATCAGAAGTATCAATGACTAAATCTGCAACTTGCCTTAACGGCTCCATCAAAGCGATCTCTGCTTCAATGCCTTCTTTAACTGTTCCACCTGCTGCCATTGGGTGGCGTCTTCGTGTTGCTGTGTAACGACGCAATAAAACATCCGTTTCAGATGTCGCATAAATTAACTGAATATGTAAAGACGGATTTAATCTTAATCTAGCCAGTAACTCTATAACCGTCGATGCTTCAAACCCGTTAGTTCTGGAATCTAATCCAATCACAATCGGCCCTTCGACCTTACTGACAATATCGCTGATGACTTGTACGGGTGCATTATCAACCAGCTCATACCCTAGATCTTCCAAAGCACGGAGAATAGTTGATTTCCCAGCCCCAGACAGCCCCGTTACAAAAACAACAGGCTGTTTTATAATATCTTTATCTAATAAATCATCTTGCATCGGAAAAAAATCGATCTTTGTAATATATCAACAAAATATAATATTAAGCAACAACACGTCCTGATACAATCAAATAATTATGAATTTAATGATATTATCATTATAAAATTACCAATTCTAGCGATCTTGTTTAAAAGTTTAAACAGAAGTATCTATTTTACTATTCATATGGATATTTAGGGTTATCTTGTTTATAAGTTCGATTAGGATGAATGACAAATTCTTTGGTTAATTTATCCAAATCATCACTGTGATATAAATCCATACATTTTAAAATATACATTTTAGATTTTGGATATATAGAAGATCCATAAGGTTGATTTAAATATTGTTGGATTAACTTATTCAGCTTTTGAGTAACTTTACCAGTTTTTTTGAAATCAAAATTTATCCACATTTCAAATAAAGCACCTCGTGTCGCTTTTGCGTCTTCATTAAAAGTAGGATTTTGACTTCCAAATGCTTTTTGTAAGCAAGCTGCAAAAACGGAATCTTTAAAATTAGAACCATAGTTACGATATCCAATATCTGCTTTGTCATAATGAATTTGAGTTATTTTATCCATTGCCTGACAATTGATAAAATAAAAACAATTGAGTAATACAATGACACCTATTTTTTTCATCAATTACGTCTCACCTTTTTCTTCTTTTGAGTTCCCAAAATAAAATTTTGACAACTTTTGCACCACTGTCATCGTCATCGAGATTATTTTGAAAGTAACAATGATCATAACAATCTTTACCATCCCACAAAGTAACATGTCCTTTTGCATTCCTCCAACGCTCAACATAAAAAATCAATAACCCAGTTTTTCCTCTAATTTCTCTACCATCTTTTAAATAAGTTAAAGTTTGAGTCGGTGGACCAAATTTTTTGATAATAAATTCTGCTATTTGCAAGACACGCACAAGGTATCGTAATCCATCTGCACCTTTAGGGGCATATCCATCTGTAGGTGAAATACGATAACCATTTTGTTGTAAAATATAACTCATACGAAGAGCACAAGCATTTTCGAAAGTGCCATTATCAATATTAAGCTTAATTTCCCCTCCAATTCTATTACCTGCTTTTTGAAGAATAATAGCATCACTCACTCCTTTAATTCTAGGATATACATCAGATGTTTTGCTAGATAAGTCATCATAATAAGGAAGCTTACCCGATTGATTTGTTGATGAGAAAGATTGTTTTGTTTGTGGATGAGGTATTTCCATCGGATGTGTACTATAGTTTCGAACGGGTCTATGGAGCTCACGAATTACAGGCGAGGAATGATGTGCAGTCGAGTGTCTATTAGCACTGGCAGAATGTTCATCATGATGTCTATTTCCAAATTCCATTGGATGTGTACGATAATCTCTAGGCGGTCTATGTAACTCACGAATTACTGGTGATGAATAATGAACATTCGAATGCCTGTGATGCGTAGAATGCTCGTCATGATGATGAACTGTTGGATGTGATGTCGAATGATGTGTTTGCACATGAGAATGTGCAGCATGCGGTCTATTATTAGAGTGTGTGTTTCTATTGTTACGATTGGGAATAATATAATCTCATTAAATATTTCTTAAAATGTATAATTATAAATAATTTAATAGTAATTATATCATAACAATTATTTCTTTAATAAAAGAATCATTACAACACAGGTTTAAAATGGTTTTTTATTAATGATAAATAAATTATTTTCTTATCAATGATACTTTTCTACTTATTAATAACGAAAATAAATAAACAACAAAGCTCAATAAACTAATCCAAAACGAAACAGGATAATCCGTAATCCAAGCAATGATAATCCCCCCCCATGCCTCTGCGATTGCTAGGAAAATAGATAAAAAAACACCTTTCCAAACGGTGGTGCTAAGCTGACGAGCAACGGCTGCTGGCCCTACCATCAAAGAAAAGGTTAATAATATCCCTGTAACCTGTACACAAGCCGCCGTAACACATGCCACCAATCCAAGGAAAAGGATCGAAACACGTCGCAAAGAAACACCTTTTGCTTCTGCTAAATCAGGTTGTAACGACGCAAATAACAAAGGACGCATAAAAAACAACATCACAGCACAACAAACAAGGCTGAGAATAATCAATCCATATAAAGTTTGTGTATCAACTGCAAAAATATTACCAAAAAGTAACCCAGTCACTTGCGACGCATAGCGGGTATAAAAATGTAAGAATAATAACCCTAATCCCATCGAGGTCGATAAAACCAACCCTATCGCAATATCTCTATCTTTTAGCTTAGGGCCAATTGCACCAATTAATCCCCCAGCCCCAAGACTGAACACCAACAACCCCAAAAACGGAGATACGCCAACAAGGCTGGCCCCTGTTGCACCTGCAAAACCAACATGTGACAATGCATGCCCTGCAAAAGCCTCTCTGCGGATCAATAAAAAATATCCAACTAATCCGCAAATAATCGCAACAATACCCGATGCAATAAATGCAGTTTGCATAAATTCAAGGGAAAACATCCTCGAATAAACTTTCAAAATTAATAAATTAACAAGCTGTCGTTACAAAAAGATGTTGATCCGTCTTAACCACTTCAATCGGAAAGCCATAAAGCCCCGTCAACACATCCGATGTCATCACGCGATCCACATCTCCTAAAATCGCTTTTTGATTACCGATACAAATTACTTGATCCATCACTTTCATTAAAGGGTTTAAATCATGAGTTGAGAGTAAAATTGTTAATTTTTTTTGTTCTTGTAGTTCTTTAATCAAAGACAAAATGATTTTAACCCATTTAGGATCTAAATTACCAAAAGGTTCGTCCATAATAATTAACTTAGGATGCCCTAATAAAGCCTGAGCCAACAATAAACGCTGTCTTTGTCCACCAGACATCTCAGATAAAGGAATATCCGCTAAATCTTTAGCATGAACTTGATCTAACACTTCATCAATATGATGTAAATCTTGTTTTGTTAAAAATGGCAGACCCAACTTATGACCACGAATACTAGTGGCTATAAAATCTCGCCCCTTTAAACGAAAAGTCTCCATATCCCGATATTGCGGAATATACCCAATATGTTTTCTGGCTTTTCTAGGAGGTTGTCCAAAAATCTTGATTTCATCAATGGCACAAGGAATAATTCCTAATAATGCTTTCATAAAAGTCGTTTTACCCGAACCATTGGGGCCAAACACACCAATAAATTGATTGTCTTTTATATTAAAATCAAGCTGAGATAAAACTAACCGAGAGCCCAATCGAATATCAAGATGTTGACATTCAATGACCTTCATCGCGAATTACTTTTTAAAGCAGCCTCTACTTTATCCAAAACCTGATTCATCCATTGCTGATAAGTGACATGAGCAGGCATCGTTTCAGATACCCCAACCACAGCCACACCAGATGCAATCGCAATTTTCTTTAATTGCTGCGTTGCTGGCGTTGAAACTTGTTCATTATAAAATAAGATTTGAATCGGATGCGTTTTTAAATCTTGAATAAATTGAGCAACTTGCTTTGGTGTTGGTTCTCCACCATTCATCACAACCCATTGATACGGTTCTTCTAACATTTCGAACCCTAGCTTTTGAGCCATCAAACCAAACACAGGCTCTGTTGCTGCCACTTTAACATGAGGATATTGCTGACGAACCGCCTGAATACGCTGATTAATTTTAGCTAAATCGGCATTAAATACATTAAATTGATTTGTGAAAAATGATTTTTCTTGTGGTTCTAACTGACTATAAACAGTTTGTAATTTCTGTAATAAAACCATAACTGCATCAGTATCATACCATAAATGAGGATTGTCTCCCTCTTTACGATTTAATAAAGCTTGTACAGAAATTATATCTTGATGATTAAAATGATATTTGGTTAATAAACGATCCATCCAAGAATCATACCCTAACCCATTCACAATCATTAAATTCGCATCCGCAATTTTTTTGCCAGTGCTCGGCGTTAATTCAAATAAATGCGGATCTTGGTCTGGATTATTTAAAATAGAATCAACTTGAACATATTTTCCACCCAGTTGCTGAGCAATATCTCCATACATATTCTCTGCAGCAATCACATGAATTACTTTAGTTTCATCTACTGCATAAGCACTCACGCAAGTGCTACACAACATCAATAACCCTAAAAAAGAAAAGAACGTATTTTGTTTGAACTGAACAAAAAGCATTTATTTAAATTACGATCAAATTAATTACCTAAACTCCAAGCACCATACATCATGATAGAAAGTAAAACAATTAATCCTGCATGTAAAATTAATAACCATTTAATATTAATAACTTTTACATAATATTTATCTTTAGGAATTTCAACTTCCCATTTCATGGTAAAAATCCTTATTGAATATTTTATATCTATTTCTTTTTTAATGCTTCCCAATAAATAAGAAGCATTAATTATCAATTACCTTGCTTTTAACGCGGCCTCTAATTGTGGAAGAATTTCGAATAAATCCCCAACAATTCCATAGTCTGAAACTTTAAAAATGGGCGCTTCTGGATCTTTATTAATAGCCACAATAATTTTACTATCTTTCATTCCTGCTAAATGCTGAATAGCACCAGAAATTGCAACTGCAATATAAAGTTCAGGAGCAACAATCTTACCTGTTTGCCCAACTTGATAATCATTACTGACAAAACCAGCATCAACTGCAGCTCGTGAAGCTCCAATTGCAGCATCTAATTGATCAGCAATCTTTTCAAGCAATACAAAATTCTCACTACTTTGCATTCCACGACCACCAGAAACCACAACACGTGCGCCTTCAAGCTCTGGTCTATCCGATTGAGAAAGCTTTAACTCTTTAAATACAGACAGTTGTTTATCTGAAATAGGTAGATTTTCAACTTTTTCAACAGCTGCATTTCCACCAGTTTCTGCTGTCGCTTCAAAAGTCGTTCCACGAACAGACAATAACTTTTTTGCATCTTTAGATTTTACAGTTGAAAGAATACTACCTGCATAAATTGGACGCACAAAAGTTTCTGAATCAATAATTTCAACGACATCAGAAATAGGTTGCACATCTAACAACCCCGCTAAACGAGGAAGAATATCTTTTCCCTCTGCATTTGCAGGTGCAACAATAGAATCATAAGCGCCAGCCAAAGAAGCAACTAAGTCAGCAACAGGCTCTGCTTGCATATGTGCGTAAGCAGCATGATCTGCTACAAGCAACTTTGAAACACCATGTAATTGAGCTGCTTTTTGAGAAAGTATATCTAGCCCTTCCCCAACCAACAAAGCATGCACTTCTGTGCCTAACAAACCAGCAGCAGTAATCGCAGAACGACTAATCGGGCGGATTTTATCGCCTTTTTCATAACTTAATAATACTAAAACAGCCATTCTTAAATTACCTTTGCTTCATTTTGAAGTTTATCCATAAGCTCTTCAACAGAACCAACAATAACACCTTCACGCACAGAAGAAGATTCTTGTACTGATTGAGACACTAAACGAACGGCAGTATCCAATCCAAGATCAGCAAGTGCAACCGTTTCAATTGGTTTTTTACGTGCTTTCATGATATTTGGCAAAGATGCATAACGAGGTTCATTCAAACGTAAATCAGTCGTAATCACAGCTGGTAGGGTAAGTTCTAAAACTTCTTGTCCATCATCAATTTCACGAATGATTTCAGCTTTTCCTGCTGAAAGAGTAAGCTTACTTACAAAAGTACCTTGAGCCCATCCCAATTTTGCAGCTAAAATCTGACCTGTCGCATTCATATCATCATCAGAGGCTTGCTTACCCATTAAAACAACATCAGGTTGTTCTTTGGTCACAAAATGCTGTAAAATTTTAGCAACACCCAAAGATTCCAAAGGCTCTTCTGTGGTTACTAAAATTGCTCTATCCGCACCCATTGCCATTGCTGTACGCAATGTATCCTGGCATTTTGCTTCTCCAATAGAAATCACAACAACTTCAGAAACAATTTTTTGTTCTTTTAATCGAACAGCTTCTTCTACTGCGGTTTCATCAAAAGGATTCATGGACATTTTCACGCCACCAATCTCTACACCAGAATTATCGGATTTTACCAACGGTTTAATATTAGAATCAACAACCCGTTTCACCGGAACTAATAGTTTCATAACACCCTTTCGTTACGACATTAATAAATAAAAACTTTACATTCCACCAGGATAATTCGGGCCACTGCCACCTTCGGGCGTTTCCCAATCGATATTTTGTGTTGGATCTTTAATATCACAAGTCTTACAATGAATACAATTCTGAGAATTAATCTGTAATTTAGGCTCTTTTCCTTCCTCTGTATCCACAGCTTCATAAACACCTGCTGGACAATAACGAGATTCTGGAGAGTGAAAAACTTCCCAATTCACTGTTTTCCAAATCGCAGGATTTTTTAATTTCAAATGTATAGGCTGATCATCTCTATGATCAATATTTGCCAAAAATACAGAAGATTCACGACTAAACGTTAATTGATCGTCGGGCTTCGCATACTCAATTTTCTTACATGCAGACGCAGCTTCTAGTTTTTCATTATCTGCCAGACGATGATGGAATGTCCAAGGCACTTTTCCTCGCACCATTGAATCAAATCCTGTATATAACGTTCCAATTCTTGCACCAAATTTTGCAAAAGCAGGACGAATATTACGTGCTTGATATAACTCTTTCCATAACCAAGATTTACGTAAGCGGAACTGATAAGAAATAGGCTCGACTTCTTGCGTTGTTAATGCTTCTGCAATTGCTTCTGCAGCGAGCATTCCTGATTTCATCGCTGTATGCGTGCCTTTAATTTTAGGCATATTTAAAAAGCCAGCAGCATCCCCAATTAATACCCCACCAGGAAAAGAAAGTTTAGGAATAGATTGCAATCCACCCTCTGACAATGCGCGAGCAGAATAGCTAATCCGTCTGCCACCTTCTAAATGATACTTCACTACTGGATGGTTTTTAGAGCGTTGCATTTCTTCAAATGGAGACAACCAAGGATTTTTATAATCCAATCCGATAACAAACCCAAAAGACACTAAATTATCACCAAAATGATATAACCAAGAACCACCATAGGTACTATTATCTAATGGCCATCCAAAGCTGTGCTGTATATATCCAGGTTTATGTTTATGCGCAGGAATTTCCCAAAGCTCTTTAATACCAAGACCATAAGTCTGAGGATCAACACCTTGCCTTAAATTAAATTTATCCATTAATTTTTTAGACAAAGAGCCCCTACACCCTTCAGCAAACATAGTATATTTGGCTCTTAATTCCATACCAGGTTCATGGTTAGCTCCTTGAGCTCCATCTTTTTCCAGCCCCATATCCCCAGTGATAATACCAACAACTTTGTCATCTTCAATAATAAGCTCGTTCCCAGAAAAGCCAGGGAAAATTTCAATTCCTAACTCTTCTGCTTGAGCTGCTAACCAACGACAAAAATCACCTAAACTGACAATAACATTGCCATGATTATTCATAGCAGGCATCAAAGATTTTATAATTGGAATGGTTGTAGATTTTTCTTCACTGGATAAATAGAAAACACGTTCATTATTCACAGGAGTATCTAATGGTGCCCCCTTTTGCTTCCAATCTGGGATCAACTCATTTAACGCTGTTAATTCTAATACAGCCCCAGAAACAATATGCGCCCCAATTTCAGAAGCTTTTTCAATCAAGCAAATTTCCACAGAAGGAGCCAATTGCTTTAATCGAATAGCAGCAGATAGCCCAGCTGGACCACCTCCAATAATTAGAACATCGAATTCCATTTGCTCACGTGTGATATTACTCATGCTCTTTTATCCTATTTATCTGCTACAACTATCAATTTAATTTTAATCAAATGACAATTTTTAATACAAAATACTAAAAATATTCCTCGAAACACAATTTAATTTTTAATCATAAGAAAAAGCAAGTTCATGCTTTGCTCGCCAACTTTTGTCAACATAATTCATAATTAAAGTACGACGAATACCACTCATCGGACGTTTTTGATAGCCATGCCAAGTATCTTTACCAGGAATGAATAAAAAAGCAGAGTTAAATACACCAGGGCTGCGAGCCAAAGACTCTCCTTGAGCATTCATAATATCTGTTCCCCAACTTTCAGCATCCTCTCCCAATGATAAAGAAATCAAAAAGGTGAGTTTTTTAGCACCAATATCCGTATGATGCTCTAACCAAAATCCCTCTTTATCCAAACATAACTCAAGCCTTAACCATGTATCAGAAAGATCTGCACCCGTTATCTTAGAAAAAAGATCCCTTGTTTCTTGAGCCTCAAAAGCTTGAGCCAAAGCCACACATCTTTGATCCTCTTCTTGTTTTTGAGGATTCACAAAAACACGGTTTTGATTGTTATTTTCACGACGCCCTTGAATATCTCCAGACACTGCCTTTGCATCAGGCATCCATTCAATCAATGAATCACAAACATAGTCAGGCAAAACGTCTTTTAATAACCAATGCCGATAAGGCTGCGTATGTCCTGATGCTTGACTTACAGCATGACGCACGACTTGACCCGCATCACTATTTTGAACATTCATATTGATACACCTTTAATTATATTGCTTGAGCATGACGTTGAGGCGCAACGCGATAATAAGTATCAAATACAACCACTATATTTCGCAAAAAACAACGTCCTTCTTCAGTGACTGTAATTTTATAATCCGTAATCTGAACCAACCCATCATCCTCAAATGATTTTAATTTAGCCAAAGCATCATCAAAAAAATTATCTGGTTTATTATACTGACTTGTTACTTGTTTTAAATCAATATGCAAATCACACATTAATCGCTCAATCACTGTCCAACGTAATAAATCTTCCTCATTACGCTCGACTCCACGCACAATAGGTAACTCACCGCCACCAGCCATCGCTTTTTGATAAGCAGCAACGGAAGGATGATTCTGCACAATTCCTTGAGGAACAATTGATACAGACGAAGCACCAACACCAAGTAATGCTGGGGCATCATCCACGGTATATCCTTGAAAATTACGATGTAATGTCCCTTGTTGTGCTGCTTTACTCATCGTATCATGAGGCAACGCATAATGATCTAATCCAATAACTTGATATCCAGCCTCTTGTAGAATTTCGTCAATGACTTGGCGTTGTTGAAAACGTTCAACACTATCAGGTAATACATCACCTTCTAATAAAGTTTGACGTTTAAATTTCCATGGAACATGCGCATACCCAAAAACGGCTAAACGATCGGGCTTCAATTCAACAACAGATCGAATCGTTTCTCGTAAACTTTCAGTCGTTTGATTGGGAAGCCCATAAATTAAATCAATATTCACCGAATGAATATGATTCTGACGCACAACATCAATACAATGCGCTGTTAATTCTTTACTTTGAATACGACCACAAGCTTTTTGTACTTTAGGATCCAAATCCTGCACACCAAAACTTACTCTGGTGAACCCTAAAGGATGCAAATTTGAAAAATACTCAACAGACACATGTCGAGGATCAAGCTCTATAGAAATATCAGCGTCTTTTTGAATATCAAACAATGAATATATTGTTTGCATTACCTTTTTCATTGCAATCATCGGTAATGTTGTTGGCGTTCCACCACCAAAATGAATAAAACTAACTGAACGACGCGTTTTAAGAAAACCCGCCAATCTCATTAATTCGTCACACAATAAATCACCATAAGCTGTTCGTATGGCTTCTTGATTAACAACCTGTGTATTACAGGCACAAAATTTACATAATTCGTCACAAAAAGGAACATGTAAATACAGCGAAACAGGCTCCCCTTCTGGAAGAGCCTGCAACCATTCTTTATAAAGACTAAACCCGACATCATCAGTAAACTGTACTGCTGTCGGGTAGCTTGTATAGCGCGGTAAGTTTCCTTCATACCGCGCAAGACGGTCAAAGGAAACAACCTGTTTCATTCCGAACTCCGCTAAGATTTAGAAGCGATATCCGATACCACCACTGATCGCTGTTGGATTCAAAGAGGTACGAGCATCAATTCTGTTTGGACTATCATTAAGGTGAGCACGTTGATTTAGCAACATTTGTTTAGCATCAATGTTAAAGAACCAATTTCCAACAAGTTGATAATCAAAGCCAACATTGAAAGATGGTCCAACTGTTGTTTCTAAATCAAGTTTTTTTACAATACCACCACCAGGTGTTAGATTATGCCAGAAAGCAACCGTTAAGCCAACACCAACATATGGATTAAATCTTTTATGAGGAAGAAAATGCCATTGAGCTGTAAGTGTTGGTGGGATAACCCATGCTTTACCAACATACACATCACCAGCAGCAGTACCACGTGCCCAGATTTTATGTTGAGTGCTAGATGCAATTAATTCAAAAGCTAAGTTGTCAGTTACAAAATAGTTTGCACTTAATTCACCCATAGCAGCATTAGAAGCGGTAACATGACCACCAACAGATGTACGACTGCTTGTATTATTAGGAATAACACCTAATGCACCAGCACGTAAGATAAAGTCACCTTTTCCAAGACCAATTTTGGTTACACCAGGACATGTTTGGAAAACACCACAATGTGGTTTTGGTGCTTTTGGTTGTTTGTACATCGGAACATCACGATATTGAATTTTTCCGCTCCAACCAGAAGCCCAGATTTCCTCTCTAACCATAGGAACTGCAGCTGTATCTTGCGCTTGAGCAACAGCAGGACCTAAATTTGTGTTTGAATAATTTTGTTGTGCATAACCTGCAGCTGGCATAAGCATAGCAGCAACAATAGCAATACGACTTAATGACTTTTTCATGTGTGAAAACCTTACTGACTTAGCATTAGCAAAGGAACTATTAACCAAACTAATAAAATCTAGTTGCTATGTAATCAATCAAAAAATCACCCTTAAAGCATCAACAAAAAATCATGTGATAAAAAAACAACTATTCAATCTTCAGTTTATGCATGAAATATTTATTTTTTCCATATAAACCCTCAAAAAAGCTTTCTTAATAACTTTTTATGACTTTTAATACGGTTTTAAAACAACCACCCTATATTTAAAACGAATCGAATATTATGTATCTTTTATGCATCATTTTCTATGAAGGTTGCGGATATATTTATCACAACACTCTAGGTAATGAAATTACAAAACAAGCCCCAATAATCATCCCATGCTTATCATAGATATTCTGCGCCATTATTGTTCCTTTTAACGCAACAATAATTTGTCGACAAATCGATAAGCCTAAACCGGAGTGCAAACCAAAATTCTCTCCTTCAGGACGTTCTGTATAAAAACGTTCAAAAATACTATTTAATTTATTCTCAGGAATTCCTGGTCCCTGATCACAAACCATCAGCTCCACCTTATCTTTTGTTGCTTTCACTGATAAAGTAATCAAACCACTAGGAGGAGAAAAAGAAATTGCATTTCCAATTAAATTCCGAAGAACTTGCACTAAACGATCTTCTACAACTAAAACCTTAAGATTTTCTTGCTGTTGATCATCATTAACCTCTACAACAACATGAGGCGCGTTTAATTTATGAGTCGCTTCATATAACTCTGATAGCAATTTAAAGATAGGCATCACCTCTACCGCTTCAGGAGTGACACGAGACATTTCTGTTTCAATACGACTAGAACTAGCAATATCCGTAATCAGTCGATCAAGTCGATTAACATCATCCTGTACAATAAAAAGCAACCGTTTACGATGTTCTTCATCTGCAATTCTAGGTAAAAGCTCTATTGCTGATCGAATAGAAGAAAGTGGATTTTTCAACTCATGACTTACATCCGCAGCAAAACGTTCTATTGCTCCCATTCGAGCCCATAAAGTTTTTCCACTTTCTTGTAATGTCCTTGCTAAATCTCCAATCTCGTCTTTACGAACCAACAGCTTTTCAGGCACCATTTCTGCTTTACCAACGGCATCTCGCATATTATGTGCAGCAATCGCTAACGCCAACAAAGGCCTAGCAATTGTTAAAGACAAATACCAAGATAACAAAACTGTAATAATTAATGCTAATAAAAACAAAATTAAAATAGAAGAACGTACAGCAAATAATGCTTGATCAACATTATTTGCTTCTCTTGTTAACTGAATAATCCCAACCGTTCTTCCTATATAAATAACTGGCTCAGAAACCGTAATTAACAAACGATGATCTGCAGCCCTTCGAATATAAGCTGGTGTTTCTTGACTGTTAGGATCATTAGCAAACTGTAAATATTTCTTAACAGCATTTGGAATGGCTTCTGGATCCGTATTTATTGCTAAATTTTGAATCTTACGCTCACCTGAGTTAGGCATCCAACTTAAAAGATGTGTATAAACCTTTTCTAAAACAGTGTCATACCGCGTATTAATCACTCTATCTTTTTCAATAATCACTTTCGAAAAACTACTTGATGGCTTCTGCCTGTAAGTAGGAGCTAAATTCTTTATTATTCGCTGAGGCTGAGATTGTAACTGTTTTTCTTTTTCTGATGTGACACGACTATCAACAATCAATTGCCCATCTGGACCATAAACACGCGCACGCACATTAGGACTTGGTGCTGTCAAACTTAGTAATAATGGACGAGCCAAATCAACAGACAAAAAATAAACATCCCTTGGTTTTCTCGCGAACATCATATCAAAACCACCATCTGGAATGAAATAATCTTTCATTTTATGTGTTGCACTTTGCCCTAATGCACCAGCATAAATCTTTGCTTGCTCCCTCAATGCAGTCACTTCAGTTTCCAACAAACTATTTTGAAACTGATTTAAATATAATAACGTCGCAACTAAGACCACTAAAGGCAACGCATTTACCAATAAAATACGTCTCATCAAGGGAGATGAAAATCGAGCGTGATAATTTAATTTAACTATCGATACAGCTTTATGGCGTCGAAAGTAAGAAAAAAAATGCTTCATATTTACTCATATTAACCAATCAAGCGATTAGTCTTCCTTATATCGATACCCAATTCCGTATAATGTTTCTATTTTATCAAATTCTGTATCAACTTGACGAAATTTCTTACGAATACGTTTGATATGACTATCAATCGTACGATCATCAACATAAATATTCTCACCATAAGCGGCATCAATTAACTGATCTCTGGACTTGACCAATCCAGGACGCATTGCCAACGCTTTGGTTAACAAAAATTCTGTTACTGTTAATTGAATATCTTGATTATTCCAACGACATTGATGACGCAAATCATCCAAAGTCAAAGCTCCACGAACAACAACACCACTCGCTGCTCCACTACCTTCCACTTCTGTTTTTGTTGCATCATTACGCCTTAACAGTGCTCGGATACGCTCCAACAATAATCGTTGCGAAAATGGCTTAGTAATATAATCATCTGCACCTAATCGTAAGCCCATTAACTGATCAATTTCTTCGTCTTTAGAAGATAACATAATTACAGGCATCTGGGAGCGGTTACGCAATCGTTGCAATAGTTCAATACCATCCATACGAGGCATTTTGATATCTAAAACAGCCAAATCTACAGGACGGGACAACAACCCTTGCAATGCACTTTCACCATCTGTATAGGTTTGCACAGCAAAGCCATCAGCCTCTAACATCATAAAAACAGATGTCAAAATATTGCGATCATCATCAACCAATGCGATGACATATTTTCCTGCTTCCATCCCTAAATTACTCCATTCATAAAAATATCAAACAACATATTTTAAAATCATATTTGCGCATAAACATACACTTAACGTTCTAAATTTCATACATATTAAAAATAAAAACCATTGATATACCTTAAATCTATTTTAATTCTCATTTGAATTCCTTGTAACTTTTTTTATTTTTATTAAAATAATAAGAAGATAGTTTTTGCTCTTTATAAAATTATCGACAGGTTTTATTAAACTTGTTTTATCGCCATAAGTATTAACAACAAAAGTACGTAAAAATTATGACACAACAAGAACATGACCAAAATGAGGCTGAAATCAATGCAACCTCTGAACAAGAAGCGCCTACTACCCCTGGGCATGAGACACTTTTTAGTGCAGAAGAAGGAACTGAAACAGAAGAAAACACTATAGAAAAACTAAAAAATGAACTACAAGAAGCCAAAGATCAATGGTTACGTTCCGAAGCTGAAAATCAAAACCTACGTAATCGCCATAAAAAAGAACTCGACGATACACGCCTATACGCAGTTCAAAAATTTGCACGTGATGTTGTAGAGGCTGCTGAAAATCTACGTCGTGGTGTAGATAGCTTACCTAAACAAACAGAAAGCGAAGATCCCATCTTAACCAAAATGCGTGAAGGTTTTGAAAGTACAGAACGTTCTTTCTTACAAGTTCTCGAAAAAAATGGTATTAAATGTGAAGATCCAACAGGCGCTCCATTTGATGCAAACAAACATCAAGCAATGGCTGAACAACCTTCTGATGAACATCCTCCAGGAACAGTTTTACAAAGCTGGACACCGACATGGACGTTAAATAATCGCTTACTAAAACCTGCAATGGTTATCGTTACAAAAGCTGGCGATAAAAAAGAATAAAATGATAATTAAATTTTATTAAGTTGCTGACTTGATGAAATTTTTGTGTATAATATTATGTTAGATAAAATTCCTTGAAACTATTCTCAAGGATGCATATTTATATTTTGTATCATTCTTATGACTTAGCCAAAATTGGGAGATCATAGAATGATAAATTATTCAAAGGACTTTTACGAGGCGCTTCGGGTCTTATAAAGGTTGCTAAAAGGAGCTTATTAATGAGTAAAGTTATTGGTATCGATCTTGGTACAACCAACTCTTGTATTTCTATAAGAGAAGGTAACGAAACAAAAGTTATTGAAAACAGCGAAGGTGCACGTACAACCCCATCTATGGTTGCGTTTACCGAAGGTGATGAAATGTTAGTCGGTCAAGCTGCAAAAAGACAAGCTGTGACCAACCCCACCAATACATTATACGCTGTAAAAAGATTAATTGGTCGTCGTTATGACGATAAAATGGTAGCACGCGATAAAAGCCTTGTTGCATATGAAATTGTCCAAGGTGACAATGGTGATGCATGGGTTGAAGCTCGTGGTAAAAAATATGCACCATCACAAATCTCTGCATTCATTTTAGGAAAAATGAAAGAAACAGCAGAGTCTTATCTTGGTGAAAAAGTAACACAAGCAGTTATTACTGTTCCTGCTTACTTTAACGATGCACAACGTCAAGCAACCAAAGACGCTGGTAAAATCGCAGGACTAGAAGTTCTTCGTATTATCAACGAACCAACAGCTGCTGCGTTGGCTTATGGTTTAGAAAAGAAAAACAGTGGCACCATCGCTGTATATGACTTGGGTGGTGGTACTTTCGATATTTCAGTTTTGGAAATCTCTGACGGTGTGATCGAAGTAAAATCAACCAATGGTGATACATTCCTTGGTGGTGAAGATTTCGACTCTCGTATTATTGAATTCCTTGCTGATGAATTCAAAAAAGAACAAGGAATTGATCTTCGCGGTGACAAACTTGCGTTGCAACGTTTAAAAGAAGCCGCTGAAAAAGCAAAAATTGAACTTTCTTCTTCTAAAGAAACCGAAATCAACCTTCCATTTATCACAGCTGATGCTTCTGGACCAAAACACTTGGTTCTAAAACTAAGCCGTGCAAAATTAGAAAGCCTTGTTGAAGATCTTATCAAAAGAACCCTTGAACCTTGTAAAGCTGCATTAAAAGACGCTGCATTATCTGCTGGTGGTATTGATGAAGTGATCTTGGTTGGTGGTATGACCCGTATGCCTAAGGTCATCGAAACCGTTAAAGAATTCTTTGGTAAAGAGCCTGCTCGTAACGTAAACCCTGATGAAGTTGTTGCTATTGGTGCTGCTATTCAAGGTGCTGTGTTAAAAGGGGATGTTAAAGACGTTCTATTATTAGACGTTACCCCATTATCTTTGGGTATTGAAACTCTTGGTGGTGTGTTTACGCGTTTAATCGACAGAAACACAACCATTCCAACAAAGAAAAGCCAAACCTTCTCTACCGCTGAAGACAATCAAAACGCTGTGACAATCCGCGTTTGTCAAGGCGAACGCGAAATGGCTGCAGACAATAAATTATTAGGTAACTTTGACTTAACAGGAATTGCACCTGCACCTCGTGGCGTTCCTCAAATTGAAGTGACTTTTGATATTGATGCAAACGGTATTGTTTCTGTATCTGCAAAAGACAAAGCAACAGGTAAAGAACAACAAATCAAAATCCAAGCATCTGGTGGTTTATCTGATGCAGATATTGAAAATATGGTTAAAGATGCAGAAGCAAATGCTGATGCAGATAAAGCTAAAAAAGAAATGGTTGAAACCAGAAACCAAGCTGATTCATTGGTTGCTCAAGTTGAAAAAAATCTACAAGAGCATGGTGATAAACTTGATGATGCTACAAAATCTGATATTGAAGCAGCTGTTGCCGATGTAAAAGGTAAAAAAGAAAGCAGTGATGTTGCTGAATTAAAAGAAGCAACCGAAAAACTTTCTCAATTATTGATGAAAATTGGTGAAACCATCTATAAAGCAACGGGTGGTGCTGAAGCTGGTGCAGAAGGCGCTCACGAAGGCTCTGAAAAACCTGCTGAAGATGTTGTTGATGCAGATTTCGAAGATGTCAGCAACAATGATAAGAAATCTACCTGATCATTTCGCAGGTATCTAAATAAATAAGGTATATTGTAGTTTTTAATATGCCTTAAATTAATTTGAGGCCCGCGCTTCTACATGAAGGCGGGCCGATTTATTATACACCAAACAATTTTTGAGAATATCCATGTCTAAACGTGATTATTATGAAGTGCTGAAAATTACACGCAGCGCAACCCAAGTTGAAATAAAACAAGCCTATCGTAAAAAGGCGATGAAATACCATCCTGATCGTAACCAAGGCGATCCAGAAGCAGAAGCAAAATTCAAAGAAGTCAACGAAGCTTATGATGTTCTAAAAGATGAACAAAAAAAAGCAGCCTATGATCAATATGGGCATGATGCTTTCCAAAATGGTGGCCCTGGTGCTGGCGGATTTGGTGATATCTTTGACATGTTTGGCGATATGATGGGCATGCGCCGTGGTGGTCAAGGTCAAAGACGCACCGGTGCAGATATCCAAATCCAAACAGAAATTCAATTAACTGAAGCTTTTTCTGGCGTAAAAAAAACAGTTAAATTCCAAAGCAAAAAATCTTGTTCCAGCTGTCATGGCTCTGGTTCTTCAGATAGTGCACAAGGAAGCAAAACTTGTCCAACTTGTCATGGTGCTGGTAAAGTTCGTTCACAACAGGGCTTTTTCCTTGTGGAACGTCCTTGTCATACCTGTCATGGATCTGGTCAAGTCATCAGCAACCCTTGTAAAAAATGTAATGGTAGTGGGCTAGAAGGCCAAGAAAAAGAACTTGAAATCGATATCCCAGCTGGAATTGAAGATGGCACTAGAATTCGTATTACTGGTGAAGGAGAGGCTGGCAATAACGGCACACCTCCTGGTGATTTATATGTTCACGTCAGCGTTCTGCCTCATGAAATTTTTCAACGTGATGGCGCTACAATTTTTTGTCGTATCCCCGTTAGAATGACCCAAGCTGCATTAGGTTCAGAAATTGAGGTGCCTATTATTGATGGTGGTAGAACTAAAGTTAAAATTCCAGCAGGAACACAATCTGGTAAGCAATTCCGCCTTCGCAGCAAAGGTTTTTCTGTATTAAGATCAACTTCTCGTGGCGATATGTATATTGAAGTTAAAGTAGAAACACCTCAAAGTCTTAGCAAACGCCAAAAAGAATTGCTTGAAGAATTTGAAAACGAGTCCCAAGATGGACAAGATCAAGGCAGCCCAGAAACATCCGGCTTCTTTTCCAAAGTCAAAGATTTCTTTGAAGGAAAAGCTTGATTTTATCTCTTAACGTGAAAGCATAAAAATGACATCTTCTCCTTTACGAATTGGTATTGCTGGTATTACTGGGCGTGTTGGGCGCTTGTTAGTAGAAGAAGTTCGCCTTCAAGATAATGCTGTTTTATCAGGGGGCACTTCTCTTTCAAAAGACATTCAAAATTTATCTGATGGAATTAAAATTTATGAAAATTTTGAAGAGCTCGTCAAAGCAAGCGATGTAATTATTGATTTTACCAATGCTGCAACCACAGCCACTCATGCCAAAGCATTAAAGCACAGTAATGTTGCTTGGGTTCTAGGCACAACAGGTGTTTCTGAAGAAGCACAAAAACTCGTTCAAGAAACAGCTAAAACAACAGCTGTTATTCAAGCTGCTAATTTTTCACCTGGTGTAACGTTAATGATCCGTCTTGCAAGTGAATTAGGAAAAGCATTACCTTCCTCTCAATATGATGCTGAGATTGTAGAAACCCATCACCGTCAAAAAGTAGATGCTCCTTCTGGAACCGCACTTGCTATTGGCGAAGCTATTGCTGAAGCAAGAAATGTTCAACTTAAAGATGTAAAAGAATCTGGAAGAGATGGCGTTACTGGGGCTCGTAAAGAAGGTTCCATTGGATTTGCAGCGCTTCGTGGTGGACAAATTGTTGGCGAACATAGTGCTATTTTTCTTGCAGATGTAGAGGAAATCAGCATTACTCACAAAGCTTTTGATCGTCGTATCTTCGCAAAAGGGGCTGTTCGCTCTGCTTTTTGGAGTGTCGGTAAACCTGCTGGTTTATATGGAATGACCCATGTTTTAGGTCTTGATCCTGTACAATAGAAAAACTTTTTTTTACTTTTACTCTTGACGTAGCAGTCACAAAAGGGTCTTTTAACAAATTCGTTTTTTTACATTTAAATTAGATGGGATAGCAGAAAAATTATGCGAAACAATAGCGATTTTCTGTTCGCTTCTGAATCAGTATCTGAAGGACATCCAGACAAAGTTGCTGATCGTATCAGCGACGCCGTATTGGACACATATCTTGCAGCAGATCCAGAAGCTCGCGTAGCTTGTGAAACTCTTGTCACCACAAACCAAATTATTTTGGCTGGTGAAGTTCGTGGCCCAGAAAGCATTACTAAAGAATTGCTTATTGAAAAGGCTCGTGAAACCGTAAAAGAAATCGGTTACGATCAAGAGGGCTTTTCATGGAGAAATGCCAGTGCTTTGAACCTCCTTCATGCTCAATCTGCTCATATTGCTATGGGTGTGGATAGCGGCGAAGGCAAAGATGAGGGTGCTGGTGACCAAGGAATTATGTTTGGGTATGCAACCACAGAAACAGACAGCTTAATGCCTGCACCGATTTACTATGCTCATAAGATTTTACAAAATCTAAATGACCTTCGTAAATCTAGTGATCCAAAAGGCAAAGGCTTCCTTCCTGATGCAAAAAGCCAAGTCACTTTAAAATATGTCAATGGTAAACCTGTTGGTGCAACTTCTATTGTGTTGTCAACTCAACATGAAGAAGCCATGAAACAAAGTGATATTCGTAATACATTACATGACCTTATCACAAATACGCTTCCAGAAGGTTGGATGTGTCCTGAAAATGAATTCTATGTTAACCCAACAGGCCTCTTTATTATTGGTGGCCCAGATGGTGACTGTGGATTAACAGGACGTAAAATCATCGTTGATACGTATGGTGGGGCTGCACCGCATGGTGGTGGGGCGTTCTCTGGTAAAGATCCAACCAAAGTTGATCGTTCTGCTGCGTATGCTTGTCGTTATTTAGCAAAGAATATCGTTGCAGCTGGTCTTGCAGATAGCTGTACCTTACAAATTTCTTATGCTATTGGTGTTTCTCATCCTTTATCTGTTTATGTTGATTTACATAATAGTGGTAAAGATATTAACGAAGAAAAATTGGAAAAAGTTCTCCGTGAAGTTATGGATTTATCTCCAAGAGGTATCCGTAAACATTTACGTCTAAACCGTCCAATTTACAGAGAAACTGCAGCTTATGGTCATTTTGGTCGTACGCCAGATCTCAAGAAAGATAACTTTACTTGGGAACAAACTGATCTAGTTGATACTTTACGTAATGCGTTCAATCGTTAATTTGTAAAGACTGTTTGTTATGAATACAACGAAGAAAAGCTCCTCTGAGAAGGAGCTTCTCTTTTCATTAGAAAATGAAAAGCCCGCAACTGAACGTTTATATGGTCGCCGTCGTGGTCATCCCCTTCGTGATCGTCAACAACGTTTATATAATGATTATCTTCCTCGCATTAAATTCCCACAATCAGCTTTAAAAAATCCAAGTGATGCTTTTGGTCAAACTCCAAAAGAAGTATGGATGGAAGTTGGTTTCGGTGGTGGAGAACACAGTCTTGCCCGACATCAAACCAATCCTGATGTGGGTTATATTGCCTGTGAAGTTTTTGAAAATGGGGTTTGTTCGCTTTTATCAAACCTATTAGATGAAACACTCGAAGAAAAAACAGCATCTGTTCCAGATATGCTAAGATTATGGAATGAAGATGCACGTATTTTAATTCGTGAATTTCCAGACCAGTCAATTGATAAACTATTTCTAATGTTTCCTGATCCTTGGCCAAAAGCACGTCATTCAAAACGTCGTTTTGTCCATCCTGATCGTATTCCTTTGTTACATCGAATTTTGCGCTCTGGTGCTCATTGGCACGTTGCCAGTGATGACCCTACCTATCAAGAATGGGTATTAGAGGTCATGGGAAATCAATCTTATTTTGAAAAAGTTCTAGAAACCACAGAACGTCCATCTGATTGGCCATCTACCCGATATGAACAAAAAGCATATCAAGCAGGCAGACAGCCTATTTTTTGGATCTTCAAACGAGTCTAAGTATTAAGACCATGATCTAACTCTGCTGCTTCACGCTCAGCTTCTTTCTGGGCGTGTTCAATTAATCTCTTTTCATTTTTATGAATGAACCAGATAAAAGAGAGTAGAATAACCCCTCCCACGACGCCTAAAACTAAACCAATCGTGCCTTCAAGTTGAAGGATTTGTTTCCCTAGAAAATACGTTACATAACTATATCCGCCAGCCCAAGCGATCCCACCTAAGGCATTATAAAACATAAACCCTTTCCAAGGCATTTTATTCGCCCCAGCTAATAACGCTGTGAAAAGACGCAATAGCACCATAAAGCGTCCAATAAAGACAACTTTACCACCGTGATGCTTAAAGAGATATTGTCCTAATAATAATCGCTCGGGTGTTAATTTTATTTTAGGGCCATATTTTTTAAGAACATGATAACCAATTTTCTGTCCTATTAAATAGCCAAAATTATCCCCCATAATAGCACCAATAATTGCAGATAATGCAATTAAGTGGACGCTTAAGCCACTATTTGGTGAAGCTGCATATATAGAGGCGGCAATCAACATTGTCTCAGCAGGAAGCAAAAGCCCCATACTTTCCAACATAATCACCAAACCAACAAGTAAATATCCGTAATAACTATAATCACGGATAAAATCCATAAATTGTTCTACCAGTGTTCTAGACCCATTAATATTAAAGAATTAACTTAAATAGCTTTACCTTATTATTGATTTTTATAAAATAAAAAAAGACCTACTTTAAAACAAAAACGTGAATATAAAGGTTTCCATAATGATACATCATGCTACCTCGCTTCCTTGTGGCAGTTGGCCTTCTCCTTTTTCTCCACAGTTCGTTAATGGAAAGACGATTGTTTTTTCAGAACTCACCAAGGATCATGATGATATTTATTGGCTAGAACGCCGTCCAGAAGAGCAAGGCAGGACTGTTTTAGTAAAATGGAACCCAGTTTCAGGAATAAAAGATATTACACCCCAACCTTTTTCAGTCGGCACTCATGTGCATGAATATGGTGGAGGGGCTTATCATGTCCATAACCAACAAATTATTTTTAGTGATCAAAAAACAAGTGCCGTATGGTTCATCAATCAAGATCACGACCCAATATTAATTTTTCAAGACGATGCATATCGATTTACCAACTTTCGTATTATGGATAATTTTGTCATCTGTGTTGCTGAACATCATCATCAAAATCAAGTGCATAATACTATTGTGGCTTTATCGCTATCCACACCTCAGCAATTAATAGTTTTAACCGAAAGTGCAGACTTTTACAGCTCCCCTCGTCTATCGCCTAATCATCAGCATTTAACATGGATCGAGTGGGATCATCCAAACATGCCTTGGGAAGCAACGCGTTTATGTATTGCAGAGATCGACTCATCTCTGACTTTACAAAATAAACAAATCATTGCTGACACTAATCATCAGGAATCTCTTATTCAACCAGAATGGGTTTCTGATACGGATTTAATCATTTGTAGTGATCGTAGCGGATATTGGAATCTCTATAAAATTAATATCCATAACCATAATCATTTAGACGCTATTGCACCAATAAAAGCCGAAATTGGATTACCTCAATGGGTTTTTGGTCAACAAAGTTGGTACTCAATATCTCCTAACCAGTTTATTGCTCAAGCCATAACGAATGGCAATGCAGAGACTATTTTAATTAATAAAGGACAAATAACAAAACTGGATCTCAATTACCCAGAAACATGTCCTGTGCCTTTCAATAAAGAAAATAACTATGCATGGATAAATAACTCACCTTATCATCCTGCCCAAATTATGATGCAAGATCATACAGGGAAACAGCATGTTTTGCGTTCTTCTAACGCTATTCAAATGAGTCCAGATGATATTTCTTATGGTCACCCCATCACTTTCCCTACACAAGATCATCAAGAAGCGCATGCTTTCTTTTATATGCCTACCAACCAACACTATTCTCCTATAGAAGGAGAACTCCCCCCTTTACTTGTCTTAGCTCACGGTGGGCCAACTGGACAAACAACAAATGGGTTTTCTCCACGTATTCAATTTTGGACAAGCAGAGGGTTTGCTGTTGTTGATGTTAATTATCGTGGCTCAACAGGATTTGGTAAAAATTACAGAGAAGCCTTACAAAAACAATGGGGCATTCTTGATGTACAAGATTGTATTGATGCCTGCCAATATCTTATCGATCAGAAAAAAGTTGATCCAAAACGAATTGTCATACGAGGCAGTAGTGCTGGAGGATATACTGTGTTAACAGCACTGATCCAATCAAAACTCTTTGCTGCTGGATCTTGTTTATATGGTGTAGGAGATTTAACCGCTTTAGCTGAAGAAACACATAAATTCGAAGCGCGTTATTTAGATGGCTTGATCGGAAAATATCCTGAAGAAAAACACATTTACCAAGAGCGTTCTCCTTTAAATCATATCCATAACATCCAATCTCCTTTAATTGTTTTTCAAGGATTACAAGATAAAGTTGTTCCTCCTTCTCAAGCTGAGGCCATTATTCAAGCATTAAAAAGCAATCACATTCCTTATGCTTATTATACATTTCCAGAAGAGGGGCATGGATTTAGACAAGAAGCCACGTTAACCAAAGTATTAGAAATGGAGTTATCCTTCTTTGGTAAAATCCTTGGATTTACGCCTGCCAATCTAGATGAAGAAGTTACCATTTACTCTTAACCCTCTTACTCTACAGGTTCTCTGCTATGCAACGTCGTGATTTTTTAAAACTAACCTCTCTTCTAGGAATCGCTGGAACAGGTATTGTACCTTATCAATCCTCATGGGCAGCACAAAATAGAACCACTTTGCCTATTCCTTCTTTATTATACCCAGATACTCAAGGAAATATAAAGCTTACCTTACAAGAAGGCACCACCCATTTCATCAATGGTAAGTCAACTAAAACATGGGGGATTAATCAGGCGTTCTTAGGCCCTGCATTAGTCTTAGATGTTGGTAAAAAAGCTTCTATTAAAATTGATAATCAACTCCCTACTTCAACGACATTGCATTGGCATGGATTAATTATTCCTGGAGCCTCAGACGGTGGACCTCAAGATTTAATTCCGTCTAAACAAAGTCAAACTGTTCAGTTTACCCTACAACAACCCAGCTCTACTTGTTGGGTACATCCTCATATGCATGGTCAAACAGGAAAACAAGTCACAATGGGATTGGCTGGACTTGTGTTAATTCAAGATGAACAAAGTAAAAAGCTACCCATTCCTAACAATTGGGGCAAAGATGATATTCCTGTGATCTTACAAGATCGACAATTTAATCCTCAAGGGCAGTTTGCTTATCAATTAGATGTCATGAGCGCTGCATTAGGATGGTTTGGTAATCATATGTTAACCAATGGGGCAACTTATCCCCGCCATATTGCTCCACGAGGATGGGTAAGATTACGTTTTTTAAATGGCTGTAATGCACGCACATTAACTCTTGCCACCAGTGATAATAGACCTTTTTATGTTATTGCCAGTGACGGTGGGTTTTTACAAGAACCTGTCAAAGTAACAGAGCTTCCTATCTGGATGGGAGAACGGTTTGAAGTCTTAGTCGATACTTCTAATGGAAAAGCTTTTGATATTATCACCAAACCTGTTCAACAAATGGGAATGAGTCTTCCTCCATTTAACAACAACGTACCTGTCTTAACCATTCAACCTTCATCAGAAAAAAATCAAGCAACGTTACCTGATCATTTAGTAGATATGCCTGCCATTCCAACCATCCCTAATTTATACCAACGTCACTTAGACCTCACAATGAATCCTCAATTAGACAAAATGGGAATGCAGGCTTTTCAAGATAAATATCCTCAACATTCTATGGCTAACATGGACATGGACGACATGCATATGGCTATGTCTCACGGGCATGAAATGCACATGGATCATATGACTCATCATTCCGAACATTCTTTTGATTTTCATAATGGTAATATGATTAATGGCAAAGCCTATGATATGAACCATCCTCTATTTAATGTTAAACAAGGAAAATATGAGGAATGGGTTATTTCTGGTAAGGGCGATATGATGGTTCATCCCTTCCATATTCATGGCACGCAATTCCGTATTTTATCTGAGAATGGAGCTCCTCCTGCTCCTCACCGAACAGGATGGAAAGATATCGTGCATGTTAACGGAAAAGTCAGCAAAGTCCTGGTACGTTTTGACCACCTAGCAAGTCCTAAAAGAGCTTACATGGCGCATTGTCATTTATTAGAACATGAAGATACTGGGATGATGTGTGGATTTACCGTCAGTGCTTAAGCATCGTTATTATTTACTCGGCTAAGGATGATCTCTACGAAATAACGCCCATTCTTCTATTTTCTCACCACTAGGTAATGTGCATATTGCATATTCCCCTTGTGGTGTTGAAACTGGAGTGGATTTCCCATGTAACTGCACACAATAAACAGAGGCTGGATTAGGCATGCCAATCATTTTAGACTCTTTAACAACTTTATGCGATGAATCTTGACAGGCTGTCATAATAAATAAGCCAATCAATAAAGAAATAGAGGTTTGATATTTCATTTTATACCTTGCCTAATCTCGTTTACATTTTCTATTTTCATGACGTCCATATAAATAATAATGAGTCACAGGATCAATTCCTGATACCTTTACATCAGGATAAGTTTTTAAATAAAAATCAATATCAAAATCTTTTAAAATCTCCCACTCTGGAATAGTGATAATATCACTTATTCCTTCAAATTCTTTTAAAAAGTCTTGTTTTTCTTGATCATTAAACCAAGGATTCCGATATAAAGGCTCTTTACTTAATTTGGATAATAAATGCTCATTCTTTTTAGCTTCTTTTAAACTTCCACTCGAAGGAAGATGATTTAACTCTAACCCACTATCCATGATTGCATAAAGATTTGTACTATCATTACGAATAATTCCTCCAAATCCTGCTTTTACATAACGATTAGTATATTCAGTATGCTCATGACCATAACGACCAAAACGACTATCCATATACCCAATAAATTGAAAAGCTTCTCTACTAATGGCAAGAGCAGTTCCTTGCACAACAGGACACAATCCTGGATTATGCGCTGTACATCGCCCAAACACTACTTTTGATTTTACAAAATCAGAAACATAATTAATATGACCATGAAGTTGTGCCCCTTTACACCACTCCACGTCCCAACCATACATACAAGGTAAAATATCATCATCAAGCAATAAAAATACATCACAAGATGTATAATTTGCTAAGTAATATAAGCCTCTATTTTTATTCCAGGCAATTCCTTTGTTTCCACTGGAAATATACGAAACATCCGCTTGCTCTAACATTTCAACTGTATTATCTGTTGATCCATCATCACACACTACAAGCTCATACTCTCCCAAAGAGAACTGACGAATAAAGTTGATCTGTTTTAATAAATGCTCTGCTCTATTAAAAGTTGTAATGGCAATACCAAGTTTCATTATTTATACTTTGTAAATTAATTTTTATTAAAATTAGTCAATCATATCATAGAATTACTATTTAATAAAAATTCTAAAAAAATTACTCAAAACTCTTTTAATCTCAAAATGATTTCCTAAGTATAAATAAACTACTAGATATTGATGTAATTCTTCACAAATATTCGAAATATTAATTTACTCAAAGGATATCTCTATAATGAAAAAAGCTATGTTACTTTTTAGCGCATGTCTGTTCTCCATTTCAACAATGGCTGCTGCAAATGCTGCTGAAAAAACGCAAGCACAAAAGCCTATTAACCAATGGACATGCCAAGATTTCTTAATGTTAGATGAAAACTTCCAACCAACAGCTGTTGGTTTTGCAGAAGGCATTACAAAGAAAGATAAAGTCGTTGATCCAACATTAGATGTTCAAGGAATCGCTCAAGTGGTTCCTGTTTTAGTACAAGAATGCAAAAAAAGCCCGAAAGACAACTTTGTAAATAAAGTAAAAACAAACTTAACAGATAAAAAATAATATACGTAAAACGTAAAATTATATACTTATCTAGCTCACCCGACATATTATTTCTGTATCTTTTTTACTTATCACAAAATTGTGATAAGTAAAAATAATGTTATTTGATATCACGAAAATGTCATATAGTGACTCTACAATTTAATTTTATTGAAGAGTAAAGAATATGACAAATATATGGATGCATATTGGCGCTGGATCTTTTCATCGTGCTCACCAAGCTTGGTATTTACATCGTTTGTTACAAGAAGCTTCTGCTGAAAAGTGGAAAATCGCTATTGGCGGTATTCGTAACGATGTAGTGCCCCTTCTTACTGCTCTTTCAGAACAAAATAACGAATATACATTAGAAACTGTTACCCCTAAGGGTGTTCGTACCTACGAAAAAATCACTTCTATTGCAAAAGTTCTTCCTTGGGATGCAAATATGACTTCCCTTATTGAACAAGGCTCAAAAGAAGAAACAAAAATTATTGCTTTTACCGTTACTGAAGGTGGATATTATTTAGATACAAGCCATAATTTGGATCCAAATAGTGCTGATATTCAAACAGAACTTAAAGGTACTATTTGCACAATTTATGGTGCAGTTAGAGCTATTTTAAAAGAACGTATTAAACAAAACGGTAAACCTGTTACCCTATTAAGCTGTGATAACTTACGTCACAATGGTGATCGTTTCCGTCACGGATTCCTTCAATTCCTTGAACTTTGCAAAGACACAGAGTTGAGCGAATGGGTTAAGAAAAATACTACTTCTCCAAACGACATGGTGGATCGTATTGTTCCTCGTCCTGCTGCTGATTTAGCACCTCGTGTTAAAAAAGAAACAGGTACAGACGATAAAGCTCCTGTTATGGGTGAAGCTTTTATTCAATGGGTTATTGAAGATAACTTTATTGATGGACGTCCAGCGCTTGAAAAAGTTGGTGCTGAGATGGTTAAAGATGTTCAACCATATGAAGAAGCAAAAATCCGTATTTTAAATGCAAGTCACAGCTGTATTGCTTGGGCAGGCACATTAATCGGGTTATCTTACATCCATGAAGGCACATTAACACCAGACATTAAACAAATGGCATGGAACTATGTAACCGAAGATGTTATTCCATGTTTAACCCCATGTCCTTTAGACCTTAACGATTACAGAGACGTTGTTTTAGAACGTTTCAGTAACCCAAGCATCCAAGATACAAATCAACGTGTTGCTGCTGATGGTTTATCAAAAATCCCAGGATTTATTACACCAACATTAATTGAATGTTATGATCGTGGTGTTGAACCAAAAGCAACCGCTGTATTACCTGCATTATTCTTTGTATTCATGGAAGAATGGCATCAAGGTAAACTTCCTTATGAATATCAAGACGGTATCTTAAACGCTGATGCAATGCATGCGGTCTTTAACAGTGCAGATCCTGTTGCAACCTTTGCTGGTGACAAAGCTTTATTCGGTAAACTGGCTGGAAAAGCTAACTTTGTTGCTTTAATTCGCAAAGCCGTTGACGACGTTAAAAAATGGCGCGCAACAGCAAAAAAATAATATTATAACTTCATAAATATTATAATTAAAAAAGGCAGTGTCTATGTTATAGACACTGCCTTTTTATTTAAAAGCAATAAATAATACAAAAATGGTACGAAAAAACCTAGTAACAATATTGTGAGGTTGCAGAAAATCCTTTTATAATGCGCACATATCAACTAATTGTGAATAGTGGAATATTAAAAAATATAAAAGATGTTATGAATAATAGTGAAGAATTACACCTTTTAGATTTTTTAATAGGTTAGCCTCCCTCAGGCTAATTTTTATATAAACTATCTAAGGATATTACCCATGAGTTCAAAAAAACTGTTATTTGGTTTTATGCCTGTTCCATTAATTTGGGGATATATTGCGATTGCTATTTTTATGGCCGGTGACGGCTTTGAAGTTGCTTTCCTATCAAAATATATTACCAATCTTGGATTCTCTCCTGAGCAAGCCTCAAACGTCTTTACTGTATATGGTTTAACCGCAGCCCTAGCCGCATGGGGGTCTGGTGTCATTGCAGAAATTATGAAGCCACAAAGATCTATGTTACTCGGTCTAATGATTTGGATCGTGATGCATATTTTATTTATGACTTTAGGCTTGGGGCTAGGAAATTATTGGTTCATGCTTTTATTCTACGGTATACGTGGATTTGGATATCCTTTATTTATCTATTCTTTTATCGTTTTAATTATTCACAATGTTCCTGAAAACAAAATCTCCACAACAATGGGATGGTTCTGGGCTGCTTACTCTGTAGGTCTTGGAACAATCGGTGGTTGGTTGCCAAGTGAAACAAACGTCTTAATCGGCATGGATGGAACCTTATGGTTATCTTTAGCCTGGGTTGCATTTGGTGGTTTCTTAGGGTTATTTGCTCTACGCCATGTTAAAATTGATGAAGCAAAAGCAAGATTACCTTTCAAAGAAAAACTAGCAGAACTCTCCTTAACCGTAACTATGTTATATAAAAATAAATATATTTTTATGACAGGTTTAATTCGCGTTATTAATACAGTTCCTTTATTCGGTGTTGCTATTTTCATGCCATTATATCTTGAAGGCGATCCTAACCATAACCTTCCAGGTTTTGGTTTTTCAAACGCTGAGTGGCAACAAATTTGGGCTGTATTTTTAACCATTACCATTTTCACCAACGTTTTCTGGGGAATTATGGGTGACTATATTGGATGGTTAAGACAAGTTCGTTGGGTTGGCTGTTTCTGTGGTATTATTTCTTGCTTATCCTTTTACTATATCCCGCTATATTTTGGACATAATTATTGGATGGCTATGGTTCCTGCCTTATTATTAGGTATTACCGTTGCTGCCTTTGTTCCATTAACTGCTGTTTGTACAACGCTTGAACCAAACCATCAAGGTGCTGCTATCTCTATCTACAACTTAGCTGCTTCACTCAGTCAATGTGTTGCTGCTGCTGTTATTTCTATCGTTATTCGTCCTTTAGGGATTGAAGGCATTGTATGGGTTTATTCTGGCTTGTACGTTTTTGCAGGTATTTTAACTTACTTCATCAAAGTTAATCAACCAAAAATGCAAAGAAAACTGAAAACTGCATAAAAGGTTAGTTACAAACTAGCCTCTTCAAAAAGTTAAATGCCTTATTTAAAAACCCCCTTTACTGGGGGTTTTTAATATTCATATAAAAAAGTATTATTATTTAGAATTATATTGTAATTTTTTAACAAGTTTAAACATCCAAACATTGTGACCCGGCCACGCAACAAAAGAAACGTTAGGATTAGATCTCCATAATGTAACTTGTTGCTTCCATGTTAAAGCAAATGGGGCCGTTTGCTTAATTTCATAAAAATTAAATACACCAACACAACTAATCCATAAAATCACTACATAACAAAAATACTGACCCTTTATAGGCAAATTCGCCGATAAATAAAGTAGTATTAAAACAATAATAATTTGTGTTAAGAAAACATATCGTTGGTTCCATGATAAATGATAGAACCAATTTACTGGACCAATTGCACCATATATACTAATAAACTGCATTTCTATTAGTGCAAGCAACAATATCCCTATATCAATACGTATTTTAGGATATTTATAAATACAATAAATCATAAATATAAAAAATAAAATAGCTCCTATACATGGAATGATAGGTATTAAACTATTTTCTCGTAAATTATAAATACTCTCTAAATACGCAAATGAATAAATATTTACACCGATAAAAGGAGAAATAAAGTTACGTGTAAAAAAAACAGTTAAATAATCAACAAATGAAAAATGGAAACTACGCGCCTGATATGGATTATAACATATAAAAAATTGTATGAACCCACCAATCATCAATAGACAAAGCTGTTCTAAACGAAAACGATTACGATCCATTAAATATCTTATTCCTAAGATAGGAATAAGCAAAATCGCAATCATACTGGATAAAGCACAAAGTAAAAGAATTCCATCTTTTAGATAACGTTGATATGGCGTAGACTCTAACAAGATAATAATCAAAGTTGAAAATATTAACCAAAATTGAATATGTAAGCTTTCTAAAGAAAGCTCCATATGTTCTGGAACTAATAAAATTAACAATGTTGCAAATAACCGTGTTCTAAATTGCTGTAACCATTTATCTTGTGCTGTTAATAATAAAAATAGTGGTAAAATAAAAAATAATAACCCTGTACCCGTTGTTACATAAGGAGCATATTCTAAAGGAACTAATGTTTTTGCTGCCCATATAGAAATGTTCGCTGCTAAATTAAGATAACCACCATAAACATAACAAACTGTTTCTATAAAAGAATGCGTCCAAGCATATTGAAATAATGCTGACTCATCTTCCCAAAAACGTCCATATTTCAAAATATCAGGCGCACGGAAACATTCCATTCCTATAAAGAAAATAATTAGTCCCAAATTTTGAAAATATTTATTTTTTATAAAAAACATCATTAACCTTATTTCAAAATATAAAAAAACATTTAAAAATAGTGTTTTGTTTATCATGGTATGAGTAAAATTATACTGAAAATAATTTTTTCTATTAATTTACTATAAAATATCTTGTCTTTTTATTTTTTTCCCCTGTAAACAGATAATAAAGTGATTTCAAGGAGAATATTCATGAATAAATATGCGTTATGTTTAGCTTCGATAATAACAATGACTACTATTTCATTGACTGCTCATGCAAAGGATAATGATCCTCTTTTTATTAAACAAGATAAGTATGACTCTTGGCTTTTATCAGAATATTATAATACTGTATCTTTAACTAGTATTAAAGGATCATCTCCTGTCACTATAGAACTTAAACCTTATGGATATTCTCTTATTATCAATGTCATTTTTGATAATACTCAAAAACAATTACCACAAACAATCGAACTCGATGTAGGTGACTTTACCACTGAAATAACAAGAGTAAAACAAAGCCAAACTTACACTACCACTTTAGAACCCATGCCTGCTTTAACAATCATTAATAGTTTAAAAGACAATAAAAATATTACTCTTTATACGAATAATGACAAAACGATTAATATCCCATTAAATGGAATTAAAAAGGCAATGGAGACCATAGAAAATTTTGCTAAAGATCATTATATTACACTACCACAACCATTTTCACAAAAATTAGATATTTATACAACGATATCTATTCCTGATACAATTCCCTTTGATCTTTATCCTCTTTACCGTCAACAAAGTTATTTTCATGATATCTGTAATAAACAAGATAAAGATAAAAAGAAGGATCAAAATCAGCAAAACGCTTGTAAGCAAGAAGAAAATTTAATTAATTTAATGAAACAGAATGGAATTTGCAGAACAGAAAGCACACAACTTGCACAAAGCTTTATGCAAACAACAAAAGTATCTTATAATTGGGTTGTATGTCCTAAAAAATAAATAACAGCATAGAGTGTAAAATAATTTTACACTCTATTTTTTATTCCAACAACAGATCTTTTAAAATGGTTTTACCACCACCATAATCACAATAATAATCATTAATATTGTTGGAATTTCATTCATATAACGATAGAATTTCTCAGAATGCTTATTTTGATCTTTGAAAAACCGTTTACGCCAACGAGAACAAGCTCCATGAAAACCAAATAAAAGCAAAACAGAAATAATCTTAACAGGCCACCACACAGAGTGAAAATCAACTATTCCTGGTATAAGTGCCAATAAAATCCCAAAAATCGCTGTACAAACCATTGCAGGATTAATAATCATACGCTGTAGCTTACGCTCCATTACCTTAAAGCGTTCACTTTCCTCAGATCCAACTTTAGCCTGGCAATGATAAACAAACAATCTTGGTAAATAAAATTGCCCAGCCATCCATGCAATCATTGCAATAATATGAAAGGCTTTTATCCATAAATAGTAAGGCGCAAGAACAGCAATCATCATAAACCTTTATTTTTTCTGACTTTGAACAACGTCTTGAATAATCTTTGTTGCTTCATCTAATGTTTCAACACGAATTAACCCACGATAATCTGGAGCTGGCTTTTTCAGATCTCTTAATAAAATACAAACCATTCCTGCATCATAAGCCGCTTTTAATCCTGTATCAGAATCTTCTACCACAATACAATCTTCTGGATTAACCCCTTCTTGCTCTGCAGCATATAAATATAAATCAGGAAAAGGTTTTGGACGTTCCATATCACAACCTGAGTGTGTACGATCTGCTTCAAACCAATGGGTTAATTTTGAGGTATTAAATTTGATATTCATTTCTTCCAAAGAAGAGTTTGAACCAATACGATAAGGAATATTTAAATCCTTTAACGTTTGTAAAATTGTTTCTACCCCAGGAATTGGGTGAATATCATGATGCATTGCCTCTACAATCAAATCATGTGCACGCTGGCGCCAATGACGAGGTAAAGGCGTTGTAATCTTTTTTTCAATTTCTTTTTCAATATCAACTAACTGAACACCACTGAATAATTCTCTAGCTTCTGGGCCAGTAATATTCCAACCATGTGCTCTGGCTTCTTTCCCTAGAACTTCACCAACAAGATGTTCACTTTCAACCAAAACACCATCACAGTCAAAAATTACTAATTTTAATTTTCCATCGGCATGAACGCCTTTAGGTGCTTGTGAGATAGCTTTTTTAATCTCTTCTCTCATTCTAAAATCCTTCTATTTTAAATTACGAACGGTATTCACCAATTCGTATACATGTTCAACAGGAGTAGTAGGAAGAACACCGTGCCCTAAATTAAGAATATGCGGTCTATTTTTTAATTCAATACATAAATTATGAATTTCTTGTTTCATCATACTCGGATTATGTAATAAACACAAAGGATCAATATTTCCTTGAAATCCAATTTTTGAATTAACTATTTGATTTAACATAGAAATATCAGCAGTTTGATCAATACCAACTGTTTGTAAGCCCGTTCCATCAATATAAGATTGTAGTTTTGTCCCAGCGAGGCGTGGAAAACCAATAATAGGAATATGTGGATATTTATTTTTTACAATATCAACAATTTGACGTGTTGGTTGAATGACATATTTTTCAAATAACATTACAGGAAGTAATCCACCCCAGCTATCAAATAGTTTAACAGCTTCTGCACCAGCTTCAATTTGACGACAAAGATAATCTGCTGTTGTTTGCACAAGCAAATCAATAATTTTTCCAAACAAAGATGGATTTTCATACATCATCTTAAACACAGTAGCGAAATCTTTAGAACCTCCACCTTCGACCATATAACAAGCAACCGTAAAAGGAGATCCTGTAAACCCAATTAATGTTACCGATTGAGCTACTGCGGTTCCAATTGTATCTGATCCATTAACAACTTTATTTAACCGCCGAATAGCCTCTAAAACAGGCTCTGTTTTTTCGATGACTTGTTCAGGATTTAACTTTTGTAGATCTTGCTCTGATTGTATAGGTGGTAAAACTGGTCCTCTACCTTCAATAAATTGCAAATCTTGTCCCAAAGCCCAAGGTAAAATTAAAATATCTGAAAATAAGATTGCCCCATCAAAGGCAAATCTTCTAATAGGCTGTAAAGTAATTTCTACAGCAATATCAGGGGTTAAACAACGGGTTAAAAAATCTGCTTGTTGTCTTAAAAGCCGAAATTCTGGTAAATATCTTCCTGCTTGACGCATTAACCAAACAGGAGGAGGCCATACAAATTGACCATTTAATACCGTTAATAATTTTTTATTTGTCGACAACATTAAAGAAATTTTCCATTCAATTCTTGGTTTTGTTTTTTTCTATTTCTAGAGCTTATCAAAAGTTTCTACTTTTTACATTCCCTTTAAAATAAAAAGAAAATTTAAAATTTATAGTGTTTGTTTATTGTTCCCTGTTAGTACTGTGGTACCCATCTTTCAAAATTTGTACCCCATTTTTATCACACAGTGTACAGTTTTTAAAAGATTGATTTTATTTAACAAAATAGAGTTATCCAGATATTATCACCCTACCCCTGTGTACAACTCACTGAATTTAAAAAAGAGAGTACAATCCCCAGTACTCGGTACCCTTGTCTTTTGATCGATGTACAATCCCCATGTACCTCAATGTACCACAGGGTCAAATACAAGTTATACTTTCCGATAAAAATGAAAGAATCGATTGTATAAATGAGGTACAAAGGCAAAATCTAACAAAAAAAATGATAAACAATGAATATTAAAAAAATTACATTTCTTAATTATAAGATAACTTTTTCTAGATAACTTATGATTAACTATTGATTTTTTATAGTTTACTGGGTATATCCCTTTGATAAAGGGGCCATAGCTCAGTTGGGAGAGCGTCTGAATGGCATTCAGAAGGTCAGGGGTTCGATTCCCCTTGGCTCCACCAAATAAATTAATCAAATCATTGATTTTATTGTATGTTTTTTAATTAAAAACAGATTTCCCCATCATAAAACCCATCTTATGTTTTAAATAGATTCTTGTTGAGTGGTAAACGCTGTCGTTTTATGGACAGCGTTTTGTATTTGTGGGGTTAGAGTTCTAGTTTTGGCAGATTTCTGACAATTTCGTTGGTTTTTAAACTGACGGTGATGATACGCAGGAAGAGTTCCAAGGGATATTTGGGGTTATGCATGGTATCAACAGCCCAATCATTGGCGTCATTGGTAATGCCTGTTTTTTTGTCTGTGGTGACGCTTTGACGTTCCATGATCCATTCAAGGGCTGGTTTGCCGTTGACGATATAGTCATAGGCTTCCTCTGGAATATTTTTAATCGTGTAATGGTTGTTATAAATCACGGTGGTTTTAACGTCTTTTTTGATAAATTTCATGGATGAGACATAAAAATCGGCATCTTTACCGCCTTTGATGCCTTGTGGCGTGATGGTCAGGCCGTCAATTTGTACAGTTGTATCACAATCGATCGTTTCATAGTTTAAATGAAGTTCCGCCAAATCACGCCCTGCTTTAGAAAAGGCCATAAAATCAGCAAAGGATTTAACGCATGGAATACGAGGCAATTGTTTGGTCAAATTATCATTATACCGCGCACGATACTCCTCGGAATGGAGTAATCCATAGATGTAATAAAAAATATCCTCTTTGGTAAAATCTTCATTAGGATAGGCAGCTTGGAAATGTGCCAAGGCTTCGTTGGTAATCCCGTCTCTTCGTTGTGGGGTGCTGTTTCCCAATAAGTCATTTTGATCCGTTGTATCATAGAGATATAAAGGAAAGCATTGTCCATTTGCTTGCAATTGAACATCAGGAACAATGTTAGTCATTATGCAAGAAAAATCTTTAGTTGCTCCTAGACCTGTTACACTAATCACCCGATTATCCGTTTGTGCCGTTGGGAAAATACGAGGCATTTGATATTGTCGTTCATTTAAATATTTATAAAAATATAAATATGACTTCGTAAAAGGACGATATAAAGCTTGATAAAGGGATTCTTCAATGAATTGATATTTTTTTTCTTTTTCTAAATCTTGTTTATTATCCACACCCCATGAGAATTTTGTAGAATCAAAGATAACAAAATCTTCTACTTTGGTTATTTTGGCAGATTGTAGTTGGGCAAGATAACGATCAATTTCATTATTATAAAACTTAATGGAATGTTGAATCTGATGGGTTAGTTGTTGCAAAGAAGCATTATAAACCCATGCATCTCGGCTTGTTGCTACACCACGAGAATAATTTTCAAAGATTGTGCTTGCTTGTTTATCTTTTTTATCACCCATAGAAATATAAAGATTAAAATTTGGATCGCGTTGATTGATCCAATCACTAAATACATCGGGAAGAATTGTTTTCCAGCCTTGTTGTTGGGTAATACCCTCTATATTGATGAATTCTTGAATAGTTTCCAGCTTTTGCATGCGGGTTAAATAATCACCAATATCATAAAAATAAATCTTTCCCTTTTGACTTTGTTTAGGATTTTTAACCAAAATAGAAATCGCAATGGCTGCACCACTTCCCATGCCAAAAATCTGTCCACCTTCTCTCTTAGCTCTTTCACCACTTGTTCTTAATCCTCTTAATCCTCGTAAATGAAAAATATAAAGATTACTAAATTCTTCGGTAAGACATTTTCTTAATCCATCGCTGGTATTACTATCAACAAAGCTGGCATTGGTAACAAAGCCAATCACCCCACAATCTTTGATGCGATCTGATGCCCAACGAATGGCACGAATATAGCTGTCATATAATGCATTTTTATTCGTTGCGGTTGAATATTTGGCATAGGTTTCCCGAATACGCCCGTCCAGCAAAGGATAGGCTACGTTCGCATTATTATCATTGGCGGATTCTTGTCCTGCGGAATATGGCGGGTTGCCCATAATTACCCGAATATCAAGGTTTTGTTGACGGGAACGCCGTGTATTATTTTCCCGTAATAACACATCATGTTCAATGTCTTTTTGTGTGTCCTCGGTCATTTCAAACGTATCGGTTAAACAAATCCCTGCAAAGGGCGTATAGGCTTTTTCAACCTCTTGTTCTTCGTCTCTACGGTGTTCATGACCATCAATTTGTTGGGTCATAATTCCATGATAGGTCGCCTCTATATTAATCGCCGCAATATAATAGGCCAGTAAAACGATCTCGTTCGCATGAATTTCTTTGGTATATTTATGGGTCAACTTATCCATCGGGATAATCCCACTATGCAACAAGCGTGTTATAAACGTGCCCGTGCCTGTAAATGGATCAAGGATATGCACATTGGGTTCGGCAAGGCTGCTGTTAAATTCAGATTTTAAAACATGTTCTATACTGTGAATAATAAAATCCACAACCTCAATCGGTGTATAAACAATGCCCAACCGCTCTGTCATTCTTGGGAACGCATTCCGAAAGAATTTATCATAAAGTTCAACAATAATCCTTTGTTTTCCCTCGGCATTATGAATACCACTGGCTCTCATTTGAACCGATTCATAAAAGGAATTTAACGTATTGCGTTCTTTTTCCAATCGTTGCTCTTCGAATTGATCCAGAACTTTTTGCATGGCTTTGGAAATCGGATTATGTTGCGTAAATTCATAATGTTCAAATAACGCATCAAAAACAGGTTTGGTAATTAAATGTTGTGCCAGCATTTCAATAATTTCATCATTGCTGATGCTGTTATTTAAATCATCGCGTAATTCACTGGCAAATTCATTAAAGATCGTAATGGCTTGAGCATTTTCTGGGTTTTCCAATACCAACTTAATCCGATCAATATGCGTTTGGGCAATCTTGGAAATATCATTAGCCCAATCCTCCCAATGATGGCGATTACCACATTTCTTGACAATTTTTGCATATAAAGCGCGTTCGATCTCACCAACTTCAAAGGTCATTGTCTCTTGAATAGGCGGTGGGGCAGCATTGCCAATCGCACTGCCTCCACGGGCTTGTCCTGCCATCTTTTGGGTTTTTGTTTGCTTTTGTCTTTTATTGGCAATTTTATCCGCAACAGCAATCACTTCCATTTTGGATGGGGCTGTGCCATTAAATTCTAACTTGTTAATCATCGCATCAAAACGATCATCATGCGAACGCAGCGCATTTAAAACTTGCCATACCACACGATAGGTCTGATTATTATCAAGTGCTTTATCAGCCTCTATGCCAGCGGGAATAACCACAGGTAAGATCACATAGCCTAATTGTTTATTTGGGGCTTTACGCATCACCCGTCCAACCGATTGCACCACATCGACTTGCGAGGAACGAGGCGTTAAAAATAATACCGCATCAAGGGCTGGGACATCCACCCCCTCGGACAAGCATCGAACATTGGATAAAATACGGCATGTATTTTCTGGTGTTTCCGCTTTTAACCAATCCAATTTTTGTTCTTTTTCACTGGCATTCATGCCACCATCCACATGTTCTGCCTCACAAATCATAGTTAAAGCAGGATCAATTGGTGCATCAGGGGTTTCTTTTAAGAGCTCTTTGGTTTCATAGGCTTGATATTGTTCAACCACGCTGCCGAACATCTCTGCAATCAGTTTAGAACTGACTTTATGGATTTTACCTTTGTAAGTGCTTTCAATCACCTGACAAAAAGCAACAGCTCTTTGCATTGGATTGGCTAAATTATGATCTTTTTCGAATAAACCTTGTTTAGATAAAGCCTTCCAACAACCGACAATCTTGGCCGCATCATCGACTTTTAACGAGTTGTTATTATCTGTTAGTAGGTTTTGCAATCGTCTGTTGATATGACTTTCTTCAACAGCCAAGACAATCACTTTGTAATCCACCAATAAATCCCGTGCCACCGCTTGGGAAAAGGTAATGACATATAGTTCCTGTCCATAGGTTGGTACATCATCCATTGAATAAACAACGATATTATCATCTTTGGCCTTTTTCTTACTATCTTCGGCATAAATACGTGGGGTTGCCGTCATGTAAAGCCGTTTGTTCCCTTTGATAAATCCATTATCATGAACTCGAACAAAAGCTGATTCTTCTTCATCCTCATAAGTTGCCCCCGTGGTGCGGTGGGCTTCGTCACAGATGATCAGATCAAAAGCAGATAAGGCATGCTCTCCCTGTTGAGCATCATGTAACACCGCAATAGAATGATAGGTCGAAAAGACAACCGTCATTGCATCTGGGCGTTGTTGCCGTGCTATGGCAATTTCTCTTTTTAAGCTTGTGGCATTTGTAGTGGCTGGAAATTGAAGATCACTGATCCCCACAATAACGCTATCATCCTCTTTGGCATGTTTTTTGCCCACATCACTGTCTGAACAAACCGCAAAGCTGTTTATCTCAATCGCACTTTCTTGCGTCCATTCGGTAAGACTCTGACTGAGTAAAGACAGGCTGGGAACGAGGAATAAAACCATCTTGCCCTTGCCAGCCATTGCCTCAGCAATTTTTAATGAGGTAAAGGTCTTACCCGTGCCGCACGCCATTATGAGTTTACCACGGTCAGCAGTCTTTAATCCATGTTGTACCGCATCAAGGGCAGTTTGCTGATGATCTCTTAATGTTTTTTGTGGTTTTAAAATCGTTTTTGTATGATCTTGATATTTCGACCAATCAATCACGCTTTGTTCCAAATAATGTAAATCAATTTTAGAAACGGGCGGATTTTGGTTTTCTAATGCTTCCTCAGCATTTTTAGTCCATTTATCTGTTGTGGATACAATAATACGGTGCGTAAAATATTTCTTACCCGATGCTGTAAAGAAGCTATCTATTTCATTTTTGCTGATGGTTTCATCTGGATTATAATTTTTACATTGAATCGCATGATATTCTCCATCTAACGTCACCCCAACCAAATCAATACCAGCATCTTTTTTATTAGCAATATTTAATGCATTTCCATATTGGTCTACCCAATTTGCATAAGAAAGAACGTCTTTATATTGGCTTTTATAAACAGGTTCCGTTTTAAAATATTGCACCATCAGATTTTCAAAACTGGTTCCTTTGTCACGTTCTGTCTTCGTTTGCTTACGGAATTGGGATAAAAGGGTTTGTAATGAAGAGGTCATGGGTGGCTCTGTTGAATAATGTGTGCACTGTAAAGCATTAATATCGTATTCTTGATTATACGAAAAGGACATTGAGAGTTATTTTAAAACCAATGTAAATTATTATAAACGAAAAAGAATAATTCAAATGTCCGACAAAGAACAGCCTGCTGAGAATAAAAAACAACATTTTGTACCCCAAATTTATTTAAGGCAGTTTTGTGAGAGTAATAATTCTAAGAAAATAAATCAATACAATAGAAAAGAAAAGAAAGATTGCAAAGTTCCAATCTCTACTACATGCCAAAAACATTATTTTTATGGAACAAGATATGATGAGACAGGCTTTGTTATTGATGCTCAATTTGACCAATACGAAACAACCTATTCAATATATTTAGAGGAGTTAGAGAAATATTTGAACGAAAATGATGGTCAAGCTGTATGTGGAGATTTATATAATAAAGGGTTAAAATTTGCCGCTAATTTATATGCTAGAAATAAACATATCATTAGTCGATTTACTACTTTAGCTATTAATGACGACGATATTTTATATACAACTTTATCATATTCAGATTTAGTCAATAAATTAGAACAAGATTTAGAATTATATAGAGATTTGTTTAATATTATTAATGAAGCAAAAAAAATGATAGCAACTTGCCTTATTACTGCTAACATTGAGCATCTTGATATATCAGATCCTGTAAAAAAAACATTTGAAATAGTGAATATTACTTTAAAGCAAAAATACAAAAAGTATATTGAATTCGAAAAGTTTAGATTTTATTACTCTAATGTTGAGTTGTTTGTAAAGCAACAACAAGACTATATACAATATTTTAAAGAAATTAAAAATGAATGTACAAAATCAGAAAAAAGTGAGGACGAAAAAAAGAAATATATTTTAGATATGTATATAAAATCAAATATTTACAACACAACGAACTATTTTTTGAATATGTTTCTTAATAATGGTTATGCGATGTCTGTGATATGTATAACAGATGATGAGGAAAGTTTTATTACATCTGATCAGCCTGTAATATTGTTACCTAGAATCTTTGTAAAAGGTAATGCTGAGGATGAAATCTGTTTATCTCCTCTGGTTATGACTTTACCCCTATCATATAATAAATATGCTATATTTTACCCTGTTAAAATGCACGATATCATAGTTCCAAAATTAAATTCGCATAAAAATGAGTTAAATATGATACAATTATGCGTTGGTGGTGATTTAGTATTTTATCGTGATGAAAAATATTTGGATAAAATAAAAAAAAGTTTATCACAAATACATAATAACGTCCTGTCCTTGACTCCACAAGATTATCTATCACATAAATTTTGTGAATGGTTGGACTTCCCAATGCAAAAAACTAATGAAGAAGATCAAATAATAATGAGAGAAATTATCGAGGATTTAAAAAAATAATCTTATTTTTAAATTTACAATTACTATTTTAAAAACGGGCGAGCGGGAAAAGCGGGATTTGTATGGTAACCTATTGATATATAATGATATTGTATCATCCCGTTTTATCCCGCTCAGTTTTTTGGTTCGGGATTGGCGGGAGGCGTTGAGTTTCTGCCATTCTCCCGCTTTTCCCGTTAATCCCGCTATAATTTAATGGGTTTTATTTTTTATTCATAATTCAGGATCTCGCCTTTAACGATGTAACAGCGAATATCGCCCATTGATGGAATGGTGACTTTTTGTTTCATTCGATCAGGTTGAGGCACATCGAGAAAGAGATGATCTCTTAATATTCTAGCCATTTGCAATGGATCAAAGCCTTTACAAACCTCTTTCTTCCAAGCCTCAGACAAGATCAAATAATCGAACACACCATTTGCATTTTTCTTTTTATATCCAACGCGGTGGGGTGTTCGATCGGTGTCGGCAAAAGTAATATCAATAAAACGATTGGCTCCATGCGTTTCAAGATAGTGTTTGATATGCAAGATCATTTGTTTTTCTTCATGTTCTTGCATATTGGGATTATGGCTGATCCAGTCTTTGAAACATTGTTCTATACTCTGGGTAATGATGACTTTATCAAATGAGAATATTTGATATTGAACCGCCAGTAATCCCGCTTGTTCAATCAAAGCACAACGCTGGGCAATGGTTCTGATTGCACCCTCTTTACTGGTTGTATGATTTGATAAGAGCTCTTGCGTGCGTTGTTCTATAGCTTGGCTTAATTCTTGTTTGAAGTGTTCTTCATTGTGTTGACGTGCTTTACATAAAGATTCAATAAAAGCCAATCCAACCGAACCATAGAATTTGGCTGATTGTGTTTGTAGGTAAGAGGCAAATAACCCAGCCTCTTTAAACGCATGGATATTCTCAAATAACCCCATATCTTTCCCTGCATCGGCGGGGATTTCCATAAATCTGACTTTCTGTCCCATTTTACTGGATCGTTGATCTTCACTCATCTTTTGATCTAACGTGACCTCTCCAGAGGATAAGAAGATGGATCGCCATGTTTTTACAGAACGTGCATTGCCTAATTGATTGGCTCTGCCTTTACCAATCCCATTCGCCAGCATATAGATAATATCGCCAATTTCTTTGGCTGAGGCCTCTCCAAACTCATCCAAGATCAAACATAAATCAGAGGTCTCATTGGCAATCCCTTCCAATCCATTGCCTGTATGTCGCCAACTCCTGACTTGTCCATCTCTGGCACCTTTCCCCCAGATGGATGCTGCAACAAATAACGCTGTGCTTTTGCCTGATTGGCTTTTACCAATAAGATGCAATCCACCCCCAGCAATATGAGTCATCTCCAATAAACTCCCTGCCAAAGATGCACAGGCAAAAAAGATCAATCTTGAATTACCAATAAGATAGTTACCAATATGTTCTTGCCAGTCTGATAAGCTGCCAGATTGGGTAAAGAGTTGCCCTTGATGAATATTCCCTGTTTGTAGGATTAAGCTATGATTTGTTTGTGATGATGAACCTATAACATTCCCATTCGGCATCATAAACAAAGCTTGGTTGTTTAAATGATGCCAGCCTGTTTTATTCGTGCTCCGTAACAGGATATTGATCTTCACTTGGCTGATAAAGTTCAATAACAACCTGCGTCCAGCAATGAGGCATGCCAATCCTTTACCTTCTAAGGTGGCAGCAATTTCATTGCCATTCGAATGGATTAAACTTCTTGGAATAGAATAAGTATGTTCTGTGCCAGAGTTCTGGTTTGTCCAAGCAATATATAACCCACAATTAGACCCATGCTCATCCTCTGTGGCTCCTAAGATCGTAAAAGGGTCACAGATCTTAATCGGTAAAGCATCGTCTTTATAAGGATTAGTATAATATAATCCATCTTCATAGAATTTATAACCAGAGGGCATCATGATCTTGATGGGTTTTTCGATCGTCTGAGCATTATTCAGTAAATGCGTTAAATAATCGTGTTCTGTTTGATTATTCTCTAAACAATCCTGAGGAACAGGATCAGCCAGATCCCATCCATTGGGTAAATTTGTTGGTAAAACAATCTTACAAAGGGATTGAATGCCAATTTCATATAAAATCTCAATAAGATCGCTTGCATAGTCTTCTCCTGCTTGGTCATGATCTGGCCATATGATGATTGATTTATCTTTTAAGACTGACCACTCATTGCGATTGGCTCCGTGACTGCCTCCTTGTGAGGTCATCACGATATATTCAGGGAATAAAATCCGTGCGGTATCCGCGGTCTTTTCTCCTTCAACGATAAGGAAGGGATCAGTCGGACGTTGTGTAAGAAGATCGAGACCATATAAGGGCAATAATAAATTGGGTTCTTTAAAATACCACTTGGTTTGATCCTGTTTATTTCCATGTTTATCAATCCAGACACGATGACCATAAGTCATGGGTAAGAAGTCTTTTTTGCCGTCCTTTTTCTCTATACGTAATCTTGCCATTAATGGCTTGTTGTTTGCATCACGATAAATCCACATCTTTGACGCAAATGATGGTTTCTTGGGTTCGTGTGATGCTGGAATGATCGGTTCCCAGATGAGCTCTTGCTCTGCACAAATTGAGGGTAAATTGACCTTATCTAACATGATGAGCCTCCAATCCAAGAAGAGATGAGATTTTATGTGTAGCTTGGCTTTGAGTGGAATGATCCAAATAAGCCAAGAGTGCAATTAAATCCCCACCGCGATCAGAGGTTGCAAAATCTGCCCATTGTCCTGAACGCATATTGATCCGAAAAGATCCTAAATGCTGATCATGCCTTGTGGGATTTAAGGCAATATATTCATGCGCTTTGATAACACCATTGGGAAGCCATGTTTTTAATAATAGATGACTATGAGCAAGCGCTTTCTCTTTGATCTCTTTATAGTTAATCAAAGATTTATAAGGGGTAGCTCTGAAGCTATTTGTTTTGACATAAACACTCATCATTACACGCCTTTACGCTGAGTTGAGGAATGATCATGAAGTTTGGGTAAACTATGAATATAGGCTTCAATAGAGGCATAAGGGATGCGGGTATTGCGTCCCATCTTAATAGCCTCTAACTTGCCAGCCTGTAATAAGCGATACAGATTTGCCCGTGAGGTGCTTAAGTAAGCACAGGTATCTTTGATGCTCAGTAAAGACATCGGGTGGTATATGATTGGTTGTGTCATAATCGACAATCTCCAAGTTATATATGTTAAATGGAGATAACTAAAGATCATAAAAATTAGCCTTTGCCCCCAGTACAATCTTTAAAAAAAATGTACTGGGCTTTTAAAATCTTGTACTTTTTAGGAAAATATTTTATAATAAGATATTGATATTTATTATTATTTTTAGAAAATGATTAAAACATAATATTTTAATCATCAGCAAATTTATAAATTCTATATTTTAACGAATCGCTTCTTATAATCAGAATTTGTGACTTAAAAATTTTGAAAAAGAATCAAATTAATCAATATAAAAGAGGAAAGAATAAAGATGCGTGGAGGATATAGAGAGGGATCAGGACGTAAAAAAGGATCAACTCACAAAGTCTCTTTATCAACTGTTCAAGGGATCATGCAAAAAGAAGCGTTTCAAAGCCCATTAGAAATCATTCTAAAGATTATGAACCAAGCCTATGAGAATAAGGATTATAAATTGGCGTTAGAAGCTGCCAAAGGGGCTGCACCTTATCTGCATGCACGATTAAATGAAGTAAATGCCAATATCCATCAAATGAAGAAAATACAAGAGATGAGTGATGATGAGTTACACTATCTTGTTAATAAAAATTAAATGAATGACAATTAATCAGGTGAATATTTAATCATTCTTTTATATTCTTTTTCTGATTTAAAACGGTTTAATGCTTGCACAACGGCAGATTGAGTGACAGAACGTATTCCAACTCTTTTTAAAATATAATGGATCAGCTGAATAAATTTAGAATTTACTTGTTTAATACTAAATGTTAAATTTCTAGCTTCTGCAAAATGTAGTATTTCTTGAGCAATAAAAACCGTATCAACATGCCAAAAATTAGCTGCTGATTGATATTTTAATGATGGTTCATCAATAAGATAAGAATTTTGTTTTAAAGAGTTAATTAACTGTAGAATAGCTTTACAATGAGTAGATAAAAATACAACATCTTTCACTTGCTCTATATTATCATTAAAAATGTTAGCTTTTTCATCTAAAAAATTGATTGTATCGGGTAAGCTATCCCATAATTTTTGATAAAGATGGATAACTTGACGCATAGGTTCATATACAGGCATTGTATAAATAGGTTTTGTAACGCGTAAAATGTTCAACTTTTTTGTAAATAATTCTGTTTCATTTAACGTAAGTTCAAAAAAAGACTTGGTAAACCATCGATTCACTTCATCGACTGTAATGACAGGTTCTTCAAAATCCTCATGAATAATCTCCCATATATCGGTTTTTGGGTTTCCCTTTGGATTATGAATCTGTAATTCAAAATAAAAAGGCCATGCTGCGCCCTTTTGATATGAATATCTGTATATACGTCTAAGAAACTTTTGACGTGTCTTCTTTGACATCTCGGTTTCCTTTTAAAAATATACTCAATTTATTAAGCTACTATTATATTATCTTTTTATATGTTTTATTTATTATAAACATCACAAACTTCTTTTTGTTGTTTAGAACATATTTGTTTTAAAAACTTTATAGCATTATCATTTCTTTTATTTGCAGCTTTAACGAGATAATTTAAGGCTTTTTTATAATCCTGAGCAATCCCGTAACCACCATTGTAATAAATCAAACCAAGATAATATGAATCATCATAATCAAAGAAATTATTTGATTTAACTAAATGCTCTGAAGCTTTTTTATAATCTTTAGCAACCCCATAACCACCATTGTAGTAAATTAAGCCAAGGTATTTCTCAGGTCTAATCTCTCCAAAACTGCTAGATTTAAAGAGCCACTTTAAAGCTTTTTTATAACTTTTAGAAACTCCATAACCACCATTGTAATAAATTAAACCAGCATAATAACTGGCAGAAGAGTTTCCGTGTTTATCAGAATCAATAAACCACTTTAAGGCCTTTATGTAATCTTTGGAAACACCTTCAGCCTGCCCATTATAATATTCTTTTGCTAACATGAGTTTTGCATCTTCAATGTTATATTGATAGTTAGCTTGCTTTTTATTGCTAGCTGCTTTTATTAACCATTTCAAACCTTGTTGTGAATTATGATAGTTATATAAATATATACTACTTAGTTGACGTTGTGCTTCGGCATTTCCTTGGTTTGCTGCTTTAGTAAACCATTTAAAAGCTTTATCTGTATCCTCGGGAATATTGGTATCACCATAGTATATTTCTCCGAGCATAACTTGAGCTTTTATACACCCATTACTCGCAGCTTTCGTTAAATATTCTATGGTTTTTTGATCTTGTTGGGGAATATCTTTATTGTCAGCGTATATTTTTCCAAGTGCATATTGTGCTTTTACACTGCCATTATTGGCAGCCTTGGTAAGTTGTTCTAATGCCCCTTTATTCCCCCAGTTATTCGTTACCGCTTTTATGAATAACCCCAGTGCTTTTTGAGTATCTTTAGGAACCCCTTTTCCTTTAAGATATAACATTCCGAGTTGATATTGAGCCTCATCATTATTATAAGCTTTATTCGTTGCGGATTCTAAAAACCATTTTATAGCTTTTTGATTATTTTTAGGTAAGAAATTGCCATCAAGATATAATTTTCCAAGGTCATATTGCGCAATATTATTACCATTACTAGCTGATTTTATGAGCCATCCTATGGCTTTTTGATTATCTTTTGGTAAACCTCTACCGTTAAAATATATATTCCAAAGATCATATTGTGCATCGCTATTATCATCGTTTGCGGCTTTAATAAACCAATTCAAAATTTCTTTATAGTTAGTAGGTAAAGAATAATGAAAATAGATATCTTCAAGTGTAGATTGGGCATTGTCATTGCCATTATCGGCAGCTTGAATATATAGTTTTAGTGCTTTACCTTCATCTTTAGAAACACCATTATTTCCTTCATGATATATATATCCAAGTTCAAATTGTGCTTGATTACTACCATTATTCGCAGCTTTGTTAAGCCATATCAAAGCTTTTTCATTATTTGCAGGAAAATCTTTTCCTCCGCTTGCATATAAAGATCCAAGTTCATATTGTGCATTTACACTGCCATTATTTGCTGCTTTAGCAAGCCATTCCAACCCTTTTGAGGTATCAGCAGAAATCAAACCACCTTCACAATATATTTTTCCAAGACGATACTGAGCTTCAATATTTCCTTGATTCGCTGATTTTGTATACCAATCTACCCCTTTATGATATTCTTTTTTATCATCGAAATATATGTTTCCAAGTTGGTATTGCGCTTGTGCATTTCCTCGTTTAGCCTGTTGTTGGATAGTTTGAACACTATGTTCACTAACTATTTTGCCAGCATAAACTTTTTCATTAAAACAGAAAATACTGATCGTCAGAAACAAAATATATTTAAATAATCTCATTATTTTCCCATTTTATAAAATTAAGCATTTCTGAAGAAATGATTATATAATTAATTTATTGTTTTCTCTAATAACAATAGTCAGCCCATTGTTGCATCATGTCGCGTCTTTTGGCAAATAGATCGCCACGACGATAGGCAGCTTCTACTTTATTGGCAATAGTATGTGCCAACGCCATTTCTGCCACATCTCTTGGCCAGCTGGTGGCTTCTCCACACCAATCCCGAAAAGTCGATCTTAATCCATGAATGGTTACTTCTTTGGTATTGGCAGCCAAATGTAAAGCTTTGGAGAGTGCTACGTCAGATAAAGCTTTCCCTGTCTTAATACTGGGAAAGATAAAACTATGATGATCTTTTTTTAAAGCTTTAACCTTCTTTAAAATCGCTATGGCTGGAGTTGATAAAGGCACGCGATGCTCTTTTCCTGTCTTCATACGATGATCTGGTATTGTCCAGATGGCTTGATCTAAATCAATCTCCTCCCACCGTGCAAAACGCACTTCACTGGAACGAGATGCACATAAACATAAGAACTGCACAGCCAGCGCACTGACTCCATCAGACTTTTGCAAGTTAGCAATGACAGGTTGGATTTTTTGCCATTCAATCGCTGCATGATGCTGGACTTTGGTCACTGAGGAGGGTTTAGGGAGAATATTGGATAAATGGCCTTTCCAGCGTGCTGGATTATCTCCCTCACGATAATGATGCGTTGTTGCATAATCTAAAATACGTTCTATTCGACCACGAACACGATCGGCTGTTTCTGTCTTTGTCGTCCAAATGGGTCTTAATACAGCCAGAATATCATCTGTATCAATAGATGATATGATTTTACTGCCAATCACAGGATAAGCAATGCGTGATAAAGAGCTTCTCCAGATTGGTGCGGATCTGGGATCTTTCCAGCCTGCTTGTTGTTCTGTGATATAGCGTTCGGCTAGTTCTGCAAAATTGGGAATTTGTTTTTGTTTCTTTGCTTTGGCTTTGAGTTCCAAAGGATCAATGCCTTCTGCAACTTGCCTTCTTATATCAATGGCAACTTGACGTGCTTTGGCTAATGTAAGGATATAGGCTGATCCAATACCAATCTCACGGCGTTTATGGGTGGTTGGACTGAAATAACGCACTGTCCAGTGACGTGCTTGCTCTTTAATGGTTAAATAGAGGTTCCCACCGTCGCCATGAACGCCATCACTAAGCGTTTCAATCTTACGAATAGTTAATTGACCAGCTGGAATACGACTCATCTAATAACCCACCATAAAACCCATCTTATGTCATGAGATTATATAGGTTAAACAGAAACGTCAAGAGACAATGAGGCGTTTTAACTTATTGATTTATATAGTATAAATTATACAGAATGAGACTGTGTGAAACACTATGTTGGTGGCCCTTGGCTCCACCAGATAAATCAATTAAATTATTGGTTTTATTTTATATTTTTTAAGTTAAAATATACTATATCATAATAAAATTTATTATTAGATTGTTTGATTCAAATAGTATTTATTATCAATATACTTGTTTTTTCTCTGAAGAAGCAGAGATATCATGGATATACGTTTTTAAAGTATTGATTTTTATGAAATACAATAATGTCTGACGTTATCTTTACTAAATAACCCCAAAAAGTTTTATAAAAAAAGCCAGTGTTTAATAAAACACTGGCTTTGTTAAAATTTAAGTATTCATTGCATCAAAAAAATCTTGATTATTTTTACTATATTTTAATTTATCTAACAAGAAATCCATTGCATCCATGGTTCCCATTGGCGCCAGAATACGACGTAATACCCATATTTTTGAAAGGCTAGCACGATCAACCAATAGTTCCTCTTTACGAGTACCACTACGTGTAATATCAATTGCTGGGAATGTTCGTTTATCAGCTAATTTACGATCAAGAATTAACTCAGCGTTTCCTGTGCCTTTAAACTCTTCAAAGATCACTTCATCCATACGACTACCCGTATCGACCAATGCTGTTGCAATAATAGTTAAAGAACCACCTTCTTCAATATTACGAGCCGCACCAAAGAAACGCTTTGGACGTTGCAACGCATTTGCATCCACACCACCCGTTAATACTTTACCTGATGATGGCACAACAGTATTATAAGCACGAGCCAAACGAGTAATAGAATCTAATAAAATAACAACATCGCGTTTATGTTCAACTAAACGTTTTGCTTTTTCCAATACCATTTCAGCAACTTGAACGTGACGATTTGCTGGCTCATCAAATGTAGAAGAAACAACCTCTCCTTTTACAGAGCGGATCATATCTGTTACTTCTTCTGGGCGCTCATCAATCAATAGAACGATTAAAACTGCTTCTGGATGATTGGTTGAAATAGCTGTTGCAATATTTTGCAACATCACTGTTTTACCAGTTCTTGGTGGAGCCACAACTAATGCACGTTGCCCTTTACCAATAGGGGTTACTAAATCAATTACACGATGCGTAAAATCTTTATTTGGATTTTTTCCTTCCATCAAAGATGGAATTTCCATTTTTAATCGTTCATTTGGAAATAATGGAGTTAAATCATCAAAGTTAATACGATGACGAACAGCTTCTGGATCTTGGTAATTAATACTATCCACTTTTAACAAAGAGAAATAGCGCTCACCTTCTTTAGGTGCACGAATTTCACCAGAAATAGTATCCCCAGTTCTTAAACTAAATCGTCTTAACTGTGCAGGTGATACATAAATATCGTCAGGACCTGGCAGATAATTCGATTCTGGAGAGCGTAAATATCCAAAACCATCAGGGAGGATTTCTAATGTGCCCTCTCCATAGATTGCTTGGTTATTTTCAGCAAACTTTTTGAGGATCGCAAACATCATATCTTGTTTACGTAGAGAAGATGCATTCTCAATCTCTAAACTTTCTGCATACGCAAGAAGTTCTGCTGGAGACTGAGCCTTAAGTTCGGCGAGTTGCATAGATGGCTCTAATTATAGAAAATTATGAATGAAACAGGAAATATCGATCAAACACCATATAAATTTGGATTGAATGAACAGTGATCTTTACTTTATACGTTTTGTAAAAATAAAAATACATAATTCCATACGAGAGAGGCTTTAGATATAAACCTAAATTGGCATAAATATTACGTTTATTTTCATTTGATGTCAATTGTTTTTAAAATATCATTTGATTATAATTTAGCTGTTAATAAAAACGATTGATATAATTTAGACGAATATATTTATTAATGATATACTTAGCGTTTATAATTTATTTTACTCATTTTCAAAATTATCTTTGAGGAGAAAAACGTGAGGCCAGCATCCGACCTGCCTTTAAATAGTTTGCGTCAAGGACCAGATGAACATGGTCGCTTTGGTAACTATGGTGGTATTTTTGTTTCAGAAACCTTAATCCCTTTAATGCTTGAACTCCAACAAGCTTATGCTGATATTCAGAAAGATCCTGAATTTCAAAAGGAATTAAATTATTATTTAAAACATTATGTCGGAAGGCCTACCCCGCTGTGGTTTGCAAAAAGATTAACAGAAATCGGTCAAGGTGCACGTATTTATCTTAAACGTGAAGACTTAAATCATACAGGCGCTCATAAAATCAATAATGTGCTTGGGCAAATCTTATTAGCTCGCCGTATGGGGAAAACTCGTATTGTTGCTGAAACTGGTGCTGGGCAACATGGTGTTGCGACCGCGACTGTATGTGCTCTTTTTGGTTTAGAATGCGTGATTTATATGGGATATGTTGACGTTGAACGTCAAAAACCCAATGTATTTCGTATGAAACTTCTTGGGGCAAAAGTAATCCCTGTTCATGCTGGAAACGGTACTCTAAAAGATGCTGTGAATGAAGGAATGAGAGATTGGGTCAGTAACGTTCATGACAGCTATTACCTTATGGGAACAGCTGCTGGCCCTCATCCTTATCCTACTATGGTGCGTGATTTCCAATGTATTATTGGTGATGAAACCAGAGAACAGATTTTAGAAGCTGAAGGTAAACTTCCTGATACGATCGTTGCTGCCATTGGCGGTGGATCAAATGCAATTGGTATTTTCCATCCATTTCTTGATGATGCGAATATCGAGCTTATTGGCGTTGAAGCTGGTGGCTTGGGATTAGATAGTGGTGAAACAGCAGCTTCTATCGAACGTGGTTCTTCTGGTGTATTACACGGAAACAGAACTTACTTGATGCAAGACGAAGATGGCCAAATCATTGAACCTTATAGCATCAGTGCAGGTCTTGACTATCCTGGAGTTGGCCCTGAGCATTCTTGGTTACACGATATTAAACGCGTGCAATATGTCGCGATTAATGATGATGAAGCCGTAGAAGCATTCCAAACATGCACAACCAAAGAAGGAATTATTCCTGCCCTTGAAAGTTCGCATGCCCTTGCCCATGCTTTAAAAATAGCACCAACAATGAGTTCAGACAAAGTCATTGTTGTTAATTTATCAGGTCGTGGTGACAAAGACATTAATAGTGTCGCTAAATATTTAAAGGTGGAATTATGAGCCGTATTGAAAAATGTTTTGCCACGCTAAAACAACAACAACGTGGTGCTTTTATTCCTTATGTAGAATCAGGTGATCCAGACTACCAAACAGCGTTGGATATTTTAAAAGCAATGCCTGAAGCTGGGGCTGATCTTATTGAGATTGGAATGCCTTTCAGTGACCCTATGGCTGATGGCCCAACAGTACAAGCTGCTGCTAATCGTGCGTTAAAAGCTGGTGCGAATATGAAGAAAACCTTACAAATGGTTACTGAATTTCGCCAAAATAATCAGGAAACACCAATTATTCTGATGGGGTATGTTAATCCTATTGAATGTTATGGTTATGAACGTTTTTGTGCAGATGCTTCCAAGGCTGGCGCGGATGGATTCATTATCGTTGATATGCCTCACGAAGAAATGGATAATATCAAACCTTATACAAAACAATATCATATTGATCTTATTCATCTCATTGCACCAACAACGCCTCTTGAACGTTTACAGCATATTTTAAAAGAAGCCACTGGTTTCATCTATTATGTCAGTATTGCTGGGGTTACAGGAACCAAAACTGCAACTAATGAAGCTTTACAACAAGCTATTCCTTTGGTTCGCAAAGCATCTTCTTTACCAATTGCAATTGGTTTTGGATTATCAACACCAGAGCAAGCAGCTAATGCTGTAACGATTGCTGATGGTGCCGTGGTTGCCTCTGCTATATTAAAAACGTTGGAATCTACTTTAGATTCTGATAATCATGCAACTGAACATACACTTTCAAAAGTTATCGAACATACTAAACGCCTGGCTGAAGGCACACATAGTGTGAAGAAATAATAAGAGTTATATTTATTAAAGGTTTATCATGAGCTGGCTTACCCAATATGTCCGTCCTAAAATTCAAGGTTTCTTAAAAAAAGAAGTCCCAGATAATTTATGGAAAAACTGTAGTTCTTGTGGGCAAATGTTGTTAATCAAAGATTTAGAAAAAAATCTAAATATTTGTCCTCATTGCGGTCACCATATGCGCGCATCTGTTGTACAACGCTTTGAATGGACCTTTGATTCAGACTCTTATACACGCCTTGAACTACCCAAAGCAGCTGTTGATCCTTTACAATTCAAAGATAAAAAGAAATATACAGATCGCTTAAAAGACAATAAAACCAAGTCTCAACTTGATGAATCTATTGCCGTTGCACATGGAACCATCGAAGGGCAAAAAGCTGTTGTCGCTGTAATGGCATTTGAATTTATGGCCGGCACAATGGGAACTGCTTTTGGTGAAGGTTTCCTTGCAGCTGCACGGTTGGCATTATTACAAAAAACACCTTTAGTTGTGTTTACCTCCTCTGGTGGGGCAAGAATGCAAGAGGGTATGTTAAGCTTAATGCAAATGCCACGTACGGTTATTGCTGTGGAAATGCTTAAAGAAGCACAAATCCCTTATATTGTGGTCTTTACAGATCCTACGACAGGCGGGGTTACGGCTTCTTTTGCGATGCTTGGGGATATTCATATCGCGGAACCTAATGCATTAATCGGTTTTGCTGGCCCTCGCGTTATCGAAAATACTGTGCATGAAAAATTGCCAGAAGGATTCCAACGTGCAGAATATTTACTAGAGCATGGAATGGTTGATATCGTCGCAAATAGAAAAGAGTTACGCTCAACCTTAGGAAAAATATTGGGATTATTATCTAATAAAAACCAATCTTCTGAAAAAGTAGCATAATTTTATGACTTCTAAATCTTCTCCTATTTTAACAGAATTTTCAGGACGCTCTGGGGAAATCTTAGAGCGCCTGAATAAATTATATCCTGCTTTAATTGATCTTTCTTTAGATCGATTAAAGCGGTTGTTAAATGATTTAGGTAATCCTGAACAGCATATGCCACCCATTATCCACGTTGCTGGAACCAATGGAAAAGGCAGCACTTGTGCTTTTCTGAGAGCTATAGGGGAAGAAGCTGGATTAAAAGTTCATGTTTCCACTTCACCACACTTGGTAGACGTGACAGAACGTTTCCGGATTGCTGGACATTTAGTCAGTGAAGATGAACTATCTACAACACTCATTGAAATTGAACACGTCAATCAACAACAACCTATTACTGTTTTTGAAGTATTAACTGCTGCAGCTTTTGTTTTGTTCGCTCGACACCCTGCTGATCTTGCTATTATTGAAGTGGGATTGGGTGGACGTTTTGATGCAACCAATATCATTACTCCAATGGTCAGCGTGATTACATCAATCTCAATGGATCACGAAGCGTTCTTGGGCGATACACTTGCCAAAATTGCAACGGAAAAAGCAGGGATTATTAAACAAAATATACCTGTGATTGTTGATCAACAAAATCCAGAAGCTTTAACTGTAATCAAAGAAATAGTACATTCTTTGAATGCTCCTTGTTTTATAAAAGATCAAGAATGGAGCGTTACGCCAACAACAAGCCAACTGATTTACAAAGATTCAAAAGGAACTTTAGAGCTTCCTTTACCTAGCCTTCTAGGACAACATCAATTCCGTAATGCAGGTCTAGCCATTGCAGCACTACGAAATAGTAAACTTTCTATTCCAGATAACGCTTATCAAGGCATTGCCAAAGCCGTCTGGCCAGCAAGATTGCAACGTCTTTATGGAAAACTAACAGATCTAATTACACCTGAAAGTGAAATTTGGTTAGATGGTGGGCATAACCCTGATGCTGGAAAAATACTGGCTCAAATGATCCAAGAGAAATGGCAAGACAAGCCTCTCCATCTTATTGTCGGCATGAAAGACAATAAGAACGTTCACGATTATCTTGCGCCTCTTATTCCTCTCAGCACCTCTATTCAAGCTGTTGTTGAACCCGATCAACATTTAGCGATGCCCATCTCTGAAATTATCAAAGCATCTGGCGATTATGCAATTTCAGGTGGCACAGTCAAAGAAGCCTTACTGACTCTTAAACAGAACCATACTGCCCCTATACGAATTTTGATTTGCGGTAGCTTATATCTTGCAGGCAGTGTTCTACGTCAAGATCAATAAATTATAAGGTTTACTTCTCTTACAAGCCTATTTACACTGTCAGAATACGTCTTTAAATCGGCTGGATCTCACTTTTATTACTAGGAAAGATCATCGTGAAGAAAATCATTCTGACAGCAACTTTATTTACGTTTTTACAAGGTAGTGCTTTATGTTATGCCGCTCCTTTAGGAGATACAGGGGATCCATCTGCTATCCCTGCAGGCAGCATCGAAGTCTTAGATCAGTTTACTGATCCTGGCCCTTCTGGGGTTGCAGTCACTCCTGATAAACGATTATTTGTTAGCTTCCCTCGACATGCACAAAATCATAAAGATGCAACATTAGCAGAAATTATTGATGGAAAAAGAGTTCCTTTTCCCAATAATCAAATGAGCCTTCCTTCTGACCTTCCTTTGAAAGATCGTTTGATTTCGGTTCATGGAATTGCGTTGGACAGCAAAAATAATTTGTGGGTGATTGATGATGGTAAGCGCGCTGGCATTAAGGGTATTCCTGATGGCGCTGCAAAAGTAGTTGGTTTTGATATTCATACACATAAAGTCATTGCCTCGATCCCTATTCATGCGCCAACTTTACTACAAGATAGCCATCTGAATGATCTTCGTATTGATTTAACTCATGGAGAAAAAGGGACAGCTTATATTACAGATTCCTCTTTTGGCACGTCACCAGCCCTTGTTGTGGTGGATCTTGCAACAGGCAAGCAACGTCGAGTGCTTGCAAATAATGTCTCAACCCAACCTGAAAAAGGCTTTGTTGCTTATTTAGCTGGTAAACCAAGGCTCTATGATCCGCAGCACCCTTCTTTTCCCGTTGGGGGTGCGGATGGCATTACCCTAAGCAATGACTCCAAAACACTTTATTATGCGCCGTTAACCAGTCGACGTTTATATTCTATTCCCACCGCTGTTCTTTCTGATTTCCAAGCAAGCGAAGAAACCTTAGCAAAGAATGTTAAAGATTTAGGTGAAAAAGGCTTTGCTGATGGCTTGGCAATTGATCCTCAAGAGCGGATTTATACAACAAATGGGGAGCATAATAGCATTTGGCGACGTTGGCCTGATGGGTATATGGATTTAATCGCAAGAGATCCAAGAATTGATTGGCCTGATGGAATTACCGTGCAAAATGATGGTGTTTATGTTGTTGCAGGACAATGGGAACGACTAGCAGGGTTTCATCATGGAAAAGATCTCCGTGACCCCAACTATTTACTTTTATATATTCCCTTAAAAACGGCGCCAATCGTCGGCCCTAGTGAAAATAAATAACGTAATATTATACATAAAATAAAAAGCCTTACATAACATTGATGTAAGGCTTTTTTTACAACTATACTTTAAGTATGATCAGCTCCTTATCTTAAAACCGATCATTACTTATCATAAATATTTATTTGAACGCTAAGCTACTTTTTGTGCATTCTCAACAACATAAGATAGCGTTGCTAACACTTGAATCACCAATACTCCTGTATTTTGAGCAGGTGTTGCTCTAACCTTTAACTCTGCGTTTCCATTTGTCCAACGACAAGCCGTTTGCTCTTTTACATCCCAACCTGATAATTCAGCAGAAGTCAGATGCTCTGTAATAGAAGTATGACTATTCTTTTCTAATAAAGTTATTTCACCTACCAACACACCAAGATCACGACGATCATCAACAAAAGGTCCAATAACTCTACTAGCTTTACTGGTTCGAGACATTAATCTTACTTCATTCGTACCTTCTGGAAGACTAAAAATAAAACGTCCATTATTTTGATACGTAGCCTCTAATCTTTCACCAGACTGTGTTAATAAATGTAAACCACTATCATTAGTTGTAAGCAAATCTTGTTTATGATTCTCAAAACCTAACTGAATAGCTCTTTCAATTAATTGCATGAATATAGGTTCAACAAATGCTCTATTCGTTACCAAAGGTGCAACAGCATCAACATTCCAATCTTTCTTTTTATTCACAATATTGACAATATTATGATCAGAAATAAACGAAGAACGATTACCTGTATCTAGATAGCTTTCTGTTAAAACATTATCTGCAGCAACAATAGAATGTGCCTCTAATTCAAAGTGATAGAATGTATATTCTGTGATGCTGTGATCATAAAATATACTTGAGTTGTTCACCAACATACGTGCAGGAATTAACCCACCCTCAAAGAAAATAGAATGTTCCGGAGTTATCAATAAATCACTTGCGGGAACACCTTCAGAAATTGCATTTTTAACAATACGTACAGGATATCCAGCCACATCTTCTGGCAAATATGTTTTAACTTTAACATGATTATATCCAATCCAAATAATAGGTTGAACATCTTGTCTATTATTTTGATAGGTAACAACCTTATCACCAATTCTTAGATTTTCAACAGCAACTAATCCATTGATCGTATTAATCATTGTTCCAACCAAAAAACATGTTACTGTATCAGAACTAACAATTGAAACATTTCCTGATTGATTAATTGTAATAGATGGATATGGGTAAGCGCTCGATGCAGAATTAACGACAGAAGCATAAGAGTTAAACACAGAACCATCATTTAAAGTAATACTAGAGGTTGGAGGATTATTACCAAGGGACATACCATCAACCTTCCAAGATGGCTTATTTGTTGCTTTTGGAATTGTAAGGGTTCCAACATAGCCTCCAAGATATTGATACATACCATCGAGGTCACTGATAGAACCTGAATTACCCGTATATGTTGCTTGAAGATATGCATTATTATATGAAGTACCACTATTATCAATGGTTGCCATATTGACAATTGAATTTTTAAGAGTTCCCCCCTGTTTAATAATAATTGATGGGCCTATTGCATCTGTTGTAGATGGTAAATAATTGTTAACAGTTTGAGCTATTAAACAATTATCAACAGTTGCACCAGATTCAATAGTTAACCGTTGTATATTTAGTAAATTTAATGGTCCTGTCGTTACAAAATCATTACCTGCGGCATCAGTTGTTTTATAATATGTTGTTACTCCATCATCTCCAAGATATGCAGTCCAATATTGATATGAGCCAGGAGTTCCTGCGTATGCTGTTACAGCAACAAAAGTTTGATTAGAATTGCTTACTCTACTATTCAAAGGTTTTTTTGCATCTATATTTCCAAAAAATGATCCCTTACCAAAAAGCGATGATGAAGATGCCGTATCAGAATTATTAATAATAGTTGGATTATTTATTGTAATATTTTGAGAATTATTGTTCTGATTATTACTAATCGAACTTGTAGTGCCCACTACCATTGTACCGTTTCCATTTGAAGTTTGAAACGAATCGGAAGCAGAAGGAACGGATGATAATTGTGATAAATTTAAATTTCCACTTGTTGAATCTGTTTGAGGTATATTATAAATAGTGTCATCGGTAGAAACCACTCCTTTTTTCATATTAACTGTACAAGATACATAAGAATTTCCTGTAGATATTCCAGTTTGAGGTGACAGAGTAAGAGAGTTGGTTAGACCATTATTAACCGTTGCATTAAAAATTGTAGAATTAGTTAACGTTCCATAGTTATTAACTATTCCTGATCCTGATGTTCCTTTTGATACAACAACTATACCATCTGCTGTTGCGTTCTTCATAATATTTACACTAACAAAACTACCGACAAAGTTCACTGGGCCTGTATAAGGCTCCCCATTAACAGTATATGGTGTTGTAGAGGTGTCACTATCATAATAATAAGTATTACCAGTGTATGAATCATACTTCAAATACCAAATTCCAGTTAAACACGGATAGTCATTTGTAATTGTAACATTATCAAAATCTGTATTTTTATTTACATAATTAGACATTTTTTCTACTTTCTTTACTATCTTTTTCAATAAAAATTTATTATTTTACAGTCCAATAGCATAATTATTATTACAGTTCAATTTTTATGAAAATATTTTTCATAAATTCTATACGATTATTTAATAATATACTTTACAATTAGGAGTTACGATAATGTCTGCTCAAACACCTTATGACCTGCTGATTATTGGCGGTGGGGTCAATGGAACAGGGATCGCCAGAGACGCTGCGGGTCGCGGATTAAAAATATTACTTGTTGAAAAAGACGATCTGGCTCAACATACTTCATCTGCAAGTACTAAATTAATTCATGGTGGTTTACGCTATCTCGAATATTATGAATTTCGTTTGGTTAGAGAAGCTCTTCAAGAACGTGAACTCTTATTAAATCTTGCCCCGCATATTATTCATCCTTTGAAATTTGTGCTTCCTCATCGCAATGCGGTTCGTCCTGCATGGATGATCAGAGCTGGTCTGTTCCTATATGATCATCTTGCATGTCATCCAAAACTTCCGAATGCACAACAAATTGCTCTACAAAAATCACCTTATGGTCAACCACTCAGAAGCGATATCAAAAAAGGATTTACCTATTCTGATTGTGCTGTTGATGATAGTCGTTTGACGGTTTTAAATGCCAAAGGTGCTCGTAATAAAGGGGCTGATATTCGAACACAAACCACTTTGTTAAAAGCAGAACGTAAAGACGACCTTTGGGAAGCTACTATCCAAGATAATAAAACAAAAACTGAATCTATTATTCAAGCGAAAGCAGTTGTCAATGCGGCTGGCCCTTGGGTTGCAGAAATCCTAAAAGATCTTCAAATCCAAAGCTCTATGAATGTTCGCTTGGTTAAAGGCAGCCATATTGTTGTTAAAAAACTCTTTGATGGCTCTCAAGCTTACATTTTACAAAATGCAGATAAACGTATCGTTTTTGCCATTCCTTATCATGATGAATTTACGTTGATTGGTACAACAGACATTTCATGGGATCAATCCCCTGATGCGTTACCTAATATTGATCAAGATGAAACCAAATATCTTTGTGAATCAATCAATAATTATTTTAATAAAAATATCACACCAGAAGATGTTATTTGGGATTACTCTGGGGTTAGACCTCTTTATGATGATGCTTCCAGCAATGCCTCTGCTGTTACCAGAGATTATCATTTAGATCTTAATCAAACCGCAGGAAAAGCACCATTACTTTCTATTTTTGGTGGAAAAATCACAACTTATCGTCGTCTAGCTGAACATAGTATGGAGCAACTTGCACCATTCTTCCAATATAACCGTAAAGCTTGGACAGCATCAGAACCACTTCCTGGTGGCAATATTACCAATGGTGATTTTAAATTATTTTATACCAACTTCCGTAAAAGCGTTCCTTTCCTTGATGACCTAACCGCTCAACGCATGGCGCATGCTTATGGAACTGATGCCCTTGAAGTTCTAAACAAAGCAACCAGCAAAGAAGATCTTGGTACTGATTTTGGTCATGGATTAACCCAGCGCGAAATCGATTATTTAATCGAAAAAGAATGGGCAACCACCGCAGACGATATTCTATGGAGAAGAACAAAATTAGGGTTGTATTTCTCTAAAGATGAATTCCAAGCAGTACAAAATTATTTAACAGAAAAACTTCAATAGGTTCATTACCTTTATTTTAGAAAGTTTTATTCTATGTCTCCTTCAAAACAATTTCTTGGAGAATTAATCTCCGAAGCTATTGCGGTTGCCATTATTATCTTTATTGGCTGTTCAGCTGCTGCGATGTTAGTATTATACGATCCCAGCCCATATCAAGGTGGATATTGGGGGGTCGCTATTGCTTGGGGGCTTTCTGTTACGTTTGCAATTTATGCAACAGGCAGTATCAGCGGAACGCATGCTAACCCTGCTGTAACATTGGCCTTAGCATTATATAGGGGCTTTTCTTGGAAGAAAGTTCCTGCCTATTGTGTCGCACAAATATTTGGCGGTTTTTGTGGGGCAATTTTAGTATATTGCTTATACTCACCTGTCATTAATCACTATAACGAAGTCCATCAAATTACTCGTGCATTAGGCGGTGGCGCTGGTGTTTTTGTAACTTCTCCTGGATTAGCAATCACCCCTTTTCATGCTTTTTGTGACGAGATCCTTTTAACTGCTTTTCTAGTATTCTGTATCTTTGCCATTACCGAAAGCTATAACACCGTTGCTCCTCAAGCCAATAGCGGTGCTTTTATGATTGGTCTTGTTGTTGCTGCGATTGGAGCTTCTTCTGGCTATCTGGAAGGATGGGCGATTAATTCGGCTAGAGATTTGGGACCTCGTATTTTTATTTATTTAGCTGGTTGGGGACCATCAGCATTTCCAGGATTACCTAATTACTGGTGGGGACCTGTTTTTGGCCCATTAATTGGTGGTGTCATTGGTGGTGGGGCTTATCAACTCCTAATCAGACCTTTTTTACCTAGACCCATATAAGTCATTATTTCTTACAATTAAGTGGATAAAACTGATGAGTAAAGCTCAATATATTATTGCCTTGGATCAAGGAACAACCTCTACACGTTGTATTATCTTCAACCAAAAAGGCGAAGCTGTTGCAACAAGTCGTAGAGAGTTCGCTCAACACTATCCAGAATTGGGATGGGTTGAACATAACCCCGAAGATATTTGGAATGATACTGTTTTTACGATTAGAACAGCAATGAGCGAAGCAAAATTGGATAGTGATCCATCTTCTATTGCTGCTATTGGGATTACAAACCAACGTGAAACGGTTGTTTTATGGGATAAAGCAACAGGAAAACCACTTTATAATGCGATTGTTTGGCAAGATCGACGCACTTCTGCAGTTTGTCATAAACTCAAAGCGGATGGTCTTGAAAAAACAGTTCATGAAAAAACTGGATTGTTACTAGATCCCTATTTTTCTGCGACAAAACTTGCTTGGTTACTGGATAATGTTGCAGATGCAAGAATTGCTGCACAACGTGGGGAACTTGCTTTTGGAACCATTGATAGTTTTCTCTTGTGGAGACTAACAGGCGGAAAAGTGCATGCGACAGATGCAACCAATGCTAGCCGAACTTTATTGTTTAATATTAAAACACAATCTTGGGATCCTGAGCTCTTAAAACTCTTTAATATTCCAGAAGAGCTTCTTCCTGAGGTAAAAGATAATAGTACTTTATTTGGCACAACCGATCCCAATTTATTTGGAACTTCTATTCCTATTATGGGGATGGCTGGGGATCAACAAGCTGCTCTTATTGGTCAAGCTTGTTTTACTCCTGGAATGACCAAAGCAACTTATGGCACAGGCTGCTTTATGTTGTTAAATACAGGTGATCAAATGGTCATCTCTAAAAACCGTATGTTAACCACCACCGCTTATCGTTTAAATGGCAAACCAACCTATGCATTAGAAGGCTCTATCTTTGTTGCTGGGGCAGCTATTAAATGGCTTCGTGATGGATTAGGCATCATTACTCATGCCTCACAAACACATGATATGGCAACTCAAGTCAGCGATAATCATCAAGTTTATATGGTTCCTGCATTTGTTGGGCTGGGGGCTCCTCATTGGGCACCAGACGCAAGAGCTATAATTTCTGGTTTAACCTTGAATGCAACCGCTGCACATCTGGCCAGAGCGGCTTTAGAATCAATTGCTTATCAAACTAATGATCTTGCTGAAGCAATGAAAAAAGATAGTGGCAATGATATTCTAACAACCCGTGTTGACGGTGGAATGTCAGCCAATGATTGGTTCTGTCAATTCCTTGCCAGTATTATGAATATTACCGTTGAAAGACCTTCCTATATTGAAACGACCGCTATGGGTGCTGCATATCTAGCAGGAATGGGCAGTGGTATTTGGAATAATCTTTCTGATGTTGCTCATCATTGGCGACAAGGCGCAAGCTTCATCTCTCACATGAAAGAACCAGAAAGAAATAAAAAACTAAAAGGTTGGCAATTTGCTTTAAAACAAGCATTGCTACAAGAAGAGTAATCTATTTTTCTTTTGATCTATACTGTGGTTTTCATAACAAGCGCAGTATAGATCACATCATATATTTAAGATAAAATATATTCTAAAATAATAATCCTTTATATACATTAAATGAAATAATCCTTAAGATAGATTATCTTTATTTTTGCTGAATATATGGTTGATATTTTTTCTTGCCATCTCCGTAAAAATCAATCACAACAAATATAACCATCTCAAAAGATTTTTATCTTTATTATATTTTCCTCTATTTTACATAAAATATTTATAAGGGATATTTTGATGAAACGCTCTAAAACATATCGCCCCGCTACACAACTTGTTCACGGAGGAGTAGAAAGAACCTCTTTTAATGAAACCAGTGATGCTATCTTTTTAACCTCTGGCTTTATTTATGACAATGCTGAACAAGCAGAACGCACCTTTAAAGGTGAAGAAGATCGTTATCAATATAGCCGTTTTAATAATCCTAATTTAACCGCTTTACAAAATCGCCTATCAGAACTGGAAGGTGCAGAAGCTTGTATCGTTACCTCTACAGGAATGAGTGCTGTTTATGCTAGTTTAGTTCCTATCGTTAAAGCTGGAGATCGTGTTGTTGCTTCTCGTGCTTTATTTGGATCTAGTTACTGGATTATCGAAAATCTTTTACCTCAAATGGGTGTAGAAACTATTTTCGTTGATGGTACAGACCTTAAACAATGGGAAGAAGCACTCAGCAAACCAACAGCAGCAGTATTAATTGAAACACCATCCAATCCTATGTTGGATATTTTAGATATCCAAGCCATTGCCGATTTTACTCATAAAGCTGGTGGAAAGTTAATTGTCGATAACGTCTTTGCAACCCCTCTTTATCAACATCCTTTAGAATGGGGTGCAGACTTGATTGTATATTCTTGTACAAAGCATATTGATGGACAAGGACGTGTTTTAGGTGGTGCTGTTTTAGGAAATAAAGACGTTATTTTAGATCAAATTACACCTTTCGTTAGAAATACAGGAATTGGACTTTCTCCGTTTAATGCATGGGTATTCCTAAAAGGTTTAGAAACCTTGCCTTTACGTGTAGAAAAAATGACTCAAAATGCTTTAGCTTGTGCAGAGTTTCTTGAAAAATCTAATGTCGTTTCACGTGTCTTATATCCTGGTTTAAAATCACATCCTCATTATGAGTTAGGGCAAAAACAAATGTCCGCATCCAGCACAATGATTGGATTTGAACTCAAAGGTGGGAAAAAAGCTGCATTTACTTTCATGAATGCACTGGAACTCATTTTAATTTCTAATAACCTTGGGGATAGCCGTTGTATTGTAACACACCCAGCAACGACAACTCATATGAAAATTGGAGAAGCTGAACGGTTACATTTGGGAATTACAGATGGATGTATTCGTTTTTCAGTGGGTATAGAAGATGCTCAAGATATTATCGAGGACTTACAAATTGGTTTAGATGCCGTTGCGGCGCTAACAAACTCTGCAAAATAATATAGCCACGTTAATGGATTATCAAATTCCACCTTTACTGTTCTCTTCAATTACCAAAAAAGATAAAGAACAATATCGTGACTTATATGAAGATTTTTTTGTTTTTAAAACAATGTCTCATAATGTCCATATTGCGATTTATCCTTCTTGGTTAGAAGAATATTCTTACCCCAGACGTAATATATATAGCTGGACTTATCATGTGTGTATCGAAAATCATAATAAAACCCCTATATATATCCTGAATAAAACCTGGAATATCATTAAAGAAAATAATCAAGTAACGACGATCGATACAAAACTAGTAATTGATGATGTGGCAAAAGTGAACCCTAATGAAGTATGCGAATATACCTCTTGTATAACCTTGAATACATCCTCAAATATTGTCAAAGGGCATTTTCGTATTACAGATGATACAGGACAAATTCTGAATATTGATATTCCTTCTTTTACTTTAGACAACCCATATGATTTTTACTCTGTTAATTAAAGATGAAGCAACATGAAACCAACCGATAATTCACCCCCTAGCCGCGAAGACGCAGAGGAAGCTATTCGTACATTAATCCGTTGGGCCGGTGACAATCCAGAACGTGAAGGACTTCTTGATACACCTAAACGTGTCGTTAATTCTTTTGATGAGTTTTTTGCTGGATATAAAGAAGATCCTAGAGAAGTCCTCTCTCGCACTTTTGATGAAGTCGGGGGATACAAGGAAATCGTTTTATTAAAAGATATTCGCTTTGAAAGTCATTGTGAGCATCATATGGTACCCATTATTGGCACTGCTCATGTTGCTTATTTTCCAAATTCGCGTGTTGTTGGGATTTCAAAATTAGCACGTATTGTGGAAATTTTTGCTAAACGTTTACAAATCCAAGAACGCATGACTTCTGAAATTGCAAATATCATCCAAGAAGTCTTAGAACCAAAAGGGGTTGCTGTGATTATTGAGGGAAGTCATCAATGTATGACCACCAGAGGCGTTCATAATCCAGGTGTTTCTATGATCACCTCTAAAATGCTAGGAATATTCAGGGACGATCCAGCTTCTAGAACTGAATTACTAATGACCCTAAATCGTCCTACCACATTAGGATTATAATTCTTCGATTATTTCCTCGCTCATCATATGACGAAGTTTTTGTCGCGTATCAGGATAATGATTCGTGGCAATGACTTCACATAGATACTTCATTTGCCTACGTGTCGTATAAAGCTGATCTAAAAGATTTAGAACAACAGGTATTGCATCTTCTGCAATTCCTAAATCATCACGTAACTCTATAATCAAATGAACTCTGGCTTCATCAATTTCTTGAAAAAAATAGGTTCCATCTTTTTCTTCTGGTTTTAACCATTCATTTTCAATCCAGAATTGAATATCGGTTGAAGTCACATCTGGAAGATTAAGACAAAACATTTCAAACGTCATCATCTGATCTTCTCCCTTTTATTTATTTTTGCTCATTGGTACTGGTAGATGAATTGCGCAAGAAATCCTCTAATGCAGGATCAACATTGCCAATTTTAACTTGTAAAGATACGTATAAATCGCCTGCATCTTTACCATTACGCTCTGGTAAACCACGCCCTTTTAATCTTAAGACACTACCTGTATCAGAATGTGCAGGAACGTTTAAAGCAACCTCCCCTTTAGGTGTTGGAACGGTTACTTTTCCACCAAGTATAGCCGTTTTCAAATCCATTGGCCAGATTAAACGGATATTTCTACCTTCACGTTTAAAATGTGCATGAGAACGGACATGAATAGTAATTAACGCATCTCCAGCAGGCGCATTATGAGATCCAGGATCCCCTTTGCCACGCAATCTTAGCACTTGGCCATCTTCTATCCCAGAAGGAATAGTGACATCCAATTCACCCCCACCAGGAAGCGTAACCCGAGATTTCGTGCCATTCACAGCATCAAGAAAATCAACATCTAAATTATATCGACGATCCTGTCCTTTTTGTGGACGAAATCCACCACCTGCTTGTTGAAAAGGCCCTCTGCCACCACCAAACATACCAAAGATATCTTGCAAATCTTCTTCAGAAAAATTACCTTGAGGCCCACCTTGCTGGCTATAACGGAATCCTTGAGAACCATCTCCATGCTGTTGATATCTTCTACCACCGGCAAATCCCTGTTCTTGACCATGAATATCAATTTCACCACGATCAAAGCGAGCGCGTTTTTCTGGATCTGAAAGCAAATCATGCGCAACACTAACGAGCTTAAACTGTTCTTCTGCTTTTTTATCACCAGGATTTAAATCTGGATGATGCTTCTTTGCTAAAGAACGATAAGCTTTTCGAATTTCATCTTGGCTGGCAGTCTTTGCAATACCTAATATTTTATAAGGATCTTTACTCATTGCAACTCTTCCTTTCAACCATTCATTATATCAGTAAAATCAAGCTCGTCTGTCAAAGTTATAACTAGTGCCTCAAACTCATCTGCAGAAATGCCCTTTTGTGCAGATTCTTTAGCAATTTGTATTAACTTGTCTTTAATAAATTTTCCTGCAAGATGAGGATCTTTTTGAATCTCTTCTGCCATTATACTCTACCTATTTTGATCATTAAACATACCCATCCATCAAGTTTTATTAATTTAAATTAAAATAATAAGCAATTTTATTGTCTGGCCTATTATATTATATAGGAATCAACAGCGCTATTTGAATCTTTTTTACTAACGAATCGTAAATTAATATAAAAACTATTTTTATATCCAAAATAAAATAGAAATTATATTCAATAAATTTTTTTTAATACTTATCTATATAAAAACAACATTTATTATTGTTTTTTATTAAATTTTATCAAATTAACAATATAATATTTGTAATTTACTAATAAAAACAGTGATTTAATACAACAATATTACGTAAAATTTATAATCCACAAATGATTCTTTGACACGAAATATTATTTATGTATGTTAATTTCAACATCGCACTTATTTCGAGTAAGAAATAAATATGAAGAAATATCATTAATATAAGTAAGTAATAAATATGAAATATAATATCATCGTTAGTGACAGTAATTCTCAAGTAAAAGGAACTACAATTTATGGGGATTCAACATATATTACAATCGCATCTGGAGTAACAGCTACTGCAATTACTAACGAAGAAAGCACAACGACTCCAGACGGTGTCATGTTTATTGGTTGAACATTAACTATAAAGATGCAGGCAGAAATTGCCACAGCATATTTTGGATATGGAAAAGATGGTGTTTCAGGAAGTTATAGTACCCCGGTCATTAACAACACAGGTATTGTCAACATCACAGGGAACTCTACTTATAGCAAATATAATTATATTAATTTTCAAAATGTTACAACCAATAATGGAGTAATAAATCTTACAAACATTACTTTGAACTCTAATGACAAAGATAGTGTTATTAATGGAACTGGGACATTAAATTTAGTTAATACCTATTTAGTAGGTAATAACGATGATTATACTAAAACGGCGGTAGGTAGTATTTCTGGTGGGCAAGTGGTTAATATGACCAATTCAAGCCTAGCCGTTAGTAAAAGTTTAAAAGGCGTTACCATTAATATGATCGGTGAAGGCAATTATCTTGCTCTTAACGCTGGTACAATTGTTTCAGGCCTTGTCGTCACTGGATTTGGTGCTGGAAATATCATTGATCTAGGCAATGGTGCTGGGCAAGATACATATTCCTATAATGAAGAAACTGGTTATTTAATCATTAGTAGTAATGGAACATCTCTTACTCTCAATATTGGTTTAGGATATGACCCAACAAAATTTGCGGTTGTAGATACTACTTATGGTAATGGAATGACTGGTATTACCTATACAGATCCAGCCCCTACTTATGTTGCAGGAACAAAATATAAACCTTCAACAACTTCTCAAGACTTGGTTATTGATGCAACAAACCGATGGGTAGATGGTACAACTGCTTATGGTCAAACCACAAATATTACCGTTTCCAGTGGGTCTACAACCGGGGCAATTTTAAATGAAGATTATCCAAATACTGCTAGTGGATCTATGTTTATTGATGGCACCTTAAATATTGATATGAATTATGCTGTTTCAGCCGTTAGCTTTGGCAGTGGCACTGTTGGCACGACTTCTAACTATACTTTACCAACAGTTAACCAAACGGGTATCGTTAATGTCACTGGCAGTGGAGCATATAATACCAGCAATTTTATTGGCTTTAAAAATACAACTGTTAATAATGGTGTAATTAATCTTACAAACATTACCATGATGTCCGGTGATAAAGAAAGTTATATCGCTGGTACAGGCACAATAAACTTAATCAACGTACGTTTAAATGGTAATGACGAGAATTATGAATATCCATCAATTGGTTCGATCAGTGGTGGACAGGTTATTAATATGACCAACTCAGACCTAGCAGTAAGTAAAGGTGTTAGAAACGTTACAATTAATATGATTAGTGGCAATAACTATCTAGGAATACAAGCGGATAACTATATCGTTAATCTTAAAATTAATGGTTTTGGAAAAGGGGATATTATTGACGTTGGAAATGGTGCTGGGGTTGATACTTGGTCTTATAATGAAAGCACTGGTGACTTAATTGTTTCTAGCAACGGAGCATCTTTTACCATCAATATTGGTTTGGGATATGATATAACAAAATTTAGCAGTGTAAAAACAGCTTATACAGATGAAGGTGATAATTATGGTGTTACCTATGACGGAGCCGTCGATGTATGTATGCTTCCAGGCACAATGATCCGTACACCTGAAGGTGATATTGCTATTGAAAATCTAAGAGTTGGAGATTTCATCAACGTTTATAACAATCAAATGGTTTCAGCACAAAAAATCATTTGGATTGGTAAAGGGAATAGCCAGTATATAAGACATTATAACTATATTAATGATCAAAGTAATTATCCTATACGTATTTTAAAAGATGCCATATCTCCAAATGTTCCATATAAAGATTTATGCGTCACGTTAGAACATTGTTTATTTTTTGATAACAAATTTATTCCTGCTCGTATGTTGGTTAATGGTCGTTCTATTATCTATGACCAATCATATAAATCATATGATTACTATCATATAGAAACAGAAAAACATTCCATTATTATGGCAGATGGAATGCTAACAGAAAGTTATTTAAATACGGATAGTCATCAATCTTTTTATGCACAAAATCAATCAAACTTATTAACTGACAAAACCATTAAATCTTGGGAAAATCATGCTGCTGTTCCTTTATGTGTAGATCGTAATTTTGTTGAACCTATTTACAAAGCAATTGAACAAACAGCAATTGATAAAAATATTCCAGATACACGTCAAACTATGTCTTTAACTTATGAGCATAACTTATGCTTAACAACATCATCAGGAGTAAAAATAGAAGCGACACGGACTATAGACAATCAACTTATATTTTTTATTCCACCTAATACCAGTAGTATATTTTTAACTTCACGTAGTGCACGTATGGCCGACGTAATGGGAAATTTCATTGATGATCGTCGTCATCTTGGTGTTTTAATCGGAGATATATTTTTATGTAATAATGACGGCGTTCAATCGATTGAGACACATTTAATGGATCATAAATTAACAGGTTGGAATACGGTGGAAAACGATATTTCTTGTCGTTGGACACAAGGTAAAGCCGAATTACCGCTACATAATATCACTGATCAAAATAAAGCTTATGTACTAAAAATATCTATTCTTAGTGCTGGTCCATATTTTGTAAAAAACTAAACATCTAGACATGAACTTATAACTAGTATCAATCAAAATTATTCGAGCGATTAGTTGTAAGTTCTAGTACTAATTAAAGATATAAAAAATAACTTATCAATTATTTTTTAATTAATACAGATACACACCTTAACTTACTAACAAACTACTTATAATATTCTTTTGGCCAACGTTTATGTAACCACAACCATTGATCTGGATTCTGTTTAATCCAGCCCTCTAATTTATCATTAATGACTTGCGTTAAATGATGGATATTTTCCAAATTATTTTCAGAAAATTCAGAGTAATCAATAGGAGGCTCTACGACAATTCGTAATCGTGCAGGGCCGAGGCGTTGTACATATCCTGGAATAATCGGACATTTTAACTTTAAGGCCAGACTAGCCACTGCAGAAGAAGTCATCGCAGGCTTACCAAAAAATTGCACCTCAATCCCGTCGTTCATTTTTTGATCGCTTAACACCCCTAATCGATGCCCTTGCAATAAATGCTTTAATGCTTGCCTTGCTCCTTTGGAACCTTTCGCAAACATTGGAATTTTTTGCCCCATTGCCTCATACCGCAATTGTAAAATTAAATCATTTACATACGGATTACTGGCGGCTCTAAAAAAAGAAGAAAAAGGAGTTCCATATTTTCCTACCCCTAAAGGTAACATTTCCCAATTTCCAATGTGACCAGAAACAAATAAAACTGGACCTGTCTTTTTTGATTGCTCGGTTAGATATTCACCCCCAACCACTTCCCATCCTGGACCATGAGGCGTATTATGCTTTAAATGAGATAGATGGGGAAACTCAGCAACGGTTCTGCCCAAGTTTTCCCAAACACCTCCGATAATCTTTTGTCTTTCTTGAGTGGTTAAATGAGGCATAACTAACTGTAAATTCTTATTTGCAGTTTTAGATACAGGAAGCTTTGTTCCAATTTGACGGCAAATATATCCCCCAATATTCGAAGCACGTTCTGGCGATAGACTACGTAATAAAGAAAGACATCCTTTTGCCAAAATATACTCGTTATATTGTAAAAAAGATTGAAGATAAGGTTTTATTTTTTTTGAGTGTAAAATTGGCATATGAAGTATAATTTATAAATGTGATCCATATCACATTGTATGAATGTTTATAAAAAAAGCGCAAGGGTTTAAAGGAAATATTGTGCAACAAAAATATTATCAAGGCTCCACCACAGATCATTTTGACGGAAAGACTTTTTCCAACCGCAGCACAGCTGAGCAAGTCAAATATTTAAATAGCTTTGATGGCATTAAATGGTATTTCCATATGATGACCAATGCTTGGACTGGACTTACCCCTCATGTTGTACAAGCACACCCAAAAGAAAGGGAGGACGGCATCAAAGTCACGATGATTGGTCACGCAAGTATCTTATTACAAATCGAAGGTTATAATATCCTTGTTGATCCTGTATGGTCCCCCAGAATAGGCCCTGTCTTTTTTATCGGTAAAAAACGTGTAAATCCCCCTGGTGTTCCTTTTTCACATCTCCCCCCCATTGATGCAGTATTAATTACTCATAATCATTATGACCACATGGATATCAGGACATTACGACGAATTTTTAAAAAATATAATCCTATTTTCTTTACTCCTTTAGGCAATGATATTGTTTTAAAAAAACATATTTCAAATAAAATGATCATTCACACAATGGACTGGTTTGAAGAACAATTTTTAAAACAAAATTTAAAAATTACCTTATGGCCTGCTTATCATTGGTCGGCACGCGGTATTCATGACCGCAATCATGCTTTATGGGGTGGATTTGTTATTTCTTCTGAACATTACACCGCCTATTTTACGGGCGATACCAGCTATGGTGATGGTGTGATTTTTAAACAAATCAAAGAACGCTTTCCATCTTTAGATGTTGCCATTATTAATATTGGTGCTTATGCCCCCAGAGCCATTTTAAAAAGTCATCATAATGATCCCGAAGAAGCTGTCGATATTTTTGTTGATTCTGGTGCCAAACAGGCACTTGGAATTCATTGGGGAACTTTTCAGCTCAGCAGTGAAGAAGCATATGAACCTGTCCATACTTTATATGGTGTTTTAAGAGATCACTTGCTTGCCGCGGACAATTTTATCCCTTTACGCCCTGGACAAGAATGGAGTCCAAAAGAGCATAAACCTTTGACAAAGCCATCTGATCTTGCCATTGAAGATGCACCCCCAAAGGAATAACATATTGCTTAAAAGATAGAGGAAGTCTGACATAATCTTTAGGGGTGGTCACCAAAGGCACTTGATAGTATTGATGCAGAGATAACAGTTCTTTTAATTCTTTTTCCTGATAAAAATGATGGTCTGGAAAAGCAATCTTTTGCACTAAATGAAGATCATTATCTTCTAATGATTGAAAAAATTTACTCGGCCTTCCAAGGCCAGCAAAGGCAATCACTGACTTCCCCTTAAATGCTTGGATTTGATCATCCATTTTCAAATTTGCATGAAAAATAGGTAAATTTTTAGGAAGATATTGCTGCGTATTCGCCTTATCCTCACCAATCAAAATACATGCTTTAGCACGCTGCAATCCATGTTGGAGAGATTCACGCAATGGCCCCGCGGGAAGTGCCTGATGATTGCCAAACCCCGTGATCCCATCAATAATTAAGATCGGCATGTCTTGATATAAGGTAGGATTTTGAAAACCATCATCCATAATCAATAATTCTGCACCGTTTTTTATGGCCATTTTAGCAGACGCTGCACGATTAGAAGCCACCCATGTCGGGGCAAGTTGTGCTAATAATAATGCTTCATCCCCAACGTCATGCACAGTATGACGAGATAGATCAACACATATCGGCTCTGGAGACTGATTCTTACGTTTATATCCTCGGGTTAAAAAAGCAACTTTATAATCTTGCTGAAAATATTTTCCTAACTCCAAAGCAACTGTTGTTTTTCCTGTTCCACCAACGGTTAAATTCCCACAACAAATCACAGGAACAGATGTTTTCCACTTCGATTTTGATAAACGATGTTTGGTAATCAATTGAGTGATCACAGAAAAAGGAGACAATGCCTTTGCCATTAGTGTTGGCGGATAGGTTTGCCAAAAAGAAGGTGCTTTCATAAAGAGTTAACTTTTTAAATGATATAGATGAGAAGCAATATCCTGAGCGAGCTGACTTTGTTGATCCATAATTTGTAATGCTTTTTGTGCATATTCTTCTCGTTTTTGAGGATCACTCAACATCTCATCAACCCAAACTGTCAAAGACTCTACATCAGGCGTAACCGTTACTGCTTCCTTTAGCAATGTATAAGCTTGTTTGAAGTTATGGATTTGATCTCCTGTAGCCATTGCACATTGTAACTTAGCGGGTTCAAAAGGATTATGCCCACCGCCTTTAGGCGTACTATCAAAACTATTCCCGATAAAAACAATATCACATAGTCGATAAAATAAACCGAGCTCTCCCAATGTATCGCATAACCACAATCCTCTTTCATCAGGAAACTGATTTAAACTCCGTTGAGGTATGGTTCCAACTTGTTCTATAATTTCTATATGACGTTCTGGATGCCGTGGTACAATAATTGTGATTAACTCTGGCCATTTTTCCCGTAAAATATTATGCGCTTTTACAATCGTCACTTCTTCGGTTGGATGGGTCGAAGCAGCTAACCAAATTGGTTTATCTTTAAATAATTCTTGTAGCTGTTGTAGCGCTTTTGAATCATAGGAAAGCTCTGGAGCAATTTGTTTAATATCTCCCCAATATGTTGCGTTTACCCCTAGCCTTTCAAAATTATGTTGATCATGACGAGATCTTGCAGCAATCCAATCGAACTTTGATAACAAAGCCTGTGCAGTTTTTTGAAAACGATACCATGTGGTAAAAGAACGATCTGATAAACGTCCATTCATTAATGCAATAGGTACGTGATGTTTATAAAATGTATCGATAAGATTAGGCCAAAGCTCACTCTCTACAATAACACTTAAAGATGGCTGCCAATAAGAAACAAAACGATCAACCCAATGGGGAACATCTAAAGGAACAAATTGATGTTGAATATGATCTGATATTTCTGGATGGTTAGCAAAATGCTGTTGAACAATATGAAAAGAAGCCACCGTTCCAGTAGTAATTAAAAAATTTTGCTCTGGGTCTATTTTATATAATTCAGTGATAATCGGAAAGATTGAAATCACTTCTCCTACACTCGCAGCATGAAAATGAACAAGACTTCCTGATTGACGAGGCAATGATGCAATCCCCATCCGTTCAGGTAGTCGTGTTTGAATCTCTTTACCCTTTTTACAGCGACAACGTAAATAAGGTTTTAACAAAGGAGGTAAAGCCGTGCCAATTACTTTCCAAGCAAATAATAATGGAGTAGGCGAATGATAATGAGAGGACATTATTTTTGCGCTTTGCTAGTAATATCATTTAAAATAGACGTCATTTCTGTAGCAACCGTATCATAATTCTCCCGAGTTACCATGATAGGTTTACCACATAGAATCTTACCTTTACCAAACGGAAGTGGAATAAGGAGTTTATCCCATGTATTTAATCGAACCGAACGACAATATGCCCCCATAGGAACAATCTTTCTTTTTGATAATAACGCAAGTTTTAAAACACCTTCATGACATTGATGTCGTGGCCCTCTTGGCCCGTCTGGCGTAATCGCAATAACATGTCCAGCCTTAGTATGATTCAACAATTCACGAAATGCTGCTGCTCCGCCTTTATCTTGTCTGTTCTTATTAGATGAACCCTGCACCGTCCAAATTCGCCACGGATTAATCAACTTAGAAATTAAACGTCCTTCACGATTACGGCTAATTAACACATAAAATTTTAAATCAGGATTTTCGGATAAACCCCACCACCATAAACGAGGCCCCAGCGTTAAATATTCATGCCATAAGACCACTAATGCTGGCTCGCCATCTTTACAAGTTAATAAAGGATAAGCCTCTGCATCAATTTCAAACTGCCACCGTGTCGTTTTTAATGCCAATTTTAAATAAGCACGCAAAATCCCAACCAAGGTGTTTTGAATAAAATTTGCTTTAAAGAAACCAGAACTCATTGATTTAAATTACTGCTAATAAAATGGTATTGACTACCTTTTATTTAACATAAAAAAAGCGATATAGAAAAAACTATATCGCTTTTAAATCAGATTAAACTTTCCAACGTAGCCCAGAAAGTCGTTTTTCACCCAAAACAGAAGGTTGATAAGCTTCTGTAAAATCATTCATTGCTTTTTGCCAGTTTTGTATATTTGCTGTATCTGGCACAGAAACCGTCGTAAAACCTACACGGATCAAGAACTGATATTGATCAGACAATAAATGCCCTGTTGCTCTTAACTCTCCCATAAACTTTAACTGTTCGCGGATTTTCCGTGCTTGAGAAAATGCTCTACCATCTTTAAACGCAGGAAACTGAAGAACAATTAATTCCAACCGATCGACATAAGGCTTCAGTGCATCAACATCCTGATCACAAGGAAATAACACTCCCAAAGGATGAGAGATCGTATTAATATCAATTTCAGACAAATGCGCAAAAGGCACGATCACTGACTCTGGAGGCAAAGGAGATGGCACATCCCCTTCAATGACCGTCCAAGAATCTGGCATGATTTCTCCATTTTTAAGCAACGGCATAGACAATCTCCTTAAACGGTGCAGTGCCAAGACGACGATAAGTATCAATAAAATGTTCGTTTTCTTGGCGTTGCTCTAAATAAAAGTGAATTAGTGTTTGAATAGCTTTAACAGCTTCCTCAGCCTTTACCGCTGCACCAAGGATTGATCCAATAGAAGCACCCTCTTTATAAGAAGAGCCACCCAATTTAATTTGGTAAAATTCTTCACCTTTTTTGTCCACACCCAATACACCAATATTCATAATATGATGATGTGCACAAGAGTTAATACAACCATCAATCCCAATATTAACGGGGCCAATTTTTTCTTGTAATTCAATATCCTCGAACAATGCTGCAATTTGTTTAGCAACAGGGATAGAACGAGCATTAGCTAATGCGCAATAATCCATACCAGGACAACATACGATATCTGTAACTAACCCTAAATTAGCAGTGGCCAATCGATGTTTTGTTAACCCTTGCCATAACTCATAAAGCTTATCTTTTTGCACATGCCCCAATACAACATTTTGTAAATGAGTCACTCGAATTTCACCAAAAGCAAACTCATCCGCAAAATCGGCAAGTGCATTCATTTGCTCTGTTGAAGCATCCCCTGGAGTTTGTCCAACTTCTTTTAATGAAACAACCGCAGCAATATAGTCGGAATGAAAGTGAGGATGCGTATTATGTCGAACCCAACGATCGAATTCTTTATCTTTGGCACGGTGAGTTTCTAAAATATCAGAAGCTCCTGGATGATTTTCTAAATTTGGACGACCAAAACGTTGTTCAATTTGTGCAACCAAATTATCTGATAAACGATATTGATCCAAATCCATTGTGGCAAATTCTTTTTCAACTTGCTCACGATACGCATCAATCCCTAAACCCTCAACCAAAATCTTAATACGAGATTTATAAAGGTTATTGCGGTTACCATGTAAATTATAAACACGGATCATCGCTTCGACATAGGCTAATAAATGTTCTGGTGGTAAATCTTCACGGATAATTTTACCTTTGACTGGGATACGTCCTAAGCCACCACCTACCCAAACTTCAAAAACAGGTTTGTTATCGCTATTAAGGCGTGTCAAAATTCCGATATCATAAAAACAAGCTGCAACACGATCATTCGAAGAACCACTAATTGCAATTTTAAATTTACGAGGAAGGAAGGTTAACTCTGGATGAACCGTTGACCATTGACGCATCAGTTCAGCATAAACACGAGGATCAATAATTTCATCTTGTGCCAATCCAGCGAATTCATCACTGGTAATATTTCGAATACAATTTCCACTGGTTTGTAACGCATGCATTTCAACAGATGCAAGATGCGTTAAAATATCAGGAACTTCTTCTAACTTAATCCAATGGAACTGAATATTTTGACGTGTTGTAAAATGTCCATAACCACGATCATAATACTGAGAAATATAAGCCAATCCACGTAACATCGTCGAAGACAAAATGCCGTAAGGAATAGCTACACGCAGCATATATGAATGTAATTGTAAATAAACCCCGTTCATCAAACGTAAAGGTTTAAATTCATCTTCAGATAATTCACCACTTATTCTACGTGTAATTTGAGAGCGAAATTGATTAATACGTTCTTTTAAAAACTGATGGTCAATATCATCATAATTATAACGACCAACGGCTAAAGAGTGATTAGGATTTTTAAGATGATTATTCATTGGGCATTGTTTCTTGTACAGATCTAGGATTAAATTCAGGATGCGTGCTGGGACCAAAAGCCCTTATTTTTTCACGTGTTGTATTTGGGATTAAATTTGAATCTAGCTCTACGGAATGTAGATCAATAATATATTGTGCTGCCACATCTTGCTGTGCTTGTTCTTGAGCATTTTCTAACGCTTCTTTAGAAGAAAACTTTTGTGCTTCCTCTAATAAAACACTCCAATATCGTTGAGCAGTAAACCATACGACGCGTCCATCAGCAAAACGATTTGCTGTTAGTACAAACAGAGTTTCCTGCTGTGCATTTTGATCCGTAGAAGCCACAATATGATGTCCTTAATAGATTCTGAGAAGTTAATATAATTATATTATATACTCTCACTCTTTGTAATATACAAATAAATTAATGAGTATTCATATACTACAAAAAAATATAGTGAAAGGTCGATTGACATTTCACTATAAGAAATAAGATGATTTTAAATTTAAATATCTAAAATTAACGGTTCATTAATACTGCTAAATTAGCATTGTCTAACATATAGCTGGTAACACCACCCAAAATAATTTGTTTCCAACGAGGATGAGAATAAGCCCCCATACATAATAAATCAGCATTAAAATCAGTACATGCACCAATCATGCTTTCTCCAGTACTTCTGTCACCTTTAATTTGACAAAACTCGACATCAACACCATAAAATTGAATATAATCCGCAACATCTTTAATATCTAAACCGCGTTTTTCATAATCATCACTATATAAAATCGCTATTTTCTCAGCACCATTCATCCATCTTAATGAACTATGTAATGCTGCTGCAGATTCTGCACTACCATTCCATGCAATACAAATGCGCTTACCAACACTTTCTGGTTTTTCTTTTGGTGCAATAACAACTGGACGTCCGCTTTCAAATAATAATGCATGGAGCATTTCAGAAGATGAAATATTCTCACCTGAGTCTGGATGTGCAACAACTGTAATATCTGACAAGCGTGACCAATAAGTCGCAACTTCATTTTCTCTGCCTGTTTCGACAGTAAAACTGGCTGTTTTTCCATCTTCTCCAGCTTTTCCTGCCTCAGGATTAATCATTTTGATATGATTACGGTCAACAAACTCATCAAAAATATTACGAGCAAATTTTAAACGTTTTGAGCCTTCATGCTCTGCAATATTCATCACCTCTTCGATCATCGTTCCTGACAAACCTTCACCTGTCAAAGGAATAATATCTTTTTTGTCTGGACGAATATGTAATACAGCTAAATGCGCATCATAGCTTTGAGATAACAGATAAGCTGTTGTTAACGTTGTATCTACTAAGGCTGTTCCTTGAACAGGAACAAGAATTTTCTTTACGTTAAGCATATTAAATATTCCTTATAAAAGCGCAAAAGATGAAGACAAAAAATACAAAAAGAAGAGTGACTGTAAATTGCTTCGTTCTAAAAAACTATCAATAGTATATGACTAAAATTATGACAGAAATCAAAAAATCAAGCAAAGAGTATTTATATTCCAAAACAGATAACTATTTAACGTTTTTGTGAATTCCATAAAAACAACAAAAATTAAGCAGAAATCCCCCTCTTTTCTTTCTATTATAAATCAGGTATGAAAAATATAATTGGGGTTTTTTCTCTTTTTTAATATAATTAGTATAAATGTATTTATCTAACAGCCAAAACTAGGGATTTGTCATGTCAAAAGAAAATGCTGTGCTTCCATTAGAAGGGAAGCTAATGCAAGGGAAACGTGGGTTGATTATGGGAATGGCCAATAATCACTCTATTGCTTGGGGAATTGCGCGTGCTTGTGCATTACAAGGCGCTGAACTCGCATTTGCTTATCAAGGAGAGGCTCTTGAAAAAAGAGTTCGACCTCTTGCTCAAAGTTTAGGTTCTGATTATCTGATTCAATGTGATGTCGGAGATGATAAAGATATTGAAAAAACCTTTCAAAATCTTGCTGACAAATGGGGTAAAATAGACTTCGTTGTGCACGCTATTGGTTGGGCAGACAAACAATATTTACGTGGACGTTATGTTGATACACCAAGAGAAGCATTCTTAACAGCACTAGATATTTCTTGTTTCTCTTTTACAGCCGTTGCTAGAGAAGCATCTAAAATCATGAATGATGGTGGGTCTTTATTAACTTTGACCTATTTAGGCGCAGAACGCGTTATGCCTCATTATAATGTGATGGGTATTGCCAAAGCCGCTTTGGAAACTTCTGTTAAATATATGGCGACTGACCTTGGTCCTAATAATATTCGTGTGAACGCAATTTCTGCTGGTCCAATCAAAACATTGGCTGCTAGTGGTATTGGTGATTTCCGTTATATCTTAAAATGGAATCAATTAAATTCTCCATTACAACGCAATGTGACCATTGATGAAGTCGGCGGGGCTGGTGTTTACTTCCTTTCTGATCTTTCTCGTGGCGTTACAGGAGAAATTCATCACGTTGATTGTGGATATCATATGGTGGGTATGAAAAACCCTGCTGCGCCTGATATTGCTTTGGCATCAGAAGACTAATTCGATATTAACCCTAGTAAAGAGAGCATTAAACCATGTCGTGTAATAGTTTTGGCACATTATTTCGTGTAACGACATGGGGGGAAAGCCACGGTCCCGCGATAGGGTGTGTTGTGGACGGATGCCCCCCGCTAATTCCTTTGACCGAGGAAATGATTCAACCTTGGTTGGATTTGCGCAGACCGGGGCAGTCTAAATTCACAACCACTCGCAACGAACCCGATCAAGTAAACATTTTATCTGGTGTTTTCGAAGGAAAAACAACGGGAACTCCAATTTCTTTACTGATTGAAAATACAAATCAACGCTCTAAAGACTATTCTAATATTGCGCAGTCCTATCGTCCTGGCCATGCAGATATTGCTTATGACCTGAAATATGGCATCCGTGATTATCGTGGTGGTGGACGCTCTTCAGCTCGTGAAACAGCGATGCGTGTTGCAGCTGGAGCGGTTGCTCGATTAATTCTCGGGGATCAAATTAAAATCCGTGGGGCTTTGGTTCAAATTGGAGACCTGAAAGTCAATCGTGATCGTTGGTCTTGGGATGAAGTTAAAAATAACGAGTTCTTTTGCCCTGATGCTGAAATGGTTCCTCAATGGCAAGAGTATTTAGGGGCTATTCGTAAAGATGGTTCTTCGATTGGTGCTGTAATTGAAATCGTTGTTGAAGGTGTTCCCGCAGGATTAGGAGCCCCTATTTATGGCAAATTAGATTCTGACATTGCCCAAGCCATGATGAGTATTAATGCTGTTAAAGGCGTTGAGATTGGTGAAGGCTTTAATGCCGCGACTTTACGAGGCGAAGAAAATGCAGACCCTATTTATCTGAATGATGGTGAGCTTTCTTTTTCATCCAATCATGCAGGCGGAATTCTAGGTGGAATTTCAACAGGGCAGCCTATTACGGTGCGCTTTGCTGTGAAACCAACCAGCTCTATTTTAATCCCTCAACCTTCCATTGATTCCGAAGGGCATGCCACAGACGTTATTACCAAAGGAAGACATGACCCTTGCGTTGGTATTCGTGCTGTGCCTGTGGGGGAAGCAATGATGGCTTGTGTCCTCGCCGATCATTGGTTAAGACATCGTGGGCAAATTGGTCAATTTCGATCTAGTATTTTAGATTAAGCATTACAAACAAAAAAAGCCTCTGGATTTATGATGATCCAGAGGCTTTTTTATCTATATAAATTAATTAATTAATTAATAGAGCTATTTTAGAGTATTTTGTTTCTAATAAATACAATACAAATTTTATATTCTTAAACAGCTTTATCATAATACTTCTCTTGGGGCTTTTAACCATTATACTTGAGTCGAGATTCACAATACACTCACAATAATACCAGTAGCACAATTTTGACTATCTAACGTTGTTCCTACGGCAAAAATTCCTCAAGCCAAGCCTGCGTTGTAACTAATTTTTGGATGCTCTACTGGATGAGGACTATCCAAAGAAATAATATGAAAATTATATTTCTTTTTTAATAGCTCGGTGCCTACACATTGTCTTTTATCAGTAGAAAAATAAATCTGCTGCACTCCAAGATAGTCATTTTTTCTTAACAGGAATGAGTTGTTCACAATAGTTTCCATAATATTGTTCATATCAAAAATAGCATCTCTGCAATCATGATATAAAAATATGATTCTAACTATTATTATCTCAGCTATATGCAAGAGTTTTAACCATTAAATCAAATGGTACTAATCATTTGATTTAATGTGTCGGATAGTTTTCTACGCAATAACCAATTGATATAAAACTGTTTTACGTAACTGGCAATCTTCCAACTCCAATGTCGTGGGAATGTCATACGTGCAAACTGGGGTCAGTTCTTTCTTCGGCAGATAACTCCGCCCTGGATCAGCAATAAATACGGTCGCTCCTTGCTTGGCACACTCTTTTAACCATGGCCAAATATGCTGCGTCATTGGGGCCTCATAACAGACATCCCCACAAAAAATAATATCCCAAGCACAAGCTTGTCCAACAACATCATTAGAGTTTTTATCAAGTAAAACGTGATTTACTTTCGCATTCAACGCACAAGATTTTTGTGCCAATGGATCAATATCTGCAACTTCAATATATGCAGCTCCGCTTTTTGCTGCGGCAATCGCTGCAATACCACATCCTGCTGCAAAATCTAAAACTTTCTTATCTTTGACTAGTTTCGGGTTATCCAAAATATACCGTGCTATTGCTTTTCCACCCGGCCAAGCAAATGCCCAAAACGGAGGCTCTATATTCTGATGGTTCAACCATGACTCTGTTACTTGCCAAATCGGTGTGATCTCACTGGCTTGATACAGGATAATTTCAGGCACAAAATCTGTTTTTTCCAGTGCTGTATGATGTGTAATTAAATTTTCAAATTGAGAAAAATTAGTCATTAAATGAGGTTGCCTATAAGAAGAGCCAAGGCAATAAGTAGCCCTGCGTCTCTGTTGGATTTAAATAAAGTTAAGCAGATTTTAGGATCATGTAAATCAAATTTCATTATTTGCCAGGTAAAATGTGCAATCGGAAATAATAAAGCCAGCAGCGCAATTAATGAATTCTGATTTAAAAAGCTAGTAATGATTAAAAAGAAAATACATAGCGCATAGTTAATTGCTACAAACTGTTTTCCTGCTTCACCAGCCCATCTTGCCGTTGATTTTACGCCAACACGTTGATCATCTTCGATATCTTGATAGCCATAAATTGTATCAAATCCAATTTGCCAGAAAATTGTTGCTGCATATAAAGCTGCTTGCGTCCAAGACAGATGCCCTGTTGCTGCTGCATATCCCAAAGGCGCACCAAACCCAAAGGTAAATCCCAGAACCAACTGAGGCCACCATGTCACTCTTTTAGCCCCAGGATACAACGCCACCAGAATCAAAGAGGAAGCTCCTAAAACCCAAGACAAAGGATTCAGTTGTAATAAAATACCCAGCCCAATCATTAATAAAATAAATAGAAAGAAAAGCGCTTGCTTGACCGAAATTGTACCATTCGCAATTGGACGCTGTTGAGTACGGGCAACTTGTCGATCAAAGTCTCTATCCCAAATATCATTTACAACACAGCCAGCACTACGCATAACAACACTGCCAATCGCAAATAAAATAATGAGCTTAATTCGTGTCATTGCAGGAATATCATGAGGTAATAAAATTCCCCACATTCCTGGGAAAAACAGTAACCAACTCCCAATTGGACGATCAATACGCGATAAGAGCGCATAAGGTTGCAAAGGTTGAGGAAGAAAGCGGATCCAAGACAAATTCATATCTGAACGTGAAGAAGGCTGATTCACAACATATCCTGATAAAATAAAAAGAATAAGAGAAACAAGAATACAAGTTTATATTCTTATAGTAATATAGAATTGTTTTCATTCTTTTTTATAGCCCACCAATCAATTGAGTTTATATGTCCTTTATTCCTCGTATTTACCTTGACCCTCATGAGTTTGAAGCATTGGCAAGTAATAAAGATTATGCCATCCCTGCTTCAACGGCACATTATTTAGGAACGGTTCTACGATTAAAGGCCTCAGAGAAAGTTGTTTTCTTTAATGAGCGAGACGGTGAGTGGGAATGCGAAATTAGCCATATTGCAAAAAATAAAGGCACCATACAAACGACTAAGCAACTTCGCTTATCTATAACGCCTTTGGGTCCAACATTAGTTTTTGCACCATTAAAACGAGATGCAACTGATTTAGCCATTCGCATGGCAACAGAGTTGGGTGTAAAAACCATTCAGCCTGTAAAGACTTTACGCACCAATACCGTAAAAATTAAAGAAGAACGCTTTAGAAGCATTACTATTGAAGCTGCCGAGCAAAGTAACCGATTAACGATCCCTGAAATTAAACCCATTGTTTCTTTATTTGATTTTTGTTCCTCTTGGCCAAAAGATAAAACCTTATGGATCGCGGTGGAGCGTTGTGCTGAATATCATATTGAACCCAATAGCACAGAAAAATGTCGTGGAGATGACGGAATCTTAATCGGCCCAGAAGGCGGATTTGATTCTAGCGAAATAAAAAATTTACTTCTTTATGATTTTGTGCGACCTTTATCATTGGGGAACTTAATTTTAAAAGCAGAAACAGCTATTGTTGCAGGGCTCAGCCTTTTTTCACAACATGTTCGCGCTTAATAAAAACATGTTTCCTTTCCTCCTCCTTTTGACCAGAATAGATAGATGTGAATGTCCAGTATTTTAGATCAAGATCAAACACCAATTACCTCAACCACTCAGTTAGCCGAACATTTAGCTGAGGGCTGTAAGCCCACTCAAAAATGGCGGATTGGTACTGAACATGAAAAATTCGGTTTTATTCTTAACAAAGAAGATCCTCGTCATTTACTACCTCCTGCCTATGAACCTAGTGGGATCAACGCTATTCTAACCTCTATGCAAGAGCGTCATCCTGAATGGGAAGGTATTTACGATCATGATAATATCATTGGATTTGATACCGATCGTGGTGCGGTTTCTTTGGAACCAGCAGGACAATTCGAATTATCTGGAGCACCTGTTAGCGATTTACACGCAGCAAAGCAAGAAATGGAAGCTCATTTCCATGATGTGCATCAAGCAGCAGATCCTTTAAATATTGGCTTTGCACCTCTTGGCTTTCACCCATTTGCTACGCGTGACCAAATGCCTTGGATGCCTAAAGAACGTTATAAAATCATGAAAGCCTATATGCCAAAAGTAGGTACATTGGGATTAGACATGATGACCAGAACTTGTACAGTTCAAGTCAATCTTGATTTCTCTTCTGAAGAAGATATGGCACGTAAAATGCGTGTCTCTTTGGCATTACAACCTTTGGCAACTGCACTTTTTGCCAATTCTCCTTTCTACGAAGGGAAGCCTAGCGGATATCAATCTACTCGTGCACATATTTGGACGGATACTGATAATAATCGTGCCGGTATACCCCCTTCTTTCTTTGATCAAAATTTTGGTTTTGAACAATATGTAGACTGGTTACTTGATGTGCCAATGTATTTCGTCATTCGTGATGGAAAAATGGTTGATGTTGCTGGGGAGTCTTTCCGTGCTTGGTTAAATGGTAAAGCCCCTAAAGGATTTGAAAATGAACAAATCACTATGGGTGATTTTAAAAACCACATTACAACAGCATTTCCAGATGTTCGCTTAAAACAATATATCGAAATGCGTGGAGCTGATGCAGGTTCTCCTGAAATGATGCTTGCTATGTCTGCATTTTGGACAGGTTTACTTTATGATTCAGCAACTTTAATTGCTGCTGAAAAACTGGTTAAAGAATATTCTTGGCAAGAATATATTGAGTTACGTCCTCAAGTCATTAAAAGTGGTTTGTCCCTTTTGCTAGGTAAAGAAAATCTTCGTCATTTTGCAAAACGTATTCTTGCTTTGGCAGCAGAAGGCTTAAAAAAACGTAACCTTCAAAATGCTACAGGACAAGATGAACAAGTCTATCTTGAGCCTCTCTATGAAATTGTTAACGGTGGCCCTACTCAAGCTGAATATTGGTTACAACGCTATGCAACCGTTTGGCAAGGTGATGTGAAGCATATTCTCGAAGAAGCAAAAATATAGTTTTTACTCGTTTGTGAAGAAAGAAACGAATAAAGTGATCTATCAAAACCACTTTATTCGTTTTTCTTTATCAAAATGTTAAGCTTACTCTATTTCATGAAGTGAAAGTAAAGGTTTATTTAGATTTTTGTCTTCATATGCTTGAATTGTTTAAGGATCAATATTCCAGCTTTACCAAGTTCAGTAATAATATTTTTTAATGAATTTATTTTCTCAATAATATTGTAAAGTCCCTCAATAAACTGAAGTTTTTTTATCTTTTCTGTATCATTATCGAATGATAGATTATCCTAACTTGATAATAACGTTCATCATATATTAAATATATATATATGAACAATCTTGAATTATGAGTTTTATAATATGATAAAGCATCAATAATTATCTGATATTGTTCTGCTTAATTGCTTAATAAAGCAATATGTTGCATTTCTATTACCTTATTTATAATAGAGACATTATTTGATTGTAATTCATCTCTATCTAAGCCTTCTTGAATATTTTTTCTGTCAGGACTAACTTTGGTCTTGTCTTCAATATCAGATTGCTTTCTATACTTTGTAGTATGAATTTTTTTTGTTTCATGAAAGCAGTTATTGGGAAAAACATGCTCATTCTTCATGGTTTGAATGATTTTTAGAAAAGGTAGTGCTTTATCTGTTCCGATATGGGTTGGTGCGAGCAGACTATTTTCTTTAAAGGCTTTTCTAAAAAAACGTTGAGCTGCTTTGATATTTCTCTTAGAGGTCAGTAAAATCTATCGCAGTGCCTTTTTTATTAATGGCTCTGTATAGATACTTTTATTGATTGATGTAGGTTTCATCAACCTTAACCTCATCACAATGAGGTCTTTTATATCTTCTTAAGTGTTTCTCTAATGGGGGAGGTGGCGTAATATCCAACGATTTAACGTGCTATGATTCACATTTATTTCATGCTTTAAGAACAATTTTTCGGTATCTCGATAGCTAAGACAATAGTCTAAATACCAGTTCACAGCTTGAATAACCATTAATCTATTAAAATGGCCTTAAAATATTCTATTTATAGAAGATTATCCTTCATAATCTAAATTTGCGATAAGACGGCTCTATGAAAATGCAGATCTAATCGGTGCTACAAATAACTTAATAGTAGGATTTACTCAGTTAACCTCCGAAATGAAGAACATGTTAAATATATGTGTTCCTCCCCTCATTTTAGAGAATAGGAGGAACACTATATCGTAATTTTAATAAAACAACTTATTGATTATTAATAACCTTGATTATTATTAACAATTTCAATTTTTGGAAATGCTGTGCTTATTCCTGTATATAGATCAGATTGCCAAGTTGGTGATGAAGTGTCCCAGTGTAATGAAGATATTCCTGGATATGCTTCATGTACAGCCGCATTTACAGACGCTGCAAAATTAGGTGAACATGGATCCCAAACTAATTTTGTACTTTGCGTATTATTTCCACCGTTATCATAACCGCCGCCACCAGATACTATTTCAAATTCATTATTATATAATTGTCTCATAATATATCCTTTAATAAATTATCAGTGCAATTTGAAATAATTGCACTTTAACAACTATAATTATATTTCACTAAAAAAACAATTCAAATAAATACAAATTTTAATTTTTTTTTGTATTTATGTAAATGTATTTTTTTGAGTGTAATCTGGAAAAGCCATTAATTATTGTTATTTCATTGCCTATCCCAGAAATAATAAGGCCAGCATAATTCGAGGGAAATGTATAATCTCTTTGATTGTCTGTTTAGGATTAATCATCTTTTAGAAAGTTCAGTTAATGTATGATTTAGAGAGTTATTTTTTAAATTACTATAACTACTTGTTTTTATTTTCTATATAGCTCAACACGGTTAAAGAATATGATTGTTGTTTTTTAATAAAACAGTATAGCGAAAGATTGCAGTCTTTGTTGAACTATCATATACCTGAATTGCGATCCTTCATAAAATTAATATAAGGTATTCTTCTTTATGCGTAATTTACCATCAGTTAAAATCTTACTTTGTCATCATAAACAAACACCTTATATCAAAAATGAATGTTTTGTTCCTATTCATGTTGGTAAAGCAGTCAGCAAAATTACTCTTGATTACTGTATTGGAGATGATACAGGGGATAATATTTCTACAAAAAACAAATCTTGGTGTGAGTTAACTGCTTTATACTGGGCATGGAAAAACTTAGATGCTGATTATTATGGGTTAATGCATTATCGACGTTTTTTACATTTTAAAGAGGATGATAATAATTTTTACATTATCAATAAAATCTCAAAAACTGAGATCAATGATGGTGGATGGAACGCTGAAAACGTAAAAAAACTTTGCTCTAAATATGATATTATTACAGCACCTATTTGGAATATTCATCCTGTTGGAGCCAATCATCATGTGATGAATGCGTATGATTTCTATGCAAAAGAGCATTATAGTAAAGATTTTGATGTTGTTATTGAGATTATTAAAGAAAAATATCCTCAGTTTTATTTTGCATTATTAGATACTCTTACGTCTAAACAATGTTTCTTTGGAAATATTGCAATTATGAAACAAGAATATTTTCATGAATATTGTGACTTTCTTTTTGGTGTTTTATCTGAAGCAGAAAAGAAAATTGATATTTCATCTTATAATCCATATCAATATAGAATATGGGGTTTTATCGCAGAGCGTCTAACCAACTGTTATGTTACTTATGCTAAAATTCAAAATCCAAAATTAAAACTAACAACACTTGGCATTACTTTTGGTGTTTTTGATAAACCGACCTATAATACAAAAGCAATATTAAAAAATACAAATAATCAATCTAAAGTGCTTGTTAATGAACCCATTAATATTTGTATGTCTTTTGATGATAATTATAGTGCCCATGGTGATGCTGTCATTACATCATTAATTAAAAATGCACATCCTAAGCAACAGATTAATATTTATATTTTACATGATGAAAAATTATCAAGAACAAATCAGTCAATACTTACAAGATCTGAAAATCAAAATGTTCGTATTCATTATATTCTCATCGATAAGAAGCTATTTAACTACCTACCTCTTAACAGAGAATATATTTCTTTAAACACATATTACCGACTTGTTATTCAAGATATATTACCAAAGACTGTTAAAAAGATTATTTATATCGATTCCGATGTCATCGTATATGGAAATATTGCAGAGTTATGGCAAGAACCTTTACAAGATATGTGTGTCGGAGCCGTTTTAGATGAAGGTGGCACTTTACAATCAAGACGTCTCTCTCTCGAAGATAATAATTACTTCAATGCAGGAATTATGATCTTTGATATCGAAAAAATTAAAGGGGAATTTAAAGATATATTCAAAACATATTTTGAAAATTTCTATAAAAATCGAGATATTATTACGCTTCAAGATCAAGATATTTTGAATATTACTTTTGCAGAAAAAACTAAAATTGTTCCGTTGCGTTGGAATGTGAATACCAGAATGTTAGGGTATAATGAACTAGATTACAAATATACTCTGAAAGACGCAGAGGCTGCTTTACAAAATATCGGTATTATTCATTATACAGACAAGAGAAAACCTTGGAAGATTACCTGCAACCATCCATTTCGTTCATTATACTGGAAATATAGACTCAAAGGGAACTATAATAAACTTTCCCTACATGAGCAGTTTGTAAGATTTTTCTCAGGACAATTCCAGTATGAAATCCTACCAAACGAAGTTGCTTTCCGGTTTGGAAAAATCAAAATAAACGTTCATAAAGAGTTGATCCGAAAATTTTTACATTTATTCAGAATTAAATATTAACTCTCTAAATCAGAAATACTTATATCCGCACGGCGCCACCAGCATTGTTCTGGTGGGCGGATATTCGGAATAAAATCTAATGGATTTCCTGTGAAACGTACTGTGTTTGTTGGTGTTTCCAAGATTTCTATTTGATCACAATATAGTCCTGATTGTTCAGCAGATAAAAAGCAGTTTAATTTACTCATAAACAAACATGCCAGCAACTCTGTCGTAGGATCACCAGGCGTGATGAGTAACTTTGGAATGCGTTGTGGTTCATGTTCTATAAACCAAGATACCAATGGGTCATTTTCTGCTAATTGAAACGCATGATCCACAGAGCCATCAATGAAACGATGCCATGTTGATTTCGCTTTCTCAAAAGGAACAATCACATTTTGTTTTCCATCGAGAGGTTTAACCTCTAATGGCTTCAAATAAACTCTTACTTCTTCATTATGCCCATGTGGTGTCGCACAAATTTCACTGGAACCATGAATTAATCGATGCGCCATTGCAAAACGGCGCGTAAAAATGAGCTCTAGCACTTATTGTTCCTTTTGCTGAATATAGCTTTCCCATCCTGAACGACGCAACTCACAAGCTGGGCATGTGCCACAACCATAGCCCCATTCATGATGATGAGAACGATCCCCTAAATAACAACTATGCGTTTCTTCATTAATCAAATTAACCAAAGAATTGCCACCTAACTGCTCTGCCATTTGCCATTCTTGGGCTTTATCCAACCACATTAACGGCGTATGCAATACAAAACGATTACTTATTCCAAGATTAATTGCAACCTGTAACGCTTTGATCGTATCATCTCGACAATCAGGATAACCAGAATAATCTGTTTCACACATTCCACCAATAATATGACGCAAATGACGACGATCAGCAATAATCGCAGCATACGTTAAAAACAATAAATTACGCCCAGGCACAAAGGTTGATGGTAATCCTTGTTTATCCCATTCAATCGCTGTCTTACGGGTTAAAGCGGTATCAGAAATTGCTCCTAAATCAGAAAGATTAAGGACGTGATCTTCTCCTAAACGATCAGACCATAAAGGATGAATGTCTTTGATCTTTTCACGAATACCATGACGACATTTCATTTCAATATGATGACGTTGCCCATAGTGAAACCCCAGCGTTTCAACTTTTTGAAAGCGCTGTAATGCCCAAGCAAGACATGTTGTAGAATCTTGTCCGCCTGAAAATAAAACGAGGGCACTATTTGAGAAAGAATCTGAAGGATGATCCGTCATTTATGGAATTCCTATGAGTTTATGCGTTTGTAGTGAAAGATGCCAGATTGGATGATTTTGACAAAATTCAATCGCTTTTTGTAAATGTTCTTGTTTATGTGCATCATCTTTAGGTTGTAAACGGAAAGTTGTGAATTTTAACCCTATAAAATCTTGAGGGTTTAACCCTTCTTGAGGATAAATCAACTTCAACTCATCTCCACAAGTTTGCACCAACTCTGCGCCTGCCTTTGGGCTAACACAAATCCAATCAACAGCATCTGGCACTGGTAATGTTCCATTGGTCTCAACAGCGATATAAAAGCCTTTTTGCTTCAATAGATGAACAAGTTCACTATCTAACTGCAATAAAGGCTCACCACCTGTAAAGACTACAAATCGTTGTTGAGCATCACGTGCCCCCCACGTTGTTTCAATTGCATTTGCCAATGCCGCTGCATCGGTAAAACGCCCACCACCTTCACCATCCATCCCAACAAAATCGGTATCACAAAATTGACAAACGGCTTGATGACGATCTTCTTCTTTACCAGACCATAGGTTACATCCCGTAAAGCGACAAAATACTGCTGTACGTCCTATTTGTCCGCCTTCACCTTGAAGGGTTAAGAAAATTTCTTTAACTGCATAACTCATGCGTCTGTTTTCCAGAAGAATATATAAATAAAAAATCTACGCCTACAATATAAAGAACAAGCATCTCAATATCTTTATAATTTTAGAATATTTTTAATATCATCTTCAGACAATTATAATCAATATTCGACATAGTTACTTTATATAGTCTCTTGATAGCGATAATCATAGATAAGATCAAGTTGATCACTATTAAATAGGCTGGCTGGCGTAACCGTTAAGCGCTTCCAAGGAATAAAGCCAAGAAACCATATGCGCCAAAAATTTAAACCATATTCAGGATTTTTACGAAGCAAAGCTCTAAAATTTTCAACTTCACCGACTTCTATTCCTGTAACCTCTTTGATAATCTCATACACAAACCGAGAACAAAACTGACCTTTAGAATATAGATTAAACCCTGTATCGTATAGAATATTCATTTTCTTTCGAGCTGCATGCATAATTTTAATTTTTTGATCATTACTTATCGACTTTTTTAATCTCGAAATCGTAAAAGATCCCTCTTTGGATCGGGCTATAAATTTAGATAATGGAATAACCTTTGAAAATGGAATAGTGCTTTCCGCTACCCAATATTGGTGATCTTTAAATCCAACAATAATCCCAACATGATTTGTCCATGATAATGTCGCCTTGGCAACTCTATTAAAGATAAAATTATCAATACGAATACAAACAACATCACCAATTTGTAAAGTTGTAGGGTCAAAATCTTGTGGAATAGTATAGGGTAAACTCATAAAAACAGGCCTATATTGTGAATATATGCCTGTGATTTTATCATAAAACTAGTTTTTGAATATCTTTTGTTTCAGAACAAAAAACTTAACAAAAAGATCTATTCGTTATCCCCAAAATCCATTTTAAATAATTTATTTGAAACAGATACGCCTGGTTGTAAATCATATAAGTCAACCATCGTCACCTTACCTTGTGCATCTACAACACGCCATGCTTTTAGCATCATTGGATTTTGATTAAAGATCAATGTCAAGCTTCCATCGGAAGGAGACGCTGTGCGTACCATTGTAATTTGGAATAATCCATTATTAGGAGGCATAAAATTGGTAACACTAACATCACCAGAGAAACTCAGCTTAGGCTTTAATAATAACCCAAGAGGACTTTGATCCAATGGAATAGTCGTGGTTTGTCCCACTTCACTGTCATGGAAAACCATTTTTCCATCATTAGCCACCAATAAAAGCTCACTGGGTTTATTATATTCAAAACGAATACGTCCAGGACGCTTAATCCATACCGTTCCTGTGCTACGTTGACCATCAGGTGCAATTTGCTGGAATTTTGCTTGTAACGTGGAAAGATTATTAATCCAAGATTGTGCTTGATCTTGAGCAGAAAGCTGAACGGCACTTCCTGTATTCACGGGGCTAGGAGATGAAGATACAACAACATCTCCAAAAGCCTGATAGCTAGAACCTGTTATGCCCACACAAAGCATTCCCAATAAACCAATACAACCAGAAATAACACGTATAGACTTCATAAACAGGTTCCTTTTTCTCTATAATATTTTTTATATAGAGGTTTTTTTAATTAAAGGCTAGCCTCCACAATACGACGGCTAACTTCAAGGGTAATATTTCCTTTTTCCCCTAATGCTGTCAAATGATGACGACGGAGTTGTTCAACTACTTTTTCAACAGCAGAGCTATCAACGTCATACTCTTTTAAGTAGGTTTTAATCCCTAGACTTTCAAAGAATGCACGTGTTTTATCAATAGCTTCATCAATAATTTTCTCTTCATCATTGCCCTGTAAGCCCCATACTCTGCGACCATATTGCACCAGCTTCCCATGCTTATCTTTGCGCATTTCATTCATCAAAGATGGCAATAAAATAGATAAGGTTCGACCATGATCAATCCCATATAAAATAGTCAATTCATGACCAATCATATGCGTTGCCCAATCTTGAGGAACTCCTGCTCCAATCAAGCCATTGAGAGCCATGGTTGCTGCCCAAATAAAATTGGCACGGGATTCATAGTCTGTAGGATTCTTTAACGTTTTATGACCCTCTTCAATTAACGTTAATAATAGCCCTTCAGAAAAACGATCTTGCACAGCAGCATTAATTGGATAAGTTAAATATTGTTCCATTACATGCACGAATGCATCTGCAATCCCATTAGCAACTTGCTTTTCTGGCAAACTATATGTCTTTGTTGGATCAATAACAGAGAATAATGGATATAAAAGGCTATTCATGATAGGCAATTTATCGTTTGTTGCTCTACGTGAAATCACCCCTCCACAATTCATTTCAGAACCTGTTGCTGGGAGTGTTGGAACAAATCCAAATGGAAGCACTTGGGTTATATTCTTACCGCCATGGGTAACGATCTCCCAAGTATCGCCTTTGTAATGCACAGCGCCTGTAATAAATTTAGTGGCATCCATTACAGAGCCACCACCAACCCCGAGAAGAAAATCAAAATTCTCTTTGCGTATTTTTTCTACAGCTTTCATTGATGTTTCAAATGTTGGGTTCGGTTCAATCCCTTCAAACACCGCAAACTGACGTTTTCCTAATGCTGTTTCAACTTCTGACAATGTTCCATTTTTACGAACACTACCACCGCCGATAATGATTAATACTTTCGCTGTTGCAGGAATTAAATCATTGAGTTTTTGAATGGTTTCTTTACCAAAAACAATCCGTGTAGGATTACAAAATTCAAAATTTTGAAGTGCCATTATATACCTTCACTAATAATAAAAATAAGTGGTTAGTAGACAGTATAGCAAATTATTAAACTTTATAGAGATGAAAAATATTCATAACTATTATTTATATATATAATAAAAATTAAAAAAGTATTTGTTACAATAGATTATAAATATTTTAAAGTTCATAGGAGGAAAGTTACTTCTCCCTACGAACGTTGAGACACATAAAATACAAATATAATTAACTATGTGTTGTTGTATTTGTGGCCGTCGTTGTTGGTTTAACCACAGAAGGCGTTGTAATCATTTTTGCGCCTCCAGAAGGTTGAATTTGGAAAATTTGTAGATCTCGTTTAACGTGACCATCAGCTTGTAAAATAAACAATCCATCAACACCATCAAATCCATCTGTACGCATCAAGTTTTGTGATGTATATCCACCAATTTTGCTTAATGAGTTTGCCAACGCAGCCGTATCATACGTTAAATCAGCCAAAGGTTTAGGAGCAACCCCATATTTAGCTCTATATTGTTGTGCGAAGAAATGTCTTTTTTGAGGATTTGGAGATGCATACCAAGCCCCTTGTAATTTACCTAATTTAGAAGCAAAAGCTGACCATAACCCAGGTCCCATTATTCTGACTTTGGTTGAGGAGACTTGCGTTTCATCTAATGCATCAATTACCGACTGCAATTGTAATCCTGTATCTGATAATAACAATGCATCAAATGGAGGATTTCCTAATGCTAGATTTTTCGTATCATCTTTAGAAGTAGAAGCAGTCGATCCTGAAGGTGCCAACTCATCTAATAAATTACCATCATTATTGTTGTTACTATTATCCGTTGATGGTTTTGCAGTATTTTGTGCCTCTGGGTGGTTTTGTGCATCTTGAACACGTGCATCATAATTAGATAATGTTTTTAATTGCTGAGTAATATCATCTTTAGACGCTGTATGATAAGCGATCATTGGCTGTGCCAACCCTAAATCTGCACATGCTCTCGTCAATGCACTGCCCATGGCTTTTCCCATTGGGTTTTCAGGCAATAAAGCGGCAAATTTAGTTTTGCCTTCATTTTTTGCCGCACGAACCATTGTTAGAACTTGTTGCTCTGGCGTTACCCCAAAAGCCCATACATTCGGCCCTGCAACAGAAACATCACTGGTATAAGCAATGACTGGAACATTACTAGCACTGGTCACAGAAGCAACTTCTGTTGTATTAGTGGCAGTTAATGGTCCTAAGATAATACCATCCCCAGCAGCAATTGCTTTACGTGCAGCTTCAGAAGCACCGCCAGCTTGTTCAGTATCAAAAACATCTAACTTTGGAGCAGAAGGATCACTTAGTGCTAACTTAGCAGCTTGCATCATATTATTTCCTAAAGCGCCATTACGGCCACTGAGAGGTAATAATAATCCGACTTGTTTTTGGGGATTATCATTGGCAGAAACAACAGGATTATTACTACCATTATTCCCATTAGAAGAACAAGCTGCTATGATTAACACTGGAACACAAACACTTGCCTTTAATAGTCTCTTAACAATACCCGTCTGACGAACAATCCCTTGCTGTAAAGGGTTAGGGGTTTTACTCAATATCTTTGCTCCTTTATATAACCGAACTACTACTTTAAGATTGCTTTTATTATGAAACAAGAAAAACCTATACTATCAGATACTTCCTTACCTATTCCAGATCAACATTTTTCTAAAAATCCCCTTAAAACATCTGGCGAGTTTGTTCTTATTTCAACACCTATTGGTAATTTAAGCGATTTTAGCCTCAGAGCAAAACAAACTTTACAAGAAGCTGATATCTTATTATGCGAAGATACGCGTGTTACTGCAAAACTCCTATCTGCTTACGGTATTTCCATTCGTATGGAAAGTGTTCATGAACATAATGAAAGTCAACGCACAGAACAAATTATTTCTTGGTTACAACAAGGGAAAATAATTGCGCTCGTTTCTGATGCAGGTACTCCATTACTATCGGATCCTGGATATCGTCTAACCAAAGCTATTATTGAAGCCGATATTCCAATAACTGCTATTCCTGGAGCTAATGCCGCACTAACCGCATTAACATTATCAGGACTGCCACCGCATCCTTATATGTTTGTTGGATTTCCCCCACCTAAATCTAAAGCCAGGCAGAATGGTTTCTCTGTTTTAAAAGCGGCTGAACGTGCCGGATTGAATGCAACTCTTATTTGGCATGAAGCCCCTCATCGATTGGTCGATATGCTGGCTGATTTAGTACTTATTTTTGGAGAGGATCGTCAAGCAGCTGTTGCCAGAGAGTTAACTAAAAAATTTGAAGAAGTGCAACGCAATACACTCCAAGAATTAATCGAGCATTTTACTAATACCCCACCTAGAGGGGAAATTACCGTATTGCTTGGCCCTCCACCAGTGCAAGATGAAATAACTGAAGATGATTTAGATCAACAATTACAAACCGCTCTGCAAACGATGTCTGTCAAAGATGCAGCGGCCTTGGTTGCCACTGCTATTCATTTACCAAAAAAAATCGTTTATCAACGTGCTTTGGAATTAAGTAAAAATCAATAAACCTATTTTATATTAAATCACTTGAGCTAACATCAAACAGCCGGCTAATCCACAGGCGGAAATAATCGTTTCTAGAACTGACCAAGAACGAAGTGTTTCCCCTATGGTTAGGTTAAAATATTCTTTAAATAACCAAAAACCAGGATCATTAACATGGGAGAAAATTAAACTCCCAGAACCAACTGATAACACCATTAATTCTGGGCTGACTCCTGTTGTCATGATTAAAGGTGCTACAATCCCTCCAGCCGTCATTGCTGCAACGGTGGCTGATCCCAAAGCAATCCTTAATAACGCTGCAATCAACCATGCCATCAGTAATGGAGATAAATGACTATCATGCATCATATTGGTAATATAATGATCAATATGACTATTAACTAGGATTTGTTTAAAAGCGCCACCCCCAGCAATAATGAGTAAAATCATAGCAATGACTTTAATAGATGCCGTTATCGTATCAGAAATCTCTGTCATAGACCGTCCACGATTAACCCCAAATGTAAAGATCGCAACTAATACAGCAAATAGCGTCGCAATAATAGGATTGCCAAAAAAATCTGCATAAGACAATAAAACATGATTATTGGGTAATATCATTTCAGCAACTGCACGTAATCCCATCAAAAAAACAGGAATTAATGCGGTTAAAATACTAATGGTAAATCCAGGCATTTCATCATCACTAAATTTTTTTTGGTTATATAATCCTTGTGGAACAGGTTTATTAATATTTTTTAAAAAATGTGCATATACAGGCCCTGCTAAAATCATAGCTGGAATAGCAATACATATGCCATATAAAAGTGTTTTACCCATATCAGCATGGAAAATAGCCGCTATTGCTGTGGGACCAGGATGCGGTGGTAAAAAGCCATGCGTCACGGATAAAGAGGCTGCCATCGGTGCGCCAACATACAAAATAGGTAAGCGTGCAGCCACCGCGATTGAACACACCAACGGAAGAAGTAAAACAAAACCAACTTCGTAAAATAGAGCAAACCCCAGAATAAACCCTGTTAAGACCACTGCCCATTGAATATATTTATATCCAAAAACATTAATCAGAGTTGTGGCTATCCGTTGAGCACCTCCACAATCTGCCAATAACTTACCCAACATCGCACCAAACCCAATAATCAGTGCCAATTCTCCCAATGTATTTCCAACACCAGTTTTAATCGAAGTAATCACCTGCATGACAGGCATTCCTTCTAATACACCAACGAAAAGAGAGACCAAAATCAATGAAATAAAACCATTTAACTTTAGCTTGGCCACTAAAATTAATAATAAAATAATACCAAGAAAAACAATGAATAATGGCATATCATGCTCTATAATTTGGGGGTTTTAAAAAATCATATAATCCAATAAATTACTTTATAAATGATATCGAAATAAAACAATCATCATAATGGAATGAATCATGAACACTTATAAAAATTTAGTAGAAACAGTTATTCAAGAAAACTTAAAAACCTTACTGGCCGTAAACCCTGAACAAATTCAAGAACTCATTAGTGAAATTAAAAAAGCAAAAACCATTCAACTGTATGGAATGGGCAGAATGCAACTCTCTGTACGTGGATTTGCAATGCGCTTAAAACATATGGGGTTTGATAGCTACGTTGTTTATGACACCACAACACCCTGCATTGGCAAAGGGGATTTATTGATTGTACATTGTGCCGTGACTAATGCAGAGTTAAATGTCATTCAACTAGCCAAACAAGCTGGTGCAAGAATTGTGTTATTAACCGCTCATCCTGAAAACGAACATGGTAAGTATGCCGATTTTTGTGTGCGTGTTCCTGGACAAATTTTTGGAACAGATACCGAGATTCATTCTATTCAACCGATGTCTACTTTATTAGAGCAATCTTTATTTTTATTCACTGATATCGTTACCATGATGTTAATGGATCAATGCGATATCTCTCTTGATAAAATGAAAAATAGACATACAAACTTAGAGGGTCTTCCAGGCGGCTTTGCTTAAATAGATAAAAATAAAGGATAATATTTAAAATATTATCCTTTATTAAACTATATATTCTTATTTTATTTAAATTATTTTTTGTATATTATCACTCTCTTGATCAAGAATATAAGATTGTTTTGAAAGAACTTTAAAAAGTAAAATCATAGAACTATTTGTATCTTTTTTATGCTTCAAGGGTAAATATGCTCGGCCATTTGTCCAACGACAAGGTGTTTTTTCTTGTATGTCCCATCCCTCTAAATCTTCTATTTCCAAATGAGATTTTAATGGAAAAATTTTTGATTCATCGTATAAAATAATGTCACCAATTAATAACCCCAAATTACGGCGATCATCAACAAAAGACCCTATCACATCACAAGGTCGACTAGTTCTTGAAACAATCCAAACAGATTTTACATCAGGTGGAATCATAAACATAACATGACCATTGTTATGATTTTTTTCTCACGAATGACTACCCCTGTATTGGTAACCAAATGAAAATCATTATCTGTAGTTAGAGAGGAAGATTGCTCTGATTTGAAAATACCAAGGGTTTTGGCACGTTTTTCTATTTTATGATAAATTGGTTCCACAATTTGACGTTCAGTGATTAGTGGAGCAACGCCATCCTGTTGCCAATTTTTATATTTTCCAAAAGAGGTATAAATAACTTTCTTCTCTTGATTAAAACTATGACGATTACCGGTATCTAAATAACTTTCTGTTAGTACACCATCAGCAATAATCACAGAGTGTTCTTCAGTCTCTATATGATAATAATCATAAGCAGTTATTGATGTATCATAAAAAATAGTCGTCCCATTGATTAACATTCGAACAGGAATAAATTTGTCTTTAAAAAATAAACAATGTTCTGAGATAATTAATAAATCTTTATTTGGTATATTTTTTGCCAGCGCATCTTTTAAAATACGAACAGGATATCCTGCTTTATCTTTTTCCTGTTCATTTTGTTTAACGACAATACTTTTTTTACCAATCCACTTGATTTTACGTTGAGCACGTCTTTTCTTTTGCCAATTATAGGTTGTAACAGTGTCTCCAATTTTTAGTTGTTCAACAGGGCAAGTCCCATTTTTAACAGAAATTAATGTACCTGTTAAAAAGCAAACTTCATAAATTACATTACCATTAGCATCAGAAGATAACGTATAACCTAAATTTTTAACCCCATCGATATGTAAAACAATACGAGCATTATCTTTCATTAAAAAAGTAACATGGTCATCATCTGGATATATAACACTGGTGACTCTACTTGTTTGTAAATTATAAATATTAATCTGAGCGTTATCAGAAAAGTTTTTAATTTCTGTAAAAACACTTGTATAGCCCGCCCCATTAATAATGCTTTGATATGGATCGACCCCTTTAATAACAATGACAGCATTTGAATTGTTTGCTTGATTACTACTAGGATCTTCTAAATAAATATCTGTATTATCTGTTAATTGAATATATCCAGGAGTTGTGGCACTAATAATTGCTGACCCTCCTTGTTCAACAATGAGGTTTGTTGTACCGACATCATTAGAATTAACAGAAATGGCACCACCTTTCTTAATGGTCATTTTATCTACGCTGCCATATTTTAAAACGTAAGCATAACCACCAGAAAAAATAATATCATTTCTAGATTGTCCAGACCTTCCAATTGTAAGACTGCCACCCGATTGAATATAATTAAATTGGCTGACACCTCCTTGTCCTACATATAAATCACCATCAGCATTAACAGTATTATAACTTGCAAAGGCATATTGGCCGATATCAGGCGTCAATATATTTAACGATCCACCACTATTAATCATATTATAACTAGCAGACCCACCTGAATTTACAGTTAAATTACCGCGATCAATATTATTACTTTGAGCAATACCTCCAGATAATATGTCCACTGTGCCGCCACGAGAAATATTATTATTAAATTGTCCGAAAACAGAAGTATTACCACTAATTGTATTTGATGTGGCTACACCACCACGACTGACAAAAAAACTGCCATTGGCATAAATTGTATTATAAGAGCCTGAGGCACCACTTCCTAAAACCAATATGCCACTTAGGGTACTTGTTGCTATATAATAATCGTATGCAGCTGAAGTTATAGAGTTATAATTTGCTTTACCTGTAGTATAAACGTGAGTACGCCGCCCCAATGAATTATATTCAACAAGAGAAGAGGAGCCTGCATATAACATTGCACCTGGGTTTGTAAAGTAACTATATTTTTTATCTGAATCAGCTAATATATTTGATGTAGCAGTTCCATTATTTCCTAAACTAACCACAGCACAGTCTTGAATTGTATTTCCGATCAGTTGACCTTTACCTTTTACGATAAGAAAAGCAGAGTTATCGAAGAACGGAGCCCCTGAAATATTATTAGAAATGGCCTTTCCTGAATCGATTGTAATCGTTCCGCCAGAATATACATTATTCGAGTTAACCTCTCCCGTTCCATAAGCAGAAATGGCACCACTCATGAAAACATGATTACGTTCTGCATATGCTTTGTCTTGAACATAAATAACACCACCAGCCCCTACATTATAATTTTCTACTAGAGGGTTTTCTTCTGAAGCAATTTTATATTGACCACTAATTAGTCCTACCACTAACTAGTCCTGGCATGACGATATACTCCTCGGATTTTATTTTTATTAATTAATCAGTATTAATATAATTCAGATATAAATCATATTTTTATTTGAAATCTTTCCCTTGATTTTGCCTTTTTTTTATCATTAACTTAAGTTAATAAAAAATAGGAAAATCAAATGAATAAAAAAACGATTTTACTTTATGGTGATAGTAATACACATGGCACCAAACCGATGTCTAGTTTTGGTAATGATGAACGTTTTCATGAAAATGAACGATGGGGTGGGATATTACGTCATAATCTAAAAGAACAGTTTAATATTATCGAAGAAGGGTTGCCTGGGCGCACAACTGTCCATGATGATCCAATCGAAGGTCCGCATAGAAACGGGCTTACCTATTTACGGCCTTGCTTAAAAAGCCACTTGCCTATTGATATTATTGTATTAATGTTAGGTACAAATGACTTAAAATCTTTATTTCCAGTATCAGCAGAGCATATTGCTCATTCGATTGAAAAGCTAATTTTAGAAATTATTGCTTGTAATGTGGGCCCTAATGGAAATTGTCCAGAGCTTGTACTATTATGTCCACCACCTATTCAAGAAGTAGGTATATTTAAAACATTTTTTGCCGGTGGTGCAGAAAAATCAAAACAACTTAGCCATTATTGTCAACAAATCGCTAAAAAACATAATGCTGTTTTTTTAGATCTTGCCCCAATTATTACGGTTAGTAATATTGATGGCATTCATTATGATCAAGATCAACATATTAAACTGGCACAAGCGGTTCAACAATTAATAGAAAATCTATAAACACTCTTATTTTTATTTCTATATTTTCATTAGGAGGTAACCTTTATGTTAAGATCAATACTAAAAGTCAGCGTATTTTCAACCTTATTTATAATCTCAGTTCCGGCTTTTGCGGATACACATTATCATTTTGAAACTTGTAAAGAAAAAGCTGCAGCGCTTGAAATACAAGTCTCTTATGCTCAACAAAATAAAGATCAGATTAAAGTAACGGAATTACAATCAAGGTTAAATGATCTTCAAACACACTGTAACAATACAGATCTACAAAAAAAATATCAAAAAAAGATCAATGAAAAACAACAAAAAGTAGATCAAAGGACTCAAGAGTTACAAGAGGCTCAACAAGACGGTAGTAAACGTAAAATTAATAATAAAGAGGCAAAACTAACCCATGCTAAAAGTGAGTTAAATGAAGCTCAGCAAGAGTTTCAAGTTTTTCAAAATAAAATAAACACGAGTCACCTTAGTTCAAAATAAACAACGTTAAGATATGCATAATCTTTATTATTAAAAGTTGTGTATATCTATTTTATTAGCAATGGTTTTACTCTTTCATCATCAAAGAAACTAATAAACAAATCCTATTTTCAACATCTTGATTAGTGCCACCGAGGCGTTGATCTAATCCCAAAACAACAATTCCATGTACAGATTCATACATGGTTCTGGCTAGCATAATATTTTGTTCTTGATTGGTCATATCTTTCGAAAATAAGGTTGTGATTTTTAAAATTAAATTACTACGTATTTCTAAATATTCAGCAGGTAAGTCTCTCTGAGAAGGACGTAATGCAAATAAAGCTTCCCATTGATTAAAATAATCCCGAGCATAGGTAAAATAGGCCAACGCCAAAGAGGTTAAACGATCAAGCACCTTTTCTTTTTGTTCTGCTTGAGATTGAGCAAACATATAATCGCCCATTTCAACCAAGGTTCTGGTATTTACAGCAAGTACGACATCTTCCAATCCTGTAAATAAATAGCCTAAAGCCCCCAAGGCACAACCGGCTTTTTGGGTAATGGCACGAACAGTACATTTTCGAATACCTTCTGTTACAATGATCGATTGTGCAACATCCACTATTTTTTTACGCAACTCTTCTGGATCTTTACCCTTACGTCCCATTAATCCCTCCGTAATTAATTTTCTCCTTTATGCACTGTATGGATCAAAAACAAAAGAAATAATTTTTATATTGAACGACGTTCAAAAAGTTCTTGCATTTTCTTTTAAAATGTATTTAATGAACATTGTTCAATATAAATAAGGATTCTCACATGTCTAAACAATCAAATACAACAACAACGAATAGCTGGGTTCTCTTTACATGGGTTAGTTTCATCATCGCTATTATTGCAATGACATTGGCAGTCATCTATATGCCTATGGATCGATGGCTTAAAGGATATCTTGCATTATCTAGTTTATTTCTTATTCAATCTTCTATCTCCTTATCCAAAACGCTGCGTGACCAAGCAGAAACTCAATCAGATCTAACCGAATAAATTTTATCAATAGAGGCAATGACTATGCCAAATACACAACATACATCTCAACGCTCTTTATGGTTCTTATGCTTGGCACAATCTTGTGGAGTCATGAATGAAAACATGATTAAAAATGCAATGCTCGTTATGGCATTATTCGTCATGGGATATCAAAATACTGGATTAACAGCCATTGCTGGTGGATTATTTATGTTACCCTATGCTTGTTTTTCAGCCACCGCTGGACAAATAGCAGATAAATTTTCTAAAAAACACGTCATGATTGCCGTGAAAACCATTCAAATCCTGTTAATTCCAATCGCTTTTGTTGGGTTTCTCTATCAACACATCACTTTTTTGTTGGGATGTTTATTCTTATTCGGTACTGCCGAAGCATTTTATTGTCCTCTAAAATACAGCATCATTCCTGAAATTGTCGAACCACGCAAACTCCTCTTTGGAAACGGCCTTATCGAAACATCTACCTTTATTGCTGTTCTCATTGGAATGTTGGCTGGCGGATCTATTATTCTATTTCCTAATGGTCTGTATTGGATTTGTGGTGGTGCTTTTATTCTAGCAATAATGGGGCTTGCATCTGTATTTAAAATTGCTGATGTGCCACCTGCTGATCCGAATATCAAACTCAATATCAATATTTTCAAAGAAACATATTCTACCATTATCCTAACACGTAAAAACCGTTCTATTTGGTTATGTGTGCTTGGAATCTCATGGTTTTGGACGATTGGCTCAGTCGTAGGTGCTGGTATCTTTGATATCTCCACACAAATTATCAATCAAAATGGCCAATATTTAACCAATATCTTTATTTCATGTTTCTCTATTGGCGTTGCACTGGGATCTATTCTTTGTTCTAAATTGTTAAAAGGAAAAATTACCGCACGTTTTGTACCGATTGCAGCCATTGGTATTTCTTTATTTTGTCTTGATTTTGGTCTGGCAGTGGCGTCTATTCATACAACACAAACTCTATCTCACTTTATAACTTCTTTTACAGGAGCTCGTATCCTTATTGATCTGACTTTAATGGCAATATGTTGTGGATTTTACTCTGTACCACTTTATGCAATTATTCAGGAAAAATCTCCTAAAAGCAGTAAAGCTAGAATTATTGCTGGTAATAACATTATCAATGCGATGATGATGGTTATCGGTTCAATCATTTGGGCAAAAGTAAATGCTTATGGTGTTTCTTCTGCTTCTCTTTTTATCTCTCTCTCTATCATTAATTTATTTGTGGCAGTATTTATTATGCGTTTTTTTACAGCTAAAATTATTCAAATTATTTTTAAAATCTATTTTAAAATTTTTCATAAAGTCACCGTCGAAGGTTTAGAAAATTTTGCTAAAGCTGGTGATAAAGTAGTCATCATTTCTAACCACACCTCTTTTGCAGATGCTAGCTTACTATCTTGCTACCTTCCTGAACAACCTGCTTTTGCAATTTATACAAAAACAGCTAAAAAATGGTGGGCTCGTCCTTTTCTAGCATTTGTAAAAACTTTTGAAGTTGATATTCATTCCCCTTACTCTATCAAAGATATGGTTAGTGCTGTTCGTGATAAAAATCAAAAATTAGTAATTTTCCCCGAAGGACGTTTAACAAAAACGGGAAATATTATGAAAGTTTACGAGGGCGCTGGGGTTGTTGCTTATAACGCCAACGCAAAGATATTGCCTATTTACATAAATGGGTTACAATTCAGTATTTTTGGACGCATGAAAGGAAAATTGCCACTTCGTTTATTCCCACGCTTATCAATTACGATTAAACAACCCATTGATTTAAATGATTATCTTGATCCAACACGCTCCCATCAAGACAATAAAAAACAGATTGGTCAAATCTTAGAGAAAATTATGATTGAGACTTCCTTTGCTGCAAAAAACACTGAGAAAACACTTTTTCAAGCATTACTTCATGCAAAGGATACCTATGGTAAACAAAGCGAGATTATTGAAGATATTAATCGTGAGCCATTTTCTTACGAACGTATATGCTTAGGAGCGATCTTATTTGGTAGAAAAATAGAAAAAGAAACAAGCCTTGGTGACTATGTTGGGTTATTATTACCAACATCTTGTGGCGCGATTGTTTCTTTGATGGCGATCTCTGCTGTTGGTCGTGTGCCACATCCTATGAATGTTTCAACAGGCACCTCAAATATTTTAAATATTTGTCAGACTATTCAAGTTAAAACCGTTATTTCTAGCCGTCTTTTTATTAATAAAGCCAATTTACAAGATCTTGAAAAGGCACTGCAAGAAACTGTTAAAATTATTTATTTAGAAGATATCGTCAGTAGTCTGACTTTAGCAGATAAAGTCAAAGCAAAATTAGACTTACTATCTCCTGATCGTTTGCCTGGCATGAATGCTTCTTATCAATCTCCAGCAGTTGTTTTATCAACCTCAGGATCAGAAGGACATCCAAAAGCAGTTGTCCTAAGTCATCATAATATTTTAACCAACTGTCAACAAGTTGCTTCTGTTATTGATTTTAGCTGTGCCGATCATGTTTTTAACGCGATGCCTATTTTCCACTCTCTTGGATTAACGGGGGCAACATTACTTCCTTTATTTTTTGGGGTAAGAACGTTTCATTACCCTAATCCTTTACATTATAAAAATGTGCCGTCTTTAATTTATGATGTTGACGCGACCATTTGCTTTGGCACAGATACATTCCTAAATGGTTGGGCAAAATATGCAGATCCTTATGACTTCTACGCAATGCGTTACATCGTAACAGGTGGTGAAAAAGTTAAAGAAGAGACCCATAGACTTTATGCAAATAAATTTGGCGTGCGTATTTTTGAAGGATATGGTGCAACAGAAAGTTCTCCTGTCATTGCGCTGAATACACCTAAAAATAACCGTTCAGGGACGGTGGGGCAATTCTTACCTGGTATTCAACATCAAATTACTCCTGTGCCTGGAATAAATAGTGGCGGCAAATTGTTCATAAAAGGCCATAATATTATGATGGGTTATATGTTACATACTAATCCTGGTGTAATCCAACCTGTTCCAGAGCAATGGTATGATACAGGGGATATTGTCAATATTGATAAAGATGGCTTCGTGACAATTTCAGGTCGTGTCAAACGTTTTGCTAAAATTGCAGGTGAAATGGTTTCCATGACTGCGGTTGAAACCATTGCTGATAAAATATGGCCAGAAGCAATCAATGCTGTGATTAATTTAACAGATGACAAAAAAGGGGAGCAACTCTTACTTGTCACAACACAAGCAGATGCCACGCTTGATCCATTATTATCTTATAGCAAAGAACATGATATCGCAAAAATCATGCTTCCTAAAAATTTAAAAATTATGAAAGATCTTCCTTTGTTTGCAACAGGGAAAATTAACTATCCAGAGCTACAAAAGCAATTACAATTGTAAAAAGAATATGGAGAGATTGATATAATGAAAAAAAAACAAATCGTTGTTTTAGGAGGAGGGATTGCAGGAATTGAATTCCTAGTCAGAATTACCAAGAGGATTGATCATTCTAAGTATGAATTATGCCTGGTTGATAAAAATGAGTTCCATACTTGGAAACCAATGCTCCATACATTTGCAGCGGGAAGCGCATCTTTGCAAGAACAAGGTATGTCTTTTTTAATTCAAGCAAAACGGCATAATTTTACTTTTCAACCTGGTGAAGTTTCTGAAATTAATACAGAGAAAAAAGAAATTATTCTGGCTCCTTATATTGATCAACATGACGATGAAATTTTACCACAAAGATCTGTAAAATATGATTATCTCGTGATGGCTTTAGGCAGCAAAGCCAATGATTTTAATACTAAAGGTGTCGATGAATTTGCCTATACAATTGATGATGTTGGCTATGCGCTTGAATTTTACGAAGATTTAAAGAAATATATTATGCAATCCACGATTTTGCATACTAAACATCACGTTGTGATTGTTGGGGCAGGGGCTACGGGTGTTGAACTTGCAGGAGAGATTGCCCAAACCTTACAGCAAGCCTCACAATATACAGATCATGACTTTGATAAACATATTGATTTAACGATTATTCAATCTGGAGATAGAGTGCTTCCTGGATTTAAAAGAAAAATAAGCAAATCTGTTCAACAGACAATGGATAATATTGGGGTTAATACGTTGCTTTCTACCCGTGTTGTAGAAGTTACAAAAGATCATGTTGTGTTAGATTCTGGTAAAACTTTACCTGCAGATCAAGTTGTATGGACAACAGGAATTAAAGCAACAGACGTGACAGGGGATATTGCAAAGACTGAGCGCTCTAAAAATGCACAATTTATCACAAATGAACAATTTAGATTACTGAATCATGAAGATATTTTCGTTATTGGTGATTGTTCTTCTAGGCAAAATGCGCCTTTAGCACCTACCGCACAAGTTGCTCGTCAACAAGCAATCTACCTCAGTGCTAACTTTATGAATCTCATTAACAAAGTGCCTCATATCCCTCCATTTGTTTATAAAGATTATGGTTCTTTAGTTAGTGTTGGACGATATGGATCTTTTGGTAGCTTTGGTGCAAATGCACATATCAAAGGTGTGCTGGCTCATTTGGCACATGTATTCTTATATCGTAGCCATCAAATCAATATCTTAGGTGCCTTTAAAGGGATCTGTGCAATTTGTGCAGATTTCTTACGCTCTTTCTCAAGATAGAAATACTCAATATAAAAAAAAGATAGAGTTAATTAATGACTCTATCTTTCTTTTTGGGCATTAATATCAATGGAACATTCTTATAAATCGACAGAACGTTTCCAGAAAATAAAATCAAATTGTTCTAAACGATCTGCTTTGACTTGATAAGAACCACTAGCTGTTTCAACAACGCGTTTTAATAGACCTTTACTAACTTCAGGCAAAGGTTTTCCCTCAATAATTTCCCCACAATCAAAATCAATCATATCATTTAAACGATTGGAAATTTCGCTATTTGTTGCAATTTTAATTACAGGTACAATTGGATTTCCCGTTGGTGTTCCTAAACCTGTAGAAAATATAACAACATTACATCCAGCAGCAACGAGACCAGTCACCGCCTCAACATCATTCCCTGGTGTACATACTAATGATAACCCTTGGTTAGCCATAGGTTCACTATAATCACAAACTTCTACAACAGGAGATCTACCACCTTTTCTAGCCGCACCAGTTGATTTAATCGCATCCGTTATTAAGCCATTCGCAATATTGCCAGGGCTTGGATTATCGGAAATGCTGGTGCCAAAAAAATTTGCTGATTTTTCATAAGTTTTCATTAAATCAAGAAATTTTTGTTTATTTTGAACTGTTATACACCTATGAACAATATCACCTTCGGCACCACATAACTCTGGAAATTCTGATAAAGCAGATGATCCACCCAATGCAACAACCCAATCTGAGACCAGACCCATCGCAGGGTTAGCAGAAATTCCTGAAAAACCATCAGATCCACCACATTTTACGCCAATTTTCAAATGAGATAATGGTACATTAACACGTGTTGTATGGGGAACTTTTTTCATAGCATTAAATGTTTCTTTTAATGCGGCTTGCATCATAGATTCTTCACTCTCCCACTCTTGTTGCCTATAATATAATGTCGGTTTATTAAAGTTTGGATTTCGTTTATCTAAAGCTTCCTGAAAAAATTCGCGTTGTGCTTTTTCACATCCTAAAATAAAGACTGTAATCCCTACAACATTGGGATGATCCGCATAAGCAGCCAAAATATCGCACATCGCTAAACTATCTGATGCTGTCCCACCACAACCACTGGTGACGGTAATACATCTTACGCCTTCAATATGAGGAAAAGGTTTTTTAATTTTAGGAGTAGATGGAATCTTATTATTCGTCAGCTCTAATGCAAACTCTTTTAACGTATTTTGTTTTGAATATCCCAAAACCTCATTTAATGTATCTGTTAGCTTTGTCACATTACGATTTTGACAAAAAACAAGTGGAAAAACTAACCAATAATTTGCGGTTCCAATGCGACCATCTTCCCGCTTATAACCTAAAAAATGATCATTTTTGTGTGCAGTAACATCAGGTTTATTCCATTGATAAGGCGTTTCATTTTCAAGAGACACAGGAGCCGCATAATGACGCAAATTTTCTGTTGTAACCGCTTCACCTTTAGCAATAGGTTTTGTTGCTTTACCAACAGCTGTTCCATATAAGCTTACCACACCATCAACAGCAATTGCTTCTGTTGTAAATTTATGTTTTGCTTTAACATCTGTTGTTAGAACAACTTCTTTGTTATCAATGATAAAAGATTCACCTTTTTTTAAATCTTTTAAAGCAACAATTAAATTATCAGTGTCCTCAATTTGCAAAATTTTTTGCATTGATCAATTACTCCTTAAAATATTTTTCATGCTTCAATCGTTTTATAATTATGCTTTGAAGCATAAGATAACATTAGAATTAAAAAAGTGCAGAAAAACGCAATTATTGATAGTGTATATAACCCTGCGTAATTATTATGCATGAGTAAATCTATTTGAACACGCAAATTAGGTGCTATAAAAGATCCAACACCTCCAATTGTTGTGCAAAAGCCAATACCAGCAGCCAAAGCAGGACCAGATAGAATTTGTGAGGGTAATATCCAAAAAATAGGTTGAACAGATAAAAAGCCTATTGCACTGCAACTTAATGCAATGATTGCAATCAGAGGATTAGATATCGTAGAAAAGAACAATCCAAAACCAGCTAACACCATACATAAAGCAGCAATAGTAATACGATGATTTGTATAATGATCAGCTATACGTGGAATATAATAAACACCGAAACCTGAACAAATCCACGGAATAGCGGCAATTAAAGAGGCTTCAAATCCCGTTTGAGAACCGATTAAAGATGCAACTTGAGAAGGAAGAAAAAACATTAATCCATAAACAGCTACTTGTATAAATCCATAAATAATTGCAAGACACCAAATGTTTAAATTTTTAAAAGCAAGAAATATCGATGAAGTTTGTGTAACTTGTTCTTCTTGTTGTAATTTTTTATTTAAAATATCTTTTTCTTTTTGCGTTAAAAAACGAGCTGAAGACGGAGAATCATCCAAATAATATAATGCAAATGCTCCTAAAATAGCCCCTATACCGCCTTCAACAATAAACATCCAACTCCATCCTTGAAGACCTAAAAGATGCATTTGTATCAATGCACCAGATAAAGGTGAACCAATACTAAGCGCTAACGGAACACATAGTATAAAGGTAGCAATCACAGATCCTTTCACTTTGTTGGGAAAATAGATTGAGGCCAGTAATAAAATGCCTGGGTAAAATCCTGCTTCAGTCATCCCTAAGAGAAAGCGCAAAATAATAAACTCAATATTATTCTGTACAAAAGCTGTTGCAACAGCCACGCCACCCCATAAGATACTTGTAATTCCTAACCATTTGCGTGCACCAAATTTATTTAATAATAAATTAGAAGGCACACCAAAGATAGCATAAGCTACAAAAAAGATACTTGCTCCAAATGCATACGCACCATCAGATAATCCGATATTTGCTTGCATTACATCTTGAGCAAAACCAATATTAACACGGTTAATAAAAGCAAAAAAATACAATACAAACATCAAAGGAACTAAACGTTTCCAAATTTTATCAATGGCAACATTTAAGGTTGGGTTTGTGTATGATGCACGTTTAATCATCATCATTCCCCTTTATAGATGTAATAAACTACATAATAATTTTAAATTGGAAAATTAACCTTACTCAAAATTTTCTTAATTTCTTTAACTTGATCATCATTAATACAATTAAAAGGAGGATATGAATCATCATATTTAATAATATTTTTTAATTGCAATATTTTCTTAAACACAGAGATAAAAGGATTATTAATATTATTAAGTGCTATTAATTGATCAACAATCTTTTGATGATTAGCAATGGCTATTAAATCTTCATCTGCAAAAGCTTTCATCCAAGATTGAACAAATTCTGGGAACATATTGGATAATCCACCAATACATCCATCACCACCAGATAAAATATTATGAGCAAAGTTATTATCAAAACCAGAAAATACTTTAAAATGAGGTATTTCTTTTTTTACAATTTTAATAACTTCGCAAGTATGATTCATATCGCTAATTGTATCTTTCATTCCCACAATATTTTGATGTTTATCAGCAAGCTTTAAACATGTTTGTGGAGAAATAGAATATCCTGTGCGATCAGGAAAATTGTAAAGAAAAATATTAGCACTGGTTTGACTGGAAATAGCGCTGTAATAGTCATATATTTCATTTTCAGTTAATGAAAAATAATAAGGGCTAATAATCATCACTCCATCTAAACCAACTTCATGTGCATAATTAGCCAATTCTATTGATTCTTGAAAATCCATACGACTAGTGCCTGCATACACTTTCATATTTTCTTTTGGAAAAGATGCCGCTAATTTAATAAGTTGTTTTGATTTTTCTACATTTAGAGAAAAAAATTCTCCAGTACTCCCCATAACAACAAATCCAGAAGTTTTATTTTTTAAAAAATTATAAACTTTTAAATTCTCTTCATTATCAATCCGTTTTTGAGGATCAAAAATAGTAACAACAGGGGTAATATATTGACTTTTCATCTTAAATTAATCCTTAAAATAACAACTGATATTGCTAATCTTTTTATAAAAATGTCCAAAATGAACATTGTTGTCTCATAGAAAGAATCTATTTATTATTTTGGATAATCTATAAAAGTATTCATTTAATGAGTGTAACATAACAAAAGTAATGATAAAGTAACGAATATGCGATTGATAGTAATCGGATAGTTTGAAGTAGATTGTTTATAATTTAATAATCATCCAAGATTATTCTTTGATACAAAATTTAAGTAAACTTAACGTTATTAAAGTAATCGTTATTTCTGAATTTGTCTAAGACCAGATACTCTGCATCTTAAGGCACAATCCATTATAAAATAATATTTTTAATGGACTGCTGGTATTTGAAACAAATTAAGATCAAGAGTGATTTAATGTCTCATAATTTTTCTCCCGCTGAACTCGAAAAACGTTGTGCTATTATCGAAGCATGTCTTGAAATGAACCATCTTGGGATTAATCAAGGGACTTCTGGCAATATCAGCGTTCGTCATGAAAATTATTTATTAATTACCCCCACCAGTATTCCTTATAAACAATTAAAACCAGAGAGCATTGTAAGAATGGAAATGGATGGTTCTGTTCATGGTCCATTAAAACCATCGAGCGAATGGCGTTTTCATTTAGATATTTTGAATGCACGACCAGAGATTAATGCAGTTGTGCATGCACACCCTACATACTCAACCATTATCTCTATTATGGGTATGGAAATCCCAGCCATTCATTATATGATTGCTGTTGCTGGAGGAGAGAATATCCGTTGTGCCCCTTATGCTACTTTTGGCACAGAAGAACTCTCTCAGCATGCGTTAAAGGCACTCGAGGGACGCAAAGCCTGTTTACTGGAGCATCATGGAATTATTGCCGTTGGAGCAAACTTATCCAAAGCATTATGGTTAGCAGTAGAAGTTGAGACCCTTGCCAAGCAATATCATGGTGTTTTGCAACTTGGAAAACCTAGAATTTTATCTCACGATCAAATGGCTGGCATCATTGAAAAAATCAGTAATTATGGCCATGTCGACTAACTAAATTACCCAATATCACTTATAAAGAAAGGAATAGAATATGCCTCGTTTTGATGTAAGCTCAATTGGATTATGTGATGTTGATTTATTAGGTCGCCCCATTACGCATATTCCTCCCGAAGGCAAATTAGAACTCATTAATCAGATCCGAATGACCGTTTCTGGCACTGCGGGTGCAACAGCGATGGATTGCGGTATTTTAGGTGTTTCTGTACAAGGTGTTTTTACCGTCGGTAAAGATGATCTTGGCGATTATATTTGTTCTAAACTCACAGGATTTGGCGTGGATTGCTCCCTTATTAAAAGAACAGATAAAGCACAAACATCTGCATCTATTTTACCTATCCCAAAAAGTGGTGGACGTCCTGCTTTACATGTCACTGGGGCTTCGGCAATCTTTAATGTTGATGAATCTGAATATGATGCTGTTTTGGATGCTAAAATTATTCACGTCGGTGGAACTGGTCTTTTACAATCTTTTGATGGAGAACCAACCGTTCGCCTGCTGAAAAAAGCCAAAGAATTAGGAAGAACCACAACATTTGATTTAATTGGTGCAAGTGCAAAAACATTTGCACTTGTTGAGCCTTGCCTACCTTATATTGACTATTTTATTCCTAGTATAGAAGAAGCTGGCGAAATGTCTGGCTTAACAGATCCAAAAGCGATTGCACAATTTTATAAAGATCGTGGCGTTAAGAATGCTGTACTCACAATGGGTGGAGATGGTGTTTATGTTTCTCCAGAAACAGGTGAAGACTTTACTTTACCAGCTTATGATATCGAAGTTATCGATACGACAGGATGTGGAGACAGTTTTAGTGCAGGCATTATTGTTGGATTAATCAAGGGATGGGATTTATATCAATCTGCACGCTTTGCTTCTGCTGTTGCCGCAAAAGTCGCAATGGGACTTGGATCTGATGGCAAACTTGTTTCTTTTGAAGATACCATTCACACAATGAACACTCTAAAAACGAAATAAAATTATTCAAAAAAACGCCATTATTTTTAATAAAACTTATAGATTAAATGGACAAATTGAGTATTCTAAAAAGAGGAGTATTTTTAAATCTCTTCTTTTTAGGTTATATCATCCATCTTAGGGATTGTTTAAAATGCGAATAAATCATCTTCAGTTTATTAAAAAATATGGATGGATCATTCCGTTTGTAGGGTTAGCGTTTACCTTTCATCATCCTGCCTACGCACAAGCAACACCAACAGAAACAATCCAAAAGATTTATTCGTTTTATCAGCCTCAATCAGATAACGATGCAAATGATATCGGTTTTGATCGAACCAGTTCTCAAAGTAGTCAGTTTTTCTCTCCAGATTTTTTAAGAGTTATTAAAGAAGATGATAAACTTACATCTGCTCAAGGTGATGCTAGTATCATAGATTATGACTTTCTTTGTAATTGCCAAGATACAATGGATGGGATTATTGTTCGAAATATTCAAGTCCTACAACAAACGCAACACACTGCAAAGGTCGAAGTCTCTTTTGATTTTATTATCAATGGCAGTGATAGTTTTCAAAAAGATGATCCTTTTTCAACCGATCATCCTGGGCAACAACATATTTATTTCAATTTAATTAACTTACATCATCATTGGTTAATTGATGATGTAACAGATGCTAATAATGTAGGAATAAAAAAAGATTGGAAAGAAGAGCTTCATAAATTTTACAATAGCTCTATTCAATAGTTGTTTAGCTTATTAAGTAAAAAAATAACTTTTTATAATAACAGTAAATCAAAACAATTATTCATACTCAATTTCTTTTAAATGAGTTAGATGGCCATAGCTTACAACATAACTTTTATTCGTTTTTATTTATCTAAATTCAAAATAAATAATATTAACTAAACAACTTCATAAAATTAGTCTTAATATTGATATTAAGACTATAAAGTTGTTTCTTATCAGCGTTTACCGATCATTTGAATATAAAATAAATAACAATATTTCTAATAAAATGAATTGAAATTTAAAGGTAATGAACGGATAATAATTTACGTGATGAAATGTTTATTCACCACATATCTATAATGGAGTTGAATATGATTAAACGTCCGCATGATATGAGTGGAGTTGTGGATTTAATGCGTCCACAAACAACTGGTTCTGAACGTAAAAGCCATCCGATTTATGTAGATTTATTGCCCCCATGCAATGAGGCTTGTCCAGCCGGTGAAAATATACAGGCTTGGTTAGCCTATGCACAATCTGGTGATTACTATGAGGCTTGGCTTGAATTAACTAAAAATAATCCTTTTCCTGCTATTCATGGACGGGTTTGTTATCACCCTTGTGAAACCGCTTGTAACAGAGCAGAACTCAATAGTTCAGTTAGTATACATGCTGTTGAACGCTTTCTTGGTGATAAAGCATTAGATGAAAACTGGCAGTTTAAAAAAACAGTTGAAGCATCAGGTAAACGCATCATGATTATTGGTGCTGGGCCTAGTGGACTTTCAGCAGCTTATCATTTAGCTATGGCAGGGCACGAAGTCGAAATTTTTGAGGCTGGTCCAGTGTCTGGAGGAATGCTTCATTTTGGTATTCCTGCTTATCGTTTGCCTCGTGATATTTTACAAAAAGAAGTTGATCGATTAATTAACATTGGTGTGAAGATACATCTTAATCATAAAGTAAGTGATGTCTTAACAGAGAAAAAAAATGGCAAATTTGATGCTGTTTATTTAGCAATTGGCGCTCAAGCAGGTAGTCACGTAGATATTCCTGCACGTGATTCTGCTAAGATATTAAATGCTGTTGATTTATTAAAGAAAACAGGTGTTGGTGAAAAACCATTATTAGGCCGTAAAGTCGTGATTTATGGTGGTGGTAATACGGCAATGGACTCTGCTAGAACAGCAAAAAGATTAGGTGCTGATGATGCAATTATTGTGTATCGCCGTGATCAAAGCCATATGCCTGCACACCAATTTGAAGTTGAAGAAGCTTTAGAAGAAGGTGTTAAAATTAAGTGGTTATCTACCATTAAAAATATGGATGGTACGAATATCACGATTGAAAAAGTCACTTTAAATGATGAAGGCAGACCTGTTCCAACAGGTGAATTTGAAACGTTATCTGCTGATTCTCTTGTTCTTGCAGTTGGACAAACAACAGAAACAGATTTTTTACATGGCATAGACGGTATTGAGTTTAAAAAAGATGGTACTGTTATTGTAGATGCGCATATGCAAACAGGATGTGCTGGCATTTTCGCAGGTGGTGATATGGTGCCTGCAGATAGAACCGTCACCACTGCGGTGGGACATGGTAAGAAAGCTGCACATTATATTAATGCATGGCTAAGAAATACGTTATATCAAGCTCCTGAAAAACATAGAGTTGTTAATTATGGAGATATGAATTTACCGATTTATTCTGATGCTATCAAATCTAAGCAAGCAGGCCTTCCGCTGTCTGCCAGAGAAGATTTTAATGAGATTATTGAAGGCCTAACCGAGCAAAAAGCTCAATATGAAGCAAAACGCTGTTTATCTTGTGGTAACTGTTATGAGTGCGATAACTGTTATGCAGCGTGTCCTGAAGGTGCCATTTCAAAAGTAGGCATTGGTTTGGGTTATGATGTCGATTTAAATAAATGTACTGGTTGTGCCGCTTGTTATGAGCAATGTCCATGTCATGCCATTGATATGCAAGGTGAGGTTTAGTGATGAGTAAAAGAACAATAATCGATGGAAATACAGCAGCAGCGGACGTTGCCTATCGTTTAAATGAAGTCTGTGCGATCTTTCCTATTACGCCTTCCTCAACGATGGCAGAATTGGTTGACGAATGGGCAGCACAAGCTAAAACAAATATTTGGGGAAATATTCCTCACGTTCAAGAAATGCAAAGTGAAGGTGGTGCTGCTGGGGCAGTGCACGGTGCTTTACAATCTGGATCATTAACAACGACATTTACCGCTTCTCAAGGGTTAATGTTGATGTTACCAAATATGTATAAAATCGCAGGTGAGTTAACATCAACCGTTTTCCATGTTGCTGCACGTGCGTTGGCAACCTCTGCTTTATCTATTTTTGGTGACCATTCTGACGTGATGGCAGCCAGAACAACAGGCTTTGCATTGTTCAGTTCTGGTAATGTACAAGAGGCTCACGATGCTGCATTACTTTCACAAGTTGCAACCTTAAAATCACGTGTACCTTTTTTACATTTCTTTGATGGGTTTAGAACGTCTCATGAGTTAAATACCCTTGAGATTTTGGATGACTCTGTATTAAGAACAATGATTGATGATGATCTTGTTTATGCGCATCGTGCTCGTGCTTTAAATCCTGAAAATCCATTTATTCGTGGAACTGCACATAACCCCGATACATTCTTCCAAGCTCGTGAAGCGGTTAATCCTTACTATGAAAAAGTGCCTGATATTTTACAAGAGGCAATGAATGAGTTCGCACGTTTAACAGGCCGTCAGTATAAAATTTTTGACTATTATGGTGCAAAAGACCCTGAAAAAGTTCTAATTCTAATGGGTGCGGGTGCAAAAACCGCTATTCAAGCTGCTAAATTATTAGAAGCAAAAGGCGAGAAAGTAGGGGTTATTCAAGTTCGATTGTTCCGTCCTTTTTCTGTCGACTATTTATTAGATATTTTACCAAAAACTGTTAAAAAAATTGCTGTTCTAGAACAACATAAAGAAGTTGGTTCTAGTGGTGAGCCTCTTTATCAAGATATTATTGTGGCAATGGCGCAAGCGATTACGAGTAAAAAAATATCAGAAATGCCAGTGATTATTGGTGGTCGATATGGTCTATCCAATAAAGATTTTACACCAGCAATGGCAATGGCTGTCTATGCTGAACTTGATAAAGAACATCCTCGTAATAGCTTTACTGTAGGGATTAATGACGATGTTAGCCATACAAGTTTAACATTTGATCGCACATTAAATCCTGAATCCAGCAAAGTTACAAAAGCAGTTTTCTTTGGATTGGGTGCTGATGGAACAGTTGGTGCGAACAAAAATAGTGTGAAAATCATTGGTGAAGATGCAGGGCTATATGCTCAAGGCTTCTTCGTTTATGATTCACATAAATCAGGTGCTCAAACGATCTCTCATCTACGCTTTGGGCCAGATCCTATTGATGCTCCGTATTTAATTGAACATGCAGATTTTGTTGCTTGTCATAAATTCGAATTCTTAGAACGGCAAGATATTTTAAAACTTGCTTCTCATGATTCTGTCTTTTTGCTAAATGCACCTTATGATGCCAGCGAAGTATGGGATAAATTATCCAAAGAAGCACAAGAACAGATCATTGAAAAACGAATTAAGTTTTATGTTATCAATGCAACGGCAGTAGCAAAAGAACTTGGTTTAGGATTTAGGGTTAATACCATTTTACAAACCTGTTTTTTCTCTATTTCTGGTGTATTGGATAAAGACCAAGCAATTAAAAGTATTAAAGCACATATTCAAAAAAGTTATGGCCGTAAAGGTGAACATGTTGTTCAACAAAACTATGCCGCTGTTGATGGTGCGTTGAAATATTTACAACAAGTTGCAGTTCCTGCAAAAGCAACCAGTGTCATTGAAAAAATGCCATTAGTGCCAGCAAATTCTCCTGAATTTATCCAAAAAGTAACGGCAAAAATGTTTGCTGCTGAAGGTGATAGTATTCCAGTCAGTGAAGTCCCTGCGGATGGAACATTCCCGAGTGGTACTTGTGCTTTAGAAAAACGTAATGTGTCTGATGTTATTCCTGAATGGCGTTCTGACCTTTGTATTCAATGTGGACAATGTAGCTTTGTTTGCCCTCATGCTGTTATTCGCTCTCGTTACTACAATGAAAAAGACGCTGAAAATGCGCCTGAAGGTTTCCAATCCGTTCCTGTAAATGCTAGAGGCTATCCTGAAAGTAAATTTACTCTACAGATTTATATCGAAGATTGCACAGGATGTAATCTTTGTGTTGAGGCTTGCCCAGCATATAGTCCAATTGAATCAGAAACAAAAGCACTGAATATGATCGATAAAGCCGATATTTTTGAACGGGAAAAAGAGAATATTAAATTCTTTGAAACACTTCCTGTCAATAATCGTGCTTATATTGACTTTTCTAACGTTCGTGGCGTGCAATTTTTACAACCTTTATTCGAATTCCCAGGCGCTTGTGCAGGGTGTGGTGAAACACCTTATTTAAGACTATTAAGTCAACTATTTGGTGATCGTATGCAGGTTGCGAATGCCACAGGGTGTTCATCCATTTATGGTGGTAATTTACCGGTTACTCCATGGGCAAAAAATCATGAAGGACGCGGACCTGCATGGTCTAACTCATTATTCGAAGATAATGCTGAATTTGGTTTGGGTTATCGATTGGCTGCAGATAATCAATTAGAATTAGCTGTTAAACAACTTGATGCCTTAAAAGATGTTGCAGATGCTGCATTAATTGATGAAATCATTCATGCACCTCAAGAGCAAGAATCAGAAATTCGTGAGCAAAGAGAACGTATTGCTGCACTAAAAGTCAAACTGCTTCCTTTAAAAGATAAAGATATCCGTGTTCAAAATATGTTATCTTTGATTGATCATCTGGTTCGTCGTAGTATTTGGATTATTGGCGGTGATGGTTGGGCTTATGATATTGGTTATGGTGGTTTAGACCATGTATTAGCAACTGGCAAAAATGTTAATATTTTAGTCTTGGATACAGAGGTTTATTCAAACACAGGTGGACAAGCTTCCAAAGCAACACCAATGGCAGCAATTGCTAAATTTGCGACGGGTGGTAAACATACACCTCGTAAAGATTTGGCATTACAAGCCATTGCTTACGGTAATGTTTATGTTGCACAAGTTGCAATGGGTGCAAACCCACAACAAACGTTGCAAGCTTTTAGAGAAGCAGAAAACTATGATGGTCCTTCGATTATCCTAGCTTATAGTCATTGTATTGCTCATGGTATTGATATGACCAAAGGAATGCAACAACAGCACTTTGCTACAGAAACAGGATATTGGCCTCTTTTTAGATTTGATCCAAGAATGCGGACTTATGGAAAAAATCCTTTCCGTCTAGATTCAAATAAACCAAGTATGCCTCTTTCAAAATATGCGTATAACGAAATTCGATATAAAGCATTATTAAAAAGTAATCCAAAAGAAGCAGAACATTTAATGCATATGGCTCAAAATTGGGTCAATGAACGTTATAGAGCTTATGAAGATCTAGCAGCAAGAGATGGTAGTCGTTTTCAACCAGATCCATTTGAGTCTGGTATTGCGAATAAAGAAAGTATTGGAGGATAGATAATGAGTCATAAAATAGACTTAACCAGTCAATATTTGGGGTTGACCTTAAGAAGTCCTATCATTGCTTCAGCATCTCCTATGAATACAGATTTGGATTATTTAAAAGCGCTTGATAAAGCTGGTATAGGAGCTATAGTGTTACCTTCGCTTTTTCAAGAGCAGATAGATCATGCTTTTGAAGAAATAGATTCACTTCAACAGTATAACTCTCCAGAAGCAAGCCAATATCTTCCAGTTAATAATATGGTTTCTGGTCCTTATGGAGTGGGACCGGATGCTTATCTTGAACTGATATCACAAGCAAAAAAAACTGTTTCTGTACCTGTTATTGCAAGTTTAAATGGATATACGAATACAGCTTGGATAGAGTATGCAAAACTTATGCAAGAAGCTGGTGCTGATGCGTTAGAACTAAATATTTTTTCTGTGCCTACAGATATTAATATTTCTGGCCAACAAGTTGAAGATAATTATATTAATATCGTAACAAATATTCGAAAATATGTAGATATTCCTTTAGCTGTAAAGTTATGTCCATATTTTTCAGCCATTGGATCTCTTGCACAACGTTTCATTGACGCTGGTGCAAATGGATTGGTTTTATTTAATCGAATAATGTCACCAGATATTGATATTCATAATCTTGATATTACCTCTCGTTATAGTCTGAGTACGGCAAGCGAAGGGTTAATTGCACTACAATGGATTGGATTACTCGCACGTCGTGTGAATGCCTCTCTAGCAGCATCAACTGGGGTGGATGATTATCAGCAAGTGATTAAATACTTACTTGCAGGGGCTGATACAGTGATGACAACTAGTGCTTTATTACGAAATGGTCCAGGATATGTAGAAACATTACGTGAAGGTGTTTGTGATTGGTTGAAAGCACGCCAACAAAAAGATCTAAAATTAATGCGTGGCCAAATGAGCTGGCAAAAATTAAAAAATAACCAAGCTTATGAACGTAGTCATTACATTAAACTCGTAGGATCTTTTCTTTCTAAATAAATCAATATTTAATCATTAGATATTGATTTTAAATATTAATATAAGAACATAAGGTATATTATTAACGAATATCTTGTGTTCTTATAAGATTAACCTGTGATGGTATTTCTTATTCTTTGTTTTTTATAATGAGGCATATAGGTATGAATATGGAAGATGTTATTACAAATACTGTTGATGGTAAGTAACAGTTATTCATATTTTAAGTGTGTTTTTTGAAATTAAAAGAGATTGCTTGAGTATATTAATATATTAAAGAAATTTTTTGATGGCGAGGCTTATTAGAAGATTTATTTAATACTCAAGCATACGTTATGTTATTATTGTTTATCTAAATAATTTTTCCATATTTAGTAGATATTCTTTTGTTTCAATACCTTCTCCACCAGAGTAGCCTCCTAAATCACTTTTTCCAATCACTCGATGGCAAGGAATAATAAGTGGAATTGGGTTTGCTCCATTCGCTCCACCAATAGATCTGGGGCTTCCTCCCACAATTTGTGCAAGCTCTTGATAGGATCGTGTTTCTCCAAAAGGAATAGTTTGCAATGCTTTCCAGACCTTTAATTGGTATGCAGTGCCAAAGGGACGAATAGGGAGGTTAAATTGTTTTAATTGGCCATCAAAATAAGCATCAAATTGTTTTTTTGCTTCTTGTAATAGAGGTGTTTCTTCTTGGATACTGCCCCAACCCCAATCTACAGAAACGATAAAGCCTTCATCTTCGGCGATACTGAGCTCACCAACGGGGGAGTGGAAAGATATTTGTGACATAAGAATAACTTTGTTTAGGATAAAAAGGTTAGAGTCCTTATAATATATAAATAATGAAAATAAAGAATGTTTTTATGTTGATAAAATGAATTTTAGATAAAAATAAAGACTATATCTATAGTTTAGATATAGTCTTTATTGAAATTATGCGTAATTAGTAGTGAGAACTACTAATTATTTTGAAGCAACAAGTGCACTGTTAGCTTTAGATACACCAACAATATCAGAAATACCTTGGATCATATCGTTAACAGCCGTTGGGATAAGTTTAGGGTTGGTGATAGAATCAATAATAGTACCGATTCCTGTACCTAACTCTGTTGCAGGTCCAACAGCTGATTGTGCAGGAGCATAGCCATAAGTTCTTTGAAAAGATTGGTTAACTACGTTACCAATTGTAGCCCCTAAGTTCCCAAAAACTGTTGCTGCTGAACCGCCAGATATTTCTTCTACTTCATTTTGTAATAAGTTACGCATATTATTTTTCCTTATAATGATTTAATTTAATTATTTTTGTTTTTTTATTAAATTAAATATCTTGTTCTAATTTTAATTAAATCTAATGTATATTTTGATTTTATATGTTTTGATTTGTATTAAATCTTAATATTAGGCATTCTATTTTCTAGAAGCTAGATACAACCTAAGCTCGATATTGCAATGAGTCAAACCTTATATTGCCAGTACACGTTTTGTTTAACAAATAATTTGCAGTTGTTAATAAATTTTGTTTTTTCTTCCGTGTAGGTTTTTCTAAAAGAGTCTATGCTACAATTATTTAGACTATCTCTATCCTTTAGATATGTATAGTAAGTGGAAAATAGACTAATAATTTGGATTGTTTTGTGATTTTAATATTAAGTTATTGAATATATTTATTTCTTAAAATTGTTTTGTTGTTCATAGATTGTTATTTTAATATATCAAGAATGTTTGTTTGTTGTAAGCAAAATGATACAAGGGGGATAGTTCGATAATTAAATTAAGTGCTGTGTGAATTAGAAATTATGTTGTAAAGATAAAATCGTATATCGTTTTTTCTCTAAATTTAAATAAATTCTTGTTAAATGAATAAAAATACATAAATACTCTGGATAAGCACTTTCTTTTTGGTTAAAGAAAGATCTATGATGTAATAAAGAATTACAGTTGTTAAACTAGTTTATCGTTAAGCGATCTTCCATGAATATATTATCTTCTTCTACCTCAACAATTTTTGCATTGGCTACGGCGGCAGGTCGTGGAGCTGTTGCTATTATGCGCATCAGTGGTCCATTGACGTTGCAGATTTTAGAGCAGCTTTGTAATACGGTGCCTAAGGCAAGGCAGGCCTCTGTTCGACAATTATGGAGAAGAGGTGAGCAAGATGAGTTGTTAGATCAAGCGCTTGTTATTTGGTTTCCTGGACCTAAGAGTTATACAGGTGAAGATAGTGCAGAATTACATTTGCATGCTGGCCCAGCGGTTATTGATGCTGTTGCAGATGTATTGGCTTTTTATGGGGCTCGTCCTGCTCAGGCTGGTGAGTTTACCAAACGTGCTTTTGTAAATGGTCAGGTTGATTTGTTGCAAGCAGAAGGAATTTCTGACCTTGTTGAAGCTGAAACACAGGCTCAAAGACGGCAGGCGCTTGAACAGACAGAGGGTGGTTTAAGTGTTGTTTATCAAGGATGGGCACAAAAATTACGCGAAGTATTAGCCTTTCAAGAAGCATTAATTGATTTTCCAGATGAAGATTTGCCTGAAGAGGTTGAGGAGAATTTAAAAAATACAATTCAAACGTTACATCAAGAAATGAAAGAGCATTTGAATGATGCTGGTCGTGGTGAGCGTTTGCGTCGAGGGTTAGTCTTTGCCATTTTAGGAGCTCCAAATGCAGGGAAGTCTAGTCTCTTAAATTTATTGGCGGATCGTGACGCTGCGATTGTAACAGAGCAAGCAGGAACAACACGTGATGCAATTGAAGTCAGAGTGGTATTAGGGGACGTTCCTGTAACTTTGGTTGATACGGCAGGGTTGCGTGAAACAGAAGATTTGATTGAAGCTGAAGGTATTCGTCGTGCTCAAAAAATAGGGCGCGAGGCAGATTGTGTATTATGTTTAACGGATGCTTCTGTTGATGTTTGGGAACCAGAAGTTGAATGTGATTTTTGGATTAGAACGAAAAAAGATTTAAATGTTTCACGTGAAACATTGGATCGAAAAAGTAACGAAACACTGTTTGTTAGTGTTAAAACCGGTGATGGGATTGACCATTTAAAACAAGTGTTGGCTGAGAAAGCAAGTTTTTTAACAACTCGACAAGGCCCGCCTCCGTTAACTCGGGTACGTCATCGTTTGGGGATAGAAGAATGTGTTCAACATTTGGAAGAGGCACAGCGATTGGACTGGCCAGAGTTAAGAGGTGAAGAGTTGCGTCTTGCGATGCAAAGTTTGGGTAGATTAACTGGCACGATTGGTGTAGAGGATTTGTTGGATACAATTTTTAGTCAATTCTGTATTGGGAAATAAGGGTTGATTAATAAAATGATAAGAATGAGAAAAAGATAATGGTTAATGAAAAATATGATGTCATTGTTGTTGGTGGAGGGCATGCAGGCAGTGAAGCTGCTGCGGCTTCTGCACGTATGGGGGCAAAAACATTATTGTTAACGCATTATCAGCATACGGTTGGTACAATGTCTTGCAATCCAGCAATTGGTGGTATTGGTAAAGGGCATTTGGTGCGTGAAATTGATGCAATGGATGGCATCATGGCGCAAGCAGCTGATCGGGCAGGAATTCATTTTAAATTATTAAATCGCTCTAAAGGGCCGGCTGTACATGGACCTCGTGCGCAAGCGGATCGTATTTTGTATCGTCAAGCAATACAGGATCTATTGGCAGCTACTCCTAATTTAACAATTATTGAGGGGGCTGTTGCTGATCTTCGCGTTGGGCCTGGAAATTGTATCGAAGGAGTTGTCTGTGAAGACGGTCGTGAATTCGCCTCTGGTGCCGTTGTCTTAACAACAGGAACCTTTTTGCGCGGTGTTATTCATATTGGTGAGAAGAGTAGTCCAGCAGGGCGTGTGGGTGAGGCACCAGCAACGTTACTGGGTGCTCGTTTAGAAGCGTTAGGACTGAGAATGGGGCGCTTAAAAACAGGGACGCCGCCTCGTTTATTAAGAACCAGTATTGATATGGAAAGTCTTGCTGAAGATAAAGGGGATGAAGAACCTGAATTTTTTAGTCGGTTTACTTCCAAAGCATATAATCCAATGGTCTCTTGTCGTATTACAGCGACAACGCCAGAAACACATCAAATTATCCAAGATAATATTCATCGCTCAGCAATGTATGGTGGGTCAATTACAGGCAAAGGCCCGCGTTATTGTCCATCCATTGAAGATAAAATTGTGCGTTTTGCTGGACGTGATCGTCATCAACTATTCTTGGAACCCGAAGCGCTTCCGAACCATGAGGGTGGAGATCTCATTTATCCAAATGGAATCTCTACAAGTTTAGCTGAAGAGATTCAAGAAAGAATGGTTCATTCTATTCCTGGATTAGAAAAAGCAGTGATCGTTCGTCCTGGATATGCGGTTGAGTATGATTTTATTGATCCACGTTCTTTAAATCCTACATTAGAACTTCCAGTCTTTCCAGGGTTGTTTCTGGCGGGACAGATTAATGGAACTACAGGATATGAGGAAGCAGCCGCACAAGGGTTGCTGGCTGGATTAAATGCAGCGTTGCATGTAGGTGGATCAGATAAGATTACTATTGATCGTAGCCAAGGATATATTGGGGTAATGATTGATGATTTGACCACTCAAGGGGTGACAGAGCCTTATCGTATGTTTACGTCTCGTGCAGAGTATCGTTTAACGTTGCGTGCGGATAATGCCGATGTACGTTTGACACCTTTAGGTGAAAAATTGGGTTGTGTGGGTAAGGAACGTTTGGCACTCTACCGTCAAGATCAAGCATATATTCAAAATGCTGTTGAACGTGCGAAAGAAGAGAAGTTCTTACCTAAAACTTTATTACAACAAGGGTTGAATATCTCATCTGATGGACGTTGGCGTTCTTTCTTTGAAGTCCTTTCCTTGATGCCATCACAAGAATCTGTATCTCAATTAGCACCTTGGTTTGTAGAGCTTCCTAAAAATATTCAAGAGTATGTGCGTACCGAAGCGCGTTATGATGGGTATTTGGTTAGACAGGCCAGAGAAATTCGTCAGTTAGATCAGGAGGCAAAAATTACATTTCCTGCTGATTTGGATTATAAACAAATTGGTGGGTTAAGTCGTGAAATGCAAGAACGTTTGGAAGCAGTAAGACCTGTTAGTTTTAGCGCTGCACAGCGTATTCCTGGAGTAACGCCTTCTGCATTAATGGCGATTTTAGCACATATTCGCAGCTTGGATGGGGTGTCAAAGCATGCCGTTAAAGAGTGAAGAAACTAATTTGTTAGAGAATGTTTCACGTGAAACAAAAGAGAAGTTAGATATCTATGTTTCTCTGTTACAGCAATGGAATGCAAAGATTAATCTTGTTTCAAAGCAAACGATAGATCAAATTTGGGAACGTCATATTCTGGATAGCTTACAGCTTGCAAGTCTGATTAATCCATCTGTCAACTCTATTGCAGACTTTGGGTCTGGTGGAGGATTTCCTGGTTTGGTATTGGCTATTGTTACGGGATTACCAATAACGCTTATTGAATCTGATTTGCGTAAAACTGTATTTTTGCGAGAAGTTGCACGACAAACGCAATCGAACGTTAATATTTTATGTAAACGTATTGAACAGGTAGATATTCCTCCTGTGGATTTGATTACAGCAAGAGCTTTGGCTTCTTTAGAAATATTATTTTCTTTTTCTGAAAATAGGTTAAAAGAGACAGGATATTGTTTGTTCTTAAAAGGACGACAGGTCGATGATGAGATTGCAGAAGCACAGCAAAATTGGGAATTTGACTATCAGAAAATTCCTAGCAAGACGAGCCCTGATGGGGTGATTATAAAAATCAATCAATTTAGACATATTGTATAAGAGCATGACCGAGAAAAATGTAAAACAAAAGACACCTCGTATCTTGGCGATTGCCAATCAAAAAGGTGGGGTTGGTAAAACTACAACGGCGATTAATCTAGCCACAGCATTGGCAGAAAAGAAAAAGGTCTTGTTGATTGATTTAGACTCTCAAGGGAATAGTTCAACAGCATTAGGTGTGGATTATAATGACCGTGCTGTGGGGACGTATAATCTGTTAATTGATGGTGCAGTGAGTGAAGGGATGATCAAAGATGGGATTGTTCCAAATCTTTCTTTAATTACCGCTGATGGTAATCTGGCTGGTGCAGAGCTAGAGTTGATTGATGTTGAGGAGCGTGAATTTCGCTTAAAGAATGCGTTGGGAACGCTGCCTCAACACTATGATTATATCTTAATTGATTGTCCACCTAGTTTAGGCATGTTAACGTTGAATGCATTAGTAGCAGCAACAGGCGTGATTGTTCCTTTACAATGTGAATTTTTAGCATTGGAAGGGATCAGTCATTTGGTAAAAACAGTAACCAGAATACAGAAATCTTTAAATCCAGCGTTGGATATTAGAGCGATTGTTTTAACCATGTATGATAAACGAAATAAACTTTCTGAGTTGGTTGCTGAAGATACCAAAGCATTTTTTGGTGATAAAGTTTGTAAAACGGTTATTCCTAGAAATATTCGTATTTCAGAGGCTCAGAGTTATGGTAAGCCTATTATGCTATATGATCGTAAGTCTGCAGGGGCAGTGGCTTATATGAATCTTGCAAAAGAATTAACACGTCGTTTCCAGTAGTAGGGTAAAGGTAATCGTCATTATGGCTATCAAAAAAGGACAAGAAAAAGCACGTTTAGGAAGAGGCTTGGCTGCTTTATTGGGGAATGCTGTTGAAGATGATGTGAAGCCTTCTAATCATTCTAATCAGACGAATTCATCAATGTCTTTACTGAACTTGCCGATAGAGTTTGTAGAGCCAGGTCCTTTCCAGCCACGTCAAGTCATGATGCCAGAAGCTTTGCAAGAGTTAGCAGATTCTATTAAGCATCATGGTATTTTGCAGCCATTATTGGTTCGTGAGAAGCCTGGGCATCAAGGTTACTATCAAATTATTGCTGGTGAACGTCGTTGGCGTGCTGCGCAATTAGCAACTGTTCATGAAGTGCCTGTTCGTGTTTGTCAGCTTAGTGATAGTGACGCAATGGCTGCGGCGTTGGTTGAGAACTTACAACGTGCAGATTTAAATATTGTTGAAGAGGCAGAGGGTTTTTCTCGTCTATTAGAAGAGTTTGAATTAACACAAGATGAACTTGCTTCAGCAGTAGGAAAGTCTCGTCCTCATATTGCGAATACTATTCGTTTATTACAATTGCCCGAAGAGGTGCGTCTTTACTTGAAAGAGGGGAAGATAACGGCAGGTCATGCACGGGCATTGTTAATGCATCCAGATCCAGTTGCTGGGGCAAAAGAAGTGATTCAAAAGGGGTTAACAGTTCGTCAAACCGAAGAGTTAGTAAAAAGAGATCAAGAAAAAAAGCCAAAGCAGCCAGCTGAGGCTGAACCCTTAGAGGCAGAAATTAAATTATTAGAAAAAGATTTGCGTGGGAAATTAGGGTTGAATGTTCAAATTCAATTTGATGGAAAAGGTGGATCTGTTCGAATTTTTTATAAATCTTTAGAGCAATTTGATGAGATTTTAGGGGTTCTTAAAAAATAGCACCAAAAAAAGTCAGTATCGTTTTATATACTGACTTTTTTATTAAAGTTGCATTAGATATTTAAAATCTAAAAGTGAGTCTTTCCAAAACAAACGCACTATCTTTTGCTCCAGCGTTTTTGATAGAGCTGGATCCAATAAATCCTGCAACGCTGGTAGATATTACAAGGTGAGGGATGATTTCATAGCCCAGAGAGAATTGAGGAAGTGATCCGATATAACCACCTGAATAATTGTCTCTTAGAGGATATGTTAGTCCTACACCATAAACGGTATCATTTGTATTTGCGCGCCAAATAAAAGGCGCATGTAAAACCATCAATATATCTGGTCTGGGAATATAAGTAATTAAAGGACCTGTGCTAACACTATTGGAAGTCGTTAAGTACAAGGTCATATCTAGATCAGTAGTTGGGAAATACGGGACAGCAAAGTTTCTGACCGCACCTGTTGTTTTTTTATAATTGCCTCCAGAAGAGTAATCACTTTTTAAACCAACAGTAAGGCTTCCACCGACATTTTTGAAGGTATGAGAGATGAGAGAGCTAAAAAGGAAAGCTCTGACTGGGCGTGTATTTCCGTTATTTGCAGGTCTAAACACACCACCTTGATAGACCCCAGTAAAGTCAATATTAATGGTGCCGACATTCCCACTGATACGCCCACCAATATTATCCCTTCTAGTAGATCCTTTTTGCATGGCAGCAATTTGTCTGGTTGGAATAGAAGCGGTTGTGCCGTTAAATAAATAGCCAATGAAAAAAGCATCTAGAAAGAGTTGGCTTTTTTTACCTAAGGCATAAAAACTTGGTAGAGCTAAACTGGAATAGGCCCCGTAAAGACGCGCATTATAATTGGGGCCATAAGTAAAGACTTTTTGGTCATTGTGTTCATCTGTTTGCCAAAGATCAAATAGATCTATCCTAAAGCGTTTCCAGATTGAATATCCTCTAAAGCCATCCCAGCTTTGACGTATGTTGGCCAGTTCACGAGGCGATTGCATTGCTGCAGGTGCATCAACAAAGAATTGTCTGCCGCCAATAACCCCCATTTTCGCACCAAGCATTTCGTTTTTAAGCTCTAAAAATCCTTGTTGTAGATTTAATCGACTTCTTTGAGTCCCTGTCTGATATCCAAATTGACGAATGCCACCAGCAACAGCATTAATTAATTCAACATAGGCACGAACATGGCTTCCAACATGAAGATCTGCCCCATAGATACTACGCAGAAGAAAACGGTGACTATTTTTTTTGTTTTGATAACCCATATAGGCATGGCTATCAAAGATATATTGAAAGCGTTCAGCTCCATTAAGGCTAAGCCAAATATTTCCAGAATCATTTAAAGGGATGTATTTGAGGCGATTAAACCAATCTTTATTTTTGTCTGGGTCATTGCATAGCCCACTCCAGTCTTCTGCCCAACGTGCTTGAGCATAAGGAGCATTTGGACCAAAAGCAAACCATGAATAATTTCCTACGGGTCCAAAGCCACTATTATTTGTAAAAACGCCATAGTTTGTTTGACGGCTTCGTCCATATTTTCCAGCAGCTGTGACAATGCCTTTACATTTCTTATCAAGTGCTATTTGTGTTGGTGTCGTTGTATCAGAGGTTGATAATTTCTGTTGTGTATCTGCATATGAAATTGTTGATGAAAGAGCTAAAAAAACAAAAGAAAAAGAACTTAATTGGCATAATTTTTTATAAGAATTTTGTTTCGTTTTATGCATAGCAGATGATTACCTTTAATTCACAATAGGGTGACCCAATAAAGGTATTTTATCTGCCTTTTGTATGGTTAAATATCAAAAAACGTTTCTTTTTAGACATTATTAATGGATTGGATAATAAAGTCACAGTTTTATGAGTGATGATTTAGATTATTCATGTTGGATATAAAAAAGGTCAGTATTTTCTAAAATACTGACCCGATGAGGTTAGAATGAAACTAATAATATTTTAAAATCTGAAATCCAGACTTTCCATGACAAATGCACTATTTTGTGCGCCAGCTCTTTTTAAGGAGTTCGAGGCAATGAACCCAGCGATATCATTGGTTAGAACAAGATGCGGTGCGATTTCATAAGCAAATGTAAATTGTGGAACACTTCCGATAAAGCCACCAGAATAGTTGTCTCTTAAAGGATAAGTAAACCCAGTTCCATAAATGGTATCATTTGTGCTGGCACGCCATAAAAATGGAGCATGTAGTTTAAGAAGTGATTTTTTTGTAGGATTATAGGTAATTAAAGGGCCAGTACTGACACTGTTGGAAGTGGTGAGATATAAAGTCATATCTAAATAATTTGCTTGAGGGAAGTAAGGTACAGCAAAATTTCTGACGGCGCCTTTAGTTTTGTTATAATTTCCACCTGATGCATAATCACTTTGTAGGCCGACCACGAGTTTCCCGGGAACATTTGGAACAGCATAAGAGATTATACTATTAAATGCATAGGCTCTGACTGGACGAGAATCACCATTATTGGCAGGACGGAACTGACCGCCTTGATAAATTCCTGTTAGGTCAAAATTGATAACTCCAAGATTCCCGCTGACACGTCCACCAATATTATCTCTTCTGGTAGAGCCTTTTTCCCAGCCACCAATTTTGGCTGTTGGAATAGCGGATGGGCCACCACGGCTGTTATATAAATATCCAAGAAAGAAAGCATCAACAAAGATTTGGCTTTTTTTACCAAGGGCATAGAAACTTGGAAGGGCTAAGCTAGAATATGCACCATAAAGACGTGCGTTATAATTAGGACCATAGGTAAAAGCAGTTCTATCATTATGTAGATCTGTTTGCCAAAGATCAAACAGATCTACACGGAAGCGTTTCCAAAATGCATATCCTCTGAACCCATCCCAGCTTTGACGAACGTTGGTTAATTCACGCGGGGATATCATGGATGGTGGGCCATCGATAAAGAATTGACGCCCTCCCATAACACCCATCTTAGCACCAAGCATATTGGCTTTAAGTTCTAAGAAACCTTGTTGTAGGTTTATTCTGCTGCGTTGGTAACCTGTTTGATATCCAAACTGTCGAACACCGCCAGCGGCACCATTGATAAGCTCTACATAAGCTCTGACATGGCTGCCAGCATGTAAATCTGCACCATATTGGCTACGTAGTAAGAAACGGCTAGAATCTTTTTTATTCGCGAATCCCATATAGGGACGACTATCAAAGACATAGCGTAAGCGTTCGTTACCATTTAGGCTGAGCCAGATAGAGCCAGAGTCATTGAGTTTTATATATTTAAGCTTGTTAAACCAATCTTTATTTTTATCAGGATCATTACATAATCCACTCCAATCTTCTACCCAACGTGCTTGTGCATATGGAGCTCCCTGACCAAAAGCGAACCATGAATAATTACCTACAGGGCCAAAACCATTGTTGGTATTAAAAACTCCATAATTTGTAGAGCGACTGCGTCCATATTTCCCATTTGCTGTAACAATATTTTTACAGCTATCATTAATAGTTTTGCTATCATCAGAAGTAGTCGTTTCTGATACACTTGTAGAGGTTGCAGCATAAGTAAGGGTAGGCAAAAAGCTAATAAATGTAAAAGATAGTAATAAATTGGTTGTTTTTAATGTCTTTGAAAGAAATATTTGGTGATGATTCATGATATAACATCGCTTTTTAAAATATATTTAACGCGTCCTATCATATATTTCTTTATTTATATTTCTATTGGTAAGAAGTGCAGAAATGCTGGTTCTGGTGGATAGAGAAGAAGTATACTTTTGAATAATACTTACTACCCATTTTGATAGTAGATTATAGAGTAGAAAGAGATTATAGTTATCGTTTACTCTTTAATTCTATAGAATAGATATGGATGATTCTCAGTTAATACGATATAGTCGACATATATTGCTGCCTCAGATTGATTTGCTGGGGCAAGAGAAAATTTTGAAGAGTAAAATGCTCATTATTGGTTGTGGAGGGCTAGGGTGTGCAGTCGCGCCTTTATTAGCTGCCGCTGGTGTTGGACAGTTGACTTGCGTTGATGATGATAAGGTTGATTTATCTAATCTACAAAGGCAAACACATTATGTGCATAGTGATATTGGCTTATTTAAAGCTCAAGCAATGCAAGATTTTATACACAAACAAAATCCAGAAGTGCAAGTTCGTGCGATTACAGAGCGTTTAGGATTGCAAGCACTGATTTTATTATGCAAAGAGCATGATGTGGTGATAGATTGCAGTGATAATTTATTGACTCGACAACAAGTTAATCAGGCGGCTTTTATAAGTAAAACACCATTGGTTTTTGGTTCTGCACTTCGTTTTGAAGGGCAGCTAAGTGTTTTTGACGCACGAGATCCTATTGCACCATGCTATGCTTGTTTGTTTGATGGCGATGATAATGGGCAGGATAGTTGTTCTTTTTTAGGTGTCTTTGCACCTTTAGTTAGTATTATTGGCTCCATGCAGGCAGCAGAGGCACTAAAAATCATTTTGAATATTGGGGCTTTACTCAAAGGAAAATTATTACATTATAATGCCTTGAATACACAGTTTTACACTGTTGAATTCGACCGTAACCCTCATTGTAAGATATGTGGACAGCATTAGTTATATTTTATTAAATCCATGCTCAAGAGCAAAAACAGCAGCTTGGACACGGCTATGAATATTTAATTTTCTTAAAATATTTTGTACATGTAATTTAATAGTGCTTTCGGATAAATTAAAGAAACGTGCGATTTCCTTATTACTTACCCCTTTAGTCAACCATGCTAGAATTTCTTTTTCTCTAGGCGTCAGTGTTTCATAAAGTTTATAAGGTTCATCATCCTGATGCTTCGCGGATTTAAACTGACCAATGAGCTTTGTTGTCATTTCTGGTGATAAAACATTATCTCCCTCGAGGGTTTTGCGAATACTATTAAGCAGAAAGTCTGTATCAATATTTTTTAATAGATACCCTTTTGCTCCAATTTTCATACACTCTAATAAATCATCGTCATCTTCGGAAACGGTTAAGATCAGAACATTTAATTTAGGGTCAGCATTAAGTAGTTGCTGTAATGTTTCTTTGCCTGCCATTACAGGCATGTCTAAATCTAACAAAATAACATCTGGATGTAATGCATTCGCTAGCTTTACCCCTTGCAAACCGTCTTGTGCTTCCCCAATGATTTCAAAATCCTTTTCAGTTTCTAATAAAAATTTGAGTCCAGAACGAAATAAGGCATGATCATCAATTAATAAAATCTTAATAGTAGAATTTGTCATAAATAATCCAGTTATGATTGAGGAATAATTAACTCAATAGTGGTGCCATGTTGTAAAACAGATTGAATATTAATGATTCCAGAAATTTTGTCAGTTCTTTCTTTCATAATAGACAAACCAACATGGCTTAATTTTTTTTCTTTAATAATGTTAATATCGAAACCTACACCATTATCTTCAATACGCATCGTAAAGTTTTTATCACTTGTAAAGGTGACTTTGGCATGGGTGCATAATGAGTGTTTACGAATATTGGATAAGGTTTCTTGTAAAATAAAGACAACTTGTAATTGTTGCTGTTGAGTTAAGAAAAATTGTTGATTGAAATTTTCTGCTTCAATAGCAATTTTTGTTTGCGATTTGAAGCGCTTTAAGACTTTTTGGATAACCTCTTCAAAATTTTCTGTATGATTAATTTTAGTTCTAAAGTTTAAAAGAAGTTCTCGAACATCTTCATAGGATTCTTGAATACCTTTTTGGATGAAACTGAGATTTTGTTTAATGCGATTATAATCTTTATGATCGATTGCTTTTTCTAGCATCTGAGCTTGCAGATTTAAGAAAGAAAGGGATTGAGCAATACTGTCATGTAATCCTTGTGCGATCATATTCCTTTCTTCAAGGATAGCAAGCTGTTTTTCTTTTAAGGTTAGATGTTGGTTTTCGACAGAAATAGCCAGTTGTTGAACTAATGTTTTGATTAAATAATGGGTTTGCTTTTCGTGCTCTGAAGAGGTTCTTGGGTTAGTAAAATATAAAACAACCATCCCGATTTCATTATTATTATGCCAAATAGGAAAAATAACAAAATGGTCGTAAGCAACTTTAATACAGTTCGGAATAGAAAGCTGTAAGTTGTTATTTTGTTTTGTTTGAATATAAATAGGGTTTGGATTTTTTGGTAAAACAGAAACGTCAAAGAAACAATGTGCAGAGAAATAGCATTTTTTTACGATTTCTGATTGTTTTGGTAAGCCTTGACTATATAAAAAATCTAAAGCTGTTTTCTCTTTATTTAATAGCCCGATAAAGCCACCATCTGCGTCTCCTAGCTTAATAACTTTATCTAAGAAGCTTTCTAACACCGTATCTTGCATATGACACTCATGTAAAAATGTCGTCATATCATAGAGGATGGCAAGTTCATGATTTTTTTCTTCAAGTGCAATGGTTTTTAAAGAAACTTTTTGTTCAAGATTGTTATATAGGTCTTGTAAATTGTCGGCCATTTTATTAAAGCCTTCTGATACAACGCTAAATTCATCTTTGTTGATAATGGTAATACGTTCGGATAAATTTCCTAAGCTTAATTGTTGAATCGCGGCTTGTAAGCGAGTTAATGGGCTAATGATAAAACGATATAAAAGATAAATTGCGGAAAAGGCTGTAAATATAACCATAATAATCAGAATGGTTTGTATAAATCGAAGCCAAACGATGTTTTGTGTATTTTGGTTTTCTATTAATTTAACCAGACAATTAATATTTTCCACAAATTCATCGATTGTATTTAGTTGTGTTTGGGTCAGAATCCGGCTGGATGGGTTGGATGGGTTGGATGGGCTGATAATGGGGATGAGTTTATGTTGATAATATTGTTTAATAATCTGTATTTGATCATCAATTTTAACGTTATTAGGAAAAATAAAATTATTTCTATCTGATTTTAATAGATTGTTTAGTGTTAAAACAAATTTATCTTGTTGTTCTTGTAATGGCTTTTGATGATTAGGTTGCGTAGTTAAGGTAACCATATGATAAATGGTCATACGTAAGCTACCTGCATAATTGATATCTTTTCCAGCGTTCTCTAGCTGCCAGAGCAATGCAAGTGCATATCCTGTAAAGACAATTGCACCTGTAACCCATACAATAACTGAAATGAGTAGTTTAAGGGAAAGACTATGTCGGCGTGATATTTTTTTCATTTCGTTATTTAAAATATTTGATTAGACGGTTAACATTCGTGATTAGAGATCATCATATTTAGTTTGATGGAAGAGATAGTCAACATATTTTAATGTTGTTACGAGATCAATAAAGATGGTAGCTGACCCGTTTACACGGTATTCCCTAGTTACAGATAATATTTATTTAGTTTTAAGTTCTGTTGGATTATATTTATTATTTGTCAAATAAAACATATAAAATAGATCAGCCCTTCAGATCTATGGTAATTAAGGGTAAAGAAAAAAAGAGATTATAGGTAAAAAAGCAATATCGATTAATCACTTGAAATATATATAGATATTGTATTTGTATCATAAAACGTAACAAAGAAAACTAATCCAAAAGTATTATATAATACCTAGTCGAGTATATAGTGCTTGTTGCTCCTTAAGAGGAATAGGTTAACTTATTTAAATGCATTAGAGTGATATACAATTTTAGAGGCAAAATACGTCGTTTACTGAAGAGTCATTTGATCTTTTGCCTAGTAAATTACAGAAGTAATTATCTTGTAATAGGAACCTATGCATGTCCAATTTATTAACAAACTGGGAGCCAGAAAATAAAGAGTTTTGGCAAAAGGAAGGAAAAAGAGTAGCAACACGGAATCTATGGATTTCTGTTCCAGCTCTTTTACTGGCTTTTGTTGTTTGGTCTTTATGGAGCGTGGTGGTTATTTATTTACCTAAATTAGGTTTTAATTATACCCCTAACCAATTAATGCTATTGACTGCTTTACCAGCATTATCAGGTGCTACGTTACGTATATTTTATGCTTTCATGGTACCAATTTTTGGTGGCCGTAAATGGACGTTTGTTTCAACAGCTGCTTTATTAATTCCTTTGGTATGGTTTGGAATAAGTGTTCAAAACCCAGAAACCAGTTTTACAACAATGGCAATTATTGCTTTATTATGTGGTTTTGGTGGTGGTAACTTTAGTTCTTCTATGGCGAATATTGGTTACTTTTTTCCTAAATCTGAAAAAGGATATGCAACTGGCGTGAATGCTGGTTTAGGTAATATCGGCGTTTCAGTTCTTCAATTTGCCGCTCCTTTAGTCATTGGTATGGGTATTTTTGGTGCTTTTGGTGGTGATGCTAAAACCGTTGTGCAAAATGGTCATGATGTTTCTGTTTGGATTCAAAATGTGGGTTTTGTGTGGGTTCCCTTGATTGTGATTGTTTTATTTTTCATTTTCTTTGGAATGAATGATATTGCTTCTGCAAAGGCATCTTTTTCGGATCAATCTGTAATTTTTGGACGTAAAGATAACTGGATTTTATGTTGGTTATATTTAGGGATGTTTGGGTCTTTTATTGGTTACTCAGCTGTATTTCCTATGCTTGTGAAACATGAATTCGCAGATATTGATCCATTAAAATTTGCATTTTTAGGCCCATTATTAGGCTCTATTTTCCGAGTGGTTGGCGGAATGATTTCTGATAAAATCCGTCCTACAATTGTTACTCAAATTGCTTTTATTGGCGTTGTTATTTTTACACTAGCGGTATTATACTTCTTACCTGAAGCAGGACATGCTGGAAACTTTATGGGTTTCTTTATTAGCTTTATGCTTGTTTTCGTTTTCGTGGGATTAGGAAATGGATCCGTTTTTGCACAAACCCCTGTTGTGTTTGGTATCTTCCATCGCAGACTTGCTGCATTAACAAATATCAAACCTGAAGATTCTGCAAAGAATTCTATTAAAGAAACAGGTGCTGTTCTTGGGTTTATGGGTGCGATTGGTGCTTATGGTGGATTTATTATTCCAAAACTTTGCGGAACAGCAGTGGCCTATACAGGATCATTCTATTTAGCGTTCTGTTGTTTTGTTGCTTATTACTGTTCTTGCTTGTTGGTGAACTGGTGGTTCTATCTTCGTAAAAGCGCAAAAAGTGCATGTTAAATTCGTATTATATCTTAAGAGTTGGTGGAAATTATGAGTCACTTATTAGATCGTTTATCATTCTTTAAAAGAACTAAAAGCACTTTTGCAAATGGCCATGGCGCTGTTGTTCAAGAAGATAGAAAGTGGGAAAACGCTTATCGTCAACGTTGGCAGCATGATAAAATTGTACGTTCTACTCATGGGGTGAACTGTACTGGGTCTTGTAGTTGGCAGATTTATGTCAAAAGTGGGTTGATTACGTGGGAAACACAACAGGTTAACTATCCTCGTACACGTCCAGATTTGCCTAATCATGAACCAAGAGGCTGTCCTCGTGGAGCTTCTTATAGTTGGTATGTTTATTCTGCTCAACGGGTGAAATATCCAATGTTGAGAGGAAAGCTCGCGCAATTATGGCGTGAAGCGCGTAAGAGTAAAGATCCTATTTCTGCTTGGGAATATATTAGCCAAACTCCAGAAATAGCTAAATCTTATAAATCTCGTCGTGGGTTGGGTGGATTTGTTCGCTCTACTTGGGATGAAGTGAATGAGGTTATTGCTGCAGCAAATAACTATACGGTTAAGAATTTTGGCCCAGACCGTGTGATTGGCTTCTCTCCAATTCCTGCGATGTCTATGGTTAGTTATGCTTCTGGTTCAAGATATTTATCTTTGATCGGTGGGGTGCCTTTATCTTTCTATGATTGGTATTGCGATTTACCTCCTGCCAGCCCTCAAGTATGGGGTGAGCAAACAGACGTTCCAGAATCTGCAGATTGGTATAATTCGACTTACTTAATGGTTTGGGGCTCAAACGTTCCGATGACCAGAACGCCAGATGCTCATTTCTATACAGAAGTAAGATATAAAGGAACCAAAACGGTTGCTGTTTCATCTGATTATGGTGAAATGGTTAAATTTGGTGATATTTGGCTTGCTCCTAAACAAGGAACAGATGCTGCGCTTGCGATGGCAATGGGGCATGTAATTTTTAAAGAGTTCCATTTAGATAATCCTTCTGATTATTTTACCAGTTACTGCCGTCAATATACAGATATGCCAATGTTGGTTATGCTTGAACCACAAGGCGATCATTATTTACCAAATTATTTCCTAAGAGCTAGTCATTTAGCTGATAATCTTAATGAAGAAACCAATCCAGAGTGGAAAACATTAGTTCTTGATGAAACCACAGGAAAAATTGTTACACCTAAAGGTTCTATCGGGTTTAGATGGGGCGATAATGGGCGTTGGAATCTTCAAGAGCAAGATAGCCAAGGGCAAGCGATTAAAGCTCAGTTATCTATCTTAGATTCTCATGACCAAGTGCTAGATGTTGGATTTGATTATTTTGCAGGTGAAGGGGAGAATGAACAATTTACCCGTAAAGTGCCTGTGAAGAAAATTACACTTGCTGATGGATCAGAAAAATATGTAACGACAGTCTTTGATTTAATGGCTGCGAATTACAGTATTGATCGCGGATTAGGGGATGGAGCAAAAGATTATTTTGATGACGTTCCTTATACTCCAGGCTGGCAGCAAGCTCATACAGGTGTAAAACCTGAATTAGTGATACAAGTTGCGCGTGAATTTGCTCAAAATGCTGACAAAACCAATGGTAAGAGTATGGTTATTGTCGGTGCTGCATTGAATCATTGGTATCATATGGATATGACCTATCGTGGGATTATCAATATGCTGATGATGTGTGGGTGTATTGGGCAAAGTGGTGGCGGTTGGTGCCATTATGTTGGACAAGAAAAATTAAGACCTCAGACTGGTTGGGCACCGCTTGCTTTTGGATTGGATTGGTATCGCCCAGTACGTCAAATGAATGGAACGTCATTCTTCTATAATCACACTAGTCAGTGGCGTCACGAAAAATTAGGTCTTAATGAAATTACATCATCTACGGCGCTAAACCAGTTTGCAGATATGTCGTTAATTGATTGTAATGCTAAAGCTGAACGTCTAGGATGGTTACCTTCCGCCCCACAATTAACAACCAACCCATTGGATATCACAAAACAAGCTGCTGCAGCGTCTAAAGATCCTGTTGCTTTTGCTGTTGAAGGCTTAAAAGATGGGTCTTTGGATATGTCTTGTAATGATCCTGACAATCCAAAGAATTTCCCAAGAAATATGTTTGTCTGGCGTTCTAATATTTTAGGATCTTCCGGTAAAGGGCATGAATATTTCCTTAAATATTTATTGGGAACTCAAAATGCACTGTTAAGTGAGGAAGAAGATTGTATTAAACCACAAGAAATTACGGTAAGACCTGCTGCAGAAGGCAAGTTAGATTTGATGGTGGTACTTGATTTCCGTATGTCTACAACTTGTTTATATGCAGATGTTATTCTACCAACGGCAACATGGTATGAAAAAGACGATCTGAATACTTCAGATATGCATCCTTTCATTCATCCTTTAAGTGAAGCGATTCAGCCTCTATGGCAAAGTAAGAGTGATTGGGAAATCTTTAAAGGGATTGCACATAAATTTAGTGATCTTGCTGGGGATTATTTGGGTGTTCAAAAAGATTTAGTCTTAACGCCATTAATGCATGATACGCCACAAGAGCTTGGTCAACCTTTCGATGTGAAAGATTGGAAAAAAGGCGAATGTGATCCTATTCCTGGTAAAACAATGCCTGCAATGACTGTGGTTGAAAGAAACTACGGTGAAACCTATCAGAAATATACTTCTGTAGGCCCATTACTTGAAAAAGTAGGGAATGGCGGTAAAGGGATCAGCTGGGATACTAAACATGAAGTTGATGTCCTTCGTGGTTTGAACAAAGTGGTTCAAGATGGTGTCGCAAAAGGTCAACCTAAACTGGATACTGCGGTTGATGCTGCTGAAATGATTTTGACATTAGCACCAGAAACCAATGGTCATATTGCGGTTAAAGCTTGGGGCGCATTATCTAAAATAACAGGGTTAGATCACACACCTTTGGCATTGCCTCGTGAACATGACACTATTCGTTTTAGAGACGTTCAAGCACAACCTCGTAAGATTATTTCTTCACCAACTTGGTCTGGTTTGGAAAGTGAAACTGTTAGTTATAACGCAGGTTATACCAACGTTCATGAGTTAATTCCTTGGAGAACAATCACAGGAAGACAACAATTCTATCAAGATCATCAATGGATGCGTGCATTTGGTGAAAGTCTGTGTGTTTACAAACCTTTTGTTGATTTAAAAACAACGAAAAAGGTTTTGGGGCAGCATGGTAATGGAAATCCAGAAATAGTTCTGAATTTCTTAACACCTCACCAAAAATGGGGAATTCATAGTACGTATTCCGATAACCTTAGAATGTTAACGCTTTCTCGTGGTGGTCCACATGTTTGGGTTTCTGAGATTGATGCGCAGAAAGCTGGCATTGTTGATAATGATTGGATCGAAGTCTTTAACTTAAATGGTACGTTAACCGCAAGAGCAGTGGTCAGTCAGCGTATTCCAGAAGGAATGACTTTGATGTATCACGCTCAAGAAAAAATTATCAATGTACCGGGTGCCGAAGTTTCTAAAAAACGCGGTGGTATTCATAACTCTGTGACGCGTGCTGTTTTAAAACCAACGCATATGATTGGTGGCTATGCTCAACTTTCTTATGGGTTTAACTACTATGGAACAGTGGGCTCTAATCGTGATGAGTTTGTTGTGGTTCGTAAAATGAAAAAAGTTGATTGGTTACAAGAAACCGACAATTTAGCTCAATCAAATGTGAAAGCATAGGCGAGGGTTAGAAGAATGAAAATTAGAGCACAAATTGGCATGGTATTGAATCTGGACAAATGTATTGGATGTCATACATGTTCAGTGACTTGTAAAAATGTTTGGACCAGTCGTGATGGTGTTGAATATGCTTGGTTTAACAACGTAGAAACCAAACCTGGTGTTGGTTTTCCAAAAGAATGGGAAAACCAAGATAAGTATAAAGGCGGATGGATTGTTAAAAATGGTAAGTTACAACCTCGCCAAGGTGGTAAATTAAAGATTATGGCAAATATTTTTGCCAATCCTGATTTGCCACAAATAGATGATTATTACGAACCTTTTACGTATGATTATGAGCATTTACAAAATGCTCCTGATATGAAAACTCCGCCAACTGCACGCCCAGTTTCCGTATTAACGGGTAAAAAAATGGACAAGATTGAATGGGGTCCAAACTGGGAAGATGATCTTGGTGGTGAGTTTGCTAAAAGAGCCAAGGACGCGTTGTTCGATGGTATCCAAAAGGAAATGATGTCTACTTTTGAAAATACATTCATGATGTATTTACCAAGATTATGTGAACATTGTTTAAATCCAGCTTGTATTGCAAGTTGTCCTTCTGGATCGATTTATAAACGTGAAGATGACGGGATTGTCTTGATTGACCAAGATAAATGTCGTGGTTGGCGTATGTGTGTGTCTGGATGTCCTTATAAGAAGATTTATTATAACTGGGTTTCTGGAAAATCTGAAAAATGTATTTTCTGTTACCCAAGAATTGAGGGCGGACAGCCAACAGTTTGTTCAGAAACATGCGTTGGACGTATTCGTTATTTAGGCGTCTTGTTATATGATGCCGATAAGATTGAACAAGCTGCTTCTACTGAAAATCCTCAGGATTTATATCAATCTCAATTGGACATGTTCTTAGATCCAAATGATCCAGAAGTGATTGCAGAAGCAATTAAGCAAGGGATTCCTCAAAGTTGGTTAGATGCAGCGAAGAAATCACCTGTTTATAAAATGGCAGTGGATTGGAAAGTGGCATTCCCACTTCATCCTGAATATCGTACATTACCGATGGTTTGGTATATTCCTCCTTTGTCTCCGATTCAATCTGCTGTTGAACAAGGGATGATTGGTGAAGAAGGTATTATTCCTGGAATTAAAGATTTGCGTATTCCTGTGCGTTATCTTGCGAACCTTTTAACCGCTGGTAAAGAAGAGCCAATCGTTGAAGCATTAGAAACCATGATTGCAATGCGTCGTTATATGCGCAGCAAATCTGTGGATCAACAACCAGATCTAAGCATTATTGAAAAAATGCATTTGACAGAAGAACAAGTTAACGAAATGTATCAAGTCATGGCGATTGCCAATTACGAAGATCGTTTTGTTATTCCATCTTCTCATAAAGAAATGGTTGAGAATGCTTTTGAAGATAAAGCGTCTTGTGGTTTCTCTTTTGGGAATGGTTGTTCTGACGGTGTCAGCAAAGCGAGCTTGTTTGGTAAGAAATCTGCACCTATCGTTTTCCATGATAATATTCTTGATAGAGAGCGAAATAAAGATAAGGAAAGTAATAGCTAATGGAAATCTACAAAATACTCTCCATTCTTCTTTGCTATCCGGATCAAGAAATTCTTGATGCTGTTCCAGAGATTACAGATCGGTTAACAGGTTTGGGTGTTGATGCTGCTTGTGTATCTCCTTTATTGCAGGAGTTTGCACAAAAGGATTTGATTACCTTACAAGAAGACTATGTAAATACGTTTGATAGAGGTAGAAATTATTCATTGCATATGTTTGAACATATTCACGGTGAAGATCGTGTGCGTGGTCAAGCATTGGTTGATTTGATGCATGAATATCAAGATAATGGTTATGAAATTACGGTAATGGATGAATTGCCAGATTACTTGCCATTATTTTTAGAATTTTTATCAGTTTGTCAGCCAGATCAAGCCAAAGAGTTATTGGGTGCAGCCATTGATGTGATTGGTCATATTGGGAAGAAACTAAGGGACGCGAATTCTGTTTATACAGGTATTTTTGATCTTTTAGAAACATACTCACCTGTAAAACCACAGCCTCTTGTGACTCCTCCTATACGAGATATGGATGAGGCTATGGAAAAGTTCGGCCCTAATATGGAAGGTGTTGAACCTTTGTTACAACCCAATGCATGTAAACTGTGTTCAACGCAAAATAAAGAGGCAAATCATGTTGTATCTTGATCAATTTATTTTTGGAATTTATCCATATATTGTTCTGGTCATTTTTATTGTAGGATGTCTAATCCGATTTGAACGTGAACAATATTCTTGGAAAAGCGATTCTAGTCAGCTTTTATATCGTGGCCAATTACGCGTTGGTAGCATTTTGTTCCATGTTGGTATATTGGGACTATTCTTTGGTCACCTTGTTGGACTGTTAACACCTGTGATCGTATGGGATACATTAGGGGTCAGCCATTCTTTAAAACAAATGGTGGCTATGAGTGCTGGTGGTGTTATGGGGAGCATGTGTTTTATTGGACTTGTTATCTTAATTCACAGACGCTTTTCAGTAGATCGTTTAACGAAGAACAGCACATGGCGTGATAAATTATTACTTTTGTGGTTGTTTGTTACATTATGTCTTGGATTGTCTACTATTGGGGTTTCCGCACAGCACTTAGATGGTCATGAAATGGTTCGTTTAATGACATGGGCACAACATGTGGTAACCGTTCGTGGCGATGCTGCAAGCTATGTCGAGAATGCTTCGATTATTTTCAAAATTCATTTGTTTATGGGCATGAGTTTATTTGCTATCTTCCCATTTACGCGTTTAGTACATATTTTCAGCGGTTTTGGAATGGTAACTTATGTAACGCGTAAATGGCAGTTGGTTAGACCTCGTTCATAAGACAAAGATTGAAGTGATGAAAGAATATTATTTTATTCGTAAAAATGTTTTACGTTTCTTAGTTGCAGTCGTAATTCTCTTTAGTGGATTACAATATGCAAAAGCGAATGACATTGTTGTTTCGGCAGCAGTGAGCTTAAGCAATGCTTTTAAAGAAATGGCCAAAATTTATGAAGCGAAACATCCTACGGATAAAATTTTATTCAATTTTGGTGCATCTGGCAGTTTATTACAACAAATAGATCAAGGTGCACCTGCTGATATTTTTGCTTCTGCTGACGAAGAGACAATGGATCAGGCTGTTAAAAAAGGTTTGATTGTAGAGCAATCTAGAAAAGATTTTACGTATAATAGTCTCGTGTTAATCGCACCTGTTCAGAGCGTTTTACACGTACAAAATTTAAATGATTTATTACAGTCTGATATTCAAAAGATTGCGGTAGGACAGCCTAAAATTGTTCCAGCTGGTCGGTATACGCAAAAGCTTTTAGAGCAAAATCAACTTTGGAATAAACTTCAAGCCAAGTTAATTATTGGACAAAATGTTCGGCAAGTGCTGGACTATGTTGCTCGTGATGAAGTAAATGTTGGATTTGTTTATCATAGTGACGCTGCTATTTTGTCTGATAAAGTGAAAATTTTACAAGATTTCTCTTTGAATCATTCGATTTGTTATCCCATAGCATTGGTTAAACAAAAAATAGACAATAAAAATGCCCAAGAGTTTATTGATTTTGTTTTATCTCCTACAGGGCAAAATATTTTAGAAAAATATGGCTTTATTAGTGTTTCTCATTAAGCATTAGAAACGCAGATGATGAATTTTTCTTGGGATGCTTTATTTTTATCTTTAAAAGTTGCAGGGTGTTCGGTTTTTCTTAATCTATTCATTGCTGTCCCGATTGGCTTTTTGCTTGCACGTAAAAAATTTATTGGTAGAGAATTCCTAGATACGATTTTGACGTTGCCTATGGTGATGCCTCCAACTGTTTTGGGATATTATTTGTTGGTTCTATTAGGCCGACATGGTTGGGTTGGACAGGTTTTACAGAAATATTTCGATATTAATTTAATCTTTACCTGGCAAGGGGCTGTGATTGCCGCAACAATTGTAACTTTTCCGTTGGTTTTTAAACCAACCAGAACTGCTTTTGAAACTGTTAATCCTTGTTATGAACAAGCTGCAAGTGTTTTAGGTATTTCTGATCTTTCTATTTTCTTTCGGATTATTTTACCATTGGCCTGGAGAGGGATTTTTGCAGGTCTATTATTGTCTTTTGCTAGAGCATTGGGAGAGTTTGGTGCAACCTTAATGGTCGCAGGCAGTATTCCAGGAAAAACGGAAACTTTGTCGATTGCCATTTATGAAGCTGTGCAAGAGGGAAATGACCATGCTGCGAATATAGCAGTCATTATTTTATCGATTGTTTGTATTTTTGTTTTAGTTATTGCTAAAAAACTAACCGGTCATAAAATTTTTTATTAATGGTTGATGATGAATTTTAATTGGAATATTCAAAAAACATTATTAACGCCTCAACGTTCTTTTCAATTAACGTTGGAATATGCATCTTCATGCCAGTCTGTTGCTATTTTTGGCCCTTCTGGTGCTGGAAAAACAACGTTAATTAAAATGATCGCTGGATTAGTTACGCCTGATACGGGATTTATTAACATTGGGGATCGTATTTTTTTTGATGAAATACAACAGATTAATTTAAAACCGCAACAAAGAAATTTAGCTTATTTTTTTCAAGCTTATAGTTTATTTCCACATTTGACGGTGCAACAAAATATTTTTTTTTCTTTGAGAAGAGGGATTTTTAATCCAACGAAACATCAGTTTAGCAAAGAGGTGGAGGGATTATTAGAGCGTTTTGAACTATCTAATTTAGCGCATCAATATCCTCATGAATTATCTGGTGGACAACAGCAAAGAGTAGCATTGGCAAGAGCCCTAATAACCAAGCCAAAACTCTTATTGCTTGATGAACCTTTTTCAATGTTGGATTATCAGTTACGCCAGCGTTTACGGGACGAGATTAAAAATATTCAACAACAAATAAACTGTTTATTACTAATTATTTCCCATGATCCAGAAGATATCGATTTTTTTGCTGATGATGTTTTGTTCTTAGAGGATGGAAAGTTAAAAAATTAGAGGCTTGTTATTGATATAAAAAAGATAAAATTTATATGTAATGTAGGAAAAATACACGTATAGATTAGAGTATAGTTTTTAAAAACGGTTATTATTGTTAGAACGGTCTGTATAATGCTTATCGATGATTTTGGTAGAACGATAGATTACTTAAGAATATCTGTTACAGACCGCTGTAATTTAAGATGTAATTACTGTATTCCGAAGGGCTTTAAAGGGTTTGAGGCTTCTGATCATTGGATATCTACCGAAGAAATTTTGCGTGTAGTTTATAATTTTTCAGTCTTAGGCACTCATCACTTTCGTTTAACAGGCGGAGAGCCTTTACTTCGTAAAAATATTGTTGAGTTGGTTCGTGATATGAAGGCGATGGAGCAAGTAAAAGACTTGTCCATGACAACCAATGCGACTTTACTTGCTGATAAAGCAGAGGCTTTATTCGAAGCAGGTTTAGATCGATTAAATATTAGTTTAGATACGCTTAATTCTAAACAGATGGAAGAAATAACAGGTAGTAATTGTTTAGATAATATTTTGGCTGGATTGTCGGCAGCAAAAAAAGCAGGTTTTGAAAGAGTTCGGATTAATATGGTGGTGATGCCAGACCGTAACTTTGACGAAGTCGAAGAGATGTTGCGTTTCTGTATTCAGCAACAATATATTTTATGTTTGATAGAAGTGATGCCGATGGGTGAAAGTGGGCGCAGCACTGCTTCTGTCTATTTACAAGAAACCGTTCAAAAATTAGAGAAGAAGTTTAATTTACACCCAACTAGTAAGAAAATTGGAAATGGCCCAGCCAGATATTGGGAAACCGAAAATGGGTTTGTTAATCTTGGGTTAATTACGCCTTTATCTCAGCATTTTTGTGAGACGTGCAATCGTGTTCGTTTAACCGTTGATGGCACTTTATTAATGTGCCTAGGGCAGGATAGTAGTTTTCAATTGAAGCCTTTGCTAAGAAATCAATGTAGTGATGAAGAATTACAAAATGCGATTATGCAAGCTGTTAAATTAAAACCTCAAGCTCATGATTTCTTAGAAAAGCCAAAGAAAATTAACCGTATTATGTCAATGACAGGTGGCTAATTATATTTTAGGTAAGAATGCTTTGACGATTTTTTCGTCTGTTTCCATTCTTGGGCCGCCGATGACTTCGATACACATTGGAACGGAGGCAAAAACACCATGAATTTTAACTTTGCCGTTTTCATCTTTAACACCTTCCAAAGTTTCTTTAATCGCATTTGGACGGCCAGGAAGGTTTAAGATCAGGCTATTTTTACGAATTACACCGACTTGTCTGGATAAAATCGCTGTTGGCACATAATACAGACTGACTTGACGCATTTGTTCCCCAAAGCCAGGCATGACTTTATCTGCAACAGCAAGGGTTGCATCTGGCGTAACGTCACGAATATAAGGGCCTGTTCCGCCTGTCGTTAAAACAAGAGGGCATTTTTCTTTATCGACTAATTCAATAAGTGTCTTTTCAATCAGATCTTGTTCATCTGGGATTAAATGTTCGATATATTCTTTGTCATTTAAAACTGCGAGGTTTAACCAGTCTTTAAGGGCAGGGAGGCCTTTATCTTCATAGATGCCTTTGCTGGCTCTGTCGCTGATAGAAATAAGACCAATTTTAATTTTTTCCATAATAAATACTCAAATGATTTTATGCGTTGAAATTGTAAGAAAGAGGGTAGACTTTGATATAGTCATTTTCATGAACCAGAGTATTTTCTGGTATTTCAGCCAATGCATCTGCTTGTGTGAATGCAGAGAGCATTGCAGATCCTTGATGTGCAAGAAGTTTGACATAAAGTCCAGTAGCACTGGGTTGCAGTTGAACTCTTAAGAACTCTTTGCGACTTTGTGTCTTTTTTGTTGAGAACGTTGTTTTGGCCATGACTGCTTTTGGCATACAATGTTCTAATGCAATGCCTGATAATCTTTTCAGGGCAGGGACAACCAATTGTTGGAATGTTACAAAGGTGCTGACAGGATTGCCTGGGAGCATAAAGACAGTTGCTTTATCAATTTCGCCCCATGCAAATGGTTTCCCTGGTTTGATAGCAAGCTTCCACAAAGTTAATTTGCCTAGCTTTGTAATCGCAGCATGAACATGGTCTTCTTCACCAACAGAAACGCCACCAGATGTAATAATAATATCAGCTTTTTGACTGGCATTGCTGAGTGCTTGCTCGGTTGCTTCTTTGTTATCGGGTAAGGTTCCTGCATCAATAATCTGATGAGGGGTTTGTTTTAACCATGAGAGAAGCAAATAACGATTAGCATCATAGATTTGACCAGCACTTAACGTTTCACCTGGATTAATTAGTTCATTTCCTGTTGAAAACACATAAATGGTTAATGGTTTAAAAACTGGGATTTGTGCATATCCTTGGCTAGCCAGTAAAGCAATAACCGCAGGGGTAATATATTGACCAGAAGAAAGGAAAACATCTCCTTTTTTTAACTCTTCGGCTTGATAGCGAATATTCTGACCTTTTTTTACAGGAGACGTAAGCGTTAAAATAGAGTCGTTTACTTCCGTGTTTTCTTGCTGAATAACCGCAGTCGTGCCTTCTGGGATAGGGGCGCCAGTAAAGATTCGAGCAGCTTCGCCAGTTTTTAAAGTCATGGATTGTGCGGTATCACCAGCGGCAATACGATGAATAATTTTCCATTCTTGGCATGTATCAATATCACCACCCAAAGCATAGCCATCCATTGCGCTATTGCTAAAGAACGGTGTGTCATATTGCACAGTCAGGTTTTCAGCGAGAATAAGACAATCAGCTTCTTGTAATGAAACGGTTTGTTTTTTTAAAGAGGGGATATTTTGAGTTAATAAATCATGGAGTGCTTGATAATAATCGAGCATGATAGAGTTTCCTATTGGTTTTGATGAAGGGTTTGCATATCGTTCATATTGGTAAATGCATGTTCATCTTCAAAAATAGTTTTAATAGAATTATGCTTAAAAATCCAAGATTTTAAACTATATTGTTCTTGGCTTAAATGATCAGACAATGTGCTATTAATATGGGGTTTATATAAAAAGATACTGGGATGAATTCTGTCGGCTGTTGCAGCGTAGGCAATTTCATATTTTGGTTGACTATATAAAGCGTTTGCTAAAGTAGAAATGAGATTGTCAGGAAGAAAAGGGGTATCGCAAGGGGTAACAAGAACAGCATCAGTCTCTTTTGGGATCAACGCAGAGGTGCTGAGAATGCCTGACAGTGGCCCTTTACCTTGCCATTCTGTTTGATCAGAAACAACAGGAAATCCAAAGCCTTGATAGGTTAAAATATCCTCATTCGCGCTAATGATGATGTGATCTAGTTGAGGGCGTAATTGTTGAAGGACGTAATGAATTAAAGGAAGGTTATTAAAAGGAATAAGCCCTTTATTTTTCCTTCCCATACGTCGACCCTCGCCACCTGCTAGGATTACACCTGTTATAATACGCTTAGACTTCATGAAATTTGCCAGCGTTTCTTTTGTTCAAGATCTGTTGTTTTTGCTTCAACCCAACGAGAGGTGCCATTTTGAAAAAATTCTTTTTTCCAGAATGGTGCTTCAGTTTTTAAATAATCCATGATGAACTCAGATGCTTCAAAAGCAGCTTTGCGGTGAGAGGCCGAAACCATAACCAGCACAATACTTTCCCCGACATTAAGTCTGCCTACACGGTGGATAACAAAAGCACTCTTAATTTCCCAATATTCTTTGGCAAGTTGAAGAATGCGTTCAATTTCTTGCTCTGTGACTTTAGGGAAATGCTCAAGATAAAGATAGCTTAGTGGTTCTTGTTCATCATATCCACGCACAACGCCTTTAAAGCTGACCAGCGCGCCGCAATTATTCGTTTGGATTTGTTGATCCAGATTTGGAATCTCTGAATCAAAGGGTGTTTCTTGGATTTTTGCCCAAAACATGTTTATCCTCCTGTAACTGGGGGAAGAATAGCGACTTCATCTCCTGGGGAAATGGAGGTGGTTTGATAAATAATTTTCTTGTTAATCGCAATACGAAAAATATTTTGATCAGAAAGATTTTCAGCCCAGAAAGCGCTGCGTGATCTCAAAAATGTTAATAACTCTTGAGAATCACCTTCAGACCATTCTATTTGTTCTTCTTCAAGATTAAGAATTTCTTTTAAAAAACCGAAATAACAGATTTTAATCATGGTTTCCTTTGGATCATATGTTTATGATGGTTAAGGTAAATTATAATAGGAAAAACATATGACTAAGTTATCTCATTTTGATGCATCAGGGCAAGCGCATATGGTCGATATTGCACATAAAGAAGAAACAAAACGTACTGCAATTGCGATTGGATCAATTTCAATGTCTGCGGAAGCATTTAAATTGTTGGAATTCAATGCTAGTCGCAAAGGGGATGTGCTGGGGATTGCGCGTATTGCAGCAATTCAAGGAACAAAGATGACAGCAACTATGATTCCTTTATGCCACCCTTTATCTTTAAGTCATGTTCATGTTGAGTTTTATAAAGATGAATCTGCTTTAAGTGTTCAAATTGAGGTCACAGCAGAAACCGTTGGTAAAACGGGTGTTGAGATGGAAGCTTTGACTGGCGCGTCAGCTGGACTTTTGACCATATATGATATGTTAAAAGCAGTGGATAAAAGAATGGTGATTCAAGATATTCATCTTGTTAAAAAACAAGGTGGGAAAAGTGGAGAATTTACTTTTTCTGAATAAAGAATGATTTTACTTGTATTCTATAGGATCTCTTGATAGAAAATTGGGATAGTTTTTGGTGAGGGTGCATAGCTCAGTTGGTAGAGCAGCTGACTCTTAATCAGCGGGCCCAAGGTTCGAACCCTTGTGCACCCACCATATTTCCCAATTTCAAGATGATAGTTTTTGTGAACGCGTTCTTTGCTTTCGTCCGTAAAGAATAAAGAACGCTTGTAAAAAGATGAGTAGAAACGCTGCAATAACGGTTGCAGGACCTACGCCATCCATTCCCCACCATTTAATAAAGATAAATAGCATCGGGAGGAAGAAAAGAACATCCATACCTCTGGCATAAATAGCGCCTGCAGTATTGTCTGTAGTAATTAAAATGGGTTCAAGGGACATCCCCCAAATAAGCACAAGTTCTCCGCCTGCTAACCAATAAAGTAATATGAGTGTTTCAGGGGGTGGATCTTTATGGAGTAACAAGTGCATAATTGGCACAGCAATATAAGGCAGAATTAATAACACAACGGTTGTTATGCCACCTGTTAATGCAGTAATTTGCAAGGCCATTTTATATAAGTGGGAAGGCTTACTGCCTTGCCAAGAGCGCACCATTTCTGGATATAAAGTGGATTGTAATAAAACAATGGGTTTAGCCATGGCTTCTGCAATTTTATTTGCAATATTATAATATCCAGCAGCAATTGGCCCCAAAGTTCCACCGATAACCAGTGTGGTAATTTGTTTGTAAGCCAACGAAAATGTCATATTTAGATTGGTATTCCATGCAAATTTCCAGATGCCAGGCAGGTCTTTTGTTAGGCCTTCATTGATTCCAGTAAAAAAACCTTTAAGTAACTGATGGCGGTGAAGTTGATATAAAGAAAAAATAAGGAATGAACAAAAACTAACAATAACGGCCAGCATCCACACACCAACTGCACCGGCTAATCCGCCTCCGATCAGCATTAGGAAAATAATTCCTAATAGACGGATAGAGGTACTAATTAGTCCTTGGATTGCGATAAGATCATATCGATTGAGTAATCTTAAAATACCATTGAAAGTCGCACTGGTCATAAAAAAAGCACTAAAGCTATAGAAAACGCCTAGATAATGCCATTCTGCAGGCCATCCAAGAAGTCTGCTGAAGTAAACTGCACATAAGAAACTAATGACGAGTGAAGCGATACTACTACAAAAATCTAGCAAAAATGTAAAACGCAGAACGCGTTGAAGCAAAGGAATATTTCTATCTTCATAAGGCTTTATGCCATAATGTAAAACGGTTTGCCAAGATTGAAACTCGGCGATGTCTCCGATGGTCTGATAGAAAGAGTGTAAAAGAATCAAAAAACCATACCCTTTATCCCCTAAAAGGTGGATGGTTAAAGAAATTTGTAAAAGTCCGATGGGAACGTTAATGACCTTCCCACCTAATAATTTCAGTAGATTACGCCCAGAACGCCTTAAACTACCTCTGTTTGAGGGGATAGTTGTATGAGACACTATATATTCCAAAAAACGCTAATAATATTTGTTTAGTATAAAAACTTTGAGATAAAGTTACTTTGTTTGTATGTGGTTTACCAATGTAATTTACTAGGGGCAAGGTAAATATTTATAAGGTTGTTGGATATTCGTTTATGGTTAAGGCGCGCCAATGATCTTGTTTTTTCTCTAGCACGGTTAAAGACAGATTTAAAATAGATAGAGATAATGCAGAATCCAAAGGTATTTTTAAACTATGGGCAATGGCTGCTCGTATAGTTCCTCCGTGGGATACGATAATGATGTCCTGACCAGTTTTTGTTTGGGCTAAAGATTCTAGCTCTTTACCAACACGATTAATGACATCGTACATATTTTCTCCTTGAGGAGGACGTTCTTTGGCATAAAAAGGCCAGAACGGATGCGCATCATATTGACAGTGTTGCATGACAGCATCATGTGGTTGGCCTTGCCACTTTCCCAAATCTTGTTCTAGGAAAGCATCATTAGTGGTTAAAGGAACATGGCCATAACCAGCGTTCTGAATCAAATTAGCGGTATCTTTCGCGCGTGATAAAGAGGACGTAATCCATGATGTTGTGGATGGTAATCTTTTCGCTAAATAGCGATAAATAGCTTGCTGTTGTTGAATATGTTCATGACAAAGAGAAACATTCATTGTTCCATAAAGATAATTTCTATCTTTTTGGTTAACAATTGCATGGCGAATAAGCCAAAAGCGTGTTGTATTTTCTGTTAAAGTAGGATTATCGAGGAATTGATATGTATTTTGTGTCATTTGTATTTTTGAATAAGATAAATTTGGAATATAGTAACATAGAGTTGTTAAATATATCAAAGTTGTTTTTTTATTCTAGAAAGTAAACTACTTGATATTATATATAGAGATGGTTACAAAAGAAGAAAGTTTTAACTTTAAAGTTTTTTAAAGGTGTGTCTTACTATGCAAATTCTTGTTACGGGTGGATGTGGTTTTATTGGTTCTGCAGTTGTCCGTCATTTAATTCATCATACCAAACATTCGGTGGTTAATGTTGATGTGTTAACCTATTCTGCTTCTCCTGAAACAGTAGCAGAAGTTGAAAAGAATGATAGATATAATTTTCGTCAGGTCAATATTACTGATGCGGCGGCATTAAAAAAGGTTTTTGAGGAATTTAAACCTGATGCAGTGATGCACTTGGCTGCAGAATCTCATGTAGATCGTTCTATTGATGGTCCAGGAATTTTTGTAGAAACCAATGTTGTTGGGACATATACATTATTAAATGTTGCTTATGAGTATTGGAAAGCGTTAACGGAAGATAAAAAACAGAAATTCCGTTTCCATCATATCTCAACAGATGAAGTGTTTGGTCACCTTGAGTTAAATGACCCTCCGTTTACCGAAACAACTCCTTATGATCCTCGTAGCCCATATTCTGCATCAAAAGCAGCATCAGATCATCTCGTTCGTGCTTGGTTCCATACCTATGGATTACCTACGTTTGTGACAAATACGACGAATAACTATGGTATTTGGCATTTCCCAGAAAAACTTGTTCCTTTGATTATTATTAATGCATTAGAAGGCAAAGATTTACCTGTTTATGGTAAAGGCGATAATATTCGTGACTGGTTATTTGTTGAAGATCACGCCGAAGCGTTAGTAAAAGCAGTTGAAATTGGTGAACCTGGTGAAACATACGCGATTGGTGCTAGACAACCTAGAACTAATTTAGAAGTGGTTAAAGCCATTTGTGCTATTTTGGACGAACTAAGACCAGATTCAAAAGGGAAATATGAACGCTTAATTAAGTTTGTTGGCGATCGTCCTGGTCATGACTTTAGATATGAAATTGATCCTTCTCATGCGGAAAAATCTTTGGATTGGAAAGCTAAAAATAATTTTGAGACAGGAATTCGTAAAACAGTTCAGTGGTATTTAGATAACCAAAGCTGGTGGCAAGCTATTCGCGATAAGCGTTATAGCGGTCAACGTCTTGGGACGAAATAAGGAAAACAAGATGCAAGAAAAACCTATGAAAGGGATTGTATTAGCGGGTGGTTCTGGCACACGTTTACATCCATTGACTTTGGCATCTAGTAAGCAGTTGTTGCCCGTTTATGATAAACCGATGATTTATTATTCGCTATCTACGTTGATGCTAGCGGGTATTCGGGATATTATGATTATTTCCACGCCACAAGATACGCCTCAATTTAAAAGATTGTTAGGGGATGGATCTGATTGGGGGGTGAGATTTGAGTATTGTGTACAACCAAAACCAGAAGGTTTGGCACAAGCTTTTATTTTGTCTGAAGAATGGTTGGATGGTGCTCCTTGTGCTTTAGTGCTTGGAGATAACTTGATTTTTGCTGATCATCTTAGCGTTTTGTTACAACAGGCAGCACAACGTGTTTCTGGGGCTACTGTATTTGCATATCAAGTACGTGACCCAGAGCGTTATGGTGTGGTTTCTTTTGATGAAGAAGGAAAAGCTCAGCAAATTATTGAAAAGCCGATGGATCCACCATCGAATTGGGCGGTGACAGGATTATATTTTTACGATTCTAAAGTCACTCAATATGCTAAAGAGGTAAAGCTTTCTCCTCGTGGTGAGTATGAAATTACCGATTTAAATAAAATGTACCTTGATAATCAAGAATTGCGTGTTGAACGTCTTGGACGTGGATGTGCTTGGTTAGATGCTGGGATGCCAGATAGTTTAATGCAAGCAGGTACTTTTGTGCAAACGATTCAGTCACGTCAAGGAATGTTGGTTGGATCTCCGGAAGAAGTGGCTTATCGTCGTGGGTTTATTGATGCAGATCAGTTACGTGTTTTAGCAAAAAGAGTCCATAAAACTGAATTAGGTCGTATGTTATTTGAGCTTTCTAACGAACCTCAAGAACATTAAAGGAATTTATGAATGAAAATCGAATTTTTGGCAATTCCTGAAGTTGCTTTAATTACTCCTCCTCGCTTTCAAGATAATCGTGGTTTCTTCTCCGAGACCTATAATGCAGAGCGTTTAAAAGATGCTGGTATTCATTTACCTTTTGTGCAGGATAATCAAAGCCTATCCACTCAAAGAGGTGTGGTTCGTGGATTGCATTGCCAATTAGCTCCACATGCACAAGGCAAGCTTGTCCGTTGTACACAAGGTTCCATTTGGGATGTTGCGATTGATGCACGCACAGGCTCACCGACTTATGGTCAATGGGTTGGTGCTGAGCTTTCTGAAGATAATTGGTCACAGCTTTGGGTACCACCAGGGTTTTTACATGGTTTTTGTACGTTAACAGATAATGTTATGGTGCAATATAAGTGCACAGGATTATATGACAAAGCCAGCGAACGTGCTGTGCGTTGGGATTGTAAAGATTTGGCAATTGACTGGCCGATTAAACCAGAAGAAGCAATTTTATCTGAAAAAGATTCTCAAAATCCTGGTTTTTCTGAAGCAAAAGGCTGGTTTTCATACCCATAAGAGGAAAATATAAATGTCAATTCTTATTATTGGCGGAAAAGACGGTCAATTAGCGACATCTTTTGTGAATTTAAAAGATAATCGTTTAAAGTTTCTTGGACGCCCAGAGTTGGATTTTACCAATGCAGATACATTAAAATCTGCTTTTGAAGGTGAAAAGCCAGAGCTGATTATCAATACAGCTGCTTGGACTGCTGTTGATGCTGCGGAAACTCAACAAGAAGATGCTTATTTGGTTAATCGTGATGGGCCTGCACAACTAGCGAAATTATGTGCAGTTCATGATGTGCCTTTTATTCATGTATCTACAGATTATGTGTTTTCAGGGGATAAAGGTTCTCCTTATTTTGAAACAGATCCTGTTTCTCCAAATACAGTGTATGGTGCAAGTAAAGCTGAAGGCGAAGAAGCTATTTTGGCAGCACAACCAAACTCTGTAATTTTAAGAACGGCTTGGGTTTATTCTGCACATGGTAAAAACTTTGTTCGTACTATGATTAATGCAGGCGCTAAAAATCCAGCATTAAAAGTGGTTGGCGATCAACATGGTAATCCAACATGTTCTGATGATCTCGCATGGGCAATTATGCAAATTGCAGATCGCTACTTAAAAGAAGGTTTGAATCCAGAGTGGAACGGTATTTATCATGCTGTTGGTACTGGGGATGCAACTTGGTATGGTTTGGCAGTGGAAGCTTTACAACAAGCTGCTTTATATGGTCAAAAAATGCCAGAAGTAACAGCGATTAAAACAGAAGATTGGCCAACGCCTGCAAAACGTCCACAGGATTCTCGTTTAAACACAGATAAATTACATAAAGTGTTTAATATACGTTTACCTAAATGGCAGGATAGTGTTGCAAAAGTTGTGAAAACACTTTTTCAAGCTTAATCTATTTTAAGCGATAGCTAGATTGTAAAGGCCCTGATTAGTTCGGGGCTTTTTTATTTTGTTCTAACTTGCTAAGCGATAAGTTTCTGATTTGTAGGCTGTGATTGTAACGTTGTATTGGTTGTAGAATTTGCAACATCAGTTGCCGTATTTTCACTGTTAGACGTAATTTATTTCCTATTAATCAGAATTATGTCACAAGATGAATCATCTTATTCGGATAATTATCAAATAGTGCCTTTGTTGAATGTGTAAGATGAGTTGTTTTTATCGTAGCATAATCAGAGAAAATAATTTTATAATTATTTAGACTGCCTGGCGCGATACAAACTTTTTGTTCGATTTTGATTGCTTTAACACATAAAAAGATTTTTTTCTTATGGACGAACTTATTTTACTTTGTAGCAATAGGTGTTATGGGTAATTGTTATCCTTTGTTTTTCGTCCCATATCGTTTTTATAAAAATGGAGGCACCCTATATATATTTCTATTGTTAGCTTAATCGTCGAAATATAAAATAATGTTTGTTATATCTGTTTTAAATCAAAAGAATACTTCTGGGAAAATAGTTATTACTACATATTTGAAAAAAATTTATAATCAAAACAATAGCAGGACGAACACACTAAACTAACATAATTTTATATTAGAAGATGTTTCACAAAAGGGTAAAGTTAGAGTATTTTTTTTATTGATAAATCTGATTATAAAAAATAAAAATATATATCGTACAACAAAGAGAAATGTCGCAGAAATATTAGAGGATTTAGTTGAGCGTATTGGAGGCATTGAGTTTTTACTCAAATAAGTAAAAACTCAATTTTATTTATAACCTGACACCTACACTGAACATGGCGATCCATCCTTCTGGAGGAAGACCTGCTGTTGTAAGAGCGTGAGTTGCAGAAGCATTCCAGAAGATGGTTCCTGCTGTTTTACGAATACCCAATCCTGCACCGACGAGGTTCCCACCTTTTTCGGTCTTAGGCATATCAGCATAGGTAAAAACACCTCTAGTCATACCGACATCAAAGATTCCGTAAAGTTCAGTGCCTTTAACTAAGCTATTACAAAAAATTTGATAGGCATCACAATGCATTTCATTTGTTGGTAAAGACCATGAAAGATCATTACGCATATAAATCCCAGCATTTCCCATCATGGTTTGTTTTAAGAACCCTCTGACGGTATAAGGCCCCCCAATTTGCATTTGTTCATTACCATATTGGTTCTTGCTCGCATATTCCCCATGAATAGATGTGTGCCACATAAAATCTTGAGCAATAGGTTGGTAGCCATCGATATCCAAAGAGGGCTTAACATATTGAGTATGGGGATTATAGGTTCCTTGATTGGACGTCCATGTCTCGGTGCCCATAGCCCCACCAAGTCCTATCTTCATACCAAGACTTGCATACCATGCGCCTCCCCAAATGCGCATCGATTCACTGGCATTTAGGTTTAATGAAGAAAGTCTAGCGCTTTGTGTTCCAATACGTGAATGCTCAATATAGCTATCAAAGGATTTTAATTCATAGGTTGCTTGTAAGGTTGTCACCCCAATTGAGTTTCGTGCAACAACACGTGAAGCGCCGATATGAAAATCTTTATTGGTTGAATCAAAACGTCCACGTCCTTGCCAAGCATAATCAACATGATAAAAATCGTCATATCGATACCATCCACCAAAAAATGTCCATGGCCCAAGCGGAATAGACCCTTCGGCGGTAAAGAAAGAGTTGTGTCGGTCGCTTTGACGATTATTTAAAGAATGGTCATATTCAACAGACCACATATCTAACAATCCAAATAAATCTTCAGCAGTTAAAATAGTTCTGCCGATGGTTCTTCCAGAATAACTTTGACCATTATTATCTGTTGACACTTGTCCGTGTAAGATCCCTGGATTATTGGCATTAATATTAACGATAGAGGTTCCTGGCTCATCCCCTGGAGCAATCTTCATCGATGCACTCCAATCAGGAAGGCGGTTCATCTGATCAATCCCTTGCTCTAAATCTCTCAGATTGAGTATTCCTCCTTTAACCCACGGAAAGGCCATAGTTTCATGGTTGCTTTGCGATATTCCATGAAATTGAAAGCCTTGGACTTTGCCTCCAATGACAACAATATGTAACGTACCTTGTTTTAGATCTTGTTGAGGCAGGTAGGCTCTTGTTGTGACAAAACCTTTGTCGATATAAGCTTTATTGATTTTATTTAAGATAGAATTCATATCCCCAAGGCTCATACATTTATTTTGCCAAGGTTTGGTAATATTTTGGACTGTTGACGGAGATATGTTATTTGCATTCACCACTTCAATGGATTGAATGGTCACACAATGTTCAGTTTGAGCATCATTATGCTTATTTTGATTGATCTGAACATTACTGGATGGAGGGGGAAGTCCCTCCATAAGTTGTTGCCGTTCTTTATGCTGTAAATATTGCTGATATTGATTAAAGCTTTGAGGGGAAACAGGTGGAGGTGTCGTTTGCGCTTCTGCATGTTCTCCCATAAAAGGTAAACATACAGTCGCAGCAAGAATAGACCGAAAAAAAGATACTTTTAAATTCATTGTCGTTATCTAAATCAATAACAAAATTAAGGAGCTTTTTTATTAATGAGGTCATTCATAGCGGTAAATACATTATGAAGATCTTCAATATTAAAGTTAATCGTTACGGTTGTTTTGTTAACGCTCAAAATAATTTAACGTTAGATGGACAAAATCTTACCAATAATGGAGAGATTTCCTCCGCAACAGGAACAATAAAAGCTACAATTAACGGTGATATTTCTAATAATAATGGAAAAATTGCAGCTAATAATAGTATCGATCTTGATGCAACAGGAAATATGAGCAATCAATCGGGTCAGATCGTTGGTAATCAAGCAGCTTCTATTCATATCAAAGCAAATAATTTAAACAATCAAAATGGGTTAATTCAGACCAATACAGGTATTATTAATTTAGAGCCTAATAGCTTGAATAATGATGCAGGATCAATTGTTACTACTAATGCTAATATTACGATTAATGCTTCAGAATATATTTTAAATAATAACAACGCTCAGATAGGTTCTGAAGGGTCTGGGGATATTGATCTTATTACCCAAAATACTTTGCAAAATAATAATAGTAAGATTTTAACAAATTCTGGCAATATTTCGATTAACTCTAATAAGTTATTGAATAATTCTGGTGTTATTATTGCTGGAATGGTTAATAATGCGGGTGATTTAGTCTTACATAGTGGGGATGTTGATAATAGTAACGGAACGCTTCAAGCAACGAATGGTTCTGTTGACGCCCATATTGGGAATTATACTGATACAGGTAATGGTGTATTTTATGCAGGTAACAATCTAACCATTAATGCATCTGGTGATATGTCTGTTGGAGGAGCCATCCAAAGTCAAAATCAATTTACGCTTAATGCAAATAATTTGAATCTAACCAATAAAAATGCGGCTGTTAGTAGTTTAAATGGTAATGGATCTCTTACGATTGTGAATGATCTTATTAATAATGGTAATATTTCTTTTTCTAAAGGCAGTTTAGCTTTAGACACGGGGTCTTTCGGAAATTATGGATCCATTGATATTGGTGTAGGTGGATTTAACTTTAATGTTAAAGGTAATTTTTCCAATAGAAATGGTTCATTAGTTACTGATGCAAGTGATGTTACAATTACTGCTTTAGATGGAACTGTTGATAATACAAATGGCCAAATTGGTGTAAAAACCAATGGTAATGTAACGATTAACAGTCAAGATCTTTGGAATGAAGGTGGATTAATTCGCACGACTACAGGGGCGATTACTTTAAATGTAAATACACTCGATAACCAAAATGGATCAATTTTAATTACTACAGGCAAGTTTGCTAATGATGCAGATGAGAAGCGTGCTCAAGGTGCTCATTTGCAAATTAATGCTTCTCAAAATATTAATAATACAGCTGGTAAGATTGCTATACAGGAGAGTGGTAATATCGGAATTACCGCTAATAATGGTAATATTTATAACGAAGCAATTGGAGATAGTTCTGGACATATTGTAACCGCAGATAGCGCAATAGATCTTAATGCATCTGGTAATATTGATAATAGTAATGCGGGTCAGATTGGTTCTCAAGAAAGCAATAGTGTTACGCTTAGTGGTCAAGCTTTAAATAATCAGAATGGTTTAATTAGAACCAATGATGGCGATCTTACTTTAACTATTGGATCATTAGATAATAGTAATTCAGGGGCCATTCTAACCACAACAGGAAATATTCTGGTCGATGCATCACAGGGAATTCTTAATACTTTAGGTAAAATTGGTGTAGAACAACAGGGGAATGTTACTGTTAATGCAAAAACAGGTGATCTGAATAATACTCAAGGAAAAATTTTAACAACTTCTGGGTTGTTAGATGTTGATGTGTATAATTTATATAATAATTCTTCTGGTCAAATTGGCTCTAAGAATGGTGCTATTGATATTACCTTTAAACATTTAGTTAATAATTCAGGTGTGATTTTAGCTGAAAATAATAGCACTTTGGTTGACAGTACTGCTAGTGAAGGTAATTGGGGTAGTGTAGCACTTCATGGTGGAGATGTTGATAATAGTAATGGAACTATTCAAGCAACAAGAGACTTGGTGCTGGCGAATATTTCGAGTTATACAGATACAAGCAGTGGTGTGTTATATGCGGGTAAAAAATTAACACTGAGTGCTTCTGGAAATGTGTCTATTGCAAACGTTATTCAAAGTCAGGGTGATACCGTTTTATCTGCTAACCAGTTAACCCTTACCAATAAAGAAGCTTCTGTTAGTAGTTTACAGGGAAATGTTAGTCTTAATAATATCAATGAGATTATTAATAATGGTAGTATTTACGCATCGCGTGGCAGTTTAAATATTCAACAAGGTGGCATTTTAGAAAATTCAGGAGCTGTATATGGAAAACAGCTTGTTAAACTTGATTTAACTCAGTCTATAAAAAATAACGGTGTTATTGTTGATAGTAAGTTAGATAATGGATTAATTCAATCAGATGGAAATGTGCTGTTAACAGCTTCATCTCTAGAGAATACAGGTTTTATTCAGAGCATAGAAGGGTATATTACATTAGCAATTTCTGGAGATATTTATAATCAATCATTAGCTGACTCTACTGACTCTTCTGGTGTAATTAAATCTGGAGGAACAGATAAAGATGGATATGGACAATATATCACGATTACAGCTGATAATTTGCAAAATACGAATGGCCGAATTTTAAGTGATACTGATTTAACACTTAATATACAAAATACATTGACAAATGGTGGGTATTTACAGGCGAATAAGGCGACAACTTTAGTAACACCTAACTTAAAAAATAACGGCGGAGCCATTTTAGCTTTGGGCGGTAATTTATCTATTGGATCTTCAGAAACACAGACAGTTACAGCTGCGATTGATAATAGTAATGGTAAGATTCAAGCCAATGGAAATATTGTTATTAATGGTTCTTCTTATCAAAGTTCAGATAAATCTTTTTTAACTGCACAACAACAGTTACAGGCTAATTTTACAGGTGATGCTGTTAATAATGGTCAAATGGTTGCGGGTTCAGATTTAACATTTACAGCAAATTCATTATCAAATGGTAAGTTAGGACTGATATATAGTGAAATAGGAAATGTTAGTTTAACCGTTTTAGGCCAGGGTGGTATTTCTAATTTTGGAAATATTCGATCTATTGGAACGAATACTCAATTATTAATGAATACGTCTACTTTGGCAAACCAAGGTACGATTTTATCTGCAAATAGTGCTGCGTTAACTATCAGCCAACAATTGAATAATCAGCGTGATCAAAGTGATCCAAAAGTGTTTGGTAAAATTATTACTCAAGGTGGGGATTTAACGATTAATGCTCCTACAGTTGTGAATGCTGGGTTGATCATTACTCCCAATAATTTAACAATCACAACCCAGACGATGAATAATACAGGATATGTATCTGCGGATAGTTCCTTAACAGTTAATGCTAGTCATTCGATTGTTGCTCAAGCCGCGTCTTCTGGTCTTAGTTATGATAGTAATGGTCTTGGTAATGATATACAGACACTTGTTTCGGGCTCCTTTGTTGGTGGAACTGTAAACTTGTCTTCTCAAGATATTACAAGTCAAAATGGGTGGATACAAGGTAAGAATTCAGTAACGTTAACGGCAAATACGATTGAGAATACTCAACAAAGTGTTCTTTTAAGTACTAATGGAGATGTTACCTTACAGGGGATCGGTTCGACTACAGATAATATTCTTCCAGTTTCTTCTGTGAAGAATACAGGCAGTAATATTCAGGCTTATAATCGTATTTGGATTGCGACCCAAAATCTGGATAATACCAATGGTGTGTTAACCAGTGAAAGTGGTAATATTCGTTTAGATCAAGGCTCTTCGGGTTCTGCTCTACAATCTTTTAATAATGCAGGTGGCACGCTTCAGTCTTCCCAAGATTTAACATTAAACTTTAGTCAGTTAGATAGTGCTGAAGGAAGTAAAATCTTAGCTGGAGGACTATTATCTTTAACGATTGGTTCTGATTTTACCAATAATGGTACGTTATGGGGAGGGAAAGGACTATCGTTAACTGTCTCTTCCTTAACGAATAGTGCAAATAATGTTATTGGTGCTGATAGTGGTAATGTAACGATTAATGCTAAAAATGGCGATGTTACAAATTATGGCGTGATTAAGAATCTAGATTCAAATGCAGGAAGCCTTCTCATTCAAGCCCAAAATCTTATGAATGATAATGGATCTATTCTTTCGAATTCTAATATTAATTTGCAAATTTCTCAAAATCTAACCAATCAAAATAATGGTGAGATTACTGCTTATAACCAAGGAAATATCGTTTTTACAGGAAGTAGCTTTAATAATGCGTATTTAATGCTTGCAGGTGGAACGATTACAGGAAGTGTCTCTGGAGATATCAATAATAATGCCAATGGATATATTTATGGAGAAAGTGGGTTAACACTTACTTCAAATGGACAAATTACCAATAGCACAAACGGACAAATTGGGACAGGAACTGGGGATTTATCCTTAACGGCATCAACATTGTCTTTTGCTCAAAATGGACAGATTATTTCTAGTGGTGGCAAAATATCTTTAAATGCTTCTTCTGGTATGAGCAATAATGGTTGGTTACAAGGGATGGGAGATATTCAAATAACGACCCCAACTCTTGATAACTCCAATGGTACGATTGTGAGTATGCAGGGTGGCATGACCATTCAAAAAGATCAAAATGGGAATGGATTAACATCATTAAATAACAATAATGGAACACTTCAATCTACGAAAAATTTAACAATTTATACGGATAAATTACAAAGTCAGAATGGTAAGATCTTAACCTATGATGCACTAGGGAAAGGAAATGTTGGAGATGTTGCTTTATTTGCGAATGCACAAAATGGCGTATTAACAACGCTTGATTTATCAAATGATGGGATTATTCAATCTTCAAAAGATATTGATTTGGCTGCACAAAGTTCAGCTTTATCTGCTACAGGAACAATTATTGCAAACCAAACATTAAATGCTGTTCTTGAAGGGGATTTTAGTGATCAAAATATGCTCTTTTCTTCTTTGGGAGTTAATCAAGATGCTGGTGTTAATTTTACAGTTCATGGAAATTATACGACTAATGAAAACGGAGGACTTACTTCTCGTGGTAATTTAGTTGTTAATGCTGATACGATTACCAATAATGGTGTTTTGCTTGCATTGAACACGATGACTGTGAATACAGGTAGTTTGACTAATAATAAAACAGGGGTGTTATCAAGCACTAATGATATGACGATTACTACCAGTGGAGATATTAATAATAATCAAGGTGTTATCCAATCTGATCAAGGCTCAATGACCATTGATGCTAAAACTGGTGATGTTAACAATATAGGAGGGCTAATTCGCACTCAAGGTGCTTATGGAGATATTACCCTGACCGCAAGGAGCTTTACCAATAAATATTTTGGCAATTTAGAAACAACCACTTTTACTGACAAATTAATTGCTAAATATGATACTGCGATTAACGCAGCAGGGCAAGCTTATGCTGGGATGACCAATAAAGAAGTAACTAATACTTATACGATAACAACTGGTGTTGTTGGATTGGGGCAATATTATTATAGTAGCGATGTGAAAATCTTAAAGGTTGCTGCGCCAGAGGGTTTATATACAACAGATGGCAAACCTGCATCGGGTTATGTTTATTATTTTCTTTCTGGGGGAGCGGGTAATCCGAATACCCGTGTTGAGATTACAGCAACAGGAACACAAACAACATTAAACGGCACTTCAGCGATTATTTCTGCTGGTAGAGATCTAACCATTGTCACAACAGGAGCCATTAAAAATGATGTAAGTCATATGGAAGCTGGTGGGAATATGCAACTTACCGGTGCTTCTTTAGATAATGTCGGGTATCAAAATGATGTTGTATTTAAAGTTGCTTGTTATAATAAAGACTATTGTAGAACATTAAATCCAAAAGACTCTTCAGAACTAACCGATCCATTATTTGGGGATTTTGGTGGTCATGATATGAAGGATCCTCCTAAACGCGTTTGGGGTGCGAATACGGTCAATACTGGGCTTAGTGGAACAATTGTTGCTGGTGGTGACTTAAAAGGTCAATTTGAAGGGCAGGTTAATAATACAACGATTATTGATGGTGTTTTAAATTATAAACCTACAGATCCTGATCGGTCTCCTTCATCAGGTAATTTTGCTCAAACAACTGAAGGCTCTGAAGGAAAAGATGGCTTAAAAGGTCCTGGAAATAGTAATTTAAGTAGCAGCAGTTCTGATTTAACAACAGTTGATGGTAAAAATAATAATTTAGCCTATAGCGGAGTTACTAATCCACAAGGTGTTGATCCTGGTTTACATGTTACTTTACCTGGGTTTAGTGGATCAGGTTCTACAAGTATTAATGATATTTTATCCTCTTTAACGGGTGGGCAAGCACTTTTTAGACCTAATCCTAATGTGACAAATGGTAGCTCTAGTGTAAACAATGTATCTGGTGGCAATATTGGTAATACGACAGGAAATGGAGGCACATCAACGGGTAATACTGTCAATAACAGTCCAACGAATACAGTAACAGGTACAGATGTTACTATTCAAAATCCGGTTCAATCAGGAAATGTTAATACTTCATCAGTCAGTTCAAATTCTAATTATTTAATTGAAACGCGTCCTCAATATACCTCTGTGAATGAGTTTTATGGCTCACAATATCTATTAAATCACTTAGATATCAATGGATCTTATATGTTCCTTGGGGATGCTGGGTTTGATACGCAATATATTCAACAGCAATATATTCAAGCCACAGGGCAAAGTTATCCAGGTGGTACGTATATGACCGCCTCTGATGCGATGAAGACGTTATTGGATAATGCAAGCACTGAATCTGGTAAACTTGGGTTACAGTTTGGCACGGCGTTAACGGCAGAACAACAAGCTGCATTAAATGAAGATATTGTATGGTATGTTCCTCAAGTTGTTGATGGGCAAACTGTTTTGGTTCCTCAACTATATTTATCTCCTAAAACAGATGTGTTGGCGGGTGCTGCAATTAAAGGTAAAAACGTTAATATTACAGCGGGTTCCATTACAAATTCTGGATTAGTGGAAGGCATGAATTCGATTGCATTAACCGCGACGAATGGGGATATCAGTAATATTGGGGGCACGATTAAAGGGGGAAATATTTCTTTAAATGCTCAAAATGGATCTGTGATTAATTCAGATACCGTCAATAATTACTTAGTTAATGGTGGCACAGGATCTTATTTGGGTTCTCAGGGACAAATTCTTGCTTCTGGCACACTTGGTATTCAAGCGAGTGATAGTATTACGACCCATGGTGGTACAATTCAGTCAGGCTCTGATTTGGCGATGAAAGCTGGGACGATTAACATTGGATCAGTAGAGTTAAATGCAGCAGCATCCAGTGTAACCCATGCGTCTGATGGCACCTTATCTTTTGTTGGAAATCAAACCAAGAATTATGGAACGACGATTACAGCGGGTGGAAGTGCATCTTTACAGTCTACGGCTGGGGATTTAACATTATCTGGCAGCACCTTGAATGCCACAGGAAATGTCTCTTTATCCTCTGCTGGCAGTATCGGTCTTGATGCCGTTACAGATAGTGGCCTTTCAGACGTCAAAGGACACAAATCTAGCGCTTTTAACTCCAGTTCTTTTTCTGATCATAATGAATATACCACAGCGCTCAGTAGTAATGTTATTTCGAATGGCAATATTACGATGGGTGCTAAGAACGATATTAATCTTGCCGGTTCTGTAGTGTTAGCTGATGGTAATACGTCATTATATGCTGGACATGATGTAAATCTTGGCTCTGTTACGAATACATCATCTACATCATCCTCTCATAAGAGTTCTGGTTTATTACAAAAAGAGAAAGAAGCAGGGAACTCGACGAAGACTGAGGAAATTGGATCTCTAGTCGGTGCAGGGAAAGATGTGACAATTGGCGCTGGCCATGATTTGAATATTGCTGGTACGGTAACGGGTCAAAATGACGTGACTTTGATTGCTGGTAATAATCTTTCAACGATGGCAACCAAAGACACAACGGATGATTATTACCATAAGAGCACATCTGGACTTGGTGCCAGTTTTAGTGGTGGGTTGGCGTCTGTTGGTTATCAATCGAATAAGAGGACGGATACGAGCAAGACGACGACATGGACGTCCAGTGAGATCAGTGCTGGTCATAATCTGACGAGTGTTTCTGGAGGTTCGTCGACCTTTACAGGCACGACGCTGAGTGCGGGCAATGATTTAAGTATTAGTGGATCTTCTGTTAATTTTGACACGGTTCATAATACGGTAGATCAAACCCATAAAGAATCCTCTGTATTTGGCGGGTTGAAGGTTGGTTTAGCCTCTGATTCTGCTGCGGGTCAAGCTGCGCAATATGGTCAAGCTGCTGTTGATATGAATGGCAAAGGCAGCGCTGCGGGCAAGACCTTGAATGCGATGCAGGGTGGATATGCGGTTGGGAATGCCCTTGCGAATGATGGTGGTGGTTATGGTGGAGGTATTATCTCTGGCACGGCTCAACTGGGATTTGGTTCTAGTAAGTATAAAAGTGACTATTCGCAAAGCACCGTTGTTGGTTCTTCTGCAACGGCTGGGAATAATTTGAGTGTTGTTGCGCGTGGTGATAATGCGAATGATGTTCATAATGGGGACTTAACGGCGACTGGGGCTGATCTTTCGGGTAAGAATGTGACGTTATCTGGGAATAATGTGACGTTACAGTCTGATTGGGATACGACGCATTCGTCCAGAAAAGGCAGTAGCTTTGGTGGAGCGATAGGGGTTGAAGTTAATACCAAAGGTGATCTTGGGCTGGCTGCGAATGGCAGTGGATCGCAACAACATGCGAATGGTGACAGTTCTAGTGCGGTGAATACGACGGTCTCTGCGACGGACAAAGTGACGATAACAGCCCCTGGTAAGACGACGATTAATGGTGGGATTGTTTCTGGTAATCAAATTAGTGTTGATACGGGTAATTTAGATATTATCAGCCCACAAGATACTTCTCATTATAACAGTAGTAGTAGCCAAGTTGGAGGCGGCCTTAAAGTTGGTATTCCTGGAGCTGGTTGGGGTGCTAATGGCAATTATTCAAACCAGACTATCAAGGATGATTATCAAAGCACAGGAAAGCAGCAGTCTGGTCTTTACGCGGGTGATGGTGGTGTTCAGGTTCATGTTGATGATACGACACATTTAAAGGGTGGTGTAATCAGCAGCACTGGGGGGAATAGTTATCTAGATACGGGTAAATTGATTTCTGAAAATCAAGAGAACCATTCGAAATGGGATGCGACGTCTACGGGTGGTGGATTGAACCTTGGCACGGATGCATTGGGTGGATCGTTGGGTCCTCTTGGGGTGATTGCTGGCAATATGGCTGCGAACTCTGGTTTGATTACTGGGGGGAATAGAAAACAAAACGACAATTCGACCACTCAGTCAGCGATTTCCAGCGAGGTCAAGGTAAACGCTGGCAGCACCCAGGGCAGCTATACCACGGATGTTGCTTCTGCTGATGGTCATATGGATAATAACTTTGACGCAAATAAGCTGAGTAATGAACTGCAAAACAGCCAGCTCGGTATGCAGCTGGTTGGCGAAGTCATGGGGCAGGTCTCTGATGCGTTACGTGATAATGGTGTGCCGACTTTTGGAGAGGGTGGATTTGGTCGTCTTGGCCTTGAATCTGCGGGGAATGCGTTAATTGCTGCGATTACAGGAGGGGATGCGGGATCAGCTGCGGCGGTTACAGCTGCAGGAGGTTTAGTATCTGCACAAACACGATTACTTGCTGAACAAATTGGTAAGCAAGTGAGTGATGATCCACAAATGCAGGTATTGATTGCGAATGCGATCAGCAATGCGTTTGCCAGTGGTGGTGGTGCATTAACCGATGTTGCGATGGGGGGCGATGGCCTGAATGGTTCCAGCCTTGCCTCTATAATGCAGGCCTATAATCAGTCCAAAGACCCTAATGGCGGTAAAATAGATGAAACCACTCAAAGTGTTTTAAGCAATCTATATGATTGGGCTTTAAATACGATGGAAGCCGCTTCTTATGTTCCTGGTGGTCCTGGAGAAGTGGCCAGTGCAGCGTTAGCTATTATTTATGCAGCACAAGGTGATTATAAAAATGCTTTAGTGAATTTAGCTTCAGTTGGTTTTGGGATCTTTGATTTTGGAGCAGGAAAAATTGTTGCTACAGCAGGTGACAAAGCAGCTGAGCAGCTGCTGGCAGGTAAACATAATACAGTTATTTATGTAACGGAAACAGATGTTAAGGGTAATATTACCAAGCAAGAAATCGTAGAAGGTCAAGGAAATACAAAAGGGGGTGTAGCTGAGAGTTCATACACAGGAACAGTATGGGATTTTATTAAACCCACACAAGATAATTATCTAGGGTCAGTTATACCAAAGTCATTTGAAATGAGCCTCCCTAATGGTGAGAAAATTTGGGTTCATGGTAACGCAACTAAACATATGGCAGAATATGCACAATATAAAGCAATAAATAATACTCCTGAAGCAGTGAGATTATCATCTCAACAGGAGCTAAGTAGCTTACAAAACGCTTTAAATACAGCGACACAAAATGGTGTTAAATATGATAAATTAATAATCGTTGGTGGGTGGGAGTTGAAACTATCTCCTTCTCGTCAACCAGGGGGACTTCCCGCCTTGATTCATGCTAAACCAGCGCAGTGAGGTAATAAATGAGTATTCAATTAAATGATCCTTTAGAGTTAAAATTAGAAGAAATAGATATTGATAATTATCTTCCATCAATTCAATTTAGTTTTCAGATAAAAGCTAAGCAATTTTTATGTGTATTGGAGTTCCAAGGAGAGATCTGGATAAAATGTGATAATTGGGATCATTTTGTGAACGATTTAAAATCATTAGAAAAAATATCTACTCTTAGGGATATGAATGATTCTTTTTTATTGCAAATAACAAAAAAAGAACAAGGTGCTGAATTTTTTTTGTCGGTATCATATGAAAATATTCAGAAAAATATAATAACGTCAAGTTATAAAATGGATATATCTGATGATCTTCTTATTTGTGTTAAAGAACGATTTGCTGCTTATCCCAAGTGGTGGTAAGCCGTCATTAAAAGTAGTGTAATTGCTATTATAAGGTGATAGTAAGTGGCTGTTGGTATTTTTGCTGTGGGTGATGGAAATTTATCATCAAAGAACTGCGGCAGCTATTGGTGTCTTTACTGCTGGTGAAGGGAAACTCTTTGCTAAAGGGGGTGTATTCGCTGTTGAAGGTGGTGACAAATGGTTTAGCCATACTGTAACAGATGCGAATGGTGATACAATTGTTTATGCAGAAAAGAATGGTGCAGAAAGTAGTGGTTCATCAAGTAAAGTAACGATTGAAGAAAGCCACGGTCAAGTTGATGGAAAAACAACGGTTGGCACTTCTGAAGCATCGAATATCAATATGGATCATATTTTAGATGGGGAAGTTAAGACCAATAAGAACGGAACAAAACGTTCATCTGGTGGACATCTTTTGGATAATCCTGATATTAAGGTAACGGAATGGACGGGTGCAGCGGATAAGAATGGTGTAAGTTCTGGGTATATTTCTGTTCGAGATCCTGCGACAGGGGAATGGGTTCCTAAAGGACCTGAAACAACATTTTTTCCAGAAAGTTGGGATAAATCTAAGGCTGCATCAGAAATCCAGAGTGCCTTTGCAAATGCAAAACCGACAGGAAAGCCAGGTCAATGGGAGGGAACGTCATCAAGTGGAATGAAGATAGAAGGTTATTATAACAAAGATGGTTCTGCCTCAACAGCATACCCAGTTTATACAGGAGTGAAAAAATAATGATTACAGCTAAAATATATCCTTGGTGGAGTGAAAGTTTTAAATGGTTTGGCCTGTCTGGCACTAATCCGAATAATAAAGATGAAACATCTGATGGTGCGGGGGCAATAGCAGCTTTTTTGGGAGCTGAAATTCAATACTCTACCCATTCGATTGATATTTGGGTGAATAATTTAACAGATTTAGAACATAGCCGTGCACCAGATGGTGATTTTGGTGAGGGAAATGCTTTTTCGATTTTCATTACTGGGGATTATGTTTTTATTGGTACGGAATATGCCGAAGAATCACAAGTTTTGATGACCAGAGCACAGTTTTTGCATGCTTTGGAACAATATAGAGTCTTTTTAGATGGCGATTATGAGGATCCTGAGAACCCTCCTGCAATTATCAATGTAGAGTTTATCGCAGGAGGACAAGAGGCGGTTGATATGTATAATAATTTACCCAATTCACACGGCGTTCCTTACGCTGATTAACCTATAGCCTGTTATAACTGTCCCTTTGATAATAACTTTGACGCCAATAAGCTGAGCAATGAACTGCAAAACAGCCAACTGGGGATGCAGCTGGTTGGCGAAGTCATGGGGCAGGTCTCTGATGCTTTACATAATAGTGGTGTGTCAGGTTTTGACGAAACGAATGTAAAGAACGATATAGGTCGCATCATTCTCGAAGCTGCTGGATCTGCCGCCGTCGCAGGTGTTACTGGTGGAAATGTCGGTGCCGCCACGGGAAGCTCTGTCGCAGGGAATGTTCTTTCTTCTGCTACGTTGAATAGTGTTAAACAATGGGCAGATGCGAATAGTAATGGTGATCCTAAACTTGCGATGGCATTAACAAATGCTATTGAAAATGCTATTGCAGCTGGTGGAGGTGCTATTGCTGCTGGTAATAACCCAAATACGCTTACGGATGCTGATATTCAGCAAATACAAAATGCTTTTAGTAATTAGTGTTAATAGTACGGCTAATTTGGTGGAATGGGGACCATTATATGCATATGCTTATCTATATAATTTAATATATGGAGATACTCAAAGTTCAGGCTCTGCCTCTAATGAAATGACTGCCCTTCCTGATGCAAATAAAGGAACAACTTTAACCACTCCAATTGTTGAGAATAATGGAACAACAGTCAGTACGCCAATACAAGCAGGAGATAAAAAATGTCTGGGCTTTATGCTAGTAAAAGTGGCTTAGATGTGAATGAGTCTGCAACAGGGACAAGCCAATATACAGTGGCGATGGCAACAACCAATGCACAGGATAATTATTTATTATCTGATAATGTCTGAAACAAAGCTTTTGACATTGGTGACAATATTAATGAAATATATTATAATTTTAAATGTTTATATTCTTTCATTACTCTTTGAACCGTAGAAAGGCTGATATTTAAAGCTTTGGCTGTTTTTCTATAACTAGCACCTTCTTTACTCATAGCTTCTATAATAACGCTACTATCAATAGTTTTCCTTCGCCCTTTATATTTCCCTGCTTGTTTCGCTTTGGCTATGCCTTCTCTTTGTCGTTCTCTAATCAAGCTTCTTTCAAACTCAGCAAAGCTTCCTAAGAGTTGAAACATAAGTTTTTTAATTGGGTCTTCATTATTTGTAAAAATTAGATTTTCTTTATGAAAATGAATGCTAATCCCTTTGGCGTTTAAATCTTCTACCAATTGATTTAGGTCTTTAAGGTTTCTTGCTAGTCGGTCAATAGAATGAACATGAATAACATCACCTTCCCTGACATACTCTAACATTGCCTGTAATTGAGGTCTTTGCGTATCAACACCACTGGTTTTATCTGTAAAGATTTTATCTAGTTTAACCTCGTCAAGCTGTCTTTCTGTATTTTGATATTCAGAGCTTACTCTTATATATCCAACATCACTCATAATAATATCTATTGTATTCTTTTAAATTTAAGATGTTTACCTATTAATATGTATGCTTAAATAAATCAACTTAAATAAATACGATTTCCAATGATTTTTGTATTTATGGAAATGTATTGTTTTGAGTGTAATCTAGTAAATACATAATCATAACCAAAACTTATGTCCTATCGCAATTAGGATGATAGAATTAACCAAATAAATCTGAATGTGTGCCTGTGCGTTCAAAATGCACTGTAACTTCATCTGGACAATAATAAATCAATAACCAGTCTGGCTCTATATGTAATTCTCTATGAGGTTTCCATACACCTTTTAAGGGATGGTCTTTTAACGCAAAAGGTAATGGCATATCATTCACGATAAGCTCTATTACTGCTTTCATCTTTTTCATATTTCTTCCGCGCTTTTCGCATCTTCGAATATCTTTTTTAAATAAATTCGAAAATTTAATATTACGCATCCTCAGATACCTAGCTGCTTATACAAATCATTGATATCTTTTGCTGTATGTAAATCTTCTCCACGTTCTGACTTACGCATTGTTTCAAGCGTTAGTTCATTAGGTTCTCTATTTTTAGAAATATATTCTCTCATTAACTCTCTAATCACTTGAGCTGCTGGTCTATCATTACGCGCTGCAATAGTTTTAAAATTTTCTTTTAATTCTGCTTCAACTTTAAATGTCATAACATCTGTTTTCATAGCCTAACTCCTTTACATTACAAAGAAATTATAAACACCATATAAAGTAATGTAAAGGTAATACTTTCTATTTAAAATAACAATTAAATACGAAATACTTTATTAAACTCATATAATAAAATATTGCACTACATTTGTAATTACATTATAATTTATCTATTATAACTTGATATGAAGGTAATAAATAATGAGCACTATTCAAATTAGAGTGGATGAAAACTTAAAAAAAGATGCTTATAAAGCTTTTGATAATTTGAATTTATCCCCCTCAGATGCATTAAGATTATTCTTACGTTATGTTGCTGAAAATAAAAAATTACCTTTTTCTGAAGTATCAGTGATGGTTAGTGATAATGATCGAGATGATGATATTTTAACAATTGTCCGCGAACGTCTACATAATCCTGCAAAACGTATCAGGGTTCATTTAGATGATCTTTAATATTGACTTTGATGAAAGAGCTCTAAAAGAATGGTATAAGCTCGATAAATCTATTCAATTACAATTCAAAAAGAAGTTAAAGCAACTACAAAGTAATCCTCATATTGAATCTGCCCGCTTACATGGAGACCTAGCTAACTGTTATAAAATTAAATTAAGATCTTCTGGTTTTAGATTAGTTTATCAAGTCATTGATAAAGAAATTGTAATTTTAGTTATTGCCGTAGGAAAACGTGAAGATAAAAAAGTTTATGGAACAGCTAATACTCGATTAAATAATAAATGAGTATTAGCTAAAAGCTCATACAATACTCAGAATTTACGTAAACTAGTTTAATGAAATAGTTTATAAACGAAATCCTATTTTTAATTAAATAAATCTGCAAACTCTATGAGAAAGGAGTTTGCAGATACTAATTTAGCAAATAGATTTTAGATTTAAGCCAGTTTTTTATTATTCTCTTCTAACTGATCGAGAATATAAGAGTGATCTGACAAGATATCCAAGGTAAGTAAATTATGTTTATCAGAACGGCACTTTAATTGAGTTAATGGCAAGAATGCTTTTCCTTTTGTCCAACGACAAGGAATAGTTTCTTTGACATCCCATCCCAACAAATGATCCGCGTCTAAATGCGTTGTAATTGGATGTTTTTTACCGTTTCTTTGTAAAGTCACCTCTCCGACTAGAACCCCTAAATAACGGCGATCATCAACAAAAGATCCAATCACATCACAAGGGCGACTGGTTTTAGAGAGTATCCAAACTGCACTAACGTTATTCGGAATGAGAAAGCTTAGTTTCTTATCTGTAGAAGATGATTCTTTATGAATAACTTCGCCTTTATCCGTCATTAAACAAAGATCTGGATCTTGTGTCAGTTCAAAGGATTGCTCTTTCTTTAAACATCCATTCACATGCGCGCGTTGTAAAAGATAATGATAAATCCGTTCAACAATAGAGCGTTCTGTTATCAAAGGTGCAATTGCATCACTCTGCCAAGTCTTCGTTCTATCTCCTGAAAGTTTAATAACTTTATGATCTAAATTAAACTGATGACGATTACCTGTATCCAAGTAACTTTCAGTTAACATTCCATCCAATTAACAACTTTGAATCTTTTTTAGAGACTTTATATATGACTTCTATCGTTTTTCTCTGATCTTCAATAGAATTAATTCCCCAACCAAAAACCCCGTTTAATAATATAATATCAAAATAATTTGGTTCAAAATAACGATCCAGTTCTAAAGCTGATCCTATAACATGGTATCCATCTTTTTTATTTATGGGATTAAATCCATAAACAGAATTTTTCTTATTAATGTCTATCGTATAAACTTTATCTCCAATATTTCCTATATTTACCGCATCAAATTTACTGCAAGATTCATTACCAATAACCAGTATATTTAGTTGTTTTTGATTAAACAAAATATTTTGATGCCTTATTGAAGTTAATATATTATTTTTTACAAATTTTCTTACATTACCGTGTTGAAGAGAAAACCCTACTAATTCTTCTCCAATATGCCCTGGTATTCTTTTCCCTATTTTTTTATAAATTTATAAAATATATTTTGTTCCGTTTAAAAGTCATTCAATCGATCTTGTTGCAAGCTAGTGGCGTATCAGAACAGCCATCTAAGAGTGGCAATATTAATAATCCTGCTAAATATTTTAATTTCCATAGCAACTTTATTATCCCAAACTCTAATCCTTATAATTATACATCAATATAGATTCTATTTTGATATTTTATTAAATAAATTAAAATAGAATCTAATTTGATTATTTGTTATTTTACTAGGATTGGAACTCTATTAATGACCTATAAGAAAGCTCTTTTTAGTTTAGCCGTTGCTTCTTTGTTGATCTCTTCTTCTTGCTTAGCTGCTGGAAGTAATCCTTTATATTCTTGTAAGGATGTTACTGCTTTGTCTAAGAAAAATAATCAAAGTAAGTCAAACTTTGTTTTTCATACGATGCCTAATTATGTAGGTGATAATGAAGTATGGAAAAATAATGTTGAAGCTAAGTTTGCTTGGATTAATAAAAATTATCCTGAGAAAGGTAATTTATTAATTTACCATGTTCTGAATTCAGTATGTAAAAGTCTTCCAGCAAATTATGATAAAACAGAACATCCTATAGAAGATATGTATTTATTTGCTGTTAATTGGAGTTTTAAATATTTAGAAACAAGATAGTGAATAGCTCATTGGATTTTCGTCTTCATCTAACTTAAATGAAACAGTGCTAGGGTTTTCTCATACACTCACATAAATGCTCTACAATCCGATTCTAGTGGGGTTAATTTTGTCTTGTAGGGTTTAAAGAAGAGTATTTTATCGTACTCTAAGGCAATCTTAGTGGCATTAACATTCGTGTTTAAAGTTTATAGGTTTGTAACCTTCCAACCCTCTTTAAAGCATCTTATTGAAAATGATTAACTTTTTAATAAAAAATCCCTTATGAATAGGGGGTTTTTGTTTATTCATTCTTATCCATATAAATTTTATTCATTTTAAATTGATTAATGAAATCAATATGATTTTCTATTGGTTTATTAATTTCGTTTGTTGGTTTGCTATTGTTTTTTACGATTTGGTATAATTGAGCAAGTGTTATTTCTTTATCAATCCATTGTTGTAAACATGGTTTTGCTAAATTAAATAACTTTCTAGCTTTTTTAGCTGATGGTAATAAGTTTTTAAATATGAATTGATCTAAACTTTTATTAAAATGATTTAAATTCTCATAATTTACATAATCTAAATTGTTTTTGTTGATTTCATATTCATTGTGAATAGCGATGTCATGAAAGCCAATAATATTCCTATCTCTGATTTGAGAAGCAAATTTATATTCATGTGATGGATAGATTTGGTGATGGGTATCGTGTGTTATAACCCCAGATAACCTAAATATATTCATTATAAAATGATGTTTTCTAGCAATTAAGATAGGAATAGTGTTTGTATCTATAGCTTTTTGAAGAAGCTTTAAAAATTCTGAATTGTTTGGATAAATCCAGTTTCTAATATTTTTGCATTCAATGATTAAAGTGTCGTTACCTGTTTCTAGAATAAAATCAACTTTACCTCTGGTTTTAATATCATTGATTATTTGTTTAGGTTCTGTTTTTTTAGCTATTTTATAATCATAGTTAGCATAATTTTTAAATTTTCCTTGTAGCTTATAGTTATGATTAGCAGCTAATTGATTTAAACGTTCAAAGACAGGTATCTCTAAAGCGTAGTCAAATAAATATATACGTCTGTTACAAACATAAAGAAAACTTAGGTAATTTAAACTGGGCTAAGAGTAATTTTAAATCCTAGTGAATTTACGACCTGATTAACTGTATCAAAACGTGGTGAAGCACCCTTACGTAAAGCTTTATAAAGTGCGGGACGTTGAATTGTGGTATTTTTAGCTATTTCAGACATTCCCTCTGACTTTGCAATAACACCTAAAGCATAAGCAAGTTCTGATGGGTCGTTCTCTTCAATAACCATATTTAAATAAATAAGAATATCTTCTTTCGTTTTAAGCTGATCTGCCATATCAAAATTAGGTAATTCTGCTATTTTAATCATATTATTTATTCCTCTATCGTTTTCGCTAATTGAATAGCTATTCGAATATCTCTTTGTTGCGTTGATTTATTACCGCCACCTAACATAACAATCACAACATCATTATGTTTCATGTAATATAATCTCCAACCAGCCCCAAAAAAACTCCCTCATTTCCCAAACATCATCTTGCAAATGCTTTACATCACCAAAAACACCACGCTGTACTTTTGATAATCTTAGAGCCAACCGAAGACGAACAGTTTTATCTTTGATATTTGAAAACCATTTGTCAAACTCAGGTAAGCGTTTAACCTCAACCATAACGACCTTAAATCATATTAACTTACCAGACATTGTAATCGAAAGAAGACAAAATAACAAGATTGTATTTATTTACATATTAATTATTGAAAGAAAAAGATTTATAAGGATAAAAGTAATATTAAGTATGTGATACATTCTGAAACTCAAACAATACGTAGAATTTATACAAACTCATAGAATGAATTTGGCATATATCCTCTTTAAATATCCAATTAGATTCAATCATCTTTTGGAAAATTCGGTTAATGTATGACTATGATGCTGTAATCTTTCTTGTATTTTAAGCTTACGGTTTGCTCGAAAATAATTAAGCAAAAATTATATTTTAAAACCTCTATTAATTTTCTTTTCTCTTGATATAGGCACTGTTGTTTGATCATTTAATAGAGATATTTTTTGTTTTCTGTGTTTGATATTCTAATATTTTTGCCTATTAATTCATTTTTTATATTAAGTAGGTCTTTTGCTTCTTTGCCTCTTTTGGTTATTAATTCAACACCATTCTTACTTTCAAATTGAATTAATAATTCTTTTTCTTTTGCTTTAGTTTCTACAGATATAATTCTACCAAATTCAAATAACTTATCTATAGTCAGTTTAATTTCAAAAGGATCACTATCAACCTTAATAATCGTTGAAGAACCATCTTTATTTTTTTTATTTTAACCAATTTTGTTTTATCAATATGTAAGCGTTTATGATTTTTAAAATCGTAAGAAGTTTTGCCAATGGTTACATGAACATGATTATTATCTGTGTTATCATGGAGCACAAAATATTTTTGATTGTGTGGGAACAGTTCTTTTATAGTATTTCGAACTGCTTTAAGTATATATCTTTATCTATATTTTCAGACATTGAAAATACAAGACAGTAAGTGGCTTTTGAATTTTTTCTGTTTTCTAAAAACTCATCATCAAGACAGTCTTGAACGTCTTCTTTTGTAATTTCTCTACCATCTTCATTATATATAATTCTTGTATCTTTCTGTAAGTCATAGTCAAGATAATATGGGTATTTGTATAGCGCCTGCTAATCCAAGCAATTATAAAACGATTTTTACTGGCTATGCGACTTTATCAACCGATAATCCCAATTCTATTGGAAACCTTGCCTATTTAACAGGGGCAGTTTTTTATCGTTATCCTAACCCAAATATGCTGGGAAAGAAGTGGGTTTATGAAGATAATGGTGGATATAATCCTACGTGTGCAGTAGAACCCAATACACCTTATCCTACTAAGGATAATTATGATATTTGTGTTGTAGCACCTAATTTGCGTGTTATGTATCGTGGTAAACAATTATAATGTTTTTATTATGAAGATAAATATAGCGGTTGCATATTACAGATCAAAATAAAGCTTGCTTCAAGGATAGATCCCCCATCTATCCTTTTTTTATTTCTGACGGTAATAAATGGTACGAATTCTGTTGTGATTAATAACAAGAATGGCAGCCTGAACCTAAATGGTGCACAAATTACGAATAATAATTCTGATGGTAAGGCCAGCGATAGTTCGATTACGATTAATACGGGTAATTTAAACATTACTACCCCACAAAACACGTCGAAATATGATGGTGATACATACAGCGTGAATGCATCTGGCTCATTACCATTGGTTTCTGCGGGTTTTGGTAGCAACCCAAATCCAGAGATTCCATATACTCAAGGCACCTTGGGGGGGAATTAAGGATATTCATAATAATTACAAATCAACGGAACAAACCATGTCTGGACTTTACGCGGGTAAAGGTGGCTTGGATGTAAATGTTTCTGGGACAACGACCCTGGATAGGGGGTGCGATTACCAGTGCAGCGGATGCGGATAAAAACCAAATTACCACGGGTAATTTAGTTGCCAATTCATTGGATAACCATTCCGTGTGGAGTGGCTTGAACGTGAATGGTTCTACCACGGGGACAAGTCAATATACAGTGGCTGGCCCCGCAACAGAGGCAAAGGATCATACATTATTACCAGGGAATGTTTTAAACAGTGCGTCTGCTCTGGGGGTCAAAGGAAACGTGGTAACTAATGATCAACACTCAACAACAGATTCTGTGATTACCAGTAATGTTACGGTGAATACTGGCTCTACAACAGGTAAAGTTGCGAACACGCTGGAAACAGGCAGCGGATATCTTGAAAATAATTTTGATGCAAATCAAATGCAAAATAACTTTAGCAAGCAAGATAACTTGACCCAGCAATTAACAAAAATTGGGGATAATATTACCACCGTTGTGGTTTCTCAAATTGATAAAAAAACTCCAGGGGATGTTGCTGGGGATACGGCAACGGGCAATATGGTTGTTTCTGGAATTGCATCGGTAGGTGGTGCAGCACTTGGCAAAGGTGACGTTGGTGCGACGGCTGCGGGTGTTGTGGCGGGTGACCTTGCTAATAGTTGGGCAACAGATGCCAGCAAACAAATCGCCGATAAAATCTCCCCAGATCAGAAAAATCCTAGCGATCCTAATAATGGTGGGGCTATAAATAATCAGGGGGAGAAAAATACTAATATTCAAGGAGATATTACACCTAATAATAATGCACAAAATGAGCAGAATAATAATAAACAAACCTATGATACGACAACGGATATGAATAAGGTTGTTTCTAGTATTTCGCATGATTTGATTGTTGGTGGTTTGGGTGCATTGTCTGGTATAGTTACTGGGAGCGGGAATATTGGTCTTGATGCGACGGCTGGTGGATTAACGTCGTTGCAACAGCCTGTTCCGAAAGCTGAAAAACCAAAAGATCAAAAGAAAGATCATTTGAAGGATAGATATTTCATCTATTTTTATTAATTATTGATTTTTTTTAATATAAAAAGCATATGTTCAGGAGGCTCAGAGACTGCTGACAGGGGAGGGGATAAAGGTAGTGATATTTGACGACTAAAGAGGTGCAAATGAGGTTCTTGATTGTTCTTAGGATTATAGATTGTATCCCCGATAATAGGGTGCCCTAAGATTGCGCAATGCGCTCTAGCTTGGTGTGTCCGTCCCGTTAAGAGTTGCAGTTCAAGGCAGCTAATGTCACCATTTGATCCTAATAATTTCCATTTTGTCGAAGCTGCTTGCCCTTTTGGATCTTGCTGCATTGACCATTGTTTATCTTTGGTGACTTTTAAAAGCGGTGCATTAATATGACCGCTATTTTCGCTAGGCTTTCCTTTGACAATAGCCCAGTAGATTTTAGTTACTTGTTTTTTCTCAAAGCAACTTTGAGCATTGATGAGTGCTTGTTTGCGAAGGGCAATTACTAAACACCCTGCAGTATCTTGATCTAATCGATGAACTAACCAAGGGCCATCTTTTCGTTTGGATAAAAGAGGGAAATAATCCTCAACGGATTTTTGTGTAGAATGCCTATTTGTATAAACAGGCATTCCAGCAGGTTTGTTAATAATGATAAAGTGATTATCTTGAAATAAAATTGGAAAAGGAAGTTCAGTTAAAGAGTTATTCATCGGAAGCTCTGTTGACTAAGATTTCCCTTTTTCCAACATGGTTGGCAGGGCTGACGATACGTTCTTTTTCCATTTGCTCAATGATTTTTGCCGCGCGATTATAACCGATGGATAAATGACGTTGAATAAAAGAGGTAGAGGCTTTTCCTTCTTTGACAACTAAAGCAATGGCTTGGTTGTAAAGCTCGTCATTATTATTGTTACCACGACCACTCCCTGTATTTGTATTTTCTTCTACAGGTTCAGCAGTGACATCTTCAACATAAATAGGTTCACCTTGTTGGCGTAAATGTTGAACAACTTTATCGACTTCATCATCAGAAACAAAAGGCCCGTGAATACGTTTGATACGCCCACCGGCTTGCATAAATAACATATCCCCTTGGCCAAGAAGTTGTTCAGCACCTTGTTCACCCAAAATAGTTCTACTATCGAATTTACTAATCACTTGGAAAGAAATACGGGTTGGGAAATTCGCTTTAATGGTGCCTGTAATCACGTCAACAGATGGGCGTTGGGTAGCCATAATAACGTGAATACCAGCAGCACGAGCCATTTGTGCCAAGCGTTGAACGGCAGCTTCGATTTCTTTACCCGCAACCATCATCAGGTCAGCCATTTCATCGATAATGACAACAATATATGGGAAATGTTCCAATGGAATTTGTTGTTCTTCGAAAGTGGGTCTACCTGTTTCTGGATCAAATCCCGTTTGTACACGACGAGTCATGATTTTGCTTTGATTGCGTGCGTTGGTAATGCGTTGGTTGTACCCGTCAATATTTCGAACACCCAGTTGAGACATTAACCGATAACGACGCTCCATTTCTCTAACCGCCCATTTGAGTGCGGATAATGCTTTATGAGGGTCGGTAACTACGGGGGTTAAAAGATGTGGAATACCTTCATAAACAGAAAGCTCTAACATTTTAGGATCAATTAAAATTAATCGACATTCATCAGGAGACAGGCGATAGAGTAAGGATAAAATCATGGAGTTGACCCCCACGGACTTTCCTGAGCCTGTTGTTCCAGCGATTAATAGATGCGGCATTTTAGCGAGGTTTGCGTAAATCGGTTCGCCGAAAATATTTTTACCCAAAGCGAGGCAAAGTCTAGACGTATGCCTATGCCATGCTTCTGTGGTTAACATTTCAGAGAAATAAACCATTTCTCTTGTATTATTTGGAACTTCAATTCCGATAATATTGCGTCCAGGAACCGTTGCAATACGTACAGAAATAACAGCTAACGAACGAGCAATATCATCTGATAAGCCAATAACTCGGGCAGAGCGAATTCCCGGTGCGGGTTCTAATTCATATAAAGTGACAACAGGACCACAAAGAATTTCACCAATGGTTCCTTTGACGCCATAATCATCTAAAATATTTTCTAACATACGAGCATTTGCTTGTAACATTTGCTCGCTAGGTCTGTTGTTATTGCCTTCTGGGTTTTCTCTTAATAAAGAAATTGGAGGAAATGACCAAGAGTTTTCGTTGGCGTAAGGTTCATGTTGTTTATAAGGATCAGCAGCCTGCAACGTTTCTTTGATTGGTGCAATATGCTCGTTTACAATATGTTCTTTAATCGGTGATAAATGTTCTTTGATTGGTTTGTTTAAAAAAGAAAAGATTCCTTTTGCTTTTGGAGGCTCAACTTGTTCGGGTTCTTGGTAATGTGAAGTGTCTTCATGATATTGTTCTGCGTGTGTTGGTACTGCTGTTGGCGCAGGGAGCTGTTGTTGTGCTGGAGGCGCAGAGGAGTAAGAAGATTGTTTTGCGTTTTTATCAGGCACATTTTGCGGATCAAAGATTGGAGTATTATCAGGTGCTAGTGAGCTGGCATTCTGCTTTCTTTGTGCTGTAGCAGGATAAGGATTTTGCGTGGATGCTCGGATCGACTCTTGATAAGAAGGAGGCGTATAGTCATCTTCAAACGCTGTTGTTTTCGGGTTTGATTTAAATGGTGTTCTATCATATGAACGCACAGGCGCTGAAGAATTACTGTTGGTATATTGATCAGGTTCAGCGACAGCTTTTTTTCTTTTAAAGATCAGGTAAGTAATGATTCCAAAAATTCTATTGAAGAATTTTAAAATACGATACCATTCTTGTTTGGATAATCCCATTGATAAGGGAACTAATAACAAGCATAAGATAATTCCCAAAGACCAAATGAGAATTTTACCAGAAAGCCCTAGGGCATCATGAGCAGCAGTAAAAGAAGTTTGGGCGATAACAAAGCCAACCGAACCACCGACACCAGATTCACTTGGCCATTCTGGAGAGAAATTATTAGAGATAAAAAGAGGAATAGCAGCAATCACAGCAGCACTGACAGGGATTGCACATAACATCGTTACTATTCTTAGGATAAATCCTTTCAGATGTTGATGTCTAATGATCCGCCATCCCCATGCCATAAAAACGATAACGGGAAAAAAGCTGGCGATACCTACCCATTGAATTAACACATCAGATAAATACGCCCCGATATATCCCAACAAATTGGTTGGAGGCTGGGTCGAAGATGTATTAAAGGAAGGATCTGAAGGGTTATAGCTGATTAACGCTAAAGTTAATAACAAAGCAAATACCCACAGAATCCAACCACTAAGCTGCATCATTCGTTTTCCAAATGCAGATTGTAATTCAGAAGAAATAATCTTTTCTGTTTTATTATGGCCGATCACAATGATTATCCGTTTGTTTATAGAATGGTAAGAAGAGGGAGGGTATCGATAGTAACAATATGTTTACTCTATCATATTGCTATTTTTCCAGAACTTTAAATGTGCAGCACCTATTTTTCTCTCATTAATCAAAGAGAAAGATGGGTTAAGTTGTATTTCTTCATCGACAGCAGTTTCTGTAACGATCAAAGCGTCTGCTGATATCCATTGATTTTTTTGTAATTGTTCTAACGCAATAGGGATCAGTTTGTGATGATAGGGGGGGTCAAAGAAAATAAGATTGCAAAAACAATTGCTTAATGGAGGCATTATAACGTCTTTATATAGGATGCTGATAGAATTTGCACGGCAAAGCTGTATATTTTTTTCTAAAACTTGCCGAGTTTGTATATTTTTTTCAAAGAAATAAGCCTTTTGGGCGCCTCTAGATAATGCTTCGAGGCCTAAAGCACCCGTTCCAGCAAAGGCGTCAAGAACAATTGCGCTTTCTATAAAGGCCTTGCCAGCCCAAGGGGCATGTAACAAGATATCAAACAATGTTTGGCGTGCACGATCCAAGGTTGGACGTGTTTCTTTCCCCATAGGGGCATATAGAGTCGTGCCTTTATAGTTTCCTGCAATGATACGCATATCTTACTTTTTCTTATGCTCAGCGGAAGGTAAACCGATTTGTTCTTTGATAACTTTAAAGGTAACCTCTTCAAGTGCACCTTTGGGTAGCGCACCGAGTTGGAATGGCCCGTATGCAATGCGGATCAATCGATTAACTTGTAAATTAATATGCTGCATGACGCGTCTAATTTCACGATTACGCCCTTCTTGTAAGGAAACGGTTAACCAGGTGTTATTGCCTTTTTGAGAATCAATTTTTACATCAATAGGCGCATAATGGATACCTTCGACGGTGATTCCTTTTTTTAGTCTATTAAAATCTTCTGGGTTAATCGTGCCAAAGACTCGAACGCGATAGCGTCTTGTCCATTGACTGCTGGGCATTTCCAGCTTTCTAGCCAAGGCACCATCATTGGTGAGGAGTAATAGACCCTCACTATTTAAATCTAAACGACCAACGCTGATAACCCGAGGCATTGCTTCGGGCATTGCTTCAAAAACGGTTTTACGTCCTTCTGGGTCTTTGTGTGTGGTGATAAGCCCTATGGGTTTATGATATCGCCATAAACGGGTTCGATCAGGTGCAGAGATTACTTTCCCTTCAACTCTGATGATGTCGTGTTCTTGCACAAATGTTGCAGGTTGTTTGATGACTTCATTATTTAAAGAGATTTTACCATCTTGAATCATAGTCTCAGCTTCACGACGAGACGCAACTCCTGCCCTTGCCAACCATTTGGCAATACGCTCTCCTTTAACAGAAGGTTGAGAATCGTTATCATTATTTGTGTTGTGCATAGAGTTTCGCCTTGGCAATTAAAGCAGAAAAAATTTTACGATCCGGATATTCAATTCCGAATTCAGGGTGCCACTGTACACCAACAAAGAAATTCCGTGAAGGATCTTCAATCGCTTCGATGATATTATCCTCGGCAATGGCACTGATAATGCCACGCCCTGGAGATTTTATGGCCTGATGATGGGAGGAGTTAACTGCCCAACTGGTTCTTTGGCTGAGTGTTGATAAAATTGTATTGGGTTGTATGTTAATGCTATGACTTCCTTGATGTGGGGGGCAGTCTTGTTCATGAGGTAGAGCATCAGGAACATCATCAGGAAGATGTTGATAGAGTTCTCCCCCCAAAAATACAGCCATTAATTGAGCGCCACCACAGATGCCTAATACAGGTATATTTCTTTCCCAAGCAGCTTTTACAAGGGTCCATTCGAATTCTGTGCGTGTTGCATTAAGTTTGACCGCAGGGTGTATTTCTGTTGCACCATAAAGTGATGGATGAATATCAAAATTTCCACTGCTAATCACTAATCCGTCTAGTTTGTCTAAGATTGCATGAATATTTTTTGCATTTAGTGGAGAGAGCCCAATAGGAATACCTCCGGCCTCTATGGTCACGGTTGTATAGTTTTTCCGTAAGGCAAGCCATGGATAGGCAGAATATTCAGTGGAAGATCCATTGAATACATCAAGTGTAATACCAATCATCGGCAAGGAGAGCATTGTCATGAATATAAAAAATTTATGTTATAGGTTATAGATACGTATTCTTTTCTATTAAGAAGAACGGTTATATTTGTCAAAGTCTCTTTAGTGTCGAGTAAAAGAATACATCTATTTTATTCCTGAAAATAAGATATTATTACTTTCGAATAGGATATGAAGGTTAGGTTATATTATACTTATTTAAGGATATATGATTGCAAAAGAAAGCAAATTCTTTTTGGAAGATGGATATTGCGCTGAATTTAGCAAACTGTGCTTTTGATGCAGGTGAAGTTCCTGTTGGGGCATTGGTGATCTCTCCTGAAGGTCAGATTGTTTCTGAAGCGTTTAATCAAGTTGAGAAATTACAAAATCCTACAGCACATGCAGAAATATTGGCATTAGAAAAGGCTTGTGCATTATTAAGTAGAAAACGTTTGGTAGGATATACCTTAGTTGTTACGTTAGAGCCTTGCCCAATGTGTGCAGCTGCTGCGATGCATTATCGTATTGATCGTATTGTGTTTGGAGCGTATGACCCAAAAGGTGGTGGTGTAGAGCACGGAGCTTGTATTTTTTCTCATCGGCAGTCGTTGCATCGTCCAGAAATTATCGGTGGAGTACAAGAGCAAGAGAGTCAAATCTTGTTAAAAAATTTTTTCCAACAAATGAGATCGACTTCTTGTTAATTTTTGCCATAATTACCAATCATAGTAGAGCCAACTATTCATTATTATGAATTTAAACAATAGGTGTTGAATGATTAACTTTTTAAATAAAGACCAATTTGTTAAAGCATTTTCTCAATTCACCCCATATATTAGACAAGGGATGATGGCTTCTTTGCTGATTGGCAGCTCTATTTCTTTTGGTGGGGTTTATTCCGCAAATGCGGCTGGTGTATTAACTGAACATGCAGGGGCGATTAAGCCGGTTACCTCGACTCAAAATCTACCTAATTTTGTTGATTTAGTGAAGCAAGTGCGACCAGCAGTCGTTTCTATTTCATCAAAAATAACCGTTGGTGGAGACGATCAAACAATCAGTGGCTTCCCTGATAATGGTAATTTTTCAGGTGGTGGGAATGGTGGATTTCCAGCACCGTTTCCTTTTCCAATGTTTCCTCAACAAATGCAAAAACAAGTTGTAGAAGCTCGTGGGTCTGGGTTTATTATTTCTCCTGATGGGTATGTAGTTACTAATAATCACGTTGTTAAAGATTCAAAGAAAATTACAGTTTCTTTAGAGGATGGTTCGAAATATCAAGCAACAGTGGTTGGGTTAGATCCAAAAACGGATTTAGCTTTATTAAAAATTAAATCTGATAAACCCTTCCCATTTATTCAATTGGGAGATTCGAATGGTGTTGAACCAGGAGAATGGGTGATTGCAGTTGGCGACCCATATGGTCTAGGTGGCACGGTAACAGCTGGGATTGTGTCTGCTCGTGGTCGAGATATTGGCGATGGCCCGTATGATTCTTTTATTCAGATTGATGCGCCGATTAATCGTGGGAACTCCGGAGGGCCTTTATTCTCTCAGGATGGTAAAGTTATTGGCGTAAATACCGCTATTTTATCTCCATCAGGGGGATCCATTGGAATTGGATTTGCTATTCCATCAAACACCGTAAAAAATATTATTGGGCAATTAGAAAAAAGTGGTCATGTGACCAGAGGTTATTTAGGCGTTGCAGCACAATCTGTAACATCTTCTATGGTAAAAGCGTTAAAACTTCCAGAGCCTGAACATGGTATGCAACCACAAGGTGCTTTGGTAGCGTCTATTTCTCCGGATAGTCCTGCAGAAAAAGCTGGAGTTATGGTAGGGGATGTGATTTTAAGTTTAGATGGCCAAGTTGTGAAAGATCCTCGTGAACTTGCCGTGCGTGTGGCTGGAATTGCGCCAGGGACAGATATCAAGTTAACCGTGTTACGAGATGGGGTTAAAAAAGATCTAACGGCTAAGGTTGCGAATCTGAGTGACGATAAACAAGATAATAAAGCTGTTATTAAAAAAACAAGTAATCTTGGGCTTGCTTTATCACCGTTAACGCCTGACTTAAGACAACAAATTGGTGTTGATGATAGTGTTAAAGGCGTTGTGATTAGTGGGATTAAAAGTAATTCACCTGCTGATCGTTCTGGATTGCAGCCTGGAGACGTGATTGTGTCTGTTGATAATCATCCCGTTGATAATCCTAATGCAGTAACAGATGCCATTCGTAATGTTCTGAAAAAAGATACAGATGTTTTATTAAGAATATTAAGAGGCAATCAGTCTTTATTTATATCAGTTAGCACAAATGATGCTGAATAAATTTATTTATCAGTAGTTGTTAGATATTCTACAAAAGTCAGGTGATTTCAAACCTGACTTTTTTATTGTTGGTATGAATATACAAATTGACAGTGTATTAAAGCTGGATTAACAATAATAAATAAAGTTTAGGAGATGATATCCTCCTTGTAAACCGCCGCATTTTGCGGATGATGATATCTACGCGGAGCCAGTATGTACGGGGCGCGTAGATCTGTACCTATCTGGCATATTATTTGTATAAGGATAGGGTAAATGTTTAATTCAATTATGATGGTCAGTGTTGGTGGAACGCTTGGTTGCTTGCTTCGGTGGTGGCTAGGAATGTCTTTAAATTCTTTGTTCCCCTATATGCCTTTGGGAACATTAGCTGCCAATTGTATTGCAGGATATTTAATTGGAATTGCCGTAGCTATTTTTGTGTTAATTCCAGCGTTAGTGCCATGGCGGTTATTTATTATTACGGGATTCCTTGGTGGTCTTTCTACGTTTTCAAGTTTTTCTGCAGAAGTTGTTTTATCAATGCAAGAAGGCCGTTTTATGTGGGCTGGAATAACTATCTTAACCCATGTCTGTGCGTCGATTATCTTAACAATTTTAGGAATAATGACCGTTTATTCTTTGCGATAACCGGATCGTAAATGGGGTGATCAATAAGGTTTGTAATAGTTTAATCTGTCTATGAATGGCTAAGGTATTTTATAATTTTTGTCTTGGTGTTCGTCCTGTAATTTTTTGGAACATTGTAATGAAGGCTGATGCACTACTATAGCCGAGTTCATAGGCAACAACCTCTACTTTATATCCTTGATCTAATAAATGCATTGCTTGAACAATTTTAAAGCGTCGGCGCCATTCGGTGAATGGCATTCCCAGCTCATGGTGACTTTTTCGGTTTAATGTCCGAACAGTGATACCTGCTTTTTGAGCTAAGATTTGGATAGGTGTGTTATCTTCTGGGGTGGCTTCTATAAATTCTAGAAGATGGCGTAGCGTCATATCGTTTGATGATGGTAGAAAGTCACTATGTATTTTCATCTGTTTTAATTGATCGATAAAGACCACTAAAAGTCTTTGTATTTCATCAGAAACCAGCATGGTTTGTGGAAGAGATTTTAAGTATTTTAAGATAGATCGGGAGAGTTCATTGGTTTCAAGTGTGCATGGAATAGTTGGAAGGCCCATGCAAAAATCTGGCATGATATGAACAGAGCAAGAGCTGGTGATATAACGACTTAGGCATTCATGGTCAACCATAGGAGGAATCCATACGCCATAATTCATTGGGGCAATGAGGTGGTTGGATTCAACGTTTACTTCGAGGCTGCCATCAAAAGTAAAGACAAATTCTCCTGATTTATGGTGTAGGACAGAGTAAGTGGAGTTGGCAGGCATATCCGATGTTCTGAACCAACAAGGATATAAAAAATCATCAGAAAAATAAGAAGAAAGTAATAGAGGTTTATTTTTTACATTGGTGGTCATCTTCTGTCCTAATTAAACAATAAATTGTCCATCCTTCATTATACTGATTGGCGAGAAAACGGGCATAATATCCTTAAGTTTTATTAGATGATGATTAGAGGATAATATGCATTTCATTTTAAATAATTTTATTAGTAACCACCACTATTCTTTTGTAAAAAAATATTAAAAGGAATTAAATCAGATCCATTTAGGTTAATCGTTGCAGATATGGTGGCAATGGTTATTTTTTGTACTATTACCAATATGTTTATTGAAATTTTAATTTCTAAGATGACTTTTGGACAATCATTTTATGCTCGATTAATTGCGGTTCCAGTGAATGCGTTGATTGCTAAACCTTATGGTAGTTATAGAGACTTTCTTTTACACAGAGTTCCCTTGAGTAAAACGAACGCTGTTGTGAATATCATGTTTAATGTTTTTGCCTATGTCACCTTATTAACACCTATTATATATTAATTATTCTCTATGCAGGGGCTAATATGCATCAAGTAATTACTGCTGCGGCTGGTAATGTTGTTTTATCTATTTGCACAGGTGGTATTTATGGGTAATTTTTAGATTATTGCAGAAGGCTTTTTCATATTTTTTTATGAATAGACAGTTTTATCTTTGTGGCTAGATTATAAGAAGAAATGATTTTAATAGTAATGACATCAAATAATCGTTATTTAATCAAAATTAATTTGATATTAAAATGAGCAATGTTAATGTGAATATGCAATGAAATCATAAGAACTTAATTTTTTCAAAAGTTTTATAAATTTTTTATTGCTATATTTTAGTATCATAAGGATAAAATTATGCTAAAAGAATTAACAAAGTATGAGATTTTTCTTTCATAAATTTCATTGTAAACTTTTATCAGATGATCTTTATAGAATTATTAAAATATGAGAGTATGATCCTTTTTATAAATTAGGATCGGTTGGAATGATTAAAAATCTGTTTGCATGGATCGTCGGTATTCAAATGGTTCTTGGCAGTGGTTTGGCTTTTGCACAGGTGGTAGAAAAACAATCTCCATTTGATGAATCTGTATGGCGTGTTGAATCTCTGCAAGGTCAGAAAAAAACGCTTCAAACCTATCAAGGGGAAAAGAATTATGCATCTATTTCCTTTAATCCTTACAGTCATAAAGTGACTGGGCGTGGTTTGTGTAATAAATTTCTCGGAAAATTTAGCCAAGGTAAAAATACAGTTACCATTCAGGATATTGTGACAACGAATGAAACTTGTTTATCAAATGATGTCAATGCACAGGATGCGCGTTTTTTCAGTTATTTGAAATCTATTAAATCTTATTCAATCCATGGCAAAGTTTTAAAGTTGTTAGACGCACAAAATAATCCATTGATTATTGCTCGTTGGGCTAGGTAAACTCGGCTTGATATGAGCATTAGTGCTTTTCATAGAAATTGATCGGTAAAAGTAAAGTCATGATTATCCAAACGAATGAAACAATTGATCTAAAAACACCAACAGGCTTGATGCGTTGTCATATTTTTCGTCCAGTTGCTGAAGGAAAATATGCTGCAGTTATTTTTTACTCAGAAATTTATCAAGTCACGCAACCTATTCGTCGGTTAGCAGCTTATATTGCAGGACAAGGTTATATCGTGATTGTGCCAGAAGTGTATCATGAGTATGAACCTCTAGGGACTGTCTTGGAATATGATAAAGAAGGAACGGATCGCGGAAATTGCTTGAAATTTGAAAAGCCTATTTCTGCGTATGATTCAGATGCTAACACGGTGATTGAGTGGGCGAAGACCTATGAACATTGTAATGGTCATATTGGCACAATGGGTGTTTGCTTAGGTGGTCATTTGGCATTACGTGCAGCATTACATTCTGATGTCAAAGCAGCAGCTTGTTTTTATGCAACAAATGTGCATGATTCGACGTTAGGACAAGGGCAGTGTGATAATACTATTCATCGTTTGAATGAACTCAAAGGGGAGACCATGTTTGTGTTTGGCAGACAGGATCCTCATGTGCCATTTGAAGGACGTATTCAAATTCAACAAGCGTTACATAAAGCAGAAGCTTCTTATGAATGGCATGAATTTAACGCACAACATGCTTTTTTGCGTGATGAAGGTCCAAGATATGATGCGGCTTTATTTCAAACATGTATGGAACTTGTGATTCGTTTGTTTGGACGTAATTTATAGTTCAATAAAGAAAAAGCATTATATAAATTTATATAATGCTTTTAATATCTTATTTAGCTTTTTCGTCAGTATTTTCTTTGACATAAGCCTCAACAAGACCATTTAATTTCATTGTCATCGGTTTACCGTCGCGTTTTACGGTGTTTCCAACACTGACTTTTACCCATTTTTCACTGATACAATATTCAACAACATTGTCTTTTTCAACGCCTTTGAAACGAATGCCAACGCCATGGTTCAGGAGTTCTTCGTTATAATAAGGGCTGTGTGGATCTGCGGATAAACGATCGGGAAGAGTATCAGTCATGATAGAGGTTCCTTGTATGTAATCTGTATGTAGTGTTTATCTATTACAAAAAAATATCGAAACATGACAAGAGAAAACATCTTGTGTTTGTGATTTGTTCGATAACTTGGTGGAGATAATCGTTTAAACATCAACAATTCTTTCTAAAATTTGACAAATAATAGATTGAGTATTCGCCATAATGCGTGTTTTATGGATGGTGAAAGATTTAAGAAGATCGCTGTTATATAATGTGATCATAAAAATATTTAAGAGTCATTTAAGGAGAAAACATACCAATGGTTCAGATCAGTCGATGGAAAAAATTATTATTAAGCACCATGCTCGCACAGGTTGGAGCTATTGGTTATGGGATGATCTTTACCCCTGTATTGGCAGAGGAAGACAGTAAACCTGCACAAGAGGCTGTGAAATCTCCGACAAAAGAACAAGCTTTAATGCGTTATCCAACGTTACATGGGGATAAGATTGCTTTTGTTGCGCGTGGTGATGTATGGGAAGTGCCTAAAGAAGGTGGTGTTGCACGGCGTTTGACTGCGGATACGGGTGAAGATGTGATGCCTCGTTTTTCTCCTGATGGAAAGTGGTTGGCATTTACGGCGAGTTATCAAGGAAATAGAGATGTTTACGTCATGCCTGCGAATGGTGGTGAGGTTAAACGGTTAACCTATCATTCTGATGTCGTTGCCTCTGCTCCAGAGCGGTGGGGCCCTGATAATATGGTGGTGACGTGGACACCAGATTCCAAAGAAATCGTCTTTTTATCTCGCAGAAATGCGTGGAACAGTTGGATGAGCCTTCCTTTTACGGTTTCTATTGACGGAGGGTTGCCTCAGCAACTTCCATTGGATCGTTCTGGATTTATCAGTTACGGCCCTTCTGGAAAAGATATTGCTTATACTCGTATTTACCGTGATTTTCGCACATGGAAGCGTTATGATGGCGGACTGGCCCAAGATGTTTATACCTATAATTTTGATACAAAGAAACTAGAGCAAATTACGCATTGGAAAGGCACGGATACTATTCCAATGTGGTATCAGAATAGGATTTACTTCTTGTCTGATAGAGATTCAAATCGTCGTTTAAATCTGTGGGTATATGATAAAGCAACAGGTCAGACAAAAGAAGTTACCCATTTCACAGATTATGATATTGATTTCCCTTCATTGGGAGATAATGGAATTGTTTTCCAACAAGGTGGAAAACTATATCTGTTGGACTTACCATCTGAGAAGTTGCATGAGGTTTCTGTAACCGTTCCAGATGATGGCACCAGAACAATGCCTCGTTATGTGAATGTTTCTGATTCTATTCGTAAAATTGATCCTGCTCAACAACCAGATTTTACTTTATCTCCTAGTGGAAAACGAGCGGCTTTTGCTGCCAGAGGAAATATCTTTACGGTGCCTGTTGAGCATGGGGCTATTCGTAATTTAATCTACTCTAGTGATGTTGATGCTGACCATCCTGTATGGTCTCCTGATGGCAAATGGATTGCTTATACAACGGATCGTAATGGTGAACAAAATATTGCTATTCGTCCGTCTGTCGGTGGGGAAGAAAAAATCTTAACAGATTTTAAAACGGGATATTATTATGCGCCACGTTTTTCACCCAATGGTAAAAAAATAGCCTTTTCTGATGGCAATCATAATTTATGGTTAATGGATAGCAATGGCGATAATCTTAAGAAAATTGCTGTTGATGAGAATGCAGAGATTCATGATTTTAGTTTTTCCCCTGATAGCAAATGGATTGCGTATAGTTTAACTCAACCAAATCAACAACGCGCTCTGTGGGCCTATAATATTGATCAAAAAATGCCTGCAAGGTTAACGTCTGGGCAAAATAATGATTATTTACCTGTATTTTCTCCTGATGGTAAATATTTGTATTTTGCATCTAACCGTTATGAAAATACGGTGTTTGCCGATAATGAAATGAATGCGTTAACAGTTAAAAGTGCTGGGATTTATATCGCAACATTAGATAAAGATACGCCTTCACCTTTTGCTGTTCGTTCTGATGAAGGGCAATTACCACAAGAAGAAAAAGCTAAGTCAGCAGATCAAGTCAATCCAGCAGATAAAGATAAAAAAGCATCTACACCAGCAGTGAAAATTGATTTTAAGAATTTAGAACGACGGATTGTTCCTGTGCCGATGACGGGTGGTGAAATTACCGACATGCAGGCTGCGGGGGATAAGATTTATTATTTATTATCTCCACCACAAACGATGTCTGGTGAGTTCTCTGGTGAAAAACCTGCAATGCATGTTTATGATTTGAAAGAGCGTAAAGATGCCGTGATTGAGAAAGGAATTGATAATTACAGTCTCTCTTATGATGGCAGCAAGGTTCTCTATAATCAAAAAGATTCTTGGGTAGTTGCTGATGCCAAAGAAAAACATGCAGATGATAAAACCTTAGATGTTTCTTCTATGCGTACTCGCGTAGAGCCTCCCAAAGAATGGAAAGAAATGTTTGAAGATGCTTGGCGTTTACAACGTGATCTATTTGTAAACTCTCAAATGAATGGCCAAGATTGGCAAGCTGTGCATGATAAGTATGAAGCACTTATTCCTTTGGCAGGATCTCGTTCCGATGTGAATTATATTATTGGCCAAATGGTTGGTGAAATTGGAAATTCTCATACATATGTTGGTGGCGGAGATCAACAAGATCCTGTGAAAGCTGTTCCAACGGCTTTATTGGGGGTTGATTTTGCTTATGATGCACAAAAAGAGCGTTACTCATTGGCTAAAATTTATCAAGGGGATAATAGCCGTAAACAATATCGCAGTCCTTTGACCGAGCCTGGATTGAATATTCACGAAGGGGATTATTTACTTTCTGTGAATGGACAAGACGTCAAAGGAAATGTCAATCCATATCAATTCTTTGTTGGGGTTTCTAATCCTGTTCAGTTGTCTTTTGAAGACAAAGATACAGGCAAGGTCAAAACCGTTGAAGTGAATACGCTTAAAAATGAGCTTTCTTTGAAAGAAAGAGCATGGGTAGAGCATAATCGTCAGATGGTTGATCGTTTATCTCATGGTCGCATTGCTTATATTTATCTTTCCGATATGGAAGAATTAGGTATGCAGCAATTTATTCGTCAGTTCTATTCTCAGCTTGATAAAGAGGCTGTGATTATTGATGATCGTTGGAATGGTGGTGGCTTTATTGATCAAATCTTGTTGGAAAGATTACGACGGATCTTAGTTGGTATGACGACGAACCGTGAAAATATGCAAGCAACCTTGCCTCAACAATTAATTAACGGGCCTAAAGTGACCTTGATTAATCAGTATTCTGCTTCTGATGGAGATATTTTCCCTTATTACTTCCGTAAATATGGATTGGGTAAATTGATTGGTAAACGCACATGGGGTGGTGTTCGTGGTATCCGCGGATATTGGCCTTTGCGTGATGGTGGATATATTACTATTCCAGAAGAAAGCCTATATGGATTGAACTCTGAATGGATTATCGAGAATTATGGGGTTAAACCAGATATTGAAGTTGAAAATACGCCAGCAGAGTTACAAGATGGTCATGATAAACAATTGGAAACAGCGGTTGATTACTTGATGAAAGAGCTGAAAGAACATCCTGTTTCTTTACCAGCGCCTCCAAGTTGGGATACTGCTTATCCTCCTCAAGGGGAGCCTTTTGCGAAAGATGTACCAGCAACAAAGCAAGAGTCTAAATAAGAATTAATTGCTTATTAAATAAAAAAGGCACCTGAAATGAGGTGCCTTTTTTATGTATTTTTATTGTTAATAAAAAATAGATTATTTTATCTTTGTAATAGTGGAAAATATATTAACTTTTTCGTAGAGAATAATAAATTTTTATGGAAATAAATTTGGAGAACAATAATGTAAGAGTATGTATAGAACACTTGTGGTTACTATCCCATCAGATATTGGTATTATATAATACCACCTTTCGCTTTTCTTAGTTTTATCTAAGTGCGTATATATATTCTTGATTATGTATGTAACGGCTGAGATGATAGCGATAAAAAAAAGTACCATATGTTATTGTAACTAGATTATAGGATAGCGTGCTATTAATAGGTATATGCTTTATGGCACAGAACACAATCAGGATAAAAGGTATTGTCGATAAATATACGCGTAAGTTTTTATTTGTTTGCATCTTGCGTGTTACAATGAATAAGGTTACCCAAAGCAAAATCATGCATATTAAAAATAATGTTACAATATAACGTGCATCGTTTTGTGGTGTTTCTTCGACTAGGTAACAGGCTCGTTCTGTTATTATTATCATGAAAATAAATAATGTACAGATTATTGCTAGTGGGCTTTCTTGATGTGTAAGTTGATTGCTATTAGCATTAGAATGGTCCATTTTTTGTTTTATCTTTATGATTGTTAAAACGTGTGAACAATAAGATATTTTTTAAAGGTAAATGATAAAGAAATTTATCTTTATTATATAATCCCATAAATTCTATAATAACGGTAAATGCGGAACAAAAATCACATGATAACCATCTGCAAGGCTGCAATGATCTGTTTTTATACCATTTTGAATAGGGCATTGATACCAACGATGATTGGTTAAAAACATGGCAAAGCCGTCTTCTTGTTTACATTTATTGGTTAAGTCACCATTTGCAACGTTACATTTTTTATATTGATCTTTTTCTTTGACAAAATAATATCCATCAGCAGGATCGCAGTTAATCGTCGCAACTCCTTTTTGAATCCAACATCTTTTATAATTGGCATATGCAGACGAGGCCCCTATAAGGCTAGAGAAACTAACCCCGATAAGGGTCAATAAGGCGAAACGATTAATAGGCATACCCATTTATATTTCCTATATTAGGATAGAAGTAAAGAATGATATTGTTTTCGTGGAATAAGATAGCTTAGGATGCAAAAGGAATAAATTCTTTTTTATAGGTAAAGGATAAAAAAGTGCAAAAATTTTGTAAAATGACAATGATGACTTCGATGGTAATGGTTGGCATGATGGTAAGTGGTCTTTCTGCTTATGCGATTAGTGTTCAAAGCTCTATTCCAAAAGCAAACCAAACGTTACAAGCTGGTAATCAAGAAATTATGGTTAAATATGATCATGATTTTAATCAGTTTCGAAGCAGATTATTATTGGTGGGTGAAACAGGGGAGCCGATTTTAATTCCTGCAACTGTTTCTTTGGATCACACGGAGGTCAAAACAACTTATCCGCTCAAAGCTGGGAAATATCAATTACAATGGCAAATTTGGACATGGAAAGGTGAAGAGAGTTCTGGTTCAATACCGTTTAAGGTTGTTGGAACTGCAGCTGCACCTGTAGGCGATCACTCTGCTGCTAATTTAAGCCCAGCACCTGCAACGAATGGGCAGAGTGGTAATGCCAACGCAAAGCAAGCACCAAGTAATTGAAGATGAGGCATATAGTTCAGGGCATGTAACTGTGCGTCAGTAATCATAGCCCCGAAAATTAAAACAGGTGTCAGTAAAGGGAAGGTTAGTAAAGGAAGCAAAAAAGCGTTCCTTCTCGCTCCTAGAGCGATACAGGTTGCCATCCCACCTAGTAGAGATAAGCAGGCTGTACCGACCATAAGGCTTAGGATAAAGAGCGGAATAGCGTGATAAGGAAAGTTAAACATTAAAGCGAGGGGAATGCTAGCAATAAGCAGAGGGATCCCTGTTGTTAGCCAATGTCCAACCATTTTTGCGAGTGCTAAACCATAAGGGGGAAGGCCTAGCAATAAGAGTTGCTCCAAAGATCCATCTTCATATTCATGATTAAATAAACGCTCTATAGGAAGTAATGCGGCAAGTAGAACGCATACCCATAGAATTCCTGGGGCGATTTGGCGTAATAATTGAGGCTCTGGCCCCAAAGCTAGAGGAAATAAAGAGGCCGTTAGAATAAAGAATAAAATTGTGCCTAGGCTATCTGTGCTGTATCGGAGAGATAGTTGGATTTCTCGGCGAATAAAGAGGAAAAAAATACGCATTTTATAACGCTGATGCCATGGATGTCGGTGGAGTTAAATGTAGAACTTTACTATTTTGTAAAGGAAGAGGCACATGAGTTGTGGTAATGATCATACCACCTTGCTGATTGAAATTCTCAAAGATACACCCTAGCTGCTGAATAGTTTCTTGATCTAGTCCCACTGAAGGTTCGTCCAGTAACCATAATTGTGCAGGTTTCAATAAAATTCTAGCCAGAGCCGTGCGTCGTTTTTGACCTGCAGATAACATACGCGTTGGAATATCTGCCATATGGGTTAAATTAACGGTTTTTAAAGCAGCATAAAGGTCTGTTTTATAAATCTGACTAGTTAGTTGTAAATTTTCTTTGACCGTTAAAGCGGGCTTTAGAGAATCTTGATGGCTTAACCAAGCAATATTTTGGCTGTGTTCATAAGAATATTCTGCAATATTTTGGTTATTCCAAGTAATTTGACCTGCATCAACAGATCGTAATCCAGCTAAGAGGCGAAGTAATGTGCTTTTTCCTGCGCCATTAGGGCCTTTGATAATCAGAGACTCGCCAGAGGATAGAGAAAAGTTAACTTTTTTTAAAACGAGTTTTTCCCCACGAAAAGCACTGATGTTCGTCACAGATAAGAGATTATCAGATATCGGTTCCAGTGCTTTACATCCTTTTTATGCTTAGTACACACGTAAGTGAAAAAACAAAGTGGTTCTCATAATTGCTTTTATGCGATTCGAGATATAAAAACTATAAGGTAATCGAAAATTTTGATAAATAATATATTAATAGTTCAGAAATAAAATATACGAATAAGGATGCCATTATGAAACTCATTGGCCAAGATAGTTTAAAAACTTGTCGCACTTTAGATGTGGATGGAAAAAGCTATCATTATTTTTCACTTCCTGAAGCAGAAAAACAAATAGGCTCAGTAAAACATTTACCTCATACATTAAAAGTATTGTTGGAAAATATTTTGCGCTTTGAAAATGGTCATGCTTTCACGGTTGATAATGCGAAGTCAGTTGTTGGATGGCTTAAAAATCGTCACAGTGATTCCGAAGTTCCATTTCGTCCAGCTCGTATTTTAATGCAAGATTTCACGGGCGTTCCAGCGGTTGTTGATTTAGCTGCGATGCGAGAAGGAATGATCAGCTTAAAAGGTGATCCACAAAAAGTTAATCCTTTAATTCCTGTAAATTTAGTGATCGATCACTCTGTGATGGTTGATTATGCAGGTTCTTCAACAGCGTTAACGCAAAATATTACGTTGGAATTTGAACGGAATGCAGAGCGTTATGCATTTTTACGTTGGGGACAAGAAGCATTTAAAGGCTTTTCTGTTGTGCCTCCTGATACTGGGATTTGTCATCAAGTCAATTTGGAGCATATTGCTAAAGTCGTTTGGCATAATGAGGAAGACGGTAAGACTTATGCTTATCCAGATACTTTATATGGAACAGATTCCCATACAACGATGATTAATGGTCTTGGCGTATTGGGTTGGGGCGTTGGTGGTATTGAAGCCGAAGCAGCTATGTTAGGGCAACCGATTACCATGTTAATTCCTGATGTGATTGGGTTTAAATTAACAGGAAAATTGGCCGCTGGTGTAACCGCAACGGACTTGGTTTTAAAAGTTACCGAAATGTTGCGTAAAAAAGGTGTGGTTGGTAAATTTGTTGAGTTCTTTGGTCCAGCTTTGGATCATTTGCCATTATATACTCGTGCAACTATTGCAAATATGGCACCTGAATATGGGGCAACGTGTGGGTTCTTCCCAGTTGATCAACAGGCATTAGATTATTTACGTCTAACAGGGCGTGATGAACATCAAATTAAACTGGTTGAAGCTTATCTTAAAGCTCAGGGTATGTTCCGTGATGCAAGTAGTGTTGATCCTGAATTTACAGATACATTAGAGTTAGATATTGGCACCGTTGTTCCTTCTATTTCTGGACCTCGTCGCCCTCAAGATCGTATTGATTTGGCGAAAGCAACTTCAGCTTTTGAAAAAGAATTGGTTGATGGATTCCATGTGACCGCAGATCAAGATAAATCTTATCCTGTTGCTAATGCAGATTATGAATTAGAACATGGCTCTGTAGTCATTGCAGCGATTACGTCTTGTACTAATACATCCAATGCTGAAGTGATGATGGCTGCAGGTTTATTAGCAAAGAAAGCCCATGCTTTGGGGTTAACGCGTAAACCTTGGGTGAAAACTTCATTAGCACCAGGTTCCAAAGTGGCTACTGAATATCTGCAAAATGCAGGGTTAATTGAACCTTTGAATGCATTAGGGTTTAATATCGTTGGCTATGGTTGTACCACATGTATTGGGAATTCAGGCCCTTTAACGGATGATATCATTGATACGATTGAAAATAATAAATTGGTTGGAACAGCAGTTCTTTCTGGTAATCGTAACTTTGAGGGGCGTATTTCTCCGAATGTTCGTGCAAATTATCTTGCTAGCCCTCCATTAGTTGTTGCTTATGCAATTTTGGGAACCTTGCGTAAAGATATTACCAAAGTTGCGTTAGGTGTTTCTAAAGATGGTAAAGAAATTTATTTAAAAGATATCTGGCCATCAGCAAAAGAGATCTCTGATGCAATGGCTTCTTCGATTACTCAAGGTGAGTTCCTTAAAGGGTATGATCACGTTGAGAAAGGCCCTAAAGAATGGCAAGCATTGGCTGTGGCAACAGGTTCACAAACTTATGGTTGGGATGATAAATCAACGTATGTTCGTAACCCACCTTATTTCGAGGGTATGGGTAAAGAGGCACCAGCTCATCGTTCAGATATTAAGGGCGCAAGAGTATTAGCACTCTTGGCTGATAACGTAACAACAGATCATATTTCTCCAGCGGGTTCTATTCGTAAAGACTCTCCAGCAGGACGTTACTTGACAGAAAATGGGGTTAAAGTAGAAGACTTTAACTCTTATGGTTCTCGTCGTGGTAACCATGAAGTGATGATGCGTGGTACATTTGCGAATATTCGTATTCGCAATGAGATGGTTCCTGGTGTTGAGGGCGGTTATACGAAACATTATCCAGATGGCAAAGAAGGTGCGATTTATGATGTTGCTATGCAATATCAGCAAGAAAAGACACCTTTGGTTGTGTTTGGTGGTAAAGAATATGGTATGGGTTCTTCTCGTGACTGGGCAGCTAAAGGAACTAATCTTTTAGGAGTTAAAGCCGTAGTTGCAGAAAGCTTTGAACGTATTCACCGTTCAAACCTTGTTGGAATGGGTGTGTTACCTTTGTTGTTTGAGGAGGGCACAACACGTCAAACATTGAACCTTAAAGGGGATGAGCAAATCGATATTATTGGTATTGAAACCTTGAAAGCACGTCAAAAAATGACAATGCGTATTCATCGTACTGATGGTTCGACACAAGAGGTTCCTTTAATCTGTCGTGTAGATACTCAAGAAGAGGTTGAGTATTACCGTCATGGTGGTATTTTACCTTATGTTCTTCGCTTGATGGCAGATTAATATTTGTTGTGATAGATAATAAAAAGGAGGCTTTAAGCCTCCTTTTTATTGAGATTATTTTTCTGATGTAATTAATTTTGTAATAGAGTCTATTAATATAGTGACTGATTTATCATAAGGCACTAGGTTATGGGCCTGTTTTGCACTCTCTAGTGCAGGTTGTAGTTGTCCTAATTCTTTATAATATGTAGCTAGATCTTTCCATCCTAGTGGACTATTTGGATCAACATGAACACCTTCTGTTGCAGCCTTTACAGCTTCTAATAAATCTCCCATATCATGCAAAATGCGAGCTAAAATACGATAACAGTTTCCAGTAGAGGGAGATTCTTTTATCGCTTGATATGCTAGTTTTTTTCCTGCAGATAAATTGCCTAGACGATGTTGACATTCAGCTGCCAGAGTAAGTATTTGCCAACTAATTTTTTTCTGTTCAATAACATAATTACAAATTGCTAAAGCGAGATTTGGGAAACCGTGATCAGATGCCTCTTTAAGGATATTAAACAGAATAGTTTTTTCTAAACTGATAAGTTTGTTTTTCCATTGATCTGTAAGTATATGTTTCCATAGTTGATGTTTAAAAATTAATGCTTTAAAATCTCTTTGGTGATGAAGTGGTATATGTTGGAAATTTAGCAATTTATTAGCGCATGCAAGAGCAACCGATGTATATCTGGTTCTTAATCCCATAACTATATAGTAACGGGCAGTTTTTCGTCGATTTCGTGCGAGCTGTTGGCATTGGCTCTCAGTAAGGGTTCCGGCAAAAGCATCATCTAAAAATGTTGAAAGAATGCCGGCCTCTCCCATCCACCCCATTACTATGTGCCCAACTAAAGGCATTTTAAAAAGAGTTACATTTGGGCCTGTTAATCTTTCGACATGTTTGCGGTCTAAATCTAAAAGAGGATCATATGCAATATAAACTTTTTTTGCGTTTTTTATTCCATAATAAGCATCAGCAAAATCTCCAGTCCAATTCTGCGCAGTCCCTTCAGGGTAACGAGTTTCCCATGGTGCTAAATCAGCATGGAGTGTAGATTGTGGGTTAAAGGCAACTACAATTGCATTGGGACAAGCTTCTGCAAAGGTAAGGGCAGCAAAACCGCCCATTGAGGATCCATAAAGAATTACTTGTTGGAAGCTCGAAATAAATATTTTAAAATTATGTGATCTAAAAAAGTTATGTAAATCGGCACCTCGGTACCAATCAACTTTTTTTGGTTTAATACCAAGAACAGAAAAGCCTTTACGTGTTAGGAATGTTGCTCCCCATGCTTCACGCATTTTGTCTAAACGTGGTTTTTTGGGTTGATCAGCATTTTCAAACGTAATTATTAATTGATTTAATTTCCCTGGTATATAATCAATAAAATAATTATCAATTTCTTTAGAGAAAAATGATATTCCAGAAGAGTATTGACTTTGATAATCAAATAGCATTTATTTCAATCTCCATATGCTGCAATAATATGGCTTTAATAAATTTATATCATAATTACATTGATAATATTAGTAATAAAATGAAGTAAAATATTAAAATGAATTTTTATTAAGAGGTCGTGTGTAAATTAAAAAATCACTTTGTGACCATAGTTCGAGATTATTTTTTGTAATCGTTCTAATGTTGCACGAGAAGGCGATTCAACATTCTCGAGTTGATATTCTTTATGCATAATCTCCCACTTTACTTTTCCCATTTGGTGAAAAGGTAAAAGCTCTATCCGTTCAATATTGTCCATATTTTTGGTAAATTGCCCCAATAAATGAGCAGATTCATCATCATCTGTCCAACCAGGAACTACAACATATCGTATCCATGTGCGTTTGTTGTGTTGATGTAAATATTCAGCAAATTGCTTGGCATATTGATTGGAAACGCCTGTTAATTTTTGATGTACCTCATCATTCATTTGCTTTAAATCAAGCATAACGAGATCTGTTTCATTTACAAGATCATCAATTTCTGGAGTATATTTTCTGACATAGCCGTTGGTATCAAGGCATGTGGTAAGATTTTCTTGATGACATGCTTTGAACCATTCGTAGACAAAACGGGCTTGTAATACAGCTTCTCCACCAGAAGCAGTAACACCACCACCATTAGGTTGTAAGAAGGGTTTATAAGTAACGATTTCCTGTATTAATTCAGGAACAGTCACAAAACGTCCTCCCTGCATATCCCAAGTATCTGGGTTATGACAATATAGACATTTCATGAGGCAGCCTTGGAAAAAAACAATAAAACGAATTCCGTCACCATCGACTGTGCCAAAAGATTCAATGGAGTGGATACGGCCTCTGATGTGGTCGTCTGTATGCATTATTAACTTACTTTCATTTTATCAGTTTTTATAGCATGATTCGTTAAAAGAAAGGCCCTTTGCAGGACCTTTCTTTATCTATCATTTATGTAGTCAACAAGTAGATGAATATCAATTACATCGTAGCGGTAAAAGTACGATTAATGACATCATTTTGTTGTTCCGTTGTTAATGAGTTGAAGCGCACAGCATACCCAGAAACACGGATTGTTAGGCTTGGATATTTTTCAGGATGTTGTTGTGCATCAACCAATGTTTCACGGTTAAAGACGTTTACATTCAAATGTTGTCCACCTTCACGATTATCATTATGGTGGAAATATCCATCCATCATTCCAGCTAGGTTTGTTTTACGCATAGAATCATCTTTTCCTAATGCGTTTGGAATAATAGAGAATGTATAAGAAATACCGTCTTTTGCATATTCGTAAGGAAGTTTAGCAACAGAGGTCAATGAAGCAACAGCACCTTTTTTATCGCGACCATGCATTGGGTTTGCACCTGGTCCGAATGGAGCGCCAGAACGACGACCATCAGGTGTATTTCCTGTTTTCTTACCATATACAACGTTAGAAGTAATGGTTAATACAGATTGAGTTGCGATTGCATCACGATACATAGGAAGTTTTTTAATTTTCTTCATGAAACGTTCAACAAGATCACAAGCGATATCATCAACTCTTGCATCGTTATTTCCGAACTGAGGATATTCACCTTCAATTTCGAAATCAACAGCAACACCATTTTCGTCACGAACAGGGCGTACTTTTGCATATTTAATTGCAGATAAAGAGTCTGCAGCAACAGAAAGTCCAGCAATACCACAAGCCATTGTACGAACAATGTCACGATCATGTAATGCCATTAATGCTGCTTCATAGCTATATTTATCATGCATATAATGGATACAATTTAGAGCAGTTACATAATTTGTTGCCAACCAATCCATAAAGCTATCCATACCAGCCATAACTTTATCGAAATCTAAGACTTCATCCATCATTGGTGCAGTTTTAGGACCAACTTGAGCTTTTGATTTTTCATCTACGCCGCCATTGATTACATAAAGCAATGTTTTAGCAAGGTTTGCACGAGCTCCAAAGAATTGCATTTGTTTACCAACCACCATTGGGCTAACACAACATGCAATTGCATAATCATCGCTGTTAAAGTCTGGACGCATCAAATCATCATTTTCATATTGCAATGATGAAGTGTCGATAGAAACCTTACTTGCAAACTCTTTGAAAGTTTGAGGAAGTTTTTCAGACCATAGAACTGTCATGTTTGGTTCTGGAGAGGGTCCCATTGTGTACAATGTATTCAAGAAACGGAAAGAGTTCTTGGTTACCAATGTACGACCATCAAGTCCTGTACCACCAATAGATTCTGTTGCCCAAATTGGGTCACCAGAGAATAACTCATCATATTCTGGGGTACGTAAGAAACGAACCATACGAAGTTTCATCACAAAGTGATCAATGAATTCTTGAGCTTGTGTTTCAGTAATTACACCATTTTCTAGATCACGTTGGATATAAATATCCAAGAATGTTGATGTACGTCCTAAAGACATCGCAGCACCATTTTGAGATTTAACCGCAGCTAAATAACCAAAATAGGTCCATTGAACAGCTTCATGAGCATTGGTTGCAGGGCCTGAAATATCAAAGCCATAACTTGCAGCCATTTTTTTCATGTCGTTTAATGCACGGAATTGTTCTGTAACTTCTTCACGTAAACGAATAGTAGCTTCAAGGTTTTTACCTGTTTCTAGGTCTTTTTGTAAATCGTCAAATTGTTGACGTTTATCAGCCATCAAGTAATCAATACCGTATAAAGCAACACGGCGATAATCCCCAATGATACGACCACGACCATAAGCATCTGGTAACCCAGTAATTACACCAGATTTACGACAAGCCATGATTTCTGGGGTGTAAACATCAAAAACGCCTTGGTTATGAGATTTACGATATTTGGTAAAGATTTCTAAAACTTCAGGATCTAAAGTTTTGTCATATGCTTTACATGAACTTTCGATCATACGAATACCACCATTAGGCATGATTGCACGCTTTAATGGCTTGTCGGTTTGTAAACCAACAATTGTTTCTAGAGGTTTATCAATATATCCAGCGTCATGAGAAGTAATTGTAGCAATAATTTTTGTATCGAAATCTAAAGGGGCTTTAGTCGCATTTTCAACTTTAATCCCTTCCATAACTTCTGCCCACAATTTATCAGTTGCTTCTGTTGCGGATGCTAAAAAGGATTCGTCCCCTTCATATGGGGTATAGTTAGCTTGGATAAAGTCACGAACAGCGACTTCTTCTTGCCAGTTATTTCCTTTAAAGCCTTTCCAAGCAACTGCATGTTTATCTGTGAGTTTAGACATATATATCTCCTTAGTATTTCAGTAAGAGAAAGTCATTTTTATTCGTTAGTATAAAATGATAGGAAGTCCTTTTTTGAATAAAAATTTAGACTATCAGTAAAGAATTTATTAATTTGTTTTGAAAAAGAAACGGTATTTATTATAGAACTGTTAGTAAAATACCGAATACTGACCCAGCCCCTAATGTAATTAAAAGAGGAGTAAAAAAAACTTTTTACTTCAGTCAGTTTCTTCATAGATTTAATCTCTATAAAATATTTAGCATAATTTTGACGTCAATTATTTCACGTCATTGTGATTATTATTTTAGGGGTAAAACTGATTTTTTTCAAGGTTTAACTGTTATATTGTTTAAATATATTAAAGTTTATTAATAAAATATATTAAATAGAAGGTTATACCTGCTTTCGTTTTGACCTTTGTAGATTTTAAGTAACAAATAAGGAAAAAAAATGTCAAATCTTCCTCGTACTGTAACTTCTCCTAAAAAATTCATCATTGGCAGTAGTATTTTAAAAGACCTTCATGAATATGTGAAAGATTTTGGTGATAATGCCCTATTGCTATGCGATGAATTTATCATGGAGCGAGTCAATAGTGAGGCTTTGTCATATCTTCACATGGCTGGATTAAATGGCAAAGTTGAAAAGTTTAATTATGAGTGTACTGATACAGAGATTAAACGGCTTATTGCGTTGATGGATGAGTTATCTGCAAATGTTATTGTAGGTATTGGTGGTGGCAAAACGCTCGATACTGCAAAGGCTGTTGCTTATTATAAAAAAAATCCTGTGATTATTTTTCCAACGATTGCTTCAACAGATGCTCCTTGTACAGCGTTGGCAGTTATATATAAGGAAAATGGTGCTTTTGATCGGTATTTATATTTACCTCAAAATCCAGATGTTGTGATTGCAGATACGTCGATTATTGCTCAAGCACCTGTTCGATTCTTTGCTGCTGGGGTTGGGGATGCGTTGGCTACATATTTTGAAGCGCGAGCTTGTTATGCTGTGGATGGTGTAAATCTGGTTTTAAAAAGACCTTCACGAACAGGAATAGGGCTTGCGCGTTTATGCTATGAAGTGTTGCAAGAGAACGTTGAGGCAGCCATGGATGCAGTGAGTAATAAAATTGTAACACCTGCTTTAGAGCAAGTGATTGAAGCAACGATTTACCTGAGTGGTGTTGGTGCAGAATCTGGTGGATTGGCTGCGGCACATGCGGTGAATAATGGAATGTCTATGGTGCCTGATTTACATAAAGCACAGCATGGGGAAAAGGTTGCTTTTGGGTTATTAACTCAGTTGGTTTTAGAGAATGCTCCAAAAGAAGAGTTTGATGAAGTTATTCGTATTATCAAGGCGGTTGGTTTGCCATTAACATTGCAAGATATGGGATTAAAAGAGTTTGTTGAAGATGAATGGCGTAAAGTTGCAGAGGTTGCCTGTGATGAACATGATACGATGAGCAATATGCCTAAAAAAGTAACTGCTAATGAAGTCTATCAAGCAATGATTGCTGCGAATATGCTGGCTACGCGTTATAAATAAGGATGTTATTGAAATATAAAATAAAAGATACCAACGCGTTAATAATAGTTAATGCTTGTAAAAAAAGATTTTTTCGATTAAGCTAATAAAAAATTATCTTCCTTATTGTGGGGGGTGGCCTTAGTCGGCCGCCTTTTTTTGTTTTGGATTCATTAGAATTTTCGGATAACCGTCTTGACCGTCGTATTGCTGCATTGATTGAACCTACGTTGATCGATATGGGCTACGAAATCGTTAGAATTATGATCTTAGGTAAAACGGCATTGACCTTGCAAATTATGGTCGATCGTGCGGATGGATCTTTGATTAATGTTGAAGATTGCGAACAGATCAGTCATGCTGTCAGTGCTATTTTGGATGTTGATGATCCAATTGAAGCTGCATGGACATTAGAGGTCTCTTCTGCAGGGATTGATCGTCCTTTGGTTCGTCCAAAAGATTGGAATCGTTTTTCTGGCCATTTGGCAAAAGCAGAAACGATGATTCCTGTTGAAGGCAGAAGACGTTTTTCTGGTATCGCACTAGGTGCAGATGATGAATTTGCACGGATGCGTTTGGATGATGGTGCAGAAGTGGCTTTGCCTTTCTCTGAAATTCGTAAGGCTAAATTGGTTTTAACGGATGCTTTGATTGATGCTTGTCAACATATGTTGAGCCCTAGGGATGTTGTATCTGAGGATTCAGAAGAATCTATTGAGGAAGATACAGATAAAGACCAGTCAAAACGATCTGGTAAAAATAATCGTTATAAAACACATTGAGAGGTTTCAATGGATACGTCAGTTTCTCGTCCTGAGTTATTATTGGTTGCGGATGCAGTTGCTCGTGAAAAGGCGATTAGTCGAGATGAAGTGCTTGAAGCTATGGAGCAAGCTATTCAGAAAGCTGGTCGTGCAAAATATGGTCATGAAAAAGATATTCGTGCGATTATTGATCGTAAAACGGGTGAGGTTCGTTTGTCTCGTTGGACCGAAGTTGTAGAAGAAGTCGAGCACGAAGATTCTCAAATTCCTTATGCAATTGCGATTAAAATTCAACCGAATATTAAAATCGGTGAACATATTGTTGATCCATTACCTCCGATTGATTTTGGGCGGATTGCAGCACAAACAGCAAAGCAAGTGATTGTGCAACGTGTTCGTGAGTTTGAACGTAACCGTCAATATGAAGATTTCAAAGACCGTGTAGGTGAAATCGTGAATGGTACGATTAAACGTACAGAATACGGTAATTTACTTGTAGAAATTGGTAGTTCAGAAGCATTGTTGCGTCGTGATGAATTGATTCCTCGTGAGAATTTCCGTAACTCTGAACGAGTTCGCGCTTATATTTATGATGTGCGTAAAGAGCCTCGTGGACCACAAATTTTCTTATCACGTTCTCATCCTGCATTTTTGGCAAAATTATTTGCTCAAGAAGTGCCTGAAATCTATGATGGTATTATTGAAATTAAAGCTGTTGCTAGAGATCCAGGATCTCGTGCGAAGATGGCTGTTACTTCTAAAGATACAACTATTGATCCTGTCGGTGCTTGCGTAGGGGTTAGAGGATCTCGTGTTCAAGCTGTGGTGCAAGAGTTGCAAGGTGAGAAGATCGATATTATTCCTTGGGACGGTCAAGCTGCAACTTTTGTTGTGAATGCATTAGCTCCTGCAGAAGTTACTAAAGTGGTGATGGACGAAGAAGCCGGACGTGTTGAGGTTGTTGTTCCTGATGATCAACTCAGTTTAGCAATTGGTCGTCGCGGTCAAAATGTGCGTTTGGCTAGTCAGTTAACCCGTTGGGATATTGATATTTTAACTGAGACTGAAGAATCTGAACGTAGACAAGAAGAATTTAAAGCAAGAACAACAGCACTGGTGAATGATTTAGACGTTGATGATGTTATTGCAGGTCTTTTGGTCACTGAAGGTTTCCATAATATTGACGAGCTTGCTTATACTGCACCGGAAGAAATTGCTGAAATTGATGGGTTTGATGAAAATGTTGCGCAAGAGCTTGTGCAGCGTGCAGAAGAATTTTTGGTTAAACAACAAGATTCTTTAGAGCAAAAACGTCAAGAGCTTGGTGTGGTTGATGAGATTGTTGAGCTTGATTGCTTTACGCCACAAATGCTGATATTATTAGGTGAAAAGGGTGTGAAAACCCTTGATGACCTTGCAGATCTTGCAAGTGATGAATTGATCGATATTTTAGGAACTGATTCTTTGGATGAGGAAACTGCAAACGCGATCATTATGCGAGCAAGAGAGCATTGGTTTGAAGATGAAGAAGGGCAAAAATCTCAAGAAGGTGAAGCATAATTAAATCTATTGTCGTAATATTTGTAGCTGTTTTGATGAAACCTCTTTTAATTCTTGGTAAACTGCGGTAATGATGAAGAAGTCTGAAGCACCAAAGGAACAACGTTGTTGTTTGGTCACAAGAGAGAAAGGTTGTCCGGAAGAGTTGATTCGTTTTGTTGTATCCCCTGATGAAATGGTGGTTCCTGACTTGACAGAGCGTCTCCCTGGGCGAGGAATGTGGTTGCAAGCAAATAAAAATGTGCTACATACGGCAATACAACGTCGTGTGTTTTCCAAAGCCGCACAGTGCCAAGTGAAAATTCCTGATAATTTATTGTCAATGATTATAGACGGTTTAAAGTTTCGGATAAAAGATGGCTTGGGTCTTGCAAGGCGTGCTGGACAGATTACATATGGTTTTGTAAAAGTAAGGGAAAAGATTTCTCAAAATAATGTTGGGTTAATCATACAAGCTTCAGACGGTAGTGAAGACGAAAAATTACGTTTACTCTCTGGGGCAAAAAATTTGCCAGTTGTATCCGTTTTTACGGGTGAAGAGTTGGGAAAACTCTTTGGTCGTGATTATGTTGTTCATGCGGCAATTCACACAGGTCCGTTTGTTAATCGAATTTTCAATGACAACAAGCGGTTAGCAGGGTTTATCAATTAAGGTATTGGGTTCGGCGGGTTAAATCCGGCGGATGGATAAAGAATAGGCAGGTATATGAGCGAAGGCAACGATCAAGAACAAGGGCAAGGGCAAGGTAAAAAACGTCTATCTTTACGTTCGTCGGTAAGGCAAGATGCAGGACGCACTGTCGATGCAGGATCTATAAGACAAAGTTTTAGTCATGGGCGCACAAAAGTTGTGCAGGTAGAAGTCCGTAAGAAACGTGGTGCTTCTGCTGCTGGCGAGAAAACAGCAGGAAATACGACCGGCGTGGCACGTAAGCCAGCAACTAAAAAGTCTGCTGGTGGTGTTGCAAGTAAAAGAGGATTAACAGCCTCAGAGTTGGCTACACGTCAACGTGTGCTAGAAGAGCAACGTATTGATCAGCAACGTAAAGAAGTAGAACGCAGAGAGCAAGAAAAAATTGCTATTTTATCTGCTGCAGAAGAAGCAAAGCGTCGTGAAGAAGAAAAAGCTCAACAAGAAGTTGCTGCTGCGAAAGAAGCTGAAAAAGCACGAATAGAAGCAGAAAGTGCTGCAAAGGTAGAAGCTGAAGCTGTTCAAAAAGCTCAAGATGTTGAAGTGAAAAGACAGTCTGCGGTAAAATCAACGCAAGAAACTAAAAGAGTATCAGATCAATCTCCGCCTGATCGTAAAGTTAAAGTTTCACACGTTCCTATCCCAGGAGAGATTACTTTTGCACCGACACCAAAGCCTGTAGAACCTCTAGCAAAACGCGCGGTTATGTCTAGTAAACCAGCGGCAAAAACAACTGCAGCGCCAGCAATGATGGATGGTGAGAAAAATTTAGGGCGTAAAACAGATAAAGACGATAATAAAATTGTTAAAAAATCTAATGATTTTGTAAGAGCTCGCCCTGATTCACGTGATGATACAGATAGTGAAGACGGTGATGGTCGTAGAGGCGGAGGCGGTGCTCGTCGTGGTGCGGGTGCAGCTCGTAAACCTAGTGGTGGCCGTGGCAAATCAGGTGATAATCGTCGCTCTGGTAAAATTGATATTCAAGCAGCCATTGAAGGCGAAGATGATAATAAAATGCGTTCTTTGGCTTCTATGCGTCGTCAAAGGGAACGTGAACGTCGTCAAGCTGAGCTTGAAAGATTGCGTGCAGATCAAGTTAAAGTCGTTCGTGATGTGACTTTGCCTGAAACAATTACAGTTCAAGAGTTGGCTAATCGTATGGCTGCTCGTCAAGGGGATGTTATTAAATCCTTGATGAAAATGGGTGTAATGGCAACGGTTAATCAATCCTTAGATGCAGATACAGCTGAGCTTGTTATTGAAGAGTTTGGTCATCGCGTTCATAGAGTTGCAGATAGTGACGTTGAGTTGGGTATTGAGGGTGTTCAAGATACTGATGAAAATCAATTATCTCGCCCACCTGTTGTTACTGTTATGGGACATGTTGATCATGGTAAGACATCTTTGCTTGATGCGTTGCGTACAACGGATACAGCCAGAGGTGAAGCTGGGGGAATTACTCAGCACATCGGTGCTTATCAAGTAAAACTACCATCAGGTGCAAGAATTACATTCTTGGATACACCAGGTCATGAAGCTTTTACAGCAATGCGTTCTCGTGGTGCATCTGTAACTGATATCGTTGTATTGGTTGTTGCTGCAGATGATGGGGTTATGCCTCAAACTATCGAAGCAATTAAACATGCAAAAGCTGCTGGTGTACCTATTATTGTTGCAATTAATAAATGTGACTTACCTGGTGCTAATCCTGATCGTGTTCGTCAAGAATTACTGCAATATGAAATTGTTGTAGAGCAAATGGGCGGTGATACTCAGGATGTTGAAGTTTCTGCAAAAAAACGTATTGGTTTAGATAAACTTGAAGAAGCAATTATCCTATTGGCAGAACTACAAGAGTTGAAAGCTAATCCAAACCGCATTGCAGAAGGTGCAGTGATAGAAAGTCGTTTGGATAAAGGCCGTGGACCTGTAGCAACATTGTTAGTGCAAAAAGGAACCTTGAACAAAGGGGACGTGATTGTTGCTGGCGCTGAATGGGGACGTGTTCGTGCGATGTTAGATGACAAAAACACGAATATGAAACATGCTGGGCCATCTGCTCCTGTTGAGTTGTTAGGATTAACAGGTGTTCCTCGTGCTGGTGAACCTTTTATTGTCGTTGATAGTGAAAGTAAAGCTAGAGAGATCTCTGAGTTCAGACAACGTAAAGTGCGTGAAAAACAAGCTGCTGTCCGTCTTGCTGCTCGTGGTACTTTGGATCAAATGTTGGCTCGTATTCAAGCTGGTGAACAAAAAGAAGTCGCTGTCTTGATCAAGGCTGATGTTCAAGGTTCTGCTGAAGCAATTCAGACAACGGTATTGAAACTAGAGCATGAAGAAATCAAAGTTAATGTGATTTCCGCAACTGTTGGTCAGATCACAGAAAGTGATGTGCAACTTGCTAAAGCTTCTAATGCAATTATCGTGGCGTTTAACGTTCGTGCAACAGTTCAAGCAAGAGAGTTAGCTCAACAAGAAGACGTTGATATTCATTATTACTCAATTATTTATCAAGTGATTGATGATATTGAGAAATTAATTAAAGGGCGTATTGCACCTAAACAACGTGAGAAATTCTTGGGTTATGCTGAGATCCGTAAAGTCTTCTCTATTGGTAAGACCGTTAAAGTTGCTGGATGTTATGTAACACAAGGTGTTGTTCGTCGTGGATGTGGTGTACGCTTGCTACGTGATAACGTTGTTATTCACGCAGGTAATTTGAGCCAATTGAAACGCTTTAAAGACGATGTAAAAGAAGTTGCACATGAATATGAATGTGGTCTTTCTTTTGCTGGATTTAATGACTTACGCGAAGGCGATGTCGTTGAGTGTTACGAAATGGAAACTATTGAAGCCTAATGAATAAGCCTTTATTTACAGGAAAAAGCTCTTTGGGAAAAAATCCCAAAGAGCCTTCTCAAAGACAATTACGCGTTGCCGAAGAGGTTAGACATGTTTTATCTGATGTCTTTGCACGAACAGAATTTCGTAATCCAGAGTTACGTGATAAACGTTTGACGGTTACCGAAGTTAGAATGACTCCAGATTTACGGAACGCGATTATTTATGTCGTACGTTTGGGGGCAAGTAATGTAGAAGAATTGTTGCCAGCTTTGAGAAAGGCTGCACCATATCTTCGTTCTCAGCTTAGTCAAAAGTTGAGTTTAAAGTTCTTACCTGAACTTCGTTTTCAGGCAGATACAGGGTTAGATTATGCAGCAAAAATCGATGTTTTGCTGCATCAACCAGAAGTATTAAGAGATCTAGATAAAGAAGATTAAAATTTATTAGCGTAACTGTTGGATCGTTGTATTGATACTGTCTGTCAGTTGCGTTAATGCTTTTTGCTCTAGTTGTATAATTTCACTATCCGTTTTAATAGATCCTTGAACTACGAAATTAGTTCTTTGTTTTTGAATAGGTAATTGCGAGTCTTTTGGTATAATTGACCATGTTGCTTCAATAGTTAACTTACCTGTTTGATCTGGATCTGCTTGTAAATCAAAACGTCTAATATTAATCATTAACTGATAATTGGGTGGCGTTACTGGGGATTCATTGGTAATCCATAAATTGGGATTTTTATCAGTTAGAAGATTAGCAATAAATCCTGTCGCACCTACAGATAAAATACTACTCATTCTTCCATTAACACTATGATTTACGACTGTATCATGACGTGTGGTAATGTCTGTAGTATTGAGATAATCAGGCACAGTAACGCGTACAATATAAATTACAGTGGCATTATCTGAAGAGGTCTGTGTGCGTGAAGGTTGAGGAATGATATTCCCCCCTTCTGTTAATGTATAATATTGTAGTGCTGGAGCTGCACATCCAACCAGCAGAGAGAAAGTGCCAATAGCACCATAAGTTATTATTTTTTTCATTGGCGACGACCTGTTAATAGAATTTTAGGGTTACGTTCAATTTGTGTAGAGAATCCACGTAATGAAACAGCAGCATCTGCCAAGTTTTGTAGAATAATCTCCAAATTATTGCGTGTTGTAGAGCGTACAGATGTCATAGATTTTATATTTTGTAAGACATCAGAAGCGTTATTGAGTGTTTTGTTTGTTGATACTAATATTTTTTGGAACTCAGCCCCTTTAGTTTTGATTTGCTTATCACCGTCAACAAGTAATGTATTTAGATTAAGAAAGAGTTTATCAAGTTTTTGATCAACGTTAGCAATTAGTTTATTACTACTATCTGACGTTTGTTTGACATTATCTAATAAGGCAGGGATTTTTTGGTTTAACACATCTGTTAATTGTCCAACCTTAAGGACAGTTTTGTCTAAATCTGTTGAAAGCTTTTCAAGTTGTAGATGCATTAATTCAGATTTTATCTGTTGAATAGCAGACGGATGAGAAGGAATTTCAATGAGATGATCTGTAAATTGAGGATGAAAAACAGGTTTATCACCAGGATAAAAATCTAAGAATATATTAGAAGAGCCTGTAACAAAGCTTTCAGTACTAATTTCCGCACGAAGCCCATTGGCAATCATTGTATCCATAAAGTCTTTATAATCTCTGTAATGGGTATCTAAACGAATTTTTTGTGGATCAACGCTTATGACAACAGGGATAAAAGCTTGATGTATTTTTGGATCAAACTGTAATGTAATAGAGTTTACTGTGCCGACTTGCACGCCTCGGAATGTAACTGGCGCACCAATCGATAATCCTGTTACTGATCCTGGGAAAACAATCACTGCTTGTCTTTTAGTAGAAAAGAAGCTGAAATTTCCGAAAAAGATGATTACAGTCAATAGAAGAATTAGTCCTCCTAGAACGAATGCTCCAATAGCTGTTTGTTTATTGATTGTCATAGTGGATAGTCTCTCTATTTCGGATGTTCAAAAATTTGACGATGCATAAAGTCATTCACTAACTCGCATGGTGGATGGTCTCGTAGCTCTTTTGGGGAGCCATATGCAATAGGCGTTTTTGTTTCAGCGTCCAAGAATACGCCATCATCTGCAATGGCAAAAAGGCTAGGCAGTTCATGGCTGACGATAACAATTGTTGTTCCTAGACCATCACGTAGATTAACGATAAGGTCATCTAAACGTTTTGAAGTGATGGGATCTAAACCTGCTGAAGGTTCATCAAAGAATAGGATTTCAGGGTCAAGAGCCAATGCTCTAGCCAAACCACATCTTTTTTTCATCCCACCACTGAGCTCTGAAGGGTATAAATTAATCGCATGGCTCATTCCAACAAGCCCCAATTTTAGCTCAACAAGGCGTTGAATCATTGAGGAAGAAAGATCCGTAAAAAGCTGTAATGGGAGGGCTATATTTTCCCCAACAGTCATAGAACTCCATAAAGCGGCACTTTGGAATAAAACGCCAAAATTACGTCCTATATCTATCCTATGTTGTTTAGAGGATTTCCAATAGTTTTCGCCCTTGACGAGGAAGTCACCAGCTTTAGGCGGTAATAAACCAATCATGGATTTTAGGAGTGTGCTTTTACCACATCCACTGCCACCCATTAAAGCAAAAATACTGCCTTTTTTAACGGTAAAGTTAATATTGTGTTGAATAATACGCTCGCCATATCCGACGGTTAAATTTTCAACAGATAAAAGATGTTCGGCGGGTTGTGTGTTGGTCATGATTATATACCGATAATATCTGCAAGAACGGCAAACACGGCATCTAAGGCGATTACACCAACAATACCAGCAACCACGGCTTTGGTTGCAGCAACACCAACATCAGCAGCACTACGTCCTGATTTTATACCGATATAACAGCTACTAACCCCGATAAACATAGCGAAAGCAATGGTTTTTGAACCGCCAAAAATAAATTGATTAAAAGGCACGGCACCAAATGTTTGATAAAGAAAACCAAGAACGGTCACTCTCAGCATTAAGATCGAAACAATGAGACCACCTAAAATTCCCATGAAGCATGCATATAAATACATAATGGGCATTGTGATTGTTAGGGAAAGCATTGAAGGTAAAATAAGATATTCCGTGACTGGGATTCCAAAAACTTTTAACGCATCAATCTCTTCATTGCCTTGCATAGTTGCGATCCGTGCAGCATAGGCACCCCCTGTTCGCCCTGAAATGACAATGGCTGTCATCACAGCAGCGAGCTCTCTGACAGTTGCAATACCGACAAGATTGGCAACGTAGGCATCAGCAGAGAATTTACGAAGTTGCACCGCACCAACGAACGCCAGAATAGAGCCCATCAAAAAATTAACAATGCTGATGATAATAAGTGCAGAAGGGCCTGCTGCTTTAATATCTCTTAGCAGATCTGTAAGGCGCATATAAGAACGCCCAGCTAGAAATTTAAAAACGCCTTTTAATGCGAATAAAAAGAGCTGGAAGGTAACGCCAAGACTATTTAAAGAGTCAATAACCCATCCGCCTAAATTATACAAAGGACGAAATGGAGGGTTGGCAGGTGGTGAAACTTCTGGTTTTTTATCGTCAAGCAGGGCTAAAAGTTGTTGTGCAGCTTCAGGGAGTTGCTGTTTATCAATTGAAATATGATTGATTGTAGCAAGATTTTTGAGTTCCCAGAGAAAAGCAATAAAACCACTATCCCACGTACGAAGTTGGTCTGTATCAAATTGAACTGAAATATCGGCAGAGCAATTTTGAAAAATATTTCGTGGTAATTGTGGAATATTATTGTTTTTTGCAAGCCAATCCCCATATAAACACAGCTTAGGTTGTTGATTTTCGAACTTTAATGTCCATTCAGGCTGTAAAGATGGCAAACTTGCATTGTTGTTAATCGTCAAGTGAAAACCTTACTAATAGAATAATCCCATTATCCATTGATAACATTTATTAAACTATTGACTGTTATCATAGGTATTTTGCTTATTTGTTGATCACCTTATTATAAAATTATTGCTTTGTATAGAATATATCATTTTATTTTCATCGCTTACCGTGCTAAGGAATACGTAAAGATAAAAATGTTCTTGGTAGTCTTATCAAGATATTTAGGAGAGATATTGTATTCATGCGGAATAGGCGTGGACAAATTGTTGATGGATGGTTGTTAATTGATAAACCATTAGAAAAAACGTCAGCTTTTATTGTGAATAAAGTTAAATATGCTTTTGATGCACGTAAAGTCGGACATAGTGGTACTCTTGATCCTTTGGCAACGGGGTTATTACCGATTGCATTTGGTAAGGCCACTAAAACTATTCCTTATATCTTGGATAAAAAGAAAGTTTATCATTTTACACTGACTTTTGGTGAATCTAGAACGACAGATGATGCCGAAGGGGAAGTGCTTGCACGGTCTGATGTCAGGCCGAGTGATGAGGAAATCAATAAAGCGCTTGAACAATTTCAAGGTGAGATTTTACAGGTTCCTCCAATTTTTTCTGCTATCAAAGTTGATGGTAGACGTTCGTACGATTTGGCGCGCCAAGGTGAAGTGCCAGAGTTGAAGAAACGTCCAGCCCGTATAGATTCTTTTCGATTAATTGAACGGCTGGATCGAGATCGTGCGAAATTTGAAGTTATTTCTGGAAAAGGCGTTTACATGCGTTCTTTGGCCAGAGATTTAGCGGTTGCGTGCCAATCTGTTGGATATATTTCAGAGCTGCGCCGTTTAAAAGTCGGTCCTTTTGATGTGACAGATGCATTTTTACTGGACAAAATTGTCGGAAACGACAAAAAAGGAGAAGCTTCTTTGGATTTGATTCTGCCTGTTGAGACTGCGCTGGACGACATCCCGGCTCTAGCCTTAACATCAGATGAAGTCGCAGAGCTCAGTTTTGGTCGCGTTCTTGAACGGGATCAAGTTGCAGATCGTGTTTCACAATATTCGGATATTCCTGATGGAGTTGTCCGTGCTGTGGATGGGAAGCGTTTTGTTGGATTATGCCGTTTGGATACTGAATGGTTACGTCCAATTCGTATATTTTAATTTTTTAGAAAAAAGGATAACACGATGTCGATTACAGCAGAACGTCGTACAGCGTTAATGAAGGAATATCAAACAAAAGAGAACGATACTGGTTCTCCGGAAGTTCAAGTTGCTTTGTTGACAGAAAGAATTGTTAACTTAACCGAACACATGAAAGAACATGCTAAAGATTTTCATTCACGTCGTGGTTTGTTAAAATTAGTTGGACAACGTCGCCGTTTATTAAGCTATTTGCGTAATAAAGACCAAAGCCGTTATGAAAACTTAATCAAACGTCTAGGTTTACGCCGTTAGTTACTTTAGGAACTGACTTACACCATTAAGTCAGTTCCTATTTTTGAAATTATATAAAGAGGTATAGATAAAATAGAGAAAAAGTAACAAGCCCATTTACAGCGTTTCAGGCCACATGGTGCGATTAATTAAGAAAAGCAAAATAAAGTTCCATGCCGTCCGAGACGCTGTCATTTGCAGTCTATGGTGTAAGAGTGGTTTGATTTTTTCCTATATATTCTCTTAGATAGGATATTATAAATGTTTAAATATTATCGTAAAGAAATTGAATGGGGCGGTCGCCCTTTAATTCTTGAAACAGGTAAAGTTGCTCGTCAAGCAGATGGTGCAGTTGTTATTACTTATGGTGGAACGGTTGTTTTATGTACCGCTGTTGGTGATAAAAAAGTCAAACCAGGTCAAGACTTCTTTCCATTAACTGTTCATTACCAAGAAAAATCATTCGCTGTTGGTAAAATCCCTGGTGGATTTTTCAAACGTGAAGGTCGTGCATCAGAAGCAGAAACTTTAAATTCTCGTTTAATTGATCGTCCAATTCGTCCATTATTCCCAGAGAATTTTAAAAATGAAGTGCAAGTGATTGCAACTGTATTAAGTCATGATCTTGAAAATGATCCTGCGATTGTTGCGTTAATTGGTTGTTCTGCAGCATTGACATTGTCTGGCATTCCTTTCTTAGGCCCAATTGCAGGCTGTCGTGTTGGTTATAAAGACGGTGAGTATATTTTAAACCCAACATTATCTGAAGTAAAAGATAGTGAACTTGATTTGGTAGTTGCAGGTACAACCGAAGGCGTTTTGATGGTTGAATCAGAAGCTAAAGAATTAAGTGAAGAAGTAATGTTAGGTGCGGTTAATTTTGGTCACCAAGCAGGACAAGTTGTGATTGATGCGATTATTGCATTGGCTGAACATGCTGCTCGTCAACCTTGGGATTTAATTGAGCCTACTGCTGAAGAGAAAAAATTAAAAACACGTATCGATAAAGTTGGTCGTAAAATCTTAGCAGAAGCTTACAAAGAAAAAGAAAAGCAAAAACGTTATGCTGCTCTTGGTGAAGCACGTAACAAGATTATTGAAAAAATTACCGAAGAAGAACTCGATGTTGAAAAAGCACGTTCTTTGATTGATAGTCTTGAAGCGGATATTGTTCGTACATCTGTTTTAAAAACTGGTATTCGTATTGATGGTCGTGATTTGACAACCGTTCGCCCAATTATTGGTGAAGTGGGTATTCTACCAAGAACACATGGGTCTGCGCTCTTTACTCGTGGTGAAACCCAAGCTTTGGTTGTGACCACATTGGGAACAGCACAAGACGAACAAATTATTGACGCATTAGAAGGCGAATATCGCTCTAATTTCATGTTGCATTATAATTTCCCTCCATACTCTGTTGGGGAATGTGGTCGTTTAGGTGCGCCTGGTCGTCGTGAAATTGGTCATGGTAAATTGGCTTGGCGTGCAATTCATCCTTTGTTACCAAGCAAAGAAGCATTCCCTTATACGATGCGCGTTGTTTCTGAAATTACAGAAAGTAACGGTTCATCTTCTATGGCAACAGTTTGTGGTACTTCTTTATCTTTGATGGATGCCGGGGTTCCTATGGAACGTCCAGTTGCAGGGATTGCAATGGGCTTGATCAAAGAAGATAAAGGTGTTGCTGTGTTAACTGATATTCTTGGGGATGAAGATCATCTTGGGGATATGGATTTCAAAGTGGCAGGAACAGAGCAAGGGATTACAGCTCTTCAAATGGATATTAAAATTACTTCCATTACGCCTGACATTATGAAACAAGCATTGGCACAAGCTAAAGATGGTCGTATGCACATTCTTGGCGAAATGGCTAAAGCTTTAACTGAAAGCCGTGCTGAAATTTCTGACAATGCGCCTCATATTATTGTGATGAATGTGCCTAAAGAAAAAATCAGAGATTTGATTGGTGCTGGTGGTAAAACTATTCGTGAAATCGTTGAATATGCAGGTTGTAAGATCGATATTGAAGATGATGGCACGGTAAGAATTGCAGTAACTTCAAGCGATCAAGCAGATAGAGCAAGAGAGCGTATTGAATCTATTGTTGTTGAGCCAGAAGTAGGTCGTATTTACTCTGGTAAAGTGGTAAAAGTTGCTGATTTCGGTGCTTTTGTAAACTTTATGGGTGCTCGTGATGGGTTGGTTCATATTTCTGAACTTGCAGAAGGCCGCGTTGCTCGTACTAGCGATGTTGTTAAAGTTGATGACATTGTTAAGGTTAAAGTCGTTGGTTTTGATGACCGTGGTAAAATTAAACTTTCTATGCGTGAAGTTGATCAAGAAACTGGCGCTGATATCAGCGAAAGTCTTCCTCCACGTGCGCCATCACCAAGTCGTAACAGAAGTGATCGCCCTCAAAGAAGATCTTAAAAACTAGTAACTTTGGTGGCAAAGTAATAAAATTTTGCTTTGCCACTGGAAAAAAACATTTTATATGATTAAAAGATTTGATTCGAGTATGTGTGTTAGATATTTGCATTGTGAGCTGGAGCAGTAATGAAGGCAGTTAATCCAATTCTTATGGGTGGTAAAGAAGTTTTACCATTAGTTGAAGGGGGCAAAGGGGTTGCAATTTCCACAGGTGTCTCTGCTGGGTATTGGTCTGCTGCTGGTGGTGTTGGTACTGTATCAGTTGTAAATGCAGATAGCTATGACGATGAAGGGAATATCATTCCTCAAATTTATCGTGCAAAAACACGTCGTGAACGCCATGAAGAGTTGATTAAATACGCAATTTCTGGCGGGATTACTCAAGCAAGGATTGCTCGTGAAATTGCTGGGCCTGATGCTCCTATTCATGCCAATGTTATGTGGGAAATGGGTGGATGTGAGCCTGTTATTTCTGCGGTTCTAGAGCAAGCAAAAGGAACGATAACTGGGGTGACCTGTGGTGCAGGAATGCCGTTCAGATTATCTGAACTTGCCTCTAAAAATGGTGTGTATTATTACCCGATTATTTCTTCTGGTCGTGCGTTTAATGCTTTGTGGCGTAGAGCTTATAACAAACATCCAGAATGGTTGGGTGGTGTTGTTTATGAAGATCCATGGCGTGCAGGTGGACATAATGGATTATCGAATAGTGAAGATCCATTAGTGCCTCAAGATCCGTTTCCTCGGGTTTTGGAATTGCGCAGAGTTATGCGTCAATATGGATTAGATAATATTCCTATTATTATGGCTGGTAGTGTTTGGTGGCTTTCAGAGTGGGAAGATTGGCTTGATAATCCTGATTTAGGGCCGATTGCGTTTCAGTTTGGAACACGTCCATTATTAACCAAAGAAAGCCCAATTCCACAAGCTTGGAAAGATCGTTTGCGGACGTTAAAAGAAGGTGATATTTATTTAAATCAATTTTCACCAACGGGTTTCTTCTCTTCAGCAGTTAAAAATAGCTTTTTGTTAGACTTAAAAGCACGTTCAGAACGTCAGATTTCTTTTGCGAAAGAACCAGAAGGCGATATGACAGTGCCATATGAATATGGTGCTCGAGGACGTGTGATTTATGTTACTTCTCAAGATCGCGAACATATCGCAGGTTGGGAGCAACAAGGGTTTACACAAATGATGTTAACCCCAGATAATACATATGTATTCGTAACACCCGAACAAGCGATGTCTATTCAAAAAGACCAAGCGGATTGTATGGGTTGTTTATCTATGTGTCGTTTTTCTAATTGGTCACAACATGGTCCAGATTATACAACAGGAAATCGCCCAGACCCTCGGTCTTTTTGTATTCAAAGCACATTGCAAAAGATTGCACATGCTTCAGGTGAACATGCGAATGAGATTATGGATCATAATTTGATGTTTAGCGGTACCCAAGGGTGGCGTTTTGGTTCTGATCCATTTTATGCCAATGGATTTACCCCAACGGTTAAAGAGTTAATTAACCGTATTTTAACGGGATATTAATCGTTTAAAAGCCCTTTGATTTTTCAGAGGGCTTTTTTTATGTTTAATTATAATATTGATATTATTCTGACTATCTCAGTAAGCATCATGTATAAATTTATGATGTAGTATCTTAACTTGTTTATAAAGGGATTTAGTGGAGTGAGCCATCACTACTCAGATACATACCATCACTTAAATATACATCTTCACCAGAGTCATCTATTGCTAGATCATTATATAATTCTATCATTTCCTCTTCAGCACGAGATTTTATATCGTAGTTATCATAGATTTCAAAAAATCTTTTGAGTATTTCCTTAGTTTGTATCTCTTGATTATTATCTTCAATTATAAGAGAACAAATTTTTACATATTTTCTGCTGTTATGATCAGATGTTACAAGCGGTTTTAATTTTAGTTCAAGAGCAAGTTGTAAGGCAGATGTAATTAATTGTTTTTGATTTTGGCATACCGTTATTGGACCATTATCCTCATCAGCTGTTGCAGTCATCAACTCGTAGTGAGGCTTTTCTCCTAGCAGTCTTAAAAAGACTGTTGTAGATCTTACAATTATGTAACCTTCTTTGCTATCTAGTCCTTCTTTTTTTGATTTTATTATCTCAAATGTCATATTGTTTATCACTTTGTGCAATTTATTAAGTAAAACCAAGTGATTATTATACGTCATAATTATAAATCATTACAATTTCATAATTAATTTATTTTTTAATCTGATTGTAAAAAAAATGTCTATAAACTATCGTTTAAGCTTATAGACAAAACCAATAAAGACTTATTTTCTTAACGCACGATTACCAATATCATTGCGCCAAATGCCATCTTTCCATTCGATTTTACGAACAGCTTGATAGGCGATTTCTTGAGCTTTTTCTAGGTCATCATGTAAGACAGATACGCAAAGCACACGACCACCCGCAGCGCAAAGCTCTTGATTATTGTTCATTGTCGTTCCTGCATGGAAAACTTTAACATTTGGTAAAGTCTCTGCTGCTTCAATATTGGAAATAATCCCCCCTGTTGTTGGGGTTCCAGGATAGCCTTTGGCAGCCATAATAATACAAATACCTGCTTGATCAGAGAATTTGATTTCTGATTGAGAAAGTTTGCCTTGGCTTAGGTTAAATAAGATTTCCAATAAATCAGATTGTAAGCGAGGTAAAAGCACTTCGGCTTCTGGATCTCCAAAACGAGTATTATATTCGATTAAAGCAGGCCCTTTGGGAGTTAGCATTAATCCAGCAAAGATTACACCACGGAAAGGTGTTCCTCTTTTGTTCATTTCTTTTAACATTGGACGAACGGTTAAGTCCAAAGCATGCTCTTGTGCGGCTTTGTCAAAGAAAGGTGGTGGGGATACCGCACCCATTCCGCCTGTATTTGGGCCAGTATCACCATCGCCAATGCGTTTATGATCTTGTGCCGCACCGATAAGAACTGCGTTCTCCCCATCACAGAACGCAAATAAAGAAACCTCTTCACCTGTTAGGAATTCTTCAATAACAACTTTATGCCCTGCTTGTCCAAAAGCAGAACCTGCCAACATATCTTGAATGGTGTGTTCTGCTTCTTCAAAATCAGCAGCTATAATAACGCCTTTACCAGCTGCTAATCCATCTGCTTTGATAACAATTGGAAAAGATTGTGTTTTTAAATATTCAATAGCTGGAGTAACTTCGGTAAATTCTTGCCATTGAGCGGTTGGAATGTTGGCGGCATCACAGACAATTTTGGTAAAGCTTTTGCTTCCTTCAAGTTGAGCAGCCTCTTGTGTGGGGCCAGCACATGGGATTCCCACTGCATTACATGCATCGGTTAATCCTTTAACCAAAGGAAGCTCAGGGCCAGGGATCACAAGGTCAATATGATTTTCTTGTGCAAATTTTACAAGATCGGTGATATTATCAACTTTAATATCAATATTTTTACCATATTGAGCAGTACCTGGGTTTCCTGGTGCGATAAATAGCTCGGTAAGTTTTGGGGAACGGGCAATAGCCATGGAAATGGCGTGTTCTCTACCTCCTGAACCGACCAGTAAAACTCGCATTGTGATTTCCTTCCTTTTTCTATTCTTTACTTGAGTAAGGTTTATCATATTTTATGTCTATGAATGACCAACTTTCTGACTTGATGACGGATAATATACCAGAATTTACCGTAGGGGATATCTCTACAGCGATTAAACGGATTTTAGAAGGGAATTTTTCACGTGTAAAAGTTCGTGGAGAAATTACCGAGTTAAAGAAATATCCATCAGGTCATATTTATTTTTCTTTGAAAGATGAAGAAGGTAAGTTAACCGCGATTATTTGGCGCTTTACAGCTGCTAAATTAAAAATGCAGTTAGAAAATGGAATTGAAATTGTTGCAACAGGTAAGATTTCTTCTTATGGTGAGCGCTCTTCATATCAGTTGATTGTCGATCAAGTAGATTACGCAGGCGAAGGAGCAATGCTTGCTCGAATCGAGAAGCTGCGTAAGAAGTTAGAAGAAGAAGGTCTTTTTGCTCAGGAACGAAAACGCTCCATTCCTCTATTACCACAAACAGTTGGTGTGATTACTTCTCCCAAAGGGGCAGTATTGCATGATATTAAAACCACGATTGCTCGTCGCTTTCCCAGAGATATCATTATTTGGCCTGTTGCCGTGCAAGGCGATGGTGCTGTAGAGCAAATTGCTCAAGCAATTGAGGGATTTAATCAATTATCCTCTGTTTCGAAAGCGCCTCGTCCTGATATTTTAATTGTGGCGAGAGGGGGCGGTTCATTAGAGGATTTAATGGCCTTTAATGATGAACGTGTGGTTAGGGCCGCTGCGAATTCTCAGATTCCGTTAATCTCTGCTGTTGGACATGAAACAGATACAACCTTGATCGATTTTGCATCAGACCGTAGAGCGCCAACACCAACGGCGGCAGCTGAAATGGCGGTGCCATCCAAGGCGGATATAATCGCTGGATTGATGCAATATACAACACGCTTAAGTAAAGCGTTAATTCATTTAAATCAGGCCTATCGATTACGGTTAAATAAAGCAGTTTCGAAATTACCAGATATTCCAACTTTATTGGCTCAAAGTCGAATGAGGCTCGATGATCGTTCTTATCGCTTAGATCTGGCTTTACCAGCATTGGTGATGAAACGCCGTCATCGTTTGTCCGCAATTAAACCAGTCGATCAATATGTATTTGGATTATTAAATCGCTTTAAATCCACTATTCATATGCATAAAATGCAAATGACTTCGTCTTGGCGACATTATTTGCAACAGCAAAAAATAACGTTGCCTGTATTGCCGTTGTCTTTGTTAAAATCGACTTGCCGAGAAAAACAAATACAATTGCAATCGCTTTCTGCACGTTTAGAATCTTTGTCTCCTAAAGCCGTTCTGTCACGAGGATATGTGTTTGTAAAAGACAAACAAGGTCATACGGTAACGCAAGCCAAAGGATTACGTGCGGGATCAGAGTTAAGCTTGACGTTTTATGATGGTGAACGCATGGTTCGGGTGGTAAAAGAGCAAGATAAACGTCAAGAGACTTTGGATTTATAAGATAGTAATTAAAGGGCAAAAAATATTAAAACACGGAATAATAGAAAATGAGCGTTTCTAAAATGGATGCGACTAAATTTTATTTACCAGGCGATATTACGCAAGCTCAAGCAAATCAGGTGATTGAGGCAGCGGTTAAAAAAGCGGTTGAGAATAATCTGTTAATGAATATTGCGATTGTTGATGCTGGTGGGAATTTAAAAGCATTTGTGCGTATGGATGGGGCGTTTTTGGCAAGTATTGATATTGCGATAAAAAAAGCGAAAACAGCACGTTCATTGAATATGTCTACACATGAGCTTAGTAAACTTGCAGCACCAGGGCAGGAGCTCTATGGGATTGAAGCGACGAATGGAGGAATGGCGATTTTTGGTGGTGGTGAGTTATTGAAGAATAAAGAAGGATATATTATTGGCGCCATTGGCGTAAGTGGTGGCAGTGTTGAGGAAGATATGTCTGTTGCGCAGGCGGGTGCAGCCATTGTTTAAAGAACGTTACTGGGAGGTATTGAGCCTTGATCAAATGGATGAGGCTCAGTGGGAATCTCTGTGTGATCGTTGTGGTCGCTGTTGTTTGCATAAATTACGTGATGAAGAAACAGACGAGATCGAATATACCAATGTAGCCTGTCGATTATTGGATGTTCAGACGGGACAATGTGGCGATTATTGCCGTCGTAAAATGCGTATTCCTGATTGTATTCAGTTAACCAAAGAAATGTTATCGGAAATTGATTGGTTACCGCCGACTTGTTCTTATCGTTTATTGGCAGAGGGAAAAACTCTGCCAACGTGGCATTATTTAAATACTGGTAGTTTTGATGAGGTCTATCAAGCGGGCATTTCTGTCAAAGGTCGTGTGATAAGCGAACGAGATGCTGGGGATTTAGAAGATTATATTGTTGATTGGCCTGCTCAAGAATCGTAAAAGTTTCAGAATTAAAGAGTTTTATGCTTTCTTAATAATTGAAAAATTTAATTTTTTTATTTTTTCGAAAAAAAATGAAGAATTTTGTCATTATTTATTTGACGTTTTAAATCTTCATGCTATTAATACGATACAAACATCGAGAGCGAGCTTGGCGGAATGGTAGACGCTCAAGACTTAAAATCTTGTGTCCAATTGGACGTGTGGGTTCAAGTCCCACAGTTCGCACCACGATGTTTGTTTTAAAACATTTCCCCTTTGAAAATTAAATATCTTTTTTATCACTTTTTATATTTGGTAAGTGTTTTTGTATTGTTTTCGACAATATTGAATTTGGTTCGTTACGCAAATATCTAACGATCCATTCTTTGAATTGTGTAACCTTCATGCCTGTCGTTTTGCAAGCAATCGCTAACAAACCCTTATGATCATACCATTGTAACAATTTCTTTGTGTCCCGTTCTGCAATTGCACTTTGAATGGCATCGTTAGCTGTCTTAATAAGTTGATCAATCTTTAATTTTGCTATTTGTGATTCGTATAATGTAATTAGAGCACTTTCATCCTCAGCTTCGGAACAGTCAATTTTCTTTAAGGTTCGGTCAATACGACGACGTGCATAGCGTAAGAGGCTTTGTTGTTGGTTTTTATCATTGCCAGGATGTATGAAGACTTCATTTATTAGCCCTTTGACTAACTCTTCTAATTCAACGCCTTGATAATGATTTGTTTTTGCGATTTCGGCTAAAACGTCTTCTAGTAAAAAGATATTTTCTATCTCAGAAACAGCGAGGGGATAAATATTAAGGCCAGAAAAATATTTTTTTTCTTCATCTGAATAATCATCTCCATCAATAATCCCAGCACATTGATAATGATGAAGGTTTTTATTGTGATTAAGGGTAATGACTGCATACATTACTTCTTCGCATGAGTTCCTTGGTATAATTGTCCAATCAGGATAACAAGCACGATAGATTGGTAAGTCTAGGCTTTTTTCATTACCTTCAATAAATAAAATGGGTTGTCTGCTTCCGAGAATAAGAGTGGTGAGTTCTTCAGAGAAAGCATTATTTTCTGTGAGTTCTTGGATATCCCATTTCTGATTGTCATATGCTTTGAGGATGTATTTTTGCCCATAACGATTCGCAAGAAATTCTAAATCATGGGAAATCGTAATAAATGCACAATCGGGTCTTGCAGTTTCTAATTCATCCCAAAGGCGAGACATAATGGATCTGTGTAAATGTTGCTCTGGTTCATCAAAAATAAGCACAGTTCCAGAATCAGCAACAAATGTTTGTCCAAGAAGGTAAAAGACAGAGCGTTCACCATCGCTCATTTCACTAGCTGAATAGGGTGTTTGATTTAAATTTTGAACCTGGATATCATCTCCAGTGATTAGAAGCTGTTTATTAGGAAAAATACGATTCCAAATATCATTTAATCGTTGAAAAAATGTTTTTTGAAGAGGGGCATCATTTTTTGCATGAGCATTATTATGAGTTTGTAATGCGATATTAGATTGGTTTGCAAATAGAAGCTGAATTATAGCATTATAATTAGAAAAAAGAACAGTAGCATAACTGGCGCCCATAATGGCTGAAGAGGGTGTATATTGTTTTAGTGCATGTTTTGCTTGTGTCGCTGATATTTTATCAACAGTAGGATTTAAAGTAAGATTACGATGTGCGGCAATACGATGTGCTTTTGCTCCTAGCTTATTTTCAATATAAACAGCTAATCTGGTTTTCCCAGAACCATTCGCACCAATAAAGTAAATTCTTTCTTTTGGAGAACAGTTGATTGTTATTGTTTCATTATTTAGTGTGGGTATCGATAGATTGACAATGTCGTCGTCCATTGCATATGCTCCAGATTTGAATCAATATAAAACTATATCTTGAAGTGTAACGACATGAAAAGTTGTTTATTTTAAATAAGAATTTTCCGATCTTGAACAGCTTCTTCCTGCGCGATCAATCCTTGTAAATGACGATAAGCTTCTTCGATTTCTGTTGGAATATCAACATGAGGGATAAACCCTTTTCCTTTGGGGCCATAGCCGTGTTCATCATCTCTCAGCCTTGGAATTTCACCGATTAGCAATGATAAAAATCGACTGGGACTCCATAATCCCACAATCTCAGGATTAGCATAATTGATCTGATGATCTAAGAGCTTAAGTTGAGGCACAAAAGAAGGCTCACTATAAAATTGCATCTCAAAATTCGCTTGCTGCCACGCTTTTTGAAACGTCACCAAGGTGCGTAATTGCATCGTAGGGTCTTGGATAATGACTACTTTTTTAGGCGATAAACTTAACGCTGTCAGCTGATCTAAACTAAACGCAGCATTCGCCCCACAATTCGTTGATTGAGTTTCTAGAATCAGTTTTTCTTTTGGAAACTCCCATAACGCAACCGCTAAATACCCCGTAATTTCTGCTTCAGATAGAGATTGAAAATCATGAGTGATCTCAGGATAAAGTATCTTTACGGTATCGATTAAAAGCTGTGTAGAATGCCCAACGCCACCAGAGAATAACAAAGGACATTGCTTTTGTTTTGCAAGCTGGCACGCCGCAATGGCCGTTTCAAGCACAGCATTCCCTGCGTGAATGACAAGATCAATGTCAGTATTATGAATGGCTGCATGCTCACTAGGTGCCAGAAAAGCTGCAATTTGATTAACAGCGTGAACATCGTCTTGTGTTTTTAAAAGATCGTTAAATTGCAGCATGGACTTTCTCATTGAATAAATACGCTATTAAAATGTTGCTTGCACTCTTTGTGCGGATCGTTGTGCAAAGGCCATGCCTGTAATCCAAGAAAGAACAACCATCAAGATTCCCAAGGCTAATAATAGATACCATCCTGCTGTTGCGGCATGTGTAAATGGATATCCTGCATGCATACGCCCGTTTAATAAAGCCCCAAGCACGGCAACTCCCAAAGATTGTCCAAATTGTCGAGCAGTTGCTGCTGTTGCACCTGCGACGCCAGCTCTGTGATTGGGCATGCCTGTTACAGCAATCACGGTAATTGAAGAATTCGCCATCCCCATTGCCATTCCAACAAACCATGCAGCAAGGAGGAAATAGAGTTCAGGGATATCGACTTCGATAATTAATAAAACAGCTCCAATGATTAAGGAGGTTCCTCCAGCCATCATTGGTAATCGTGTGCCCCATCGTCCCACAGCCAACCCAGATAAAGGTGCAAACACCATATTTGCAGCTGCCAATGGAAGCATTAATAATCCAGCTTCCAGTGGCGGAATTAGTCGATAATCTTGTAAATAGAGAGATGCCACAAAAACAAAGCCTGCGTAGCTAAAAAACTCGATTAACCCAATAAAGGTCGCAATTGAAAAGGGAATAGATTTAAAGAAGGTAATTTCAAGTAGAGGCTCTTTCACACGTTTTTCAACATATAGAAATACAAAGCCAGAGATTAGAGCGATAACACCAGCAACTTTTACGATAGGATCAGAAAGTCCCATTTCGCCACAGTGAATAATAGTGAGGGTCAAACTACCAATAAAGATGATTGCTAATATTTGTCCTAGAACATCAATAGAGCGAACTTGCTTGTCATCAAAAAGAGGAATCACTTTGTGAATTAATGGGACTGCTATGATGACAATGGGAATGTTTAACAAGAATATTCCTTGCCAGCTATAGTCCGCAACAACAAACCCACCAACGATGGGGCCTAATCCCATTCCTACCCCAAGGACTGTTCCCCACATTCCAATTGCAAATGCTTTTTCTTTTTTATCGGTAAACACTTTTGATATGATTGATAATGCAATAGGCCCCATGGAGGAGCCTCCGATGGCTTGCAATCCACGCATCAGAATGAGCATATTCGGAGAGGTAGATAATGCACATAGTAAAGAGCCTAATCCAAAAATACTAATGCCGATGGCAAACATTCTTCTTTGACCAAATCGATCAGCAAGAGATCCAGATAACATTAATAAAGAGGCTAATACCATTAAATATGCATCAACAATCCATTGTAATTGAGAGGTGGATGCATGGAGCTCTTTGGCAATGGAAGGGAGGCTAATGTTAACTGCAGTTGCATCAATTTGAACGATTAAAACAGCCATACAGCAAACGCAGAGTGCAGTATATTTTTGTTTATTGGTCATTAAAAAATACCAGAAAAGAAAATAATTTTTAGGAATATAAAATATTATGTTAGATGATGAGCTAGAATAAATAAATAAATAATTCTATATTATTAGTTATCGTAAGCAATCATTACATATTGAGAGAAATAGGATGAGAGAACAATTTTTTAAAAAAAATATAATTGAAATTGTACTTAGTTTTTTTTTAGGGATAGTGATAGCATTTAGTTCTCTTATATATATATTATTGTACATTTATACAGGTCTTCGTAGTCTAATTATTCCTATCATTATACTGATTATTGGCCTTATTATAACAGGATGGGGAGTTTATAAAGTAAAAACACTTGGTCAAATCATAGATGCTGAAGAAGTTGATTTTGGTGAAAAGTAAAAGTTAGCATCACTATGAATATGACTATTTTATTGAGTAAAATATTCAATCAAGACTAATAAGGCCGATGTCTAAATATTTTATTGGTTTTGCTAATGATACAATAAGCACCTTTGTATAATATGATTGCTATATAATTTTCTTTTATAAAAATAACGTTGAGATATTTAGATATAATTAATTTTTAGATTCTTCTTCTGGATGTTTTTTATTCCAACAGATTGAGGAAAGCAGCGCAAGAAGAATGCATGCTGCTCCAATAAGACCGGTAACGACTTCAGGCACCTCATGAGAAACGCTAACAAACATTAATCCTGATAATGCAAGGATAGCCCAAAAAGCACCGTGTTCAAGGTAACGATATTTTGTAAGTGTATCCAGTTCAACAAGCATAATTGTTAAAGATCTAACGAACATAGCACCAATTCCTAACCCTAGGACAATGACAAAAAGGTTAGTGGATAATGCAAACGCTCCGATAACACCATCAAAGCTGAAAGAAGCATCAAGCACTTCTAAATATAAAAAGGCACCAAGTCCTGCTTTGGCAACTGTTGTTGTAGCGTCTTCAGCCTCAAGCATAGTTCCAATTGCTTCAACAGCAATAAAGGTAATAATGCCAAAGATACCAGAGATGATAAAAGTTAATGCTTCTGCTTCTGGTAATAATTTAGACATGCCGAAAATTGCTAAAAGAACAATAACAATTTCTATAGCTTCTAATTTAGAGAATTTAGCCAGTTGATTTTCAATAAAAGTAATCCAATGAATATCTTTTTCAGCATCGAAGAAAAACTTTAGTCCAACAAGAGCTAGGAATGATCCGCCAAATCCCATAATGCCAATATGAGCACCAGATAAAATCTCTGCATATTTTTCAGGTTGTTTAATGGCTAGGTCAAGTGCAGCAACAGGATCAAGGTGAGCAGCGATACCTACAATAATTAATGGGAACAAAAGGCGCATTCCAAAAACAGCGATCAGCATTCCCCATGTTAGGAAACGTCCTCGCCATATATGATTCATGTCTTTTAAAACAGTTGCGTTGACAACAGCATTATCAAAAGAAAGAGAAACTTCCAATACACCAAGAATTGCACAGATTAATACAGTTGATAAAGCACCTGTTGAGGTTCCTGTGGCATTGTAACCTAGAAAAGCCGCAAGGAAAAGGCAAATGATAGTAAAGAAAAATGAGCCTTTAAAGTATTTCATAAATTATATATCCAGATATCTAAGAATAGAGATATTAGTCTTTTAACGCGGCAATCTATTATAAGTAAATACCAATATTATTCGTGAGATCGTTATAGTCTTTAAAATATTAAAAGAGGTGGTTAATTTTCATTATTAATAAAAATTATCTTATATATACATTATTTGATTGCTATGCTCTTTTGTCATATGAACTATGTATTTATAATCTAAGTTCGTTCAGTTACAACTTGTCGTTTAACATCAGTGTTTTGTGCCTATTACTATAAAAATAGTATATTCATCGTATCTGATTTGTTGATTAATATATAAGCCGCTTTGATTATGATAGAGTTAGGAATATTTATATTGTTTTGTGTTGAGGAAGTGTAGGCTGGATGAATATCATAACTTTGATGAATATCTAACAGTCTTTATTTTATATGGTTTTCTGATTACAAGGTGTTTGTACATAGTATGACTTAAAAGAAACACAAAAAAGTCTATGTATCAGTGTTCTCAATTTTCAATTAATGACTTGTCGACGATTGGGTAAAGTAAAATGATGTTACCTTTATAATTAGGACGTCATTTTTTCTATTTATCGGTTATTGAGAACACTGAGGTATGATTTTGTCTTTATTGTTTAATCGCTTTTGCCCATATATTTTGTTGTTCTAAGCTAACTGGTAATTCTGTTTTAGTAATTTCAACGCCTTGCCATCCAGCACCTAATGCTGTGAATAAATTAACAGCATCTTGGAAACGGTCTAGCATTGCAACAGCTTCTGAGTTAGTTGCAGCTGTTGCTGTTCTTTGTGCGGTTAAGACATCAAGATATCCTGTCAAACCAGCTTGATATAATTTTTGGGCACGTTGTAAAGCAAGTTGGCTGCTTAATTTTGATTTATGCAATAATTCAACATGTTCAGCATCATCACCCCAAGCTGCAATAATATCCTCAATTTCTTTTAATGCACCTAAAATAGTTTGACGATATTGTAGTCTTGAAGCCTCTGCCAATGCTTGCGCGGCTTGAACTTGCGCCGTTAAACGACCACCATGAAACCCTGGAATAGCCATATTAATGAAACTGCTTGATACTAAACTTGCAATATTGGCCATTTGACTAGTGTAAGACGTTGTTGGCATTGCACTAAGGTCAATGGTAAATTGAGGATATAGTTCGGCAACAGCAATCCCTACATTAGCTGTTGCTACAGCATAGTTTCGTTCTGCTTCTCGAACATCTGGGCGGTTGGCTAATGCAATCGAAGGAATAGATGCTGGAAAAGCGGGAAGGTTAGGTTGAGGTTTTTCAATTTTTAAAAGTGCTTCAGTTGAACCAGGTGTTTTTCCCAATAGCACATCGATTGTATGGGTAATTTGTGTAATATTGGTTTTTATCGGTTCTCTAGAAGCACGTTGGCTTTCTAACTCTGCTTGGGCTTGGGCCGTGCTAAGTGTTGTCCCTGTTCCCTCTAAATATTGTTTTTGAGCTAAGTTATAAATATATTGAGCAATAGCAACGTTTTCATCAGCAATGCGTAAACGAAGTTGCATATTTCTTAATGTTACATAGTTATTAGCTAATTGTGATAACATCGTTAATAAAACAACACGACGATCTTCAATAGAAGCCTTCACAGCTTCATCTTGAGATTGCACCATACGACGGATCATACCGAATGCATCGACTTGCCAACTGACGCTTGCACCATAACGACGAATAACAGCATCATTAGGTTGTCCTTTTAGCATCGTGCTGGTTCCTAATGTATAGGAAGTGGTTGTGTAACCATAACCAGCAGAGCCATCAAGTTGCGGATACCAATTCGAAGATTGTTGATCTCTTAAAGCTCTGGCTGCTAAAATGCTTTGGCTAGCAATTTGTAGATTGTAGTTATTTTTAATTGCTTCTTCGACAAGTTCATTAAGCAAAGGATCATGGAACTGTTCCCACCAACGGCGCATTTCATTTGTTGCATCTGCAATTTCTTTAGCTGTTGCAGGACGTTTCCAAACTTTTTCTGTCCATTGATCTGGAATTTGCATATGATCACGATGAAAGTTAGGCCCTACTGTACAAGCTGTTAATCCAAATAAAAGAACAAGCGGCGTTGTATAACGAAAGAAGTGTTTATACATTACGTTGTTCCTTATAAATGATTTTGTAACCAAGAGGATAATAAGCCACGGCGTCCTTTGGTTTCTGGACCAATGCTGACGGTTGCGGTCATCCCTGCTGATAAATGAATAGTATCAGGAACATGATCAATATGTATTCTTACTGGAATACGTTGAGCCAAACGAACCCATGTGAAAATCGGGCTAACATTTTGTAATCCAAAGGCATCAGCATCAGCGTTGCTATCATTAATACCTCGAGAGATACTAACGACGTGGCCAGGAAGGATTTGTTTATATCCCATTAACTTAATACGGGCAACATCGCCTATGTGAATACCCCACATTTTGGTTTCTTCAAAATATCCGTAAACCCAAAAAGAATCTGCATCAACAATAGATAAGTAAGATTGTCCAGAACTGACGTAATCACCAACTCGTAAATTAAGGTTTGTGATATATCCGTTGACTGGAGAGTATAAAATAGAACGTTGCATATTCAATTTTGCTGCGCTTAATGCTGCTTGTGCACTATCAACGCTGGCCTGAGCTGTTGCAACTTTGGTGTTATACCCTTCTTTTTCTTCTGTAGAAACGATACCCTCTAATCCTTTTCGGCGCATCGCGTTACGGCGTTGTAATGTCAAGTCAGCTTCAGCAGTTTCTAAGTTAGCTTGAGCTTGTTGAATTGCGATTCTAAAACGAAGTGGATCGATAATAAATAAAGGTTCGCCTTTACGGACATATTGGTTGTCTTTTACTGGGACTTGCACCACAGTCCCAGAGACTTCGGGGGCGATCTTAACGACGTAAACCCTGACGCGTCCATCACGTGTCCAAGGGGCAATCATATAAGTATCCCAAAGGGTTACCCCAAGGATAATCGCAATGACAACAACGATAAGAGTTAAGCTAATACGGATAATATTGCTGAAAGAAAACATGGTGCGAGATCAAAACTTAATAAAGATAAAAGGGTTACATATAGAGAATAAGTAGACACAAAATACAAAAGTATAAGGCAACTTCAAACAAAGCAAGGTGCCAAAATATTTTTATTAATCCTGTTCGCCATAAAATAGATCGAACAATCATTGTTACGACCAAGGCAAGCAATGTATATACTACAAAAGGGGCAATAAATATGCCAAAAAAGTCAAATTCTGCGATCATTTCATGGTTACTAACAGGAAAAGCCTAAAAAAACATAGCGAAAAATCGTATAGATGAAAAGAAATCTCTTTCTGAGTTAAAGGATGAGAAAACGTTTCATATAATCGATACTAAAGATATAAAGAAACATTGTAAAATTAAATATGTATCATACAAATATTGTGGCAATAATGTCGATATATATAATTTCATTTTTTAAAAATACATAATGCGAATAAGTCTTTGTTCCACTTCAGTCAAGATATTTCATCATTTATTGTTAATTAATTTTATTTGGGGTTGCTTAAGTGTAACCATTCGTCAAAGATTTTATCTAATGAAATCGAAGAGTCTGGAGAAGAAAAGTTAAACTGTTTGATTGTTGGATATTTTGTTGAATAATCCAAATTTGTAGAGGGAAATGGAAATAAAGGATTTTTTTTGAGTAAATTGTATATTATTTTAATTCTACTTGTTTGGATTGTAATAGGGATACTAAAGACAATTGAATTCTCTATTGTGTTATTTTGCTGAAGCTTAAAATGTAAATTAGGGTGTTGTTGTTGAAAAGAAAGTATGCTGAGAACAGAGGCACTAGTCATTAATACTTGATTATTTTTTAATAAAAAGTTGGCATCATTTGGCGTTGTCCACCATACAATATAAGGACGAAGTTGATTCAGTTTTTTGAATGCTCGTAAAATTCCAGATGGGGTCGATAAAGTTTCAATAATTTCATCAGGAGGAACGTTATCTGCTAATAATGCAATGGATAATGCGCTAAAAGCATCTTTTTGCAATCCTCTTCTTCCTGGATATTGAGTGATATTCCAAAAATCTTTCCAAGTTGGGTTAAAATGAATCTTACGTGTGTCCCATGCCAAGGCGATATGATCTGTTATTGTTTGAAAATCACATTGTTTGGTGTCGGAAGAGAGTAAATCATCAGGTAAGGAAATTAATAATCCACGCTCGCATGCTTGGTCAGCAGTAGTTTTGTTGAGTAATAAAATATCTACAGGAGATTTATTTAGGGATAATGCTTGCTCTAGTGTTGTAATATTACCATCCCATGTCACAAGATGGTATTTTTTATCATAAGTCTTAAAATAAAATTGATAGCCGTTTAGAACGCCTAAATTTGGCCGATTTACCTTAGTATCTGCAAAGCAAAAAGAGGTTGATAGTATGCTTGAAAAGATAAATATGAATATAAATTTAAGTAAATGCATATAAATTTGTTAAATAATATGTAAGTATAGTGAGTGACTATAAATTGTTTATACGAAGATGTAAAATATATTATCGTAAATACATGTTGTTGAAGATAAATTATTTGAATGTTTTCTCGGTATAGAAAGGAAAAACAGAATGTTTTTTGGTAAAAAAGATAAGAAAAAAGCTGCAAAAGCTGCTGTTGCATTGCAAAAGAGTGCTCAAGACGAAATTAGATCTTTAAAGGAACAAGTTGAAGAGTTATTAAATGATCGAGTAACTCCAGCGATTGTACAAGCTGCGGATAAAGCTGATCAAGTTGTGCATAATACAAAAGAACTTACAGATCATCAAATGAAGCATGTTTCTGATAAAGTGCAATCTAAACCTTTAATTGCTATTGTTCTCTCTATCGTCATTGGGTATTTATTAGGTCGAGTTATCCGTTAATTTTGTTATCATTTAGAAAGTGATTTAAAGAATCATGAAGATTGCTGAGTATGGTAAAGCCGCAGTTGATGCTGAGGTTATACTTCTGAAAAAAAAGTCAATTAGAATTAGCAAGCAAATTGTTTTGTGTTTGGTTGGAGCTCTTTTTGGCTTATTTGCATTGATTTCCATTCATGCTGTTTTGGCCGCACTTTGTTGGAATTTACTCCATACAGGTTTTTTGGGAACGTCATTGATTATTCTCGTGTTTGATGGTGTTTGTGCAGCTTTCTTATTTTGGTGTGCTTTCAAGCAAAGAGTTAGTGTGGCTGAGTTAGAAGCAAAAGTCGTTCGTAATCATAATTTAAAAGAATTACGAAATTCGCTTGCGATTACGGCATTAATTGGAACGTTAAGTGGCCCTATTGGGGGATACGTGCGTGGGATTATTTGGCAATTTATCAAAAAGATATTTAAGAAATAATTTGAATTAATAAAATAAAATTGAGGTTTGTATATATTGATTTTTACAAACCTCGATATTATCTAAATAGTTAATAAAGTATTAATTCTTTCTTAAGTTTTAATTGATTTTTGTTTTCAACTTATGATAGTTATTAGCTAAAGAGCTATCTGGAGTAGATACTATGCATGTTCTTCTTATGGGCGAAATATTCTTTTCTGAGCATGAGTTCTATCAAGAGTTGAAGGCAGCGGGCTTTTCAATTGATCGTGTTCCTTATGATACCCAGCTTTTATCGGCGTCGCGTTTCTACGATTATGATATGCTTATTATCGAGCCAGACATTTTAGATAAGCAGTTTTTTTCTACAATTAAATTTTTAAGATCGCTTAGTGAAAAACTACCTATGCTTGTTGTTTCTAAGAAAAACGATCTTGATCTTAAAGTTCAATCATTCCAAGTTGGTGTAGATGACTTTGTTGCTATTCCTTTTGCGATGCAGGAGCTATTAGCTCGGTGTAAGGCGCTTTTAAGGCGTGCGAATAAAGTTGTTGCAGATCGTATTGTCAAGGCAGGTCCATTACAGATTAATTTAGAAACACGTGAAGTTTCAGTTAATAATAATATGGTGCGTTTAACGGCTAAAGAATATGCAATTCTAGAAATGCTTATTCTAAGGCGAGGTGTTTTAATTAGTAAAACAACCATTCTGAATTATTTGTATGCAGATAGCGATGATGAACCAGATATGAAAATTATCGATGTTTTTGTTTGTAAGCTTAGAAAAAAGCTACAAAATGCTGGTGCTGGAGATTTAATTTCTACGATGTGGGGGCAAGGATATATTTTTCACAATACCCACTCTGCCTCTTCTAAAGAAGAAGCCTAGTAATTTATTATAGCAGTTTATTTAAGTCGCGGTTAAACAGTGAATTGCTCTGCGACTATTCTTTCTGACAGTTCATGTCCTTGGTTAAATAAAATCGTTGATTTGATTGTGCGATTTTCTTTTACAAAAACCTGTGTCACATCTCTTATTTCTGTAAAATCAGCGACAGCGGCAATAGGGCGTTTTTTTTCTTCCATGGTTAAAAATTGAATAGAAGTGTTGGAAGGAAGTAGGGCGCCTCTCCATCGACGAGGACGAAAAGGGCAGATCGGGGTCAAAGGTAAAAGCCCAGAATTTAAAGGTACAATAGGGCCATGAGCCGACAAATTATAAGCTGTTGATCCTGCTGGTGTTGATACAATAATACCATCGCAAATAAGTTCAGGAAGTCTAATTTCATCATTGGTAATAATTTGTATTTTTGCAGCTTGTCTTGTCTGTCTATAAAGGAAAATGTCATTAAAAGCTAAAGCTGTATGTGTTTTTCCATCTGCAGTGTAAGCAGTCATGGCTAGAGGATGTAGAGAAGTTGGTTGGGCCTCGTGTAAAATTAGCGGTAAATCTTTTTCTATAGATATTTTGGGGTTGGTTAAAAAACCCACAGATCCAAAATTAATACTATAAATAGGGATTTGGTAATTTAAATAATTATGTAATGTTTCCAACATAAAGCCGTCACCACCAATACAGATGATCACTTCTGTTTCATTAATATCTGCATTGCCATATTTTTTTATCAGGTCATTTTTATATTTAATTGCTTCAGAGCTTTTAACAGATAAAAAATGTATTTTTTTTGGTGGATCAATTAGGGGCCACATAGATATTTCCAAGATAATTTAGAGTTTAGTAACTTAATATATGGAGGCGGAGGAAAATAATTTTGCTTTATAATTTATAGTTAATGTAGTTATCTTACTTTATTTTGAAATTATTCATAGCCTATTAGACTAATTTAGTCCTTTATTTTTTTTATACAATATAATATTAAATCAAAATTAAAGTAAATTATCATTATATTTGTTTTATAATCGTTATTATTTCTGTGTATATAACATTTTGTAGAAATTGAATGTTAAAGTAAAGCAATTATTTCAACTTTTAATTGTATTTAATTGTTTTAATACAATTAAAAGTTTTGTTCATCTATAATTATTTATTTAAATTTCGTATCTATACTTGAATTTATTCGCTTGTGCTGTTAATTATTATAAGATTTATAATAAATTTTTATTTAAGCAAAATATTGTTGAATAATTATTTTTATTACGAGAGTAAATATTTTTATGGCTGAAAATAAAAAAATTTCAGATGTATATATGAAAGATAATCTGATAGAATCTAACTTTATTGATAAAAGAGTTGGAGGACGTATTCGTTTAAGAAGAAGACTTTTAGGTTACTCTCAAGAAAAGCTTGCTTTGGCTCTTGGTCTTTCTTTTCAACAGGTCCAAAAATATGAAAAAGGAAGTAATCGTGTTGGTGCATCAAGGTTATTTGATATAGCGCAGATTTTACAAGTTCCTATTAATTTCTTTTTTGATGAATTTTTAAATCCACTTTATATTGAAGAAAAAATATTAGGTGCTGACATGTCATCTGCTATTGCACAAGATGTTCATAGTAGTTTAGATGATACATCAGAATCTGTATCCTCGCCTGAAGATGAAAAAGATACGATATTTGAGTTGATGAGTAATAAAGAGGCTATTCATCTTTTAAAAGCGTATTATGCGATTGCAGATCTTGAAATTCGTCAAAAATTATTACATTTAATTCGTGCTATGGGAGATAACAGAGAATAAGCTTATTTTATTCTCTATGAAGAATTTTATCGGTTATAAAAGAAGAGATTTTTTTAGCTTTGAATTCTTTTCTTAAAAAATCTTCATGGTAATCTTGGTTTATCCATGTGAGGAAATCTATTTTTCCTTGAGTTTGTTGATAATAGTAAACGAAAAAACGGTCTAAAATACCTGTTTTTGCTTGTTTAAAATGTCCAAATTTCCAAGAGAGTTGAGCAATAGCATCATCGAGAGTTTTGCCTTCGAACAAAGTAATTAATGCTGAAACTAATCCAGCACGATCCGCACCAGATTTACAATGAATGAGGATCGGAAACTCAAGGTTGGGGTAAAGTTGTGCAAGATTTAAAATACGATCTTTATGAGGGGCTCCGCGACTTTCAAATGGTAAATCAAGCTGTGTAATTCCAAGTTGTTTGGCGGCTTGTCGAGAAAGGGCATCTGATCCACAATCACGTTTGCCACGTAAGTTAATAATTGTTTTAATATGATGTTTTTGAACAAGTTTGCGTAATCTTGCAGGCGTTGGATGATTGCAACGATAGACTTTGCTTGGAATAACAGCGTGAAAATTTGTCCAGACCAGCCTAAATATAGAATGGTCAATAAATAGACTATCTAACCATGCTTTGTAACGGTCAGAGGGAGTGGAAAGTGATGGATCAAAAGATATTTTCTTGCTCATGATCCATCTTTATATGATTTAGATTTTACGTTCAACTTGTAAATGCTTTAACTCTGCAATTGCTTTGGCAGGATTTAAACCTTTTGGACAAGTTTGCGTACAATTCATAATTGTACGGCATGCATATAAACGCATGGAATCTTCTAGTTCATTCAAGCGCTCACCAGCATATTCGTCACGACTATCAGAAACCCAACGCATTGCGGCTAATAAAACTGCTGGGCCTAAATATTTATCGCCATTCCACCAATAAGAGGGGCAAGAAGTTGAGCAACAAAAACATAAAATACACTCATAAAGTCCATCCATTTTCTTGCGTTCTTCAACACTTTGAAGACGTTCTTTATCAGGTGGTGGTGGTGTATCAGATTTTAGCCAAGGTTCTACTTCGCGTAATTGGGCATAAGGGCCACTGAGGTCTGGGATAAGATCTTTAACGACAGGCATATGCGGTAAAGGATAGATAGGCACATCAGAATTAATGTCTTTGATATATTTCAAACAAGCCAGAGTATTGTGACCATCGATGTTCATGGCGCATGAACCACAAACCCCCTCACGACAAGAACGACGGAAGGAAAGGGTAGGATCAATTTCATTTTTAATGTAAATCAATGCATCCAATACCATAGGACCGATTTTATCTAAGTCGACTTCGTAAGTGTCGGTGACAGGATTACGATCATCGTCGGGGCTCCAGCGATATATTTTAAAACGTTTAACGTTTTTCGCATCAGGAGCAGCATGAAAGGTCTTGCCAACACCGATACGGCTATTTTGAGGTAATCTAAATTCAACCATAATTTTAACCTTTCTTACCTAATATACGCGTTTTTTCGGAGGGAAAGTTTGAACTTCATCGGTCAGCGTATGCATATGCACTGGACGATAATCCAAAGAGACTTTTCCTTTGTTGTTTAGGAAAGAAACGGTATGTTTTAACCAATCTTTGTCATCACGATCAGGATGATCATCATGGGCATGTGCACCTCGGCTTTCTTTGCGAGCTTCTGCACTAACCATGGTTACCGTTGCATTGGCAAGAAGGTTTTCAAATTCTAATGCTTCCATTAGGTCTGTATTCCAAATCAAAGATTCGTCTGCAACAGAGATATCTGCAAGTTCGGGCCAGATTTTTTCTATTTTTTCTACACCATCTTTGAGGTTCTGGTTATTTCGGAAAACAGCAGCGTGACGTTGCATTGTGCGTTGTAAGTTATCACGTAATTTAGCAACTCTGGTATTTCCTTTGGCGTATCTGAGGGTATCCAGACGCGCAATGGCATCTTCACCTGCATTGGCAGGTAATGGAGGAATGTTATCGTTTGGTTTTAAGGTTTCTTTAGCACGTAAGGCAGCTGCACGGCCAAAAACAATTAAGTCGAGTAAAGAGTTTGTTCCTAAACGGTTAGCCCCATGAACAGAAACGCAAGCGGCTTCTCCGATAGCCATTAAGCCAAGGACTGTTGCATCTGGATTATCTTTGGTTGGACGGATGACTTCGGCATGAATATTCGTTGGAATACCACCCATATTATAATGAACCGTTGGCAGAACAGGAACGGGATCTTTGGTAACATCAATGCCAGCAAAGACTTTAGAAGTCTCAACAATGCTAGGAAGGCGTTCATGTAAAATATCTGCACCTAAATGTTCCAAGTGCAACATGATATGATCTTTGTTTGGACCACAACCACGACCTTCGTTAATTTCCACAATCATTGCACGAGATACAACGTCACGAGAGGCAAGGTCTTTGGCATGAGGGGCATAACGCTCCATGAAGCGTTCACCTTCAGAGTTGGTTAAATACCCACCTTCACCACGGCAACCTTCGGTTAATAAACAACCAGCTGGGAAAATACCTGTTGGATGGAATTGAACAAATTCCATATCTTGGGTTGGAATACCTGCACGCATAGCCATGGCGTTTCCATCACCAGTACATGTATGTGCAGAAGTGCAAGATTGGAATGCACGTCCATAACCACCTGTTGCTAAGACAACTAAGTTCGCACGAAAACGATGCATGGTGCCGTCATCAAGACACCAAGCCATGACGCCTTTACAAGCCCCTTTATCATCCATAATCAAGTCAATAGCGAAATACTCGACAAAAAATTCAACGTCGTGTTTAAGGCTTTGTTGGTATAATGTATGTAAAATTGCATGTCCTGTTCTGTCAGCAGCAGCACAAGCGCGTTGTACGGGTTCTTTCCCAAAATCACGCATATGTCCACCAAAAGGACGTTGGTAAATCTTACCGTCTTCTGTGCGGGTAAAAGGAACGCCCATATGTTCTAGTTCATAGACGGCAGGAACAGCTTCGCGACATAAATATTCAATAGCGTCTTGGTCGCCTAACCAGTCTGAGCCTTTGACGGTATCATACATATGCCATTGCCAGTGATCTTCGGCCATGTTGCCTAAAGAGGCGGCAATGCCTCCTTGAGCTGCTGTTGTATGACTGCGTGTTGGGAAAACTTTGGTAATACAAGCGGTACGTAATCCAGCGGCACCCATTCCTAATGTTGCACGAAGCCCAGAGCCACCAGCACCCACAACAATAACGTCATATGCATGATCAACAATACGATAACTGCGTTGTGAAGGTAAGGTTATGGTATTCATTATTTCATATATCCTGTTTCTTTTATTTTTAATTATTTTTTAGCTGGAGCCAAAGCAAGTTTCAAAATGGAAATAACGGATAATAATCCCAAGAAGAAAGTTCCACCTTTAATGATTAAATCAAGGATTGATTTACTTTTTCCTCGTGAATAATCGCTGGTAATCACTTGTAGCCCCATTTGCATATGATGAAAGGTGATAATCATCAAAGAAAGAAGCAAAACAGTATTCACAGGTTTTCCAGCCCATTGCACAACAGCTTTATGATCTGCATCGGCCAACCTTAACATCTGGATAATAAACCAAATAGACAATGGGGCGCTGCCAATTGCGGTGATGCGCTCTGCTTTCCAATGCTCAACAACATGATGACCTGCACCGAGTTGGCGCATGCGACCTAAGTTAGAACGTAAAACGGTGGGATGATCGGAAGATATTCTCACGGATAGTTTCTCCTAAAGTAATAAATTAAAAATATGAGTGATTATTGATTGTGTAATTAATTGATTACTTATTCTTTTTACTTAATCGCTTGCCGATAATGATTGTCCATAACCCAAGGGTTAACGCTGAAATACCAACGATATCGATCTTGCTATCTTTATTAATTTCTTCTTTTTCCAAGCGTTTTGCGGTGCTGTCCCACATTAAATGGCGTATGCCACGAATGAAATGTAAAAAGAAAGAAGCAGAAAAGCCAAATAAAACAACTTGCCCAGGAAAACTGCCAGTGACTTTTTGAACGGTTTTAAAAGATTTAGGCCCTTTTGCAGCAGAAGCAAGCCACGCAACCATTAATGTTGATCCGAAGGCTAAAGCCGCCCCAGTTATTCTATTTAAAATAGATAAGGACATTGAAGGGATAGGTTTATAGACTTGTAAATGTGGTGACATAGGTCGTTTTTGTAACGTACCATCACTTTTATGACCGACATAAAAAGTCTCGCGTATATCCGACATAATTCTTTCCTAATGTATCGTTTTCGGCATGATGCCGAGCAAAATTACTTAGCCTCAGCCTATACCGCGTTATTCTATCGGTCTAGTCAAATTATTAGGAGAAATAGGGTTTTTCGATCAAAAAAATGATAGTTTCTGGCGTGTAATATATTGTAAGGTTTTGTTTATAATCGAAACTAATTGTAGATTACTATGCTTACAAAGCATGTTGATAAGTTATGGGAAGTTTTAGAAGAGACTAAGATGCAACGAAAAGTATTGAGAAGTTTTTTAATTTTAATAGGGCTATTTTATAATATTTCTGGTTTTGCGCAAATATCGGATACTAAAATAGTACAAGGCCCTTTTAAAACAAGTTTATATCCAAATGGCAAAATTTATTTTACCAGAAAAGAAGATGATCAGAATACAATTGTACAACAATGCTATCCGATTTCTTTCTTTTTAGAAAATGTTCAGAATGGTGCAGTTCAAAAAGAAAAAATTGATCAGTATGAGGAGGATGGAGGATGTCCAGAAATAAAATCTGTCTTTTTTAGTATTATCAAGAATCAAAAATATATTTTTGTGATGGTCGTTTGGGATTCAAAGCATGCAGGGGCTGGTACGTATGGTGATGTATACCAAACCTACGCTTATACTAAAAATGATAAAGGGATATTGTCTCTCGATAAAAATATTTCAGACGATGAGAATTTGTCGGGTTTTAACGGTGACAATAATTGTAAAAGTGATCTTAATCCTGACGGTGACACTGATTGTTATAAGAACTATAAATATAAAACTGCAGCAGATATCAAAAAATATTTAAAACAAAAATATCATTAGCTGTTGAATAATATTTTATTTTTTTAATTCTCTAGGAGAAAAGAAGTGGATTTTTATACAGGAAAACCAGATCGTCCGATTGAGCATTATGGGATTGTTTCTTATACTTTTCAACAATTACCATTTATGGAAAAAGCGTCAGGTGCATTAAAAGAACTGTTTAAGAATAAGGTAAAAAAAGTTGAACCACAATCTGATGAAGAAGCAATGCAATCAATAAAGCTGTTAGTTTTAGAAAAAAACTCAAAAACAAATGTTATTTATGATATGAAAATTTCTACCATTTATGTTCCTGCTTTTTATGCTTACTGTATGATTACAAAAATATATGCAAGTTATGGACGTTATAAAGATGAATAAAACAATAAAAAAAGCGAGAATGTCTCGCCTTTAATGTAGATCAACTCTTGTGATTGTAGATTATTTCTTAGAAACGAGATTTTGTTCAATCATTGATTCAGCAATTTGCACAGTGTTTAATGCAGCGCCTTTGCGGAGGTTGTCAGACACGCACCACAAAGCCAAACCATTTGGCACAGTTGGATCAATGCGTAATCTGGAAACGTAAGACGCATCTTCACCAGCAGCTTCGATTTGAGTAACATAGCCTTCATCTTGGCGTTCATCATATAAAATAACACCATCTGCTTTACGAAGGGCTTTACGTGCTTTTTCGAGGTCAACAGGGCGTTCACATTCAATGGTAATGGCTTCACCATGGCCAATAAAGACAGGAACGCGCACACAAGTTGCCACAACAGCGATATCTGGATCTAGAATTTTTCTGGTTTCTACTGCCATTTTCCATTCTTCTTTGGTAAATCCATCATCCATGAATTTATCAATGTGAGGAATACAGTTGAAAGCGATTTGTTTCGTGAAATTACCACGAGAAATGCTTTCTCCGATTAAAGAAGATTTGGTTTGGGTGAATAATTCATCCATGCCTTTTTTACCAGCACCACCTACCGCTTGATAGGTTGATACAACCACTCTTTTAATTTTAAAAAGCTCGTGTAATGGTTTCAGTGCAACAACCATTTGAATGGTTGAGCAATTTGGGTTCGCAATGATGTTGCGTTTCGCTTTTTTTAGATCTTCTGGGTTTACTTCAGGCACAACCAAAGGAACATCAGGTTCCATACGGAAGTATGAAGTATTGTCAACGACGATACATCCTGCTTCTGCGGCTTTAGGGGCATAGATTGCAGAGACAGAAGCGCCAGCAGAAGAAAGAACAAAATCCCATCCGTTAAAATCGAATGTTTCTAGGTTTTGAACCTTTAGAACTTTTTTATCGCCAAAAGAAATTTCTTTTCCAGCAGAGCGAGGTGAAGCTAATGCTGCAATATCTTTAATTGGAAAGTCCCGTTCAGCAAGAATTTTCAAAATTTCTCTGCCCACAGCTCCAGTGGCACCCATAACGGCTACGCGATAACCCATAGTTCTTTTATCCTTAGATTAGGTTCATAAATCTTAAAACTGAAAAGAATATATTTACAGGTTTATTCTTGCTTGTAAACGCATGAAAACAAAAAAGGCTTAAAAGAGATCACAATTGTAAGAGCTATATAAAAATTACTATGAATTTTCATTTATAACATTAAATAGAAGGGGTATTATTAGATAAAAATTGACTGAAAAAGAGTGGAATATGAATTTACCCAGTGCTGTTTATCAGGAAAGAGTAAAAGCAGAAACGTTAAAGCAAGATGCTGCACAACAAAAAATTGTTTTTATGTTGGATCAACTCTGTAAATCTCTGGCTACGTATCAACCTGCTGTTCATTCTGCTGGTGGGATGTTGGGTGCTTTAAAAAGTATCTGGCAAAAGCCTGTTCAACCTCCTAAAGGGCTTTATTTGGTTGGATCTGTGGGGCGTGGGAAATCGATGTTAATGGATTTGTTCTATGCTCAGGTTCCTGTGCAATATAAGATCAGGACGCATTTTCATATTTTTATGCAAGAAACCTATAAAAGATTTCATGTCTTAAAACAGCGATCAGGAAAAGGTGGCGATCCTATTCCTACATTGGCAAGAGAGCTGGCTCAAAAAGCATGGCTTTTATGTTTTGATGAGTTTCAAATTAATGATATTGCCGATGCTGTTTTGTTGGGTCGTTTGTTTGAACAGCTTTTTGCATTAGGCGTCGTGGTGGTTGCAACATCGAATGTGAGAATTAAAAATCTCTTTCAAAATCGACCTGGTGCGGATGCTTTTAAGCCATTTATAAAAATTTTATCTCAGCAAATGAATGAGGTTGAATTAAATGCAGCACAGGATTATCGTTTAGGTCGTAGTGAAAATGAACAACGGTGGTTAATTCCCTGTACGATGCATAATAAAGAGCAATTAGATCATGTATTTTTGCGTGAATCGCATGGTGTTCCTGAGAAAGAAGAAATGCTTTTGGTGATGGGTAGAAAGCTGAATGTTCCTCATGCTGCAGGTGATGTTGCACGTTTTAAATTTGCTGACTTATGTGATGTAGCGTTGGGAGTTGGGGATTACCTTGCTTTGGCCCAACGATTTAAAACAATCATTTTAGATGATATTCCCGTATTTAACCCAGAGAATGTTAATGTCATTGAACGTTTTACAATGTTAATTGATGTATTGTATGAGCAAAATGTGAAACTATATGTTTCGGCAGAGACAGATTTTGAACATATTTATCGTAAAGAAGATCGCAGATCCTTTTTCGAACGTACAATTTCGCGGTTAAATGAAATGCAAGGTCAGAATTGGGGTAATGTCGCCCGAGCAGTGTAAGAGATTGCTGATAATAGTAAATTTGCATAAAGAGTTTTAAGGAACGAAAGAGACAATGGCGGCTAAGGATCAGATTGAAAGTATATTTAGCGGATCAAATGGTGCTTATCTGGCTGATCTTTACGCACAATGGGTTGAAAATCCAGAAAGTGTTGATCCTTCATTCTCTGATTTATTTATGATGCTGGATGATGCACATAATATTATTGTTAAAGACGCCCGAGGAGCCTCCTGGTCTCCACGTCCATTAACAGATATTTTGCATGATATTGATGAAAAAGCAGCCTCTACCCCTCAAAAAACAACTCAAATTACTCATGTGCAAATTGAGGCTGCTGTTCATGATAGTATACGTGCAATTGCATTAATCAATGCATATCGTAATTTTGGACATCAGTATGCGCAACTTGATCCATTAAAACTAGCTCATAGAATTGTAGTCGCAGATCTTGATCCAAAAACATATGGGTTTGCTGCGCAAGATATGGATCGTCCTATTTTTGTGGGGAATAAGGTTGCTTCTTTTTTACCCAAAGAGATCCATACGTTAAGTGAAATTATTGCTGGATTAAAGCGTGTTTATTGTCGTTCTATTGCTTGGGAATATATGTATTTACAAGATTTAGAACAACGTCATTGGTTGATGCAGAAAATAGAAAGTCAGGGCGTTATTAATCTAGCAACTGAAGATAAACAAAGAATTTTACAGCAAATTACAGAAGCTGTTGGTTTAGAAAATTTCTGTCAAAAAAGATATGTTGGTGTTAAACGGTTTGGTCTAGATGGCGCCGAAGTTACTATTCCAGCACTTCATGCGCTCATTCGTCAGGCAGTTCAATATGATGTCCAGTCAATCAGTATGGGAATGGCACATCGTGGGCGGTTAAATGTTTTAACCAATGTGATTGGTAAATCTTTTACAGCGTTATTCCATGAATTTGCAGGAGGCTCTTATAAACCAGAAGGGATTTCTGGTGCTGCTGATGTAAAGTATCATCTTGGATATCGTAAAACAGTTGAAGTTGCAGGGAAAACAATAGAGCTTTCGATGGCATTCAATCCTTCACATTTAGAAGTAGTAGGGGCTGCTGTTGAAGGGCAAGTACGAGCCGAGCAAGATCGTCGTTCAGGTAAGCATTTAGCAGTTATTTTACATGGAGATGCTGCTTTTGCTGGGCAAGGGGTTGTTTATGAGATTTTGGCAATGTCACAATTGCCTGCTTATCAAACAGATGGCTCTATTCATATTGTTATTAATAATCAAATTGGTTTTACAACCGCTCCGGAAGAGTCCTCTTCTGGATATTACAGCACAGATGTTGCAAAAGTTGCTCGTGCGCCAATTATTCATGTGAACGGCGATGACCCAGAGGCCGTTGTAAAAGTAATGCAGCTGGCTGTGGCGTTTAGAGAACGTTTTTCAACGGATGTTGTCGTTGATTTGGTTTGTTATCGTCGACATGGTCACAATGAAACTGACGAGCCTGTTTTTACACAACCTGTGATGACGCAAGCCATTCGTAAGCATGATAATCTTTATAAAGTCTATGCGGATAAATTAGCAAAAGAAGGCGTGATCTCTTTTGTCGAAAGTGAAGCAAATTGGAGTGAGTTCCAAGAATATTTGCAAGAAAGTTATGTTGTTGCACAGAATTATCGTGTGAACGAGATGGAGTGGATTGCCAAAGAGTGGCAAGAAATGAAATTTCGAGGGCAAGATCGTCAGAATTTCTCAACGGCGATTTCTCATGATATAGTACAAAAAATCGGAAAAGCTTTATCTTCTTATGCAGAAGGATTTGATTGTCATCCTAAACTCATCCGTCAATTAGAAGTCAAAGCACAAATGTTCTCAACAGGAGTTGGGATTGATTGGGCAACAGCCGAAGCATTAGCATTTGGGAGTTTATTGGTTGAGGGATATCCTGTTCGATTAACGGGTCAAGATTGTCAAAGAGGCACATTTAGTCATCGAAACGCGGTTTTATTCGATCAAAAGACGCAACAGCCTTACGTTTTATTAAACCATATACAGCCAGAGCAGGCAAAGATAGATATTTATAACTCTCATTTGTCTGAATTTGCTGTGTTGGGATTTGAGTATGGATATAGCTGCACGAATGCAAATGCATTAATTTTGTGGGAAGCTCAATTTGGAGACTTCGTCAATAGTGCACAAATTATTATAGACCAGTTTATTAGTGCAGGCGAAAGCAAGTGGCTGCAAATGTCTGGTTTAGTGATGTTGTTACCTCATGCACAAGAAGGGCAAGGTGCAGAACATTCTTCCGCACGGTTGGAACGTTTTTTACAACTATGTGCAGAAGATAATATGCAGATTTGTAACTTAACGACACCAGCGAATTATTTCCATGCTTTACGCCGTCAATTAAAAAGAAATTATCGTCAGCCCTTGGTGATTATGTCTCCCAAATCCTTGTTAAGACATAAACTAGCCCAATCTCCTTTATCTGGGTTTACTGATCAAACGCAGTTCTTACCAGTGATTGATGAAGTGGATCCAACGGTTACAGATAAAGAGGCTATTAAACGAGTCGTGATTTGTTCCGGTAAAGTCTATTATGACTTGTTAATGAGGCGACTTGAGTTGCGTTGTGAATTGCAATCAGAACAAATTACTTTGGTAAGATTGGAGCAATTTTATCCTTTCCCAGCTTCAGAGTTGGCGGAGATCTTATCTGGTTATCCGAATGCAGAAATGGTGTGGTGTCAGGAAGAGCCAGAAAATATGGGTGGATGGAATTTTGTTGATCGTAAAATTGAAAAGATTTTACGAGAAATGAATCATAAAACAAGTTTTGTGAAGTATGTTGGACGATTGTCAGCAGCCAGTCCGGCGACTGGATTAGCTTCTGTTTATAAGGCAGAGCAAGCGACTTTAGTAGATCAAGCATTAGATCATTAAAAAGCTTAATTTTATTACGATAAAAATGATAAAGACAGCATAAATAAGAAAGTAAGTAATAATGTCAGTAGAGATTAAAGTCCCTCAACTTGGAGAAAGTATTTCAGTTGCAACGATTGCAAAATGGCTTAAGCAACCAGGCGAATTAGTCGCAATAGATGAGGCTGTTATCGAGTTGGAAACGGATAAAGTGAGTGTTGAGGTTGTAGCACCACAAGCGGGGATTTTGGGAGTTCATTTTGTTCAAGCTGGAGATGAAGTGGCGGTTGGAGCTGTACTGACAACAATTGAAGAGGGAAATGCACAAGTTGTAAAGTCTCAAGGCCTAACAGCAATTTCACAGGTTGAAACATCTAAGCGCGTGGAGACAGTTGGTCAAGAGCCTCAAACACATCAACCAATGCCAGCAGCACGTAAAATGATGGATGAAAAACAGATTACTGCGACACAAATCGGACAAGGCACAGGGAAAGATGGTCGTATTACGCGAGATGATGTGGTGAATTTTGTTGAGAGTGATGGGCATAAACTTGTAACTGCACCATCGCCTGTTTCGGCTCGTGAAGATGACCCTCGTGAAGAGCGTGTCAAAATGACAAGGTTGCGTCGCACGATTGCTAGACGCTTAAAAAATGCCCAAGAAACAGCAGCAATGTTAACGACTTTTAATGAAGTCGATATGTCTGCGATTATGAAAATGCGCACAGAATATAAAGACGCATTTAATAAAAGACATGAGGGTGCGCGGCTTGGGTTTATGTCTTTTTTTGTAAAAGCAACCGTATCTGCTTTGCAAGAATATCCTGCGATTAACGCACAAATTGATGGGGAAGATATTATCTATCGTCATTTTGTAAATATGGGGATTGCAATCGGTGGGCCGAATGGATTGGTGGTGCCTGTCTTGCGTGATGCAGATCAAATGAGCTTTGCTGAAATTGAAATGCAGATTGCGAATTTCGCACAAAAAGCACGTAGTAATCAGTTAAAACTTGATGATTTATCAAATGGCACGTTCTCTATTACGAATGGTGGGATTTATGGGTCTTTGATGTCTACTCCAATTATCAATATGCCTCAGTCAGGTATTTTGGGGATGCATGCAATTAAAGAACGTCCGATTGCTGAAAATGGCCAAGTCGTTATTCGTCCAATGATGTATTTGGCGTTGTCTTATGATCATCGTATTGTGGATGGTAAAGAAGCTGTGAGCTTTTTAGTGCATATCAAAGATAAAATTGAGCATCCAGAGCGTTTATTATTGGATGTTTAGAGATTTATCTTTAATTGGATGTGGTCAATATAAAAGGGTAAATAATAGCGTTTTTGGTTCCATTTGCGCAGAATGTTATTTTCGATATATTAACGATCAATAAAATGCTTATCATTCAGGATGAATCATAAAAAAAACTTTTTGTAGCCCTTGCACTATTGGCAATCCCGATGGTTTCTCATACAGAAGGAACAAAAAGGGAAGGAAATATTCTTACGGCTACCACAAAAAACATTTGATGTAGCCGTTATGCCTTGGCTCCAGCTATTGTTCGCTTAACTTAATCGACAGGCTTCACAGAATTATTGATGTCGTCAAACAATGTTACAATGATACAGATGCACGTACTTCTGCAAATGATATTTGTGTATTCGAAGACATGTAGCTGAAAGCCATGGCTGATACATATCGATATAATAGTGAACAAATGGGCGATGATGATCCAACCGTTGGAATAAAATATCCCCCCTGATTCCATAGTATATAGTTATGATTTCAGAACGATATATTTTTATAATTATACTCTACATCAAGCTGATATTGATAATGATCAAGAAATCAATTTAGAATTCCATTATTTCCGAGATCGAGTTAGCGAATTAATTGATGTTTTAAACGCTACATGTAAAAAACTTAGGCAATGGTCCCTCTGGCACCAGGATTGGTATAACCATCACTGGCAACCGCTTTGTTTCCCATTGCAGAGGCAACATTTTTGATAGTATGTTTATAAATGGCTTATCTATAATTAAAGATAAATAATGAAGTGATTGTTTGTATCAATAATGCTTTACGTAGAACGAATATATTGATTCTTATTATTAAAGGAAGGTTACCCTGATGGCTGCGGAAATTATTGTTCCAGTTTTAGGCGAAAGTATTACTTCTGCAGTTGTTTCTAAATGGTTAAAACAACCTGGGGATTCGGTTTGCGCTGATGAAGCTGTCGTTGAGTTAGAAACAGATAAGGTGAATGTGGAAGTTTCAGCACCTATTGCTGGCGTAGTAGGGCAGTATCAAGTTGCCGTAGGCGATGAGGTCTCTGTTGGTAAGTTATTGGTAACTATTCATGATGCAACTGATGTAGGGGCTTTGGATCCCGTTGTTTCAGTTGCTCCTGTTGTTGAGACGGAGGTTCAAAAAGCAAGTTTAGCAGAGGTCACAGATTATGATTTAATTGTGATCGGCGCAGGGCCTGGGGGATATGTGGCTGCTATTCGTGCGGCTCAACTCGGAATGAAAGTGGCTTGTGTTGAGAAAAGATCCACCTTGGGTGGGACTTGTCTGAATGTTGGCTGTATTCCATCAAAAGCTTTGTTATATGCGTCTGAACAATATGAAGCAGTCCAAACTCAATTTGAGAATCTAGGCGTTATTGTTAAAGATGTACAGCTTGATTTGGCAAAAATGCAGGCACATAAACAATCCGTTATTGATGCCAATGTTGCTGGAGTAGAATTTCTCTTAAAGAAAAATAAAATCACGTGGTTAAAAGGAACCGCAACCATTACTGCGCCTGGTCATGTTTCAATAGATGATACAATCGTAACTGCACGTTCTATTTTGATTGCTACGGGAAGCGAAAGTGTTTCTTTGTCAGGAGTAGAGATTGATGAGAAACAAGTTATAACTTCGACAGGAGCATTGGCTCTTGAAAAAGTGCCAGAACATATGGTGGTGATTGGCGGAGGAGTGATTGGTATCGAGTTAGGTAGCGTTTGGCATCGTTTAGGCGCAAAAGTAACGATTATTGAATATTTTGATCGTTTGCTGCCAAGGTTTGATAAAGAGGTTTCTTTGACGTTTGCTAAGATTTTAGAAAAACAAGGGATCTCGTTAAAGTTGGCTCATAAGGTCGAAAAAATTGATAAAGAAGGTTTACAATCCCAGCTAACTATTACAAATGCTGCTGGAGATAAGACTGAACATTTATCGGCAGATGTGGTGTTGGTTTCTGTGGGGCGTCGTCCTGTAACTCAAGGGTTAGGTCTAGAAGTTTTGGGTATTATATTGGATGACAAAGGACGTATTGCGGTAAATACTGAATTCCAAACCAATATTGCTGGAATATATGCGATTGGGGATGTGATTACGGGGCCTATGTTGGCGCATAAAGCTGAAGAGGAGGGGGTTGCTGTAGCTGAGTTATTAGCAGGACAGAAGCCTCATGTGAATTATGAACTTATTCCTAGCGTTGTCTATACGGATCCAGAGATTGCGATGGTAGGAAAAACAGAGGAGGCTTTACAGGCTGAGTCTATTGAATACACAATTGGTAAATTTCCATTTAGTGCTAATGGACGTGCACGTGCAATGAATAAGACGGATGGTTTTGTAAAGATTTTGTCAGACAAACGAACGAATAAAGTCTTGGGAGCTCACATTATCGGCCCACATTGTAGCGAAATGATTGCTGAAATTGTATTGGCAATGAATTTCGGAGCCTCTGCAGAGGATATTGCATTGACCTGTCATGCTCATCCGACTTTGACAGAATCGATTAAAGAAGCAGCTTTGGGAACACAGAAAAGATCAATTCACCTGTAACAATATAAAATCTATTTTCTTTGTTTTGATATTCTATTACAGTAAATTTTCTGTAAATTTATTAAAAAATAGAGTTTAAAGGGGAAGACAGGATGAGGCATCATGTATTTGCGATTAGTGTTCTTGGCGCTTTGGCAATATGGACGCAAATACAAGTGCAAGCAGTACCTACCTCTTTTAATGTGCAGGATGATATTAAAGGGTTAGAGGATACACCTCCTTATACACCTATTCCTGATCCTAATGCTAATCGCTCCTATGTTCATTTTTATGAGTATGCCGACACATCTTTATTTAAAAAAGAACATGAGATACACGGGTTACCATTTTTACCTTCTTTAACGTCGGAGCAAGCTTATAAAGAAGCAGCTCGACTAACTGCGTTGTTGAAGAAATCCGTTCCGAATGCCATGATTTATTCAGAGCAACGAAATCGCAAGTGGGTTCAATTAGCAAAAGAAGAAATGGAACGTAAAGGTCCCCCTGTTAAAAGACCACAATTATTAATTGTGGTTGATAGAAATCCAAAAGTACAAGAATTATGCTTTGTTTTGGCGTTTCCAAAAGGGCAAGGAGAGTGGAGAGCGCTTGGAGGTGGTAAAGTCTCAACAGGAAATACAGGACGTAAACTTTATTATATTACGCCAACAGGTGTTTTTTATAATACGATTGAACGTATAGGCTATCGAGCATTAGGTACTAAAAATAAAAATGGCATTCGAGGTAATGGCGTTAAAGGGATGCGTGTTTGGGATTTCGGATGGCAATGGGCTGAAAAAGGCTGGTTACCTAATAGGGAAAAAGGGCAAATTCGTTTGGAAATGCACGCAACCGACCCTGATTTTTTAGAACAACGCTTGGGACGACCGGCGTCTGAAGGATGTGTTCGTGTAGCTGCAAAAATGAATCAGTTTATTGATCAGAATGGGATTATTGATGCCTTGTATAATCAAGCGGCCCATAAAGATAAGCGTTTTAGTTCTGTTTTATTAAAAAACCGACAGTCTACGCCTTTGGCTGGGGATAAGTTAGTTGTGGTTGATTCATCACAAATACATGATTCGCAAAGAAGCTAAGGACATACAAAGTTTGTTGTTAAGGTTTATCGGGTTGTATTTTACTGAGTAGACGTTTTTATTTTGCTAGTTTATTTTTAGTTCTGTTGGTAAAAAGGGAAGTAGTTCGTGGACCAAAGTATCTCTTTTAAGACTCATGATGCTTTGTAATTGGCTACTTGATAACATATCAGGAGGTCTAACTTGTGTTGATATATGATTGTTAGCAAAGGCGTAGTTTGATTTTGTGCTATTGTGAATATGTGTAATGACGAATATTAGTAACAACATTGGTAGTAAAATAATGCTGTAACGAATAACGTGAAAAGTGTATTTTTTCATATTTTTTACCAAAATTGTATAAGTTAACTAAATAAAGTAAATTGTTTTACTAAAAAATGGCATAATAATGGTATAAAATTAGCAGAAAATTGTTTATATAACTCATATCTGTGAGTATGATGATTAAAGGAGTGCAGTAAAAATGCCAATACAAGCTAAAGAAGCAGAAGTTTTAGAACAGTATTTGCAAAAAAAATTGGGCAGTGATTGTCTTAAAGTTATTTTGCCAAAGCGTTCCGGGCAACCCGTAGAATTATATGTTCAAAATGGTAAGAACTTAGAATCCATTGGTACTGTATATCGTGACGAAGATGAGGGAGAAGTTTCTTATGCGATTTCTTTGACGATATTAGAAGAAGATTTGACATAAATTTTATAGATTTGATTGTTGAAAAAATTGGAAAGTACGTTGTTCAGAGAATTTAAAAGATGTTACTTTCCATCTCCAATGTTGTAGCTGCATAGTCATTTGAATAGGATCTTTTTGTTCTCCAGGAGTGATAATATTCGCCTTTAAATAGGTAGGAGACATAAAGTGAATATGTGTGTCCATAAAAGATTGTAATAAAGCCGCCATTATAGATAAATGTTGTTGCGAAGAATCTTCTTTTATTTGATTAATAAATCGTGTGAGATTTTCAGGTGTTACATGGAGATCTACAGCATTTGAAATGGCAGTCGTCGCAAAAGAGTTTCCAAAGTCAGGAAGTTCGTCATTAGTTGTGGGAGTGCTTTGGATGCTGTGTGCAAGGTCTGTTTGCAAATTTGTTTTGATGGCCTGCCAATCTAGGTAAGTTAATAATTGTTTTGTATCATGCGTTTGCATTGCTTTTGAAATAGACCATAGGGTCATGTAGGGGTAAGTCATATAAAACCCACCTAAAAAAGCAAAGATAAAGAAAAAATTCCATTTTTTTGAAAATAAAAAACGCATGCATTACTCCTTTAAAATTAAATTCTATCATTTAAACATGCTAACATAAAATCAATAAATGAAATTTTCATAGCAAATATCTATTAATGAGCTACGATATAGCCAAAATATAAACATTTTCTTATTATAAGGCAAAATGAACGAGATGAATATTGTTTTTGTAAAAGAGAGAGTTTCTCATTTGTAGAGTGTTTATATAAATAATCTTAAGATGGAATATTAACATTAGCGCGTTTTTATATTATGAATATAAAAGCTATTAAATTATTTATTTATTTCGAAGTAAAATTTATATCTTTGAAAGATAGAATCGTATGAAATATTGTTTTTCTAAATTATTGATGTCTAAAAATCTGAGTCGGCATAAAGTTAGTACATGTTTTTTAGGGGGAGTTTTGGCTTTAGGGTTTGCTTTCCCTTTATCTGGATATGCACAAACTCAACAAGAAAAACAATATGCACCCAGTGTTGCACCTAATAAAGCTTCTCTTCTTGCTTCAGGATCAGTTCAAACCTTACCACCACAAAGTGGGAATCTTCCTGTTGTTAATGGTACAGGTCAAGTCGTTCCAGCCACCCCTGATGCGTCTGAACAAGGAGCAGTAACAAAGAAACCACTACCTTATTTTGCGTCCTTACGCTCTGATGAGGTCAATATGCGTGCAGGGCCAGGGGCTCGTTATCCTGTAATTTGGACGTATCATCGTCGTGGAATGCCAGTTAAAATAATTCGTGAGTTTGATATCTGGCGTTTAGTAGAAGATGCTGATGGGCAAAAAGGATGGATACAGCAAGCTATTTTGTCTGGAGGTCGTTCGTTTTTGATTTCAGGTGCGCCTTTGTCTACTGGACAAGAAATGGCTGGCTCAGAAAATAAAGATGCCGATAAAAAGAAAACAGAGCATATGGACAGCCGTATTGTTGGATATATTGCGGATGCTCAATCCATACAATCTGGAAAAAATAGCATTATTCTTAGATCTGAAGCAAAAGATACAGCAACTCCTGTGGCGGTTTTAAAGCCTGGGGTTGTTGGAAGTATTAAAGAATGTCCAGCAGGTTCAGATTGGTGTAAAGTTGCAATTAAGGGGTATAATGGCTGGATACCTCGAAACAGTTTTTGGGGAATTATGCCTCAAGAAGTGATAGAAGCACATTAGGTTATTTGAGAATCAATTTTTATCTATGATCGCGGTGAAACGCAAAATAGTTGATTCATTAATTTAGAATATAAGGAATTAGATACATGGAAGATAAAGCTAGCTTGTTAAGAGGTCGTCGCACTAAAATTGTTTCTACTTTAGGGCCAGCATCTTCGACAAAAGAAATGATCAGAACATTGTTTTTTGCCGGTGTTGATGTTTTTCGTTTAAACTTCTCTCATGGTTCTCATGAAGAGCAAGGTGCACGATATAACATTATTCGTGAACTTGAAAAAGAAACAGGTAAAGTCATTGGTGTTCTTGCCGATATTCAAGGACCTAAATTACGCGTTGGTGACTTTGCTGAAGGTAAAGTGACTTTAAAAACAGGCGCAACATTTCGTTTGGATCTAGATAAAGAACTTGGAACAGATAAACGCGTTTGTTTACCACATCCAGAAATTATCAACAGTGCAGAACCTGGGTGTCGTTTGTTGCTAGATGATGGCAAACTTTGTTTGATTGTTCGTAAAGTTGGTAAAGATTTCTTAGAAACTGAAGTTGTTGTTGGTGGCGCTTTGTCAAATCATAAAGGGGTTAACGTTCCTGATATGGTATTGCCAATTCCAGCATTAACAGAAAAAGATCATAAAGATCTTAAGTTTGCATTGGAATTAGGGGTTGATTTCATTGGTCTTTCTTTTGTTCAACGTCCAGAAGATGTTCAAGAAGCAAAAGATATTTCTAATGGTCGTGCATGGATTGTGACCAAAATGGAAAAACCACAAGCAATGCAAAACATTGATGCTATCTTAGAATTGACAGATGGTGTGATGGTTGCTCGTGGTGATCTTGGGGTTGAAATGCCTCCTGAAGAAGTTCCATTGGCTCAAATTAAAATCATCCGTAAAGCTCGTAGCTTGGGCAAACCAGTAATCGTGGCAACTCAAATGTTGGAAAGCATGATTTCGTCTCCAACACCAACACGTGCAGAAGCTTCTGATATTGCAACCGCTGTGTTTGAAGGTGCGGATGCCGTGATGCTTTCAGCAGAAAGTGCTGCTGGTCAATATCCAAAAGAAGCTGTAAGCATCATGGATCGTATCATTAGTCGTGTTGAAAAAGATGAAGAATGGCGTAAGCTTATGGAAGCAACACGTGAAGAACCTCATCACAATGTTGCAGATGCGATTGTTGCTGCTGCTCAAACAATTTGTAATACGTTGGCAACACCTGCTGTTGTTGCGTTTACAAGAAGAGGTAAAACCGCACAACGTATGTCCAGAGAACGTCCAAATTCAATGATTTTTGGGGTAACACCAACATTAGAAGCTGCTAGAAAATTAGCATTAGCTTGGGGTGTTCATCCTTATCATTCAGTGACAGTTGATAATCCAGCTTGTAGCGTTGAAGATATGGTTGCAGAAGCTTCTCGTATTGTGAAAAGCTATAAAGTTGTGACAAAAGGGGATCATATGGTTGTGATCGCTGGTATGCCTTTTGGTCAAGCAGGTAGCACGAATCTTATTCGTGTTGTTGATGTTGAATAATATTTAACAAACGTAAGGGGAAGATTTATTCTTCTCTTTACGACTTACGTTTTACTTCTGGCGTTTTCCATTGCTTTGATACAATCAGCCAACATAGTATGTGTAATTGGTTTTCTAATAACAAAACTCTGCGCATTAATAAATTTTTTCAACTTGCTTGGTGTTTCTTCGTATCCTGTAATAAATAAAATAGATATTTTAGGGCAGATTTGCTGAATCGCGTCTATAAATTCTTCTTTTACATCTGGTAAAAGACGGATATCAATAGCAACAAAATTGAAAAAACCATCATTTTTTAAAAGTGCAAGTGTTTCTTTTCTAGTTTGAGCAATCGCCATGGAGTAACCTAAATCTTCTAAGTTTTCACTTAGCAGCATACATAAGTGACTATCTTGTGAAATTAGCAGTGCTTTATATATTTTTGCTTTTTCATGATGATTATCCAATGTTTGTATCATTAAAGGGCGATGATAGCGTGGCAAATAAAGGCTGACAGTCGTTCCTTTATGAGGGTGGGAAATAATGCCTAAATGTCCGTTAGATTGTTTCGTAAATCCATAAGCCATTGACAATCCAAGCCCAGCCCGTTTACCTAAAGGCTTAGTTGTAAAGAATGGGTCTGTTGCTCTGCTGATCATCTCTGGAGGCATGCCTTCGCCATTATCTTCAATCATAATGACAATATAATCATCAGGTTTAATGAATTGGCGCAGAGGATTCGTGGAGGTAATGGTTATATTCTGTGTGGTGATTAAAATATGACCGCCTGAAGAGTGAATAGATTCACAAGAATTTTTAAAAATATGAAAAAGGGCATTCTTTAAGTGTTCAGGGTCGCAGAAAATAGACCAGATCATAGGTTCTAGCTGGATCTGTATATTAATAAGCTGTTTAATGCTGTCTTCTTTAATAAAATTATAAAAGGTATCCAGCAATGCTTTTATGGTATGGTTGGGATCAATTACATGTGGAATTAAAGTTTGTCGTCTTGAAAAAGAGAGTAGCTGATGAGTGATCTCTGTGGCTTTGGTTGCGGCTTTTTGTGCAGCTTCAATATAAGAAGGCAACATATTAAGTTTGCTTTGATCAATACGCATCTGCATGAGTTCTAAGTTGCCAATAATTCCTGCGAGTAATGTATTAAAATCATGTGCCAATCCACCAATTAATTGTTCAATAGTTTGGGTAGATGAAGGGACTGTTGGTTCCTTGATATGTGTGATCATACTTAACATGCCTTGTACGAGGTTATGATCGTCAAGGATTGGGCTGAAAGTAACCTCAATTTGTGTATTGGTTAAGTGTTGGTTATCAAGTCCTGGAATATGGTAGTCTGTCGTATATTTAATGGTTTCTTTTTGATAAATAGAGCTGACAATTTGGTTGAAATAAGCTTTACGTTCTGGCCATACATCCATTAACGGTCTGCCTAATAAAGCAGGATGTTTAGAACCAATCAGCTTTGCATAAGCATCATTATATAAAGCAACATTTCCTTTTCCCCAATAAATCACCATGGGTAATGAGGTATCTAATACTAAAGATAAAATGATTTTTAAATTAGCAGGCCACGAATTTTGAGCGCCTAAAGAAGTTCCGTTCCAATCAAAGCTGTTAATCAGTTGTTTTACCGTTAAAGGCTCTGGAACGGAGGGGGTGTGTGTCATTACAATAACCTTATTCTTTTGTATTTCAGAATAATACAGAACTAAAGTAAAGGATAAATGGATCTGGTGATAGTATATTCTTTAGTTTGCTACTGCACTTGTTTGTTATCGATCAGAGATTTTCGGATACGACGCCCTTTTTGTATGGTCTCAGTAATATAGTCTTCATCTTTCCAGCGAATAGCTTTGGCCATGGCTTGGGCATCTTCGGTAAAACGTGCGAGCATTTCTAAAATCGCTTCACGATTATTGATAAAGACATCACGCCACATGGTGGGGTCGGAAGAAGCCACGCGAGTGAAGTCTCTGAAACCAGAAGCTGCATAGTCTAAGACTTCAGATCTTGTTTCTTCTTCTAAACTATCAGCGGTATTACAAATGGTAAATGCAATTAAATGTGGTAAGTGACTGACGATTGCACAGACTTTATCATGATGTTTTATGGCTAAGATCCGTGTGTTTGCGCCCATTGTTTGCCAAAAAGTCGTAATTTTATTGATCCCTTCTTGGGATGTGTTGGCAGTTGGGGTAATTAAGCACCAGCGATTTTCAAATAATGTATCAAATCCAGCATCGGGTCCAGAAAATTCAGTGCCAGCCATAGGATGAGCAGGAACAAAAATAATATCTGGGGTAAGGTGCGGTTCAATGGCAGCAATGACAGAGGCTTTGGTTGATCCTGTATCTGTTAGGATGGCTCCTTTTTTCATATAAGGGATAATTTGTTTTGTAACTTCCTCCATAGCACCAACAGGAATGGCGAGGACAACGCAGTCTGCATTTTCTACAGCTGACTTTGGATCGAAACAAACTTCATCTGCGATTTGTAGTTCTTTAACGCGATTACAGACGTCTGGATTACTATCATAAGCAACGCTGTGGGTCGCGATTGAGCGATCTTTTTTAATACGTCTTAAAATAGAAGAGCCAATAAGGCCAGGCCCGATAACAGTAACGCAATTAAAGATAGGTGTGTTCATGATATATAATCGATATTAAAAGTTGAAAATAAAAATTTAATTGGGGGTGATCTCGAGTTTAGCTTCTTTTTCTGGGTTCTTACGCAAATATCGAATTTCACCTAATTGCCATAACAGTAAGACTGGAATGCCGATAATAAGATCGCGGGCGCGACGTAAGATTGAAAGGCCAAAAGATAGTGATGGGTCGATACCAAAGATAGCGCCAATAATAACATAAGCCCCTTCTTGTATGCCCATATTGGCAGGGACTAAGAAACCAATGGATAAAACAACACAGACAAGGGCTTCAATGGTAATTGCTTCAAGTAAGCTAATATCTGCCCCTAAGAAATGATAACACATCCACGTGCCAATGCCACTGCCTATCCATCCTGCGAGGTGGACTAAGCAACTGATCGCGACTCTTTTAGGATGAGCCCAGATTTGATCTAAAGCTTCTTGTAGTGCATCTGCACTAGAAACGATTTTTCCGCTCCATTGTTGTGCAATATTAGAGCTTAATGAATTAACAATCTTACGAAAAAATAGATTTCCTTGTCTTTGTGTCCAAATAAAAGGAACTAAACCACAAATTAATAGAAGAACTCCAAAAATAATGAACCATTTTAGGTTGATTTGAGTTCCAAACATATGGATATCTTGTAATTGCGTATGATAACCGCCGACTAAGAGTGTCGTAATGCCAATGATAATAAAGACGACTTGTCCCAATGTTTCTGTGGTAATATCAACGATATTAGAGCTAATTCCTTGTGCTGTGGAGAGGTCGGCAGGGTTTTTAATATATCGATAGTCTTTGAAACAAACAGCACGAACCCCAAGAACGATTCCTCCGATTTGAGAAAAGGGAAGGCAGGTTGCGCCAGCTTCTCTTAGATTCCTGGCCCAAAAAAGTCGTATAACTCCTAAAGCTGGACAAATTGTATGCCAAGCCCAACTCAGGACGACAATAATTAAAAGTTGCCATGCACATAAAATTAAAAGGTTGCCAAATCCAATTGAAAAGACAGATTTAAAAATACTATCTGCCCCGATCCAAGCCGCGCCACCTATAATGAGGCTGAGCCCCAGAAAAAAGAGTATAATTGAAATTTTTTTCAAAACAGACCGTGTATCTTTTAAAAAGAGAAATTATTATTTCGTTGAATGGTATCCATAGTAATTATATGTGAAATCCATTACAATATATTTCGACGTAATTTTGAATAGCAGATTCAGCGTTATATGGGAAATTTTTATATTTAGATCAGGGGGATTTATGGTTGCCTCAACATTTGTTACTGGGGTTACAGGTTTCGTAGGTTCAGCAGTTGCACGTAAATTAATTGAACGAGGACACAGCCTAAAACTGTTAACGCGTTCAACGAGTGATAAAACGAATTTACAGGGACTGGATGCAGAAATTGTTGAGGGAGATTTATTAAATCCAGAAGCTTTTGAAGAGTCCTTGAAAGGGTGTAAATATCTTTTCCATGTTGCAGCAGATTATCGTCTATGGGTTCCAGATCCTGCACGTATGATGCAAATTAACGTCGAAGGAACTCGTCGTTTAATGCTAGCTGCCCAAAGGGCAGGCGTTGAAAAAATTGTTTATTGCTCTTCTGTTGCTGCCTTGGGGTTGATTGGCGATGGGAGTATTGCTGATGAAAACACCCCTGTGCATAAGATTATTGGTGTTTATAAACAGTCTAAATATGAAGCAGAACAAGCAGTTTTGAAGTTAATTAAAGAGAATCAACTGCCTGCAGTTATTGTTAATCCTTCTACACCGATTGGCCCCAGAGATATTAAACCAACACCAACAGGGCAGATGATCTTGGACTGTGCAAAAGGGAAAATGCCTGCTTATGTGGATACGGGGTTAAATATTGTTCATGTGGATGATGTTGCCGAAGGACATTTGTTGGCGTTAGAAAAAGGTGTGATTGGCGAGAAATATATTCTTGGAGGAGAAAATATGTCTCTCTGTGACTTTTTTGCCATGACAGCTAAGATTGCGAATGTAAAACCGCCTTTAATGCGTTTGAATCAAAAGGTAATTTGGCCAGTAGCGATAGTTTCTGAGTGGATGGCTAATCGATTTAATATTCAACCCAGAGTAACGCGTGAAATGCTGATGATGTCTTATAAAAAGATGTTTTTTTCTTCTGCTAAAGCTGAAAAAGGGTTGGGATACAAGCATCGTCCCGCACATGAGGCTATTAAAGACGCAGTCGATTGGTTTCATCAACAAGGCTATGTTCGCAAGTAGATTCATTTAAAAAAATATATTAACATAATTTTAATGATTTAATGGATATCCTATTTATTAAAGTGATATCCAGATATTTAATGTAGTATTTAGAGAATTTAAGATGATGCTTATTGTTGCAGCTTGCTCATTTATCCTATGGATTGTGCTTTTTTTCTTTCATGGACGTTTTTGGCGTAGAGGTCCTATTCTTTATTCTATTCCAAAAACAACGTTAGAATCTATTAAAGAAAAATGGCCTGACGTTTACGTGATTATTCCTGCACGTGATGAAGCTGAAACAATAGAAAAAGTTACAAATTCTTTATTGCATCAGGATTATATGGGGCAATATAGAGTTCTAGTTGTTGATGATGGAAGCAGCGATAATACAGGTGGCATTATTCGGAATTATCGACAAACTTTGTCGCTTGAAGATCAGGAGCGTTTGGATGTTATCGAAACGTCAACCCGTCCAACGGGATGGAGTGGTAAGTTATGGGGCTTATCTACTGGCGTTGATTATATTAAACAACGATACTCAACGGAAAACGCATTTTTCTTTTTTACGGATGCAGATATTGATCATGAACTTTCTCATCTCTCTACATTAGTCTATAAAGCACAAAAAGATCAGTTGGATCAGGTTTCTGAAATGGTTCAATTGCGCTGTGAAAATATTTACGAAAAAGCATGTATTCCGGCCTTTGTTTATTTCTTTTGCATGTTGTATCCTTTTCCTTGTGTGAATAAAAAGAGCTCTAAAGTTGCTGCTGGAGCAGGCGGAACGGTGCTTATTCGTAGCAAGATGTTGAATAAAATCGGTGGTGTTGCATCACTAAAATCAGCATTAATTGATGATGTGACTTTGGCGACTTTGGTTAAGAAGCATGGTGGGAATATTTATCTTGGGCATAGTAGCCTTGCATCTTCTTTAAGACCTTATGATGAACTAAGCGATATTTGGAATATGATTACCAGAACAGCTTATGTGCAGTTACGTTATTCTGTTCCTTTTCTTTTATTAACGATTGCTCTTATGTCTTTTATGTGGTTTGTGCCTTTGATACAAATCTTCACAGCACAAGGGCTGGCACATAAACTGGCTGTTGTTGCTTATTGTATTTCTATTTGTTCTTTTATTCCAACTTTGTCACGTTTTCGTCTGTCGTTTTTATGGATTTTTGCGTTACCTTTTATTGCTTTATTTTATTTATTGGCAACGATTGGATCTGCGGTAAATTATTACCGTGGTAAAGGAATGATGTGGAAAGGTAGGGCTTATACTGCTCCTGCAATTGGGGATGGTAAAAAAGAATTGCATCTTCATTTACCAGATATGGTAAGCTCTGATAATATTCAACAAGCCAACATACAAAGAGATAGTGAATGACATCCGCTCAGCAAAGTAAATCGCATTTATATGATTCTTCTATTTGGGGAGAAGAGGATGTTTCCTCTGGAAAAGCCGCAAAAGATGAAAATTTTCCTGTGGGTTCTTTGCTGATTAGTCGTCAATTGAGGCCTCATGTCCAAGCCTATTATGATTTTGCACGAGTCATTGATGATATTGCTGATTCTGAAACACTGAGTGCCGAAGAAAAAATTAATCGCTTAAATGGAATGGAAGCTGTTGTATGTAAAGATGTTCCTGCACCAGATCGTTCTGATGTGTGGACTGCACGACATTTATATAATAGCTTTCTTGAAACTGGGGTTCCATTTGATACTGCAACTGATTTAATTATCGCTTTTCGTCAGGATGCTGTAAAAACACGTTATCAAACTTTAGAAGAGTTAACGCATTATTGTCGTTATTCTGCTAATCCTGTCGGACGGTTTTTATTGAGTTTACATAAAGAGGGACCAGATACGGTTCCTGCTTCTGATGCACTATGTACGTCTTTGCAGATTTTAAATCATTTGCAAGATTGTAAAACTGACCTAATTAAGTTGGATCGTTGTTATATCCCTTTGGATTTGATGCAAGAGCATCACGTGGTTGTTGAAGATTTACTTGCTGATAAAGCAAGCTTTGCATTACGAAAAATCTTTAATATATTGTTAGATTATGTTGATGCGTTGAATAAAGAAGCAGAAGATTTACCTCGTTTAACTCATGATCGACGCTTACGTTTAGAATCTGCTGTGATTGTTTATTTAGCTAAATTTTTAGCCCAGAGATTGCGGAATGAAGATCCTGTGGCAGGACGTGTGAAGTTAAGCAAAAAAGATGTAATTTTGTCAGTTTCGAAATCCTTTCGTTATTTTATGTAATATTATGTTATGTAGGATGCACAAAATTCGTTTGTATTTAATTTGTATAAAAAGATATATAGCTTAAGGTTGTATATTGATTTACAAATTGGTAGTTGTGACACTTGTTTATTGTGTCGTTAAAGAAAGGTCTGATCAGAAACTATGCGTAAGCCGTTAGCAGAAGCAGCACAGATTATCGGGTGCAGCGAACTTGATTTGACTTATGTAGAAGATATTGTGAACAGATCAAAGACTTCTTTTGCGGCAGGGATGCAAGTTTTGTCCCCAGAACGTCGTTATGGAATGTATGCTCTTTATAGCTTTTGTCGGATTGTTGACGATATTGCTGATGAAGAAGGTGAAGTTCCAACAAAGCATCGTTTATTACAAGAGTGGCGAGAGCGTTTATCTCGGTTATATGCTGGTCAGGAAGAGGATGCAGTTGACCGTGTATTAATGGCGACGATTCAGCGTTTTGATCTTAAGCAAAAAGACTTTGTTGATATTATTGAGGGCATGGAGATGGATATTGAACATCCAATTATTGCCCCTGATGAAAAAACGTTAGATCTATATTGTGACCGAGTTGCTTCCGCTGTGGGTCGTTTGGCTGTTTGTATTTTTGGTGATAGCTCTCAGGCAGCACAAGAGGTGGCTTATCATCTTGGCCGAGCTTTACAATTAACAAATATTCTAAGAGATATCGAAGAAGACGCTGAGCGTGGGCGTTTATATTTACCCAAAGAATTATTAGAACGGTTTCGCTTACCATTAGATCCCAAAGGATGTATTTCTAATCCTGATGTTGATCAAGTTTGTAATATTTTAGCTTATAGAGCTGCGGATCATTTTAAACTCGCACGTCAATTTATGGCGCAGTGTAATCAAAAAGCATTACTTCCTGCAAAAATTATGGCGATTACCTATGGGTTTATATTGTCTAAACAAAAAAAGGTAGGATGGAAGCCTCCTTTTAAGAGAGCATCGTTGTCTTTGCCTGAGAAAATTGCAGTGGCGGGCAGTGGGGTGTTCATGAATTTTATTGGATTGAAGAGATAGATATTTTGAGATGGTAAAAAAACATATTCATATTATTGGTGGTGGATTAGCAGGGCTTTCCGCCGCGGTTTCTTTATCTCAGAGATCTGATGCTCAGGTTATTTTATATGAGAGCAGTCCTTCTTTGGGGGGCAGAGCACGTTCTTTTTATGATACGCATTTAGAGAGAACCATTGATAATGGCAATCATTTGATTTTATCTGGAAATGATGCTGTTTTTAAATATTTGCGTTTGATCGATGCAACAAATAGCTTGATTGGGTCTGGATATCCTCTATTTCCATTTGTTGACTTGGAATTAGGAAAGCGTTGGGATTTATTGTTATCTAAAGGGCGTTTCCCTTGGTGGTTATTCCTTGCAAAACATCGTGTGCCAGATTTTAAATTTCCAGAATTATTTGCTTTATGGAAGTTATTAAAGGCAGATACACAACAAACGGTTGCGGATTGTTTGGTTAATGGACAGTTTGCCCGTCGCTTATTAAAACCTTTTGCTGTTTCTGCGCTGAATACCTCTTGTGATGCGGGCAGTGCTTTGTTACTAGGTTCTGTGATGCGTCAATCGTTGATGAAGGGGGGGAAAGCTTGTATTCCTTACTTCCCTAAAGAAGGATTATCTGAAACATTTGTCCAACCAGCGACATCTTTGATTGAATTACAAGGTGGTAAGATTCATTTGAAATCTCGTCTTTCAGAGTTACATGTTGAAGATGGTAAAATTGATTATTTTGTTATGAATAATAATAAAATAGAAGTTGGCTCTCAGGATACGGTTATTCTTGCATTAAGCGCGCATGTAGCGGAACAAATATTAGGGGCTGTTTGTCCAAAAGTTAAAGTGCCTAATCAATTTGAAAGTATTTTGAATCTACATTATGCCGTTGATCCAAATTTGCGGATTAAGGGCAGTGTTGATAAGGCAAAATTTGTTGGTGTTATTGGTGGTATCAGCGAATGGATTTTTGTAAAACCAGGTGTCATTTCTATTACGGTAAGTGCGGCTAATCGCTTTATTGGATGTCAATCTGAAAACCTGGCCGAGTTAATTTGGCAAGAAGTTAAAGAGGTTTTATCTCCTGTGGTAGAGACACCGTTACCTGAAGAAATTCCAAACTATCGTCTTTTATGGGAAAAACGCGCTAGTTTTGTGGCCACGGTTGAGCAAAACTATCGTCGCCCATCCTGTTATACGCCATATTATAATTTGTTCTTGGCTGGAGATTGGGTTGCTACAGGCCTTCCTGCAACGATTGAAGGTGCAATTCGTTCTGGGTTTAGTGCGGCAGATGCTGTTTTTGCTTCAAAACCTGATTAATAATCGATATGATTGCCGATGTTAAACGGATGAGAGATCTCTCAAAGACTTTGATATTGTATAAACAAAAAGGAAATATTTGACTATGCTTGACCATGTTGACTCTTTGGAAAATACGATAAAGGACGATGCATTAGATCATGCTATTCTACAAGCACAAAACGTCTTAGCCGGTCTTCAAAATGATGATGGACATTGGGTTTTTGAGTTAGAGGCCGATGCAACTATCCCTGCTGAGTATGTATTACTAGAACATTTTCTTGACCGTATCGATACAAAGTTAGAAGAAAAAATCGGTGTATATTTACGTCGAATTCAAGGGGATCATGGCGGTTGGCCACTTTATTATGGTGGTAAATTTGATATTTCAGCCTCTGTTAAAGCATATTTCGCATTAAAAGCAATTGGGGATGATGTTGATGCCCCTCATATGAAGCGCGCAAGAACTGCAATTTTAGCACATGGTGGCGCAGAAACTGCAAATGTTTTTACTCGTACACAATTGGCTTTATTTGGTGAAGTTCCTTGGCGCGCAACGCCTGCGATGCCTGTTGAATTAATGTTAATGCCAAAATGGGCGTTATTCTCAGTATGGAATATGTCCTATTGGTCTAGAACGGTTATTGCGCCTTTGGTTTTGTTGGTTTCATTAAAACCTCGTGCTGTTAATCGTCATAACATTCATGTTCAAGAGTTATTTGTAACCCATCCTGAACAAATTAAAGAATGGATTAAAGGGCCGTTTCGTTCTAACTGGGGATATTTATTTAAATATTTGGACAAAGTTGTTCGTCCAGTTGAAAAAATAATTCCAAAATTTTTCCGTCGTTATGCTCAAAAAAAAGCAATTGAGTTTATTAGAGAACGTCTCAATGGTGAAGATGGTTTGGGGGCGATTTATCCTGCGATGGCAAATACTGTGATGGGTTTCCGTTGCTTTGGTATTCCGGATAGTGATCCAAGAGCAGAGATTGCTTGGCAATCTGTTAAAAAATTATTAGTTATTAAAGATGATGAGGCTTATTGCCAACCTTGTGTGTCTCCGATTTGGGATACAGCGTTAACAGGGCATGCAATGATTGAAACGGCTTCTGGTGTTCGTGCTGTAGATCGTGAAAAAACGATGGAAAAGCTTGCTAAGGCAACAGAATGGTTGAAAGATCGTCAAATCTTGGATGTCAAAGGTGATTGGGCAATTAACTGTCCAGACGTGGCTCCTGGTGGTTGGGCTTTCCAATATCGTAATGATTATTACCCTGATGTTGATGACACTGCGGTTGTTGGAATGCTACTTCATAGAGAGGGTAAGCCTGAATATAAAGAATCAATAGAGCGTGCGCGTCAATGGATTATTGGAATGCAAAGTTCCAATGGTGGTTGGGGAGCATTTGATATTGATAATAACAAAATGCTTTTAAATCATATTCCATTCTCTGATCATGGTGCGCTGCTTGATCCACCAACAGTTGATGTGGCAGCACGATGTATTTCTTTCTTGGCACAGTTAGGACATCCAGAAGATAAGCCTGTTATTGATCGAGGTATCCAATATCTTCGTGATGAACAAGAGAAATGTGGTGCATGGTTTGGTCGCTGGGGAACAAATTATATCTATGGCACTTGGTCTGCATTATGTGCATTTAATGCTGTTGGAATTTCAGATCAAGATCCTGCAGTTCAAAAGGCTGTGGATTGGTTAACTTGCGTTCAGCGTCCTGATGGTGGGTGGGGTGAAAGTGAAGAGTCTTACGAGGGGGGCACTCCTGGTCAATATCATACCAGTCTTCCTTCTCAAACAGCTTGGGCACTATTGGGGTTAATGGCTGCAAAGCAGCATAAACATCCAGCTGTGCAAAAAGGTATTCGTTGGCTGATGGAAACTCAAGAAACAGATGGTCAATGGGCTGAAGATCCTTATAATGCAGTCGGTTTTCCAAGAGTATTCTATTTGCGTTATCATGGATATCGTCAGTTCTTTCCGTTATTTGCGTTATCTCGTTATCGCAATTTACAATCCAGTAATACTGGTAAAGTTGAGGTAGGTTTTTAATGCAACGTATTGGTGTTTTGGTTGGAATGCAATCAGAGGCGAAGCTAGCTCGTCACTTATATCCAGCGGCGATTGAGGCTAGTGGAGCTACTAAAGAAGGAGCTAAAGCAGCATTAAATCGTTTAATTGCTGCGAATGTGACGTCTATTGTTTCTTTTGGATTTGCAGCTGGATTGGATCCATTGATCAAAGCAGGTACGATTTTACTTCCGAACGTCATTCATGTAGAGGATAAGGATTATATTTCAGATCCAGCATTACGGTTAAAGCTTGGGTCTGAAAGATCTAAAGTAAGGCTAGGTGCTTTGCTTCATAGTGATGAGATTATTACGTCAGCTGCTGAAAAACAAAAGCTTTTTGAGCAGACAGGTTGTGTTTCTGTGGATATGGAAAGTGGTATTGTTGCGAAATACTGTCATGAACACAATATTCCTTTTGCTGTATTAAGAGTGGTTTGTGATTCAGCATCGAGAGATCTTCCACCTCTTGCTTGTATGGCATTATCTCATGATGGAAAATTAAATACATCTAAAATGATCAGAAATCTTTTGACCAATCCAGCTCAGATTTCTAGCCTTATTAAACTAGGGGTTGATGCAGGAATTGCGCATCGGCAGTTAAATAACTTTGTGAATAATCAGAGTTTATTTCAAGCAATTTAAGTCTATAATACTTTGCTTATTAATATAATAAATGGAATCACAATCTATTATTAATATAGATTGTGATTTTTAGTTTTTTAGTCCTTATACAAGCACTTCTTTTAAGCGGTTTAGTGTGCTTGGAACATCGTCAATAATTTCAAATAATTCTAAAATACTAGAATCAGCAAAATCTTGCTCAACAATGATGTGGAGTTGTTTAATGACAATTTCTGCCCAATTGTCGATATTTACAATAATAATTGGTTTGTTATGCAGTTGTAGATGTTTCCAAGTGAGGATTTCAAAGAACTCATCAAATGTTCCAATTCCACCAGGTAGACAAAGAAAAGCATCCGCTTCGTTATAAAGTATTTGCTTACGGGTATGCATATCTTCTGTAATAATTAAGTCTGTTAAGCGAGAATGCTCACCTTCTTTTTTCTGTAAGAATTTAGGGATAATTCCTTTTACCGCACCGTTTAGATCAATCATTGTATTAGAGATTTCTCCCATAATACCAACATTTCCTCCTCCAAATACGAGGCGTAGATTATGTTGAACTAATCCAGTACCAAGGTCTTTGGCAGTTTGTTGATATACAGGTTTATTTCCAAGACGAGAGCCACAGAAAACGGTAACAGAATGTGTATATTTAGACATTAATTTTAAACTTTTATAATATTAATTAGGTGTAACTATTGTACGATGTTTTGATTGATAATGCAAAATTGAGGTTAGGATAATCCCTGCACATGTAAAAACAGCAGAGCTTAGGAATAACCAGTAATATCCCCAATGTAAATGAATAAAGCCTAATAAAGGGCCTGCAATAAAGAGTGCGATATCCAGGAATAAAGAGAAGAATGCTAAAGCAGAACCTCTATTTTCTGCACCGACTGTAGAAATAGCGATGATGCCTAATGCAGGATACATCAAAGAAAATCCACATCCTGTTAATCCAGCACCAATGTAGGTTCCAATGATAGAGTGCGTAAAAGCAATTAGGCATAATCCAAAGGTTTCAACGCAGAGTGATACGATGGCGACAATATACCCACCATATCGATCGATAGAGCTTTTAAAGATAAAGCGTATAAGAACAAAACATCCGCCGAAGAGGGAAATCGCGTATGCTGAACCATTCCAGTTATTAAATACAAAGTATAAAGCCATGAAGGCTTGAATGCTACCAAAGCCGATTGTGGCTAACCCAAGACCTGCACCTGTTGGTAAAACACGCATAAAGACTTTAGTGAACGAAAGGCGTGGTTCACTGGATGGAGTGGGGGGAATGTTCTGATAAGTGGAGGCCAGTAAAGCACCAGCAGCAGCAAGAATGGTCGTTAAAATAGCAATGCTATTTAAGCCTCCCCAAAAACCGGGTAATCTAGAAAGAAAAATGCCTAAAGGAGCACCAATGGCCATGCCTCCATAAGAAGTCACACCATTCCAAGAAATGACTTGAGTTGCGTTTTCGACGCCTACGCGACTAATATTCCAAAGGTTCGTTCCTGTTGATGCCCAGCTTTCTGATGCCCCCATACAAAAACGCCCAAGAATAATAATAAAAAGGGCTGTAAGTGGTTGTGCAATAAAGAAAGAAGAGCCGAGTGTAAATAATCCTCCACAAGCGCTAACAATTAAACCGATGACAACAGAGCTTTTGGCGCCTTTTGTATCAATCCATTTGCCTGCCCCGGGTCTACTGAGAAATGTTCCAATATAAGCAATCGAAACAGCCATACCTGCGACTACGGAATTATAGCCGAGTTGTTGGTGTACATATAATGGAACTGCAGCAAAAGGCATACCAACATTAATATAACAAATGAGGTTAAAAATAACGGCGGCAAGGATCTTCGTAGTAACAGGGCTAGGTTTTAGATGATTTATAGGCATCGTATCAGAACAATTCTTTGATTGGATAAAAGAGTGACATATGAAATAGTTAGCATAGATAATTATTTATATTTCAATAAAATATATGTTTTTGATGATAAAATGATTGCACGTATAAGGAAAGGAAAAAATTGTGGAAAGCATTTTAAAAGATATTGATCAAGGATTACCTCAATCTTTAGAAAGATTATTTGAGCTATTACGAATTCCGAGTATTTCGGCAGACCCTGATTATGCACATGAATGTCGTCATGCAGCAAATTGGTTAAAAGAATATTTAGAAACTTTCAATTTTACGACACAGATTTGTGAAACAGAAGGGCATCCGATTATATTGGCTCAAGAGTTGTCAGCTACAGATGCGCCACATATTTTATTTTATGGTCATTATGATGTGCAGCCTGTTGATCCCTTAGAGTTATGGCATACCCCTCCTTTTGAACCTGCGATTATCAAAGATGCTTCAGGGTGCGATGTTATTCATGGACGAGGATCTTCTGATGATAAAGGACAAATCTTAACGTTCTTAGAAGCCTGTCGTGCAATTTATAATCAAACAGGACAACTTCCTGTGCGTGTGACGGTTATTTTAGAAGGCGAAGAAGAAAGTGGTGGAGAGCATCTACCAGGCTTTTTAGAAGCACAAAAGAATTCTCTTCATCCAGATATGGCGTTTATTTGTGATACAGATATGGCAACGCCAGATGTTCCCGCGATTACAGCGATGGTGCGTGGTTTAGTAGGGGAAGAGGTCACTATTTATGCTGCGAATAGAGATTTACATTCTGGGTTATATGGGAATGCGGCACGCAACTCTATTCAAGTATTATCGGAAATGATTACTGCGCTGCGAGATGGTCAAGGGCGTGTCACTGTTCCAGAATTCTATGAAGGTGTTCCGCATATTCCTGAAGAGATTAAGTCTAAATGGCAAGAGATCGGAAAAACAGATGAAGCACTCTTATCCCCGATTGGGTTAAAAGAGGCTGCTGGAGAAAAAGCTTTTAAAGCTGTAGAGCAAACTTGGTGTCGGCCATCTTGTGAAATTAATGGGATTAGTGGTGGATATGAAGGGGCAGGATTTAAAACGGTTATTCCCGCAAAAGCTTCAGCAAAGATTTCTTTTCGATTGGTTGGGCAACAAGATCCTTTGAAAATCAGAAAGAATTTTCGTGAATTTGTGAAGTCCTTTATTCCTCAAGATTGTCGCGTTGAGTTTGAATCTCATGGTGCTTCTAGAGCAGGGATGGTGTCATTGGATGGCCCTGTTCTAGGAACTGTTTGTGACGCTTTACGAGATGAATGGCATTGTGAAACGGCTATTGTTGGCAGTGGAGGGGCTATTCCTGTTGTGAATGATTTACAACGCGTCTTTGGAATCGAGTCTTTTTTGGTTGGATTTGCAAATGTAGATGATTGTATTCATTCCCCGAATGAAAAATATAACCTTCGTTCATTTCATAAGGGGATACGTTCTTGGGTAAGAATTTTATATGCGTTACAAACTGTAAAACTATAAAAATACTTCGAGTAAAGGGGGTAAATATTTTTCAAGTTTTACCCGTAGTGGCATTAAGTAAGTATTGCTATTTGTTTGTTTAATAAGGTTTAACGCACGCTTTGCGAAAGCAATATTTGCTTCTAAGGTTGGTTCAAACTGTTGAGGAAAAATGACATTGTTGGTAACTTCCCAATAAGATTTCGATCTTGGACCAACCACAGGAGATAGCCCCCAAAATACGTTTTTATCGTGAAGCCAATCCATACAAACCTCTAGTAATTTTTCGTCAAAAATAGGTTGAGTAAAGAAGCCCTTTGCCCCAGCGGCTTCTTTGGACTGAATATGTTCTAGCTCCTCTTTAGGGGAGCGACGATAAGGATCAAAAGCAGCATATAATGTTAAATGAGGCAGCTCTTTTTGATAACGACGTAGGATAGTTTCTGTTGTATTGGGATAGGTGATTTTGTGTAAATCAGCAGGAGGATCCCCTTGAATGACTAAAACTTCTTTAAGGTTCTTTTGGTTATATCCAGGCAAAGGGGCATTAGGATCAATATCGATTGCTCTGACATGAGGAATGGTATTTGGATATAAAGGATAAGTAATATCAAAAGCTTCCCAACTATGTAAAGGAAAGCGCATTAGGTCTGGAATATTAATTGTATTAGCGACAGGAAAATATTCTTTGATATTTTGCATATCGGTAATAAGGTTTTGTTTATCTCTAGGGATAAGCTCGATTGAGATACGTGTCATTTTTTATCCTTTATTGTTTGATTTATAGTATAAAGGTTTGTAATTGACTGCAAGTCACTCTAATCAAGTTTATTTTATAGATTTCATAATGATAAAAAATTATTGAAATAGGTTGTTCTTATGGTTGTTCCGTATCTTCAGTGTATGATGATGGTTTCTACTTTTCATCATTTACCTCCCAATGTTTTGCCATCAATACAGCGTGTTGAAGGGGGGAGGCCAGGTCTTGTTTCTAATAATAAAAACGGAACACAAGATTTGGGGGTAATGCAGATTAATACACGATGGATTGAACCATTGCAAAGAACGACTCATGAAGCTGGAGATGTGATTTATAAAAGATTACAAAATGATAGTTGCTATAATATTGCGGTCGCAGGCGCAATTATGAAGCTTTATTTACGTGAGACAAATGGAAATTTAATGCAGGCGATTGGGAATTATCATTCCCATACACCTTATTTTAATAATCAATATCAGCTACGAATTATCCAGGCATCTTATAAAACAAACTCGACTTCTGCTTCTTTAGGAGATCGTTTGTCTCCTTATCAAAGACGCCTACTAAAAGCAAAACAAAGGTCTAATAAACATCACTATCGCAAAAGATCATAATGATCGCGTTGCTTCTAGTAACAAATCATTAAGATTTAACTTTTTTTCTTTTTTGTACAAGAGTCGATGTCTTTGTTTGAGAAATTGGTTTTTCAATTACTTTTTTATTTTTTGTTGCAGTTGAACTATCGTCTTTTGTAGCTACTTTAATATCGATCTTATCTAAAGAATGATCATTCCCTTTAGTAGTTGGAGGGTTAACTTTTTTAATATTTTTTGTAATGACTTTAGGCTCTGCACTATCTTTAGTATTGTTTAAGGCTGTGTCGCTTTTTTTTGTACTTTTTTTTGTACTTTTTTTTCGCTATTTCAGATTTTTGAGGTGCAGCAACAGCGTCTTTTTTTATAATTTTACTAGTTGTTTCTTTTGCTTTGTTTGTGTTTTCTTCAACGATTATATCGTGCTTTTCAATAGTAATTTCTGTTTCATCCTCATCAAGAAAGACTTCAAACGTTATCGGAGGTAATGGAGATTCGTGAGGAGAGCGAGGTAATCTACCTTCTGATGCACCATATAAAATATAGTGAATAAAAGGATTTAAATGACATTCTGCGATATCTGTATAAGTGCTTAAGTAAAATTTGGTGTTAAAAAAACGATTAGGATTGCGTCCTTCTTTGTAACCAAAAGATAAATAATGTTCTAAAGGATCACAATTTGCAAGTGTAACATCTTGATAGGTTGCAAGATACCAAGCAGAGTCAAATAAAAGAGATAGAGTTTCGATTTCAGACATTGGTGTTATTGATCCATTTGTATTTTTTAATTGTAATAAAATATTTTGTTAGGCTCAAAAAACATAACAAATCGTTTTGTTTTTTTAATATAATAGTCTTTTCATTAAATAGATAGTTGTAACGATCTCGTTTTACAAGGCTTATGATCTTATTTCAGTTAAGTTTCTAAATAAAATTTATATTGATAGATGTTTTTTTGTTGCGCATAGGGTGTTATGTAATAAGCAAGATATTGTAATCGGCCCTACGCCGCCTGGTACAGGGGTAATTTTACTTGCAATACCTAGGGCTTCTTGGAAAGCAACATCTCCTACCAATTTTATTTTCTTATCATCAGAAATAATACGGTTAATACCTACATCAATAATAATAGCACCTTTTTTAATCCAAGATCCTTTTACGAGTTCTCTGCATCCTGTCGCTACAATGATAATATCAGCTTGTTTGGCTAGCTCAGCAGTATTACGTGTATCAATATGCGCAATTGTTACTGTGCATCCTTGGTTTAAAAGTAATTGTGCCATGGGTTTTCCCATGAGGTTGGAGGCGCCTATAACTAACGCATTCAATCCGCGTAAATTAGGGACTTCCTGTTGTAGTAATAGTAGACAGCCTAAAGGTGTGCATGGAATAAAACCATCCATATGCCCGAGTGCTAATTTGCCAGCATTATAAGCTGTTAACCCATCAACATCTTTTTCAGGACGAATAGCTTGAATAATGGGATCTGCAACTAGATGTTTAGGTAAGGGAAGTTGTACTAGAATACCATGAATATCAGGATCGTTATTAAGTCTTTGAATTAAAGATAGCAACTCTTGTTGTGTTGTGGTTTCTGGTAACAAGTGCATAAAAGAACGCATGCCAACTTTATGTGTTTGTTTTGTTTTATTACGCACATAAACTTCGCTTGCCGGATCGTTGCCAACTAGAATAACAGCAAGTCCAGGAGTAATGCCTGTGGTTTTTTGTAGTTCTGCAACTTCTTCAGTTACTTTCTGTGTCATACGTTCGGCAAATGCCTTACCATCAATCAGTTGTGTTTCGATAGGTGTATTCATTATTCTTAGTCTCTATATTCAATTAACAAATAGTATGCTTAAGAAAGTTTTATACGATCGTTTTGTCTTTCTTTTTTTCTTTTTTTGTTTCTGCTTTTTGATCCCATTCATCAGCAATTGCGGCAACAATACCATTTCCTAAAACACTTGTTGCCGTTCTAGCCATATCAAGGAATTGATCAACAGCGATGATTAATGTCATTCCTGATGCAGGAATGCCAAAACCAGGCATAACAGATTGCAACATAACAGTTGATGCTCTTGGAACGCCCGCAATTCCTTTGCTACTAATCATCATGACAAGCAGCATCATAATCTGTTTATCCCAAGGCATATCAATATGATAGATTTGCGCAATGAATAAAGCTGCAAAAGAAAGGAATACCATCGTTCCACAGAGGTTAAATGTATATCCTAGAGGTAAAACAAATCCAGATATTTTTGGTGAAATTCCAAATTTTGTGAGTTGTTCGAGAGAACGTGGATATGCAGATTCACTACTTGCTGTTGCAAATCCAATCATAACAGGCTCAGAGATATAAGATAACAGAGGAAAGATTTTCTTGCCTATGACTAAATATCCAGTACCAATAAGTAGGCTCCACATAATAAGTACAAGAATGTAAAACTCTGCAATAAATATTCCATATTGTGGAATAATTTGTATGCCATTTTTTGTTGAAATTGATAGTAGAGAAGAAAAAACAACCAAAGGAACAATTTTCATAACCATGTCGGTAATATTCAACATAACTTTGGCTAAAGTATCAATACCATCACGTAGAACTTGAGCTGTTTTCCCTGGGATTTTTGCTAAAGCTAATCCAAAGAAAAGTGAAAAAACAACAACTTGTATGATTTTATCATTTTTGATCATGGCTCCGATAATACTATCTGGTACAATGTCGATAATAAAATGAATAATATCAAAATGATAGTTTGAATGTACCTCAGTAATAGGAGGAGGGTTTTCCATAAATCCAATGCCAGGTTTAACAATATTAGCATAAACCATCCCTACAGCCAAAGAAACAAAAGAGGCTGCAATAAACCATAAAACGACTCTGATTCCAATACGTTTAAAAGTGCTTGTATCTTGGACGTTACTGATGCCTGAAATTAAAGTGGCTAGAACAAGAGGGCCAACGATCATACTGATTAATCGTAAGAAAATCTTGACGACCAAATCGGCAGAAGTTGTTACAAAAGTTGCCAGATTTGTTGTTTTAGTAATATTAATACTATAACCGTAATTATGGAAGATAATACCCAAAATAAGCCCAGATATCATCGCAATTCCGATAACGAGGGTATGCCTTAAAAGAGAATTGGATGAAGATATTGGGGTTTGTTCAACCTGTTCTGATGCCATACGGAAATATTCCCTCGTTAATTATGGTTTTTTTATGAAAGATTATAGTTTTAAAAAACTATAGGTAACTGTGTCAAACTAATTTTTTGCTACGCAACAAACAAAATGCTGCGATTGAAACCATACAGGTCACTTCACCTGTTTCAATCATCTTTTCAAATTGCGCCAATGGTACCGTATGGCAAGTCATATTTTGCTCAGTAGCTTCACGATTGGTTGAATGTTGGGTTAGATTTGTTGCGAGGAATACATGTCCTTTTTGTGTGGAGTAACCAGCACCTTGATAAAAACTACCTGCACGAATAAGTGTTTTAGCACGTAGTCCGGTTTCTTCTTCCAGTTCTCCTGCAGCCACCATTTCTGGAGTTGCATCAGGTTTTAACTCCCACATGCCCATAGGAAGTTCCCACATAAATTCACCTACAGGATATCGATATTGTCGAATGAGAGTGACCGTTTGGGTATTTTCATCTTGGCCAAGAGGGAGAATAACAGCAAACTCGTTACGCTCTACAACTCCAAACATACCGTCTAAGTTGTTGGGATATTTGATAATATCTTCACGAATTTTTAACCAACGATTTTCGTAAGCAATCCGTGACGAGATAGGAGTGATCCCGCCAGCATCGGGTTGACCAATAATTTTCTTTGCTGTCATAATTCAAATATCCTGTATGCTGAAAGTGAAATAGAAAAGAAAGATTTATTTTGTATCAGGATTGATATCAATTTCTGTAATATTTTGGTTTTCTTGTCTTTTTTCTTTCCACATTGTTGCAAAATCAATACGCTGTAAAATAACAGGGGGTAAATTTGCTTCGCGAGTGATGTTTAAAATGACATTTCTAATTTCAGGGAAGAGTAAATCTGGTGTGTGAACCATTAATAATTCTTCTAAATTGGAAGTCTCCAATGTTGGAAAGCTAATCAAAGCAGCATATTGCAAAGTTAAATTAAAAATCACTTTTGCTTTTTCATCATTATTAGGAGGAGCTGTCGTGCTAATACAAGCAATAAACACAGTTACATCAAAATTAGGTTCTCCCTCAATCATTTGTTGTGCATTCACATCAACAGTGACTGTGAGACTAGGGGAAGATGGCATGGTTTTAAAAATATGAGGGGCATCAGGAATTTTAAGACTGATGTCCTTAATATACTGAGTATTTAAACTGAGATTTGATAATTTTGTTGGTTCAATTAACTGTTCGTTTTCAGACATTTTCATTTTTCTCATTAATTATAATAGAGTGGTATAAACTGTTCTCAATAAGCTTATATAGCAAGAATTGAAAAGAATATGAAATTAAAGAATTCATTTTAGTAAAATTTTGTTTGAAGGAGAAACCCTAAAGCTGGTGAAGGTTTCCAATTTTTAGGGAGCTCTGATCGATGTACAGTCGTGATAAAATACTCGGGTATTGGTTGTTTATTGCTAATTAAAAGCTGTTTATAAGCTTGCACTTCTTTTTCTCGCCATAAGCAATCTTCTATAGCTTGCTGATGCGAGCTATAAATGTTTGTAATATATCTTTTGCCTTTTAAATAGAAAGCAGTAGCCCATAGTTTATTTGTGCTGATTGTTTTTTTTAATGGGATAATTGTGCTCATTTTTTAAAATCTTTACTTTAATTTATTGGCAACAGGACTTGAAACGCCTCAGAAAATAATATTCTTTACTGCTAATTTTATATTAAAAAATGCTTTTGATATAAAAATTCTTACTCTATGTCTTGAAATATACTATATACTATTATGCAAGCGACACTTAAATTTAATGATTAAGGAGAATTTTTACGTGCTGCGTCTAATAATTGTTGTACCGTTTCTAGCGGTTTTGGGTATTTTTTTCTTCAAGAATGAAGAGTTATACGCAATGAGCTTCCCTTTCTTCAGCTGGCAAATGTCTGTTGGCTTTTTTGCTGTGCTGGTTGGGTTGGCTTCTTTTGTAATCGGTGCTTTGACGGTTTCTATTGCTTTGGTAAAACAATGGCGCAAGGTAAGGAAAGCAAATAAGCAAGTACAGGATTTAGAAAAGAAATTAAATGAGTTGCGTGAGCAATATATTAGTTTGACTCAAACTTCTGCTTCTACAGTGCCTGCGGCTGTTAATATTCCTGTTCAGGAACCTGTGACAGTTATTGGAAATTCTGCTGAGGCAGATGCTGCAAAAGCACTGACATAAAGCAGTATAGTAAGATTATGGTTAAAAATACAGGATTGATCCTTGCGTTGGATACGAAGGATCCTGCTCAAGCAGAGCAATGGGCAAAGATTGCTGATGCTACTGGGCAAATGATTAAAATAGGTATGGAATTTACTTATGCCTGTGGCTTTGATGCTGTTGCTCGTCTGGCTCAGGGTAGAAAGATTTTTTTAGATCTTAAACTGCATGATATTCCTAATACAGTTGCTTCAGCAATTGCGAGTTTGGCATCTGTAAAACCTGCGATGTTAACGATCCATGCTTTGGGTGGTAAGGATATGATTGCTGCTGCACGAAAATCGGTAGATGCAAATTTCCTAAGTGGTCAGAAACCGATTTTACTGGCGGTGACTGTGTTGACCAGTATGAATCAAGAGAACTTAAATTCTATTGGTATCTCAGTGACACCTTTAGAGCAGGTTTTACTTCTTGGGAAAATGGCACTCGCGGCAGGAGCTGATGGTTTAGTATGTTCTCCACAGGAAGTTGCTTACTTACGGGAACATTTAGGCGAGGATGTTGTTTTAGTTGTGCCTGGTATTCGGATGCAAGATGCGGTTGCAGATGATCAACAAAGAGTAATGACACCAGCACAAGCACGTCAAGCAGGAGCCAGCTGGGTTGTGGTAGGTCGTCCTATTACCAAAGCTGTTGATCCAGAAGCAATGGCCAAACATATTGTGCAGGAATTACAAGGGTAAAGAGCTGTGACAGCGATTAAGATTTGTGGTGTCAAAGAAACTCATACTTATGATTTATTAGCTGAACTTAAAGTGGATTGGGTGGGACTTGTTTTTTATCCACCTTCTCCACGTTATATTACGATAGATCAAGCTCGTCAGTTACCTGATTATAAAAACCAAGGATTATTAAGAGTTGGTTTGTTTGTAAAGCCAACGCTTGATGATATTAAAGCGGTTCTTGATAAGGTAAATCTGGATATATTGCAGCTTTATACATCCCTTGAGACTGCACAAATAATTCGAGATGAATTTGGTATTCCCGTTTGGTTAGCAAAAGGTGTTCAAACAATCTCTGATTTACCAACAAATTGTTCTGTTGATGGGTTGGTTATTGAAGCGCCGTCTAATCAGTCAGATTTACGTCCTGGAGGGAATGGTCGAACCTTTGATTGGCAATTAACTTCTGGTTGGCATTCTCCAAAACCTTGGCTGCTAGCAGGTGGTTTAACGTCAGAGAATGTAACGCAAGCCATTCAACAGTCAGGTGCTAAGGCGGTGGATGTATCTTCTGGAGTAGAGCGTCAAAAAGGAGAGAAAGATACTGCGTTAATTAAGCAGTTTGTCGAGAGTATTCGTCGTTTGGATCGGTCAAGTCAACCATATGAGTAAAAACAATCTTAATTATTCTTATATGGATTTTTTGTCTAAGGTTATTGTCGGAATTCATGAAGTTTCAACAATAACCAATATTCCTGTTCGTAAATTACGTTATTGGGAGGAAAAAGGAATCATCCAAGCTGTTGATCCTACAGCGAAATCTCGTCAGTTTAATTTGGCAAATATAAAAAAAATCATTCTAGTCCAAGAGCTTTTAGATGACGGTTATAGTTTAGATGGTGCTGCAAGGAAAGTAGAGGATCGAATTGCAAAGTTAGATTCTCTAATGAGTCTCATAGAAATATAATTTTGTGTTTTAGTTCGTTGTTAGGCCACCATCTACTTTAAATATCGTGCTTGTTATCCACTGTGCATCTTCAGAAGCAAGGAAAGCAGCTGCTTTTCCAATATCTTCGGGAGCCCCTATTTTTTCTAAAGGATAGACATCTTTAATCATCTTATAAAAATTATTCTGTTGATGGGTGGATAATAGTTGTAAGTTGTTGTTTAACTGTTCGGTAGAAACACTGCCAGGGGCAATGGCATTCACGCGCACTCCTAAATGTCCAATTTCAAATGCTAAAGATTTTGTAAACGAATTTAATGCACCTTTTGTTAAAGAGTAGGCAGTTGTTGTTCGCTCAGGAAGCATTCTTTCTGCAAAATAAGATGAAATATTAATGATATTTCCTTTGGTTTTTATAAGGGAAGGGAGTAAGGCTTGGGTTAATAAATACGGTGTTTTGACGTTCAAATTTAAATGTAAATCAAGTAAAGCTTCATCAGTTTCAATAAATGGTTTGAATTGTCCAATTCCAGCATTATGGATCAGCACATCAATTTGTGGCGTTAGTGATATAATTTGTTGGCTAATTGTTGGAATATTATGGAGATTGGATAAATCGGCTGAGATGATTTGAACAGAAGAATGATCGTTGGTTAATTCTCTTTGTATATTGAGTAACTTTGTTTTGTTACGACCAATCAAGATGAGGTTAGCTTTTTTTTGAGCAAATACTCTGGCAATTCCAAGACCAATCCCGTCGCTACCTCCTGTGATAATAATATTTTTATTTTTAAAATATGACATATGTTTTCCTTGTTATAATTGTTATTAACATACAATTAATTTATTTTAAATTCAAATTTTGTAGTTTAACTACATTTAAGATAATGCATCATCAAGAGCCTCTTAAAACTTTCTGTGTTATGTGAGAATAACAATAATCTGTATATATGCGATCATGTGGTTTGTTCTTATACTCATGTATTAATAGGATGAGTTTTTTGTCGATTGTAAAATTATAGAGATGCTCTGTGCGTTTTATGTAAGGCATGTTACAAGGACACAGCATTCATGCAAGAGTTTGTTTAAATAATAGGTAATTTTGGTTTTATAAGGAGCAATATGATGCCGAAAACTCTTAACAGCCCATCAAAAGCGATTGAGTTTTTTATTGAAAATAAAAACTCAGAAACGAGTTTACAGGATATGGATACATTCATAAAAAATTTAGATGGCGTTAAGTCTGCTGAAGTTAATCTATCAACAGGGCAAACAAAAATTACTTTAAACGAAGACTCTGTATTTGATCAAAAGCTAATAGAAATACAAAGAATGATTTTCCAAAAAGGTTACGAAGTTAAAGCGAAAAATACAAATGCGATTCAAGCATATTTATTTTTTGGAACGATGGTGTTGGGCTTTTTAGTCGTAGCTGTTGTGATGACTCTGTTTTATTATTACGGGTCTTCTTTGCCATCTTTGGTGTAATAGATATTATAGAGTTAAATAAAAAAAGCCTCCTACTATAAATGTAAGAGGCTTTTTTTATTTAGACTAATTCATAGCCCTCTTCTTCGATAGCAGCTTTGATTGCTGCATGATCTGGATTGCCTTTTACAGTCACTGTTTTTGCTTCTAAATTAACCGTTGCTTCATCAACATTGGCTAAAGCTTCAACAGCTTCTTTGACTGCCTTTGCACAATGTTGGCAGGTCATTCCTTCGACTTTAAACGTTTGCATGATATGATACTCCTAAATAAGATTTGTTGTATTATGTGATAATGATAATTATTTGTATATATGTAATCATAATCAAGATTTTTATATTAGGCTATAAAAATAGGACGAAGTAAAGATGTCTAATCCCTCTGAGACTACAGAAATTGCTGATTTTAAAATTACAGATATGACTTGTGCGTCTTGTGTTAGGCGTGTTGAAAAGGCAATTAAAAAAGTGGAGGGAGTTCAAGATGTCAGTGTTAATTTGACGTTAGAGCAAGCTCGTGTTGAATTTACACAAAACTCCAATGCTCATCATATGATTTCAGGTGTCGAAGAAGCTGTAACCAAGGCGGGATATGGGGCCTCTTGGATTGATCATAATAAAAAAAACAAAGAGCCTTTATCCTCTGAACAGCCTAAAGAGCTTTCTCATTTAATTTGGGCAGCATGCTTGTCTGTGCCTTTGTTGGTTTCTATGATTGCAGGGACAATTCATCATCATTGGATGTTACCAGGATGGGTGCAGTTTTTACTAGCAACACCAGTTCAGTTCTGGTTGGGAAAACGTTTTTACGTTGCAGGCTTTCGTGCCTTGATGTCTGGCGCTGGGAATATGGATCTCTTGGTGGCTTTGGGGTCAAGTGCCGCTTGGGGATTAAGCACGGTTGTTTTACTCTTAACGACCTTTGGACATGCAGCATCATTAGGGGCAGAGCCTCCTTTATATTATGAAAGCTCCTCTTTGATTATTACCTTCATTCTTTTTGGGCATTGGTTAGAGAAAAGAGCACGTTCAAAAGCAGCCTCTTCCATTCGCGCGTTACAGTCTTTACAGCCAGGTACGGTTTGTAAATGGGTGGGTGGTCAAGAAACTGTGGTCGCCATTGATACGATGAAGGTCGGTGATATTGTTGTTGTACGTCCTGGTGAACGTATTCCATCTGATGGCGTGATTACGCAAGGTGAAAGTGCTGTTGATGAATCGATGTTAACAGGGGAAAGTGTTCCTGTTGAGAAAAAAGAAAACGATGCGGTGACGGGTGGTTCGTTAAATACCAATGGACGTTTGTTAATTAAAGTTGAAAAGGTTGGTGGTGAAACACGCCTGGCTGCGATTGTGCGCTTGGTGGAAGATGCCCAAGCCTCAAAGGCATCGATACAAAAATTAGTTGATCGTATTAGTGCTATTTTTGTGCCGATTGTCATTGGTCTTGCGTTGGTAACTTTTTTCTGGTGGTGGTTAGGATATGGATTGTTTATCGCAGGGTTACTACATGGTGCCTCTGTTTTAGTGATTGCTTGTCCTTGTGCTTTGGGGCTGGCAACGCCAACAGCATTGGCGACAGGATGTGGTGCTGCAGCACGCTCCGGGATTTTAATCCGTAATGCAGAAGCCATTGATCGTGCGATTCATGTACAAGCTGTGGCTTTTGATAAAACGGGAACTTTAACTGAAGGACGCTTGTCCGTTGTTGCGGTGAAGCCTGTTGAAGGTGTTACTCAAGAGCAGCTGCTATTGTTAGCAGGGAGTCTCTCTGTTGGGAGTGAGCATCCTTTATCCAAAGCGTTAATCAAGAAAGCTCAAGAAGATCAGCTTTCTTTAAAAGATCCTGAAAAATTCAAAATGATTAAGGATCAAGGACGTGGCATTTCTGGAGTTATTGATAATGTTGAATATTTCTTTGGTAATCAAAGACTAGTCGAATCTTTGGGAGTATCAACGGATTCAGTCGTCATCGATGTGACAGGAGTTAGTTTATCTTGGTTAGTGTCCAATCAGAATAATCAGTATCAACTATTGGGGGCTATTGCCTTTGAAGATCACGTTCGTGATGGCGCTGCAATTGCGATTGCACGATTAGAAAAGAAACATATTCTTCCTGTTATTTTAACGGGTGACAATGCTCAGGCAGCGGCAAAAATAGCGAGTATTTTAAAAATTAAAGAGGTTAAAGCGAATTTAACGCCTGAAGATAAACAAAATACGATTATTGCCATGCAAAATGAAGGATCAGAGAAAAAATCTGTGGCAATGGTTGGGGATGGGATTAATGATGCCCCAGCTTTGGCAGCAGCTGATTTGGCGATTGCAATTGGCGAAGGTACTGATGTGGCAGCAGAAGTTGCAGATATTGTTTTAATGCGTAACCATCCTGCGTTGGTTGTGGATACGATTGATATTGCACAAAAAACGCATCAGCGGATTAAAGAAGGGCTATTTTGGGCGTTTATTTATAATGTGATTGGTATTCCATTGGCTGCGTGTGGATTTTTAAGTCCAGCGGTGGCAGGGGGAGCAATGGCGATGAGCAGTGTTTGTGTGGTGATGAATGCGTTACGATTATTAAGATGGAAAGCTCAAGTTTAACATAAGGATTGGTAAACAATGGATTTGAAACAGTTGATGATAGGTTTGTTGGTTGTAGCGAGTTCTCCTATGATTGCATCAAGCGCAATGGCACAGCAACAACCCATGACGGCTCAAACAATGGATAGTCAGCTTGATGGTCTCTATGGCACTCATGAGATTTATCATCATTTCTTTGATGCTTTAAAAGATAGTATTATTCAACGTCATAAAGATCAAGTTGCTGCGGTGATAAGATATCCTTTGATAGTGCAGTTAAATAAAAAACAAGTTAAAATTAAGAATAAACAGCAATTTATCAAGCATTACGATCAGATTATCACGCCTAAAATTGAGCAAGTTGTTAAAGAGCAACAATATGTTGGTATGTTATCGACTTACCGAGGTATGGCTTTTGGAAATGGTGAGATTTGGTTTGCTGGACTATGTCCAAAGAAGACTTGTAAAGACCACAGCAAAACAGTTGTGAAAATTATTGGAATTAATAATTTTATGCAATAAAGACGAAATAGGATCTTGATTGGGTTCAAGATCCTATAGAATAATTAGGCAGAGGCTTCGACCATCTTATCAGCGATTTGTAAGCCTAATTTATTGAATAAAGTTAAATCGCTACTTTTTTCTGGGTTTGGACAGGTTAATAAACGTTGTCCAAGAAAAATAGAGTTTACACCAGCCAAATAACAAAGCGTTTGCATTTCTGGACTCATTTCTGTACGACCAGCAGCAAGTCTAACGTAACTTTGTGGCATGACAATGCGAGTAACAGCAATGGTGCGCACAAAATCCAATGGATCAATGGTTTCTGCATCTTCCAAAGGGGTACCTTTAACGCGGATTAGGAGATTGATGGGCACGCTTTCTGGGTGTTTAGGTAAGTTTGCAAGGCTTTTAATCATACTGGCACGATCGACTTCTTGCTCATTCATGCCTAAGATCCCACCACAGCAAACTTTGATGCCCGCGTCACGAACAAAAGCTAAGGTATCTAAACGATCTTGATAAGTGCGGGTAGAAATGATTTTCTCGTAATGCTCTTCGGAAGTATCAAGGTTATGATTATAGTAATCTAGTCCTGCTTTTTTCAACTTGAGCGTTTGTTCAAGGTTTAACATGCCTAGGGTTACGCAAGTTTCAAGCCCTAAATCTTTGACTCCTTCGATCATGGCACAAACAGTTTCCAAGTCATGATCTTTGGGAGAGCGCCAAGCAGCCCCCATACAAAAACGGGTTGCGCCTTCAGCTTTTGCTTCTCTGGCTTTTTTCAAAACTTCATCCACAGCCATTAAGCGATCTGCTTTGATTTTTTCCTCATGTCTGGCACTTTGTGGACAATAAGCGCAATCCTCTGGACATCCACCACTTTTAATGGAAAGTAAGGTAGAGACTTGGATTTTGGTCGGATCGAAGTAAAGTCGGTGTGCAGATTGTGCTCTAAACATCAATTCTGGTAAAGGAAGCTCAAATAAAGCAACGACTTCCTCTTTTGTCCAATCATGACGAATAGGAAAGGCCTCTTCTGTTGTAAGGTCAGGAGAGGAAATTTGTTGGGCAAACATGGATATATCTTTCATTACATGATGCGAGGTCATTGAAGTAAAATAATGCTTAATATAGTTTTTAAAAAGATTAAAAAAACAGTTACAAAAATAATAGAGAAAAATAAAGCGAATATAAAAGATATATTTTATATAAAATGGATAAGAGAAAATTGTTTCTATTTTATAAAGAGATTATTTATAACTAAAACGACATGAAGGCTAGTCAGTAAATTTTTTAGGAGTTTTTATGAATCGGTTGATTATCATTCAGCAAAAAGGGGGCTTAGGGATTTTAACGTTAAATCGCCCTAAGGCTTTGAATGCGATTAATGTTGATTTACAACGTGAAATTATGTCTCAACTAGAGTTGTGGAAAACCGACCCTTCTATTAAAGCCGTTGTGTTTAATAGCTCTCATGCCAGAGCCTTTTGCGCAGGGGGAGATATTCGCCAGATTGCGTCGTTCATAAAAGAAGGCCATTTTGAGCAAGGTCTTAGTATTTTTACTCATAATTATCAGCTATTTTATTATGTTTCCCAATATCCAAAACCGACGATTAGTATCATGGATGGGATTACCATGGGGGGTGGTATTGGGCTTGGTTGTTTTGCCACTCATCGCATTGTTACAGAGCGTGTTGTTATGGCAATGCCAGAGGTAAAGATTGCCCTTACGCCTGACGCAGGGAGTAACTTTTTGTTTGGTAACGCTCCAGGATATACAGGATTACGTATGATGTTAACGGGGCAAAGTTTTTATGCTGATGATGCTATAAAGCTAGGCTTTGCGGATTATGTTGTTTCTTCTTCGATGGTGCCTGCTATTTTAGATCAGATCGAAAAAAGGAATATTAGCGATGTGCTAACCCCTTTAAAGCGAGACAGGAAATATGATCCTAATTTTTTACAAGATGTTGAGGATATCTATGGTGCGCCTGATGTTGAAACGATTATTGGTCGATTAAGGCGTAGCTTTTTGCCGTGGGCAAAAGAAGATTTAAAAGAGATTTCTCAAGCTTGTCCATTTTCGTTAGAAGTGACCTATAAATCTTGGCATAAGAAAATTTCTAATTTAAAAGATGCTTTACAACATGAATTGAATATGAATAGTCATTTGTTGTGGCGTTCAGATTTTCTAGAAGGGGTTCGTGCAGTTGTTGTCGATAAAGATCGTTGCCCTAAATGGGATAAGGCACCTATTTTATCTCAAACGGTAGATACCTGCTTTGTTTCGTCACATAAATTATATAGTTAACAAGTTCTTTATATTTTCTTTTGCCCTTATGTCGTCAAAAATATATAGTCTAGAGAATGACGATTATTAATCATTTTTAAGGTATAGAATAATGAAGCATTGGGATATGGAGCAGATCAAGTGGGATCGGTTTGACCCTTCTCTTGTTGATCCAAAGGTTGTACCGTTAATCAAAGCAGCTTCGGTTGTTGAGCGTAACAGTGTTGATTATACAGTTTATTTAAATAATGTCTTTGCGCATGATGCAGAGTTAATGGAATTGTTTCAGCAGTGGGAAAATGAAGAAGTTCAACATGGTGAAGCTTTGGGTCGTTGGGCAATGATGGCTGATCCAAGTTGGAATTATCAAAAAAGTTTTGATCGCTTTAAGAATTTTTATAAAATTGATTTAGATACCGCAAATTCTATTCGTGGATCTCATGCGGGCGAGTTTATCGCGCGTGCAATGGTAGAGGTTGGAACCTCTTCTTATTACAGTGCGTTGGCTGATCACGTGCAAGAGCCTGTATTAAAAGAAATTTGTCGTAAAATAGCTGCAGATGAGTTTCGTCATTATAAATTATTCTATGATTGTATGAAACGTTATTTACCCGCAGATAATTTATCGAAATGGGCGCGGGCAAAAATTGCGTTAGGTCGTATTGTAGAAAGCCAAGATGATGAATTAGCTTCTGCTTTTCATATCACAAATGAACCAGAAGGCATGCCTTATAACCATAAACGTTGTATTGCGTTATATATGTCCAAAGCAATGCCTTTATATCAACGTCATCATGTGACACGTGTGGTGAATATGGTATTTAAAACAATTGGTTGGATGCCTTCCACGAAAATACAAGAGCTTCTTGCAAAAGCAATGATGCTCATTATTAAATTCCAACATAAATCTTATGCAAAGCAGATCTCTGCTCTGACATAGGATTATATAGAAATCACTTAACTTTAAAACGAGGTAGAGAACAAGTGGATCAAGAATGTATCAAGTTGGCTTTTTTCGATAGCCCTGTGCACGAGGCAGCAGCAGCAGCAGTTTTACGTGTGCTGGAAGCCCATGGGGTTATGGATATAGAGTTGATTACAGGTGAAAGTGAAGTAATTTCTCAAGAGCTTTGCGATGGGGATATTGATATTTTCACCACGTTATGGGTGCCTGATGTGCATCAAGATCTACTGAATTCTGCCTCACCGATGCAAGCAATTGGCGGTTTATATCAACCGTCTTTGTTTATTGCTCTACCCAATAAATTTAAAGAGAATATTGCTTCCATTGAGCAATTAGCACAACAATCAGAAATAGACCGACAAGTGATGGTTCCAGAAAGTATTTATGCACGAATAGAAGTGGTATTTAAAGAATATGGGTTGTTAGATGCTGGGTATAGTTTACAATCTGTTACAGATGAAGAAGCAATTAGTTCTTATAGAGATAGTATGACTTCTCAAGATGGAAAAATCATTGCCTTATATTCTCCGAGTTTTTTTGAGGATTCAGATTTGATTTATAAATTACAAGATCCGAAAAATTTACTTGATAAAGAGCAAAAAGCTGTAATTTTGATAAAAAAAGAATTGGTTCGTTCTTTGGATGCAGATTTGATTGATGAGTTAGAGGAAATGACGCTCGGCAATCAAGTCATGAAGTTGATGGAGCAAGCCATGCGTGTTGAGGGTATGGATGCGCATGAAGCTGCTGAAGCATGGCAACGTGGGAAATTGGTAGTAAGAGCATAAATGACAAAAGAACACGATCAACAAGATATTAGTTTAGCTGAACAATATGAGTCTTACCCTTATCCAGAGCGGAATCCTTTGGATGAAAAAAAGCGTTTGTTTATTGGTAGTCCTAGCCATCTAAATGAAATCGATTATTGGGTTTTTGGTGGGCACAGAAAAACATCAGATACATTCAGAGTGTTGATCGCAGGGTGTGGCACAGGAGATGCTGCGATTATGGTGGCTCAACAAATGGCACGCCAAAATCGTCCAGGTGAAGTGATTTGTCTTGATCGTGCCAATGCTGTTTTAAATATTGTTAAAGAACGTGCCAAAGTACGTGAGTTAACGAATATTTGTTTTGTGCAAGGTTCTATTTTTGATTTGCCTAAATTAGATTTGGGAAAGTTTGACTATATCGATTGTTGTGGTGTTTTGCATCATTTGCCTGATCCAGAACAAGCATTGTTGATTTTAAAAGATGCTTTGGCTGTTGGTGGTGGGATAGGCCTGATGGTCTATGCCCCTCATGGTCGTACTGGGGTCTATATGTTACAAGATGCATTGGCGCATCTTGCCCCAATTACGGATAAACCAGCACAACGTTTGGATGTCGTGAAACGCGTTATGCGTCATTTGCCTCAAACCGCATGGCTGCGTGGAAATAATAATTTTGGTGATCATCTAACAGGTGGAGATGCAGGTCTTTATGATTTATTATTAAATCCAAGGGATCGTGCGTATACAGTTGATACTTTATGGGATTTGATTGATCACACAGGGTTTCAAATCAGTTGTTTTGTAGAGCCTGCTCGATATGATCCTAAATATTTAATTGCAGATCCTAAGATGCGTGACAAAATGGAGCAAATGGATGCTCGCACGCAAGCTGTTATTGCAGAAGGGTTGGCTGGGAATATGGCAACGCATGTTGTTTATATTCGTAGGGCTGAAGATAATTTATCTTTTGTAGATCCAGCGTCTTTAGACTCGATTCCATTTATGCGAGAAAAGCCAGGAGATATTCTGGCGAGTGAAATTTTACCTTCGAATTTACTTCCTTTTGCGTTTGGTACATTAAATGTGATGTTTCCACTGCCTGCTCAGGCCAGAGGTTTTCTTGGGTTGATTGATGGAAAACGCTCTTTGGGTGAAATTATAGAGGTTGTGAAAGCGCGTGGAGTCCCAGAAAAGAAGATTATGCCATTATGGTTAGAAACTTTTGAGAAACTACGTTCTATTAATCAGTTATTTGTTAGAGTGGCTGAATGATCAAACAGCCTATTCTTGTTTTTGGAGCAGCTTTAAAGGCCGATGGATTACCACATCGAGTTTTGATTGAGAGGGTAAATGCAGCGGTTAATTATGGAGAAACCTGCGTTTCTCCTTTATATATCGTTACTGGTGGAAATCCGAAAAAAGGAATTACAGAAGCGGACGTCATGAGGCAATTATTGATGCAAAAAGGTGTATTAGATAATCAGATTATTTGTGAGGACCAAGCAGTTAATACAAGTCAGTCTGTATTATTATGCTGTGAACTTTTACAAAAACTAAGGTTTTCTAAGCAACAGACTATTGTCGTTGTTTCTAATGCTTACCATCTTTCACGATGTTGTTGGTTGATGTATATATCTGGATGGCGTACGCGTCGTGTAGCGGCTTTAGGAAATGCATCTCGTAATTTTTGCAAATGTTGGGTTTGGCGTTTACGTGAAATCCCAGCAATAATATGGGATAGTTTTCGTATTTTATGCTAATAAACGACAATATTTGTTGATCTTGTTTAGATTTGTTTATTAATTTTGTATTTTATTTAGGAATAATCGATGGCAGTTTGTGCTTTTCTTTTTCCCGGTCAGGGCAGCCAATATGTTGGAATGGGTAAACAGCTTGCAGAAGCATTTCCAGTGGCACGTGAGGTCTTTGAGGAATTAGATGAGACATTAAAGCAACCTTTATCAAAAATTATGATGGAGGGGCCAGAGGATGAGTTAAAACTGACTCAAAATACACAGCCTGCTTTGATGGCACATTCTATGGCCGTAATTCGTATTTTAGAAAAAGAGGTTGGTCTTAATATTGCAAAAGACGTTTCTTTTGCTGCGGGTCATTCTTTGGGTGAGTATTCAGCTTTATGCACAGCGGGTGTTTTTGATTTTTCAACAACTGCTGCATTATTGCGTTTACGTGGGGATGCAATGCAAAATTCTGTTCCTAAAGGCTTAGGTGGTATGGCCGCTTTGTTAAACGTCAATATGGAACAAGCTCAACTTATTTGTCAGCATAGTAGTCAATCAGATTCTGTCGTTGCTGTGGCGAATGATAATGGTGCAGGACAAGTTGTGATTTCTGGTCATTTAGACGCTATTGAACGTGCGATTGCTTTTGCAGCGGAACAAGGGATTCGTCGAGTCATTAAGCTTCCTGTTTCAGCACCCTTTCATAGTCCTTTAATGGTTCCTGCAGCAAATAAAATGCAAGAAGCTTTGTCTTCACTTTCTTTAAATCCTTTAAATTGTTCGGTTCTTGCAAATGTGACGGCACAACCATATGAAAACGTGCAAGAAGTTCAAGAGTTACTGGTTAAACAAGTAACTGCGCCAGTTCGATGGGCTGAAACGATGCAGTTTATGCTTGATAAAGAAGTAGAAATATTTTTTGAGATTGGATCTGGTAAAGTATTATCGAATATCATGCGTCGAACAGCTAAAGATCGCCAGGTTTATTCTGTTGGAGAGCCTGCAGATATTGATCAATTTGTTACTATTTTTTCGAATTCTAAAAGTTAATTAAAGGAATCAACATGTTTAAATTAGACGGCAAAGTTGCATTGGTTACTGGGGCTTCTGGTGGTATTGGCCAAGCTATTGCTCAAGCATTAATTGCTCAAGGTGCAAAAGTTGTTTTATCAGGAACCAGAGAAAATGTTCTCAAAGAAGTGCAAACGCAACTGGGTGGTGAAGAAAAAGCAAAGATTCAAGTTGCTAATTTAACAGATCCAGAATCTGTTTCTGCGTTAATTCCAAATGCTGAGAAACTGTTTGATGCGCCTATTGATATTTTGGTTAATAATGCGGGGTTAACAAGAGATACCTTGGCATTGCGGATGAAAGATTCGGATTGGCAAACAGTGTTAGATGTAGATCTTTCAGTTCCTTTTCGTCTCAGTCAAGTTGCAATAAAGGGGATGATTCGCAGACGTTATGGACGAATTATTAATATTGCATCAATTGTTGGTATCACAGGAAATCCAGGTCAAGCGAATTATTGTGCTGCAAAAGCTGGGTTGATTGGGATGAGCAAATCTTTGGCACAAGAAATTGCAAGCCGTGGAATTACGGTGAATGTCGTGGCTCCAGGATTTATTGAAACAGCAATGACGGATGAGTTATCAGAAGCACAACGTGAAAAGTTATTGGAAAAAATTCCATGCACACGTATGGGTAAAGTTGAAGATATTGCCGCTGCAGTGATTTACCTTGCGTCTGATGAAGCTCAATGGGTTACAGGTTCTACGCTTCATGTTAATGGTGGGATGGCGATGATTTAAACAACCATGTGTTGTAAAAATCATATATTGACGTTATCTTAATAAAGAATTATTGGGTTAGGTATAAACTAAGAGATACAATTTTGAAGTTTGGCTTGGCTATTTGTTATAAATATGATATGCCCCAAGCAGATTAAATTGTTTATATAAGGTTTGTTCAGTGACAAACCTTTGAAATTAATAGAGTTACGACCACTAAATAATGCTTATAGCAAGCAGAAGGAATTAAATTAGATGAGCGATATCGCCGATAAAGTAAAAAAAATCGTAGTTGAACATCTTGGTGTTGAAGAAGCAAAAGTAACACCGGAAGCTTCTTTTATTGATGATTTAGGCGCAGACAGCTTAGATACAGTTGAATTAGTTATGGCTTTTGAAGAAGCATTCAGCGTAGAAATCCCAGAAGATGCAGCTGAAAAAATTGCAACTGTTAAAGATGCTATCGATTACATCGAAAAACAAAAACAATCTGCATAATTTCATATTTTGATCGGTTTCAAGAGGCGTATAGGTTAATTAGATGTCAGAAAAGAAAGAAATTTTTCAGCGTCGAGTAGTCGTCACCGGAATGGGTGTTGTCAGTCCTCTTGGAATTGGTATTGATAATGTATGGAATCGATTAATTGCTGGTGAGAGCGGAATTAAAGCAATCAGCAGCTTTGATGCTTCTAACCTTCCCGCTCGTGTTGCAGGTGAAGTTCCTGTCGGCATGAAAAGTGAAGGTAAGTTAGATCTTGCAGAATGGATTCCTGTTAAAGATCAAAAAAAGATGGATCGTTTTATTCATTTAGGTCTAGTTGCAGCAATTCAAGCTGTAGAAGATTCTGGATGGGTGCCACAAACTGAAGAGGAACGTTGCTCTACTGGGGTAATGATTGGTTCAGGAATTGGTGGTTTGCAAACGATTTACGAAACATCAATTAAAGTTCACGATGGTGAAATTCGTAAAGTTTCTCCATTCTTTATCCCATCATCATTGATTAACTTGGTTTCAGGCTATGTCTCTATTAAGTATGGCTTTAAAGGGCCTAATCATGCTGCTGTAACGGCATGTGCTTCTGGAGTTCATGCGATTGGTGATGCGACAAGATTAATTGCGTTGGGTGATGCAGATGTGATGGTCGCTGGTGGTGCTGAAGCTGCAGTATGCGCTTTAGGAATTGCTGGATTTTCTGCTGCACGTGCATTGTCAACTGGATTTAATGATACGCCTGAAAAAGCTTCTCGTACCTGGGACAAAGACCGTGATGGTTTTGTTATGGGTGAAGGTGCTGGTATTGTTGTGCTTGAAGAATATGAGCATGCAAAAGCACGTGGCGCTAAGATTTATGGTGAGGTCATCGGATATGGAATGTCTGGTGATGCATATCATATCACTGCACCTGCAGAAGGTCACGATGGCGCTTATAGAGCTATGCGTGCCGCGATTAAGAATGCAGGGATTGCAGTTGAAGATATTAACTATGTGAATGCACATGGTACTTCAACAAAAGCTGATGACCTTGAGTTAGAAGCTGTTGAACGTCTTTTTGGGGATGCTGGTAAAAAACTAGCAATGTCTTCAACAAAAACCTCTATTGGTCACTTATTAGGGGCAGCAGGTGCGGTAGAAGCGATTTTCTCTCTTCTTGCTATTCGTGATAACGTTGTGCCTCCTACATTGAACTTAGATAATCCTTCAACAGAAACAGTGATTGATCGTGTGGCTCATGAAGCCCAACGTCGCCAAGTGAACGTTGCTTTATCAAATAGTTTTGGTTTTGGTGGAACAAACGCTTCTTTATTGTTTAAGAAGGTTTAGAAAATATAGCTTAAGGATACATATTAATGCGTAAGTTATCGATAAGTTGTGGCGCATTACTGGTTATTCTTCTAGCGATGTTTGTGTTTGGAAAAACTATCTATTCCAAACCTGGTATGTTGTCCTCAGCAAAAGATGTTGTGATTTCAAAAGGGAATACTGATGCTGTAATTTCACAGTTACAGCGTGAACACGTTTTATCCAATAGCTTTCTTAATAAACTAATTTTTCAAATAGCTGTAAAAATGACAGCAAAGCAAGGACCGTTGCATGCAGCTGAATTTGCTTTTCCAAAACAAGCATCTATACAGCAAGTTTTGAATATTTTACGTCATGCTAAACCTGTTCAACATGAATTAACAATTCCTGAAGGATTAACGGCATATCAAATTGAAAATTTGATAAATCAGGCACCTTTTTTAACAGGTCAGATTATTGTTCCTACAGAAGGTAGTGTTCTTCCTCAAACTTATGCTTATGAGTATGGAAATTCTAGAGAAAAATTATTGCAGAGAATGCAAGATTCTATGCAAAAAACATTAGATCAGATTTGGAAAAATCGGCAACCTCTTGCAGAGATTAAAACACCTAAAGAGCTTTTAACGCTTGCTTCTATTGTAGAAAAAGAAACAGCAGTTCCTAGAGAACGTTCGATGATTGCACGTGTATTTATTAATCGCCTTAAAACAGGAATGAGATTGCAGTCTGATCCAACGGTGATTTATGCACTTACGGAAGGGCAAGGGAAACTTGATCGTCCATTAACACGACAAGATTGGACTGTTGAAAGTGCTTATAATACATATTGGATTGATGCGTTACCACCTTCTCCAATTTGCTCTCCGGGTAAGGCAGCATTAGAAGCTGTGGCACATCCTGTTGATGGAAATATGTTATATTTTGTTGCTAATGGAACTGGAGGGCATAGTTTCTCTAGTTCTCTAACAGAACATAATCATAATGTTGCATTGCGTAAGGAAAAAAAATAGCCAAGATATACTTGGCTATTTTATGATTATTTATTTTTAAATTTAATATTTTTTTGCAGCTGGTGGTGGGGCTAAGCTTTCTGATTTAATGCTGCCACTTCCTCCACTGGGTGCCAACTGAATAGCACCAGAATCAATATCACTATTCGTGCTATCGTCTTTTTTGCTGCTTTTTTTAGTTGTAGTGGTGGTTGATGTAGTGGCTTGTTTACTTAATTTAATGAGCATTCTACGTAATGGATCTGCTCCAGAGTTATTCACACGCATTGCAATGACAATATCTTCTGGGCCAACAGTTTCATTGTAGTAATTATGGTTAGATTTACTATCAATTTTGAGTTTAGAACCTTTAAAAGCTGCACCAGCAAACAGTCCAGAGCTTTTTTGGATTGTATAAATATTTTCCCCACCACTATCAGCACTGCCACTGGCTTTGGCTGCTGTGGCAGAAGCTGTTGCTCCCATCGTAAACTGGCTATCCAACAGAGAGCGTAGGCTTGTTTCATCCATTAAGAAAAACATAACTTCTGAATTTTCAACACCAAGCTGTATTCCAAATGATCCGCTAGACATTGAGTAAAAAGCAGGGCTTGACCAAGATCCTTGTGCATCTCTGGATAATAAAACGCAGCTACCACCAGATCCGCCAAAAACAAGAGATATACGGGTAATATCAGGGCATATCATAACGGCTCTGGCTTCTTTAAGACGACTATAGAGCTTACTATCTGTAGATACATCGCTATAAATGTCTTGAACTGCCAAAGTCGCGTGATCAACCAAAGATTGCTCTGCTTTTGTGCTTGCATATGCAGCTGTTGAGATACTAACTCCTAGAGCTGCGGTAAAGCAAAGTGAAAGATATTTATAAGAATTCATGTGTTTCATCTATAAAATATAAAAAGTAAGGTTTAGAAATAAAGAAATTACGCAGAACGCAATGGAATATTGACTGTTTTTGATAGTAAGTCGGCTAATCCTGGTGCTGCGGTTAAGATTGGTGTTGGTTGATACAAACCGCCATCTTCTAGAAATGGAGAAATTTTTGCTCCAGCTTCTTGTAATAACACAAGAGCTGCAGCGACATCCCATAAATTGATAGCCATTTCAAAATGTCCATCTAATCTTCCGCTGGCGACATCAACCAAAGACATCGTCCCTGATCCTAATGTACGGATCATTGCACCAGTTTCAAGGATAGCATTCGCATGTTTTAAAAATTCTTCTTTTTTACTGACGTGGCTCCATCCTAATTCAACCATAGAAGTTTTAGGATCTGTCACAGGGGAGGCATGAATCTGCTTTCCATTCATAAACGCGCCATGTCCTAGTCGAGCAGTATAAAATTCTTGCACAGGAGGAGCAGCAATAATCCCTAGAATAGGCGTACTCCCTTCCATTAATCCAAGAGAGACACACCATCTATTACGCCCTCTGGCATAATTTGAGGTTCCGTCAATTGGATCAACAACCCATCTTAATGAACCTGTTCTGGTCTGACCTTCTTCTTCTCCTTGAAAGCCATCCTCTGGAAAAAGGCTTTTAATTTCTTTAGAGATAAAGGATTCAACTTTACCATCTGTTTCTGTTAACCAGTCTTGAGCATGTTTCAGAGATCCTTGCGGGCCACCTGGTGCTGGGCGCATTGTCATGGCCATTTCAGCGGCTTTTTTAACAATTGCTTGTGCTGCTTCAAAGCGGTGAGAAAGAGCGTCCGTCATAATTGGATTAACCTCGATAAACAAATTGAAAGTGGTGTGATGTGGATATGATCACTATCTTTTTTTCTGATATGCTAGAAAATATGTTAAAAAGTAAATAGGATATATTGTTTAATTTTGAATAAATAATGGCGTTATTTATTTTAAAGGTGAAGTTTATGCTTTTTAAAGGGCTATATCAATAGAGTATAGGCTTTTATATAGCAAAACTCAGAAATATAAAAAGAATGAAAAGGACAAATCATGTCACAAGATCTTAGGTTAGTTGCAACATTAGACTTAAAAGAAGGTTCATGGGAAAAAATTGCAGCTGTTGTTAAAGAGTGTGTTGAGCAAACACGTCAAGAAGATGGGAATCAATTTTATGCAGCTCATTTCGAGCAAGGAAATCATAATCGAGTTGTTTTTATCGAACATTGGGCCAGCCAAAAAGCATTAGATTTTCATCTACAAACAGCGCATTTCCAAAAATTAGCCAAAACCGTTGAAGCTTATTTAGAACACCCGATGAATCTCTTATTTTTAAATGAGATTAAAGAGTAAGAAGGTCATTGCAACGTGTCTATTTATGAGACAGATATCTGGCGTGTAGGGATTATAAAAGCTCCAATGGCAGAAGTGGTTGCCAAAGGGGTGGATCATGTTCATTGGTTAGAGGAAGAACCATCTTTTAAATTCTTAGCAGACCCATTTGGTTTACATCAAGATGGGAAATTATATGTGTTTGCTGAGGGGTATGATTATAGAGACCGTCACGGGCGAATAGAAGTTTTAGTATTTGATGATAAGACACTAAAACTTTTGGATAGAGCTGTTGTATTGGAAGAGCCATGGCATTTATCTTATCCTATATTGATTAAGGATCAGGGAAATATTTATATGCTGCCAGAAGCGTATAAATCAGGAAAAACAAATTTGTATAAGGCAGTCCAATTTCCTTATCAATGGGAGCCTGTGTCTGAGTTTTCTTTTCCAGAGATGGTTATTGATCCAAGTATATTTTTTCATGATGGTTTATGGTGGATGTTTTATACGCCAGCTGATTCAGGATATAGTCGCCAAAGTGTATTATCCGTTGCTTTTTCTGAAAGTCTAATGGGAGCGTGGCAGTTGCATCCTCAGAATCCTGTTCGTATTACTCCCGCTAGTTCTCGCCCAGGAGGAAGTGTGTTGGTAACGGATGATGGTATTATTTTACCGACACAAGATTGCACAAGGACCTATGGCGGCGGATTATCTTTTCTCAAGATCACCTCTTTGACCCCGGAAAAGTTTGAAGCGCATGTGGTCAAGCATTTAAATGCAAATGATGGAGTGTTTGGATCATATTGTCATGGGGTGCATACATTAAGTGCAATGGGTGAATATACGTTAATTGATGCAAAGAGAATGGCTGAATCTGCATTTGAACGCCTTAAAATAGATGCTCTTTATCAGTTAAAAAAGAAATTGAAGCGTTGATTGAATTTAAAAAATTATAGATTAGAGAAAGAGTCTTTTTAACAGAGGCTCTTTTTTATTGGTTTGTAAATGTGTTCATACGGTCAAAAATTTGACGACCAATTTGGTTAAAATATTCTGTAGAAAAACGAGAGAGAACTATTTGTCTGGCAAGTTGTCCCATGATGTAAAGCTGTTCTGGTTTTTGTAAAAAATTATAAAGCGCATTGGCAAGGGCAATTGGGTCTTCTGGAGGAACAATAAAGCCTGTTTTATTATTTGTAATGGAAAAAGGAAGTTCTCCTACTGCACTGGCAATCACAGGTAGTCCAGCTTGCATGGCTTCATGAGCAGCAACACAAAATCCTTCTGAACGAGAAGGTTGTAGATAAAGATGACTTTGTATTAAGGCTTGTTCAACATGTGGCGTGAAACCTGCCAGTTTAATATATTGTTCTAATTGATATTGCTGAATACGTTTATTGAGTGTGTCATACTCTTGACCTTCGCCATAAATAGTCACTTTATAGCTAGGTAGGTTCGGACGTTTGCTTAACAGACGACAAGCTTCAATTAATATATCGTAACCTTTGACAGGATGTAATCGTCCCATAGAGACAATCTGAATAGTTTGTCCATTTTGCCAAGGAAGTGCTTTGAGTGCATTCACAGAGCTTTTGAAAATAGGCCAAGTGATTATTTTGTCATTACAAATTTTAAGGCGTTCTTGAGTTAGGGTCGTCACTCTTTGAGAATCACCAATCCATAATTTAGAAAGAGAGCGAGTGGCCTTTAAGAGTCTTAGGTTCCAAGGTTTTAAATAAGCAGCATGTTGCCAGCTAATAACAGGAATTTGGTGTTTTAATCCAACCAATTGTCCCAGTAAAGTTGCTCTGGTTAAAGAAGTCCATAAATGGGTAGGCTGATAGGTTTGGATTTGTTGGTTTAGCCATAATAATGTTTTAAGATGATCTTTGAGGCCGCCGTCTCTGACGGAAACAGGTAAAAGAGCTTTATGGATTGTAGGTAAAGCTTTGCCATCTTTTTTAGTCAATGCAAAAATTTTTACTTCTGCACCATAATCACGCATTAAAGATAAAATTGAAGGAACGGGAAATGCTGCACCACCACCTTCTAATGAGTTAATGATGTAAGCGATACGCATGGGTTAATTTTGAAATAGTGAATTAACAAGAGTTAAATCTTCTGGTTTATCCACATCCACGGCAGCTTGTCCCCATGGCATGACTACAAAATGTGTTTTTGCTTTGGTAAGCTTATAAATTCTCTTTTTTAATGCTTGTCGTGTTAAGCATTTTAAGAGGTATCTTAGGATAATTTGGTATCCTAATAAATATCCCATTTTCAAGGGCTGTTTACGATGTTTTTCTAGTTTTTGCCATAATTTTGCAACTTGTATTGCTTTTGGCGTTCTGAATAAAAAGAGATTGCATCCAGAAAAAGAGCCATCAGAAAGATTGATATATGTTCTTTTTGTATTAGGAACATCGGAATTAATTTGTTCTTTTAGAGCGATCCCTACGGCAATATCGCATTTTGTGCGCTCAGCTTCATTTAGAAAATACTCAACCCATTCAGGTTGTAATAAAGGATTATCAGCTGTTGTGACAAGAAGTGGTGTACCAAGCTCTTTAATTGCATGAATAACACTGTCGCTTGGACCTAAGGCTGCAGGTAAGTATTGAATATATTCAGGTAGAATATCTTTGACAATTGATTGTTGTTCAATGGTTACTGCGATTTTCTCGATTAGGTTAACCTTGGAAAGTGTTTGGACAACATAGTGAATCATAGGTCGTCCAAGAATAGGAAGAATAGCTTTATGAGAAACGTGAGCATGTTGAGCCAGAGGATCTTGCTTTCCTTGTCTGGAACCAGCAAGTATCAGTGCATTAACAGTTTCACGTTCCATATTGTTTCCTATGCAGCTTGTTTATCTTGTTCAGAAGATGGTTTTTTTTGTTCACGGAAGTTAGAGCCCGCTGGACGATCGCGTGGAGGTGAACCTGTTTTTAGCATAACCCAAGGATAGCGTTCAGCTTCTTTGAGGTCATATCCCATATTAAAGACGGTTGGGCTACGATCACGCATTTTTGCTTCTTCGTAATAAGTGCCAAATACTTTATCCCAGAAATAGTTTGTAATACCGTAATTACCTTTTTCATCGTGGAAGTGATGTAAGACATGAACTTGCTTAATATGTAAAACATATTTTGATTTTGGCTTATATCCAAGATGTTGGATACAATGAAAAAACTCATAAAAACTAGCCATGTAAACAGCGGTTCCTATTGAAGCAAAAAAGCCAGGTACTCCACCAACTAGATATCCAAGTCCACCTGCAACAATAAGAATTGTTGGTATTGTATTAAGAGGAGAACCAAATAAAACGTTTAATAGATGCGGATCTTGATGATGATCGAAATGAATTCGTTTCCACAAAGAAGCCGTCCATTTAATTCGATATAAAATTGATACATGCATAATCCAACGATGGATAATATACCAAATTAATGGAAATCCTAGGATCATCATGATGATTGCACCGATAACGGGAAGCCACCCTGTAAATGTATAATAAACACCTACAATACTGGCAACAATAAGGCTAAAATAAAGCAAAATGGTGCCATGGGTTAGATAAGCCACCCATAATTCTTTTAAGTTCATTTTACCTAAGTCATAACTGCGACCAGACCGAAGATCTTTGTTTCGCATGATTTCGAGGATAGATTGGTTTTTCATGGTTTTTCTTCAATCATTAAAATAATAGCACTTGCTGCGAAGATGAATATCAAAAGAGAAGGAATTACTGCAATAGGTGCAGGTAATGTTCCAGCTTTACCGAGGGCACGCAAAACCTCCTGAAAAATAATAAAGAATAATCCAGCACCCAGACAATATATAGGTAACCAGCTTTTTAATCCAGTTCTTGGAGGGATTGATGTTACTGGAATTGCAATAATTAGCATCACGATAAAAGTAAATGGAAGGAAAAAGCGCTCCCATATTGCTGTTTTTAAAGTGTTTGTAGGAGAGCGAAATGGCTCTATATGGGATAATTGCACGAACATCGTCTTAAAAGATTGAGGTAAAGACGGGATAGAGAGTTCAACAAAATTTCGTGGCGTTAACGCAACATTCCAAATGAGTTTTTTCGGATCAGTTATATCTATAAATTGTAAAGGGACACCTGGTGCAACCTCTAACATTTTTGCATTAGAGAGAATCCATTGTTTATTAATATATTTTGCTGTGTCCGCTTTTAAAATACTTTGTAAATGAGATCTGTCTTTACGTTTATAAATGGTTAAGCCAGAAATTTTATTTCCACCATGGGCGATATAATCAACGCTAATAATATCTAGTTTTTGATAGAAGTAAAAATCTTTGCTTTTTTCAGGAGAAGGGTTTGTCTTGTTCCACCAAATGGCAAGATTAAGCTCTGACCTTGGGGTGATTTGATCATAAAAAAGAAGAGCAATAGCGCTTAATAATAACGTTGCAGGAATTAGTTTTTTAATTAAACCAAATGTTGATAGGCCTGCTGAGCGTAGGATAGTGATCTCTGTATTTAACGTTAATTGTGTGAACATTACGATGGCACCGATTAACATGCTTAACGGTAAGATAGAGCTGAAGAGTAAAGGAAGGCGCAAGATAAGATAATGTGCGATCCCTTTTCCTCCTAAATGCCGCTCTAAAATAGGAGTCATTTGTTCCAGAAGGGTTAAAGCCTCCATAATTGTAGTCAGCAAGATAGCCGTTCCAAGAACAGCACCAAGTAATCGCATCGACAGATAAATAATTAACTGATGTCGTTGAAACATATTTTTCATTATTTACCCATATGTCTAGAAGAGCGTTTAAGTAAAGAGATCCTTAATAAACCACTTTTAAACAATAAAGTGAGATAACACATCAAGAAAAAAGCCAATAAAGGAAGCCACAAAGAAATTAATGCTGAATGATGCCCAGAAGCAACTAAATTAGAGCCAAATTCCTGAATATGGTCATAAGCGAGCAAAGTTATGGCTGCGATGATTAATCCCCAGCTGCGTCCTTTACGTTTTTTCATAATTGCTAGCCCTGTTGCCAAGAGAGGAATACATAAAATAGATACGGCTCTGACAAGACGAAAATGGAATTCTGCTTTCATATCTAAAAGAGAGATCGAATTCGTATGATGACGTAACTGTTGATATAGTTCTGTAATTGTAAGTTCTCTTTCATCATCGCCACGATCTCGGAATGTTACTTTTTTACCTTCTTGTTTTAAAATTCTTATTGATTGGTTGAAGTTAGTAATATTGTTATTATCATGAGAATTTAAAGAGAGATTTTGTCCATTATATAAATCAAGTTGAATTTTAGAGCGATTATCAGCTGTATAGAAAGTGCCCGTTTCAGCAATGATAATATGTTCTGTTGGTTTTTGGTGCTCATTTAGTATTTTTTGGTGAATAAAAACGCCAGATAAATGTGTACCATGATCATAGGCTTTATCAACGACCATAACAACGTGATCATTAGGTCTAATTAAGGTATGGCTTTGTATATTAGGCACCCATCCAGCATGCGACGCATAAAAGAACGCTGCACGAAAGTCATATCGTGCATAAGGTTGCATATAACCATATAAAATAATACATAAAAAACTTACGATAAAGCCACTAACTACATATGGGCGTGAATAGCGGAATAATGATATTCCGGAGCTTAATAACGCATCAATTTCGTTATTAAGACTCATTTGTCGCACACTGGAGTAAACGGCAACACAGAGTGCTGCTGGAATAGCTAATCCGAGATAATGAGGGACAAGATCTGCGAGTAATCCTAGAAAAGTTCCTAATGGACTGTTATCAGCTGCAAGCAAATCTAGTAACACGAGTAAACGTTCTAGCATTAATGCTGCTAAAATAATACCCAGTGAAATAAAAAATGTTGGGACAGCAAGCGATAAACAATAATGATCTAATGTTCCAGGAAACAAGAATGACCAAAAAGGTTTTTTATGATGTGGGTGTGAGTTATTCTTTGACAAGGGAGCAACTAGAGTTAATGGTTTAGATAAAATGCAGCTTTTTCGATAAATTGTTGGTTTTTATCCAAAGACCTGACTGAAAAATTAACCTGAAGATGATGATCTTGTGGTTCTATACTAATTTTACGCCATGCTGCCTGACGTTGAGGGCGCACAGCGTTAGAGGATGCAGATGAAATTCCAAGCATTGGTATATTTGTATTTGGAAATTTTTTGGTAATTGTTTTGTGGATATGACCATATAGGATCATTTCAACACCCACTTCATCAAAAATTTCTTTTAATTGCTTTCTATTTCTCAGAGCTTTTCTTTCATGCATCATTGTTGAAACAGGAGGATGATGCAACATTACAATTCGAAAGAGTTTTTCTTCTTTAGCTTTTCGCAGAGCTTCTTTAACACGTTCTAATTGATCTGGGTCAATATATCCACTTGCAAAAAATGGTGCGGTTGGCACTGAAGTTGAGATTCCAATAATAGCAGTCGTATCAGTTTTTGTAATTGTTGGATAATCATCTTTACCATATGCTTTTGTCCAAGATGTCCAATAAGCATGTGTATCATGCCATTGCGTTTGGACTAAACAATCATGATTTCCTGGGACAATACGAATTTTTTGAAAAGGGAGTTGATGTAACCATTCTGCGGCTTGCTTAAATTCTTCTGGTAAGGCAAGATTGGTAAGGTCGCCAGAAATAAGGACAAGATCAGGGTTATGTGCATGAATATCTTGAATAACAAGATCTAAGTTCTTTTTTTGCAACCCAAAGCGACGTCTTTTCCATGACAAAAAGCTCAAAAAACGTTTATTACAAAGGGATAGCTTTGAAAATTGAATAGTTTCTAGAGGTAAATGAAGGTCAGAAATATGAGCAATCGTTAAGCGTTTCAACAGTAACTATCCTTTAGTTAATGATCTTTCGTACATGATAATATATAAGTTTGCTATAATATAGTTGATTTTTTTTTTGATTGTTTCATAAAAGACAAGAGAAGTATATATAACATTTGTATATAAATGTTTTATTACGACTCTTCTTGATGAAAAACAAGTTTATATAGAATTTTGGAATCTGTTTGTGACACAAAATATTGCTTTGATTAAGAACCCAACCAGTCGGTTAAATAAAAATGAGGATACAAGTTTTTCACAATTTGCCTCTAATTGGTTGGGAAACCGTTACTGTGTCCCCAATTCACTTGAGCATCTAAATGAGATGGTGGTTCATTGCGCATCAGAAAATGTAGAATGTATTATTGTTGATGGTGGTGATGGAACGATTAGTCAGGTTATGACAAGTATTTACCGTGCTTATCCTACGGATAAAATGCCTAGTTTAGTTATTTTACCTTCCGGGAATACAAATCTGATTGCAAAAGACATTGGTTTTGGTGTGCGTGGATTGCAAGCGTTGCAGCGGGTAAAGATTTTATCTGAAAGACATCGTTTAATGGGGGCAGTACAACATCGTCATGCGCTTAAAATTGAGTGGTCAGATACTTCTAGGCAAGCAGTCTTAGGAATGTTTTCTGGAACTGCTGCTTTTACAAGAGCGATTAATATTGCCCACGACCCAACGATTTTGAAAAATTTTGCCCATGATTGGGCGGTTGGTATCACGATTCTGTTCGCGTTACTGAAGCTGTTATCTCCACAAACACGTGATGTGTGGTTAAAAGGAGAGGCTTGTCATATTCAATATGATCAACAAGGTGTAATGAGTGAAAATAGTTTTTTATTTTTAGCGACAACGCTTCAGAATTTATCTAATGGGATGTGGCCATTTTGGGGGGGGGAGCATGATGACCAAAGACTGCATTATTTAAATGTCAAACCTTATCCATCAAAATTGATTTATGCATGTTGGGCATTATTACGTGGTAAAGCACCACAATGGCTAAGAGATAATACTTCCTATCAAAGCGGTATTGCTAAACGAATTGAGATGAAGATACAACAAGAGGTGATTCTGGATGGAGAGCGTTTTGATACAGGTGAAGATCATCGAGTTTACTTCTCTGTTGGCCCAGAATTTTCTTTTGTTCGATTATAGTTGTTGCTGATGTCACTTGCTACGCTTTTACAGTCTTCTTTGCAAACAGAAGCCGTTCCTCAAAACGTTTTTCGTTTTATAGAGTTTATTTTAAAAGGAAGGCGTCCTATAGGGGTCATTTATTACGGATCAACTTTATGGAAACAAGATCTGACAGGATTGTTAGATTTTTACATTGTTTGTGAGGATTTATCAGATTGGTATGAGGGGAAAGTAAGTAGTTTGCTAGCGAATCAAATGCTTCCTCCAAATATTGAATATTATGAATATACCGAACAAGACGTTTCTTTAAGGGCTAAGGTTGCCATTTTATCTTTAAGTCAGTTGAGAGAAGCTACAGGATTACAATCTATTGATACCACGATGTGGGCGCGTTTTTGCCAGCCTATTAAAATTATGTGGAGTAGAGATGTAGATGCTCGTCGGGATCTATTCCGTTGTTTAATAAGGGCTGTTGCTACAGCTTCTTGGTGGGCAGCGTACCTTGGTCCAAAAGAAGGGACTTCTGAGGAATTTTGGTGTAATTTATTTACCCAGACTTATGGTGCAGAGCTAAGGGTAGAAACAAAAAATCGCCCGATGTCTATTTTAGAGAATAGAGAAATTTACTTTAATCAGTTGTTAAAAGCTGGATGGTTTGGATTAGGTATTTCTTTTTCTGAGACGTGTTATAATCAGTTTTTTCTAGAAATTTCTGATACAGAGCGAGAACAAGCGTTATGCAAATGGAATGTTCGGAAGAGATTAGGACGACCGTTGAATATTGCTAGACTCGTAAAAGCAGCATTTACTTTTAAAGGAGGTGCTGAATATTTAGCTTGGAAGATTAAGCGTCACCAAGGGATAGAGTTGAATTTAACATCATTCCAAAAACGACACCCCTTAGTGAGTGCACCCTGGATTTTAATAAAATTATATCGCCAGGGTGTTTTTAAACGTTAATTATTTATTGTTTAAAGTTAGTCCAACATCCTGTGCTGCTTGGATATAAATCTGCACAAGCTTATCAATTTGGTCTGTTGTATGTGCTGCAGCAATACTTGCACGGAGTAATGGACGGTTATCCGGTGTTGCTGGGGGTAAGCTTAGGTTAATATAAGCGCCTAACTCTAGAACACGATTCCAAAAACGTGCTGCTTGTGGAACATCATCAAGGATAATAGAAATAACAGAACTAATATCTGGCCCTGTTAAGAAACCTGCTTGACGTAAAGCATGATAAAAACGTGACGCATTATCATGGAGTTGATGTCTAAGTTCTGGATGGTTTTTAATGATTTCTAAATTAGCTTTTGTTGCGGCAATTACTTCTGGTGGCAAAGATGCTGTAAACATATAAGGTCTTGTGCAAAGGCGTAATAAATCCATTTGAGGATGATCAGAAACGCAATACCCGCCAACAGTGCCTAAGCTTTTTGAGAATGTACCAACAGTAAAATCGATGTCTGTCTCTACGCCATCACGTTCTGCAATACCTCGGCCATGTTCCCCGAAAATCCCAAAAGAATGTGCTTCATCAATCATAAGACAAGCTTTTTCTTCTTTTTTAACTTGGGTAAATTCTTTAAGTGGGATTACATCCCCAAACATTGAATAAACACCTTCAACAACGATGAGTTTATTTCCAGGAATATCCCCAAGGCGACGTAAACGTTTCCTGAGGTCATCAGCATCATTATGACGGAAACGAATAATTTGAGCTTGGCTCATTCGGCTACCATCATAGATACTGGCATGACAATCAGCGTCTAAGAAAAGATAATCATCTTTACCTGCGAGTGTAGAAACCATTCCCAACGTTGCTTGATATCCAGTAGAGAATACCATGCAAGAACGGCGATTGAAGAATTTAGCTAAATCATGTTCTAACTCTTGATGTAAAGAGTAGGTACCATTTGCGATTCTTGAACCAGTGGTGCCAACACCATATTTTAATGCAGCTTCAGAAGCAGCATGACGTGCTGCATCAGATTGGCTAAGACCTAGATAGTTATTTGTTCCAAATAACAATGTTTCTTGGCCATTAATAATACCAACAGTGGCAGAAAGTAATTTTTCAATTGTTGTGCCAAAGGGATTATGTTTGCAAACAGCAGAAAGCTGTTCAAAAGCGGTATCAAGCGTTTTAAATTTGGTAAAGATATCCATAAGAATCAATCTTTTTATTTTAAAGAAACAATAGCTTCAGCAAGATCTTGAATCGTGCGTACGTCTGTTAAACGATCTAAAGGAACAGAAACATCTAATTTGTCTTCAATTTCCATCACAAAATTCATAACAGCCAATGAATCGAATTCTAAATCTTCGATAATTTTACTATCAGCGGAAATATTACGTGGAACTTTTGGGTTTTCTAGCAGTGTTTCTATAATTGTTTTAGAAACGCTTTCAATCGTTTCAGTCATATTGGCATACCTTCTTAAATTAGATTTTATTAATATTGGCTGATTATTGTTTGAGTTACAATCAGCCTTTTTGATTAAAAGGTTAAATTAGGATATTCTAATTAACGGTTAAGCTCAAGATTTCTATTAAAGAAGAGGCTTGTATAAGCTTATGTGTTAATATTAAATTCACCATCTAATAGCATTTTTCGTGCCTTCGCACGAGTGAGTTTTCCTGATGATGTTTGTGGTAAGCTGTGAGGTGGAACTAAAATAACGGATACTTCAACACCGTGTTGGCGGCGAAATAAGTTGGTCATTTCTTCTTGCAAATTTTTACGTTCTACCGGATCGATGAAACGACATTGAACTAATGCAACGATCGACTCGTGCTTATCAGCATCGACAGAGAATACAGCGACATCACGACTTCTGAGCGCATTAAAACTATGTTCCGCGGCCCACTCGAGATCTTGAGGCCAAATATTACGACCGTTAATGATGATTAAATCTTTTTCACGACCAGTAATGACAATTTCATTATCTAATATATAGCCAAGATCACCAGTTCTTAACCAGCCATCTGCACTAATTGTTCGTTTTGTTTCTTCTTCTTGATGGAAATATTCTTTCATCAAGCTAGGACCTTTTACAAAAATACTGCCTACATGACGCTCAGGAAGTGATTTGCCATTTTCGTCACGTACTTCCATTTTATGAGCAGGGAGAATAGGGCCACATAAAGTAAATGTTCTGGTTGTGATCTTAGGATCGTTGCAAGGTTTTGCAATTCCATTGGTTTCGAGAACATTTAAATCAACAGTATCAGTCTTAACGCCTGTATCTAAAGGTGCAAAAGTTAATGCTAATGTTGCTTCAGCCATACCATAACTTGCAACAAATGCTTTTGGACTAAATCCATATACAGCATATTGTTCTGCAAACTGATCAAGAATATGAGAACGAATCATATCTCCACCAATACCTGCAGCTCTCCATGAGGAAAGATCAAGTTCTAATGTAGAGGAAGGTGTGCGGCGAGCACAGAGTTCAAAACCAAAAGATGGGCTGTAAGATAAAGTGCCCTTGTTTCGACTGATAATATCTAACCATACATGAGGTCTTCTTGCAAAATCTCTTGTGGGTAATAGGTCAAGACTTAATTGGCATGTCAATGGTGTAATGAAAAAACCAACCAATCCCATATCATGATATAAAGGTAGCCAAGAAACACAGCGATCCCCTGTTTCTTTAACCGCTAATCCGTATTTAGAAATGGCATGTACATTGGCTAAGCATGCTTTTTGTGTGACAGCAATTCCCATTGGGAAACGGGTGCTTCCAGATGAAAACTGTAAATAAGAAAGGTCGTCACTATTGATCGTTGGGAGCTCAATTGTTTGATCTGCTTGGATATCCATTAATTCAGCAGGGCTACCTCCAAATTTTAAAGAAAAACCTTCAATAATTTCTGGAGTCCAACTTTGAATTGTTTGTGCTGTGATTACCGCGCTTGCAGAAGAATTAGTAATCATCCCGCGTAATGTGTCTATGTAAGCTGACTTTCCGGCAAACGCGACGGGCAAAGGCATTGGTGCAGGAACTAAGCCTGCATATTGGCAACCAAAAAAAATTCTGCTGAAATCACTATCGCTTTCTGCGATTATCGCAACGCGATCCCCTTTTTTAAGTCCAAGAGTTAGCAATTTTTTAGCAGTATCTTTGGCTTGATCTTTTAATAAAGAATAAGGAAGCGATTCTAGAAGAACCCCTTTGGCTGAATAAAAATTAATACCGGACTGACCTTGTGCAGCATAATCAAGAGCCTCAGCAAGAGACGTAAAGTCACCGAAACGTCTTTTCAAACCTGAATCAGTCGGGGTAGGATAATTTGTTATTTCCACAATTAAAATTCCACCAAGTTTCTATAAGCAATCATTGTAGTTTACTATCTTATGTTCTTTTAAGATAATTAACAATTGCTTTTGCCCCAATATGTGCGGTAGGGCTGTTTAATGTTCCAAATGTATTGCGTATATAACTTTTTTGTAATTGAATAAAGTTTTTTTGTAATTTAAACGCTTCATCAATTACTTTTATAATATGGTGAGGCGAGGATACAACCTGTCCGAGCCTCCAAGATATATAGTTTTTATCGTTTTTCCAATGAACACGATGTGCATTTAAAAAGACACAAGGTCTTGGTTTGACTAGGAATTCAGATGATTGACTACTGACATCTCCCAAATATAGATGTGCTGCGAGCGTATATGTCATATCTACGCTGTGCTCACTGCCTAAATCAATTAATATATTATGATATTGTTGATAGACTTGAAATGCTTTTATATCTTTAGGAGAAGGAGGGTAAAATAATCTAAAGTGTGGGGCAAAAATTAAGTTATATTGATCTTGTCGAGAAAACTGCTCTAAAATTTGTAGTCCGAATTTATGCCAAGATGAGAAACAACGCTTAAAATGAGGGTTATACAAGATGATTGGTTTATTGTTTGTAAACAAAATAGGCTGCTTATTCTGCTGCAGTTTATGGATGATATCGAATTTTGCATATATACCTGTTTGATAATGTCCAGGACGAATAGATTTTTGTTTTAATAATCGATACTCAATTTTTTTGCCAGCCGTTAAAATAAAATCAAATTTTCGCACATCTCTAGAAAAGCCGATAGCTCTATCGCCAGCACCGTGACGTGTCCAAATTAGCTTTGGATTTTGAACACCAAATTTTTTTAATAAGAGTGTTGTTCTTTCAGGAACAATAATCGCAGAGAACTGATTAAAGAAAGATCGGTTTAAATATAATGCTAATACTTTTAGAGGGGCATTCGTTCCGTGTTGTATAATATAGTTATATATAATGAGTGGGAGAGGGAGTATATGATATTTTATATTTGTATTCGGATATAAAGCGACTATAGATTTAATATAAGTCAGGTGTTTTTCTGTAATACAGGCAATATGAACTTGGATATTTGGATAGTCTTGCGCAATAGCAATAGCTATTGGTAACGAATGTAACGTTTGATGGGGCTGTGCTATATATGAAAAGAGAACATGCATTTATAAGGTATGACTTTATATAGTTATATATAGAGTGAGTATCATTTAGAGTTTATAAAGTATAATTATTTAAATGGTGAGTAAAATCGTTATTAGGGTTATTTTCCTCGACTCTTAGGACTCGCTCTTCCTCATTTCATTTGCTCCCAGTTTCCCTAACATATTGATATATTTGTATTTATAAAAATTATGAAGATTTTATGATATTTTTTATAGAAAG
>NZ_AGFR01000008.1 GCF_000231445.1 Commensalibacter intestini A911
GAGCAGGAACAAAATGACCATCAATAAATAAACAATGTTCTGAGGTAATTAATAAATCTTTATTAGGAACATTCTTCTTAAAAGCATCTTTTAAAATACGAACTGGATAGCCCGCTTGATCATCTGGTAATTTCGCATTCACATGAGCTGTTTGTTTGCCAACCCACGTAATTTTCTTTTTTACTTTTGCCTTACTCTGCGGATCATAAGTTAAAATCGTATCTCCAACTTGAAGATCTTCAACCGCACAAACCCCTTTGGCCATCTTAATCAACGTGCCAGACAAGAAACATACAATCATGGTTAAATCACCACTAGCATCACTGCCTAATGTGTATCCACTTTCTTTAATTCCAACAATATTAAGGGTTAGTGAAGTCCCATCTAATAATTGCAACGTAATATGGTTATCATCTGGATAAGCCACAGAGGAAACATTCGCACCTTGTAATCCATCAACCGTTACTTGTTTATTAGAGTCTGCTGTTAGCCCCGATATCACTGTTGTCATACTGTCATTCTGACCTGCAACATAACCAGAAATTACTAAACCTTTATTCTGATCACCAACTAAATCAATAGTACCACCATTAGACATTCCAATAGTCATACTACCACCAGCACTCAGGATAACATTACCTTCTATTTTTCCATCACTTCCAATAGATGCATAACCACCATTACGGATAATCATGCTTCCTGAAACTGTTCCATCTAACTGTAAATAGCCACCATTAATAGTAACATCGCTCGTTACACCACCAACATCCACAAAAGAGGATCCAAGACTATATATGGTAGTACTAGTAGCGCCCCCCCCCGAATATACATATTGTTGTGCTGTGCTTGCAAGAAACGTATTATTCGTAACGCCGCCATCATAAACATACTGTGTAGCAGGGTAAGAAAAATAGTGCCCCATATAACCAGAGAGCATTACATGATTGACAACACCACCAGAAGAAATATATTGTGTTCCAGCGCTTACGATAGCATTTGCAACAGTTCCGCCATCTAGAACATATTGTTTTGCTTCACCTAACGTTATTAGTGTTTGACCGCCATCCATCCAGCCGCCCACACTTTCCCAAATCGTAACACCATCTACTACTCCTCCTGCTGATACATACTGTATCGCAGTATTTGTAGCGTATTGAAAAACACTATTACCAATTACAGTCGATCCAGGTTGCAGTACATTTACAGCTACAGATAACCATGCTGATGTGACTACCCCACCAATAACATATTGCTGACCGTTATCAATAAGCACATTAGTATCTATTCCACCAGAGAGAATACTTTGAGTGCCTCCATCAATCAATATTGAACTCGTAATACCTCCCGATAAAACACTTAGCTCCCCACCAGGAAGCAGTGCAATACCACTCATAGTTTCGCCAGAAGATATTACTGTTGCTACACTAACTATCGGGGGCATTACTTCATCAGCAGGCGATATCATACTTGCACCGTTAACAACTATATTTGAACTCGCATAATCACTTTCTACGACACTATTTAAATCATTTGATCCACTTGTTACACTCATCAAACTTGCTCTCCATTACTGCCATTACAACTTAAACTCATTTATAAAAGACATTTATATTCATCACTATAACACAATCAATTTATTAAAATAAATCATTTAATGAAAACAATAAAAAAGGGTAGATGTTACATAAACACCTACCCTTTTAATACGAGACTTACTCTAAAGAATATAGAG
>NZ_AGFR01000007.1 GCF_000231445.1 Commensalibacter intestini A911
GCAGTGAAATCGTGTCAGAATGTTCTGAATTTACACCAGAGAAACCTTGGATTTGTGTTGTAACACTTGTATTCGGATCAGTGCCAACGATAGACGGATCACCAATAATAGTTAACCCACCATTATCATCTCCAACCAAGTTAATAGCACCACCATTAGACGTGGTAAGCTGTGCACTGCCGCCTTGGCTTAATGTAATATTTCCTTGAATATTAGTCTTTACAGAAACGTCTAAATACCCACCATTATTAATAGTGACATTTCCTAAATTCGCGCCATCACCTGCATAAACAGAACCATCAGTTACCGTCGTATCACTGGCAACTGCGCCACTATAAATACTTTGATAACCACCACTAATAATCGTATTGCTCGCAATTGCACCTGAAAATACAAACTGACTAGCATTATTAGTAAGCGATGTATTGTAAACAACAGCACCAGATGAAACGTTTTGCTTACCTCCAGCAAAGTAATTACTATTAACACTACCACCTGAAACATTCTGAGTTCCACTAGTAATACTGGTATTTGCTACGGTTCCACCACGAATATTTTGAACCCCACCACTATTTACGCTGGTATTAACAACACTTCCTCCAGCAATACTTTGAACCCCATCATTACTTACATTAGTGTTAGAAACATTTCCTCCATCAATTCTCTGATTTCCACCACTAATAATATTAGCACTAACAACTATACCACTAAAAATATGCTGCAAAGCACCACTAGTAAGACTAATATTATTAACAGTCCCTCCCCATATATTTTGAGTATTCCCTTGTGCTATTGTAACACTATTAACATTAGCACCAGATGAAACAATTTGAGTAATGCCTGATCCTAATGATATATTATTAATTACAGCACCTGAATTAATAATTTGATAACCATAATTGCCAGCATTAGCACTAAGAGTAAAATTACTTAGATTTGCACCAGACATAATTACCTGGGAAGCATTATTACCTAAAGAAGTAATTCCACTTATTGTTCCTCCATAAAGAATCTGAGCTCCACTATTAATACTTACATTAGAAACAATACCACCATAAATCACCTGAGAACCATTATTTAAAACTGTATCCGTAACAGTCCCCCCATACACGCTCTGGTTACCACTACCTATACTTGTATAAGTAACATTCCCTGCAGAAACAGCCTGGTAACCACTATCAATACGTGTACTAACGACATTACCACCAAAAACAACTGTTTGATATCCATTTACGATACTTGTATTGGTAACACTCAGTGGATTGCTACCCGTTTCTCTAACATCTTGATAACCACTCGTAATCCTCGTATAAGAAATCATCCCACCATTAAGTTCTTGATGTCCATTAGCTATATTTGTATAAGTCACACTTCCTAATGTAACCTTCTGGTTTCCACTACTAATATAGGTACTAACAACATTGCTGCCCCCTGCTACACTCTGATCACCACCAAAAATACTTGTATTTTGAACAAAAGCTCCAGAAGTAATATACTGTGACCCATTAGAAATAATAGTATTATTGACAGTTCCTCCAGAAAGATTCTGACTTCCACTATTAATATTTGTATTAATCACATTACCACTAGAAACAACAGTCTGGTTTCCACTAGTAATCATGGTGCTAACAATAGTGCCCTCTGCAATGTACTGATCGCCATTCGTAATATTGGTACTTGTAACAGTTCCAACAGAAACATACTGACTACCATTTGTGATACTTGTGATAATCATGCTACCACTAGAAACAATGCTTTGATTACCATTTGTAATAACAGTACTTATAGCAGTCCCACCAGAAACAAACTGAGTACCACTAGTAAGAATCATATTATTAGCAACGTCACCACTATAAACATATGCATCACCAGTGACAACTAGCCCCCTATTCATATGTAAATTCTCATTATCCACTGTTGCTGATAAATCTGATTGTGCATTACAGTTATTTGTAACGGTTGCCCCTGAAATGATATAATTACTACTGTCGCCCATACTATGCCCCCTATAAACGCTTTATATTGTTAATTTTTTATATAAATACCGATATCGTTAATTTATATTTTATTAAAGTATACTTTAATAAAATACGTTAATAAATAAAAATATTTACATACAATTAATAATTGGCACTTTAAAACAAACAAATAAAAAAGCCTGTTATATGTAACAGGCTTTTATTCAGTCATTATATTGATGTTAATACACGGTCTTAACCAACCAGTGTCCATTTCATCCTCAGCCTCTGTCACGAGCTCTATATATGGCCCCTCAGATAAAATCTGTAAGGATATATAAATCACTGAATTATCAACTAAGTGCTTGCTCTTAATAGGTAATAACGCTCTACCTTTAGTCCAACGACCTGCTTTCTTTTCTTTTGCATGCCAGCCTTCAAGTTCTTCTTCCTCACGTAAAATATTAGATAACTCATTTTTATTATCCGCAAAGATCATCACTTCACCAACCAAGACCCCTAAGAAATGACGATTATCTACAAATGGACCAATCACATCACAAAGACGACTACGTCTAGAGTTAATCCATACAGACTCTACTGTTGAAGGAACCATAAACGTTACCCACTCACCAGAAACACGCTTATTACGAATAACTTGCCCTTGATCCGTTACTAAATGAAGATCTGAATCATTCACAAGTTGAACATGACGGCCTTTATAATCTACTTTCAATCTTTGAGCGCGTTTATTGAGTTTATTATATAACGGTTCAACAACATCTTGAGCAACCACAAGTGGCGCCGCTGCATCTACCTCCCAATCCTTGGCTGATTGGAATGACGTCTCAATAACCTTTTGATCACGGTTAAACGCATGACGATTGCCTGTATCTAGATAACTTTCCGTGCGAACACCATCCGCAATAATCACCGCATGATCTTGTGTTTCAAGATGATAATATTCATAAGAAGTAATCGAATAATCGTAGTAAATCGTAGAGCCATTCACCAACATCCGTGCAGGAATAAACTTATCTTCAAAGAATAAACAATGTTCTGCTGTTACTAATAAATCTTTATAAGGCACCCCTTTCGCAATCGCATCTTTCACAATACGAACAGGATACCCAGCCATATCATCAGGAAGAGATGTATTCACACGACAATATTTCTTACCAACCCAGTGACTTCACGTTCAACATATTTCTTTTGAACCCAATCATACGTCGTTACAAAATCACCCACTTGAAGTGCTTCAATATTCTTCACACCCAACTTCGTTTTAATTTGCGTCCCAGATAAGAAACAAACTGTGAGAATTAAACCAGACACTCCATCCGTAGACTCTTTAATAGAATATCCTGTTTGTTTAATCCCAAGAATATTTAATGTTAGAGCAAAACCTGTATCCATTGTCAGCGTAATATGATTTTCATCTGAGTAAGTTACACTACTTAATGTGCCAGTCTTCAGACCATCATATTCCAATAAAATACCATCGGAATGGCTTGCATCTGTACCTGCAAAACCTTGAATTTGTGTTGTAACACTTGCATTATTACCTTCCCAGTTTATTAATGGTGGCTCACCAATAATCGTTAACCCACCATTCTCGTCTCCAACCAAATTAACAACACCGCCATTAGACGTGGTAATCAATGCACTGCCACCAGGATTTAAGGTTACCTCCCCTTGAATGTTAGCACCAAGTCCTACGTCTAACCAACCACCATTATTAATTGTTACGTTACTAACTGTTGCACCATCATCTGCATAAATCGCACCAGATGAGATAATTTGAGTGCCAGAACCACTTATAATTGCGCCACTCAAACTTGCACCAGACATAATCACTTGAGAAGCATTTGTACCTAAATAAGTTATACCACTTATTTCACCCCCTGAGATTATCTGAGCTCCGCTAGTTATAGCCGTATCATACACAATACCACTTAGAATATATTGATTTCCATCATTTACAAACGTACTATAAACGGAACCTCCGTAAACATATTGATTTGCATAATTAGTAAGACTAGTATTAGAAACTACTCCACTATAAATTCTCTGAAGTCCTGTATTTATAAATGTATCATAAACCTCACCTCCTGAAATATACTGACTCGTATAGTTACTAAGGTGCGTATTCGAAACTACTCCAGCAGAAATAAAGTGTCGTCCATTTATTATAGTGTTATTAAAGGCACTGCCAGCGTCAACATACTGATCCCCACTCTGAATATATGTATCAATTACTACTCCACCAAGAACCCTCTGAAATCCATCGAAGATACTTGTATCAGAAGCTACTCCGCCATAAACTCCTTGACATCCATCTTTCTGAAACTTTGTATGAACAACTGTGCCTCCTGAAATGTACTGTGTACCAATATTAAAACTAGTATTTACAACAGATCCATTCCAGACCTCTTGTTGACCACTATACTGTCCCCCATCAAAATTAATATTTGACGCAATTCCACTCACAACCCTTTGAAATGCTCCACTGCCTAACAAAGAAATATTTGTAGCAGTTCCACCATAAAGATACTGAATACCATCTGTAATCGTAGCGCTATTAACATAGCCACCTTCTCGAACATACATTGCAGCAGATGAAATATTTAAAGAATTTACAGACATACCACTAGTAATATATACATTACTCAGATTAGTAACAACTACACCTCTATTTATATACAAAGTATCATCTCCAGGAGGACAACTAATTATCGTCTCCTCAGATGAGGATGACTGGATTTCACTTCCAATACTATTATTCGTAACAGATGCTCCTGAAATGATATGATTACTACTGTTGCTCACGATATGCTCCTTTGAGTAATTCTGAGGTTACTTAGACCTCAGTGAGAGGGACTTATTCGTTTTAAATAAATGAAAATTGCTTAATTATAATACTTTAATAATGAACGTTAATAAAACAAAATATATACTGATACCTAATAATTGATTTATTTTAACAAAAAGTTTTTTACGCAATTAATATTTTTTTATCGAAAAATAGTGTATAATAAGCACAAATTTAATTATGCTATTTTATACTCTTCATTTTTGTTTTATATAGCTTTTAACTTGATCCGTTTTTGCTTTATAGCCAAAACGCTATTATATTCCCTGCGTCATAACGACATCGTCGTTAAGCGTTTTCATCAACCATTTTTAGTCCATAATGGTCTATAAATAAGGATTTAGTCGTTACTGCGATGATGTATTACAGCCGCAAGAAACTAGCCCTGGTTATTATTACCTGTTTTATTGGGCTATTATTATGTTTACCGAATTTTATGTCTTCTCCCTCGCCAAAAATTCCTTGGCGCCAAGTCCATTTAGGATTGGATTTACGGGGTGGATCTTACTTGTTAATGCAAATTGATTTAAATGCATTAACCAAAAATCGTTTACAAACCCTCAGTGATAATATCCGCCAAACCTTGATCTCGAAAGATCTCGGATATAAAGATATTCACAGCTCTGACAAAGACCATAATATCAGCTTTACTTTACGCAGCCCTTCTGAAAAAGACGCTGTATTAAAAGTATTACGTGCAATGCCTAAAGCCGTTATTAATGAGTTTAGCGTGAGTGATGGCCCAAATGATCAAATTACTCTGACTCTTTCAGAAGCTGCCATGCAAAAACGGGGTAGCGATGCCATTGCACAATCTATTGAGATTGTTCGACGTCGTATTGATGCGACAGGGGCTGTTGATCCTTCAATCACTCGTCAAGGTGAAGATCGCATTGTTGTTCAACTCCCTGGCGTTGACGATCCAGATCGTATTAAAAAGCTATTGGGCACCACTGCAAAAATGACGTTTCATCTGTTAGATGACAGTGCAACCAACCCAGATTTTCCTCCTCCTGGCGTAACTTTTATGCCAATGATGGAAGATCCAACCAGAAAACTTCCTATTCGTGATCATGTTGAAGTCGACGGTGCTGAGCTCACTAATGCTAGTGCGGGTATGGATCAACAAAGCGGCGAATATGCGGTGAACTTCCAGTTTGATACTGCTGGCGCTCAAGCTTTTGCCAATGTAACCAGAACAAATATTGGTAAACCTTTTGCCATTGTTTTGGATAACCAAGTCATTACAGCACCGGTGATTAGAGGCGTTATTCCTGGAGGAAGCGGACAAATCACCGGCGGCTTTACCGTACAAAAGGCAACAGATCTTGCTTTGATGTTACGCTCTGGTGCTTTACCTGCACCATTAAAAATCGTCGAGGAACGTACGATTGGTGCTTCATTGGGTGAAGATGCAATCCGTGCCGGCGCAATCAGCCTTGGCGTTGGTTTTGTTTTCGTAATTATCTTCATGCTTGTTTTCTATGGTCGTTTTGGTTTTTATGCAGATATTGCCCTTTTTGCAAACCTTATTTTAATGACTGCCATTTTATCTTTGTTCGAAGCAACTCTTACGCTTCCTGGTATGGCTGGGATGTTGTTAACATTAGGTATGGCCGTTGATGCAAATATCTTGATAAACGAGCGTATTCGAGAAGAAGTCCGTAACGGACGCACACCTTTGGATGCATTACAAGCAGGATTTAACAGAGCATTAAGCACGATTGTTGATAGTAACGTTGCTGCATTTTTATCTCACGTTATGCTGTTTGTCTTTGGTACAGGCCCTGTGCGTGGATTTGCTTTGACTATTACGATTGGTATCGTAACCACACTCTTTACGACTTTATGTTTGTCTTGGATGTTGATTGTCCGCTGGTATGCGGTTACTCGCCCCAAAGAACTACCAATTTGAAAGAAAGAACATGCTAGGCCGTCCTTTATTACATTTAGTCCCCCATGGCACTAAAATTAACTTTATGCGTGGGCGCTTTATTGGGTTAATTACTTCTGCAGTTCTCTCTATTGCGTCTCTTATCCTCTTTTTTCACCCTGGTTTAACCCTTGGATTGGATTTTCGTGGCGGGATCGTCGTCGAAGCTCAAACTCAAGGTCCTGCTGATTTTGCAAAAATCAGAATGGAATTAAATCAGGCTCATATCTCTGCTGCTGGCTTACAACAATTTGGTGCAAATAATAGCGTCCTTATTCGTTTAGATGCTCCAAAAGAAAATAATGCCGAAGCGACTCAAAGTTTAATTAATCAAGTAAAACAAACCATCACTGCAGCTCAAGATGGAACAAAGATTGTTCGTGCTGATGCTGTTGGTGCTTCTGTTTCTTCTGAACTATTTCATCATGGTTTACTAGCTCTGGGCTGTAGTTTGCTAATGATTATGTTTTATATTTGGTTCAGGTTTGAATGGGAATTTGCACTTAGTGCGATTATTACCCTCATTCTGGATTTAACCAAGGCAATTGGTTTTCTTGTCATTACACACTTTGAGTTTGACTTGGTGATGGTTGCTGCACTTTTGACAATTCTAGGGTATTCTACCAACGATAAAGTGGTGGTGTATGATAGAGTAAGAGAAAATCTACGCAAATATCATTCTATGCCCATTCGTGAGCTGATTGATATGTCCATTAATGAAACCCTAAGCCGAACGCTTGCAACATCAGCCACCGTATTCTTGGCAGCACTACCCCTAGCCCTGTTTGGTGGTGCATCTCTATCAGGATTTGCATGGGTCATGTTATTTGGGATTGTTGTTGGAACATCCTCTTCAATCTTCATCGCTGCACCTTTATTACTCTTTATGGAAGAAGGCAGCCTAAGAAGAAGAACGAAAAAAACATCCTCGCAATAATAATTTGATTTAAACAAAAAGGTAGCTAAATAATTTAGCTACCTTTTTTTATTATAACTGCTCTTTTTGATTCGATGTGATAAAAGCGATCATTTGTTCCATCAAATATTGAGCTTGTTCCAAATTAGTCGTCGTCGGCTGCGTTAAGACTCTAATAATCGATAATTTTGCTTGCTGATCCAACTGAGCCAATGCTGTAAACTGTGCTTTTGTCACAGATGGATCTTGTAAATATCCCATACACATTCCATGAACAAATAGATAATTGATTGCAACAGAATGTGGCGTTGGTTTATCAATAGAGCTGCTATCTCTTTCCATTTGACACCCTAGTAATGGCGAAATAAAAAGAGCAACAGCTAACAAACGCTTTATTTTTTTCATTTATCAAAATCTTTGCGCATCGTTATACATTCTTATATGTTTAACGATTATCTTTCTTTTGTGCAACCAAAGCATCTCTAATTTCTCCTAACAATACTTCTTCATTAGAAGGTTTTGCAGGCGCTTCAGCTTCTTTTGCTTTAGAGCTTTTATAAAGTTTATTCAAAATTCTAACAAACCAGAAAACGGCAAACCCAACAATCACAAACTGAATTACTGCATTGATAAACACACCTAAATTTAAGGTTACTGCACCGATTTTCTGTGCTTCAGCCAATGTTTGAACATGTGCTCCCTTTAAAGTAATAAAAAAGTTGCTGAAATCTATTCCACCAATAATCAACCCAATCACTGGATTTAAAATATCTTTGACCAAACTATTTACAATACTTGTAAATGCTGCACCAATAATGATACCAACGGCCAAATCAATCACATTACCGCGCATAATAAAAGCTTGAAAATCCGCCAACCACTTTGGTGTTTTCGATTTTACTTGTGCCTGATTATCGCTCATTCTTTATTCCTTTATTTCTATGTTAATACAATGTCGTTACAATATTATTCTTATATATATAAATTGCCAACAGAATAAAAAGAGTAGAAATAATAAAAAAGTTTTTACGGAATGGATTGATTTCAATTTATAAAAAGTTTATAAGGTAACCTGTTTCTCCGTCTTATAGCGGAGGTTTTTTTATATTCTGTGAAGAGAAAATCATGAAAGCCGATATTCACCCAGAGTATCACGAAATTACTGTTGTCATGACAGATGGTACTGAATTTAAAACTCGCTCTTGCTATGGTAAAAGCGGGGACACACTACGTCTAGATGTGGACCCAAAGTCTCATCCAGCCTGGACTGGTGTGCAACGTATCAATGATTCTCGTGGTCAAGTTGCTAAATTTAATAAACGTTTTGCTGGTATTGGTCAAAAAAAGAGCTAATTCTCTTTCTTTTGATGGTTATTATCAAAGTGCTTTTTAGAGTTAAGAAGAGATCCTCTTTTCTTAACTCTAATTTTATTTGCTTTTGCCATGATAATTATTATATAAAATAGGATTGATAGGATATCTTATATAATAATTATTCTAGTTAAGCCTCTCTATTATTCATAGGACTGTTATGACTTTACCTCTTATGCCAAAGGCAACCGCAGTATGGTTAATCGAAAAAACTGCATTAACTTTTACTCAAATTGCAGATTTTTGTGGTATGCATCCTCTTGAAGTACAAGCCATTGCTGATGGTGAGGTCGCACAAAGTATAATTGGATACGACCCTGTATCAAATGGTCAACTTACCCAAGAAGAAATTGCTCGTTGTGAAGCAGATGATTCTCGTAAACTACGATTATCTTCATCTAGAATGCAAATCGTTAGACGTTCAAAAGGTGCAAGATACACCCCTATTTCTAAAAGAAATGACCGTCCTGATGCAATTGCCTTCTTACTTCGTAACTATCCACAACTCTTGGATCCACAGGTTGCGAAATTATTGGGAACAACCAAAGATACAATTGCAAAAGTAAGAGATAAACAGCATTGGAATTCGCCAAATATTAAACCTCGTGATCCTGTTATCTTAGGTTTATGCAGTCAAATGGATTTAAATGCCGCTATTGCTGAAGGAAACGAACGTTTAGCTAGAGAAGGTATTGAAGTTCCTGTTGCTCCAGCTGCAGAATCTTTAGAAGAAGCTTTTGCTCATACACCTTCATCAAGTTCTCAAGAGCCTGAATATGATGTCAATCAAGTGTTTGCAAGTTATTCAGACAAATCTACAGAGTCTTCAGAAGAAGAGTAGATATTATGTCTTTGTCAGCCTTCCCCTCTCCTCTTATTGGGATTATCATGGGCAGCCAATCTGATTGGGATGTCATGAGCAATGCAGTCAAATTCCTTGAAGAGTTAAATATTCCTCATGAGGTAAAGATTGTTTCTGCACATCGTACACCTGATCGATTAAGAGAATATTCTACAACTGCTGCACAAAAAGGCATTAAAGTTATTATTGCTGGTGCTGGTGGTGCTGCACATTTACCTGGAATGACCGCTGCTTGGACGCATCTCCCCGTTCTTGGAGTTCCGATGCAAACGCATGCATTAAGTGGTAAAGATAGCTTACTTTCCATCGTACAAATGCCAGCAGGTATTCCTGTTGGAACATTGGCTATTGGTAAAGCTGGTGCCGTGAATGCTGCCATTCTAGCAACATCAATATTATCTTTATCAGATCAAAAAATTGAACAACGTTTAATAGAGTGGCGAACAAAGCAAACAGAATCTGTCACTCTTGAACCTGTATAACTCCGTCATCCATTTTTAAAAGAGGTTTTAATGCTTTCTCCTAATGCTACCATTGGTATTGTTGGCGGAGGGCAGCTGGGACGTATGTCTGCTGTTGCTGCGTCTCGTCTTGGATTTCAAACGCATATTTTATCGGATATTCCTAATCCTCCAGCTGGACAAGTTGCCTCTCATACCATAATTGGTGCTTATGACGATCCAAAAACATTAGAATCTTTTGCAAAATCCGTTGATGTTATTACCTTCGAATTCGAAAATATCAGTGTAAAAGGGATTGATCTTTTATCCTCTATACGCCCTGTTCATCCTTCTGGACATATTTTACGGATTAGCCAAGATCGTATCTTAGAAAAAACTTTTCTAAATGGCCATGATATTCCGACGACTAAATGGTTAAAAATCGAGGAACTCAACGATGGAGCCAAAGCAGGTTTAGAGCTAGGTTATCCTTTTATTTTAAAAACAACTCGACTTGGATATGATGGTAAAGGTCAAGCCGTTATTCATAACCAAGAAGAATTTGAATCTGCTTTTGAAACTTTAAAACCTCACCCATTAATCGCAGAAAAGAAAGTTGATTTTTCTTGCGAAGTCAGTGTGATGGTTGTTCGCAATATTCATGGCACAGTACAAACCTTTGACGTTGCAGAAAACCAACATAAAAATGGCATCTTAGATATTAGCCTCGTCCCTGCACGTATTAATGTAGATCTACGACAAAAAGTACAAGAGCTTGCCATTCATCTTGCCAATTCATTAGATCTTATTGGGATTCTTGGTGTTGAACTCTTTATCGATCAAAATGATAAAATTCTTGTCAATGAGATTGCTCCTCGACCACACAACTCTGGACATTGGACAATGAATGCCTGTCCAATTGATCAGTTCGAAATGCATATTCGTGCTGTGGCTGGTTTACCCTTACCTCCTGCAATCCGACATTCTGATGCTGTGATGAAAAACCTCATTGGCCCAGAAGATATGGCTCTATGGCCTAAAATTATGGCAACACCGGGACTAATCGGACATTTATACGGGAAAGACATTGCAAAAAAAGGTCGTAAGATGGGACATGTAAATATATTATTCCCATTTAATAGCCTTCCTGGAGAATTCGGTATCCAAGCTATTTTACAAGATCTTTATAAGGCGGAATAACAAGGTTGTTTTCTTTAAAAGAAAAATAACAACCATTCCCAATAATAAGATGGTCTTCGACTCTGATATTGATAACTTTTAGTGCATTCATAACCGTTTCTGTAATCTTTGTATCTGCACCAGATGGTGCAGCAACACCACTTGGATGGTTATGTACTAATATCAACGAAGATGCGTTGCATTTCAGCGCACTTCTAGTAACTTCTCTTATATATAAAGAGGTTGTATTCACAGTACCATTCCCTTGTAGACTTTCTTGAATAATTTTTCCCTCTTCATCAAGAAAATATAAGAAAAAAAGCTCTGTTTGTTTTCTTGCAAGAAAAGCAATCAAATAATTCGTCAAAAAAATTTTATTCTGTAAAATATTACAATTATAAATTTTAGACTTTAATACTCTTAACGCAACCTCATGGAACAACTTTATAGTAGCTGAATCTTTTTCGCTTACGTTTAATCCATTTTGCAACTCATCTTGTGTTGCCGTTAAAATTGCAGGGAAAGATCCAAAACGAGACAAAACAAATTCTTGCCAATCAGTTACAGTTTTATTGAAATCAATCCATTTTGATAAATTTTCTAATAATTTTTTATCAGAAAAAGCATGTTTTTCTTTTAATTTTATTCTATGTTCAATGTTGACATAAAATGAGTCGTCGTTATTTTTACACATTTTATCCAAATGATTTTTTAATATTGATTGTTACTATTCTTAACCTATACAGAATCATAACAGTATACATCTAAATATGCTAGGAGCTATAACTCATTGACACAGAATAAGAGTAAAAAACTGGCCAATCAACAATGGGGCGGACGTTTTGCAGAAGGTCCTTCTGCGATTATGGAACAAATCAATGCTTCGATTGATTTTGATAAGAAACTATGGCAGCAAGATATCAAAGGATCATTAGCGCATTCAGAAATGTTGGCAAAAGTTGGCATTATTTCTGAGCAAGATAAAAAAGCGATTCATGACGGCCTACAACAAATCAAAACTGAAATTGAAAATAATCAGTTTGATTTTAGTCGTGCTCTTGAAGATATTCATATGAATATTGAAGCTCGCCTTGCTGATAATATTGGTGAAGCAGGAAAAAGATTACATACTGGACGTTCAAGAAATGATCAAGTCGCAACGGATTTCCGTTTGTGGGTTAGAGACAATATCGATGAAATGATTGTTTCTGCTAAGCATTTAATGCTTACTTTTGCCACACGCGCACAAGAATATGCAGATACACCAATGCCTGGTTTTACGCATTTACAATCTGCCCAACCTGTTACGTTTGGTCATCATTTATTGGCTTATGTAGAGATGCTCTCTCGTGATACAGGGCGTCTAGCAGATGCACGTAAACGTTTAAATGAAAGTCCACTAGGCGCAGCGGCATTAGCAGGAACCTCTTTCCCAATTGATCGTAAAATGACAGCAGAATTACTAGGATTTGATCGTCCAATGGCAAATTCTTTAGATGCTGTTTCTGACCGTGATTTTGCATTAGAATATTTATCTGCTTTGTCTATTATGGCAATGCATCTATCCAGAATAGCTGAAGAAATCGTTATTTGGTGTTCTTCTCCCTTCTCTTTTATTAAACTTTCTGATGCCTACACCACAGGCTCTTCTATTATGCCACAAAAACGTAATCCTGATGCAGCAGAACTCGTTCGTGCAAAAATTGGCCGTGTTTCTGGTGCTTTAATTGGTTTGTTAACGGTTATGAAAGGGCTTCCTTTGGCATATGCCAAGGATATGCAAGAAGACAAAGAACAAGTTTTTGCAGCAACAGAAACCATGATGTTATGTTTAGCAGCATGTTCTGGCATGATTGGCGATTTAAAAGCAAATAAAGACAATATGCGTCGTTGGGCTGGATCTGGCTTTTCTACTGCCACAGATTTAGCAGATTGGTTAGTGCAAAAATTACAAATGCCTTTCCGTACAGCGCATCATGTTACAGGACAGATTGTTAGTCTAGCAGAGCAAAAAAACTTAAATCTAGATCAAGTCACTCTTGAAGATATGCAAGCTATAGAACCTAAAATTACTCAAGATATTTTCTCAGTTTTAAGTGTGGAAGCTTCTTTAGCATCTCGCGTCAGTGAAGGCGGAACAGCACCAAGTAATGTTGCAAGCCAAGCGCAAAAATGGATTAAATTATTACAGGATTAATGATGAAACGTTATATTTCTTTATGCTTGTTATTCAGCTGTTTAGCTGTATTTACCATGCAACTTTCAGCTTGTGGACGTAAAGGTTCCCCTAAACCACCAGGCCCTGCAGATAAAATCACATATCCACGTGGTTATCCGCCTGCTGATTAATCAATACAAAACTTGCCTTAAGTCAATTTAAGGCAAGTTTTTTAATATTTCATGTGTCCCCTCCAATAAAGAACCAGCAATTCCACCTGCTTTTCCATCAAATGCAGCAACTTGTATGCCAACGATTGTCCATTTACCATTTGAGTCTTTAGCAAATAAGGGAGCTCCACTACTGCCATAAGTTGCCTGGCACGTATGAAATAATTTTGCTAGAGAATTCGGATAAGTTACCTGCCCTTGAATAAGACAATTTTTATCTGCGTAAAGAACTTCAATGCGATCTTGTTCGTAGCCTGCAAGCCAAACGGGGGTGTTTTCTTGAGGTAATTCTTTAGCAATTGGAATAAGCTTTGAAGCTGGTAAAATATCTTTAGGTAATACTAAGTAAATCCGATCAGAAATAATATCATCTAGTTGTTTATTAACCATCAACTGACGATATGCTTCTGACGGCAAAACCTGCTGAATAGAAGAAGCCACTTTATATTGCTGTCGTTGATATCCCAATAAAAAGTGAATAGATTGTGGCGCAAAAAATCGTTGTGTTTTCTTTATCCACAAACAGTGCGCTGCGGTTACCACAACTCTTGGAGAGATTAGAAAGCCTGTGCATTTTTCACCAGAATTTGTTTGCACACGCCCAATAATTTGCCAAGGAGGTTCTGAAACGTTTACAACTTGACGATGCTCATCGCTTTTATTTAATCCTGGTAATATCGGAGATTGAACCACTTGCGCCATTAGCTTGTCATGATTTAAAACAAAAGCACCAATGACACTGATAATAAAAAAGAGTGTTTTAAGTAACCGCATGAATACGCTCTCTATTCTATAAAATAATTTCTATATTTAAATTAGTATCAAACAAACACGCATATAACAATTTATTCGCAGTTATCTTGTGAAAGAATAGCGTAAATGCACTTGATTTAAATTTGAGCACAGTGCCAGCGCTTGGTATGAATAACCAGAATAATAACTTCCGTGAGAAAAAAAGCTTATATATAATAAATCGTTTGTAGGAGTTATTTCATAATAATCTATTTCAAAACTCTTCTTAAATTTAATTAGATTTCTAAAATAATATTCACTTTGAAACAGATCCGAATGTAAATTTACAAAAAATAACATATCAAAATACTGACTTTTAGAAGGGCTATCGGGATAATCTGGTTCATAATATGGATCAAAAAAACTATATTTTACAAGTTTACCATGATCAATAAACATGGCTAAAGTTTTATATTCTTGACCATTAACTGTTTTATGTTTTTGAAGACCAAATGAAATTCCCGTGATTTTTTGTATATCCTGATTACTATAATAATAGTTATATGGAAAAAAATAAGCTTTATCCCATTTAAAAGATGTAATTTCATGTAAATGAACTTTACAGGAGTAATGTGGGCCACATTTTTTATTAACGGCCTTAAATAGTTGATCATCCAATGGTGTAAACAACCATACATACAAATAAAATGCGCCTACTGATATCCCAATAATACAAGCAAATAAAAAGAATATGATTTTCTTTATAAAAAAATGAAGTTTATATCTAAATATTTCCATTATGATCATATCACTCTTTTGTGACTCTTGTTCGAAACCCGTAACAGTTTGTCATATTTGAATAATTAAAGATATAAAATGATGATAACTTGACAAAAGATATTGCATAAATCAGACTTGATAAATCTTATAAAAAACAAAAATTAAAAGGGTTATCAAATGAGCCAAACAGCTTTTTTCAGAGATCTATCCCTCAGTGGAAAAGTTGCTGCCGTTACAGGTGCAGCATCAGGGATTGGCCTTGAATGTTCAAAATTATTATTAAAAGCTGGAGCCAAAGTCGTTCTTATTGACCGTGAAGGTGAAAAGCTTAAAAAAATAGTTGCTGAGTTAGGTGAAAATGCGTTCGCCTTACAAATTGATCTTACCAATAACAAGCAAGTTGATGGCCTTCTTGACAGCATTATCCAACTTGCTGGGCGTCTGGATATTTTCCATGCCAATGCTGGTGCTTACATTGGTGGCCCTATTGCTGAAGGTGATCCTGATGTTTGGGATCGTGTGCTTCATTTAAATAACAGTGCGGCCTTCCGGTGTGTAAGAAGTGTTCTACCTCATATGATTGAACAAAAATCAGGAGATATTGTTTTCACAAGCTCTATTGCTGGTGTTGTTCCTGTCATTTGGGAGCCAATTTATACTGCTTCTAAATTCGCAGTGCAGGCTTTTGTCCATACAACTCGCCGTCAAGTTTCTGAACATGGTGTGCGTATCGGTGCGGTGTTACCAGGCCCTGTGGTTACTGCTCTTCTTGATGATTGGCCAAAAGAAAAAATGGAAGAAGCTCTTGCAAATGGCAGCTTAATGCAACCTATTGAAGTTGCTGAATCTATTTTATTCATGGTAACACGCCCTAAAGGCGTTACTATTCGTGATTTAGTTGTTTTACCTAGCAGTGTCGATCTTTAATTTATTTGACTAGTATGAGGATGACAATTTGATGACGAATAACGAAAAAACAATTATTGGTGTTGATGTTGGCTCTGGCAGCGTTCGTGCTGGTGTCTTTAATCTTGACGGTGAGCTTCTTGCTCATGCTAAACAAGATATCACTCTTTTTCGTAGTGCTGGCAGTATTGTTGAACAATCAAGCCAAGAAATCTGGCAAGCCGTTTGCTTTACAATTAAAGAAGCCATTAAACAAGCTGGAGTTTCTCCTAAATCCGTTGCAGGCATAGGCTTTGATGCCACCTGTTCTCTTGTTGTGATTGGTGATAATAAAGAACCGCTTGCTGTTGGCCCTACCGATGATCCAAATCGTAATATCATCGTTTGGATGGATCACCGTGCGATTGAACAAGCTGAAAGAATTAATGCAACCAAGCATTCTGTTCTAAACTATGTTGGTGGCACGATCTCTCCAGAAATGGAAACACCAAAAATCTTATGGCTCAAAGAAAATCGTCCTCATATTTATCAAAAAGCTCATCACTTCTTCGATCTTGCTGATTACTTAACATGGCGTGCTACAGGTGATCTCGCACGTTCTGTTTGTACAGTTACTTGTAAATGGACTTATCTGGCCCATGAAAAACGTTGGGATGCAGACTATTTCCATCAAATTGGATTATCAGAACTAGCTGATGAGAATTTCGCTCGTATTGGACAAAATGTTGTTGATCCAGGAACCCCTTGCGGTCAAGGTCTCTTGGAAGAAGCTGCTCATGAAATGGGGCTTCCTGTTGGCACACATGTTGCCGTCGGGCTAATCGATGCTCATGCAGGTGGTATTGGTACTGTTGGTATTAAAAACGGTGCACTTGCGAATATGGCTTATGTTTTCGGCACCTCATCTTGTACAATGACCACCACTCAAAAAGAAGTCTTTGTTCCTGGTGTTTGGGGGCCTTATTACTCTGCTATGGTGCCAGGATGTTGGTTGAATGAAGGTGGACAAAGTGCCGCTGGTGCTGCAATTGATCAACTTGTCAATTTTCATCCTGCTTCTGCTGAAGCACATCAATTAGCAAAAAAAGCAGGTGTTTCTTTGCCTGTATATCTTGCTAATTTGGTTTTAGAAAAAGTAAAATCACCTTCTGATGCGGTTAATCTTGCTAAAGGGATTCATATCGTACCAGAATTTCTAGGTAATCGTGCACCTTTTGCTGATCCTGATGCCAAAGCAGTCATTGCTGGATTGGGCATGGAACGTGATCTAGATAATCTTGTTGCTCTGTATGTAGCAGGATTATGTGGCATTGGCTATGGATTACGTCAAATCCTTGATGCTCAAAAAGCATGTGGAATTCAATGTGAAAATATCATCATTAGTGGTGGTGCTGGACAACATCCTTTAGTGCGTCAAATTCTTGCTGATACTGCTGGTATTCCAATTGTTAGTACTCAATGTAGCGAACCTGTTTTATTAGGTTCTGCTATTCTTGGTGCCGTTGCGGGTAACGTTGCAGCTTCTTTGCCAGAAGCAATGAAACAATTCACCAAAGTAGACCAAGTTTATAATAGTGAAGCACGTTATAGCGCTGTGCATCAACGTCGTTATGAAGCCTATAAAGCGCTTCAAAAAACTGCTAAATTAATTCGTGAATAAAATAATTATCGTAAAATTAATTCACTAAAAAATTTGGCTGTCATCCGTAAATAGATTGTTAAACAAGTTTATGTATGATAGCCAAAATATTATCTTTTGTCTTTCTCTGACCACATTAACATTGTTTGATATTTTAGTATTTATGTAAAGGCTTTCGACTTCGATGACTTCGTTAATTAAATCGCTTCCCCCTCATTTACAAACTCTTTTGCAAACTCATCCTGATCTCAGCATTGATGCAAAAGAAGGGTTAGTTTTTGGACAAACGCCTTTACAAGCAATTGCAACAAAATATGGCAGCCCTACATGGGTCATTAATGCGGATATTTTAACAGCACGATATAAAAAATTAGATCAAGCCTTCAAAGATGAGCAACTGGATGTTTCCATTCATTATGCGATGAAAGCAAATGGACATTTAGCTATTTTAGATTTGCTGGCAAAAGAAGGTGCTGGTGCAGATATCGTTAGTGGTGGTGAGCTTCTTCGTGCTTTGAAAGCTGGTATTTCCCCTTCTAAAATTTGTTTTTCTGGTGTAGGAAAAACCGAAGAAGAACTCACTTTGGCCATTGAAACGCAAATTGCTCAAATCAATGTTGAAAGCCGAGAAGAATTACATTTACTATCTAAAATTGCTCAAAAAATCGGTAAAAATGCAGCTGTTTGCTTACGCATTAACCCTGATGTTGATGCCAAAACACATCATAAAATTACAACAGGATTAGCCGAAAATAAATTTGGTATTGCTTATAAAGAGGCCATTTCTGTCTATAAAGAAGCGCATGAACTCCCAAACATTACCCCTCTAGGTTTTGATGTTCATATTGGAAGTCAGATCTCCTCAACCGATCCTTATCGTCAAGCTTTTGTAAAAATGGTCGATTTAATCAAAGAGGCACGAGCTCAAGGATTAGAAATTTCTACATTAGATTGCGGTGGCGGTTTTGGCATTTCTTATCATGATGAAAAAGAAGCCAGTCCAGCAGCAATTGCTACGTTGATGAAAGAAGTTTTGGCTCCATTAAACTTAAAACTAGGCATAGAACCTGGCCGTTGGTTAATTGGTCCCTCTGGAATTTTAATCAGCAAAGTTGTGATGCATAAAGATAATGGTGCTGACGCTGCCCCTTTTGTGATTATTGATGCTGCAATGAATGATCTTGTTCGCCCTGCAATGTATGATGCTTGGCATGGGATTTTACCAATTAATCCAGAAATATACCAACGTCCGTATAAATCCTTAAATATTGATGGCCCTGTTTGTGAATCCAGTGATATTTTTGCTCGGGATCGTTCTTTACCTAATTTGCAACCTGGTGATTTTATTGCTATTTTAGATGCTGGTGCTTATGGCAGTGTCATGAGCTCTACTTATAATGCTCGTCCGATGGCTGCACAAATTATGGTTTCTGGAAAACAAGCTGCGGTCATTCAAGAACGCCAATCGGTCGAAGATCTATGGCAAGACGAAATTATTCCTACATTCTCTTCTAAAAACACTTAAACTGACTTTGTAAATTAATGAATATATCCCCACAATATAAAGCACAGATTAAAAAAGCCCTTTTTCTAACTAAACTCAATGCTTGGATAGAAAAATGCTGGCCTATTGTTCTTTCTTTCCTCTCTATATGGGGGATATATCTTTGTTTTGGACTGCTAGGAATTCCTCAATCCCTGCCTGATATTCTTAGAGCTTTATTACTAGCCATCATCTCAATTGGCAGTATTGGTCTTGTTATCTATCAAGCAAAGAAAATTCCTTATCCAACCTTCCAAGAGTTATTACAACGTTTGGAAGAACATAACAAACTTGCCCATCAACCGTTACAAACCCTATATGATACCCCTGTTCAGACAGAAAGCAAAGCGGTTTGGAATATTCATTTACAACGTATTTTTGAAGAATTTCCACATTTAAAAGCAGGCACCCCTCAAATATGTAAAGGTCACTATACACTTAATCGTATAGGTATTGTAACAGTCTGTATGTTTGCGGCTTTTTATGTCTCTCACCCTCATAGCTCTCATTCTCGTTTATTATCTGCAGTTCGTCCTGGATATGATGATGTAACAGTTCCTCTACCAACATTGCAGGCTTGGATTATCCCACCTTCTTACAGTAATTCCGCACCAATATATATCAAATCCAACACGGAAACCGTTTCTACAGATCCAAAAGCACGGTTGCATATTGCGTTTTCTAACTTAAAGCAATCCCCTGAGATTATTAATCCTGAAAGCGATATTGTTTTAAATCAAACTTCTATTCAACAACTTGACCACCACCAATGGCAAGTCGAAGGAAGTATCCAACATTCAGGGATTTTAAAAATCAAAGCAAGAGGACGTATTCTTGCTTCTTGGACATTTAATCTACCAGCGAACCTTCCACCTCAGATTGCTTGGACAGGGCCAGTTCAAAAAAGTCCTTATGATTGGAAAACAGAATTTCCTTTTAAAGTAACACAACATTACGGAATTGAATCTTTACATCTCTCAGTGACGCTCCCTCAAAATAAAGATCATACCAAAGAAAATATTCTTTCTTTGACGTTCCCTTTTGGGGATCGCCCCAAAACAATTACTCAGACATTATATCAAGATTTAACCAGCAATATTTGGGCTGGAGATAAAGCACAGGCTGTATTAACAGCAACTGATGTGACTGGACAAACGACGACTAGCTCTAAGGTCGATTTTATACTCCCTAAACGTCAATTTACCTCCTTATTAGCACAAAAATTAGATCAAATTCGTCAAGCATATGGAACAAATAAACTTTCAAAAGATGCTACTATTCAAGCATTAGAATCATTACAAAACATTCCAAATGCTTTTCGCGATTATGATCTGTTTCTTAATTACGTTGGAATTATTTGTTTTCTAGATAATGCAAACAACAATAGTGATGCCATCAAAACTCAAGCTCTAACGCGCCTTTGGGAACTAACCATTGATACTGAAGAAAGAAACAACAGTAGTTCAGAGGTTGCCAGAGCCAATATGGAAATCCGTGCAGCTCAAACCAGCGTGCAAGAGCAGCTCGATAAAATGCAACGCCTAGGCAAAGATAAAATCACCAATCAAGATCGACAAGAACTTAGCAAACGATTAGAACGTTTGCAAAATGCAGTAGCTCAAAAAATGATGGCCATGGCTAAGCAAAACGCCAAAGATCATCCTGCGAATAATGATGGGAAAGAAATCCAATTTAAAAGCACACGTTCTTTTCAAGATATGTTCCAAAATATGAGCAAAACGATTGAAAGTGGCGATATGGATAAAGCCATGCAACAATTGGAATATACAAACCAAGTTTTAAATACGATGCGCAATGCCACCGCTGAAGATTTAAAAAAATTAGAAGATCAAGTTAAAGCTCAACAAGATATGAAAAAACTAGAGCAAGACTTAGAAGCTTTAATTAAAGATCAACAAACTTTACTAACTCAAAGTTATGCGAGACAAAACCGATCTGTACCGCTAATTTTACGTCCTAATCAAGATTTAAATCAGCTTTCTACGCCAGAATTATTAAAACAAATTACACCACAACCTTCCCACACAGAAGGAGATAAAAAACTTCCTTCTACTCAAGAAAGTGCTCAAAAACAACAAGAGCTCATTGATAGACTGCAAAAATTACAAGAACAAATGCAGGCAATTGCAAAGCAACCTATTGAAAACCTAACACTTGCATCCAATGAAATGGAAGATGCGTATCAATCTTTACTAAAGAAAGATGATCATAAAGCTGCCGAAGCACAAGAAAAAGCATTAGTTAACCTCCAAAAGGGCAATCAATCTGCTAAACAAACCATGCAGAAGCAAGCACAACAATTCTCTAATTTCTTTCCTGTATTCTCTGCTAAAAATCCTCAAGAAGATCCCTCATCTGACAATAAAGTTTCAGCCGATAAGAAAAAAGATCCATTAGGACGCTCTACAGATAAAGAAAATACAGAGATGGATTTGTCTGGAAACGCTTCCAGTGCCAGACATATTGAAGAGGAATTACGTAAACGTGCAGACGATCCAAATCGCTCTAACAAAGACTTAGATTATATTTATCGATTATTAAATATGTTTTAATCAACCGAGTAGACTTACAAAAAATCCCACAAATAATTTGTGGGATTCAAACAGATAATCAATCTAAATTATAACTCACACCATTGTCTCATCAAGTTATGATAAACATTGGTTAACTCCAAGATCTGAGGATCGTTATCCTCCATTCGTGTCCTCAATTTCATAATCGTCATATCTAAATCAAATAGGATCTTTCTTCGATCCGCTTCTTTAATCATTGATTGCGTCCAAAAAAAAGATGCCCAACGACTACCTTTAGTGATTTGACTCACTGAATGTAAATTATATGTTGGGTAGACGATCATATCTCCTGCAGGTAATTTTATAGCCTGAGAACCACTATGATCATGAATAATTAACTCTCCTCCCTCATATTCTTCTGGGTCATTTAAGAATAATGTCGAAGAAACATCCGTTCTAATCCGCATATTTGTTCCTGGAATAGGACGCAGTGCATTATCAACATGATCGGGGAACTCCATCCCCATATCATATCGATTAAACAAAGGTGGCACCACACGATAAGGCATCACCGCAGAATTAAAAATCGGATTACGTCCCAATGCTTTTAAAACAATTTCTCCTAACTCTTTACTTTCAGAGGAATTTTGATCAATTTGCACATTTTTCTTCACCTGCATCGATTGCTCACCAGCAGTGACTTTTCCATCAACAAACGTTGCCTTGGCAAATACTGAACGCACATAAGATAATTCTTCAGCGTTTAATACCTCTGGAATATGAATAATCATGAGTTCACCTTGCTCCTCTGAAAAACGTTAAAATTATTGTAACATATTGAGACTAAATAAAAATGCTCTACCTGAAGATGGCGTAACACGATTACCAAATAAAGAATCATAATTTAAACGATTGGTTAAGTTATAAATATTAAAAGCAACTTTCCAATGCTCATCGAATTTATGAGATAACATCGCATCAATACTCACATTTGCTGGGGCTTTGGCTGTATTGGTATTATTCAACCATACACTTCCTCTCCACGTAATTCCACCGCCAACAGTTACATTATAAGGCGTTTCAGGCATAATATCATACGTCGTCCATAAGTTCCCTTGTTGTGTTGGAACATATTGCACACGACTTCCTTTGGCACCTACAGTTTGAGATGATTCAACATTACTGTGATACGCAGCAAAACCTCCGTAAACATTCCAATGTTTTGTGACATTTCCAGAAACACCCAGCTCGACCCCTTCGTTACGAACCGTATCGCCAGAACTCATTACGTCCCCTGACACTGGATCACTGACGATTTGATTGCTTTTATCTAAACGAAATAATGCCGCTGTTATACCAACACGTTGACTTAATAAACTCCATTTGCCACCCAATTCATATAAACGGCTGCGCTCTGGTTTCATACCACTTTGACCGTCGCGCATGGGTGCATAAGAGTTCGTTAGATACATTCCCAAAGGCGTTGTAGACATTGCCCATGTAAAATAATACATTTGATTATCTGTTGGATTATACATCAAACTGACCGTTGGATTCACAATATTATTTGTCGTGCTCATGTTATTAGCCGCCCAAACACTGCCTGCACTGCCCCCTTCAGTCCCGTATTTGGCATTCCAATTATCATAACGAACGCCGCCCTTAATAGACCATTGCTCTGTCATCCAAAATTGATCATATAAGAAAACACCCACATCTCGTGTATGTCCTTTTCTTAACGCAGGATCTCCTGCACCCGTTGCCCCACTGATATTCGTTCCATGGGGATCCCCAGGTAAAATCGTAATTGGATAATTTATTACTGGCGTTGGATTGACTAAACTATTCGTTGGTAAAGGTGAAGAATACTCTCCATAAAATCTATTTTCACTGGCATAAGAAAAGTCAACACCACCCGTTAACTGGTGCTTAAAGCCCCATGTATGGAAATTAGCAACCGTTGATAATACATTCTGAAATGACCAAGTTCTCTGACGATAAGGCGCAGGCCCAGCTGTGCCAATAATTGCATTTTCTGGATGGCCAGTAAAATACGGGGTCACACAATTGGCAACTTGACATTGTGGACGTGTTACCGAGTATTCACGTTGATAATTCCCATAACGCGTATCATTATGAATAACAATATCTGGCGTTAATTCATATTTTAAACGCCCCGTTAACTGATGATCTTGTGTTTTATCACTATCCATCCAATTACCGTACCAGTTACTGCGACGAATACCATATTCAGTAATAGGTTTTGCAATGCTTGTTCCTGGTTTTGTTACCACGGGAATACCATAGTCAGGAATACGATTATCTTGTTGATAAACATATTGGATCACATAACTTAACTTAGTGCCCAACCCAAAACCAATCGACGGTGCCAGCCCCCAATGATGAGAGTAAATATAATCTCGTCCAACAACGTTATTACTATTTCCTACCCCAACAATACGAGCAGCAATTGTGTCTGTAATTTGTTTATTAACATCAACTGTGCCACGATAATAATCCACATTTCCTCCAGAGAAATTAACATCATAGCGATCTGTTAATAACGGTTTTTTCGTAACAACATTAATCGCTCCACCTGTTGTTCCATTTCCAAAAACAGAAGAAGACGGCCCTTTAATGACCACTACGCTATCATAATCAAAGCTATCTCTGGTATAAACCCCAAAATCTCTAAGTCCATCTTCGTAAATATCATTTTGTGCGGGAAAGCCTCGGATTAGAAATTGATTGCCTGACATTCCTCCTCGCCCCTCACCGACAGAAGCGGTTACTCCAGGCACATTTTTTAACGCCTCTTCCAATGATTTTACATTTTGTTCTTGTAAAATCTTTTGAGGCACAACATTGATATTTTGAGGTGTATGCATCACATCTTGAGGCATTTGATCCACCCCAGTATCATGGGTTAAAATATTAGAGGTTCTTTTCCCTCTAACGAGAATATGTTCATCTGACGTGGACGGATCTGCATTCTTTCCTTTTGTTTCCACTTCGCTCTTTTTACTATCTTTCAAATCATCTGAAGCCATTGTCTGTGCAACGGCAGAGCTGCCTATAAAACCAACCATCACAGTCGCCAAAGAAACTGGCCGAACAATCCTGTGAATACCAACTTTTTTCATTATATTATTACTTTATCAATATTAAGAATGATTCTCATTAGTGTTTAATAGTGATAATCATTCTTAATATTTCAAGGGTAATATCAGCGTTAATACACAACTTTTTAAAAATAATTAAATCTTAGTTTACTGCTACTTTTATTACGATTTAATTCTAAAAAGATATTTTTTATTAATAATAATCATGATAAAGATATAAAATGATTATAATAATGAACATTTACTAATGAATGAATCTACCATGCAATTTCAAATAGAAAAAATCAGACATCCAAAAGAAAAAACATACGGAACATATGTTATTGTTTGTGGCTGTATTATCTGGGCAATTATTGCTTTAACTTTTTTATCGTATATTTTACATAAAGATTACCTGCATTTAAGTATCTTTATTATATATATCGCTGTTTTTTGGTTAGTTTCTTATATTGCTCGCGCTTTAACACGAGCATATATGTTTGGTCACTATGTTCTAATTGGCCCCAATCAATTTCCACACTTACATAAAATGGTGCAAGAAGGTGCCAAACAAGTTGGCCTTACAGAAGCCCCTCAAGCTTTTATTTATAATTCAAATGGCGTTATAAATGCAATGGCAGTGCGTTTAATTGGTCGTCAAAGATATATTTGGTTAACTTCTGCACTGATTGATGCTGACAATGAAGAACAAGTTCGATTTGTTATTGGACATGAGCTAGGCCACCATGTTTCTGGTCATTTAAGCGGTATAAAATGCTATTTACGACTAACAGGATCTTTTATTCCTTTTTTAGGAAAAGCCTACTCTCGCGCTAGAGAGCTTACTTGCGATCGTGTTGGTGCTTTTGTTTCACAAAATATCTCAGCTTCCCGTTCAGCCTTGCAAATGTTAGCTTGTGGTAGTGCAAAATTAAACGATCAAATGAATCCTGATGAATTCCAAAAGCAAGAAACAATGGTTCCTCATACTGCTGGATATATTTTACATATTTTCTCTCATTACCCTAGATTAACAAAGCGTGTCGAAGAAGTCTCTCTTTGGTATGCACAGACTTTCAAAGACCATTCTTAAAAATTATCTTATCCTTATTCTTTTATATCGTCCCAATATAAGCCATAATAGGAGGATAAACACTCGGCACTGATAAAAGAATAAGGATAAAAATGATGAATTACTGGTTAGTTAAATCAGAACCTGATGCATTTTCATGGCAAGAACAAATAACAAATAACGTTGAACCTTGGACAGGCATTCGTAATCATCAAGCTAAAAAAAACTTACAATCTATGAAGAATGGAGATCTAGCATTCTTTTATCACTCTAATGTTGGAAAAGAAATTGTTGGTATTGTTCGTATTGTCAAAGAAGCATACCCAGACCCAACCGCTCCTGATCAAAAATGGTTCTGTGTTGATGTAAAAACAGTTTGCTCCGTTCCTAATCCTGTAACATTAAAACAAATTAAAGCAACGCCAGGGCTCGAGGAAATTAGTTTGATCAAACAATCTCGTTTATCTGTTATGCCCATTGCTCCAGAACATTGGCAAATTTTATGCCAATTAGGGCATGTTTCTGAAGAAGATCTCAAAAAGTAAAAATTATTCTTATCTTATCTAACAACATATTATATAGTATTTTTTCTCTTAAAAGCGTAATTGGATTTTTATTTTATGTCTGCAAACGATACATCTACCCCTGATTATATTCACCTTCATCAACATGACCTGCCTGACAATATCGATTTAGGGAACATTGTCGCAATTGATACCGAAGCAATGGGGTTAAATCATCACCGTGATCGTTTATGCTTAGTTCAACTCTCTAGTGGAGATGGCCAAGTGCATCTGGTTCAATTCATTCCAGAACATCTGGGTGGAAAAGGCTTTAATGCTTGTCCAAATTTAACAAAGCTTTTAACCTCTCCTTCTGTTACAAAAATCATGCATTTTGCACGTTTTGATGTTGGTATTTTGCAACATTATTTAAATATCAAACTCTCTTCTGTCATCTGCACAAAAATTGCCGCCAAATTAGTCAGAACCTTTACAGACAAGCATGGTCTAGCTGCTTTATGCAGAGATATTCTAAAAATTGAATTGTCTAAACAACAACAAAGCTCTGATTGGGGGGCTTTAACGCTGAACTCAGATCAACTGGTTTATGCTGCTTCAGATGTTTTATATCTCCACCAGTTATGGGATGCTTTAAAAGAACTCCTCATTCGTGAAAATCGTTTAGAACTCGCTCAATCCTGCTTTGATTTTTTACCAACTCGCGCAGACTTAGATATTTTAGGCTATGACGAACCAGATATTTTTCAACATCGTAGCTCATAAAAGATCTATTTGATTGAAAATCATAACTGTTTTATAGTGTCAATGTTATTTGTCTATTAACCTGTAAGTGCATAAATATATGAATCCAATCTCCGATTATGATATTCATACTGCTTGTGATGCGTTGCTGATTGAAAAGCAAGGGATTCAAGAACTTATTGATGCACTACAAAGTGATGTTGCACTATCAACAGCCTTCAGCCAGACAATCGAACAAATCTCTACATTTCAAGGTCGAGTTGTCCTAACAGGTATTGGAAAATCTGGTCATATCGCTAAAAAAATACAAGCAACTCTGGCCTCTACAGGCACAGCATCCTTTTTTGTCCACCCTGCCGAAGCTGCCCATGGTGACTTAGGGATGATCCAACCAGGAGATATCGTTCTTGCAATTTCCGCTTCTGGTGAAACAGCAGAGCTGGCAAGCATTATCTCTCACACCAAGCGATTTGATATTTTTCTGATTTCCATTACAACCAATGCTCAATCAACTTTGGCCATCGCTGCAAATATTGCGATAACATTACCAAAATCTAAAGAAGCCTGTCCTTTTGGATTAGCTCCCACCACGAGTACTGTTATGCAACTTGCTTTTGGTGATGCTTTGGCAATTACATTATTAAAAAAACGTCAATTTACTGCATCTGATTTTGGAATATACCATCCAGGCGGCCGTTTAGGAAGTAAACTCAAGGCTGTTCGTGACCTAATGCATACTGGCAAAGAAATACCCTTGGGTCAATCAAACATGCCAATTCTAGAAGCTATTATGGAAATGACCAAAAAAGCATTAGGCTGTATCGGAATTATTTCTGAACAAGGTGTATTAATTGGGTTGATTACTGATGGGGATTTACGTAGAACATTGGATAAAGATATTAGAAATCTCACTGCTCAGGATGTAATGAATACCAAGCCTATGACTGTCAAAGAAGATATACTCGCTGCAGAAGCCCTCAGATTAATGAATAACCCTGAACATCCAATTACCTGTTTGTTTGTGGTTAATCAACATCATCAACCAACAGGTGTATTACATATTCACGATCTTTTACGCGCAGGAATAGCATGACCGAAAATCAACCAGATCATCCAAATACCAAAGCGCCACAAGTTGAAAGAACTGACTTTCAAGCAAAGCAAAAATATTTAAAACAACGAGCAAATACGACCATTACTCGTCGACAAGTGCCTAAAGAAGAAGATATTTTGCGTAGAAAGCAAATCATCAAATGGACGAAATGGGTGCTTCCTATTCTGGCTTTGTTATTGTTAGGATCAATTGCTATCTGGCCAGAAATTGATCGTATCATTAATACAAATAAAGAGGTAGTTAAGCAGCTGTCACGAATCAAAGTTGAAAGTGGTACTATGGTTGGGGCTACTTTTCATGGATTAGATTCATCAGATAGGCCTTATACGATTACTTCCAGTAAAGTTATTCAAAACTCAAGCAATAGCGATATGATCCGCTTAACAGATCCTAAAGCAGATATCCTTCTGCAAGGAGGTAGCTGGCTTATGGTTACAGCTAATAATGGTATTTATATGCAACATGAACAAGACTTAAACTTGTACGATCATGTTGTTTTATATCGTGATGATGGTCTGTTTATGTATAGCGATATTGCTGATGTTGCTTTAAAAGATTCCGTCGTGACTGCTAATGACTGGATACATGCCGAAGGTCCATTTGGTCAATTGGATGCACAGGCTTATTTTTTAGATATGCATACCAACATTGCTCAATTTAAAGGGCCTGGGCGCATGATTTTAAATGATGATAACGATAACAAGAAACCTTCCTCTCCTCCTTCGCAACCTTCCAAAACGTCGGAACAATCCCATGAACATTAAACACGCTTTATTCTTGACATTTACATCCTTGGTGGGTGGAGGACTCCTTCATACTTCCCCAGTAATGGCTCAAAATATTGATTTATCTCATGGCGGACAAATCACTATTACAGCTCTAGGTGGATTTGATTGGGATCAAAACGCAAAATCTGTAACTGCCTATGATCAAGCAAAAGCAATTAGAGGCGATGTTACTGTTACCGCTGATCGTTTAGTTGCTTTATATCGTAAAAAAGCAAATACTGGTGATAATAATCAACCCAAACCAGCCGGCGATACACAAAATAAAAGTAATGATTTGACCCAAAATGAATCAGGATCAAATGAAATTTATCGCTTGTATGCTTACGGACATGTGCATATTTATACCAATACAGATCAAGCTTGGGGCGATAAAGGGATTTATGATATCGATCAAGCTACTCTTGTCTTAACTGGCAAAAATATGAAGATAACGACACCTCAAAACGTAATGACAGCCAAAGATGCAATGGAGTATCACTCTAATACTCGTATGTCTGTCGGACGTGGAGATGCTTCTGTAACGAACCTTAAAAATGGTCATCGTATTCAAGCAGATGTCTTGGTTGGCTATAGTAAACCTAACGATCAAAAAGATCCGAACGCAAAAAATAAACAGCCTGATAACAAACAAGCCGCTGGTAATCCAGACGATATGACACGTTCTAGCAAATTAGAAAAAGTCGATGCGTTTGGTAATGTTGTGGTTAGAACACAAACAGAAACCATTCGAGGAGATCGTGGTGTTTATGTACCAGATACCAGTATTGCACGTGTTGTTGGTAATGTTCATATTACCAGAGGTGCAAACCAGTTAAATGGACATGCGGCTATTATTAATATGAAAACAGGCATTGCGCATATGACCGAAGCGCCTGGTCGTCGTGTTCAAGGGTTAGTCGTTCCAAATGAAACTAATAATCCAAAACCAAGTAATAAATAATTTAAACCTCAATAACTTGACATTGAAGTGACTACTTTTACAGAAGGTTCTATACCATTATGAATACTGTTCCTGATCATTCAACTCATAAACATACGAATGAGCCCCAAAATAATGAAGGTTTAATTGCAAGCAATATTGGCAAAACCTATAAAAAACGTTCTGTTGTGCAAAATGTTTCTTTGCGAGTTCATCGTGGAGAAGCCGTTGGATTATTAGGGCCAAACGGTGCTGGAAAAACAACAAGCTTTTATATGATCGTAGGCTTGGTTCAACCTGATACAGGATCAATCAAACTGGATGGTGCTGATATTACCAAACTCCCTATGTATCGTAGAGCTCGCTTAGGAATTGGTTACTTACCTCAAGAAGCTAGTATTTTCCGTGGGCTGAATGTTGAACAAAATATTATGGCTGTTTTAGAAGTTGTAGAACCTGATTATCATAAAAGACAAGAAACTTTAGATGGCCTATTGGCTGAATTCGGTATCAGCCATTTACGTCGTTCTCCTTCTCTGTCTTTATCGGGTGGTGAACGTCGTCGTTTAGAAATCGCCAGAGCATTGGCCAGTGATCCAAACTATATTCTACTCGATGAGCCTTTAGCTGGGATTGATCCAATTGCGGTTGGCGAAATTCGTGACCTTGTGTCCCATCTTAAAGATCGTGGTATTGGCGTGTTAATTACAGACCATAACGTTCGTGAAACGTTAGAAATTATTGACCGCGCTTATATTATGAATAGTGGACAATTATTAATGGAAGGTATTCCTTCCGAAGTTGTTGCCCATGAAGATGTTCGTCGTGTTTACTTGGGTGAAAAATTCTCTATGTAATATCAAAATCCCCTTATTTACTAAGGGGTTTTTTTTACAAACCACGAATTATTTCAGCTAATTTTTGACTATGCTTTGCCGCTTTTGTCTGCACTTCTTCTTTGGTATTTCCTTCTACTGGGGAAACGCCAAACAAACAAATTGGCTTTAAATATTCCATTTGTGCATATTCTGCAGACTTTTGAATAGAGCGTAAAAAGTCATCAATTAAAAAATGCTCTCCATCATAAAAATTACCTTCGACTTGCCCTACGGTTAAGCTCGGAAGTAGTTTCTTGTTTTTCAGTTTATCCCCTTTGGAACCATACGCAAATTGATAGGTAAAAACACTATCAAACCAGTACTTTAAAATTGCGGGCATACTGAACCAAAACATTGGATATTGCAAAATAATCGTATCATGACGCAATAATGCCTCTTGTTCAGCAGCGACATCAATCTGATAGTCCGGATATAAATGGTGGATATCACGAATTTCCAGATCTAAATCTTGTTTTTGTAACTCTTGGATAATTGTTTTATTGGCCACAGAAACATCAAAATATGGATGGGCCAAGATCATCAAAGCCATTGTACACTCCTCATTAATAAAATAAATATTTACGTGTTCTTTTTTACTAAATCATATTATGAAGAAATCTTCTATAATCAATACGCTTTCATACAGAGAACCATCAATGTCTACTTTGGAATTACTAGACGAAAAACTCATTCATCCCCCACTTATTCCCAATCTATCTGGATGGAAGCGCTTTTGTGTTGAATTCTTATTTTTTGGCATTAAAGAAGCAAGAGCTTGTTTATTCGTCGGATTATTTTTTCTCTCTATTTTTATCATTCCTAAAAGTGGTCTATTAGGAATTCCACGTTACGATGTCCTCTTCATCATTGCGATCTGTATTCAAATCGGCATGGTTTACACAAAGCTGGAAACATTAGACGAACTAAAAGCCGTCATGTTATTTCATATTATCGGCTTTGCTCTGGAAGTCTTTAAAACATCGGCCAATATTCACTCATGGAGCTATCCTGATTTTGCTTATACTAAAGTCCTCAATGTTCCTTTATTCTCTGGATTTATGTATGCAGCAATCGGCAGTTACATTATCCAAGCGTGGCGATTGCTAGATGTAAAAATCTATCACCACCCACCTTATACATTTGCCGTCATAGTTTCTTTACTCATTTATATTAATTTCTTTACACATCATTTCTTAGGCGATTATCGCTGGTATATTGCGGCAACTGTCCTAGGACTATACGCAAGAACAACGGTTATTTTTACGCCTTATGATCGTGAAAGAAAAATGCCAATGTTACTTGCTTTTATTCTGATCGGCTTTTTTATATGGCTTGCTGAAAATATCAGCACCTTCTTTGGAATATGGAAATATCCCAATCAGATTACTTCATGGTCAATGGTGCATACTGGAAAATGGAGTTCTTGGGCATTACTTGTCATTATGACTTTTACCATTACGATTTTCTTAAAGCATATTAAAAAGACCGTTTATATCCCTAAATAGCTTTGATAAAATCCGAGACGAATTTTAGCACGCTTTTTTAGAAAAAACTATGTTAAAGAACGTTTTTAGAAATATATCTATCATCACAAAAAATCTATATTGCACAATGCCTAAACACACATTAGCTTAATAGTATAAGGTATTTAATTTATCTCATAATAATACTTCGATATTTATAATAAAGATGGAGAGAGTATTCATGAAAATATCAATTTTTGGTAAAAAAATAGAAATCCCTGAATGGTTTCATCAAAAAATTGAGGAAACATTAGCAAAAACCACTCAGAAATACTTTGATAATATTATTGATGCGTCTGTTACTTTTAATAAACTTCCCTCTTCTTACACATGCCAAATTCATGTGCATGCCTCTCGCGACCTTTCTATTCGTGGCGAAGGTTCTGCTGCCGAGGTTCAAGCTGCCTTTGAAAGTGCAATTGAACATATCAGCAAACGACTGCGCCGTTATAAAGGTCGCCTTTTAGGTCGTCGTGGAGAAAAAGCTGCGTTCAATAAATTTGTTGAGGGTCGTCAATATATTATTAAACCAGATGCGTCTGTGGAAGAGCATGAAGTAACAGCTCAAGAAAAACTAGAGCAACAAATTAAAGAAAGAATTGTTACAGAAAAAGCAACAGAGATTGATAATCTTACAGTCTATGAAGCCATCATGCATCTTGATTTATCAGAACGTCCTGTTTTGATGTTTAAGAACTCTGAAAATAACCGTATTAATGTCGTTTATCGACATGTTGATGGACAAGTCATCTGGCTTGATTCCGGTGTCAGTGAATAAGTAAAAAGGGAGGATCTTGTCCTCCCTTCTTTTATACAAAAAATCTTAAAATAATTTAGTAATTGACCTCTAATTAATTAACCAAACTAGGAATCATTTCTTGTTGAACAACAGCTGCAAAAGCAGTTTTTACGTTGTCTGTTACAGCCATTGGCGTCCCATCAGCTGCATGAATAGCAAAAACAACATCTCCATTAATCAGGATTGTTTTTACATAGGCCATTTGGCTAACCCCCAAAGACTTTAATTGACTTTCAGTCAAATAACGAACATCAACAACATTCTCGTCTTTTTGAGCGGCAATTAACTTAGTTTTGTCATTTATAGCACGATCATTCATTGTATGATCCTTTTCATCAATAATATCAAAAAAGAAAATAAACCTTAAACATATTATATAAGCACTTTATCTATCTTTTTCGATCGTCTGAATATTACGCTCTAGACCAGAGCGTTCAGAACGGTTTCCTTCGGCTAAATGCCCTCTATAGGCAGGAACTTTAGGATTTGTTTTTTTACGAGAGGCTGAATTCTGTATAATCTCAATCCGTCGAACCTTCATTTCTGGCTGAGGTCGCCGAATATCAATATGTAACAATCCATTATCCAACCAAGCACTTTCAACATCTATGCCTTCTGCTAAAACAAAGGCACGTTGAAATTGTCTAGCTGCAATCCCACGATATAAAAACACGCGTTCCTGTGTAGTATCCTCACACTGACGCCCACGAATAACCAATTGGTTATCTTCTTGAGTAATTTGCAGGTCTTCCATCATAAAACCAGCAACAGCCAATGTGATACGCAAGCTTGAAGAATCAAGTTGCTCAATATTATATGGCGGATATCCATCCGATGTAGATTTTGCCGCACGTTCTAAAATTTGTTCCAAATGGTCAAAGCCCAGGAACATAGGCGATGTAAAAAGCCTTCCTGACATGAAGAGCCTCCTCCTTTATGATGAGCGAGACGTAAAATAAGCCCACAATGGCACTTACCTACTTTATAATATGGGAAAATTACCCTAATATGCAAGTCTATCCTGTAAAATTATGATTTATCATTATGGCAAAATATTGTAATACTAGTAGTTTATTATATATAAAACGTACACAAACACCTATTATAACGGCATAAAACTCAACATGAATACCGAAACACAAACTCCTAAAATTTTACCTATTTTGGTTGCAACCGATCCTTTTTTGCGTAAAAAATCAAAATTAGTCGAAGAAAAAGACCTTGAAGAAATCAGAAAAATTATACCGGTCATGTTTGACACCATGTATGATGCCAATGGTATTGGACTTGCTGCGCCACAAGTTGGAATCCCATTACGCTTTTTCATTATGGATTTAGCCAAAAAAGAAGGCGAAAAAGAGCAATATATCATTCTAAACCCTGAGATTATCGAAGAATCAGAAGAATGCACAGAAGACAGAGAAGGCTGTTTGTCTGTTCCAGAACAATATTCTGAAGTTATTCGTCCAGAAAAAATCAAAGTCCGCTATATGGATTTAGATGGCAAACAACAGGAAATGGAAGCTGATGATTTATTAGCTAGATGTATCCAACATGAAACTGATCACTTAGATGGTATTTTATTTATTGATCATATTTCCTCACTGAAACGCAATATGATTATGCGTAAAGTAATCAAAGAACAAAAAAGACATCGTTAATTCTGTTGATTATGCATTAAGGAAACTGAAAATGCGCATTGCTTTTATGGGAACGCCTGATTTTGCGGTTCCTGCCCTGCATGCTTTACATCAAGCAGGTCATGAAATTGTTGCTGTTTATTGCCAACCTGCACGTCCTGCCGGCAGAGGTCGTAAGATCCGTCCTTGTGCTATCCAAGAGGCTGCTGAGGTATTAAATATCCCTGTTTATGCGCCAATTAAGTTAAAAAAACATCCTGAAGAATTCGAAAAATTCAAAGCATTAAACCTTGATGTCGCTGTGGTTGCAGCTTATGGGTTAATCCTCCCTGCTGAGATGCTGAATGCCCCTAAATTAGGCTGTCTAAATATTCATGCTAGCCTTTTACCACGCTGGCGAGGTGCATCTCCTATTCAAAGTTCGATCTGGGCTGGGGATGCACAGTCAGGGGTCAGTATCATGAAGATGGATATCGGATTAGATACAGGAGATGTCTATCTCGAAGGTGCTGTACCGATTACATTACTAACAACTGCTCAATCTTTGCATGATGATCTCTCTGCTTTAGGAGGAAAACTCATCGTTCAAACTTTGAATGATCTGGCTAATAATCCTTCTCTAACTCCAACACCTCAGCCTGAAGATGGTGTAATCTATGCACGTCAATTAACCAAAGAAGACGGAAAAATTGACTGGGCTTTAAGTGCCAAAGAAATAGATCAGCAAATACGTGCATTAACACCATGGCCTGGCACCTATACGAGTTTGGAAGGAAATCTGCTTAAAATTACCAAAGCAGCAATTAGCAAAGAAAAAAACACTTCTGTTGCTGGCACAGTTACACAATCCTCAAACAGTTTAACTATCACTTGCGGAGATCATCACACAATAGAGCTCTTAGAAGTGCAACTCGCTGGTAAAAAAGCAATGTCTGTGCAAGATTTCCTCCGAGGAAACTCCATAAATTCTGGCACTATTCTGGGCTGATGATGACAATAGATATTCAAAGATGGGCTGTCAAAATTGAATATGACGGCACAGGGCTAGTCGGTTGGCAACGGCAGAAAGAAGGTCTTTCTGTTCAACAAATCCTTGAAGAAGCTGCTGAAAAACTTTGTAATAACAATTTCAAAGTCAGCAGTATTACGGCTGGTCGTACGGATTCTGGTGTGCACGCAATAGGACAAGTCGCTCACTTAGACTTTCCTGCCCATATGTCTTTAACTGCAAAGAAAATATGTGATGGATTAAACCATTATATGAAACCGCATGCTATTGCTATTTTACAAGCCGCACCAGTTGATCTGGAGTGGAGCGCACGCTTTACGGCAACACAGCGTAAATATAAATACGTTATTTTAAACCGTAGCAGTAGACCTGCTTTGAATGAAAACTATGTCTGGCATGTCCGTAAACCTTTAGATATCGATAAAATGTACAGAGCTGCTCAACGTTTATTAGGTCTACATGATTTTACATCATATAGAGCAACGGCTTGCCAAGCCCACTCGCCTATTCGTGAACTCGATCGTTTTGATATTTATAAAGAGGGTGACCTCATCTACTTCATTCCTGAAGCACGCTCATTCTTGCATCATCAGGTCAGAAATATGGTAGGCACTTTAAAAATGATTGGCGATGGTTATTGGCCAGAAGAACAAGCCTATACAATCCTTCAAGCAAAAGATCGCAAAGCTGCTGGCATTAAAGCTCCTGCTACGGGGTTATTCTTAACGGAAGTCATTTACCCAATAGATCCATTTCAATAAAAACGTTGTAATTATAAAACATTTATATATAAATTAATAACCTTAACAAATAAAAATCAAAGATGTTTATATGAGGATTAATAACTATAGTGATTTCAAAAAAGCAATTAAAGAAACACCTGAAAATTTCTATATTATCCATTATTCATGTGAAGGTTTAAATGATAGAAATAAGGAGCAGTCTCCTAGAATTACATCAATCGCTATTATGCACTATCAAACAGGCCAAACAACTAGTTTTTCAACACATATGGAAGCAGAAATACTTCATATTCCACGGAATAAAGTTTCTGATCAATTTGATGAGGTTGAAAAAGCAATATTAAAAAATTCTATAGATTTATTCAAGATTTAAAAGGAAAATACTGGATTCACTGGAATATGAAAAATGCAACATATGGATTTCAACACATTGAACATCGATATAGTGTATTATTTCAGCAAGAAATTCCTACCAAAATTGATATTGAAAATCGTATAAATATACATGATTTATTAACTGAAAAATATGGCGGAGACTATGCAAACGAACCATATATGGTCAATTTGATGGACATTAATAACGGTAAAAGAAGAGATTTTTTAACTGGCAAAGAAGAAGTTGAGGCTTTTCAAAAAAAAGATTTTTTTGCTATGCATAATTCAACTTTATGTAAAGTAAAATTTTTTCAATATGTAATTAAGCAAATGCTTGCCAATAAATTAATCGTAACATCAAAATTATGGAGTATATGGTTAGACAAATTATTTGAAAGCCGATGTAATAAATTAATAGCCTTAATATCAGGTTTCTTGGCAATTTTTGGTTTCTCATGTACAATAATAACTTATCTAATTACAATTACTTAATAGACTTAGCTTGTTCGATTTGTTGCTGTAATTCTTGTGCCATTTGCGTCATATAACCGTAATTACAAGCAACAAAAACACCATAAATCACCATGCTAGCGATAATTAATGCCACCACAACAACAATAGATTTTTGTGTTGTGGTTTGTAATCCGACTTTAATAACGAACCAATTTAACCATAGGCTGTAAGCAAAATATAAAACACTTACCAGTCCAAATAAGCCCATAAAAATATTTGGATACCCAGATAAAAATAGCCCCGCAATCATAAAGAATAAAATACAATCGATAATTGGAACCCAAAAACACCACAAGACAGCAACAGTTGTTTGTTTCCAAGCCGTCTCTCTTTTCCATAGGCTAGCAAACAAATGAATAACAGTAACAGTTACCAATAAACAGCAAATTTTGACTAAAAACATAGATATGCTGATACGCACAAGATGCATATCTTTGAAATTTGCAAAAAGAGGTAAAAGGTTCCCAACAACTGCCAACGCAATCCAAGGAGCCAACGCACTTAAAAGAGAATCAGAAGTATTAGAGAACTCATGAATACCTTCACGTTTTCCTCTACCTAACATAAACATTCCACGAATAGTGCTTTTCACTTTTGCCCTCTTGATCTTTTATCTATCAGGTTATTATTCAAATAATGCGTCAATGACATTCAAGTAAATTGTACTTAACTGTTTTAAATCATGAATGGATACTGCTTCATTGACTTTATGCATTGTTTGCCCTACCAGCCCAAATTCTGCAACTGCACAATATTGTGAGATAAACCGTGCATCCGAAGTCCCACCACCTGTATCTAAACGAGGTTTTACTTCATTAACTGAGTAAATCGCTTCACAAAGTGCCCTGACTTCTTTTCCTGGCTCTGTTAAAAAAGCCTCACCAGACACTGCAATATCAATCTTGCAATGCTCTGCAACACGATGACATTGGGTAGCAATCCATCCCTTTAAAGCAGTCCCTGTATGCAGATTATTAAAGCGGATATTAACACGTGCCGTTGCCGTTGCAGGAATTAAGTTTGTAACAACATTGCCGACATCAATACTGGTAACTTGAACAGAAGATGGTTGAAACCATTCATTCCCATTATCCAATACAGGTTGGGTTAATGAGGTTAAAATTGTCATTAATTTATGAATGGGATTATCTGCCAAATGAGGATAAGCCACATGTCCTTGCGTGCCTTCGACCTCAATAACCGCATTCAAACTGCCTCTACGGCCAATTTTAATCACGTCCCCAAGGGTTTGTGCCGAAGTAGGCTCTCCCACCAAACAAAAATCAGGGATATGGTTATGCGCTTGCATCCATTCCAGCACTTTGACCGTACCATTAATACCAGGGCCTTCTTCGTCACCTGTAATTAAAAAACTCAAAGAGCCAGTAAAATTATTTTTCTTAGATAAAAAATCCTCAACCGCAGATACAAAAGCAGCAATGCCACCTTTCATATCACAAGCACCACGACCATAAATAACATCGTCTATGATATCAGCTGAAAAAGGATCATTATCCCAAGAGCTTTTTCCTGCAGGCACAACATCGGTATGACCTGCAAAACAAAAATGAGGATGACCAGTGCCATAACGCGCAAAGAAATTAAGAATACGATCTTCCCCTTCACCATAAGGAAGGTCAGTAATCTCGAATCCTAATTTCTTTAATCGTGCCTTTAATACAGCTTGAGCACCAGCATCTTCTGGGGTAACCGATGGACAACGAATCAGTTCTTGTAATAAGGAAACAGGATCGCTCATAATGTGATTACCCCTTTATCAATCTTTATAAATTAGCTTCTTAGCAAGTCATTAATCGATGTTTTAGAACGAGTACGTTCGTCAACACGTTTGATAATCACTGCACAAGCCAACCCTGGTAATGGGTTTCCTGTTTCGCTAGTTGCTTGTTTAGGAGGTAATGTGCCTGGAACCACCACAGAGTAAGCTGGAACACGTCCCATAAATACTTCACCTGTTACACGATCAATAATCTTGGTTGAAGCACCCAAGAATACACCCATAGATAAAACGCTGCCTTTTTCAACAACAACGCCTTCTGCAACTTCACAGCGTGCACCAATAAAGCAATTATCTTCAATAATAACAGGAGCAGCTTGTAAAGGTTCCAATACGCCACCAATTCCAACGCCACCACTGATATGACAGTTTTTACCAATTTGAGCACAGCTACCAATAGTTACCCAAGTGTCAACCATAGTGCCACTATCAACATATGCCCCAACATTCACAAAGCTAGGCATTAAAATAACGTTTGGTGCAATGAACGCAGAACGACGAACAATAGAACCTGGAACTGCACGGAAGCCAGCTTGTGCGAATTCAGCATCGCTCCAATTTGCAAATTTCAATGGAACTTTGTCATAAGCAGGAATACCAGCTTCGCTTTTCATGCCATAATTATCATATAAACGGAAAGACAATAGAACTGCCTTTTTCAACCATTCATTAATGATCCATCCATTATCACCAGGAGTTGCCACTCGTAACTCACCTGAATCCAACATTGATAATGCTTTTTCAACAGCATCTCGTGCTGTGCCACTGGTAGCAGGGGAAATATTAGTGCGATCTTCCCATAATTTTTCAATTTCAGCTTGCAACATTGAATGATCTGTCATTCTTTCTTTCCCTCTTTTCTTAAAATAAATCTTTAAATCGTTTCTAGGTGCGATTAGCACGAATAATCGTACCAGATCCCCCTTCGGTAAATAACTCTAATAAACATGCATGAGGAACACGGCCATCCATAATCACGGCTGCTTGTGCCCCAGCTTTTACTGCTTCTAAACAAGTTTCAATTTTTGGAATCATACCACCAGAAATCACACCGGTTGCAATTGCTTCTTTGGCTTCTTCTTCGGTTAATTCAGGAATTAAATTACCATCTTTATCCAAAACACCAGGAACATCTGTTAACATAAACAATCTTGATGCACGTACAGCACCTGCGATTGCACCAGCTGCAATATCTGCATTAATATTATAAGTCTGACCTTGTTTATCCATCCCAATAGGCGCCACAACAGGAATTAAGCCAGAACCTGACAGAGCATATAGAACTCTGGGATCAATACGAACAGGCTCCCCAACTAATCCTAAGTCAATGGTACGTTCTCTTTGAAGTTTTTCATCCCAAACGTGCTTAACCAACTTATGAGCTTCGATTAATCCGCCATCCTTACCAGAAATCCCAACAGCCAAAGCACCTGCTTGATTAATCAAGGTTGCAACTTGCTTATTAACCGTTCCTGCTAAAACCATTTCAATCACATCGATAATTGCTGCATTCGTAACGCGCAATCCATCAATAAAAGTGGTTTCAACATCCATACGCTCAAGCATATTATTAATTTGAGGGCCACCACCATGTACAACAATAGGGTTAATTCCCACTTGTTTTAACAAAGCGACATCATTCCCAAACGCATTAGAAAGACCATTATCAACCATTGCATGGCCACCATATTTTACAACAATCGTATCGCCTGTATAACGTCGCAAATAAGGCAAAGCGCGAGCAAGTACACTGGCCTGTTCATGAGCCTCTTTTGCTGCCTTTTTTACAGAATCTAATGATTTTTGTTTGGTCATAACTTTATAATCCTAATGATCCCTAGACATGGTCAATTTAATCGGTAATTAATCTTACTAAATCTGCTCTCAAATCCTCAATACCAATATTCTTTTGGCTACTCGTCACACGAATATGAGGGTAAGCAGCAGTATGAGACTTAATCACTTCTAAAATTTCCTGCTGTTTCTTTTCTAACTTTGCTGCAGAAAGCTGATCTGCTTTCGTTAACACAATCTGAAAAGTCACTGCAGCACGATCTAATAAATCCATAATATTATGATCGCTTTGTTTTAATTCTATTCTAGCATCAAGTAACAACATAACACGCAATAAAGTGGGTCTACCTCGTAAAAAGGCAAACATCATTTTTTGCCAATCACTTTTTACATCTTTAGATGCTTTTGCATAACCATAGCCTGGCATATCAACAAAAACGAGTTTTTCACCAATATTAAAAAAGTTTAACTGTTTCGTACGTCCAGGTTCAGAAGATGCTCTGGCCAGCATTTTACGACCGGTAATCGCATTAATTAGGCTGGACTTTCCAACATTGGAACGCCCAGCAAAAGCAACCTCTGGTAAAGTTGCAGGCTCGAGCTGATTTAAACGCTGAGCACCAAAGAAAAACTTGGTTTCCTGAGCGAATAAAACTCGCCCAGCTTCTAGCAATCTTTGGTAATCAGCATCATCAGCTGATGGTGGTAATAATTCGGCCACAATTTATCCTTTTGCCGTTTTAGTCTTGTTTTTAGCATTTTTGGCTTTTTTAGCTTTTGCTTCCATACGTTTTTGAATAACAAATTGCTGTAAAGCCGTTAAAGTATTGTTCCAGCTATAGTAAATCACCAAGCCTGCTGGCTGCATTGCCAATACAACGGTAAAGATAATTGGCATGAATTGGAACATTTTTTTCTGAACAGGATCCAAGACCGCAGGATTAAGCTTTTGTTGCACAAACATTGTCAACCCAAAGATTAATGGCCATATTCCAACATGAAGAAACGGTGAGATCGCAGAAGGATCAAAAGGTAACAGTCCAAACAGATTGAAAATATTCGTTGGATCTGGCGCAGATAAATCATGAATCCAACCAAAGAAAGGCGCATGACGCATTTCAATTGTCACATATAGATCTTTATACAAACACCAGAAAATCGGAATTTGGATAAGGATTGGCAAACATCCGCTGGCAGGGTTAACGCCTTGAGTTTTATAAAGACTCATCATTTGTTGATTCATCAACTGTTGATCATCTTTATACTTTTCACGAATTTCTTTCATTTTAGGCTGTAAAGACTTCATTTTACCCATTGAATGGAATTGTTTTGAAGCCAATGGATAGAAAACAGCTTTTACAATTAAGGTAAAGGTTAACAAAGCCAACCCAAAGTTACCCCAAAAATTATTCAACCAATCTAAAACAATAAAAATAGGATAAGTTAAGAAAGCAAACCAACCGAAATCAACAGCCTTCCAGAAATCTGGAATATGATATTCTTTTTCATAATGGTTCAGTAACTCAACCACTTTTGCACCTGAGAAGACATGACCAAACGTTGAAACAGTTTCACCTGGTGCCACAACCATTGCTTGACGAGAAGTAAACGAAACTTGATAAGTTCCTTTTTCTACACCATCTGCACTCGTGTTGTTAGATTGATCTTCATCTGGAACAAATCCGTAACTAACACTAACATTTTTATCTTGTTGTGGAACAATTGCCGTTAACCAATATTTATCGGTAATACCAGCCCATCCACCCGTTGTATTCTTACTCCAAGCAACATCTGTTGGTGCTTTAGAATCGTTACGAATATCTTTATAAGAACTTTGCTCTAGACGATGATCCACAATACCAATTGGGCCATCATGTACCAAATAACCACTTAACTCTTTTGGAGTATAACCGCGACTGACACGCCCATAGAAAAATACGGATACAGGTTTATTTGACGTATTTTTAACGGATTGTTCAAATTTGAACATATAGTCTTTATCAATAGAAATTGTTTTTTCAAACAAAACGCCTTGGCCATTATCCCATGTTAATGTCACAGGATGTTCCGGGGTCAACTCTTTCTGATCTGTTTTCCATACAGAGTTAACGTCAGGTAACTTGGTTGTATCATGTTCGGCATTCATCCAACCTGTTTGTACATAATTAGGATCTTTACTCTGAACACCAGATAATACACGAACTAATGGAGAGTTCGGTTTAATCGTTTCACGATAACTTTTTAAAACCAAATCATCTAAAAGTGCGCCCTTTAGGTTAAGAGAGCCCTTTACAGCATTTGCATCAATAGGGATTCGGATCTCTGGCCCACCACTATTATCAACAACTTCTTGTTTGGGTAATTTTCCAACCTTTTGATCTAAAGATTTCGTTTGCTCTTGTTTTACTTGAGTTGTTGTTTGTTGAGTTTCTTTTTTAGGCGTGAAATATTCAAATGCAAAAAGAAGAAAAACAGAAAGCAAAGTCGCTAGGAAAAAGCGCTTGTTATCCATTCAAAGCCAGCCAATCATTCATTGAATTTAAAAAAATATCGCTCTATTTTTTAGGGGGAACAGGATCATAACCGCCCTGATTCCAAGGATTACACCGCAAAATACGCCACACACCCAACATAATCCCTTTAAAGATACCGTGTGTTTGAATGGCTTTTTGAGTATAAGCACTGCATGATGGATTAAAACGACAATGATGTCCCAATAAAGGACGTAATGTTAGCTGATAAAGATAAATTAAACCAATAAGTAAGCGTTTCATTTACTTATTCAATACAACTCCAGCTTTATGCAAAGCCCAACGGAAATCCTTTACAATCGCTTGATAGGATTTTTCAAAGGTGCTTTTGCGCCCTATCATTACCATATCAATACCTTGAAAAGAATTTGTTTGGGCTATCTCTTGCATGACGCCTCGTAACCGACGCTTTACGCGATTACGCACGACGGAATTTCCAACTTTTTTAGTTACGGTAAACCCTACTCTACCTGCTTCGCAATCATTTCTATGTAACAATTGCAAGACAACACTAGAGGTAGGGACTTTCTGACCGTTTGCAGCTACATTTAAAAATTGTACCCGCTTTTTCAAACGCAAGACAGACTGGAGCTTTTTACCTGTATCAGTCACAAAGTATACTCGCTTTAACGCCCAACCCTACTAAGCTGAAAGACGTTTACGTCCTTTTGATCTGCGATTAGCAATCACTTTGCGACCACCAACAGTAGCCATACGTGCACGGAAACCATGACGATGTTTGCGAACAATTTTTGAAGGTTGATATGTACGCTTCACGAATTTTCTCCTTTAAAGCCTCTGAAAATAGTTTAATTCTTTAAAATCTATCTTCAGTCTTAATAAACAATGATAGTCCTAAAGAGGTGGTTATAATCTGATTATCTATAATCGTCAATCTAACTCCATAGTCAGAAATGCTTTTTTATGGTATTTATATAAAATAATTTGGTTTCCAAAGGACATTTTTACTAATGACGAATACAGAACAGCATTTATCAAAGAAAAAAAATATTTTTTCTTATCTTATTGGAATAAGTTCTGGAATCATTTCATGTGTTTTAGCATTTTCTCTATACGATGCAAACCTACCCTTATGGTGTATCTTTTTACTAGTAGGAATCTATTGTGCTGCTTTCGTGTTTCTAATCATTATATTTTATCAACGTAAATTCGCTAAAATAGAAGAAACTCATCGCAAACAACTTTCTGTCTTGCGTCACGATGTAAAAGGAATTCTTTCTCCTGCCCTTTTAATGGCAGATCGTATTTTATTACAGAAACCAACTGATGAAAAAATATCTCAATCCGCAGAATCTATTGCTCAATCCATTGAAAAAGTCGCTGAGTATTTAAAAGATACAAAAAAATAAAGTTATTTTGTTAAGTCAAAACTCTGATTTAATAATGAAAATATTTCTTTATTGGATAGATCACTATCCAATAAAATACTAATCCAATGCTCGCGATTCATATGATAAGCAGGAAAAATACCAGATTTTTGTTGTAAAAAATAAGACGCTTCTGGATGAACTTTAACGTTTAAAATATCTAAACGCTGTGCTGCCTTTAACCCTAAACGGTCAGCAGCAACATCCATAACCAAGCCATACCATTTCCTATTCTGAGCATGCCTTAAAATCGCATAATTAGGAAATTTTTTCCATGGATAGTCCGGAACTGTTTTTAAGTGCATTGCTGCATATTTAAACAGACCTTGCCTATCCATAATTTATTTAATGACCATTAATAAGTATCTGTTTGAATAAGCTCGATTTTATATCCATCGGGGTCTTCAACAAAAGCAATCACTGTTGTGCCAAATTTAACAGGTCCTGGCTCTCTAGTCACCTTCCCACCAAATTGACGAACAGCTTCCACCACTTCTTTAATATTATCTACGCCAAGTGCTAAATGCCCAAAACCTGTTCCAATTTCATATGGAACATCATGCCCCCAGTTATAAGTCAATTCAATTTCAGCTTGCCCAGCAGCATTATCATCAAATCCAACGTAAATTAATGTATATTTACCTTCAGGAACCTCTTTACGACGAATTTCTCTCATACCCAAACATTGATAGAATGCTAAGCTTTTGTCCAAATTATGAACACGAATCATTGTGTGAAGATATGTAACCATTTTGTTTCTCTTTCATTTTAAATATTTTTGCTTAAAGGTTTCTGGATTATAACTTAACAAAAATATCTCTTTTTCATCAGCTAAGCGAATAACCTCTTCTTGATGCACGATTAATGTTCCTCCTGCTTCAAAAGCTATTCCTCTTAATCCAGATTCTGAAGCTCTTATAACCGTTTGAGGGCCAATTGTTGGCATATCTGCCCTTCTCTCTTGGTCTGGTTTCACTTGTTTGATTAAAATAGCACCTAAGCCAGGCTGCTGACAATGCTTTGCACGCTGCAACATAGAATCAGTGCCTTCCATAGCTTCTACAGCAATGACCAAATTATTTTGAACAATACAGCCTTGCCCAATGTCTAAACGCCCTAAAACCTGGTTAACCTCTATTCCCTTGGCAATGTCGTGTAACCCTTGGATATCAGGTTTCATTTTACCAAATACACCTTCATGAACAGGATCTAGAAATTCATGTGCTCCACGAACGGTGAATCCTTCCTCGCTAAAGACACGAACCAACGCGGCCAATAATCCATCATCACCAGAAAATAAAGCTTTGCCTATCCGAGCAAGAATTTTTGCACCTTCTGCATCAGGACGCATGTCACGCCAAGACGGACGCTTTACAGGGCCGATTAAAACAATATCTTCGCAATGATGCTCACGCAGTGAAGATAAAATACGTCCTGCTGCTGCCAAACGTATATATTCATGAGGCCATTTCTCAACGACCTCAGATTCTGCAAAATCCTGAAAACCAACAATAAAAACAGGGCGCCCCATAGCAAAAACAGCCTCTGCAACTTTACCTGGAAGAGGCCCTCCTCCAGCTAAAATCCCAACGGCTGTTTTCTTTTGCATAAGCTGATCTTGCATCGAAATACTTTTTTATCCTTCTTTTTCAGAAGAGGAAATCGAACGACCTACTTTAACCAACCCTCTACGACTTGGCTGCTCAATAAAATCAATAATTTCTTGAACACGATCACTATGGCCAAATTTATCTTTGACAGCCTGCAAACGCTCTTCAAAAACACATGTTTGGTTCTCTTCTCTTGGAAACAATGTACGATAAACATGCCTTAAAACATGAAGTTCTTCATTTTGAACCCCATTACGTTTTAACCATATCCAATGCATACCCACTAAACGAGCACGATTACCTAGAACACTACCATAAGGGATTACATCAGATTCAACGCCAGTTACACCACCAACTAATGCAGCCTTACCGATTCTAACAAACTGATGAATAGCCGCAGAACCCATTACTCTAGCATCGTCATCAATATGAACATGTCCACCTAAAACAACATTGTTCACGATGATCACACGATTACCCAAATGACAATCATGAGCAATATGAGAGTTAACCATTAACAAACAGTCAGAACCAACGGTCGTAATTCCGTCCCCAGATTCTGTTCCACGATGAATAGTTACTTGTTCACGAACAACAGTTCTACTACCAATTATACAACGTGTTGGCTCGCCTTTATATTTCAAATCTTGTGGTGCTAATCCAATCGTAGAAAAAGGATAATACACAGAATCTTTACCAAGCGTTGTATGTCCATCAACAACAACATTAGCAATTAATTTTACACCATCTTCGATAATGACGTCAGGCCCTACAGAGCACCAAGGACCAATAGTAACCCCACGTCCTATTTTTGCTCCAGAAGCAATAATCGCAGATGGATGAATTTCACTATCGCTCATCGTAGCGTCTACGGCATCTACCATAATTCTCTCCATCTTTTCATATATTGTATAGACGTTATATATGTTGTACCAACATAATTACGGTCAATCATTATCCCATAATCATAGCACTGAAGATCGCCTCTGCAACAGAAACACCTTCAACTTTAGCAACACCACGGAATTTCCATACATTGGCTCGTTGACGTTCTTTTACAACATCAATATGAATTTGATCTCCTGGGCCAACAGGACGTCTAAACTTAGCATTATCAATCGTCATAAAGTAAACAAGTTTACCTTCGAACTCTTTACCTAATGTTTTCACAACCAGTACAGCTGCGGTTTGTGCCATTGCTTCAATAATTAAAACACCAGGCATTACTGGACGAGAAGGAAAATGTCCTTGGAAAAAATTCTCATTTACTGAAACATTTTTAATTCCAGTTGCAGATAATCCTTTTCTTACATTGATCATACGATCAATAAGTAAAAAAGGATATCTATGTGGAATAGCACTCATAATCCCTTCAATATCAATTAAAGGAAGGTCGATTGCTACATTTTGTTCCTCTGGTGAATCACCGGTTTTATTTGCTTCTATGCTCACTTTATTAACCACTTAAAATTATATAGTTTTTACAGTTCTCTATTTATACTGATTTTACTAAAATCATCAATTCACTTTTAAGGCTATTCTTTACCTTTTGATGTTTTTGCTAATCGTCTCAAAAATGCAACATTCTTAAAGAACTCTTTAAAAGGCATCGCTGGACTACCAATTACATCAGACTTAGCCTCTACATCTGACATAACCCCACATTGTGCGCCAACTCTGGCACGGTCACCAATATGAATATGACCAATCAATCCAGCTTGTGCAGCAATCGTTACAAAATCACCCAACTCTGTTGATCCAGAAATACCAGCTTGAGAAACCACAATACAACAACGACCCATTTGAACATTATGTCCAATTTGAACCAAATTATCTAACCTTGATCCCTCACCAATAATAGTATCCCTTACCGAGCCCCTATCAATGGTTGAATTTGCACCAATTTCGACATCATTTTTCAGAACAACCTTACCGATCTGAGGAATACTGATAAATCCTTGCTCACCAACAGCAAAACCAAAACCATCCTGACCAATTCTGGCACCAGAATATAATGTTACACGATCACCAAGCACAGCATGACTTAAAGAAACATGACTGCCAATACGACAATATTGTCCAATTTGAACGCCTTGCTCAATAACGGTATGTGCACCAACAATACATTCCTTACCAATATGCACGCCCCCCATCACCACAGCAAAAGCTTGAACTTCTGCACTAGGATCAATAGTTGCATCAGGATGTATATAAGCCGTAGGGTGAATACCTGCTTTTGCTTTTACTTTAGGGTAAAATAATGTTGCGACTTTAGCCCATGCTAAATATGGGTTAGAGGTAACCAAAGCACAGCTTGTTGTAGGCACTTTATCAACAAAAGCTGGCGCAACAATCACCATTCCTGCTTTTGTTTCTGCTAATAACGGTAAATAACGTTTGTTATCCAGAAAGCTGATTTCTGTAGAAATTGCACTTTGTAATGGTGCAATCCCTGAAAATTCAACATTATTTATATCTTGATGAGGTGCTGTGAGTTGAGCACCTGTTTCCCTTACTAAATACTCAACAGTATAAGGGCCAGATTTTGAAAAAAACCGACTGTCACCAGGATGATGATCTTCTTGCTCAATACTCACGTAATACACCTATTCTACTTACTATTTTCCTGTTGGTTCAGGAGCTTTCTTTACAACGCTGCTTGGTTGTTCTTTTTGTGCGGGAGCGTCTGGATTAGCAGTTGTAGGCATAGACCCACTTTTTGCTAACTCTTCAGGATCAACATCAGCGGCAGGAATAAATACAGATGATAATGTCTTATTTAATTCTTTTGCAACTTCATTGGTAATATCCAGTTCGTTCACACTTAAAGCAACTTGCTCACGATGTAACACTAAGTTCATATTATGACTTGCAGCAACATTTTGAATTAACTGAATTAATTCACGCTCTACTTGACCAAAAGCAACTTGTGCTGCTTCTTGAATAATACGGCTACGGTTACGAAAATCTTTTTGTGCATTCAATACGCGAGCTTGTAATTTACGTTCACGAGATTGGATTTGATCTGCTGTCATTGTTTTAGCTTTTGCTTGGATCTGCTGTTGTTCAGCTCTCCACGCTTTTTGCTCATTTTGAACATCTTTTTGCAACTGATCACGACGCTCAACCAACACTTTTTCAGCTTCACGTGCAGCAACAGATTGACGCATAACATCAGGAACACTGATTACACCAACCATAACAGCTGGTGGAGGATTTCCTTTTGGCAATGCTGCAGCTTTAGGAATTGGAGGCAAAGGCAATATAGGTTGTGCCTGATTTTGCATATCCCCTTGATCTGGGGCACCTTCTTCATCCATAGGAGCTGGTGCAGGAACAACTGCTCGCGGCGCATGTCGCACCTCAGTTTTTTGAGGTGCCGCGGCTTGCTTTGGTTGACTATTCTTAGGGATAAACCAACCATTATTTGCATCTGCTGCTTGTGCTGGTGCAATTGTGCTAGCTATAGAAGGAGCCAACAAAACTCCAGCAACAGCTAAATAAAACCCAAACTTATTAACCATTATTTATCCTTAAAACTGTTGTCCGAATCCAAATCTGAGCAATTGTTTACGATCATGTTTCTCTCTAACCAAAGGCAGAGCAGCATCAACATTTAACAGACCAAATGGACTTTTCCAAGAAACACCTACACCAGTACTAACACGAGGAGACATACTATCCCCATAAACACCGGTATACTTATCACCTGCTGTCGCAGGATTAGTATATTTGTGTTTTACTCTTAACCCATCTAACGCACCCATATCAACAAAATAACGTCCGGTTAATCCAAGGTCTCTAGCAGCTGGCATTGGAAAGTTCACCTGTGCAGAAGCCGTATACATACGACGTCCACCCAAGAAATCTTCTTGATCGTGACCATAAATAGCATGACTTCGCGGCCCAACACCACCATCATAGAAACCTCTAAGGTTATTACCTCCAAGGTAGAAGTTATCGATCACCATGGTATCTTTTTTACTACCCATGTCACCAATATACCCAGCGCCAGCTGTCAAACTTAATGTCCAGTCACGGTTCCCTGTAATCTCATCAAGGGGAATATAGTGAGACACATCAATTTTACCACGATAATATTTAGCATCACCACCAAGACCTGCAATATCACCACCGATCTTAACCATGGATCCTGTATGTGCATTAAAACGTGCATCCCGCGTATCATAAGCAATCGTTGTGCTTAACTGGGACAGTAAAGATGATCCTTTTTGATCTAAAATATAATAAGACGAACGATCCCAAATATCATGAACGCGACGATTAATGATTGAATATGTCCATTGTTGGGAAAGCACGTTATTAAATGCATACCCTAAACGAAAAGAGGCACCATAACGATCTTCACTATAGTTCTGATAGGTTTGGTAACTATTTTGAATATAAAAAACATCAACACCAGCAACCATATTTTTATTCATAAAATATGGGTCTGTAACAGAGAGGTTTACCTGTTTGGCATAATAAGCAGCAGTTCCAGAAATACCAGCATCAACACCTGTACCGAGGAAGTTACGTTGCCTTAAACCAATATTCCCCAATACACCAGAATCTGTTGAGTAACCACCCCCCAAAGAAAATTCACCAGTTGGTTTTTCTTGGACATTTAGTGCCACAGAACGTTTATCAGGAGCAGAACCTTGGGCTTGTTCAACTTTAACTTCTTTAAAATATCCCAAATCCTCTGCTGCCATTTTCATGTATTTTTCAGTGGTGTTTGTATACGGATCATTTTCAGCTACTGGCAACTCACGACGAATAACATTATCTTTTGTTACTGTATTACCATTAATATCAATGCGCTCCACATAAACACGAGGCCCTTCCATCACATCAAATAAGAGGTCAACTCTTTTCTTTTCTGGATTACGTGCGATTTCAGGCCTAACCACAGCAAAAGGATGCCCTTGAGCTTGTAAGTTTTCTTGGATACTTTTAGCTACGTCTTCGATCTCTTTACCATCATAAATTTGACCTTTACGCATCGCAATCATATCTCTAATTTTGTCGGCTTGAACACCTTCAAGATTCGATCTAACGTCAATTTTACCCAAACGATATTGTGGACCTTCACTCATCGTATAAGTAATATAGAATGATTTATGATCAGGAGACAATTCACCTGTTGCATTAATCATTTTAAAATCAACGAAACCATTACGAAGATAAAAACGACGAAGCAATTCTGCATCATATTTTACTCGTTCTGGATTATATTCATCTGCAGAAGACAAAAAGCGATACCAAGCTGTTTCTTTAGAAGAGGTAACTTGCGCCAAGCGTGCTTCACTAAATGCGTGATTACCAACAAAACTTAGCTTTTCAATCGCTGTTTTAGGGCCTTCGTTAATTTTATAAATAACATCTACACGATTTTTTGACAAATGAATGATCTGTGGGGTAACCGTTACAGAATAACGTCCTTTAGCTGCATACATTGCCAAAATATGTTGACGATCTGACGAAATCAGCGCAGGTGAATATACTGCACGCGGCTTTAAAGACGTATATTTAAGAAGATCGCCATCTTTAATCTTACGATTACCTTCAAAAGCGACAATATTTACAACTGGATTCTCTACGACTTTAACTTGCAAATCATTACCAGAGCGATGGAACGTAATATTTTTAAATAACCCTGTTGCATAAAGGGTTTTCAGAGAACGATCCAATAAATCCTTATTAAAAGGATCTCCAGGTTGTGCCAACATATAAGAAAGCACCGTAGGCGTTTCAACACGATCATTCCCAATCACTTGGATCGATTGAATGATACCACCTTGTTTAGTTACGTGTTTACTTACACTCCCTTTCTTCGCATGAGATGAGCTTTTTACAGCTTTTTTCGCATGCGTAGAATGAGATACATTACCTGTCGTTTGCGCGTGCACAGCACTACATACAAACGGAAACATACATACAGAAGCAAACAGCGCCGAACGTTTACCTGACAAATCAGCCACCCTTTTTCACTAATGGAAAACCACCAAATTGCATATCACAAGAGTTTTATACACAAATACAAAATCGTCTTATTTTATTCTTATTTCGTGAGTAACCGTTTTTTATACCTTTTGACAAGTCGTTACTTGCAATAAACCGCATAGAAATTAATTACTGTGACCTGTAAGCCAACGAAACCACGAAAATTGAGAGATATCATTGTAGGTAGAAAATAAAAAAAGCATCAAAATCAAGACAAAACCAATTTGAAATGCTCGTTCCTGTATCGGTTTTGGCACAGGTCGTCTAAAAATAGCTTCAAACGTATAAAATACCAAACGTCCACCATCCAAAACAGGAATCGGAAATAAATTAATTAATCCTAAGCTAATAGACAAAAGCGCCATAAAGCCAACTAAGTCTGCAAAGCCACCTTTAGAAACCTGACCAGACAATTGTGCAATTTTAATCGGCCCACCCAAATCTTTGGCAGAACGTTGCCCTATAATCATTTGACCAAGGCCTTCAACTGTTTTTGCACTTACATCCCATGTTTCTTCTACAGCAGCAACTGCAGCATTACCAACAGACATTGGCTTGCCTTCGATAATATTAGCCCCCAGCTGCACACCTAATAAGCCAATCTTTTTTCCATCTTGTTCTTTGCTGCCAATGATGATGGGTAAGACCATATCTTTACCATCTCTTTTAACCGTGACTGTCGTCGATAAATCGGGGTGTTGCTGAGCAAATAAAACAAGTTTCTCAACACCAGGTTGATTAATATCAGCAATCTTAATAATAGTATCCTTAGTTTGAATACCAGCTTTTGCAGCAGCACTATCTGCTACAATCGCTTGAGCAACAGGATCCCCTAAAGAATGCTTTCCAACAGTTAGAAATAATCCAAAATATAAAATAATCGCCAGTAAAAAGTTAAAAATAGGCCCGGCAGCAATCACAATCGCTCTGCTACCAACCCCTTTACCATGAAATGTTTTGCCAGAGATATAAGTCGCACGTTCCTCTTCACTAACGTCCTCTGGATCTGCAAATCCATGAGGACGAACATACCCCCCCAAAGGAATAGGGCAAAGACGCCACTCTGTTCCAACTTTGTCATGCCAACGATATAAAGGTTTGCCAAAACCAATTGAGAACACATCAACATGCACACCTCGCCAGCGTGCTGCTAAATAATGCCCCAATTCGTGAATAAAAACGAGCACACCTAAAACAAAAACAAATGAGATAATCATTCGTAAGAAGTCATATATAGCCAACATAGACATATCTTTACCCTAAATTTTATTCTTTAATTACATACTGTTACGGTTTTTAATCCATGCTTCAGCATGTTTTCTGGCCTCTTGATCCCAATGAATAACTTCTTGAATGCTATTTGCTTCTGGAGCCCCTAATTTTTGCATAACCGCTTCTACTGATTCAGGAATATCTAAAAATCCAATTTGTTCTTTTAAGAACGCATCAACAGCAACTTCATTTGCAGCAGAAAGAATAGTCGGCGCACATTTACCAGCTTTTAAAGCTTCACGAGATAAGCGTAACGCAGGGAAACGCACTTCATCAGGTGCTTCAAATTCCAACTTTGCAACTTCAGTTAAATTTAAACGATCTACATTTGAATGCATTCTATGAGGCCATGCTAATGTATGCGCAATCGGAATACGCATATCAGGAGCCCCTAATTGTGCAATCATACTGCCATCTTCATACTGTACCATGCTGTGAATGATCGATTGAGGATGAATTAACACATCAATTTTATGCTCTGGCATATCAAACAAACGTGCTGCTTCAATAATTTCCAATCCTTTATTAAACATGCTTGCAGAATCAATAGTGATCTTTGCACCCATCGTCCATGTTGGATGTTTTAATGCTTGTTTTAACGTGACCTTTTTCATGTCTTCCAAAGACGTATTGCGGAAAGGCCCACCAGAAGCTGTTAAAATTATTTTCTCAATAGATTGAATTTGCTTGTCAGCCATAGATTGAAAAATAGCATTATGTTCAGAATCTACAGGCAGCAATGTTGCGCCTGCCTCCTGAACCGCTTTTAACATAACATCACCAGCAGAAACTAAAGCTTCTTTATTCGCTAAAGCAACATACTTACCGTTTTTAACCGCTGCCATGGTTGGTTCTAAACCAATCGCACCCGTAATTGCAGCCATCGTCCAATCAACAGAAATTGCTGCAACTTCTAACACAGCTTGTCGCCCACCACTTACTTTTGTTGAATGTCCTGCTAATAATTCTTTCAATTCTGGCAAATAATGCTCATCAGCAATAACAGCATATTCTGCATTTAATGCAATGGCTTGTTCTGCTAGTTTTTTTACGTTTTTTCCACCAACCAAAGCAATTGTTTTAAATGCAGCGGGATCTTGCAATAGCAAATCAACTGTTGAACATCCAATACTGCCTGTACATCCGAGTATAGAAACCGTTTTCATTCTTTGAATATCCTCTTACACATTTAATCAATTATTTTATTTAAAAAGAGTTAGTGGAATGAATTGAAGTTGTGCTGTCTCTACTTGTTTTGTAGATAACAACTCCCCACCCCATTTAGATAATTTATCATCAGAAGGTAACACACAAGAAACAACTGCAACAAAAATAGAAACAAATATTAAAGCATCAAAACGATCTAATACTCCTCCATGGCCAGGAATAATTTTACCAGAATCTTTAACGCCTAATTCTCTTTTTAACTTACTTTCTAATAAATCACCAATTTGCGCGACAACACCTGTAACCATTGAGAATAATGCACCCCCAATAAAAGCGGTATATAGACCACCACATAAATATCCGACAATCCCACCACCAACACAACCTGCACCAACTAAACCACCAATCGCGCCAGACCATGTTTTGCCAGGAGAAACAGAAGGAATTAATTTTGGCCCACCAAATGTTTTACCTGTTATGTAAGCAAAACTGTCACTTGCAATTACGACAGCAACGATAAAAATAACAGTCCACATTTCAAAATGAGTCATAAAACGTAGCCAAAACAACGAAAGTCCCGAACCACCGATAATGACTGATCCCATCCATAAGCGAGGGCCAAAAACAAAAGGAGCCCATCCAACAATCAAAATTGCTTCCCACCACATCCCGTTCATTGCTGCTGCATAAGCAATCAACGGCCAGATTAAAAAGGCACAAACACGATAATTAGATAGTTTCACCTTAAATAAATTAGCCCACTCAAGAGTCATTGCCACACTAGTTAAGGTCAACAGAAAAATAAAAAACCATCCACCATAAATAATACAAAAAAGGGCAATAGGAATAATGACTAAGGCAGATGCAATACGCAAAGGTAAATCTTGCCAAGAAGATTTAGTTTTATTTGTCACTGATTTTCAATCCTGGCCGAGTACCAAAACGTCGCTCACGGCGAATATAAACACTTAAAATATCATTAAAATGATCTTCGTTAAAATCTGGCCATAATGTTTCGACAAAAATCAGTTCAGCATAAGCAGATTGCCATAATAAAAAATTAGACAAGCGAGATTCGCCACTCGTCCTAACGATCAAATCTGGATCTGGGACATCAGGTGCAAATAAATAATTAGAAAATAAATCTTCTGTTATTTGTTCTGGATCAATCTGTTGCGCTTGAACATCTTGAACAATCCGCTGAACTGCTTGAATAATCTCACCTCGCCCACCATAGGACAACGCTAATGTTAAAATCAAACGAGTATTATTCTTGGTTAACGCTTCAATTTCATCAAATTGTTTCTGTAACTTTGGATCAAAACGCTTACTATCACCAATAATGCGTACACGAACACCTTCTTTGTGCAGCTTACGCGCTTCGAATTTTAAATAAAAGCGTAAAAGAGCTGTTAAATCCGCAACTTCTTCTGGTGTTCGACGCCAGTTTTCAGAAGAGAACGCATAAAGTGTCAACCACTGAATATCATTGCGGATTGCCCCTTGGATACATCGTTTAACAGCTTGCGCCCCTTCTTTATGTCCAGCAACTCTGGGCAAAGATTTTGCCTCTGCCCAACGGCTATTACCATCCATAATAATTGCAACATGCCGAGGCAGAGTGTTTTGACTAGACAATTTTAAACATTCGTCAGAAGGATCCAAAGAAGAAAAAGCCACCATACAATATCAATTCAATCTATAAAACTAGACTTGTTTGATATCACGTTCTTTTTCACTGAAAATTTCATCAATTTTACTTATATATTGGTCTGTAATCTTTTGAATTTCATCAGACCAATCTTTAACATCATCTTTACTGATGTCACCATTTTTTTCTGCCGCTTTGGTTTTATCCATACCGTCACGTCGTACACCACGAACAGAGACTTTTGCTGCTTCAGTATAACGTCCAGCGGCTTTCACCATTTCATTACGGCGTTCTTCTGTCAATTGAGGAATAGGCACACGGATAAGCTGCCCGTCTGGCATAGGATTTAATCCCAATCCACTTTCACGAATAGCCTTATCAACAGCACTCACCATTGTTTTATCCCAAACTTGCACAGCCAACATTCTGGCTTCTGGTGCAGTAATTGATGCAACTTGAGTAATTGGAGTGACACTCCCATAAGCTTCAACACGAATAGGTTCTAACAAAGCAGCTGTTGCACGGCCAGAACGTAAACCCGCCAAGTCATGCTTAAAAGAATCAATCGCACTATTCATACGACGTTCTATATCTTTTTTAAGGCTCTCAATATCATCAACCACAGAATAAATCCTTGTATTTTAAACTAACTATTTCCAGTGTCACTGATTAATCCTCAGAAACAACCACCTTTGTAAATATGCCCTCATTACGTAAAACACGACTGAAATTACCTTTTTCATGAACATCAAATACAATAATCGGTAATTCATTATCACGAGCTAAACTTAACGCTGTCGCATCCATAACATTCAATCCTTTTGACAACGCCTCAGTATAAGTCAGGATATCATATCGTTTTGCATCAGGGTTTTTCTTTGGGTCTGAATCATAAACACCATCAACTTGCGTCCCTTTTAACATAAGGTCACAATCCATTTCAATGGCGCGTAATGCTGCTGCTGTATCTGTTGTAAAATAAGGGTTTCCTGTACCTGCTGCAAAGATAACAACATGCCCCTTATCCATATGACGCATGGCTTTATCACGAATATACATTTCAGCAATTTGTGGCATCGAAATTGCAGACATAATATAACTGTCTATATTATGCTGTTGTAAAACACTATTCATCACAACGGCATTAATAACCGTTGCCAACATGCCTGCATAATCACCTTGGACTCTATCCATTCCTTTAGCCGCAGCGGTCATGCCGCGAAAAATATTTCCGCCGCCAATAACCAAGCACACCTCTACTCCAGAATTAGCAACACTTGCCACGTCTTCAGCAATAGCATTCGCAATTTCAGGATCTACACCATACATCCCACGCCCCAACAGGGCCTCTCCGGAAATTTTTAATAACACACGTTTTGGAGTATAGCTTTTTGAAGAAGTCATCATTTTTTCACATCTGGTTTTATATTTGTCGTCGGTAAAGAATATTACAACAGCACAGCTTTTTTTTAAAGTATGAAATCAATTTTATCAAAGTTTCTTACTTAAAAGAAAATTTTAGTCTTCTAAACCAATGGCTTTTAAACGTGCTGTTTCGCTATCCCAGCCCTTACGCTCTTTCACGATCAAGAACAAATGACAATTACGATCTAACAAACGACTTAACTCTTTACGAGCACGCTCTCCGATCATCCGTATTTTTTGCCCTTTGTCCCCAATGATAATGGCTTTATGATTGGCGCGCAAAACATAAATTGTCACATCAATGCGAACTGATCCATCAGGTCTTTCTTTGAAACTTTCTGTTTCAGCTGTTACTGAATAAGGAACCTCTTCATGTGTTTGCATGAAGATTTGCTCTCTAACCAGCTCTGCTGCCAATAAACGATCAGGCAAGTTCGTTAAATCATCTTCTGGATATAACCACGGCCCTTTAGGCAACTCTTCAGCCAAAGAATCTAGCAAATCATCCACACCACTACCTGTTTTGGCGCTTACCATAAAACTCTTTTCAATAGAAAGCATAGAGGTAATTTCTTCAGTTAATGGGAGTAATTTCTGCGGATTAATTTTATCAATTTTATTAAATACCAACCAAATACGACGAGAATTCTCTTTTAAATGATTGATAATATCTCTATTTTCATCTGTCAGCCCAAGGTTTGCATCAATTAATAACAACGTAATATCTGCATCCACAGCACCCGTCCAAGCTGCTGCAACCATAGCTTCATCAAGTTTTCGCTTCGGTTTAAAAATACCAGGGGTATCCATCAACAAAATCTGTGTTTGTTGACGCATCACAATCCCTAAAATACGCATCCGAGTTGTTTGAGCTTTTGGACTGACAATCGATAATTTAGCACCTGCCATTTTATTTAATAAGGTTGACTTACCCGCATTTGGTGCCCCAATCAAAGCCACAAACCCACAATGCATATTTTCTATCCTACTTTATTTTTTGTTTTTAATTGAATCTAATTTAATCAGCAAATCTTTTGCAGCAGCGCTCTCAGCAGCGCGCTTATTACGCCCTTCACCACGCCCCTCGTAATTTTTTGCAACGACTTTAATCACAAAAATTGGTGTATGAGATGGCCCCTCTTGAGAAACCAATTCGTAAACAGGCAAAGGTAACCCTCTAGCTAAAACCCATTCTTGTAATGCTGTTTTTGAATCTTTAGGAGGTAAAGGTTGAGATTCAATAATCTTTGCCCATACTTTATGAACTAATTTTTGAACAGGGTTTAAGCCACCATCCAAATACATCGCTCCTAAGATCGCTTCGACAGCATCTGCCAAAACACTATCTGTATGGTGCACACCAGCCTTTTCTTCATGAGAGGCCACATGAATAGCTTCTGAAATATTTAAGATTTCAGCAATCTGAGCCAACACTGTTTTAGAAACAAGATGTGCATGCCTGGGACCTAAATCCCCTTCTTGCTCATTGGGATAACGCTTTAATAACCATTCAGCCATCACCAATCCCAACACTCTATCACCAATAAACTCTAACCGTTCATTAGAGCTTACTCGCTTTACCTTTTTACGAGGCGTCCGATGCTCATAAATCGCAGAGCGATGGGTTAAAGCCTTTTGCAATAGTGCTTTTGATTGAAATGAATATCCAAGCTTACTTTCTAATGTTTTTTCAGAAAAACCAAGTGTCTTTTTTGTATCTAATGTCATTTTACAGTCTTAAACAATCGATTCCAGCGAATTTCTTGAGGCCAATGCCAAATTTGCCATACAGGATACTTACTATCATAAGAGTAAAAAATAAATTGAACTTTTCCAATTAAATTTTCAATCGGCACAAACCCTAAATAATCAGGACTGTCTGCATTATTAAAACGACTATCTGCACTATGATCCCGATTATCGCCCATAGCAAAAAAATAATCCGCAGGAACATGGTAAGGAATTGTATAATTCGGATTAATCCCACCACTCATAAACGTCACATTAGGATCATAATCACCCGTTTTTTCTTGTAAAATTTTATGCTCTACAATGCTACCATCTTTGCGTGGCAAATACTCAGTATATAAATATTCAGTAATCGGATCTGCACCAGGAGCCTCTTGATAAGTATAAGGCCCATCTAAACGACGCTTAACGGGTTGATCATCAATATAAAGAACACCATCCTTAACTTGAATCGTGTCACCAGGCAAACCAATCAACCTTTTAACGTAATAATCAAACGGCGGTTTTGTACTTCTAAATACGACAACATCTCCTCTTTGAGGAGCCGTATACCAAATACGGCCTTTGAAATCCGGTTGTGAAAAGAAAAAAGAATATTTTGAAAAACCATAACTATATTTACTGACGAAAATATAATCCCCAATTAACAACGTGGGAATCATAGAGCCAGACGGAATATTAAAAGGTGCAAACAAAAAGCAACGGACAACGACAATAATCAATGCTGCCCAAAAAACAGTTGAAACCATCTCCATGATTCCACCAGACTTTTTCTTGATCTCTTCTGGAGTTTTATCCATATTATTATTCATATTCTCTTATCAATCAGGTTACTTAAATACATAAATTAAAATTATAATTGCTAGTCAATTCAATTATAACCTCTTTTATCTATTCCTTGTTTGGCAATAATTCAATCATTACTTGTGCAAATGCATAAGGATGTTCATCAGTCATCGTCAACAAAATATTAGATATATATCCATCTTTTCCAAGGCGTTGCAACTGCTTTAATGCTCCATTCGTTAACTTTAAAGAAGGCTGACCACTTGGTAAATTTATTACTTCAATATCGTGATAAAAAACCTCATCATTAAATCCAGTCCCTAATGCTTTCGCACAAGCTTCTTTCGCAGCCCAACGTTTAGCATAAGTCCCTAAACGCGTTTGACCATAACGCCCTTCAGCTTTTTTTATTTCATTAACTGTAAAAATGCGTTGCATAAAGCGTTCACCATGACGCTCTAACACACCTTCAATCCGCCTCATATCACATAAGTCAGAACCTATTCCAACAATCATACCTATCTTCCTTATGCCATAGACCGCTCTACGTGAATGATTCCTTTAACGCCTTGTAGACCCGAAATAATTGAGTTTAAATGATCTACGTCTTTCACTTCCAAATCGAGTAAAATTTCTATAAAATCAATATGACGATTCAGAATTTTGAGATTTAAAATACTTCCATTATGTTGAGCTGCACGGTTTGTAATACTAGCCAAAATATCCGTAACATTTTCACCCACAACCTTTACACGTCCTACATAGTTTTTCTTTGCATCAACATGAGCTAAAACATCATAATCCCAATCCATACTCATAAAACGTTCAGGCATCGATGCATAATTACTGAGCATCGAACAAGATTTACAATGAACAGTAATCCCTTTACCGGTGGCAACAATTCCCACAACGTCGTCCCCAGGCAAAGGATGACAACAGCCAGCAAAATGAACACTAATTCCTTTGGTCATCCCTTTTAAAGGAATCACATTATGCAGATGCGCACCATTACTCGATAAAGAAGACGACGAAGGTGATTTTTTTTCTGTTAATCCAGTAACGAAACGAGGGGCACGTTTCGTCGGACGCAACTCTGGATAAGCAGTATAAACCACATCTTTCGCTAATAAAGCGTTACTACCCACAGCAACATATAAATCTGTTATAGAAGATTGTTTTAATGGTTTCAAAACCGTTTCTAAGATTTTTTGAGACCCATCAATTCCCTCTTGTCGGAAGGCTTTCGCTAATGCAACTCGCCCCGCCTCAATTTTAATTTCTTTTTGTTGACTACTAACAAAATGGCGAATACGCGCCCTAGCCTTACCAGTAACAACAAATCGTTCCCATGACGGAGAAGGATTCCCCTCTCTTGCTGTCATAATCTCAACTTGAGCACCGTTATGTAATTGCTCTCTTAATGGTACCAAACGACCATTAACCTTAGCTCCAACGCAACGATCACCAACTTGACTATGAACTGCATACGCAAAATCAACAGGCGTTGCACCACGAGGAAGCTGTATCAACTCTCCTCTTGGCGTAAAACAAAAAACTAAATCTTGATAAAGTTCTAATTTCGTATTTTCTAAAAACTCATCAGGCGCCGCAGAATCTTCTAAAATATCCAACAGATCCTGAACCCAACGCAATTTTTTAAATTTAGGCGCTGCCTCTCCGACTTCAGCGTTGGCATCCTTACCCGCAACAGGCAGCTGCTTATAAACCCAATGCGACGCAACCCCATTCTCTGCAATATCATGCATTTCTCGAGTGCGGATTTGAATTTCAATTCGTTGATTACGAGGGTGCCTGAGAGTAACCCCAGTATGAATACTTTGATATCCGTTTGCCTTTGGCGTAGAGATATAGTCTTTAAACCGCCCAGCAACAACGGGATAACTGCTATGCACAACCCCTAGGGCCGCATAACAATCCTCTTTCGTATCCACAATAATACGAAATGCCATAATGTCAGATAATTGTTCAAAAGCGACTTGCCTTCTATTCATTTTTTCCCAAATAGAATAACAAGATTTTTCACGACCTGTCGTTTCAACATTACGCAATCCAGCATCTTCACAGATCTCTTTAAGTTCCTGACAAACTTCTTCAACAATATCTGCTCCTTGCCCACGCAAGAAATTTAATCGAGCACGAATGGATGCATCTGCTTCTGGCTCTAAAACAGAAAAAGCAATATTCTGTAATTCCGTTTTAACATTATCCATACCGATACGTTCGGCCAATGGCGCATAAATATCCATGGTCTCACGTGCAATACGTTGCTTACGATCTAACCTTTGAACATAATGTAACGTTCGCATATTATGCAAACGATCAGCTAACTTTACAATTAAAACACGGATATCTTTTGACATTGCCAAAACAAGCTTACGAAAATTTTCCGCCTGTTTTGTTCGGTCTGATTGCAACTCTAAACGAGTTAACTTGGTAACACCATCAACAAGGTCTGCAACAACAACACCAAACTCTTTTTCTAAGAATTCGCGAGTAACTTCTGTATCCTCAATAGTGTCGTGAAGTAATCCTGTGATAATAGAAGTAATATCCACTCTTAAATGTGCTAGAATATTTGCAACGGCAAGAGGGTGAATAATATACGGGGCACCATTATCACGAAACTGCTGTTCGTGGGCCTTAAATGCGACTTGAAACGCTTTTTCGACAAGTGAAAGGTCTAAATCGGGCTCATATTTTCGAATATGCCGAATTAAACCTTCGCAATCAACGTGATCACTTTCACTTAATGTCGTGGGAAGATAAATATTTTCCACTTAACCCCTGATACTGATTATTACCTTAATTTAATCAATTATAAGCATAAAAACCAATATGAAAAGAAGGTTTTTTAAAAATTATCAGATCCCGAACGACGACGGTCAAGTTCACTCATAATCTCATTAATATTTTCAAATGAATTATGAGACATATTCCGTTTTTCTTCTTCAGCAGTCACATCTTGAAGGCCAAAAATATTTTTTTCAGTTGGAATAATATCAACAACCTCTTCATCAATAGGTTCTGGCTCAGGAGCTCTAGCTAATGAACGAATAATATCTGACTTCACAGACTCCAGATCCACTTTTTCTTCAGCAATTTCACGTAAAGCGACAACAGGATTTTTGTCATCATCACGCTCTACCGTCATTGCCTCTCCTCTTGAAAGGTTACGAGCTCTTTGTGCAGCATAAAGAACGAGGTCAAAACGATTAGGAATTTTTTCAATACAATCTTCGACAGTAACGCGTGCCATAAATCTTTAATCTCCAGATTTTAAATCAATCTTGAATATCTAATATAATTTTATAAAAAAATCAAATTTCTTCTTATTTTTCATCCGAATAAAAAGAAATTTCTTGGTTTTCAGGAAGCTCCGCTATTAATTCATCTACACTTTTATGTGAGATCGGATGCCTCCATTGTGGATCGATATCTCTCAAAGGATATAAAACAAAACCTCGTAAATGCAACCTAGGATGCGGAACAATAAGTCTAGGAGAATCATTTATTATTTCGCCATTTACATCCAAAATGTCCAAATCTAAAGGTCGAGCCTCATTAACTTGTTGACGCTCTCTTCCTGCCTCTTTTTCTAGAGCATTCAAGAGCGTTAATAAGACCAAAGGTTCTATTTTTTTTTCTATTGCAATGACACCATTGATATAAAGAGGTTGAGAAGATGCTGGAATTGGACTAGTTTGGTACCAAGAAGATTGTTTAATGCTACATTGTAACTTTTTTGATAAATGATGTACTGCTTCTTGACACATACCATAAGGAGTGTCAGACCAAACGCCTGAAAGGTTACTTCCAACTGCTATAATAATCATATTTTTACTTACACAAATTCGTCACTTGATTGAAACACTTTAAGATTAGCATTATTATACTATCTATAGTTTGATTAACATTAGTTATACCAAAACTTTTCAGCGTTAATTATTTTATTTAGGATTATTTACATGTTTTTTAGAGAAAATGAAAAAGTTTGTCTATTTATCGATGGTGCGAATTTATATTCAGCCTCTCGAAACTTAGGATTTGATGTAGACTATAGAAATCTGTTAGCATTTTTTAGAAAACACTGTAATGTCTTGCGTGCTTATTACTATTCAGCTGTATTAGATACAGAAGAATACTCTCCTCTAAAGCCTCTTACCGACTGGTTGGCTTATAATGGATTCTTTTTAGTTACAAAAAATGCAAGAGAATTCACAGATCAAAATGGTCGTAGAAGAATTAAAGGAAGCATGGATATCGAACTTGCAGTGGATATGATGGAAATTGCACCTCATATTGATCACGCTGTCTTATTCAGTGGTGATGCTGATCTCCGCCGCTTAGTTGAATCCGTGCAAAAACAAGGTGTGCGTGTTACTGTTATTTCATCTGTAAAGACAAACCCTCCAATGGTTGGAGATGAGTTACGTAGACAAGCTGATCAATTTTTAGACCTTGTTGATATTGCACCAGAATTTACACGAAGAAGTGGCGATAACAATACTCAAAACGATATTCCTAACCCAGTTATTCCTTTTACTGAAGAATAAATCTTTTGATGACAATCAACCTGCAACCTGATGTAAATTGTTCTTTATGCCCTCGTTTAGTAGAATATAGAGAAAATAATAAACAATTATATCCAATAGGATGGAACGCGCCTGTCCCTCCTTGGGGAGATCAACATGCCGAGTTTCTGATTGTTGGTCTTGCACCTGGTGTTAAGGGAGCAAATTTAACAGGAAGACCATTCACAGGCGACTATGCAGGAATATTACTCTATAACACTCTAATAAAATATAACTTCGCTACTGGCACTTATAATGCAGACCCTAATGACGGATTAACACTTAAAAATTGTAGAATTATTAATGCAGTTCGATGCGTCCCACCAGAGAATAAACCAACTTCTCTAGAAGAAAAAACTTGCCGCCCATTTTTACTCAAAGAAATACAGAATATGCCTAAGTTAAAAATAATCTTAACTTTAGGTGTTATTGCCCATAAAAATATTTTAGCCTGCTTTGGGCGCCCAGTAACAAGTATTCCCTTTAAACATGGACAATTTTTTCAAAACAATGAGAAAATAACTATCGTCAACAGCTATCATGTCTCTCGTTACAATACTAGTACAGGAAAACTTACAACAGTAATGTTCGAAGACGTTGTTTTTTCTATCCAAAAATACCTAAAATCTACTTAGTTACTTTTTTAAAATTTTTTTATAAATAATGATACCGACTAAACCTACCATTAACAAAATATATACAATGAATGGTGAGATCGTTAATATTGCTTCTACGGTCATTTACTTCTACTTAAACATAACAAACACAACGTTTCTTTATTCATACCCTGATAATTCATAATTTAACAGTAGATATTTTATAATCTTATTGATAATAATAATCATTATTATTTTTAAGCGACTATATTTTATGAATAAAAAAACACTTTCTTTTTTTAGAATCTGCCATCAATGGATTGGTTTAATTGGGGGATGGTTCTTATTTCTTATCTTTATCTCTGGCACTATTTCTATTTTTGATAAAGAAATAACGCAGTGGATGCAACCAGAGCTGGGACAACACCCCATAGCAAAAACCATCTCCAGCAAGGCGCTTAATCAATCTTTTGCTAGCTGGGAGAAATATAAACATATTCACAAAAACTTAATTGCACTGCCCACTGATAGAGACCCTTATATCAGAGTTCTACATTTTCAAGATAATATGTTACAAGGGGTTGTGATTGATCCACGAGAGGGAAACATCCTTCCTGTTCGTGCAACAGGTGGTGGATATTTTATTGATAGTCTTCATAATAATTTATTTATCGGCCGCTATATCGGTGGCGCCATTGTATTAATCATTGGCATTGCTTTTTTATTAGTCTTAATCAGCGGTGTTATTATTTACCTTCCGACTTTGATCAAAAACGCTTTCTTTATTTATCATAAACCTACAACCTTACGATTTAAATCTGATATTCATACGATTACAGGCTTATTCTTCTTACCTTTTCTTTTTATCGTTTGTATCAGTGGCATCTTATTTTTGGCTCCTCGTTACATGCCAAATGGTGCACCTCCTCCAATATCTACACCTCCAAAACAAGCAGCAATCAAACAACAACCTCCTGAATTACTACCTTTACTAAAAAAAGCTGAAACGCATTTTAATTCGATGCCCAGCTCAATTGTCTTTACAAAAAAAGAAATTAAGTTCTTTGAGGGTGATCAGCAACATATTGCACGCTTTAAAAATTATATTTCTTTTGATAAGAAAACAGGCCAACCAACCTCTTCTTCGACAAACATAACTCCTTTGACTTTACTGAATAAAACACTTTTAAGAATCCATACCGTCAGAGCTGGCGACATCTTACTACGTATAGTTTTTGCGACAATGGGGTTATTTAGCAGCATTTTAATCGCTTATGGCTTATTATTTTACAGTCAGAAAAAAAGGAATAGCCAGCTATCGACACGCTCAATCCCTCGTCTTTATGTCGATAAAACTATTGAAGGGATTAATATTGGGATCATTATGGGTTCTCTTATCGCTATTACCACATTATTATGGCTTAACCGATTACTTCCCGTATCACTTACTGACCGAATGCACTGGGAAATCAGAGGATTCTTTATTACTTTTTTCTTAATTATATGCTGTGGAATTATTGCTTCATTATGCGATAAAATAAAATTAGTATGGATCAGCTTAATGGGCATTCTGTCTAGTTTATGCCTATTTTTACCGTTCCTAGACTATATACAAACAGGCAGATATCTTAACGCTGCAATCAATAATCATAATTATTTATATGTAACGATCGATGCGATTATTTTTCTATTTGGAGTTGTTTTTCTGCGGTTGTATTTTTACATTCAAAAGAAAGGAAAAAACTAATGTTTATCTTGGTTTTTATCATTAATTTCCTCAGTTTATTCTTTCTTATTTGCGCTTTAAATATCATTAGAGCACGTTATAAACTCACAGAGAATTCTTTAATGGAAAGTGTCATCTATAAAAGTGGTTTTACTTTATTTAACGTTATCAGCCTGCTTTTATGTTTATATTACTGGTCTAATCCAGGGTGGTTAATTTGGATTAATTTGACCTCTATTAATGCCCTTATTATGGCTTTATGCTTAGGTTTTTATCCACAATTGTATACTAAATGGATGAAATTATTTCATTGTAATCAAGCACCTAAATAGCGCCTGATTACAATATTAATAACTTAACTATTGTTTCTTAGACGCTTTAGGTGCTTTTAATGCTTTTGGTTCATCTTCATGATCAGGTAACAATTGTGTTTCTAATCCCATTAACTGCCCTAAACGACTAAGACGTCTTGTTACTGCATCACTAATAACAGCATCTAAATGATGAGAGAAATATAACGTTAATTTCTTTTTACCGACTTTTAAACGTGTTCTTAATAATAGACTAGGTAAATTGCCTGATAACGTATAAGCAACACGAAAAGCCATCCCTAAAATAACAGCTTGTTCAAATTGTTTATGCGTCAAGATTTTCTTTGCTGAAGATAAAAATTCTTCTTCCACCCCTGCTTCATAACGCATTGCCGTTGTTAATGCCAAGAATGCACGTGTTGGATGATCAAATGCCATTCCAGCCATACATAAAATGCGTCGATAAGATTCCTCTTTGCGATAGGCTGGATGGTCATGGCAACCTGAGTCAGAGATTAAACAAGCATTCCAACGCAATCTTTTCATTGTAACACTCTCATCTTTAAAAAGACTACTTGTCCATTGCATTAATGCCAAAGGAAACTCTTTAACTCTTCCCAAACGTTCACTAATATCCCTTGCCGCAGATTCTTGAGGATCTTGACTACGCGCAGATTGTGAAACCACATTGCGCATATACCACCCTTCACGCACACCTTCGGCACAAAAAATGATTTTTTCAGGACGCATTCTAGCTAATAATTGCCCCAATACCGTTGCTGCATAAGGTAAATCATTTAAGCGTTTATGAATAAAGGTAGGCATATTATTATTTAAGCCACCCTTTGATTTTTCAATTGTCCATTCAACCATCCTTTTGGCCTCATCATAAGGCAAAGTAAAATAATGAACAATCGAAAGCGGATAAGAGGTATATTCCATATAAAGTTGAGCCATTGCTCTAAAAGCCCCCCCCACTAAATACAGATTTTTCTTCTTGACCTCATCAAGCCATTCTACAGTTTTTAAATCTTTGGTAACGATTGATTTAGCTTTAGAGACTTTACGTTCAGAACGATCCATCAAACGAATCACCCCTAAAGGTAATGTCTGGGCATTAAACCGTTGTTGACCACAAAGTTGTACCAGCTCCATTGATCCCCCACCAATATCCGCAACAACACCATCTGCATTTGGAATACTGCATAATACCCCTGCTGCTGCGTAATCAGCTTCCTCTTCCCCTGTCAAAATATGAATAGGAACATTTGGCATCCACTGATTAAGCTTATTAATAAATTCTGGGCCGTCTGTTGCATCTCTAACTGCCGCGGTTGCTAAAACAACAAAAGGATCTGCGCCCATAGTTGTTGCTACGGCATAAAAACGTTTAAAAACATCTTCTGCCAAAGCAACCCCTTTAGGATTCAATCGTTTACTTGTGTCCAAACCACTCCCCAACCGTAATGTTGCTTTTTCATTAAAAATCATTACGGGATTACGTTCTCTCCCCTCAAAAACGACTAGACGAACAGAATTAGATCCTAAATCAACAATTGCTGAGCGCATCAAGGAGTGAGAATTCATATAAATGATCCTTTATAATTCAAATGTAGCGTAACTGTAGCGTGATGACTTTATAAAAATTATAACTTTTTATCAATCAAAGATGGATTTTCCATAAAATATTCATGCGCAGAAAATGGCTTTTCTGTCACGTCTACTCTTCGCCATTTTTTATCATGGTCTAAATGCCATGACTGTAAATTATCTTTTAAATTAGCAACCATTAATTGGTTCAATACTTTATTATGAATTTCATCTGGAATGATCGGAATCATTTCTTCGATACGACGATCCATGTTTCTTTCCATCCAATCTGCGGAAGACATATATATTTTTGCGTGTTTAGAAGGCAATTCATACCCATTACCAAAGGCAAATACCCGAGCATGCTCTAAAAAACGTCCAACAATGGATTTAACCTGAATATTTTCAGAAAGCCCCGCAACACCAGGTCGTAAACAGCAAATACCACGCACAACAATATTAATCTTTACCCCAGCACAAGACGCCTCATAAAGTCGATCGATCAAACGTGGATCAACCAAAGAGTTAATTTTTAACCAAATAGAACCAGGCTTTCCATCTTTTACAAATTCTATCTCTTGCTCGATTAATTCGTTGAGCGTTTTACGAATAGTCAACGGAGAGAACGCAATGGCTTCCATTTGTGATGGACGTGCATATCCTGTTACATAATTAAATAATTTTGCAGCATCCCGTGTTAATTTCGGATTACAGGTAAAATAAGATAAATCTGTATAAATTTTAGCAGTAATCGGATGATAATTTCCCGTGCCGAAATGCGCATAAGTCCGGATCATATTCCCTTCTCTACGCACCACCAAACTTAATTTTGCATGAGTTTTCCAATCTGCAAACCCAAAGACAACTTGAACACCTGCCGCTTCTAAGTCACGAGATAAACGAATATTTGCCTCTTCATCAAAACGAGCACGTAACTCTACAATAGCGGTAACAGACTTTCCACTTTCCGCAGCTTCAATCAAAGCCCTGACAATCGGACTATTACTAGAGGTGCGATAAAGGGTTTGTTTAATAGCCAAAACTTGAGGATCTTGGGCTGCTTGACGCAAGAACCGAACAACAACATCAAAGCTCTCAAAAGGATGGTAAACCAATAGATCTTTTGAACGTAATGCCGTAAAAGCATCCCCTCCGCATTCTCGAATACGTGCAGGAATTAAAGACTTGTAATATGGGAATAATAAATCTGGCCGATTATCAACAATTAACTGCTTTACATCTACCATTCCTAATAAACCATTATGAACAGTAATATCTTCCGCAGGGACTTCCAAAGCATGAATAACCAAATCAGCTAGCTTAGTTGGAAGTTGGCTATCAATATCCAAATGAATAACCACACCTCTACGGCGACGCTTTAAAGCTGTTTCATAAGAACGAACGAGATCTTCTGCTTCTTCTTCAAACTCAACGTCTGTATCCCGAATAACTCGTAATAAGCCATAATTTCCAATTTTATATCCTGGAAAAATAATCGCGATAAACAAGGTAATAATGTCTTCTAACAGCACAAAACGTTGAGTTTTTGGATATTTTTCAGAAACTGGCAACACCAAAAAACGAGGAAGCTGTGAAGGTAATAAAATCAAAACATATTTACGATTACGATCATTTTTTTGGCTGATCAATCGTAAAGCAAGCGCCATATTTAAATTAGGAATGAAAGGAACTGGATGCGCTGGATCCAATGCAATTGGGGTTAAAATTGGAAAAATTCTTTCCATAAAATAGGTTTTTAACCACGTTAAATCATCATGACCCAAATCTTGAGACTGGCAAACAACGATCCCAGTTTCAGCCAATAATTGCTTTAACTCAGTATAAGTTTGCTGTTGATCTTCAAATAATCCTTTTGCACGCTCTCTGATCGCAGCCATTTGTTGTGCTGGGGTTAACCCATCAGGAGACGTCGTTATTAATTTTTCAAGAACCTGCCCTGCTAGTCCTGCAACACGAACGGAGAAGAATTCATCTAGATTACTTGCACTAATCGATAAAAAACGTAACCGTTCTAACAAAGGGTTCCTAGTGTTCTTTGCCTCTTCGACAACCCTTTGATTAAAATCAAGCCATGACAATTCACGATTGATAAATCGTTCTGGACTTTTTTTAATGGCTGAAACAACCACTTCTGTCTTTGTCGGCGTCGCTATTGCTTTACGAGCACGTACAGTCGTTGGTTTGGTTGCAGTATTTTTTTCTTTGGGCGTCATCGAATCACACTTTGAAGTTAAAAATCAAAAAAGAATAAAGGCTCTTCTGTCTCTTGTAATGATTCTATAGAATCAAAAGAAAGTAAATCTTCTAAAACACGAATAGCTAAATTTCTTGTCACACCACCGCCATCCGCCAACGTTGCTTTATCAAGACGATGCACAGCTTCACGAATCGCACTGGCTGTTCTGGGTAACCGAACCAATAACCAATCAATCATCGAAGAAGAAACAACCAATTGTCGTTCAGCCAACAAGCGCAATAATAAAATACGCAATAAATTATCTTCTGGTTGCTCTATTTTAACGGTTGTCATCGCACGAAGTCGACTGGCTAAGTCTGGTAACCCCACACTCCATCGTGATGGTGGGTTACGACTACTCAACACAATAGGCAAATCTGATTCTTTGGCCAAATTTAGCAAATGTAACAAAGCATGATGATTCGTAATGACATCCGCATCATCAATCACCAGTGCTTTAACCCACTCTTCTTTAATTTTTTGCAACCAATAAATCGAAGCATTCTCAGATAAAATAGATCCTGGTAAAAATAATGCAGATTCCCGATCTGCCCATATTTGTAATAAATGTGTCTTTCCCGTACCAGAATCGCCCCACACTAATAAACGGCGATCTGGCCAACTTGGAATAGAACGAATATGCTGATTAATTCCCAGCCAAGTCCTTGCCCCAGCATTCGATGGCGCACTGATAAATTCTGAATGAATAAAGCGAGGATGATAGGGAAAAGGCAATGCAAGCTGCCTTGGCTGATCCATCAAACACTGTTGTTGACTTTTTTTCTGCATTCTCGCTTTGCCAAAAATCATATCTACCGTAAATATAGGTTTAATATGAAGCAAAAATCATTCATAATCAAATTCAACATCAACCTATCAAGCATAAAGATATAAAGGCTGCTTAAATAATGACTTCAGATTCTTCAGAAATCAAACAACCTTCTAGTGAAAACGGTGCGACCTATGCACAATCTGGCGTTGATATTGCTGCGGGAGATGCTTTAATCGAAGCAATCAAACCAGCGGTTTCAAAAACACGTCAATCTGGTGTTATGGGAAATTTAGGAGGATTTGGCGCCTTATTTGATGTCAAAGCAGCAGGATTTAAAGATCCTATCTTAGTTTCTGGCACAGATGGCGTTGGTACTAAACTTCTCCTCGCGATTGAAACTGGATTATGTGACAATCTTGGTTTCGACTTAGTCGGCATGTGTGTTAACGATTTGATCGTTCAAGGTGCAAAACCTTTATTTTTCCTAGATTATTTTGCTACTGGTAAACTAGAGCTTGAACAAGCAAAACGCGTTATTACAGGAATCAGCAACGCTTGTGAAGCTTGCGGATGTGCGCTAATTGGTGGGGAAACCGCCGAAATGCCTGGCATGTATCAACATGGCCACTATGATTTAGCTGGTTTTTCTGTGGGTGCTGTTGAACGCGATGCTTTGCTTCCTCAAAATATTGCTCCTGGTGAAAAAATTATTGGTCTTGCCTCCAGCGGCCCACACTCCAATGGATTTTCTTTGATTCGCTCTATTGTTAAATCCCAAAATCTTGCTTGGGATGATATTGCACCCTTTGATACAGAACAATTACTAGGCGAAGCCCTATTGGCTCCTACAAAATTATATGTAGAGCCTGTCATTGCTCTTCATAATGCAGGCCTCCTTCATGGTGCAGCACATATTACAGGCGGTGGGATTGTTGGAAATCTACCTCGTGTAATGCCTAAAGGAATGATTGCTACCATCGACGGGGAAAGCTGGCCAATGCCTGCTGTATTCTCTTGGTTAGCACAAGCTGGAAATGTCACCACCGAAGAAATGTTAAAAGTCTTTAACTGTGGTATTGGGATGATCTTGATTGTTTCCGACGTCGCTGCTGTTAATGAGCTTTTAAGCGATACTGATACCGAAGCCTACGTCATTGGACATATCTCTGCCAGTGAAGATCCTAATAGTGAACCAACTGTAGAATTCAGCGATCTTCCGAATTTTACATTTATTTCAGATGCTGATTAATACATATTACAGGAAAGCCATATGTCTTTTAAAGAACGCATTGCTATTCTTATCAGTGGTCGTGGCAGCAATATGGATGCGCTTATTGCTGCATGTGCAAAACCGTCTTTTCCAGCTTCTATTGAGCTGGTCATCAGCAATAATCCCGATGCAGCAGGATTAGATACTGCACGCAATGCAGGAATTGCGACCCAAGTCATTGACCATCATGACTTTGGCAAAGATCGCCAAGCTCACGAACGTCAAATTGATGCAGCATTACAATCTCATCGTATTTCAACCGTTTGTTTGGCTGGATATATGCGTTTGTTAACGCCGTTCCTAATTAATAATTGGGAAGGTAAGATCTTAAACATTCATCCAAGTATTTTACCTTTATTTCCAGGACTTGATACCCATGCCAGAGCTATTAAAGCTGGCATGAAATTACATGGCTGCACCGTGCATATTGTCACCGAAGATATGGATCAAGGCCCTATTCTTGGACAAGCTGTTGTTCCGATCTTACCAAATGATACAGAGCACAAACTCGCACAACGTCTGTTAAAGCAAGAACATCTTCTTTATCCGCAAGTATTAAAACACTTCCTACGTAAAGATGAGCCTGAACATAGTGTTGAGGCACTCATTAACGGTTAAATTTTATATTCTCATCTTAATTTTATCTCGCTAAAATTTAACCTTTACAACTTTTAGCGAGGTCACCAATGATGTGTAGACGACTTTAAGCAATGTTTTTAACTACTTTTATATTATTTTCTTCACTCTTAAAATAAGGGTAAGAGAATTGTATTTGTATAATTAAAGCTCTTTTTTGCTTAACACTTTCAGAAAGATCTAGTTTCGCATAACCGTTTGTCCAACGACAAGGATCTTTCTCTAAGACATCCCATCCAACAAGATCTTTATCTTCTAAATGAGTTTTAATAGTATATGGCGTTATATTATTATCTTCATCAAAGGATAATACAGTAACATTTCCAACCAAGACACCTAACTGACGACGATCATTAACAAATGGCCCTATAACGTCACAAGGACGCGCCACTCTTGAGCACAAATACACTGTGCTAATATTTTCTGATAATACAAAGATATATTTATCTTCTCCATCAAATTGTGGGTAAATAACATCGCCTTGATCTGTACAAAGATGAAAATTAGAATCATTTGTTAATTCTTGTGCTTTAGAAACTACAAAACCCATATCTAACGCACGTTGTAAAAAATACGAATAAACAGGCTCAGCAAATGAACGTTCCACCACTAAAGGTGCAATTGCATCATTTTTCCAATTTTTGAGTCTAGATTTTCTGTCGAAATAAGCTATATGACCATGCTGTTTAAAGCTATTTCGATGCCCTGTATCTAAATAGCTTTCTGTTAACATACCATTTGCCCAAATTACAGAATGCTCTTCTGTCTCAATATGATAATAATCGTAACTGGTAATGGAGTAATCGTAACGAATACTGGCACCATTTACCAACATACGAACAGGAATAAATTTACCATTAAAAAATAAACAATGCTCTGATGTAACAAGTAAATCTTTATAAGGAATACCCTCAATAATCGCACCTTTAGAAATTCTTATAGGATACCCTGCTTCATCGTCATAAAGATCTGGTCTAACAGTAGCACTTTTATATCCTACCCATTTAACTGCACAAATAACTTCTTTTTTATGTATCCAGTCATGTGTACAAACAAAATCTCCAATCGACAACTGTTCAATTGGAATTTCTCCATTTGGGGTCTTAATCATCGAACCTGGCAGAAAACACGGAATCGAAGCATTATCACTATTAGCTATTGCAAGCACAGAACCATCACTTGCCTCACCAATACTAATTCCTGTTTGTTTCACACCTATAATATTAAAAGTCAGACCAGATGCTAAGCCAGTAACAGTATCTTTAATTTGAAAAGTAACATAATTATCGCTAGGATTATTATTAGCATCTACATATTCAACGCCTACAAGATTACTAGATGTAACACCTTGCAATAAAATACGATCAGATCCTGTCTCTCCATCTCCTTTAAATCCTTCAATAGGAATAGAATAGGTTTGGGACAAACCGTCTGACTTTACAATAATATTATGATCACCATTTCCTACTAAATTGATAGAGCCACTTCCTGAAAATTGATTCCCTAGGTTAATAGTTGCACCTTCATTTAAGGTAGTCACTCCCTCTAAATCCACACCATTGGTTATCAATGTTGCACCACTATTAATCGTTGCATCTTGAATGATTGCACCCCAATTATTATCAACACCTTCTAGCGTCGCACCACTATTAACAATTGCAGAGACAGAACTTCCACCATAAGTAACATATTGTATGCCCCCATCTAATACCGCACTGGTAACAGAACCTCCACTAACATATTGTGTTCCTCCACTATAAATAGTTACATGACTAACTACACCTCTCTTATCAGTAGAAGGGTCTCCATATATATACTGAACACCACCGCTATTAATTGTTACATCAGAAGCAAATCCAAGCTCCAATACGTACTGAGTTCCACCACTATTAATAATAACATTACTAACCACTTGTCCTATTGAAACACTTTGCTTTTCACCATCATCAATAATAGTTGAAGTTTCTGCTACAGTTTGTATCTGACTATTTCCGATAATCATTTGACCATCTGGCGCATATTGCACCACAGAACTTACTCCGTTTACTTCTTTCATAACTTTATCTACTCCTCGCCTTACATTTATATATGCTAAATATTAAACCTACTTAATGTTATACGAGCAGTAATTTTATCAAATATCACAAAATAATTACCTTTACTCATATAGTAACAGATAACTAAAGTTTACCTTGGGACTATAAAATTATTTTTATAATTATATCTTAACAACAAAAAAGGACTGAAAGTTTCCTCCCAGCCCTTTTGCATCTCAAAATTAAATCTTTAAAATAAATTAAGCGTTAATTTCAATTTCAGCAAAGAAGAATTTGATTTCATTTGCTGCGTTTTCAGCAGAATCAGAACCATGAACAGAGTTTGCTTCGATTGATTCAGCAAATTGTGCACGGATAGTATGTGCTGCTGCGTCTTTAGGATTGGTTGCACCCATGATTTCACGGTTTTTAGCAACTGCGTCTTCGCCTTCTAATACTTGCACAACCACTGGACCACTGATCATGAAAGATACAAGTTCACCGAAGAAAGGACGTTCTTTATGAACTGCATAAAATCCTTCTGCTTGTGCTTTTGTCAATTGCAAACGTTTTTGACCAACAATTTTAAGACCTGTGCCTTCGATTAATGCATTAATTTTGCCAGTTAAGTTACGACGGGTTGCATCTGGTTTTAAAATTGATAAAGTTCTTTGAATAGCCATGATATATTTTCCTTAGTTACTATAAAAAGCGAATCATTCTTTGTAAATGAAGAGCGTTATTGGTAAATAAAAGAAATTTTATTATTTTGTCGATCATTTTTTACACTATTTTACACGAGCAATGTTGTGAGCACTCTGGTTATCAATAATCTGACCTTAAGAATTTTCGGTCGTCCTCTCTTAGAAAATGCCTCTTTAACCATTGAAAATGGCCAAAAAGTAGGTCTCGTCGGACGAAATGGTGCTGGTAAATCAACACTATTAGCCGCCATTGCTGGTGATATTCCCATTGATGATGGCGAAATCTTGATCCCTAACCGAATCAGAATGGCTCGTGTAAAACAAGAAGCCCCTTCTGGCCCGCTCTCTTTAATTGATACCGTCCTCGCTGCAGACCAAGAACGTGCGACTCTGTTGCATGAGGCTGAAACCATCCAAGATGGATATCGATTGGCCGAAGTGCATGAACGCCTTATCGCGATTAATGCTGACAGCGCCCCTGCCCGAGCAGCAATCATTCTAGCGGGTTTAGGGTTCAGTGAAGAGAATCAAAAACGTCCTGTATCTGACTTTTCTGGTGGATGGCGTATGCGTGTTGCCTTAGCCAGCACATTATTTTTAAACCCAGACCTTTTACTCTTAGATGAGCCAACGAACCATTTGGATTTAGAGGCCACTTTATGGCTTGAATCTTGGTTAGAGTGCTTCTCTGGCAGCGCGTTAATTGTTAGTCATGATCGCAACCTCCTTGACCAATCCGTGAACGCCATAGCGCATCTTAATCAACGTAAGCTCTCATTAACTGTCGGTGGATATGAAGAATTTATCCGTATAAAAAATGAAAAAGCGTTACAGCAAAACAGAGAAGTTGAAAAAATTGCTGCAAAACGTGCGCATATGCAGTCTTTCGTTGACCGTTTCAGAGCAAAAGCAACAAAAGCACGTCAAGCCCAAGCACGCCTAAAAGCGCTGGAAAAACTTCCTCCTTTGCAAGCAATTGTCGAAGAAACATCAGTTCATTTTGAATTTCCACAACCCATTGAACTACCACCACCATTAATTACCTTACAACAAGTCAATGCTGGTTACGGAGACCGCACCATTTTATCTGGTATCTCCTTACGAATTGATCCCGATGATCGGATTGCATTACTGGGTGCCAATGGGAATGGTAAATCAACATTTATTAAGCTGATTGCTGGGCGGTTAGAACCTTTTAGTGGCACTATTCATAATAATCCTAAACTATCTGTTGGGTATTTTGCTCAACATCAGCTAGAAGACCTTGTTCCCGAGCATACACCATTAGAACATATGCAAACGGCTTTGCCAAAATCAACACAGACAGAATTGCGTAGCCAACTCGCAAGATTTGGTCTGGATGCTGATCGTGTTGATACCAAAGTAAACTCTTTATCTGGTGGTGAAAAAGCGCGATTAGTCTTGGCTTTGGCCACACGTCACAACCCAAATATTTTACTCTTAGATGAACCAACGAACCATTTGGACCTGGATGCCAAAGAATCCCTCGTTCACGCATTATCTGCCTTTAATGGCGCCGTTATTTTGATTTCCCATGATGCACGATTAATCGAATTAGTTGCTGATCGTTTATGGCTGGTTAATAATGGCACAGTTGCGCCGTTTGATGGCGATATCAAAGAATATCGTCAATGGTTAGACGATCAACGCAAAGAAGCCAATCAACAATCTAAGGCAGAAAATACTTCTACAACAAGCTCTCAAAAGGAAGCACGTAAAGAAAGAGCTGAAAAACGCAAGTTACTCCAACCTTTGCGCAATAAAATTAAAGATGCAGAAAAAATAATGAGCAAATGTGCCAGCGAAATTCTTAAACTAGAAGAGAAACTGGCTGACACTAATTTTTATAGCTCTGCCAAGCCAGAAGAAATGAAGGCTATTCAAATCAAACTATCTGACTTTCAAAAAAAACAAGAAGAAGCAGAAGAAACATGGTTAGAGCTTCATAGTGAATTAGAAGAGGCTGAAGCAGATAATTCATAAACAAAATTATAAAAAAAGGGCCCTTACGGCCCTTTAAAAATCTATATTCAGTTTATCTTATGGAAACACAGTTCTTTGATAGTCATATTGATCGACTAATTTTCTTAATGCTTCAAATTCTTCATCTGTGCAGCTCTTAAGATATACTTTATTACCAACACTTCCATTAGAGACTTCATAAAAAACTTTATTGTTCCAATCTGCCTGACTAATCCCCAACCATAAAACTAATGTAAAAGGATAAGGTCTTTGATTTTGTGGTTTATCCGCATAATCTTTTAAATCTACATTTTGATTGAAATGGATTTCTACATCGCCAGTAGAAGGCGGATTACGATGCAACGGTCCCCACCCTTTTTCATTCTTGTTAATCCAGTCTTGAACAACTTTCAATTCTTGTGGCGTTAAAGCACGTTTTTTATGCAACGGCCCAACAACCAACTCTGCATTTACGACTGGTGAAAATGCAACGGGGACTAGTTCTTTACGAACCATTAACCACACGCCCAAGACAACCAAAACGCAAAAGGCTAAAACTGACGTTAAAATAATATTTTGTTTACGCATCGAAAAAGCCTTTATCCTTTGATCACATCAATAATTCTTAAAACCTCTTCATCCGTCAGTTCTGGATGAATTGGCAATGCAAATATCTGTTTAGATATTTTTTCTGAAACTGGCAATACACTACCATCATGAGAATTACAATAAGCAGGTTGTAGATGCAAAGGCAAAGGATAATAAATTGCTGATGGAATATTATCCTCTTTCAATTTGTTTTGTAATTTTGCACGCATTTGCTCATTTTCCAGCAAAATAGAATAAATCGCCCATGCACTTTGACTTTGTGGCACTCTGACTGGCACATGCACAAGAGATGCAAGATGCTCGTCATATAAACATGCAATTTCTTCACGTCGTGCAATTTCACCATCAAAATAATCTAATTTAGCCAATAAAATAGCAGCTTGTAAGGTATCTAAACGGCCATTCATTCCCGTTCTCATCACTTGATAACGTGTTTTACCTTCCCCGTGGCTTCTTAATGAACGATATAACTCGGCTTTTTCCTCATCATTAGTAAAAATCGCTCCCCCATCACCATAACCACCAAAAGGTTTTGATGGAAAGAATGAAGTCACCGTCGCATCAGCTTCATTCCCTAATTTATGGCCTTGATAAACACCCCCAAAAGATTGTGCACAGTCATCTAATAAGAACATACGTTCTTGTTTAGCAATTTTACGCAATACATCCCATGGCGCTGGTTGACCAAAAAGATCAACACCAATAATTGCTTTTGGGGTTAACTTTCCTTCATTACGAACTTTTTGAATACATAGTTTTAAATGCGTTGGATCAATTTGAAAGGTTTCTGGATCAATATCCACAAAAACAGGCGTTGCCCCCAATACCAAAGGAACTTCTGCTGTTGCAGTATACGTAAATGCAGGAAGGAAAACAGCATCTCCAGAACCAACATTTTCAGCCATTAACGCAATTTGTATCGCATCTGTTCCAGATGAAACGCCAATACAGAATTTTGCCCCAACATATAAAGCTAATCGCTCTTCTAACTCTTGAACCTCTGGCCCTAAAATAAACTGACAATGAGATAATACATGATCAACACGCTTCTTAACCGCATCACCCAAACGTTGTTGTTGTTTTTTTAAATCAAGAAAGAAGATTGGATTACTCATCATTGTTCTCTTTTTTTAAATAAATTTTTTGGCTTTATTTTTTAATATAAAGCCATTCAAAATATAGCCTATTCAATTAACCTACTAAATAATAACCACAAAGTTTATTTCCATCAGGATCACGTAAATATGCTAAATACATTTTAACCCCACCGTTATCACGCACACCTGGAGGATCTTCAATAGATTTACCTCCATGTTCTACACCAGCCTGGTGCCATGCTTTGACCGCTTCAGCAGAATCTAAAGCAAAACCAATCGTTCCACCATTTGCAAAGGTTGCTGGCTTGCCATCAATAGGTGTCATCACTAAAAGAAACTGATTATCTTTGGCATACATCAAAAGGCCTTTTTGACTATTTTTTGGCCCCTTCACACCCATCACATCAAATAATGCATCATAGAAAATCTTGGACTTATCGATATTATTGCTTCCAACAGTCACATGACTAAATAACATTTAATCCTCCTTTTTTATATTTGATGACAATGTTTGAGCTATAAAGTTATCATCAAGCATTATCTTTGATTAAAGAACTGTATCAGTAAATATTAAATCCTCAAAAGCAAACTTTATTCCTTTTAATTTGCATTTAACTTATGTTGGAATTCTGGCACTAATTGGTGAACAATAGCAAGCGCTTTCTCTATATTTTCTTGCTGACAAGCCTCGGCAATTTGATCAATTAAATCATTAACCTCTTGCAAATTAACAGTTCGAGGTGTTGCCATCATTAGTCCAGCATGATCCGTCGGCATAGGAGCTTCACGACCATGAAACAACTCTTCAAATAATTTTTCACCAGGTCTTAACCCTGTAAATTCAATTTGAATATCCTCATCAGGTTTTAACCCTGCCAAACGAATTAACTGACGGGCTAAATCTAATATTTTAACAGGCTCGCCCATATCTAAAACAAAAATCCCACCGTTTCTTAACATCTGATCAGTCGCGGCATCCCCACCTTTATAAACCGTAGCACGAACACTCGCCTGCAATACTAAACCAACAGCCTCTGGCACAGTCATAAAGTAACGTTTCATTTCAGGGTCAGTGACTGTTAATGGGCCACCATGACGTAATTGTCTTCTAAATAATGGAACAACTGATCCTGTCGATCCCAAAACATTTCCAAAACGTACCGTAACACATCGCATCATACTATTTTGAGGAATATTAACGATTTTTTGTATTTGCTCAGGCTCATGATGAATAGCCATATCCAAAGCCTGACAATACATTTCAGCAATGCGTTTCGATGTTCCCATTAAACTAGATGGATTAACAGCTTTATCCGTAGAGATCATAATCAGTGCTTTAACACCTGCCTCTGCAGCAGCCTTAGCAATAATACGCGTCCCAATAATATTCGTTAAAAATCCTTCAATCGGATTATTTTCAATCATTGGAACATGCTTTAATGCTGCTGCATGAAACACTATTTCTGGTTTATAATGTTGAAACACCGCTTGTATTCTAGCTTCATCACGAATATTCGCTAAAACAAGTTTACGTTCACCTTGTAGCTTCCACTCTGTTAGCTCAACATTAATTCTCCATAACGCATATTCACTATGATCCAATAAGATCAACAGCTTTGGAGAAAGGCGTGCAATTTGTCTCACTAACTCAGAGCCAATACTTCCCCCTGCACCAGTCACAACAACCACACGATCTCGAATCATGAACTCCATACCCTCTTGATCTAAAGGAATCTGAGGTCTATTTAATAATTCTTCTAATGCTATTGGTTGTAATTCAACATTACTTGCAGGTGCAAGATTCGTAAGGCTTGGCGTTCTTTGAACTTGAATTTTCCACTCTTCAGCAATCGACAATAATTGACGTAATTGAGGTCCCCTTAGCTCTCCACCTGTAATTACCAACGTAGAAGGCAATTTCTTTTGCTGATTTAATGTTGCTAAAGCTTCAGGTAACGCTTCTAAATCTCCAAAGATTGGCGCATTATGAATGCGATGCCCTTTACGACTTTGACGAAAAGAAATTAAACCAACAACGCGTAACGAATTTTGCACATCTCTTTTGGTTGCACGAATAAACAGGTCAATATCTTCATCACTACCAAGCAATAATATCTTTTGTTTTTTGTTACGATTAAGCTTAATATTTTCAGAAGTGCATAAACGATAACCTACGCGCCCTCCTCCCATCAAAACTAGCAATACAAGCGCATAAATAATTGGGAATGTAATCGATGGAGAGGAAAAACCTGTAAAATATAAAAGACAAGTAAATAACACAGAACTTGCAACAGAAGCAGCAGCAATATTTAATAAATCAGCAATTCCAGAAAAGCGCCAATATTGTTGTGGAATATGAAAAGGCAAACCACTAACCAATAATGTTAGCACACCACTGGTCAAGAACCATAACGGATGTAACAATCCCCCTTGAGGATCAGACAACCAACGAGCCAAGGGCGCTGCAATCGCTGCTAATATTGCATCCATGAGAATATTAACCACAATTCGATTATATCTCTTTGTTTGCTTTGTTGTCTCGGATAAATTAGACTGTTGCAATGTCATCGTTCCATCTTTATAGCCTATAATACGTCATCCACTCTTATCATTTATTTATAAAAAAAACAATGACCACTTTCTCATTTCATCTATTATTTTTAGCTTGGCTTATCGGAACTACTCTTTTATCGGCTATTATTGTGAAGACAATGGCTCGTATTGGAGTAATGGATAATCCTGTCGAACGCAGTTCTCATACTAAACCGACCCCTAAAGGTGGTGGCGTTGGCGTTATTACTGCATTTTTCATAGGCAGTATAATAATTTTTCCATTACTACATCAACCCTATCTTTTCTCTATTATTGCTTTATTGGGAACCGTTGCATTTCTGTCCATTATTTCATGGCTAGATGACGTAAAACAATGGTCTGCTTTTATAAAACTTGCCGCACAAATTATATGCGCAATAATTGTTACATTGATTATCCCTTCTCTCTCTTTATTACAACAAACGCATTTTTTGTTACTACCTGTTTTCATTATTTGGTTGGTTTATATTACGAATGCATTTAATTTTATGGATGGATTAAATGGATTAGCTGCTGGAGTTGCAACAATTTGCTGTGCGTTCTTTTATTATCAAACACAACAAATTGAATTCGGCCTGATTGCACTAGCTTTACTTTGTGGATTACTAGGTTTCTTACCATTTAACTATCCAAAAGCAGAGATTTTTATGGGGGACGTTGGTAGTCAAGCTTGTGGTCTACTCTTGGCAACACTTGCAATAACCCCATTAAACGATATTAATCATATCAGCATAAACAATATACCAACAGGATCAATATTAATATTTTTCTTATTATTTGGTATTATTTACGATGTTACGTTTACTTTAATTAGACGAGCAAGAGAAAAACAAGCACTCTTACAAGCACATCGCAGCCATTTATATCAAATGGCACATCGTTGCCAAATTAATCCCGCTATTGTGACTTTAATTGAATGGGGATTTTGTACATGGGGTGGCTTACTAATTTTATTTATCCCATTAACAACATTACAAAATACAATCTGTGCTTATAGTTTACTTATTCTACCACAAATTCTTTGGACTATTTTTATTCTTTATAAAACAAGCCAATGTAACATAAAAAAATGGTAGGTCTTACAACCTACCATTTCTTATAACTTACAATTAAAAACTATCGAATACTATTTCTTTAATTTATTTAATTGTTGTTCATTCAAATCTTCTGTTGTTTCATTTGCAGATTTTGCAGATTTTTTTGCTTTTACAGCTTTTCCTTGTGCTTTTACAGCGTTATCACGAGCTTCTACAGCTTTTTGTAATTTAGCATCTGCAAATTTAATAGAAAAACCACCTGGTGCCCCTGCTAAACGACCACCCATTGTTTTAGTATCAATGCTAATTGAAACATTTTTACTATTCTTTAGACTTGCAGCACCAACACCAACGCCTGCAGTTGCTTCACCACTAGCTGCAGCATAGTTTCCGGCAAAATCATAAAGATTTTTCAAATCATATACATGACCAGATGCTTGAGATTTAGAGAAACCAACAGCAACGATATCTCCACCTTTAATCGTGAACTTATAACTTTTACCGTGATACTTTAAAATACCATCACCCCAAGTGTAACCAACACCAACATCAGCAGAATGGAAAGTCATATACACCGTTCCTGATGCTTTATTTGATGTTGCTGCAGGATGATTAACAGCTTTATGCTCAGGTGCAGCAAAAGATTGATTGCTTAATGCTAAAGGTGCACTAATAAATGTTGCTGCTAATAATAAAGAAATTTTTTTCATAATAAAACTCTCAAAATAATTTTAAACTATATTCTTAGATTTATTTAACAATAAATATTTGAATAATTCAAGAGCTTAAAAAAAAACAATATTATTCTACAAGTGTAAAACAATATTGTTCTATAATTAACTTAATGTTAAAATTAAGTTTAATTCGTATTGAAAATTTTTTTATTTTATATCTAAAATTAAATGTGCTTAGTGTATTTTAGCGTTATCTACAGAAGCATTACCCATAATGGATTGAATATTTGCAAGATATTCAGCACCAGCATCCGTACGTTGAACTAAAACTGAGCGACGATCCATAGGATCTGTTTTTCTTGAAAGAAAACCTAGTTCTTCTAAACGATCAAGAGCACGTGTAATTGCAGGTTTAGATACATGCAAATTAGCAGCAAGCCCTCTCACCGTTTGAACTGTATCATTTAGGTAGCAAATCAAAAAAACAGCCAACTGACGTGCTGACAAATCAGGAGCTTCTTGCCGAACCATTGTAGTAATTGTTTCTTTTAAGATAACAATTTGGCGTTCAGAAGAGAAATTTTCATTATTCATATTATTTAAACCATTCATTTTATCAAAACTGTATCAAGATTATTTCTGTATACTCAAGAAGTGAGTACTCTCAGTACAAAAATCAAGATTATGATCAAAATAATGTTTGTTACATCACAATTTTTAAAACATAATTACATACATTATAAATACTCTAAATGTTTTGTACAAATATTGGAATATAATTTTTTAAGTTTTATTAATTTTTTAATAAATTTTGAAATATAAAGGTAAGTTTTATTAAAATAATTCTTACCTCTTCGTAATTATTACGAAAATAATCTTAATTTTTATTTATAGCTTGGTCCAGTAATACTTTCCAATCCTTTTTAACCTCTTGAGGAATCAACAAATAACCGACACTCAATGAAGCAAACCATATCGCTCCTAAATATAAACCGATACGGGTATTGGATTGTAACGTTAATGTTAAAATCGTTAAAATCACAAAAATAATACAAATCCAGCACGTAAAAATACCACCTGGCATTTTAAATAAAGATGCTTGATGACGCTCTGGATATTTTTTGCGATAACGAATATAAGATAATACAATCAAAGACCATGTAAATAAAGTAATAATTGTTGCTACAGATGCAACCAGTGTAAAGGTATCAATAATACTTTTATTTCCAATAGCTAATAAAACAACTGCTGATAGCAAACAAATACAAGAAAAAAGTAGTCCGTTCACAGGAACTGCTGATTTTGATAAATTTGTAAAGAAACGAGGTGCTTTATTTAAGGATGCTAACCCGTACAACATACGGCTACTTGAAAAAATACCACTATTTGTTGAAGACGCCGCTGAAGTCATAACAACGACATAAACAACTGCAGCTGCAGCTGGCAAACCTGCAAACAAAAATAAAACAATAAATGGGCTTTTATTGGGATCAATACTATGCCAAGGAATAACCGCCATAATCACCAAAACAGCCAACACATAAAACATAATAATTCGTAAGGGGATATTATTAATCGCTTTAGGTAAATTCTTAAAAGGATCCTTTGATTCTGCTGCAACTGTTCCTATTAACTCTACCCCAATAAAGGCAAAAGTCGCACTTTGAAATCCTGCTAAGAACCCTCTAAATCCATTTGGGAATAAATCTCCCCCATTTAATACATTGCTTAGAGAGGCAACTTCCCCTGTTGGTGCTTTAAAAGAGACTGCAATAAATGTACCGCCAACAATAATCAAAATACAAACAGCAACTACTTTAATAATTGCAAACCAAAATTCCATTTCACCAAATAACTTCACCGTGAGACTATTTAATGTATAAAATAAAAGAATACATACTAACGCTGGCACCCAAGATGGTAAATTAGGAAAAAACATATTCGTATATCCGGCAATCGCGACTAAATCCGCGATTCCAACAACAACCCAACATAACCAATAAGACCATCCCAACAGAAATCCTGCATAAGGGCCCAGTAGTTCACTGACAAAATCAACGAAAGATTTATAATTTAAATTAGAGAGTAAAAGTTCCCCTAACGCTCGCATAACCAAGAAAACGACAATACCAATCAACATATAAATAAAAACAATTGAAGGTCCTGCAAGTTGAATAGTACTCCCAGATCCTAAGAAAAGACCTGTTCCAATACACCCTCCAATTGCAATTAATTGTATATGACGATTGCTTAAATTCCGTTGCAAACTATCGTTTTGATCCTGATCCATATAAAAGCCTTTATCACCCTATTAATTATAGTCGTAACACCTAAATTATTAAATAAGAGCCATCTATGATATATAGACTCTTAAAGCGAATTTAGTTATGCCATTTCTTTTCCTTATAGAATAGTATTTTTATCTACATTAAAATAAAGTGTTTTTTATGGCGCCTTTACAGACCTCCACGCAATTGATTAAAGCAATTCTTGGCCCCACCAATACAGGAAAGACTCATTTAGCTCTTGAGCGAATGATGGCGCATACTTCTGGAACAATTGGTTTTCCTCTACGCCTACTTGCAAAAGAAAACTATGACAGAATGGTCTTGATTAAAGGAGAACAACACGTCGCGCTCATTACAGGTGAAGAAAAAATCATCCCTCCAAAAGCAAAATGGTTTTCTTGCACTGTGGAAGCTATGCCAACACATATTCCTGTTGATTTTGTCGCAATTGATGAAATTCAACTTTGTGCTGATCCAGATCGTGGCCATATTTTTACGGATAGATTACTGCATTGCAGAGGCAATATTGAAACAATGTTTCTGGGTGCAGATACAATTACTCCTATTTTAAAGCAACTCATTCCTAATATTGAGATTGATTCGCGCCCTCGCCTTTCTAACTTAACCTATACGGGTTTTGATAAGTTTACCAAACTGCCTCCACGCTCCGCAATTGTCGCTTTCTCTGCTAATGAAGTATATGCCATTGCTGAATTCATTAAAAGACGACATGGAGGCTGTGCCATCGTGATGGGAAGATTATCCCCTCGAACGCGCAATGCTCAAATGGAACTTTACCAAAATAAAGAAGTTGATTATTTAGTGGCTACCGATGCCATCGGCATGGGACTTAATATGAATGTCAACCACGTCGCATTTGCAAGCTTATCAAAATATGACGGACGCCAATTACGCAATCTATACCCTTCTGAAATTGCTCAAATTGCAGGACGTGCTGGCAGAGGAATGCAAGATGGAACGTTCGGCACCACAGCAAATTGCTCTAGTATGTCAGAGAAAAATGTCAATGCTGTTGAAAATCATCATTTTGATTCTTTAAAACAGCTCTTTTGGAGGAATCATACACCAGATTTCTCTAACCCATCCAAATTACTTGCATCCTTGAGTAAAGCGCCCCCCCTAAAAACATTAATTACCAGCCAGCATACTGCAGACCTACAAACCTTGATTTATCTTATCCAAGACCCAGAGGTAATGGCCGCATGTACTAATGTTCAAAACACACAATTATTGTGGGAAAATTGTCAGATTCCTGATTTTAAAAAATTAGGAAATGATAATCATGCCAGAATTTGTAAAAAAACTTTTTTATTCTTATTAAAACAAGGACATATCCCTGAAACATGGATGCACCAGCAAATAGAGCAATTAAATCATCCTCATGGAGATATTGATACCTTAATGCAAAGGCTCTCTGGTATTCGTATTTGCTCTTATCTCGCTGCCAAAAATCAATGGTTAGAAAATGCAATCTATTGGCAAGCACAAGCCAGAGAAGTCGAAGACAGTCTTTCTGATGCATTACATACCGCGTTAATGAGTCGTTTTGTCAACCAAAGAGCAACCTCTTTGCTACGCAACCTTAAGAATCAAGGAAAAGATAATTTACTGACCTCTATTACAACATCAGGAACGATTTTAATCGAAGGTCAGGCCATTGGTTCTTTCAAAGGTTTCACGATTGAGTTGCAAGAATCGATCCCTCAAGAAGATTATAAACTGGCCCTTCGCAGTATTCGAAAAAATATTCGCCTATTAATCCCTCAACAAATCCATAAATTTAAGCATGCTACAGAACAGGATTTTCAAATCGATCTAAAAACAGGCAATATTCTATGGGAAAACACCCCTATTGCTCGATTAAAAAAGGGATATGATTTATTACATCCTCAAATTACTCTATTGGATAATGAATTCCTTGATAATGAAATAAAAAATATTCTTCTTAAACGCTTACAAGAATATCTATCAACACAAGTAGAACATTTGTGTTCCAACCTACTCAAAGCGCATAATAATGATAAGCTTTCTCCTATATTACGGGGATTAATCCACCAAATTTATGAAAATGGTGGGATTTTATGGAGAAATCATCAAACACACTTACCCAAAACAAGCAAAAATACCTTATACAAATACGGAATCATTCAGGGTGAGTACGCATTTTATTTAAAAGACCTCTTTAAAGAGAAAAAAGTTAAATTCAGAGCTTTATTATATCATTTGTTCCATCATTCTATCCAAGCTGAAATGATCCCTTTACCTCATCTAATCCATATCAATACAAAAGATGATCATATCGATGATGATTTCTACCAATTTCTTGGATGGATAAAAGCAAGTAATCAATATATCCGTTTAGATGTTGCTGAAAAAATAAATAAAAACTTAAGAAATAAAATTAAAGAGCATCCAAGCACCTTTAAAAAACAAGATGTCACCCCTTTGCCTTATATATCAGAGACTATTCCTAATTTATTAAAAGCACTTGGATTTTTTACTCAGAAACCACAACACCCCTCGAAGAAAAGAATGGGCCCACCTGCTCCTTTACTTGTTGGAACAGCACCATTCCAAGTTGCTAAAAAACATAAAAGCAAATTACAAACAAAGAAAAAAGCACCTTCGATTTCTATTGCTGATTTACAAAAATTCTATAATAAAAACCGACATGATTGATTATGATAGCCATACGCAACGAATAGATCTCTGGATGTGGCATGCCAGAATCTATAAAACACGCAGTATCAGCACAAGATTTACGAAACTTGGATATATTCGGGTTAACTCTTGTTCGATTACAAAATCTGCACAGACCATTAAGGTTAATGATGTTTTAACCTTTCCTTGGAATGAGCAAATCAGAGTGATTAAAATCCTTAATTTAACCAAACAACGTATGGGCGCAAAAAATATCTCACTGATTTATCAAGAAATTCTTGAAAATTCAGAAGCAAAGTAATAAAGGTTATAAATATTTTCTTGTCATAGCTTTAAATAATTACTAAACCTCTATGACAGAGCATTCAAATAAACACTGAGTGCTACGGATTTCTTTATGACTAGGGTATAAATCCCTTTAACAGATATGAATCGGAGAAAGCAATGACCTATGTGGTTACGGAAAACTGCATCCGTTGCAAATATATGGATTGTGTCGAAGTTTGCCCCGTAGATTGTTTCTATGCTGGTGAAAACTTCCTTGTGATTAACCCAGAAGAATGTATTGACTGCGGCGTATGTGAGCCAGAGTGCCCTGCTGAAGCAATTTTCCCAGACAGTGATGACCGTTCAGCTGATTGGTTAGAAATCAATACCGAACTTTCTAAATCATGGCCAAATATGACAAGAAAAGGAACCTCTCCTGTAGATGCAGACGAGTGGAACGGTAAAGAAGACAAAAAAGCTATGCTTTCAAAAGAACCTCATAAAGACTAATTTTTCTTTATAAAGTTTATAAAAAAAGCCCTTAACTTCATAATAAAGTTAAGGGCTTTTTTTATGGTTGGCTTTCACTAAAAATATAATCAAAAGTAAAAACCAAATTATAGGGTGATGTAAACCACCCTATAATATTTAGTATTAAATCGTTGGTCTGGACATCATTAAATGTCCAACATTATACATAACGAATAACGTACCAAAACAGATCACCAAAGCAACAAATATAGAGAATAAGAAAGAAACTACTTCTGTACGTTGTTCTGGAGCAGCACTAACATGTAAGAAGAATGTGACTTGTACAAAAATTTGTAATACAGCCAACACTCCAAGTGCTATTATTGTTGCACTATATGATAAGGCATGTCCTAAAACAGACCAAAATGATGCAACCGTTAAGATAACAGATAGAATGAACCCAACAATATAAGAAACTATAGAGCCGTGTCCATGACCTTCTCCGTGAGAAGAAACAGCTTGATTTTCCATTATTGCACCATACTCAATAGATAAACAAAACTAAATACACAGATCCAGACGATATCCAAGAAATGCCAGAACAAGCTTAAACAAGTTAAGCGTGGCATCATCTTAGAACCAACCCCTTTGGTTGCAACTTGAACCATTAAAACAATCATCCAAATTAAACCTAAAGTCACATGCAAACCATGTGTACCAACAAGGGTAAAGAACGCAGACCAATGTGCACAAGATTCAGGTGTTGCACCTTTAGCAATTAAATGCGTAAATTCCTTAATTTCTAAACCAAGAAATCCTGCACCTAATACTGCAGCCACAACCATCCAAAGCAAAGTCCCGCCTTTGCTGCCTTTATGTGCAGACAACATAGCAAAACCAAAAGATAATGAACTTAACAACAATAAAGCGGTTTCATAAGCTACCGTTTTAAATTCAATATCTCCAGATTTAAGAAGCTCTGAAAATGTTGGTGCACCAAAGAATTGTCCATGTAAAACAGCATAACTGGCAAACAAACATCCAAAGAGAATACAGTCAGACATAAGGTATAGCCAAAAACCAAATGCTGAATGATTTTCATGTTCGTGTTCGTGATGACCACTATTTGCTGTACTTGTAATATTTTCACTCATTATTCAGCCACCTGTGTCATAATATTACGAGAATGTTCTTTCTCAATACGTTCGACTTCTGCAGCAGGAATGACAAATTCTTTATCTTCCTTAAAGCTATACCCTACAGCTGTTAATAAGATAATAACAGCAGCAACAACAACTAACCACCAGATATGCCAAACAGCACCAAAACCTAGAACCAAAGCTAACATACCAATCCAAAAACCTGCAGAGGTATTTTTTGGCATAATAATGTCTTGATATGGTTCAGATGTACGGCGAGTATCAATACCATGTTCTTTGTCATAAGCAAAAGCATCACGAGCCTGAACAACAGGAATATGAGCAAAGTTATAAACAGGAGCTGGTGAAGATGTTGACCATTCTAATGTACGACCATCCCATAGATCACCTGTAACGTCTTTGTGGCCAGGTTTGTCCATATTCCAAATACCAAGGAATAATTGTAACAACTGACATACAACACCGATAAGGATACAGAATGCACCAATACAAGCAATAATCAACCAAATATGCCAATCTGGATTGTCATAGTGATTCAAACGACGGATCATTCCATCGAAACCTGTAATATATAAAGGTACGAATGATAGGAAGAAACCGAAGAACCAGAACCAGAATGCCGCTTTACCAAGTCCTTGGCTCATTTTGAAACCAGTTACTTTTGGAGCCCAGAAATTCATACCAGCAATATAACCAAAATACACACCACCAATAATTGTGTTATGGAAGTGGGCAATCAAGAATTCACTGTTATGTAATACGAAGTCACTTGCTGGAATTGCTAGCATAACACCAGTCATACCACCAATAACAAACACAATCATAAAACCAATTGTCCAATACATAGGCGCCGTAAATTCAATACGACCTCTGTACATTGTGAATAACCAGTTAAAGATTTTAACACCAGTTGGAATCGCGATGATCATCGTCATAATACCAAAGAAGGCATTAACGTTTGCACCCGCACCCATAGTAAAGAAGTGGTGAACCCATACTAACAATGACAAAACAGTAATTGTTAAGGTTGCATAAACCATTGTGGCATAGCCAAAAAGTGGTTTTTTACAAAATACTGGAACCAATTCAGAGAAACAACCAAACGCAGGAATAACAAGAATGTAAACCTCAGGATGTCCCCATGCCCAAATCAGGTTCAAGTATAACATTACGTTACCACCACCATCATTGGTAAAGAAGTGCATGCCTAAATAACGATCAAGTGTTAGTTCTGCAATTGAAACAGTCAAAGCTGGGAAAGTTGTAAAAATCATAATACATGATGCAAACACTGTCCAAGTAAAGACAGGCATACGCATCCATGTCATGCCAGGAGCACGCATTTTACAAATTGTGGTCAAGAAGTTAACCGCGGTTAACACTGTACCAATACCAGAGATCTGAACTGCCCAAATATAGTAATCAACACCAACACCAGGACTAAATTGTAATTCAGATACTGGAGGATAAGCTAACCAACCTGCAGTTGAGAATTCACCAATAAACAAAGAAATGTTTACAAGAATTGCACCAGCTGTTGTTAACCAAAAACTTAAAGAGTTAAGGAATGGAAAAGCAACGTCACGTGCACCAATTTGTAAAGGCACAATCAAGTTGAACAAACCTTGCATAAACGCCATCGCCATGAAGAAAATCATGATAGTGCCGTGTGCTGTAAAGATTTGGTCATAATGGTGTGGTGGTAAGTAGCCAGGGCTGTCAAAAGCAATTGCTTGTTGTGTACGCATCATCAACGCATCACAGAACCCACGGAATAACATCACCAACGCAAGAACGATATACATGATACCGATACGTTTATGATCGACAGAGAAAAGCCAGTTTTTAAACAAAACTGTCCATTTGCCATAATATGTAATAGCAGCAAGAACTGCTAATCCAATAATAGCTACCCCGATAAATGTTCCCACCAAAATGGGTACATTATACGGAATATCTTTAAGAGTTAAAATTCCTAACATCTTTCCTATTCCCCTGAGTGCATATCATTAGATTGAGCAGGATCCATATTCATATTCCCATGGCCTTCTACAGTTGAATGTCCATGATTATATTGTGCAACAATCTCATCAAAGAAATGATGTCCAACAGTACCAAAATATTGTACTGGCTCAGGATTAACGTTTCCTTCGTGTTCTCTTGCATAATCCATTTGATTATCTCTTAAGTGCTTATAGACTTCGCCATCTTTGCTGTCTAATTGCTTTGAAGAAGCTTTCACTTTTTCAACCCACTCATCGAAACCTTTTTGATCTGTTGCAATAGCACGGAATTTCATATCTGAATATCCAGCACCACTATAGTTACTTGAAACGCCTCTAAAACCATCAGCTGGAGAAGGAGAAGTCGCCATCAAATGCAATTGTGTTTGCATACCTGCCATGACATACACTTGAGATCCCAATTGTGGAATCCAAAATGAATTCATCGTCGCATCAGATGTTAAACGGAATGCAATAGGCGTATTCACCGGAATTGCAATTTCATTTACTGTTGCAATTCCATATTCTGGATAAATGAATAACCACTTCCAGTTTAATGCAACAACTTGTATCTTTATAGGTTTTACATTTGGATTATCAGCAGGAGCAGCAATCGGTTTATATGGGTCCAACTCGTGAGAGGATATATATGTATGATATGCAAGGAATGCAATCAAACACATTGGAATACCCCAAACCAAAATTTCAATCGTTGTTGAAAAGTCCCATTTAGGCGCATATGTCGCATTCGTATTTGATTTACGATAGCGATACGCAACCCACAAAGTGGCGATAATAACTGGAATAACAATACACAGCATTGCCGCAGCACACATTAAGATTAAGTGCTTTTCACCTTGTCCAACGGTTCCCTTTGGATCCATTAAAACCATATTACATCCACCTAACATTAAGGTAGACGCTAAACCCACTACCGATAATGTAATTTTCGGTAATATTTTTTTCATTCTATGCCTCGTTGATTCTGACATTGCTCAACTCATCAGCTTGTTCATTTAACAGAACATCTTTCTTTTTTTTGAATTTTTATCAGAATAACAACAAGTATATCTTTGTTATTCCTCAAAAAACATAAACTCATAATAACACCATTATATGCACTTAAAAAAGACACAAATCTTTTAGTCACAATGATATTAATTTAGTGCCTTATTCCTACTATAAATAATTATATGTTACAACCAGCTTTCGCAAAACATCTAAAAACTCTATACATAACATGAATTTTATTAGGTATGACGAGCTATACTACGCCGCATTTTAAATTAAAACGATCCCCAAAAAGCCTAACATATGGATTTATATATAAGTTTAAAGTTCGCGTGATAATTACATCACAATTTATTACATAAAATAACATAACATTATATAAATACAAAAAGTGCACTAAAATATTAGTGCACTTCCGAAAATATAAACCTAATTTTCTTGTAAAAGAAAATAGTTGCTTAATTATTATTACCTGAACGAACGCCCATAAATTGTAATAAAAATTGGAACAGGTTAATAAAGTTCAAATATAGCGTTAATGCATCATAGACACTACGCTTTGCAGCCATTTCTGGACCTTCATATTGATAGAATGATTGATAAGATAATTTAATTCTTTGTGTATCTGTTGCTGCCAAGCCTGTAAAAACAACAACGCCAACCAAACTAATCAAAAAAGACATACCAGAGCTATGAACAAACATATTCACAACCATTGCAATAACCAAACCAAAAAGTCCCATCCCTAAAAATGAACCGATTCCAGTTAAGTCACGTTGCGTAGTATATCCCCACAAAGACATTCCTGCGAACATACTTGCAGCAACAACAAATGTTCTCGCAATAGATTCACCAGTATAGACAAAGAAAATGCTTGCCATACTAATTCCCATCGCAGCACAGAGTGCCCAAAACAATGTTTGTGCTGTTTGTGTAGACAAACGATTAATCCCAAAAGACATGACCAGAACAAATGCTAATGGAGATAACATTGCAATAAAACCAAGCATTGTAGGACTTACACGAGTTACACCATTCACAAAAACCAAATGGTAAAAAATATTTCCCAAAGAGGTATTTGCTACCAAATATGAAACTAGTGCTGTTAATAATAATCCAGAAGCCATCCAGTTATAAACACGAAGCATATAGCTACGTAAGCCAGCATCAAAAGCTACTTGCTCATTAACACTTGATGTATTGTTATATGAATCAGGACGAAATACCATGTAATCTTCTCATAAATATAGTTTTCATTAGCTAATAATATATCGCAATTACTACTTAAATATCAAGTATTCAAAAAAATATGTTGTTTTTATGTTTGATAGCGCTATAAATTTATTGTGATTTTTATTAAGGCAATGGAAAATAATGAGACTTTTTATAGGAATACCCCTTCCCGATCCAATCTCATCACATCTTAACACCTTACGAGGTAGCCTTCCCTCTATTCACTGGAATAATCCAGACACCTATCATCTAACGCTGTCTTTTATCGGAGAAGTAAAAAATTATGATTTTCTCAATGAACTAGAATTATCACTAGAAAAAATTAATACACCACGCTTCGACATGACTATAAGCGAAGTTGGTCACTTCACTTCTCCAACTTATGAAAGTATTTTTTGGGCCTCTATTTCCCCATCTAATTCCCTTATTCAGTTAAAGAAGAAAATTGATCATACGTTACATCAACTCGATATTTCACAAAAAAAACAGCGCTTTATCCCACACATCACTCTTGCCAAAGGGGTTGGACTTAATGAAGAGCAAATTTCAAATTGGATCTATAAATATAATCTTTTTAAAACGGAACCATTTACAGTCTGTGAGTTCTCTCTTTTCAGCTCTTATCCAACAAAAGACGAGCCACATTATATTATAGAATCTTCTTATCTTTTACGTTAACTAATCCCCCCAAAGCTTTGATATTTTTATTTTCTTTTGAATTACTTGATGTAAATAGTTCATATAATATAACTCCCCACAAACATAACGCCCATTTTTCAAATGCATATTTGCCAACCCTAAATCTTGGTAAACCGATAGATATTTTTCACTGACATTCCAAAAAGCAATAGAACGATTTTCTTGAGTTGCTAAATCTCTTAATCTCCAAATCGTATTAATAATCTCGCTTTCCTTACCTACAGGATCAGCCATTCCTATCAACATTCCTTCTCGCCTTAAAAAAGGTGCAACTGTCCCTTCTATTGAACAAATCAAAATACCATTAGGTTTTGTTTCTGCGATAGCCTCAATAGTTGAATTAGACAATACTTCGTAAAGTTTTTTCGTTTCGCCTGACCAGCTAGCAAATTTAATTTTAGCGGGCAACATCATTTTAAATAAAACGAGAATACCAACAATAGTCATGCAAACAATAACCCACTTTGTCTCAAAAGAAACCTTTCTGGATAATAAAATCTCTACAATTCCATGATTAGCTGTATGATGTGGACTGATCCAAACCATAACGTAAACAGTTACCATTAACACTAAAACCTCAATCCCTGTTTTTAACGACAAAGGCGAAGCACTAAAGTTGGCTTTTCGATAATAACAATATCTGAAAGGTGCAATAAAAAAGGCGGACAAAATCAAAATAATTGGAACGAATAGAGGTGCCCCTCTCATAAAAGTAATAGCAACTAAAGCAAATAATGTTATTAAACTTAATCGCCAAGCCATCGTAATTCTGCGGGCTAAAGCAACTGTTAATGTCAACAACAGCATTCCTAATAAAGAAATAATATAATCCCCGACAACCTCAATCACCGTAAAGAAAGAATTAAGCACAATCCATTTTGTAGGGTCAAGCACGGGCAATGCCAGAACCATTAATCCACAAATCGCTACTGCTGCAGCCGCAATATTGACTGAAAAAGCAGCATCACTTTCTCTAACTTTAGCTGTAGATGAAGGCATAGGGCGCAATTTAAAAATAAAAAGTTTTTTCGCATTATTTTGTAGTGCATTACCACCACGTAAAAACACCTCATGACCAGCAAACATAATACCTGCAAAAAATAAGGGAATCAGATAATAAAATAAGCGAAAAAGAATAGTAACACAAAAAATATTCGCCACTGGCATATAAGGTTGTAAAGCATATAACATACTTCCCTCAAATACGCCTGCCCCACCAGGAACACTAGAGACTAAACCCGCAGAATAAGAGGCAATATAAACCCCCAAAAAAGTCCAAAAATCAATCGGCTGATACCCAATAAGGTGAGAATGATCTGGAATAAAACAATAAGGGATTGCTGCCGTTGCGATCACTTCAGCTGTTGCGATTACAATTTGTGCCATTGCCATCATTGGCCTAGGAAAAGAAAAACGATATTTCCAGAGTTTAAGCTCGTTACAATAAAAAGAAATCACCACATAAGCGGCAACGAACAATAAACATAAACTTCCCAACATGACAAAAACATATTCAGGAAGCTCATGACCAATCAAAGGCAGATCAGAGCCTTTAAAAATAAATAATGCCCCGACTATAACTGCGGCACCTAAAAAATAAGTAATCGAGCAAAAAGCGATAACTTGAACAATTTCAATCGCTTGAAGCCCCCAACTGCCATATAATCGAAACCGAACAATGGCACCAGAGACTGCTGAAAACCCGATATTATGCGATAAAACATAAGAGCAAAATGCTGCAAATGCTGTTTTCAAAAAGGACAACCGATGCCCGACTTGAAGCACTGCTAATTTGTCATAAAAAGATAAAATCAGAAATGATAAAAACGTACATCCCGCTGCAGCATATAAAGCAACATTCGGAATTTGTGTTAAAGAAAATTTAATTTCTTTAAGACTGAGGTGTTTAAACTCTTTTTGTACGACATAGATAGCAGCCACAAAAATTACAATACCGAAAATACGAGAGAAAAATTTAAAATAAGTCTTCCAACTTTTATCTTTAAATTGACTTCTCTTTACTTTTGACGTTGTCTCTTCTAAACAAGGATCTTTGGGCTGCATATCTCTACTATATCGTTATTAAAACAAATTGCTTTTAGTGAATGACCAGATTACTCTCTGGTCAACGCTGTTTCGATCAACTCGATGGTTTCTGAAACACCGTAAACAGCAATAAACATCCCAAAACGAGGCCCTTCTTTTTGCCCTAACAAGACTTCGTATAAACATCCAAACCATGCTCTTAATGGCTCAAATTCGAATTCTTTACCCACGGCAAAAACCATATTTTGCAATTCATCTGCGGTTACAGATTGACCTTGAACTGCACGCAACTTATCAGCCAACGATGTCAAAGCCTGTTTTTCTTTGTCATCTGGCCTACGATAATCTTTATTTGGTTTAATAAAATCAGCATAATAGGCCAATGCACAATCCACTAATTTAGACAACATTGGATGAGTTTCTGCGGAAACTGTATCATCATAACGCTTTAAAAAGCCCCATAAGATTTCAGCACGCTCTGCATTCGCCACAGACGCAAGATTTAATAACATTGCAAAGGTAATCGGACTTCCTGCTTTTTCAGGTAATTGCCCTTGATGAATAAACCAAGCAGGATTGTTATAGATTTTTTCTTTTTCTGCATCGTCTAAACGATCTTTATTTTTTTCTAGCTCAGCCCAATCAGAAACATGCTTTAAATATTCATCGGTTGCTTTTGGAATAACATCAAAAAATAGTCTTTTTGCACGTTTAGGCGCATTAAACATATATAACGCCAAACTTTCCTCTGGTGCATACTGCAACCATTCTTCAATAGATAACCCATTACCCTTAGATTTTGAGATTTTTTGTCCTTGATCATCTAAGAACAATTCATAAGTCAGATTGATTGGAGGCTCTCCGCCTAAGATTTTACAAATTCGACTGGATAACTTCACGCTATCAATCAAATCTTTCCCAGACATTTCATAGTCAACACCCAATGCATACCAACGCATTGCCCAATCTGCTTTCCATTGTAATTTAGCATGACCGCCTGTTACCAATGTTTCAAATGCTTTGCCATTTTCATCACGCCATACAACTGTCCCTGCAACAGGATCAATTTTTTCCATTGGCACTTGCATGACAATGCCTGTTTCAGGATGAATAGGCAGTACAGGAGAATAAGTTGCACGTCGCTCTTCTCTTAATGTTTTGCCAACCACAGCAACAATTTCATCATGAACTTCTAAAACGCGCTTTAACGCAGCATCAAATCGTCCTGATGTATAATAATCAGTTGCTGATGCGAATTCATATTCAAAATTAAAATGATCCAAGAAAGAGCAAAGTTGTGCGTTATTATGTGCACCAAAAGAATCATGTGTTCCAAAAGGATCAGGAATACGAGACAACTGCTTACCCAAATGTTGTGCCAGCATTTCTTTGTTCGGAACATTATCAGGAACTTTGCGTAACCCATCCATATCGTCTGAAAACGCCAAGATTTTAATCGGTTGTCCAGTTAATGCTTGATACGCCTGACGCACCCAAGAGGTTCTTGCAACTTCACCAAAAGTACCAATATGAGGCAGACCAGATGGGCCATATCCTGTTTCCAGCAAGGCAGGCTTATCTGACTTCTCTTTCTTACTCTTTATACGATCAGCAAGCTTAACTGCTTCCTCAAAAGGCCAAGATTTTGGTATCGACGTAAAAGAAGAAAAATCATTTTTAGACATCATTTTACAGACATTCCAAAGATGCCTGCCCTCTGTAATAAATTAAATTAACAACAAAACACTCTGTTCAATTGAACAGAGCAAAAAAGTAGAATATCATCAAATATTCTTAAACTGTTAGTGAAAAAATGTTTTTAGACAATTATTCGACACTTACCATCCATCAACATCAATACTCTCTCCTGACTTCTGAAGGGGAAATCCTTGATTTATCAATCTCTCAAGCCATTGAAAAAGTTGGTAAAGAGTCTGCTGTTTTTGTCATTCATGCACCCATTACGTATCGAAAATTACAGTCACCTAAAAACATCAATCCCCATGATTGGTTCGATATCCTCGAATTTGCTGCTTTTATCTATCCCACAAAATCTTTTGGATTTACCCCTCAAGCGATCGCGCGTGCATTAGATATCCCTTGCCCAGAACCTGTCAGTGCTGATTTTCTACTGACAATTATTGACCATTTGGTTCAGCAATTAAAAGACAAACAACTTCACTTTCCTTCTGAAGCATTACAAGCTCAAGCAGCGGCATTATTTTATGCACAATGGAAATGGGCTCCATTAGTATTAGACGTTCTAAACGTCACCATCCCTATTCCACCTAAAAACTTACAACCCAATGATAGTTTAAAAATATGGCGTAGATTACCTAAATGGCAAGAAGAGCCTGCTCGTCCACCACCAAGACAACTGCCTTTACAACGCAAAGACACATTACAACGTTTATCAGAACTCTTAGGGCCAAATGCAGAAACCAGAGTAGGACAAATCGACTTTGCTGATATTTCCCGTGCAGCCTTTGAGCCACGCAATCATCCTGATTGTCCTAACGTTGTTTTAGCAGAAGCTGGAACTGGCACAGGTAAGACACTGGGATATATGGCTCCCGCCACTTTGTGGGCTGACCAAAATGAAGGCACCGTATGGATTAATACCTATACAAAGCACTTACAACGACAAATCGAAGACGAGTTTACAAGGCTTTATCCAGATCCAGAAATCAGAAAAGAACATGTCGTTGTCAGAAAAGGTCGAGAAAATTACTTATGCTTACTTAATTTAGAAGAGCATCTCAATACACTTTCTCAACACCAACATAGAAATAAAATAGCATTAATTTTATTATGCCGTTGGGCTGAAGAAACCAATGATGGGGACTTATTTGGCGGAGACCTTCCTAGCTGGTTTAACGATCTATTTAGCGAACGACTACTTTATCAACTTGCAGAACGTAGAGGCGAATGTATTCACGGAGCCTGCCCCCATTATCAATGTTGTTTTGTCGAGAACTCTATCCATCAAGCACAAAATGCAGATATCGTCATTGCCAATCATGCCCTCGTCATGCAACAGATTTCTTGGTACATGAATAATAACCTCAATGATCAATCTAGCTTTCCCACGCGCTTTATTTTTGACGAAGCACATCATTTACTCGACGCCACAGACAGCGCATATTCCGTCGCATTCTCTTTGTTAGAAACAAGTGAGCTAAGACGCTGGCTATTGGGCAATGAAGGTAACAAAACACGCTCAAAAGGGCTTAAAAAACGTATTCATGACGTTATTGTCGGCGATGCTAAACTAGAGAAATTACTAGAAAGCATTTTACAAGCAACACATGCATTGCCTGTTTTAAACTGGTCTTCTCATTTTTCTACAGAGCCAGACAATAATTTTGTTCCGGATAGCAACCAAACGGAATATTTCTTTTATTTAGTCTACACACAAATACTTGCACGCTCACAAAAGAATATCTCCCCTATTCCTGTTCCAGAATATTATGATCAAAATGAGTGTGATTTATTTCCAATTCTACCAGAGTTACAACAACAAGCATCAATCCTTTCTGAATGTTTTTTACAACTCTTAACACCTTTATTACAGTTTATTCAAACTCTAGAGCATAAACTTAAAACAGATATTGATACACTAGATAAATATTCAAAAGATCGCATTGAAACAACGATTAGCTCTTTGCAAAGACGTGCTGTAAATCCGTTAAGCGTATGGGTTGATCTATTAAACCTCTTGGATCAACCTAAACAAGATCGACAAGAGCCTCAAACCCATGTAACCTTCTTAAAAATTGAAAAGTCAGGCACTCGGATTTTAGATATTGGAATTTTTCATCATTGGCTAGACCCAACACTTCCCTTTATGAAAAGTATCGCCAATTATGCACACGGTATTATCTTAACTTCTGCCACCCTCAGAGACGATAGTCAACATGACACCGAAGCAACATGGCAAGCTGCTGAAAAACGTGTTGGCACACCACATCTTCCACTCGCACCTATTCGTGCCTCTTTAGTCTGTCCATTTGATTATTCAAAACAAGCTCGTATTTATATTATCAATGATATCAATACACCATCGATCAATAATCTTGCGCATGCTTATTTAAATCTATTCCAAGCCTCTAAAGGCGGGGCATTGGGACTGTTTACGGCTATTCAACGGTTAAGAGCTGTGCATCAAAGAATTATTCATCCTTTGGAAGAACAAAACATTTCTTTGTTTGCGCAACATGTTGATCCAATAAATAATAACAGCCTCATTGAACTCTTTAAATCCGAACAACATTCTTGCTTGCTTGGAACGGACGCAATGCGAGATGGCATTAATATTCCAGGAGATGCACTAAGATTGGTTGTCTTTGAGAAAATGCCTTGGCCAAGACCAGATATTCTACATCGTGAAAGACGAAGATATTTTTATCCTGAAAGCCCAAACTTCTATGACGAACAATTGGTTAGATTACGATTAAGACAAGCTTTTGGTCGTTTAATTCGTAGCCAAACAGATAGAGGGATTTTTGTTATTTTAGATCGGAGAACTCCAACAAAAATGCTATCTGCATTCCCACCTGATGCTCCAATTGTAAGAATATCTCTACAAGATGCGATTACATCTATTACAGAGTTCTACAAAGATATTTCATAGTCCATAAAAACACAAAGCCGGTTCTCTTTCAAGAACCGGTTCGCTTACGGTAACGAGCTCACTCTAATACCAGTAATCAATGCTTTAAAGCTTACAAAGGCTTTAAGTTTGCTGCAGCAGCTTTACCGCGCTCTGTCACGATTTCGTAACTTACACGTTGATTTTCTTTCAAATCACGTAAACCAGCTGCCTGAACTGCAGTGATATGAACGAACACGTCTTTACCACCTTCTTCAGGTACAATAAAACCAAATCCTTTTGTAGGATTAAACCATTTCACGGTTCCAGTTTGCATTAACCGCGGATCCTTTATCAATTAGATAACCAAGCCTTTGAAATGGAGACCTGGTATAGAGTTAAAATATCAAAACGAAGCGAACCTCGTTAAACTTAATAGAAAGTATTAAAACTTTCTGATACCATTTGGCACATAAAATGCATAAACTGTCAAATAAAATATTAGAAAAAAAGGTAAAAAACAAAAATGTCACACAATATTCATCTAATTGAAAAAATAATTTTTCTATATATTCAAAATGATTGTAAGTAAAATAATCATTTAATTACAAATAAATATTACTTATTAAATATAAAAAATACTAATATATATTTAAATTGAGCCCTTCATAACATTAAAGAAATAAAAAATAATTAATAATTATAACAATACAAAAATCAAAATGAATATTATTAAATACAAAGCTATTTTTATCGGAATATTATCTGCACTCTTTTTTGCCGTTACCTTTATTATTAATAAATTAATGGCCAACGAAGGGGGCAGTTGGATCTGGTCATCTTCATTAAGATTTTATTGGATGCTTCCATTTTTTCTCGTTATCGTGATTATGAGAAAAAATTTATTCCCTGTATTGTTATCGATTCACCAACGACCCATTCAATGGATCCTATGGAGCACCATTGGTTTTGGAGTCTTTTATGCCCCCCTAACTTACTCTGCAAGTTTTAGCCCCTCATGGCTTGTTGCAAGTAGTTGGCAGTTTACAATTATAGCAGGAATTTTAGTTTCTCCCTTTATTTACAAAGGGATACATATTTCAATCTCGTCTTTTTTATTTTCTGGATTAATTTTCCTAGGTATTCTGACCATGCAAATTGGCCAGATTAATCATATTCAATTCAAAGACCTCCTCACAGGTAGCTTTTGGATCGTTATCGCTGCCTTTGCCTACCCTCTGGGAAACAGAAAAATGATCTTAATGCTACAAGGCAGCCTAGATGTATACCAAAGAATCTTAGGGATGATTATTTGTAGCTTACCTTTTTGGCTCATTTTAAACGTGTATGGAATAACAATTGAACATTCGATACCCAACGATACACAAATTTACCAAACCTTTATTGTCGCCTTATTTTCTGGCGTTATCGCGACTACTTTATTCTTTTACGCGGCTGAGTTAGTGCATCATGATTTAAAAACTCTTGCCAGCGTCGAAGCAACACAATCAGGAGAAGTTTTATTTACTCTGCTAGGAGAAATTATTCTCTTTCATATCGCGCTTCCTGATACACTTTCAATGATTGGGATTGGATTAGTGCTTATTGGAATGATTTTACATAGCACTCATTCCAAATAATTATTTATTTAGCAGGCAGGCCCCATTGGTTTGCTTGCTTTTTCGTATCCGTACAAGCCCATACGAAAAACAAAATATAAATCGGAAAGCATACAAAAAGTTTACCAAAAGGAACAAAAGAAAAAATATAAGTTAAAATAATCAATAAAGACCACCAACCAGATCGTCCAATATCATGCAAACGACGTACTGTTACAGCAAAGCTTGGTATTAGGAAGATAAACCCACATATTATAGAACACATCCAACAAGCTAAAAAAGCTCCTAAAGCTGATATACCAAACATCTGATATATATCAGATGCTCCAAAATCATAATAATAAACATAATTAAAAAATAAATCTTTATTATTGTCTACGATAAGGTAAGCAATAAAACTGATTATAATTGATGGAATAAGTTCAATCAAAAATGTCATTAACGAAAAATACCAAAACTCACTTCGTCTAGCTCTTCCCGAAAAATTAGCATAATTTCTCATACATTTTTTAAACCATGCAATCATTCCATATTTTACTTCTATTTCTAATTGCTTTCTATAAGCATCATTAATTGCTGCTGCTTCTACTTTTAAAGCCCCTCCATAACTAGAGATTTTATAAATCTTTAATACATTACCAGATAAATCAGCTTCAAAATCAACAATATCCCCCTTTTTAGGGGCTGCGTTTTCTTTCCACTCTCTTCCTATAAATGTATAACGTTTTCCATCATCTCCAGAAATATAACCTGTATTTTCCTGTATAGAAAAATCTAAAATATTACCTCTCATAACACCCCCCTTTAATAAAAAATTATTTTGATCCATTAATTATATAAACAAGGGAAGTATTGCCAATTTAAAGCAAATAAAAAACCGCCACTTCTTACAAAGTAGCGGTTTCAAATTCTAAGAGGCGTCCCTCTTTTTATTTTTTAAGCAAATAAGCGTATCAGCGTTGGACTAGAAGCCCATTCCGCCCATACCACCCATTCCGCCCATGCCATCCATACCAGCACCAGCTGCATCAGATTTCTTTTCTGGACGTTCAGCAACCATAGCTTCGGTTGTGATTAATAGACCAGCAACAGATGCTGCATCTTGTAATGCTGTACGAACAACTTTAGTTGGATCGATAATACCAGCTTGAACTAGATCTTTATATGCACCTTCTTGAGCATCGAAACCGAAGCTGTATGTAGTGTTTTCAAGAACTTTACCAGCAATCACTGCACCGTCTTCACCAGCATTTTCAGAGATTTGACGTAAAGGAGCTTGCAATGCGCGACGAACGATTTCAACACCAACGCGTTGATCATCATTTGTATGAGATGCAATTTCAGCAAGTTTCACAGATGCACGAGCTAATGCTGTACCACCACCAGGAACGATACCTTCTTCAACAGCAGCACGAGTTGCATGTAAAGCATCGTCAACGCGATCGCGACGTTCTTTAACTTCAACTTCAGTAGAACCACCAACGCGAATAACAGCAACACCGCCAGCTAATTTAGCCAAACGTTCTTGTAATTTTTCACGGTCATAGTCTGAAGTTGTATCTTCAACTTGCGCACGGATTTGGTTACAACGACCTTTAATTTGTTCAACATCGCCAGCACCTTCAACAATGGTGGTGTTTTCTTTGTCGATATGAACTTTTTTAGCATTACCAAGCATTTTCAAAGTAACGCTTTCTAATTTAATGCCAAGGTCTTCGCTAACCACTTGTCCGCCTGTAAGAATAGCAATATCTTCCAACATTGCTTTACGACGATCACCAAAACCAGGAGCTTTAACAGCAGCGATTTTCAAACCACCACGTAATTTGTTAACAACTAATGTTGCTAATGCTTCACCATCGATATCTTCAGCAATGATCAATAATGGACGACCACTTTGAACAACGCTTTCCAACAATGGTAACATTGGTTGTAAAGAAGATAATTTCTTTTCGTGGATAAGGATTAAAGGATTATCCAAATCTGCTGTCATTTTTTCTGAGTTGGTTACAAAGTATGGAGAGATATATCCACGGTCAAATTGCATACCTTCTACAACGTCTAATTCTGTTTGTAGACCTTTTGCTTCTTCAACAGTGATAACACCTTCTTTACCAACTTTTTCCATAGCTTTGCTGATCATTTCACCGATTTCAGCTTCACCATTTGCAGAAATTGTTCCAACTTGAGCAATTTCAGCTTGTGTAGAAATCTTTTTGGTTTTTGATTGTAGTTCTTCAACCACAACAGCAACAGCTTTATCAATACCGCGTTTTAAATCCATTGGATTCATACCAGCAGCAACTGATTTTAAACCTTCACGCACAATTGCTTGAGCCAAAACAGTTGCTGTGGTTGTACCATCACCAGCAATGTCATTGGTTTTAGAAGCAACTTCACGCACCATTTGTGCGCCCATATTTTCGAACTTATCTGCAAGTTCGATTTCTTTTGCAACAGATACACCGTCTTTTGTAATACGAGGTGCACCAAAACTCTTATCTAATACAACGTTACGTCCTTTTGGACCTAAGGTTACTTTTACTGCATCAGCAAGGATATCAACACCACGTAACATACGTTGACGGGCATCAGCACCAAATCTTACGTCTTTGGCAGCCATAATTTATTTCTCCAAATATAAAGTGTAAGTCAAAAATAAAGCTAATTTAAATAAAAAGAAATTGTGGTATTAACCAACAATTCCCATAATATCGCTTTCTTTCATGATCAGAAGTTCTTCGCCATTTACTTTTACTTCAGTACCTGACCATTTGCCGAATAGGACTTTATCGCCTGCTTTAACATCTAAAGCAACAACTTGACCTTGCTCATTACGAGCACCAGGTCCTACGGCAACGACTTCACCTTCTTGAGGTTTTTCTTTTGCTGTTTCTGGAATAATGATACCACCAGCAGTTTTTTCTTCACCATTTAAACGGCGAACGACCACACGGTCGTGTAGAGGACGAAAATTCGTCATTTGGATCGCTCCATCATTTCTATATAATGCCCTTCTCAAAAGCAGCATTATGGGTTTTAACTACGCGCGTTTTGCCGCGTCACTCCAAGATATATCAATAAAATATATTGATATTTCACTCTCTAATTTATGTACTGCGTGATGGAATGTCAAGAAGATTAAACGTTATTTCAATCAACAAATTTCGATAAAAAACTTCATTTAAAACAAAGAATGGATTAGCTTAACAATAATGTTATTCACATTCCCAATGAAATTAACGAAAGTTTTTACTTTAATGAAAAAAGATATTCAGCTAATCGCTTCTGACGACCATCAATTTAATGCTTATGAACACATACCAGAAAATGCACATGCTGGCTTGGTTGTCTTACAAGAGATTTTTGGCGTCAACGACCATATTCGCTATACAAGCGATCAATTTGCAAACGCTGGTTATCATGTTATCTCGCCTGCTTTATTTGATCGTACTCAAAAAAATGTACAACTAGGCTATACTCATCAAGATGCCTTAGAAGGTGTTGAATTACGCTCTCGTATAGCACCAGAAGAAACATTACTCGATATTATTGCCTCTGCTAAACATTTACCTTACCAAAAAATTGGCATTGTTGGTTATTGCTGGGGTGGTAGCTTAAGTTGGAGAGCTGCCACAGAGACAAAGCTTTTCTCTGCGGCAAGCTGTTGGTATGGGGCTGCAATCCCTTCTCTTTTACAACATCCACATCATTGTCCTGTTCAAATGCATTTTGGCGAAAAGGATCATAGCATTCCTTTGGATGCTATCGAAAAAGTCCGCCAAGCTTATAAAGATGTTGATATTTATGTTTATGAAAATGCTGATCATGGATTTGGCTGCCAAGCACGGGATAGCTTTCATAAAGAAGCATATGAGCTTGCACAAAAACGCACACTAGATTTTTTTGCAAAAAATTTATAAATCATTATATATAGACTAAATAGTGCTATTAATTTTTTGTAGCACTATTCCCCATCCATCATTCAAAGAACAAAGATACCAATGTCTTCTTCAACTAATGATAAAAAAACACATTTACTACAAACTGGGCAAAAAATCTTTGCTGCCAATGGGTTTACCAATGTTGGACTGACAGAGCTATTAAAGAAAGCTGGTATTCCAAAGGGATCTTTTTATTATTATTTTAGTTCCAAGGAAGAATATGGAGTTGAAGTTATTCGGTATTATATGAATAACTATACCGCTCAAATCGCCCTATTATTTAGCGAACCTAATCTGTCTGGAAAAGAACGGTTATTATCCTATTGGGGTAAATGGAATGATACTCAATGCCTCAATGATTATGAAGGGGAATGTTTAGTCGTTAAACTTTGTTCTGAAGTTACTGATTTATCCGAAGCGATGCGTCATGAATTTTGCGTTGGCACTACAAAAATTTTATCTCTGATGACTGATGTTATTCAAGATGGCCAAAAAGATGAATCTATTCCTGCTCATCTTGATCCTGTCTTAACTGCTCAAGAACTTTATCAGCAATGGTTAGGCGCCAGCTTGCTTACGAAAATACAAAGAACAGACTGCCCTTTTAAAACGGCACTTCACTGCACAATGGCGTTGTTAAACATATAAAAAATATTTTTTTATAAAGTTACTAGACGACTGGTCTATTTTTTGTTAGACTAACATCAATTGATTGAAAAAACAAAGGAAATCATCATGCCTACTTTATTTGACCCCATTCAACTGGGCGCCATTCACGCATCGAACCGTATCGTCATGGCGCCGATGACCCGTGGACGTGCAACACGCGATTTTATTCCAACCTCACTGATGGTGGAGTATTATCGTCAACGTGCCTGTGCCGGATTAATTATCTCTGAAGGCACTGGGATTTCACGCGAAGGATTGGGATGGCCTTATGCACCTGGGATTTGGAACAAAGAACAAGTAGAAGCATGGAAACCCGTTAATCAAGCCGTGCATGCAGAAGGTGGAAAAATTATTTGTCAATTATGGCATATGGGCAGAACAGTACATCCTTCTTTTCATCCAGAGCCGATTTCTGCCTCTGATACAACTGCGCCAAGATGGGCTCATACCTATAACGGAAAACAACCTTATGCTCCAGCAAGAGCCCTTCCCATCCAAGAAATCCCAAGATTATTAAAGGATTATGCTCAAGCAGCAAAAAATGCGATGGATGCAGGATTTGATGGCGTGCAAATACATGCTGCGAATGGGTATTTGATTGACGAATTCCTCAGAGATAATTGTAATTTTAGAACCGATGAATATGGTGGCTCTATTGAAAATAGAATTCGTTTATTAGTTGAAGTCACTCAAGCTGTAAATAAAGCCATCGGTGCAGACAGAACCTCTGTCAGACTATCACCAAATGAACTGATCCAAGGGGTGCATGATAGTAACCCAGAAGCTCTATTCGTTGCTGCCGCGCAAGCTCTAAGTAAAGAAAAAATCAACTTCCTTGAAGTTCGTGAACCTAGACCTGGTGAAAACAACTTCATCATGGCCGATTTAACCGATGATGATTTACACGCCCCTATTGCCCCTGCGATGAGAAAGAATTTTAAAGGTCATTTCATCATTAATGGTTCTTATAATGGTCAATCTGCACAACAAGTAATGAAAAATAACGAAGCCGATGCTGTTGCTTTTGGCCGTCCTTATATTTCTAACCCTGATCTTGTTGCTAAAATTAAAAACAATATTCCATTCACTCCAGATGACGCAAATACTTGGTTTACTCAGGGAGAAGAAGGATATAGCAATTATTAAAATTTAATCTTTAAAAGGTTTTAAACTTTTTTGACTTCGATTAATTCTTTTTTGAGATGATTATTCTAAACTATAAATAATCATCTCTTTGTTTATATATCATTCCCGACGATACTAACGATAACCAATGATACACTTTTAGTTTTTCACTAGAATAGTTATAGATACCATTCGAATTGCTTAAACAAAATTATTAAAAATACATTATGGATTTCTAATGCTTTTGAGAAAGGTCTCTATCTTGATCATAAATTTTCTTAAGATTTTGCTGAGCAATTACATCACCTTGATCCGCAGCTTTATTAAAATATTCAATTGTTTTCTGAGAATCTTGCGGAAAGCCTCGACCATAGTAATACATTCTGCCAAGGTTATATTGAGCAGCTTCGTAACCTTGGTTCGCAGCTTTATCCCAATACTCAGCTGCTTTTTGATAGTCCTGAGAAACACCTTGACCTTCAGCGTAAATTACTCCCAGTTGAGTCAAAGCGCTCACATTACCTTGATCTGCGGCTTTATTAAAATATTCAATTGCTTTTTGATCGTCTTGAGGAACGCCTTTTCCATAATAATACATACTTCCAAGATTATATTGAGCAAATGCATTTCCTTGATTCGCAGCTTTATTAAAATATTCAGCTGCTTTTTGATAATCTGCAGAAACACCTTGACCTAGAACATACGTCATTCCTAGCTTAAGTTGAGCATTTACGTTACCCTGATCAGCACGCTCTTTTACCAACATCAAAGAGCTTTTCGTTACAGTTTCATCAGCAAAAGTTTTTGATGAAAAATGTATCAACGTTACCGTTAAAGATAATACCGTAAATAATAAAATATACTTAATTTTTGTCATTACTAATCTTGTTTGTCATAAAACAATTTTACCCTGAGAATTTTGTTAAATTTAAACTAACTTTTATAAAACTCGCCCTGCAATAACTTTTAACTTTTCAACCACTTTAGGATCTCTTTTTTCTGGAGCTGTCATCAACGCATATTCCAAAGAATGATCACATCCAACAGAACAACTTGGGCGTTGATTTCCTAAATTAGGAATAGTTTTTTCCACTAAAGCACGTGCATTGCTGGCATTTTCAGTTAATGTTTTAATGACTGCTTCCACACTAACCGCATCATGATCTTCATGCCAACAATCATAGTCAGTAACCATTGCAACCGTCGCATAACAAATTTCTGCTTCACGAGCCAAAGCAGCTTCTGGCATATTCGTCATCCCAATCACAGACGCTCCCCATGAACGGTATAAATTACTCTCAGCACGGGTTGAGAACTGAGGCCCCTCCATTACAAGGTAAGTTCCGCCTTTTACAACAGACAAGCCAAGCTCTTTGGCATTATCAAATAATACTTGGCCTATTCTTTCACAAAAAGGATCTGCCAAAGAAACATGTGCAACGAGACCTTTACCAAAAAAACTTTTATTTCTTAGTCGTGTACGATCAATCACTTGATCGACAACAACAAAAGTGCCCGGAGGCAGCTCTTCTTTTAAAGACCCTACGGCAGAAACAGAAACAATATCTGTAACGCCTAACATTTTCATTGCAGCAATATTTGCTTGATAATTCACTTCGGTTGGGGAAACCACATGCCCACGACCATGACGAGGTAAAAAGACGCAGGACACGCCATCTAATTTACCAGTCAGTAATTCATCAGATGGATCGCCCCATGGGGTTTCTACTTTAACCCATTTTTGATCGGTTAATCCTGAAATATTATATAACCCAGACCCGCCAATAATCCCAATGACTGGTTGAGTATGTGTTGAAGTTGTATGTTTATTTGACATTTGACCAAACTTTTCGTTTTACAATCAATATTAAAATAGCAATGAACGTCATATAAATGACCATCATAATGCCGATACGATGACGTTCTATCAGATGTGGATGCGCTGTCCAACTTAAAAATGTCGTTACGTCTTTGGCTTGTTGCTCTATCGTTGCGGCTGTTCCGTCTGTATATTTCACACTATCTTGCGTTAATGGTGAACGCATTGCAATTTGATGGCCTGGGAAATAACGATTATAAACCATCCCTACTTGATCTGACTTAAAATCCGCAGGAGGATTTTGATATCCCATCAAAATCGCCATTATATAATCAGCTTGTTGCCCCATCCCCATTCCATAACGAGAAAAATCCAAAGGCACTTTTCCTTCGTTTACAGATTTCGCAATCAGTGTATTCGGATATGGAGATGGCAAATAATCAACAACTGTTGCTGGGCGATAAAAATCTTTACCCTGAGCATCTTTGCCATCTACAATCTGATCTTCTTTAGCAATTTTATCAATTTGATCTAAAGTTAATCCCATTTGCTGCAAATCTGCATAACGCATATATTGCACAGAATGACAAGAGGCGCAGGCTTTCCGATAAACTAAGTATCCTCTTTGCACACTGGACAGATCATACGTTCCAAAAACTCCCGTAAAGCTCCAAGGATAGTGCTTATATGACATTGTTTCTTTTGCATAAGAAAGCATTGGGATAAACAACCCAACTAGCATTAATCCAAATATAAACGGTATTTTTCTAATAATGAGGTTCATCATTTAGCCTCCTTCTCATCTAATAAAGATGTCGGAAGCGTTCTTTTTAACTCAAATTTTTCTGAGAACGGTAGGATAACTAAGAAATGTACATAATAATAAAGCAATGCCAAGCGGCCAAACCATACTAATCCTGTATGTGAATGATATTTCCCCACAATACCTAACATCACAAAAGAAATAACCAATAACAACAAGGCCACTCGATATAAAGGACGATATTTAGCAGATTTAATAGGCGATCTATCCAACCACGGCACTGCGAACAAAAGCAATAACGATCCTACTGACAAAAGTAGTCCTAAAAATTTAAATGGAATAATTTGTAAGATCCCATAAAAAGGCAAAAAGTACCATTCAGGCGCAATATTCGCAGGAGTTTCTAAAGGATTTGCCGGCATATAATTTTCACTATTTGTTAGCCAATCAGGAAAGAAAAATGCCAATACAACCAATACTAAAAGCGCAAAAACAATGACTACGCCATCTTTAGCCACATAATATGGATAAAATGGCAGTGTTTCTTCTTTCGTTTTAGGCTCTATGCCTTTGGGATTATTAGACTTCACCACATGTAAACAAATTACATGAATAAACACCACACCAATAATGAAAAAAGCCATGACAAAATGCAAAACAAAGTAACGATGTAAGGTTAAATCATTTGGTGAGCTGCCTCCCATTAACCAATGAGCTAACCCCTCACCAATCAACGGAACCGAAGAAATTGCCTGAATAACAACATTGGCAGCCCAGTAAGACATCTGCCCCCAAGGTAAAATATACCCAGCAAATGCTGTCATCATCACCATCATCATTAAAAATAAACCAGAGAACCAAACCAACTCTCTAGGATTTTTATAAGAGCCATAATAAAGCCCTCTAAATAAATGCAAATATAAACATGCTAAAAATAAATTAGAGCCCGCCATATGCAAAGCACGGAGTAACCAACCACTCGGCACGCGCCTTTCGATCATCTCAATCGACGCGAATGCTCCCGTTGCAGACGGTGTATAAGACATTGCCAAAAAAATACCTGTTGCCAACATCAACAATAGAATAACGGTTAAAACAGCCCCAAAAGCCCACCAAATATTTAAATTCCTAGGCATTGGAAACTGAATATACTCACGCCGAAAGGTCGAAAAAATAGGCAAACGTTTTTCAATCCATGTTGAAACAGCTTGTTTCTTAGGCGCTTCTTGATCAGGATTCAGTTCAGGACTATGAGTCATTACAACAGCTTTGCATCAAAATATACGATAAGTTGAACTCGTTTTATAAACAAAATTATTTTAATTAAATAATTTTGCCTTTATAATGCTACATTTATATGAAAAATAAAATTAAGTAAAAAAAACCTTTAAACAATATTTAAAATCTTTCATACTTATATATATTTCTCCTTTAAACCTTTATTGTAACAAGAATAACTATCTTATGCCCTCCTCGGTAACAAAACGCCAATTTTTACGCTTACTCTCTCTTGCTGGAGCAAGTATCACCACAGGGGCACTATCTGCTGCCCATGCTGATGAAACGCTTGCCATCAAACCAATACAAACCCGCAAAGATGATGAAGATTTTTCTTTTCTAGTAGGTGGACCAGAAAAAAGTGCTCTTGGAGAATGGGCCACGCAATTTTCTTCTAGTTTTGCAACCAGCCTACAAGAAACCGCACCTTTACCTGTAAAATATACGACGGGATATGATGGGGTTACAGGAGCAAATTTATTCGATACAAGAACCAGCCCTGATGGAAACACCGCACTTGTTACTTCTGGTAGTGCGTTTATTGCTTCAATGGCCGGAGATAAACGTGTACATTTCGATTGCGAACGATGGATTCCGATTTTAACTGGACTTTCACCATCTGTGACGATTGCTCGTCAACCTTTTCATAACTCTATTCCTGATTTACTAAAAAACAGATCCATGAAGGTCGCTGTTACTTCTGTCATCGGTCGAGAGTTGCCAACTCTATTGGGAATCGAACTTTTAAAAATCAATACAATTCCAGTAGACGGCTTTACTGATTATCCAACGGCAATTAATGCACTAAAAAAGGGGGATGTGGACGCGTTACAGCTCAGTACTCATGAAAGTGTTGCCCAAATCCCAGAGTTATTAAAAGACGGCCTACATGTCTTTTTCTCTTTGGATAATTCAACGACTTACGGCCCTCGCTTCAGTGACCTTTACAATCAGTTTCGTCATTATAAAACCGCAAATACGCTATTTGATGCTTGGAATGCAATTGCACTAGCCTCTAGAATGAGTGTTGCAATTATGCTCCCTATGTTGACACCATCTGCTCTCGTATCAAAATGGAAATTACATACAAGTAAAATCTTACAAGATAGCTCTATTATCAATATGGCTAAACAAAATGATACGACCTTACAAGAAAACCCAGTATGTAATGATACAATGAGCAAAATATGCCCCTCTATTATTACAACTATGGCTTTACAACGTTGGTTATCTGCAAAATCATCTAAATGGTCAAATAACTAACCATTAATACTAGCGGTTTCGTTTTAATAAAATTCGAACCGCTCCACCATTCCATTGCGCGGGATAAGTAGTTCCAAGAATTAAAGAGTGTATTGCTGGACGATTTAACCAATATGGTAGCTCTCTTTTTAAAATCCCGCCCTCTTTGTATCCAGTTCCAATCCCTGTAATAATTTCTACACAACGAATATTATTTCGTTGAGATTGAATTAAAAATTCTTCTAAAATAAAAAATGCGCGCTGTGCTGTATGCCCATGAAGATCTAAAATTTTTTCTGGCTGCATTTGTCCTTTATGGAGCTTCTTCCAAGTATTCGTATCCAGACCTGCTTGTTTCTGCCCAATACCTACAAAAGGTTTATACTCAAGAGGTTGTTCTTGCTTTCTCTTAAACAGCTTGTAATACTGAATAAAATTTTCTGTTTGAACTAACCTTTGTGAACGCTGAGAATTGGCTAATAATTTCTTATGATTATCAGGACGCTCATGAAAAGCAACTTTCATGGCAGGAGCCTCACATTGCTTTTCTTTACGAATTCCTCTGATTTGATTGGCAAAATGATCCCATAAAGATTGCTCTTCTTTATTTAATTTTCGTCCTCTTGCCAATTTCATTAACCCTTAAGATTGCATCAAACATATCAAATAAAAAACCTTTCACCAGAAGTCCAGTGAAAGGTTAAAGGATTTAAAATAATCTTTGTTGATTAAGGTGCTAATTTATCAATTGATTGGCCCTGATATTTACCAGTCAATGTTTTTAAGAAAGCAACAATATCATTAACCTCTTGATCTGATAAAGTATGATAAGGGGTTTGATATTTCAACATTTTTTCAACAGCTTCTTTTAATGTTTTTACACTACCATCATGGAAATAAGGACCTGTTAAAGCAATATTCCGTAATAAAGGCACTTTGAAACTATGTTTATCTAGTTCTTGATGAGTTACATTGTAACGTCCCATATCAGCTTCTGTTACTTTACCACCACGATCTGTGAAATAATCACGTTGTAATCCAAGCTCTTCATATGCAGCGCCACCAAGAGCAACACCATTATGACAACTTGCACAACCATTTTCTTTAAAGAGTTGATACCCGCGTTTTTCTTGAGCATTAATTGCCCCATCAACACCTTTTAAATACATATCAAAAGGACTATCTGGTGTAATTAATGTTTTTTCATAAGCAGCAATCGCATCAGTAATAGTTTTTTGATCAATAGTTGGGTTACCAAAAGCTTCTGTAAAATCTTTTTCATAAGAAGGTTCTTGGCGCAATTTATTCGCAACATCTTCCCAGTTTTTTGATCCCATTTCTAATGGATTCATTACTGGACCAGCGGCTTGAGCTTCTAAATCTGCAGCACGACCATCCCAGAATTGGCTGTGATTAAAGACCGAATTATAGACTGTTGGTACATTAATCGGCCCTTTTTGTCCATAAATACCTGTCGCAGTCACCAAACCATCAACGCCACCTTTTTGTAAATCATGACAAGAAGCACAGCTTAATGTGTTATCACCAGACAATCTTTTTTCAAAGAATAGCTTTTTACCCAAAGCAACAAGCTTCGGATCAACCGTTACAGATTCAGGAACGGGCTGCACAGCTTCAGATGCAAAACGATCAGCAACACCTTGAGTTGCATAATATTTTTTACGTTCTTGTTGAACCCATTTAATCACATCATCACGTTGTTGTTGTGAAAGACGAGCATGCCAATGCATTAATAAATATAATGACGGTGGCATCAAATTACGTTGCATCACAAATTCAATACGAGATAATGCAACTAAACCAACAGGTTTTCCTTCGTTAATTGCTTCGATAATGGGTTCCATACGGAAATTACGTAAGCCTTTTTCACGATCTTTTGCCATTAAACTACTGGCAACAGGGAGTTTAAAGTAAAAAGGCAAGTTTACTTTTTCCGCATGACAATAGTCACAACGAGCTTCTTTTAAAACGTCAAACGCAGCCATTGTTGTGGCATCTTGACGTGAAGGAGAGTTTTCTGCCAATGCAGGCGCTGTTTTATGGTCGAAACCATTAATATAAAATATTGTGGCACCATATGCCACCAGCCCAAGAACAATAATGGCTAGGATCAGTTTTTTCATGATCAGCTTTCTTTAGTATATCCAAAAGTTATTTATTCAAAACGATTTAATCGGACAGATACTATCAAAAGCAGTTACAACTGCCTATTTATTTTATGGCTTTGAACGCTATTCATCCTTTGAGTGTAGCATTTTTATTCTTTCTTTGGCAATTTTGACATAGTTTTTATCAATATCGATCCCAATCGCCCTTCCCCCAACTTTGTGCGTTGCCAACAAAGTTGTGCCTGTTCCCATAAAAGGATCAACAACCACAGGTTCAGGAACCCCGTGCAGCTTCAAGCACATTTCAGGTAATGCTTCTGGAAAAGTGCCAGGATGATTAAATTTTTCAGATTTTTTTCGAACGGTATTATAAGGGATAAACCATACATCTCCACGACATCGTAAATCATGCGCATGAGCCCGACGCTTAATATTGGTCTTATCTTTATAAGGAACGCCAACATTCAAACGCTGCAAAGGCACTTTACCCGTTTTCGTCAAATGAAATAAATGTTCATGATTTCGATGCAAAAAGCGACTACCAGACACAGGCTTAAAATGCCCATGACTATCACTACCAATAGAGATCGATTTAATCCACTCAATATGATTTTGTAGGCAAAAATGCTGCCTTAACCGAACCATTAGCTCAAAAGGCAACCAAGGATAAGAAGAGGATCCTGCAATATTTAAGAAAAAAGATCCCTCTTTTTTCATCACTCTTTTAATCTCAACACAAATCGTCTCTAGCCAATTGAGATACTCAATTTCTTCTTTTTGATCTTTATAAGAGCTATACGCAATTCCCAAATTATAAGGAGGCGACGTAATAAAAACATCAACGCTTTCATCACTCATTTTTTGTAAAACAGTTAAACAATCCCCACGCACCAATGTGTGTTGTCCAACTTTAAACCGATAAGGTCGAGAAGCTTCCCCCTCGACCACTGTATGAATAGTTTTAACTTTTTTAGGAGACACCCTAAACCCTCATCATTGAACAGCGGGGGGTTCTGTTGTTGCAACAGATGATGAAGCTTGCTCTATTCGACGAGGCAATAATAAATAAACTTTACCCTGTTCATTCATAAACCCAGCATACCATGCAGCTTGACTACCCCAGCCAGTAAATAAATCCAATCGATTCATTCCTGTAATGCCACCACCAATATCCTGAGCAAATACCATATGTTTCCAAGGCTGTCTAACTTGATTATTAGAAGCGGCAGGCATTGTTGTTTCTAACCACAATGGAACACCCAAAGGAATCCATTTTCTATCCACAGCAACAGAGCGCCCTGCTGTTAAAGGAGAACCTAATGCACCAATGGCTCCACTATTTCCATTTTGGTCAGGTAAACGACGGAAAAAGACATAGTTTCTATTTTGCTCCATCAAAGCAGTTGCTTGCTCTGGATGACTATGTAACCATGCACGCACAGAATACATATTAACAGCCTGTGAATCCATCGCGCCTTGATCGATTAGCAAGCGTCCCAGAGCCGTGTAAGGCTGACCATTTTTACCTGCATATCCTAAACGTAAGACTTGCCCATCAGGTAAAATAATTCTTCCAGCCCCTTGAACTTGCATAAAGAATAAATCAACTGGATCTTTGACCCATGCGATTTCTAAGCCTTTACCACTTAATGCCCCCTGATCAATTTGCTGACGCGTGTAATATGGAATAAACAAGCCTCCTTGCATAAAGCCATATTCAATTTGACCATCTGTGCCTTTTCTTGCAATTAGATCCGCAGGTTTACCATAGACTGGGACTTGAAATTCATCAGAACGTACCGTTGAACCCTCGATTTCTGGTTCATAATATCCTGTAACCTTACCATCCTGACCATCAGCGGTATATTGATACGGTTGCAACCATGTTTCAAAAAACTGCTTTGCTTGACTTGAATCTGCAATATTGACTGTATTTGCTGCATTACAAGCAGCAGACCAATCTTGTGCCTGACCACCATACACCCCAGATACACCTCCTAAATGTTTCTTAGGAGGTAATTTTTCTAAATACTGACAGTTTTGTCGAAATAAAGTGAGTAATTGACTGTAATTTTCTTGATTCCAGCCTGATAATTTTTGATAAGATACAGGATAAAATTCAGAAAGATTTTCCTGACTTTGTACACAAGCAGCTAACCCACCTGTGAGCAGCAAAGCACAAAAACGAACAAACGATTTCATCATAATACCCTTAAATCATATACCGAATTATTTACCACTACGTGCTGACTTTAAACGCCAAGATATGCCACTATTAACACCTAATAAACGTTCAAAAGTCCAAAAATCAATAAATTCTGTTACAGATTCTGTTCCTGTTACAGGATTACCATCCTTATCAAAGGTGCAGTTAATTTGATTCGAAATAAATTGCACTTCTATGACTGCACGATTAACAGAAATATCTTCGATAACTTGCACATTTGTCAGGGTAATTGAATGAATAGATTTAATCTCAATCATTTGTTTCTCTTGCAAATTACGTCGCGCCATAATCGAAGATTCAAATGCATTATAAGCATCAACCACCAACATTGATTTTAAAACAGCTAAATCTTCCGTTGCAAAAGCAGTCAAAACTTTACGAAAAACAATCTCAGACCCATCCACAAATTTCTGAGTTACAAAAGATGGATCTAGCTGAGCTATCCTGCTTAAAGCTTGACCTGCAGGTGTATCCATCGCAGGTAAATTAATTTCTACTTTTGGTTTAACAGGCTCAATTGGTTTTTCAGGATTGTTATTCAATGCCTGAGGACGATTGGCAGAGTTACTAGAAGGTGGCGTAACCATATCCTCTTTATTAAAACCTGTTTTTTTTCCTAACACACTACGTAAGCGTAAGATTAAAAATCCTGCTACTAAAGCGAAAAATATAATGTCGACTGGAAAGTTACCAAAATCCATTTTAAAACCTGTTAACCTAAAATATAGAATTTCTGATAAAAAATTATGTATAAATACACTTACTAATATTAACAATATATTCATACATTGTCACATTACAAAATAAATATTCACTGTAATTTGTATAAAATATTATTAGTTTACAAAAAAAATAAACATAAAAACAAAGTCTTATATATAGTTTTATACGGAAAATATTTTTTATATTAATTTTTATCATTTTTTAATAATATGATATAATAAAGCAATTCAAGATAAATATTATTTTAATAGAAAAGGCTGAATATGTCTGAAACAGTAAATGACGTTCCTGATTCTCATTTTGAAGAAGGCCCTCCACCACTTCCATTGACTTTGAATGCACAATTCACGAAAGATCTTTCTTTTGAAGTTCCCCATGGTGCAACTATTTTCGCAACGTTAGAAGAGGCTCCTCAAATTGCAGTTGCAATTGATGCTGATGCTAATCGTCTTAGCGACGAAGGTATTTACGAAGTTAGTTTAACTATTAAAGTAGAAGCTACAGAAGCACCAAGAGAAGATAAACAACCTTCTCGCACTGTATTTGTAACTGAACTTGTTTATTGTGCTGTTGTTTCTTTAAATAACCCACCAGATGAGTTAATCGAACCTATTTTATTGGTTGAAGTTCCACGTTTAATTTTCCCTTATGCACGTAATATCATTGGTGATGTCACTAGAGACGGTGGATTCCCACCTGTTGTTTTACAACCTATTGACTTTGTGTCTTTATGGCAAAATAAACAAGCTCAACAAGCTGCTCAAACACAAACAGAAGTTGGTCACGCTTAAAATATTTTAGATCAGAAATGCTCTTTTAATAAAAAGAGCATTTCTTCTGTATTAGGGTGTCTTGCAATATCAATACGCTTCCAAGAAACCCTCTCTAATACCCCTTTAGTCTTTTGACTAATTCCAACAGCTTGAATAGTTTTTAAGTATTTCCACAAGTGTTCTGGTAATAATTCTATAAAAAAACGTGCTGTTTCAGACGAGAAAAACAAAATACTATTAATCGTTTCTGATTGTAATTTATCTAAAAACTCATCTGATAATGTTTGTACAGGGATCGCTTGATAGACTTCATATTGTAAAGCTGAAAACCCTGCTTGCTTTAATAATGCATACAATAATTGCCCCTGCCCTTTAGCAAACGGAAAAAGCAATTGCCCTGCATCTGAAGATAATTTATCTTTTATTAACGCAGCTAAAGCAACGGCATCTTTATTAGCACTGAGTATATTTGTAAAACCAGCTTTTTGAGCATCTTGTGCTGTAATATCTCCCACCGTAAACACAGGAAAACAACGATAATCAATATGCTGCTTCGCAAGTTGTTGAATGGTAGGAGCAATCGCCTGCCGACTGGTAAAAACGATTGCTTGAATTGCACTGACGTCAAGATAATCAACAGTTAATGGCTGTATTGTCATGACTGGCATCAACAAAGGCTGCCAGCCTAAAGCGCTAACTTTGTATGCAGTTTCACTTAATCCTGGTTCTGGCCTAGTAAGCACAAGATAAGGTTTTTTACGCAGACTTTGATTATTCATTAAAGATATCAGCAGGACTATCTTTGCGTAATTGTTGTCCTAATTCATGCCCCAATGCCTCTGCATCTTCTGCCGAACCACTAATTTCTTTTTTCAACAAGAAAGAACCATCTTCTCTAGCAACCAAACCAACCAAATGGAGCTCTGGAGCCCCACCTGCCACAACAGGCAAGAGCTGTGCATAACCACCAATAGGTGTACGGCAAGAACCATCTAACTCAGCCAACAACGCACGTTCAGCCGTTGCAACTGCCTTTGCTTCTTGGTCTTCAATGGCTGCCAGCATTTCTCTGAGTTCAACATCAGCTTCACGCACGGTCACACCGACAATCCCTTGACCTGCTGCGGGAACCATAATGGATGGATCTAAAAGAACGTCAATGCGATCCTCCATTCCCAACCGTTGCAAGCCGGCTGCTGCTAAAAATGTTGCATCATATTTATTCGCAGTCACTTGATCTAAACGAGATTGAACGTTACCTCGTAACAAAGCGATTTCTAAATCTGGACGTATATGAAGCAACTGAGCCTGTCTACGCACCGAAGAAGTCCCAATCTTTGCCCCTTGAGGCAAACAATCGAATGGATAATCAGCGTCAACAGGACGGTATTTCGAATTGACAATCAAAGCATCTCGAGCATCTTGACGTTTTAATGTGCAAGCTAAAACTAACCCATCAGGCAATGTTGTTTCTAAATCTTTTAAACTATGAACAGCAAAGTCAATATTTCCAGCACTGAGCTGTTCGTGGATTTCTTTAGAAAAAAGCCCTTTACCACCAATCTCTGCCAAGCGTCGATCTTGTATTTTATCGCCTGACGTACTGATTTGAAACTCTTGAAAAGCACCCAATTCACGCAGCAATGGACAAAATTGTGTTAATCTTGTCAGGAAATTACGAGTCTGAACGAGTGCTAATGGAGACCCTCTGGTGCCTACTCTTAACGGAAGTCCTCTTCTTTGATACGCATCATGATGATCCTGTAACCCTTTATGTGCAGCTTTTTTCGCAACTTCTTGCAAAGCAGAGTTAGAAGAAATATGTAATAGTGTATCCGTGCTCATTTCAGATGTACTTTATTCTTTGATAGTGACTGTTTTTTAACTTAAAGAAATGCTTTATTATGCCATCCATACACCAAAGTGACATAAAAACAAATAAGAACCTGACAATTCTATCGATAGAATCTTCGTGTGATGATACTGCATGTGCCTTGGTTCGATACGATGGAACGGTGCTTGCAGAACAAATTTACTCTCAAAAAGAACATATTCAATTTGGTGGTGTCGTCCCCGAAATTGCTGCCAGAGCTCACCTTTCTCACTTATCCGCGTTAGTGCAAAAAACATTAGCACAAGCACAAATTGACTGGAAAGAGATTGATGCTATTGCTGCAACTTGTGGCCCAGGACTAATTGGTGGCGTTATCGTCGGTAGCAGCTTTGCCAAAGGACTGGCTTTAGCTCAGAACTTGCCTTTTATTGGCATCAATCATATTGAAGCCCATGCGTTAACCGTTCGAATCCCCAATATCTCACCTTTACAAGTAAATTTCCCATATCTCTTATTCCTTACTTCTGGTGGACATTGCCAATGTATTAACGTTACCAATATTGGCGAATATCAACGCCTTGGTGGAACCATTGATGATGCCACTGGGGAGGCATTTGATAAAGTTGCTAAAATGTTAGGGCTTTCTTGGCCTGGTGGCCCTGCCCTAGAAGCTTTGGCAAAAGAAGGCGATGAAAACACGTTTACCCTTCCTCGACCTCTTTACGGTAGACCTGGATGTGATTTTTCTTTTTCAGGATTAAAAACAGCAGTTGCAAACTTACTGACCGACTATGAAACAACAGATGTCTTACCCAGACAATTTGCTGCTGACGTTGCTGCTAGCTTTCAAAAAGCAATTACCACCGCAATCATCAATCGCTTAGAAAATGCAATTAAACTAGCTCCGAACAGCACATTACTCGCCACCGCTGGTGGGGTTGCAGCCAATCAATATCTCAGAAAACATCTACTGGCCTTAGCGGAAAAATATAACCTTCCCTTTATTGCACCACCAATGAAATATTGTACAGATAACGCAGTTATGATCGGTTGGGCAGCAATTGAAATATTGCATCAGGCCAGTAAACACCATAAACTCATGAATGATATTTCAATGTTGCCTCGTCCGCGTTGGCCTTTATCGGAAATGTCTCAACGGTTTGACGTATAAAGGATAAACAATGTCCATGAATGTTGCTGTTATTGGTGCTGGTGCATGGGGAATAGCCCTTTCCCTACAAATGGCCAGAACTGGTGCCAATGTCTATTTATGGAGCCGTAAAGAGTTACCTAATCCAACCAATCGCACGTTATCTCGTCTTGATTGCGTTCCTCTTCCAGAAACGATTACGGTTAGCAATCAGTTTCCCACACAAGCCGATATTACTTTTCTGACTGTTCCATTGCAACATATGCGCTCTATTCTACCACATGTTTCTGGAAACTCTCCTTTGATTGCTTGTTGTAAAGGCGTCGAAACAACAAGCCTTAAATTTCCCTTAGAAATCTTAGAAGAATTTTATCCGCAACGAGAACATGGTGCTTTATCAGGCCCTAATTTTGCACACGAAGTAGCCAAAGGATACCCAACCGCCAGCGTCATTGCCTCAAAACATCCAGAACTTGCTCAAGAATGGGCAAACAAACTTTCAACCTCTACTTTCCGCCTCTATGCCAATCATGATCCGATTGGTGTTGAAATTGGAGGTGCTGCTAAAAATGTATTTGCCATTGCTGCTGGACTTGCCATGGGTGCTGGACTTGGGGAGAATGCTAGAGCCTCTATTATTACACGTGGCATTGCAGAACTCTCTCGCCTCAGTATTGGATTAGGCGGAGAACCGATGACCTTATCAGGATTGGCGGGTGTTGGAGATATGATCCTAACCTGCACAGGACAAGGATCACGAAACTACTCCTTAGGTGTTGAACTGGGGCAAGGCAAGAAACTCCAAGAGATTCTTGCGCAACGCACCACCGTCGCCGAAGGGGTTACAACTGCCCCAGCACTTTTAAAAAGAGCTAAGCAACATCACGTCAATACGCCTATTATTGAAGCAGTTACCCATATCTTAAATGAAGAAATCACCGTTCAGACTGCTCAAAATATTTTAATGTCTAGACCTTTGGGCAATGAGTGATACTCTACACGCTATTAAAACCAGTATATTTGACTTACTAAGGAATACAAATGCCCGACAAAACTATTTATGATTTTGACCTTCCGATGCCATCAGGGGAAGCAATCAGTTTAAATAACTATCGTGGTAAACCTTTATTAATTGTTAATACGGCTTCGCATTGTAAATTTACCCCACAATATGAAGAAATACAGGATTTATGGGAGTTATATCGCCATTGGGGATTAACGATTATTGCTATTCCTTCTGGAGATTTTGGAGAACAAGAGTTTAAAAGCAATGAAGAAATCAATCATTTTTGTAGTAAGCGTTACAATATTAGCTTTATTTTGGCCCAAAAAAGCCATGTAAAAGGTAAAAATGCTATTCCTTTATTCCAATGGTTATCCGAGCAAGGCGGTTTTTTTGGGCGTCCTCGTTGGAATTTTTATAAATATGTTTTGAACCGCCAAGGAAAATTATATAAAACCTTTTCAAGTATAACACGTCCTTCTTCCACACGATTTGTCGATGCGATAGAAAGAATTTGTTATGATTTTTAAAAATAAATTCATATAAACTAAATCCTTTATACGTGCTTTCTTTAGGGTAACGATGTTCAAAAATATTTTAACCGTAGGCAGCTGGACAATGCTCAGCCGCCTGCTTGGGTTGGTCAGAGATCAATTGCTGGCTGCTTTTTTAGGTGCAGGTTCCTTACAAGACGCATATCAAGTCGCTTTCCGCCTACCGAATATGTTCAGACGTTTATTTGGTGAAGGCGCATTTAATGCAGCCTTTGTTCCTTTATTTACTACGACACTCACAAAAAAAAGCTCACAAGAAGCACAACGTTTTGCGAATGAAGCATTCAGCGTTTTAATTACGATATTAGTTATTATTACCCTATTAGCTGAAATCTTTATGCCACAAATTGTCATGGTGATTGCACCTGGTTTTACCGTTGACAAAGCACGTTACCAAGAAGCCATTATTCTAAGCCGTATTACCTTTCCATATATGGTTATGATCTGTGCAGCAGCTTTGGTTGCAGGAGTATTAAATAGTTTACATCGTTTCGGCATTGCAGCTGCAGCTTATGTTAGCTTTAATGTCGTTGGTATTGCTGCTCTTTTATGGCTAACCCCTTTTATGCCCAATGCTGCTTGGGCTGCGGCTTGGGGGGTTACGATCTCTGGCGTTATACAATTAGGTATTTTACTATTTGCGGCTTGGCGAGCAGGTATCCGCATTAAATTTTGCATCCCAAAATTAACCGAGAACATTCGTTTATTATTTAAAAAAATGGCTCCAGGGATTGTAGGCAGTGGAATCACTCAAATTAACCTAACCGTTGATACGATTATTGCAACACTACTACCAACAGGCAGCGTATCCGTCATGTATTTTGCGGATCGTATTAATCAACTCCCTCTGGGTGTATTAGGGGCTGCTGCTGGAACGACACTTTTACCAATTTTAACCAAAGCACTTCATAAAGATGATCCTAATGCTGCTTTTGAAGCACAAAATAAGGCCATTGATTATTCTTTACTATTAACATTACCTGCCGCTTTTGGCTTATTCAGTATTGCAATCCCTATCATTTCAACATTATTTGGACATGGGGAATTTACCATTAAAGATGTCTATGCTTCTGCTCAATCTTTGCAGATGTATACCATTGGACTACCCGCCTTCGTATTAATCAAAGTTCTATCTCCAGGTTTTTTTGCCAGAGGTGATACATCAACCCCCGTTAAAATCGGGATGTTTACGATTTTACTTAATTTTGTTCTTAACTTGCTCTTTATGAAACCTCTTGCTCATATGGGGCCACCATTAGCCAGCAGTTTAGCCGCAATAACTAATGTTATTTTACTTGCCGTCATTCTACGAAAAAGAAATGCATTAGCCTTACCTGCACCTTTAATTAAACGAATCGTATTGATGACTGGTGCATCTATGATCATGTGCTTAACCCTTATCGGAGTCATGCACTTATTTTTCTTAGAAATCTCAGAAAAAAACATTTTCTATCGTTTATATTGTTTGATTCTATTGACCTCTTTGGGTGGATTATTATACGGTATATTATTACATGTTTTCCGAGTCATCGACTTAGGTCAGTTTTTTATTAGACTCAAAAAGAAAATATTAAAAAAATAATATTATAAAATGTAATTAATCATATTCAATTACTCTGTATTTTAAATGGTTGAAGATTATTACTGAGCTAAATGAGTTACCATGACAATTCCTTCTTCGACAGGTGCCACTCCTGTAATGGCACAATGGTTTTCATTAAAAGATCAATTTCCTGATGCGCTTCTTTTTTTTCGCATGGGTGATTTTTTTGAGTTATTTTTTAACGATGCCGAAGCTGCTGCAAATGCTTTGGACATCGCATTAACGGCTAGAGGAAACCATGGGGGGCAACCTATCCCAATGTGTGGGGTGCCTGTTGGTACTGCATCAAATTATTTAGCACGTTTAATTAAAAAAGGCTTTAAAGTTGCTGTTGCAGAACAAACCGAAAGTCCTGCAAATCGACCAAAAGGGCAAAAAGGCCCGTTATCTAGAGATGTTGTTCGTCTAATTACACCTGGCACCTTAACTGAAGATGAGCTATTACAAGCTGGGCAAGAAAACTACGTTTTATCCATTGTTTTTTCGGCAAAACATAAAACTACAAAATTAGGCGTTGCATGGATTGATATCTCAACGGGTTTTTTTGAAACGAGTTCAATTAACAGCTCTAAATTAAATGATTTATTAGGTCGCATTAATCCTTCAGAAATTATATGTTCCAAAGATATTCAACTGAATGATTACGAGAACCGTCGCACTATTCTTCGTGATACACATACCCTTAAAACTGCTGAAAAAGAACTGTCCAGCTTATTTAATGTCAATACATTTGATGCCTTAGGTAATTTCAACGACGAAGAAATTATCGCCGGTTATGAGCTTGTGCACTATATTCAAAAAACACAGGCTGGCAAACTTCCTCAACTCTCTCGGCCTCAATCTCAACAATATGAAACAATTCTAGCGATTGATCCTGCCACCAGAAACAGTTTAGATATTTTACAAAATAGCGATGGTGATCAAAAATTTACGTTATTTTCCAGCGTATCATATACCGTGACCGCCCCTGGTGCGCGAATGTTAGCCAATTGGCTTGCCGCTCCTTTAACGCAAATTAAATATATCCAAACGCGACAAGAAGGATGGATATATTTACAACAAGATGCCCTACTCTTAACGACACTCCGTAAAACGTTAAAAGGTGCACCAGATATTGCTCGTGCGCTTAGCAGGCTTTCATTAGGCAGAGGGCAACCCAGAGATTTAGCTTCTATTCGGAATGGACTGGAAATCGGACGCAATATTGCAGAAGTCCTTAAACAATTTGAAAAAGAAACAGGGCGCTCTTGCTCCTTAATTCAAAATACGTCTGAATATCTTTTATATGGCGAAGAATTATTACTCAGTCTTCGTGCTGCATTAGAAGAAAACCCGCCTTTAAAACTTGAAGAAGGGTTTATTATCAAAGCTGGTTATAATGATGAACTGGATGCTTATCGTCGCCTGAGAGATAATAGCCGTCAAGTCATTGCAAGTTTACAAGAAGATTATAAAAATAAATATAATATCAGCACCCTAAAAATTAAACACCATACGCAACTTGGACATATTATCGAAGTTAGCAATACAGCTGGTAATAAAATTCAAAATCATCCAGATTTAATCTTAAGGCAAGGAACTGCTAATCTTTCTCGTTTTACCACTATAGAACTCAATGAACTGAGTGGAAAAATATTAGAGGCCAATACCTTAGCTGCTGAAAAAGAAAAACAGCTCTTTACAGAGCTTATTCATAAAACATTACAAGAAAGCACTCTCCCTTTATTAGCAAAATCAATTGCCATTATCGATGTCTTGCAATCTTGTGCGACTTTGTATTCAAAACATCATTGGTGTATTCCAACTTTGACCGATGATACTAGCTTTGAACTGATCAACTGTAGACACCCTGTTGTTGAGGCGGCCTTACAACATAAAACAACATTTACCCCTAACTCATGTAATTTATCAAAAAATAATAAAATCATGCTGTTAACAGGGCCAAATATGGCAGGAAAATCAACGTTCCTGCGCCAAGTTGCCTTAAGTGTTATTTTGGCACAAGCTGGGCTTCCTGTTCCTGCTTCAGAAGCAAAAATTGGTATTGTTGACCATCTATTTTCCCGAGTGGGAGCTTCTGATGATTTAGCACATGGACGTTCAACTTTTATGGTTGAAATGACTGAATCTGCCTCAATTTTAAATCAAGCAGGCCCTAGATCCTTAGTCGTTATTGATGAAATCGGACGAGGTACTTCCACACTTGACGGAATGGCCATTGCATGGTCAATGCTAGAAACATTACATAATACTATTCAATGCCGAACTATTTTTGCCACCCATTTCCATGAACTTGTACAATCAACACAACATTTGAAATCCTGCAAACCTTTTACAATGAAGGTTCAAGAATGGAAAGGCAGCATTATATTTCAATATGAAGTTATTCCAGGGGCCGCAGAGCATAGTTGGGGTATTCATGTTGCACAACTCGCAGGCGTTCCTTTGCCGACATTAAAAAGAGCCCAGCAACTTTTACAAAATCTAGAAACACAATATAATGATCCACAAATTACGCTCCCTTTATCATCTCCTTTCATTGAACAAACACCCACAAATCAATCACTACCTTATCAATATGAAGAAATTACAGAGATTTTAAAAATGATTGACCCTGATGAATTAACACCTAAAAAATCGTTAAATATTCTTTATAAACTTAAAAAGCTTATTGATAAATAAACATATCTTCTTAAATATAGACTACGGATATTTTATTAATTTTTATTAAATTCTACTAACTGGTTAAAAAATTGAAGCATCCTATTACTGATTTCTCTCCTGATCCTATAAAAGCCACGGAAATGTTACGAGAACATATCCGCTCTGCCTTTCGTGAAAATCCCAACGTATCAAGAAATGAATTGCTTCAAATTTTTCGTCGACATTTAGGACGTATTCAAACCCAAGTTCGTACTGAATTTGAAGTAAACAGACTCTCTGGATTACAAGCCAGCAAACAACTAACCTCGTTTGTCGATGGTTTAATGAGCATTCTTTTTGAACTGATTTATAACAAACTATTAAGCTCTGATAATCCAAAGAACTTTATTACGTTAATTGCAACAGGCGGATACGGCCGTAAATGCTTGGCCCCTTTCAGTGATTTAGACCTATTATTTTTAACCCCTGAAAACCCATCTAAAGAATTATTAGATACTATTGAACAGCATCTATATTTCCTATGGGATTTAGGAATAAAAATTGGTCATGCCATACGCTCTGTTCCACAATGTTTAATTACAGCCAAGGAAGATATCACCGTTTTAACCGCCTTGCTTGATGTCAGGTTACTAAGTGGACATCAAGATTTATTTAATAATTTTATCGATAAATTCAAAGAATTATGCGAGGACATTGGTGCCCCACGTTATATCTTAGAAAAAAGCAAAGAGCGTGAAGCTCGCCATAAAAAATTTGGGGATACCCCTTATCTAGTAGAGCCGAATATCAAAGAAGGTAAAGGCGGCCTTCGTGATTTACAAACCATCTATTGGGAGTATCGCTTTACGTTAGGATTTGACCAATTCTCTGATTTTATAACACCTAAAATTCGTGAGTTAGAATTACTAACAGAGCAAGAAATTCTACGCCTACAAAGAGCACATAACTTTTTGTGGACGGTTAGATTTCAGCTACACTATATTTCAGGGAGAGCAGAAGATCGTTTAACGTTTGATATGCAACCTGTTGTCGGCGGTCGTATAGGGTATACAAAGCACGGCCAACAAGTCGGCGTTGAACGCTTTATGCGTCATTATTTCTTAACCGCAAGAGAAGTAATGCGTTTAACTCATGTAATTGAATCCGCACTAACGCTTTATACTCAAAAAGTAAAAATCAATAAGTACGAAGCTAGTAAATTTATTCCAAATACAGGTTACACCTTACTAGATGGAAAAATTTTACCAACAGCAGATATTTCCTTTGCAAAAGACCCTATCGAAATGATGCGCCTTTTGAAACTCGCTCAAACACAAAAGCGAGCTATTCATCCACTAGCTGTGCATCAACTCATTCGATGGGAACGTAAGGCTGCCATTTTACGAGGGGACGGTGAAGCTTCTCGTATTTTCCTTGATCTTTTATGTGATACCCCCACACATTTATCTCCTAAAGCACGATATCGGTTACTTCATAATAAAGATCAAAAAGAAGATAGGGCTCCTCTAATTCTTCCTCCACCAGAGGAAAAATATAATGTAAACTGGTTGCATATTTTAAATGAAACTGGAATTTTAGGACAGTTTATGCCTGAATGGCGAAGAATGGTAGGACAAATGCAATTTGATACCTATCATATCTTTACCGTTGATCAGCATAGTATAGAGGCTGTTAAATTACTGGCATTACTAGAGGCCGGTTATTATCAAGACGACCTACAATTTGCACATAAATTATTACAAGGCATTCAATCTAAAAAAGCCTTATATATGGCAACTTTATTGCATGATATGGGCAAAGGTAGAGGTGGCGACCACTCAGAGGTTGGCTCTGAAATGGCGATTACCATTTGCTCTCGCCTTAATATGTCTGCTGAAGAAACAGATACAATCTCTTGGTTAATTTTACATCACTTACTTCTAAGCCACACTGCTTTCCAACGCGATATTGATGATCCGAAAACAATCCTTGACCTTGTAGATACTATTCAATCTCCAGAACGCTTAAGATTATTATTCTTGCTCACCGTTTCAGATATGCGTGCCGTCAATAAAAAAGTTTGGAACGCTTGGAAAGCAACTTTATTAACCGAGCTTTATAATCGTGTTTCTGAAGTTTTAGAAGGTAGCTTAGCCACTCAAGAAAGAGATACACGTGTATATCGCGTTAAAAAACATCTGACACAACAATTCTCTACGCAAAATATTACAAACCAAGATGTCGAATTCTTTATGGGTCTAGGATATGCAAGCTATTGGTTATCTTTTGACGAAAATACACATATGCGTCATGCACGCTTGATTACTGATGCTCATAAAACCGAAGCACCTTTAACTATTCGCACCTATCCTTTACCTGATCGTGGTGTTACAGAAGTAACAGTTTATGCTGGTGATCATCCTGGATTATTCTCAAAAATCTCTGGAGCATTAGCCGTTGCTGGTGCATCTATTGTTGATGCACGCATTCATACACTCACCAATGGGATGGTCTTGGATACATTTTGGATACAAGATGCAGCACAAGATGTATTCGATGATCCTCATCGTTTAGAACGCATTATTGAGCTTATTAACACTGCCTTAGCAGGGACAGTAGATATTGAAAAACGCCTGCAAGAATGTAACCGTCATATGTTATATGGTCGTCGCATGCGTGCTATTCATGTTCCTCCACGGGTTGTGATCGATAATCAAGCCTCTAATGGGTTTACCGTCATTGAGGTTAATGGACGCGATCGTATCGGATTGCTTTACGATGTGACCAAAACAATCAAAGAGCAAAAATTACAAATTAGCTCTGCACATATTACGACTTATGGTATTCGTGCGGTTGATGTCTTCTATGTCAAAGACGTCTTTGGGCTAAAAGTGCAAGATCGAAAAAGGCTATCCATTGTTCGTGAGGCTATCCTCAAAGTATTAGAAGAGGTCGAAGAAAATATTACGGGAATTCAACCCAATAGCACGGCTTCTATCGTTCAAATGGAAGTGACGCCTCCAAAAGAAGAGGAATAGTCCCCTCTTCATTATAAAAGATTAACTAACTCAGCCTTTACTTCCTCTATCAATGCATTCCATGCTTGATCTGGTGGTAAAGGCTGTTCTTGTTTAAAGATCTTTAATGTTGGGTACCATAGACTATTTTTTGTTTCATTTTGATGCGCAGGATACCAACGCCAGTCTCCACCAAAATGATTAAGTAACCACACAGATTTCCCTAACATTCCCGCTAAATGGGCAATCATTGTATCAACGGTGATCACTAAATCTAATTGTTGAATAAATGAAGCTGTTTTGAAGATATCCCCATTGGGTAAAGCGCCAAAAAATCCTTTTGGAAGCTCTGACTTTTTAAGATCCATTTGTAGAGCGTAAAAATCTATATTTGGAATAGTTGAAAGTTTCTTAATCGCTGATTTCGTAATAGATCGCAATGTATCAAAACGGTTATCTCTATTTCCTGACCAACAAACGCCAACTTTCAAATGGCTAGAAGGTATTAGAGTATATTCTTCTTTAAGTGCTTCAATATTAAATTGATAAGAAGGGATTCCTTGCTTTTGAAGGAGATGAGGTAAGCTCATCAACATGACTTGATGCGTTACCTCTTCTGGAATTGGACTTCCTTTTTCAATCACTTCACAGCGATGATCTGAATGACAGGAATTTACAATAACATCAAATAATCGAATTAACCCTTTAGGAACCTCGATAATTACAGAATGTTTTTGCAAAAACTCTGGTAAAAAACGAACAAACTGTAAAGTATCCCCTAACCCTTGCTCTACACGAATCAACAATCTTTCAACAGGATCTATTCCATTCCATATTGGAATTTGATCCATATCGACAAAATGATTCAGCAAAGAATGGCGAGCCTCCATATGCTCCCATCCTTCGACCAATGAACCTTTTGCCAACAAAACCATTGATAGATTATATTGTATCTTATGATAATCTTCTTCTGTCACAGTTACTGACGCAACAGGCTCTAATAAACGACGATATATTCCCTCAGCCTCATCCAATTCTCTGAGTTCAAACAAGACCGTTCCAAGATTTAATCCAATACGTGAATCTGTTGGAGCTTTTTGATAAGCATCTTGCAGTAATGCTTTGGCTGCTAATAACTCTCCAAGCGCCATTTGCACCAGACCTAAATTCACCTGAGTTTCAATGACATCGGGTTCGTGTTCAAAAGCGTAAGTTAAATTTTCTTTCGCCTCTTTTAAACGATTGAGTTTAAAAAGAACGGCTCCTAAATTTGCATATGTTGAAATGCTCTGTGGGTTTAGTCGTATCATTTTACGAAATACACGCTCTGCATCTCCCAACATTCCCATCCGCTCTAATAACAACGCAAGTTCGTGCAAGAATTCAATTTTACCTGTATTATATTTAACAGCATCTTTGGCAATATTAAGTGCTTGATCGAAAGCTTCGCCTTGCCAATAAAACCGAATAAGCGCCTGCCAATAAGTAATAGACGCCGGAACCAACTCTATCGCTTTACGAAAAGAAAGCTCGGCTGCACTATTCTCATCTATCGCTTCTTGCACAAGCGCAAGCGCATGATGGGCTCTGGGGTCATATGCATTTAATAAAACGGCACTTTTTAATGCGGCTTCTGCTTCTGCCACATGGCCTTGTTCATACAAAGATAATCCTAATGGAATATAGTAATAAGAAAGTGATTTCTGTTCTATTGCTTGCCCAGCAAAGGCAATGGCTAAAGCATGATTACCTGAGGCTCTGGCAACGCAAGCTCTGCCATATAATGCCTCTGAAAAATTAGGATCTTTGGTTAGAATATCACAAAAAATTTCATCAGCTTCTTGGATCTGTCCTTTGGATAACAAAGATAATCCATTACTAATTTTTTGATCATAATACATAAAAATAACCCAGATCTATTGATGAAATATTCGTAAATAATAAAAACACTATACAAAAGCTTTACATAAACTCAAAATATTGAATTCTTAAAATGATATTCTCTCGAAAATATCAGCTTTTATCTCAGATATTCCCTATCTTCTTTTCAAAAATTCCCTTATAAATGAAATCTATGTTTTATATCAGGAATAGAATATCGGTTATGATCTTATTAAAACCCTTTACCCGTTCTGTCTCTCTTGCCTTGGCACTGACTTTGCTTCCACCTTCTTTGGCACAGGCAAAACAAAAACTGGATCAACCTGCCCTTTTATCTTCTGATGCATTAAAGCAAGTGGCCTCAGTTAATGGGTATTTACCTGATTATATCGTTGTTGATAACAAAGAACGTATGATTGCTGAATTCCCAAGATTTACAGATGAAGAAGGTCTCTCTTTGGCGATTGTAAAGCCAGATCATACATTGGCTCCATATCCCAACAAAGAATGGAATACCATCAATACCCAAGATCCAAGTAAAAGCTTCATTGGCTTGGCTGGCATGACGTTGACTCCAGATGGAATTTTATGGGTTTTAGATAGCGGAATTCCAAAAGTTGGATCTGCACCGATTAAAAATGCTGCAAAAATTATAAAAATCGATACAAAAACAGATCAAGTTCTTCAAACATATCCTATTCCTGCTTCGGCCTTCAAAGACAAAAGCGCTTTAAACGCCATTGCAGTCTATGGCAATGATATCTATATCGCCGATAAAGGCTCTCCTGCTATTATTGTTTTTGATCTAAAAAATAATACTGCAAGACGTGTCTTAGAAAATTCACCTTCTTTATATTCAAGATTAGAAGTCGTTGTCGATCATAAGGTTATTAAACCCAATCTAGACCAAACATCTCATTTCAATGTGAACCAACTGGCCATTTCTCCGGATGGTAAACGCCTCTATTATCAAGCTGTCAGTGGCCCTTTATACCGTATTGATACGATGTATCTCAAAGATGCGACTTACTCACCCGCAGAGTTAAACGAAGCGATGATGATTTGGTTTAAAACGCCTTCATCTGGAGGTATTGTTTGCGGGCCAGATGGTACTTTATATATTGATGATATTGCCACCAATAGTGTCTATCGTTTTACCACAGGTCGTATTTTAAATAAATTAATCACAGATTCACGTTTGAAATGGCCAGCCCATCCATTCGTGACAAAAAAGAATGTTTTATACATTCCAACGATACAGCTTGATCAAACAAAGCTGTTAAACAAGCAAGACCATTCAACCATACAATGGCCTTTACAAATTTACATTTTAACCCCACCTGCTATACAAAATAAATAAATTCTTAATTGATCATTTTTTATTAGGTTTACAATGCGTTACGTTTCTACCAGAGGGCAAGCCCCTGTTTTAAATTTCTCTAATACTCTTCTTGCTGGCCTTGCCCAAGATGGTGGCTTATATATCCCTGAAACTTGGCCTCAAATTTCTGCTGATGAATTACGTAAAATGAGAGGTCTCAGCTATCCTGAACTAGCTGCAAAGATCGTCCATCTTTTTACAGGAAACGAAATTCCTGAAGCTGTTTTATTAGATCTTTGCCAAAAATCTTATGCTGGTTTTAACCATCAAGCCATTGTCCCTTTAATTCAACTTGACCATAATCTGTTTGTTCAAGAGTTATTTCATGGCCCAACGCTCGCATTTAAAGATATGGCGATGCAATTACTAGGTCATTTATTTGATTATGTATTAAGCCAAAAAGGTGAAAAAATCACTATTGTCGGTGCAACATCTGGTGATACTGGCTCTGCTGCTATTGAAGCATTCAAAGGTAGTAATAATTTAACCGTCACGATTTTACATCCTTACGGCAGGACCTCTGAAGTTCAACGCCGTCAAATGACAACGGTTTTGGAACCAAACATCAATAATATTGCTGTTGAAGGTTCTTTTGATGACTGCCAAGACTTGGTAAAAGCCATGTTTGCAGATGCCCCTTTCCGTGATGAAGTGCAACTCTCTGCAGTGAACTCCATTAACTGGGGTCGTATTGCAGCTCAAGTCCCTTATTATGTTTATGCTGCTTTATTACTAGGGGCTCCTGACCGAGAAGTATCCTTTACTGTTCCGACAGGTAACTTTGGAAATATCTTGGCTGCATGGACAGCTCGCAAAATCGGTGTGCCTATTAACCTACTTTGTGTTGGTTCAAACCACAATGACATCTTAACGCGTTTCTTACTCAATAACGATATGAGCATCCAAGGCGTTCGCCCTAGCCTATCCCCTTCTATGGATATTCAAATTTCGTCTAATTTTGAGCGCTTATTATTTGAATTACTAGACCGTGATGCGGATCAGTGCCGTCAAATTATGCAGAATTTCCGTAAGAATAATAAAATGAATATTCCTGCCTCTATTTGGAACAAAGCAACTGAGAACTTTAAAGGTATGGCACTCAGTGACCACGAAACCGAAAAAGTCATTCAACAATATTACAAAGAATCTGCTTATTTGGCAGATCCTCATACCGCTATTGGCATTGCAACAGCGCAAAAATATCGTAACAAAAATATTCCAATGGTCACTGTTGCGACGGCGCATCCTGCTAAATTCCCAGATGCAATCAAACAAGCAACGGGTATTACCCCTGCTTTGCCTTTAGCCTTAGCAGACTTATATGATCGCAAAGAGAACTATCAAGTTTTACCCGCTGATTTAAAGAAAATCGAAGATTCTGTTCGTGCAACTGCACGTAAAAATAACATTTAATATCACTATTTAATATCACTCTAGGATAAATATGAACCAAGCTATAAAGATCACACGCCTCCCCTCTGGAATGATCGTCGTAACGGAAAAAATGGATCGTGTTGAAACGATTTCTCTTGGTGCGTATGTCAGTGTTGGAACACGTTATGAAACAGCCGAAGAAAATGGGATTTCCCATTTTCTGGAGCATATGGCTTTTAAAGGCACGACAACACGCTCTGCATTAGATATTGCCGAAGCTGTTGAAAATGTTGGTGGCCATATTAACGCATATACAGCCCGTGAAATTACTGCTTATTATATTAAATTATTAAAAGATGATTACGAGCTTGGAATTGATATCTTAGGAGATATTTTAACCCACAGCACCTTTGACCCTACAGAGTTAGAAAGAGAGCGTGGCGTTATCCTTCAAGAAATTGGTCAAGCAAATGATACACCAGATGATATTGTTTTTGATTATTTCCAAGAGACAGCTTATCCCGACCAACCAATGGGACGTCCGACTTTAGGCACAGAAGCACTGATCCGCACGATGAAGCGTGATACGTTACAAGCCTATATGACCCGTCATTACAATACAAGTAATACGATTTTTGCTGCTGCTGGTAATTTAGATCATGACAAAATTGTTGACCTTGTCGAACATTATTTCAAAGATTTACCTCAAACGCCAACGCAATCCGCAATTCCTGCAAATTATCAAGGAGGTGAATTCCGTAAAGAAAAAGAACTTGATCAAGCTCATATTCTATTAGGGTTCCCTTCTGTTAATTATAATCACCCTCAATATTACGCAGCTATTTTACTGTCTATTATTTTGGGTGGCGGCATGTCCTCTCGCCTATTCCAAGAAGTGCGTGAAAAACATGGATTAGTATATTCCGTTTATTCCTATAATACAGCCCATCAAGATGATGGTTTGTTTGGGATTTACGCTGGCACAGGTGAAGAGCAAACCAAAGAGCTCATGCCAATTTTAATTCAAGAACTAAAGAAAATTCAGGAATTTATTAAACCCGAAGAATTACAACGTACCAAAGCACAATTAAAATCTTCTTTGTTAATGTCTATGGAAAGCACAGCTAGTCGTTGTGAGCAAATTGCTCGTCATTTACAGATTTATAACCGTATTATTCCTCCGCAAGAAATGGTTGATAGAATTGACGCTGTGACGATTGAAGATATTTATCAAATTGCAGAATATATTTTCCATGGCAAACCGACATTAACAACATTAGGCCCTATTCGCCATGTACCATCCTTAGCTGAAATTATCGAAAGTCTAAAATCATGACGCAACATCAAAATTTCATCAAAGATTTAATCCATCAAGCTAAAAAAGCTGGGGCAACAGCTGCGGATGCGGTCATGTTGGCTTCGACTTCTGTGGGTGTGCAAGTCAGAAATGGACAACCTGAAGAATTAGAACGCTCAGAGACCAAGACTGTCGGACTACGGGTCTTTATTGACAAACGTTCTGCCACCATTTCAACAACAGACTTACAAAAAGAAAATATCGCAAAGCTCGTTGAACAAGCGATTTCTATGGCAAAGATTTTACCAGAAGATCCTTTTTCTGGCCTTCCTGAGCCTTCTACGAAAGCCTGTATCGATCCTAAAGAACTTGATTTATATGATTCTTCTGAACGCTCTACTCAAGAAATGCTAGAGCAAGCCAAAAGAGCCGAAGCAGCAGCTTTAGCCGTTCACGGTGTTACCAACAGTATCGGTGGCAGTTGTGGTTATGGTAAAACCGAAATGATCTTAGCCAACAGTAATGATTTCTTTGGCACTTATGCACGAACCTCTCATTCTTTGTCTGCATGTGTATTGGCTGGAACAGGCACAGACATGCAACGTGATTATGATTATCACTCCACAGTGCATTTAAAAGATTTAGAAGATGCAGAAGCCATTGGACGCAGTGCTGGTGAAAAAGCAGTTGCAAAATTAAATCCTAAAAAGCCAAAAACAGGCATTCTACCGATTGTGTTTGACCCTAGAGTAGCAAACTCTATTATCGGTCACTTAGCAGGTGCTTTAAACGGGTATTCTATTGCTAGAGGCACTTCTTTCCTTAAAAATGATATGGGTAACTTAATTTTCCCTGAACATATCACCATCATTGACCAACCTTATCAAATTAAAGGCCTAGCCTCTCGTCCGTTCGATGTTGAAGGTTTATATCCTGAAGAGCTTAAATTGGTTGATCAAGGAAAAATTGCGAATTGGTTGTTAGATAGTCGCACTGCTAATCAGCTTGGATTGGTCAGTAACGGTCACGCAACACGTGGCCCTTCTTCTCCTCCTTCTCCGACTACAACCAATTTATATGCTATGGCTGGTCATCAAACGCCTGCAGAATTAATGGCCGATATCAAAGAAGGTATCTATATTACAGAGATGATTGGTTCTTCTGTCAATATGCTAACAGGCGATTATAGCCGTGGTGCCAGTGGTTTCATGATCCGTAATGGACAACTTGCAGAACCTGTGATGGAATTTACTTTGGCTTCAACGCTCAAGGAAATGTTTTCACAAGTACATGTCGCTAATGATCTTAAATTCCGCTATAGTACAAACAGCCCTACCTTACGCATTGACCAAATGAGTGTGGCGGGTAATTAATATACGTTTACCGAAATGGATGAAAGAAATGAATCGTACGACCTTTAATAGCCGTACCCTACTTTGTCTTTTAAGTTTTACTCTGGTTGCTCCTTCTATGCTTGTGGACTTAATTCCTCAAGCAGAAGCAAGAGCAGGTCGAGGATCTTCAATGGGAAGTCGCGGCAGCAGAACATTCAGCGCCCCGTCTTATACCAGAAGTAGCCCAAGTGGCGCACAACCTATGCAACGGACGATGACACGCCCTCCTGCAGCGGCAACATCGGCTCCTTCTTCTAATAGTGGGATGTCTGGTGCTGCACCAGGAATGGCTGGCGGAGCAATGAACCGTCCTGTTCAACAGCAACAAAGTGGTGGGATGAGTAACTTTACAAAAGGACTCGTCGGTGGTGCTATTGGTGCCGCTGGATATCATATGTTGGCTGGTAGTAAAGAAAGCAATGCTCAACAACCAAGCAATCCAGATCAACAAGGTCAAAACACACAACAACAAGCACCACAACGTCAAGGTGGTGGCTTTATGACGTTTGTTACTCGCCTGATTATGATTGGATTAGTCATCTGGTTGGTCATGCGCTTTATTCGTAGACGTCGTGCGGCATCTAATATGGCCAATACAATGTCTGCTGGTCGTATGAATCCTGGAATGAGTGCTGGCGCGCAACCTCAACCTACACAACAAACCAATATTCAATTACAACAAGACGATTATATTGCTTTCCAACAACGCTTGACCGAAGTCCAAGATGCTTGGACAAGACAAGACCTCGGTAGTTTACAAAAAATAACAACACCAGAAATGCTTGCTTATTTTAATGAACAACTGACTGACTTAGCAAGCCGTGGACTGCATAATAGCGTTTCTAATGTACAATTCATTCAAGGCGATTTATCCGAAGCATGGGGTGAAGGAAACAGAGAATACGCAACTGTTGCAATGCGTTACTCTTTAATTGACGTTACGACTGATAATACAGGACGTGTTGTCGAAGGTAATCCAAATCAACCTGAAAATATTGCTGAATTATGGACGTTTGTCAGAGCAGCTAATAATAACTGGTGGCTATTATCCGCTATCCAGCAAGCAAACTAAAATAACAACATCATTAAACGAAAAATAAACCTCGTTTAATCAACTTATATGCAAATAAAAAACCATTCTATTTTATAATAGAATGGTTTTCTTTTATCGTAACAGAAACGACCTTAAATCAGTAATGTCGTTGTAGACAAATTGATTATAACTGAATTAACGCAAGAACATATAAAATCCCACTTAACCCAAGCAATGCAGAAAGTAATGCCATATTCCGTTTACTCTGACGGCGTTCAAATTCTTTCTGTTGTTCCATAGTTAGTGAGATTGCAATCGCTTTTGCTTGTAGTGGTTGCTTTTTCATTGTGGTTTCTTCCCTTTAAACAAAATGGTCGATAATCAAAGCAAGAAATAATAAAAATAAATAAATTAACGAAAAACGAAAAGAATGTCTGGCAGCTTTATCATTATTCAGACTTAACCCCTCTGGAGTTTGCTTTTCTAATAATACTCTAATTGCCATATAAATAAATCCAGCATTTAAAAGAATTGCAGTCCCCATATAGATATAAGAAGTATATCCGCAATAAACAGGGGATAAAGAAAATATTGCCAAAATAATAGTATAAATTAAAATCTGCCAGCGTGTATGCTTTGCCCCTTTAACCACAGGCAACATTGGAATACCAGCCCGGCCATAATCTTTACAAGCATATAAAGCAAGTGACCAAAAGTGCGGTGGTGTCCATAAAAACGTAATAGAAAATAAAATAATAGGGAATAAATCCATACTCCCCGTGACAGAAGTCCAACCTATTAACGGAGGAAATGCCCCAGCAGCACCACCAATAACGATATTCTGTGGTGTAGAGCGCTTTAACCAGATTGTATAAATCACGCTATAAAAAAAGATCGAAAACGCTAAAATCGCCGCAGTTAAAAAATTCGTTGCCAAGAACATTAAAATGACCGACAACACAGAAACGCCAATCCCATAAATCAACGCATCATCAGGATGAACTCTGCCTGCTGGTAAAGGTCTTGTAATTGTTCTTTGCATAACCAAATCAATATCACGATCATACCACATATTAATGGCACCAGCCCCACCAGAAGCCATGCAAATACAAAGAATGCTAATAAGTGCTAGAACGGGATTAATATGACCAGGTGCAAGAATAATCCCCACAACCCCCGTAAATACGACGAGTGAGATCACTCTTGGTTTTAGAAGAGAAAACCAATCTTTGACGTTACTTCCAACTACAGCAGCATCATAACGAATACGCTTTGATCCTACTGCTTCATTAGAGAGTGACTGCCCCATGAATATAAATCCTATTTTATGCGAGAAAATGCAGGGGAAGGAAGTTGCCATTCATACGTTGTTGCCCCTGCCCCCCAATAATTATTAGAAACACTGACTTTACTACACAAAGCATGCACCAAAACGACTAAGAATGTTAATAAAGACAATCCCATAAAGATCGCACCAATTAATATGGACTGACTTCCCATTGAAAACATATCTAATGTAAAGACAACACCGATACAGGTGATTGCAAAATGTAATTTGGCTAAGAATTCTGAATATTGCTTTCCAAGGATTTTCCCCATCCAAAAGTAAAACCCAGCAAATACCGCAAATAAAACCCCGTATGAGATACAAGAGTGGATTAAACCAACTTCACTCATAATCCCTTGTAATGGCCAACCAACACTTAAGAGTGCAATAAATCCAAAAGACCATAAAATTGGTGCAGGATAACGACGCTGCCCAGAGAAGAATAGTTTAAGCGCATAAATGAATAAATATAAAGATAATCCATATAACGCACAGGCATAAAAAATATGCAGCATTAAGCTTTGCTGTAAGCTAATTAAATGACTGCTAAAAATCATTTTATTCCAAGAAAGCAAGATAATAGATGGCACCAATACCATTGCCAAAATGACAGATCGCGTCTGTTTAATACTTTGATCAGAAATCGTGCTAATAATATGAAAAACTAAAGAAATTGCTGGAATAATAAGGATCATTACCATTGGATAGGCAAAACTATGCACGGTTTGCTGTATAGCGACATTTAATTGCCCAGCCCCCCAATAATCTTTAGATAACGCAGCCAGCATGACAGAGGCTGTCGGCAATAATAATGCAGATGCAATCCCTTGTCCCCAAACAAACAACGGTAAAGAAGCATAACTAACATCTAATGCTCTATGATTAATAATCGTAATCAACATATTACTTGAAAATATAATCGCTGATACTGACCAAAAAACTAAGCTAAACAAAGAAAATAATGCATTTTGTGGATATAAAAATGTAAGAAAATTACAAATGAAACCAACGAACAGACACATAAAAGAAAAAGCATTTAATCCTTTAAATGCCATATCTTTGCTTTTAATTAAAATTGGAACAAACCAAGCCCCTAGCCCTAACATTAAGGCTGGTTGCAAAACAAAAAACACCATCATTCGAGCATGCGTTTGTGGTAAATTCTGTATAAAATTAATGGTGCTAAATTGGCCTAAAACAGGAAAAAAAGCACTAAGCTGCACAAATAAAGCCGCAATACCACCGCTAATTCCAGCGAATACCGCTAAAAATAAAGCATTAATTCCAATTTTATAATGTGTCTTCATTACATATTCTATCAAACATACTCGATTAAGATATTCAGAATAAGATAATTCATATGCTGCACATAAACAATGGCAGCATATACGATTTTATCGAGGTAGATGCACCAAGGTAAATAATCCAAAAGGGTGCACAGGCTGTAAACTTGCTTTTTTCAACTCTTCAGGAGGAAGCAAAGATTCTATAGAAAAATCAGGATGCCATCCTAATGACTTTGACGCTGGAGCCATTACGCGTTCAATATAATAACGCAATCCTTTTTGTGCCAAAAAGTGATTAACAAACAGAATATGTCCGCCAGGTTTGACCACACGCTTGAGTTCTGCGAATAAACGATCAGGATGTGGAACAACAGAGGCTACAAACATACCAACCGCAATGTCAAAAGACCCATCTTCAAAATTTGTTGCCTCTGCATCCATTTCAAATAGATTCTCAACATTCAACAAATTTTGACGCTGAACCCTTTGTCGTGCTTTTTTAAGCATATCCGTGGATAAATCAATTCCAGTAATACGTTTATCTATATCATAAGAAGGAAGCGCTAATCCTGTACCGACCCCTACTTCTAATACTCTTTGCCCTGGTAAACGATTAACTTCTGCAACAGCACAACGCCGCCCAAATGAAGAAATACTTCCAAAAACTGCATCATAGACCATCGCCCATCGACGATAGGCTAACTTAACAGCATCTGCGCTTAACGCAGTATGAGGTGAAGGAGGCACGTTATTGCTCCCAATAAACTGTGAACGAATAAGATTATACAAACAAGTGTTATTAACCAAAAAAGAATAAAAATCTAGTTAGTTTTTCTTTTTTTGCGTTTAATTATAAAATGAAATGCTTTAAAACAACATTCCATAATCTATATTATGTTAAATAAAAGGCTATTTGTTGTTTATTATAAAACAAATATATACTATAAACACGCTATGAAATAAATAAATAAAACAGGTGAGTTTAGGAGAAATATTTTTTATGTGGTTATCCATTTTAAATTGGTTTTTAGCTATATTAAGTATTGGTGTCTGGGTAGGTTCCTATATTTTCTATGAAAAAGAAAAATTTATGGCATGGTTTGATAATAAGTTTGGAAAAGATGACCCTATGCCTCCGTCTCCTAAACAACAAAATGATGCTTTAAATTTAGGAGAAGGTAGCACTGTTAGCTTTAATAAGGACACTACTTCAGATAAAGAAGAGTCTTAACTACATCATTTAATATAAGATAAAATACTATCCCAAATAATTCCTGCAGAATTCATCTGATTAAAACGATCTAATTCTTGCAGGCCTGTGGGTGATGTTACATTAATTTCTGTTAAATAATCTCCTAACACATCGATTCCAACAAAGAACAACCCTTGCTCTTTCAAAGCAGGACCAATGATTTTACAAATTTCTTTGTCTCGTGGTGTTAACTCAACTTTTTGTGCGACACCTCCAACATGCATGTTAGAACGCAAGTCTCCCTTTTGCGGAACACGATTAATTGCACCAATCGGTTCACCATTCACCAAAATAACGCGCTTATCTCCTAAACGTACAGCAGGTTCATAACGTTGAATCATTAATGGTTCACGAGAAGCAGCGAATTGCATTTCTAGCAAAGAATTTAAATTCTCATCATCTTCACGAATACGGAAAACACCAATTCCACCATTGCCGTAAAGAGGTTTAATAATAATATCTTTATATTCTGCACGGAATTCACGAATAGCCTGCACATCTCTGGTAATTAATGTTGGTGGCATGATTTCTGGCCACAATGTTGCAAAAATTTTCTCTGGTGCATTACGCACAGATGCAGGGTTATTCACAACAAAAACTTTGTCCTTACCAACACCGTGGATTTGCTCCAATATATGCGTTGCTGTGATATATCCCATATCAAAAGGTGGATCTTGACGCATTAAAAGCACATCAAAATCTTTTAGCTCAACCGTCTTTTCCTCACCAAATTCTGCATGATTGCCTTGCACACGTTGAACTTTAACATTTCTGCCTCTAGCAGTAATCTTTTTAGTATTAGCGTGGCTTTTTAAACTTAGCGTATCTACGGAATAAACAAAAAGCTCATATCCTCTTGCTTGTGCCTCTAACATTAACGCAAATGTTGAATCTCCATTAATATTAACGCTTTCCAGCGGATCCATTTGTACAGCAATCTTTAACATGCTTTTATCCTCTATTGACTAATATTTTCTTTTAAGATGGATAAGAAATTTCAAGAATTTCTAAAAATTTTTCTCCAGCAGGACTTTGAAACTTCACTTCATCTCCTACTTTTGCATTCATTAACGTTCTGGCTATCGGAGAAATCAGACTAATTTGACCATTTTCAGTAATAGCTTCGTCCACCCCCACAATCGTCACTGTATATTCTTGATCATCTTCGGTAACATAAGTCACCGTCGCACCAAAATAAACTTTGTTTTTCTGAGGTTGATCTTTCGGATCGACAACAACCGCATCATCTAAGCGTTTTGATAAGAAACGAACACGCCGATCGATTTCTCTTAAACGCCTTTTCCCATAAATATAATCACCATTCTCAGAACGATCTCCATTCCCTGCAGCCCAAGAAACAATCTCTACGATTTTTGGGCGTTCTTTATAAAGTAATGTATTTAACTCTTCTTGTAAGCGGTGAAACCCTTGAGGTGTTAAATGAGTCGGTAACTTATTGGATATTGCCATAAAATACTCTCAACTAACTCACTGAAAAAGAGTAAAAAATATCGCCTTTTAAGACTTGCCCTGGTTTTAATATCGTTAACCCTCTATCTGAAATATCTGGCATATTAATTGCGTTATTCATATTGCTCGCAGGTTCTAACGTAAAATAAGGAGCACTTTCAGGGTTTGATAAAATAAGATGTTCAAAGACACGACTACTGGTAATCGTTAAGTAAGCATTTGAATATTTCCAACGAATAAACGCAAAACGATCCCATCCGGCATAACAATTATCCAAATGTTCGCTTTTACACAAAGGACGCATTTGATCAAAAGACCACCGGCCATCATTAGACATACGCCCTTGCGGCAAACCATTCTCGTCATTATTCCATAATGTTTTGGCTGAAAATCCAACCTCAACAAAGTTTCTACGAGGAAAATAAGGATGAAACCCTAACCCAACAGGCTGATTACAGCGATCTGTATTTTCAAAACGCATATAAACCGATAACCCATTTTCATATAACGTATATTTTAACTTTGCTTTATAAGAAAATGGCCATTGCTTTTTACCATCTTTAAGGGGGTCATGAACCAAAGATAATGTTGCTTTATTTTCTGCAAAACTTTCCAGATCCCATTCTCTATTCCATGCATTCCCATGGATAGAATCTTTACCATTTGCTGCATTTGGCTCTAATTGATACTTACGCCCTTCAAATTCGAATTTACCCTCTGCAATCCGATTAGAATAAGGAAGCAAAGGATAGGCTGCTATAATCTGATTTTTACACTTGGCTAGGTGAGAATTCACAACAGGGTAAAAAATAGGTGTATCTTGACACAACCAATATCCAATTGCCCCACCTAGGGCAGGATATATGCCAACCTGATTATGTCCTGCTTTAATTTCTAACATTTCTGTTCCCTAGCCTTTCTTAACTCTTTTAGATTTAGGAGCTTTTACAGAAGACTTTTTCTGTTCTTCAGACGAAACACCTATCCCTAATTCTGTTTCTTCTAGCTTTTTTATCTCATCACGTAAATGCGCAGCTTCTTCAAATTCTAAATTTGCAGCCGCAGCATGCATTCTTTTTTCTAATTCCGCAATTGTTTGTTGTAAATTTTTACCAACAAGAGAAAGATCTTCAATGGTTTTACTAGGGGAGATCGTAACATAATCTTGTTCGTAAACAGAGGCCATTAACTCACCAATTTTCTTTTTCACAGAAAATGGCGTAATTCCATGGTCAATATTCCATTGAGTCTGCTTTTCTCGCCTTCTCGCTGTTTCATCAATGGCATATTTTAAGCTCTCTGTCATTTTATCAGCATATAACAAAACACGTCCATCAACATTTCGTGCCGCACGTCCAATAGTTTGCACTAATGACGTTTTAGAACGCAAGAATCCTTCTTTATCCGCATCTAAAATCGCTACCAACTGACATTCTGGGATATCTAAGCCCTCACGAAGCAAGTTAATGCCTACCAAAACATCAAAAACACCTAAACGTAAATCTCGGATAATTTCAATTCGTTCCAATGTATCAATATCAGAGTGTAGATAACGTACTTTTATTCCAGACTCGCTCATATAATCTGTTAGTTTTTCAGACATTTTCTTAGTTAATGTCGTAACCAAAACACGCCCACCTTTTTGAATGACTTTCCGAGACTCTTCTAATAAATCATCCACTTGCAACTCAACAGGACGAACATCTGTAATCGGATCAATCAACCCAGTTGGACGAATAACTTGCTCGACAAAGACCCCTTCTGTTCTACCCATTTCCCAAGGGCCAGGTGTCGCACTCACAAAAATTGTTTGTGGACGATATGCATCCCATTCAGCAAAATTTAAAGGTCGATTATCCATACAAGAAGGCAAACGAAATCCAAAATCAGAGAGTGTTTTCTTACGTGCATAGTCTCCACGTTCCATCCCACCAATTTGAGGAACACTGACATGACTTTCATCAACAATTAACAGTGAATCTTCTGGTAAATATTCAAATAAAGTCGGTGGTGGTTCACCAGGATTACGCCCTGTTAAATAACGAGAGTAATTTTCAATCCCTTTACATAACCCTGTTGTTTCGATCATTTCTAGATCAAACTGAGTGCGTTGCTGTATTCTTTCTGCTTCGAGCAATTTACCCTCAGCAACAAATTGATCTAATCTAAGTTTCAACTCTGATTTAATGGTTTTTACAGCCTGAGTTAATGTCGGACGTGGCGTGACAAAGTGACTGTTCGCATAAACAGTAATGGCTTGTAAATCACCAGTCTTTACCCCTGTCAAAGGATCAAACTCATCAATTTCTTCGACCTCATCACCAAACAAATGTACGCGCCAAGCACGATCTGCATTTTGCACAGGGAAAATATCAATCGTTTCGCCACGAACCCTAAACGTTCCGCGCTGAAATCCTAAATCATTGCGTCGATATTGTTGCTCAACAAGCCCTTTGATAAGCAAATCACGATTAATCTCAGCCCCGACCTCAACCTTAACGACCATTTTTGAATAAGATTCTGGAGAACCAATACCGTAAATACAAGAAACAGAGCCGACAATAATCACATCGTTACGCTCTAACAAAGCTTGCGTTGCAGAGTGACGCATACGATCAATTTGTTCGTTAATTTGGCTGTCTTTTTCAATGTAAGTATCAGAGCGTGCAATATAGGCTTCTGGCTGATAATAATCATAATAGCTAACAAAATATTCTACTGCATTATTTGGAAAAAACTCTTTCATTTCTCCATATAATTGTGCGGCCAATGTTTTATTCGGTGCTAAAATTAATGTTGGCTTTTGAACCGTTTCAATGACTTTTGCCATTGTAAAGGTTTTACCAGAACCTGTTACCCCTAATAAAACCTGATCCCGTTCGCCCTCATTAATCCCATTTGACAAAGCTTTAATCGCTGTGGGTTGATCTCCAGAAGGCTCAAATTCAGACACAACCTGAAAATGTTTCACTTTAGGTTTGGCAGGAATCTTTTCAGGGTGGAAAATAACTTTATAATCAGCCGCGTTTGTTTTTTTCATGGAATTCAAATTATAATATTAAAAGCATATTTTACTACTATAATTTAAATCTCTCCTTAATCAAATATATAGATTTATTTAAAAGAAATAACTTAAACAAAAGGCATGATGTTTTTCATAGCACGATCAATATATTCCTCTTTTTCTGTAATAGGTGCCACGTAATGCAAAGCATTTTTAGCCGCCTCAACACCTTCAAAACGAGCAATAATCCAAGCTGCCAAATAGACTGATGATAAACACCCCCCTGATGTTGCAACATTTCCCTCTGCATAAAACGGTTGATTTAATACCGTAATCCCTTCTTCTTCTACCCAAGGTTTTGTCGTTAAATCAGTGCAAGCCTTTTTACTTTTTAATAACCCTAGTTTAGATAAAAGCAATGTTCCTGAACATTGTGATACTAATAATTGTTTGTCAGCATCCAGTTTAAATTGGCTCATAATGCTATGATCTTCTGCAATTTCACGAGTTTTCATCCCACTACCAAAAACCACAGCATCAGCATGATTAACCTCAGTCAAAGAAATATGAGATTCAACAACAAGACCTTTCATTGAACGAACATGAGCGCGATCACTGGCAATGGACACTCTCCAGTCTGGCTTTTTAATACGGTTAAGTATCCCAAAGGCAATAAAAGAGTCTAACTCGTTATATTCGTCAAAAGTAAGAATAGCGATATGCATGATTTGCTCTCTGTATAAATGTAATTATTTTTTTTCAATATCGTATTTTAATGTAAACGTTATGATTTAAAAGAAAATATTAGTAATCATTAAACAAGATACTCCATCAAAAATAACTCATCACCATATGAATAGTATATTGAATATATTACCAATATAATATTCACCTCTTTTTGCATCTTAATTTAATTACCAGTTAACCTTTTCCTTTTTTAATAATCTATATTAAGATAAATTCTTTAAGAGATTTATTTAAATAACGATTAGGAATATCATGTTTTCTCTAGATCATTTTATGTATACTGCCCCCAATCAAACGGGTTCTGGAAGCAAGAGTGATGAACAACTTCCTTCTTGGGACTTGTCTGATCTTTATCCTTCCCCTGACAGTCCAGAGTTGAAAAATGATCTGGATAGAGCTCGTTCAAAAGTTGAAATATTTGCGACCAATTGGCAAGGCAATCTGGAAAATGCTTCTGGCCAAGAAATTGCAATGGCCATTGATCTTTATCAAGAAGTCAGTGAAATATTAGGGCGTATTGGCTCTTATGCTCAACTTATTTTTGCAACAGATTCAACAGATGCAAAGAACGCTCAATTTTATCAATATATTAATGAACAAATTACCAGCATCAGCACAAAAACCCTTTTCTTTACGCTGGAACTAAACCGTATTTCTGAAGAAAGTATGCAAGAAAAACTAGAAAATTCTGCATTACTTGCTTGGAAACCATTCTTAGACAGTATCCGCGTTTTCCGTCCCTATCAGCTAAGTGACGAAGTCGAAAAAGTCTTACACGAAAAATCTGTTACTGGGCGCACTGCTTGGTCAAGATTATATGATGAAACCTTGGCCTCTATGCAAGTCACCGTGCAAGATGAACAAGTTACTTTGGGAGAAGCCTTAAATAAACTTTCTTCCAATGAGCGTCTAGTCAGAGAAAATGCAGCCAAAGGATTGGGGGAAAGCTTCAATAGTAACTTACGCCTTTTCTCTTTGATTACAAATACGCTTGCCAAAGATAAACATATCACCGATGAATGGCGCAAATTCCCTCGTGTGGATTCAGAACGTAACTGCGACAACATGATCGAAGATGAGGTGGTTGATGCGCTTGTTAATGCCGTTACAGAGGATTACCAACGTCTTTCCCATCGTTATTTCCGTTTAAAAGCCAAATGGTTAGGACTGGAAAAGTTACAACATTGGGATCGTAATGCCCCTTTACCTGATGATAATGACCAAATCATTCCTTGGGAAAAAGCGAAAGAAATCGTTCATACCGCTTATCATGAATTTAACCCAGAAATGGGCGATATGATTAAAGAATTCCTAGACAAACCTTGGATTGACGCGACTTTACGTCCAGGAAAATCTTCTGGTGCTTTTGCACACCCTACCGTTCCAGAAGTTCACCCTTATATTTTATTGAACTATCATGGACGCAATCGTGATGTCATGACTTTAGCCCATGAACTTGGACATGGTATTCACCAAATTTTGGCCGCTGATCAAGGATATATTCAATCCAATACACCTTTAACTTTGGCTGAAACCGCCAGTGTTTTTGGTGAAATGTTAACCTTCCAAAGCTTGCTACGTAATCAAAAAACACCAGAGCAACGTCGTATCATGTTAAGTCGTAAGGTCGAAGACATGTTAAATACGGTTGTGCGTCAAATTGCCTTTTACCAGTTTGAACGCAAAGTTCATGAAGCTCGTCAAACCAATGAACTTTTACCTGAGCAAATAGGACAATTCTGGATAGAAACACAACAAGCAAGCCTTGGGCCTGCTTTTGAATTTACGCCTGAATATCAATCTTATTGGACATATATCCCTCACTTTATTCATTCTCCATTTTACGTCTATGCTTATGCATTCGGAGATTGCTTGGTGAATGCCCTTTACAAAGTCTATCAAGATGGTCATGAAAATTTCCAAGAGAAATATATAGAGATGCTCAAAGCAGGTGGAACAAAAAAACATAAAGAGCTCTTAGCTCCATTTGGACTAGATGCTTCTGACCCTGCATTCTGGCGTAAAGGACTGGATGTCATTTCTCAATTTATCGACGAATTGGAACAAGCATAGTCATGGAAAGAGATGACGATTTAGATAAAACCAGCTTATTTGGTGGCATGAGACGCATGATTAAATCCACAACTGCCGTGGGTGGAATTGCTGCACGATTAGCTGGTCAAAAAATGGGAATTCCTGTTAATAAATCTGCACATGCTGAAGAGCTAAAAAATATCCTCGGCGGGCTGAAGGGCCCCATGATGAAAGTTGCTCAGCTCATCAGCACCATTCCAAATGTGCTGCCCGATGAGTATGCCGATGAGTTAGCACAATTGCAATCTAATGCACCACCAATGGGTTGGTCCTTTGTGCGTCGTCGCATGAAAACAGAGCTAGGCGCAAACTGGGAAAGTAACTTTTCCTCTTTCTCTCAAGAAGCCGCTGCAGCCGCTAGTTTAGGGCAAGTGCATAAAGCTACCCTTCCCGATGGCTGTCAAGTCGCCTGTAAGCTACAATATCCGGATATGGCGAGCACTGTTGAATCCGATTTAAAACAACTACGCCTATTAATTTCATTATATCACCGTTTAGATAATGCAATTAAACAAGATGAAGTTTATAAAGAGCTCGTTACTCGCCTGAAAGAAGAATTAGATTATAAAAGAGAAGCCGCAAACTTACGCTTATTCTCTTTAATGTTAAAAGAAAACAAACGTACTGTTGTTCCTAATATGGTTGAAGAACTCTCTACCGAACGTCTATTAACAATGGATTGGGTTGAGGGGAAAAGCTTAAGCTATATGATTAAAAATGGACTAGACCAAGCCCATCGCAATGATATTGCTCGCTCTTTATTCTGTTCTTGGTATATCCCTTTTTACCAATATGGGGTTATTCATGGCGACCCACATATGGGTAATTTTTTAATCAATAAAGACAATCATTTATGCTTGTTAGACTTTGGCTCTATTCGTGTGTTCCAAGGGAAATTCGTTAAAGGCGTCATTGATCTGTGCAAAGCAATTGAAACTCATGATGATGAGCTGGCACATCATGCTTATACAGCATGGGGCTTTAAAAATATTTCCAAAGAAACAATGGATATCCTAAACGAGTGGGCTCGTTTCTTATATGCACCTTTAACTCAAGATAAAGAACGTTCTATTCAAGATGATAGCGATCCTGATTTAGGACGTAAACTCGCAGCAAAAGTGCATAAAGGACTACAACAAACAGGTGGCATTACCCCACCACGTGAATTTGTTTTAGTTGACCGATCTGCAATTGGATTAGGCAGCCTCTTTACTCGTCTTGGTGCAAAATTAAACTGGCATCACTTATTTCAAGAACTAATTGCAAATTTTGATGCTGATAAACTCGATCAGAGCCAAGCAAAAGCTATGAAAACAGCAAAAGTGCCACCTCCTTTAGAGTAAAATATACTCGTAGCTTAAGTTTTATATACATACGGAATAATGATCTCTGATCTTATTCCGTAACTTTTATTCCCCATAAAATAAAAATATGATAAGCAAAAATCAAATTGAAATAAATTTAAAATCTAATGATAAAAATCAAGTTTTAAAGACCTTACTTTATCTGACTTTTAATATAGATGATTTTAAATGGGCTCAGAAAATGTGTTTAGATACAATAAACACCTCTGCTGATGAAGATGTTATTGGGTTAGCAATTACCTGTATTGGACATATTGCCAGAATATATAAAAAAATTGATACTGCTCTTGTTACCCCTGTCCTTGAAAGAAAACGCCAAGACATCAGATTTTCAGGACGAGTAGAAGATGCCTTGGATGATATAACAATATTTGTAAAAAATAATTCTTACCATTGAAACCTAAATGCCCCTATGACCAACAAACCCTCCTTCAGATATGATATTAATGGCCTCAGAGCTCTGGCTGTTATCGCAGTTTTAATCTTTCACTATAATCATTCCCTATTACAAGGTGGGTTTACTGGGGTTGATGTTTTCTTTGTCATCTCTGGATACTTGATGACCTCTATTATTTTACGAGGATTAAATAATAACTCTTTTTCTTTGCTTCAATTCTATAAAGCTCGTGCAGAGCGTATTATCCCTGCTCTCTTAATTATTTGCCTGATATTAGCATGCATAGGTTATGTGTTCTTTGAACCAATGACATATAAATTAGTGGGCAAACATATTACCTCAAGCTTACTATTTATTTCTGATATTACTTTTTATAATGAAGCAGGATATTTTGATGTTGATTCACAATATAAATTCTTACTACATACATGGTCTTTATCCGTGGAATGGCAGTTTTATATAATATATCCAATATCACTCATTATTCTGCATCGTTTCTTTAGCAAACCCTTGCTTAAAGTAACTATTCTTTCTACTGCCATTATCAGTTTTATTCTAAGTATTTATTTTATCAGCTTCAACCCAACTTTTGCATTTTATATGTTACCTACCCGTATGTGGGAATTACTTATCGGTAGTTTGGCATTTTTATATCCAATAACTCTATCAAAAAACAAAACAATAATAATTGAAGTCCTAGGTCTTATAATCATTATCACCTCTTTTATTTGGATATATGATACTGCACCATGGTCTGGATATTTACTCTTTATCCCTGTCTTTGGGGCTTACTTATGTATTATCGCTAATAATCAAAAAACACCACTACAGAATATAATTGTCCAAAAAATTGGTCTTATTTCCTATTCTCTTTATCTAATACATTGGCCCATTATTGTTTTCTATAAAACGTTAAATATCCCCTTACATTTTTATATATATTTACTTCTCACTTTTACACTTTCTCTATCCCTATATTTCTTTATTGAACGAAAAAGAAATTATAAATATAAAATGATTTGTCTCTATATACTCTTACTTGCTTGCGGATATTTTATTTCTATTAATGGAATAGGTCATAGGGTTCAAAATCCAACTTACCGAGTAGATTATAAGAACTTTTTCCTACAATATTATGGCGGCATGAACATTCCAACCAATGCCAAAATTACTCATTTTAACAATGATAACCACTCTCCTTCTTTTATCTTAACTGGAGATAGTCATGCCAGGCAATATGGCCATTATTTAGTCAACCAACATATTAATTTTATAGGTCTGTTTGATGATGGTTGCATTGCAATGCCTGATTGGTATATCGATGCTATGCAAAGTCCTCATGATAAAACAATTTGCCCTGGCACCTATAAGAAGCTGCAAAAATTATTACAAGAATATCCAACAACTAATCTCGTTCTGATTATGCGATGGGATATTTATAATAACTCGTCTCCAATCTATCATGACGCTAATGCAACACATAAACAAAACACGTTTTTTGAATCTCTTCCCCATGAAATTGAACAGCTTGTTAAAATTGGAGGAAATCAAAGACAATACTTTATTGTGGGTCAAGCATTTGAAAACTATGAAGAAGAAAATATTTTCCAATGCTATGCAAAACAACAACTTTACTTTTTCAAAAAAATTATACCACTCTCTTGTAAAAATCGCGTCATTCAAAACAGCAATTCAGCTACTAAATTATTAAAAAAAATAGCCGCACAATATCAAAACGTTCATTTTATCGACCCAACCCAAGTATTATGTCACAATAATCAATGCTCTTTAGTTGATAAAAATTATAATCCTATTTTATCCGATATAGACCATTTATCAATTTACGGAGCCAAGATTGCAGGAAAATATATTTTAGATATAATTAACTCTGTGAAATAAAATATATCTTTATTTAATCACTATATCTTCATATTTTATTCACAATGACACGATATTGCTAAATAATAAGTAAATTAATTAATAATGAGGAAAAAATGAAAAAATATACTCTACTTGCTTTGTCAATGCTTTTAATTCCATCTGTTTCTTTTGCTCAAGAACAAGATTCTTCTAGCACATCAACATCTACATCAAGCGATAACAACTACTCAAACAATCATAGTGATCGCGGACCTCGTGGTGATAATAACGGACCTGGTAACCGTGGTGATCGCGGACCTCGTGGTGATAATAACGACAATAGCCATGATAATCGTGGAAATAATCACAATGATCGTAGACACCATGATCATGGAAATAACAATAATAACCACAATGATAACGGTAATAACGGATCTCATAAACACGGACATCATCATCACGACTAATTTAAAATTAATCGCTATAAAAAGGCTATCCTAAATAATAGGATAGCCTTTTTTTATTAAAGATTACGTTTATTTCAATATTATACCTTTTTCTCTTCATATTTTATTCATGATTACTTTGTATATTATTATTTAGACAATACGAATATACTTTGTGAGGAAAAAATGAAAAAATATACATTACTTGCTTTATCTTTCTTATTAATTCCATCAATTTCTTTTGCTCAAGGCAGAGATAACGCAATACAGCAAATTACCAAACAAAGAGATATCGCTGATTATAATTGCAAAAATAACCAACCCAATCCTGGTGCTGCAATTGGATATTGCAAAAAAAGAGATAGTTTACAAAGAAAACTAGATAATATGAATAATGGTTCGAATTATAGTAACAACAATAATCGGTATAATAACCATAACAACAGAAATCATAACCATTATAACAACCGTAACAATCATCATCACTATAATCATAACAATCATCATCACTAATCATCTAAAAATAAACATAAAAAAAGCTAACCTTTAATAGGTTAGCTTTTTATTCAGAAACATATTTCTATATCAATTAGAAAACTGGCTTTAATGCTCTATAAACAGCTTTAAACTGCTCATATTTTTCATTGTACAAGGCGCTAATTTCTGGATGAGGATCATAAGATGCTTCAACAGGAGGTTCTGGTAGCAAATCTCCAAATGGTACATTGGGGTTGCTGCTTAACATCGCAAGACGAGCCGCACCTAACGCAGGTCCAACATCCCCACCTTGACGATAATCTAATGTATGACCTGTAATATCAGCAAGCAACTGTCTCCAGAAAGCACTACGTGCACCACCACCAATTAAACTGATATGATCTGGTGTGATCCCTGTAGCATGTAAAACTTCCATACCTTCAGCTAAGCCTAAGCTAACGCCTTCAACGACTGCACGTGCAATGTCTTTTCGGTCATGCTTATGTGTTAATCCAACGAAACATCCTGTTGCTTTTGGATTATTATGCGGTGTACGTTCACCAGAAAGGTAAGGCAGGAATAAAATTGAAGTCGGATCTTGACCTGTTGTTTCTGCAAGTTGCAATAATTCAGGAACAGAACTTACACCTGTAATTTTCGTAGCCCAATCTAAACAAGACGCTGCACTAAGCATCACAGACATTAAATGCCATGTATTTGGTAAAGCATGACAGAAACTATGAACTGCTTTTTCTGGATTACTTAAAAAGCCATCACTAGCAACAAAATAAACCCCTGAAGTTCCCAAAGAAAGCATTGCTTGGCCTTTACGCCAAATACCAACACCAATAGCCCCAGCTGCATTATCACCAGCACCTGCGGTAATAGTTACTTTAGGAGATAAACCCCAACGACTTGCAAGTTCTGGTCTAATTTGACCTGTAGATTCATTACCTTCAAATAATTTAGGCATATTATCTTCAGTTAAACCACATGCATTTAACAAAGGTTTATACCAAGAACGTTTCCCAACATCCATCCACATTGTACCTGCAGCATCAGACATATCAGAGGCAAATACCCCATTAACTAACCAACGCAAGTAATCTTTAGGCAATAAAACTTTATCAATTTGACTGAAAATTTCAGGTTCATATTTACGCACCCAACAGATTTTAGGGGCTGTAAATCCTGGCATCATTAAGTTACCAGTAATTTTTCTAGATTCTGGAACTGCTTCTTCTAACTCTACACATTCTTTATAGCTACGTCCATCATTCCATAAAATTGCTGGGCGTAAAACTTTTCCGTTTTTGTCTAATAAAACAGCACCATGCATTTGACCTGTAAGACCAATAGCTTGCACATCTTTTAATGAAGTTTTTCTACCTAAAGCATAAATAACTTTATCTGTTGCTTCCCACCAAGATTGAGGATCTTGCTCTGACCATAATGGCTGAGGTCTCGAAACCACTAACTTCTCAGTGTGACTGGCAAGTATATGATGGTTATCATCTAACACGATTCCTTTAATGCCAGATGTTCCTATATCAATACCTATATACATGATTAGACTCCTACTTCAAATTTGAAAAGAGATCACTAAAAAATGAACACTATCTTTTATATATAAAAAATCCTTTAATGGCTACTGAATTGATACAGAAATAGTATAATTAATGAATTAATTTTAAGCTTTGACAAGCATTTTGAAATCCCTTATCACAACTCAATTTCAATAAATCTTTGGCATGTTTAACATCTTTTTCAATATGCTGGCCATTTAGGTATAAATTCCCTAAAATAAACATTGCTTCTGGATCTTCGCTTTTTGCAGCGGCTTGTAAATAAGACATTGCAACTTGCACATTAGGATCTTTAACATGCTCATTTAACTCTATTTTTGCAAAAGCGCATTGAGCAGATACAAGCCCTTGTTGAGCTGCTTGCTTAAATAATGTTCTAGCTTGCTCTATATTTTTAGTAACCCCTAACCCTTTTTCATACAATAAACCAACAGCATATTGTAAATCAGGACTATGATTACTCAGACCTTTACTATAAATATCAAACGCTTTTTGATAATTCTGTGCAGTTCCTTTGCCTTGCTCGTAGATCTGTCCAAGCTGTAACATTGCTTGAACATTACTTTGATTAACCGCTTTTTGGTAAAAATCAATCGCTTTAGAATAATCTACAGGAACATTTGTTCCTGTAGAATACATTGACGCCAATTTTAACTGAGCGTCAACATCTCCACCTTCAGCTGCTTCTTGATAATATTTAACCGCTTTAGAAATATCTTTTGGAACATCCAAACCTTGTTCATAAATATTGCCCAATGTATATAAGGCAACTTTATTTTTTTGTTCGGCTGACTTTTGATACCATTCAAGCGCTTTATTATGATCTATAGGGACATTTATTCCTTTGAAATAAATAGAAGCAATTTTTAACTGAGCATCTGCATTACCATTTTGAGCCGCTTGTTCGAGATATTGAAAACCTTTAGTAAAATCTTCACCAACACCTCTACCTTCTAAATACATTTCACCCAAAGCATAAGCTGCATCTATATTTCCTTGTTTTGCAGCTTTCTCATACCAAAAAGCTGCTTTACTACTATCTTGAGGAATTTTATCCCCTAAATCATATAAATTTGCTAACCCATATTGTGCTTGAACGTTATTCCCATTAGCTGCTTTTTTCAAAAGCTCAAATGCAGTATTATAATTAACTTCAACACCTAAACCTTCTTTATACATTTTTGCTAAATTATAAGCTGCAGTCGGATGCGTTTTTGATGATTTTTCGTACCAATAAATTGCTTTTGAATAGTCTTGCTCTACCCCTATGCCATTAGCATACATTAAACCCAAATAAAACTGCGCATCTGTATTCCCTTTATAAGCAGCCTTTTCAAAATAAGGGAATGCTTTCTTCGGATTTTTAGGAAAGCTCTGACCATCATAATATAATGATCCGATATAAAAAATTGCTTTTACATTACCATTATCAGCAGATTTTTGTAAGTATTGCATGCCTTTTTCAATATTTTTGGCTATACCAATCCCTTTAAAATAAGCATATCCTAAAGCATATTCTGCAGATGAGTTATTTTGTTTTGCAGCTTTTTCATACCATTTAATAGCTTCTGCATGATCCTCTGGAACCCCTCTAGCATGATCATACATAGTCCCTAACGCATATTCTGCTTTTGCATGATTTTTCTTTGCAGCTTGTTTATAATATTCCAAAGCCTTTGAAATATCTTGAGGTGCGCCCTGACCTTTTTCATACATAACACCCAACATATATTGAGCATTGTCGCTTCCTGCAGCAGCAGATTGCTCTAGATACTCTCGTGCTTTTTTAAAATCCTGAGAATTTCCATCTCCCTGAATGTACATATTTGCACGATTAAACTGTGCCTCGATAAATCCAGCACGAATTGTTTTGTAAAAACAAATACATAAAACTATAAAAATAAAGCAACAAACACCTGAGATTTTTCCAACAAGTGCAATATGAGATCTAGACATATAAAAACCAATATAACAAAAAAATAATCTAATATTCAGGAACAAACAACACTATACAACGTTTTTTAACCTCATTATATAGAAAAATAACCTTTATATTTTAAGATGTTATCTAACCATCACCTTGAGCAATCAAAGCCATTCCCTTATCATGATCATGAGCAACACCTTGCCCCTCTATATACATCTTTCCAAGAATAAAACTGGATTTTTTATGCCCTTGATCAACAGCTTTTTGGAACCAGACTACTGCCTGCTCATAATTCTGTGGAACACCATCTCCCTTATAGTACATCACACCTAAATTAAATTGAGCTAAGACATAACCATTATCTGCAGCTTTATAAAACCATTCAAATGCTTCAGTTAAATTGAGCTTCACAATTTGACCAGTCAAATAAATATAACCCAAACTATATTGAGCTTGTACATTATGACGTGCTGCAGCTTGTTCATACCAATAAATTGCTAATTTATAATCTTTAGAAACACCTTGCCCTTCAGAATACATATATCCAATCATATTCTGAGCCTCACCATGATCTTGACGTGCGGCTTTTTCATAAAAATATGCCGCTCTTTTATAATCTACGCTAACACCTTGACCATAATAATAAATATTTCCCATAAAATATTCGGCATTCACTTCGCCTTGATACGCAGCTTTCTCACAATATCCTCTAGCTTTAGAATGATCCTCTTCTCCACCTTCACCATTCCAATACATTAATGCCAGCTGATACTCACCTTGCATATTGCCTTGACGCGCAGAAAGTGAGTAATATTCACGCGCTTTTTCCAAATCTTTTTCAACGCCCTTAGCATGAATATACATATAAGCGAGATTATTCTGTGCTTCAGCAGCCCCTTTTTGAGCGGCTTGTTCTAAATATACTCTTGCTTTACTATAATCTTGGGAAACGCCAACACCTTCATAATACATCATTCCAAGATTTAATAAGGCTTCAACTTCTCCTTGACGTGCTGATTGCTCAAAATACTCCCGAGCTTTTTCATAATTTTGTTCTAACAAATGCCCCATAATATAAATACGGCCCAAAGCAAACATTGCTTTGGCGTTTCCTCTTTTTGCAGCATCATCAAAAAGAACTAAAGCCTTTTTATCATCTTGCTCAACCCCTAAGCCTTCATAATAAATAAGTGCTAAATATAAAATAGACTGAACATGCCCCCCAGCAGCAGCTTTTTCAAAAAGCTCTCTCGCTTTCGTATAATTCTGAGGAACACCATCCCCACGAAAATACATTAAGCCCCTTTCCATAGGAGTACTTGCCTCTATAGAATTAATTTCAGCCTCATCCTCTTCTGTCACCAAGTTAGGCTCAACTGGACTGCGATTACGATGACTTTTATATCGACGTGCATATTTACGTAACCATAAACCATACACAAAAAATGCAATACAAATTATACATATGATGATCAGTATAATAAAAATATATTGATACATATAAATCCCATCGTTCCCAGCTAAAAAGATTAATTATTTATTAAAATTAATCAGACTATAACCGGATAATCAACAAGAAAAATAGAATAAATATATTTCTTTTCAACGCTGTTGCTAATTCATACTCGAAACGATCTCACAAGCGGAATTATTATTTTGACGACATGCTTTTAAAAGCCATTCTTTGGCCTCAACCTTACTTGCTTTGGTTCCATGTCCTGTCAAATAATCAATACCAACAGATAACTGTGCTTCAGCTACATTTTGCTTAGCTGCTTGTAAATAATACTCAAAAGATTTTTTATAATCTTTTTTTACACCATTACCGTTATCATATAATACCCCTAACATTGCGTTAGCATGTTTATTTCCCTGTCGAGCTGATTTATCTAGCCATATAAAAGCTTGTTTATAATTTTCAGCCATTCCTTGACCGCTATAATACATCCGCCCTAAAAAATATTGAGCATCACTATTCCCTTTTTGAGCAGCGAGTTCAAAGTATTTTTTTGCATTTGAATATACTCTAGGAACACGTAAACCTTTATAATAAATTAGTCCTAAATAAAAATTCGCTTCTGGCTCATTTTTTTGAGCTGCTTGTTCTAGAAATTTTCTTGCCTGAATATAATCACGTTCTACACCAATGCCTCCACCATAAAAAACACCTAGCGCCAACTCAGCTTTAGCATTGCCGCCTTTTGCTGCTTTTTTAAACCATTCTATGGCTACATTTTGGTCTTGTGTCACACCTTGCCCATGCAAATATCGTAATCCTAAATGATATTCAGCAGCAGCATTCCCAGAAGATGCAAGCTTGGTTAATTGGGCTATGGTTTGTTTAGAATCTGCTTTTTCAAAATTAATCGTATGATCCAATACCTGCAAAGCTTTTGACGGTTCAGGAAAAACCAATGCTATACTAACAGCCAAGCCTATCCCAAAGCTGTAAAATTGCTTACAGATCTTTCTCATTATATACTCTTTAAAATAAAGATTTAAAAAAACAGATTATCAATAAACTGAAAACCTATTACATAACAATACCATATTTATTACAATACAAGGAATTCACAATCATGGCAGACTTTATTCAACAGATTCACTTAAATGATTGTTTAAAATTAAGAAAAGAAGTCTTATGGCCTTCTGCCACACTGCAAGAATGTACGGAAGAAGGCGATGATCAAGCACTTCATTTTGGATATGTTAAAGACCAGCACATCATTAGCTGCTTATCTGTATTTTATCGTACACCAACACGATACCAAATTCGAAAATTTGCAACACAAACAGCTTATCAAAATCAAGGCATTGGCAGTTATTTGTTTAAAAATGTTTTACAAGAATTGATTAACAAACAAATCGAGACTGTTTATTTAAACGCACGAACAACCGCTGTGCGTTTTTACAAGAAATTTCAGTTCCAAGCATTCGATAAAGAATTTTCTAAAAAGAATGTGACTTTTTTACCAATGGAACTTGATTTAACCAAATGGGATATGAAAACACCGACAACAAAGTGATAATTTTAATGCTGGCCAAATAATTCTTTTTGTTGTTGCTTTAAGAAGTTATCTTTTTTTTCTTGAAGCTTTTCAATGGCTTTCTTCTTTTGTTCATCAGCCTCTTGTAATAAATCTTTTGCCTGATCACTTGTTTGATCGACAATATCTTGAAAACGCTCTTGAGCGTTCATTGTACTATTTTTGTTATAAGATTGAATATACATTCCAACCCATATACTGGCCGCCACTGCTAACCCTAAGATAATAATTTTTTGTATCATTTTACATACCACCACAAAATATCAAAGAAAACCATCACTTTATGTAATACAAAATAAAATAAAAAGATATAATTTCAATAGTTATTGACGTTAATTATTCAAAATCAAACACTATAGTTACGATCTGCTGTAGAAGTAAAATTTAGTTGAAAAGCATTCGCCTCTCTGTTATTTGATAACGATTATCACTTTCATTATCAACAAAACTGATTTTTTATATCCATGACTTACCCTCATCGCTCTCTTTTATTTATCAGCTCTGGTCTTGCTTTTTTCGCCTTACAAGACCTTGCTTTTGCACAAACCACAACAACCAATACCGAACAACAATCAACGTCGACTCAAACAGATGATGATTCCGCACCAAGCGAGCAGATTGTTGTAAAAGGTAGTCGAAATTCAATTGTTGCAAAAACCTCTTCTGCTGCAACAAAAACATCTACTCCATTAATTTATACACCAGAATCAGTCTCTGTTGTCACAGCTGCCCAAATGCAAATGCAAAATGCACAGACAATGGCTCAAGCACTCCGTTACAGCTCTGGTATTTCTGCTGAACAACGTGGAGCGAATAGTCGATATGATCTGGTTGATGTTCGTGGTTTTGATGCTGGCCAGTATCTTGATGGGTTATTACTATTTAAAGGCCAATATTATGCTGCTCAACAAGTCGATCCTTATTTATTACAAGAAATAGATGTCGTCAAAGGCCCCTCTTCTGTTGTTTATGGTCAAAGTAGCCCAGGAGGCATCATTGCCTTAACCAGTAAATTTGCCAATGGATCTCGCTATCGCTCTGTTTCTCTTGAAGGTGGAAACAATAATTATGCCCGTGGTACGTTTGATTTAGGGGATAAATTTAAAGGGCTAGATAACTTATCTTGGCGTATTGTCGCAACAGGATTCAGACAAGATAGCAGTCGGGATTGGTATACAAAATCAGAACGTTATGCCATTCAACCCTCTCTTTACTGGGAACCCACTGACGATATTACAATGACCGTTTATGGGCGTTACCAAGCAGACCCTAGCGATACATCATATCAAATGTTTCCCGCCTATGGATCTGTTTTATCAAGCCCTTTTCATTTTCCTTCTGATTTTTATTCAGGTGATAAGAATTTCGAAAAATATAAGCGCACACAAGCCTCCGTTGGATATAAATTTACCTATCAAATCAATCCAGAATGGCAATTTATTTCTATGGCACGTTACACCAATGTAGGAAGCACCTATAACCAAGTTTATGGGACAGGAGGGCCTTATACAAATTCCAGCGCTGGCTATTATCCAGGAAGTCGATATTTATACCGTGCAGCCAATGGCTCTAAAGAACACTTTGATACAGTTACCATTGAAGAGCAATTGCACGGACAAATCCATACTGGCCCTGTGGCTCATGATTTACTGCTAGGGGTAAGTTGGCAGAACATCCGTGACAATTATAATTATGGTTGGGCAGAATCTGTTCCTCTTGATCTATATCATCCAAACTATTCAGCTCCAATTACTATTCCATCCCCCTATTTAGGTGCAGGAATTAGCACCAATCAAGAAGGCATCTTTTTACAAGATAATATGAGTTATAAACGCCTACATGTTCAATTGGGGTTTCGTAATGATTGGTCCAGCATTAGTACCAGAAACCATTATGCCTCTGCCTCCAACTTTACACAAAGTGATCAAGGCTTCACTTTCCGAAGTGGAATCCTTTATAACTTACCCTATAATATCTCTCCTTACTTTAGTTACGCTCAGTCCTTTCAACCTCTCAATCAAGTCAACCAAGCAAACCAAGAACCTTATAAACCTACTCGTGGTGAACAATACGAATTCGGCGTCAAATATCAACCAGAGCATTTCAATGGTTTCTTTACGGCTGCTGTCTATAATCTGGAACAAACCAACGTCTTAACCAGTGACCCTCAAAACGCTAACTTTAGTATTCAAGCTGGAAGAATACGTTCTCGTGGTCTTGAACTGGAAGCACATACCTCCCCAATTGCTGGATTAAATTTAATCGCTGCCTACACACATCAAAATGTAAAATACATGGCTGGAGATTATGCAGGTCAACGTCCAACCCAAATCCCTGCCAACATATTCTCTTTTTGGGCAGACTATACCATTCAATCTGGAACTTTCAAAAACCTAGGCGGTGCTTTCGGGGTCAGGTATAATGGAAATACAAATGGTGATTACGCAACATTCCTACGAACCCAAGCATATACTTTGTTTGATATGCAAGCCCATTATAAATTCGACGATAGTATTCCGACTTTAAAAGGGCTAGATGCACAGTTAACAGCTCAAAACTTAACTAACAAACGCTACTTTACCGCTTGTTACAGCCAATCTTTCGGTTGTGCTATCGGTCAAGGCAGAACCGTTATCGGAAAACTTTCTTACACTTGGTAAGTTCATATGCTTTTATTTTGGATATCATTTAATCCAGAATAAAAGCTTTATTTATTGCCTTTAAGATTATTTTTCTTATTTAAATATCCATAAACAAAAACAAAAGAAATCCCAATCAAGATAAACACGATACTTATCATCGCATAGACAAAATTCTCATTTAAAAATGAGATTAATATTTCTGGAAATAAAATTAGTTTCACAATCGGCATAAAAAGACATAAGCCTGCAAATAACCCAACCTGATGACGCCAAGCCTTCATCACTGTTGAGTAGAAACTATAAAAAATCCCTTCAATAAACGACAAAATAAAGATAATGAAGAAGCTTAATTCCTCCCAAAACGGTTTTGTTATAGCTTGCTTTGGCACCAACATATTCACCCAAAAGACAGCAAGTAATGCCAATAACACCCCCATAATCACACCCACATGCAAACCATCAACGAGCTTATAAAAAAATAATAATCGTGCAGAGATATGCTTCTTATTAAAATGACGCCGTTTATTGGAAAAGAAGAGTAACCCTGTTGCAACGAGTATCGATGATCCAATTCCTGCCAGAAAATACACCCACCGTAAAACATCTCCACCTGCACGCGTTAAATGCAAACCAAACATTAAATTCAAAAAATATCGTCCTGCGCTGGGTTGATTTTCTTGTAAGGATATTTTCTGTGAAGCACGATCTAGCTCTACATAATTACGCATAATCGCTAATTGATCCACATCACTTTGCACGATATGAATTTGCTGTGGTGTAATCATAATAAACCCAGGCATTGCATTAAACGTTGCTTTAGCCTCTTTGACTAACGAAAATAGATTTTGCTCTGTATGATCTTGCTTTGCTTTTCCCTGAAAATCTGTAACCGCAACATAATGATTAGGAGATGCATTTAAAAAAGACATATAATTGGGCGCGTAAAATAAAAAGCCACTAATCACCATCAGTAATAAAAAAGGTAAGAAAAAAACGCCGATCCCTAGATGAATATCCAATACAAACCGTAATGCAGATGCTTTAGGTCGAACTTTAAAAAACTCTTTCCACAAATGCTTTAAATGAATAATAAATCCACTAAGAATAAAAAGAAAAAATGAAATAGAGAGGATAATAATAACGACCTCCCCCACAGGATGTCCCATTAATAAATTATTATGCAAGCTATCAAAAAAATATCCTCCAACAGTTGATTGTGTTGGGATTACTTTTCCTGTGGCAGGATCAATATTTTGCCAATTGAGTAACGCACCTTGACTGTATAAAACATGGATAAAAGGATAACGTTCAGAAGGCAAAACCACAAAGCTAAAGCGTTTTTGCTCTGTATTTTCTTGCCATAACGCATAGGATGTTTCCATTGATTGTTCAGAAAGCGTTTGTGACTGCGCTTGTGTATAGCGCGCCAGCTCTGGTTGCATCCATCTGGAAATCTCCAGATCAAAAATGGAAACCGTTCCTGTAATAACCAAGAAAAAGCAAAACCATCCCCCTATTAAACCGCCCCAGCGATGGATTAACGTTAAAATAGACAGTATTTTTTGGATCATCTGATCATTTTCAAGAAGTTGAGAATAAGAATGAACAACACTATAGAAGATTTAAATGGAATTTCAATTTGTAAATCTTCTATTTATCCAATTACACTCATGAACTGATTAACTATCGGCTTTTAGGATTAAAAGATAGACTTTATAAGTTTAATAAAGTAGCCCTTTATTAAAGAGAAAATAAGTGCAACATAAAATGAAAAAACTCATAACAACAATATATATTCTGGGCTGCTTAACCTATAGCTTTACAAGTCATGCCCAAACTGTGCCGAATGAAGTTATTCAAGGGCCATTTAAAACAGATTTATACCCAGACGGTAAAATTTATTTTGAAAAAGAGAATGATGCGACTAATAACGATCCCTGCCAAACCATTGCATTTATATTGGAATATAAACAAGATAACCATATTAAAAAAGAACAAATTGATGAGTATTCTGAGGATGGGGCTTGTGTAGAACTAGCATCTGTATTTTTTGCTAAGGTCCATAATAAAAGCTATATATTTGTTATGCAAAAATGGGGGCACAACATGCCTTCTGTTGATATTTCTAACGATTTTTATACAACAACGGCTTATACAAAAGATCAAGATGGTAGTCTAATCATAGATTCAAAAATGTTTAACGATCCTAACCTTTCAGGGACAGACGGATATGTTGATGATGGTGTACGTCATAGACGATATTACAAATACAAAACTGCTGCTGCTATCAAAAAATATCTAAAGCAGAAATATCAATAAATAATCTCATTTGCCATACACTTTAATAAATAGACCTAAAAATTAGGTCTTAACTATATAAATAAAAATTAGGTCTTAACTATATAAATACTGTAGCAATCAAAGCACCTTATTCCTTTGAATAATCGTTGCTTTAGCAATGCCATTTTTCTCTAATAAACTACCCACAGCAAATAAAAGCTGTTCTTGATGAGGTTTAGCAATTAATTGCAACCCAATAGGTAGTTTTCCATCACGATGAATAGGTACAGATAAAACAGGACAGTGACTCATACTGAAAGGCTGCGTATAAATTCCCAGATTAACCCGAGCAGACACAGGCTTTCCATCTACAAACACCACTGGATTATCAATTTGAGGGGCAATAGAGCCAACTGCTGGTGCAATTAATAAGTCATATTCTTTAAAAATATTGTCTAAATATTGCTGGAACCAAAATTGTATTTCTTTAGCTTTTAAATAACTGGAGACTGGTAGTAACGCCCCAGCCATCAAACGCTCTCTGGTCGCAGGATCATATTCCATAGGTTTCGTTCTTAAATTCGGTAAATGTAACTTTCCCCCTTCTGAAGCTGTCATTAAATAAGAGGCTGCCCGAACTTGTTCTATATGAGGCAGATCGATTTTCCCTTGTTTAGAAAAACAACGCACAATTTCCTGAATAGCATCTAAAATATCTTGATCGACATCCCGTTCAAACCATCCCGCCAGCTGTCCTATCCGCAAAGAAGATATTGATGGAAAAGATGTGTTTGTTGTGACCTCTGCCATCACATTAAAAACAGTCTTTAGATCCTCTATGCTTTGGCAAAAAGGCCCGATTCTATCGAAACTTTCCGCAAATGGATAAACGCCTTGCATCGGCAGAACTCCATAAGTTGGCCTGATCCCCCACACTCCACAAAAAGAGGCTGGCACACGTATAGACCCATTCGTATCTGATCCCAAAGAAAAAGAGAGTATTCCCCCACCTACTGATGCTGCAGACCCTCCTGAAGAACCACCTGCAAACCTTGAAAAATCATGAGGATTATGTGTCATTCCATGATGCTCATTATCAGTTACAAATCCATAAGCAAACTCATCCATATTTAACGTTGCCACAGGAATAGCCCCAGCAGCACATAATCTTTGAATGACTTTTGCATCTTGGTTCGCAGGATTATTTTGGGATAATAATTTAGACCCTGCGGTTGTCACTTCGCCTTTTACATCAAATAAATCTTTAACACCAAAAGGCACCCCAACCAAAGGCCCTGGATCTTTACCCTCAGCAATCAACGCATCAACCTTTGTCGCTGCATATAAAGCACGGTCCTTTAAAAAACGCGTAACACTATTCATCGACACATCATATCGTTCAATCATTTCTAAATAATGAGACACAACTTCTTGTGCAGAATAACGTTTATTCCGAATATGATGAGCAATCTTTTGAACGGAACTCATTTGACTATTCCTTTTCTTTGATGTCAGGAATTTCAAATTGATGGATCAATTGACTATATTGCATCAAAACTTGAGTATTCTTTTTAACTCCTTCCATACATTCCTGTGGAATAGAAAGTAAAATACTCTCAGACAATAATTCAATAACTTGATCAGAGACTGTTTTCATTAGTTTATTCCTTGTTCACTCTTTCTTTGAATTAAAGCGTAAGATTCAAAATACCCAAAGTAACATTATAAACAGAAAAATTTTTTTCTTTATAAGACTGCCAAAAAAGATAAACTAACATCCATACATCATAAAATAATGAGACCTCTATCATGATATCGAATATCTTTTTCCGATCATCACTTCTTGCTGTCGGTTTGGCAATAACGATCCCCAGTGCCAAAGCTGCTGATATTATTACCACTCAAAAAGCACAAACATTATTAAACACCCAACCACACTCAATCGAAGCCATTTCAGGAAAAATGCTGAATACGCCTTATGTAGCGGATACGTTGATTGGTTCCTCCACTATTCCAGAGAAATTAGTGATTAATGTTAATTCTGTGGATTGCTTTACGTTTATTGATGACGTATTGGCTTTATATCAATCCCATGATTTGAATGATCTGACAAAAAATATGACAAAAATCCGTTATGTTGATGGAAAAGTCAACTTTCTTGATCGTAAACATTTCTTTTCAGATTGGTATAGTCGTTCACCACAAAATGCTAAAGATATCACACAGCAAATCAGCCCTCATGCGGTTACCATTCTCAAGCATCTAAACCGCAAAGCAGACGGTTCAGAATATTTGCCCGGTTTAGGAATTACCGCCAGAGAAATACATTATATCCCTTCTACCTATGTCAATGACGACGTGATCAATCATTTAAAAACAGATGATTTTATTGGAATTTACACACCAAAAGATGGGCTAGATGCTTCTCATGTTGGTATTTTAATCAAAAAAGACAATCAAATTTATTTCCGTAATGCCTCTTCTTTGGCAAAAAATCGTAAAGTCGTTGATAGTCCTTTATTACAATATATTCACAATAAACCTGGAATTATGGTCTTACGCGCTCAATAAGGAATTATACAGACCGTCTGGTTGTTAAAGCCGCTGTCAACGTTCCCTCATCCATAACTTCCAAAGATCCACCCATTGGAATACCTTGACTGACCTTTGTAATTTTGACATCCCAAGGTAACAACTGATCATATAACCAATGCATGGTTGTTACCCCATCGACTGTCGCACCCAAAGCCAAGATAATCTCTTTGACTTCTTGCCGTTCCAAGCGTTGTAATAATGGGAGTATATTTAAATCATCAGGCCATATTCCTGCCAAAGGCGATAAGGAACCGCCCAAAACTTGATATTGCCCTTTGAAAATTCCAGTTTTTTCCAAAGCCCACAAATCACCAACGGTTTCCACGATACAGATTTGGTCTGCATGACGATTAAGATCACTGCAAATTACACAAGGATCAGAACTATCTAAATTTCCACATGAAGAGCAAGTCTTTACATGATCGGCAGCTTGTTGCAACGCGTTTGCCAGCGGGATCATACGAGATTGTGGTTGTTTTAATAATGCCAGCGTGGCTCTGCGTGCAGAGCGTGGCCCCAATCCTGGCAATTTGCTTAACAAAGCAATTAATCGTTCTATTTCAGGGCCACCCATCATGATATCCTTTATCTATATTACTGATACATCAGTCAATAATATATAATCCATTAAAATGGCAAATTTAACCCTTCTGGAAGATTCAATCCACCTGTTACTTTTTGCATTTCTTCTTTAGTTTTTTCATCCAATTGACGACGTGCTTCGGTATAAGCTGCAACGATTAAATCTTGTAACATTTCCATTTCATTCGCATCAGCAAGTTTAGGATCAATTTTAATCGATTTCATTTCCCCTTTACCGGCCAACTCAACGGTTACCATTCCAGCACCAGAGGAGCCTTCAACAGTAATCAACGCCAATTTCCCTTGCATTTCACTCATTTTACTTTGCATTTGTGATGCTTGTTTCATAAGATTAGCAAAATTTTTCATACTTTATAAACTCCATTGGTTAAAATCATCTTATTCATCAGGATCATAAGGTGGAATGTCTTCATCAAAACGCATTGCCCCGTCATCATCATCCATTGATGAAATATCTTCTGGAAATAGACCATACTCATCTAGCTGAGGATTGACAAGATTCCCAAGCTTTGCACCTGGAAATATTTTTAAAATCCCTAAAATAAATGGATCTTGTCCTACCTCTTTTAAATCTGCTTCTGCTTGTATTGCTTCTTGCTCCATCAAAGAGGGCTCCCCTTGATGTTGAGACAACACAATCGTCCAACGCTGCGTCGAATAAGTATTAAGCAGTTTAGAAAGTTGCTGTGCTAGATTATTCGGTGCTTTATCCTCTACCCTAAATTCAATCATTGGCGGTGCGAATTTAACTAAATGCACAAGATTTCGCAAATGTGCATGTAATAAACGTTCCTGTTTTTCCTTAACAAAAACGACCACTTCACGCCAGGTCTGCCATGTTGTTTTTTCATGAACAGGCTCTGCTTCTTCTTGCACTTCTGGAACAGCATAGGCTTGAGCAACCTCTCCTTGAGGATACCCAGCAGAAACCGCACTGTTTTGACCAACAGCATATAAAAATGCGTCCCCTCCACCTTGAGCAGAAGAGGATAATGACGCTGTTGATGAAGCAGAAGGCGATGAAAGAGCTGAAGGTTTGCCTCCACCCATTTGTGGAGTGCCACCACCATTTTTAATTTGCTTAATCAACTCATCAGGAGACGGGAGATCAGAAACATAACATAAACGAATAAGCACCATTTCCACAGCAGCTTTTCGATTAGGTGCCATATCAACTTCACGCGTTCCTTTAAGCAGCATTTGCCATGTGCGCCCTAAAACAGGCACGGACAATTTATCTGATAGCTCCCCACCTTGAACACGTTCTAATTCTGATAATTCAGCACTATTTCTTAACGCTGGCACGGATTTTATTCTTGAGAGTAAATGCACAAGATCTAATAAATCAGTCAGCAATACTCCTAAATCTGCACCACTGGCATAAGCTTGATCGGTAAGCTCTAAGACTTGATCTGGCTTTCCAGCCATCATTGCTGTGAATAAATCAAACATTAATGCACGATCTGCAAAGCCCAACATTTCAGAAACGGTAGAGGCTTCAATTTGTCCAGCATCTGCATCGCCATCTCTTTGTGCAATAGCTTGATCTAACAAAGACAACCCATCTCGAACCGATCCATCCGCAGCTCTGGCAATAAGATTAATGGCCTCTGGGGCGATAGAGACATTCTCTAACTCAGCCAATTTTGTAAAGTGATCTTGTAATTGCTCTTGCGGCACACGTCGTAAATCAAAACGCTGACAACGCGATAAAACAGTGACTGGAACTTTACGGATTTCTGTCGTTGCAAAGATAAAAGTAACTTGTTCAGGAGGTTCTTCTAACGTTTTTAATAATGCATTAAATGCATTACGAGATAACATATGGACTTCATCGATGATGTATACTTTCATCCGTGCTTGTAAAGGACGGAAACGAGAGCCTTCAATAATCTCTCTGACATCATCTACCCCTGTATGAGAGGCGGCATCAATTTCCAACACATCAGGATGACGATCAGCCAAAATCGCTTTACAGTTCGGACAAACTCCACAAGGATCAGCCGTAGGACCACCTTGGCCATCTTCCCCGACACAGTTTAACGCTCGAGCAATAATCCGAGCCGTCGTTGTTTTTCCAACCCCACGCACACCCGTCAACATAAACGCATGTGCAACTCGTCCCATGGCAAACGCATTGCGCATGGTTCTGACCATTGCTTCTTGGCCAATTAAATCATCAAAATTTTGGGGGCGATATTTACGTGCAAGAACACGATAAGATTTTTCAACAGTTGGTGGTGGTGTTTGCGGCAAATCTTCAAATAAACCAGCGGATTGTGTCTCGTCAGGTAAAGGAAAATTCTCGTCCGGAAGATCTGTCATCAACTCATTCCAGGAAATAAAATAACAAAAGCAGGCAATTTAAATAAAGACCTGCATCCTTACCCTTGCTTATAAAGGAAATCTCTTTCAAAGGTGGCAAGCCACAAATGACCCGAACGATACTCACGATGGCTGCTTCCTTCCGGATCTGACCGAGTTCGCAAGGTATTCGTCCATTTGTGACTTCCCACCCCTCTTCTAGCATAAAAGGTGGGGTGGATGACAAGTCTTTTTTTTCATTTTATGAAAAATTATTCTCCAACAGCGGCACCGCCTGGATGACGATAGTCCGTACCACCATAATAAATACGTTTTCCATCTTTATCTTTACCGACAACAATACCCTCTGCAATCCCCCACGTAGAGTATAAATCCAGAGGATATCCCTTTTTCTTTAATTCTTCACGCACCACAGGACTTAACGCATTAAATTCTAACTGCACAGGAACAGGTTCCCATTGTTGATGAATGCGAGGTAAATTAATCGCTTGTTGAATATTCAAATCGTAATCAATAACGCCAGTTAACACAGATAAAACGATTGTAGGAATACGAGATCCACCAGGGCTGCCAATAACCATAAATGGTTGATTATCTTTGGAAATAATGGTTGGAGTCATAGAGGATAAAGGCGTTTTACCTGGTGCAATGGCATTGGCTTTGCTTCCAACAATCCCATACATATTGGCTTGACCTGCTGCCGTAGCAAAATCATCCATTTCGTCATTCATGACGATTCCTGTATTTCCAGCAACTACACGAGCACCAAACCAACCATTTAAGGTATAAGTCATAGACACAGCCATACCGTTTTTATCGATAATAGAGAAATGAGTCGTTTCATGTTTCTCGTGTGTTTGTGTAACACCAGGTTTAACATTTTTAGCCAATGCCACTTGCCCTGGAACCAATGCTGCAGAATTAACCGCTTGTTTGAAATTCAGAGTTTTACGAACATCTGCTGCATATTGTAGATTTAAAAAACGTTCAATATCATTTTTAACAAACGCAGGATCGCCTAAATCACGACGATCAGAGTAAGCACGACGCATTGCTTCGATTTCTCTTTGAGCAGAAGGTAAGGTTTGCAATCCAAGTTTATGCATATCATAGCCCGAAATGATATTTAACATTTCACATAAAGCCACCCCACCGCCACTTGGAGGAGGTGCTGTATCAATCGTATATCCACGATAAGAACAAGTTAATGGTTGCATAATACGCGGTTGATATGATGCAAAATCTTTCATTTGTAAAATACCACCATGCTTTGCACTCGCTGCAACGATTTCTTTGGCGATTTTACCTTTGTAAAACGCATCATTGCCTTTTTCAGCAATCAATTTCAGCGTTCTTGCCAAATCTTCTTGACGGAATACATCCCCAACTTTCCAAGGCGTGCCATCTGCTTTTAAGAAAATCTTTGCTGCTTCTGGATCTTTTGCAAAATCAGACGTAGAGGTTGAAAGTAATTCAACATCTTCTTTGGTTAAAACATACCCATCTTTTGCAAGTTTAATCGCAGGCTCAATCAAGTCAGCTCTGGATTTGCTGCCCCATTTTTCACGAACCAGCTCCATCCCTGCCACGGTTCCAGGAACACCAACCGCTTTCCATCCAAGAACAGACGCGTTTGGAATAACTTTACCATCTTTATCTTGATACATTTTTTCTGTGGCAGCACTGGGGGCTTTTTCACGAAAATCAACAAAATGAGCCTCACCATTAGGCAAGCGAATGGTTAAAAAACCACCCCCACCAATATTCCCCGCAGCAGGATAAGTGACCGCCATTGCATATGCCACAGCAACCGCAGCATCCGCAGCATTTCCACCGTCTTTTAAAACTTGTGCGCCAACTTTGGCAGCCAAATCGCTGGCAGATACAACCATCCCATTATAAGCAGCAACAGGTTGTGTTGGAATATTTTCAGCAGGCGTTCCACCAAATGCCAAAGCATCAGCACCATTTCCTGCTTGCGCATAAGCAGCAACCGAAAAACAGCTGCCTGACAACAGCAATGCACCAAAGGCAGATTGTAAAACACGTCGTTTCATTTTCGGAGAAATCTTTTCCACGGCAATTCTTTCTTGATATAATTAAATTCCATCTATTCCAGAAATACTAGTCTATTCTGTATAACGCTGTCTAGAGTAACAACAATTAAGTCTGGTTAACATAACTATTTCTGATCATCAGGAGCCTCCGTGACTTTGGTCACTTGTGGATATATTTGACTAATTTGATAGACACGCTTTTTGCCTAAAAGGGTAGGATATTGATATAAAACTGAAGACGCTAAATGATCCTCTATATAAGCAGGATCTTTGGCATTCGTATCCATAGTGCCATAGCCCTCGAATATCGTTTCATAATTAGAGGGATTATCAGAATAAACACATAAATTTGTACTAAGTGATGAATTATTACAGGTAAAGAGAGGATTATCTTTTCCGATAGGTCTGACGATTTTTATTTTATAATAGATGAGATGCATCGTGACCGTTTGTCCCTTGGTATCCCACATGGTGGGTTGTCCCGTATTGGGATTACTGGCAATCGGTACCTGCCATGTATAGGTCTGATCATAGGTCTTTAATACCCCAGAATCTATCATCGCAATGACGTTAGGCTGCCCTCCTTTTGTCATTGTCTTTTGAGAATTTCCTTGACTATCTAACCATTCAATAGATTTAGATTCCTCCCCTCCCCCAGCATGAAACCCTGTATCTGTTAACTGATATCCTAATGCTTGTAATCGTTCTTCCGTATCAACTTTTCCAATCATTATATATTGTGCTATATCACCATTTTTTCTCCAATCTGAGTCATTACTACGAGCTTTTGTGACATATTGAGTAAGTTTCTCAGGGACGATGACTCTAATGGTGTCGTCAGTTTTGGATAAAGGTTTGGCATTTCCTAATTGATTATCAACAGGAATATAGAAGATATTAGGACCACAAGCGGTTAGCCCCAAACAGAATATGAATGTTGTTCCTATGGCATAAGATTTCATTTTTTATTCTCCACTTGTACTAATATTTCCTATACATCTAGTTTTTGATACTGCTGGAAGGGTATAGTAAACGAATACAACAATAAAATTCCTCTATTACTCTTTGATTTACACCCGTTAATTTCAACATGAAAAAGACAAATATTTTCTTACGTATCTTGGGCTATAGTGGCAAAGCCATTTTATTTATACTTGATGTCATTATTTCGAATATTGAACTCATTATTTATTTAGTGGGCGCAGGCGTCTTCATCTATCTTATTTATATCTTAACCCCTTTAATCATTGCCACTTTTTACCTTTATTATACTTATCTATCCTTGATTGCTTTTATCATATTCATTGTTGGCATGATCATGGCGTTTTTATTTTTTATCGACTCGTAAAAAACAATTATCTCAACGCCAAGAACTCGCAATCATCATATCCAACAAGTCTATAAACTCCCATCCTTCTGCTCTGACGGAAATCATGGACAAGCAATCTTGTTTTTCTCTGCCTGGACGACCTGCACCTGTCATGTTCGGTTTCATATTTAAATCAAAAATCTTGAATATTCCTGCTTTATTCGCACGGCAATCAATACGAATGGGGGCTCTGGCCTCTACAATTTCAGCAGCCTTCACACACGCTTGAACAATCGCTTGCATTTCCACAGATTGTAACTCTGTTACACTAATCGCAGCACTATTTTCTGTTACAGGCGTATCGCCATTATAAGGCGCAATATAATCTTTTTGATTAAAACGATGCACAGGACGTAATGCCCAATAATTAGAATGTGCTTCCCAACGATCTGAACCTTTAATCGGAGGCATAATGGTTAAGGTAATTTCTTTGCCTTCTAGTAATTCCTCTACCATAAAGTAAGAACCGAATTTTTGTTCTTGTTGTAACTGTTCAAGCGTCGTTTTTAGATGCGAAAAGTCGTGAACTACACTCACCCCTTGGCTACCCCTGCCACGCACAGGTTTGACCACCAAAGGAAAACTCATCTGACCTTGTTCTATTTTCTTTTGCAACTCCGATAAAGACAAAATCCCAGCGTGAACTTGCTCTCCAACCAAATAAGACTGTGCAACTGGTAAGTTTCTTTGACTTAACAAATAATTGGTTTCAAATTTATCATCAAAGCGTTGCATGCCCTTGGTTGTCTGGCCAATTTTATAAATCGTGGCTGGCACTCTCTCAATCGGATGCCCTTCAAATAAAACAGTATTTAACCAAAGATGTGTCGCCCCTGCTTTTAATGCCGCGTCTATCCCTTCTTGTGTATCAGGAAAAACCCAATCAAAAACAACTTGTGCAGAAGGATTATTACTTGGAGTTATCACCGAACGATGGTGTTGTTGCAGAGTAAAAGCAATATCTGCACCACCATCTGAATATCCTCCTGGTTTCCCATCTTTACGTAGTCCATCAATCACAGGAGGCGATAATGCTTGATATAAAAGTGCTATATTTTTACCTGACATTACAATTCTCCATTTTGATACAAATTGTAGTTAGCATAGCTCTAAATAATTAATTGAGTCATATAAAAATTATTTGACTGCCTTCTTATCTTTTCAATTAAATAAAAAACAAAAAAGGCTATGTTGCTTTCTATACAACACAGCCTTTTCTTAATAATTTAAATAGAAGACTACTTAATCTTATTGACTTAAATCACCACATTGACCAAGCAATGCTTCGAATACACGTGCAACAGCTACCGCACCTGGATCTGCATTTCCAGCCAAGCTATCACTGTTCAAGTAAGAAGAACGACCAGCATTTGCTTTAGTGGATTTTGAAGTATTATCTGCACCTTGAACCGCTGCTTGCGTTGCTGCTTCAAGGCTATTGCTTTTTGCGAATGCTTCCAAGGCAGGTTGTAATGCATCGATCATGGTTCTGTCACCCAAATCAGCGCCACCATAATGCTTCATTTGTTTTAAGCCAGCTAATAAACCTTCAGATAAAGATTTACCTTCTGCAATTTTTTGCCCCGTCGCAGTAAAGAAGATAGACATCAACACGCCACTTGATCCACCCATAACCACAGCCAAGCGTTCACCAACAACTAAACATAATTTAGAAAGATCAGCTAATGGAAGGTCTTTTGCTTTTAACAATGCGGCAACACCACGAGCACCCGCAGCAAATGTTGCACCTGTATCCCCATCACCTACTTTAGCATCTAAATCATTTAATTCATCTTCAAGATCACTTAAGGTTTGGGTAACAACATCAACAACTTTACCTGCAACTTCATTTGAAGATGCTGTATATTGAACTTTTGTTTCAACAGTTTCCATAGAAACGACTGGCATTTTTTGTGGTTGAACAGCATGAATCCAAGAAGACGCTTCTGTCGGTGCTGTTAATGCTTTTTCAATCTTTTCATCTAATACGAGTAAGCTTAAAGAGAAGCCTTTCATATCTAACGCGGTAACAACCAGTGCTGGCCCAACAATCCAAGAGATTTGTGGAGCTAATGCACTATGATATAATTCTTTGGTTAAGATCGCCATTTCAAGAGCTGAAACACCACCTAGATTATTCACCATCACTGCGACGCGAGCATCATTTTTAATATGTGGTGTTAATTTAGATAACATTAAATCAATCACTGCACGACTATTTTGTGTCGCAACAGTGCTAGCACCTGGTTCACCGTGAATCCCTAAACCAACTTCGATAGAACCTTCAGGAATACGTTGTGCATCACTTTGTGCTTGAGGCAAATGACATCCAGACATTGCAACACCAATACTGGATACCTGTTGATTTGCATGATCAACAAATTCTTTAACTTCTGCCAAAGAATGTCCTGCTTCTGCAGCATAACCAGCCATTTTATGAACAAAAACTGTTCCAGCAATTCCACGAGGTTGTTTATTATCTGGCAAAGAAATATCATCACGAACGATAACCATTTCTACTTTATAGCCAAGTTGTTTTGCTTTTTCAGCAGCTAATCCAAAGTTAAGACGATCACCTGTATAATTTTTAATAATTAACAAACAACCAGCTTCACCTGTTACAGCGATAATAGCTGTTAATACAGCGTCAACACTAGGAGATGCAAACAAGTCACCACAAACTGCAGCGGTCAACATTCCTTTTCCAACAAATCCAACGTGAGCAGGTTCATGCCCTGCACCACCACCAGAAACAACGGCTACTTTTTTCTTGTCCCAATCGTTACGCACCACAATACGCATCGATGGATCCGTATCTAACTTAGCAAGATTTTTATGTGGTGCTGTAACTAAAGATCCTTCAATAGCATCATTTACAAGCGCTGTACGATCATTAAAAAAGAAATTCGACATGATCCATCCCTTACGTTGGAAAAATTTTAAATAACTGTTTCTACTATGCACCAAGGCAAATAGTCGTGACAAGATGCTATTCAAGATTCTGTGAAAAAATATATTTTTGCCAGTTATTTCCTTGTTTTTTGACAATAATCAGGTAATAATAGAAGTTTCCCTTTATGCTAAAATAGCACAATATTTATCCTATTAAGGAATAAAAAAAGGAGTGAATAACCACTCCCCTTTTTATCATATTGATATAAAGTTATTATTTCTCTTCATAAGGCGGCTGATTCATTCCTGTTGGAGAATATGTAAAGACTTCACACCCATCTTCAGTAACTCCCATCATATGCTCAAACTGGGCACTTAAAGAACGATCACGCGTTACTGCTGTCCATTCATCATCTAAGATTTTAACGTCTGGTTTTCCTACATTCAACATTGGTTCAATGGTAAAAACCATCCCAGGTTTTAATTCTAGCCCATGTCCTCTTTTACCATAATGCAAAACATTAGGCTCTTGATGAAATACACGACCAATACCATGACCACAAAAATCTCTTACCACTGAAAAACGTTGAGCCTCGGCATATTCTTGAATGACATATCCAATATCACCCAATGTATTTCCTGGTTTAACTTCTTTAATCGCACGCACCAATGACTCATACGTTACATCAATAAGCCGTTGCGCTAAACGAGATGCTTTACCAACAACATACATACGGCTGCTATCACCATACCAACCATCTAGGATTGGGGTCACATCAATATTTAAAATATCTCCATTCATTAAACGGCGATCACCAGGAATCCCATGACACACAACGTGATTAATAGAAATACAACAAGACTTGGGAAAGCCTCTATAATTCAAAGGAGCTGGGATCGCCCCATGTTTAAGCGTATATTCATGGATAATTGTATTCAACTCTTCTGTTGTTACCCCTTCTTTGACAAAAGGGGTAATCATATCCAACGTTTCAGCCGCCAAACGTCCAGCGGCTCTTAACCCAACGAAATCTTCTTGGGTATGAAATACCATCCGTCGATCAGCCATGTTAGTCTCCAGTTTCAATAATCTATAAAATAAAATACCCAACTAATAATACATATTAGTTGGGCAAGGTAAACTCATTCTTAATAACATTTCTGTAGATTGTTACAGTCTACAAAATAGATTTATCTTTTCTTCTGTTTTTTAACAGCACTACTACTATGGGTGGTACGTTTTACAGACGAAGCTTTTGCTTTCTTCGTTGGAAGTTGAGCAACCTCAACAGTCCTCCCTCTGGAAGATCGTGTTGCTTTAGCTAAAATTACATTAGAACGTTTACGCCCACGTGGTGTTGCTCTAGCTAAAACCATTGGCCTCTCTGCAGGAGCAATGCCATGCTTTGCAAACCCATTATCAAGCGCATTCATCATAATCGTATTCCGTCGACCATTGCTAGGAGCACCCATTACAACGCCTACTAATCGAACATTTCCCTGAACAGCAGAACCAACCAAGTTATGCCCAGCCGCAGCAGTATAACCCGTTTTCAACCCATCAGCCCCTGCATACCCTCTGATAAGCGGATCATGATTAGGAATATTACGACCACGAAAATTAAAAGACGGCGTTCTAAAAAACGGATAATATTCAGGATAATCTAACACTAAATGACGAGCTAATGTTGCCATATCTCTTGCTGTCGTCACCTGATCTGGATTAGGAAGCCCAGAAGCATTTCTGAAAGTAGATCTGCTCATTCCGATCACTCTCGCTTGCTGAGTCATCATTTGAGCGAAACGAGCTTCATCACCACCGCCTATAAACTCACCTAATGCACAAGCAGCATCATTTGCAGATTTCGTAACTAACCCTAAAACAGCTTCACGGATCGTAATCATTGATCCTGGTCGTAAACCAAGCTTTGAAGGCTCCATCGAAGCTGCATGAATTGAAACAGGAATCCGTTGGTCCAATGAAATTGCATTTGCGTGTAACGCACGAAACGTCATATATAACGTCATCATCTTCGTTAAACTGGCAGGATAACGTTGCAAATCAGGATCATCTTTAGAAATAACATCACCGTTAATATCGGTAACGATTGTACTAACTCTTCCTACATATTGTGCGTGTGCCAATGGGGACAAAAAGAAAGAACTAAGAGATACTGAGAAAGCAACAGCCTTTGCTACTTTTGTTTTTTTAATTTTTAGTAATGACCTCACGATTGAAAATCGTTTCTTAATCAAAACATATTTATTACAATTAGAAATATACCCTGTCACTTTGCTCCCCTATACGCCACAACAATCAAAGACAAATGAATTATTTAGATTTTAGCACACACAACCCGATGCGACATACTATTTCACGTTTACAAACAACATTTCCTACATCGGTCTATAATTTTTTTAACGTTATCATTTTAATCGTTTTCTATCAATCAGAGAATATAATAAAAATATAAATTACAATAAGATACTGCCTATATTTAAACTACATGAATAAGAAATAATTGTGACATAAAAATAGGATTTTATGATAAATCTTGCCATTTAGATGATTTTTCAACGAATTATTGGATTTTTACAAAAGAATAATCCCTTGAAAATGATGGGTAGATATGCTTTACCTCTTTTGGCTCAGATTAAAAGTTTAATTCTTTCCACTCTTCATTTTGAAGTATTCGTTTAAATATGTCTGTTTTTGCACCACTCTACTCACTTATTTTTCACAATAGCCTTTCTAATTGTGTCGATTCTCCAACATTGGATGAAACAAAAGCAGCGTCATTACACCAAACGAAAAAACCTCCTATGTATAAAGTTATTATGTTAAATGATGATTTTACACCAATGGATTTTGTTGTTTATATTCTGGAAGCTATTTTCCAAAAAAACAATGATGATGCCATGCAAATTATGTTAGATATTCATCATAATGGTAGTGCCAATTGTGGTCTTTATACTTATGAAATTGCAGAAATGAAACAAACACAAGTCATTCAATTTGCAAGACAGAATCAATATCCTTTACAATGTATCCTTGAAAAAGAATAAAACCTGTTTATCTATTTAGACACTCATCGTAACATTTTCTTTAACATAGATTAAGGCACATCTATATAAAATAAAGTTGGAAAAATAATTTTCTTGCAATAGAATAAATATAGTTACGCGTCTTGCTAGTTATAAAAGGTATTATATTGTGTTATCCAACAATTTAGAGCATTCCATACGCCGGGCTTTTGAATTAGCTGGGAAATATCATCACGAATATGCTACCCTAGAACACCTTCTTTATGGGTTAACAGAAGACCCTGACGCTATCGCTATATTTAACGCTTGTCGTATTAATGTGCAACAACTCCGTCATGATATTCAATATTTTATTCAAAATGACTTATCTATTTTAACGACAACAACAGATACACAACCTAAACCAACAACAGCATTCCAACGGGTTATTCAACGTGCCAGCATCCACGTCCAATCAAATGATGCTCAAGATGTAAGTGCTGCTAATGTTATTGTTGCTTTATTCTCAGAACATGAAAGTCATGCAGTTTACTTTTTACAAACTCAAAATTTAACAAAATTAGATGTTTTAAATTACATTGCTCATCGAATTACAAAAAACACTTCCTCTCATCCATATACATCTGAAGAAAATGATGACTTGGAAGACTTTTTCCTTGAAGAACAAGGACAGCAAAATCAAAACGACAATCCTTTAAAGCAATATTGTGTTAACTTAAATGAGAAAGCAATTGCAGGATCAATTGATCCTCTTATTGGTCGTGATGCTGAAGTCGAACGTACAATACAAATTTTATGCCGTCGTACGAAAAATAACCCTTTATTAGTCGGTGATCCTGGAGTTGGAAAAACCGCAATAGTCGAGGGTCTAGCACTAAGAATTACCCAAGAAAATGTTCCCACTATTTTAGAGAATTGTAAGATCTATGCTTTGGATATGGGGATTTTAATGGCTGGAACACGCTATAGAGGCGATTTTGAAGAGCGATTAAAAGCCATTATCCAAGCCTTACAAAATGAAGAAAATGCTATTCTTTTTATTGATGAAATTCATACGATTGTTGGTGCTGGATCAACATCTAATGGGTCTTTAGACGCATCTAATCTCTTAAAGCCTGCTTTAGCAGAAGGTAGCTTGCGTTGCATTGGCTCAACAACCTATAAAGAATATCGTCAACATATTGAAAAAGATCATGCCTTAGTCAGGCGCTTTCAAAAAATTGACGTTGTAGAGCCTTCTGCAGAAGATACTTTTCAAATTCTTTTAGGACTAAAAGAAAATTATGAAAAATATCATAATGTTTCTTATACCAAAGATGCCATTAAAACTGCGGTAACGTTGTCTATTAAATATATCCATGACCGTAAACTCCCCGATAAAGCACTAGATATTATCGATGAGGTTGGTGCGATCCAAGCGCTCCTCCCTAAAACCAAAAGAAAAAATTATTACCGTCAATGATATTGAAAAGACAATTTCTAAACTGACAAAAATCCCAGAAAAGACAATTTCTTCTGATGACAAAAAAGCATTAAAACAAATTGATGCTAAATTAAAGAAAGCAATCTTTGGGCAAGATCCTGCTATTGATATTCTTGCCTCTGCGATTAAACTCTCCAGAGCAGGCTTGCGCTCTCCTGAAAAGCCTATTGGAAGCTATTTATTCTGTGGCTCTACGGGAGTAGGAAAAACAGAAGTAGCTCGTCAACTTGCAGAAGTCTTAGGGATTAAACTCATTCGCTTTGATATGTCTGAATATATGGAAAAACATTCAGTTTCCAGACTGATTGGGGCTCCTCCTGGTTATGTTGGGTTTGATCAAGGTGGATTATTAACAGATTTCGTTGATCAACATCCTCATTGTGTATTATTGCTTGATGAAATTGAAAAAGCACATACTGATATTTATAATATCTTATTACAAGTAATGGATCATGGATCTTTAACAGATCATAATGGCAAAACGATTAACTTTAGAAATACGATTATTATCATGACAACCAATGCTGGTGCTGCAGAATTCAGCAAACCTGCCATTGGGTTTATTAATAATCATGTTAATGTTGATAATAACGAAGCGCTTAAAGACACGTTCTCTCCTGAATTTAGAAATCGTCTCGATGCAATCGTTCCATTTGCTGCTCTGTCAGAAACAACCATCAGTAAAGTAGTCAACAAGTTTATTCATGAACTGCAAGACAGATTATCTGCACAACAAGTTATCTTAACTTTATCCAACAGTGCCAAAGATTGGTTAATTAAACATGGATATGACGCTGTCTATGGTGCCAGACCTCTGGGCAGAGTTATCCAAGATCATATCAGCAAACCATTAGCTGATGAAATCTTATTTGGTAAGCTTATTCGTGGTGGAAACGTTGAAATTCATACAAAAGATGATCACTTAACATTTAAATATCACCCCAATCCTGCCCCAAAACGTAAAGTTAAGAAAAAAGCAGAATTAGAAGCATCTTAAAACTCTGCTTTTACTCAATAACTAGTCGTATTTAACGCCATTAATCATTACATATCCTGAATGTGGCCATTTACGACTAGTTCCTTTATGTGTCCAGTCAACACCTTGACGTCTGGGGTTATCATAATAATAACGTCCAACGACTTCGACATAATCCCCTTTATGAACCCATGGCCATGACGGCGCATTCATTTCATCAAGGTTGCTTACAATACGAATAGAAACCCCAGAACCAATATTTAAATAAAAATATCCATGCTCCCCACTTCGTGTATAACGCGCCTTAGAGAGTGCAATGACTTTCCCACAAACATGAACAGGAACGTCCGCTTTTGAGGGAAAATATGAATTATTCTTAAAAATCTGCTGTGCTTGTAAAAAACCTTGATTATTACAAGCACTAACAGGATCTTTTGCCAATGCTATGACACTGGCAAAAACTAAACAATACAACGCAATAAAGCGTATAATATATCGAAAAAACATCTATTTAGAACGATAGTTTAATTTATTTTTTATCTTTCTTAACCTTTTTTGTTTTTTTTGCATCTGCCTCCGCAGCGCCTAACTCTTCTTTAAATAAACGCAAAGACTGTAACTCTTCTGGAGTAGACGTTTTTTTAATTTCCTCTTTTTTCTCTTTGATCATTTCTTTTAATTGAGGATCGCTATTCAGCTTATCCTTAATAATCCGCAAAGAAGCCAATACTTCAGGGCTAGACTCACTAACAATTTTCTCTTGTTTTTCTTTAACAAGAAGCTTTTTATCAGGATTTCCCCCTAACTCCTCTTTTAATAGATTCAAAGATGCCAAAACCTCCGGATTAGGTTTAGGTGCAACCATTTCAAATTTTTCAAGCTCTGCAATCATCAGCTCGACAACGACAAGACGAGCAAACCATTTATTATTGGCAGGAACAACGAACCAAGGCGCATGAGGTGCCGCGGTAGCTTCAACAGCTTCTTGATACACATCTTGGTATTGTTCCCAAAATTTTCTTTCTTTTGGATCACTTGGAGAAAACTTCCATTGTTTTTCCGATAGATCTAAACGAGATAAAAGACGTAAACGCTGTTCCTCTTTAGAAATATTCAAGAAAATTTTGATTATACTATGCCCTTGACGATGCACATAAGTCTCAAAATTTCGAATATCTTCATATCGATGTTCCCAGAAATCTTTATCTGCCGTAACACTGGCAGGCAAACGTTGAGCACCTAAAATCTCAGGATGCACTTTTGTAACCAATACCTCTTCATAATGACTACGATTAAAAATACCAATTTTCCCAGCAGGAGGCATTGCCATATGGACACGCCATAAATAATCATGAGAAAGCTCAACTGGGCCTGGCTGCTTAAAAGAAGCAACAAAAATACCTTGAGGATTAATTCCTGAAGTTACATGCTTGATTGTACCATCTTTTCCAGAAGTATCCATGCCTTGCAAAGCAACAATTAAAGTACGCTGGGAATTAGCATATAAAAGCTCTTGTAATTCAGATAAGCGTTTTACACGTTGTTTAAGTGCTTTTTTTGCTTCTTTTTTAGATAAAGAGAGGCCTGCTGTATCTGCTGGGTCAAAATCATTTAATTTAAATTTTTTACCATTTTCAACACGGTATTTAGTTCTTAATGTTTCTCTGATGGATTTATCAATCATTTTACGCTCCTATTTTTTATTTATTCATTAATTTATTTTTTTCTAGAAACAGCTACCCCTGCTGGGGCTTGACATACAGGCATCATCTCAATTCGATTAATATTCACATGAGCAGGCAACCCAACGACCCAAGACACCGTTTCTGCAATATCTTGCGCAGTTAAAGGTTGTGTACCTGCATAAACATCTTTCGCTTTCTCATGATCTTTTAACCGAACTTCACTAAATTCAGTTCCTCCACAAAGGCCCGGCTCTATATTCGTAACACGAATAGGAGTTCCCAATAAATCAGTCTTTAAATTCAGCATAAACTGCGCGACAAAAGCTTTGGTTGCACCGTAAACGTTTCCTCCTGGATATGGATATGTACCGGCAATACTGCCAAGAGAAATAACGTGTCCTTTCTGTCTTTTTATCATTCCACCGATTATATATTGTGTCAAATGAATTAGCCCAACAATGTTCGTTTGAACCATTTGATCCCAACTAGGTAAAGATATATTCGGAATAGGATCTACCCCCAAAGCTAACCCAGCGTTATTCACCAAAATATCAATATTCTGCCACTCTGTCGGCAACTGGTTTATTGATTGTTCAACGCCCTTAGTATCCATCATATCCATTACAACTGGATAAATACTTTCTGGAAATTGCGCTACCAACTGCTCTAATTTTTCTTTACGGCGAGCTGCTGCAATCACCTTATACCCGTCACGAACTAAACGACAGGTAATTTCTCGACCAAATCCAACAGAAGCACCCGTAACTAAAGCAATCCCTTTACATGTCATCGAATAGTTCCTTACTATAATAAAACCTTCGTTTCAGTATAGGATACTACTAATCTTTTATTATAGTAAAAATAATTTGAACATTATATCTACTCTGTATTAAAAAAATACTTTATTTTCCTAATCCTAATATTCATAATCACAAATTCATAAATAGTTGTTTTATTTTTCATAACATCACAAAGACTATCAATAATATTTATCGTGTATAAAAAAATAAACTAAAATTATTATCTCAATAATTAACTCTCTCCATTGCCATTCATATACTAAAAGTCATATTAAATTTATAAAAAAGAAGATTTTAAAGATATTTTACTTAAAGCCTTTTAAAAACATTATAATTCTCATAAAATAAAACTTCATATCTTTTTTGCTTCTATAATAAGGTAAAATGACTTTGCATTTTTCTGATCTTACAAATGGTTTGGCTGGTCAATTATTAATTGCTAGCCCATTTATTACAACTCCTCCTTTTGCACAAACGGTAATATTTCTTTGTGCATATTCTCCACAAGAAGGTGCAATGGGGATTATTGTAAACCGTCATTTAACCAAGCCTACTCCAGATGAACTCTTACAACAAATTGGTATTCCCCCTATTCCTAAAGAAGCTCATTTCTCTATTAGTGCGGGGGGCCCAATTGAAAATGCACATGGATTAGTTTTACATTCAGCAGATTGGGAGACAAACGGTTGCATCCCAGTTAATGACAAAGTCATGCTCAATGCTAGCCTAGATGTACTGCGGGACTTATCTATTGGAAAAGGGCCTAAACATGCATTATTAGCCTTAGGACATGCCAGTTGGTCAGCAGGTCAATTAGAAGAGGAATTAAAAAATAGTATTTGGCACATAGCACCTTGTGATGAAACCCTATTATTCAGCACACATTACACTCAAAAATGGCGTGATGCGCTTCATTCTATTTCTATTGATCCTGGGAAATTATCTTTTTTTGTAGGTAAATCTTAATCATAAAAAGGATGTTATAATCTTACACACCGGATTTAACATCCTCTTTTAATACTTTCTTCATTAAAATATCAATTTGATGATCTGTTCCTAAAACAAACTCATGTTGGCTAAAAGGCACAAAGCCGTTTTTCTTATAAAAAGCCATAGCTTTGTAATTATGCTCCCATACACCAAGCCATACGTAATCAACCTCTTTTTCTTTGGCTATTGAAAAAGCATGAGCATATAATGCTTGTCCAACTTTTTTCCTATGAAATTTCTGTAAAACATATACTCTTTCAATTTCTAAAGCATTATCTTCTTTGAACTCATGCTGCGCATGACCTAAATTAACTTTTAAATATCCCACATATACCTGATCAAGCTTAGCCATATAAAAAGCAGATAATGGCTCATCCATTTCTTTCTTTAGCTGTTCTAATGATAAATTATTCATTAGATACGCATCCATATCCTCTTTACTATTCACCTCTGCAAAAGTTTCATAAAAACTCTGACGTGCAATTTGTTGTAGAATCTGAAGTTGTTGTTTTTCTAATCTTTCTATGATTACCGTCATCCCTATCCTCTTATAGAATTTACGTATCTACCTTAATACAAAAAAGGCATGCTTATTATCAGCATGCCTATCTAAACCACTTTATTTGAGCTTAGAACTAGTCTAAAAAGCCATCACGCTTTAAAATCTCTAGTACAGTTTCAATACGCTTACTATATGTATGATCTTTTAATGTACGAGCTTGAGCTTTTTTAGCTGTTTCCAAAATTAACTCTGGATTATTTAGATATTTATCCAATAATTGTTTAAAATCATAACATGTGGAGAAAACTGGCAATTCATCACGTTCATAAAAATCATGAATAGCATAGTTATCTTCATGAAACAGCTGCATTGCCCCTGCTGCTGCTGCCTCGAATGTTCTTGGTCCTGGATTTGATGGCATAATAATGAAACGTTTGTTTTCAAAATGCAAACTACGTCCTAAATTTAAAACAATTTTAGAACGTTGATAAAGTTCAACTAACTGATCTTTTTCAATACGAGCATCAGAAAAACCAATCCCGAATTCACCCCAACCAGGACCTACAATTTTAAGATTTAAATCTGATAAAGCTGGATGAATACTACGCATAACGTCTTTGCGGCTACCAAAAGCAACACCACAAAACATAACATCAATATTTTTCTTTATAGTTTCATCAATTGGACGATAGTGTAACTTTTCACAGGCTGCTAAAGGCAAAAAATGAACATGTGGATGGTCATAAAAATTAGTACCCCAACGATCACAAGAAAAAATAACGTCAAAATCATCTGTAATGCGATAGTTTGCATCCTGTTCATAAGGATCTTCTGTTGCCCAAAAAATTGTTGTTGCCCCAACAGCTTTTGCCTTTTGGCAAACTTCACCAAAATAAGTACTTTCTGGCAAATAAGATCCAATAGAAAATACAATTTTTGGTTTAATATACTCAATTGCAGCTGCTGCACCTGCAATATTAGTAGAAATTACATTTCCTTCACCAAATACACTTTCCCAACCTGACATAATTGCTTCACGAATTTGAGCGTTGGCCTGTGATTCGTAACGACCACCACTACAAACCATGACTTTACCACTGATCCCTTGACTAATTACCTTAGCTGTAGGCGCTGTTTTTTTTGGAGTAATGCTTACTTTTGTTGAAGCTTTCTTTTTTGTTGCTTTGACTGCCATTTTGCCCATTCCCTATTTATGCGAAGTTACTTGTGTTAAAATCTGTTGAAGGTTACTTCTAAAGCGATCTTCATTACATTCAGTATCAATACGCGACAATGCATTATCACGCAGCTTATTCCATAGTTTCTCTTTTTGATAAAGACGGATAATTTGCGATGCAAAAAAATCTGCATTATCAATCGATGCTGCTAAAATATCTTGGTCATCATCCCATCCTAACTGATGCACTAATAAATCTGTTGCAACAATTGGAATTCCATAAGACGCTGCTTCATGTAGCTTATAAGGGATTCCGCCTGCGAAACGAGTCGGTGCTATATAAACACGATGATCATTATATAAATGTGTCAAATCTTCGACTGGACCTAGTAATTTAACCTGAGGATATTGTGAAAATATTGACATATCTACAGATGGATGAACATACCCTGCAATTGTAAAAGTAAAATCATCTCCCATTTCTTTTACCAAAATAGGCAAAATAGCATCTGTAAACCATTTTAAACTATCAAAGTTAGGAGATAGATCATCATGTAATGCACCAACGAACAACAATCCAGTCCGTTGCGCCCATGTTTTTGGTGTTGGACGCACATGCATCATATGCCCTAAAATTGACACTTGATTAAAACCAGCTTGTTTGGCGTAATCCGCATCAATTTTATTCACTGTAATCATTGTTTGACAATGACGCGCACAAGAAAGCTCTACTTCTAAAGCTTCTCCTAACGTTTCTTCACTTTCGTCTTCTAAACCTAAGATTTTTCGACGTAATAATGTTCTAGGAGAAGCAATAACTTCCGTATCCAAAACCAAACAATCTTGAGGAATATAACGATTAGCTTCCCCCATCATCGGTAGAATACGATGTAAATTATGCGTACGCCCTATCCAAATTGCATCATAATATCCTGCTCGCTCTAAAAAGAAATCGCGAATATTATCAATTGTTTTACTAAACATAACCTCAACGGTTTCAGGTAAGTCAGAATAAATTTGATAAAGATGAGGATAATAATTATTAATAGGATAGACTGTTACATGATATCCTAACTTTGCCATTTGATGAACAATATCATTAGAACGAACGTATCCAGATCCTAAACGCCGTAAAGGCACCCGGTCTTCTATAAATAAAATACGCTTGCCCGTTCCCATACGTTCTCGTGCGATAACAACATTATCAGAATGTCTAGGATGTTGAAAACGTAAGAAATCTGTATGCTCTTTAACAAACTGACGATGATTTCGACGAATTAATCCACTAGAAACTATAGGATCACTGGAGGCATATTCCATATGCTCTACCACTGCATCTGGATGATATACAACACGATAACCAGCTTTTAAAATTCGAACACACAAATCTGTATCTTCGAAATATGCTGGATAATAAATTGGTGAAAAACCTTTAAGCTGTTGAAGTAAAATTGTTTTAATAGCCATCATTGCTGTCGAGCAATAATCAACATCCCTAACAAAATTAGCTTCAGCAATAGAAGGATCTTCGCCACGCAAATATCCTGCTGTTGTTCCATCCCGCCAAATCATTGAGCCAGCTTCTTGTAAATTTCCATCTGGATGAATAATTTTACCGCCCACAGCACCTATATCTGATTTAGACATTAAATGTTTGCATAAAACATCAATAGCATTTGGATATAAATAAATATCATTATTCAGAAATACAGTAATAGGAGCTTTAACTTGCTCAATCAAATAGTTACAGGCTCTGCCATATCCAAAATTATATGCAAATCGTGTAACTTGCACACCAATTAAAGAATTTTGAATAAAACGTGTGTCATCCGTTGAATAATTATCACCAATTAATAATTGTATTTTTCCATTATAATTTGCACGCAAAGAGGCCAAAGCCGTTAACGTCACCGCCAACTGATTTTTCACTAAGATAATAACACTAATATCTGGTTTACCTTCATAAGAAAAATCTAATTTTTGGTGTGCAACAACTGGAAGCATGAAGTTCGCTTTTTTACGGAAATACTCCCGAGAATCTTTTGTCTTATCATTCAAACGATAATGAGAATCTTCGGGAAGATTATTAATCCATGCTTCTAATCGTTGATCAAAAATCCAATGTGCGAAAGCATCTCTATATAAACCATTTTCAATATCTTCTTGGATAGATCCAGATAAAAAATAAGATCTTAAATCAACATCTTCACATGGTTTTCTACACTCTAACGAGCCATGTAAAATGAAATGTTGATAACCATTCCTGAAATTTCCTTTACCATTCTCTAAAACAGATCCTGCCAAATCTGGATTATCAGCAGCATAAAATGTTTCAGAGAACCAAGGTAAAGGATCATAATATGTTGGCGTCGAATTTAAGAAGTAATGTTGTAACGCACTGGAATATTCTTTTGAATTTATTTTTTGTAAAACTTCAGGATATTTATTTAAATACCAATCAGAATCAAAATACAAAGAAACACTCGCTTTAAGATCTGCTTTTCCTATATTTAATAAATAATTTCTATAAGGGAAAAACGTTTTTTCAACATCACCACTTTCATAACAATGACGTTCATAAACCAATGGATCAAAGAATAAAGATCCTGATTTACGCAAAGCATCTCCTTTTTTCAAGTAATGATCGTAAGCATTTACATATTCTTCTGTCTCATTAATTTCAAAGGTGAATTGTGGATTTTTACTTAAATAATAATGGGATGAAAACAACCAGTGAGCTTCATGCTTTTTAAAGCCTGTTTTACAATAATGTTCAAAACCAGTTTTAAATTTTCCTCTTTTAATAGCCTTCCTAACAACCTCATAAGACTTTAAATACCATTCCTCATCAAAATATGCATTAGGGCTATGACCTAAAAAACTACCAATTTGTGTATAATATTCTTCAACGGTCTCGACACCACAAATTTCCATTTTTTCATAGACGTCTGAATAAACTGATACATACCATGCCTCATCAAACAGTGCCCATAGCGCCCCTTTATAAGTTTGATCTGTAACCATCAGATCACTAACATTAATCTCTTGTTCAACAGGCTCCTGTACTAAGTCCTCAGTTTTCTGAATCTTAACATGATTAGCCAACCAATGAACATAAATATTAGGGTATAAGCCTTCACTCATATCTTTCTTTACCTCTTTACTTAAAGAGTAACTACCCAAATTTACAAATGGTGAAGGTTGCCATAATAAACTAATTCCTTTATCAATAAAATGATCATACCCATTACGATACTCTTGGAATTGTCCTTGTTCCTCTAAAAAAGACATATATTCAATATTATAAAAAGCTTCATCAAACCATAATAAAGGTGAATATTCAGTAGGATCGTTATTTGTTAAATAATGATGTAATGGATTACTATATTCATGATTTAAAACTTCTTTATCAACGTCAGGATATTGTTGTAAATACCATACAGGATCAAAATACCATGACGTACGAACCAAAGGATCAATTTCGTTAATATGTTTTAAATAATAAGCGTAAATTCCCAACTCTATTTGAATAGAGCATTCATAATGACTAAGGAAAAAATTAGAATCAAAGAAAACACTACCATTTCTTCCTTCCTTATCTCCCTCTTGTAAATAATGATCATACCCATTCACAAAACCATTTCTATTTAACACTTCGTTTGTCAACATAGGGTTTTGTTGCCTATAATAAGCTTCAGAATATAACCAATGCGGAGAGTTAGTTAAATATCCTTGTTGGCAATAGTGATCAAAACCAGAGCTATATTTTGATTGGTCAACAAATTCTTTCACATGAGGATAGGTTCGAAGATACCATTGTTCATCAAAGTAAGGATTGGGTGAATGCCCCTGATGGCAACCAAATGTTCGATAATATTCCTCAACACTATCTAACTCTAAAGCTTTCATCTGAGCGATACCGTCACTATATTGACGCACATACCATTCTTCATCAAAAACACGCCATACAGCGCTATCTGATTTTAAAGCTACAGTTTGCTTATGCTCATCTGATACGACAGTTTCTGATGAAGCCTCTTGCACATTTTTCTTATTTACATGCTGACTTTTATATTCATCAAATTTAATTTTTTTATTCGGTTGCTCTACTAAGAATAAACTGGGATCTTCACCAACCGTAAAACCAGAAAAACTTTCCTTTTCTTCTTCTGTTTCTTTTGCCTCAATTACTACTTCATCTTGATTATTATCAGTGTCTTTTTTCGCTAATAAATTTTCAGAAGTAGATATAACATTTTCTGTATCTGGTGCTATGGACTCTAAAACATCATTTGCAACTAGCTGTACATCATCATCTTTCGGTAACGAAGCTCCTACAAGCTCGTCTAAGAGATCTTCTGAACCATCAATATCATTTAGTGAATCATTTTTTTTAACTGATTTTTCTTTAAATGAAAATCCCATTTTATCACAAAACTGTTGAAATAATACGGGCTGATGCTGTGCAACATAATATTCAAATGCATTTTTAAACACATGCGACGAAACTGCTTGAATAACGCACTCTTGTTTCTTATACTCTTCAAGATTTAAATCTGCATTTGGCTTTCTTCCCTCTGCAAATCCATATAAAATATAATGAATATATGCATTCCTTAGTAATTTTCCTATTCCAATAGAAGATACTACGTCAACGTAAGTATCAGTGTAGAATTTCGTAGAAAAATCAGATAGCGGAGAAAAGTCTGTTACTGTAGTACTTGATAAATAATGATGTATACCACTCACATAAACACGACGTTTTACTAAAGCCGCTACATCAGGATATGTTTTTAAATACCACTCTTCGTCAAATAACCATGAAAACCTTATATCAGCTTTATGAGAAAGTTGTGTTTGTAAATAAAACTGATATGCGCCGCCCTGCTGAATCACTTCTTCTTGATTATCAACCTGAAGTAAATATAAAGTAGGATTAAAAAAAAGGCTTCCTGAATATAAAGAGCGATCTCCTTCACTTAAGTAATGATCATATCCATTTTTATAACCAGAAAAATTATTTGTTTGTTTTGCATATTGTTCTTTATAATAATATGCAGCAAACAAATAATGTGGGGAATAATCTGCATATCCTTCTTTACAATAATGTTCAAACCCTGATTGAAAATCTGAATTTTGAACACGTTTAGCAATATCTGGATAAGCCAAAAGGTACCATTTTTCATCAAAAAATGGATTAGGTGAATGACCTATTTTACTACCTTTTTCTTGGTAATATGCATAAACATCTCCTCCATAAATATCCTCAACAATAGGAAGGATTGAAGAATATCGCTTACAATACCATTCCTCATTAAAATCTTGCCATTTGGGAGTAGAGATATCTTTTTTTACCATATTAGTATTCAACCACACTATTTAACACACCCCGACCTTATGAAGAACAAGTCAGGGTGTTGAATTAATTTTTAATATATAGTTATAATAATAAAACAAACAATCAAAAAAGTTATTTAAATTTACGGTCTATTAGGTGCATACTTTTTTGTATTATTTTATCTGTTAAAATACTATCAGAGATATCTTCTACAGAGTTATTAACAATATTAATTACAATATTCGTCTGAGCTACTTTGTATTCTTTTTGAATAACATTAACCAAATAAATATGATATTTTCCATTTATCTGTGAAAAACAACCTTGTTGCAAATTAACATCTACAACAAAACCATTATTTAATGGTGCTGATTGAAAGAACTCCGCAGTTTGATGTCGCATACATCTTGAGGTACCGATCACAAAACATTCTTCTGCTTCATCACTGACAAATGCAATATACATCCGACCTGCCATCGTATTTGTACGATTAAATGCCCAACCAGAAATCCTAAATTGGCTTTTATCGGCATCAATTGCAACTTCAGACGCATCATCATCTTGAATAAATCCTGTAAAGTGCTCAATACAATATTCTAACTCACCAAACCGCTGAGCGTGAATATTTTTTTCAATAAAATTATTTAGCTTAATCCCACGTATTAACCCATCTTTTTCAGTAATACGTAAAAAATCATCTAAAATAACTTGATTACTATGTACTGAACTATAAATCGCTTTTATTTGCCCTTCAGCAACCTCTATTTCATTTGTTGTTAATTGAAAAGCTGCAGATCCATTGACAACATTAATTAAGCCTATTCTAAAGCGTCCTTCACACCATTTTCCTCTTAATGCTGCAGTACCAGAGAAACCATTACGTATCGGAGCATTTGAAAAACTATCAGCAACATCGCTGCGATTTTCACGTTGACATTCTAAGAAAATAGTTAAGTCACTACTATCATGAATTAACACAGTATATAAAGCACCAGCATTAGATAGCTCAGGGAAAATAAACCATCCACGAATATGGAATTCATTAGCAGGTTTAAATTTCTTATCATCATCAACATTTAGAATATGATAACAAATATCATCTAAATAATAATTAGCGCCTTGAACAACAGCCCAATCATCAACAATTTGTGGCAACTCAACATGTAAATCATTTCCTGTTGGTGGATCAAAAATATGACGTGGTGGTGCCTGATCTTTCCATGATGCATGAGGTAAATAATGTAAACGACCAATATCCCATTTTAAATTACTGACCCCTAATTTATCATAAGGAACAACGCTTTCATAAATGGATAACAATTCTTTTGAATAATCCGCAGCAGTTACCCATAAATCAGGTGTAATATTATCCATGATTTGCTTACGCAAGGATTCATCAGAACGGATAAGCTCTAAACGATCAATAACCGTATTTACAGCCCCAATTTCAACTTTAAATCCATTTACCCCGTCCTTAACACGATCCCCTAAAGCGCCAACATCCGTCACAATAGGAATTAATCCATTTTGCCAAGCTTCTGATAAGGAAATACAATAAGTTTCCGGCCATATAGATAATGTCATTGCTACATCAGCAATTTTTAATGCTGCCACTTCACCAAGGCCATAAGCTCCGTGAAGAATAACTATTTTCTTTTTTTATTTCTTTTAAGACATTTTCATAATCTGGTTGCATATACCCAAAAATATGGAATTCATAAAGATCTGGATTTGCAGCCTGTACAATAGATAATATTGCATCCGCTCCTTTAGAGCGAATAAAGTTTCCAACTGTTGCGACTCTTAACTTTCTACCATTTAATGGTTCATATTTCTTTTGTTTTAATGGAATAGTTGTGTCAGGTGAAGGAATTCCTAAAACATAGTTTTTCTTATTATTTAAACTTGGATAAATTTTACGAGCTAACTCATATGAGTGTTCAGTTCCATATAAACAAATATCAACATACTTCATAATCTTAGCTACAAAAGCACGTCTTGTTTGCTGAACACCAAACTCTAATTTTTCCGAAGTCTTTAAACAAATGTCGCAAGCGCCAATATTCTTTTTATCAATTTCACAATAACGTTGTTCAAAATTCAACAGATTATAATGAGAGCATACAGCTAAAAAATCATGAAAAGAGAAAATAACACCAACACCACATGCCTTAGCAATAATAGGTAAAGATAACGTATGATGTCCTAAATGTTGAATATGAACGACATCAAAACCATATTGATTGATTACACTAGAAAAAGCTGTTTCTTCCCCAGCATCATTCATAGAATCAAGCCAGCCGACATCAGGCATATCAAAACGTTCGATTTCTTTTCCGTTAGCATCTGTTAAATAACAAGCACCACGGCGACGCAACCAATAGAAGAATTCAACGTCTTTTACTAACGTTGTAGACAATATTTGCTGATAAACCTCAATTCCGCCCCAAACATGTTCATGAACAGTTGAATGAGTTACAAACAAGACACGTAACTTACCTTGTCGATCAGGTCTAATCGGCATTATATCTTGTTTTTGTTTTTTACTGAAATTTGCTTGAGTAATATCAGCCATTTTTTGCAAACGGTTCTCATATAGATGCTCACTTAAAGCAGCTTTTTGAGTATCTATTGCTAATTGTTTTCTTAAGCCTTTTTCACTTAAAATACGTGCAATTGATTCAATAACTTCTTCTGTATTACGAGCAACAGAAATACCATTTAGCTCTTTTAAATATTTCTCATCCATTTCAGATGGAAGCTCTACAACTTGAGCAGTTCCCGCTAATGCAAGCTCATATAAACGAGGACCAGGAGCTGTTGCTTGCCCAACATCACCATGACTTGCATAGTTGCGGAACATCGTCAGTGTTACTTGGCTGGCATTTGCAAAATCAATAAAAGATTCAATACTTACAGGTCTTGGAATAATACGCTCGACTAAATCTCTTGGCAAAGGAGGCAAATAGTCATTCCCAGGACAAATCAACTTAAAGCGAGCCTCTGGAAACGCAATTAATAAACGGCGTAACACAGGAACACGATTAGGCCACATCGTTCCTGCAAAGAAAATATCATAATCAAGATCTTCAGTATTTTTGATATCTCTAAAATGAATCGATTGACTAGCACCTAAAGGTAAATAATGTGCTTCAACTTGATACGAATCTACACAACTGGGATCATTTGTAAAAACGTAGTCAAAATTAGAAGTCACATGGACATTAAAATCCAACATAAATGGATCTTCAAAAGCCCAAAAAATCATTGTTTTAAAACACGGGCGCACTCGCTTCATCAGCTCAAAGTCTGTCCTCTGACCGTCAATACAAATTAAAACTTCGTGCTCATGTGTAGCTGCAACCTCTAATAAATTCATATTATCGGCAACAACAACATTCTCCTCGCCCCACAGCTTTTTCGCTGACCTTGCAACAGCAAGTGTTAAATAGGAATTTGAATTATGTGTATAATTTGTATTGTAAATAACAGCCATGACTAATCTTATCACCCAGTTGACATTTTAAAGCGTAACTCAATCATATAAACGATGTAAGTTACGAAATTGAATTATAATCAATAAATATATTTATAAACAAAATAGTCAATAGTTACTATTCTTTAATTGCATCAATATATAACAAATTTGGCATAAAAAAGGTTAAGTGCTGTAAACAACACTTAACCTTTTCAAAATTACGCTAAAATCAATTCTAAAGAATAGAATTATTCAACGTCTGTATCTTCGTTACGACGACGAATAGCTGCTCCAAGAATATCCCCTAAAGAAGCCCCGCTATCAGCAGAACCATAATCAGAGATTGCTTGCTTATCTTCTTCAACTTCGCGACCTTTAATAGTTAAGGTCAAGCGACGAGCTGCTTTGTCAACCGTGACGATTTTTGCATCAATGCGTTCACCAACAGAGAAACGTTCTGGACGTTGTTCTGCTTTGTCACGAGAAAGTTCTGTACGGCGAATAAAGCCAACAAGAACATCATTTACACTAACATCAACACCGTTTGCTTGAATACCAGTAACAGTACAAGTAACAACACTACCTTTGTTCACTTGTGCTAATGCATCAGCAGCTGGATCAGCTTGAAGTTGTTTAATACCCAAAGAAATACGTTCTTTTTCAACGTCAACATCAAGAACTTTAGCTTTAACCACATCACCTTTTTTGTAGTTAGCCATTGCTGCTTCGCCGGTTTCATCCCATGACAAATCTGACATGTGAACCATACCATCGATATCTGCAGAAAGACCAATGAACAAACCGAATTCAGTAATGTTACGGATTTCGCCTTCGATTTCAGAACCAACTTTGTGTGTTTCAGCAAATTGTTCCCAAGGATTAGGTTGAACTTGTTTCAAGCCTAATGAAATACGACGTTTTGAGCTATCAACATCCAACACAACCACTTCAACTTCTTGAGAAGTAGAAACGATTTTACCAGGATGTACGTTTTTCTTTGTCCATGACATTTCAGAAATATGAACAAGACCTTCAACACCAGCTTCTAACTCAACGAATGCACCGTAATCAGTGATATTGGTTACGCGGCCTGTGAAACGAGAATTTGCAGGATATTTATTTGCAACATTTTCCCAAGGATCAGCTTCAAGTTGTTTCATACCCAATGAAATACGATGTGTATCAGAGTTGAAACGGATTACTTGGACGCGAACTGGTTGACCAATTTGCAATGCTTCTGAAGGATGGTTAACACGTTTCCAAGCGATATCGGTAACATGCAATAAACCATCAACGCCACCTAGATCAACGAATGCACCGTAATCAGTAATGTTTTTAACAACACCGTCAAGGATCATGCCTTCTTTAAGACCTTGGATCAATTCGCTACGTTGTTCTGCGCGTGTTTCTTCAAGAACTGCACGACGAGAAACAACGATATTTCCACGAGCACGATCCATTTTTAAGATTTGGAAAGGCTGAGCAACACCAATCATTGGGTTGATGTCACGTACTGGACGAATATCCACTTGAGATCCAGGTAAGAACGCCATTGCGCCACCAAGATCAACTGTAAATCCGCCTTTAACACGACCAAAAATTGTTCCGTTAATACGTTGGTTGCTTTCGAAAGCTTTTTCAAGAGCTGACCATGCTTCTTCACGACGAGCTTTTTCACGTGAAAGAAGAATTAAACCGTCACGATCTTCGTAACGTTCAATATATAATTCAATCATATCGCCAGGTTTAATTTCTGGCTTTACACCTACTGGTGCAAATTCTTTTAAAGGAACACGTCCTTCACTTTTTAAACCGACATCAACAATTGCATAATCATCGGTTAAGCGAACAATTCTTCCTGTTACAACAGAACCTTCGAACCCAATATCTTGACCCAAGCTTTCTTCAAGAAGGGTTGCGAAATCTTCACCAGCAAAGTGATCTTGGTGGTTGTGTGTGGCTTCAGCCATGTGCTTTCCTGCAATCCTAGTCATAATCCCAAGGACAATTTTGCCTTGATCGATATAGACTGTTAATATGCGCGTTTTTATTGTGAGTATCTCTCAACAATAACCATACGACTTTTCTTTGAAAATATTCAAAAAACAAATGAAAATAGTAAATTTAATACTTCGTTAAAAATATTAGCAGGGACTATATAGGAACTATATAAGCAATTCAATTGTTTATTATACAATCTCTCTAAAAATATTGTTTTTTTCTCATTCAAACATTTTGCAATGAAAAATCCGTACATATTCCGCATGTAAACAAGTCGTATCATATAATGGCACATGCGTATCTTTTTGTTGAATTAACAAGGGAATTTCAGTACATCCTAACACAATTCCTTCTGCACCTTGCTGATATAAATCCTGAATAATATCTAAATAGATTTTTTTAGAATCAGGATTAATAATCCCTAAACAAAGCTCATCATAAATAATACGATGCACTGCATCACGCTGAGATAAAGTCGGAATAATCGTTTGAATATTATTTTTCAGCAAACGTGCCTTATAAAAATCCTCTTCCATTGTAAATCTTGTACCTAACAATCCAACTTTTGTGATATTACTCTTTAATATCTTGTCAGCCGTTGCATCGATAATATTTATAATAGGTATAGAAATACGATCCTGAATTTAATCTGCAACTTTATGCATTGTATTGGTGCAAATCACTAAAAAATCAGCACCACCAGCCTCTACTTTCTGAGCCGCATTCGCAAGATATAAACCAGCCCTCATCCCACTTTCCTTGACGTTGCAACAATTCAATCTCACTGAAATCAATGCTGCACAAAATAATTTTAGCAGAATGTAATCCGCCTAGCTTTTCTTTAACTCTCTGGTTGATAAGTTGATAATAAGTCACTGTTGACTCCCAACTCATCCCGCCTAACAAACCAATTGTTTTCATTTCTTTTTACTTCAGTTTTAATTACATTTTCAGAAACTTTACGACGATAAAAATACTTTGAAAACAATTTTGAGAAATTACACAACCTATCGCTGGATAATCTCCAACGCTTTAGCCAAAACCTCACTCGCATTCAAATGATCGGTATCAATAATATGCGCATCTTCCGCAGGACGTAATGGGGCCACAGCTCGTGTTGAGTCTGCCTCATCACGTTGCGTCAACTCTGTTTCAATCTGTTTAATTTGCGCTGTTTTTTGTGGATCATTTGGATCGGTTGCATATTGCAGCCAACGGCGCTCTGCACGAACCTTTGCAGACGCTATTACAAAAAGCTTCACATCCGCATTGGGGAAAATCACAGTGCCAATATCTCGACCATCCATAACAACCCCTTGTTGGGTTGCAAAATGACGTTGCATATCCAACAAAGCCGCTCGAATTTTAGGCTGAGCAGCAACTTGACTGGCAACCTTATCTACTGCAGGCGTACGAAGATCATCTCTTGCCCAGTCTGCTGGCGTTAATCGCTCTGCAATTTGAACAACCGCTTCACTTTCTGCGGATAACCCAGCATCCAGCATTTTTCGTCCAACCGCACGGTATAATAACCCTGTATCCAAATAAGGAAGAGAAAGTTTATCTGCCAATGCTTTGGCCAATGTTCCCTTCCCTACGCCTGACAACCCGTCAATGGCAATAATTAACTTTTTACTCATACGTCAAACTTTGCCCCCAAAGCGTTCATTAATGGAAAGTAATTGGGAAAACTGGTGCGAATAAAGGTCACATCATCAACATTAACACCTTTTTGAGCCACCAACCCTAAAATAGACGCACTCATCGCCAAACGGTGATCCATATGCGTAGATACGACGCCACCGCCAGAAATGTTTCCTGCTGTGCCGTGAATAATTAAATCATCACCTTCAATATCGACTTGCACACCATTACCACGTAACATTTCAACAATGCTGGTAAAGCGATCACTTTCTTTAACTCTTAATTCTTCCAAACCTCTAAAACGGGTAATACCTTCAGCATACGCTGCTGCAATTGAAAGAATCGGGTATTCATCAATCATAGAGGGCGCATGTGATGCCGGAACATCCACAGCTTTTAAAGCACCTGCTTTAATCATCAAATCACCAACAGGTTCTCCACCTTCAACACGTTCATTCAGGATTTGCAAATCAATACCCATCCATTTTAGAACCTCAAAAGCACCCGTACGGAGTGGATTTAATCCAACATTTTCAATACAAACTTCTGAACCTTGAATCATTGATGCAGCGACTAACATAAAGGTCGCAGATGAAGGGTCACCGGGAACTTTTATATCTTTACCTTGTAAGGTTACGGGCCCTTTAAGGCTGATTTTCTTTCCACCTTCAGGTAAATCTTCAACAAGCACTTTAACACCAAAATGACGGAGCATATTTTCTGTATGATCTCTAGTTGCAACAGGCTCTTCAACCCAAGTTACCCCATGCGCATTTAAGCCTGCTAATAAAATCGCTGACTTTACTTGCGCAGAAGCCACTGGCAAACGATAACCAATCGGTGTTGCTTTGGATGTTCCCATAATCGCCATTGGCAATTTACCTGCGTGACGCGTTGCAAAACATGCCCCTGTTTCAGATAACGGAATAGTCACTCTGTTCATCGGTCTTTTACGCAAGCTGCCATCGCCAGTCATAATACTTAAGAAACCATGACTCGCTAAAATCCCACTCAATAACCGTGCTGACGTTCCAGAGTTCCCCATATTTAATACATCATCTGGCTCTGTCAGCTGACCGATCCCTTTACCCACCACATGCCACTCACCTTCGGCAATTCGTGTTGGTTTGGCACCTAACGCCTGCATTGCTGCAGCCGTTTGCATTACATCTTCACCCTCCAGTAAGCCTGTAATATGACTTTCCCCCGTTGCAAGGGCAGCAAACATCAATGCACGATGGCTAATTGACTTATCACCAGGAACATTAATTTTACCTTTTAAAGGCGTTTGCAAAAAAGAAACAGTTAAGGGTTTAGTTGCAGAAGAAATCGTCATATCTTTACTTTCTAAAATAAATTATTGCTAAATAATTCACTACGGGTCATAAAACTTTTATCAGAAATATTAAATTTGTCATTTTAAAGTTTGACATTGCGGTTATATACTGGCATGTCGGCCTGTGTATATTTTATTGGTTAGAGGTAGAATAAATCAATGGTTAAAATAGAGTTAGGTATTAAACGAGTATGTTGTTCATGTGGAACTCGTTTTTATGATCTCAACAAAATGCCACCTGTATGCCCAAAATGTGGCACAGAACAACCCATCGAATTACCCCGTGGTCGCCCACCCGAAGAAGATGACGATACCATTACCGATAAAGATTTGGATACATCAATCGATACAGATGATCTAGATACAGACGATACAGATGTAGATGATGTAATCGAAGATACTTCTGATCTAGAAGATGATGTGGATACAATCGGTTCTGAAATCGAAGTCATGAAAGATGACGGTAGAGACGACGATTCTTAAAAAAGAATTTTATAAGTTTTTTAAGGGCTTTGATTTTTTCAAAGCCTTTTTTTATGTTTAAAGTAAAGAAAATTACTTACTTATTGTTAAATAAAAAAATTAGATATTGCAATACTACAGTTATAATCAGAAAATGAATGCTTAAAATCTGTATTAGAAACTAAACAAAAGACGATAGATAGCTTCAAGCTATTAGAACATAAAGATGTTCATATTGTAGGCTCCATACCAGACAAAGAACCAAAACCGCTCTAGCAAAGCAAAAGAAATGCTTAAAAGTTATTTAGCTCATTATATCTGCATAATTTTTGCGATAATTATAATTTCAATATAAATGACCAACATAATATATTTAAACATAAGGGTATATTGATGACAACAGAGCAGAATTTTTTTTAATAGCAATATTAACGACACTAATGTTTTTATATCTAATGGTCAATTTGAAAACTTTAATCAAATCAACTCAGGTGGAACACTAACCGTTAACTCTAATGGTTCAACATACTATAATACCATCAACTCAGGTGGAATATTGAATATTCTTGCGGAAGGGAAAGCAGATTTAATTACAGTTTTTAGCGGAGGATTATTATCTGTTGGTAACCAAGTTACTATATCTAAGGTAACAGTCAATTCAACAGGCAGTGCTATTTTCAATGAAGGTGCGATTCTTTCTGGAACATTAACACTTAATAATGGTGGATATGCTGTCATTACGACCTCTACAGGTGGAGTAATTAATTTAGTAGATAATACCACGCCTGTTTATTTAGTTGGAGCTACAACCAGAGAAACAACCACGAGTAATATGAGCGGGTTAGTTATTTCTGGAACAGGTAGCGCAACAACGGTAATCAGTGGATTTACCGGGGATGCATCGAACTCAATTACATTAGCAAATGTTCACACAAGTAATGTAACGAATGTTGCTTATCCTGATGTTAATCATGTCACTTTTACATTAAATGATGGGACCACGGTTACATTAAATATAACAGGTGTTGGAAATTATGGATATGCACTGACTTCTGATGCAAATGGAAATTTAGTTTATGAAATCTGTTTCTTAACAGGCACAATGATTGAAATCCCTGGCAGCGTTTGTGCTGTTGAGGATTTGAAAATTGGCGATAGTGTTCTTACTTATAACCCAGTCACTCAGGGAAAAGTGTCCAAACCAGTAACTTGGATTGGACATAAAACAGCCTCTATAAAATCAAACTTACTCAATGATGAAGCAGGTTACCCTGTTCGTATTTTAAAAGATGCCATAGCACCAAATGTGCCGAATAAAGACTTACTTATTACGGCTGAACATTGCTTGTATTTTGATGGTAAGTTCATTCCTGCACGTATGTTAGTTAATGGTTACTCTATTTATTATGATACTTCGATGACTAGCTATGATTATTATCATATTAAAACTGCGGAACATTCTATTTTAACAGCCGATGGAATGTTAACAGAAAGTTACTTGGATACAGGTAATCGTCATACGTTTAATCTAGACCATAAAGTCATCAAACTCTCTGGCAATAAAGTAAAGGCTTGGCAGAATGATGCGATTGCACCTTTGGTAACAGAACGTTCTATTGTTGAGCGGATTTATAATTATCTTTTACAACGTGCGCATGTTCATGGATGTTTAAAACAAGAGCAACCCTTTGAATTGACACAAGATCCAGATCTTTGTTTAATGACAGATCAAGGCGAAGTTATTCATAAAAAAGCATCTTCTACGGATAAGAAACTAGACTTTATTATTCCTAATAACGTTAGTGCGGTTTGGATACTATCTCGAACCAGTCGTCCTTGTGATGTAATTGGTGCTTTTGTTGATGATCGCCGTTATTTAGGAGTGCTAGTCGGAGAGGTTACTTTACAAAGAAACGGTAAAAAACATCCGATTACAACGCATTTAGACGCGGATCATTTATTAGGATGGGATGTTAAAGAAACCATTCCTTTTCGTTGGACAAAAGGAAAAGCATTCTTGCCATTAACTCAATTAAAGTGCCGCTCTGATAAACCTAACTTGTTAACCTTAGATATTTTGTCAGATCATGCCTATATTATCGATTATTCAAAAGAAAATAACAAAAAGCTAGCTTAATCTATTCACATAAGAGAACCATCCTTACAAAATACCTGTAAAATCATCTTGACAAAGTTTACAGGTATTTTCTCTATTCATTTTTATTTAAATAATCGATCTATTCGAAGTCGATCTCGATTATCCGTCAACCGTAAAACAGCTAAAAACGATACCCCAATCGCAGCCATAATTCCTGCACTCGAAATAATAATCAGCAGTAAAATTTGATATTTAGCGGCATCAAAAGGATTCATTCCTGCCAAAATTTGTCCAGACATGGTTCCTGGCAACGTCACAATTCCAGCAGCAGACATTTGATTAATTAAAGGCATAATCCCCATCACAACAGCTTGACGAACCAGAGGATTAAACGTTTCTCGACGTGTGTGCCCCAGTGCCAATCGTGCTTCGATGACTTTTTGCTCTCTTTGAACCATATCTAACAGCCCCTTTAAAGACAGAGAAGCTGCACTCATCACGTTCCCTAAAATCATGCCAGTCAAAGGAATAAAATATTTTGCATCATACCAAGGTTCTGGACGTAGAGCCGTATTTAATGCCACAAAACTGACAATCAAGGTAACAATTCCAGTGACTGTACCACTAATTCCCAAAGACCAACGCCATTGAACTCCAGACTTTAACCGAGCAACGATCTCTCGACTGGCCGCCAGCATCATGACAAACACAACCAACAAACTGCACCAAAATGATTGCACAGCAAAGACTTTTAATAATAAAAATCCAACCAATAGTAATTGCAAAACCAACCGAACCGCAGCAATAATCACAGTCCGTCCGATACCAATCGATAATATTACGGATAACACCGTTATAAGCAACAATAACGATACTGCCAAAGAAAGATCGATAAAACTGAGATGAATATAACCATTCATTTAAAATATACGCTTATAAAGTGAATTTACTGTTGGTGTTTATAAATGAATTTCTTTGAGATACTAGAGGTTGTCTGATTTATTTGAAAATATATATAAATGGGTCATATCTTGACCCATTATTCACATTACTCATTATTTAGTCGTTTATAAGCATCACAGCCATCTTGTGATTTATTTAAACATGCTTGTTTATAATAAACTTTGGCTTTTTCTTTATCTTGTAAAATGTTTTTTTTACCCTGCTCATAAATGGCTCCAATCCCCAAGAAAGCAATAGCATTCCCTTTGTTCGCAGCCTGCGTATATAATTCTATCGCTTTAGCATAATCTTGAGGAACTCCTTGTCCATTTTCATACATGTTTGCAAGCTTTAACTGAGCTTCAGCATCCCCTTGATCTGCAGCCTTTGAAAACCACTTTATTGCCTCAAAATAATCTTGAGGAACACCTCTACCTTCAGCATACAGATACCCAATACCTACTAAAGCATCTATATTTCCTTGCTCTGCAGATTTGTGAAACCATTCAAAAGCTTTTGTATAATCTTGAGGAATACCCCTACCTAGATAATACATTAACCCAAGAATATATTGAGCTTGTGCATCACCCTGCTCTGCAGCCTTAGTAAAATTCTCAAAAGCTTTGGCGCCATCTTCAGACACTCCCTCACCTCTGAAATACATCAATCCAACATTAAGCTGAGCTTTTACATCTCCTTGAGAGGCTTTTTGCTCCAATGCTGCAATATCCTGTGGGGTTGGATCTTCTGCAAAAACTTGTAGACTGATACAAGTAAGGCCAACCCCTATTAACAAAGCATATTTAAATATTTTCATAACTTAGTATCCTGACAATTATTTTTTATAAAGATAATTTCTTTATAACTGATTTAGTCATATCATTCACAAATCAACTTTATTACGCCACTAACTACAAAGCACTAATTGATCTGTTATTAATTGGTAATGCGATGTTGCCAGTCGTTTTACTTGTTCCATATTATGAGAAACCAATAAAATACCGATATTTTGTTTCTGTAATTCTTGGATGCATTGTTCTACGACAATGACCGATTTGGGATCTAATGCAGAGGTAATCTCATCGAGAAGTAAAAATCTTACTTTAGAAGAAAAAGCCCTGATCAAAGCCATTCTTTGCTTTTCACCCGTAGAAAGCTGAACCACATCAGCATCCAACAGCTCTTCTTTTAGGTTAAATTTAGGCAGCCAGTAATAAGCCATCTCTAAATCTGTGAAATGCTCTTTGACCGTTTTAGCCCACCACCCTGATTCAGCAGCAATATAAGTCACTTGCTTACGCCACTCCGAAGGGGCAAAGCTGTTACGTTCTTTGCCATCCAAGAACACTTGCCCTGCATTGGGTATCAAGTCAGCAATCATCCGTAAAAATACAGACTTACCAGCACCAGACTCTCCTGTAATAACAACACAGCTACCGCTATTAATTTCTAAAGAATACGGTCCATGATGCAATGCAAAAAGCGCTCGAACAGATAAGGTAGATTGATTTCTAAGCTCGATCATTTTTATACTTGAACTTCTTTATTCCAACGTTCAATTTCTACGCCTACCCCTTCTGCTTCTGGAATAATATCAAGCTTTTCTAGCATCACACGCGTAACGTAAACGCGTTTATCTTCAAGGATCGTCTCAACAATCGTTTCAGCTAAGGTTTCAACCAAGTGAAAATGGGTATTACTGACGATTGCTTTAACCTGGTTTGTAATATCTTCATAAGATACCGTCCGAGCAAGATCATCAATTCCAATCCCTTTTTCGTCCTCTACCCCCACAGAAATACTAATTTGCAAGCGTTGGGTTGTTTCTTGTTCAAAATCATAAACCCCAATACGCGCTTGTAAAATTAAATTTTTAATAAAAATACGTCTTAATGCTGGTCTGTTTGACCACGAAGGAAAAAAGCTCATTTTAAATTCTATTACTCATCAGTATAGGTTCCCACCGCAGGAGACCATTGTAAATGCTGCCCACCATCTAACGCTAACATTTGCCCTGTAACAGATGGTAAACAAAGCAATCCTAATACTGCTCTTGCGACTTCTTGTGAAGTCGTTCCTTGCCCCAAAGGCGTTGACTTGCATTGATGATCAAACTGCTCATCGGTTTGTCGTTTATGCGCCATTGCAGGTCCTGGCCCCACAGCATTCACCCGAATAGACTTAGACGCCAACGCCAACGCCATTGTTTGTGTTAATGTCCACAATGCTGCTTTAGAAATTGTATAACTCACAAAATGAGGCGTTAAAGACCAAACGCGTTGATCTAACATATTAATCACACAGCCTTCTGCCCCCATAGGTAATAGTTTGGCAAAATCTTGGATAAGCTGAAAAGGTGCCCATAAATTAGGATTTTGATGATGCTGCCATGTTTCCAATGTCACCGTATCCCACTCGTCACGATCAAAAACGCTGGCGTTATTGACTAACACACCAATTGGCCCCAATTTTTGAGTTGCTTGCGCTACTAAAGACGTCACTTCATCAGGATTAGAAAGTTCAGCTGTTAATAAAACAGCAGAACGCCCAAGCGCTCTGATTTCTTTTAACACCTGATCGGCTTGAGGCGTATGGCTACGTGCATGAACAGCAATATCAAAGCCAACTTTAGCCAAAGTTAAAGCGATTTCACGCCCTAAACGAATGGTTGCCCCTGTAATTAATGCAACTCTTGGAATTGTGGTCGGGACCATAAAAAAATCATTTAACAATAAACTGTCCACCCATTAGAAACTTACTTTCAAACTCATTTGAAATTATTTGCATAATACTCTTATTTATCTTAATAACCATTAAAACTTTTATTTTTCTTCATTATAATATGGTTTCATAATGCTCCTCAACGATCTCTTAAAAAAAGAAAATAATAACCTTGATCTTTTTAGGCTGATCGCAGCATTCATGGTAATTTATGCGCATGCTTATCCTCTACTTCCTACACCAGGAAAACAAGATCCTCTTCTGACTATCACTTGGTTTGAAGATATCGGTGGCTTAGCTGTTAAAATTTTCTTTTTTTTAAGCGGACTACTCGTTACTAATAGTTTATTAATAAAAAAAAATATTATTACATTTATCATATCTAGACTGTTTAGAATTTATCCAGCACTTATAACCTTACTCATAATCACTACTTTTATTATAGGACCATTATTTAGTTCACTGTCTTTTTATGATTACTATACATCTCCTTTAACACATATCTATTTTTTCAATAACCTCATTTTAAAAACAGCTTATTTTTTACCTGGTGTTTTTGTACATAATCCCTATCCACTCTTTAATGGTTCTTTATGGACACTCCCTTTTGAGGCGACATGCTATATTCTTTTAAGCGTCTTTTTTTTATTAGGTGGCTTTCGTTTTAAAGGAATGATTATTCTTATTTTTATTATTCTAGTAATAGACACAATTTATAATAATCACCTCGTAATAACTTGGTACGCAAATGGCAACCATAGAGAAACCCTTCTTGCTCCTTCTTTTTCATTTGGATGCTTACTGGCTGTTTATAAACATTATATAAAAATTAACTTATGGATCGTCCTGGCAAGCTTTTCCTTATTTGTTATATTCGGACACTCCGCCTATAATTTTTATTTCTTTTACCTTTGCGTATTTATAAGCATTTTGTACATTTCAAGCCTTAAATTTATAATAAAAGTCAAGTTTTCGGCAGATATCTCTTATGGTGTTTATTTGTGGGCTTTTCCTATACAACAAATTATTATATTAGAATTTCCTCAATATAACCTTTTATTTAATCAAATTATATCCATGATCATCGCATCAATTGCCGGATTACTTTCATGGTATTGCATTGAAAAAAATAGTATATGTCTTGGTAAATATATCAATAAAAAGCTACAACTTACTAAAACCATTCGATGAGACTATTTTTATAAAATAACCTCATCTTATATTTAAAAAATAGGTTTAGCAAAACTAATTAAACTCATTTTTTAATCAATACAAGCAACATATTTCGTGCCATCATTATTTTGCTTTAACCTACTTAATGCTTTTGGTATTTCTTCAAATTGTACTAGATTTATTGGTTGCAAAGACAACTTACGATCCGCAATTTGATTTAATAATTGATGCCCATCTTGCACTAAACGTGCCCATTGCTGGTCACTACCAAAAGCATGTGTCGACGCTAATGCGATTTCGTGAAGCGAAATGCTACTTGTAAAAGCAGGTAATGGTGATTTCTCTATTCTATCTTGGATACAGATTAAATGCCCATAAAAACCAAGTAATGGTGCAATATTAGACGCACTTTTACCACTCACAGTATCATATGCTGCATAAAGAGATTGTCCTGCCAAGTGATTTTGTAAATGAGATTTCCATTTTTTATCATGATAATCAAAAGTTGCAATAACACCTTGCTGATGCAAATTTTGATGATGATACGGACTAGCCGTTACATAAACTTTAGCACCGGCATTGCATAATAACTGCGTTAAAATACTACCAACGCTTCCCCCTGCACCACTCACCAAAACTCTTTCTCCTGCAAGGTTAGGTGCTTTTTGAAAAGCTTGCCATGCTGTCAATACAGGGCACGGAAAAGAAGCTGCAGACACACTACTCAACCGATCAGGAACAGCAATTAAGGCACGTCCATCAACGACAGTATGATGACTATAACTGCCATGAAAACGCAAATCTGTATGGTAGGTATATCGAGATCCAATACGAATATGACGCATATTCTTACCAACTGCAACAACAAGGCCCATACCATCCACACCTGGAATTTGGCCTTGCTTCCAATCTTTGCCAAACCCTGACATAAGCTTCCAGTCTACTGGATTTAAACCAACGGCTCTATTTTCAATTAGGACTTGATGATCTGCTAAAGGTTCTATTTGATGAGATGTTAACACCAAATCCAGAGGATTCTCTGAACCATTCCAACTCCATGCTTTGGTTTCAATAAACATGAACTGTTCCTTTAAATATGATTTATTTACCTATAAATATAACCCTTACATATTTTTTTTAAATAACAAACAGTTTAAAAGGAAATCACTTTTATGATTTCCTCTGAATAAATCTATTGATTAACAGCAACATTTTCATATGGTTGAACAAAATATGGCCCGCCTGCTAAAACTTGAACCACTAAAATAGCAGTATCATTATCATTTTTATCCTCCAAACGTATTAATGCATTCCCATTCGTCCAACGATAGGGCCCTTGCTCATTCACATCCCATCCTTGTAAATTAGGCATTACAAAATGATCACTCACCTGACGGACCGCATTTTTTTCTAATATCGTTATATTTCCAACCAACACACCTAAATGACGACGATCATCAACAAAAGACCCAATCACCTCGCTAGGTTTGCTGGTACGAGATACTAATCGCACATTATCAGTTTGAGGAGGAATAACGAAAGAGAAACGTCCTTTTCCTTGATGTGTTGTCTTAATCACCTCCCCTTTATCCGTCACAAGATGTAAATTACTATCTTCTGTGATTTGATGTTCAGCACCTTTATATTCACAACCAAGCTGTTGCGCACGCTCTGTTAACTGTTGATAAATGGGCTCTACAACTTCTCGTGCAACTGTTAATGGATAAGCTGAATCTGCATGCCAATTTTTTTGTTTATTATGAATATCAATAACATTATTGCTTTGTTTGAAATAACGTCTATTCCCTGTATCTAAATAACTTTCAGTCAACATGCCATCCGCAGTAATCACAGAATGATCTTCGGTTTCAATATGATAGTAAGTATATTCTGTAATAGAAGTATCATAGTAAATAGAATAACCATTCACCAACATACGAGCAGGAATAAATTGATCGTTAAAGAATAAACAATGCTCAGCTGTAACCAGTAAATCCTTATAAGGCACCCCCTCAGCAACTGCATTTTTTAATATTCTTACTGGATAGTCCGCTTGATCTTCCAGCAATAAAGGGCAAGCAATAACATGATTATATCCAACCCATGTAATGGCACGATTTTGTGCCCCATCTCTTGTATGTGTAACAACTTGATCACCAACATTCAACTTCTCAACAGCAACTGGACCATTAATCGTATCAATTAAAGTTCCTTCTACAAAACAAACCACATCCTCAGCATCATTTGTAATAGTTGCACCATTATATTGATATACATTTACAGTACTACCCGTTGCGACACCGACATAACTATTATCAAATGTTGAATTCGCATATACATTAATATTTCCTGCACCATCCGCCAAATGAAAACGAGTATTTACACCACTTGGCAAATTCGTTAAATTATAGGTCGCATAAGAACTTCCAGGCTCATAAAAATAATCATTAATTGATGAGCTCCCACTATAAATATTTGTAATTTCAGAAATATAAATATTATTACGCGAAATTCCTGTTGTAGTACTGGAACCAATCCGTAAATAAGTATTAGCCAAAAAAGAATTTTGAATAGTGCCATTATCATAAATGGTCGGCGTAGAATTCCCTGTTATAGTAATCCCATCAACAACTGCCCCAGCGTTAATAGTTAAAGATGAAATTGCAATTAAATTAATTGGCCCTTCAACATTTGTGACTGTTCCATTTGAATTTGAATAAACAGTTTTTCCATCGACAAGGCTGGCTGTCCATGTTCCTCCTGAATAAGATGGATAATCATTTGATAGTGTAAAATTACCATTACTATAATCTGCGTGTGTCTCTTGTGCGATCACAGAAGATCCATATGAAGATCCTCCATAAACACGAAAAGTTTGATATCCTGTTGTAGGAGCGCTCGCATTATGAGCACTAATATTTGGAAAATTTGGATTTAATACAGTAACATTTGTTGCCGTAGAAATACTGCTCGTTTTACTGGATGTTGTAAACGTAGTCGCCGTACCAGAAGGGAGTTGTGATAAGTTCAACGTGCCGCTGGTGCTACCTGTTGTGCCTGGATTGTAAAAGGTATCATTATCCGATTCAGATCCAGAACTGAATGTTACCGCTTCTGCTACATAATTGTTAGAAGAAGATATTCCACCACTAGCAATCGTTACTTTGCCATTAAATATATCGGAGTTCTCTAAGGTGCCACCTGTTTGCACAGTAATCGTTGGTGATGAGTTACTAGAGCTTCCCACGACAACTGCATTATCAACAACAGCACCCGCAGCAACAATCAGATTAGCACCAATTAAATTAACTGGACCATCAATCGTTTGTGTGCCATCAGAACTAATATAGACTGTTTTACCATCCTGTAACGTTGCAGTCCATGTTCCTCCAACCAAACAAGCATAATCATTAGTAATAACTACATTGCTAAAATCGGTTTCTTGATTAATATAATTTGACATTTTCATTACCTAACTTTTTCACAATGTTTGTTAAAACACCGTATTGAACACCTGTTAGGTATTGATATGTGATGATATTTTTAAATTTCAAGAAAAGATGTATTTTATATGCATAAAAATATACATGATTATAACAATGAAATTAATAAATAAATTTATTTAGAAGAAGGAGGCATAGCTTGATGAAAATACTCTTTATCTGCGTTTAAATCCCGCCCAACAGGGAAAAACCACATGCCAACCGTAACAATTACAAAGAGTAAAATAATCGCGCCACCGTAAATAATTTTTTGCATGTGTTTTTCCTAATATTTTTTAAACTATTTTTGTTGATAAGGGGCTAACATTTGCATCATCTCGGTCCACTCTCTTTTTGTTAAACCACTATCAGCTTGCTCTATTGCTTCGCCGTTTAACATTCTTCCAAGAACTTTCATCATTGACGCAGAAAAAGTCACAGCACCACGACGATAATCTTCGAATGCTTCACAAGCAATTGGCACCCATGCTTGAAGCGTTTTTAACATTGCTTCAGCATAAACTCTTATTTCATATTGGGCATGAGGATCAATACGTAATTGTAAAAAATGGAATAAATTATGTAAATTAATTTTCCAGTACCATTGACTATAACTATTTAACGTTAAGTTCATTCTGGCCAATTCACGCGCTAATCCATAGCCACCTTCTTCAGCTGGATTCAGCATCGTTTCATAGTTGTCATAACATTGTTGCGCATCTTGTTTTAACAAATTAATAACAGCAGCAGCCTGTTCAGAAGATAAAACATCTCCTCTTCCTTGATTATTAATCTTACTTTGTGCTGCCAAAACCTCTGGCTCAGGAATATAAAATTCACGATCCATAATCGAATAACGTGCAGAATATTCATTCACACTTGCAGTACGATGACGTATCCATTGACGTGCTACAAAAATAGGTAAACGCACATGATATTTAATCTCACACATTTCAAATGGTGTTGTATGATGATGACGCATCAAATAACGAATTAATCCACGATCTTCAGAAACTTTTTTTGTTCCTGCGCCGTAAGAAACACGTGCCGCCTGAACAATAGAAGAATCATCCCCCATATAATCAACCACACGAACAAACCCATGATCTAATACAGGTAACGCTTTAAATAGCATTGCCTCTAACCCAGGAGATACAGGGCGCTTTGTAGGTATTTGAAGATTAGACTGAGATTCTATTTCTGCTTGTTGTTCTGCTGTAAGAGGCATGTTCATTCCACTCTATTTAAAAATAAAAACGCAAAAAGGCATTTCTTTATAAACCACAAACACAGTCATGATAAGAACTAATTTTTAGACACGGCTGTGATTGTCATATTATTCTGATTGATTAACTTAAAAAATTCTATGAAATTCATATTCAATAATGTGTTAACACGCTCTGATGTATCAAATACGATCGACAATCGCATCATATGCTTGGGGTTTTGTAATATATCAGCCAGAGCAGTATAAAGTTGACGATCCAACTCAAAATCTTTTCCTTTAGAAAAATCAATAAACTTTCTTAAGGTATCATCATAAACTTGTTTTTCAGTTTGACCTGAAGTCTTAGCCAAAATAGAGAAAATACGCTTCTTCAATCCTGCATCGTAGACAGATAATGTCATTGATTTTAATAAAACACTTTCTGACCAATTAACCGTATAAGGATTAAATATTTTTTGGTCAATATAAAAGCGACTTTGTAAATAAAGACCCAGAAAATCATAACCAAAATAATTTAGTTTATGCAAAGCAAACAATGAATCTTTAGAGTAATACGTAAAATTAGAGTGAAACGCTCCATTAATATGTGTATATCCTAGCCTTTTTAAATATTCAGAAAAAAGGCTAAAAGAGGATAAAAGGTCATAATCCATCTTATCCACTAAAATTTCTCCATCCCAAGTTGTATCCTGTCGTGAAAGATGAAGATTTAACTGACCAATAGATAACCGCTGCTGATGCGCACGAAAACCAACCACTCCATAAGCTTTTAAGAAAAAATTAGTGCTGGTAAAAAATGAAGAAAAAAATTCTTTTTCATTAAATTTCTGATCATTAGACATCTCCAAAACCAGCTGGTCAAAATGAAGCGCATCTAAAGAGGCTGATTGACCTACTTTAATCTGAGGAGCAATATCTAAATTATAAAAAATATATGGTCTATTCTTTGCAGAACCTACCCGAGAGATCTTCCAGCTTCCTAAACGTAATTTTCCCCATTGCGTATAAAAATACGCTCCCTTCATATTTCCTTGATCAAAAGAAATATTCCAAATGTCTGATAATGATAGACCTGCCTTTTGATTGGCTATATTTAAAGTCGGAATAGTTAGATTGCTAAATGCTAAAACGGCAACCGATGCAGTTAAAGACGAAGATTTAATCGCAATATCTTCAATATTTAAATTACTAAGGTTATGACTATCTTTTGGTATTGCCGAGATTTTGCGAATAGTAATTTCTGTATTATTTGATAAAGACAGTTTAATATTATCCACTACAACAGATTGTGTCAGCCAATTAATATGAGCATCTGAATAAGAATAATGCCCTTTAGCACCAACAATTTGCTGTAATCTACCTTGTACATGTAACAAAGCACTTTGCGCATGAGAATGAGCAACTTGGTATCCTTTTACCCCCACCCACACAAAGAGCGAGAGAATCACCAATATCAATAATAACTTTTTTTTCATGCTGTTGGTAAAATTCACAATTCAATAAAACTATTTATTGCTTTTCTTTATAGACCATAAAGCAAAAAAACAAGAAAACAAAAATTTATTTTATATCCCCTTTATTATCTAAATACATACTCTATTCAATATAAAAAAAGCCATCTCACCATTAAAAAGAGATCACTTTAATATATAAAGGAACAATTTTATACTTAGTTTACTGGCTCTGCTTTGATATGCATGTTAAGCAAATCAAAAGTTTCTTGTTCATTTCTTCCTGCTAAACTAGCCCCATTCAACGGCGATGTTGGAATAGAAGTCAATTTAATTTCTGTTTTTTGCGGGTCTTGCACCCATTGATTGGCTGCTTTTATAACCTCTCCAGCGAAAGTAGGACTCATTGTTTCCAAATATACAGAGCCTGCTTTTACAGAATTAACAATGTTTTTCTTTACTTCCTCTTCACTAATACCTTGCTCTTGACTGACCTGTTGAATAAATTTTTCTATAAACCCTGTACTTTTCATAGTCAGTGTAAATTCTCTAAATTTTACATCTGGATTTTGTAAATTATCTACAAGATTATTATAATTCAAATTAACAGGTATATTCGCTTTAAATGTTGCACTGACCTGTCCAATATCTTTAAATAATAATTGATCCAGTGATAAGGAAAGTAATTTTGTCTGTAATTGATATTGCTCTCTTAATATTCCTGAAACAAAAATAACTTTATATCCCAAATCAGTAAGAATTTGTGTATTGGAATAATCTTTTGGTAAAGTAAAAGTAAGATTATCTAAACTATAAATCGCTTGCCTTTCTCCTTGTTGGTGCACTTCTACATTCGCTTTAATTGAGCCCAATGAAATCTGAGCATCACCAAAAACTGATTTTAAATCTGTAAGACTTATATTCGCTTTTTGTGCATTCTCTTGCTGTATATAGTCTTTTTGCATAGCAAGGAAACTTGCCATGAATAAATCGTAATTCGTATAATTTAAATTTTGATAAATTCGATCAATCAAAGAAAAGTCAACACCATTTACATCCAATGACGCCAATTTAAAATAATTATTCCCGCCAAACCCATCAACCAAAGAAAAACCTTTTAATGATTGATCGGACTGCCGTCCAAAACCATAATTTTTCATATCATAATGGGCTAATTTTAGAGTTCCAATATACTGTTTTTTATATTGCAATTGGTCAATACTAAATAAATCAAATTTTAATTTTGCAAAAGTTTCAGAGTATCGTTTCATTAACTCTTGCGTAGAAATCGTATAAATATCATTATTATTAAATAATGCTTCTTGATCTTGCGACATCTCAGCAAGATTAACTTGGTTCAGTGTGATTGCTGACAATTTAAATTTATCAGAACCCGCTGTTATCAAAAAATCTTTTAAAGTAATATCAGTCTTTTTACTCAATCCATAATTCGTCATTTGATATTGAGCAATTTTAAAATTAGAGTGACTTCCTTCACGATATTCAAAATTTTGAATATTAAGCAAATCAAAACTGATTTTTGAAGGGTAAAGTTTTTTAATAGCCCCATTTCCAATGACAATCCAGCCGGCTTCTGCCTTAGCATCTTCTAACTCTAAATGCTCCACAGTTACATCATTGTCATCACTTCCGTCTTCTTTGATAGCAACTTTATCTACAATGAATTTAGGTAAACTATTTCCTAAACCAAAGATAATATCCACTTTATCTGCACTATAAGTTATACCGTCATCATCCTTAAAAACCACTTTATCCATAGTAACATCTTGAGAAAAAATACTTATATGGTGATTGGCATACGTTAATGTTGATCCTGGTAAAGCACTCTTAATCAAATTAATATTTTCTTGAAATTTTTGCTCGGCTTGTTGAGCAACATAATAATACCCTCCTCCACCGACAGCCCCCATACCAACAATAACAACAGCACTAATAATCGTGGCTTTACTCATCGACAACTACCTTAAAATATAACTCATAAAGATCATATTGCATAAAAAAGCTGTAAGAAGAATATTCTTACAGCTTTAAAATAGCCTATATCATTGAATGATCAACAATATTATTTTGCGTCTTGTGTTGTTACTTTTAATTGTAAAGCATTAAAAATATCAGATTGAGATTTGCCCATTAACTCCATTGCAGTAACTGGAGTAGCAGGATTAACTTCGATAACAAGAGATTTTGTAGGATTATTAATCAAATCAAGGATTGCTTCATCACCTTGTTTTTCTACTGTTGTTGTAGAATTCTGTGCATCTTCCTTAATCGTTGCGATCATTTGTTGTTTAACTTGATCTGCAGTCACTGTTTTATTCGCTGTTGCATCTGAAGAAGATTGACTTTGTTTTTTAGCAGCACTTTCAAAGATTTTTTGGAATAAACCTTGATCATGTAACACAACTTTTAAAGCAATTAACTTATAGGATGCAAGTAACTCTTGAGGATTTACCGTGGAAATATCTTCAGGCGCATTAAATTTCAAATCAGCATTCAGACTACCCATATCTTTGATGGTCAAACTAAATGGTGTAAATGCCCATTGTTGTTTCGCTTTATCATAAGTTGCTGAGATGTTTCCAGAGGCATCAATTTGATCATACCCGATTTGAGCTAGAGGATATAATCTTATGTTATGAGCTGTTCCAATTTTAAATCCAGAAAACACACCAGAACTTTTTAGATCACCACTGGCAGCGACAGAATTTTCTGTTTCAAATTTAGCAAGCGACCAAGTTTGACCAGCTAAATTCGCAGATAACCCTTCTAAAGTTGCTTTTGCAGGCTGACCAGGAAGCGTTTTAGGAGATTGTTTTTGCTCTATTTGAGCAGCAATCTCTGCAACATTCAGCCCATCAATCTGAGCTTGATCTAATTTCAAAAATTCTTGGCCATCAGCACTTGCTTTAAGTTCTAACTGTTTTAAAACTTGATTAGAGTTCTGCTTTAAACCGTAATTTTTTAATTCATATTGACCAACAGTAATACCTGTTTTATCTGGCCCTATCGCACTAAAATTCTGAATATTTAATAAATCAAAACTGACTTTAGAAGGGAAAACTTGAGTGATTTTACCATTTTCAATAACAATTGCCCCAGCACCAACAGCGATATTTTTTGCATCAACATGTGCAATATCAATTGTACCACCTTCAAAAGCTGTATGGAACTTATCAACAGAGATATCTCCTACTTTATCAGCAGAAACACCACCAATGATAACCGTATCAGCGGTATATTCCTGCCCTTTTCCATCTTTAAAAATTACTTTATGCAAAGTAGCAGATTGCGAAAATGGACTTACGCTGTGGCTTTCATATTTAATAGAAGATCCCGGCATTGAATTTTCTGCCAACTGAATTGCATTCGTTAGCTCTTGCTCTGCCTTGTTAGACGCATAATAATATCCGCCTCCACCAACAACACCAATACCAATAATAACAACAGCACCAACAACCGCGGCTTTACTCATTAAAATTATCCTTTAATAAACGAAATTAGCTTTATTATAATTACAGTTTGTATATAAGCAATAACCCCATAGAAAAAAAGGATTATAACTCTTTATATCCTAATAAAAACTTAAGTTTTATCTTTTTTTTATTTTTGTCTTTTTTTATTCTATAAAAAACTATATACTACAACTGTTGGTTTACCAACTATGGTAATAAACGGTATATGGAATAAGCGTAGTGGACCCGGGGGCGGTACCCGGCATCTCCACCATTATGGGGATGAAACAGGATCGACACGCGTAGTAAAGATATATTTTTTACTCGGCATTGTACCGCCGTTATCGGGCTTATTTTTACAAATGCCAACGATAATTTCGAGGCACACGCTGTTGCGGCTTAATAGGCCAATGTAACAAGCGCGGCTGAGGGTGCGCCGGGCAACAGAAGCCCCTCACTATGATAAGTTTTATGATAGAGACAGTATATTTATGACAAATTTCAATGATTCTGATAATAACGGTTTTGATGGCAACCCACCAACCATTCTTTTACCTTATCAAGAATGGATTGAATCCGCTTATCGTCATGTTGTGATTAATGCTTTAAAATATGCTGCAACAAATAAACTCCCTGGTAATCATAGTTTCTACATTACTTTTGATACAAACTATCCAGGTTTATCAATTCCAAGTCGCGTAAAAATAAAATATCCAAATGAGATGACAATTGTTTTACAACATCAATTTTGGGATTTGATCGTTGATGAAGATAGTGAGATACTATCTGTAGGTTTGTCTTTTGGAGGCGTCCCTACAACCTTAATTATCCCTTTTGGTGCGATCTCTGCGTTCTCCGATCCAGAGGCTAAATTATTATTAAATTTTACAATCGTTCCTCCCCCTATTTCTGCTGTTGATAATATGCATTTAGTTGAGGAAACAGATCACTCGACTGCAGATACCTCCACAGAGACAACGAATAATACGGACACTTCAAATAAAGAAGATGCACAAGTCATTAGCCTAGATGCTTTTCGTAAAAAAACTGATTAGTTTATAGTTTTATATTCATAATTATAAATTACAGATAGTAATATGTATTTGTTTTATAATTTTTTTAATAAAGCAATGGTAAATTATAATGTATCTGAAATACAAGTATCGGAAGGTTATGATATATATCCAACTGATTTATCACAATTAGGTTTAAGCTAAGACCTGACCTACTAATAAGTAACTCTAATTCTAACACATAAACTAATTGTTTTATTTATTCACCTCACACTATCAGTTTAAAATCTTTTTATAAAACAACCCATTATCATTCTCTTAATATTCGATATGATGACAGTTAATACTTATTCAACATGAAGGAAAATATTATGTCAGCTCGTATCTTAGTTTTATATTACTCTACCTATGGTCATATTGAAACAATGGCTTATGCAATCGCAAAAGGCATTGAGGCAACAGGTGCTACCGCAGTTGTTAAACGCGTTCCAGAAACCGTTCCAGAAGATATTGCAAAAGCTAATCATTTCAAACTAGATCAAGCTGCTCCAATTGCAACACCAGCTGAACTTGCTGAATATGACGGAATTATTCTTGGTACAGGCACACGCTTTGGAAGACTTTCTTCTCAAATGGCAAGTTTCCTTGATAAAACTGGTGGCTTATGGGCTCAAGGTGCATTAATTGGTAAAGTCGGTGCTGCATTTACCAGCACAGGATCACAACATGCAGGTCAAGAACTTACATTAATGTCGTTAATCACAAATTTAATGCATTATGGAATGACAATTGCAAGCTTCCCATTCTCTTTTGCTGGACTAGCTGAAATCAATGAAGTTTCAGGTGGCACGCCATATGGTGCATCAACAATTGCTGGGCCAGATGGTTCTCGTGCTGTTTCTCAAAATGAGTTAAACGGTGCAGAATTCTTTGGTAAACATGTGGCTGAAGTAACAAAGAAAATCGCTTCTTAATTTTACTACAATCTGATATTCATTCCGCTTTAAAAGAGTTAACCATACTTATTTAAAGCGGTTTATTTTTAACTAAACAAGACAAAAAATAGGCGCTACACACAAAATAGTAAATATTTTTTATTGACTATCATAAATATAATATTTGTAATAAAGTAGTGTAAACATAAAATGTATGTTTAAAATCAACTGTGCTATTAATACATATTTTGTCAAAAATTTTATATATAAAAATATAAAGATATTTGATTAATCAATCATAATAAACATGCATTTGTTAAAATTTAGCAAAACACTGGATCAACACTAAAGATAATACATAAACAATATTTATATAAGGCATCATAACTATGAATAATCAATAAAGTGATACTATAGAACAAGCAATGCAACAGATAAAAGAGCTAATATCCCCTCTTAGACATGATGGCTTTTTTACAAACACCAAAAAAACAATACCTTACATCAAAGAAAAAGTTGATATTTGGCTTCAAACACACGAAAAAAATATAACTCATAATTTGGAGATTTTACTTACTCCTCAGCAGTATGATCTATCTTGGGTTATCGCTCAAGCCAAGGCTATCTCGCAGTATATAGAATAATATCTGCTTCAACTTAAACATACTAGTTCAAGTGAACAAAATGTAACGAGACTTACACAAAATTTTATCTTTGATTTTATGGATTTAAATTCATGCTTAAGAGCATTGTCTTCTGAAAAAACATTTTTACCATCATTTTATGACCCATCTGAGGAAGATATACTCGCTGATATTAAAAGATCTCAAGAGGTTATGTCTTCAGGCGCTTTTGAGGCAGAAAAACAATCATGTTTTGACGTTAAAAAAAGCCCAATAATGTAAATGTATGAGGAAAAATCAGTCCGTTCTTAATTCGTCATGCAATAGAACTAAAAATTAAACGTAAAATGCTTGGTATAGTAAAGGTTATTAGTAAAAATAAACACGTTTATAAACAAAAAACTATTCAAATCAGGAAATATATTAACTTTATAGGTAATAATGAAAACCTTTTTAATTTACCACAAGATGTAGATATAAAAAAATTCAAATAGTAAATCAATGGTCAAACAATTTTATTCATACTGGTAAATATGAATATTCATGGCATATATACGCCGCTATTTTAGCTATAAAGCCTTTATTTATAATGGAAAAAGATAATGAAAATTACTCCATCGATTCTTTTGATTTTAGAAACAAATCTTTTACCAAAAAACTCGTCATACAAAGGTTCAAAAAGTATTTCGGAAAAAACAAAATCTTTATCCTAAATTAAATATTTCATAAATTTTATGGCGGTCAAATATCTTACTAAGATTTAGCTGTCATAAAGTTGTTAAATAATTTCGCTAACTTTATTGTAATACGCATAGTCTGTATTAAAAAAAAGAAGAGCAAACCTATTCCATACATCAATAAAAATATATAATTCATTTTCTATCCTCTTAACGTCGTTATAAGCAAAATCATCTATTGATTAATTTCAAGCATTCGTTATCTATAAACATATTCGCTTTTCCTTATATGACCAATGGATAATCTGAGATGACTGACCAAACTGCTGATTTTGATTTTGATTTACCAGAAACATGTATTGCACACCAACCAATGCGTCCAAAAGATCTGGCTAAATTATTATATATTCCTACTGGTCAAGCACTCGAAGATAAAATCATCCGTGATCTTCCTTCCTTTTTTCGTAAAGGAGATATCTTAGTCGCGAATGATACCAAAGTCATTCACGCTAAATTATCCGCCATGCGTGGGGCTGCGCATATTGGAATTACGTTAGATCGTCCGATGGGGGATGGGCGTTGGCATGTGTTAATTAAAAACAGTAAAAGATTAAAGCTCGGCGATAAGCTCGACTTTCCTGATGGTCAAGTTTACGCAACGGTCGATGAATTAGAAGATGGTGGCAGTGGCTTTATCCGTTTTAGTGTTGAAGGCGATGCATTCGATCAATGGTTAAGAGATATTGGAACGCTTGCTTTACCCCCTTATATTGAGCGTCCTACAGGCCCTACGGAACAAGACGAAAAAGATTATCATACAATTTTCTCTCATCATCCAGGGGCTGTTGCTGCACCAACCGCTGGGCTACATTTTACAGATCAACTTTTGGCACAATTAGACGAAGTCGGTGTTGAACGTCTGACGTTAACTTTACATGTTGGAGCAGGTACATTCTTACCTGTGCGTAGTGATAATATTAGCGATCATCATATGCATGCAGAGTACGGTATCATTACTCCTGAAGTTGCAGAACGTTTAAATAAAGCCAAAGCGGAAAAACGTCGTATTATTGCAGTTGGCACAACGTCTTTACGATTATTGGAAAGTGCCGTTGATGAGCATGGGGTTATTCACCCTTTTCATAAAGAAACTTCTATTTTTATTCGTCCAGGCTATCGTTTTAAAGCCGTAGATATGCTGATGACCAATTTTCATTTACCTCGATCCACCTTATTTATGCTCGTTTGTGCATTTGGTGGTACGGAAAAAATGCGGCATGCTTATGAACATGCCATCAAAACGGGATATCGTTTTTATTCTTATGGAGATGCTTGTTTAATTGAAAAGGCATCTTTGTAAAAAAGAGAGTTATTTAAGTTTATCAAGATCAACACAGCCCTCTTGTTTTAAACGTTCTATAATCTTCACATATGCTTTCATAACGATTTCCCCTACGGCTTGAGGTGTATTTCCTGTTTCTGTCATACTATTAAAAAAACTAGGATGTTTTAACTGTCTCATCATAATATTTTGTTTCTGCATGAAATCTAAATTAGAATAAGGATCAGTTTGATAATTATTTAGATATTGTTGTTGTTTTTGTTTAATCGTAAAAACAACAGTCATATCCTCTATAATACATTGATTCATTTTTTCATGTGCACTATCTGCATCAACATTTGCATAACAATTTTCAACTATTTTGATTGCATTAGGAATACTATTCTCACAAAAAGCAGGCTTTAAATCATTTGCTGCATCTTGAACGACTTGTTCACCACCTGATTGTGCATGCGCCGTCAATGGAATAACCATCATTGATAAAGCAATAAATATTTTTTTCATTTTATTCTCTCTATATTTTTTATATTCATTAAAGTTAATGGATTAAGTTAGGATTAAAACAATTCTCTTTATGTAACGCTACAGCAACCCTCATCGTATCATTATAAAGCTTTTTATACATAACTTCTGATGATGCATTTTCATAGGCATAAGAATTCTGTATTTAATTAATCGCACTTGCAGATTATCAGGATCAACAAAATCATTTCCAGCATAAGGCTCTGGCAATCCTTGAGCTGCGGCTCTCTTTCTCTTCATTTACACTAAACCACTCACAGTGAAATCTTCTATGACACACTGATTAGTTTTATTGATCGTTGCATCTTGTGTATTTTGATAACAATCTTGTGCTATTTGAATAATTTTACTCAAATTATTATGACATAATGCTGGTTTTAACGCTTCAGCCGCTTTCTGAATAATTGTATCTGACACTTCGGTTTGTGCATTAGCCATGCATGGTAACAATAGTATCATGACCAAACCAAATATTTTGCTTATTAGTTCATCATATCCATAAATAATCTTTTTTCAAACGATCCTCACCATAACATATGTTTTTTTGTAAGGTGAATATCTTTCATAAACTTGTCATGCACAGTATAAAAACGACAGTCAGAAATGATTTAATCATTCAAAAAGCATTTGCTTTTATTTTACTTAAAAATATTTTATGAGTAGTTACAATTTTATGCTTACTGTCAAGGAGTCTTGTATTGGTAGAAAATAAATTAAAAAAAGGGCTAAGTAAACGGCATGTCTTTTTTATTGCATTTGGCTCAGCTATTGGTACAGGGCTTTTTTATGGTTCAGCTGCAGCAATTAAATTAGCAGGCCCTAGTGTTTTATTCGCGTATTGTATCGCAGGCGCCGCAGTATTTATGGTCATGCGTGCTTTGGGTGAAATGGCGTTACATACTCCTGCTGCAGGTTCCTTTGGATATTATGCCACCACTTTTATCAGCCCTTTGGCAGGGTTTATCACTGGATGGACATATGTTTTCGAAATGGCATTAGTTTGTCTCACCGACATTACTGCCTTCGCCACGTATATGGATTTCTGGTATGTCGGCGTTTCTCCATGGATTTGGACGTTAGGCATTACCTTAATTATTACAGCGATTAATCTTGCTGCGGTTAAAATTTATGGCGAGTTAGAATTCTGGTTATCTGTTGTAAAGATTGTTGCTATTATTGCGATGGTTTTAGCAGGTGTTATCATTTTAACTTATGGATTAAATTACTCTCATCATGCTTCAGCAGGGCTTCATAATTTATGGTCTAATGGAGGGTGGATGCCCAATGGTTGGTTTGGATTAATCGCTTCTTTTAGTGTCGTTGTCTTTGCTTTTGGCGGTATTGAAATTATTGGTTTGACCGCGATTGAAACCAAAAACGCTGAAAAGAATATTCCTAAATCCATCAATGCTATTCCATTTCGCATACTACTTTTTTATATTATGACCTTAACCATGTTAATGTCGATCTATCCTTGGGATAAAATTGGACTTGAAGGCAGCCCTTTTGTGACGATTTTCAATAGTATTGGCATTAAATCTGCTGCTAATATTTTCAATGTTGTTGTCATTACTGCTGCAATCTCTGCAATTAACAGTGACATGTACGGTGCCAGTCGCATGATGTATGGTTTGGCACAAGAAGGTCAAACTCTAAAACGCTTAAATTATATTTCTAAAAACGGCACTCCAATTAGCGCTGTATTTGTGATGTTTTTAGCCTTGCTCGTCGGTGTTGTTTTAAATTATTTTTATCATGAGGGGTTATTCTTTTTCATCGCTGCTATGGCAACTTTTGCCACAGTTTTAGTTTGGTTAATGATTTTACTTTCTCAAGTTTACATGCGTATGAAATTACCCAAAGACCAAATTGCTACTCTTAAATACCCAGTTCCGTTTTGGCCACTTGGCCCTATTCTAGCAATTCTATTTATGATTTTTATCATTGTCGTGATTGGAATAGTACCAGAAACACGTGTAGCTCTTTGGATAGGATTGATATGGGTTATATTCTTAGTTGGTTGTTACTATTTATCCCAAGTGATGAATAAGAAAAAAGCTGTTTAATGATAGATCCGATAGCTAAGAAATTTTATATCTCTTAGCTATCTAGAATTTGGCCTCATTAAATTTATTTATAATCACCCAACATTTTAGATCTTTACTCTTTTAAAATTGGAATCTGTTCCAGCATTTCTTGTAAATGAATAGCATCCCAAGGCATATGCTCTGTAATTCCCAGACCTACAATCTCCGTCAATGGAAGAATATCTTGTATTACTCTGGTTAATTCAGGAATTGTCATCGCACCTTGCGCAACACCATCAAATATCTTTGGATCTTGATAAGGGTTGGCAAATAATAACGAACGAAATAAAGAAGCATTTAACACATCTAAATCGATATGAATAAAAAGTTTGCTAATTTGCTCTTCTTTAATCCATTCTATGACAGAGTTGCTACTTTTTGATAACTCTTTTGGGCCGACATGACGCAATCCTAGACGCTGAATAACCTCTGTTTCATATGCCATTGTTTCTTGTAAACCACCCAACATGACCTTCTTCGGATTGAGTTTAACAGGAACTTTTTCAGCAAAAGCAGGATCTCCCTCACCTAGCAAGTTTCCCAAAACCATTGCATGCTCATGTTGAAAGTCTTTAGGAGTTGTCACATCTGTGTGTGCATCCATCCATAATACACCTAAATTTCCATCATAGATTTGATTTAAATAACTAATCGGTGCTTGCTCAACCAAACAATCTCCACCAAATACAACAATTTTCTGTGGGTGATGCTGATGAATAATCGTTGTTGCGTCTTCTAATTGTTTTAACAAAGCACTCTGTTCAATAATCCCATTTTCTTTTTTAATACTTGTTGAGTGATAGGGGTCAATCGGAACTTCTATAGTCGGATGACTTCCTTTAGGAGCAAGCCATTCCAATAAGCGGGCTCCTAAAGAATAAGCAGGATTATTTCCACCACCTTGCCATTGAGGCATTAACAAACGCAATGTTTTTATTGCTGACATTATTCTATTCCTTCTGATTTATATATTATTGTTTCTTTGCCCCTAGAGCTTTTCGGATCAGTGTTTCAAAGACAGGAAGTTGTCGTTCTAAATCAATATTCGGATCATAAGCAGTTCTAGCAATTAACCCATCCACCACTGCATAAATCCAAATTGATACAGTTTCTAGATCGCCATGAGCATCAACTTGCCCTAATTCAATCGCTTTTTTTAAAAGATTTATAAAAGCTTCTCGCATGATTTTATCACTGGCCAGAAAAGCAGAACGAACCGTAGAATTTCGAGTTGCTTGTGCTAGAATTTCCGTCCACAACCGATGATCAATGGGATAAGAAACATCTCGAATACACTCCATTAAAGTTGCTAGTAAAACATCAAAAGAAGGTGCATTCACCAAAGCATTTTGTAGCTTCTTAGCAGCACTCATATGATCTTCAATAATAATGTAAAGAAATAACTCTTCTTTATTCGTGAAGTGCACGTAAATACTGCCTTGGCTAATTTGTGCAGCTTTGGAAATATCTGAAATTGAACAGCCTTCATACCCTTTCTCTGCAAAACATTTAGCCGCATTGACAATGATCTTTTGCCGTGTATCCGCTTTTTTCTCTTGATGATGAACCATAATACTCTTTATCATTTAATGAATGAACGATCACTCATTAAATGATAAGAACAACATAAAATAAAGTCAAGCACCATTAAACTTAAAATTATCCTTTCATTTCAAGTCATAGATTTATATAACCAATTTATTCTGTTCACTTTGTTAAAATGATTCATAATGACCGAACCAAAATTCCACTGGACTAAACAAGCTCAACATCATAATGCCCGTGCTGGAACTTTACATACAGCACATGGCGATGTGCAAACACCAACGTTTATGCCAGTTGGCACAGCTGGAACCGTCAAAGCAATGACGATGGATGCAGTACGTTCAACGGGTGCTGGGATTGTATTAGGAAACACCTATCACCTCATGTTACGTCCTGGTGCAGAGCTCGTGCATGAATTGGGTGGATTGCATAAATTTATGGATTGGTCTGGCCCTATTTTAACGGACTCAGGTGGATTTCAAGTCATGTCTTTGGGCGATCTCCGTAAACTTGATGAAGATGGTGTGACGTTTAGATCTCATATTGATGGCTCTGCACACCGATTAACGCCTGAAAGTTCTACAGATATTCAGTATCTACTTGATGCTACGATTACTATGTGTTTTGATGAGTGCCCTGCTCTACCTGCCTCTTATGAAACCATTAAAAAGTCGATGCAATTATCGATGCGTTGGGCAGAGCGTTCTCGCAATCAATTTAAAAATCGTCCTGGTTATGCTCAATTTGGCATTGTGCAAGGTGGCATTGAGCCTGACCTACGTGCGGAAAGTGTCGAAGCATTAACCAATATTGGATTTGAAGGTTATGCTGTGGGTGGATTGGCTGTAGGAGAGCCTCAAGAACAAATGTTCTCTACCCTTGATTTTACCACACCGTTAATGCCAACCGATAAGCCTCGTTATTTAATGGGTGTTGGAACCCCTGACGATATGTTAGGCGCCATTGAACGAGGCATTGATATGTTTGACTGTGTCATGCCGACCCGTGCAGGACGTACAGCACGTGCTTATACCAGTCGAGGCACGTTAAATATGAAGAATGCTTGTCATATTCATGATCCTCGTCCTATTGATCCAGAATGTGATTGCCCTGCTTGTTCAAAACATAGTCGTGCCTATCTAACGCATTTATTCCGCAGCAAAGAGATTTTAGCAGCAATGCTATTAACATGGCATAATATTGCTTATTACCAACGCTTAATGCGTATTATCCGTCAAGCGATTGTGGATGATAATTTAACAGAAGTCGCAGCAACCCTTCGTGCCAATTGGCAAAAAAGGCGATTGGTCTGTGGATGAATGGAATTAATCTATTTTATCATATGCTAGCAAAAAAGGAGTCTTTATCGTTAATCAGATAAAGATTCCTTTTTTATTTCTATCACTTTTATCTAAGAATATTCATTACATCACAAATACTTATAAAATAAATAATCACTCTCACTAAAGTTTAAAATTATTTTGATATTAAGATAATTAATTCCTTGTAAAATGATTGTAAATAATTTCATCCCCGATATAATTTAATCTATTTCATAAATCATCTCATTGATATTACGAAATTAGGAGCAGTCATGGCTGATTATTCTATAACTTCTGGAGAACGAGTAAGCTCCACTACAATTTCATCTCAAACAGTTACCGTAACAAATAACGGATCTGCTTGGCTTACTACTGTTCTTGATGGAGGCATTCTCAACGTTGAAAATAATGGATACACAAACGTACAATATATCCGCTCTGGTGGAATAGTAAACATCAATAGCAACGGTTCTGCGTATGGTAATTATACGTCTGATCATGCTTCTGTTTGTGTAAATAGTGGAGGATTAGCTTTAGGAAATTATATAAGCTCTGGTGGAAGCATAGATATTCATAATGGAGGCCAAACAAGCATTACTGCTATTTACAATGGTGGTATAATGAATATAGATAATGGCGCAAGCGCTATAACAAACGGTATCTATCTGGTGGCATAATAAATGTTAATGATGGTGGTTCTATAAAGGACACCTCGATTTACAGCACTGCTTCCATGAATGTCTATAGCGGAGCAATTGCTTCTTATACAACATTACGAGAAGGCGCAATTTTAAATCTATATAGTGGTGCTTCTGCTATTCTCACCTCTACTTATTCAGGAGGGACAATCAATGTCAATAGTGGTGCAGTTGCTAGTAACACAGTTATGAGTTATGGCGGTGTAATCAACGTTAACAATAACGCTTTCATTTATAATACACGCATAAATCAAGGTGGTACAATCAATATTAATAGTGGTGCCCTTGCCAATAGCACATTTATAATAAGTGGCGGTGGCCTTATAAACGTTAATAATGGTGGTATAGCCAATAACAACTTTCTCTCACAAGGATCACTAGTTGTTAACAGCGATGCCACAGCAAACCATACTTACTTATATAGCTAAGGGTGCTACGCTCATTGTTAATAATTCTGCTTATACGTTTGATAATACCGCTGTAAACGGCGCTAACATTAGCATTACAAGCGGTGGCTCTGCAAACTATCAATATATTCTATCTGGTGGTAATGCAAGCATCCTTGATGGTGGATCAACAACTAATAATTTTATTTATAATTCCGGTACAATGGCAGTCAGTGGCGGCCTTGCTAATAATAATTATATATCTCGTGGAACATTAAAAGTTTATAGCTCAGGTGTAGCAAACACTAATTATTTATATGTATCTGGTTATTTAATCGTATCAGACGGGGGCTATGCAAAAAATAACTCAACAATCAATGAAGCTAGAATTCTCGTCTATTCTGGTGGTTTTGTAGAAAATAACCATATTGATACAGGCGCTTTATTTGTTTATCAAGGATCTGCCAAGAATAATTATATTAGTGCTAATGGTAATTTAAACATAAGCAATGGTGGTATTGCGGAAAACAACTATATTTATGCCAATGGTGCACTAAATATTTATAGTAACGCAGTTCTCAGTAACACATATATCGCTGCCAATGCTTCATTAACTTTAAATAGTAATGCAAATTGGGGAGCGGATGATTTTTCATCTATTACCATCAATTCTAACGCACAAGTTATTGTAAAAAATGGTGGTATTGTACACGACCTCATTTTATCAGCAAACCAACCTAATCTAACTATCGCTGCTGGTGGATCTGCATCTAATATTCTGATTAATGGTGGAACACTATGTGATAACTCTGCTAACAGTATGAAAAATATTACATTTGGAGATAATGGTGGCACACTTATCTTAAATAATGTCAGTTACGGATTAACACAAAGTTCGCTTTTACAATATAATTTTAATAGTAATGCAATTTTAAGCCTTGGAAGTGGCACAATATTAGACAGCACAATATTATCAACAGGTACTTTAATTGTAGGTGCAAATGCAACCTCATTAAAAAATATTATTAATGGTGCCACTTTAAGTGTTAATTATAGTAGTGCATGGAGCTCTGCAAAACCAAACCTGTATGGTACTTTCTTTGGAAGTAATGGTGGAACTCTTATTATAAACCAAGGAAATATAAACGCTGGAGATTTACTACAACTTAACGCATTAACTTCAAACGTTAATATATCTCTTGCTAGTAGTACAACGTTCCGTGACACTACAATTACATCACAAAAAATCGTAGGAAATAATACCAGTTTTTATAATTTAATTATTAACTCTGGTACAACTTTAAATATGTCCAGTAGTTATGGATCTAACTTGACAGTTAACTCTGGTGCCACAATGACAATGTTTGATACTAGTGGTTACATATTAAATATTGGCTCCGGTGCAAATCTAAATATATCTAATAGTGATTTAAGTAACATTACCATCAGTTCTGGTGTAAACCTAAATATATCTAACAGTTACGTCGATCATATCACGATTAATTCTGGTGTAAATATTAATGCATCCGAACTTTCGATCTATAACTTTTCGATTAGCTCTGGAGTAGATTTAAAATTATACGGCGGTAATGCAGGTAGCTTTACAATTAATACCAGCGGAAAAATGGATGCATATGCTACTTATACAAGCAATTTTACAATTAGTTCCAATGCTACCCTAAACCTATATAATGGGACCATTAGCAATGTTATTATAAATAACGGCTCTCTAAACACTTTTTTGATCATACAAGTAGTGGCTACACACCTTCTATTGCCTCCATAACCATTAATTCTGGAGGCAACGTAAATACCGTCAGCTCTTATATCTCAAATATGGTTCTAAATAGTGGAAACGTCAGTACACTTGAAGGAAATATAACTAACGCTATCATTAATTCGAATAATACTCTTTATGCAAGCAATACAACACTTAATAGTGTAATAATCAACTCCAATGCAAACATTAGTCTAACAAATATCAAAAATATATATCATGCTAACAGTGAATATATAACCATTAACAACGGTGGCACTTTGGATGTTATTAATGCTGATAATGCTATTAACCCTTTAATTATCAGTAATGTTATTAACTCTGGCGGTATATTTAACATTTCGAACTATAATTATAACGTCACCCCTATTATCTATAGTACGTTTATTAGTAATGGTGGTGTGTTTAATGCCAATAACACTTATATTTCAGATACTATTATCCTTTCTGGTGGAATATTAAACCTAAATAGTGGCCTCACTGTCAGTACAACTGTTAATTCAGGCGCGACTTTAAATATCTCTAATAATGGTAGTGCATATATGACGTTTGTTAGCTCTGGTGCTATTATGAATGTTGTTTCTGGAGGTGTCATCGACCAAACAACAATCGTTCCAGAGGGTAGCTTATCGATTGGGTATCACGGCGTATTATTAAATGCGACTATTAATTCTAATGCCAGTGTTATTATTAGCAGTGGAGGAACTTTATCTGGAATTGTCACCTTAGAACAAGGTGGATATATCTACATTAACACATCAACTGGTGGTATTATTAATCTATTAAATAGTACCAGTATTCCCACGATGAGAAGCTATGAGGATCTTTCCTCTAATAGCAACGATATGGCAAAAATCGTCATTTCAGGAACAGGTAGTGCGACAACTGTTATTTCAGGATTTACCGGAACAAATCCAGATGATTCCAATACCATTACCTTGAAAAATATCAATAAAGATGATGTTACTCAAGTAACTTATCCAGATGCAGACCATGTTACTTTTACCTTAAATAATGGCTCTACCATTACTCTAAATGTTGTTGGTATTGGAAATTATGGATATGAACTCGCCTCTGATCCAGATGGAAATCTTATCTTCGAAGTATGCTTCCTAGCGGGAACAATGATTGAAACCCCTGATGGTTTATGTGCTGTAGAAAATATTACAATCGGGGATTTAGTCATGACTTATGATCCTCAAACTCAGAAAAAAATAGCACGTCCTATCACTTGGGTTGGACATAAAAATAAAACCGTCAATACTAACCTTACAAAAGATGACGCCGGATATCCTGTTCGCGTTCTAAAAAATGCTTTGGCTGATAATATTCCCAATAAAGATTTACTCATTACTTCTGAACATTGTTTATTCTTTGATGGTAAATTCATACCTGTTAGAATGCTCGTCAATGGGTATTCTATCTTCTATGATACAACCATTAAAAATTATGACTATTATCATATTGAAACACAAAAACATTCCATCATTATCGCTGATGGAACACTCACAGAAAGCTATCTCGATACCGGCAATCGCCATGTATTCAATATAGATCAAAAAATTATTCAAGTTTATTTAAATAAAGTAAAGAGTTGGAATGATGCTGCTGCTCCTTTAACCGTCTCAAAAGAATGCGTGGAGCCTATTTATCAAAATATTGTGAGACGTATTCAATGTCATACTTTAAAAAATCAGAATGATGATTTGGAAATTACAAAGGATGATGATTTACACCTCATCACCAATCAAGGAATAGTTATTACCAAAAAAACAATCTCTGCTGATAAAAAAGTAACCTTTACCATACCTGCAACGACCACTGGTGTCTGGATCATATCTAGATCAAGTCGGCCTTGTGATGTCATTGGTTCTTTTATCGATGATCGTCGTTATTTAGGCGTCTTAGTAGGTGAGGTTCAATTAAATTATGGTACACAAAGCCATAATATTAACACACACCTCACAGAAATATCATTATCTGGATGGGATATACAAGAAACCGTTCCATGCCGTTGGACAAATGGTAAAGCATTCTTACCTATATGTAAGACGCCACACTCCAAACTTAAACAAAAAACATTAACGTTACAGATCCTATCAGATCACTCTTATATTATAAACCAAAAACAACTGATCAAAAAGAACGCCTAATCTTTATTTAATAATGTTATATCTATGGAAATACTCTCGTAAATATAACATTATTTTCTTAATTAACTTTAATTTATCCCTATACTCTACTACTTAAAAAATACCGTTTTAGAAAACATATTTAAAATAGAGTGATTAAAAACAGCTTCGTTTTTATAATAAGAATTAGGATGAAAATGAACATGCATATTGAGTAGTGATCCCAAAATCGCAATATGCAAACGATCTGTATTTACTGTTTTATATTCTTGTAAAAAACTAATTAAAGAACGCGTTGAATTTCTAGCTAAACAAATATTATCCCAGTAATTCCCATTCCATGTCAGGGAAATATCATGATTATCTTCGTGATATTTTTTATCCCTTGACTCATTATCGGTTCTAAAACAATTTACAGCATCTTTAAAAGGAACAGTCTTCTCAAGATATTTCTCTACATTAAGATCAAACGCCATGTCATGCGTTAACAAAACATCAACATCAGGCTTATATCCCATTGCTATAATTTTTTGATAACTCGTTTGTTCTCTACAGCAAATAATAAGCCTATCTGTATAACGTGTAAAAAAATCCTCATACCCATTAATTGTGGATGGAAACAAAATAACTTTAACAAATTGCCCCTCATATTGTTCTAAAAAGTCTCTGCTTTCTCTATATAACCCCTCAATTAAATTACCACCACCACCAAAACATAAAAGATGCTCATCTGGATTATATGCTTCTGTTTCTTTCCAAATTGAAAAAGACAATTCATTTTGCTCAAAAAAATCATAAGTTGCCGCAGCAATGACACCATCTACAGCATTTCCAGGATTAGCTTTATAAATAATTTTATATTTATCTTTATACTGAGCAATTACATTCAGTAAATTTACATTACATGCCATATCCTAAAAACCTTTCCAAAAAATTGAAGATTACAACTTATTGTCTATATCATTTGTTTACAAATATATGGTTTTATTTAAGCACATTTTAAGCTATTTTAATAAAAAAGATGAAATGACTTCACTTTCAAATTATTTTATCTTAAATACCCTTTTCTTTTATCTTACCATAAGAGCTGAATTCACGATGAACACCATATTAATTGTTACCCCTGATATCGAAGGCCCCATTCGTAACGGTGGTATTGGCACCGCATTTACTTCTTTATCAAATGTAATTGCCTCTACAGGCCATCAAATAGATGTTCTATACACAACTCCCATTTCAGAAGTTGAAGGTAAGCCAATAGAATATTGGGAAAAAATCTACAAAAATCATAATATCAACTTAATTCCACTACCTTTCCCAGAAGAATTAACCTTTACTAGCCCTTATTTCAGAAATAAAAGCTATCTTATTTATCATTGGTTAAAAGAACATAATCAATATCAAACGATTATCGGATGTGAATGGCAAGCAAACCTGTATTATACGTTATTAGCCAAAAAACAGGGGCTGAATTTTTTAAATACTAGATTTATTATTAATACCCATAGTTCAACTTTATGGGCAGATGAAGGGAACTATCAACTTCCGTATGGGCAAGATAATATCGAACTCTATTTCATGGAACAAAAAACCGTAGAAATGGCAGATGAAGTTATTAGTCCATCTCAATATTTATTAGACTGGATGTCTAGCAAAAAATGGAAACTACCTAATAAAACGCAAGTCATTTTAAACTGTGAACCATTCCCATTAAAAGAACCTGAAAAAAAAGAAAAAACCACTACTAAATTATTTGATAAAAATGAAGAACTAGAAAAAATAGATAGCGATAAAATTAAACTCGTTTTTTTTGGTCGCTTAGAAACCAGAAAAGGTTTAGATATTTTTCTAAAATCACTAGAACTATTAACTTTTGAACAATTTCAGGCAATTTCTAAAATTACGTTCTTAGGAAAAAATGTTTCTATCCACGGTGTAGATTCCTCTATTTATATTCAAAATAAAATTATAAGTATAGAAGAACAAATCCTTAAGAATATTACACCTGAACAACTCAAGGTTTTTCAAGAGACACAAAGAAGTGAAAATTTATCTAAAAATATAGACACAAAAAAAACTAATAATAAAAAAATTAAGCTTAACCTTGATAAAAAAATTAATATTTTAACAAATTATAATCGTTTACAAGCTCATGAATATATCAAACATAAAAACGTTCTAGTTGTTATTCCCTCTCTTGTTGAAAACTCTCCTTATACAGTTTACGAATGCTTATTAAATAATATTAATTTTATTGCCTCTGATATTGGTGGTATTCCAGAGCTAATCAAAGTAGAACAACGCAAACACATCCTATTTAAACTAACCCCTGTCGAGCTATATAAATCTTTTTCTTATAGAATAAATAATCTACAAATCAAAGCTGAACTTAGCCACAATTTAAAAGACATCCATCAACAGTGGCTTGTTGAAATTAATAAACCCACTATTACAGTTTCTCCAAAAGACATCCCTTCAGGAAAACCAAAAGTTAGTGTTTGCTTAACCCATCATGATCGCCATACATTATTACAACAGGCGATTACATCTTTACAAAATCAAACTTATGATAATTTTGAGGTTATTCTAATTGATGATGGTAGCACAGATAAACAAACACACCGTTACTTAGATATCATTCAGCCATTTTTCAATGAAAGAGGTTGGAAAATCATAAAAAGCACAAACAACTATCTTGGTGCAGCACGTAACCTTGCCGCAAAATATGCTGAAGGTGAGTATTTACTTTTTATGGATGATGACAATGTTGCTAAGCCACATGAAATTAGCACTTTTGTCAAAGCAGCTTTATATTCTAAAGCAGATATCCTAACCACCCCTAGTGAAGTTATTGATAGTAAAAAATATCCTTCTAATTTAAAAGAAAAAACCACTTATTGGTTACCAATGGGCGGAGATTTAAATACAGGAAGTTTCCAAAACTGCTTTGGAGATGCCAATGCGTTTATCAAAAAAAGCGTTTTTGATGCTTTAGGTGGCTTTACAGAAGATTACGGTATAGGACATGAAGATTGGGAGTTCTTTGCTAAAGCTGTTTCTAGTGGATATATATTAAACGTTGTTCCTGAATCTTTGTTTTATTATCGTGTATTAAATACAGGAATGTTCCTTAGCGGAAATAGTGCTAGAAATCTTTTCCGTAGTTATCGTCCTTTTATGGATCCAGAAGGCAAAACTCCATATGCGCTAGGCTTAATTCCTGCATTATATGATAAAATTCATTATTTAGAAAGCGAACTCAATCATTGTAAAGGTCATTCTCATTATAATGAAATTTACGCTATTAAAGATCAGTTAAATTATTTATTCTCACAACAGCAAGACGGATGGGCTAATGATCGCTTCAATGTCTTAAATGAAAAACTTGACGCACTGACCTCTCAACAGCAAGGCGGCTGGGCACATGATCGCTTCAATGTCTTAAATGAAAAACTTGAAAAGTTGACCTCCCAAGACAACTGGATTAATCATCAATTTCATTCTTTAAGCAGTAAGATAGAAATACTTATTTCTGAACAACAAAATATATTAAATGATAAAATGGAAAAAATCACAATAAACACCCGACCTTTATGGCGAAAAATAGCTCATAGAATTAAATATTACTTAAAAAGATAATATTAATTAGGGTATTGAAATGGTAATATTTCAATACCCTAATTAAAATAACTATTGTAGATAGATCGTTACTAATCCTAGGAACAATTAATCCTACCCAGCAATTTTGGACATAAAATATCCAATTACTTGGTTATTATCGGTCAGTTCTGGATGGAATGAGCTTACCAAAATATTGCCTTGCTCTGCCATGACAATTTTATCTTCATAAGTCGCCAAGGTTTTTACCCCTTGCCCAACAGTAGCAATAAAAGGCGCACGGATAAAGACTGAAGGAATGGCTTTACCAACATTCTCAATATCTAAATCAACTTCAAAACTATCAACTTGACGGCCAAAGCCATTACGCGTTACCGCAATATCAATCAAGTTTAATGGCTTTAATTTTTCTCCACCATCCGTAATGCCAGAACCACACAAGATTAACCCTGCACAAGTTCCAAATACTGGATTGCTTTTGGCAAAAGCTTGAATAGGTTCATATAAATTAACCTGTTGGATTAAACGACTAATCGCCGTTGATTCACCACCAGGAATAATTAATCCTTGAACTTCTGCCAAATCAGCTGGAGTTTTAACGGCAACGCCTTGTCCGCCCAGTTGATTAATATGAGCAATATGTTCACTAACCGCCCCTTGCAGGGCTAAAACTCCAACTTTTTTCATTTGTTTTATTCGCTTCTGTCTTGCATACGATCTGAACCGCTAAGGTTTTTCATTTCAATCCCTTTCATTGGTTCGCCTAACCCTTTTGAAAGTTCTACAATCATTTTGTAATCTTCAAAATGCGTTGTCGCTTGAACGATTGCACGTGCAAATTTTTCTGGGCTATTTGATTTAAAAATACCAGAACCAACGAATACACCATCAGCCCCTAAAGACATCATCAATGCTGCATCTGCTGGAGTTGCAACTCCGCCTGCTGCAAAGTTAACAACAGGAAGTTTTCCTAATTCTTTAATTTGTTTAATCAGCTCATAAGGCGCACCAAGATCTCTGGCAACCACCATTAACTCATCGTCAGAAGTTGCAACAACTTCTTTAATTTGAGCTTGCACCATACGCATATGACGAACAGCTTCAACAATATTTCCTGTGCCTGGTTCACCTTTGGTACGAAGCATAGAAGCCCCTTCACCAATACGGCGCAATGCTTCACCTAAGTCACGACAACCGCAAACAAAAGGAACTGTATATTGGCTTTTTAACAAATGAAATTCATCATCCGCTGGGGTTAATACTTCACTTTCATCAATATAATCAACGCCCATTGCTTCCAAAATACGTGCTTCAGCAATATGACCAATACGAGCCTTTGCCATTACTGGAATAGTAACCGCTTTCATGACTTCTTCAACAATGGTTGGATCAGCCATACGAGCAACTCCACCAGCCGCACGAATATCAGAAGGAACGCGTTCCAACGCCATCACCGCAACCGCACCTGCTGCTTCAGCAATTTTTGCTTGTTCAGCATTCACAACGTCCATAATCACGCCGCCTTTTTGCATTTGTGCCATGCCACGTTTTACGGTATCAGAACCAATTTTTTTATTCATTTTTCTCTCCAAATTACAGAATTAACATCATCATGAAGAAAAAAGCAGAAAAAGACAACACCCAATTGGATTGTTTTTTACCCATCCAATTTAAATAAAAAATGCACCGTCACTATTTATTTGTTATGATTATACATTAATATTGTTTTACTTAGGAAAATCTAGATATCCAATTTTGTAAATATTGATAAAGTTTCACATAGATCTCTTGTGGAGTAATAGACCGTCCTCCCTTTTGAGCACCAGTAATGTCATCATCATAACCTGTGATATATCCATCTAAAGTGGCCTCTCCAAGTCGATAGTTAATATCAAAAAGATAATCTGCAAGTAATTTTAAATTTAAAATATGATCATTCAATTGACTATCTAGCAACTTAGACATCTTACTTTCAAAATATTGTTTAAACACTTTTAAAGCAACTTTTTCTATATCAATATTCACATCATATCTAAAAAAGTCATTAATATAGTCTCTAACTTCATCTTCATTAGTTAAAAAACAAATATCTAAAATAACGATATCATTATTATCTATTAATAGTTGCTGATCTGCCCAATCTTGAATTTCTTTAAACGTTATTAAACCAACTTGTAATTGTAATTTAAAAGAAAACAATGCTTCGTTTATTATAATATTTTTATCTTTTTTCATTTTCAAATCGTTCATCTACAATATAGTTTATATTGTATAATATATACTATATCCTATTAAAAACTATTATATTAAGTATCATGTGGCACCTTTCCCCTTCCTCTTCGCAACCATTATACCAACAAGTCATCGACCTGATTGAACAGGCGATTATGAATGGACAATTGGCGCCTGGAGAACGTTTACCTTCTGAACGGAAAATGAGTGTTTTATTGCAAGTCAATCGTTCCACCATTATTCATGCGTTAAATGAGTTAACAGATCGTGGAGTGATCATTCGTAAGATCGGAAGTGGCTCTTTTGTAAATCCTGATAAATGGGGATTACAAACGCACCCTTTGATGAATTGGCAACCGTTAAAGTCTGCATATGCACAATTTCCTAAAGACGATTATATTTTACAAGTCCAGCATTTACGCAAAGAAAGTGTCGAGCAACAAAGACCGATCAAAGACATGGCGACAGGTGATCTTTCTTCTAATTTATTACCTGATTTGAACTTAACGGATTTACCTGTGAAAGAACTCTTATCGCTTGAGCAAGATGATGAAACGACACAGCTTGGGCTTTACTCTTTTCGTCAAACGGTGCAAGAGCATATGCAACAACGACTTGGATTGTCTGTAGATCTCTCTGAAATCCTGATTACCACAGGCACGCAACAAGCTTTATTTTTGATCTCTCAAACCTTATTAAAACCTGGAGATCGTATCGGTGTAGAAGCGCCCTCTTCTTTCTATCGCCTGCCTATTTTTCAAGCTGCTGGGTTGCGAATTTGTGCCTTACCAATGGATGAGCATGGCGTTACTTTACAAGGGTTAAAAGAGCTTGTTGAAAAACATCTGATTAAGATGGTGTTTTTAAATCCTTTATTCCAAAATCCTACGGGATCTTGTATGGATACCAAACGCAAGCAACAGATTTTAAAATACTGCCATCATTATCAAATCCCAATCATCGAAGATGATGCGTGTAGTATGTTATCTTTTTCATCTGATATGAATATTACCCCAATCAAAGCGTATGATCATCATCAGCAAGTGATTTATATGGGGTCTTTGTCTAAATATATGGGTAAGAATATTCGTGCAGGTTGGATTATTGCACCCAAAGCCATTATTACCCAGTTGGCGCATATTCGACAACAAATTGATGGCGGGTTAAGTGTTCTTCCTCAATTATTGGCAGAGCATTATTTACGACATCAGCTCAACCAACATTGCAAAGATTTAAAACAACAACTTTCTAGCAAAGCCGATCAGCTCTGCCAGTGGTTACAAACGCATCATCAAAATGACTTGTCCTTTACCCCACCACAAGGTGGATTATATTGTTATGCAACATTTCACGAGGATAAAATCAAAAACATGCCTAAGATTTTGCAAAGCTGGTTAAGTCAAAATATCACCATTGCCAAAGGAGAAGAATTCGGCGGAAAAGCTGGCGAAATTCGGTTGAATTTTTCACAGTTTTGATTTAAATCAACCTACCCTAATAATCTTACGCCAAAGGCATATCTGATTTGATTATCGTTGGAATTTTAATCTCATTATTCGCCATTTTCTTGTCTCGCATTTTATTAATCCAGCATTTTTTTAAATTTAATTCAGCCCTTGGATCTGCTTTTGGACCTAAATATATCCTTTCTAAATAGTTTTGAGACTGCTCATTAGGTGGGTATTGATCAGCAAGATTGGTCGCATATTCAACATAAACTCTATCCCCATCTTTTTGTATAATTTTATCGAATATAGAGGTAACATACAAAATACGACATTCAGCCTCTTCTTCAAAAGCGGCATGTTTTGTCAAATAAATAATAGGAAGTATTGTTGTCGCTATTGCTTCATAAATTACTTCTTGGTGAATCATTCCCTTTTGCTCTATTTTTTCTCGTATTTCAAGAATAGTATTCTCAATATTTTTTAATATTTCATCCACTTTTTTTGTGATTTCATTCATTTTTTTGATATAAAAATTCCACACAATATCAATATCTTCATTTTTTATTTTAGCTTCTTTTAAATATGATAATCCCTTACTAAGAAACGAAGATTTACTTTGATGAGCAACACTAATATGATTTGTATTTGGGTCTAAATAAATACAACGAAATATTGTCGTAGGATGAGACATCTTTTTATCTGCGGGTTCAACCTCAACATTATTACTTTTTTGTCTCAGATTTTTACTTGAATCTTTTTTATCTTTGATATCTTCACTGATTACCGTTATATTTTGATTAATATTATTATACATGTAATTTGTATTCAAATGGGTAGGATTATTAGGATCAAATTTAGGGTCAAAAAAAGCATTGGCAACAACCAAACTTACACCAGAGCCTTCTTCGCCATTTTCTTTCCCATATAAACGAAATTGATTAAGAGAATTTTCATTAAACGTAAAACTGGTTAAAAAAACCACTAAATTATCATTATAATCTGTCGGTATCTTCCATTTATTTAATAATATTTTTCCCTCTGTTAGGTCATTCATATAATTTGCAACCCCTAAATGAAAACTACCATTTTCAATAATTATCTCTGCTGTTTTGATTCTTGTATAATGGGCAAATACTGATTCTAGTTTTGTCAAATCAACATTCTCTATTATTTCTTTTGGAAGCAAATCAGTATCCCTATCCAATTGTTTCTCTATTGATTCTTTTGAAAACAACGCAGGATCCATATGTAATTGTTTCTGTATTAATTCTTCACTTTGCTGAAGTTTCTGTAAAAGTCTAAATAAATCCCATTTAAATAAATTTGGTTTTTCCTGTGAATTTTTTTTAATATTTTGTTTTACAAAAAAGGTAATTTTTTCAAAAACATCCTCCAACCATCTCTTATCAAACAAAGATTCAGATAGATTTTTATACAAATCTTCTTTTAACAGAATATTCCAATACTTTTTTGCTTTAATTTCATTATCCTCTTTAGAATATGAATTTCCTAAATTAACTCGTGCTTTTGCATAAATTTCTGCGTCATCTTCCCGAGTAATCGCCTCCCAATATTCTCGCGCTTGCTCTATTTTGCCCTCTTCAATATATGAGCCCCCTAAATTAAATCGTGCATTAGCATAAACTCCTGCGTTATCTTTCCGCTTAATCGCCTCCCAATATTCTCGCGCTTTAGTCTCATTACCCTCTTTAGAATATGAATTTCCTAAATTAACTCGTGCTGTTGCATAAACTCCTGCGTCATCTTCCCGAGTAATCGCCTCCCAATATTCTCGCGCTTTATCTAAATTACCCTCTTTAGAATATGAAATCCCTAAATTAACTCGTGCTTTTGCATAAATTTCTGCGTCATCTTCCCGAGTAATCGCCTCCCAATATTCTCGCGCTTGCTCTATTTTGCCCTCTTTAGAATATGAACCCCCTAAATTAAATCGTGCTGCTGCATAAACTTCTGCATCATCTTCCCGAGTAATCGCCTCCCAATATTCTCGCGCTTTATCTAAATTACCCTCTTTAGAATATGAAATCCCTAAATTAAATCGTGCATTAGCATAAACTCCTGCGTCATCTTCCCGAGTAATCGCCTCCCAATATTCTCGCGCTTTATCTAAATTACCTTCTTTAAGATAAGAAAAACCTAAATTAAATCGTGCATTAGCATAAACTTCTGCGTCATCTTCCCGAGTAATCGCCTCCCAATATGCTCGCGCTTTAGTGTCATTACCCTCTTTAGAATATGAATTTCCTAAATTAACTCGTGCATTAGCATAAATTTCTGCGTCATCTTCCCGAGTAATCGCCTCCCAATATTCTCGCGCTTTAGTCTCATTACCCTCTTTAGAATATGAATTTCCTAAATTAACTCGTGCTTTTGCATAAATTTCTGCATCATCTTCCCGAGTAATCGCCTCCCAATATTCTCGCACTTTATCTAAATTACCTTCTTTAAGATAAGAAAAACCTAATTTGAATTGTGCTTTTGCATAAATTTCTGCGTCATCTTCCCGAGTAATAGTCTCCCAACATGCTCGCGCCTTATCTACTTTCCCTTCTTTAAAATAAGCAAGACCTAATTTATATTTTTCTAAAGCAGATTCATTCATATCATCAATATTCATTAGTAATGATCATCTTATACAAATTATTCAACAATAAATAAAAATATCCAGCTGATATCTTTACGACATTCAAACGTCTTTCTGACTAAAAAGACTTCTCCAAATAATCCTGCGCTTTCATATACGCTTCTGGGTCGTCTTCTTGATGGATGTTTTGCCAATGCTCGCGAGCCTGCTCTTTTTTGTCTTCTGCACTATAAGAATTGCCTAGTTTTAATTGTGACCAAGCGTAAGCGCCGCCGTTATCTTGTCTGCGGACATTGAGCCAGTAAGGGCGAGCCTCTGGGGTGTTGCCTTCTTTTTCAAAAGACGTGCCTAAATTATATTGCGCCCATGCATAGGCACCGTCATAATCCTCCTGAGGGACTTGCTGCCAATGCGCTCTTGCTTGTTCTATTTTTCCTTCTTTTACAAAAGAATCCCCAATATTAAATTGCGCAATCGCATAGAGCCTCAAGTCATCTTCCAGACAAATATTCCCCCAATGTTCTCGCGCCTCTCCGATATCGCCTTCCAGATCAAATAAATCACCCAATTTATATTGCGCCCACGCATAAACACCCGCATGATCTTGCCTGCTGACATTCTTCCAATGCTCGCACGCTTTTTGAACATTGCCCGCCGCATAACACGTATTGCCTAAATTATATTCTTCCTGAGCGCTGGCACTTTGATCATTATCTTGAGTATTCATGGATTTAACTTTTCTGGTTCTAATATCTTTAAAATGAAAACTATTCCAAAACACAATATAGAATAGAGAAACGTTCGTTTAACAAGTTACTATCATTGTTAAAACGTTGCAAAAAATAAATTTTAAAGAATGAAAAAATGAATATATAAAGCAATCATTTGATATGCTTAAATTCTTTAATGTGAATAAACGATAATCTAAATACTGTAATAAAATTATCGTTTATATCAATCTAATATTAGACAAAGTTATTTCAGTAATAACGCTGTACCAAACATCCCAAGAGCAAAAAATGTGTGTGCGACGATATTTAAAATGCGCACTGTCCATGCATTCGGAAGTTTAGAAGCTGCAACACCAATGCCTAAACCTGGTTGTAGTAAAAACCAGCCTGCCCCAACTGTAATTATTCCCCAAATCCACACTGGAAGAAATGTTGGGTTGGCAAACCATTCTGCACCACCATACAACGCAAAGATCACCCCATAGATAATCCCCACCGCATAATGACAAAACCAGCCAAATGCTAACTCGTGTTCATAAGGCGCTGAATCATTAATATCTTGATGGAAAACTTGTCCATCTTTTAAACGCCAAAACCACCGTCCAACAGGCGCCCAATTAGACCTGGATTGACCTGGTAAAGATCCAAAAATAAAGTCCCAAATATCCATTACAATGGTCGCACCAGCACCAATTAAAATACCATTAATTATTAAGCTCATTATGTTTTCACTCTAAAACGAATTGTTTCTATTTTCACAGAACTATATAATCATCTCATTGAAAATAGAAATAAAAAACAAAGGCGTTACGAAAAAATGAATACCATCATTATTCCGGCTTTACTCATCATTATCGAAAGAGATCGATGATATAGAAATTATCTTTGTTGAAGTAAAAGCAACTCACTCGGCAAATTTATCTAAAGTTCAAAAAGCAATTGAATATGCCATTTCAAACAAAAGAATTAAATTTAAAACCTACAAATATGATGACGAAACTATTAACAAAGCAAAAGCAACGCTCATCGACAAATATTATAAATATATGTAAAAAATATATACAACGAGAGACTTGCTGGATTTTACTATTTTCTTATTATGCTTACTCATGCTATATTTTTCTCGATATAGAACCAACAACAAACATATTACTCAGTTAAATAGTTATAAGTCTCAACAGAACCATGATGATCAAAAAACATACAAAAAAATTGGTTCCACCCTTTCTAGTCTTACACTCTTTAGGATGTACGTGCGCTTTTTGTGCTGAGACCGAGGCTAAAGCTAAAAAAGAACATGGTTTCTTTGCTGATAGTGTAATTTCTGTTGTCAATCGCACAGTTTATGACACGCGAAAATATCCTGATGTTACGACCTCCCCAAACCATACTACAGAATGGGGATATGGATTAATGGGCACATTCCAATCTGGTTTTACCCCTGGATTTATAGGATTTGGAATAGATGCACAAAGTTATACTGGCGTAAAATTACAAGCAAAAGGTCGCACGGGGCGTATTCGATTACTCCGTAAAAAAAGCGATGGCAGCGTACAGGACTTTTATAATCGCACAGGTGGTGCAGCAAAAGTGCGAATACATTCTACCATTGTCAAATATGGTATTATGCGCCCTCAAACTGCTATTTTTAGCTCTTCTGATACGCGATTACTACCTGAGACTTCAACTGGACTTTTAATCACTAGCCATGAAATACAAGATTTCACATTTCAAATAGGACATTTCACAGCCAGTGCTGATCGTAATGCCAATACAAATCATAATGATCTTGTTGTTAATTATTTAAACCCTTCTTTTCGTAAGGGTAAATCCTTTGATTTTATTGGAGGAACTTATACGGGAATTAAAGATATCTCTTTCACTTCTTACTTAGGCAAATATCATCAAAGCTGGCTCACTTATTATTCAAATATTACCTATCAACATCAATTTCAAAAACAGCAAAAACTGACTTTAGATATCCAGTTTTATCATAGCCATAATATTGGCGAATCTTATGCTGGAAAAATTAATAATAATACAGGGAGTATCGCTGCAACTTATCAAATAGGAATGCATCAATTCTTTGCTTCCTATCAAAAAGTGCATGGTAATACTCCCTTTGACTATGTCACACGAGGGGCAATCTGGTTACCAAATGCAACGCAACTCTCTGACTTTAACGGCCCTCATGAACAATCATGGCAAGTCGGATATGAGCTGGATATGGAACGTTTTGGTATCAAAGGCCTATCGTTCAGCACTGCTTTTATCAGAGGAGCAGGTATTAACGGCACAAAGATGGGAGCTAACAGTGCGTATTATTGGTTAGGATATGGCAAAAATGGAAAACATTGGGAACATGAACTGGTTGCAAAATACACAGTTCCCAAAGGATTTGCTAAAAACCTCAATATTGTTGCTCGGCACAGTATTCACCAAGCAAACAAAGCGCAATCAGAGCTTAATACACGCCAGATTAGAGTTGCTGTTGAATATCCAATAGAATGGTAAAAAAATGGCTTTTCAAATGAATGAAAAGCCATTTTCTCATATTACTTATTTGCCTTGATTAGGCTGTTGGATAATCACTTGTCCTGTTGGACTTACCCCATATTTTTGACCAATGGTCTGTAAGATTAAGCTTGCATCATATGCATTATGGGGTGCTTGCTGTAAATTATCAAAACATTGAATATTATACGCGATTTCTGCTGGCCCTGTTGTAACAACTTGAGGCACCCCATAGAATGGGTCATTCCATACAGGTGGTCCCCATGCGCCAGGTCCCCAACCACCATCATAAAAACCGGGGCCGCCTCCCCAATAACCTCCACCATATCCTTCAGAATAAGCGATTTGTTTTTGTGGCTGTTTATGAACACTACTTCCATTATTCATCACAATAAAATAATGAAATCCATGTTGAATGGTGGTTTGTGCTGCCTTGATTAACGTAATATTTTGTGCCGCAGAATAGCTGATATTATTATTCGCAGTATAAGAAATTCTAAAAACCTGTTTATTCAAAGGATATGCGCTGAAATCTCCAAGTTGATTAAATGATAAAGGTGCATCTGGTGCACATCCAGCAACTGCTGCCACCACGGCAAGCGCAGGTAAGAAAGAGAAAAACCGCATCCTTTATCGTTCCTTTATACTAAATAACAACTTTAAGTCACAATACGTTACGTGACGTTATAATGTTATAATATATTGTCTTTTCCTAATGATTCAATATATTTCAAAAAATCTTTTATATCTTTTTTATATCTTTTTTATATCTCTTTTTTAATTTTAGCAGATGAAAAGCTATTTTATTTCTGATAGATTAACCTTTCGTGAATCACCCTTAATATTATATCTCGATTTGATCCTCCTCAATGCTCCTTGAATCTTTTACCAATCTTATTCGTGATAAAGCTTTTGAACTGGGATTTGATCAGTTTGGGATTTGCAAAGCACAACTTCCTCCTGAAAAAGCAAAACAACTCAACGAATTCCTCGACCATGATCATCATGGAGACATGAAATGGCTACAAGATCGCGCACACCAACGCGCTAGTCCAGACCATTTATGGCCAGAGGTCAAATCTGCTATGATATTGGGGGTAAATTATGGTCCACAAACAGACCCTTTATATAATTTAAAACACTTTGAAACAGGCAATATTTCTGTTTATGCACGGCACAGAGATTATCATGATATTATCAAGGGATGGTTAAAACATTTAGCACAATATTTTATCAAAGAAGCTAAACCGTTTATAACACCAACAGATCAAGTCAAAGTCTTTGTTGATACTGCACCCATTATGGAAAAACCACTAGCTCAACAAGCAGGACTAGGCTGGCAAGGAAAGCATACAAATCTTGTCTCTCGTCAATATGGCAGCTGGTTATTCTTAGGAGAAATCCTAACAACCGTCGAATTACCCCCCTCTAAGTTTTCTAAAAATCATTGTGGCAGCTGCACTCAATGTTTACAAGCATGTCCTACCAACGCCTTCCCTGCACCCTTTCAACTCGATGCAACTCGTTGTATTTCCTATTTAACGATTGAATATAGTGGCAGTATTCCACTAGAATTCAGAAAAGCCATTGGCAACCGTATTTATGGATGTGATGATTGTTTAGCGGTTTGCCCTTGGAATCATTTTGCTCAACATAGTCGCCATTTAAAATTACAGTCACGTAAAGAATTAAATAGCCCTTTGTTACAAGACTTTGCTCTTTTTACAGACGAGACATTTAGACAATTCTTTTCTGGATCTCCCGTCAAACGTATCGGACATCTACGCTTTATCCGTAATGTCTTAATTGCTATCGGCAATTCACAACAAATTTCTTTATTGCCTCATGCACAACATTGGGGAAATCATGATAATCCAATTATTCAAGAAACTGCCCAATGGGCAATCCAGCAGCTAACATCATGACCAATCCTTATTTACAAAAACGTAGTCTACGTCTCTCTGGTCATAAAACCAGTGTTGCTTTAGAGCAAGAATTTTGGTGTGTGCTAGAAAAAATAGCTCAGACAAAAGAAAACTCTTTATCTACTCTAATCACAACCATCGATATGAACAGAGATCCTGATCGCCCCCTTTCATCCGCATTACGATTAGAAGCATTAAAATATATGACTAACCAAGCAAAAATATAAAATTATTGCCTTTTACCCCAGAAACAGTAAACTTAAACTCTATTTTTAATTTTTATTGTTAGTCATATGGCGTTTTTTGGAAAAGTTTTTGGTACTGTCGCTGGTTTTGCCGCAGGAGGCCCAATGGGGGCGTTACTGGGGGCTGCATTAGGACATGCTGCGGATAAAAATACGTTATTAGATCCCCCTCCCGGTGGGTGGGCTGAACAATGGAAACGTAAAATTGCTCCTGATTTTATGGGAGCCGCCAGTTATATCGCCGTTAAAATGGCCGTCAATACAGGCAAAAAAGATCAAGCTTTGGCCTTAGGAATGATCATTTTATCTGCGAAAGTGGCAAAATGTGACGGCCCTGTTAATCGTAAAGAAATTAATACCTTTAAACGCTTTTTTGCCATTCCAGAACCACAACAACGTGCTGTTGGCAATTTATTTGATCAAGCCCGTCAACGTACTGACGACTATCATAAATTTGCAGAAGAGCTTGCTCTTGGATTTAAAGAGGAAAAAAGCAAGTTAGAGAATCTACTTATTTTATTATTCTTAATCGCTAAAGCAGACTTAGAACCTTCTGCCTCTTTACATCCCGAAGAAGAAAAAATCTTACGACATATTCATAAAATTTTTGAACTTTCAAAAACATCATGGGATTATGCCTTAAATGGAGGCATGCCACGCAGCATTGTTGATGAAATTAACCCTTATGAAGCTTTAGAAATCCACAGCAACGCCACCGATGAGGAAGTAAGAAATCAATGGCGTAAACTGGTTAGAGAACATCATCCTGATATGATGGCATCTAAAGGAGCTTCAGAAGCGGAAATGGCAGAGTCCGCAGTTAAAATTGTAAAAATTAACGCTGCTTGGGATTATATCAAACGAAATCGCGGTTTATAAGTTTATAATAAAATTTTATCAAAGATATGATTTTACCTCTTATTTGACAAACCAAATCATCTATGAGTTACGCTGTATATCCTGATTAAAAATGTGATTTTATTACAACATCTTGTAAATATCAGATTATTTTTTATTCTGCTACCAACCTTTTTTCTGTTGTTTAGAAATGAATCTGCTATGGTCAACACGCATTCTGTGTGATGACGCAATATCCATTTATTAAATAAATATTTGAAATATGACTTCATCCATTTTATAAAAATAGTAAATTAATTTAAGGTTACTTGAGGGAGAAACTGAATTTGAACCACGATAATATTTCTTATTCTTTGGAACCTCAATTGAAGAAAAATCAAAAAATGCGTCGTTTCTCTTGTCTTGCATTAGCTGTTGGTTTTACCATTATGACCACTGCTTGTACTGCTCCTGTTCCCAAAGATCCTGAAGCTTTGGCCGAATATAAACGCAACAATGATAAATATGAACCTACAAACCGTGAAATGTATGATTTCACTATGAAAGTAGATAAATATACATTACGTCCTGTTGCAAAAGCCTATGTATGGGCAGTACCTAAACTTGTTCGTAAATCATTAAGCAATATGATCACAACAATGAATGAACCTGTTGTGTTCTTCTCTGATGTTGGTGCAGGAAAACCAAGACGTGCTGGTGATATTTTTGCCAGATGGTGTATCAATATGGTTGCTGGTATCGGTGGTTTTATTGATGTTGCAGATATGGTGGGATATAAACACCATGATACAACTCCTGGTATGACCTTAGCATCATGGGGCGTTAAGTCTGGTCCATATTTATTCGTTCCTTTTATGGGACCATCCAGCTTTCGTGAAGCTGGTGGATCCGTTATTGCTGTTGGACTTTCACCTTGGAACTATGTTCCCAGAGGATATGGCTTGATTACATTTAACTGGGCGTATAATATACTTGGTGTAATTAGTGCTCGGTCTGATTATCTGGACGTTATGGATCAATTACAACGGGATTCTTTGGATCCTTATGCAACGGTTCGTAGCGCATACCAACAACAACAAAGCGCTGAAATCAAAGAACTGATTGATGATCATAGAGCAACCACTCCAGCATGGTATGTTAAATAAGTTAGGAACTCTATAATGAAAACTTCCTTTTGTCGCTTCCTTTTTTCTGCCGTTGCAGTATCTGGCATGCTGTTATCTGGTAATATCGTTTCACATTCTCCTTTTGCTATTTCTGCGGCACAAGCACAAACAACCTATACAACGCCTCAACTTAGTCAATGGCTTGAAACAACAGGCAACAAAATGGTTGCCGTTGTTAACAGCGATGTATCTGCTAAAGAAAAGAAAGCGAAATTTCTATCTGTTCTGAACGAAGATGTTGATGTTGATACGATTGCAAAATTCTGTTTAGGTCGTTTTTGGCGAACTGCTACACCAGACGAACAAAAGAAATATCTTCAACTATTCCACCAAGTATTAATTAACTCTATTACAGATCGTTTAGGTGAATATAAAGGCGTTTCTTTTAATATCGGAAAAACATCTAAAAACGCAGATAATAAATTTACAATTGAAACAGTTTTACACCGCCCAAAACAACCTGATGTTTCTATACAATGGATTATCAGTACCGAAAGTGGCCAACCAAAAGTAGTTGATATTATTGGTGAAAATGCTTCTTTATCTGTAACACAACGTGGTGACTATACCTCTTTTATTGCTAGACATGGAAACAGTGTATCTGCATTAATTGATGCCTTACAACGTCAAATCTCCCGTCATCCATAAAGATGGTTAAGAGATAAAAATCAAAATAACTGTGAACCAGGAGAATTACTTTTCCTGGTTTTTTTATGTTTATATAGTTTTCGAGTTATTATGACCTCTTCTCCACAATTTTCACAAGAATTTATTAATGAACTTAAAACGCTCTTTACTTGGCGCAGAGATGTTAGGCATTTTCAAAGCACTCCTGTGAATGAAAAATTATTAGATCAATTACTCTCTGTCGCTTGCACGGCCCCTTCTGTTGGTCTCAGCCAGCCTTGGCGTTATATCAAGGTAGAAACCCCTACACTACGCCAACAAATTTATAATCTCTTTAAAAATTGTAACAAAGAAGCTGCACAGAATTATACTTCAGATCAATATAAACTTTATTCTAATCTGAAGTTATCGGGTCTAAATGATGCCCCTCACCATATTGCTGTCTTTTCAGAAGAAAACCCGACCCAAGGGAAAGGATTAGGTCGACAGACAATGCCTGAAACAACGGCTTATTCAACCGTCATGTCGATTTTTAGTTTTTGGTTAGCTGCAAGAGCCTATAATATTGGTGTTGGATGGGTTTCTATTTTACCGCCCCACGAAGTCAAATCAATTTTAACCGTCCCAGAACATTGGAACTTTGTCGCATACTTATGCGTTGGCTACCCTCAATTCCAAAATGAAACCCCTGAACTTGAACAAAAAGGATGGGAAAAACGTAATCCATCCAGACATAAATGGATTATAAGATAAAATTAACACAGATCATCTATGTTCATAAAAATAACACATCTCAATGATATAAAAATCTTTTGATTTTTACATTTTTATGTTTTCCTATAATTACCGATCATTGCTTGTTTTAACTTTAAAATAAGCAGATTTCTTTAAATTTTATGATTACATAAAAGTAGGACTGTTATGAATAATACGTCACAGCCGGTCTCTGGTAAAATAGACCCTAAAAGTAATTCATTTACTTACTTCCCCATTGCTCTTGGCGTAATGAGCACAGTGTTTTTCATGTGGGGCTTTTTAACTTGTTTAAATGATATTTTAATTCCACATCTAAAAACAGTTTTTGAATTAAACTATGCCAAAGCAATGTTAATACAATTCACGTTTTTTGGTGCATATTTCCTGATGTCTATCCCAGGAGGAAAGCTTGTTTCTTCATTAGGATATAAAAAAGGGATTGTTACAGGATTAATTATTGCAGCAATCGGTGCTTTTGGTTTCTGGCCTGCTGCGATTTCAACAAACTATTATGTTTTCTTATTAGCTTTGTTCGTCCTTGCAACTGGGATTACAATTCTACAAGTCGCAGCAAATCCTTATGTTACTTTATTAGGCCCTGCAAAAACCAGTTCTAGTCGTTTAAATCTTGCACAAGCTTTAAATTCATTAGGAACAACTATTGCTCCTTACCTAGGTGGGATTTTAATTCTTGTTGGTGCGTCTTATACATTACCTAAAGATGTTGCAACAGCACCTGAAACTGTACAGTTAATCTCAACTTTAGAAAATAAAGCACTTCCAGATATTCAGGCATCATTCGAACAAGCAAAGCCTGAAAGTATCACTTATGCTTTAAAGAATGTTCCTCCTTTTATTTTCAATAAATTACCTCAAGAATTTTTGCTTACTCAAGCAAAAATCTTACCACCTGATATGCTTGGAACAGTGTTAGCGGACATACCAACAGATAAAAAACTTTATGTTCTTAGCCAACTGCCAGCAGATAAAGTTGATCAACTTGCTTCTGAAACATTAGTGCAATCAATGGATAGTTTCCAAACTACAGCACTTAGCGATGATCAAGCCGCTGAATTAAAACAATTTAAAGATACACTCAACCAAGATACTAAAAACAGAATGAAAGCTTATCGTGATAATCAAGCGAAGTCTGTTCAAGTGCCTTATGCAATTTTAGGCGTGATCTTGTTATTATTAGCTGGTTTTGTAGCAATCTTTAAATTACCAGAAAATAAAGAACACCAAAAAACAGAAGCAAACACAACTTATACGTTAAAAGATGTCTTTAAATATCCTCATGCTGTTCTTGGAGCTGTTGGTATTTTCTTCTACGTTGGTGGTGAGGTTTCTGTTGGTAGCTTTATGGTGAACTACCTCACCCTTCCAGATATCGGTCGTATGACAGAGCAAGCAGCTGCACAATATGTAGCATTCTTCTGGGGTGGTGCAATGATTGGTCGTCTCATTGGCTCTGCGTTAATGGTAAAGATCTCTCCTCGTAAACTGCTTTCTATTTGTGCAATTGTAAATATCTGCTTATTAATTACCACAATGAGCACTTCTGGAAGCACAGCAGTTTATTCTATTATTTCCATTGGGTTGTTTAACTCTATTATGTTCCCAACCATTTTCTCTCTTGCAATTACAGGTATGGGACCATTAACAGAACAAGCTTCTAGCTTGGTAGTTATGGCTATCGTTGGTGGTGCAATTATTCCTTTTGCTCAGGGTATTATTGCTGATAGCATTGGTTTACACCATGCGTTCTTATTACCATTGGTATGCTACCTATATATTCTATATTATGGTTTTCATGGTTCAAAACCAACCAGAGTGGTTGTAGAAGAATAATTTCTTTTACAAATTACACTCACTTATTAATACAACGACAATTCATCACAAATAAAAGTGAATTGTCGTTTAGATACGAATCCATTACAATATTTTATAAACACTAAAGCGTTTATATCATCACTTTTTTATAAAAGCTTAGATAGCACTTTAATCCAACAAACAATACGTCTCTCTATTTATCTTTTACAAAAATTTTAAATAAATACATTTTTATAACGTTTATTTCGTATCTATTTTAACTCAAAGCAACCAATAAACTAAATTATTTGCAAATATGTTTTGACTTAAAAATAATTACATATATATATTTCAAATTAATTTTTATTTTTAATAAAATCTAAATTAAAATTTAATATTAAAAAAGTTTAATATTAAACACATGAATTACTAATAACAAAAGCTATTTTAAGAATAGAAATTATACATCTTATTGTTTGTAATAATTTTATAAGGTAGTAATAGTAATGACCCAATGGCATTGGTGGAATCCACAATATATCAATACAAAAGCTGTAAAACAAAGTTTACAGTCTTTCAGAAAAATTGTTGAACCAGCTCCTTCTAAAACAACTGAAATTGATGATACTGTAGTGAATTTCTCTCAAACTGTTTCACTACAAACGAGCACAAGTGTAACCCCTGTATCATTTGCGTTGATAGAAGATGATGCTTTTTCTGAAACTTCATCTAAATACATTATTGAAGATACATTAAATATCGTCAAAAATACTGATAGTAGCTACTCCTTCACACCATCAGGGCATGCAACTGTTTCTAATATTACAATGAAAATAGCTCAGCTCGGAAATGCTCCTATTATTCAAACAGAATCTGGAGGAATTCTAGTTTATAACGATGAAACCAATGCTATTCCTATACCAGAAACAAACTATACACAGCCGATATATATTGCCAAAGGTGCAAGCTTAACACTGTCCAACAACTCAAACACCTTGTCAGACATTTATATTTATAACACAGCAAGTTTGAGCGCAACCAATGGGAATATTGGCAACCTATATGTTGATGACGGTGCTACCGCATACATTGCAGATCCAGCTACTTTAACTGGAACTTTAACATTAAAAAAAGGTGGAATAACTAATATTATCACTTCAACGGGTGGAGCAATCACTATAGAAGGTGCAGATAATACTGGAATTATCATTTCTGGAAAATCTAACACAACTGAAACAACTGTTATATCTAGCACCGATAACTTTGATAGAAATAATAATATTACCCTTGAAGATGTTCAACGCTCTGATATCGCTGGAGTAACATTTGGCGACGCAGACCATATTACCATTACATTAAAAGATGCCTCTTCAATCACCTTAAATATTCCTGATATTGAATCTACAGGTTACACACTCGGTGAGAATGATAATGGCAATATTATCTTTGAAACTAGTTTTTTAACTGGAACTGCGATAACAACACCCACAAGTAATATGAATGTTGAACATATAAAAATCGGAGATATTATTAAGACCTTTAATTGGAAAACAAATAAGAAAAATAAAGCCCGTGTTATTTGGGTTTGTAAAAAACAAATGGTTGTCAAAACACATTTACCAGATGACCTTGCCGGATATCCTGTCCGCATTCTCAAAGATGCAATCTCAACAAATGTACCTAACCAAGACCTATTACTTACACCTGGGCATTGTATATTTTTTGATCAAAAATTTATTCCTGTACGTATGCTCGTAAATGGACGTTCTATCTATTATGATCGCTCAATTACTTCTTATGATTATTACCACATTGAAACAAAAAAACATTCTATTATCTGGGCAAACAATACCTTAACTGAAACTTATCTAGATACAGATAATAAAAACACCTTTAAAAATAATCACAACATTGTTTCATTATTCAATCAAGAAAACAACTTAAATCCAAATGGATCTGCATCATTAAATCTTCAACACAATATGATTGAACCTATCTATAACCAACTAAGCAAAAGAGCTATTTCTAGAAGAATTAAACTAAAAGTTAAAGAACTATCTTTGACCAATGATTCTGAATTCTGTTTAATGACAAAATGTGGAATAGTTATTCAAGCTCATTCTATTAATAATGGAAAATATATATTCTCTATTCCTGAAGATATCCATACAGTTCAACTTCGTTCAAGAACTTATCGTCCTAACGAAACCATTGGTGCATTCATCGATGATAGACGTGAACTTGGCATATTAGTCGGAAGCATATTAATTATTAATAGCAAAGAAATTCATGAAATAACTGACCATTTGTCTAATCAAGATTTAAAAGGATGGGACGTTATAGAACAATCACACTGCCGTTGGACAAATGGACAAGCAACCTTAAATATTCACCAAAACCATTCTCAAAAAAGAATATTAATCGTCAATATTTTGGCTGCAGGTCCTTATATAAATAAAAATCATAGAGAAGTAGTAGTAGAAAAAATAGCTTCATAATCTATAGTCAAAGTTTGTGTAAAGATACATAAGTGCTGTTTCCTATATTTCAAGTAGGAAACAGCACTTTTTTTAATATTTGTGAAATAAATAATAATTTAATAAGATATTAATAAGTTACCTTATAATTCAACACTTATATTCAACAATATTAATCCATTTTACAATGGGGTAAGAGTACAAGTAACTTTTCCGCCGCCAGCCAAATATACAAAAGAAGAACCAATTAATGTACTACCATAACTCTGCAGTATACCTGAAATGAATGGTGTAAAGACAGAGTTTTTATAACTATATTGCGCATCCCCAACCTTAGCGCACCTATTAACTGTTACATCTATTCCGTTACCAGCTGTACAAGAAGATACCCCCTTACTAATAGTAAGTTTATACTGTTGATTAGCAATAAACATATAATTTTGTGGTAAAACCATCCCCAGAGGTGTTCTAATTCCTGCCGCAATAGGTACTTCATATGTCACGCTATTTGTATTACCATTAATAATACCACCACCACCGGTATTACCGCCACTATTGGTTCCACCATTAGGATCAGTAGTATTACCATTCGGTCCAGTTGTAAATTCAACGCTATATAAAGTCACCGTTGATGATCCTGCTCCAGTATCTGTGATATGTAAAATTCCATTAGACATATATGCTGCAATAGAAGAACTCACTTCTTCTGGTGTCATACGATCAAGACGCCCACCCTCTTTAATCCGGTATACCGTAAGAAGATATCCTTGGTAATTACTTCCAATACCATTAATTTGTACGCCTAAACCTGTATTACTTAGTCCATAACTTCTTGATCTTGAAGGAAGGCTGCCAAAGGTTGGAAGATCTGCTACTGTACGATTTTGTTCTACAGCATTATTGGAACTTAATTTTCTAGGGTCACTACCTCCAAACCATTTATTTTTATTTGCTGTACTTGTAAGCTGATTAACTGTTTTACTTGTATCTAAATAATATTGTTTATAATATTGATCTGCAGGAACCTCACCTGTTACAAAACCATAACCAACTTCAAAATTTGCTGCAATAATATTCATCTTATTGCCAGTAGCATTCTCAGCAGCAAGCGTAGTTAAGCCAGTAGAAAAAGTATTACTCTGATTTAAAATATAAGGTGTTTCAAATAATCTTGTAAATAAATTAAAACTTTGAGCTGCATAAGTACAAAACGTTTTCTTTGATGGCTTTAATGGCTGACCATTATCATTAAACATGCCAAAAGAAGAACCATCCCCACGATAGTAATATGCCTTATCTGTTTTACAATATTGCATACCAATCAATGAAGACACAATATAAGCAGCATTTTTAGCTGATTGTACTTTTGAAAACGTATTTACTGTACTAAAAGGAGATGAATTCCATTCAGAACAAATACTTTCAATATTGCTATATCCATATCGATTTAATGCACTTTGAATAGAGTTCCCAATATCAATCACATTTAATGGATCCCCAGTACGATTTCCATAATAATGCCAAGAAAGAAAATCAATAGGAGTACCTGTAGAACGACAATAATTTAATAATCCATCCAGATAAGCTCCACCCGGATTATAACCATTTGCAACACCAGCACCACCAACTTTTGCAGAAGGATCAATAGATTTAATCATTCGTGCAACTTTAGAATAAAACTCATAATAAACTTGTGGATTATTATTATTCCAAAAGAAAGTTAAATCTGGTTCATTCCAAATTTCCCAATAAGTTACTTTTCTTGGAAGCCCAACTGATTGATAATCAATCGCATAACGTTGAACAATTTGACCAACAAGACTAGCGTAAATATCAAAATTTGCAGGTACTTCATAGCCACCATCCAATGTACGACCAACGCGAAAAAATACTTCACGTTGAATATTGCCAGGATTAACAGAAGCAACATTATTTAAAATTTGCTTAAGATAACTATCTGTTGTTGCAAAGTTCGGACTTTGAGATGCAAGAGTCAAATCATTAGCTCTCATTCCTGCTGCTGCATAAGGGAAAATTGTTCTTTTATTAACAAAGTCTGCGATAAATGTTTTTGCTTTTTCTTGAGAAAGCAGCGGAACATTGGGAATTAACTGATTTTGGTTTGAAGAGCGATTAGCAACAAAACCATCATCAATATCTGCAACACCAAAGCAATCATGTAAACGAATATGGGTGATACCCATTTGATTAAATTGATCTTGTAGGTCAGGAAAACCAGGGGCAATAGCAATAGGCATCCCATTGACACCATTAACTTGCTTTAATATGCCACTGGCACCGGCTCCAGAATTTCTGGAACCTTTTGTAATATTAATTGAAAATACCATAGTAAATCTCTATATAAAATTATATTTGATAAAATAAATAAATAATAAAATTGTTTTTTTAAATCTATACTTATTATAATAACATTATTATTTTAATACAGCAAAGATTTATTTGAAATAAATTATTTTAATAAAAAAAATATCAAAGCCTATTTGATTAAGCTCTGATATTTTTATAAATATAAAACACTTATTGTGAATTATTATATTATTAGCCTTAACTCAATAGCTAGTAAGTCATCTAACTAACTTGTAAATTCAATCGTATACAAAGTAACCGTTGATAACGTAGCCCCTGTATCCGTAATCGTTAAAGTGCCATTAGACATTGATACAGAAATAGAAGATGTAACCTCTTCTGGTGTCATACGGTCAAGACGACCATTCTCTCTAATACGATATGCAGTCAGTGTATATCCTTTATAACTACTAGCGATATTAGTAATTTTTAACCCAATACCAGTATTACTTTGGGTATAAGTTCTTATTCTAGAACGTAAACTTCCATTAACCGGAATTTGTGTTACAGTCGATCGTTGCGCTACAGTATTATTATAAGTAATATTACTTGGATCTTTACCACCGAACCATTCATTCTTACTCCAATCATCATTGAGTTGATTAACAGTTCTATTGCTATCTAAATAATGTTGTTGATAAACATTAGTAGGTTTTACCACACCATTTACAAAACTGTAATTAACTTGATAATTCGCTGCAAGAATATTCATTTTGTTCCCTGCACCATTTTCAGCAGCTAAGGTAATTAAACCAGTATTAAATGTATTACTCTGATTTAAAATATAAGGTGTTTCAAATAATCTTGTAAATAAATTAAAACTTTGCGCCGCATAAGTACAGAACGTTTTGTAAGCTTTATTATTGGGTTGAGGATTATCATTAAACATTCCAAAAGAGGATGCATCTCCACGATAATAATAAGCCTTATCCGTTTTACAATATTGCATACAAATTAATGTTGATGCAATATAAGCCGCATTTGTTGCAGATTGAACATTCGACATCGTATACAGCTTCCCAAATGGAGAAGAATTCCACTCAGTACAAAGACTTTCAATATTACCATATCCATATTTATTTAATGAAGTTTGAATAGCGTTCCCTACATCAATAACATTTTGTGGATCAGCAGTAATGTTGCCATAATAATGCCAAGAAAGGAAATCAATTGGCGTATTTGTGGTTTTACAATAATTTAATAATCCATCAAGATAAGCTCCACCTGGATTATAACCATTGGCAACACCGCAGCCACCAACTTTTGCAGATGGATCGATTGATTTAATCATGCGTGCAACTTTAGCATAGAACTCATAATAGACTTGTGGATTATTATTATTCCAGAAGAAAGTTAAGTCTGGTTCGTTCCAGATTTCCCAATAAGTTATTTTTCTTGGCAAACCAACAGCTTGATAATTAACACCATAACGCCTAACAACCTCACCTACTAACGCCGCATAAATATCAAAATTTGCAGGCACCTCATAGCCACCATCTAATGTACGGCCAACACGAAATAAAACATCTCTCTGAATATTTCCCGGATTAACAGAAGCATCATTATCTAAAATCCGTTTAAGATAACTATCTGTTGGTTCAAAATTTGCATTCTGAGAAGCAAGAGCCAAATTATTAGCTTTCATTCCAGCTGCAGCATAAGGAAAAATTGTTCTTTTATTAACAAAATCCGCAATAAAAGTTTTAGCTTTTGATTGAGAAGCTGTTGGAACGTTTACCATTAACTGATTTTGGTTCGTACCTCTATTAGCAACGAAGCCATCATCAATGTCCCCAATACCAAAACCATCATGCAAACGAATATGAGTAATACCCATTTGATTAAACTGATCTTGTAAGTCAGGAAAACCTGGCGCAATTGAAATTGGAATTCCATTGACGCCATTAACTTGTTTTAATATGCCACTGGCACCGGCCCCAGAATTTCTGGAACCTTTTATAATATTAATTGAAAATACCATAGTGAATCTTTTTATAAATTAATTAATTCAAATAAAATATAAATAATAAAATTAATTTTTAATATTTATAATTTAAATTATAACATAATTAATTTGAATTTAAAATAATTCAACAATATATACATTAACAAATATTTATAATTAATATTTACTAAATAAACTATACTTTAAATATGCGCAGATTACATGTGGTAATTTTTATTATAGTAAATAAACATCAATTGAATTATAGGCAGTTGCAATATCATTGCCCTAAAAATAATTAAATAAATTTTTTCTAAATTTCCAATAAGTTACTTTTCTTGAAAGACCAAACGACTGACAGTCAATTACATAATGTTTAACGATACTTTCAACAAAAATAGTAGAAAGATCAAAATTAGCATTTCACTGATACCATTAACTTTAAGACACCACCTTCATCAACTAAAAGCATTCCTTGAGTCTTTTATAATATTCAGAGATTACTACCGTAATTCTTGACATAAAATTACTCTTAATAAATAAAATTTTAATCATTAACTATTTTTTACTTGAAATATTTCTTTCAAAACAAATTACATGCATAATCATTGCAAAATTAAAAAAATTTCGAAATAATATTAATTTCGGTTTATGAAATATGAAAAATACTCTATAGTCGAAATGAAATAGACCGAATTACCTCAAATCAATTCGATTATACGTACGAAAGTTAATATCTATGCCAACTATCAGTTCGATTCTGAATGGAATAACTCAAAATACTTTAACATATAATACTAGTGGTGATTCCATCACTGTTTATGGTCAAGCCAACAACTTTACAATAGCCAATGCCGCTGTCTTAAATGTGCTGTATGGCGGCGCAACTTCTGGCACCAATGTTCAAGCACAATCAATTGAAAATGTTTATACTTATGGTTCTGCAATTGCAACAGTTGTAAACAATGGTGGCATTCAAAATGTTGTCGATAATGGATCTACCACTTCTACTATTGTAAACAATGGTGGTCTTCAAAAGATTCATGATAATGCTTCTGCTTACGTTACCATATTAAATAGTGGTGGAGTACAAAGTATATATAATGGTGGCTCTGCTTTTTATACAACAGTTCATTCTGGTGGTTATATAACTACCACTCAAAATGGTGTGTCTTTTCAGCCATATATTGAAAGTAATGGTTATGAAGATGTCGGTTATAATAGAATGACCAAGGTATCTAATGTTGGTTCTTCTATTAGTGCTCAGCTTTATGGTGGTTCTCAATATGTTTACTCTGGAAGTATAGCATCAGCAACAACCGTTTTTAATAATGGTTCTAGCTATATTCTTGCAGGCGGTTCAGCATTTAATACTATTGTTAATTCTGGTGGGTTCCAGCTTGTTGCCGGCTCCACAACCAGCACGACTTTAAACGATACCGGAGTGCTAAATGTTATATACGGCGGTATCACCTCTCATACCAATGTTAAAGGCAAATCTGCAGAAAATGTTTTTAATCAAGGCTCTGCTACAGGTACAATAGTAAGCAATAATGGTGCTCAAAATGTTTATGATAATGGATCTACAACATCCACTATTGTAAATAATAGTGCTTCTCAAAATATTCATAATAATGGTTCTGCATACGTTACAGTTTTAAATAGTGGCGGTGTGCAAAATATATATGATGGCGGTTCTGCTTTTTATACAACAGTAAAATCTGGTGGATATGTTGCAGCTATACAAAAAGGTTTATCTTTTCAAGCTTATATCGAAAGTGGTGGCTATGAAGATATCGGTTATAACAAAATTACCAATTCATCTGGCACAGGTTCTTCGGTTAGCGCACAACTTTATGGTGGCTCTCAATATGTTTACTCTGGCAGTGTAGAATCTGCAGCAACAATATTTAATGGTGGTACTAGTTATATTCTTACAGGTGGTTCCGCTGTTAGTACTATTATTTATTCTGGAGGTTCACAAAGTGTAAATGGTGTAAATGCCATTGCTAGCAATACCACTTTAAGTAATACAGCAATATTAAATGTAGCAAATGGTGGTATTACATCTGGCACCACTATTCAAACTAGCTCAGTTGAAAATATTTTGGGTAATGGTTCAGCTATTAGCACTCTTGTTAATTCGGGAGGCTCACAAATTATCTCTGGTTCCACAAATAGTTTTGGATCAGCAACAGGAACAATTATTCAAGGAGGCGGTCAACAAACTATTTATGATTGGGGACGTGCTGGTGGTATAACATTATCTGGAGGAACCATTAATATTAGTGCTGGTGGTGGTATTAATGATAATGTAAATTTTGCTTCAGGTGGAACCATTAATGTTTACTCTGGAGCTGGTGTTTCTACTCAAATTACCAGTGGTGGTAAAGAATATATCTATAGTGGTGGTATCGCGAATAACACGCTTGTAGATAATGCTAGCCAAGTGGTATTAAATGGTGGTCAAATTAATAGTACTACCATTAGCGACAATGGTACTGTCGATGTTAGCGCAGGTGGTATTGCTAGTAATGTAATTGTTAATAGTGCCGGTATCCTCCGCATTTCAAATGGAACTGTAAATACAATTACGGTTAATAATAATGGTATCACTGTTGTTAATGGCGGAAGTGTTAATAACAATACTGTTCAATATGGTGGTATTTTCAATATCACTGATGGAGTATTAGGAGACACAACTGTAAATTCTGGAGGAGCCATACTTATATCAATAGATACTGTAGATGTAGAGGGCAATGTTAGCATTAAAACAGGTGCTTTTATAAATGATCGTGAAGCTCTTGAAGACATCACTATTAATGGTGCGTCAAAAATGAATTTAACAGCTTTATTAAATGATCCTACATTATTCGCCACTACAGATGCATCTAAGGCAATAGCAGATAAGACGGCAACAAATAAGGAGGCAACAGTGAATCTTGATACAAATAAAACTCAGAATTCTTCTAGTAGTGTAAATACAAATAAAAAAACAAATAGTTTAAAAGATTTACTAAATAATCCAAACTATTTTGCTCCAGTTACTGTTACTCCACAAGCCACTTCATTACAAACAAGAGATTTTGTAGCACCAGAAACATTGTCAGTTACTACAACAGATTACCCAACGACAGATGGTGATGGAAATCCAATTACTGATGTAACACCAGTTACAGACACTACGGCAAGCACTGAGCTTCAAGTCTGGACTTATAAACTAGCCAGTGGTTATGGCAGAACGTCTTTTGTACCTCCAGGTCATGCGGACACTGATCGTATTTGGGGTATACAATTATATACTGCTACGGATGGCGGTGTAATTTCTACTGTTTCTAGTTTAATAGCAGGAACAGGCAGTTATGGAAGGTTAACAGGTAAAAAGTTCTCTAAACCTGTCTATGCAGCAGAAGGCGCTACAATTACAACAGAACAGAATTTTACTGAAGCAAGCAATGTTTATATTTACGACAATGCAACGTTACAAGCCACACAAGGAGCTATTGATAATCTATATGTTGATGATGGTGGAACAGCGAATTTTTCTGATACAGCCACAGTAGGAACCTTAACATTAGAAAGTGGAGGAAAAGCAAATATTACTACCTCAACAGGAGGAATAATTAGTCTAGAAGGAACAGATAATACTGGACTAGTTATCTCTGGAAAGGCTAGTGCTGGAGGAACAACAATCGCCTCTACTATCGATAACTTTGATGGAAACGATAGCATTACCCTTAAAGATGTTCAACGCAGTAATGTAGCTGGGGTAACATTTGGCGATGCAGATCATATTACCATTACATTAAACGATGGCTCTTCAATAACCTTAAATATTCCTGGTATTGAATCTACAGGTTACACACTCGGCGAGAATAGTGATGGTAATGTTGTCTTTGAAACCTGCTTCTTGACTGGAACATTAATTGCAATGATTTCTGGTATGACAAATGTTGAAAATATTCAAGTTGGGGAGATTATTGAAACTTTTGATTGGAAAACAAATCAAACAATCAATACTCCTGTTATTTGGGTTGGGCATAAACATATGACAGTAAAAACATATTTGCCAGATGATCTTGCAGGATATCCTGTTCGCGTTCTTAAAAATGCAATTTCAGAAAATGTTCCAAATGAAGACCTTTTAATTACACCAGAACATTGCTTATTCTTTAACGGGAATTTTATACCTGCACGTATGCTCGTGAATGGACGTTCTATCTATTATGATCGTTCAATTACTTCTTATGATTACTATCATATTGAAACTGAAGCACATTCTGTTATCTGGGCAAATAATACCTTAACTGAAACTTATCTGGATACAGGTAATAGAAATACTTTTGAAAATAATCATAAAGTTATTTCATTATTTAATCAGGCAAAAAGTTGGGATCAAGATGGAGCGGCACCATTAAATGTTCAACGTCATGTTGTCGAACCTATCTATAACCAATTAAATAACAATGCTATTGATAAAAATCTTGAATTAAAAACTGAAGAATTATCTTTAACTAATAATCCTGAATTCTGTTTAATGACAGAATGTGGAACAACTATTCCAGCACATTCTATTAATAATGGAAGATATATTTTCCCTATTCCTGAAGATATTCATACAGTTCAACTTTGCTCAAGAACTTATCGCCCCAACGAAACCATCGGTGCATTTATAGATGATAGACGTGAACTTGGCATATTAGTCGGAAGCATCTTAATCATCGGCCATAATGTATTTCATGCAATAACCGATCATTTATCTAATCCAAACTTAAAAGGATGGGACGCAATAGAAGAATCATCTTGCCGTTGGACAAATGGACAAGCAACCTTAAATATTCACCAAAATCATTCTCAAAAAAGAGTGTTAATCGTTAATATTTTGGCTGCAGGTCCTTATATAAATAAAAATAATAGAGAAGAAGTAGTAGTAGAAAAAATAGCTTCATAATCTATAGTCAAAGTTTGTATAAAAATAGATAAGTGCTGTTTCCTATATTTCAAGTAGGAAACAGCACTTTTTTTAATATCTATAAAAAAAGCTTTAATACCAGTTCGGTATTAAAGCTTTTTTATGCACTTATTATATTGAATCAATTAAAATGAAATCATTTTGCCTGGTGTAATCATGCCTTGTAACCCAAGTAAAGATTTTGCCAATGGAATAGCTACTGGAGAAAGTTGTCTACCTAGCAAAATAGAGCGATGTTCGATAGCCGCTAGCATTGCAAAATCATCATTATTCTTCAAAATATCATCTCTGATTGATTTACCAATACGAACCGTTTGCGCAATACCATGACCACTCCAGCCACTGACTGCATAAACAGGCACTGTTTTTTCAATCTTACGACAATCTGTTGCACCATTTAACGTTAAATCAGTCGTACCACTCCACGCAAATTCAAATTTTAGATCTTTTCGTTCAGGGAAAACGGTTTCTAAACGAGAAGTTAAATAACTAATCGTTTTTTCTTCATTCCAACGCGTCCCTGTTCCCTGTCCACCAAACAAAATTCTTTGTTTTTTAACAGGACGATAATAATCAATTTGGAATTGTGTATCATAAACTGCCAAATCCGTTGGCAATAATGTTTCTGTCCCGCCTTCTACAGGATTAGTCACCGCAACATAAGTATAAAACGGAATGGTTGAATCAGATTCAGAAAGAAGTTTAAACGTAGAATCATGCACAGCAAGCACAATCCCCTTCTTCGCCAACACACTTCCTGACTCTGTTCTTACTCTGGTGCCATTCGGCGTTTCTTCTATTTCTAGAACTTCACTATCTTCGAAAACATGGCCACCGTTTTTAATAAAACCATAAATCATTCCACGAACTAACGCCAATGAGTGAATTTGGCCACCCATACTATCTAAGGCACCACCGTGATAAAGGTCAGAGTTAATATGCTCTCTAATTTCATACTCACCCAACATCGTCACAGAATCATCACCAAGATGTCTACGCGCATCAGCCCCCTTAACCAATGCACCAATATGACCAGGGTGAATAGCCGCTGTTAAATGACCCTTGCGCATATCAACTGCTAAATCATACTTACTAACGATTTCTCTGATTAAATCAAAACACTCAATAGAGGTAAAACGCCACAAACGACAAGCTTCATCATAATCAAAATTTTCAATCATGGTTTCAGCTTCCCAACGGGCTAATCCTGGGGTTAACTGTCCACCATTACGACCTGATGCGGCTGAACCTACACGATTTTTTTCTAACAAAATTGTATCTACACCAGATTCAGACAGATGTAATGCTGTTGATGCGCCCAGCAACCCACCTCCAATAACCACAACATCACAAGTGGTTTCTTCTTCTAACTTAGGAAAACCAGACCAGGTGGATAAAGTTGCTTCGTAATAGTTTGCTGGATGTTCAGGCTTTTGATCACCATCCACCCAATTCCAATCTTCTTGCTTTTCTGTATTATTCGTTGGAACAACCAAAGCATCATCAATTAATACTGGTTTTTCAATTTTTTGTTTTGACGGCATTTACTATATACTCGATTTGTAACATTGATTAAAGGGTAAGGGCATCTTCTTCTTTTTGTAAGAATGTTTGTTCATCTTTAACAAAAAGTGATTTTTGATATTTTTTTAAATAAAGAAGATAAAGTAATCCCAAAAATGTCCATGATAGACCACATATAAATGAATCTGCTTGTAGATTCAACCACATATAAGCAACTGTAATTAACCCCAATACTGGAAACACAATATTTAGTATAATTTCTTTAGGAGTTTTGATTTGTTTTTTATAATAAACAAACATCACTAAAATACAGATATTCACCGCACTAAAAGCAATCATCGCCCCGAAATTCACAAATGAAACAGCAGTATCTAAATTACAAAAAATAGCTGCTAAAGATAAGAAACCTACAAGCAACACACAAAAATATGGAGAATGATATTTAGGGTGCACATATCTAAAGATTTGCCCTGGGATAAAGCGAGCAATCCCCATGATATATAATAATCTTGCTGCACTGGCATGAGAAGCTAACGCTGAAGCAAACGTATTGACTAACATTGCAATCATAAAGAATTTCTCAAAAATCGCACCACCAACATAAAAGGCAATTTCGGGAGAAGAGGAATCTTTATAATTTTTCAATAACTCATTCGTTGGATAATATAACTGAATAAACCAAGCACTAATAAAGAAAATAATCCCACCAGCTAACACAGTAATCATAATTGCTTGAGGAATAGTCTTTTTTGAGTCTTTTGTTTCGCTAGCCAATGTAGAGACGGCATCAAACCCTAAGAACGAAAAGCATAAAACCGCAGCACCACCGACCAAAGGTCCTAAACTATTATCTCCATTAAATAAAGGTTTCGTATTCAATAAGGCCGCATACCCTCCGCCTAATTTAATATGAATGACCAAATAGATAAAATAGACTGTTAAGATTAAAGGCACGCCAACAAAAATGAAATTCATATTGGCCAATAAACTGACATTCCGAGAGTTTATGTAGGTAACAATCGCTACATAGACAGCAATCAGTATCCATTTGGGAATATCTGGAAATAATGCACTTAAATATGCTCCTGATAACAAGGCATTAATCATCGGTAAGAGCATATAATCCTGCAAAGTCGCCCATCCAACAATAAACCCACTTTCTTTACCACAGATTTTACCTGTATAGGTGAATGCAGAACCAGACTCAGGAAAAGTCGCAGCTAAGCGACTATAGCTCATAGCCGTTAACAAAATTGCCACCAACGTTAATAAATACGCCAATGGAACGCGACCATTTGTACGTTCAGAAACGATTCCAAATGTATCAAACACAGTCATTGGTGTTAAATATGCAACACCGATAATAACAACTTGCCATAAAGATAGCAGCTTTACAGTCTTTTTCAATTGATCCATTAATTACATCTTTATCTTCTCGAAAATTTATAATAAGCTTCGCAAATTAATTACTTTTATTGCATTTTAAGTAATTAATTTTAAAATAAACTCCATCATATGCAATTTATGCAAAAAAAATCAAGAATAAGATTAAGAATGATAATAACTTTTGATTGATTAAACACTTTTACTGACATAAGTCAGCATCTTGTTTTCATTCCGAATGAATTTTTCCTCGATAATCATTCCAATTCCTCCTAATACTCGACGAGATGGAATATTATCTTCTTTGGAAACCGCAACAATTCGATCATGTCCACGTGCATGTGCTTCCATTAAGACCGCATAAGCTGCTTCACGCGCATATCCCCTGCCCTGAGCCCATGGCCATAAAGAAAAACGCAACGCATATCCTCTACCATCTTGCCGATGATGTATTCCTGTGATGCCTAAAAATTGTGAGTGACCAAATTGAGCGTTTTCATGCACTGTATACATTCCAATACGATGACATCCCCAATAAACAGTATCTGCTCCCATTTCTATCTCGGCTTGCAAACGCGTTCTAACACCACCCAACATATGACCAAAAGCTTGACTATCGGTTTTTAAAGAAACCACATCCTCAAGATCTTGCCATCCAATCGGAGATAAAATTAATCGCGGTGTGTATAATAAAGACGAAATCACAGATTTTATTCAATCACTATAAATGAAAACACCCATCTCATTAATGTATGAAATGGGTGTATCTATTCCACTAAAGCAGAATTAAAACTTATCGTGAAATAGGTTTGTATTTAATACGACTTGGTTCAGTTGCATCTGGGCCAAGACGACGGCGTTTGTCCGCTTCATAAGCTTCAAAGTTTCCTTCGAACCATTCAACGTGACTATCCCCTTCAAAAGCCAAAATATGCGTTGCCAAGCGATCCAAGAACCATCTATCATGGCTGATGACCACTGCACAACCTGCAAATTCTTCTAATGCTTCTTCCAATACGCGCAATGTGTCCAAATCCAAATCGTTGGTTGGTTCATCCAACAACAAAACATTGCTTTCTTTTTTTAACATTTTAGCCATGTGAACACGATTACGTTCACCACCAGAAAGAATACCAACTTTCTTTTGTTGATCTGATCCTTTGAAGTTAAACGCACCCACATACGCACGAGAGGCAATAGAGCGTTTACCAAAGTAAATCACATCGGTTCCACCAGAGATTTCTTCCCATACGGTTTTATTTGGATCTAAATCATCACGAGACTGATCAACATATCCAAGTTGAACTGTTTCACCGATACGGATATCCCCTTGATCTGGCTTATCTGCACCTGTGATCATTTTAAACAAGGTAGACTTCCCTGCACCATTCGGGCCGATAACACCAACGATCCCTCCAGGTGGAAGTTTAAAGTTCAACCCATCAATTAACAAACGATCATTAAATCCTTTGCTAAGATTTTCTGCTTCAATAACCACACTTCCCAAACGAGGGCCTGGTGCGATATTAATTTCTGTTGTTCCACCAACTTTTTCTTGGTTTTGAGCCAACATTTCTTCATATTTTGCAATACGTGCCTGACTTTTGGCTTGTCTTGCTTTTGGAGAAGCACTGATCCATTGTTGTTCAGCAGCCAACGCACGTTGACGCGCACTTTCTTCTTTTTCTTCCTGAGCCAAACGTTTACGTTTTTGACCTAACCATGAAGAGTAATTTCCTTCGAATGGATAGCCACGTCCACGCTCAATTTCCAAGATCCAGTTGGTAACATTATCCAAGAAATAACGATCATGGGTAATTAAAATCACTGTGCCTGTATATTCACGTAAAGTTTGTTCAAGCCAAGCAACACTTTCTGCATCCAAATGGTTGGTTGGTTCATCCAATAATAAGATATCTGGTTTTTCAAGCAACAAACGACAAAGTGCTACGCGACGACGTTCACCCCCAGAAAGTTTTTCAACATTCATATTCGCAGGCGGACAACGTAATGCATCTAATGCAATTTCAATTTGGCGATCTAAATCCCAACCATTTCCAGCATCAATGACTTCTTGTAGTTCTGCTTGTTCAGCAAGCAGTGCTGTCATTTCATCATCATCCATCGGTTCTGCGAACTTCATAGAGATTTCATTGAAACGATCTACGGCTTTCTTTAGAGGGCCAAAGCCTTCAGCAACATTTTCACCGACATTTTTTGTATTATCTAATTGAGGCTCTTGCTCTAAGTAACCGACTTTAATGCCATCGGCTGCCCATGCTTCACCACCAAATTCTTTATCTTTACCCGCGATGATTTTTAAAAGGGTTGATTTACCCGCACCATTCACCCCAAGCACACCAATTTTTACGCCTGGTAAAAAGGATAATGTAATCCCTTTAAAGACTTCGCGCCCACCAGGATAAGCCTTGGTCAAATCTTTCATTACATAAACATACTGAGGCCCAGCCATCGTCGAGAAGCTCCTTCAAAAAATCCATCAAACATATACTATAGGGGGAAATTATGCCCGCCTAATTCTTTGCTTCAGGCGAAATCATATCATTAAAAAGCGTCTGCGCCCGGCAGGACTTGAACCTGCAACCAGACCGTTATGAGCGGCCGGCTCTAACCAGTTGAGCTACAGGCGCATAAACGCTTCTTCTATTTGCCGTAAAATGATCTTTTTTGCAAGGTTTTTTTTGCTAAAAAAAGAAAAATTTTAGAATTTTTTATCTCCAAATTATACGCGATAGGTCAATCAATATACAATGACAGGACGATCTTTCTTTTTTAAAATATGTCCTAATCGAAGCCCTTTTTTCTTAGTTATAATAACCTGAGATTCTAAATCAAATATTTTAGCTTCAAATTTACAATTTTTATAATAGCCAATAGGCTCGCTAGATCCTTGATAATAAGCTTCTTTATCTATTGAAACAATATACAAAAACTGATTAGCTTTAACGTCATGAAAGTTTTCTTTAATTTCATTCCGCCACTCTCCTTTTGCAAGAAGTAATTCGCTGTGTGCAGGTAAAACAGTTAACTTATGGGCCAGATCTGGATTTGCTAAAGGACGGCCAGAGGCACGTCCGATCTTTTCTCCTGTTTTAATATTTTTAGATATTCCCCATATCCTTGAATCTTTAATAGCGTCTAAAGGAATCTCTAAATTAACATCTGAGGTATTAACAATTTTAGTATAAATAAAAAAAGGGTTTTCTCCTGTAAAAATACAACTTGAGCTAGTTGGACAATACGTTTCTAGTTTCAGGAGACTATTCTCATTACTGGCCTCTTGAGCTTGACTACTATTTATCAACACAATCCCAAGAACTAATAAAAACACTAACCTCACAAATCTAGAAAATATAAGAATATTTGTCATTTTACCCATTACAGTGTCAGAGATTTAAATAACATAACTTAAAAATCAAATCGTATTCGCTAGAATAATAGATGCAATCCCAACAACATAAAAAATAAACATCGTTAAAATGAGTTTATTGGTTCCTTTTGGAGCATTCGCGAATTCTTTCCAGATAAAGACACCCCAAATCACGGCAATCATGGTTGCACCTTGTCCTAATCCATATGAAATCGCATAGCCTGCTTGATTGGACGCAAGGATGCTAAAGCTCATCCCGACACTCCAAATCACACCACCTAAAATCCCCGCAAGATGTTCTTTGCTGGTTCCTTGGAAATATTGCCCACCGTGAATAGCTTCTCCTGAAATTGGCTTTTTCATCATAACCACATTCCAAATAAAGCTAGAGAAAAATACACCCAAAGAAAAGAACACTAAAGCCGTATATGGTGTCAGCAATCCAGCTTCTGGATGAGAAAAATCAACAGACATAGAGCTGGCAACAAAGCGATAGAACCATCCCATAATAATCCCTGCAAAAATTGCGGCAATCAGACCTTTTCCTTTTTCAAGTTGAGCAATTTTTAATCGACCATAAGCCATCGCTGTTAAGATAATTGCAACGACAATACAAGCAACTCCAGAAAACAAAATGATAGGATTACCTTTTGGAACGCCAATATAGTTGACGATAACTCCTAAGACCAGAGCAATCCCGACACCTACTGGAAAAGCCACTGCCATACCAGCCAGATCAATCGCTGCGACTAACAAGACATTCCCTAGGTTAAAAATAATCCCACCGAGAAAGGCCATAAATAATGCATATAATGATGCTTGACCTAAATCTTGTAAGAAACTTCGCCCTTCACTGCCAAAAGATCCTAATGTAAATGCAAATAGAACTGAGAAAAGAACAATACCAAGACAATAGTCCCAATAATAAAGTTGGAATGGCCATTTCTTACCATCAACAAGCTTGGTCGTATTCGCCCAAGACCCCCAACAAACCATTGTAATCAGACACATTAAAACAGACAAAAAGTAATCATGTATTACAATCATTTTCTCACCTATAATATAAAGGAATTGCAACGCGTTATTTGGCTCAAATAACCACTATTATAAGTAGTATAAGTCACTATTCAACATGTTACAAACCCTATCATAGGCTCATTATTTTTTTCTTCAATTGATCCGTAACTATTTATTGTATCAATAACTTTTATACTTTTATTAATCCCGTAAACCCGCCGCCTTCTGAACTAAAAATTATTTTTTTCTCTTTGGTTTGCAGATCAGCTTGATAAACATGTCCTGTATAATCAGCAACAAAAGCAAGTTGATGATCTACATCAACTGTAAAACCAATCGTTTCATCAAACCCACGAATAAGAACTTCCTTTTTACTTAATGTAGAAAGTTGTAAACGATTTAAAGAATTTCCATCAGGCTCTGCGCCTCTATCTGACCAATAAAGATAATCATTTTTATAATCAATTTCCAAATCAATTGGTTCTGGCAAATGATCATACACAACATTAATTTTAGCAGGGTTAATCACCGCATTTTTATCTCTATAATCAAAAGGAGCACAAAGCAAACGCCCTGTTCCACTTTTAGGTGGCCCTTTCATCGTCCAGAATAAACGATTATTTTTAATATCTAAGGCAATCCCAACACACTGTCTGTTTTTTATATCCTCATCTAAATACATGCCATGTGTTTCTAATAAAACTTCAACTTTTCCAGTTTCAATATGACAACGCTCTATTTTCATTCCTTCACGATCGCACCAATATAAATAATTCGTTCGATGATCTAACTGGATTTGTTTTGGTGTATGTGTATCTCCTACTTTAACGGTAAAAGCTTTATTCTTTCCATCCAAAGTACAATGTTGAATATATCCATCCAAAGCATCATCATCTACACCCATATTCGTCCAATAAAGCAAGTTATCATTTGGATTAAATACAATACCATCTGGTGTTCCGACCTCATCACCTACCAAGATTTTTGACGAGTAATCATTTGGATTAATGGCTATTATTTGCCCTTTATAGCCTTCTAAAACAATGAGTTGATAGGGTAAATTTTGCGCATTCATAATCTAGTATCCTTATATTTATCAATAAAAATCGATATTATTCACCTGCATTATATCCTATTTGTCATATATCAATAATCACTAGATTGAGAGCTCTCTCAAATAACTCTTTCTGTTGGTATATCAACAAAATCCACTGTTATCTTACCTTTATATATTGATAAAAACTCTATAATTCGCTAAAGTTTTCCTGTTTTTTCATATAGATTGGAATGATATTATGGATTTATCTAAAATTGCTGCTGGCAAAGATGTGCCAAATGATATTAACGTTGTTATCGAGATCCCTAAAGGATCAAAAGTGAAATACGAAGTCGATAAAGATAGCGGTGCTGTTTTTGTTGATCGTGTTGTATTCACCCCAATGACTTATCCTGCTGCTTATGGATTTGTGCCAAATACTTTGGCTGCAGACGGTGACCCAATTGATATGTTGGTTCTTTGCCCAGAACCAATTATCCCAGGATGTGTGATCCGTTCACGCCCTATTGGTGTATTGAAAATGGAAGATGAATCAGGCATGGATGAAAAAGTCATCTGTGTTCCTCATGACAAAATCCACCCTCTTTATACTAATATCAACGAAGTTAGCGAGCTTCCTGAAATTACACGTCAAGAAATTGAACATTTCTTTACCCATTACAAAGACCTTGAAAAAGGAAAATGGGTTAAAATTCAAGGTTGGGACAATAAAGCCAAAGCTTGTGAACTAATCGAAACTTCGATTAAAAACTTTAAGAAATAATTCTTAAGAGATTATACAAGGTTAGTGAATAATAGCCTTGTATATCTATAATATTTTGAAGCAATATATTCTCCGCACTCAATAAGAGTGATTTGACATCTTTTTCCCATTTCTAGATACTAAATCTTAATAGATTTGAAACAAAAATGAAGGAAAAGATTATGAATATTGTTGACATATCAAACAGACGTTACACCACAAAACGTTATGATAAAAACAAACATGTTTCCAAAGAAGAACTCGAACAACTCTTAACTGTTCTTAGAAACAGCCCCTCTTCTGTTAATTCACAGCCTTGGCATTTTGTTGTTGTGAATAATCAAACTTCACAAGATAAAATCTTGCCTGCCATTGTTGATTTTAATCATGCACGCGTCACAGATTCCAGCTATACAATTATTTTCTGCATTAAATCTTCTTTAGATGATGCATATTTAAGTCATATCTCTGAAACAGAGATCAAAGATGGTCGCTTCACTGATCCAAAGATTGCCAAGAGTATGGATGATGATCGTCGCTACTTTGTTGGTGTTAATCGCGAAACAACTGAGAGATTACATCGCTGGGAAAGTTGTCAGCTTTATATTGCTTTAGGACAACTTCTTTTTGCTGCGGCCTCTATTGATCTTGATACCACCGCAATTGAAGGCTTTGATCCTGCAAAGATGGATGAAATCTTAAGTTTAAAAGAAAAAGGCCTACAAAGTGTTGTTATCGCGACCGTTGGTCACAAAGCTGAAAACGATAGCAATGCCAAAAGACCAAAATCTCGTTTACCTAAAAAAGAGATTTTTACATTTATTTAATGTTTCATAATAAATATAAAAGAGCTTAAAACATAAAAATACAATAAAAATTTTAAGTAAAAAAAGAGCATTTAACTGCTCTTTTTTTTAGAAATAAACACTTTTTAAATTAATCTGGAATCACTGTAAAATGTGTTTGTGTTTCCTCATTCAAGCGCACGGGTGCTGATGTTGTTTTATCAAAACTATTTACAATAGCATGTACAACACAATCTCCACTCTCTAAATGAACGGGTAACTGATTATTTCCTGTCATTTGCTTTATATCTGATCCACGACCATGACCACTTAATGTCATTTCAGATACAACATTCGTTGTAGGCCAACTGACAGAATGTCCTAAACCTCGCATACTTTGATCAGTATCTTGCCATGCGAATTTAGTTGGTTTATGGTTTTTAAATGCTTTCTGGCAGCTTCCATTTTTATATACAACAATTCGATTATAACCTTGCCATTGTTTTGTAGTAGAAAGAGAACTGGTCATACTTACATTACCATAAATCCCCGTTAAAGTTCCTTCATGCACTGTATTATTCACCCCATCTTTTGTAACTGGATAGACGACATACGAGACTAAACCACCAGGAGTAAATTCAAAATCTAATGAATATGTTTTTACAGGCTTGGGATGAGGCACTTTAACAATTAAATTTAAATCTGCTTTCATGGTGTAATTATGACCAGCAAAATCAGATCCATCCATAGATAAAAATATGCACCGTCCACCACCAAATTTCATCGGGATACCATCAGGCATCTTATAATTATACTCAAAGGTTTTTACACCAGCCTCCTTCTGCTTTACAATGGCTGTGTTATATGAATAGAAACCATATTTTCTACCAATGACATTATAACTATCCGCAACCTCTGCATATAAAGGACAAGCATTCGTAGTACTAGATAAAAGATTAAACAATGTTTCTGAACTTGTCTGATCTTTACCATCCTTAATATTCTGTAATGTTTTAGTTGAAAAACTACCTTTAATACCATAAAATTTTGTCCCCTCAACAACGTAATCTGGCAAAATTAAAGGAAAGAGGTTTTTCTTATCAAAGTTTAATGATTTTTTAGTAAACTCTGCTTGAAATGGAATCACCTGATATCCACCATCTGCAAAAGAAGGCACGGTATATCCAATCAAACAACCAGAAACGATAGTGCAAGAAAAAAGTATTTTTTTCATAAACATAAACCTTTGAAATAATATTTTCATTTATATATATAATATAAATACATTTTTATTAAATAATACTTTCAAAATCACTCATCATTCACTATAATATTATTACAATAAAAAAAACATCGTCCTTTACCAAATTTCATTGGGATACCATCTGGCAATTTGTAATCATAATTTACACTTTGCCTACCACCAAGAGTTTGTTTTACAATCGTTGTATTATAAGAATACATACTACCATATTTACTCTCTATAACGTTATAACCATCTGCTTCTTCAGCTTCTGAAGAACAAGCATCTGTGGTACTTGATAAAAGATTAAATACTGTTTCTGAATTTGTATTATCCACTGTGACATTAATGGGAATACCATTAACTGTATTTTCCGTTGTCGTAGCATTTGGTTGTGTTTCGGTTGAAAAATTGCCTCTAATACCATAGAATTTTGTTCCTTCAACAACATAATCTGGCAAAGTTAAAGGAAAAAGATTTTTTTAGTATAGGTTGCAGATTGCTTTGTAAATTCTGCTTTGAATGGAATGACTTGATATCCACCATCAGAAAAAGAGTGGGCTGTAGATCCTGCATCAGCAAAAGAAAAAAGTATTTTTTGCATAATATATTATGCCTTTAAAAATAAAAAATTACTTACATATTTATAATAGTTAATTGAATTTATTAAATAAAATTAAAAAATAACTTTTAGAACTTTATATACAAACACAGAAATTACTTGTGCAATACTTATTTTTATTTGATAAAATTAACTTTATTATTAAATATTAATTTAAATTACTTTAATATTATATCAAAAAAATAATTAAAACATATTTATAATATAAATTTATTACTTACAAATAATTATTTATATTATTCAAAATAAAAAAGGACAGTAAAAACTGTCCTTTTTGGTTACCAATCTGATTTATGACCCAAGAGGTCAAATATCTCCCGTCGGATTTTAATCAGCTTTTCTGAATCTCGATGCCTTGGATATTCCATATCCAATTTAAACTCACCAATAATATGTGCAGGACGCTGACGCATCACAATAATACGAGTTGCAAGCAATAAAGCCTCCTCAATATCATGCGTTACCATCAAGCCAGTAAATTGCTTATGTTGCCATAAATTAACCAGCTCTTTTTGCATCGTAATACGCGTTAGGCTGTCCAATTTTCCCAAAGGCTCATCTAAAATCAGCACACTCGGATCATTCACCAAAGCTCTTGCCAAAGCAACACGTTGTGCCATCCCACCCGAAAGCTGTGATGGATATGCATTATCAAAGCCTGCCAATCCAATCATTTCCAGCATGTCAGAGATCGCCTTATCATCCTTTTTCTTTTGGATTTTAAAGCCTAGCTCAACATTTTGCCGAACTGTTAACCATGGAAATAATGTTGGATCTTGAAACACTACGATCCTAGATGGATCTGCAGCGATAATTTCCTTATCATTGGCTTTGATCAATCCTGTTTCAGGACGCTCCAACCCTGCTACCATCCGTAACAACGTGGACTTACCACATCCTGATGGCCCTAAAATCACAACGAACTCATTTGGCTCAATCGTTAGATCAATATTTTCCAAAACAGGCAAATCATGATCATCTAAACTATAGCTATGACTGACATTCGTAATTTCTATTTTTTGCTGTTTTACCAAAGGATCTACCATTTAATGCTTTCCTTTTGCCAACGTAAAAGACGATTACGAACTTTAAATAACAATGTCATAAAAGAAGTACACATCACCGCCATAATTAACAAAGCTGCATACATATTTGGATAAGCCGCCCATCCTTGCGCCCATTGCATATAGAACCCAAGCCCTGCTTTAACGCCTAACATTTCGGCCACAACCAACATGTAAAAACAAGAACCCAACGCCATAAACATACCAACAAACACAAAAGGTAATGCTGCAGGAATAGCTACGTGAAGAATTAAGAAAGAAGACTTTGCACCCATTGTTTTTGCAACATCATAATAACTAGGATTAACCCCAGCAATTCCTGACCATGTTAAAACTGCCACTGGAAAAGACGCAGCAAATGCCATTAACAACTCACCTGCCACAAAGCTAGACGGAATAACCGCAAATAATAAAGGCAAAAATGCAACGGGAGGCAATGGCCCTAAGAACCGCAATACAGGATGCGCCCAATACCCAAACAGTCTAGACCAACCCATACCAACACCGACAATAAAGCCAATAATGCAGCCAAGGATATAGCCCCCTACCAGCAACATCATTGAGTGCACTAAAGAATTAAGGAGTTTAAACCAATCAGTGATAAACACATCCAATAACTCTTGTGGTGCACCAAAAAACGGTCTAGGCAACAAAAGCATTTTCGCTTGGATGACTTCCCAAGTGCCAATAAACAATGCCAGCGCTAAAATCCATGCGCCATAATAACGCACCTTATTCAAAGGTAAGCTAATTGCACTTAACACAGCAATCGCCAAACACACCAAAGCAAAAGTCGTCGTTCTAGGAAAATCATCCGCATTTGGAATAAAATAAGTCACTGCTGCTGTGCCTAGCCATGCAACAACACCAACTATTTGAGGCCAATATGCGTTTTTTACAACCTGTTTCATCCCACAAAAAGATCCTGTGTTACTTTATTTGCATAAGTTTCAGAATTTAAACTTTGTGGGAATACACCAATTTTCTTTAACTCATTCGCATAAAAAATCACATTATCTCTTAATTGAGTGCCAACAGATTGTTCATGTGTACCTTCAGTTTCCAAAATAGCTGTTAATTCTTGAGATGATACTTTTGGAGCATAAGGTTCAAACATTTTTGCAGCTTCTGCTTTATTATGGTGCACCCATTGTCCAGATTCTAAAATAGCTTGAGTAATTGCTTTTGCAACCATTGGATCTTTACGAATTAAAGAGCCACGTAATCCAACCACACAACAAGCAATATGTTGCCATTTACCATCCATATTTGAATCAATAGAAACAAGTTGGTTTTTCGTTTGGAATAAATGTGCTAATGGATCGTCTAAACCAGCAGCTTGAATAGCACCACGTTTTAATGCAAGCGGTAACATATCTTCTGGGAACTGACGCCAGCTCACATCTTTTTCTGGATCGATGCCAATTTCTTGAAAACGCATACTAAAGAAGTTCTTCGCTGGTCCACCAATATCACCAACACCAATCGTTTTCCCTTTAAGCTCTGCAAGCGTTTTAATCGGGCCATTTTGTGGCGCTAATAAATGTAAACAACCTGAATGTAGTCCAGCTACTAATTTTACATCAAATCCTTGTTGTAATGGTTTTAACCATCTTAACGCCATGCCTGATGCACCATCTGCTTTACCTGTAGACATGGTTTCTAACATCTGATCGACAGAACCAGCAAAATCAATGAAATTCACATCAAGATTATATTTTTTAAAAAAGCCTTTTTGTTGAGCAACAGGAAAAGCCGCCGTACAAATTGAATCGGCACTCCACGCCAACGTAACCTTACGTGGTGCGCCTTCTATTTTAATAGGTTCGCCTACATTTGGAAATGCTGTATCTCCCTCAGCAGCCATTGCGTTACGCAATGGATTGGCCAGTAATGCTGCACCTGAAGCTGCTAATAAAGAACGAGAAAATTGCCGCCGATTGATAAAATTAAACGCCATGATTTTTTCCAAACTAATTTAATAAATAAATAAATAAGAATAATACTCTTATTTAAATATTTTTTACATAAAATACAATCTTATTTTTACGTATAAAAAATATATATACTATTAATATTAGTATAATTAATCAAAAAAAATAGCCCTAATCAATATTGACAGGACTATTTTTATCAAGAAAAGATATAAAATTATTGTATATCTTGAACTGCTCGTTCCGCTGGAGAATTCCCTAAATTTAAAGAAGGCGTTCTTCGGTGAATTAAATCATCAATAAGAGACTCATAATTACTTAAATACTCACTCATTGATAAACTCCGTTCAGCCTCTGCTCTTGCTGCCTGACGAATAGACTGCGCAAGATTAGTATCTTCTAAAACCTCTAAAATACGATCTGTTAAGGCATGAGGATCCAAGAACGGCGTTAAAAGACCAGTTACACGATCAGCAATAAATTCTTTAACAGGATCTGTATCACTGGCAATAATTGGACAACCTGTTGCCATTGCCTCTCTTAAAGACCAAGACAAAACAAAAGGATAAGTAAAATAAACATGCGCATCAGAGCGTTTTAAAATTTTGCCAAAAAGATCATAAGGAACCTGACCTGAAAAATGCACTCTAGACATATCGAGTTCTTTATGCACTTCACGCATCATAAAATCACGCCAAGACATTCCTCCATTTAAAGTTGCGCCATAACTCACTTGATCTCTTCCGACTAAAACAACTTTAACATCTGGGCGCTCTTTTAATAACTTAGGCAACGCACGCATAAAAATATGAAAACCACGATAGGGTTCCAAACCTCTTGCTACATAAGTTACTAACTTATCTTTTGGCTCAACTATAAAATCTTCCATCTCTAGATTTTCTTTGAAAATCGATGGACTTGGAGCACATCTCTCTAAATCTACTCCCTCTCTTAAAATCGTAATCTTTTTCTGTGCCCAATCAGGATAAGTAGAATGTTGAAATAAAGTAGGTGTCTGTCCCCAGCCAGGATTGGTTGCTGAAACTAAATTAATTGTATTCTTTAACCTTACACGTGCTGGTAACATTTCATCAGCTGGAAACTCAGGATCAAAATCAACATCCAATCCTTTGGAATGATAATAAAACTCACAATAAGTTAAAACAGGAACATCAGGATAGATATCCTCAAGATTTAACATCTCGCCCCAACCTTGATGGCCGATAATAATATCAGGTTCAAAACCTAATGCTTTTAACGTTTTGATCGTCTTATAAACCTCTTGCCCCCGCTTCATTGCCAGATCTAGCTCACCTAAAGGAGGAGGAAGATCAGGGATAGGATCTACAACTTGATAAAAAACAGAACGTACACCAGCAATTTTACCTTCACAAGGTTGGCTAATAAAGACAATTTCATTATTTTCTTTTTTAGCTAAGTGGCGAACGATATGTAAATATTGTCCAGGGAAATTCTGATGAATAAATAAATATTTCACAACAAAAAACAACTCACATTAATAATGCCTTGCACTTAATCAACGATGCATGAACACAAGGCAGAATGCTTACAACGAGTTTGTAAAAACAGACAAACTACTTCAACAACATTTATTTATTTATTTTTTTTAGTCGTTGCTTTACGTTCAGCAGCTTTTGCAACTGCAGCTTGAGCAGCTGTTGCTTTTAACTTTACATTACTTCTGATAGGTTTTGAAGGAACAATTTTTTTAATTACTTTTTGGCTAACTTCTGCCTCTTGAGAAGAAGACGAAGAATTAGGAAGTTCACTAGAAACAGAACCTGTTACAGATTTACCATCTGCAATTGAAATTAATTCAAAACGAATAGCTTCTAAAGGAGCCACAGATTCTGCTGATAAGATTGAATCGTCTTCAATAGGACCTATTTTGGTACCATCAATAAATGTTGCACTCAAACGAATATGATATTTTTGAGCTGCTGCTTCGCTTAATTTAACACGCAATCCACACAAAGGCAAAGCCATACCACGACTACCACAGAATTGATTGCCTTTATACCAAGGAGACATCCAGCCTTTACCGAGTACTGCTTGATATTCAATATCGTCTGCTTTAATATAATTTTTAATATTTAATCCAAATCCTTCAACCCACGTCTTACTATCAGGAATACCTATCCAATCACCTGCATTAACAGTTACATCCCCCATTCTTTGAACATGTGCAAAGAGTGAAATATCATGCTTATGTTCCGCAGCAGCTTGTTTTACAGCAGTATCCTGTGCACTTTGTGCTGCAGCTGCTTGTTGTTGTAAAGCAGCTACTTGAGCATCAGATCCGATAGAAGCAATCGCAGGCGCATCATTTAAACGCACAACTTGTAATTTTGGTGCAGGATGTTGACTTGATGGGTTTTGATATACAGTGACTAAAATTAATCCAGGACCACCAGAAATACGAACTAAAGCCGCACTTTTTTCTGCACCGAGCCAACCATCATTTTCAAAAGTTTCAACACTTACATCAGCATCTTGCTTAAAGGGAGGTAAAGAAATACGCAACCCTGGGAAACCAAAATCATCCGCAGGCATTTGTCCAGGAGCATGATAAATACAATATAACCCAGCATCTAAGCTCATTAAATGACCATTCACATTCAAATCAATGACTCTACGTTGGTTTTGATTTTGTTGCTCTTTACCGTCTGACATGTATATTCTTCCTGATTTTAACAATATATCTTAGTTTTTATTTCTACTACCATAATATAAAAATGATAACAATTATCTACATTTTAATTATTATTCATTTTATATCTTATTTTCTTGCACAAAATTAATAGCATATCATTAATCTCAGGAATAGTCATTAAAGGGGATAAAATTGATCCACGCTGTGTATTTTTTACTCTTTGAGCTGGGGCCCCCAAATCAAACACCACAGTTTCCAACCCGGAACGCCAAGCGATACTTAATGCATAACACCAAGTTTCCGGCCAAATAGCTGGAAAAAAAGCAATATCAGCATGCTGTCTTTTCACTAAAGCAACGGCCTCTTCTTCTTGATAAGTACCTGTAATAAAAATACGATCAATATCAAAAAACAATCGATCATCCACAGTTCGTCCCACTATAACAAACTCTAAAGGCAAATCGCGCTCATTAGAATCTTTTACCAATCCTTGAACAATATTAAACCCTTTTTCAATACCAATAGCACCAATAATACAGACTCTAAAACGACAATAAGATTTCTTAAGGTGTTTATCTTGATCTGGTATAGACATTTGTGAAAAATAAGCCAATTGCTCAAGAGACAAATCAGCCCGATCATTTTCTAAATCGCGCGCTTTGATACCTTTTATTTTAGGAAAATGATGTGCAATTCTTTTGGCCGTATCTTCAGAAGGAACAATAATAGACCGTGCGGCCCCTAATTCTTGTGTAGATCTTGCAATCCATTTTTTCATTTTAATTGGTTCTGCTTCGTCAAAATGTTCTTTGCCTATACATTTTTGACAAACACTTAATTTAGAAGGCTCTTGACAATAAACCCCATCGGCATTTACCAAAGAAATTCTAGGACAAAATGACATATAGTCATGAAGATACATATCATAGGCAATACCTAAATCTTGTAGTAAATGACGTATTTTTACATGATGTCCTGCAAAATGATGCACTTCAAAACAAGCAATTTTTCTGTTTTGTAAAAATACTAATAATGCATCATATTCTGAAGGAAGACTAAAAACAAAATTAGGATAAAGATCTTCAATGTCTATTTGTGTTGAGGACGATGATTTGAACTGTATTTCACACCGGCAAGCATCTCCCAATAACGTCGGACGAATGAATAAAGGAATAATTCCTTTTAATCTTAATTCATTTGCACGCTCTTGCACAGCACGCTCTACACCACCACCATAAGTATGCGTAATAAATAATCCATATTGTAAAGACTTCCCTTGTTTTGCATATTTTTTTTCTAATTCCTGCAAACGATATAAATCAATTTCATAACGAACAGAACGTAAAAAATCTCTATCAATATAATCCATAACCATTTCATCATAATCAGGATAAAGTTTATTTAAAATGGCAAGATTACGTTTTAATAAGGCATTTTTACTATTCTGAAAAGACACCCCTCCTTTATGTCCTACAAAAATATCTGCCGCTAATACATGGCGCCACCCTAAATGCTGGGCACGCATGCAAAAATCATTTTCCTCACCATATCCTTGTGCAAATAGAGTTTCTCTAAACAAACCCGTTTGGCTTAGACAATCATGGCGAATAAACATACAAAAACCATGTCCTGTAGGAACATCAATAATTTTATTTTTATAAATTTTCTGCAAATACTGCATAAAAACCTGAACCGATTTCAGTGTCGGGACAGGATTTTCTTTATCATGATAAGGATATGAAAAAATACTAGCATCATTCGAAAAAGGTGTGACTGTACCTATATTTTCAGAGCAATATGCTGCCTTCGTTAAATTTTCTATCCATCCTTTAGGAACCAAAGTGTCACTATTCAGTAAAATTACATCATACCCAGGCCATGCGTACATCCCCGTATTCACAGCGCCTGGGAACCCCATATTTTCTATATGATGAATTAAAAAAATAGCCTCATGATCTACTTGTTCTTCTAACCAGTCCACTAACTCTGTATCTGGAGAACAATCATTCACAAGCTGAAGAACAACTCCAGATGGCAAACTATTTAAAACAGATTGAACACATAAAATTGTTTCCTCTTTTCCTTTATAAACAGGAATAACAACTACTGTCCCTAAAGTATTTTTTCCCTCAACGGCTGGTGTATCCCCTTTGTAATAAGCAGATACGGGCAAATAATCTTGATGCTTTTTGTGAATATCTTTAAATTGGCGTCTCTTTTGTTGTAATAAAAAGGGATTTATTGGACTACCAATCAAGTTACGTCCGTAATCATCTTTTAAAGCATAAAGACCAAAATAAAATTCTTTCAGTGGAATAAAAAATTGTTTCGCTCTAAAAAGAGGGAATTCTAGTGTCGCAACCTCAAACTCTTTTGTTGCCTTTATCTCTTTACTCAAAATTCCTTGAGTATCATACACATTCACCGTTGGTATACGATCGGGCTCCGCAGGATGCCAAAGCCAACCTTTAAAACACTTCCCATCACTTTCAACAAACCCTTCAGTCCTGATAATGGACTGGATATTGATAGGACTACCAATAAGAGGACGATCTTCTTTTTCAATATGTAAATAAGAATACATTTCCCAATTTTCAGGTAAAGAAAAAAAAGGGTCTGCAGTTTTTAAAATCAGTTCATCATCTAAAAATACAGACATCACATGATAATGAGGGTTATCAATCCATACTTGCCCCAAAGAACCAATTAAAGCACAACACCCCACCTCATTTGCATCTTGCACTAAAAGCCTAATCATGCTCCAACTCTGATTAGTTGGAGAATAATGAGACAAAGCATACTGTATTTTTTGAACTGCTTGAGATAAATTGCCAAGATGAGATAATAAAATGGCTAAAACTAACCAACCTTCATAAAAGTCAAATTTCTTCATTAAAGGCAAAAGTAAATCATAAGCTTCGTGATACTGCTTTTGTTTCAATCTAAGCATCACCAAGTCAAAAGTAATATTAGGATTATGATCTACTAAACGATGCGCCCTATCCATCCAACAAGTAGCTTCATCTATACGACCTTGAGCTTTTTGCTCCTGAGCATAAAGAAAAGCAGATTGAGCACTTTGACGAATGCGCTCTAATCCTTCTGCTTTTTTTTCAGTATATTCTTTTAGTTTTATTTTAGGGTCTTTAGACACAGGCCCCTCTTATAGAAACAATTTTAACTATAAAGACTTAGATTATTTCTTTTTTACAAAAAATATTCCAGGTGCAACTTCCACATTTTCAGGATCTTGTTTAGGTGAAATCGCATTTTCATTATCTTGCAATTGATCACTCATAAACATTTCAGGATTATCGAGGCGTTTCAATTCAATTTCAGCTTCTGATTCACCAGATTTAAATGCAATATCGAACCAATATCTTGCTTTTTTTAAATTAGTTTCCCCAGCCAAACCTTGAGCTAAATAACGCCCTAACATTAATTGTGCTTTTGCATGACCTTGTTCTGCAGCTTTGGTAAACCACTCCTGTGCTTTCACACGATCTGGCTCTAAATTATTTCCTCCACCATAGACAGCCCCTAAAGAAAACATTGCAGGCACACTACCTTGATCCGCAGCCATATGATAAAATTTAACAGCCTCTTTGGCTAAAGCTTCACGATTATCACTCTTACTTTCTAATAAAATATTTGCCCATAAAATTTGAGCATCTAAAATACCCTCATTTGCAGCGGAAGCAATCCATTCATATCCACCTTCACTATCTTGCTCGCCACCAGCTCCTTGAATCAGCATGCGTCCATACCAGTACCGTGCTGGAATAAAATCAGGAACACTCTTTTTTAACCATTCTCTCGCTTGTTTTTCTTTTTCAGGATCAGGATTTGCTGTATTACTTCTTAATAACGCAACAGCCAAATTAAACATGATCACAGGATTGCCCTGCTTTGCACTTGGCAACAAGTAATCTTTTATTACATCTTCGATTTGTAAATTACTTTCAGGTAATTGAATAGCAATATCACCTAAACTTACTGTGGCAACGTTATCACCACGCTCTGCAGCCACTTTAAGTAAATCAATACCTTTTTCTATAGACTTTGGAATACCTAAACCTCGTAAGTATAAAAGCCCTAAGGCACGTGTTGCTGCTGCATGACCTTTTTCCGCGGCAAACGCATACCAACGCGCAGCTTCAGTATAATTAGGCGGAATATCATCATTCCCCTGACCGTTCATATCGGCTAAAACAACTGCCGCCTCAACATCTCCTGCTAAGGCTGCTTTTCTTAACCAAGTCTCTGCCTGAATAAAGTTCTGCTCTACGCCTTGTCCATTCTTTAACGCTACGCCATATAATGCTTGTGACTCACGTATTCCTAATTCAGCTGCTTCTTTATATAATTCTGCGGCACGTTCCAAATTAACAGGAACACCTTGTCCTGTCTGATACATAACAGCCAACTTTTGAATTGCAGTACCCATTTTTCTTTCAGCCGCAATCTCCAATACTTTGGCTGCTTCAGCATACTCTTCCTGGGTATTTCCAAGCCTTAATAAAAGTAATCCTTTGCCCATATATGCTTGCGCAGAGTCAAGAGCAATGGCTTTATCGTACCACTGTAATGCTTCATCTAAAACTTCTTGATCTGTAACTCCAGAAGAAATTAAATAGGCATATAATGCTTGTGCTTCTGCAAGACCTTGATCTGCTGCTTTTCTTGCCCATAAACGTGCTAAATCAAGATCAGGCTTTAAATTACTATAATCTATTTCTTTTTGTTCAAAAAGATTTTGTCCAGTAGTAGCTTCCTCTTCTTGAGGAATACCTCTCATATATAACAATGCAAGCATATATGCAGAATCTGCCCATTCTGCAGTTGCAGCAGATTCATGCCACAACGCAGCTTCACGAAGATTTAAGATAACTCCATGACCATTTAAGTAACACATCCCCAACCAATATTGAGCTTCGGGAGATTGTAATGACGCAGCTTGAGAAAAATTATTAAATGCAGCTTCATAATCTTGTTCATCATATAATGATTTTGCTTTACTTAATATTTTTTCAATTTTTTTATTTTGACGGTTACTATTTTTTGCACCGAACAACCCACGCATATCAATTCTCCCAAAAATGATCCATAATTATTATTGAGGATCACGCATACCATTAGCTAACTGAGGCACAATTCCGTTCATAAGATACTGAGCCACAGTTCTTTTCCCAACATGGATATCAGCTGAAACAGTTAACCCAGGAGTAGGATGGAAAAAGTTTGGAACACCATGTAATGTATATTTCTCAATTTTCATCCTAGCTCTAAAATATGGTTTATCCCTAAAAGTCATAGGTGCAGTGCCAAGACGGTTGGTTTCTTGTGTCATATCTCCAGGTTGAAAGACATCTGCACTAATGTTTGTCAAAACCGCTTCTGCGCCACCATATTGTGTATAAGGAAATGTATCAAATTTAATATTAGCCTTATCTCCCAATTTTAGGTAACCAATCTCATCACCAGCTACAACAGCTTCGACTTCCAGACCTGTACCAACAGGAATCAATGTCATAAAAGGAACACCCGCATTTAATATTGATCCTATAGACCCTTTACTAATTGAGAAAACAACAGCATCTTGCTCTGCACGCAAAAGAATTTTATTTCCTCGCAGCTTTGCCTTTTCGTAATCCCCTCTATCTCGTGCATATTGCCTTTCAGCAACACTTAAATCTTTATAAACAAGACCTTTCCAGTTCTCAATATAACCTTTACGATCAGATTCAATTCCAGCTATTCTTTGCTCAGAAGCGTTTGCACTTTGCTGAGCACTAATCAACCTACTTTCAACATCCATCAATGTATCTTGAGAGCCTAAAGTAGATAATTTACTTCCAACCTCTTCTTGCTGTAATTTCTGACGCATTTGATGAACGTCAGATGCCACTTTTACACGACCACGCAACACAGCAATACTTGCAATTAAATTCTTTAATTGCGCTTGTTCCTCTGCAATTTTCTGATCAAACCCAGCTACTTTTGCATCATATTCTAATTTACGTTTTAAAAATAAATTACCTTCTTGAACAGAGTAAGGATCAGAAGGATCAACCGTATAAGTTTCCCCTTTTGACTCAGCAAGTGTACGCTCATATTCGGCCTTTTCAGATCCCACTTGCACTCTTAAACTTTCAAGGTCAGCATCGGATAAAGTCGGATCTAAATGTGCTAAAATTTGACCTTTAGTAACAAAATCTCCTTCTTTAACATCAATAGATTTAATAATACCCTGCTCTAAAGGTTGTACTAGCAAAGGCGTTGCTGTAGAAATTAAACGACCATCTGCAGATACAACTTTATCTAACGGAAAAAAGCACATTCCAAGAAAAGAGAATAATGCCAACCCACCAATCAACCACGTCAAATATTGTGCAGATGCCGTAGGTGGCATATTAATAGCCGCGGAAGTTGGAGAGTGAAACTCCAACAACGCTTGAGGCATATCTGCACCAAAACTATCGTCAGAATCTGCTTCTGGTAAAAAATACCCATCAGGCACATTATTATCATCTGCAACAGCAGATGACTGTGTTGTCTTTTCTAATGATGCTCCAGCTTCTTGAGTTTGAGGCAATGTCTCTTGATTATTATTTTCATCAGAGGAAGTGCCTTTTGATAATTGATCTTGTTTATTATCGTCTACCATTTATTATACTCCTTCAGGCACCAAACCATCATCATCTTTTTTCTGGTCATTTTCTTTATTACCATGACCTTGAGTATGCCTATTTTGTTGCAACCATAAAGTACGATAAATTTCACAAGTTTCAAGTAACTCTTCATGAGGACCAATTGCTTGCAACACCCCTTGATCCAAAACCATAATTTTGTCACAGTTAACCAAAGATGATAGCCTATGAGAAACAATAACCATTGTCCGGCCTTTAGCAATACGCTCTAAGTTAGCATTCACTAAAGCTTCACTCTCAGGATCCAGCGCTGAAGTAGCTTCATCTAAAATCATAAATTTAGGATCTAGAATAACTGAACGAGCAATTGCCAAACGTTGTCTTTGACCACCAGAAATATTCGTTGAACCTTCTTCAATAAAGGTGTCATATCCTGCAGGCATACGTTCAATAAATTCTTCAGCACCAGCCAACCGAGCAGAACGAATAACATCATCCATAGTCAAACCTGGACGACCTGCTGTAATATTTTCTTTAATAGTACCTCGAAACAAAAAGTTATCTTGCAACACAACACCAAAAGAACGTCTTAAATGCGTCAAATTAATTTCACGCAGATCAACCCCATCTAAACGCAAGAAACCTGAATACTCACGACTAACCCCTTGCAACAGACGCGTAACTGTTGATTTACCTGATCCACTTCGACCAACCAACCCTAACATTGTCCCTGCTGGAATAGAAAAGGTCAAATCCTTAAGAGCACGATTACTACCACCTGGATAGGTAAAGTTCACATTTTCAAAAGTTAATGCACCTATGATTTTAGGGCGTAACCCTGTAGTTAATGCTTTTGTTTCTGTTGGATTATTTAAAATTTCTCCAGCTTGTCCTAAAGCAGTTCTTACTTCAGTCATAGCAGATGTCAATTTAGCAATACCTACTAACGGAGAAGCAACACGCCCACCCAACATCATGAAAGCCACGACAGAACCCGCATCAATCCCAGAATTCGGATTGGTAATAGCAAAAAAAGCACCAATCAAAATAATCCCACGATTAATAAAGAAATCTAACGGCATTACTAAAGTTTCAGGCCAATTTTGCACCCTAGAAGTTGCCAAACGCCATTTAGAAACATCAGCAATAACTTCATCCCACTCACGTCGACGTGCAGGTTCCAAAGCTAGGGTTTTAACGGTTCTTATCCCAGCCACAGTTTCATACATCGCAGACGCACGCGTCATCTCAGCTTCAATACGCTGCTTAAAATATCGGCTAATAGTAGGGAAAAAGATAACAACAATAAACCCAATTGCACCTGCTGCTGCAACTGTTAACCACGCTAAAGTAGGGCTAATATAGAACAAAAACGGCAAAATAACAACAAGGGTGAATAAATCCAAAAATGTAGTCAGCAACTTACCCGTGATGAAATCTCTAACGGTATAGATCTGAGATACTTTACCAACAATCCTACCTGCTTGCTGCCGCTCAAAAAATTCTAATGGTAGTGATAATAAACGATTGTAAGTGTGAATAGAAATACGAGAATCTAACCTGTTTCCTAACACAGCGGTCAATTCACGCCTTGCATATGAAATTAAAACTTCATAAAAGCATAAAATAATCAACAAGCCCGTGATTGATAGCAACGTTGCCGTAGAATGAAAAGCAATAACCCGATTAACCACCTGCATCACGATAAAAGCAGGGAAAATCTGCAAAATACTAATAATCATAGAAGCAAAGCTAATATCACGCAAACATACACGTTCACGTAAAACCATCTTCACAAGCCATGCAAAATTAATCGCTGCTTCACCTTCAGATAAATTTCTATTTGCTTTAACAAGAAGGACATCACCAGTCCATGCCTGACGTAAACGCAGTTCATCAACAGCAATTGGCTGATCTGTCTCTTTTCCCAAAGGATCTCTTAAGAAAACAACGCGCTTTTTGGGATTTACCCCAACCATTAAGCCTGCAGATCCATCCTTAAACATCAACACCACTGGGGGAGAGTTATATAAACGGATCAAATAGCGCCACTTTAAACGCATACCTTTTGCAACAAGCCCTTGCCCATTCAACCAACGCGCAAGCGTTGCTGGAGAGGGAGACTTTTCATCTGGTTGCGTAGCAAAGTCACGTATATCTAAATCGACACCATGATACTTAGCAGCAGCCATTACGGCACGAATACGGATCATCATCGGAGAAAGACGTTCAGCTTTTGACCCTGCACTGTCTTTATTTTGCCCCGATCCTGATTGAAGGGGAGTGTTTAATGGTTGATCCACGGACCATCCTCTATCAATAATATTACAATATTAACATAAATGCTTTTTATAAAGTCCAAAAGAGCTAGAATTGTAAACATCTTAAATTATATAAATAACAAGAATACTTACAATTATACTTCTAATAACGTCTATAAAGAAACTCCACGGAACATATCAATTATTTACCAATAATTCAAACCATTTATTTATTAACCCTCCAAATCATTTTCATTCTTTTTAAAAGACTTAATCCATCATGATAAAAAATCATAAATTATCTATATAGCATATTAACATTAGAACATTTCGTATATTTGCTTACTAAATAATCTCGAATCCATAAAAATATGCTTTATTATTGGCCTTTTAGATTTTATTTCGTATAAATATAATTATATTTTAAAGTATAAATAACATATACGTTATGTATATTTATCACTCTGTTTCCTTACTTCAACCTTTTAGGCTTTATATTCTCATGTCTGAACACAATAAACTTCTTGAAAAACTTCAACAGCAAATTCTTCTTTGTGATGGGGGTATGGGTTCTATTGTCCAAATGCTGGATCTTGATATTCAAAAAGATTTTTGGGGTAAGGAAAATTGTACCGAAGTCTTAAATCTATCCAGACCTGATTTAGTGCGTGATATCCACCGCCAGTATTTTGAAGCTGGCGCAGATATGGTCGAAACCAACTCTTTTGGTGGTTCCATTACAACGCTCAGCGAATTTGATCTCCAAGATCAGACCAGAGAAATTAATAAACGTGCAGCTGAAATTGCCCACGAAGCTGCTGACTTGTTTAAAGATGGCAAAGAACGCTTTGTTGTTGGCTCTATTGGCCCAGGAACGCGCCTACCCTCATTAGGAAATATTGCTTATGATCCTTTGGAAGCTTCTATTACAGAGCAGTGTCGTGGATTAATCGATGGTGGTGTGAATTGTTTCTTGATTGAAACTTGTCAAGATCCATTGCAAATCAAAGCAGCAGTGAATGCTGCTAAAATTGCTCAAAAAGAAGCCAATATTTTCCTGCCTATTTTTGTACAAGTCACCATTGAAACGACAGGTACTTTATTAGTAGGAAGTGATATCGCTGCTGCTGCTACTGTTATTGATGCGTTAGACGTGCAAATGATGGGAATGAATTGTGGAACTGGCCCTCGTGAAATGGGGGAAGCTATTAAATGGCTTTCTCAATACTGGCCACGTCTTATTTCTATGCAACCCAATGCAGGCCTTCCAGAATTATTAGATGGAAAAACACATTATCCACTTTCCCCAGAAGAAATGGGACATTGGATGGCTCGTTATATTGAAGAACAAAAAATCAATATGATTGGTGGCTGTTGCGGAACAAACCCAAAACATATTGCTGCTATGGATCAAGTCTTACGCGAGAGATCTAAAAACGAAGGCACTCCTGATCGTCCTAAAGCTATTCCTCGCACGCATATTGCTATGCCTGCTGTTGCTAGTCTTTTCTCCTCAACGCCTTTACGTCAGGAAAATAGTCTTTTTTCTATTGGTGAGCGTTGTAATGCAAACGGTTCTAAAAAATGGAGAGACCTACAAGCAGAACAAGACTGGGATGGATGTGTTACTGTTGGGCGTGAGCAATTAAAAGAAGGCTCTAATGCGCTTGATGTTTGTATGGCTTTTGTTGGACGTGATGAAATCGCAGAAATGGGAGAAATTATTCCGCGTTTCACTTCTTCTATTAATGCACCACTTGTCATTGATTCAACAGGCTCAGACGTTATTGAGGCATGCTTAAAACTTCATGGCGGCAAGCCTATTATTAACTCTATCAATTTTGAAGATGGAGAGGAAATTGCCGCAGAACGCATGGTATTAGCCAAAAAGTTTGGTGCTGCCGTCGTTGCTTTGACCATTGATGAAGTGGGAATGGCTAAAACACCAGAAGATAAATTACGCATTGCAACACGTTTAGTCGAATTCGCATGTGATCGTTATGGGTTACCTCAATCCGATTTAATGATTGATCCCCTCACCTTTACGATTGCTACTGGGGTAGAAGATGACCGTAAATTAGGTCTCTGGACATTAGAAGGCATCAAAGCCATCCATGATAAATTCCCAGATATTCAAATTGTACTCGGTCTATCAAATATTTCCTTTGGGTTAAACCCTGCTGCACGTGCTGTTTTAAACTCTGTCTTCTTATACCATGCACAACAAGCTGGGATGACTTCTGCGATTGTGCATGTCTCCAAAATTCGTCCGATGCACTTAATTGACAAAGAGGAAATTAAAGTCATTGAAGATCTTATCTTTGATCGCAGAACTAAAGATTATGACCCTCTTAAAAAAGTACTAGAAATATTTGCCGATCGTAAAGCCTCTCAAGCTGTGGCTCGCCCTGTTGCAACAACAATTGAAGAGCAACTTCATGACCGTATCGTCGATGGTAATCGTAAAGGTCTAGAAGATGATCTTAACAAGGCAATGGAAAAATATGAGCCTTTAGAGATCATTAATACATTGTTATTAAGTGGAATGAAAACCGTAGGTGAGCTTTTCGGTTCAGGAAAAATGCAACTACCTTTCGTATTACAGTCTGCGGAAACAATGAAAGCTTCTGTTTCTTTCCTAGAACCTTTTATGGAAAAAACCAGTGACGATGCTAAAGGCACAATGGTACTCGCCACCGTTAAAGGAGACGTTCATGACATTGGTAAAAACCTCGTTGACATTATCCTAAGCAATAACGGCTTTAATGTTGTTAATTTAGGGATTAAAGTGCCTGTTGCTGACATGATTACCGCAGCTAAAGAGCATAAAGCCGATGCCATTGGGATGTCTGGGTTATTGGTTAAATCCACGGTCATCATGCGTGAAAACCTCGAAGAAATGGCTGAGCAAGGCTTAAATGTGCCTGTGTTACTAGGGGGTGCAGCCTTAACACGCGCCTATGTTGAAGAAGATTGCTCAGAAGCCTATAGCAAAAATAATGGCTTGGTTGCTTATGCACGCGATGCGTTTGACGGTTTAACTTTAATGGAAAAAATCGCCGAAGGAAATTTAGAAGGTTACGTTGCTGCTCAAAAAGTGCAAAATAAACGCCCTAAACGTCCTGCGAAAAAAGAAAAAGTTGAAGCTCCCCCCCTAACAAAAGAAGAAGCAACACAACGTCGTCAAGAGATGGCTCCCAAAGAAGATGTACATACCCCACCATTTTGGGGCGTAAAGAAATTAGAGTCAAAAATGAAAGCGATTTTACCTTTCTTAAATGAACGCTCTTTATATCAATTACAGTGGGGAATGAAGAAACAAGGAAAGACACTTGAAGAATTCCTTGAACACGCAAAGACTGAGCTTCGTCCAACTTTACATAAACTCATTGATTTATGTGAAAAGGAAAATATTCTCCAACCTCAGGCACTCTATGGATATTGGAAAGCTGCTGCTTGCGGTGAAGATTTAATTCTTTTTGATGAAGATGGACAAACAGAGCTTTGTCGCTTTGCTTTGCCAAGACAACCTGGAGCTAATCGTTTTTGTATCACTGACTTTATCCGCGATATTAATGATCCTGTAAGAGATGTTGTTGGATTACAAGTCGTTACGGTTGGTCAGTCAGCTTCAGATGTTGCGCGCGTATGGTTCGAAGAAAATCGTTATCAAGATTATCTCTACTTACATGGCTTATCTGTTGAAATGACCGAAGCAATGGCTGAATATACCCATCAACGGATGCGCTCAGAACTGGGATATATTGGTGAAGATGACACTGATATGAACCAACTCTTGATGCAAGGCTATCGTGGATCTCGTTATTCTTTTGGATATCCTGCTTGCCCTAATTTAGAAGACCAAAAGCATATTTTGAAATTGCTAAAGGCCGAGCAATTAGGCATTACAATTTCTGATGAATGGCAACTCCATCCCGAACAATCAACCTCTGCGTTAGTGATTTTCCATCCAAAAGCAAAGTATTTTATTGTTTAAGTAAAAATATCCCTCCTTATTTTTTAAAAATAAGGAGGGATCACCTTTCATTAGAATCAACTTTCCAATAACTTTCTGTTTTATATTTACCTGTTTTACACCATACAAATATTTTTTCTAAAAAAGTTGTAAATCTACGTGTTTTATAAACCTCGATTTTCCATAAATCTACGTATAAAAAATCAAAAGTCACAATATTGGGTGGATATAATTCTAAGCCAGAAAAGTCATCTGTATAAGTAGCATCAAAAATATCTTCTTCTTCCAATAGTATTCCATTCTTATCCAATAAAGAAACCGTTAACCCCTCCTCAAATGGGCAATCATATGTCATAAATACTAAATAATAATCATAAATACGAAGACACGTCTCTAATACAATCCCGCCAATTTTTGTTTTTGTTCTGAACCTATTCAGCACAACATAACTTTTATACGCTTCATCCTTCTCGTTAACTACAGGAGCAATATTAAACTCTTCCAAAGAAACAAATTCCATTTGCTCTCCCTATTTATATACTAACTCTTCTTGATATGTTTTGACTTTCTTAAAACGAAAATGAGATTTGAACCCTAACTTTCTATAAATATTATCGTTGAAAAAAGATAAAAATCTAGGAAACCATAAAAAAGAATATGATTTTTCTTTAGCAACCCAACAACGACACTGATGATGGATTAACTTTTTAACAGCTTTATCTTCCCCAGAATAATCAATAATAAAACTATTATTTTGCTTAGATTGCGTATCGATAATAACGTTTAAAAAATCATATTCTCTATGTATCTCAAAACTTTCCAGCAATCTAAAATCTGCACTCACTAAATGAAAATTATCCCAACAATAATTATTAACAATTATTCGAATAATAAATAAATAAATAATGATCCTCAATTTTTATAATAGTTTTTAAAAACGTTCCGTCTAATGTTAAATGCGTATACTTCCCATCTAAAAATACTTGGCTTTTATCTGAAAATACATTGTTATAAAATGGCGTTTCCAACGTGATTTTTGGATCATTACTTTTGTCACCATCAAATTTGTTAATGACAACAGATTGATGTCCTATACGTCCAGAAACTTTATACTCTACCCTTTTCATGAGACGCTCACGTTGAAAATTACGCACTTTTTTTAATTTCCAATAACTACCCTGCATTGTTTTTTTTGCGTATATAGTTAATTGGTGTTGATTTGTATAAACAAAATCAAAAAGAATAATATTGGGCTCTCTTAACTCCAGCCCATAAAAACGATCATCAACATCTTCACCAAACATATAAGTCGTGGCAGAACCAAAAACTTCTTTACAACTCAACAAAGTATAATCTTGATCAATGAGATAAATTGCTAAATGCTTACTTTCTTCTGCTACTTTGGTGTAATAGGTAATAAAGGCAACGTAATATTGACCTACTTTTACACAAACTTCTAACTTTTCACCCGTTAACCTTAATTCTGTTTGAGACCCATTAATATAGACTATGCCACGATTTTCATTATCAATAGGCACAAAATTAAATATGTCTGTAGATATAATGTCCATTCAACAGCCTTTATGAAAACTAATCCTCATCGATATACTCTGTAATACCACCAATAATAATCTCAACCAAATAATGCGCCCGCTTAGTTAAGATAACCAACATCTTATCAGCTACAGCAAAAGTCTCTATATTTTCTGCATCTTCCTCTTGAAAACAAATACGCACCATCGTTTTGTCTTCATTCATAATGATACGATATTGCCCACGATATTGTATCACCATTTCACCCAATGCAAACATATCAAAAAAACCAATCCACACAGCTGGATAAATCGTAAAATCAACATCAATCGGTTGCGTCTCAATTGTATCATGCTCTAACGGCAAAACGCCAAAAAAACTCTAAACACAAATTATCCATAAATACAAATGTGCATAGCTATAACTTTCTGGATCTTCTTTTGCCCAATAGTCATAAAACAGCCTGTCGTATCATTCCTTAAATCTGCACAAATTTCTATATCTTTCTCTGTAGGGAGAATTTACCTTGATTTTCCAATTATCTCCTTTGGAACGCAAGAAAATTGAGCCATTATTTTGCAATCATCATGATAAGTTGCATTAATTAACACCTCTTCATCTGTTCTTGGACAGGTAATAATCATTACTTTTTTATCATCAGTATTTATTTTACGTTTTGTAAATAAAATACTCAAAAAGCTTTTTATCTTGGACAACATCACATTACCTTTCTCAAAACACTACCATATTCATAACGATCATACATATTTTCAATATGATATCGATACTATTTTACAAAAGCATTCACCATAAAAACGACATTTTATTGATCTTTTTTAGTATTCTGTGATAAAGTTAATCCCCTTAACATTATTTTAAGTGTTTTATATTTTTCACTCGCTTTCTTCCATCACTTATTTTAATTGCTATAAATTTATATAGCTCACAAAAATATTCTTAATTTATAATCGAGGTTCATCAGTGGATTTTGTTAGTGTCATTGATCTTGCCGGTAGCGTTGCCCTGTTATTATGGGGCGTACACATGGTGCAAACTGGAGTGCAACGTGCCTTTGGTGCAAGATTAAATCAAATCTTATCAAAAACATTACGAAACAGAGTCCAAGCCTTTTTTGCGGGCTTGGGAATTACAGCTGTTTTACAATCCTCGACGGCCACTGGATTAATGATTACCAGTTTTACCGCCAATGGAGTCATCGGGTTACCATCTGCTTTAGCTGTCATGTTAGGCGCCAATGTTGGTACAACGTTAATTGTGCAGCTTTTATCATTTGATGTTTCTCGAATTGCTCCCCTCTTTGTCTTAATTGGGGTCATTACATTCAGACGCGGAACAAATATGATCCGCGATTTAGGAAGAGCTTTTATCGGATTAGGATTAATTCTAATCTCTTTACATCAATTTTTAGAAATCCTACAACCTTACACCAATCAACCTTCATTAAGAATGATGCTAGGCAGTATCGCTGACATGCCATTAGTTGCGGTGTTTATTGCGTTAGTGTTGACATGGATGATGCATTCTTCAGTTGCTGTCGTGCTTTTAATTGCATCATTTGCTTCACATAACGTTATTTCTGCAGATACGGCTTTTGCAATGGTTATTGGTTCTAACATCGGTACTGCTCTAAATCCTGTGTTAGAAGGTGCTGGTAAAGATATTGTTTCAAAACGCTTACCTATTGGTAATTTATTAAATCGCTTGGTTGGAGCTGTTATTTGTATCATATTCTTATCACAGCTTAGCAGTTGGTTTGTGCATTATTATCCCGATATGAACAGGTCTGTTGCTAATTTCCATACATTATTTAATATTGTAACTGCAGCTGTTTTCTTACCTTTTCTGACGCCTTATTCAAATTTCTTAAAACGGATTATGCCTCGCCCCAGAGAAGAAAAAATCGAAGACCCATCTAAACCAATTTATCTTGATAAAGCTGCAATTCAACAATCTCCAATGTTAGCGATTAGCAATGCGGTAAGAGAATGTTTACGGTTATGTGATGCTTTGGAAAAAATGCTTTCTGGAGTAGATAACACCTTAAAAAGCAAGACTCCTCAAATCGCCAGTGAAGCCCGAAGAGTAGATAATATCCTTGATAAACTCACCAACTCTATTCAAAGCTATATTACCGCATTAGATCCAGAATCTTTAAATCAACATGAACTCATTCAAACTGAGCATATTTTGACCTTTTGTACTCAAATCGCAAATGCAAGCGATGTTTTAGATCGTAATGTGCTACCTACGGTTCAAAAAATGGCAAAACAACGTATTATTTTATCTGATGAAATGATGGCACCGTTAAATGATATGTTAAAACGCATGCATAAAAATTTACGTATTGCAGCGACTTTGCTTATGAATGAAGATGAAACCATCGCTAGAAAGTTAGCAGAAGAAAAAGATATTTTTAGAGATCTAGAAAATAGAGCAAATTCTATCTATTATAACGGTTTACGTGAAGAAACTGAAAATAAAAAACTACAAATACAACTTGGATCTTTTATGTTAGAACTTGCGAGAGATTTAAAACGTACAAATACGCACGTTGTTGCTTCTGCTGCATATCCTGTCTTGGATCAATCTGGCTTGTTACTCCCCAGTCGATTACAACCAGAAGATTCTGAAGATGAGGCATTTCAAGACGAGGAAAAAATAATTAGCACAGCTCTTGATCAAAATAATTAAAAAAACTCTTTTACTTTAACCATTTTAAAAGCCTCATAAGATTTTATGAGGCTTCATTTATATTATTGTTTCATACAGAATAACCTTTACGGCTGGATCTTCATCGATGAAATACTACCCAATGCCAACACCTAACAGCACTGCTCAAACCGTAATTCTCGCAAATGGTGATTTTCCTACACATCCGTTACCCAAAGCAATTTTACAAAATAATCAAGAGCGTCTGATTTGTTGTGATGGTGCAGCCAATGATTTACTGGAACATAAAATCACCCCTCAGAGGATCATTGGGGATTGTGACTCATTATCTTTAAAAAACCAGCAACAATATCAAGAGATCATTACAAAAATCCCAGATCAAAATACTAATGATCTCACAAAAGCAGTTCTTTTTTGTCAAAGTAATGCTATTCAATCTCTGATAATATTGGGCGCAACAGGAAAAAGAGAAGATCATACCATTGCAAACATTGCTTTGCTCGCACATTATCTCCCTCTCATTGAAAATATCACAATGATTACTGATTTTGGTGTGTTTAACGCTATCCAACACCCCAGCGAATTCGAAAGCTATCCTAGACAACAAGTTTCATTATTCAGTTTATTTCCAACGCCGATCACAACCACAAACTTAAAATATCCTTTAAATCAACAAAGTCATTCCTATTGGTGGCAAGGCACTTTAAATGAGTCTTTAGCAAATAGTTTTACAATTAAAGTCAATGATATGCTCATTATCTATAGAGCCTTAAAAAAAGACTAAATAAAAAAAAGAGTTTATTATAACGGTAATAACTAAACTCTATAAATTATCTATGATTTAATCTGACAGTATAGAGAATTCAGCAATACCTTCATTGACTTATAAATTTCTTCTTTTTTTAATTAACTCTACAAACATATCAACCGTTTTAGGGTCTTCAAAATCAAAAAACATACTAGAAGACGTATCTAACCTACTTATTGTTAACATTTCTTGTTCTGTTAACTCAAAATCAAACACATCGAAATTTTCTGCTAATCGAGCTTTATGAACTGACTTTGCTAAAACGACAACTTCTCTTTGAATTAGCCAACGCAAAATCACTTGAGCAATCGATTTATTATGAGCCTTGCCAATTTCTTGAAGTGTTTGCTCTTGAAAAATATTATTTTTCCCTTCTCCAAATGGTGCCCATGCTTCAATTTGAATATGCCGTTCTTGCATATTTGTATGTGCTTTAATTTGTTGATGAAATGGATTAACTTCTACTTGATTGACTTGCGGGATAACTTCATTAAACGCCGCAATATCAGCCAATCGATTAGGGCTAAAGTTACTCACACCAATCGATTTAATTTTACCTGCTTTATAATATTCTTCTAATACACGATAAGCAGCGTAGTAATCATTTAACGGTTGATGTAATAATACGAGATCAACATAATCAACCTTGAGTTTCTTCATCGATTGATCAAGTGATTTCTTAGTTAAATCCGTTCCATAATTATCAATCCAGATTTTCGTCGTTAAAAAAATGTCTTCTCGTGCAACATTAGTTTCTTTGATCGCATCCCCGACCGCAGATTCATTAAAATAGGATTATGCTGTATCGATTAAACGATACCCTACCTCTAAAGCATCCAATACAGCCTGTTTCGTTTGCTCTTCTGGAATTTGGTAAACACCAAACCCTAAGATCGGCATTTTAACACCATTATTTAATGTGACATACTTCATCAGGACAAATTTCCTATTTTCTTTTATTGGATATATATCTTAAGAATATTCTAAAAGTTCTTTTATTAAAACTAAATCATTTTTTCACATTCGATAACTATTCATTTTTTCATAAGTATTATAAAATATGCTTATCAATATTATTTCTAAATCCATAATAAACTTTCTTACCCTTCAAAATAATTATTCAAAGTCAATATGTTATTTTTGCACGAGATTAGTTCTAATGAAAATTCTTATTATATACGCACATCCTGAACCTCATTCTTTTAATAGTGCTCTAAAAAACATTGCCGAGCAAACCTTACGTGAACGAGGTCATCAAGTCCAAGTATCAGATTTATACGCCATGAATTGGAAAGCAACGATTGATCAGAATGACTTTCCCGATAGAGAAAATATCGATTTCTTAAATATTTCTACTGAACAAGAAAAGGTTTTGTGGTGTGATCTATTGATTTTTCAATTTCCAATCTGGTGGTTTGGAATGCCTGCTATTTTAAAAGGATGGGTTGATCGAGTCATGAGCCGTGGCTTTGCTTACGCTACGGGTAAAAAATATGACTCAGGGATCTTTAAAGGTCGCAAGGCAATGATCTGTGCAACCACAGGAACTGCTTCCAGTCTATATGAACCTGATGGCATTGATGGAGACATCATGCATCTCTTATGGCCTATTCACAATGGTATTTTTCGTTACCTTGGATTTGATGTTCTTCCCCCTTCTATTGCGTGGATGCCTGGTAATGTTTCAGAGCAAGAGCGTGAAGAGTATTTATCAACCTATCGCGAAAAGTTACTTCAACTTGATCAAATTCAACCATTATTCTTCCATCCCAGAGCGGATTACGGTTCAGATCAACGTTTAAAACCAGATGTTATTGCTAAATCAGGCTTTCAATGGAACCCCAAAAACCAGCAAACGCATGATGAAGCAGCTGATAAATATACTAAACGATAAATTTAAATATAATATGTCTCAACCTATACGCTCTGTAGGCAACATCTTTTTATTCATTAAAAATTAACAGATATTTTATTACACTTTTAACAGTGCAAATAGTTGTAAAACAATATATAAAAAATTAACAATTTGTAATTAAATTATAAACAAGGACATCTTTCAAAATGAAACGGCTCATTCACTGGTTCTTGGCACTTGCTATTTTAGGTATTGTAGGCTTTTTTGTTCTAACTTCTCCATTAACTTGGTCTTTAATACATCCTAAACGTGATGTTGCAGATAATGCTGCCCCTAATATACAAAATGGCCGTACTATTTTTATCGCCAGTGATTGTGCCACTTGTCATGCAACCCCTAATCAAAATGATCATTTAAAATTAGGCGGAGGTCGTGCATTAGATACGAATTTTGGTCGTTTTTATATGCCTAATATTTCCCCTGATAAACAAGATGGTATTGGAAATTGGACGTTAGCCCAATTTACAAAAGCCGTTCGTGAAGGAGTTGGTCCAAACGGGATCATGCCTGATGGACAAAATCTTTATCCTGCCTTTCCTTATACATCATATCAACACTTAACCGCCAATGATGTCCGTGATTTATTTGCTTATATAAACACACTTCAACCTGTTTCTGGACGCGCTCCTAATCATGAATTAAAATTCCCTTTTAATTTACGTCGTGGCGTTGGTGTATGGCGTCTTTTCTTTTTAGATGGCAAACCGCTTTCTCCTGAAAAAGTTCCTGCTGCTTATAAAAATGAAGCTGCCCTTTTTGAGCGTGGGCATTACCTCGTCGAAAGTGCTGGACATTGTGCAGAATGTCACTCTACACGTAATTTTATGGGTGTTATCAAAAGTGGTTTCCGTTATGGAGGCGGTCCAACGCCTGATGGTAAAGGACATTTCCCAAATATTAGCCAAGATGAAACTGGAATTGATTTTTGGGCTGTAAATTCCATTATTAACTATTTAAAAACAGGGAAAAGCCCAATTAATAAAATTGCTGGTGGGGATATGGCCGAAGTCATTCAAAATACCAAACAACTTTCTAATGAAGACTTGCGGGCGATAGCTATTTATCTCAAGAGTATCCCTGGGGTTGATTTACCTGCTCCTGGTCAACCAGAGCCTAACCGCACACCTAATTTAGTGATGTTACCACAAGTCAATAAAATAGACGTCGCTTTACCCACCTCCTCAACCAATAAAATTGAAAAAGCCAACATTGTTTATGCCGTTAATACCAAACCTTTTTACCTTACAGAAAATAGTAGCGGTGATGAAGATTGAAAGTTACTTGCTACAGCTAAGTTAAAGGTTCTTGAGCATCAAGGAAATAAACTTAAATTGCGTCTTGATGGTTGGCAAATGGACGGTGCAGAATCTGTTGTCTATGCCTTGCAAGGTCAACGAATAATGTATGCGGTTCTGGGGGATAAAGCGATCAAAGCGTATCATCGCGGAAAAGCTGTTATTGATCCTGAAACTAAACAAACTTGGTATCCAGTGAGCCTCGATCTTTGGACAACAAATGAAGGGTTAAATGTTTCTCTTGCAGATATGTGGGCATATTCATCAAACTTGTTTAATTCAACTTGTAGCGTTTGTCACTCTGTTCCAAAGGAAGAGCATCTTCTTGCTAATCAATGGATTGGTAACCTTAATGCGATGAAACGTTATACTTCTTTAACACCAGATCAGTACCGTTTACTTCTAGGCTACTTACAAAATCATTCTATGGATGTACATGAAAATGTAGGAGCACATTAATGCGCCTCATTATCATAGAATTGTCTGCGTCATAGGATAAACAATATGTATCCAGAAGCGTTCGTACATGCTGCTATCATTGACTGGTTTTCTAGATTGTTTATTGCTCCTTTAGATATAAAAACACTGAAGGAGTATCGAACACCTGCGTTTACTGAATTTCTTACGGATCTTGGTGAAACATTAAATGAACCTAACCTGACAACACAAATTATAAACACTTTCAACGCGACACCAAATAAAGAAATAGAACCCCAACTCGCACACCAATATGTTTCTTTATTTGATGGAATCTCAGGTCCAAACGCGGTACCTCCTTATGAAAGTTTTTATATGAACGATCATGGCCGATTATTTCAAGAGCCTCATATTGAAATGACTCATACTTTGAGTAAGCTTGACGTCTCTATCGTGCATTCTTGCAAAGAGCCCGCTGATCATTTAGCACTAGAGCTTGCTGCATTGGCAGAGGCTCTACGTCAACAAAATTTAATCTTCATTGACGCATTATCTTTACGATTATCTCAATGGATACCTCAAATGAATACAGCTATTAATCGTGTAGCAAAAAACAGTTTTTATACAATTATACTCAAATTACTTATACTTTATTTGTCATCTTTTAATCATCTTGTCGCACAATATAAAAAGACCATTAAACCTTAGGATAATGCCATGTCACCTAACAAAACAAATGCTGTCTCACCACAAATAAATCGTCGTTCTTTTTTAAAAAGCGCCGCAGCTTTAGCTATCGTTAGTGCCTCTAGTGGTTCATTGCTTATCCCTAGGGCAAAAGCACAAGCTGCAACAAAACTTACCATGTCTGGAAGCCATTGGGGTGTATTCCGAGGACGGGTTGAAAATGGCCGTTTAGTCGAGGTAACTCCTTGGGAAAAAGATCCCCATCCAAATATTATGCTTGAAGGGATGATGGATTCAATTTACTCTCCATCACGTATTAAATATCCTATGGTAAGACGTGCATGGCTAGAACATGGTCCCGGTGCAGATCCTGATGGGCGTGGAACAGGTGATTTTGTACGTGTCAGTTGGGACAAAGCATTAGACTTGGTCGCCGGAGAAATTAAAAGAGTTCGTGAAACATATGGCCCAACCAGTCTTTTTGGTGGATCTTATGGCTGGAAAAGTGTTGGGAAGTTTCATAATTGTCGTACATTATTACGCCGCATGTTAAAAATGACAGGTGGATTTGTGAATGCTTTAGGAGATTACTCAACAGGCGCAGCACAGGTTATCCTTCCTCATGTTGTTGGCTCATTAGAGGTCTATGAACAATGCACAACATGGAATGTCGTTAAAGAAAATACAAAAACTATTGTTTTTTGGGGATGTAATCCCGTTAATACAAACCAAATTGGATGGCTTATTCCCGATCATGGTGGTTTTGTTGGTTTAGAAGAAGTCAAAAAAGCAGGTATTCGTGTCATTTGTATTGATCCCATTCAAACAGAAACTTGCCAATATTTAAAAGGTGAATGGTTAGCCCCTCGCCCTCAAACTGACGTAGCGATGATGTTAAGCATTGCACATACACTTTATGTAGAAAACCTTCATGATGAAGCATTCTTAAAGAAATATACTGTTGGATTTGAACCTTTCCTTGATTATCTTACAGGCAAAACAGACAACACACCAAAAACAGCTGAATGGGCTGAAAAGATTTGCGAAATTGATGCAAAAACAATTAAGCAACTTGCTCGTGATTTTGCACATAATAGAACAATGATTGCGGCTGGTTGGTCAATCCAACGGCAACATCATGGTGAACAAGCTCATTGGATGTTAGTCACTTTATGTTCTATGTTGGGTCAGATTGGTTTGCCTGGTGGTGGATTTGGCTTTAGTTATCATTATTGCAGTGGTGGGTCTCCAACTGCAACCAGTCCAATTTTAGGAGGAATTACAGATGGGCCAGCTGCTACTGTAGAAGAATTGCCCGCTGGTTGTACGCCTGGCTCTACAGAATCTGCTTGCCAACCAAAAGCTAATGCAATTCCTGTTTGTCGTATGGTAGAAGCATTATTAAATCCTGGAAAAACAATTAAATATAATGGTTCGGATATTGTTTTACCTGATTTACGTATGGCGTACTGGGCTGGTGGGAATCCTTTTGCGCATCAACAAGATCGAAATGAGATGATCAAAGCATGGAAAAAACTGGATACATTTGTTGTCCAAGATTTCCAATGGACTGCTTCAGCACGTCACGCTGATATTGTTCTTCCAGTTACAACCCCTTATGAACGCAATGATATTGAACAGCTTGGTGATTATGCACTCAGCCACATCGTGCCTATGAAAAAACTTGTTGAACCTATGTATGAATCCCGTTCAGATTATGATGTTCTGTCTGATATTAGTGAACGATTAGGGAAACGTGACGAATATACTGAAGGCCTAACAGAAATGGATTGGATCCGCAGCTTTTATGAAGCTGCACGAATTGAATCTCGTGCTAAAGGGATGGAAATGCCTATTTTTGACGTTTTTTGGGAAAGCGAAGAAGCTCTTGGTTTCCCTGTTCAAGAGCCTCAAAAACAATTTGTACGGTATAGTGATTTCCGTGAAGATCCATTGCTAAATGCTCTTGGAACGCCTTCTGGGAAAATTGAAATTTACTCGATTAACATTGAAAAAATGCAATATGATGACTGCCCTCCTCATCCTACATGGATGGAACCTATTGAACGCCTTGGAGGGCCAACCACAAAATACCCTCTACATATCGCATCAAACCATCCAATTTATCGCCTACACTCACAATTATGTGGCACTAAATTACGTGAAAAATATGCCATTGGAGATCGTGAACCTTGTTGGATAAATCCAAAGGATGCAAAAGCACGTGGATTAAAAGAGGGTGATATTGCACGTGCATTTAATGATCGCGGACAAATCTTAGTCGGAATTAAAATTACAGATGTTATTCGCCCTGGAGTTATTCGTATTAACGAAGGTGGCTGGTATGATCCATTGAATCCTCGTGAAGCTAAAACACTCTGTCGCTATGGTGACGTTAACAATCTAACAACCGGAATCGCTACTTCAAAATTAGCTCAAGCCAACTGTGGACAAACAGCTATGGTTGAAATTGAAAAATTTAAAGGAACAATTCCATCTGTAAACATTTTTAACGAGCCACATAAAGCTGGTTAATTTCATCAAATCATCTCAGTCTTTTCGACTAAAACAGTTCATTACTAAATGTTACATTATTATAAATAGAATCGCTAAAATATAATAATGTAACAACACTTAATATTATAAAAAAAAAGCCGTTTTCTAATTAAATTATACGTAATTACTCATTTACAAAAAACGTTTACATAACATATATAATCACACTAACAAAAAGTTGACTAACATTCTATATACATCCAAAAAACCTTTATTTCTGCCATTTTATAGAATTATTTAAACTTATAATCTCCTATTGAAACGTATCAATAGTTATTTTTTATTAGTGAATGAAAACATTCAGGTATAGACTTATTATTATAAGATAAAAATAAAGCAACTCGTCTAATTCTAACTACTTATCATTTATTGAGAGGTCGCATATGAGTTGGAAAGACACATATAATACAAAATTAACTACACTTAGTGATGTTGTAAAAAAAATAAAATCTGGAGATAAAATCTGGGCTGGAGGATACTTATCAGTTCCTGTCCTAGCACTAAAAGAACTCGATAAAACAGCACTCAATCTTGACAACGCTGAACTATATGCAGGACTATTAACATACCCTTATGAATTTTTAAAACCAGAATATGTAGGACATTTAACCTACCGTAGTTTATTTATGGGGCCTTTAGAAAAAAAAGCCCAAAATGGTGGTAATGCAGAAATTATTACTTACCATTTATCTAATGTAAAAGAAGTTTTAGATCGCATTGATTTTGATGTAATGATTGTTGAAACTACTCCACCTGATGAAAATGGCTATATGAGTATGGGAGCTTGTGGTGGTGTAGGAAATAGAATAGTACTTGATCGTAATATAAACACGGTTATTGCAATTATTAATGAAAACCAACCTTTTGTTGGTAATAAAGAAAACTTACTTCATATCGATGATGTACATTTTATTGCAGAAGGTCATCATCCAATCGCTGAAGCAAAACCAGCTGCTCCATCAGAAGTTGAAATACAAATCGCAAAACTTATACTTCCGATGATTAAAGATGGCTCTACCATCCAAATTGGTATTGGTGGTTTATCTAATACGATTGGACTTGGTTTAAAAAACCATAAAAATTTAGGCATCCATACCGAGATGTTTACTGAATCTATGATGGAGTTATGTAAAGCTGGTGCCGTTACAGGTGCTGCTAAAAACTATCAACCACATAAAATCGTTACTGCATTTGCAGCTGGTTCTCAAGAGTTACTAGACTTCATGGACCATAATGATCAAATTAAAATTGACAATGTTGGCATTGTAAATAATCCAAATGAGATTGCAAAAAATGACAATCTTGTTTCTATCAACACTTGCATCATGATTGATCTTACGGGTCAAGTTGCCGCAGAAGGTATCGGTCATAAGCAGATCTCTGGAACAGGTGGGCAAGTAGATTTTATTCGTGCTACTCGTATGTCCAAAGGTGGTCTATCTATCATTACTTTGAAATCAACCTATAAAGGTAAAGACGGTATTGATTCAACGATTAAATTCGAGCTCCCTCCAGGAACACCAGTAACAACGCTTCGTAATGATGTGCAAATTATTGTAACCGAATACGGAGTTGCAGATTTACGCGGTTTAAGCACTGTGCAGCGTGCAAAAGCACTAATCAATATTGCTCACCCTGATTTCCGTGATGAGCTCCGTAATGCTGCAATCGCCATTAACCTTTATAAATAACTGAATATCCGAGTAAGGATTATATTATGTACCAAGGACAATTTTTCCAGGTCGCAACTCGCGATCAGTTTTTAGAGCTCGTATTTGATTCAAAAATAGATCAAGTCAATATTATAAATAAAGCCGCATTAGAAGACTTACAAAAAGCCGTAAATTCTATCAAGACAAGTGGTGGAAAAGGGCTAATCATTAGGTCAGGTAAACAATTATTTAGTGCAGGCGTAGATATTAAAGAATTCCGTCATCTTATTCACCAAGATGATAAAACTCTCTCTAATTATATAGTTTGGGCAAATGAGATTTTCAATAGTATTGAAGATCTAAATATGCCAAAAGTAGCCATTTTAAATGGTAATATTGTCAGTGCTGCTGCTGAACTTACATTAACGGCAGATTATCGTATTGCAACTCAAGATACGAAAATATCTTTACCAGAAATAACATTAGGTATCATGCCATGTTACGGTGCAATGACGCGTTTGCCTCGTATTACAGGTCTTGATACAGCGTTACAATGGTTTACAGCTGGAAAACCTTTTACTGCTGATACTGCACTTGAACATCACGTGATTGATGGTGTCATCGCTGACAAAATCGATCCTATTGAACAAGCCGTTATTTTACTTAAATCTTGTGTAGCTGGTGACTTAGATTGGACTGCTCGCCATAATGAGAAAAAAGCACCACTAACTTTAAATAAATATGAATTAGCAATGTCTATCAGCATTGCACGAAGCATGGCGTTTAAAACAGCTGGAAAACATTACCCAGCACCAAACATTATCCTTGATACACAAGAGAAATCAGCCAATTGTGAACGTGACGCTGCTCTTGCTCTAGATCGAGAAGGTCTGATCCAATGTATCAAAACAGGTGTTGCTGATGCATTGATTAATGTTTCTTTAAACGATACATTGGTAAGAGAAAAAGCTAAAGGTCTAGTTAAAGATCTAAAAGAATTCTCAAATGTTGGTGTTATCGGTGCAGGAATCATGGGTGGTGGTATTGCTTATGTTACTGCAGATAAAGGTGCTGACGTTGTCTTAAAAGACATTAATAAAGAAGGCTTAAACTTAGGTTTAAATGAAGCAAACAGCATTCTTTCTAAACAAGTTGAACGTGGTCGTAAAACTCCTAAAGCTATGGGAGATACACTAAACCACATCCATGCAACACTTCATAATGTCGAACTTGAAGAAACAGACCTTATTGTTGAAGCTGTTGTTGAAAATTTAAAATTAAAAAAAGCTGTTCTTACTGAGTTAGAAGGCGTTGCAACTAAAGCTGTTATTGCAACAAACACTTCAACTCTAAAAGTTAGTGATATTGCACAAGCTCTTAAAAGTCCAGAAAATTTCTGTGGTATTCATTTCTTCAACCCTGTTCCAAAAATGCCTCTTGTTGAAGTCGTTCGTGGAGAAAAAACAAGCGATGAAACAATCAAAAAAGCTGTTAAATACGTTACTCAATTAGGCAAAACCCCTATCCTCGTCAATGACTGTCATGGTTTCTTGGTCAACCGTTGTTTGGTTCCATATTTCCATGCGTTCAATAAATTGATTTTAGACGGTGCCAATATGTCCACCGTTGATAAAGTAATGAGTAAAGAGTTTGGATGGCCAATGGGTCCTGCTATGTTATTGGATGTTATCGGTTTAGATACAGCTGAACATTGTATGGACGTTATGGGTGAAGCATTCCCAGACCGCATGACAAAACCTGAAAAAAATCTAATCGGATCATTATTCGATATGAAACATTATGGTCAGAAAAATGGCGAAGGTTTTTACACACATGCACCAGATAAAAGAGGTCGTTTAAAAGCATCTGATAACGATACTGCCAACAAATTAATTGCTTCTTTCGCATCTCCAGCTCAAGATTTTTCAGCAGACGATATCATCATGCGTATGATGTTACCTATGATGTTTGAAGCCATTCGCTGTCTTGATGAAGGTATCATTGCCTCTCCAGCTGAAGGCGATATCGCAATGATGTATGGCACAGGTTTCCCTCCATTTAGAGGTGGTTTATTCTACTACATGGATCAAATTGGTCTAAGCAAACTTGTTGAAGCTTCAGAAAAATATAAAAATATAAGCAACCTTTATCATACTCCAGAAAGCTTGATTCAGCGCTTAAAAAACAACCAAAAGTTTTACGCATAAGTTAGGGGAATAAAAATGAAAAATGTTGTAATAGTCGATGGAATTCGTACCCCTATGGGGCGTTCAAAAAATGGTGTGTTTCGTCACGTTCGTGCAGATGATTTATCATCACATTTAATGAAAGCAATGTTCAAACGTCAACCAAAAATTAAACCTGAAATGGTGGGGGATATTATCTGGGGATGCGTTCAACAGATGGGTGAACAAGGCTTTAACGTTGCTAGATTAGCAGCCCTTAACGCTGGATTGCCAGTAGAAGTAACAGCAACAACGGTTAACCGCCTTTGTGGCTCTTCTATGGATGCTTTACATATGGCAACTCGTGCGATTAAAGCTGGAGATGCAGAAAGCGTGCTCGTTGGTGGTGTAGAACACATGGGTCACGTACCAATGACCAAAGAAATGAATCTAAATCATGCAACAGATAAATACATGGCTGAAGGTTCATTAGCTATGGGATTTACAGCAGAAGCTGTTGCAAAAATTCACAATGTTACCCGCCAAGAACAAGATGCTTTGGGGGCTCGTTCACATCAATTAGCTCATAAAGCAACTATCGATGGTCTGTTTGAAAATGAAATTATTCCAATAATGGGACATGATGCAAATGGCTTACCCATTTTGGTAAAAACTGATGAAGTCATTCGTCCAGAAACGACAACAGAAACTTTAGGACAACTTCGTCCTGCTTTTGATCCTGTGAATGGAACTGTCACTGCTGGAACATCTTCAGCATTATCAGACGGCGCTTCTTGTTTATTAGTCATGAGTGAAGACAAAGCAAAAGAACTAGGTATTACCCCTCGCGCTCGTATTATTTCTACAGCTACAGCAGGTATTCCTGCAGCAATTATGGGTTATGGTCCAGTTCCTTCAGCTCGTAAAGCTCTAGAAAAAGCAAAAATGACCATCAAAGATATTGATTTTGCTGAAATTAACGAAGCTTTTGCAGCTCAGGCTATTCCTTGCCTTAAAGATTTAGGTTTATGGGAAGATCGAGATAAAAAAGTTAATTTACATGGTGGTGCTATCGCTTTAGGTCATCCACTAGGTTGTTCTGGCGCACGTATTCTTGTGACATTACTAAACGTAATGGAACAAGGTAAAGGTAAATATGGCCTTGCTGCTATGTGTATCGGTGAAGGACAAGGTATAGCTACGGTTATTGAACGTATTTAATAATAACTTTCTGACACTTTCCATATTTTTATGGAAAGTGTCTTTACTTTTATAAAGCAACCTTTTCAAATAAAATTATATTAATTCTTAACAACAATATATTATATCGAAGCATAAATTATAACTTGCTTATATTATTACAGATACAATTAAAGATATTTCATAAAAATCACAAAACTATGATCTATGTAATGTTATTTCATTGGTTAACATATAAAAATATAATAGCGTTAATATAATTTAATACCATTATTCAGAACAATAAACTTAATATATGTAACTTCTACAAAACAAACATGACTAAAATACATCTCTCAATCGCATATATCAAATTTACTTATAATTTAAATTGATTAGCAAGCGTATTATGACACATTAAAAAATGATTTCTCTTAATTTTTTATATAAAAAATCATTCTTGTCATTGCTAAAACAAAAATCTTTGAGAAATTTATAATAAAAAGATTGATATAAACAAATTGTTTAATTAAGAGTATATTTTGAACACTTGATTAAAAAAGGATATCTTAATAAAGTGCTGGAAAGTATGAACTGGATTGATCTGGTTTGCCTTGGGATTATTGTCTTAAGTGCACTCTCAGGCTTGACCAGAGGTTTTACTCGAGAATTCATCGGTTTATTCGGATGGGTTGTTGCTGCAAGCCTTGCTAATCGCTGGTATCCTGATCTTTCTCCCAAAATTACAGAATATATCAGCAATCAAACATTGGCTGATGTTGCTTCTTTTATTGTTATCTTTTTGTTATGTAGCGTTTTGATTAATGCTCTGGCGAATATCATTGTAGGTCAAAATTCAACCCGTTTTTCTTTACTTGGCAGACTAGATAAACTTCTTGGCGCAGCATGTGGTGCACTTAAAGGGTTTGCTGGCCTAGCAATTGTTTATATTTTTGCTGGTATTCTTTTTCCTGCAGCGCAATGGCCTGATTCTTTACAAGAAAGCAAAATAATTCCTTATGTTTATCATGGTGCTGTTTATATCAATGGATTGTTACCCAGTGCTATGCAAAGAGAAATCGTTGTACCACAGACTAAACCAACCAGAGAAACATATCCAAATAATAATGATATGAACACTGATCCAAACACAAACGTAGGCCCAGCTTCGACAGAACAAAATAATAGCAATACAGGCGTTCCTTCAAATTGATAAAACACTATTGTAAATTTAATTTATCCTTTGCCTTTTTCTCAACCACCATGGATTTATCATGACCGTTTCCTCTCATTTTTCTTCTCATGATCTTGAATTTATTGATGATGACGAATTCCACGAAGAGTGTGGCGTCGTTGGCGTCTGGACAGCCCAAGATGCTGCATCTTTAACTGCATTGGGATTACATGCTTTACAACATCGCGGACAAGAAGCGAGCGGCATCGTGACCTATGATGGGAACAATTTTCATTCCCATCGTGGATTAGGATTGGTTGGAGAAGTTTTTGCAGATCCACGTGTTATTTCTGCTTTACCTGGTGGTGTTGCCATCGGGCATAATCGATATGCCACTACGGGGGAAACACAAATCCGTAATGTGCAACCTTTATATGGCGATTTTGAATTTGGAGGTTTTGCCGTTGCTCATAACGGAAATCTTACTAATGCTCAACTTTTAAAACAGTCTTTAGTTCGTAGAGGTTGCTTATTTCAGTCCAGCACAGATAGTGAAGTCTTCATTCATCTAATTGCGATTTCTTTATATACGAACGTTATCGATCGTTTTATTGATGCATTAAAACAAGTGCAAGGCGCATATTCTTTAGTTGCTTTATCCAAAGATATGTTAATTGCAGCAAGAGACCCTTTGGGCGTTCGTCCTTTGATCCTTGGAAAACTTCCTAATGGTCAAGAAGAAAATTCTTGGGTCGTTGCCAGCGAAAGTTGTGCATTATCCAGCATGGGTGCAGATTTTGTTCGTGATATTGAGCCTGGTGAAGTCATTATCATTGATAATAATGGTGTACGCTCTATTCATCCTTTCTCTGGTCATACCTCCAGTCGTTTTTGTATTTTTGAATATGTTTATTTTGCCAGACCAGATTCTGTTATTGATAACAAATCAGTCTACATGGCACGCAAAAAAATTGGAGCAGAACTGGCTAAAGAATGCCATGTAGATGCAGATGTCGTTGTTCCTGTGCCTGATTCTGGTGTTCCTGCCGCGATTGGATATGCAGCAGCAAGTAATATTCCATTTGAACTTGGGATTATTCGTAGCCATTATATTGGACGCACTTTTATTGAACCTACTGATCAAATCCGCCATCTTGGGGTAAAGTTAAAACACGCGACTAACCGTGCTGTCATTGAAGGCAAACGCGTTGTTCTAATTGATGACTCGATTGTACGCGGAACAACCTCGAAAAAAATCGTTGAAATGGTTAGAGCAGCAGGTGCTACTGAAGTGCACTTACGTATTGCTTCCCCTCCAACAAAGCATTCTTGCTTTTATGGAATTGACACTCCTGCACAAGAAAAATTATTGGCATACATCCATGATACCAATGAAATGTGCAAATTAATTGGAGCTGATTCTTTAGGATTTGTTTCGTCTGATGGACTTTATCGCGCTTTAGATGAAGAAAAAAGAGATAACCAAAATCCTCAATATTGCGATGCGTGCTTTACTGGTGAATACCCAATTTCTTTAACTGATCATGATATGAATTTAATAAAATCCAAATAAGGAATGATATTACCCCTCAAGAACAAAGTGGCTTTTATTACAGGTGCGAGCAGAGGAATTGGTCAAGCCTGTGCCATTGTGCTAGCACGAGCTGGCGCTCATTGTATTATTAGTGCACGAACCCAAGGGGGGTTAATACAAACTGATGACCAGATCAAATCTCAAGGTGGTACAGCAACATTGCTACCGATGGATCTGGGGGGATATGAAGCAGAACACATCGATCTAATTGGCCCATCTATTGCCTCTCAATTTAACCGCTTAGATATTTTTATTCATGCTGCATTTCAATACACACCATTAACCCCTGTTTCTCAAATCACCGATGCTGCCTGGGATAAAAATATACAAGCTAATTTATCTAGCTGTCGGCGATTAATACGCACTTTATCTCCTCTTCTATGCGCGACAAATAATGCGCAAGCAATTTTCTTACAAACAATTGCTTCTACACAGGCCTTTTGCGCTCCAATCGCTATTATACAAGCCGCTGTTAGTGCGATACTACAATGCTGGCAACAAGAAGTTGCACATCTGTCCAATGTAACAATCCAACACGTTCTTCCCTCACCAACGAATACTCTTTTACGACAATCTTTCTTTCCCGCTGAAAGTAAGCAAAACCTAAATACTCCTGAACAAACTGCGCAAGAAATTCTTAATTCATTTCGTTTATAATCACAAAATATTGATTTATTTATATTTATTCTTGATTTTTTATATTTTATGCAATATTATACAAGATCCGGTGTAATAATTTACGGTCAAACCCATATATGAAATAATCGCTAGTTGAGAGTAGAAAGGAGAGAGAAACATGCATTCTATCCATCGTTTCCTCTACGGGACTATTATTGGTTCTTTAATTGTTTGGACTATTTATCTATTAACCATAGATTTTTATTCTATCTTTTTTGTGACTTACCAATATAAACACATCATCCATATTCCATTTCCTAGAAATTGGTTTAATTTATATTTCTTAGCAACGATTAACCTTGTTACTGTACTGGTTATATCTTGCTCTGCCTTTATCACTCAATTTAAAAATATCAAGTTTATACCTGTACCTATCTATCCATTAGAAAGTGTTGAGGAAGAAATACAAGCTTGATTTTTACACTCATTACGTTTCATAAAATTATAAATAACTTTCATAACTTTATGAAACGTAACCTATATCGTAATTTATACAACTTACTTTACATATAATTATACAATATTATATCTTCTTTCACTAAAGATTTTGAAACTACTTAAATTTCTGCTATAAATTAACGGTTATATAATAATTTATAATGATAAACTTTTAAAATAATGGGTTAATTTGAGTCAAACATGAAATATTTTGTTATTTATCCAGACCAAGAACCTCTACTATTAGAGAATTTTAACAAAAATAATCAGCATCTTAGCGTGCCTATTACCCCTATAAAAGCTCCAGTTTCCAATCCCAATTTGCGCAAGCAATTATTAGAAGAACAAATTATTACAGCAGATAATATATATGATTCAACTAATCTTGCCTTAACTCATGCCCATATTTCACTATGGAGGCAAGCAGTGGAAACACAGTCTTCAATTACTATTTTCGAATCAAATACCGTTGCACATAAAGATTTTCTAGCACATCAAGAACAATCTTTATTATCAAAAATCGATTATGATTTAATGATATGGGGATATGATCTTAATTGGAATCCTTGTGTAGAAATTATGCCTTGTTTACCAAAAGTTATTTATACTTTTCCAGGATATGGTAAGGAAGAATTTATAAAAGAAAATAATAGCATTATTGACGTGCCTATTTACCAAAATAATGACTTAGAAGCTGTTCATATGTTAAAAATTCTTTCTTTTGCAAACTTAGGATGCTACACAATCTCTGCTAAATGTGCTGAGAAGCTCCTTCAACAAATCAAAGAGATTGGTCAAAACAAAGTTTCATCATACCAAGAAATTCCATATGGAACCAATTTATACGTTTTTAAACCAATACCAGAAAGAGACAATATTTCTTTAGATATTGAAGTAAATCGTTACCTTGAACAGTTAAATACCTATATGGCGTTTCCAATGTTAGCTGTAATCCCTTCCTCTTCACAAAAATAACTTTTATGTAGAGTAATTGAAGGTTTATATTTTATAACTCTTTACAACTTGTATTATATCTTATTAAATCAATATGATTAGTATAATATATAAAATACTTTTTTTAGAGGATAAATATGAACCTTAAACAAATTATTCATCAACGATATGCAACAAAAAAATATAATCCCAACAAAAAAATACCAGCAGATTTAATAGAACAACTGATTGAGCTTCTGCAATATACGCCTACATCCATCAACTCCCAGCCATACCACTTTATCGTAACTGGTAATCCTGATGGTAAAAAACGTGTAGCAAGTTCCATGGCATCTGATTTCTTTATTTTTAACCATAATAAAGTTATCGACTCATCTCATAGTATTGTTATCTGTTCAAAAACGAGTATTGATAGAAATTATTTAACAAAAACCATCCAAAAAGCCTATAACGATGGACGCATCAATTCTTTAGAAAAAGTTGAACAACAAGTTAATCAATATATGAGTTTTGTTGATTTACATAATAAAGTTGAACATAATGCAAAATCCTGGATGGGAAAACAATGCTATATTGCATTAGGATACCTCTTATTAGGTGCTGCTGCATTAGGTATTGATGCTACTCCTATTGAAGGATTCGATAGCAAAGCCCTTGATAAAGAATTTAATTTAACAGAACAAGGGTATACAAGCCTAGTTGTCGTTACTTTAGGTTATCATGCAGATGATGATATCTTTGCTAGCCTACCAAAATCGCGCTTAGATAAAGATGATTTATTTACTTTTTGTTGATTTAACTTTTAAAGAGCTAGTTCTATAAATAAAACATTGTTGAACAGCTGGCTCTATAATATTTTATTAAGATATTAAATGAATTATATAACAATAAATATTATTTAATACATTTGCATCTTTCTTGATTTTTTCTTGATCAAGTATCGATAGAAAATGCTTATATGACGAAATATAAATAAAGCAGCTATAAAAGCTGCTCTATTTGTTACAATATTTTATCGTGAATAATTAAATATTTATAAGTATCAAATTAAGGCTACTTTGTTACACTAATATTATATTAATCAAATCTTTGAAGGTGAAAGCAGCATACAAGAAGAAAGCTTTTGACATGCATTTTGAGCAGTATCTTTACTTAAACCTGTAACTCTAGCACGATATAGTTTATTTTTACCCACAGTAACAGTTTGAACCTGCTGAGATCCTACACGCAAAGCCGCTTTACTCTTTGCTTGTCCTGCAGCACTTTGAGCTTGAGAAGAAGACGCAAAAGCACCTACTTGAATGCCCCAACCACCAGAAGATGAAACCGCTGTTGTTTTTGGAGATACAACTGCTTTCCTAGTACTTGCAGGCACACGATAAGCAACAGGCTGATAATAACGACTGCTATTTCCAACAGGTGCAGAAGCAACCTGTACAGGTTGCGATGAAGGTATAATAATTGGCGGCTCTCTATTAGAGGCTACAGCAACAGGAGCAACAGCTAGTGGCGCAACTGGGGTTGCTTTATATCCTCTAGCCGCCCAAGCTGACTTAATATCTTGTCTTGTTTCTGTTTGTGCTACAGCAACAGGTTGACGATCAAAACTTTTCCATTGCGTTGGATAACCCGCATTTGTATTACGACGTGAAGACCTAGAAGACGCTACTGCAACATTGCGTCCTGCATAATTTAAACTTTGACCATTTAAACTCTCAGTTGTCGCACTATCAGTGCGATTTAAACTAGCCACATTTAAACTATCTGCTGATGACTGGCCACCACCTCCCATACGGCTTGCCCATGCTTGTTGCACAGAATTAGCTTGTGGAGATAAAGCTCTTTGACGAGAAGAAGATGGTTGCGCAGCAGCAGCATAAAGATTTGGATCAACACCACCTCCTACACCACTATTTTCAACAAGCAGATCAGCTTGAGAACGACGCTGTGGATTAATCCCTTGAATTTTAGGACCAATAGAAGCAACGTAACGACGTGTTTCTAAAGGTAAAGTTCTATTCCTAGTCAAAAAATCATCTAAACGCCCCGGCCCACCATTATAGGCAGCTAAAAATCCAGGAGATCCATAAATATCATACATCTGACGAATATAAGCCGCACCAGCTGCAATATTATCATGAGGATCATAGGCATCATCACCTAAATTGTAAGCAACCCTTAATTCATCATAAGTTGGTGGCATTAGTTGCATTAGCCCCATTGCGCCAGGACCTGAAGTAGCAAAAGAATTTCCAGCAGATTCTTGCTTCATAACGGCACGTATCCACGCTTCTGGCACATCAAAACGCTGAGAAGCTTCTGTAATATAAGGCCCCCAAGGATCACTAGGAGGACCTGGAGGTGCATAATAAGAACGTGCACGTGCTTTATAGTTTGCTACTTCTTGTGCAATAGGAATTTGTTGTGGACGCGGCGTGGAAGAACAAGCTGCAACCAATGCAGCTAAACTACCAACACTTCCTAAACGTAACATTAAGACTGTAGACGATTTCTTAAACAATTTATTTTTCATACGATGCGGAGAGCATACTGATGAAAATTGTAATAACTTACGTCTTAAATGCGCCATAATGCCTCTACCTTAAAATATTTACTTGGGTAACATATAGTTTGAAAGTGTCCCAAAATAAATCCACGCGCCTCATATTTATGCTATTTATTTCACATCTCTTTATTTAATCCTTTTTTTTAAAGAATCAAAATAAGTCATTTGAAATACTATTTAATACCTACTAGATATTCATTTCTTTTGCAAGCAAAAGCATTGTTTTAAATACATAAAAAATTATGTTTTATTTAAGGTAAAATCACAAAAATCTGAAGGCTCAATGATAAGCTTTTACATAATGATTGTTTCTTATACAACTATGGACTATAGTCTTGACAAATCTCTATCATGAGCTAAGCATTTTTAAATTTTAACTTTATTATAGCCTTGTTGACCCATGACATTTTTGCTTCAAAAAATATACAATACAAAAAACTCACGGTATTATCAGGCTGTCCTTGATATTATAGAAGGGTTAAAATTGTGGAGACTTGCTTTTTCTCTGGGATGGTTTGATATCAAATTACGATACAAAGGTTCAGTACTTGGACCTGTATGGATTACAGCTACATCTGCTGCCATGATTGCAACCATGGGGCTTATTTACAGCTCATTATTTAAAATGGATTTGCATCAGTATCTCCCGTTTGTTGCGTTATCAACTGTTCTTTGGCAACACGGAATGGCAACAACTTTATCTGATGGATGTCAATGTTTTCTGCAAGCTGATGATACCATTCATTCCATTAAACTCCCTTTTTTCTTGCAAGCACTCAGAACGATTATTCGCAATGGCATTATTCTAAGCTTCAATCTAGTTATTCCCGCAATTGTTTTTATATATTATAATAAGAATCCAGGATGGATTGCTTTAGAAACTATCCCAGGCCTCTTACTATGGCTTATAGACGGTTTAGCCATTTGCTTATTCCTAGGATGCATTTGCGCACGCTATCGTGATATTCCTCAAATTATCAATAGCTTTATTCAAATTGTTTTCTATATCACCCCTATTATTTGGCTGCCTTCACAATTGAAACATCGTATTGTTTATTTAGTCTATAACCCACTTTATCCTATTATAGATGTTGTACGCGGACCATTATTAGGAGAATCTGTAGGACTAAGAATTTGGATGTATGCACTTGGATATAGTATTATTCTCTGGTTATTTTCTGGATATGTATTTATCAGAGCTCGAGGACGCATTGCTTTCTGGATCTAAAAAACAAAATAATAATCATCAAAAGTGATGGACAATTTCTTTTGTTAATATATTTTATGTTTTAATTTAAAGAATAAGGTAAAAAAGGTATTCATATTATGCAAATTAAAGGTCAATATTCTACATTTACTTTTCGTCCACCTGGCGTTTTACAAAGTTCAGTTTCGACTTCACCACGTCCAAGATTAAAACCAGTTGAGATTGTTCCAAATCAACAAATGACACGACTGGCACAAGGAATTGATCCAAAAAATGAGCAACCTTTAGAAGGATTAAACGACATTCCACCAGGAATGCTATTCTTTTGTAATTTAGAAAATGCTTATTTTATTATCAAAGACGGTATGGATGGCGTTATTATTACAGATGATTTTCATGTTATTACAGAAAGTATGCATTACTGCGATAATACTGATTTTATGCTTGAAGAAACCGAAATTCCTGATCTAAAAAATGTTCAGCTATTAGATGAAGTATTTCTTTCTTTTGATGCTCAATGGATGAAATACGACCATTGGATGGGCTATTGTTTATCGAAAGCATACCTTGCCAAACAATATACCCCAGAAAGCTTAAAGATTGTTATTCCAGAATATCGCCAGAACACCTCTATTCCCTGCCCTATATCAAAAGAACTTTATGATCAATCCCTTGAAAAAACAGGCTTAGAAAAACGTACTTTAAAATTAAAAGATGGTATTTATAAAGCACGTAAATTATCATACTTTTGGCCAAACAATTATTTACCTCATGCATATTATAACTTTAATGATGCACAAGCTGTTTTTTCTCATTTAAATAAAAACGTAAAATATAGAGATGATCTTCCTCCCCGTTTCTTTATTAACCAAGACAGTAATATGGAAACGATTTTAAGCGAGAAGGAAAATCAACAAATACAGGGAATTTTAACAGAATTAGAAATTCCATCCGTTGATTTAAATACCTTGAGTTGGAATGATCAAATCACACTTTTTTCGCAAGCTGAATTAATTATTTCTGCTCATCGTCCTGAACTTGTAAATTTATTATTTTGTCAAAAAGATACCGAAGTTTTCGAGTTTACACGCTCATTAAATAGAAAAAATTATTTACCTGCGTGGCCTTATTTGATCTCGTCTTCTAATCGTCTTCAATATAGTTTTTTTGATTTAGACTGGATGTCTCTCAATCCAAAAACAATCAAAAATGCTATTAATAAGTTGGATTCCTTATAACATTACAAGTCAATATAATGAATAAACTCAATCCAACCAGCTTTATAAAGTTAGAGCAACTTTCTATTGATTTTCCTTTATTTCAATTAGAGAGTCGCTCTCTTAAAAAAACTTTATTTTCTAAAGCAGGGAAAATAGTAAGCAAACAACAGCGCCAGTACCAACGTACTGGTGCTGAAATTACGACAACAAACAATAAAGACATTGTTGTCCAAGCCTTGCGTGATATCAGTTTATCTATTAAGTCAGGAGAAAGAGTTGGGTTAGTTGGTCATAATGGTGCTGGAAAATCCACTTTACTCAGGGCTATTACAGGAATTTATGAACCAAACTCTGGACATATATCCAGCCATGGATCAATAGAAGCTTTACTCAGCACAAACGCCGGAATGAATCCATTATTATCAGGCCGTGAAAATATTTACCTTAGAGGAAAGAGATTAGGACTATCTTATAAAAAAATTCAAGAACTAGAAAAAGACGTCGAAGAATTTGCTGAACTCAATGAATTCATGGAGCTTCCTATTAAAATTTACTCCTCTGGAATGATTATGCGTCTTGGGTTTGGGCTTTCCACATCTATCGTCCCTAATATTTTATTAATGGATGAATGGTTTATGGCAGGCGATAGTAATTTCCAAGAAAAAGCAAGAAATCGTCTGGTCAACATCGTTAATAAAGCAGAAATTGTTGTCCTTACAACGCATTCTTTGCCTATTCTACGAGAATGGTGTGATCGTATTATATGGTTAAAGGCAGGACAAATTGTTGCTGACGGCCCAACCGAAGAAATTCTAAACGAATATCAACATAAAATGGAAACTGATTCTTTATCCTAAACTTGTTATATTCTTTTATTGTATTATCTATATAATAGCTGCATGATAAGAAATACATTTAATTATTATTTAAAAATTTGAATTCCACATGACCATACCTGCACCTCCTCCCTCAGAGCCAACGCAGCAAGAGCGTTTTTACTCTTTAATTCAAACGATTGTCGTTGCAACGCTTGGTATACTTGCAATTTGGTTAATTGGTGATCTCTTGATGATTGTTTTTGCAGCGACATTAACCGCAATCATCTTAAAAGGCCTAGCAACCATATTACGCAAACATACAGGGCTCCCTTACTGGATTGCATTAACTTTAATTGTTATAATAATTGTTGCTGCGTTTATTGCCTTGACCATCACAAGTGGTCCGCAAATTAGCGAACAAATTGTTAAACTAAAACATGCGATTACAACCCAAGTGGGTAGTCTACGCAGCCAACTACATACCAATCCTATAGGAAGTATGATCACCGACTATCTTCCTAACTCTGTAGGAGGGCATAGCCCATCAAGCACTTCTTTAAGTTCTAGATTAGCTGGGTCTATGACAGGTTTTATTACATCCCTTTTTGGGGTATTGGGAACAATTTTTGTAGTATTTATTGCTGGCTTATATTTTGCAGCGTCTCCAACATTATATGGAAATGGTTTATTACGCTTATTTCCTCGCCAACAACGCCCTAAAATTCGTAAATTATTAATTATAGGCGGACATACTTTATGGTCTTGGACTGCTGGACAGTCAATTGTCATGCTTGTTGTTGGTACATGCTCCTTTATCGGCCTTAGTATTATTGGTGTACCTCTAGCATTAGCATTAGGAGTTATTGCTGGTTTAGCAAATTTTATTCCTTATATTGGCACGATTATTGGTGCTGCACCAGCTATTTTAATTGGTCTTTCCCAAGGTAGACAAGAAGCAATTTTAGTCCTTATTCTCTATTGTACTATTCAATTCTTAGAAGGCAACGTCATTTCTCCACTAGTCCAGAAACATGCAGTACGTATGCCTCCTGGAATTACAATTTTATCACAAACCGTCTTTGGAACTATTTTAGGAATGCCTGGACTTATTCTTGCATCCCCTTTAACAGCTGCAATCTTGGCCATTATGGATGCAAGTACTCCTCAATTAAAAGATGAAGAGAAACTTCCCCCTCTTGATTAATCTTTGACTCGTTGCATAAATAATACTGAACTTAATAAAAGCACTCTTTATAAATAAAAAGATGTTTTTACTTTCTTTTTTTTGATTAAATAAACTACTGCCTTTTTATATAAAGGCTCTTTATGAAATCAATATAAAGGAAGTGTCATGACTAATAAATCAACTGTTGAGCAGCTTCCAGATGGTTATTTAAACAAAACACCTATCTTCCAATTTATCTTACTTTCTTGTTTATTTGCCCTTTGGGGATGCCCAGTCAGTCTGAATGATATTTTAATTACTCAATTTAAAAGTATCTTTAATCTAAGTGATTTTGCCAGTGCCCTCGTTCAAAGTGCTTTTTACGGAGGGTATTTTTTAATTGCCATTCCTGCATCTCTAATTATCAAAAAAACAAATTATAAAACAGGAATTATTATTGGTCTTGGCGTTTATATTGTTGGCTGCTCTTTATTCTTTCCAGCCTCTACAATGGCAACTTATACCATGTTTTTGGCAGCCATCTTGGCAATGGCTTTTGGTCTCAGCTTCCTTGAAACAGCCTCAAATACTTATAGCTCTATGCTAGGTCCTAAAAAATATGCAACATTAAGATTGAATATCAGTCAAAATTTCCAACCTTTTGGAGCAATTGCTGGCGTTTTAATGGGAAAATACTTGGTTTTCCAAGAAGGTGACAGCTTACACTCTCAAGTTCAAAAACTCTCTGGAGACCAGCTCAGAGCTTTCCAATTAGAACATTTACAATATACCTTACAGCCTTATAAATATATTATTATTGTACTTGCAATTGTTTTGGTCTTATTTGTTTTAACCTCTTATCCTAATTGCAAACCAAGCAATACAAAAACGCATGAAGTTAAAAAAGTCTCTTTTGGAGAAACAATTTCTTACCTGATCAAAAATGCTAGTTTCAGAAATGGAATTTTTGCTCAGTTTGTTTATGTTGGCATGCAAACCGCCGTATGGTCTTTTACCATTCGTTTAGCATTAGAACTTGGCGCGCAAAATGAAAGAGAAGCTGCTAACTTTATGTTATATAGCTTTGTCTGTTTCTTTATTGGTAAATTCGTTGCAAACGTCTTTATGACACGCTTTAACCCCAAAATGGTTTTATTTATTTACTCCATGATTGGTACGGCTTTACTCGTTTATATTTCTTTCTCAAGCAGTTTCTATGCGGTTTATGCCGCAATCTTTACAAGCGTGCTAATGGGACCTTGTTGGCCTACTATTTTCGCGAACAACCTTGAGGTTGTTGATAAAAAATATGTAGAAGTCGCAGGTGCTATTACCGTGATGTCTATTGTAGGTGGGGCTGTTGTTCCCGCTATTCAAGGATTTGTTTCTGATCACTTACATTCTATGCAACACGCATTTATTGTCTCTGCAATTTGCTTTGCGATTGTTGGTCTTCACTTCCTTAGAGAATATTTCAAAAAAGAACATTCTGCATCAGCAGCATAATTATTAATAAATTTCCCCTCATCAAAAAATTTTATGAGGGGAAATTATTATTTAAAGCCCCTTACGATACTAATTATAATAGCGGGGTTGCATTCAATATCATTTATGGTTAGCATATGACCTAAGCTATTATTTAAATAGCTTAAGATGGTTGATATAAAACTTTTACTCTCATTATTATTGAATAACCTGACATGGTTATTACACTTTATATAACCATATAAAATAGACAACTATTATCAGTTTCTTATAGATAATCACCTAACTATTACATTGATATTTAAAGGAGATTTCATGTCACAAAATTCGAAAGATACCTTAACAATCAAAGGCATAGACACACCTGTCTTACGTATTGCGCTAGGAACATGGGCAATTGGAGGATGGATGTGGGGTGGCCCTGATGATGATAATGCCATTCAAACAATCCATAAAGCTATTGATAATGGTATCAATTTAATTGATACCGCTCCTGTTTATGGATTTGGACATTCAGAAGAAGTCGTCGGAAAAGCACTTCAAGGAAAAAGAGAAAAAATTGTCATTGCAACTAAAGTGGCGCTGAACTGGTCTGATGATAAAGAAAAAGTATTTCGTGATGCACGACCTGCACGTATTCGCAAAGAAATCGAAGATTCTTTAACGCGCTTAAAAACAGACTATATTGATTTATATCAAATTCACTGGCCTGATGATAAAACACCCGTTGAAGAAAGTGCAATTGAACTCGAAAAACTCCGTAAAGAAGGCAAAATTAAAGCAATTGGTGTTAGTAACTTCTCGGTTAAACAAATGGAAGCTATTCGCCAATACACAAAACTGGCTACTATTCAACCGCCATATAATCTCTTTGAACGTGAAATTGAAGCAGATGTGCTACCTTATGCCGAAAAGCATGATTTGGCTGTTCTTTGTTATGGTCCTCTTTGCCGTGGGTTATTAAGTGGGAAAATGACGAAAGATCGTGTATTTAACGGTGACGATCTTAGAAAATCTGATCCTAAATTCTCATCTCCTGCTTTTGATCATTATTTGGCTGCAACTGAAGAACTAAAAACTTTTGCAAAAGATACCCATAATAAAAGCTTACTTGCACTTGCTGTACGTTGGGTTCTAGACAAATATCAAGGTAATATCCCTCTTTGGGGTGCTAGGAAAGCAGAGCAAATCGAAGGTATTCGTGATGCATTAGGATGGTCTTTATCTGCAAATGATTTGAACACAATTGACGATATTCTAAACAAACATATCAAAAAACCAATTTCACCAGAATTTATGGCACCTCCTAATCGTTAATTTTTATAAGCCCTCTTTTAATAAGAGGGTTTTATCTTTATTTAGGCGCCATGTCCTGCATTACCTAGATTAACAATAATCACCCCAACAATAATAAATAAAATACCAACGATTGAAATTAGTGATAAATTTTGTTTGTAAATCAACCAAGCCAACAAGCAGATCCCGACAGTTCCAACTCCAGACCAGACTGCATAAGCAATGCCAACAGGAATTTCACGCAAGGCTATTGACAAACAATAGAAAGAAACCCCATATCCTATTAAAGAAATTGATGTAAACAACCAGTTAGTAAATCCCTCCGATGCTTTTAAACTGCTAGTAGCAATAATTTCAACACCGATGGCAATCATTAAATATAAATAAGACATTCACTAAACCATTATTTTTCAGTATAATGCGAAAAGAAATAAAAAGGAGCAGACAATATGGATTTTTTTTTATCAGTCTTAGGCATTTTAATTACTATATTTTTCATCTCTTTTCTCTTTAAGAAATTTTTCAAACTTACGAATGCTCAACAAAGACATCTTGATGAATCTTTTAAAAGAGATAACGATGAATTTAATCGCTACTAAATTTATTTTTTATCTATAGGCATTTCATGAATATCAAAATGTATATTTGTTGAATTTAAACCTGTTTTTTCTATTAATGGAGTAATTGTCACTTTAATATTTTTTGCTTTATAAAGTTGAGCAATTTTTATCATTGACGCCATAATTACATTCTCATTTGCCATATCTTTAGTGTTTAAAGGGATCGCCTTTTTAAGCTCTTCTGACGAAATTTTTGTATTTCCAGAGAAAAAAATTTTATTAATCTGAGGGCGTGATGTTGATTGATCTTTGATATCAGAAACGGTTCCATTATTGTTTTGTAATTGTTGCTTAGAAACATTAGCATTCTTACTTGCAGTATAAGAGCTCGTTGATTTCGCATCGACTTGCCAACTCACTACCAACCCACCAAACAATAGCATTGTTAATAAAGAATATTTTTTATTCACAGTAATACTCATTCATATTTTTAAATATCATCAACAATTATCAATTAAATAAAAGATCAATATTTTACTTACTCAAATCCATCCTTGTATTTCTTGGCTAATAATTTTCTTTAACAATTTTATCGCCAAAGGATGATCATTTAAACACGGAATATATGTAAACTCTTTTCCGCCTTTTGACAAGAAAAGCTCTCTATATTCATGATCAATTTCTTCTTTTGTTTCTAAACAATCCGCCATAAACCCTGGGGCAATAACGGCAATCCTTTGAATGCCTTGGCCTGTATATTCTGTTATAACATCTGCAATATTTGGCCCTAACCATTTATCTGGCCCAAAACGAGACTGATAAACCAAAGGCATTTCTTCTTTAGTTTTTTCTAATGCATTTCGTAACGCAGCTGCTGTTTTATGGCATTCTTGCTCATAAGGATCGCCTGCATCTACATAACGATGTGGCAACCCATGAAAAGACAATAAAATTCGCTCTGGAGCTTCGGAAAGTGTCTCTAATTTTTCTTGAATGGTTTGTTTTAACGCTTCAATATAATCAGGATGATCCGCAAAAGAATATAATGTGCGTATAGCAGGTTGCTGACGATATTGCATCAACACTCGAAAGACTTCATCATTAACAGTTGCGGTCGTTGTGGCACTATATTGTGGATATAAAGGCAAAATTAAAATCTTCTGGCAGCCTTCATCCTTTAAAAATGTCAGCTTATCCTTAACTGAGGGCTTTCCATAACGCATTGCCCATTCAACACAAATATGTTGATCAAGCAAATCAATCTGTAATGTTTCCGCTTGATTTTGCGTGATAACTGCAAGTGGACTTTTATTCTGTGCTTTATCCCATACACGCTCATAAGAACGTCCTAAACGATGTGGACGAATACTTAGGATAATCCCTTGCAAAATGGGTTGCCATAAAAAAGAAGAAAGCTCAATAACGCGTTTATCAGACAAAAATTCAGATAAATATCTACGAATAGACCAATAATCGGTTCCTTCTGGCGTGCCCAGATTAACCAATAAAACACCTATTTTCGGAGTTTTATTCTGTGTACTATTCATGATATTTTCCTACGTTCATCATTAGACGTTTCATTGATCGCTTGCTTAATCATTTTCTTCATTAAAGTAGAACAAGGATAAAGATCTAAATCTTCTAAATCAACCCATATATTTTCTTGTTTTTGTTCTATAAACTGAAGTTTTTTAGTCAATATATATAGCCTAACTTTTAAAGTAAAATGTGTAAAGACGTGCTTGATCTCTCCGGCCTCTTGATATTGCCCAAAACAGCCTGTTTCTTGCATGGCTTGTTCTAAAGAAATAGATTGTTCTGCCCAAAAAGAACTTGGAAGCTCCATCGTGCCTGCTAACACCCCCTTTTCAGGGCGCTTACGCAATAATATATTTTCTTGATCATTTTTAATTAACAAAGAAATCCCATATTTCGTCGGTTTTGCTGTTTTCTTTTCTCGTTTTGGTAAAAGCTCTGCAATATTCTGTTGATGTGCTTTGCAGACTGAGGATAAAGGGCAAATTAAACATAAAGGATTTTTAGGTTTACAAATCGTTGCGCCGATATCAAATAAAGCTTGAGCGAAATCTCCTGGTCTATCCTGTGCCTCTTGACCTTCATTTAATGTCTTTGCCAACGCTGCCAATTGTGGTTTTACTTTTGGTAAAGAGTCTTCAATCGCAAATAATCGTGAAGTTACACGCTCTACATTCCCATCAACTGCCACAAAAGGTTGGTTATATCCAATGGATAAAATTGCTGCTGCTGTATAATCTCCGATACCGGGAAGATCTTTTAACTCTTTGAAGTTACTTGGAATAATTCCACCAATCTTCACGACTTCCTGCGCACAACGATGTAGATTTCTAGCCCTGCTGTAATATCCCAAACCAGTCCACATCGCCATCACTTTTTCTAGTGAAGCCTCTGCCAAATCATTAAGAGTTGGAAAATTTTCAATAAACTTGTTAAAGTAAGGAATAACTGTTGCAACTTGAGTTTGTTGCAGCATAATCTCACTAAGCAATACATGATAAGGATCAGGTATTGTTCCAGTTTTTGCTCGCCATGGCAGAATACGTTGATGATGATCATACCAACGCAGAATCAAAGTGGCATAAGGGATTTGAGTCGACATTATATAAGGAATGGTACCTTTAATTATGGATGAACAAAATAGTGATCGTGATGAATACTATAATACAGACTATCCTGTAAATAATACAGGAAAACGAACGTATGATATGTACCAAATCGCTGGAACTATTCAAAAAATTACACGCCCTGTCTTTAAACAAAAATCCTTTTCAACCGCGCAAATACTCTCTGATTGGGTTGATATTATTGGACATCATTATGGAAATTTAACATTTCCTTATCGTCTCGCCAATGGCACATTAACCATTGCTTGCTCTAGTACAACAGCAGCAGAGATGCAATATATTAGCAATAATATTATGCAAAAAATTAATCTCTATTGTGGACAAATGGTTGTCAAAAATATCAAATTTTTATCAAATAGAAGCGCGCTTGCCTCATTACCAAAAAAACCAATTTTACCTATCCGCCCTCCTACTCCTATTAAAATGGATGATTTTCCCTCAGGCCCTTTACAAGAAGCTTTGGCAAAATTAGGCGGGAATTTACAATACAAAAAAAGAGGACAATAATTACTATGTTTGCACATCATCAAAAACTGATTGAAAAAGCAAAAGATAAAGAAGCTCCAAAATGCGCAATTTGTTATCCATGTGAACATACTGCCATTGAATCTGGTGTAGAAGCTCATAAACTAGGTCTATTAACGCCTATTTTTGTTGGCCCTGCTGATGAAATCAAAGCAATTGCAGCGCAAAATAATATTTCGCTTGATGGTTTTGAAATTGTTGATGCTAAAAGTGAATCTCAAGCTGCAGCAACCAGTGTTCAACTTATTCGTGATGGTAAAGCTCAACTGTTAATGAAAGGCAGCTTACATACCGATATTTTACTTAAAGCTGTTGTCAATAAAGATGCTGGCCTAAGAACTGGTCGCCGTATTACTCATGCGTTCTTGATGGATGGCCCAAATTGGGAAACTCCTTATATCATCACTGATGCAGCCATTAATATCTTCCCTGATCTCATCACAAAACAACATATTATTCAAAATGCTATCGATTTACATCATGCATTAGGATATGGCGTTCCTCGCGTTGCGATTTTATCCGCTGTAGAAATGATCAACCCAAATATCCCATCAACATTAGATGCAGCAGCCCTTTGTAAAATGGCTGATCGTGGACAAATCACTAATGGTATTTTGGATGGCCCATTAGCTTTGGATAATGCTGTTAGCTTAGAAGCTGCAAAAATGAAAAAGCTAGATACACCAGTAACTGGTAAAGCTCAAATCTTAATGGTTCCAAACTTAGAAGCTGGAAATATCGTCTTTAAATCACTTTGCTTTATTGGTGACGAAGCAGGACGCGCAGACAGTGCTGGTCTTGTTTTAGGTGCAAAAGCACCAGTTATTTTAACCAGCCGCGCTAGCAGCCTTGATAGCCGCCTTGTTGCTTGTGCAATGGCTAAATTATCTTATTATCATACTGCATAAGATATTTTATAAAGAGTGCCTATCTATTCATGGGCACTCTTTTTTAATAAATATTATTTTTTATCTAGAAAAACTATTCATCATTTTCATCATACGAGCCATTACTGCTAAACAATCTGGATCAATATCAAAATCTGGAGACATGTATTCACTATTCGGATACATTTTACTACATGCATCAACAATACTCGTTTGAAGCTTCAAACACTCCATCAGACCACTAGAACAAACTTGATTATAATAAGATTTAAATTCTTCTCTATCTTGAAAAACAATATGATCAATACCTGTTAAATATACCTATACTTAAATAAGCTGCACTCATTATATTCCCTTTATCCGCAGCAAGTTTATTTAACTCTATAGCCTTACTTTCATCTTTTACAACACCATACCCCAAACGATAGCATAAACCTAAATAGTATAAACCATCAACATTACCTTTATCTGCTAAATTTTGAAATATAGCTTTGGCTTTATTATAATTTTTATTAACACCATTCGCGCCTTCCAAATACCACTTTCCTAACCGCACTTGTGCTTCAGTTAATCCTTGATTAGCTGCTTTTTCAAGCCACTCAACAGCTTTATTATGAACCGACACATCATAATTATTCATATAATACAAAGCTAACTCATATTCTGCTGTGACATCTCCTTGATTGGCATCTTCTATCAGCCACTTCTCTAGTTTTTTATTAGCTTCAATGGCTTGTTTTTTATCATTTTCATTATAGATGTCTTCAATCTTATCTGATTTTTTCTGATAAAAAGATATTAATGCTGTTCTTGCTTGAATATTTCCCTGATGAGCAGCCTTTAATAACCACTCTTCTTGCTTTTGTTCATGATCATCCACATTTGACTGATTGGCATAAAACATTCCTAATTCATATTGAGCTTTAGCATCCCCAGCACTCGCACTTTTTGTTAACTCTTCAAATTGATCTAATTCTTTTTGTGCCTCAGTATTGCCAATAGAAGCTTCTTTTTTAACCAAGCAACATATTCATCTGCTGTTTCTGCAAATTCAGAACTCATTGGCAGTAACAGTCATGTAGCCATAAGTAACATTTTTAATTTCATGGTTATTCTCTCTAATACGCTATTATTGTTTAATAGATATTATTAATAAAATAACCAAGGAATCTATATAATTACAATGTATCGTATTCAACACATCTTGTTTTCAGAAAAAATGTTATCGGTTTAGCAATCAAAACTAGACATTCTTTATAAGTCATATAGTATCCTAACGATCTTAACGTTTTATGTATATTGAAAGCCCCATGCCCTCTCAAAACCATCAGTTTCTTGGTATAATTGCTGTTATTATCGCTGCTATTTTATGGGGGACAACGGGCGTCAGTGCCTCTTTTGCACCTCAGGTTAGCCCTATTGCTATTGGTTCTATGGCGATGGGTGTAGGTGGATTATTACAGGCTGCTATTGCAACAAATATTATTCGTTCCTATCGATTTAATTTGTATCGTCAATGGCCTTATGTATTATGTGGTGCTCTTTCGGTTGCTATTTATCCACTCGTCTTTTATGCATCCATGCGTATGGCAGGCGTCACCATTGGTACTGTTGTTTCTATTGGCTCAGCACCGCTTTTATCAGCTGTTATTGAAGCAATTATGGAAAAAGCTAAATTTTCTACGAAATGGATTATTGGTGCTACTCTAGGAATTATTGGTATTGCACTTTTATCTTTATCTGGACAAGAGCATCATGCAGATCAAACACAACATCCTCATTTAATTTTAGGAATTGGGTTAGCCTTATTAGCGGGCTTAACCTATGCATTATATTCATGGATTGCACGTTACCTTATGCAACAAAATATTCCTTCTAAAGCTGCGATGGGTTCTATTTTTGGGATTGGCGGACTTTTGTTAATGCCTGTTTTATTCATGACGGGATCTGCTTTCCTTGCCTCATGGAGCAATGCCGCCGTTGGTATTTACATGGCATTGGTGCCAATGTTTATAGGATATATTTGCTTTGGTTATGGGTTGGCCAGAATTGCCGCAAGCACTGCCATTACGATTACGTTATTAGAACCCATTGTTGCTGCTTTCCTTGCCGTTATTATTATCAAAGAAAGTCTATCCATTATGGGATGGATTGGGGTTATTTTGGTCTTTACTTGTCTGGTTTGCGTCATTATGCCCAGCCGTAAAAAGTAAGTTGTCTTATAAAAAACACAATCAAAATATTTTATAAATAGCAATTCAGATATAGATCATTACTTCAATCGTTTTATGATACGATTTGGTAAATATCTACATTAACATTATCGTATCATAGGATTATTTTATGTTATTTAAATCCCCTTCTTATTTTTTATATGGCTTTCTCCTTTTCTCTATCACATCTGCATTTGCAGATGGCACACAACCTCTTCCCTCGCTTGCCGATGAAGGGCTTCCAGATGCTCAATATGATTATGGCATGCGATTAATTAATGGACATGATTATAAACAAGATCCTGTTGCAGGCCGTCAATGGATTGAAAAAGCTGCCAAACAAGGAAAAACAGAGGCTGAAACACAATTAGGAAAAATGTGCCTTGAGGGTGAAGGTATTCCTGCAAACGTCGCTCCTGAAGATTCCCATGATTACAAATGTGCGAAAAAATGGTTAAAAAAAGGGGCTGCCAACGGAGACAAAAAAGCATATTATTATTTAGCTTCTATGTATGAAAATGGCCTGGGCGTTCAACAAAACATAACAAAAGCATTTAAATACTATCAAAAGGCTGCGGTTGCAGGCGACAGTAACGCACAAAATATGGTTGGTAACTATTATTATTATGGCATTACACCCATACAACAAAATTATACTTCTGCCAAAGACTGGTTTGAAAAAGCTGCTGAACAAGATAACCTTGCAGCAAAGAACAAACTGGCTGGAATGTATCGTTTAGGAATGGGCGTTCCTGTTGATACGAATAAAGCACTCGATATGTATAAGCATCTATGTAAAAAAGGACAACAAACCTCATGCTTTGCTGTCAGTGATATCTCAGAAAAAGGCAAATAATCTCCTTATTTATAAACCACTGAATATATAATTTAAAAGGATAACTACTTTCTGATCTTTTCATTATCATGATTGGGTTATCCTGCACTTATATTTGTTATAAAAGTCCTTTTACGACCTATTGTGTTTATTTTATTTGCTTCTCTTTTTTATTTATCAATCACTATTTTATGCTTTTATCATATTATCTGCCTGCATCTATCGTTCTACATAAATGAAGTCTATTATTTTTCATTTCAATGATAAATTTACTCTTAAAAAAGTTAAAATAAAAAGAATAATTCAATTATAGATACGCTTAATACATCAAAATAACTATCATTACCATGAAGAGCAATACTTACATCACTCTCAATATTGCATAAATCCCAATGCTTTTGCTTTCTTATAATCCTGCTGCTTAATTACAAAAATTCCAATTTCTCCTGTAGAAGCTCCACAGACTGTTATCCGAGCAACCCCATCATCACCTTTTATCCCCTTGCCAAATACATAAATATTCGCATTAAATAGCTCTTGACGTATCATAGCAATAGAACCTGTTTTCGCTTGGCATTGTATCTCTCCAAGAGATTTATAAATTGTTATTTGTTGCGTAGAAGTCCCACTACATCCTGTCAGAAACAAAATAAAAAGATATAGAATAAAATGTTTTTTCAATTTTATGATGACTTCTACAAACATCTGAATAAACTAATTATTTAATCGCTTATAATAAGCACAACCTTCTTCAGATTTATGAAGACAAGCTTGTTTAAAATAGGCCTTAGCTTTTACATAATCTTTTGTAACACCTTGACCATTTCCATATAAAACCCCAAGGTTGAGCTCCGCACTTTTATCCCCTTGATCTGCGGCTTTTTCCAACCATTCTCTTGCTGCAACATAATCTTGTGGAATTCCTTCCCCATCAAGATACATCATGGCAAGATTAAACTGAGCTTCCGGGACACCTTGTGCCGCAGCTTTTTGTAACAACTCCACAGCTTTAAATGAGTCTTTAGTAACTTCATTTCCATTCTTATAAAAATAGCCTAAATTAGCTTCAGCCTCAGGATAGCCCTGAGCTGCAGCTTTCTCGTAATACTCGATAGATTTTTGTCGATCTTGCTCTACACCTTGACCGTGCCAATACATGATCGCAAGGCTGTATTGTGCAGCAGGAAGACCTTCATCAGCAGCTTTTTGAAATAACTCGTATGCTTTTTCATAATCCTTAGTGGTTCCCTGACCATTTGCATACATCCACCCAAGATTATATTGAGCTTCTATGCTTCCTTGATCAGCTGCTTTTTTATAATATTCAAACGCTTTTTCTGAATTTTGAGGGAAAACATTGCCTTCATCATACAAAACACCTAATTTAAATTGAGCATCGGCATTTCCATGCTCTGCCGCTTTCGTCAAATATTCAACTGCTTTTTGCATATTTTTCTGAACACCGAGCCCTGTGCTATATAACAATCATAAATTATATTCAGCAGTATCATCTCCTTGTGCTGCAGCTTTTTCAAACCACTGGCTTGCCTTATGAAAATCTTGCTCAACCCCTTTCCCTTTGGCATAAATACTTCCAAGATTTGATTGTGAGGCTGCATCTCCTTGATCTGCGGCTTTTTCAAACCATTCTCTTGCTTTGGTATAATCTTTAGGAATATTATCTTTACCGTCCAAATAAGTTGCACCAAGAATAAACTGAGCCTCTTTACTGCCTTGGTTTGCAGCCTTCTCAAACCACTCAATAGCTTTATTCATATCTTTGGGAACACCCTTATCTCCACTATAATAAGCAAAACCAAGACCAATCTGTATCTTGGTATCCCCTGCATTTGCTTTTTCTTCTAATGTTACCAAATCACCATGTGGCTCATCTGCGGCAAACGTCAATGAGGAAAAACAAGTCAACCCAATCGTCACTAATAAACTAAATTTAAACCGCACCTTACACTCCCCTTACTTACAGACCTATTAACTATACAAAAATTGATTTTAAATAATATCAATCTAGAATGTAACAAAAATATCTATTTATTAAAGAGCATTCATTATGAAAAAACTTGCTTATATTTTACTCATTACCACAGGCATCTCCTGCTTTTCTCATTATTCTAAGGCTCAAGATAGTGCCGACTATCAACAAATGGAACAGCTCGCCAATCAAGGGAACCCTGAGGCACAATATAATATAGGGGTCATGTATGACCAAGGAATTGGCGTTCCTCAAAATGGAAACAAAGCAGTTGAATGGTATGAAAAAGCAGCCAAACAAAGATTATATCAAGCCGAATTTAACCTTGGTGTTTTGTATGATGAAGGCATCATTGTACCTCAAGATTATTCAAAGGCCATTCAATATTATACTCAAGCCGCACAGCAAGGCGATGATCAAGCAATGGTTAATTTAGGAGGAATGTATCGAAAAGGTTCAGGAATTCCTAAAGATAATAACAAAGCCATCAAATATTTCCTTCTGGCCTCAAAAGAAAATAATCCTAAAGGGTTCTTAAATCTAGGATTAATGTATGAAAACGGATGGGGAGTTCCTCAAAGTTACGCCAAAGCAATTGAGTATTACCAAAAAGCAATTCAAATGGGCGATGATGAAGCTCTGGCAAGTTTAGGCGTATTATATGAACAAGGATTAGGTGTTAAAAAAAATACAAAAACCGCTATCCATTATTTTCAGAAAGCGGCTCAAAAAAATAATAAAAAAGCGTTATATAACCTTGGCCGTATATATCGTGAAGGGGATGGCGTTCCTAAAAATTATACAAAAGCCATTCAGTATTATCAAAAAGCAGCACAACAAGGGGATGCCTCTGCATTATCAGACCTTGGCGTCATGTATTCACATGGTACAGGAGTAGCAAAAGATACCAAAAAAGCTGTTGAATATACTCAAAAAGCAGCAGATAAAAATGACCCCACCGCACAATTCAATCTTGGCGTAGCATATGGAAAAGGAGAAATTCAGCCTATAAATCAACAAAAATCCATTGAATGGATTACAAAAGCTGCTGATCAAGATTTTGTTAGGGCACAACTCTATCTTGGCATTATTTATGCGTAAGGAAAAATCGTTAAACAAGATCCTGAAAAAGCAGAACATTACCTCAAAGCAGCTTGTCAAAATCATAGCCAAGAAGCCTGTGACATTGTTCACGATATAGAAAGTGAAGAGTAGATAAGCAAGAAACTGTTACTTTTCGTTAATAAGATCGTGATTTATAATCAAATTATAAATAAATATTAAAGTAAACTATCATGAAAAAACTTGTTTATTCTTTATTTTTAACGACAGGTATCGCCTGTTTTTCCACTCAAATTTATGCGCAAAATTCTTCTAATTTTACAAAAATAAAACAGTTAGCCAAACAAGGTGATGCGAAAGCTCAGTATAATCTTGGCATTATGTACAGCCAAGGAGATGGGGTTGGAAAAGATATTTTTACAGCTGTCAAATGGTATAAGAAATCTGCTGATCAAGGATATGCAGATGCTCAATCTAATCTGGGTTTTTTATACTCACATGGTGACGGTGTCCCACTCGATTACCATCAAGCAATTGAATATTATACAAAAGCCGCAGATCAAGGAAATGCAACAGCTCAATCTAACCTTGCTGCCATGTATTATGATGGCAGAGGAACTCTAAAAAGCTTTCCAAAAGCTATTGAATTACTGACTAAAGCATCTAAGCAAGGCGATGGAGAGGCTTACTATAATATTGGTATTATGTATAGAAATGGTGAAGGCGTTCCAAAAGACTGGAAAAAAGTTGCAGAATATATGAAGCAAGGATGTTTACATCAAAGTCAAAGAGCATGTGCATTTTATGCTAAATTAGAAGAAAATAAAAATTAGCAAAAACATCAGGTCTTTATATCTATCAAGACCTGATTTCCTATATATTATTCTTTCGTTTGCACCGCATAATCCAAGAATGGATGCTGTTGATGAATAACCCCTTTCTTCATTAAAAAATCTATATATTTTTGGATCTTAGGTTGATCTATTTTCCCTGGATCTTTACTATCCAAAGGCAATGTTGCTTGCCATGCTGCTTTATTCAATGGAGTATTCAACTCTGGATGATCTTTGATCGCTTTATTAAAGATTTCATCAGAATGCGTTTGTAAATACGCATTTCCTTCTTTTAAAGCCTGCATAAACCGAGCAATTTTTGGATCTTTTGCTTTATCAGGGCGCGTAATAAAAATTAGCTCATCGTAATTAGGAACCCCATATTGTTCTGGATAAAAGAACGAAACTGGAATTTTACGCTGTTGCAAATCAATCAGCTCATAATTTCTGCCAGCACCAATAACCCCATCAACGGCCCCTGTCATTAATGCTTGCTCGAGTTGAAAATTCACATTCACCAACTGCACATCAGACAAAGAAAGCCCTGCACTTTCTAACATTGTTCCTAAAATAGCATGCTGATCCCCAGCAATGGCGACACCAATTTTTTTACCTTTTAACTCTTTTAATGATTTAATCGTTCCATTTGTAATCAATGTGTCTAGAGGTGTGTCTAATAAAGAACCGACTTGCATTAAAGGAATATGTTGATCAACCATCATTCCTAATTGAATAGGATAAGAAATTGCTAAATCCCCTTGCCATGCAGCAACAAGACGTGGTGGTGTGCTTGGATCTGCTGGAGCAATGAGCTCCACATCTAATCCATGCCGTTGAAATGCACCACTATATTGTGCAGCCAATAATGATTGATGCCCCGCATTTAAAAACCAGTCTAAAACCACTGTGATTTTATCGTTGGCATTTGCATAAACACTGATTAAACATCCAACCATAATCATCAAAACAGACAATAAGCGATTTATTTTGAGCATGGCTCTTATCCTAATATTATAAACAATCTAATATAATTCCTAACTAAGGTGAATATCTTTCTCTAACATAAAGTAACCAAGAATATAGACTATTCTTTAACCCTTCAATCACTTTAGATATGTCTTTTCGTGCAAGGTCTGGTATCACTTCAGCTAGATATGGATGTAAATGATTGGCACCAACCAACGTATAATATTGTGATAAATATAATTCTAAATCATAAAAATGCTTCAATATATCTGTCATAAAATTAGTTAATTGTTCATCCCTAAAGGGGTATAAAGTAGGGTTATTTAGATATAAGAAACTCTCACTTATCATTCCTATATCTAACTACATCCTCTGGAATTTTATCTATTACACAGCTATTTAAATTACTATAAATTGCCTGAAAATTACAAAATTGATTAATAATATCAATAACCATTTGATCTTTATTCTGATTGTTTTTATAGTGCTCACTCGCAACCTTTTGGTAATGTTCTGACTTTATTTTATACAATTTGTCCGCTGTATAATATTCAGAATTATTATCAACTATTTTATGACAAGTTCCACACAATAAAATCAAATTCCTATGACTATTATCGCCTGAGTTTTCCTTGATAAAACGAGGAGCATTTGGATTATTAGCATAAGAGTAAATATGTGCTATTTCACCTACATTTATATAGTCGTCAGTCTGACCTTCTTTCTGTATAATACAAGGATCATTACATCCATTGCAACGCCCAGCTGATAAACCATATAAAAACTTTAAAGCCTTTTGCGAAATCTGTCTATTCATATGATTAGCTTTCTAACCTCAATTAACTTATTAAAAAATAAAATATAATTTTATATCCCACCAATAATATTTTGATATCAATATATTTAATGATATTTATTTTAAAACGCTGTCGTCATCGTAACCATCGTTGCGAACCCACCGCCGATATAATAATAAGGCGATGATCCAGGAATAGAACTCCCATACTTCCCTGTAGTTGTACGTGCATTAGCGGTAGGGCTGGCGACACCTGAGAGATATTTTTGATCGGTAATATTAATAAAATTCATTCGAATTTGTGGATGTTTCATAAAGCCATAACTATCAAAGCGATACCCAAAAGCAAGATTTCCTGTTGCAAAAGATCCAATCGATTCATCATTCATAAAGGTTGCATATTGCTTTCCTACCATTTTCATATTGCCATTAGCAAAGAAATGACCATTATCATAGGTAAGCCCCACTGCAAATTGCCAAGGCGGACTACGCACCGCTTGCTTTCCTTTGGTAGGCAACAAATCTCCGTAACTACGTAAATTACTATCCATTCTGGTATATAAATACTCACCAGACACATAAGGGTTAAAATGATGCCAAGGTTTTAATCCTATTTCTCCATCTACCCCACGCGACGTTTGCCCACCAGCATTAATACTGGAGCCAACCCACGCACCATTTTCTCTTAAAACAGTAGAAATCAGACGATTGGTATAGTTATAATTAAAAAACGTAAGGCTTCCCAAAAAACGAGGCCCATTATAACGATAGCCTAATTCTTCTTCAATCGAATATTCAGCTTTTAGATGATTAGTCCCTGCTTGAGCCAAATCCCCAGTATTCGGATCGTATGTATTAAACAAGGTCGATTTATGTGGAACTGCAAAATTCGTATTGACACTCGCAAAAATCTGATGCTCTTTGGTGAATTGATAACGCACCCCAATTCTTGGTAACGGCTTAGAAACGTTATCCCCCGTACGATATTGTGGGCCAGGCAATCTATTCCAAGCAGCACGATTTAAAAAGACCTGTTTAAACCCAACATCAACGAATAATTTCTCATCCATAAAATTCATATGATCCCCAAAGAAAATAGCATTGACTTGAGTAATCGTATTGGTATTTTGTGCATACAGTTCTCTACCATCAGGTAAATGTATATTTTGATGAGATCCACTCCATAAATCCCATGGCTGACCATTAGAAGAAACAGGCGTAAAGGGCTGCGTTACCGTATCATCAGAATAATCATACCAATATCCCAACACAAACTGATGATGTTTTAAATTATAATGAAGCGTAGGTATAAATCCTGAACGATATGTTCTTTGAAACCATCCCCCCATGACCGTCGCTGATCCATCTATTGCACCAGGAATAGTCACTTTACCATTCACTGCTTGCGTTCCTTGCCACAACCCTTCTTCATTTAGCACTGTGCCATAAGGCGAATTCCCATAGCCATATTGAAAATAAGGAGTGACTTTAAATTGTAATTTATCCGTTAACGTAAATTGAGACGGTGCTGCAACGTAAACTTGTTGGAACGTTTGTTGATAGAGTTTCCAATAATTACTGTTATCAACCGCTGTTTTATCCCATGTGCCAGAATAATTATTACCGTTCCCTGGCCCATCGCTAATCCATTCTGATTTAGTCGGCGTATAATAACTGCTAGTAATGGCGTAGTTCCAGTCGCCTAGCAAAGAAATATGATTGTCATTTCCCCATTCTTTTAGGAATTTAAAATCGATATGCTGACGATGGTCATAGCCAGGCCCTCGCCAATTACTGCCATCCGTATAAGAGTATGAAACAAACCCTTTTACGCCTGTTTTCCCAATTTCACCCGTATCAATACGCATAAAAGCACGCTTTGTATTATGCGAACCGTAAGAAAGCTCTGACAAACCTCCAAAATGATTTGCTGGATCTCGTAGCTTTAAATTAACAACCCCACCAGCAGCATTATAAACAGGACTATCTAAATCAGGACTTCCTTGTGCCAACGAGATATTTTGTAGATTTTCACTATCAACAAATTGATTTAAATACCCAAATCCATCGGAAACATCATTTAAAGGCATCCCTTCCAGAACATATCCAATGGAATCTCCAGTCATTCCTCTGACTGTAATATCATTTTGCGAAGAAATACCAAAAGGATCAGATGTCGAAACATTAGCCCCAGGTAATATACTTAAAAAATTAAAGACGTTCGAGGTCGGTGCTTGCATTTGAATAAAATCTTGCGAAACATTACTAACCGATTTATTCGCCGTTTCAGCTTGGATTAGCCCTCCACCAGCTTGCTTTCCTGCATAACCATAAGCTGTTTTATATCCTGGAGATTTTCCAGTAACAACGATTTGCTCTCCAGAACTGGAATCAGTATCAACTTGTGTTGTCGATGATGTCTTTGATGTTCCCTCTTGTATCGGCGATTGAGTAGCTGGCTCTACTGCCAATGTTTCCCCCAAGATAGAGGATGCAACCAGCACGATTAAAGAAACATGTGATAATATAGAAAATTTAGTCGTCATCTATCCCTCTCCCTTCGCTGGCATGATCCAGATCAGGTTCTACGAGTATGTTCTCAGCCTCTTTTGAAAAAAGAGACACCCCGGTTAAAACAAATTATATATTTTATATATTTTACATACTTTATTTTTTTTAAATTGTTAATCCCATTTTTCATTTAATAAGAAATAATGATTAACATCTAAAAATGCTTCATTTTTTTCTAATAAATCTGCAATCACCGTTAAAGAAGAAATAGCGGCAATAATTTCCATCCGAATAGCTAAGTTTTTCTCAGTCTTTGCTCTTGCACGCAAACGCCGAACAACATTATGGGCAATAGCCACCGTACGACCATAAGAACCATGCATATTAAATCTAGAAATACGTCTTAACACGATACGCAAAAGAATCTTAATATCATCTGTCACAACATCATGAGCAATCATCGACCTTAAACGAATGACACTTAAGCCAATCATCATTACCGCCAACGCACCAAAATGATAAGCCTGTACTACTTTTGTATTCTTTGTCGTATTAAGTTGCCTCATCATTTTCACGAGAATCTCTGTTGTTTGAAACAACCATACTCGTGGATTTTTCTTGAATGTTGTGGGCACTGCACGGAGTTTTTTAAGTAATGTTTGACGCAAATGGAACCGTGTTTTTAATGGATCATATCGATATAAAAGACCAAAAGAAATACTGGTAAAAATAATACCTATAAATAAAGATAAAGAGTTATTCAAAAAAGAAGATTCATCTAATCTAACACTATTTTCTAATGAGATCATATATGGCAAATAAGAAGCATAAGAAGCTGAAACGGACAGTGTTTTTGGATAAGCAATTCCCAGACCACCAATCATAGTCGGAATAAATAAAACAGCACATAAAGTTTCAATATCACTGAGCGGCGGAATAAAATAAAAAGTTAGTAAAAAACCAACAAAAAGCGCCCACAAAGAGCCTTTCAACCATCCCACAGTTGTTGCAGAAGGGTTTTCAAACAAGCAAAAACGCGCACAGCCCATGCCTGTCAGTGCCGCTGTAGCCCCCCCTTTATCCCAACCAGTCACATACCACATCAAACAGGCTGCCATCATCGCCATAAACGTACGCACAGCATTTTTCCATGCCAAATCATAATTTAAAGAAGGGTTCACATGAAACTTGAAATGATCATTTTTTATAGGGTGAGTACTTTTATAATATTCCTCTAAAGTAAACTGTAGCTCTCCTAACAGCTCACTTAATGTGCGTAACAAAATACGGTCATTAAAGTTAGCTTCTTTTTGCCGTTCACATTCCTCTTCTGTTCCAGAATATTGCTTTTCATAAAAACTATCTGTAATACGCTGTCGACATTCCCAACGTAATTTATTGAGTTGTCGCTGTTCATGTTTAAAATCTTGATCTTTTTCTATACGATTGGCTAACTTATCCATACGATCTTGAACAAGAGAAATAATTTTTAAAAATTCATCTGTCACATTATGAAAATGAGACATCTGCGTGGCCAACCCCATCCCTTTCGTTAACACCGCTGTGACGGACAATAAAGCCGCATGCGCATGATCACCTGTATGATCTGTTCCAATCATTTCAATTTGACGAAATTCAATTAAACTGTTAAAATTGATAATTGAAGTAAACAACTCTTGTGATTCAACAATTGCTTTTTCATCACCTTTGAACATATTGGAGATCGAACGTAAAGTTCCTTTAATTGCAAATAGCAAGCTATCATTTAATTGTTTACGTGCATGACGATCAATATTAAAATCAAAAAAACGGCCAACAATACTATCTGAGAAAACACCTAGTAAAATATAAGTTGTTCTGGACATTGCCAGCATAAAAGTACCATCTGGATTACCTACAGAACCAAATGCAATAATCGCACAAGTATATCCAGCTAATACCATTGCATAAGCTTTGAAACTTTGCATACAAGTTCCAAACCACACACAAACTGCCACAAAAATACAAACCGCAATATTAAAAAGCCATGGTTGTTGTGGAAACACTGCAATAAAAAAAACCGCAGCTATTGCACCAAAAATTGTTCCAATGCCTCGCCAATTTGCCTTAGAGATTGTTTCGCCACGTGATGTATTTCTTGCACACACCCATACTGTCATCGGTGCCCATTTAGGACTGTCCATTTGCAACCACATTGCAATAGCCAGGGCAATAAAAGAAGCAATTGTTGTTCTAAGCGCAAAAATAAATGCTGAACTAGAGGGTGCATAAATCCAACGAAAAGATTGAATAAAATCTTTCCGTATTAACAGATGCTTCTCCATCCAAGACGTGACAGTTTGAACTCTGGCCACAGAAAACCTTATAAATTTAAAGTATGAAAATCAAATATAGGATTTGGTCATAAAACGGCGTTAATCTATTCCTTTTTTACGTATCCTTCAAATACTAAATGATATTATTTTAGTATAAAATCTTTTTTAACAATTGATAACCTGTTAGAAAAAACCATATATGTTACAATTTATAACTATTTTATCGCCTTGAAACAATTTGATATTTTGTTTGATAATGGATCATAAACAAATCGTTGTGTTACTGGATAAGTCAAAATAGCATACATACTTTGCCCATCATCTCCAGCAATCGCTTTTATATAAAATATTTGTCCCATCTTATCATAACCACTAATAACTGCCCACTGCCGATAGCTTACGCGATACGTAACACGTCCATGTTTCCCAAGAATCCATTCTAATTCTTGTGCTGTATCCTTTACAAGATCATTATTATTGATTGCACTCAAAGAATATGAGCCAAAAGCACTTATACTAGCACCATCTTTTGCACTAAGAACTTGTCCATCACCATTATCAGATTCACCTTGCGGTATCATAAATGAAGGATAACATAATTGATACTTGAAACGACTCTTCACATATATTTCAAATTGATCAGATATTTTCGATTTAGCATACAGACTATCACTCACAAAACATGATACTAATAATAGTAAGTAGTATAGAAATTTCATTTTTGCATATCACCAATTATAAAAGCACTCTGATCCATTCAAGAAGCTTAATAGTTTTTCACCTCATTTTTCGTTACGATATAAAATTAACATTCTTTATTCTCTCTTTAAATATGTATCATTACCAAAATAAAACGGCGTATCTCCTTCTTGATTTTGTATAATCACTTGATGCATAACCCCTTGTACATATCGTGCCTTTAATCCGTGCTTTGCTTGCATAAAAATATGATCCAAAACAATATTCCAAATAAAAGCTTCTGGTAACCCACTTAAAATAATAGAATTATCTGCATTCACAACGTGGATATCACTCAATAGAATATCATGGATCAACGGCGTTAAGGAGGTGAGTTCTTTTTGTTTCAAAGCTTCCTTAAAAGAACGTTTTTTATACGAATTAACGCTATAACTTGCATTAATGACAATTGGATTGGTTACATTTTCCATCTGAATATGATCGACTGTAATAGGACCAATAGAATTTCCACGATCTCGTTGAGATTTAATCCTTATGCCATTAGTGGAGCCTGAAAAATGAATATTTTGAATAGTTACTTTTCCAATACCATTCGCCGTTTCACTGCCGATAGATATGCCATGTCCATCATGCATTAGGCTATTTTTAATCGTAATATCTCTTGCAGGAAGAGCATTTCCTTGCTGCAATCCTGATTTGATTGAAATATTATCATCTCCTGTTGAAATATCGACATCAGAAATCTGGATATACTGCGAAGACACAATATCTATACCATCTGTATTCGGAGAGTCTTTTGGATTTTGAATTTTAATCGTATCGATATTCACATCCTGACTGCTCCGTATGACCACATTCCACATCGGAGCATTTGTTAATAAAACACCCTTAAGATGAACATTTTGAACGTCATTAAATTCAATCAACCATGGTCGAGGAACGCCATTTGCGATTGGCACTCCAGAATACTCTTGTTTAAACAGCTGATCATTACCTTGATGCAGCAAAGCATTAATCTGTTTTGCTTTCGCCCACCAAGTTTGTTGGCCATCACCGTCAATGGTCCCTTGACCCACAATACTTACATCATGCACGTGATCTGCTAAAATAAAAGCTTCACCCTTTTGAACAGGATAATCAATAAAAGCATTCTTAAACTGATCATCCGTATTGTTTGCTTTTAAAACCGTTCCTTGACCTAAAGAAAACGTAATATTACTTTTTAACGTTATGGGGCCACTTAACCAAACACCTTTGGATAAAAGAACAACACCCCCACCATATTGGGCACACATATCCACTGCTTTTTGAATAGCGTCTGTATTTATTGTGTTTCCATCTGCACGTCCACCATAAATTTCTGGTTTACAAACAGAAGGATTTCCCTTTGCCCAAGCAGCAAAAGGCATCAAAACACATAATCCAATAATTAAATAAAATTTAGACAATTAAATCCCAAATATTATGAAACGATAACATTACTTCTTTACTCTTAAAAAAGATGCATTTTTATCCAAAGCATAAGAGATTAGAATTAAAGAAGAAATAGCAGCACTTACTTCAATACGAACAGCTAAATTTTTCTCTGTTGCTTCACGTTGTCGAAAACGAGCAATCGCACGGTGCGCAATCATAACAGTTCTCGCATAACGCGCATATTTCGCCTTACGACCTTCAAATGCAGCAATACGTCTTAAAACAACCCTTAAAATATCTTTAATATCTTCTGTCATGATATCATGATCCACCATATGACGCAGACGAATAACATTAATACCAATCAACATCACCGCCATACTTCCATGACGATAACTTTTTATCAGCGTAGTATTACGATCTTCATTTAACTGACGCATTAAAATGACCAGTGCCTCTGTAACTGATCCCACCCACTCTCTGGCCAAAGGTAGAGAAGCTGTAGGATTTGCCAAATGATGAAGTCCTTTTAATAATTTCAATCGCATTTGCCGTCGAATACGTCTGGCACGATAGGGGAAAAACACACGATAAGAAACTAATGCACAAACACCACTTAAAAATAGGGCTGAAGCATTATTAAAAAAGGAGATCTCATCCACACGTCCTTCATTGGCAAATCCTAACATATAACAAAAGAAAAACGCATAAGTAGACGCAACAGGCGCAAGTCTTGGCACACACATTGCCAGAGCACCAATTCCTAAAGGAATAATTAACAATGAAAATAAAAATGTTAAATTACTGACAGCTGGCATAATTAAAAAATTATAAAAACCACCTACAACAATTGCAATGCACGCTCCTTTAAACCACCCCCAACAGGCCAAAGTCGCATTTTCGAATATACAAAAACGTGCACAGCCCATACATAAAAAAGCAAGAAACAAAGGGCCATGATCCCATCCTGTAATTTCCCACGCAACACACCCTACAGAAATAGCAAAAAAAGCACGGATTGCATTTCTCCATGCTCTTCTAAAATCAAAAGTTGGTTTGATATCAAACTTAAAATTATCATGTAAACTTAGATCACGACTTTGGCTTAACTCGCGTAATGTTACCTCTAACTCTGCTAAGATTTCACGTAAGCTTTGGTATAAAATACGATCATTTAACGTTTTTCGCGCATAATCTTCATTCGTTGCTTGAGGTTTTCCTAAATTTTTATAAAAACTATCTGCTATTCGTTGTCGACATTCCCAACGTAGTGCATTCAGCGCTTTTAATGTTTCATCTAAAGGCGTTCCAGCCTTGAGATGCTCTAATAATTTTCCAAGATATGTTTGGGTTAGTGGCACAATATAATGAAAATTAAGCACATCTTTTTGCATTTGTTTTAAATGTATTGAAAACCCTGTGGCTTTCACCAATACACCAGAAACAGAAGCCAACACTGCACGGGCATGATCCCCTCTATGCCCACTGCCTTTCATTTCTCGTTCTCTAAATTCAATATTATTATTCAATGCCATAATTGAGGATAATAACTTATCAGACTGCGCAACTGCCCAATCATTCCCATCTAGCATTTTAGAGACTGATTTAACCCCTTCCTCTACTGCTAATAATAAATCATCATTTAATTTTTTATGAGCTTGGTGATGTAAATTAAGATCAAATAAACGTGCTGTAAAATTTTCTGCTAAAATCCCGATAATAAAATAACTACCTCGAGACATTGCCATCATGAATGTCTGATTAGGATCCGAAACGGATGAGAATAAAACAATAGCACAGCTGTAGCCAGCCATTACCATTCCCAATGCACGAAAATTTCGAGTGCAACTGCTAACCCAACAACAAAATGCAACCCATAATGCAACTGCAAGATCAAACAAAAAAGGTTGTTGAGGGAAACTTGCAACAATAATTAAAGAGACAACAATACCCGTAATATTACCAACAATTACCCAGTAGGCTTTTGATAATACCTCACCACGAGAAGCATTTTGTGCCACAATCCACACAGCCATAATAGCCCAACGCGGACTGTCCATCTCCATCCATAAGGCAATGACAAGAACAACATAAGAAGCAATTAACGTGCGAAAAGCAAAAATAATAGCTGTTTTTTGTGGAGCATATAGCCAACTAAAAGACTGAAAAGTAGCTTTACTTAAAATCATGAACTTTACCTAAGCGGACTTAACACTCTGTACTAATAAGACTGCTAGAGGCATATATATATATGCACGACTGTCTATATTTCAAAAAACAACTATTTTCTTTAAAAAATTCAATATTTATAGAATCTTTTACTTCAGTCCTGATTATATAAACGATACGAAGGATTAAGAAAAGCCACATTTTTTTCTAAAGAAAAATAAATCAATATCAAGCAAGCAATTGCCATACTAATTTCTAATCTTTTCGCTAAGTTCTCTTCCGCCTTTTCACGTAAACGTAACCTACGAATAGCACTTTTCGCAATTAAAACCGTCCGTCCATATCGTCGTCCACCACGAAAATGAGAAACACGACGCATCACTACTCTGAGCTCATTTTTAATATCCTCTGGTAAAATATCCTGATCAATCATTTTCCGGATTTCCATAATATTTAACCCAATAGACATCACTGCTAATGCACCATGATTATATTTTTGCACTAACATTGCTTCTTTTGAAGCATCAAATTGTCTCATTAGAGAAACAAACCATTCCATTGTTACGACCAACCAACGTCTTGGATTAGGTAATGGTGAAATATTTGCTAAAGACCGGACACTATGTAGCATTTTAATCCGGATTTCACGTCTAACCTTTTTAGGAGCATAAGGCGCAATAAAACGAAAGGCAAAAACCGCCATTCCTACACCGATCAGCATCACCAGCATACTATTTAGAAAAGTTTCCTCGTCCATTCTGACCTGATTGCCTAAAATAATCATAAATGGAAAGAAAATGGTAAAGCTCATCCCTATTCCTCTGGTGGGTAAATTATAAATCGCTAACCCCCCAATAAACAATGGAATGAACAAAGCTAAATATACCATATCTATATTACTGGCCTGCGCCATTAAGCTTACATCTAGAATACCACTAACCAATACTCCCCACAGCGTTCCCTTTAAAAATCCTATACACATCTTATAGCCATTTTCAAACAAACATAAACGACCACAAGCAACGCATAAAAGCCCTATAGAGCCTGGGAATTCATCCCATGCAGTAATTTCCCATAAAAAGCAAGCGACTAAGACAGCAACAAATACACGAAAACCATTCCACCATGCCATTTTAAAATTATAAATTGGAGGTAAGCTAAATTTAAATTTATCTGTCTTCTTCGGATTTAATGCATATTGATACTCAACTAAAATAGCCTCAATTTCTCCTAATAATTTACTTAATGAACGATATAAAATACGACGATCTAATAAATTATCAGAAGTTTCCTGTCCCTCTTCTAACTTCTCAATGGCATCATAATATATATAATCTGCAATAACTTGCCGACATTCCCACCGTAATTTACTTAATTCATTTAAATGCTCTGTAAAATCCGTTTGCTTATTTAAAGAACCAATTAAGATCTCTAAATATTTTGTAACTTTGAAAGTAATATCATTAAAAGGCTTATCTTTAATGAAGTTTTGCATATAAACAGTTAAGTTAATTAAACGTGCTAACACAATACTTACTGAAGATAGTGTTGCATGAACATGATCCGCCATATGATCATCATGCAACATTTCAATCTTTCTAAATTCAATACTATTTTGAAAGGCCGAAACCGCTGTAAATACATTTTGGACGCGGAAAGCCGCTTTATAATCCCCTTTTAAAACATCAACAATAATCGTTAAAGAACCTGTAATTGCTTTTAATAAATTGTCATGTAATGATTTTTTTGCCTTTTGATCCATATTGAATGCGAATAAACGCTCAATGAAACTTTGACATAACACCCCTAAGATAATATAGCTTCCGCGCGCCATCGCCGTCATAAAAACATCATTTGGATTATTAACAGACGCAAAGCCAATCAATGCACAGGTATAACCTGCTAAAACAAAACTATATGAGCTCGAACCGCGAATTAAACTGCCTAGCCAACAACAACACCCCATCCATAAAGCCATAGCGATGCCAAATAACATTGGCTCTTGAGGAAATAAGGCAATCATAGTAACAGCCATAATGACACCAATAATCGTGCCAACGACTCTCCACTGTGATTTTGCAATTGTTTCACCTGGAGATGTTTGAGCAACAATCCAAACCGTCATCATTGCCCATTTAGGACTATCTAACTGCATCCATAAAGCAATAGCCAAAGCTAAAAAAGAAGCAATAATCGTCCTTAATGAAAAGTAAATTGCTTCTTTTGGAGGAGAGTAAAGCCACTTTAATGCATTTGGATTTTGAAAAGGCAAAAAATTTGTTAATTTTAACCACTCAGCACTTAGAAAATTTTTGCCCACGCTTTGTTTTTACTCACTATCATTAAACCATATTAAAAATATGTTTTTTAGAAATATATCTTATTCTAAAAATATTTATTTTAAATATCATTAAAATAAACTGCTCATTTAATCAAATAAGCAATAAATAACTCGCCTTCAATATATGAGGAATAAATTACAACTACCTATTGATTGAGAAGCTATCGCCTCTCAATACCACGTCTCATTTACTAAATTCAATAAGCATTATAGCGTATTTGTACATTTTTCATACAATACATAATAATTGCATAAATATGATGTAACACCCATCAAGACATCTTTATAAATATAATCTCTGTATCTCTTTGATATTTATATCAATAGTCGGCATTATGCAGAAAGATTAAGAAATTCAACATTTTTTTCTAAAGCATGATAAATAAACATTAAGCAAGCAATCGCAACGCCAATCTCTAACCGTCTAGCTAAATTTTCTTCAGTCGCTTCATATTCTCTTAATCGCTGAATAGCTTCTTTCGTTACGATAAGCGTTTTTTCATATTTTTCTCCACCAAAATCCGCGATATGTTGCATCACATCTCGCAACTCATTTTTAATATTGTCAGACAAAACATCATGATCAATCATTTTACGAATTTGCAACATATTTAATCCAATAGACATAACACCTACCGCACCATGATTATATTGCTGAAGCAAAGCCGCATCCTTAGCGGCATTAAATTGACGCATTAAATAAACAAACCATTCCATCGTCGATAATACCCAACGTCTTGGATTAGGTAGCTGCGTAATTTTAGCCAAGGAACGAATGCTATTCACTAATCTATGACGAATTTGCTGTCTAACTTTTGGAGGAGAATAAGGAAAGATAAAATAAAACGCAAACGTACACATCCCCACGCCAACAATCATTGCTAGACTAGTATTCAAGTACTGAATTTCATTGATTTTAGCTTGATTTCCCCAAATAAGCACATAAGGAAAAAAAACAGAATATCCCAATCCAATTGCTTTAGTTGATAAATTATAATTCATCAACCCACCAATAAATAATGGTATAAATAAAGACAAGCAAAGCATTTCAATCGTGCTAGCCTGAGCCAACAATGTCACATTTAAAATACCAGCGGCAACACATCCCAAAATAGCACCTTTGTAAACACCAACACACATCATATAGCCATTTTCAAAGACACTCAGACGACCACAAGCAACACAAAAAAGTCCAATAATTGTTGGAAATTGATCCCATGCGGTAATTTCCCATAACACACAGCCAAATAACACAACAATCAAAGTACGTAAGGCATTTCCCCATGCTACTTTAAAATTATACATCGGAGCAGATTTAAATCTAAATTTATCTGCTTTTGGAGGATTATGTGCTGCTTGATATTGAATTAATAGCTTCTCAATTTCTGCCAATAACCCGCTTAGTGCACGATATAAAATACGATGATCTAAAAGACTTACTTGATCTTTTTCTCTATCTTCAGACTGTGCAATACTATCATAATACACATAGTCCGTAATAATTTGTCGGCATTCCCACCGTAATGTATTTAATATTTTTAGCTGATCATCAAATTTGTCTTTTTGTTCTAAAGAGGTGGTTAATTGTTCTAAATAGGTTGAGATTTCCAGTGATATCTTTTGATATACTTCATCTTTAGGTAAATTCTGCAAACATACATTTAAGTGAGTCAAACGCGTTAACACCAGGCTGACTGATGATAAAGCCGCATGGACATGATCGACCGTATGATCTGTATCATGTAACAGCTCAACTTTTCTAAATTCAAGACTACTTTGAAAAGCAGAAACCGCCATAAAAACTTTTTGTACACGAGATGCTGCTTGCTTATCCCCCTTTAAAACGTCAACAGCAATCGCTAATGAACCTGTAACAGCAGTATCTAAATTATTATATAAAGTCTTTTTAGACTTTTGGTTCATACTAACAGCAAAAAAACGCTCAACAACACTAAGACATAAGACACCAAGGATAATATAGCTTCCCCGTGCCATGCCCATCATAAAAACTGCATTTGGATTACTTGTTGCCGTTAAACCAACCAAAGCAGCGGTATACCCAGCCAAAACATACCCATAGTTTGTAGCACTACGAACCAGAGATCCCAACCAAGCACAGGCTCCTACCCATAGAGCCAATCCAATATAAAATAAAACAGGCTGTTGTGGAAATAAGGCCGGCAAGACAATCCCTGCGATCACACCAACAATCGTACCAGCCACCCTGGACTGTGCTTTGATTATTGTTTCCCCAGAAGTAGTCTGAGCCGTAATCCAAACAGTCATCAATGCCCATCGTGGACTATCCAACTCCATCCATAAGGAAATCGCAACAGCTAAAAAAGAGGCTAATATTGTTCTTAACGAAAAATAAATCGCTTCTTTCGATGGGGCATATAGCCATTTCAATGTGTTTGGATTCTTAAAGGGCAAAAAATTTGCTAACTTTAGTGTATCAGAATTTAAAATACTTTTGCCCACGCTCTGCCTTTAATTCATTTCAATATATTTAGCCTATTATAAGCTAGGCTTTCTTTTAAATATTTTTTAAATAAGTTTTAGATATTATATCGTTTTCTAGTAAAAGATCCCCATAAAATACATAATATCGAAATAATTAATGGAATCAAGCGTCCACCTTGTGAAAATAAAGTCGGTGGCAAACAGCTAGGCAATGCAACTGCCTTTTCTGCATGAACATTCCAACCAATTCTTGCTATTTCTCTGCCATAAGGATCAAACACAGCTGAAATACCTGTATTCGCAACACGAACAATAGGAATTCCTTCTTCAACAGCACGTAGTCTAACTGCGGCCAAATGCTGACGAGGGCCTGCTGAATTGCCATACCATGCATCATTTGTTAAATTTAATAACCATTGAGGTCTATTCTTCTCATCTACTACCTGACCTGAAAAAATAACCTCATAACAAATTAACGGCCCAAATGCCCCAACACCTGGAAGATGAATACTCTCTACTCCACTACCTGGGGTTAAGGGTGCCCCAGGAACCACATGAAATGGAATATACCAAGGTTGAGACTCTCCAAATGGCACTAATTTTGTTTTATTATATTGCGTAACGATAGAACCGTCATCAGGACTTAAAACCACTAAACTATTATAAATATGCTCTTGATCATCACGGGTAATAGCCCCTAAAATCCCTGCGGTTGCCCCTTTGACAGCTTGCATTAACACAGATCTGGCCATTGAATCATATTGAATAGCTCCAGGAAAAGCACTTTCTGGCCAGGCAAAGATAATCGGACGATTAGGAATAGCTTGCTCAGCTTGCAGCTTCAGCGCCTCTTGCATGCCTTGTTCTGTGAGCGATAAATAATTTTGGAAAATACGGCGGGGATCCGTATTGTTAATCTTATCATCCTCAGCAATATTCCCCTGAATTAACGCAACGATTGGCGTATCTTTTTGTGCTATTGGCGCAGGAGATAGACGTATAAAGCCAACAACAACCCAACAAACAATACTACCAACTAGAGCAATCCACCCTTTGCGCCCATAAATTGGTAATAAAACAAGAAGCACTGTTAAAAAAGTCAATCCATCTACGCCAATCCATGCCGCAGGTTGAATTAAAATATTCCCTAATTGCCCAGGAATTTCCCAAGCACTTCCTAACGGATTCCAAGGAAACCCTGTTAATACAGGGTTCCACCAAGTTGGAGGTAGTAAAATTGCTCTGGACATATCACAGACTGTCCATAATCCTGCAAATAAAAGCGCTTTCCCTAAACCTGAAGGGCGCAACCAATAATAAATTACACCAACCAGTCCTGTCCAAAAAGCGAGTAAAATAGCACATAAAGGGGAAACAATAGGAACCAACCACCAGAAATCTTGAGCCCGAATTAAAATCGCATTAACCAGCCAAGACAAGCCAATCGTATGCAGCCCAAAGCCAAACCAATAGCCTTGAGCAAACGCATTTTTCCGGCTTTTAGCATTTTGTATTCGTAAAAGAAGAATGGGAAAAGTAAACAGTAAAATCGGAACACAATAGGTAGGAGGGAAAGACAAAGAAGACATTCCCCCTATTCCAACCAAAAGGCAAAAACCTTTAAAACCTGTTAAATGAATAAATTTATCAATAATAACACGTGCATTTACCATAAAAAACTATATCCATCATGCACAATGCACTATTCAAAATTATTCCAATGCATCGCGTAAACGACGCTCATAATGACGATAATATTTATCCGCAAATAACTCGGTTTTTACGATAATTGCAACGTCAGTTGTATTAAACTGTTCGTCAATCACTGCACCATCACCAACATAGCCACCTAAGCGTAAATAGCCTTTAATCAATGGAGGCAAATTTACCAAGGCACGACGATGATTTAACTGATGTGGATCCGTATGCACCATCTCAACACGTCTCTCTGGCACAGCAGTCATTCTTAATGCTGGGGGTGCCAAATGCGCATGGTATAAATAAGTTAAACTTTCAGCATGATCCGCAAGGTTAGTACCAGGTAAACTTGCACAACCAAATAAAATATCAATACGATGCATAAAAATATAAAGGGCAATGCCCTCCCACAGAAGCTGCATTGCAGAGCGGCCTCTATAACGTGCATCAACACACGAACGTCCTACTTCTAACAACCGTCCAGGATATTCTTTCAAAGCAGCAAGATCATATTCATCTGCGCTATAAAACTTACCTGCTAAATCTGCTTTTTCTTGTGGTAACAAACGGTATGTTCCAACGACTTTTTCCATCACCGTCGGTTGATCATGATCTAGAACCAACAAATAATCTGCATATTCATCAAAGCTATCATAATCACGTTGTGTACGAACGGCTTCTTCACTAGGAATTGCACCCATTTCCTCGTAAAAAACACGATATCTAAGTGCTCTGGCTGCATCCCGTTCAGCATCGTTTTTTGCTAAACGGACCCCCAAATTACCAGAACGTAGCTCGACATATTCATCTCGTCGAAGATCAAGCTCCAATAAACTATTCGTAGATTTTTCTTCTACCACAACCCGTTTCCTCTTCTTTAGCTTTTATTATTTTGAGTACGACGCGCGAATAATTCCAAACGATGTTGCAACAAATCAAATCCAAGCTTTTTCGCCATAACTTGAACTAACTTAACATGTTCAGGATCTTCAAATTCTATAACTTTTCCTGTATCGACATCAATTAAATGATAATGCGTGCCTTGCTCTGTGACTTCGTATCTTGCTCTACCACCACCAAAGTCATGTTTCTCTAAGATACCTTTTTCCTCAAGTAAACGCACAGTCCGATAAACTGTTGCGACTGAAATATTATCATCAAGCTTAGAGGCTCTACGATACAACTCCTCCACATCAGGATGATCATGAGACTGAGACAAGACACGCGCAATCACACGACGTTGCCCCGTCATCTTCAATCCCTTTTCAATACATAAGCGTTCTATATGAGATAAACTATCTTTTTTTTCGCGTGTCATAGAAACCAATTTAATAATAAACAAAAACTTTTTTAAATTTGCTTATAAAATACTCATAATGCAAATGATATTTTATGAATTTACTGCAATTTGTCAAAATAACCAGAAAATAATATTAAAACAACAGATTATTTACCCTATTTCCTTATATTTATCATAAGGCTTTCGACATTAATAACGCATCCATTTTATTTTCGTAATATTTCCGGCGCCTGCCATTTTCTATAAAACCATATCGATGATACAATTTAATAGCAGAAAAATTATTCTCAGCAACATCTAAAAGAATTTTACTAACTTGCTTCTCTTTCATTTTTTCTAGAAAAACAGCCAGCAAATTAGCACCTATTCCCTTATTCTGTAATTCTGGGCTCACACAAAAAGTTAAAATCTCTGCTTCGTCCAGAATCAAAGAATAAAGTAAAAATCCTCTTATTTGATTTTCATCATCATAATCAACGGCAAGATAATGAAAGGAAATCTCTAACAAATCCTTATATGCTTTTTCGTTCCACCCTTGCCCCTGAGGGAATGCAGCCACATGGGCTGTAGAAAAATCAGCTTCTTTTCCATCCACATGGCTTAAAAATTGTATCGACATCCTATACTGGTGCCTTTCTAAGTCCTTTTTGAGGCAATTTTGCTTCTGGTGGATCTACATATAACGGCGCTATTTGACTAGAGACTTTATTTTCATGCAGATATTGATATGCAACTTTAGCCATCATCATCGAATCAGCTTCACAAATATTTGGAGATACCTGCGCATGACTAGGGAGTTTCCCTTCCAACCCTGCTACAGATTCCCCTACAACCATAAAAGAACTATCAGGGAATAAAATATCATCTTCGTTATAGGCAATGACTTGTGATGATTGATTCGTCTCAACAAAAACACGCCCTCTGCGCGCAGAAGTCACATGCCAAACCAACTGTTCAGATGATATATTCGGTAAAAATGGGAATAATACTTCCCCACGTCGCAATCCAATTGCTGGACAATCTAATCCCACTTGCATTCCCAAAGCAAAAGCAATAGATGCGCGTAATCCTGTAAAAGAACCTGGCCCCACCATTACAGCAATCAAATCAATTTGATCTGGAGTAATGACACCTTGATCAATAAAAGATTGGAAATATATTGGGAAACGTTCTGGCCCACCTTTAAGCGTTGTTTTTTCTTCAGCAAGCAGATGATAAGCATCTCCTTGTTTTTGAACAAGGGCAATATAATTGGGTGCAATTTCGGACGAAGATGCACCATTCATCACTAAAATCGTTTTACAATCAGACATTCATTTACAACATTAAACAAGCATCTTCGAATTCAAGACGAGGTAAACGCTCAGATTCTTGATCTTGCTTTGCATGACCTAGACAAACTATAAAATTAGAATGCCAACCTTGCTCTTCAAAAAATAACGTATCCACCATTGAATTATCAAAGCCAGATATTGGCCACACATCTAATCCCAAGGCTCGGGCTGCTAAAATTAAATACCCCCCTTGCAGAGTAGAGTTCCGAAACGCTGTTTCCTCTGCAAACGGAATATCTTCTGCATACCAAGAACGCAAATCCACTTCTGGGTAAAGTTTAGGCAATTCTTCGTAAAATAACGGATCATGAGCCACAATCACAACAACAGGTGCGCTCAATACATGATCGACATTCCCAACAGAGAGTGCAGAACGAAGCTTTTCTTTACTAACCACATGCGTCAAAAATGTAAAACGTCCAGGTTGACAATTTCCAGAAGTCGGAGCCAACTTCACTAAATTATAAAGCTGTAGCAATAAAGCTGGCTCTATTTCTTTATCCAACCAAACTTTCGGTGTTCTTGCATCATCAAATAATTGACGTAAAGCTTCCTCTGGTAAAGAAGTCATCTGGGAATCTCTTTTCTAAAAATCAACTTTTTCAACAGAAACTAAATCTGGCAAATGACGACGTAAAATTGTTTCTACACCATGTTTTAACGTCAAAGAAGATGAAGGACATCCCTGACAAGCGCCTTGCATTCTTAAATAAACGCTACCTGCTTTATAGCCATGGAAAATAATATCTCCACCATCACGAGCCACCGCAGGACGAATTTCATCATCAAGAATATCTTTGATTTTATTAACAATCTCTTGATCTTCTGCTGCAATGTCCATTTCTGAGAAATCAGAAGACGCACAATCCATCTTAATCATCGCTTTGTGCATTAAGATAAATTCCATAATCACAGAAATGACTGCACCTTTTAAGCTTGTCCACTCTACAGATAGATCTTTTGTTACAACGATAAAATCAGAACCAAAATAAATTCGTTGAACACCTTCAATATCAAACAGAGCTTGTGCTAATGGCGCACAAGCAGCACTTTCCCTATCAAGAAACTCAATTGCTTGATGATCTTGCAAAATAGTCCGCCCCAAAATAAATTTCAAAGCGTTCATATTTGGAGTGTCTTCAGTATGGATCATCATTATGTTAAGAGTCCTTTAAAGCTCTATATAGGCATTATAAATTATAATAATTGCATCTGTTTTATGCTGTTCCCTTAAAATAATCAACACTTGTTCAACTTCAATATGATGTCATTACTCCTGATGTAGTTTATTTTTCGTCAACATAACAATCACCAAAGCCAAAATCATACTAAGAACTAGAACCGGTAACGTCTTTTGAAAGCCATTTAAAACAAAGGAAATCACATTTCCACACACACTACCGATACCAAATCCAAGATAAATAAAGCCATAATTTTTTGTAACATTCTTTATGCCGAAAAAATCACCAATCAACGGAGGATAAACGGTTATAGAACCACCAAATCCAAAGGCAACACAAGCAATCGCGATAAAAAATAAAACCATATTTAATTCAGGGTAACAAATCAATGCCACGCCAGAACACAGAATGATTTGGCAAATTCGAACGGATTTTAATGTTCCAATTTTATCCGAAGCACTTCCCATAACTAAACGGCCACAAAGATTAAAGAACGTTAAAATTGCTACTGCATTTGCAGCCGTTGATGCATCTAAGCCTGCCATAGACTCACCAATATCTTTGGCCGCACCAATCACATAGAGTCCTGTCATACAGGTCATTAAAAAGATAACTGCAAATCCCCAATAAGATTTATGAGATAAAACTTCGCCCAATGTATGATTGCTACGCGTTTGTTCTTGAGGCGCATTAAACATCATAAAGGCAGATAAAATTAACAACACAAAAACAATAATCCCCCAATATAAGAAAGCCTTTTGCAATCCATAAGCAACTAATAAATCATAATTAATATATTTAAAAGCCACTCCACCTAAACCATAAGCCCCAACAGCCAAAGAAGAAATCAACCCTTTTTTCTGAGGAAAGATTTTAACGCAGTTTGTTAGTGACATTAAATAGACGGAACCTTCAGCAATACCGATGAGAATACCTGCACCGATATAAATACCAATCAAATTCGTTGCATGAGCTGCAATATATAAACCGATAAACATTAAGAATGCAGAAATAATTGTTGTATATCGCAACCCAATTGTTTTCTCGATATAGCCTGCTTGAGAGGACGCTAACGCCAACATAAAGCAACATAATCCAAAGGTTAACGCAACCCGATAAGCATCTACGTGAAGCTCTTGAGCAATCGCAGCATTAAATAAACTCCACGTATATACAGAACCTAAAGCAAACTGGGCAATAATTGTCCCAATTAAAGTGAATGCTTTCTTAGAGCTTGATAACTGAGTAACAGATGCAGCAGTTGAGGACATAACAACAATAATACCCGAAGATATTCCATAAAGATTTTAAATAATTGTCCATAGGATAATGATTCCTATAATAAAATAAAAAGAGTCTTTATGACGATATCACATATTCATGAGTTATCGTATCTAATTAGCAACATTCAAAGTAACATTGAACGTGATCAATAAAAAGAAAAAGCCCCATATGACATATGATCATATAGGGCTTTTCAATGATTATCTCTTCACTAAATGCTTATTTCGCTTGCCATTTCATTAACCATAGGCTGGCCAATTCAGCAGGAACATTTTGCCCCGTTAAAGATTTTAAAACCGTGACTGCTTTTTTCTTATCACCAGAAGCTTGTTCTGCTAACGCATATTCCAATGAAGCAATATTCCGATCAGTCGTGGGTTTCGCCAAGGCTTCTTGCATGATTTTAATGCCTTCTGTGACCTCACCTCCAGCAAAGCTATCATAACCTAACTTAAAGAGTGCATCACTTGTTTTTTCTTGACGTGCAGCAGAGAGCTGAGTATTAAACTCTTGCTTTTGCTTCTCGATAATTTTACCGATATACTCTTCTAACCGTAAAGCACGGCTAGCATTATTCCCTGTGAATAAATTTTTTGCACGGCCACGCACCAAAGTTTCCTTACCCACATGAGGTAATCCCGCTTGCACTGCAATTTCAGCCATTGTCATATATTGATCAGCAGTCGTCAATAAACCTGCTTGCTCTCTAAATCTCCAAACTTCTAACTCGACTTGTGGGGTCATCCCTTTGGCTGAAACCAAAGAATTCATGACATGAGACCAGTATTCAGGCTTTGGATAGTGTAAAGCAAGCTGCATATAACTATGACGCAAGCCCTCTTGATCCCCTAATTTTTGCTGACAATTGACCATAAATTGCCATTGCGTTTCTGCGGGAACAGAACCATTTTTTAATTCAGTATTAATTTGATTTTGTTGTTCGTTCAATGCAGACTTGAAGTCATTATTTAAGAAATAAGACTGTATCAACAAGGTCTGCATATGAGGATTATCTCCACCAGCTTTGAAATATTGTTGAATATATTGTGCTGTCTGAGGATATTTTCTGGCACGATACGCCAAGCTGGCCTGAGCCATCATTGTTTGAATACGTTGATCTTTGGTCAAACGCGAAGAAGAAAGCAAATGCGTATATCCAGCCAAAGCTACATCCACTTTATTTTGTTTAACCGCAGATGCAATTTGTAACTGTGTAATAATGTCATGCTCATAAGGACTGGCATTGGGAATAGCTTGAGCTTCCTTAATGGCCTCATCAGCCTGAGCATATTTTCCTTGCTTCATGAGTTGTTCTGCCTGTTTCAAAGGCACAGCCATCTTATTACTGACAATATCTTTGCCATATGCAGCAACAGCCCCCATACTCATCGCAGAGCTTAAAAATGTTGCTACTAATAAATTACGTATCCAAACAGAATGTTTCATGAAGTCTCTCTCGCCTTAATTTTGTCCCATAATGCCAATTTTCTTGACACCCAACCGTTGCGCATCTGCCAAAATCACAGCAACCACTTTATAGCTCGCCAATCGATTAGGCTTAATAAACAATGTTGGCTGATCGGGTTGTGCAGCGATATCTTTGAATTTTTGCTGTAAAGCATCTTCATTCGCAACCGTTTGATTATCAAATGAAATCGTATTATCAAAATCAATCGCAACCGTTAAACTCGGAGGAGGTTCAACTTGAGTAGGCTCCCCTCTTCCCAAAGCAAGCTGTACAGATTGCGTCTGTAGTGGAATGGTAATGATTAACATCACCAACAACACCAACATCACGTCAATCAAAGGGGTTGTGTTAATATCAACAATAACCTCTTCTTCTTCATCTGTGCTTTTTTGCAGCAAAAGACGGCGTTGTTGTCGGGCTCTTAACGTATTATTATCCATCATTAATAATCCTTACTACCCCTAGCCTGGCTTTGGAGGTTGCGTAATGAAGTCCACACGAGTAATGCCTGCTTGTTGGCACGCATCGACCACTTTACCTACAAATTCATAACGCGCATTAATATCACCACGAATTTGGATCTGTGGCTGTGGCTTCATCGCAGAAATCTCTACCAGCTTAGAACCCAGCATATTCATATCTGCCACAGGCTGTTCATTCCAAAAAATCTGTCCATCGGCATTCACCGCCAATACAATATTTCCTGGTTTTACCATTGTTAAATGGCTCATCCGTTCTGGCAAATTGACTTGCACGGTATGTGTTGCAACAGGAATAGTGATTAAGAAAATAATCAACAGCACCAGCATAATATCAACCAAAGGGGTCGTGTTAATTTCGGAAACGACTTCGTTTTCCTCTCCTCCCATTCCCCCATAATCCCCACCACCGCGGGGGCCACCTAAGTGAATGCTCATGAAGCGTCACTTTCTTTACTTGCTGTATTTTTAGTTTGAGGATTGCCACCAATTAACACACATTGAACATCTGATGTGAAATTACGAGCTTGATCCATGACCACTTTATTACGACGAACTAAGAAGTTATATCCCAATACTGCAGGAACCGCAGTCGCCAAACCAATCGCTGTCATGATTAATGCTTCACCCACTGGACCTGCAACTTTATCTAATGTTGCTTGGCCAGCAATGCTAATTGCAGATAACGCATGATGAATCCCCCAAACCGTTCCGAATAACCCTACAAAAGGTGCTGTAGAACCAACAGTTCCTAAGAAAGCTAATCCACTTTGTAAACGTGCTTGAACATGATCCAACGCACGGTGCAAGCTCATAGAAACCCAGCTGTATAAATCAATAGAATCTTGCAATGCGCCCTTGTGATGTTGAACTGCTTCAATTCCGTTTTCAGTAATATAACGATAAGGAGATTGCGCATTTAATACTTCGGCACTTTGTTGCAAATTCTTTTGTTGCCAAAATTGCTTGCGGCTAACTTCTTTAAACGCACCTGAAACGCGGTTTTGTGCAATCACTTTGATAACAATCACATACCAACTACCAATGGACATAATCGCCATAATTAACAAGGTAATCCGTGAAACAATATCCCCACCCGTCCATAAAGCTTTTAATCCATAAGGATTGTCTGCAGGCTTTGCATCTGCTGCGGTAAAAGGTGTTGCAGATACAGCTTGTTGCTGTTGTTCAGGTGCCATAGTCGCAGGTTGCGCAGCCGGAGCAGCAGCAGGTTGCGCTGTTGCGGTTTGTGCAGGCTGTTGTGCCATCGTTGTTTGATTGACCGCTAACGCCATTGTCAATACAAAAGCAACGGGGGCAACATAACGAACAAAGTGATAACGCTTACTCATAATTCAAAAACATTCCTCAACAAAACAAAAAAGCAAAATTACTCAAAAACAACTCAATCTTTATAATTTATATTCAACAAAGAGTATAATAAATACACCCTATCCTTGAATAAACTGATCATTCATAAAGACCACACTGAAACTTTTAACAAAACCTCTATCCTTTATTGCTCTTTCTGGAACTGAAATAAATATTGCCGAGCATATTCTTTCACTGCAATTCCATGATTAAGCTTAGGTTTATAATGAGCTTGCCTTACATATTGTAAAGATTCAGCATCAAAACTTTCCTCTCCACTCGACTGAGTAATGTGACAATGACTAGTCACCCCAGTTTCTTCTATATCACAACTCAACGAGACTTTTCCTTCTTTTCCAGCCTGTATCATTGATTTAGGATACTCAATAGAGATACCATTCAAAGGACGCCCCCCTAGCGAAAGAATTAAACCATCTTGTGAGAGAATTAAACGCTCTATTCTCACTGGTGATACAACCTCTTTTTTATGTTCAGCCTTATGACCCCACGGATATAAAAACTGTCCTATTGATCCTATGTAGCTAATTAGAAGCAAAAGCGCAGAAAAAAACATTTTTAAAAGATGATATAATTCTGCCAAGAAAAACGACCTCTAATATCCCAATTAATCAGAAAGCTTAAATGTAATCGTATAATGATGACCAAACTCTTTGACAGGAACGCCATTTTTAGTCGCTGGACGATAACGCGCATTTCCTGAAAACTTTAACGCAGCTCTTGTAAAAGAAGATCCCCCAGAAGAGCTAATCACATGACAATTACTCGTTGAACCAGTGGTCTCAACATCACAAGATAAAATAACTTTCCCCTCTTTGCCTTCAGCTTCCATATCGGGTGGATATTCAATCTGAGCCCCATTTAATGGGCGACTTCCTGCACTACGATCTGGTTTACCTTCACTTGCATTAGACTGACCTTGCCCTTGCGTTGCTGCTGGTGCACTTGATGCTGCTGGTGCAGGTGCCGATTCAGCAGGATGAACTTTTTTAACAGTTTTTTTGACTACTGGTGGCGGTTTAGGTTGTGGAGGAGCCTCCGTATTAATGGGTGGCGGTTCGATTTCAGGTGGCGGTGGTACAATCATTTCTGGTGCTGGTGGTTGTGCCGTCGCAGCAGAAGCCGAAGATGCCACATCAATAATCTGAACCTGAACAGGAGGTTGCTCTGGTTGATCTTTTTTAGGAATGGATAAGAACACCACTAATAGCCAGATCACTAAAATATGGAATATAACTACCCCAATGAACCCAACAATATGTTCAACAGGATGACGTTCATTCAAATTGACCATTAATCAATTCTTCCTATTCTTTTCATAATCATAACCATCAACACACACCCTTATTATTCTTTATGACGCTTGCGCACTGGCCTCTGAACGTGTTGCACCAACACGCAGTGCCAAAGAAGCCGCCATAAACTCATCTAAATCCCCATCCAATACAGCCTGAGGATTTGTTCTTTCTACTTCTGTACGTAAGTCTTTAACCAACTGATACGGGGCCAAAACATAAGAACGTATTTGATGTCCCCATCCAATATCTGTTTTTCCAGCTTCTGTCTGTGCAGCTGCCTCTTCACGTTTTTTCAACTCTGCTTCATATAAGCGTGCTTTTAACATTTCCATCGCTGTGGCACGGTTACGATGTTGAGAGCGATCATTTTGACAAGCAACCACAATTCCAGTTGGAACGTGGGTAATACGAATAGCAGATTCAGTTTTATTAATATGCTGTCCACCAGCACCCGAAGCACGGTAAGTATCAACCTTTAAATCAGATTCATTAATATCAATTTGAATTGAATCATCAATCACAGGATAAACCCACACAGACGCAAAAGAAGTATGACGACGTTTAGCAGAATCAAACGGTGAGATACGAACTAAACGATGCACCCCAGCCTCAGTTTTTAACCAACCATAGGCATTAATACCGCTAATCTGTAAAGTCGCAGATTTAATTCCAGCCGTATCACCTTCTGTGCTTTCCATAAACGATACTTTATATCCACGCTGCTCAGCCCAACGTGTATACATACGCAACAACATTTGTGCCCAATCTTGAGCTTCTGTTCCACCAGCGCCAGAGTTGACCTCTAAATAACAATCATTTCGATCAGCTTCACCAGAAAGTAAGCTTTCAATCTCTAAACGCTTAACTTCTTTTTCCAAAGCCTTCAGATTACTTAAAGCATCATCAATAATGGCTTGATCCCCTTCGAGTTCTGCCAATTCGATCATCTCTAAATTATCGTTACACTCCTGCTCTAAACGACGGACAAAATCCACTTGATTGGCAAGATAGGTTCTTTCTTGCATAATCTTTTGCGCATTTTCCGCGTCATCCCATAAATTAGGATCTTCGATTTGATGATTTAGCTCAGCAAGCCGATCCAATGCGACATCCCAGTCAAAGATGCCTCCTCAGCAGCTCTAACGACTGCTCGATCACTTGATGAATTGCTTCACTCTCTGTGGACATAAAATCCTCTACTTCCAAATGCAAATAGTTCTTAGTATTACTATCAACTTTTTTTAACGAATACAAGCCCGATTAATACAAGCCACCCATTCCAATATCTTCACCTGAAGGTGCCGCTGCTGGCGCTGTTTTAGGCTTAATTGTACCACCATCATTAACATAATCACCAGAATAACCTGATCCCATATTATCCTCTGAATCTGGCACATTCTCAGCCCCAGTATCCGCTGCACTTAACGCACCTGTCGCAGCACCTGAGCTTAGATTAATACTAGCCCCAGGGGTTTGACCATCTTTAAACGCATCCATAACCATCCCTTTGCTCGTGCTATAACTCGCCATAAAGATTCCTGATGGTCTTACAAAATCTCTTTTTGGATAGGTTGGCAACACATCTTTCATATAAGCATTCCACACTGGCCCAGCCAATACACCCCCAGCCATACCTTTACCCAAAGTCTTTGGCGTATCAAACCCAAACCAAACAACAGTCACAACATCTGGAGAGAACCCCGCAAACCAAGCATCATTGAAATTTTGTGTTGTTCCTGTTTTCCCAGCTATCGGCGTATCAATCCCTTTACTAGCAGAGAAGCCAGTACCTCGACGCATCACATCTTCCATCATGGTAATAATCTGATAAGAACTTTGTTCAGAAGCTGCACGTTTACGATTATCTGTAAATGTAGGCAATTGATTTGGATCCGTCACATTATTCGCTGTAAATGCGTCTGAACGCCAAATGACCTTACCATTACGATCCTGAATATAATCCACTGTTGTTGGATGAACAACCATCCCTTCCGCTGCAATACTCGCATAAGCCCCGGCATGACGGATAACTGTTGTTTCAACGGCCCCTAACACCGCAGGCAACACTTTAGGCATTGAATCAACTTCACCTAATGCGATTGCCAAGCTTGAAATCGCATCCATTCCAACCTGTGCAGCCAAACGAATAGTCACAAGGTTACGAGAATAACGCAACCCATTATGCAAGGCTGTTGGCCCCCAAAAGTTCTTTTCATAGTTATTTGGATGCCAATCCCCTACAGAAAATGGAGAATCCATAAAGATCTGAGAAGGTAAAATTCCTTTTTCCATTGCTGCTAAATAAGCAATCGGTTTAAATGAAGAACCTGGCTGACGTTGGGCTTGTGTTGCGCGGTTAAATTGAGATTCTGCAAAAGACCACCCACCGAACATCGCTAACACACGTCCAGTTCTGACATCCATAGAGACCAGAGCCCCTTCAACTTGAGGAATCTGGCATAATTCAACCTGACTTCCCTCAGCCTGAGGTTCAATCATCACAATGTCACCGTCTTTTAATGGGTGACGCTTTGACCAAGCTAGACTTTTAGATAAAATCGTTCCTTGATGTGGTGTTCCATTTTTACCACCTTCAATCCAACCGACCTCACCCGTTCTAGCATTTAAAACCATTGCCAAACGCCAGTTCGGCAACATACCAGCAGGTGCTTGTCGTTTTGCCAGATCTTCTTTCCATTGATTAACGGCATCATCCCCAAGATGAGCAACAGCACCACGCCAACCATGATTACGATCATATTTCACCAAGGCTTGACGCATTAACTTTGTTGCTAATGCTTGGTCTTTCAAATCAAGACTAGTATGAACTTCTAATCCACCTTGCATTGTTTTTTCAAGACCATAACGATCAATCAAATCACGACGAACTGCTTCACCAAACCATTCTGTGCCAACTAATGGCCCACGTCGACCACTGGTATTTTTAGGCAATAACGGTTCATTTTGCGCTTTAACTTTTTCTTCTTGAGTAATTGCACCCGTTTCCGCCATACGTGCCAAAACAAAATCACGACGCTGCTTTGCGGCATCTGGTTTACGGAATAAATCATAGTTATAAGGAGACTTTGGTAAACCGCCAAGATAAGCGGCTTCTGCAGTTGTTAATTGATCTAAATTTTTATGAAAATAAATTTGTGCAGCAGCAGCAACCCCATAAGCCCCTGCTCCCAAATAGATCTCATTTAAATAAATTTCTAAAATCTGATCTTTGCTAAGAGATTGCTCTATTCGCATTGCCAGAATAGCTTCTTTAATTTTACGTTCTAACTTACGATCATTGTTTAACAGCATATTACGTGCAACTTGCTGAGTAATCGTAGAAGCACCTACTAAGCGTTTTCCATTCACACGAAACACATCTTGTATCACAGCACGAGCAATCGCTAATGGATCAATCCCGCCATGTGTATAAAAATTTTTATCTTCAGTCGCTATAAAAGCATCTTTAACTTTTTGAGGAATAGCCGCTGAGGGTACAAATAATCGACGCTCTGCAGCCAACTCAGCAACAACCTGATCATCATCAGAATAAATTCGGCTCATCACTGGAGGGGAATAATCCCGAAGCCCCACAACAGTAGGTAATCCTTTGATTGCCCCTTGATACTTAATCCAAGCAGCAAGCCCCCCCCCTACAAGGACAAATAAAAACAATCCAGCAACAGTTCCGAGGAATAAGCACCAGAACCTGTAACGAGGACGGGGCAAAGCAGCAGCTGGACGTTTGCGTTTAGAATTACGCGTATCAGGATTTTCAGGAGACATATGTGTTAGGCTCTATTCTCAAAAATGACGATATAAACAATCTAATTAATTGCCTTATATACAGATCTTCATAGAAAATTGAAATAAGTCAAATAAAATGATCTAAGAAAAATTACTCTTCTGTCAAATATAACTTTACAGCGTTTTTACGACATTCCCACATTTCTGCACCTTCTTTGTCTAATTGTTCCCATTCATCATCAGATAAATGAATATTCACCGCAGCTGTATTTTCTTCTAAATGCTTTACTTTTCCAGTCCCTGGAATAGGAATAATATGTCCAGATCGCTTTAATAACCACGCCAATGCAATTTGCCTTGCTGTTGCTTTTTTGTTCGCCATAACTTCTTTTAAAACGGGCCCTTCCTCGAAGACACCTTGATCTAATGGAGCATAGGGAATAAAGGCAATATTATTCGCATCACAATAACTGACAACATGCTCGGATTCACGATTAATCAAATTATATTTATTTTGTACTGAAACGACTTTAAAAAATTCTTGGGCTCTTTTAATCATATTCACCCCCACCGCAGATAATCCAACATGACGAATTAGACCTTCTTGCTGCATTTTAGCAATCACTTCAAATTGCACTTCTGCTGGCGTATCCTCTGCGACACGATGCAACTGCCAAAAACGAATCTGACCTAACTTTAAACGACGTAGGCTCATTAACACACATTGGCGCAAATAATCAGGATTACCAATAGGCCGCCAAATATCAGGCCCATGACGCGTATGTCCTGCTTTTGTGCCAATCAATAATTGTGAAGAATATGGATATAAAGACTCACGAATTAAATCTTCACTAATATAGGGGCCATAACTGTCCGCTGTATCAATAAAATTAATACCCAATTCCACAGCACGCTTTAAGGTAGCAATTGCTTCGTTACGATCTTCTGGTTCTCCCCAAACACCTTTACCAACAATACGCATAGCACCAAATCCCATGCGATTGATTTCAATTTCTCCGCCTATCTTATAAGTGCCAGCACTTGCAGCATTAATTTCTTGAGCCATGTTACTTCCCTTTACGATCACTTAAAGATACTACTTTATCTTATAATACTTTTCTTAAAAGATAGACTATTCCTGATGAGGATCTTCCAACTTCGTGATACGAACTAAGTCAATACGATAATCTTTTACTTCTAAAACTTCAAATCTTAATTGATTAATTTCAATCACTTCGCCAACCTTTAAAATCCGTTTATAATGCGCAAAAAGAAAACCCGCTAAAGATACATACTCTTCATCATGATCAAAAAACGCATCACAATTCAAAGTCATCATTACAGAGTGAATATCTGTTGCCCCTTTAACCAACCAGCCATCCCCATCTTTTGAAATCTTTGACGTTTCATCTTCATCAGGAAACTCACCAGCAATAGCCTCCAAAACATCGACTGGCGTTGCAATCCCTTGAACCGTATCAAATTCATTCACAATAACAACCAAACGCCCCTTAGCTTTCTTTAAAATTGGCAGTAAGTTAATGACATCAATCATATCTGGCACAATAATTGGAGGATATTTTGATGCGAAGTCAGCAATATCGCCTTTATCATTAACCACCATCAGCAAATCTTTGGCTCTAACCACCCCAATAATCCTATCCAATTCCCCTCGGCAAATTGGAAAAATATTATGAGGCGTTTCCATAATATGCGTCTTGATTTCTTCTAAAGAATCCTCACAATCAATCCAAGATACTTCTATACGCGGTGTCATAATACTACGCAAAGAACGAGAAGCCAGCGTTAAAACGCCATTAATCATATAGCGCTCCTCTTCAGCAAAACTCTCTTGAGAAGCCTGCTCTGTAGCTCCTTTACTTTTCTCTGAATGATTAGAACCAATTAAACTTAATATTTTCTCAGCCGTACGATCTCTAAAAGGTCTTTTTGATTGATTTTTAAGAAAATTCCGTCGCGCAACTTGATTAAAAAACTCAATAAGCAAGGAAAAGCTAATCGCCGCATAAACATACCCTTTGGGAATATGGAACCCTAATCCATCAGCAACCAAGCTAACACCAATCATCATCAAAAAGCTGAGACACAACACAACAACTGTTGGATGAGCAATCACAAATTTTGTTAACGATTTAGACGCATAAATCATAATCATCATCGAAATAATGACTGCTGAAGCCATAATGGCAAGCTCATCAACCATCCCAACGGCTGTAATCACTGAATCCAAAGAAAACACAGCATCTAATACAATAATTTGGGCTATCACGATCCAAAATTTTGCATCGCCCTTTCCTTGATTTTCTTGATGCTCATGCCCTTCCAATCGTTCATGCAGCTCCATCGTGGCTTTAAATAACAGGAAAACACCACCCACAATCAAAATAACATCGCGAACAGAGAGTGTAAAACCACCATACTGAACCAAAGGCTTCGTTAATGTCACAATCCATGAAATAATAGACAGCAACCCTAAACGGGTAACCATCGCGAGAACCAAACCAACCACTCTGGCTTTATCTCGTTGATGAAATGGTAGTTTATCAGCAATAATCGCAACAAAAACGAGATTATCGATCCCTAGGACAATTTCTAAAACAATTAATGTAATTAATCCTGCCCAAGCCGAAGGATCTAGTAAGAGTTCCATGTATAATTCTCAAAAAATAATAAAAGCCAATTTATAATCGCAGCGGTAACAATACAAAAGAAAATGATTTATTTCACTCTATATTCCACGCTAATATATTAAAAATAATTCAATTGGGTTTATTTTATACAATAAAAAAGAGTATTTTATGACAATCTATCGCAAAATAGAGCATGGTTCTAAACTGGTTGTGGCCACCCATAATGCTGGGAAAGCTCAAGAAATACGGAGCCTATTAGCACCCTTTCAAATTCAAACTTATTCAGCTGGAGATTTAAACTTACCAGAACCCGAAGAAACAGGCTCTACCTTTAGTGAAAACGCAAAGATCAAAGCGATGGCTGCGACTTTAAAATCTGGGTTACCTAGCCTTGCCGATGATTCTGGATTTTGTATTAATGCATTAAATGGAGATCCTGGAATATACTCTGCACGTTGGGCTGGCCCTAACAAAGATTATCCTATGGCAATGCGCACCATGTATGAAAAACTGGAAAAATTTGAAAATCGCTCTTGTTATTTCATCTCTGTCTTATGTTTAGCTTTTCCAGATGGGTATAGTTGCGAATTCGAAGGGAAAATTCACGGTGACTTTATTTGGCCTGCCAGAGGTCATAACGGTCATGGTTATGACCCTATCTTTCAACCCAAAGGATCTTCACTTACCTTTGCTGAAATGACCGAAACCCAGAAAAATGAAATTAGCCACCGCGGATTGGCTTTTCAACAATTTATAAAAAACTGTTTCTAAGCCTTTTTCTTTTCCCCCGCTTGTTATTTTTCGTCAATGTCACGTTTAGGTAATAAAGCGGGAACCAGTCCCAATGTCACAAGAAGAGTACATCCCAACGAAATCAATAACAGAACCCCCATACTTGCTGTTCCAGGATGTGCTGAGGCAGCTAATGCACCAAAAGCTGTCCCTGTTGTTAACGCAGAGAATAAAACAGCTCTAGAGGTTGGTGATGCTAAAGGTTCTTTTAATTGATCGCGCCAATTCATAACGAAATAAATATTAAATGACACACCTACTCCTAAAAAAAGAGGTAACGTAATAATATTAGCAAAATTCAATGACATCCCCACGGCAACCATCACAATAACCGCAATTAACCCAGACAAAAGCAATGGGATCATCACTAAAATCATATCTAATACACGGCGCAGCGCAATAAACAAAATAATTGCCAAAGCCACAATCGCCATACAGGCTGCAATAATAAATGAATGCACAACAGTTTGAGCACTCTCTACAATATCCACCACTGTTCCCGCAGCTTTGGGAGCCACCGTAAGCACTTGCTTTACAAAATCTTTAATCTGCTTCGTTGTTAAATCTGTACCTTTGGGATAAACTTCTACCCTTAATCGCCCATCTTTTGTACGATATTGCTCGGCAAGCTCTGCAGGGATATCTTTTGCTGTCGTCAATTTAGGTGTTAAAATCGTTTGTAAGCGCTGTAATTGATATGGTAAAAATTGCACTAAATTATCATTAATTGCCATTAATTTATCATCTGGCATTTTTACAATTATTTGCAAAGCAGCTTGCATACGTCTTAAAGGACTATCTTGTGGTACCGCATCTTGAATGGAATCAAGACCTTGCAACATCTTTTCAATAGATTGACGCAGCTCTTGTGCTGTTGGTTTGGGCTTAGGATGATCTAAAGATAATGTTGGCAACAAAATAGATGCTGCATCATGCAACATTAATATTTTTTGCTGCTGATCTTCAGGAACAAAAGAATTTAACCAAACAACACTTTTTACCGCAGGAAGTTTTTGTAATTTATCCGCGATCTCTTTAGCTTCTTGAGGAGTATTTACAACAATATCAGCAGTATAAGGTGACGTATTGGGATCACCCATCATCATTTTCAATGCCATCATTCCTTCAGAATGAGGATCTTTCGTATGAAACGGATCAGCATCAAAAACAACTTTTTGATCTGCTAATAAGAAAATACCAATAGCTCCCAAAATCGCATAAATAGAAATAATGAGAAAACGATATTGACGTATTTTTTTATCAACAGGTTTTAACCAAGGAAAACCAGCTGCTTTTTGCACAATATTTGGACGTAAAAGAGCCAATAATGCAGGTAAAAATGTGACCGTACAGACAAAAGCAATAAACATACCAATACCAGCAATTAAGCCCAATTGCTTTACACCAATAAAATCAGTTGGCGTAAATGCTAGGAACCCTGCTGCTGCTGCAACTGCGGCGGTAAAAATTTGATGTCCTGTTTCAAACCCTGTTGCGGACAGAGCATGAAGTAAATCTTCTTTTTTATTTGTCCCAATTAATTCTTGCCCTCGGAAACGAACGCAAAACTGTATTCCAAAATCAACAGCAATACTGACAAATAAAATCGCAAAAGAAATTGATATTAAATTAAGTGTACCCACCGCTATCGATGCAAAGCCAGTGGTTAAAACCAATCCAATAAAAAGCAACATTAAAATTGGCAGGATCAATCGCCATGTCCGAACAGCCATAAATAGCCATCCTGCAACCAAAACAAAAGAAACAAATAATCCTACGACCATCCCATGTAAAACAGTCGAGAACTCTTCATCATTAATCTGAGCATCTCCCGTTATAAATACTTTAACAGCACCATTTTTAACATAAGGTAAATCATTAATTGAATTACGTAATATTTCAGAAGCCACCCCAGAAGGTCTAATAGAGTTTAAATCCAACTTCGGTTTAGCAATGACTAATTGATATTTTCCACCCAGTTCAGACAACTTCCCCGATAGACTTCTTTCCCAAGAAAATGGTTGAATATTTCCTGCTGCATCAGCGGTTAATACATTGGCAAATCCATTTAACGCATCATTATATTTCGCCAAATCAATTTGTTTTTCTTTAACCCCTAAGACAACCATACCCAATGTATCGAATAACCCTCTGGCAGACGGATCATCGGATAGGCTACTTAGAAACGGTTGAGCTTGAATAATATTATTTAAAGTAGTGTCCAATAAAGGAGGAGGTAAAAATAACAATCCGCTTTTCACTAAAAATGGATCATTTTGCAAAGATTCTACAAAATAAAAATGCTCTTTATCATTTTTTAACCGACTAACCAATGTTTGAGCACTGATCTCGCCTTCCTCTGGAGTTTTTGATTCAATCAACGCAACCAATAAATTTTCACGCTGAGGAAAATCTTTACTCATCTGATCAGAACGTTTTTTCCAATCCATACCGGCGGAAAACATTTTAGTCGTGTCTGTCGTAATCTCTAAATTGTTATATGTTATCAAAGACGAGGTAATTGCTAAGGCTATATAAAATATAACAGTCAACCATGCATGGCGAGAACAAAAGTTCACTATACGCCCAATAAGTGCGGATATCATATGGTCTAAAACCCCTTTACCCTTGATATTGATTGCAACCAAGAAACAGACACAACCATCCTAACAGAATATATAATCTGACATTCAAAATATTTACGCCTACATAAATAGAAATAAATAAGAAATAAAACAACCTTTATATGCAGACATCAGAAATAAAATACTAAATTAAAAATGATTTTATACAAAATGATGATTAATTTTCATGATAAAAATAATGCTTTCTATTTAATCTGGTTCTTATATACCCAATGATGCATAACCTTTAGCTAAGCTAGTTTTTCCATAAAGTAAGAAAAAGATTTGAATTATCAAAACAGATCTTGAGTAATTTTACAACTTAACGGATATGCAATAAAAAAAAAACCTTGATACTAGCTTTCTATCAAAGGGTAGTCAAAATATATTTCAAAGTAGCCTTATAACTTTATCGTTATAAACTGTTTATTGTATTATCTAGAACATTACAATGAAACAACACCTGTCAAAAATAGAGCTGCAACAATCACATCTAATAACAATAATATAGAGATATAAATATATTCTTTAGGTTCAAAAAGACGTTGATTATTTCCTTTTTCTTTACGTGACCAAATAAATACAGGTAATCCACATGTTAGTAAGATAGGAACAAGGGCAACATATTGCATTTGGCTGGCATAAAGAATGAATACACAGAATAAAGCACCTAAGATACCACTGATTAATGCAAGATGACGTCCACGTTTCGCATATTGATCATACTGACGATTAAGACAAATCTTAGCAATATATAAAGTCGTCGTAATATACGCAGGAACAACCATTAATGCACTGATGTTATACATTGTTGTCCATGCATTATTAGAGAAATATACTAACAACATTGCCGCTTGCATGATAAAACTACTAACCCAAAGGGAAACGCTTGCAGCTTGTTTTTTATTCGTGCGTGCAAATACTTTTGGGAAAGCGCCTTTTTGTCCTGCAACCATTGGGATTTCAGCACAAAGCATTGTCCATGCCAACCATCCTGCAAGCACAGAGATAATGAGACCAATATCCATCAACCACTCACCCCAAGGGCCAACCACGTGAGCTAACACTTTAGCGGTAGAAGGATTACTAACCAATGCAAGTTTAGACTGTGTTAAGGCTCCGAAAGGTAAAACTGACATCAACATATAAATGACTAAGGCTAAGATAAAGCCAATCAATGTTGCTTTACCAACATCTTTTTTGTTTTTAGCACGGCCAGAAAGCACCACCGCACCTTCAACCCCGATAAATGCCCATAAAGTCACAGTCATTGGTGCCAAGATTTGAGACATTAAAGAAACTGGTTCTGCTTGCCCATTAACGGTTTGCATGATTTGTGGAGAGTTACCCAAAAAATTACTTAAAACCTGAGAGTAATTGATCAAGAAACCAAGCAAGATTACAAATAAGATCAATGGAACTAACTTAGCAATTGTTCCGATTGTATTTACAAACCCTGCAACTTTTGTTCCTGATAATACAAGGAAATTATATCCCCAAATTAACACCGAACCACAAATAATAGAGTTTAAGTTATTTCCATCTGTAAAAACGCCAGGGAAAAATTGATTAAATGCATCCATCAAGATAACGGCAAAAGCAACGTTACCAAAAGCAGTCATTAACCAGTAACCCCAAGCGACGTTAAAACCGATAAAAGAACCGAACCCTTCTTGGGCATACATATAAACCCCAGCTTGCAAATCTGGACGTAAATCAGATAAAAGTCTAAAAGAGTTTGCAATAAAATAAATACCAATGCCAGCGATAATCCATGCAATAATCACAGGCCCTACTGCTGAAGTTGCTGCTGTATTTTGTGGTAGACTAAATACACCACCACCTAACATAGAGCCAACAACAATAGCAATTAATGCAATTAATCCAAGTTTATGTTCGCCACCAGACGGAGGACTTGCGGTATTACTTGTCGAATTTGAAGTTTGTGTTGTCATAAATAAAAATACCTAAACTGAAAGGGAAAGAGTTCCCTGGTATGAATAGAATTCACACCAGGAGCGCATACGCTAAACGAGACTACTGACGACCTTTTTTACCTGATGTAGAAACTTGACGTTTTTTAAAGGTAACTTCTTTAGGGAGTTCAACAGCTAGACGATCATCTTCAATAATGGCTCTGACCCAGAAATCTCCATTATCATCCACATTAACCCCTTGAATTTCATGTTCAAATCCTGGGAATATTTTATCAAACTCTTGTAAAGCACGAAGATAACCAATAATGCCGCTATCATCTTTTGGTAAACGTTCACCAGGCATTAATACTGGAATTCCTGGAGGATAAGGCACCAACATACTCGCTGCAATACGACCAGAAAAATCGTCTAAACGAATATGTTCTGCTTTATAACGAACAACTTTTTGATATGCTACAGCTGGCGTCATAACGGCTTCGGGATCACTATTCACTGCTTCATTGATATGTTTCATCAATTCCAGTTCACGCATTTTGTCATGCATTTCCTGACAAAGTTGTTTTAACGTTAATGTTTCATAACGTGGAGATTTTCCTTTTAAAGATGGAATAGCATCAATAGCCAAAGCATCCGTATCATACAGTTTTTTAAAGGTTAGAAGACTTTCAATCAAAGTGCCCCATTTTCCTTTTGTAATCCCAACAGAGAATAAAATTAAAACCGTATAATCCCCAGTACGAGCGATTTCAATGCGTCTATCATCAAGGAATTTAGTAATTAAGTAACCAGGAATACCTTGCTCTTCATATTGACCATCGGTGTTAATGCCTGGGCAAGTAATCGTCACTTTAACAGGATCAAGCATACTATCGGTATCTGCTAAGTCCTCTGCAGCAAATCCATGCCATTTATCTTCCGGTTTTAACTGCCAACATTGTTGATCTTGGCTTAATAACGATACAGGAGCATCCTCAAAACTAAAGCGTTTTCCTGTTTCTGGATCTTTCACTTCAGTCGGTTGCAAAACATCAAAGAACCAAGAAGTTTCATCTTCTTCCTCTTTTAATTGTCGTTTTACAGAGACGACAGCTTTACGAAATGCAATAGCCTCTTCAATTGATTCTTGCACCAAAGATGGGCCAGAGTCACCTTGCATCATGCTCACTGCAACATCAATAGACGCAATAATCGGATAAAATGGAGATGTCGTGCCATGCATCATAAAAGCATCATTAAAATCATCATAATTCAAAGGAGCACGTTCACTTGGTTTAACATGGATCATTGATGCCATGGAAAGTGCTGGTAACATTTTATGTGTAGACTGCACAGCAAAAATTGTTGGACGGTCTGGTGTATCTTGAACATCCATTGCATAGCGGTTTTTATATAATGGATGGAAACGTGCATATGCGTACCAAGCTTCATCAAAATGAATACGCGGAGCACTAGCACCAAGATGTTTAACAACATCATTTACATTATAACAAAAACCATCATAAGTACAGTTGGTCACAACAGCATAAGCTGGATTTTGATCCACAGCACCTGCAGCTAATGCGCTATTTTTAATCAAGCCATCAATACTATCTTTTTTCAAACGTTTGGTTGGAATTGGACCAATCAAACCATAAGCATTTCGTGTAGGTTTTAGATAAACTGGACGAGCATTAGAAAGTGTTAAGCCATGATTTAAAGATTTATGACAGTTACGATCAACAACGGCGATTTCATCGGTTGCTACTGCTGCTTGAGCAACAATACGATTTGACCCTGATGAACCAGAAACACCATAAAATGTCCAATCTGCACCAAAAAGTTTCGCTGCAATTTCTTCAGATTTTTTAGGTGGGCCTGCATGGATCAAATAATCTCCCATTTCAGCAGTGGCAACACCAATATCGGCACGCATCATATTTTCACCAAAGAAATTGATAAAATCAATGCCTACAGGATGTTTTAAATAAGCCATCCCACCCATGTGACCTGGGCAATCCCAATAATAATCTCCGTCCTCTGTAAAGTTTTTTAATGTTTTAAAATATGGAGGAAGAAGGTTTGCAGCATATCGATGCACAAGAGTATAAATACGGTTTGCTGTAAATTCAGGTGTTTCAGAAAATAAATAAATATACTCATTAACTTCTTTGATAATATTCAAAGGAATATGATCAGTAATATTTTTTTCAGAAACTAAAAATAATGGTGCTGAAGGATTACGCGCTCTAAAGATCTGAATAAATTTTTCATAGTCTTCAACCATTCCAGAACTGAGATCATCCCAAAAGAAGCCAACGCCACTATATTTAGGGCTCTCATTGATTAATTTAATACCATCTTGAATATTATGAACCACATGCGTTTCAAAATTACGCTTAGCAATCTCGTCTTTAATTTGAGTAACAGCATGTTTTGCTGGAGAATTTTCTTGTAAACTTGCAGACGAAATAAATAGGACGTTGTGATTAAACTTCATAATCATCTCTCTATTTTATAGGTTAATATTTTAATACGATATTATAACGTTACGCTATAAACTTATGGGTTAGATATAGGTACTCAAGGAACGAATACTAGACATAGTTCATTAAAAACTGATGATTCCTTGAAAAAACAAAACGAAACTAAAAATATCAACCAAGATCAAAGCCCCAAACAAATATTTTTCCATAGAAGTTAAGATGTTTTTACCGTCTTGTTGCTCATAACGAGCCCAGAAAAATAGTGGCAATCCAATCGTTAATAAGACTGGCACCATTGCTAAATATTGAACTTCGCTGGCATAAACCATGAACAAACAAAAACATATACCAATTAAACTGGTAATCAGTGCCCATATGCGATTATTTGTCGTATATTTTTTATATTCGTTTGTTATACAAAGCTTACATAAATAAGCTGTAGACATAAGATACGCAGGCAATACAGTAATCGCCGAAATCGCAAGCATCGTTAGCCATGCATGATTTGAAAAATAAACAAAAAAGACAACAATTTGCATCAAAGCACTACTAATCCATAAGGACACAGAAGCAGCCCCTTTGTTATTTTTTGTAGCAAATTTTTCAGGAAAAGTACCATTTTTTGCCGCTACCATTGGTATTTCTGCACAAATCATTGTCCATGCCAACCAGCTCGATAACACAGAGATCAGAACACCAACAATAATCAGTTGCTCCCCCCACTCACCGACAACAATTTTTAAAATACCCGCTGTAGACGGCGTTGGAATAAGACTTAAAGTCTTTTGAGAAACCACTCCAAAAGGTAGAATAGAAACCAAGATACAAAACACTAAAGAAATCATAAAGCCAATAAACGTAGCTCTACCAACATCTTTTTTATTTTTAGCTCTTCCAGATAATGCCACCGCACCTTCAACCCCAATAAAACACCAAAGCGAAATATCAAGCGGCGATATAATTTGAGAAAAAACAGACCCAAGATGAGTATTAGACACACTGGGGTTGGTTCCCCAAAAATCACTGGTAAATTCCGTATAATTTAACGCACACGATAAAACAAAAACAAAAATAACCAACGGAACCATTTTCGTAATTGTACCGATCAGATTGATCGCCCCTGCAACTTTTGTGCCTGCTAAAACAAGGAAATTAAAACCCCAGATTAAAATAGAAGCCCCAATAACCGAAATCAGATTATTCCCCCCTTGAAAGTCACCTGGCATAAAATAATTTAATGTATCCATAATCATCACTGCAAAAGCAACATTGCTGAATATAGTCATTAACCAATATCCCCAAGCAACAATAAAGGCTGTTAAAGCGCCAAATCCTTCATGGGCATACATATATATTCCTGATTGTAAATCGGGACGAATATCTGAAAGAATAATAAAGGTACGTGAAATAGGAAACATTACAGAAATAGAAATATTATTTCTAATTACAATAGGAGCGCATCTTTCCTTTAATCAAAGAGAGAAAAGCTTGCTAAATAAATCACACAACACAAAATTTTATCATCAAATAAAACGTTAACCTTTTAATACGATCAATCCATCCCATCTGTTAACTGTCATTGCTTAAGTTGCACCTTCACCAAATAAAAAACTAGCAACTTAGCATCAATAATTTTTGAATTATAAGGGTTTATACATGACGAACACGCCGCTTTGCTGTCGCTCTAATTTAACAAATCATTATTCTTTTAAAAAAATATTAACGCTATTTTGCTTTAGTTTCTTAGTCTCAGCCGAATTCGGAAATATTTCTTATGCACAGGATATATCTGTCACTGATAATGACAAGAAACCTGGTGCGATTTCTGTCGGTGGTAACTACTTTAAAAGAGATGGACCACCAGCAAAAAAACTTGATCCCAACACAGGACAAAGCCCAACCAGTAACAATATGTTATTAGGATCTATGTTCGGATTACGACCATGGCTTGCTCAATATGGGGGCACGTTTACCGCTGTCGATGTTAATGATATGTGGGGTAATCCTTCAGGTGGTTATAAACAAGGAACCACTTATTTTGGCTCGACTACATTAACGTTAAACTGGGATCCTGAAAAAGTTCTCGGGATTAAAAATGGTCTTTTTAATATTAATGCGCTACAGCTCAGAGGAACCAGTATTACCTCTAATAATTTAGGGGATATTAATACAGTTGATAATGATAATGCCAGCCGCTCTACACGCCTATGGGAAGTCTGGTATCAACAAGGTTTTTTTGACGATAAATTAAATATTCGTCTTGGTAAACTTGGTCTAGGATCTGAATTTAATGTGAGTGAATATTCTACACTATTCCTAAATTCAAACTTTGGCTGGTCAATGATGAACTCCGTCAACACTTATAATGGTGGCGTTGTTTATCCCGTTGCATCACCGGGAATACGTATTAAATTTGAACCCAATTCACATTGGACCAATCTATTCGCTGTCACAGATGATAACCCTACCAATGTTGATTTTTGTAACCCATCAGGTGCATTTAGCTGTGGTGGGCCACCAAAACATACATCCGGAGTATATTTAAACTTTAAAACAGGTGCTTTTATTATTAATGAGCTTCAATATCACTTGAACCCAGCTTCTGATGGCAATGACAAATTACCTGGAAATTATAAAGTGGGTGGATATTTTGATAGTGCTCGCTTCCCAGACCAGGCGTATAATGGACAAGGTCAACCTCTTGGCAATCCAAACAATCCTCAAACCATGAGAATGCATAATAATAACTGGTCACTATATTTCATGGCTGATCAGATGATTTGGAGACCTTCTAAAGATTCAAATAAATCCATCGGTATGTTCGCCAATATACAAACCGCACCTGGAAATAAAAGCTCCATTAGCTTAGATGGAAATGCTGGTATTGTGTATAATGGAATCTTTAATAATGCCAATAACTCGGTAGGATTTGGATGGGGATTTGGTAGCTTTAGTAATCGTGCTCGACAATATGATAAAGATTACCGTTATTATGCAGATCCTACTTGGCGCGTTAGAAACACAGAACATCATATTGAATTAGTTGCTCAATTTGAAATCACGCCTTGGTTGCAACTAACCCCTGACTTTCAATATATCTTCAACCCTGGTGGTGGCTTAAACCTACAAACAGGTTCTTATAAACGTATACAAAACGAAGCTGTTCTTGGATTAAGATCAACGGTAAACTTCTAAAACTATTTAATTCAATATCACAAACAAAAAAGAGGTCAACCTCATATTGAGACTGACCTCTTTTAAAAAATTATATCTAACAAAAAATTATATTTTGTGAATTAAAGCTAAGCTTTCAATACAAGCCGCGACAGCTTCACGACCTTTGTTTTCTTTATTTTCTTCAGAACGTATTTCAGCTTGCTCAGCAGTATAAGTCGTCAAGATACCAAAGCTGATAGGTGTTTCTGTAGCTAAAGAGGCTTGCATAATTCCAATGGTTGCGCCTAAGCTGATATATTCAAAGTGGGCAGTATCCCCTTTAATCACACAGCCTAAACAAACAACACCATCATATTTACCACTTTTCGCTAAAGTTTGCGCAATCAACGGCAATTCAAAAGCACCTGGCGCATAAAGTAAATCTTCATTTACATTAAACGGAATTTGATGTTCTGCCAACCATTCTTGTGCACCTTTGGCTAAACCATCGGTAACTTTTTCGTTAAAGCGGCTTACAACAATCGCAATACGAGGGGTTTTCTTAAACGTAAAGTCAGTCAAAGATTTAGGAGCTTGTTTAATCATTTTTTAAACTTTCAAGATAACGACTAGGATTTTTGATCAATTTTTTCAGAAACTAAAGCATGCCCCATGCGATCTCTTTTTGTTTTTAAATAAGACACATTATGAGGATTGGCTTCGATTTCAATAGAAACACGATGAACAACAGAAAAACCCTGCTTTTCAATCATCTCGACTTTGTCCATATTATTGGTCAATAAATCAAGCTGCTTAATCCCTAATTTTTCTAATATAGCCCCTGCAACCGTCCAATCACGCATATCCGCAGCAAATCCTAAACGATGATTAGCATCCACCGTGTCCAACCCTTGATCTTGCAAAGCATAAGCAGAGATTTTATTGAACAACCCAATTCCACGCCCTTCATGACCGCGCAAATAAATCAAAACACCTTTTTCAGATTCACCGATCATTTTCAAAGCTTTATGTAACTGAGGCCCACAATCACAGCGTAAGGAACCTAACACATCACCAGTCAAACACTCTGAATGCAACCGAACCAAAGGTGTTTTTTTATCATTTCCTGAGAAGTCACCTTTCATCACAGCTAAATGCTCATTTCCTTTGAGATCAACAAAAGATTGGACTGTAAAATCTTCACCACCATAATAATTAGGAAGATTGGCAACCTCACCTGCTCTAACCAACGAAGTTAATGGGTCAACAGGCACACAATCATATTGCTTGCGCCATTCAATAATAGAAGAAACTGTCACTAATGGAATTTCATGCTCTGCTGCAAATTTTTTCAACACTGGCATTCTTGCCATTGTGCCATCTTCATTTAAGACTTCACAAATTGCAGAGATAGGCTTTAATCCAGCCATTTTTACCAAATCAATTGAGCCCTCAGTATGACCATCTCTAGCCAAAACACCATTTGGATTAGCAACCAAAGGAAATACATGGCCTGGACAAATAATATCACTGGGCTTTACATCATCCATAACAACCGCAGCAAAGGTTTTCGCACGATCATCCGCAGAAACGCCCGTTGTAATTCCCTCTTTTGCTTCGATAGAAATAGTAAATGCTGTTTCATGAGGTGACGTATTATGTTGTGCCATTTGATAAAGATTTAATTGCTGTGCTTTATCCCCACACATCGGCATACATAAAATACCACGCGCATGCGTAATCATAAAGTTAACGATTTCAGGAGTCACAAACTCTCCAGCTGCGACGAGGTCTCCTTCATTTTCGCGACCTTCGTCATCAACCATCAATACCATCTTGCCTTCACGTAACGTTTCAATAGCAAGCTTTAATTCAGGACTTAACGTCTTGATCATTTCTGGATTAAACATAAATTCTCCACGTACTTTGCAATAACATCCACTTCTACATTGACCATATCATTAGGCGATAAATGACCTAATGTTGTATGCTCCCAAGTATGCGGAATAATCATAATATGAATAACAAACTCATCAGAAGCAGCATCACTACCACCTATTTCCCCAATACCATTTAAGGTTAAACTGGTTCCATCAATCGCAATAGAGCCCTTTTCAACAACATATTTTCTAAGGCTTGCTGGAAACGCAAAAAAGACTTGATGTGCATCTCCACTTTTTTCTGCTTTTACAAATCTGCCAGGAGCATCAACATGCCCTTGAACAATATGCCCCGATAAACGTGTTGAAGGTGTTACTGCGCGCTCTAAATTAACGCGTTTCCCTTCTACTAATTTTCCTAAATTGGTTCTCGCCAAAGTTTCAGAACTAATAAAAAAAGATGCTTGTCCTTGTTGATTATATTGAACAACCGTCAAGCAAACACCGTTTACGGCGATACTTTCCCCCATGGAAAGATCCGTAATACCTGTATCGACTTCAACCACAATTGCATCTTTTTCATGCTTAACGGTTTGAATTGTGCCTAAAGATTCTATGATACCAGAGAACATAAATCTTCCTTTACAAAATGGAAATGAGTATCAGATAATAGCTGACGTGTTGGATAAGCTGCATGTCTTGAGATGATATTCACATCATCTTCACCTTGAGCCTGCTGACGAATAGTTAACCATTCATCCCATAATTGACGTTGACGAAATTCTTGTAATAAAGCAGGGCCAGCTTCTACCATTGCCCACATGACTTTATGCGCATATAAAAGCTCTGGCAAAGCATCTAGATTATTACAAAGAATTAAAGAAAAGCCATTTGCTTTTGCTTGCTCTATATATTGCTTAGGCAAAGCATCTTCTAATGTTGCATGTGTTTGACTACAAACCACCAGTAAACGTTTCACATTAGAATGATCTGGCACATGACGAACCGTAAATGATGGGAAATCCATCTTTATCGTATTAACACCTGTAATAATGGCCTCTGTACCACGACGCAACTGATGGGCTAATGTCAAAGACTTTTGAGACGTAAACGTCTTCTGTCCCTTTGGTGGCACCATAGAGCCCACTGTATTAAGAGCCTGTTTAACAGTAATCCATGCTTTACGCTTCAGCATAAATTGCGTAAATGGGGCCAATAAATCCACACATTGCTGATGCCAGTAATGCGCCATTGGAGAAGTCATCTCATCTAATAAAAAGACTTCTTTTCCACCCTCTTGCAACCTTACACGACCCGCACCATGAACATAAGGATTAGGATCTTTTACTCCAATCCATATTCTTTTTGCAGGAGTTTCTAATAAAGCCTCGGAACAAGGTGGCGTAAGCCCTGTATGGTTACATGGCTCCAACGTTACGATTACATCGGCGATTTTATCCCACACACCAAGTGCTTTACATTGCTGCAACGCCAAAGCCTCAGCATGTAAAGCCCCTGCTTGATGATGCGCGGCAACCGTTAAAATATTCCCTTGCTCATCTAAAATAGCACAACCTACGGGAGGATTGGGCGCAGTGCGACCAACATATTGCAAGGCTTCGTGAATCGCTCGACGAAACCCTTTCGCAATTTTTTCAGAAAAATCAACTTTATCTAACAAAGTTGAATGAATGCGTGCTTGCATTTTAGTAGACCAGTCCTTTGCTCTGGACGCACGCGGGCAGATATGCCAAGCCTGTTACATAGATTTCTATGTACAACCCTAGCACGTTCTTTCTCATCCGGACTATGACCGTCGGCTTCGGAATTACACCGAAATCTGCTTGACCTTATGTTATTACTAACATAAGCGCTCACGGGCTTAGAAATATTTCTATTTCATCACCGCCGGTGAGGAGTTACACCTCGCCCCAAGAACGTCGTATTAAATTATACTTTTTAAAGAGTCGTTATAACTCTTCCTCATTAAGTTAATTTTATTTGTGCAAATGATCAAGGTCAAAGCAATAATTTTCTTGAAAATTCTAACAAAAAGTCGTGACTATATGACTTTCTTTAATAAAATTCTTAAAAAAATTACTTTTTTTGATTTTTTCTCTTGCAATGTTTTTTGAAATACTGCATAAGACAATCCATCGAACGTCACAACGTTAAATGCCGGATTAGCACAGTGGTAGTGCAGCGGTTTTGTAAACCGAAGGTCGGGAGTTCAAATCTCTCATCCGGCACCATAAAACTCCCTAATATAAAATATAATTAAAAAACAATATATTATTTATTCAAAGAATATTTGTTCCAGGCTTCGTGTAGAAATAACAAATTTGAAGCGGTCAAATTAAGCATATATTGTGCCATATATAATGGCTGCTCTGCTGCAACACTGCCCTCTCCGTGCCCACCGTGATCGTTTCTTAATGCTGGCACACCATTTTTAAGCATTACCACAAAACTATTAAAATTATTTGCCATTCCATCTAAAAACAAATCATTTTTCCTAACTAACGTAATTAAATCGCTAGCTCTGGCACCTGATGCGTATTCCCACCGCTCTAAATCGCAAATTGTTTTTAACATAGATTCAAAAGAACGATTACAAGCAACAATACAATCTTTAATATGCTTATTTCGATAATGCTCGTGTGCTAAACGATATTCTTCATCAACTTTCTTAAATCGCTCATCACCGAGTAATTGTAAGACAGGTTTAATGACTTCTTTATGTATATGCTGGCTATCAATACGAATCATTTGGTTATTATTATATTCATACCCAAAACTAGATTCTTTGAAATATGTGTTTAGCTCCTCGATGGCTTGATTTATTTTCTTTTCATAAGAATAATATGATGTCAATATATCTTTAACTTTCTCAGTATATATAAAAAGCAAATCACAGAAATCTAATATTCCGTATAAATCCGCACTTTCTTCAATATAATTTTCTAAATTTTTACGAAACTTATAACTATTTATCTCATGTTGTTGTAAAGATTTAATACCACCATCTCTAGCAACGTATTGTGATAAATTCTGCCACAACAATTGACTGTGCTGGTTGCCAAATGAACAATCTCCTAAAAGATCAATCACAATACCCACAATCTGCACTCTTATCTTATCTGGCACCTCATCATACTGATACACATCAACACCATCAGGCTGACTTGCACGTAAACGACGAGAGTAAGTATTGGCTAAACCCATTGAAGTGATCCTTAGATAATTATCTTTCAGAACATTCTAGCAATAAAAACAAAAAAAAAGCCACCCCAAACGGAGTGGCTTTATAAAATAATTTTCAACAAATTATATATACTTAAGCGTCGATAGCTTGTTGAAAACGATCAACATTATCCTGCCAAACAGCTTTGCCTAATGATGTATTATAATATTTTTTATGATATTGAGCCATTCCACTTGCATCAGTTGCAAGAGGGAGTGCTGCTGGAACTCTTAAATAAAAAATACGACACATTGCAGCTGCAAAGAAAATATCTCCTGTTAACGTATTGGGTTTAGGTATCCCATTACTATCAGTGTTAAAAGTCCCTGCAATATTTTTTAGCAAAGCTGCAATATGACTACGTTTGGAGCCAGTAAGAAAATTTTTCCAAATATCATTATAAGTTACAGGCTCCATTTGCATCGCACCCACTGCAGGACCTTTTCCAAGTTGTTTTAAATAAGTAAACCCACCAGCATAACCTTCTGCTAAAAAGGTTCCTGTCACTTGGTTCACTGCACGTGCGCCACCCAATCCTAAATAATCCAAAGCTGGGGTAACAATTTCATTTTTTAAATGAGGAATATAAATTCCTCCTGTAACTTTAGCCATATTCTTTTCCTTGTGATTTGAAATAAAAAAAGCCACTCTTAATGAGTGGCTTTTAAAAAATGATAAGATTAAAATGTAGAAATATATTAGTTAACAATAACCCAATTTATATCTTGTATAATATTTATAAATTCCTAATCTTTTAATAAACTTTACTTTTATAATAATTCTGCAGCATCCATATCCATTACAATTTCTTTGGCGCTATTCGCACAGACACCAAGTTCTGGATGATATTCAAAATAGGCATTAATGGAGCATGCATCATCATATTGATCTTCTGAATTAATAATCTGCCCTTCGGAGTTTATATCATCACTATAAAGAGGAAAAAGAATGTCGCTATATTGTTCGAACTGCTCACTTGCCCACGCATCATTAAACCGAACATCAAAAGCATATGCCATTTGTAACGCTGGAATAGTTTGACTGCCTACAAATGAAATATGCACGGATACTTGAGATCTGCACCACATAATTTTATACTGATCTGTATACCGAGTTTCACTGGATGATAACCGTTTTTGATCAGTAATTTGCAAAACAATATAAGGAGATTTTGGGGATGAAGCACGATTTTGAGAATCATGAATAATCGATAATTTAACCCCTTTCACAGGAATAGCTTTGCGTATAAATTTAGCGATTAAATTATATATTTCTTTATGACTTAATGTCTTTAACTCAGGAAAATCCTTATCTTTGGGTGCTTTTGCAATCACTTGAGCAGACTTACTCTTTTTAATCATTTTTATAGCTTCTCTTTTAATAATACTGGAAATTTAAAACGCAATAATGGCGTTTAATTAATAAAATATTTTTATGTTGTAATTTGATCGTTATATAAATTATTGAGTTTTATAGGACTCAATGCATTGAGAATAGAAAAATTATCATCAACACTATTCAAATTGCTATATATCTTGTTGATATATAAAATATCAAACGACACTGAGGTCTATTTCTTTACCTTAGATGCGGCGCTTGCTTACGCACATATTGAATCCATTCCTTTTTTTCCTGTTTATCAGAAAAAGATAAAATACCAACCCCTGCAGCACAATTTGGTGAATCCATAGTTGATCCCATTGCAAATTTTCCCCATTCATCTGGGGTATTAAAAGCTATTGGTGCATTTGGCTCTGGATGACTAAATAACAATTGTGGAATTAAAAAACCGAACTCTTTTTTTAATAACTTGGTACTTACATATTGTTTCGGATCTAAATCTATACCAACACCCTCAATTTGTTTTGACGCTTTTAAATGCGTACTAATCTCAATTTTCTGAATAACAACACCATCTAATGTCTTAAATGGACCAACAGAATACGTAATAAAAGTATCGTCTTTCTCAATAGTAAGAAATTGATTATTAAATATTTTCTGAAACTTTTTTAATGATGCAGGTAAAGGTTTAGGAATAGCTTTAATTAAATCTATAAATTTATATGACAGAACAGGATATTGCTTTGATATTGCCTCAGGGACAGCATCTTTATATAAAGGTATCGATTGCGTTAATGTCTGTGCATAAGAAGAAGATACAAAACTACATCCTAATAACAATATAAAACTAATAAACTTCGCCCTTACACTCATCACCGCAATCTTTAATTTCTTTTGAGTCACCTTTTGTCTCGCAAGTATGGCGCTTGTTTACGAACATACTTAACCCATTCTTTTTGCGCTTCTTTATCTGAAAATGCTTCTAAACCTACACTCGTAGCACAATCAGAATAATCCATTGTTGTACCCATCGCAAATCTTCCACGTTCGCCAGTAGTATAGTAAAGAATTGGTGCATTAGGAACAGGATGAATGGATAATAACCGAGGAATTAAAAAATCAAATTCTTTTTTTAGCAACTTAGTACTTACACATTGTTTCTGATCTAAATACATTCCAAAGCCTTTTACTTTTTCCTTTGTCTTTATACCAGTACTAATACCAACCTTCTGAATAATAACGCCATCTAATGTCCTAAATGGACCGATAACATATCGAATATAACCATCATGCGTTTCCTTTATATGCAATGGATTATTAAATAGTTTTTTAAATCTTTCTAATGATGTTGGTAATGGTTGAGGAAGCGCCTTAATTAAATCTATAAAATTATATGGCAGAACAGGGTATTGCTTTAATATTGCCTCAGGCACAGCCTCTTTATATAGAGGCATCGATTGCGTTAACGTCTGTGCATAAGAAGGAGATATAAAAACTCCTCCTAATAAAAACAACAAACTAAGGAATATCTTTTTTTGAAACGTCTTTTTTGGAGGTATCTTGCTTACAAATATTTCTCTTACAATAATCACAATAATAATCCTCATATGTTTGTTTTGTATTACTAGTATATTGTTTAGAATATCGTTTTGCAATTGTATCTTTAGCCGTTTTCATATCCTTCATATTGACGCCCAGATTATAAATATCAACAAAATCTTTTTTCATCCAAGCATATTCATTATACTCTTCAAAAATATCAATACATACTGCATTTAAAATCTCTTTTCTGACAGTAAGTTGATTTATAATGGCATCAGCTTCACTTCCACCACCAAACATTAAACTTTTTATACAAGCATCAATAGAGGACAGATCTGGGACTTTATGAAAAAAAGCATGCCCTACCTCATGTGCCAACGATGAGGTTACATAAGCAATATCTTGTGACTGATTTGTTTTAAAATGTGAGTCGATTATAATGCGATTATCTTGCACATCATAATATTCAAATTGTGTTGTAGTCCCCCCTCCATCAGCCCCCCATACAATTTTCCAGTCTTTTCTTTTTAACTTCGAAATTTGCTTGACCAATGTTGGAGATTGCGACGCATAACGATCAATATCAGTTCCTAATCCTGTTATCACCCGAATAGAAAACTCTTTTCTGCGACGCTCCATCTCTGCTGCATTCGGCCTATCTTTAGCCTCAAACGCCGATAATGGTGGAGGAGAACAACTTGGCTTTTCTATTAATACTCCCATCCATATAACCCTAAAATAATTATCTATTTATAAAATGCAATCACTTAAATATCTTTAGTCTTTTCCTCGCCATAATTTAATCACCGCACATATTGCACGAATAACAAACGACAACGGAATACTTACTGCCATAATAGGAATAACCCATGGATCATGAACTTTAATCCATTCCACATTATTTTCCCACCACCACTGTAAGATCTCAAAAAGGCTCATAATCTCTCTCTATCCCCCTAAGAATTCTGGAAAGGGCGTAGAGATTAATTGCAGAAAACACTCCCCATGCAATTAGGCTAAAATGCCATTCACCATAAACTAAAATATTTAAAAATCCCCAAATCAATAAAGATGACGCTAAAAAAGCTGCTACCCCTCTACCAATAAAGCTTTCACTACTCAGCACCAAAAACTGAAAAAAACCGATACTGACAAATAAACACTCCCATAAATGCACAGGGATTATTTTTAAAAAACCATCAATAAATGATTGTTGAATAATAAAACTATCAGGTGCACAAAAACCGTATATTCCTACAGAAATTAATAAAATAGAGCTCCACCATTCTGCAAACCAATGATCACGCTTACGTAATACCTTAGCCAACTTTATCGACATTATCTTTTTCCCTCACCACTTTATCTGACTTTTTAAAAGACGCTAATAAATGAAAAATCTGCCATAATTTATGCAATTTATTCTCTTTTTGCGGCTCTTTCCAAAATCGTATAATTAATGTGCAAATTGTTACTATAACCGTTGCAATAGAAATAATATTACCAGCGACATCTCCTGGCACCACTCCTAAAACATACTGAAAAATTTGCATTAATAAATCTGTACTATCCATGTTACTCCTCCATAAAAAAAGGCATAAAAAAAGACGCTTTTGCGCCATAATTTATGCCTAATACTATTCATAATTTTGATATAAAAATTTCACAATCTAAATAACTAACTTACAAAAAACGTAAAACTAGCTGGAGATAATTGAATTCGCTGATCCCAACTTGTAGAATCAAATAACTGCTTAGGATACCAAGCAACCTTAAATTGTATTTTATCTCCTTTAACAACACTCATTGATAAGCTACCATTTAAATATAAAGATGGCCTATAACGTGTTTGGCCATTAGATACAAACTGATAAGGTGTTAAACAATGCTTCACAACATTAGATGGAATACCCTTTGCCCCTTGCTTATCAGCACAAATCCATAGCTCATCATTTAATTGAAAAATGGTGCCATCAATACCTGTACCAGCATTACTATTAAAATTAAAATTATAATTAAGTGTTAATACTCCTGTTTTTGGTACTGTCCATGTCAAAGTAGCATCATCCCAATATTGTAACCCTACTCCTGCTGATGTTTTTGGATCAATAGCCCCTTTACTTACACTGTTCCATGCAGGATCACTCAAAGAATTACTTCTTCCTAATAAAATAAAGTTTCCACCTAAATATGTATAAGTCTGATCTGTACTTAATACAGTATCTTTAGAATTACCATTTTCTGCAATACTATAAACATTCCATACTTTACTTAAACTATCATACTGTTTTAATACACCGTTATCTAAACCAAAAGTATTATGCTCAATATACGTATCATTTGTATATGATGAAATATCTCCGATACATAATGGGCCTGTTGTCTTAATCCCACCATCAAAATAATAGTTATTTAAATTAACAAACTTATTTTTATTATAAATCTGATGAACATTATAATTCGGAAACAACCCATCACTAACGGTATCTTCATATTTTGTATTCGCAATTATATCTAAAGCTTTAGCTTGCTCTACTTCATCTGTAATTTTATTAGCTATTTCTGTTTCTATTGCTTTACGTTCCTCAGCCGATCTAGACTTTTCAAAATACTTATAAGTAACACCACTATTGTGTGTACTATCACCGTAATTCGTTCCCCACATATTCGGAAAAGTCATCTCAGTATTCCAGCTATCAATAAATTGTAGAGAATTTACCTCGACCCTCGTACACGTAATATTTGCGGCCTTTTTCTTTTCTATAACCAAATTATTCCATATTTGATTGTTAGCATCATAAACTGCTGGCTGATTATCACTATTTAATGCAATACTACCATCTTGTATGATCTGTAATTTATTTAAACTCGTTTGTTTACCAATGTTTAATGCACCAGTTGTAACAAGCGTTCCATCAAAATAAAAATTATTAACATTCACGGCTTTCGTTACATGAGGATTATAGATTTGCATTACACTATAATCTGGAAATAATCCTTGACTTGTATGTAAAGCTTTCGCCTTATCCTTTGCATTAATCCTAGCTTGCTCTTTTGCTTTTACTTTCTCATCATCTGTTAATTCAATATCAACATCTATCTCTGGATCTATAGTATCAGCTACATTTTGAACAACATCTGGATATTCATACTCTTCTAGCTCTGTATCCGTCCAAGTCCGTTCATAATATTTATATTGAACCCCGCCATTCATTTCTGCCGCAGTTTTATTATTGAGCATATTAGGAAAACGCATATATCCATTATAGCTATCAATAAAAGTTAACCAGTATGTGGCAATATCTTGTGCTTTTACATTATAAGACAATGTTCCTTGTACAAATAAATTCCTCCACTGATAGCCATCATAAATCTGGCTATATTGTGTTGTTGTATTATAACGATAAGCACCTTTCGTTAGCACCGTAGGAGGATAATCGAAATCAACATATTGATTCGAAATCACTACTGGAGTTAAAACATTTTTAACATTTTGTGCTTTAACAAGCTGATTATGTTTATTTAAATAAACATTGCCTTCAATAGCCATTGAAGCATCTTCTGGAAATTGGACAATAGCTCCATCTTTACCATCATTAGCCTTAGGAAGAGAGAAATTAAAAACCGTCGTATTATCGCCAACATCTTCAGTGCTAACACTAGCTGATGCACCTGGATCAAGCATCGTCACTGAACCACCTTGAATAACAGGCGTCGTTCCAGATGAACCTATAGGAATAGAAAAATTAAAAACCGTCGTATTATCGCCAATATCTTCAGTGCTAACACTAGCTGATGCACCTGGATCAAGCATCGTCACTGAACCACCTTGAATAACAGGCGTCGTTCCAGATGAACCAGCAGAACCTGGAGCACCCTCTGCTCCCTGCGGAATAAAGAATTTAAAGATCGTCGTATTCGTGTCCGCATCTTCCGTCGTGGTAACACTAACTAACGCATCTGAAGCAACCATTTCCACTTCAGCTTCAACTTTAGGGGTAACCCCATTCTTACCTGGAGGCCCTGCAACACCAATGGTTGCTATTGGACCTTCCCAAATATGATCATCAGTTAAAATATAAGAACTTACATCATGATCATCATCGTTAATATGTAAATACATATCTCCTGGACGTGGTTTTCCTCTTTTATCATTTACACCGGTTAAAGCGTCAGGAACGATTGTTCCACTATACCAACGTGCACCACTGTCTCCTTTTTCTCCTTGTTGACCAGGGTTACCTTGTTCACCTTGAATATTACCAATATCTATCCAAATCCAAGCACCATTCTTACAAATAGTGCGCTTCATATTCCAATTTAGCGTATTAATCCAAATAACATTTTGATTTTGATCAGCACTGCCAATCTCTGGATCACCTTGACTGGTGATAATACTTGCACCATTTTTACCGTCTAAACCGTTAACACCTTTGATAGATCCACGAGATTCCCAATATGTTCCATTAAAATAAAACACACTAAACGTTGCTGTATTTAAATAAAAATCACCTGATTTATATGTATCACGAAAGACAGGATTATCCTCCCCTGAAGACCATAGAGAACCACGCTCACCACGTTCACCTTGTAGGTTTGATATCTTTACCCATTGATTTCCATTATAACTAAGAAGGTCACTACTAGTCGTATTTAAATATAAATCATCGACATTATAACGTTCACAAACCGATGGAGCCTCAAGACCACTATAAATATGACTTCCTGCATTTCCTTTTAAATTACCCAGTTTATTCCAGCGATATAATCCATTGCTTTCTAAAACACTTTCAAATAACTCACCTGTCTCGCTATTTAACCAAACAACATTATCTTCCGCATTTTTTTCAGTAGGATTAACTGTATTAACAATAATACGAGTACCATCAAAACCAGCATCTCCTTGCTCACCTTTATCTCCTTTCGGAATAACAAAATTGAAAGTTGTCGTATTAGCTGCCTCATCAGTGGTCGCCGTAACATCAGCTTCACCTTCAGTAACTGTACCAACCTCAATAATAGACGTATCACCTTTATCACCTTTTGGAATGACAAAATTAAAAGTTGTCGTATTAGCTGCTTCATCAGTGGTCGCCGTAACGTCCGCTTCACCTTCAGTAACTGTACCAACCTCAATAATGGGTGTATCGCCTTTATCTCCTTTCGGAATAACAAAATTAAAAGTTGTCGTATTAACTGCCTCATCAGTGGTCGCCGTAACGTCCGCTTCACCTTCAGTAACTGTACCAACCTCAATAATAGGCGTATCACCTTTGGGCCCAACCTCACCTTGTAAGTTAGCTGTTTCTTTCCACTGACTATCCTCAAAAATAAAAAGCTGATTTGTTGTTGTATTTAAATATAAATCTTGCTCTTGACACTCTTCTGTAACTAACGGTTCACCTTCACCAGCAGACAATAAAGAACCACGCTCACCTTGATCGCCTTTGTCACCTTTCAAACTAGCAATTGCAATCCACTGATCTTGATCCAAATTAAAGAGTTCACTTGTGCTAAGATTAATATAAATATCACCTGGTTTATACTTCTCTTCTACAATAGGATTTCCATAATCACTATAAATAATACTACCAGGATTACCCTTTAAATTACCATTTTGTTTCCATTCATATTGATCATCAACTAAAACCGTCTGAAACAAATCACCACTGTCATTATTTAACCAAATGATATTTGCTTTAGCATCGACCTGTTCAGGATCCGTATCCTTAATTAAAACCTCTGTGATATCTCCTTGGACGCCTTTTTCCCCTTCCTTACCACGAGGAAGAACAAAATTTAGTTTCACATCAATATCATTATCAGCAATATTTGTTACTTGTGCATCACCATCTGTCTCTGAAGCTGTTACTTCCCCAATAGTAATAGTACCTGCACGACCTCTAGGACCAACAGGGCCTGTATTCCCAATCACATAACTACCAACATTACCACTTCCTACAATTCCCGCTGGAGCTACAGGCAATGTCACGTCAAATTCACGAACAGACTTATCTCTGGTAGTCACTAAAAAACGAATACCTGTTTTAGTATTCATTGTACCACCACTAATACGAGCTTTAAAAATCTGACCTGAAAAAGTTATTTGATCAACGATTAGCTTTTCATCAGCTGGCTGTGCTTGCACGTCATCAATAATTTCTGTAGAACTTAAACGGTTCGCCATTGAAAATTGGTAGAAAACAGCCTCTACCGGCGATTTACATTGTAGGCTAATTTCTGTATTTTCTAAACAACCAGATGGAACAATAATGATCTGGTTACCTGAGTTATATGACATTTCTTGCCATCCTTTTTATTTGTTTAAATACAAAAAAGCGTCCAAATTTGGACGCTTTTTAAAGTTATCTATTTGTTATTATTAATTATTGCATTTATTAAATAGATAATTTTATATTTATTAATGAGAGCCTTGTGTTAATACACCATCATTTAACCATGGACTACCATCACCAGGATCTGTCGTAGGAAGAACTTTAAAAGCCTCTTTTAGAGATTTTTGCATTGCATTAGGAGCTAACGTACCAAGATATGATGGATCTCCTGTTGCCACACGAACAAACCCTTCATCCAACCATAGACTTTTACCATCTGCAGGATCTGTTCTGCTCATGACTTGAATAGCTTTTTCCATAATCATAATGGCAACTTCAGGATCTAAACTATCAAAATTAGCTTTATAAATTTCTTGTTCATTTCTATTCACAGTCCGCAAAACAAGGATTTGATCTGTTGATAAAATTGTATTTGTTTTTTGAACGACATCCACTGCATCTGATGGTTCAGCATTACAGCTATTCTGATGGCAGAATTCAAGATTACTGACCATACAACCTGCTTCTTTATTTTTTGTTGTTAACATTGTTTATACCATAATATATGAATTTTTTTTATAAATTAAATAGTAGCCATTAATCGATAACGCATTTAAAGGAGGAATATGCGAAGGGGTTTGACTGTGTGTATCTAGAGCACGCACTTTATACATTGTATTTGCGTGCTTATCCTTGAAACAACCATAAGTTGGCAGGATAATTTCCTGACAGAATTCATTCCCTTTGTTCGTTTTAATGATAAAGGTTAAATAAAAAGATAGACTTTCTTTCCCACCAGAAAGAAAAGCCGTTAAATAATTTTTTCTAAAAAAAGAAGAATTAATTGTTAACTCTGTATGATTACACATTACTTTTCCTTGAATAATGCTTTCACCATCACTCAGCAGATTAGAAAAATCAACAGAGTAATCAAGGTAAGACGCGATATGTTTTTCTGGAAAAGTCGAAATTCCTTTTTTATTTTTAATACGTTTTGGAACTGTGTAAATACGTAGTGGATTTAAAGTAAAACTTGATAAAAGTTCCATAGTTATTGCAACCTTTATTTACATATACGCTTGGACATAGCAAGATACCAAACCAACATCTTCAGTTGCTTTATTTTCTTTTGCTCTTCCGACAATCACATCATTTTTGTTTGTACTAACAACACCATATCCATCTTGACCAATGGTAATCTTATCACCGCATTTGACAATGCCTTTTACTTTAACAGGAACTTTACCATTTAATGCCATTAATACAGAATTGGATTCATCTTTCCCTTTACCATTCATCACATATGCAGGACTAGTAGAAACAACACCAAAAAAATCATCAGATTGATCAATTGATTGACATAAAGTTACTTCTGTATCAACACCATGGCACATTAATGTACCAGGTTCATAATCACCACGATCAGCTTGATAATATTCTGCTAAATCTGCACCATGCTCATTAGTAAAAGCACCCCAAGATGCATTAATATCCCCAGTTTTAGCAGATACCCTTATAGCCTCAAAAGTTTTTATATCACTTTCAAAATACTCAAAAACTAAATCGCTAGAAGATTTGTCATAACGTTGATTCCATGCTGTAAGTTTATCCTCACTTGAAAATGCCAAAAGATCATACACATGAAATGAACCATTACAATCTATCCAATCAGCTCTCAAATATCCTGTTGTGCCCCCAAATGTCCAACTATCACGTTCTACACTTAAAATAGGTTCTTTATTATTTTTTACATAAACTCTATAACAAATATCTGTATATAATTGTACCTCGCCTTGTATTTCTTTAAATATAGTATTTTGACTAATATCCGTAGAGCAAAAACCATACTGTTTGGCCGTCATACTATCCGCGCTAAAATCTTGACGACAACTACCTTCTTTTTGTGCTTTAGCAGGCAATTTATCATTATAAATATCAGAAATATCAGTATCGTGCCTATCTAATCTACCATCAATAACAATGATATGATCTTCCGCAGCTTTTAATCGTTTTTCTAAATCTTTAAAATCAAGCTTAACCCATCCGTTATCTGGGCTAATCGTCTCATCAGGATTATTTGTATTTTCATCAATTGTAGAAAACCATAAAAATAATGGATCATCGTTTACTGTTAAAGTTATAGTAGTTGATTTAGGTTGTAGAATAGCACCTTTTGGATAGCCACCTATTTTATCACGTAACTCCTCATTGAATGATGCGCATCCACCAGCTTGTATCCATTGCAATGTTTCTGTAATACGATTTAAAATTCCGTTATGATCCTCTCCCCAAGGGGGTTGTCCGCCTCTCATTGCTGATCTCATTGTAATTTCAGGAAAGCCTAACTCCATACTAGCTCTTGCTTTATGTTCTGCTTCTGCCTCGGATGCAGTTTCATAAACTGAAATCTTTTTACTTTTTTTTGATTCTGCCCATACGGTTACAAATGGATTTGGTCTATTGATTTCTGTTGTCATCTTAACTTTTCTCTTCTACTTGAACATTTATTTTCATTTCAACGCCCGCAGGTCTGGACAGTAATCCAGTATTATAAATTAGGGCTACATCTCGTTTGCTCGGCAACCAATTTAAAACAATGCTCAACGTCATATCCAAATTATCTTGGACATAAATAAAACGTTGATTTTTTTTTGCAACATATACCCCTACATTTTCTGATAATTTTACGAGTGCTATCTCTACAATCACTACAACAACATGTTTTATCGACAAATAAAGACATCAATAAAAAATTAATGCTGGAAATACTATAATCACTAATATTCGCATATGCTTTGGCTAGAATTAATTTACGGAAATCATCATCATCAAATTTAACCTCCTCCATTAAATCGATGCCATCTCCATCTTGTCCTTGAAGGTCTCGAAACATACCAACAGCCGTATCATATTGATCTGCAGGCAGGTTTTTATCATATCCATCATCATAATAAGGTCGGGCAATTAACAAAGTTTCCTCATTGAATCCCCAGAAAAATCCCATAAAAGACCTTACTGTACGAGTGACACCTACAATACGTCCCCAAATATCCAGTCCAAATCCCTCTGCAGTATTAATATTCCAAACAATACGATAAAAATCATCGAAAAAACCACAAACCTTGATCTCACTATCAATCCCATCTAATAATGAAAGCATTACGGTTGAATTTGCATATTGTGCAATGACCGTTTTTTTATAGTCTAAACAAGATGGACCCGCTGTTTGATCTATTTGTTGATCGGTATTACAGTTACAATGATTACAACATTCTTCTTGCTCTATATCTTCATCCATTCTATGCTCCTGTCGTATCATTCATAAAGTTCACAGTAATATTATCTAAATCCAAGACAGGCATTTGATTAATAGCGACTTGGACTTTATTTTTATCTACAACACCATTTAATCCGACTTTTAAACAAATAACTTTTGCCCATTCCCCCAAAGACTGCACAGCACAATAAAATTGTGAAGCGAAAATTTGACTACCAATTCTTGGTTTTTTCGAACCATCCTGTCCTGTAAAAACTTCATATATTTTATTTTTAATCAATGTTACAGGATCTCCAACAATTGGCTTTGAATCCTCCATCATTACCTTGATATAGACATCTTTTTTTTCTGCGTAATCAAAACTAATTTTGTATTGAGGTGCTCTAGAATTACAATATAAACAATTACCATCACTATCTGTGGTATCGTCAGTAACCAAAACTGTTTCATTACCCACCAAAGCACAGCCAGGTGTTTTATTTTTCCAAATTACTTTGGCAATTTGCTCTGATGGTGTTTCTTTGCTAGTCGTAGTCGATTGCTTTGTTTGAGCGCGAAGATAAACACAAACGTAAATACTATGAGCCAATAATTCAAATGAAAGTTTGTTTGGATTACTATCTATCTTATCTATATTGTCTGCAGTATAATTTTCAATAACATAAGCATCTTCTATAATATCTAATGTTAATAAAGATGCCATAATACTATCAACACTATTCTTAGAATTTCTAGCTACAGATTGTCTACGTCTTTGTTCAAACTGTGCTTGACTTTCATCGGCAATCCCAACAGTTCCATCATTTAAATTCGTAACAGATTCCCAACCTGCAATTACTTGATATCGCTCGGTCAAAGATCCAGCTGGACAAGTAATGATACCTTTCTCTAGACATCGAAACATAATATCAACATAAGTTGTTGTTTTGGTTTTAGCTATCTTACCCTCGGTATCCTCACTTACGATATTACCGTCTTTATCAACATATACAATGTTACCATTTTTATCTAAAATGGTTTCGATGAGTTCTTGATTAATAACAGCTGAATCTGTAGATTCATAGACATTCCCTTGCTGATCTTTAACTTTTGTATACTGAGGAATGACAGTGCTCTTTGCCCCAAAACATCTACCAACTACGGTTGTTTTTGTTGCCTTTTTCCGTTCAATAAAGTAAATACGCCCAATTCCATCTTGCATACGCCCTACAGCATAGTTCGGATCGACTTGGTTTACATAATAAGCCAATAAGCGATTACGATCTGAAATCATCGCTGCTATAGAAGTGACAAGCTGCCCTTGTGGCGTGGAAAGTAAAAAGTTATTATTTGAATCTTTTTGAAAGGTTAATTTACCATCAAATGCATTTTGGAAATCTTGTATAACACCGTCCAAAATATTTTTTTCTGTAGGAAGGCTTATACCACTACTACTCAACTCTAATTTAGGTATATGCGTTTCATTAGTAGACGACATTGACTGTTTCTCCATCCTTACTGGTTATAAAAATATTTCCATGCAAAGTTCGCGAACTATCAACATACATATCAATATCGCTACTCCTTACATTATTAACACCATTGACACGATCTAATAAGATATTACGGATCAATCCTAAATTACTGTTAGTACCCAGGATTTGTGCAAAATGCGGTGTTCCTTGGGTTAAGTCGTACCACCCTTCGCCTGCAAATAATTTAATTTCATTGGCGGCCTGCTGTGCAATAGAGTAAGCACCTTCACAAACAGCAATATTGCCATTGATATCCACCTTTAAATCCCAAGCTACGACTTTTGATTTTGGTCCTGCTTGCTCTACATCTTCATCCGTTGTTAATAATAAATCCATTATTTTTACCCAATAAAAAAGCCACCTCAATGGGTGGCTTGTTATTCTCATATTCTCAATAAACTTATTGATATTTATTTATTTTTTGATCAGTTCGCCAATTACTTAACGCATACACACCCCAAATCGCCGCGGGGATCCAACCAATTATTGTAATTTGCAACAATAAGCAAAAAAGCCCTTGAAAAGGCTTCCCAATTGTAAAAAACACCGTAAATGGCAACAAAAGAGCCAGTAGTAATCTCATTATATTTTCCTTATTGACATAATATTATACTTTTAAATGGTATCTTAAAGTATAAAAATCAATATTACTTTGGAGGTAATATTGTTCCTTTATCATACTTATGTGTATGCTTTAAAAAAGAAATACCACCAATTGTTGCATCAGAACTAATCGTCACATTTCCTGTAAGTTTAATTTCCTTTGCTTTTACCTCTACTGTATCTCCAGTAATTTTAATATATGTCGTTGGTTCATCATACAATAAAGAAGCAATATACATCCCATCAGACATGGAGTGTTTACGTAAACTTGCAGGCTTTGCTTTTCCTTTACTTTGCACCACATCAGAAATGTCTCGAGAAGCAAACACAACTAATCCTTTATCTCCAGCTTTTGGTTCAATAATCAACCCATAGTCTCCACCTTGCAAACGAGCATAAGGAATAGCAGTAATCGGCGCATGCTCAACAGCATTCCCTGCATTATCCAGCATATCCACCATTGGCATGACATCTACAGTATGGTTCTCATAGACTTGCAACACAGTGACCGGCATTGCTGTAGAGATTTGACTTAATGCATTGTCAATAACTCCCACCAATGTATTAAGACTACTATTCCCTTTATTCGGATTCATCATTTCTGTTTACTCAACTTTTCTTTTTCTTCTTCAGATATTTTTGACAATCCAATCGTCGTTGTCCAAGCCCCGTTCGGTGTCAAACAAGACAATTCATGTTGCATAGAAATCATGTATTTCCATAAACCACACGCTGGCGTATATACGGATTCAACCTGGATTTCTTCGCCATATAATAAATCTCTTGTAAAGATAGAACGCACCGTAATGCCATCATTTGCATACGTTGGATACCCAACCATCCCTGTCTTATTAGAAAAAACTCTAGTTTTCATTGCTTTACTCTGATCTTCACTAATTGCTGATTTAGCTATTGCTTCATTCAAAGACAAATTCATTGGCCAAATATAAACAACACCATTTTGTATACTAAATCGAATATGAGCATCACTCGCACATTGTCGAATTTGACTAATCACATCTCCACTATAATTCGAACCATTTAACGTTGCTGTGACACTGTAGTTTTTAAAAATAAGATATAATGGATTATCTGATGTCAAAGATAGTTTCTTATTATAATCCTCAATAATAGACTGAATAATTGCAGCAGCAGATACTTTCCCCCTAAAAGACAAAGACTTTGCCGCATGTAAATTTAACCCTCCCAAAGCCATTGCTCTGACATGGAATATCACATCTGGAGAAGAACCATAATCTGTATAAGCAACACTGATCCCTCCTTCAAATATCTTTGTAAAAACTGGTTTTTCTAAACTTCCATAATCCGTACTGGCATAAACAATCAACTGGTTACCATAACCTGTATTATTTTTCTGATACTGTCCCAATGTTGTCAGTTTATTTGCCAATGCTTCATCCATATTATAGATAGTACATTCACACTCTGGTAAACTTGAACCACCTGTATAACTGATCGAAGCTGTCGCACGAAGATTTTGAACTACCGCTTTTTGCGCTGTATCCTTAGATCCAGTTACGGCAAAATAAATTGGCTTATTATCCTTATCAACACCTGCGATAAATTCGAATTTTAAATAACGTTTTGTGAAAGATCGATGAAGTATATTTGGTTTAATCATAATATACTGTAAACTTGTGCTATCATCTGCCATTACATTACATTCCTATGCCATCGTCATCGTCTTCTGCCAAGTAATATAGTAAATATCGTGTACCAAATCCTGTATAAACAGGATGATTAAATCCCTCTTGATCTACGAACATGAGGTCCCCTGGAAAATTTAAATATGCAGAACGCACCAAACGTACACGATCTAAACATAATATTCCTGTTAATACAGGGTCAATTCCATCATAAATATCCAATAAAACTCCGGCCTCACCTTTATCAAACAAGCGAAAACTATATAATTTTCCGCCTAAACTAGATGAAAATTCTTGAGCGTCTATAGCATTAAGAGAGATAATTTTCATGATCGTTATTCTTCTTTTTATTGTTTTTTACTTGCTGCTTGTATTTGCGTGCCTGTTGCTGTTGATGTTTCTACTTCTCCTTGAGCCAGAGGATCATTATAGGTAGTCTGTGCACCAACCAACTCCACTGAATTATAAGAAAGGAGTATTTCTTGAAACGTAATCTGATACTGTATCAATTGAGTGCCTTGACTAGCACTACGATTAACCGAGTAACCTATAATTTTAATATTTTTTATTGCACGTTCTGAAGTATGTAACTCATAGAGCTCTAAACTTTTTTGTGCTGCCTGCAAAGCTTCTTCAAATTTCTTGCGCTGCTTTTCAGTTCCTGTTGAAACATAAGTGACCTGTCCTTGGCAAGCTTGCTCAACCAAATTATAAGCCATTGTTTTTCCAGGAATTTGTTTTCCGTCTGCTGTTTTAGCACTTTCTACAGGAGCCGTCGTGACATTATAATTTTTATTATAATTAAAAGCAGTAACACCACTTTCCACAACAGAGTCACCCCCTAAAAAAGTGAATGTTTTATTAAATATACTGATTTCTGTTTTATCTAACGCGACTTCATAAAAAGCATTTCCTTGGGAATCAAAAATACCAAAACGAGAGTTAGAATTAATCAGCTGAGTCAGTGCTTTCCACCCCGCACTTTGCGCAGAAGAAGCCAGCACATTCCCCACCCCTATTTTTGCCATATGGCCCTCCATAAAAAAAGCACCGATAACGGTGCCTGCTTACTTAATGTATTGTTTGCTAAAAGATGAAAAAATTGAAATTATTTTGTATTTATTAAAAGTATGATAAGTGAACACCAATGACTTTACTTTAAGGGGTTTATATCATGAAAAAGACTTTATTAACCTTAACTATATTTCTTCTTCCCTTGACCGCTCAAGCCAAGGACACACAAAAATATATGCCTCCTGAACTAGTCGATCAAGCCGTTACCCTATTTGCACCAGATTATTGTCCGCCTAATTCCCAAGGCGGTAGGGTCAGAGGAATTGTAAAATCTATTGCTGAATGTTACCAACAAGTTCCCATCGAAAACCCCATTATGGATGTTTGTCTGATGGTGGATGGTTACACCATGTCTATAGTAAATACTGAACGAAAAGACAGCCGTGCACATGGAGAATCAAGACCCTATAAAGAAATTCCTTTTTTAGAAAGAGATGCTTTTACTGAACGTTTTGTAAAAATCACCTCAACCTCACCTCGTTATGAACATGTTGGGAATCTATATATTTATTTTGATAAAGCAACAAATTTATTTGTCGAACAAATAGCTAAAGAATGTCAAAACCCGAAATACAGTGCTAAACCATAGTCATTTGGGTTGCATGTGTACTGGGCACCGATTTCCTGTGTCCAAAAGATGCTTGTTTAACTTTGTTATAAACAATCTCTGCCACACGCATTGGATCCGCATTGGCAGGCCTTACATTAATCACCGTATGATATTGTTAATTGTTCATGATGAAATACAATGATAATGATATCTTTATCACTATTCTTCATGCTCAAGGATCAACAATGAAAAAAATATTCCTTATCCTTACCGTAATAGCTCTTCCCTTGACCGCTCAAGCCAAAGACATACAAAAATACATGCCTCCTGAACTGGTCGATCAAGCCGTTACCCTATTTGCACCAGATTATTGTCCACCCAATTCCCAAGGTGGTGGGGTCAGAGGAATTGTAAAATCTATTGCTGAATGTTACCAACAAGTTCCCATCGAAAACCCCATTATGGATGTTTGTCTGATGGTGGATGGTATTACAATATCCATGAAAAATACTGAACAAAAAAAATATATTGCCTTAGGAAAGGCTTCTCCATATGAAGATATCTCTTTTTTAAATAATAATATTTTTATACAACGTTTTACAAAAATTACCGCCACGTCCCCCCGTTATGAACATGTTGGTAATCTTATTATATATTTTCAAAAAGCATCCAACTTGTATTTAGAAAAAATGAGCAAAGAATGTCAAAACCCGAAATACAGTGCTAAACCATAGTCATTTGGGTTGCATGTGTACTGGGCACCGATTTGCTGTGTCCAAAAGATGCTTGTTTAACTTTGTTATAAACAATCTCTGCCACACGCATTGGATCCGCATTGGCAGGCGTTACATTAATCACCGTATGATATTGTTGATTATTAATTTCCTGTGATAATTTAGAAGCCTGCCCAGCATGTTGCATGTCCATTGCTAAATTCCGTGTCCTAAATGCCCCATTATTCATACCAGACTGATCAAAACGAGGTATCCCTAGTCTGTAACCCGCTTTTACAACCAAACCTGCTATTTCTGGATTAGCACCCCCTAAAATAGGATTATAATTTGATGCTTGCTGATTAAGTGCAACATTGCGTTTTTTATTAGCATAATCATTGTTCGCAATTATTTGTTTATTACCAGGCAAAAGCAAAGGTGTAGGCACATTCCGTAATGAAGGCACATACCTCTTAAGAATTATAATAAATATAGTCTCTAGATCCTCTAGAAGCTTTTTTTGTACAGATGGATCTTTTAATTTTTTTTCTATATTTGTCGCAGCATCCTTTACCTTAGAAACAGCCTTTTCTGCAGCACCCTTAACAGGCGATGGAATATAATCTGAACCATGCTTTTTTGCATTAACCGTACTTTTTACAATTGCCCCACCTCTTGTCAACGCGGTCTGTTGCTTTTGTAACCTTTCGACAAAATTGGTTTCATGTTCTGGCGTTTTTGACACAGCCGCGGTTGCTGCTGCCACCCCAAATTTTGTAATATCCCCCGCCATAGAGCCTTTATTTCCAGTAACTTGTGCAGGATCAGGACCAGAATCATCTGAAGAAGACGGTGGCGCAGGAGGACGGTTTTGTTTCACTCTTTTGGGCCCACTCGGTTTCCAATCAGAATTATTCGGATAGAATGCCTCTTTCGCAGCACCCACCCCCTTATAGGCCTTATAGGCAAATTCCAGCCATTTTGTCCCTTCTGACATCACGGCTGCCCCCCCTTGAATTTTACCAATTTCATCAGGATATTTATTTAATGCAGCATTGATTAACCCTGCCACATTACTGACAATTGGTTGTATAAATGGAATGGATATCCCACCACTGACCGACTCATGACTATTTATTGCCTGAGTTTTTATATCAACATAATGCTGAGCTGCTGGCATCCCTTGATCTTGTCGATCCGCATTCACCGCCTCCTCTGCTTCAATGGCTTTTGCATTTGGATCGGTAATCACAGCATAAACTTTAACCGCAATTTTCTCTCCAACAATCGCATCTAAATGCGCCTTAATTAAATCTGGATCAACTTTGTTGGCTTGAGCACGTTTAATCGCGGCCTCCAGTTGATGTTGACGATCCAAAGCACCATAACGTTTACCATTGGCATCAGATGTTTTATTTAGCTCTCCATTATATCGTGCAAAAAACTGATAATCTTTATCTTTTGCTACTTTTTCAGGATCCAGTTTTAATGCGGTTGTCAAACCAGATAATTTCTTTTGTAATTCAATAAAATCATCATCACTGGTTCCCTTACGTCGATAAATATTTCGCAAGAGAACAATATCTCTTGATTCTTCACCTTCAATTTTTGACAATTGCTTTATATCTGACATTCTGTCAGATAATTGAAATGCCGTTTTAATCGAAAAAGTTGCGTCAACAAATGTCTTCAAAGAAGATGTAAATCCTGAGATCGCCTCTCTTTGCTCCTTGGTCATTCCATCCCACAACTGCACCAAGCGTTCAATACGTTTAGATTGCTCCACATATAAATTTAAAGGATTCAATCCATATTTTTTGACCCCTTGATAAAAACCTTTTCCTACATCAAATGTATTAAAATCAGGAAGCATTATATTTTGAGACGCCTGAGGCATATTCAATTTATTAGCAGCCATATCTACTAAATTATTATAAACAAGACTTATATCTCTATAACGATTTATAAATTTTAAATTAAACATACCATATACACTATCACGAACCCGACTTCTCATTGCTCCAGACAAAGAAGGTATTTGATAGTTTGTATCTGTTGGATTGTTTTGTTCTAGAATATTAACCATGTTTTGCATTCCTTATACTATTCTCTAGCATTACACACTCATTATAATTATTTATTAAAACAATCTCTAAAAAGTCATATAAATCCTGAACCCCATAAATAGTTTTCAATTCATTCAATGTCGCAAAACCGGAGCTAACAACTTGTCCTATAGCTTGGGGGACGTTGGGGGTGTATCGGATGACTGATCTATCTGTGAGTCCATTTGACTGATTAATCGGCTCAAGTGACGCTTGGCGCCGTTGGTAAAAAAATCAGTGTGAAGTTTAAATGCCTCCCGTTTTAAGCCAAAAATAGTAGAAGCCTCTTCAATATATTGCGTTGGATTATTTAAAACTGGCTCTGTCATTTGAGTTTGTCCTGGATTTAAATAAATCGAACAACATTGCAGCAAAGGATCACTTACCACACGCAACTCATCATATGGTAACTGGAAAAACATTGATGCAAAATATATCGCTAAACTTTCCGTCGCTTGATTAATTGCAGCTTTTCCTTCTTCACGATCTTCCACAACTTCCTCAAGAGATTTGTCTTCGTTCACTTGTTGAACATAAGAATAAACAAGCGGTAATAATACTGCTAAATCTTGAGAGGTCGCATTTCGTAAAATCGCATTAATCGCACGTTCTGCCCATTCTTCAGTATCAAATGCTGACATTTCCGTAACTTTAAAGAGCTTGCCTTGGTCTCTTCCTTTTTCTTCAATCTTAATATCAATCGAACGACGAGCCATCTATATTTCTCCAATAAAAAAGGCACCTGTTACAGTGCCTGTTAGTGTTTGATTTTAAATTGTTTTCAGTTTATTATTGTTCTAGTTTTGATCTTGAATAGGATTATAATTAATGAACGATAAAGCTAGTAATACAAGCAATAGCTCACCTCCACGCAAAGGAAGTGATTTAATGAAAAATGTTAAAAGATCTAATATTGTGAAAGATCCAAGTATACGTGCTGCTGATTCTGCTTACACACATAAAACTACACAAAAAGAAAAATTAAAAACCATTATTACTAAAGAAAGTGGAGTTAAACAAAAAAGAACCCATGCTAACTTCATAAAACGTTGAGTTCTTTGATAATATATTATATTTTCTTCGATCGTACAAAAGTGCGCATCTAGTTGCACTTTTAAAGTTTCAATTTGTGAGTCTTGATAAAAATCATCAAAATATTTTTTACGATAATCCAGCTTTCTCCATTTTTTAGAAAAAAGAACTACTACACAACAAATTGCAGTAAGTATTAATAACGTTGATATAACACCTAATGATATACTAAAAATTATATTATGCTTCAAAATACTTGCAGCACAGGCTGTAATACTCGCAACAGATAAAGTTATTACCCAACTTAATAAAGAAGTTGCTCTTGCCTTGAGAGTTTCTATATCTTTCTCATACCCATCCAAAGTTTCCTTTGTTCTTTGAACAAAAAAATCAATAAACCAAAGTTCATAATCACTATTATTATCTGTCATCATATTCCTTAGCTGTTTTTTAGAATTTATATCATATCTAACTGAAAAATTGATAGTAAATAGGAAATATATCCTATTTACTTAAAATCTTATGCTTCTAATGTTTCATCCACAGATTCAAAGCGGAATTTACAAGCAATGGGTTGTAAGATTTTTGCATGCGTTGGAATTGATTGCCATTCCAACCAATATCCATTATTCAACGCAAATGTTTTTCCTTGTGAAGGAACAATCATTGTACCGTTAAATTTCATCGTTTCACGTTGAACTTGCATAACTTTTGCCAATGCTTGCAAAGTTGCCAATGAATCAGACGCTGCAATAAAGGTAATAGTTAGTTCAACTGTATTCGCAGTTGCTAAGTATCCACCATATAAATTGCCTTCCATTGAAGTTGCTGTTTCAACCATCGTTTGATGAGAAAAGCTAAATGGATTATCAGAAGTCATCCCTTCTAGGCTTAGCGGAACCCCTACTAAAGGAGAAACAAATCCTGTTGCTGTTGAACCAAGTCCTACTGCATCTGCTGCGGTTGTATTTGTCCATGGATTAGACGCAATTAAAGTTAATTTCGTGTTAATTGCGGTAATTGTTCTATTTGCTACCATTTTACTGAATCTCGATACTGTTCATGTTAATTTGTTGGACGGATTGACCATCGGTATACCAAAAATTAATTGGTGGAGACCCACGTTGTACGCGAGTTTGTGGTGTAACACGTTCCATATCTACTTTGAGATAGTAACCAACCGTCGTAATATTGTTAATTTGAGATTGATTTAAACCTGCTTGTTTAAGCTGTTGAACTTGCTCATCAGCGAGAGTAATCCCTGGACGAATAGCACCAAAACTTAAATATTGATCAATTGCTGGCTTAATTGCTGTGGTGAGAATACCTTTACCATCTGTGTTATAAGGAATTTGTCCCCTGGCAAGTAATGTCATAATAAAATAATATTGAAATTGACGACGCATCCAAACTTGACAGAACCAGCTGTCTAACCATACATATTGTCCAGAAATTTTACCTTCATACATAAATGTAAAATTACTTGTAGAAGACGCCCAAACACCGTAAAAATTATATCCATTGTCTCTCAAATTATTAGCTTGCTCTTCATCAGTAATATTTGCTTTTAATAAAGAGTTACGTCGGAAAGCTGCTGTAAAACGACCATCTGATTTCGTCAAATCCCAAGCTGCAGGATATCCTGCAATAAAGGCACAAAGCTCTAAATTATTATAAACAGATACTACACCTTCATAATTATTATCTTTGACTACTTTGGCAAAAGCTGTTTTTGAATCTTTTTTATATGCCTCTGGATTTTGATCATTTAAAATAACACAAACATCATCTTGCGTAGAATTAGCCCACTTGGCGAACTCTAGCTTTTCATTGATATCTGCATGCCATGTTAAAAATACAGAACAAAAAGAGAGATTTTGTTGGCGCAATCTATCCAATAATTTTGTAATGGTAGAAATATCTTCAGAAATGGATGCTTGTGCCCCAGTCTCAGTTGTTAAATATAATGCTTTTGCTAATGCACCAGAAGCACTAATTTTTATAGCATCTTTTACTGAACCACTCTGTTCATTTTTAGATAGCTCATGGCTAATCACCATAGAACTACTCATCACCGAAAAAGTAACTGATGCAACGGCACTACCTGATGTAGATGATGCGTTTTTACTACTTTTCTTTCCAAATAATGCTACATTTATTTTACTTGCAGCACCACTGAAACTGGTTACATCACCTAAATCAATAGTTTCAGGCCCGTAAATTGTCTTATCAACGGTTACAGTGATATCACCAGATAAACTACGTAGTTCATCTAATGTCATATTTCCTAAACTTCCACCGATTAAACTTACAGGAACATTTTTATAATATGGCGCAATATATAATTGTGCTGCAACACGATCAGAGTTCGTAAAGCCAGAAAAATATACACTCGCTAAACTATATTCTGTAGATTCATCACCAAAAAGCTTACGAACTTGATCTGCACTCGTAAACGCCGAAATATGACCTGCAGCAAGTCCTGTTGTGTCTGTTAGCATTAACCCAAAAAGGTTATTTCCATTATTCCCAACACCTAGTACACTAGGCTTAATATTTACGATATTATTTAAAGGTATAGACATAAAATTCTTAATCCTTACTTTATTTTGGATTGTTATTTAAATTTAAAAAAGGACATACAAATGGTGTCCTTTGCTTTTAACAGCTATATTTTTCGCCATTACTAAACGATTATTTCAATAAAAAAGGCACCTTAAATCAAGGTGCCTTTTATTAATTCATTTTAACCATATTTTAATTAAAAGTCAGACAATGTAACTCTTTTCTATTTATTAGTATCAAAACAAACATAATGATAATTTATATTATCTTTAAACTCACCTGCAATATAAGCTGCTGTGGATGCACTAGTTTTGAAAGATTTCCTTGGAAAATAAGAGCAAATATTTTTTGAGTTGTAGTAATCCTACCTTCAAATCTATATTAATTAAATCTATCACTTGCATTATCGTAAGGAACACCTAATCAATGATGATGGTTGATAATATTCAACATATTCCTCGTAAACTACTACCATATACACTTGATGCCATAATATCATGTTTACTAACATTTAATTCTGCAACGCCATTAGACTTGTAATTACCCTTAACATTCCTTTTAAATTATATGATTTGTTTAATAAACTTAATTAATTTTCTCTTGATTGGCCATATTCAGATATTTTTGTACTTGTACATAATATGAGAATGCTGCACATACGAAAGACAAAGAGGGCGTTAAAGTGAATAGACAAGCAAAAGTAGTTAATACAATTTCATCAGAAGAACTATTTTTAATTGTTAAAAAATAATAATAAGCAATTCCCCAGCCCACACTCCAAATGACAACTAAAGTTATTAAAGCAAGTAATCTAGGTATATTAATATTAATTAAACGAGACGCTTCAGATACAGCCGTGAATAGTGCAATCACAGCAACTATCGCAATAATCAATCCGAAAGCACCAACCAAACCTGCTTTAAAAAAAATAATTAAACTCATAACAAAACCTTTTATTAAAAGCTATTTTATAGATTAATAATTAATCAAATTACTCTAATTGACATACCTTTACAATAACTCCAAGTATTTGATCATACAACTCTCTTTGACCTACTATGTCTAAATCTAATACTATCTGATTAACATTATTTTTTTTGAATCTTTGACGTTTAAATATTTTCATCTTAAACATAGCATATCTCTATTAATTATTGGCGATTGATCTCTGTGTAAGCATACTTCAGCTTTTTCATATATCGACGATCCCCCTCAGCATTATATTTTTTGGTAATGCTTAAAAAATTCATCGAATACCATCCCAATACTGTTTTCCGTATTTTGGCTTTTTTATATTTAAGCAGTAATCCTGCTTGTAAATGTTGTATATTTATTTGAGGATTAAATTGTTTTAAAATATTAACTGTTGTCCCATTAGCCGCTGCAATTTTATTAATATTATCACCAAATTTTACAGTGATTTTATAATCTTTTTCATCAAAATCAACTACAGTTCTATATCCAAATTTAGCGTGACGCATTAATAAATACGCCACTCCTGCTTGAATATTTAATTGTGGATCATGGCGTATTTTCTCTTTATTTTTCCAAGTTAAATTTGCAGTATATTCAGGAGGAATAATTAACTCAGCACCTTCACTTTGAATATGCACTTTTCCATTTTTTAACCGTGTTTTTTTTAGATGTAATACTGCTTGTAATCCAGGATCGCCAATATTTCCAATCTGCATAGGGCGAAAACGCCATGCAGAACGCTTATGCCCGCTCTCTACCCATATCATTGCTTTAATAACACGCCAGTCTAAGTTCTGATAATGTGACGCTGGATATTTTTTGCTAAGATAACGATTAAATGTTCCGACAATATGACGAATATCAGCATCATACTGATTTCTAATATCACTTTGTTGATCCATACGATCTGGCAAATCGATATGATATGTAGCAGGCATGCCATCATAAGACATGTCCAAACTCTTTTTTAAATATAAAATTGAATTAATTTTAAACAATAAAAAAGGCCTTTGGCTGATTTTGGATACTGCCTAAAGACCTTACTTAAAGTTGGTTTTTACAATTTTTATATAGAAAAACCATTCTATAATTAATCTATCATCTTTATACAAAAAAGACAACTCCACATCATAGAAAGTTGTGTTTTTATGATATGGTATATTTGTTTAAGATATTAATCTGGAATAAAAGAAAAACCTGCTTGTCCTTCTTCATTCAAAGGGTCAGTAATCCCATGAACATTACTATTAACAAAAGCTTGTGCTACACAATCCCCATCTTCCACATGAATAGGTAAGTTACCATTCCCCGTCATTTGTGTTAATGCAGCATTTATTCCACTACCTTTAAGCGTTTTTTCTGCGATGACTGTTGATGTGTCCAATGATGTACTATCTATAAAACTATTTGTATCTTGCCACCTAAATCTACTTAAACGATGCTTAGGGAATGCTTTTTCACAACTACCATTTTTATAAACAATAATTTTACTTTGAACCACCCAATCCTTGAGATTTGGGTAATTAACATTAAGAACACCTACTCCACCAAAAACAGACATAATTGTTCCTGGTGGTAGTGTTTGATTTGCAGAGTTACCATCCTTTAAAACAGGGTACACTGTATATCCTGTATCAGGGGCCCCCCACAAATTTTCTACATCTAAACTTTTTTTCTGAATATTTGGATTATAATTAGAAGCCGATGTTTTATATTTAATTTCTAAATCAGCTGTAATAGTATAAGGTTTACTTTGCCAGTCCCATCCATCAAATTTTAAAAACATACATTTATCTTCCCCAAGATTTAATGGTAACCCTTGAGCCATAGTGTAATCAATATCAAGTGTTTTATCACCTACATTAGTCTGTTTCATAATTTGTGAAAAATAAGATGTAAATTTACTTGTATCATAGAGATTAAATGTGCTGGGATTAATAGTTTCCCCCATTTTTGGACAATAATCAGAGCTAGAAGAAAACATTTCTAATAATGCAACCGCATCTTTCTTCTCATCAGGACTTTCACCAACAGTAGTAGCTGTAATTGTCCCTGTCACACCAACAAACTCAGCACCATTAGGCACGCTCTTTGGTAAATTAAAAGGCATTAATACTATTGGTGCCTTATTTGAATCGTAATTCTCCTTTGTCCATTGCAAATGAACAGGAAATACCTGATAATCTGATCTTAACTCTTTATGTTCATATTCCACTGTTACGTGGGCATATGCCAATCGTGGTTTTACCTCTGCATGTGCAGACAGCATAATTCCAAAGCCAAATGCCAATAAAGGCACTGCATATAAATATTTTTTCACTATAATATCCTTATTATATAAATTAGTTTTAAATTAAACATAGTCTTCTATCGAAGCATCATCATCTTCTGGTTTATCTAACTGTGCGACGACAGCAACCTTACACCAATCAGAATTTTCCCATGCTTCTAATCTTTGAACGATTAGCCAACGCCGACCGTAAAATTCTAATAAATCACCACCTGCACCACGTACGCGATCAATACCAAAAGCCTGACCGTTGACGTAAACAACTTTACGTTCACCTTGCTGATTTAAAAAATGGGAGTGGCTTAGTTTATCTCCAGGAACAGACTGAATTTGCAACTCAACTTGAATAGGGTCCTCGTAAAGGGGGTTTTGTTGCGTTCCTTCCAACACATAACCCTTGGATCGATATAAAGATCCTGTAATATTAGGATTAACTACCCCAATCATTCCTCTTACCAAGTCATGAATTTTCATGATTTTATACCTTTTTATTTCTTAAAATCATCACATCTTATTAAAAAATCCAGCATCATTTCAAAATAAGAGAAATCCTTATGAATAATTAAATTTATAAGAATTATTTTATTAATTAATAAAATTTTTTATATAAACACGTATTTTGATCATTCAAATAAATCTTCATAATCAACGTAATCTCATTTGCTAACTTGTTGATCTGCACTATTATAAACATAGATCACTTTACTCAAAGAACTATCCTGGACAATTTTTACAATTGGAATAATTATATGATTATTTAAATCATAATATCTTTGTTGGAAAAAACGAGCATCAGACAGGCCAGAATTTCCATCTGTATCTGTTGTATAGAAAAAAGCCTGAATAGGAAGATCTTGTGCATTACTAATATGCCCCTTACTATCTGCCACCCACAAATTCATAATTAATTCGTTGAAATTAAAGAAGGTATCCCATGCTCCTTCTTCAACTTTAACCTTTTTTTGAGCTTGTAACATTTGATTAAAAATGTCAGCCCTATTATCTGTACCTTCTTTAATATCAAACCCACATTCATGTGTAGCCCTAGCCCAATTTGTTCCCCAATCTTCTTTATCAATGGAAGTAAATTGTTTATACCATTCATCTGCAGTATAAATTCCTTGATCTTGACAAGGAATACTATCCTGAGGAAATGCAGAATGTGCACCACAACTCTGAACGCGCTCATCCGTAACACCATCCATAGGAAACGCACATAAAAACTTTGCTTGTAATTTTCCTTCAGGCCTAATTAATGGTGGATAATAAATAATTCCCAAAAATTTACCATTAAAGACAACCTTAGTATTCACATCTCTACGCGTATAAAAAAAGGATACGCCTGTTCCGTTTTGATATGACGTTGGGGAAGTTTCCCATGGTAAATAATTATGATCATTTGTTGTAAAGCGAATCAAATTACCTGAACATAAATAAGCGGGGTTATCCTGTGATCCACAATTATTGACGATTTTATTATAATTAGCTGTTAAATCTTGTGCAACATTCGCATCAGCTCGACTAGAACACCCTGCAACAGACACAATAACAGCCATTAATGAAATTACACGAAGAAATTTCATGGCTTGTTTATCCTTAAATTTACAAATGAAATGCAATAAAAAATAATTAAATTTTAATAAGTAAAAAAAAAGCAGCTCATAAGCTGCCTAACAAAAATATATATTTTAAATAGAAGGTTATATTAAAAAGAAAAACGATCAATATTAATATTTTCAAGCAAAATACCGACTAAAATTAGCGTATGTGTCTCCAACTCAATAAATGCGTTTCCATTAACATTTTTTGAAATTCTTAGAAGATTAACAAAACTATTTTTATCAATAATTTGAGAAACATCAATGTAATCAGTATCTTGATTAAAATTTAAAATTAATGTCGTTCCATTCTCACAAATATTTTTATACATTGAAAAAACATTCTTTCCATCTCCTCCACTATAAATATTCATTCCTTTTCCTGAAATGAAACTATTCGCTGATTTCCCACCAAATGCTAAAATTGTAGAGGATGCATCATCATTTGGGTAACCCCAAAGCGTCATTTTTGCTGTAGAATTAGACGCTTGTAATATAGTATTGCCTGCATTATTGATAACAATACCATCATCAGCAAAAGCTTCTAATGTCAAATTTAATCCATCCTGTCCAAATATAGAATAATTACCATTAACTTCAGCATATGTCTTACCTGTACCATTCAGGAATGTGAAGTTACGATCTGCATAATAAGTATTTCCTCTACCTTTTGATACGGTCAGATTAGTATTTGCAACAGCATGTATTTTTACGTTTGTTGCATCACTTACTGAGCTTTCTGCAATATTATTTTCATCATAATTTATAAAAAAAGCAGTGTAATTATCACCGCCTTGAATATTACTGCCACCAGCAAGTTTATTAATACTACCGTTTTGTGGTGCACTCAAAGAAATTTTTCCCTGGCTTTGATAGTCATACTCTGACATTTTCTCACTCTCTTATAATTATTAACTTATTAAGCAATCATATTATTTGTATTACTTACTACAAAAATAGAACCATTTAATAATGGAGACCAATTTCGATGAGTTTTTAAAAATACTTTCCAAGCCGGTCTGATAATTTTAGTAAAACCAACATTTCCATGGTGAATTTCTTTTTCATGATCTGGCATATCATTAATTCCTCGTAATAACACTTTGCTCTTTCCTAAAGAAATCACAACACCATTTGGAAAACGACATCCAACCACAACATAATCTTGAGTATCTTCCTCGACAACACGCATAGATTTTTCATAATATGAAATTTTATTATCTATATTCGAAGACATCAACCGATCAACAGGCTGAAAACCCTCTGTATTTTCATCATGTTCTTGATCTCCTTCTTCATCCTCTTGCACATAACAAGCTTTTGTTATGTTCAATGCAGAACGCAATAAACACTCTGCTTCCCCTGAATTAACCTCATCTTCCTCGTCCATAAAATCGTCAACTGCTGCAGAAGGTTTATCTGAAGCTTTTACTTTTTGTACTTTTATAGGTTTTCTTACAGAAGATGTTTTTTTTGTTGTTTTTACTTTAATATCAGCCATAAAATGTTCCTTATGGAAAAATTCTTAATCTTGGGTCGGGAATAGGTCGAATATAAAATGTGCTGCGATATTTTTTACTGAGCGCCCAGAATTCTTGACCATATCGTGTCTGTGATAACCAAGGATCAATCTTTCCGATGCTCCCTTTGGTATCTACAGACAAGGAAATGCTCCCTTCTGATACAGAAGAAACAGGCCCCATTAATTGATCTCCTTCGGCTGTTTTCTTTTGTAAGAAAACCAAATGAGAAACCAATAAGTTCAATAAAATACGACGCTCTTTTGGACAGCAAACAACCCCCTTACTACTGGGGTTGAAATAAATTGCAGCACGCTCTGCAATTTTTTGCACATTATGAGGTCGGAAATGACTTTCCAGTTCTGGAAAGCTTGCTGCCCATTCCGACCACTCAAAAACAACTTCCCGACCCATTACATCGGGTCGTTCATTCATTTAAACTTGTCCTGCTTTGACTTGTTCTAAAGTTTTAGGAAGTTTAGAAGGGTTAATACGTTCTAAACCACTTTTAAAATCTGATTTTTCATCAGCTTCATCCAATAAACGTTTCTTCTTACTAGATGCAAAAATCAGACCTTTTTTAACAGGTTCGAATTCCTTATGATCATTGATCCATGCTTCCCAAAAATCACGAGGAACTTTGGTTAATCCGACACTATTTGCAGGAGCTGTAAAAAAAGGCGCCTCAAGGCGCCCACTTTGCATTACTCCATTTAATTTCACTCGTTGCTTTCCAACGTCTAAATAAATCCCGTGCGGTAATTTGCACGCGACCAATATATCATCACTCATTCTTTATACCCCAATCATTTGTGCGACTAATACAGGACGTGTTAAAATAGTCCCCCAAGACCCTTGAGTTAATTTCTCTTTCATAGAAGAGCTTTCACGCACCACACCATGACTACGTAATTTTTCAGAGAAAGCACAAGTAAATGTATCAATTCCTTGATAGTTTTCTACAAACAACTGTACCAACTCAATTTTTTTATTATCGCTTTCCTCTCCTACGGCATCTAAAGAAAGTTGAGGTGCGCTCATTTGCACAAGGTTTGGAAAGTTCTTTTTTAATAAATCAAGAACAGAAATTCCATATTCATTTGTTTTTAATAAATATGCTTGAACATTATTAGAAACGACCAATTTTAATGGACTATCCATATCCACAGCATTATCTAAATTAACAACACCTTGTGTTTGAGATTGTAATTCGCGATAGAGTTCTTGAATATCTTCATAAATCTCCTTCGCCGTTGCATCTTCCCAAGCTGTTTTTTCACTTGCTTTTACCTTAGGAGCAATTGGTGCTAAAAGATTAGGATCATTTAATGCACCGTAATTTTGCAAATTAGAAACTCCAAAGAAATAACTTTGATTTTGCCAATGATTTAGCAATAATGCCGCGGCTAAACGCTTACGAGATGGTAAATCAATATTTGCCAACCCTGCACGCCCAACTTCACGATCACCCCATTCTGCAAATGCTTGTACTAGAAATTGTTGACGTTGAGGAAAGTTAGTGTTCATACGACTATAGCCAGCTTGATGGAAGTCACCATAAGCAGCAACATCGCCTGCTGGCTCTACAACAGTAAACATCATTGTATCGTGTAACCAATCGCCTTTTTTTGCTTCACCATAAATTTGTGCAGCTTTTAAAGGAGCAGTTAATACATCAATAATCTGAGGATCAATATAAGTTGTAAACTGTGAAGGAATAGTATTATTCGCAGTTGTTACTGCAGAAAAAGCACTATCTCCTACTCTGGCATTATTACTATAATCCATCACATTTGGCAGATGAATACCAAATTCATTGGCTAAAATAGCTCTATCACGAGCCCAAGATTTTGTTTGAATAGTCATTGAAAAGCCCCTTAAATCCATGATGAAACAGCAACCAACTCGCCGACTTTAGCGCTGGTTACGTATTTATATGTTGTTACAATCCCATCATCACTAACAGTAAGTTTACCTTCAACAGTAACTCTCACTACCTCACCTCGTTGCACTGTGATGGCATCATCTGGGACATTAACTAAGAACTCCCCTTTTGAATAAACAGTCACCATAAATCCAGCAGGAATCTGTGATGATGCTTCTTCTAAGTAACTCGCAGGAACACCAGTTAATTCACGACCTACAAACCCAGCAGGACTACCTTCACCTGTATTCATAATTGTTTTTGTTGCTTCATCAACCCAAACAAAAGATCCAGCTCGAACACCACCCACACCAGCTTGATAATAGGCACTTTTTAACGTAAATCCTGCTTGATTTTCACCATCTACTACTGTTACTTCCTCTGATTGAGGATCACCTAGAAAAGAAACTCTTACATTCGTAGAAGCAAAATCGCCTTCCCACCCCTTTGCTGGGCCTAAACTAACCTTCTTTTGAAATGTCATTATTAAATACTCCGTAATCGTGTTGCACCAAAACGTTGCAAGTCACCTTTTTGCATTCTTTTACTATCATTTGCTCTACCTTGAGATTTATGAGACAAAACAAGATCTACTGCATATTTTAATCCGCTATATCCCATTGATGCTGGTGGAGCTTCACCTGTAATTTCAACAAGAACGCTACGTAAAATTTCTTCACCTTCATCTTCGGTAATCGCCCATTCACCAACCAATGGTTTCACAAGTTGACGAGCTTCTTGAGCTTGCTTTGCTTTCGCAACCAATCGTTTTTCAATAGAACGTTCTAAAGAAGCCGCATCAAATGCTTGAACGCGTTGTTTAGCATTTTTCTTACTCAAACGATCACAATCAGCAACATCTAAATCAGAAGTATCTTCATCTTCTGCAGACACTGTATCAACAGGTTCTTCATCACCGATAAAATCTGCATCTTCATCCATGACACGATTAACAGCGTCATCGATTTGATCATCTTTGACACAATCACAATCTGCTGCAGTCATATTATTGGTTAAAATTGCATGTAAAATTTTACCAAGATTTTTACGACGTGTACCACTCGCTGTTGCAACTGCATCTGCAACATCGCTACGACTTACACCTGTTTTTCCTAGTAAATTTGCCAGAGCGGTTGTTAATTCCACCCCTGTATCATTAAGTTTTGGCATTATGTTATTAAACCTTTCATCTGAAACTCTAACATCTGGACCTGCCCGTCCCTCTGCCACTAACGCAACGTGATCGACGTAAATTTCCGTCATAATCCCGTCATAAGAATCCCCTTCGAATTCTCCTTTATCCATAATCGGAGTAAATGCATAAGAGGCTGATAGTTCAGCCTGAGTATTGTCTTTGATTGCCTCAATATAATCCCCATCCCAAATCGTAATCGAAGATTGAATATAAGGGTATGAAAAGGCAGGATCCGATCCTGTTGTTCCAATAACTTTGGAGTTATCTAAACGATTAGCATCAGCTGCCTTATGCACATAAAGGATTGGACGTTCTTTAAAAGATCCTACCGCTTTTTCCAAAGCATCAGGCGATCGTAAAAAACGATACTTTTTATTGGGATCTAACCCATATTGTTTATGGTTGTTAATCTCAGCACCATAATATTCACAGACATTTGCTTTGGTTAAGTTCGTATTATGTACGCGCAAATGCCCGTTCCAGTCTTCAAAACGCATAGACTGCGCATCAAAAACCAAAGTCCTATTTTTTAATGTCATGAAATTATTTTTAATTAATATAGTTTATTCTTAGTTATTTTTCACCACTTGATCTGTAGCTTTATATTCAAAAGAAATATTATTAAAATCAGTTGTATTCATATAAACAACAGGAACAACTTTGCCTGTCGTATTATAATAATCTTGCTGATATTTTTGAGCTTCTGTTAATCCAGTAGCATTTTGATAATAGAATGCTTGTAAAGGAAGTGTCTCTGGATGAACGCTTTTACCACTTGCATCAGTTTCCTGATTACGAACAATAATTTCATTAGATCCACTACCACTCAAATTAGAGTTTGCTTCAGCAAGATTATGAGCTTTTATAGATTCACTAAAAGCTGTTGCAATATCATGCCCACAATTTGAAACATCAAATCCACATTGACTAAAAAATTTATTTAATCCAACCACAGATGTATCTGCAAATTTTTTATACCAATCATCTGCAGTATATATACCTTGCTGTTGACACTCAACGCTCGTTGTTGGATAACTTGTGTGTGATCCACATCGACCATAGGGACGATCATTAGACCAACCAATTGTAGGAAATGCACAAGAAATTTTTGCATTTTCTATATCACTTGGTGCCTGCTGAGATGGATAATAAATAAAGCCTGAATTACGAGCATTCATAAAGTTTCTAAAATGTATATCTTTACGAAGATAAGCAAAAGAAACACCATCTAATTTAATAGAAAGCTCATTAGGATCCCAAGCATGAGAAGCACTAGAGTAAGAAGTTTGACGAAATAAGATACCAGAGCATTGAAATGCTGGATTATCCTTACCCCCACAATTATCAACAACCTTATTATAGTTTGCGTTCAATTCATCGGCGACTGTAACCCCACGATCTTCAGGATTATATGAAAAGCTAATATTTGCAGGATCATTTTCATTTTCATTTACCTTTACAATAGGAACTATAATATGCGCCTTTTGATAATATTGTTGTTGATAATATCGTGCATCAGCTAAACCACTATTGCCATCTTTTGACACATAAAAAAATGCTTGAATAGGCAATTTTTCTGGATTAATAATCTGAGATTGATCATTCGAAGGAAATGGTTTAATCGTTATTTCATTATATCCATTAATTCTATAAGAAGGTAATTGACCATCAGCACCAAGCATTGTCTCATCAAAAATATTATTTATTATTTTTAAATTTTCATTAAAATCTTGAGCTATATTTTCCCCTTTAATAGTCATAGAAAAACCACATTGATTAACATATCTATTACTATCAGCTATTGGCCGTGACATAAAATCCTGATACCAACCTTCTGCGGTATGAATACCTAAATCTTGACAAGTTTTATTATCAATCGGTCGCTTACATCCATCAGATCGACTTGATGACCACCCATCCATTGGGAAAGCACATTTTATCTGTGCAACCTCTTTATCGGCAGGAGTTATCATTGGAGGATAATAAATAATTCCAGATAAAAGCTTATTATACCCTAATTCAACTTTAATATCATGCCGTAAATACGTAAATGATACTGACTGAAGAGCTACAGAATGGGGATTAGGATCCCAAGCATTATATTGAGAGACAGAAGTCAACCTCACCAAATTTCCAGAACATTCATACGCTGGCTGATCTGATGAACCACAATTGGTTACGATCTTATTATAATTTGTATTTAAATCATCCGCAACATTAGCTTTAGCCTCTTGCTGCAGATTAAAACTCAGTATTGCACCTAAAATAGATGCTACTGAAACTACATTACGTAATTTCATTTTACATTATCCAATATATTTAAAAATAAATAAAAAATTCTAAATATTTATCTAAACAAACCATCTCATTTATTGAAATGTTAAATAAGAAACAAAATTATCATCACTTATTTGATCATATTTATTATAAATATTTATCAACTTATTTTCTAATTAGCACTTTTGAGAACAACCTGATCAGCAGCTTGATATTTAAAAGAAATATTATCAAAATTAGTTGTATTCATATACACGACAGGAACAAATTGACCTGTAATATTATAATAATCCTGTTGATATTTTTGCGCTTCTGTTAACCCTGTAGTATCTATATAGAAAAACGCTTGTAACGGCAAAACTTCTGGGTTAGTTGTTTGACCATTTGCACTTGTTGCTGGGGTTTTAACTACCACTTCGTTAGAACCATATTGTGGATATGCTGAAGATGTATCATAAACCATATTATGCGCTTTAATTGATTGAATAAACGCATCTGCTGTATTATGACCGCAATTAGAAACATCAAATGCACATTGATGTTCAAATATCCCATACCCACTTACGTCATTATTCGTAAAATGTTTATACCAACTATCTGCATCATTAATTCCTTGTTGCTGACACTCAACACTTGTTGTAGGATAAACAGTTGTAGAACCACATCGACCATATGATCTGTTATCAGATTGTCCTACAGCTGGAAAAATACAGGATACTTTTGCGCTTTTTTTACTTGTTGGCACCAACTGTGAAGGATAATAAATAAATCCAGAATGTCTATTAGGCTGCATAAAATTCTTGATTTTTATATCTTTGCGAAAATAGGCAAAAGACATACCATCATATTGAATAGATTTTTCGTTTGGATCCCAATTATGAACCCCACTAGAATATGAAGTTTGTCGTAACAATATTCCAGAACACTGATAAGCGGGATTATTTTTTGATCCACAATCCTCCACAATATTATTATAATTTGTATTTAAATTATCCGCGATAAATTGATCTATATCATTATAAATAAATTGATCTTTATCATTATATGAGTAAGAAACATCAAAAGCACTTTTAACAGCTAGCCTTACAATAGGCACAAAAAGCCCCGTTACTCTATAATAGTCTTTTTGAATAAATTGAGCTCTTAATAAATCCTCATTTTTACTATAAAAAAAAGCTTGAATAGGTAACTGATCAGGATTATTACTTAATTGTTTTTCTTTTTGTACATTATCTTCCGTATAATAATACATATAAGTTGGCCAAGCTTTAAGTTGAAGCTCCGGGTATCCATACTCTGTATATCCTGACTGTGTGTCTGCAACTTCATTATGAGCTTTAATAGCCTCATTAAATGCAGCAGCTATATTCGTCATTTTTTTTGTCATATCAAAAGCACATTGATTCTGAAAAACACCAGCATATTGAATTTCTGGATTAGCAAAATGTTGATGCCACTCCTCAGCTGTATAAATATTCTGCTCCTGACAACGCTGGCTAGTTTTAGGATAAGCCGTTGATACACCACAACCACCGTCAGGCCTTGTATCAGACCAACCATCAATTGGAAATATACATGATGTTTCAACATTACTTTTCGTTTGAGGCTTTTGTTCGGGTGGATAAAAAATCATACCCGTCGTTTGACCACCAGTAGTATTAACCTGTTTACTGTAATTAACATCTTTACGTAAGTAAATAAAAGAAACACCGCCACGTTCTATTGATTTTGGGCTAGGATCCCACGCATGATAATTTGTTGTAGCATTTGCATAACGCACTATATTCCCTGAACATAAATATCCAGGACTATTCTCAGATCCACAATTATCAATCACTTTATTATAATTTGTATTTAAATCATCAGCAACATTAGCTTTAGCCTCTTGCTGCAAATGAAAACTCAATATTGCACCTAACACAGATGCTACGGATACTACATAACGTAATTTCATTCTATAACAATCCTATTAATCCATAAAGACACCTATAGCCCACTTTCACAAAGCATCTAAACCTGTCTTTTATTCAAATAAAAATGTATTTGTTATCAAAAAGTGCAATCAATATTGAGAGCACTATTCCAAAAAAGTTCAATAAGAAGTAAAAAACTATTGATTATTTTGATTGTAACTATCTGTTTGGTCAGCTTTATTATAAGTATAAGTGACTTTACCTGTGGTTGTATCAAGATCGAATTGAACAACAGGAACATAAGTACCAGTTGCTTCTAAATAATCTTTTTGATAGCCTTGAGCTTCCGTTAATCCTGTTGCATTTGTATAGAAAAAAGCTTCAATTGGTAATGATTTAGGATTATCAATATTATAAGATACATTACCGTTAGCATCTGTAACCTTATTATACGCAGGCACCCCTAAAATTAACTCATCATAATTGGCACTTCCTCTTGCTGTTTGTAATAGTTTTTGCCCATCAATCACAGCTTTAAAAATATTCCCTAAATTTGACTCATTACTAGCTAAACTAAATCCACATTGATGCTGTAATCTATCTTTATCTACATCTGGGATCGCTGCAAAATGATCATACCATTCCTGACCTGTGATAATCCCTTGCTCTTGACAAGGTTGACTATCAGTAGGGTATTTTACCGTTGCACCACAAGCATCATTTTCACCATTGGTGTAGCGTCGATCTGTATAACCATCCACAGGATAAGCGCATCGAATACTATTCACATCTTTTGCTAAAGGTTTTTCTTGAGTTGGATAATAAACTAATCCTGATGTTTTATCTTTAAATGATTTATCAAGTGGAAGATCTTGACGTACATACATAAAATATACGCCTTTTCTGCCCACAGCTGCTGGACTTGGATCCCAATCTTTTAAAGATGCTTTTTTTATTATCTACATTGATATGACGATATAATGAGAAGCTCTCTTTTCAAAAATAGAGAGCATTTTAAAATCAATTTATTTAACAATTACTTAATATTAAATAATATTAAAAATTAATTATTATTCACAACCTGATCAGCTGCTTTATATTCAAAAGAAATATTATTCAAATCAGTTGTATTCATATACACAACGGGAACAACTTTACTTGTCGTATTATAATAATCCTGTTGATATTTTTGTGCTTCTGTTAATCCAGTAGCATTTTGATAGTAAAATGCTTGTAAAGGCAACAACTCTGGATGAACACTTTTACCATTAGCATCAGTTTCTTGAGTTCCGACAATCACTTCATTTGTACCGTACTCTGAAACATTTGCCTGCATGTTATAAATCTGGTTATGTGCCTTAATAGATTGTAAAAATGCATTTGCTGTATCTTGTCCACAATGAGACACATCAAACCCACATTGATGATAAAAACCAGCATCTCCAGCTACAGACATAAAATGTGTATACCACTCTTCTGCTGTATTAATATTTTGTTGTTGGCACTCTGTACTAGCTTGAGGATAACTAAAAGAACCTCCACATCGACCGTAAGATCTATAATCTGTCTTTCCTCCTACAGGGAATGCACAAGATACTTCTGTACTATCTGCTCCACTTTGTACTTGTTGAGAGGGATAATAAATAAATCCTGAGCTTCTATTAGAATGTAAGAAATTTTTAAAATGAATATCTTTACGTAAATATGAAAAAGAAATACCACCATATTGAATAGACTTTGCGTTTGGATCCCATACATGGGAAGAACTAGAGTAAGATGCTTGACGAAATAAAATTCCAGAACATTCATAGGCTGGTTTCTTTTTAGATCCGCAATTATCAACAATGTTATTATAATTCACATTTAACTCATCTGCAATTGTAACACCACGATCTTGTGGATGATATGAAAAAGAGATATTCGCTGTATCATCATTATTTAACTCTACAATTGGTATAATAATTTTAGCTGTTTTATAGTAATCTTGTTGATAATATTGCGCGTCAGCTAAACCACTCTTACCGTCTTTATTCATGTAAAAAAATGCTTGGATAGGTAATTTTTCTGGATTATCAATTATATTCTTCGCATTTAAAGGCCATAACTTCATCAACAACTCATTATATGAGGCATGATTAAGCCCATCATTCTCATAATGAAACACTTTGCGAATTGCTTTTAAATCTTCATCAAAAATTGTTGCTGTATTTGGTGTTCCAGCAGACATCGTAAAACTACATTGATGTTGATACTGATTATTACTATTTTGAGTAACAGACATAAAATGTGTATACCATGCATCAGCCGTATAAATACCTTGATCTTGGCAAGGTCCACTTCCTGCGGACCATCCTGTTGCTCCACAACCATTTTCACGTCCATTAATCGTAAAACCATCGGTTGGAAATGCACATCTAACTTCTGATGCATCAGTCGAAGATGGTTTCTGCATATTAGGATAATAAATAATCCCAGATAAATGGCCTGCAAATCTTAAATCAACCTTAATATCATGACGTAAATAAGTAAAAGAAATACCTTTCGCTACATTAATGGAATTCGGACTTGGATCCCAAACATGATAGCTCGTAGATGCTGATGTCAATCGCACCAAATTACCAGAACATTCATAGGCGGGACTAGTATCTGAACCGCAATTATTAACAATATTGTTATAATTTTTATTTAAATCATCAGCAACATTGGCTTTTGCCTCTTGCTGCAAATTAAAACTCAGTATTGCACCTAAAATAGATGCTACTGAAACTACATTATGTAATTTCATTCGTAACCCTTATTATATATATTTTGTAAAATAAAAAACATAAAAAAAGCTCCCATTAAGGAGCTTCTAAAGGCGTTTTTTATATAGATAAAAATCTAGAAATTTTTGTGACTAATAATTTCTTTAATTTTCTTGGTATCTATTGCGCCTATACCTAAATAATCAGCGAGTACCTTAGCAGTATTCACATCAACTTGCGATTGTTGAACCTCGTCTAATTGCCATAATGAATTGAATTCAAAGGTAATATTTTTATCAATCAAACCAAACAAATGAAGCTGTACGATTTTTAAGATTGTATCAATTGGTTGGCGTAATACTGACTGTTGCAATGCAGAAATTTTGTCATAAAAACAGCGTATTTCTCCATCAGAAGATGCATTCAATCCTGATGGTGTAATTCCTAATAATTTCACCAAAGGAATACCAGAAATGGACGCTAGATGTTCTTGGGATTGCGCTTGTAATTTGTCCAATCCTGATAAAGGTGTTGCAATATTTTCTAAATCTTCGCTATCTTTATCAACAATTTGTAATCCACGATTATCACGATAAGCAGCCATCAACTCTGCCCTTTTACTAAGTTCTTCACATCCTGGGCTTAATAATTGAGATAAATCCGTTTTTAAAATCATTGTTGAAAAAGATTTAATTAAATCTGCTACAGATTGACGTGTGCGCAACCAATTATCAACATAAGGTTTACACATAAATGCTAAAGGTACACCACCAAAATTATATGCAGGTTTAAGAATATCTGGAACAGGTTGAGAAATCATTGAAATCATACGAGACGCATGAATTTGCTGCCCTAAAACCCACCATAAAGAAGGCTTATAAAAATCATCACTAAAAGGATCCATTGCATCATAACTCACAGGCGTTACCCATGTTGGATCTAACAATTTAATTGACTTTAACTCACCCTTTTTAATCTTTTTAGGGGTTAAAAATAATGGGCTCATTTTTTCTTCAGGATCATTTTGAGCCGTTTGTAAATCAATATATAAAAAAGACTGCCCAAAATAGCCTTCGGTACAAAGTGCTTTACGTAATAATCCTTGTACATCCAATCTTTCAAATTCAGCATTGATTTGAGCTATTCTCTCATCATAATTTGCAAATTTATCTAAGCTTTTAATCTTAATCCACTGTCTTGTTGCCTCTTCTGCTCTGGTTTCCACCACCATACGATATTCACCACGCAAAGAAAGTTGTGCAAGATAAGGATAGCCTGGAAAACCAATACCTTCTTCAAATAAGGTTGTCATTGGATCATTCGTCACATTAAAATTACGAAATTGATCTGTAAAAATACTATCACTGACCAACAAATGATCTGCATCATCTCCTTCGCCAATAATTCCTTCTGGAACTTCATAAGGCGCAAAAAGATCTTGCTTATTAATTGGATCATTTTGTTTAGATTCAGAAATATAAATTTCTCTTAATTTACTTTTTTTAACCATTATTTGTTTTCTCAACTATTTTTAATATCGCAGAACACAAAGATAGAGTTTTTGAAAAATCACAAAACTACTTTGAAATTGTTAATAAATTTGCAAAAGAAGGCATTTTGGGTAAGCCTTTTTTGATTGCTATAAATGCAAAAGCCCCGGATGCTGCATCGACTTGATCATCATGCCCACCTTTGGGGAAACAACTTAATTCTTCTAAGAAAGATCTATTCCAAGAAGCTCTTATGAGAGCAACATTTCCCATATTTATTTGAGCAGCAAAAGGATCTGCTCGGGTTGCTTTATCCCCTGTTTCTCTGACAGATTGAATTTTATAACCTGCCAGTAATTTTGTATAATATTGAACCTGCGCAACACCTGCTTGTCCAGGATCTTGAGGTAAAATAATACGCACATCATATCCATCCTGACTAGCCACTGCCATGACTGTTTTTTCAACCTCATCAGGACCGCCACGAAAACGAACAACGTCTAGGATTGTATAGCCACCATCTTCATTACGTTGCATTTTAACGCCGGCCGTCCAGTCTGGATCATAACTGCCAATTGCTTTACTTGCAGCGAAATCCCACCGCCTTACTATTTGAACGGCTTTAGAAGGCACATCCACAATAGGTACTTTTTGCGTCTTAAAAAATGTACCCGTTGATAACGTCGGTACACCTTGATACAAAGACATCCAATCACGCTCTCCCACTGCTTTTTCAATTTGAGTAAGCTCTTTATCTCCAAAAGCTTCAGCCCATAAAGGCTTATTCACTGCCCTACCTAAAGGATCATTTTCCATTGCTCTGGCAGGTAAATGTAAAATATCCCAAACTTCTCCGGTGCCATTTTCCATTTCATTGATTAAACGCCCCGCAAGATCATCGACGTGCCAGCGCGTTAACACGAGAATAATCGCACCACCTGGCATAATTCTGGTTCTTAAAACAGACTTATACCAATCCCACACATTTTCTCTTACCACTGCACTTTCTGCATCTTGTCGATCTTTGACTGGATCATCAATGATGGCTAAATCACCACCATAACCAGTCATAGACCCACCCACACCAGAAGATAAGAAAATACCACCTTGATTGGTTTCCCACAGATCTTTGGCTTTACTGTCAGAAGATAAAGAAACTGTTGGAAAAATATTCTTGAACAAAGAAGATGAAACGATATTTCGAACATCTCGTCCAAAGCTATCTGACAATTTTGCAGAGTAACTCGCAGCAATGAGCTGTTTAGTCGGATTACGTCCTAAAAACCATGCAGCAAAACGTTTAGAAGTAAGCTCACTTTTTCCATGTCGAGGAGGCATAAAAACCATTAACCGTGTTATTTTACCTTTTTCGACGGCTTCGAGTTTTTCACACAATAAACGATGATGTGGACCAACAGAATAATCCAGTTTTGTATAAGTAGTAAAATCTATTAAATGATTTCTGGCTAAGCCTCGTTTTGTTAACTCATGGAGGGCGGCTTGCCTTGCTTGCGCCGATAAAGATTTGTAGCTCTTCATCACTCATCTCCTCTGGACGCTTTACATTGGTTACTTCTAATTTTGATTCATTTAATTTTGCATGTAAGTAAGGTGCAACTTTATACGCTACGTTTAACGCCAAATCATAATTTTCTTCTTCTAGACTTTTATTCATAATAAAAATCATAACCTCTAAAGGTGTTTTTTGCGTTTTTTTTACCATCTTAGATAACCATTGTTTAGAATTACCATTATCAATCATTGCTTTTGGCATCTTAACCCTTAAATAGCTTTTGTGAGCTAATTCGTGCAGTCAAATGCACCATTAGACATCACTCCATAATCATCAAAATAATATATTTGCATTCTCAATACTTCTCAAAAAAGCGAATGTATTTTTACATTCGCTAATAATCAATTAATGAAATTGCTTTTCTCTATAATTAATACATGTAGGTTAAAGCACAGAAAAAGCCTGACGATATACATTAGGTTTTAATCCTACGATTTTTATGAATACTTTTGAAAACGCATTATCATCATTATAACCAACATTATGCGCAATTTGCTTAACAGACATATCAGTATATTGCAGAAAAACCTGAGATTGCTTTACACGATATCGTTGAACATATTCGGTAATATTTAATCCTGTTGCTTTTACAAACCGACGCTGTAATGTCCGTATCTTTAATTTTGAAATTTTAGAAAGTGTTTTTAGTGTAATTGGCTCTTTTATTTTTGCTGTTTCAATCCAACGCTGTACTTTTAAAATATTATTATCTTCATGATCCATTTGCGGTTCAAAAATAGAATAATGCCTTTGCTCTCTTCTATAGGGTTGCAATAGGCACATTTTAGAAGTTTCCGCCATGACGGTCGGTCCTAGTAACCGATTAATTAAGCATAATCCCATATCTGCCCAACACATTCCACCACTGGTTGTAATGATATCTTTATCATCCACTAATAATTTATCTATTTGAAGTAAAATTTCTGGAAAAAAATTTTTCAAAATATTCCCATACTTCCAATGTGTTGTAACGTGTCTATTTGTTAACAGCCCAGTATTAGCTAATAAAAAAGCCCCTGTGCAAACAGAGGCTAAAATAGTTCCTTTTTTATAATGAAGCCGTAAAAACTTAATATATCTATCGTCAGTTGAAATCTTTGGGATACCGCTTAAATCCGGGGGAATAATAAGCGCAGAAAAACACTTTTCTTGAGTATAAGATTGTAAGAAAGCAATATCAGCATAATTAATCGTATCTTCTAAATTAATAATACTGACCTTTAATTGAGGTAATGATTGCTCCTTAATTGTTTGCCCTATTTGATTAGCAATGATGAATAAATCTCTTAAACCTAAAATCGTGGCCTCTTGCGCATTTGGATAACGTAAAATACCAATATGTATTGATTGAATATATGTCATTTTTTCAGCATTTATAAATGTTAGAGTTATTACTTCAATAAATAAAAAAATAAATTTTCTTTATTTGACTATGTTAAAAGCAAAAAAATAAATACAATTAATTGTATTCTCATCTTCTTTGAAGAATGACAGAAACAGTAAAAATATTCCTATTTACAAAAATAAAAATAAAGAACTTTAACTACTAAATAAGAGTATAATCGTCTACACAACCTATCATTCATATTTTTGTATAAGTTATATAAAAACTTATGCATGTAATAAGGATTACTTATTCTAATAAAAAATACATCTTTATAAACACTCCTTGTTCCATTACTAAAATTATATTTCCGAATAAAATATACAAAAATTCATTACGACAATAACATAATTTATGACTTATGTTAAAAAGTTCTATGTATTATATTTTTTCATTCACCAATAATTTGTTTTTTAAACTTAAAAAATTATGCGTATTATAAACAAGAGACAGTTTTACTTATTTATAATAAAATTCGCTTAAGGAAATTATAATGTTGTTTAATAAAACCAAAATTTTTCTACTCGCTAGCAGCTTATTATGCGGTATTACCACAAGCACTTTTGCAGCTGAAAATAATGCCGCCGAACATAATACTATTTTAAAAATCAAACACAGCGAGCCTTATACCTCTTACTTGAAACCAAATGAACTCGCGGATAGCTTGGCACTTTTACCTCCTCCTCCACAAAAAGATAGCCCAGCTTTTGCCGCAGACCAATTAGCGTATAAAAAAGGACATACCTTAATCAACACTCCTAGATGGGCTTTAGCACAATCAGATGCAAATCTGGCAGATAGTAATGTTGGAAAACCTTTTGAAAAAGCTTTGGGAGTTACAATTTCTGAAAAAGATACACCCATTACTTATCATTTAATTAGACAAGTAATGGTTGATAGCGGTGTCTTAGGAACTAATCTTGCAAAAGATCATTATAAACGCACTAGACCATTTGTATATTATCATACACAGACCTGTTGGCCTCAAGATGATCATCTTCTTAAAAATGATGGTTCCTATCCATCTGGACATTCTGCTTTTGGCTGGTCAACTGCTTTAATTTTGTCTGAAATGTTTCCTCAAAAACAAAATCAAATTTTACAAAGAGGATATGACTTTGGTGAGAGCCGCGTCATTTGTGGTGCACACTGGCAAAGTGATGTTGACGCTGGCCGCATTATCGGTGCAGAAGTCGTAGCTAAGTTGCACACCAATCAACAATTTATGCAAGATTTTCAAAAGTCTAAAAAAGAACTAACACAAAAAATGAAGTAAAATAAGACCCAAATAAAAGCAGCCTCGTTACATTATAAAACATAACGAGGCTGCATAATACTAACAATAATATAACTCTAAATAAATATTAGTTATAATATAATTAAATAGATTTGATAAAATGAAAAATAAAAAAGTTTTAAAAATATAATAGATTTAATTTTTGCATCTATAATAAAGACGCAATAAACATATTATGAAATAAATTTAACATAGCTTTGACAAGAATACAAGCATTTATTTATTAAAATGAAAGATAAAATCACTTACAATTAATATATGAAAAATAATGATGCCCTCGTCCACTTTTGCAAACGCGACTAATCTTATCTTGGGTAATTTCCCATACTTGATAAGAATTTTGCTGTAAAATTAAAATATGACGTTCCTTTTGGATACTATCATCATTTAAACCGTCGATTATAAAAATAATCTGTACCTGCAAAGGACAGATTGCTTGCCCTTTACAAAATATACGCGCTTGCTGAAGCGTGACCTCTTCTTTTCCTTCAGAATCCCCACTAGGTAATTCGTTCTTCAAAAAAGCAACCGCAACTTCCAGAGGTTTTTGCTCTGATTTGCCGATAAACAGAGGTTTAGCATAAGCAGATAAACTAGCACAAAAAGAAGCTGCTATCAAAAACAAAGATTTTTTATTAAACATCGAACCAGTATCTTTTAAAACATTAAAAATAAAACTATACTGGTTTTTATTTATATAACTAAAATTATTTAGAAAAAACTTGAGCTATAGCCTCTTCCAGCAAGATAAAAGTTGATAATACTTGTCCCATTGTATAATGTAAATTTAATTTCATTGCCTGAGAAATTTCTTTTGTACTCATATTTCCTAATACAATCATATTCAAAATACCACGATGGTAACGTCCTATTTCATTCCATATTTTAAACAGTTTTTCATAAGCTTCATGCTGAGCTGCAGATGGCTCCCAACCTCCACTATGGCCTTCTTTCATTAAATTTATACGTGCATATAAATCACCTGTTTTACCTAATGCTTTTTCACATAAAATAGCATAACGCTCCGCACAATCTCTTTGTTCTTGTGTGATAGAGCCTCTATTTAACATTTCATCATAAACAGATTTACGGCGCAACCGCGTGATTTTAACTTTTGAATTGCGAATATCTTCAGCTTTTTCAACTTGATACTCACCACGCATATAAGGAACAACCATTCCTTGTGCTTTTACTATTTTTGGAAATGTAATTCCTGATTTATTTTTAATATATCCTGTCATTATCTCTACTCTTCTTTTAGATAAAAAATTTTAATTTTTCACTCAATTACTTTATTAAATTTGATTTTTTAAAGAATAATCTCTCTTAATAATTCAATATTTTTAGTTATTTTTTGTATATTATTCGTCATAACTTTATCAATATCATAAGCAGAAGGAAAAAATGGGCTTAAAATTGCCAACTCTTTGCATGTTTGTTCATTAAAAAGAATTAAAGAATAATTTTTAAAAAGCGCATATAATGGCTTCATTTTAAGATGAAAAATCTTTTGATTTAAAGGTTTTGCAATCAATAAATTAATTACTTTAAAGAAATCGATAAATACTTGATAATCAACACTAGTATGATAAAGGATTTCCAGATTTTTCAAACTATCTTTTGCTTCACTTACTTCAATACCGTTCGTGATCTCACCAATAATAAATTGATTTTTCATCTGTTTATTATGCATTGAAAACCAATTAGGCAACTCAACCACATGACACTTTATATAATTATCCCCGATACTACTTTTTAACATACTCACTCCTCCCTATATCCAATTACTTTTTACGTACTTAACCCATAATCTTGTTAACAATTTTTTCCTTTATATTATCTATTTTTTAACCTTCTCTGGTTTGCTACCCTACACCACCGTCTCCATGCTGCTTCCCAATCCATTTTTACAGCTTCCCTCCCTACTTTTGCATGCCAATAATCACGAAAATCCTCTAGAATTTCCTCTGGACATAGATCTAATTGACAAGCATATGTATAGGCCTCACGATCTGGGAACCATGATTTTGGCAATCTTTTCCCCATCACATCATACTTTATTTCACGATTACTCTTGTATTGAGCATCTTCTGTACCTATATCTCTTGTGATGTCTATAGTGTGTCTATTTTCTTTTGTATTATTGCATGAAGAAAATTTACTTATAACATCTTGTTCTCCTTGACTTTTATAGCGATAATCGAATGATACTTCCCTATCACCAATTTGATTATCGCTCTTTTTTTTTGAAGAAAATAAACGGCGTTTTTCTTCACGCACGATACGTCGACAAAATACAACACCTTCTTTATTCATCGAACAAACATCATTATCTATTAATTTTTGCAATAAACACTCAGCTCTATCTTTTCGGATACCCACACGTTTTGCCATATCAAATATGGTCATGGGGCGACCATTAATAACTAAATATCCAATCTGTTCACTTTTATGCATCATTGCGATTAAATTAATCCACAACCCTTGTGCCGCTAAATCACAACTCTGCAAATTAATATCATTCAGCCAAGCATCCCAATAAAATTTCCCCCAATTATATTTAAAACTTATATTTGCCATAGTGTTTACCTCAAAACACAATTGAATAAAAAACAGAAAACCATTATAATAATCACGCTTTTCATAATACCTTTTTATTCAGAATAAATTTTAACAAAAAACATATCTTTATTTTCTGATCTCCTCTTATAATTTTACTATTGTTACCCATATTAAATTAATAACCTTGTGTTTAACGATTAAAAGAGATAGAAAGTTAAGGTTATTTTTCCGTAGTTGATATTTGTCATTTTATATAAAGAAAAAATACGCATATATTTTGCAAAGTATTTGCATATAAAGCTATTCACTCTTTGAAAAATAAATAAATAAATTACAACCATAGTAAATATAAACTCGATCCATTATTTTTTTTATAACCTCTTGAATATTTTGGAATACATAATAAGTTTATGATAAGACAACCAATCTCCACTCGTTATAGTTGATTCAATGATACAAAAGAAATATTTCGATAAAAAAATAATTGTAGATATGTTATGTTAAAATCTCCCTTCATACATTTAAGGAAAACAATGATCAGAACAATTAATATTTAAGGCTATTTTTCCTTAATGTCAATAATAATTTAAGGTTAAAAATCCTGATATATTTTTAATGTGAGTAAATTTGTAATAAATTATGAAAAATAAAATCTTATTAAATCAAATAGAAAAGATCCTTAAAGAAAAAGGGTTAAGCGCAAGGAAAGCCTCAATCCAAGCTGGTGTAGGAGAGGATTTTATTAGAAATTTGCGTCGTTATAATAACATTCCAAAAACCGATAAGTTACTTAAACTTGCAAATACCTTAGATGTTGATGTTAATCACTTCTTAAAGGACGATGATGAAAAAAAAATCACCTCACAAAGTGAGGTATTTTCACCAATTCCAATCAAAACAATACATATTCGAGGCGAAGTGCAAGCCGGACAATGGAATGTCGCCGCAGAATGGCCTAAAAATGAATGGATCCCTCTTACCGTTCCGTTAGATAGCCGTTATAAAAATTTTACAACCTTTGCGCTAACTGTTAAAGGCGACTCTATGAATTTACTTTATCCAGAAGGAACAATTGTTATTGCTGTTAATTTCGCAGATATTGGTAGAAACCCAGAAGATGGGGATTGCGTTATTACAATTAGAAGAGATACATTAACAGATTGTTATGAAGCTACCTTAAAAATCATTCAAATTAAAGAGGATGGAAGCGTTTTACTATGGCCTAAAAGTGATAACCCAAACTTTGTTAGACCTATTATTTTACCAAAAATTACAACGGAGTATCAAGGGAATGGTATGGATGCTGATATCGCAGCTATACCCGACATCACCATTCAAAGTCTTGTTATCGGCAGCTACAATATTGTTGGTAAAATGAACATCAAGTAAAAAAATCAGTCTCTACATTCACACATTGTCTCATTTTGAAGTATATTGTCATCTCGTTTTTAATGTGATATCAGTATGATAGTTTTGAAAGTAATTAGTTATTTTAAGTAATTTATTATTTTGAAGCAAATAAAAAAATATATCTAAATTTTGGAGAATTCAAATGCGTGAAATTTCAGCAGTAGAAATTACAAACGTTGCTGGTGGCTTTAGCCTAGGTAGCTCAATCCCTTCACTTAGCGGTGCAACAATTGGTGCATCTTTAGGTACAGCTATTGGTTCAGTAGTTGATGGTGCATACAATTCATTAACAGGCGGAAGCTCAACATCACAAACAAATGCTGGTGCACTTTTAGGCGCTGGTATTGGTTCAATTGTTGATGCAGCTAACTCAACATCTTCTACAGCAATCACATCTAACGTTGTAAACGCTGTAACAGGTATTGGCTTTGGTTCAATCGGAATCCTAAGCGGTCTTGTAAAAGGTATTAGCACAATTGCTAAAGGTGCTTAATTATTAAGCATTAAAACGATGGCTTATTGTAAAAAATAAGCCATCGTTTTATCTATTTTACTAATCAAATTTTATTTTATTCATTTAAAGAATTGATTTAATTAATTTTTTATATATTCACAATAGATACATCAATTAATGAGCTCTCTTTTCAGACCAGAAGTATTAGAAGCGAAACGGGATACTTGGCTTGGAAAAGTACAAGATATACAACCCATTCCTATTAAAATCATATCTATTGCCTCACTTATTTTTACAATTCTTGTTATTTTCTATATTTATTACGGTGGTTATACCAGACGAACCCATGCCATCGGAAGCATGATGCCTGCTTCAGGCTTAGTTACCGTAGGATCGCGTACCAATGGAATTATTACTGAACAAGCAATAAAAGAAGGGCAATTTGTTAAAAAAGGGCAAAAGCTTTATGCAATAAGCTTAGAAAATAATAGTATAAATGGTCCCACACAACAACAAATTGTTGATCTTCTAAAAAAACAAAAACAAATTTATATCGATCAATATAATTTACGCAAGGATAATGCTCCTATTGAAAAAGCAAATATTGTTTCGAAGCTAACAAACTTATATAAACAACATGAAAAAGTTACTGATCAGATTAATCAAGATAATGTGATCATTCCCAAAATTCAATCATCATTATTAATGATTGAAAAAGCTAAAAAAATGTCTTTGGCAACGAATACTGAGTATCAGAATCAACTTTATACATATGCTCAAATTCTTGGTTCTCACTCACAGTTTTTACAAAGTCAAACATCTATTGATGGGCAAATTCTAGAAAATGCTTCAAAATTGCGTCTCTTTGATAGTACGTTACAGCATGATCTTTATGATATTCAACAGAAAATCAATGATACAGAGCAAAAAATTGCTCAAGGTGAAAAAGATCAAACAATTATTGTAACCGCTCCAACCAGCGGAACAGTAACTGCTTTAAGGGGGTATGTTGGGCAACAAGTTACCATAGATTCTGCATTACTTAGTATCCTACCTGAAGGACAAAAGCTTGATGCAGAACTTTACGTTCCAAGCTCTGCAGTTGGTTTATTAAAGAAAAATGACACTGTTGTCTTAAGTTACGCAGCCTTTCCATATCAAAAATTTGGTTTATATAAAGGTGTTGTTTCTGAAATTACATATACACCAGTTACCTCCGAAACCGTAGGTAAGGATAATGGTGATCGTTTAAGAACAGAATATACGAATCAACAACAAAATAAAGAGCAGACTTTATACAGAGTTCGCATCAAACCTGAACAACAATATATTAATGGATATAACAACCAGAAATATTTCTTACAACCAGGAATGCGCGTGGAGGCTGATATCGCCATTGATTATCGCCGTTTATACCAATGGATGCTAAATCCATTTATTAAAGTCAAAGACACTGTTAAAACAAGATTAATCAAGCCAACGCCATGATCGATGCATTAAAAAAACTGGAATTTGGATTCCACCATAAAACCCCTCTTATTTTGCAAGTAGAGGCCGCTGAATGTGGTTTGGCTTGCCTTGCAATGATTATGGGCCATTATAAAAATTATATTGACCTAACAACCTTTAGGCGTCGAGAATCTATCTCCATCAAAGGGATTACACTACAAAATATTATTGATGTTGCACATCGTAATAATTTAACCACTCGCCCTTTAAGACTAGAACTAGATGAGCTTAATAAATTAAAACTTCCATGTATTTTACATTGGAGCCTTAACCACTTTGTTGTGCTCACTGCGGTAAAGACTTACGGTATTATTATTAATGATCCTGCACATGGGCAACGTAAAATCTTATGGGAAGAAGTTAGTAAAGAATTTACAGGTGTAGCACTTGAAGTCTCTCCTAATGAAAAATTCGAACGTAAAGATGAGCGAAATAATCTTAAACTTAGAGATTTATTTAGAAAAACAGATGGATTAAAAACAACTTTATCCTATGTGTTTTTCGCCTCTCTTGGATTAGAACTCATTGCAATCATTATGCCAATGGCATCGCAGGTCATTATTGATGAGGTTATTGTCACTTTAGATAAAAACCTATTAACAACCATTGCAATTGGTGTTGGTTTGTTAATTCTACTTCAAATGATTATTTCAACTGCACGTACATGGATGGTAATGCTATTTAGCACACGCCTGAATGTACAATGGAATGCTGGACTATTTGATCATTTAACACGCCTTCCCCTTGATTACTTCTTGAAACGTCATGTTGGAGATATCTTATCTCGTTTTGGATCTTTAGGAACAATTCAAACAACCATTACGACCGATATGGTTCAAGCCATTATGGACGGAATTATGGCGGTTGGCATGTTGATCATGCTCTTTATATACGGCAAATGGCTAGCTTTTGTAACAATTATTGCTGTTACTTTAGACGCGATTGCACGTTTTATTGCCTATCGCCCCTATAAACAGGCCTCTGAAGAAGGGATTGTTTATAGTGCTAAAAAAGACTCTCATTTTATTGAGACCTTACGAGGCATGGCAAGTATTAAATTATTAGGTTTACGTGAACGTCGCCGTGCTCGTTGGCTTAATTTGTTAGTTGATAGTATTAACGTTGGTTTAAAAACACAACGTTATGATTTAATTTTTGGACGAATTAATGATGTTATTTTCTCCTCTGACCGATTAATTATGATGGTCGTTGGTGCCTATTTTGTTATGGGCAATATCATGTCCGTTGGTATGTTAGTTGCATTCCTATCTTATAAAGACCAATTCACAAGTCGTATAGGAAGTTTAATTGGAGCTATCTTTAAACTTCGCATGCTCTCTATTCAAAGCGATCGTATTTCTGATATTGCATTGACTGACCCTGAAAAAAATACAGCAGATTATACAGCATTACAAAGCACGTTTCCTGTCCCATCAGAACAAGAACATCATGCTCAGTTAGAATGCCATAATCTTGGCTTTAGATACTCTGCAGCTGAGACTTGGGTCTTTCAAAATATTAATATCAGCATCCCTCAAGGACAAAGTGTTGCAATTGTTGGTCCATCAGGTTGCGGAAAATCTACTTTATTAAAATTAATGATGGGACTAACTTTTCCTGAAGAAGGGAAAATACTTTATAAAGGCCAAGATATTTCTCAGCAATCCTTAGATATTTATCGACAAAATATTGCAGGTGTTTTGCAAGATGATGGACTATTTTCAGGTTCAATTGCAGATAATATTTGTGCTTTTGATGATAAACCTGATCAAGAGCGTATTATCGAATGTGCTAAAAAAGCAGCAATTTTTGATGATATTATGACAATGCCTATGAAATTTGAAACTTTCGTAGGTGATATGGGAAGCTCTTTATCTGGTGGACAAAAGCAACGTGTAATTATTGCTCGTGCTTTATACCGTCAACCTGATATTTTATTCTTAGATGAGGCAACAAGCCATTTAGATGAATTTACAGAAGCACATATTGCAGACACATTAAAAAATATGCATGTAACCCGTGTTATTGTTGCACATCGTCCAGCTACAGTTGCTTTATGTGAATTTATTATTATTCTAGATCCACATACAATACAAAAAGGTGAAATCCAAATTGTTAAAAGAGAAGACCTTTACCCTGACCAAGCCTAATTAATAAAAATCAATACAAAAAAAGACCTGGCTTGTTTAATCAAGCACAGGTCTTTTTTGTATTTAATACTTACAATAATTAATTACTTCGTTGCTACAGCAGATTTCAAGTGTTTATTACATTCACTATAATACCCACCACCTTTTTGTATCCATTTTAAACCACCATTTTTAGAAGAAACTTTATTTGCATTATATTGTTTTTGACATGTGTGCATACGTGCTGTGCCTTCTTTTTCACTCGCAAATTGTGCATCAATTTTATCAGGAAAAACAACATCACCTATAGTAACGGGTGCTTTTTCTACAGCTTCTTTTTTCACAGGCTCTTTCGTATTATCCTTTGCTATAACTTTATTAGAAACTTCTCCTGCTACTGGAGTAACACTTTTGTTCGGTTCAGTCGTTGTTGCAGACTTTGGTGTTGTCACAACGCCCTTAGCATCACAATGAGCTACTTTAAATTCTTTAAAATTCTTCCCAGTTAATGTACCCGCTTTTTTAGCTTCACTAAATTGTTCATAACATGCTTTTCCTTCTGCAGCATGCGCAGAATAAGAAATCCCAACTAAACCAGTAACTGTTAAAGCAGCATATAATCCTAATAGAGAAAGAGAAGATAGAATCTGTTTCATAAATTTACCCCTAATTATAACGAATACATCGAAAGAATAGTGTTTTATTAATTGTACAACACTATTCTTTATTGAGTAGAATTATGAGTTAATCTGCTCATTATGTAAAGACATATCAAGACCTAGACGTTCATCATCAGGATCAACACGTAACCCGATAACTTTATCAATAACTGTTAACAAAATCCAAGAAATACCACCGCTCCAAATAATCGTCACAGCAACAGCTTCAATCTGAGCAATCACTAAACTAATCGAAGCAGAAATTCCTGCAGGATCTGCTTCTGTCGCAGATAAAGGACCAAAAGCAAACACACCCGTTAAAATCGCACCGATAATACCGCCAATCCCATGAACACCAAATGCATCCAAAGAATCATCATATCCTAATTTGTGCTTTAAATAAGAACAGCTCCAAAAGCAAGCAATACCACCAATAAATCCCATTAAAATAGCTGGACCAGGCAAAACAAAACCTGCTGCGGGCGTAATCACGACTAAACCTGCGACTGCACCAGAAACTATTCCTAAAACTGTTGGTTTCTTACGTTTAATCCATTCAATACACATCCAGCCAATCCCACCAGATGCTGCTGCAACTTGTGTCACTAACATTGCCATCCCAGCACGGCCATTTGCCCCTAATGCAGAGCCTGCATTAAACCCAAACCAACCAACCCATAGTAGTGAAGCACCAATCACAGCATAGCCAACATTATGAGGGGATAAATCACTTTTACCAATCCCTATTCTTTTACCGATCATAATGGCACAAACCAAACCAGCAACCCCAGCATTGATGTGAACAACAGTACCACCAGCAAAATCAATTGCCCCTAATGAAGCCAACCAACCATCAGGAGACCATACACAATGGGCGATTGGAACATAAGACAACAACCCCCATAGAATACAAAACACACATAACGCGCTAAATTTAATACGTTCTGCGGCTGAACCGACTAAGATTGCCACAGAAATAATGATAAATGTCATTTGAAACACGACATAAACACTTTGTGGGATTGTCATCATCGCAGGGGCAGCCGTATCAGCCCCTAAAACAAATCCTTTATCAATACCAAAGTGGAAATGTTCTAGGATCCCATTCAGCATAAATTGAGATAAATTACCGATATAAGGCGTTCCGGTGGTAAAAACCAAACTATACCCAATTACCACCCACAAGATACTCATCATACAACAGATAGCAAAAGACTGCATCATTGTCGCCAGAACGTTTTTCTTTCTCACCATCCCAGCATAAAACAAAGCCAACCCAGGAATAGTCATCATCAGAACTAACGTTGCGCTGATTAACATCCAGGCAGTATCCCCTGTATCCAAAGTCGGAGAAACAACAGTCGCACCATAGGCATGCATCGGCATCAAACATAACAGCCCAATTAAAAGATAATTCTTCAATCGCAAAGAATTTAAAATTCTGCCCCTCATATACGCTCGTTCCCTTCCTCAACTTTGTACGAAAAAATATAAAATCCCTAAACAATCAAAAAGAGTAATTATAATTCAATAAATGCTCTATTTTTAATATATAATCTTATAATAAGCACGAAAACGTGATTATTAATAATAAAATTTTTTAAAAATTATATAAAAAATAAATCTGTTTCTATAAAATTACATATTATATAAATAAACTATAAGGTAAAATTTCTATCTACCTTTAATATTTTAGATTCTTTTTCAAAATAATTGACCGAGGCCGTTATGAGTGATTCTTTGTCGCGTTACCCTAATCCTATTATTCCAGAACAAAACGCAATGAATGATCCACGCAATACCCTTGCCAGTGGGCCAGATAGTCATGAAATTAATCTCGATGCATTATGGATGAAGATTGTCGATGAGAGTCGTGCGTGTTGTGATCCTTTGTTAGGCAGTTTTTTTAATGCCTGCGTACACAGACACCCTCATTTTTCTGCAGCATTGGCTGATATTATCGGACGCAAACTTGGGGATACTTCTATTTCCCCTTCTGCTCTGACTCATTTAATTCAAGAAACTTATCGTCATAGCCCACCGCTCGTTTCTATTGCAGCTGCGGATTTAATTGCGGTGATGATGCGTGATGCGGCATGTAGTAACTTAGTAACGCCTTTTTTATTCTTTAAAGGGTTTCATTCGATCCAAGCTCACCGAATTGCACATTGGTTATGGCAACAAGATAGACCTTTCCTTGCGCTACATATGCAGAGTCGTATTTCAGAAGTTTTTGCGGTGGATATTCATCCTGCTGCCAGATTGGGACAACGCGTCATGATTGATCACGGAACAGGTGTTGTGATTGGTGAAACGGCTGTGATTGACGATGATGTTTCTATTCTTCAAGCCGTTACATTGGGGGGAACTGGTAAAATAGAACAAGACCGCCATCCAAAAGTTCGTCGTGGTGTGTTAATTGGTGCTGGAGCAAAAGTCTTGGGCAATGTCGAAATTGGTGAAGGTGCAAAAATTGGTGCTGGTTCTATTGTGCTGGAAAATGTCCTGCCCTATACCACGGTTGTTGGGAACCCTGCCCGTCCTGTTGGGATTAAACATAAAGACATGCCTGGGATTTCAATGGATTTATCGTTACCTCCAATTGATTACGTGATTTAATTTTTTACGTGCAAAAGGAATAAGAATATGAATGATACTTCTTCAGGTAATTTATCTGCGGATAGCCCCATTAAAGAGCTAGCTGCTGATTCTTTAGGATATCGCCCTTTTGCACAAAATATTGCGACAATTTTAGATAACGCCACCACCAGAGAAGATTGCTTAGTCCTTGGCATTCATGGTGAATGGGGCTCTGGAAAAACTTCTGCGATTAATTTAGTCATTAAAGAACTTGAGGATCGACAAAAAGGCACAGAAATACAAACCAAGATTATTCATTTCTCACCATGGTTGTTCTCAGGACAAGAGAACCTAACCTTTGCCTTTTTTCATGAGTTAGATCTAAACTTAAATGGTGAAGAGTGGACAAAACTAAAAGATGCTCTAAAAGAAATGGCAAGCGCAACATTGCCAATTGCTGGTAGTATTATGAATCTAATCATTCCTGGTACAAAAGATGTTGCCAAATCTATAAAAGAAACAATTGATCAAAAACCATCCTTAGAAAAAACAAAGAACAAATTACAAGATATATTAACACAGCAACAACGCCCTCTATTAATCATCATTGATGATATAGACCGCCTCCCTGCCGATGAAATGCGTCAAATCTTTCGTATGGTAAAATCAGTGGCAGACTTGCCTTATGTTACTTACCTTTTAGGATTTGATCGTAAAATTGTTGAAGGAGCTTTAGAAAAAGATACAGATTTAGAAGGGCCACAATGGATCGAGAAAATCGTTCAAGGCTCTTTTGATCTTCCTTACATTATTCCTTTTAGAATAGAATTATATTTTTGGAATAAGCTTAAAGCTGATATCCCTAATCTGTATGGGAAATTAGATGAAAATACAGCTCCTTATTTTAAACATTGTTTATTTCCACAACTCAAAAATCCACGTCAAGTTACTCGCCTTATCAATGCCCTAATTGTTGGATGGTTATCCGTTCAAGATAGTGTTAATCCAACTCTGTTCGTCGTTATCGAGTCATGGCGTTTATTTAATCATGGTCTTTATGAATTTATTAAAGATAATAGAGATTATATTTGTTGCGATACAGAAGATGGCAATAATCTAGAAACATTTGAAAAAAAAATGATTACTTATAATCAAAAACTAAATATTAATCTCCATTATTTTTTCGCTAGAGGAGAATCAACTCAAGCATTAACGCTTCATTACCCGATCATCTCATCACACTTTTTCTACAATTATTTTATATATGACAACAATTCTCAGTTATTATCCCCTACTGAGCTAACAGAAGTAGAAAACAGTTTAGATTATATTGAACAAGCACCAGAAATTATTAATAAATTTTCTAATGATATATTAGATCATCATCTTTCAAAAAATAGGGCTTTACTTCTTCATTGGAAACAAAATCTATCAGCTTATTCTGAAAGAAAAATTACTAAAATTGCTTGTTGGGTAGTATCTATATATGATTACTCAATCTCAATAGAAAAACAATCTGTTGAATATAATATTCAAGACGAAATAAAATATCTAATCATTAATGTTTTTGAGCATATTCGAAATGACAAATTACAAACAGAATTATTAAAAAAATTATATCATGATTTTCCTTTTTGCTCTTTGTTAATGAATAAATTTTGTAATATACTTTTTACCAATGATCCCCGTATAATTCTAAGAAGTAACGAATTAAATAATCTTATTAATCGTTATCAAGACATATTAAAAGAAACCTATCAAACAAAAATAACAGAATTAGTATCTACAAAAAAAGATTTTCCTTCATTTCCTGAATTTATTATAATTTTCTTCAATATTTTTGATGCCGAATGGACTGATAATTTTCTTCATAACAACATAGATCAAGCAATTAATATAATGCTTTTCATTCTCCAAACTTCATCGGCAATTCTAGATCAATATAACCGTCCTACACAAATATCCTGTTTACTAACAATTGCTAAAGAAGTTCAAGTTTCTGACTGCAATGAGAGTTCTAAACAAATCGCTAAAGATTTCTGCAGTATGTTTGACAATCAATAATCAAATAAACATGCCCCTTTACAAACAAAGGGGCGTATCCATAAACCCTATTTCACATCATTAATTGGTAAAATTTAAATATTTCATATCCTTACAAAATCCATGGCATTACCTACAACACACAAAACACTTTTATTTTTTCTTAAATTGTAATTATTTCAACAAATCACATTCTCGCCTTATTTCCGTTAAACTATCGACATATTTGAATTGCATAAACATACTCATAAGTTAGCAACTAACTTAAAAAATATTTTTTATTAAAGGAGATACAATAATGAAAACATTAACAACAACTCAAGTAAGTCAAGTTTCTGGTGGTAGCCGTGCAGATGCAATCGCAAAAGCAAACATCATCAGAACAGGTCTTAAAAATGGTGATAACTGGGCAACCATCGGTAAAAACATTGGTCTTTACTTCAAAAACAAATATGCTGGTGGTAATTTTGCAAAATAATTAGTATTTATCTTTATACTAATTAAAAATAACTTCTTTATAAAAAGCAGTAATTAATAAAATTAGTTACTGCTTTTTGTTTATCAAATATAATAGATTTAAATACTAAATACAAATAACTATCATAAAAATTAATAATCGCATATAATGCGATCTTCAAATTATATCAAAGATTTAATGAGATTATCACCGTAGTTCTTATAGGACTACCCATAAATAAATAAATAAATAAATAAATAATCTAAATCAAAATAAATTGAAAACTACTTTGGTTGGGAGATCAATATGTCAGATAATACCGTCATGAACTTGAATACTGCAAGTTTACAGCCTAATGCAGAAATTACACCTTATGTCATTACATCAGGCTCTGTGATTACTAATGAAACCGTCAATGTAGAGGAAGATGATACATTTGAGGGAAACACGATATCTACAGGTGGAACGGTCAATGCAAGCGGTGCTACATTAACGAGTAATAGTTTTTATTCAGGTGCAACTTTAACCCTTACGGATAGTGCGACAGCTATAGATAATAGTTTTTACTCAGGTGCAGTTGTAAATGCTACTGGGGATTCGACTCTTACTACTAACGAGTTTTACTCAGGAGCATCAGCTTACGTTGGTGCAGATTGTACAGCTGTAGGAGATACTATTCATGCTGGAGCTACCATGACAGCCGATGGTGGCGTACTAATGGGCACCATCGTTTCTGGCGGAGACCTTATTCTTCAAGGAAGTTCATATTTAGCCTATGGTGAAATTGATGCTGGTGGCACTCTAATTGCAAGTAGTGGAACTATTATCGAAGATTTAATGATTAATTCAGGTGGAAGCGCAACCATTATGCCTGGTGCAACCATTGCATCTGAACTTGATCCAACAGCCACAACCTCTGTGACTGTTGCTGCTGGCGGAACCTTAACCCTAGATCCAAATGCGGGCGGGGTTGTGGATATGGCTACAGGTTCTGGAACACACCTGATTATTTCCGCATCAGATAGTACCGCAACCACAACAACACCAACCGTTATTAATGGCCTTTCAGGATCATCGGAATCTGCACAACTCACATTGGCTGGCATCACAGCCTCCGAGATTACCAATATCACCACAACAACTGATCAAGTCACTTTTACCCTGTCCAATGGCAGCAGTATCACCTTAAACGTGACAGGTGCTGATCAAATTAATTTTGATAACACAACGACAGATACTAACGGAAATATTGTCTTTGATATTTGCTTCCTAGCTGGCACAATGATTGAGATGGAAAATTCAATTTTCACCGCAGTAGAAGATATAAAAATCGGTGATACAATCATGAGCTATGATTGGCACCATCAACAAAAACAGCCTTGTACAGTCACATGGGTTGGCAAAAAACATATCAATATCAGACCTCATTTAAGTGATGATTTTGCTGGATATCCAGTACGTGTTCTTAAAGATGCCATTGCTAATAATATTCCCAATAAAGATCTATTAATCACATCTGAACATAGCCTGTTTTTTAATGATAAATTTATTCCTGTTCGTATGTTAATCAATAATCATTCAATTTATTATGATTATTCAATTACCTCTTATGACTATTATCACATAGAAACCGATAATCACTCGATCATTTTTGCAGACGGAATGACAACAGAAAGCTATTTAGACACAGGAAATCGTCATGTTTTCGCTCCAGACGGAAACGTCACAAGCATTTCTGTTACCCCTCCTAAAAGCTGGGAGCAAGATGCCTCCGCTCCTTTAGTAGTATCCAGAAATCAAGTAGAGCCTATTTATCGCAAAATTGAACAACGTGCACATAATATGGCTGTACCTCACAAAAATGAACCACCTCTATTAACAGATGATGCCGCGATACACTTAATCACAAACCATCAACATAAAATCAATCATTATACAGTTGAAAATGGTCGTATTGTATTTACCTTACCATCAGACACAAAATCCGTCAGAATTATGACACGTATAGGACGTCCTAATGAAACAATAGGGGCATTTATTGATGATCGCCGTTATTTAGGGGTTCTGATCGGTGAAATAACGATATCTCAGAATAATAAGTCTGACATGATAACCCTTCATCATACTTCAAATCATTTGAATGGGTGGGATGTAAAAGAATCAGCACCATGTCGATGGACAAAAGGAAACGCACTACTTACTCTTCCTACTGATACCAATACACAAACACCTATATTGCTTACTTTACAAATCCTTTCTGGAGGACCATATTTTTTAAACGCAGCAGATATTGAAAAGAAAAGAGCTTAATACACTTTAAGTAAAAAAGGCGGTATCAATTTATTACCGCCTTTTTTTATTATCTTAGTGTAAAATTATAACAAAACAGTCATTTTAGCTCCTGTACCGTAAAAACACAGTGAAATAAAATTAACTCTTTTATATAAAACCTTACTTCACATCATTAATTGGTAAGAATTTAAACATTTTAGCATCTTTAAAGGATGCGGTGGCGTTGCCAGAAAAAATATTAGTTTGCTCTGGGCCTAGATCTAGTTTTTTAACTTTTCCTGTTTTTTCTGAGAAATCAACTTGTTTTAAATCTACCCAGAAAATATTCGGCGTTAATGCAGATTCAAAGAAATAACGTTTATTCTTTTGCTCAGCCACCGTGCGCCAACGCGTTGAAGAAATATTTGGCTCATTTTCTGTGTTAATCCCATAAGGCACAGAAACATTTCTAATCACACTGAAAACACTAGCTACTTCTTTGCGGTCATCCATATTTTTGGGAATAGCATTAATATAAAAAGACGCTCTGGCAAATCGATCTGCTGCACGATTAGTCCCTGGCAACATCACGGTACCCCCAATAGACTTCCAATACGCATCCAAAGCCAATTGTTGATCAAAAGCAGGGGAATTTGTCATGACTTGATATTTGCGGTTGTGATGAATAATTTGCTTGCCATCAATATATTCAATAATCGCGCTATCCCCTGTTGCATCAGAAATAGACATATGTAATGTCGCCATTCTTTGCTCACCAGGAACTTTTTCTGTTACCACAGTAAAAGGCTCTTTTTCCAACGCTGCAACCGCTTCATCTACGGTGGCAAAATTATCCAACACATATTGTCCCCAAACAGAAATAGACATTGTTGGTTTGTCTTTGGTTGGTGTAGGATAAGCAGACTCAACCAACCACAGCATATTCACATCGAGACCTTTTTCATTCATCCCATCTGTGGTCGCAATATCATATCCTGTAGCAATCACACTTCCATATTTAGACTTCCAATGCACCGTATTACCCGCCGTTGCACCATCCCGATCCATCCCTCTTGGTAAAATCCACAAATTCGTCCCAACGTCCTTTTTCCAATCCATAGAACGCGCTGTAATAACTTGATCTTTATCCCCTAAATAAACAGCTCTGGTGCATGCAAGACTGCTCGTAGAAAACAAACAAGCCCCTGCTATAAAAGCATTGAATAATTTACGCATGGCCTAAAATACCTTATTTCAAAAATGTAAGTTCGGCACAGTGTAACTCTATCAAGTGAAAATACAATTTATAATTCAATAAACTGCTCTAATTCACCCAAACGTGTTTCTACGAATTCAATATCAAGGGTATTTATCCATGCACTTAAATGATCAGGACGATTATGATCAACACCCGTATCAAATTTATCCGCCCAATATCTCAGCTTTCCTTGTAAAGACATTACTAAAAAACACTGATTATCATGATGACTAGGAATCAGTTCGTAAATAATCGTGCCTTCTTTACAAAAAGCAATATTCGATAGCCCCGCCCCTAACAATGCCACAACCATTTTAGCATGCTGAAAAATAATAATCTGTTCATCAATGCTATATTGTTCAGGATCTAGAATAAAATAGCCCCTTTCCTCTAACAAAGTAATTAACTCTGTTTCATTATTTAAATGACGATGCTCTTTATTCGCACGACTAATATAAATTTTGTCATGACACAACGCTGGCGATACAGACGCATTTATATTACATATCATCTGTTGGTAAGCCTTAGCAGACAAGCTTGAAATTGCAAAATCCGCCTCCCCTGTGCCTAACTCATAATAATCAACGTTAGATAAAGCATATTGTTGATCTTTCTTGATCGGGCAACAACGTTCTAAATCAACACCAACCAACTCTAATGTGCGTTGTTGCCAAGGTAGTAACGGTGATGGAACTAAGAATTTTCCTTGAATACCAGATTGCAAAGCAGCATAAAACGCAGGCAAAGCATGCGCAATCCAATGAAAGTAATTATTTTCCCAATGATCAGAACAACTAAAAACAAGCCCTTGATCCTCATAAGAAATAACTTCTTCAGGTCGCACTTTTAATGAGTCCAATAACTCCCCTGTAATATAGTGATTACAGTTTGGAATAATCCCTCCATCTTTAAAAAATACCATATAATACGCATCAAGCACAACATTATCTAGACGATATCGATAAATCGGCTTTGCTGGTCGCCTCCAGTCAGAAAAAGGGTATCTTTCAGTATGCGTCAAACGAGATGTATCAAACCACGTCACCTGCCCATCACAGGACCCGCATTGTTCTAACTTTACTCTTTGTGTCGCAACACGGTTTAGACGAAAGATAAAATGATAATAGGAGCGTATTGTACGCCTTACAGCAATACGTAGTAAATCTCGAATTATCATTTTACCTACCTATTGTCTTATAAATTAGAAGAAACTACGTGTAATTTCATACAAAGCAATTGCACCCGCAACAGAGACATTTAAACTATCAATATCTCCTGTCATGCGTAAACTTGCAATCTCATCGCAATTTTTCTTCGTTAATTGTCTAATGCCTGCCCCTTCTGCTCCTAAGACTAACACAACGCGGCGTTGTGCAAAGTCAGCACCATTTAACAGATTACCATGTGCATCTAATCCAACCACCCATAGACCCGCCTCTTTTAGTTTCGTTAATTCACGAGAAAGATTAACCGCACGCATAATAGGAATATTATCTAGTCCACCAGAGGCTGCTTTTGCCAAAACACCACTTTCATCAGGAGAATGACGATCTTGTAAAATCACACCAGCAGCACCAAAAGCCACCGCAGAACGTAAGATAGCCCCAATATTCCGAGGATCAGTGACTTGATCTAGCATTAAAATTGGTCCTGAACGTTCCAACATTTCCTCTATGCTCGCACTGCCTAATGGCATTACATGTAAAGCAACACCTTGATGTACCGCCTCTTTACCACAAATTTGATCCAAAACAGAGCGATCAACAATTTCATGACCAACTTTTAAAGGTGCATCTAGCTTTTCCGCTACGGCTGCATATGCATCAACCGTTGCCACTAAGCGCATTTTTTGGCGTTTACGATTTATCAGTGCGGCTTGTACTGCATGTTGCCCATACAACCAAAAACCACCTTTAATATTATAATTCGTATTTGTATTAGAATTGGAATGAGGTCGCTTACCCATGAGTTATCAATCTTTAAATTATTAAAAAATAAAACATTATAAAAAAAATGAAAAATTCTCCAGTAAAAAGTTATTTATTTAGTTGACAGTCGATAAGTAAACCTGTTATTAACCTCATATCTTATACGGAGAGGTGCCCGAGTGGCTAAAGGGGGCGGACTGTAAATCCGCTGACGTACGTCTACGTTGGTTCGAATCCAACCCTCTCCACCATCCATGTTGTTTAACATGTTGATTTTATTATATATTTCCTTGAAAATTAAATATACCCCATCATAAAAGCTATCTTATGTTTTAAACTTATCATTCAAAGCGATTACAATAATTTCTTAGTATGATTATCATCATCGCTTATTAATTGATTCAAATCTTTTTAAATTATTATAAGTTATTAAATATTCCCTCCAACCCCTTTAAATTTTTCAACAAAAGCAGATATTTTTTGAAATATGGTTTGTTTCTTAGTTAAGTATTGAGGATTCAATGGACTCATTTTGGGTAAATAGCTTCTTGACCTCCTGCGATAAACTCTACATTGATAATTGCAGGAGGATTCTCAGGATCCTCATAATCGCCATCTAAAAAGATTCTATATTGTTCCAAAGCATGCAAAAGCTGTGCTCTGGTCATCAAAACTTGTGATTCTTCGGCATATTCCGTACCAATAAAAACATAATCCCCAGTAATGAAAACCGAAAAAGCATTTCCCTCACCAAAGTCACCATCTGGTGCACGGCTATGTTCTAAATCTGTTAAATTATTCACCCAAATATCAATCGAATGGGTAGAGTATTAAATTTCAGCTCCCCAAAAAGCTGCTATTGCCCCCGCACCATCAGATGTTTCATCTTTATTATTCGGATTAGTGCCAGACAGGCCAAACCATTTAAAACTTTCACTCCACCAAGGATATATTTTAGCTGTAATCATTATTTTTTCACTCCTATATAAACTGGGTATGCTGTTGCAGCTGAACCATCTTTGTTATAATAACCTTCTATCTTCATTCCACTTGATGACGCTCCCTCCCATTGACCTGGCTTTCCTTTCGGTTTTGCATTTGCAAAGGCACTTTGAATTTCGGACGCTGCCTTAGATTTATCTCAACTTTGTGGAAAGAATGTTGTTTCAGATTTTTTAGGAACCCATTCCCCCGTCGCAGGATCTCAAACAGAAATATACCCAGAACTTACACCATTTTTATCCGCTGCACCCGTCCATTCCGTTACCTTAATATCAGGATAATATCTCCAAAATCCTCAACTGTCGTGCCCCATAGCGGACAGCATTCATAATCAGGCATTAATTTTACGCTTCCTCTTAGGTTTGCACCCACAATATATCCATTACTACTTGTTACTGTTGCAATAGACTCCCATTGAACGGCAAATAAACTTAGTTTATTTTAAAAAGTTACGATATGTTACTTCATAACCATTGCCCAACTCTGCTTGTAATTTTTTTTGTAAGTTATCACCTTGTTTTATAAACGCAGTTTTATCTTCTAAACTTTTAAAGTCAGAATTTGCAGGATCATCATCATTAAATATCCCATCATATTCATCTGACCAATCCAATAACTCTTTTTTCAAAGCATCACTGATAGGCAAGATATTAGGATCAAAATCTCCTACCTCATAATCTGAATCACATGTATGAATTGACTGCGTTGTTTACAGATTTTGTTTAAAATAATTATCCAAGACTTCATAAGGTGTTTTTCCTAAGATGCCTTTATGAGGTTTAACAGTGTTATAATAATTTATAAATCGTTTCAACTTTAGTTTTCGATCTTGAGTATTAACGAAACTCTCTTTTTCATGCCACATCTCCATTAGAGTGCGAATAACACGTTCTGCTTTACCATTGGTTTGCGGGCAAGCGGGCTTAGTAAACTTCTGGTTAATTTGATGTGTATAACAAGTTTTAACGAATAGATGCGCTGGCGTGCCTTGATATTCTCTCCCATTGTCAGAATAGACACATTCGATCGTATAAGGGCATTGAACCAGCACATCATCTTGTAGAAACTGAGCTGCACTAAACTGGGATTTATCGCTGTAAATACCTGCATATAATTCACGGGAGAAATCATCAATACCCACAAATAAATACTCACGAGTGTGTTGTTTCGTCTCATTCTTTAATAAAGGAAGGCGCTTTGTATCCACATGCAGCATCTCTCCAGGATAAGATTTGTTATAACGTTTAGCTTGCCGTCTGAGTTTATCTTCAAGGGTTTTCTCAATCTTAGCAAGGCGTTTAATGCCATATTTAATCGTCTTATAGCGTTCATTAGCACTAGCCATTGGCACAAATAATTGTAGCCGAGCACCCCTCAACACAATATAAATCGTAGGGCGGCTAACCATAAAGCGTTTAGATAGATCGGTAACCGTTATTTTCTCTTGATGATGCAAACGCCATATCTCTTCTCAATGATACAGCGTAAGCTTCGTCTTCCTGTGCATGTCCATTACAATAATATCTCATATCACTGTAAACAACGCGATCAATTCCTACAATTAAAACATATAAAAAGATAATATAATAGTAGCTTAATAAATTGGGTGCTGTCGCAAATTTTAAAAAATGTCAAATTTTAGAAAAAATATTGAAAAACGAATTTTGTTAATCTTTTGAATTATAACGATGTTTTTTATTATTAAATCAATTTAAAAGCTTAATTTTAAAGAAAAAATAAAATTTGTGACAAGACCGAAAATATAGAATACTTCGAAATATAAAAATAAAGCTCTCGTTATATGTTTTAAATATTATTTAGTATCAAGATAAGGATATAGAAATGAAAAAAGATATCGTTGCTGACGTTGATTCTTCTACTCAGTCTTGTAAAGTTATATTGAGACATATTGAAACGGAGGAAATACTTGCACTGGCCCGTGCAGCACATCCACCAACCACGCCTCCTTGCAGTGAACAAGATCCACAAGCATGGTGAAACGTATTAGTGGCTGCACTGAATGAATTAAAATCATGGTGGCCTCGTATTGCAGAAATATCTATTGGTGCTCAGAGACATGGATTGGTTATGTTAGACGAGCATGATCAACCTTTACGTCCAGCAAAACTGTGGAATGATACGGAATCTGAACCTCAAGCAAAAAAATTAAGAGAGACATTGCAAGCAGCGACTTGGGTCAACTAACAGGCTCTATTCTTGGGCCAGCCATGACGATTTCTAAGCTCGCATGGACAGAAAAATTGTCCTGGCCTACTTTCTAGATGTTGCCGTATTATGCTGCCATTTGATTATTTAACGTATCGTTTATGTGGAAATGCGGTCACTGAACGTAGTGGAGCAACAATTACTGGATATTTTAATCCATTTAAAAATTGCTGGGAACCACAGCTTGCTCACTTGATTAGTGATAAATTAGATTGGGAAAAACTTTGGCCTAAAATTGTTCCTTCTAATAGTAATGTTGGTACTGTTATTCCTGAAACTGGATTAGATGAATTAGTCGGTGCTATCGTTTGCGTAGGAACTGGCGATAATATGTCCGCAGCATTAGAGATGAATATCCAACCTGGTGATACGGCTATTTCCATTGGAACCAGCGGAACACTTTATGGAATTAGTATTCGTGGCGTTATTGATGAAACAGGCATGATTAATGGATATGCAGATGCCGCAAATCGTTTCTTACCTATGATTACAACGTTAAATTCTGCAAAAGTCACCGATACTTTTTGTAAGCTTTTACGGATCAGCAATGATAAATTTGCTGAACTCGCATTATCAGCACCAGCAGGCGCAAATGGACTTTTGCTTATTCCTTGGTTAGACGGAGAAAGAACACCCAACCTCCCTAACGCAACAGGTGAACTTTACGGATTACGTACAACGACTGATGCCAAAGATATTGCTAGAGCAGTGATAGAGGGCGTCCTTTGTGGATTACTCTCTGGAGGTAAATTATTACAACATCATGGCGTGGATGCATCGGGACGTTTAGTCATTACGGGCGGTGGCGGAAAATCAAAAGCATACTGTCAAATTCTTGCAGATCTAACTGGTAAGTCTGTATGGGTTTCCCCTATTGGAGAGACTGCCGCTGCAGGTGCTGCCGTTCAAGCTGCTGCTGCAATTAACGGGATTAATAATGCAGAAATGGCGCAACGTTGGAATGTGGATTATGAAAAAGTGGCTGATCTTAAGCAAAATGGAAAATTTGTTTTTGAACGTTATTATGCTTTTGTCACAAACTTACTAAAAGAGAAGAAATAATCTTTATTCGTTTAGTAATTTAATCGCTGTATTAAAATCGGTAATTAGCGTACTTAATAATCCTGATTTTAATGCAGCCGAAATGGCCTCATATTTTTCTTTTCCACCAGCAATTCCAATAACATTTTTTGCTTCTTTTAATTGTTCGCTGGTAATTCCAAAACCTAAATTATCAATGGGATTGTTTAGAATATTTCCTTGGGAATCAAGTAAAGAAATACAAACATCTGCGCAAACATCTTTATGGATTAACTCATTTTTCCACTCTTCTGGAAAAATGTTAAATAGACTGGATGCACCAGACTCCCAGGAGCCTATACCTGTCAAAATAATATCTAATTTAGAATATAAACTACATGCTTCCGTAATATAAGTATCACTGATTAATTGTGATTTTAACTCTTCATTTTCTACCCACATTGGTAAATAAATAGGATGTGCTTTTCCTTGACTGATTGCTGCCATTTTATGAATTAAATCAATCAGATCTTGGTTAAATTCGATCTTAGGATGAACACCAGAAAGTTGTACAACATCTAAGGGAGGAATATCATGCAAATGATTAATAGTGCTAGATAGCACTCGCCCCCACGCAACACCGACCTTCATATCTATTGTTAAAATAGAAGCAAGGTAATCCGCAGTAATCTGCCCTAATTTTTCATTTAATTGCAATTGATCTTCTGATGAATCCATCATGGACAACACAATGGCATGCTTTAAATTATATTTTCTTTCTAAATTTTAGACTCTGTACAAAAGGTAAAATCGCTACAAAACTTTATTCATCTAGATTTTATCTACAATTTTCGTACTAAAATAAAAACTCTTAAGAGACAAAATCGTTCTATTTAACAAAATTATGCACATACCCAACACTTTTAAAAGATTGAATTTAATTTAATAATTATATTTTTGTACAGTATATTTTAGAATATGTTTTATAATAACAACAACTTCTTTTGATAAAATAATACTCCTACATGTTATTTATAAACAATAAAAATGAGAGGCAATGATGGAAGAAATTAAATTATATGCCATGACTTGCGGATGGATTACTATGCCAGCGGGTTTCTTTCTCTCTGGGCAAACTGGGAATCTAGCAATCCCTATTCCTAGTTACTTTATTGAACATCCTAAAGGCACGATTTTATTCGATACAGGATTAGAAACCGCGCTCCAATCCAAAGATCCAGATGTTATCAGCAGTGCTTTAGGAGCATTTGCAGATCTGACCACGGTTCAATATCATCCTGGCGAAGAAGTTTCTGCAAGACTAGAAAAATTCGGTATTGATCCTAAAAAAATTAATTTTATCATTAACTCACATCTTCACTTTGATCATTGTGGTGGCAATGCTGCCATCCCAAATGCACGATGGATTCTTCAAAAAAGAGAGTGGATCGCTGCCAATAATGAAGAAAATATCGCCAAGAAAATCTATACTCCCCATCAATATGATTTAGGGCACGACCGTATAGAAGTTGATGGTGAATATGATATCTTCCAAGATGGAACACTGATCTTAATCCCCACTTATGGACATACAGATGGCCATCAGTCCTTAAAAGTAAAGTTAGGCGATAAAACCATTGTGCTTACTGCTGATGCTTGTTATCTCAAGCACTCTTTAGAAAAAATGGCCCTGCCAGATGCAATGGTTGTCAGCGACCCAGAAAGAATGCTTAAAAACTATAGACTTTTTAAATCTTTACAAGAAAAAGGTGCAAAGATTATCTTTGGTCACGACCCTACTCAATCTCCAACGCTAACAGACGGAGAAATTAAAAGAATTTATCCAGAAGACATACAATAAAATGAAGGCGTATTGAGTTTTTCGTCTCAAATACGCCTTAGATTTTTAATTAAAAGATAATAAGTTGGCGAATTCCTTCACCATTAGCTAGGCGTTCAAAACCTTCATTGACATCTTCTAATTTAATACGATGCGTAATGAGTTTTTCAACAGGCAGTTGCTTGCTCACCATCATCTTTGCAAAACGAGGAATATCACGTAACGGCACGCAAGACCCTACATAAGACCCTTTTAATGTTTTTTCTTCTGCAGTTAAGCTCACGGCTGGAAAACTTAACTCTGCTTTAGGATGAGGAAGCCCCGCCGTAACGGTTTGACCGCCTCGTTTTGTAATATCATATGCAAATTTTAAAGCAGGAACCGCACCCGCCAACTCTACGGCTAAATCAACACCACCAGGCACGATTTTATGAAGTTGTTCAGTCGCATCAGCATCACTGGGGTCAATCGCGTAATGTGCACCTAAATCCAGTGCAAATTGACGTTTTTCAGCATTAATATCCACCGCGATCACTTTTTCAGCTCCCGCAGCCAACGCTCCCAATAAAGCAGCTAATCCAACCCCACCAAGTCCAACAACAGCACAAGTTTGTCCTGCTTGTAATTGTCCCGAATTTAAAACCGCACCAACACCTGTTAACACAGCACATCCTAAAACGGCAGCTGTTTCCAAAGGAATTGATTGATCAATTTTTACACAAGATTCTTGAGCAACAACAGCATGAGTGGAAAAGGCAGAAACTCCTAAATGATGATTAATATCTTCACATTTAAATTGAATATGTTTCGTTCCCCCTAAAAGCTCGCCTTTACCAGAGGCAACAGCACCAGGCTCACACAAAGCAGGTCTTCCCTCTGCACAAGGAACACAATGTCCACATGAAGGGATAAATACCATCACTACATGATCTCCTGGCTGAAAGCGTGTAACATTAGGACCAACCGCTTCGACAATACCAGAAGCCTCATGCCCCAATGCCATTGGCATTACACGTGGACGGTTACCATTAACCACTGACAAATCAGAATGGCACAGCCCCGCTGCAACTAATTTAACAAGGAGCTCTCCACTTGCAGAAGGGCTGAGTTCTGCTTCAACAATTTCGATTGGTTTTGAAGTCGTATACGGTCTGGGCAAGCCCATTTCACGCAATAAAGCAATTTTCGTTTTCAACAAAGGAACTCCTTTATTCTAATAAATATAATATTTATCAGAGTAGATCAGTTTGGCCGAATGTAAAATAAATTATTGTTGTATGATTAATATTTATTCAAACTTGTAAATATTAATCAATATACACATCAATAACGACAACAGAGTATAAAAAAGACGCTAATTGCGCCCCATTTCATTCTTTATTTATCTTTATAGCTTTACCCTAAAATATTATAAATTTTATTTAAAATAAAATTAGAAAGCTTTTCCATCCCTAATGCATTTGGGTGGAGACCATCAAAGAAACAGTTTGTTGTTAAATTTGAAAAGCAATACCGAGTATCGATAACTTCATTTCCATAAAATTGCGCTGCTTTAATAATCACGTCAGCAAAATCCCACACCGTATTTCCATTTGAATTCTTTCCTAAACTTGGAAAAGTTCCAGTATTTGTATAATCACCTAATGGTGTTACCCATACAAACCGAGCATTTGGACATTGTTGATGTAAATTAACCATTGCCGTACATACAGCATCTGCAAAATAGCCAGGTAGGAACTTCGCCTTTGTAGGATCATAGGTTCCAATCCCAACACCACCTCTAAAGTCATTAATACCCATTAAAATAACACAAAGATCCGTATCCGTAGGTAAATCTTGAATCCTTGTTAATAACGAATTCGCGGTTGTTAACCATTCAGGATTAGAAATCGCACTGGCTCCAATAGAATTATTAACACCTAATGTTGCACCTGTTTTATCAATAATTTGCTTCCACCAAGTTTGATCTACTGCTTTAACATCACTTGTAGTGATATACGTTATTTTTAACACTATACCCTGTAAATGTTGTAATACTATCCCCAAAAAATGATACTTTTTTACCAACAAGATATTGAGATGACTTAATAACATTATCTAAAAACTGTTTATTCTTAATTTGAAAACCAATATTTAAATTAGCATTGTTATTTGTCCAATAAGGTTTACTTTCAGGCACATAAACATAAAACCCTTTATCCACACTCGTCGCATAATCTGCATATTTAAATGTCCCAGTATCCCCTTTTTCAGAAATTGCAATATATTGTTGTACTCCCACTTCAAAATTAAGATCATACCAAATCTGATCTTTTTTCAAATCAAGTTTAACTTGTTGAATAATTTTAAAGTCTGAACTTTTAGGATTCTCCACTAATGAAATCGTAAGTGTTCCCTCTTTAGATACAATTACCCCTATTTTTGTAACCGTCTGGCCTTGCCACGCAGTTTGAGTAACAGGAGTAAAATAGCAATATTCTAATACACTGGTTCTCACTAAAGTAGAATCTGTATTTAATACTATAATATTTTCATTTAATTTAAATGCATTCACCAACACTTCTAAATTTTTAGAATCTTGATCATTAATTTTTTCTTCAACAGCACTTAATGTTTGAACATTATTTTGTATTTGAGCATTAAATAACCCAATACGATTAATATTGTTGGTAATATAATTTGCTAAAAGCTCTGCTCCTAATGCATTTAAATGCAAACCATCCCCAAGATATTTATTTTGATTCATAGAGTTAATACCAAGACCACGAATATCTAGATATTCAACACCATAATAGTTACATACTTCAATAATTCTGTTCGTATATGTATCTACTGTTTGTCCAGCGTTATTATACTGAGTATTATTCGATACGCTCGTAAATCGCTTTAAAGGCGTAACCCATACAAATTTAGTCATTGGATAATTTGTTTGTAAAGTTACAATGGCGTTACATAATGCATCTGTAAACTCACTGGTATTAAACGTTGTTTTCGTCGGATCAAATGTTCCAAACGAAACCGCATTCCCTAAATCATTTGTACCCATAAAAATAAGACAAAGATCCGTCGCTGAATCAATAGCATTTAAACGTGTTTGTAAACTTCCATTTCCTCCTTTTGATACTCTTGATCCTGAATATGAATTATTATTTAATAAAGTAGCACCTGTATTATCAATGAATTGATTCCACCACGTTTTTTGAACAGTATCAACACCATATTTGGGATATAAAGTCGCATAACCTGATGGGATATATCCTTGATAGGTCGTCATACTATCTCCTAAAAATGAAACTTTTTTATTACTTAAATAAAGCATTTTTTGATTAATTTCATTTAAAGTCGAAACTTCATAACCAACTTTAATTTCAATACCCATATTGAGGTCACTTATACTTGACGACCAATTTTTTGATGCTGGATCATAGTAATAAAACAAACCAGTCGTTACACCTGTTCCAGAATATGCAAATCTTCCTGTATCTGTTCCCTTAACAATAGCAATATATTGGTTTGTACCCACACTCCAATTAAGATCATACCAATCTTTACCCAACTCTAAATCAATAACTATTGATTTAACTTCTTTAAAAGTAGAACTATTAGGGTTTTCAACTAACATGACACTTAATGTCCCTGCGGTTAGAACTTTAAAACCTAATTTTAAAACAGTTTTTCCTTGCTAATCTGATTGATTAATGAGTGTAAAATAGTAAGTCGATACTGAAGACGATCTTGTATATGTTTGATTAATATCTGTAATAACTTTATCTTCATTATCACCGACAACTCCAAAAGCATCTATAATTGTTTGAACTTGCTCTTTATCTGCCTGAGTATATCCTCCATCCTTACCATCTGCTCCTCTAGGGATGAAAAAATCCAGTGTTGTAATATTATCTTTAACACTAGAAGTAACATTAGCATCTAATCCAGCATCAATTGTTTCTGTTTTACCGACTTTAATAGTTGGTGTTACCCCATCTAAAGCGACCTCATCTTGCTGGTCATCAATTATATAAGACATGCTTTATCATTCCTTTTGTTGTCTTTAAAACAAAAAAAGCCGCCCAAAATGGACGGCTATTAATATAAAAATAAAGACGCCAGCGGCGCCCTATATCATATTTTATTAAATTTTTACTTACTTTTAAATTGTATAAATATTATAAATAAAACTTAGCACTTTCATAGCGCTGGTTTCCCAATCTATAAACGCTCCCGTTGCCTTATCAGTAAATTTGATTTGCAAAGTTCCTGCTGATCGATCAAGCATTCCAATTGTAATATCATATTTATTAAAATCACTTGTAGAAGGTTCATCAAGACAAATATTTGCATCAAACAAAACAGAAGAACGTGTTCCTGAAGTTGCTTTTAAAAGGCTGTCTGTAATCAAAATTGTATATTTATCTTTCCAAGCGATACTTGCAGGGGAAATCATTGGTAAATTTTCATTCTCTTCAATAACAGGAAGTGCCCCGGCAGCAGAGGCATGAACTCTTAATAAACCACCCAAAACTTCACGTCTAACTGGAAAATACGAATTTTCAATTAATACTTGTGCTTCTGTAAATAATCCAGAAATCAACGATGATCTAAAATGTCCAAAAGAGCATACAATATAATCACCACTTTTGACGGGTTCATTTACCGTTAAAGATACCGTATATTCTTTCAGCTCTTGATCAAAAACAAAACTATCACTTGCACGATAATAATCTCCATTTCTAAACCACTGCACCGCAAATCTAGGAGCAGTTTCTGCATATTTTTTAGTCTCCCCTAATGCACAAGCTTTGACTTTTAGAGTAATTGTTTCACCAAATTGTGCTGGTTTACGCCAATACATATAACAATTACTGTTTGTATCTGATGATGAAAATGTAAAGCTTCCATCCTGATTATCAATAATAAGACCATTATTAGTAATAGCTTTTTTAAATTGTGAAAAATTTTTTCCACAAACTGGGATCATAGTCATTAGGTTTATCCTTATTAAAATTTAAAACTTGGTTTATAATCACAAGTAATCGTTGTTAAACCCATATCTATGGCTTTGATATAAGTCACATTATTTGATGCTGTCCAACCACATAATCCAACACCAGCATCATGTACTTTCTGAACTTTTTCTTTTGTTAAATTATTAATTTGCCAAAGAATGACACCATTCCCAATATCTTGCATTTTTTTGATACTATCGTCCAAATTCTGCCCTTCCTCATAAAAATCTAAATAACCCACACGAACATCAGGATCTATTGAGCGAACATGTTGAAGCACATCCAATTTACCATTCTCCCAAGTTGCAAGCTTACTTAACCCATATGATTTCACCAGCTTCACCATTTGAGTCACTTGGTCTAATGTTTGAAAACGTTTAATCTCTGGATAAAATGATCTATTCACTTGAGCAAGAAACTCACACCATTCATCAAGTGTACTTAATTTTACTTGATTATAATAAGGCGTTCCAACCAACCCTTTAAAACGTAAAGCACGCAACTCTTCAAATGTAGATGTTTGAACTTCAATATTTTTATCTAGCATTGTATCTGTATTATTATTGTGCCAAATAATAAACTTACCATCTGTAGCCGTTGACTGAATATCAAATTCAAAAGAAACATTAGGATCTGCATTATAAGTCATGCGTGCATTGTAAACATTATTTTCTACAATATTGCAAACACCACCTTTATGCATAACATGCTCGATTGGCCGATTAGGAAGCACATAACCTCTTGCGAAATGTGCGTTATTCACTGTATTTTCTAGATTTGCATAAGGAAAAGCATTAGTCGCAACAGATGCTGAAGTCGCCATTTCTAAACCTATACTATCATTACCCAAACCGTTTGAAGTTTCTGACATAATTTTACTGTCCTGCTTTTAATAATAAAAATAAAAAGCCACTCAAAATATATTGAGTGGCTCATAAAAAAGTTAAAAAAAGACGCTTACGCGCCCTATTTCATACCTATTTGTATTAAAATCTTAATTTAATACATTACCCATTGCATCACACCATTCCTCACCATTCCACCAACAAGGTTTTTTACTTGTAAGATCGAACGATTGTGTTCCAATAGCAATATTTGCTGTTTTAGGAAGGGATGATCTTTTATCTGCTGGAATGAAAGGAACTCCTAATACTCTAGCTCTAGACAAATCGTTACTATCTTCATCAACAATAATTGGTGTAATAAAACCATCTTGCTCAGTATCTTCATCTGATTGTGTAAAGAAGTTCGTTGCCAAAGCAATTGTTCCTGCCATATACGGCGATGAAACTGTATCACACTCCCCACGAGCTAAAAGCATTCTAATATCATTTAGTTTTTTAGGTAATACTCTAAATAATCTAGAAGCATAAAACCAAGGATCAGCAGGACTTAATGTACTATTACCATCACAATGAAGATGATCATGCCCAATCAGTTTATTCGTTCCTATTAGTGCAATATTTTTTTGTTCACCTTTAGCATTTACATAACCTCCAATTTTTAATGCCATCGCAAATCCATCGATATTATTATCTATTGTTTGATCTGGGTATAAAAAGATATCCACACCTTGATAATCTTCTACATCTACTTGATCATTAGACATCCCCCCCATCATTTCAGTACCATACATTCTCGCTTTATTAAGATTGATATAACCAAACTGATCAGAATCTGTTCTAAACTGGCCAAATACTGGCGTTTCTCCACCTGCTAATGTTTTAAAATTTGGAATAGTCACTTTACCGGGAAGATTTAATCCATCATTCATCTGAACATCACCATCAAATTCAGTTAGACGATTTTCAGCGTCAATAACCATAAAATTTTTCAAGCCATGTTGAAGTGCATCTATTAATAAAGTAACTTTAGAATCAGTAACCTCTAAAGTAGTAGCTTCTCCACTTTGAATTGTATAACTACCAACATTTAAATTAACACTACCATTATCAGTAGTTGTATCTGCTAAAGTTTGATTTTTTTGTTCTGTATCATTTGACATAATTTTGTCATCCTTAAAATAAAAAAACCGTTCAAACAAATTGAACGGTTTATAAAATAAAATCTTTAAAATTAAGATAAAATAATTCTATCTTAGTATTTATACTACTACAATAAAACAAAAGTGTCTATTTATTTAAAGAAATCATTACTTACCATTAATTATTACTTTAATATATTAATACATTCAAATATAATTCTTTATAGTAATTACTATAAAGAATTATATTTAAACGTTAAGAAAGCTTTATAAACAGGTAATCTATGAAAAAATTACGAGATTTATTAGTCTGTATGGATGGTGGCGCTACCAAAACTATTGTTCAATTAAGAACAATCGACGGTAAAATTTTAACAGAAGAAAAAGGTGCCCCAGCGAATATTGCTAATAATACTAAAGCAAGCTGGAACTCTGTAATAACAATATTACGGAGTTTAGAAGCACGTCTTGATTTATCCCCTTCAAATGCTAATTTATATGGTGGCGGTGGCTTTGCGGGTGCAGATGTTCCCACAGCTGTTACAAATTTTATAGAGCATTCCTATAGATTTAAAAAACTCATTATTCAAACAGATGCCTACACCTCGTGCCTAGGAGCACATCACAAACAAGATGGAGCTATTATTGCTGTTGGAACAGGAACTGTTGCTTATGCAATCTCAGGCAAACAATCCTCTAAATTAAGTGGTTGGGGGTTCCCTCAAGATGATCAAGGTGGTGGTGCATGGATTGGCCTCCAACTGATTTGTGATATGTTACAAACTATCGACGGACGAAAAGAAAAAACAAAACTTACTCAAGAGCTTTATAACTATTTACAAGAACAAGGCCATAATCCTATGCTCTGGGCTGTAGGAGCCCCCCCAACACAATTTGGATCTTTAGTGCCTTGGATTGTCAAAAAAGCCAATTCCGGATGTCAAGAAGCCAATCAACTCCTAGATAAAGCAGCAAATATTATTTCTCATTTAGCACGTTGCCTTTTAAAAAATGAATTTGCAAATCTTCCATTATGTTTACTAGGAGGAATGTCCGATATTTTACGTCCTAGAATGCACGATAAAATACGAAATATCATTATTCCTGCCAAAGGTAATTCTCTTGATGGCGCTTTTTATTTAGCACTAGAAGCATATCATACAGAAAAACATTAACCATATAGAAATAATCATTCGTCTAACTGTAAAAAACAATATAGCTCTTACCACTCTGTTTGTGATAAATTATATTAAACAATATTCTAAATTTATTGTTTATCTGCCTATATTCATATTTGCAGTAATACAATTATCCCTAGAAGCTATAAATTTCTAAAATTTTTTTCTTATATTATGATGATTTATTAGAGCGTTTATGAATATTCTACTTTAAAACCCGATTAATACACCCAGATTTTAGCCTCAAACCAAGGATCAAAAAATGAAAACGCTTCAAGGACGTATTATTTTAAAAGATCATATCGTCACAGGCTCTCTTTCTTTTGATCATTATTTAAGAGAAATAGACACAAAATCATTGAGCAATAAAGATCCTGAAGATTATATTTTACCAGGTTTTATTGACGGGCATGTACATGGCGGAGATGGCGCAGACACAATGGATGGCGCTGAAGGAATTAAAAAACTCTCTAAATTTCATATGCAGCACGGCACAACAACGATTTTACCCACTACGATTACACGCCCTTGGAACGAATTAATTGATACATTACGTGCCTTAAAAGAGGTTCAAAAAAGCAATTCTTCAGACCTTCCTGATATTCGAGGCGCTCATTTAGAAGGCCCTTTTATTAGTGAAAAAAAGTTAGGAGCCCAGCCTGCGTTTACATTATGCCCCACCCCATCAAAAATCCAAGAGCTGATTGATTTAAACATCGTTCGAGTAATTACGATGGCCCCTGAAATTAAACAAATTGATCAAGCTATTCCTTTATTAACCAAAGCTGGAATAAGGATCAGTTTAGGACATACAGCCTGTAATTATGATCAAGCTTGTCATGCCATTAACACCATTCATGAGCATCATGGAACAGCTGCCGGAACGCATTTATTTAATGCTATGGGAGGCATTGAAGGGCGTATTCCTGGACTAGTTGGTGCATTACTGGATAATAATAAAGCCTACGCGGAAATGATCTTTGATACTCACCATGTTCATCCCGTTAATTTTCGTTTAGCTCACCGCTTATTCCCCGATCGCCTTTTATTTATTACCGATGCAATGCGTGGTGCAGGCATGAAAGAAGGTATTAGTGAATTAGGAGGACAAAACGTCATTATTAAAGAGGGTCAAGTCATGGGAATGAACGGTCATTTAGCAGGAAGTGTTTTAACACTGGATCAAGCATTCAGAAATGCTATCACCCACGGTGCCACTTTACCCGAAGCCACAAAATTACTCAGCACCAACGCTGCACATTATCAAGGACTAACAGATCGTGGAGAAATCTCCATCGGTAAACGCGCAGACCTTATTGTGATGAACACTAACTTACAAATAGAACAAGTCTGGGTTGCGGGTCATCGTATGGTTTGAAATTTGATATATATTATTAGTTCATCCTCACTTACCTAATAATATATATTCTGCTTGATCAATAGTCATTCTCTATGAAAGCCAAATTTTCTTAGGCCATTGCATTTTAATATTACAATACATTTATTTTCTAATAATATTATTGAAAAAATCCTTAAATTTATCACAGTTTTCCTCTAATTTTAGCTCATGACAAACTATATCAACCCCCAATCCATCAGAAGTTATTTCCATTCTTAATTCGTGAAATTTAATTGTAAGTATATAAGTTAGACAGGTTGTATACATCTGCAATAGTAATTGAATTAAACCAAAAGCTTCTCTATAATCTCCATAAAAGATACCTTTATTTTTTTCTATTTTAATAATATCTTTGTTATTTGTTGATAGAAAAGAATTAAATGTGTATGTTTTTTCTCCATAATACACAAAACCTGTATGCACCGTATTTCTAATTTTGTTAATACAATTTAATGCATTGTAAAATCTTGAAAATTCCTTTTTAATAGCATTTTTACTTATTTTTTCTTGAGTTTCTAAAATTTTTCTTACTACACTTACAATTTTTTCTATTTTTGCTCTTCCAAACAAATATATAGGACGTGACTTGCATATTTCAGTATGTAGTTGAGTAATATTCTCTTTACAATACTTTTGAATTAATTGAAGCAGTTCCTCATTTTTTTGATCAACCTGATTTCTTTTATCCTCTTCATTAAGACAATCATATAACTTAGCCATAAATTCTTCAAAGTTACTATAAAAATGTACAACATAATTATTAACTAAATAATTAATATAATGTTTTCTTTTGTTTGCTAAGTATTCCTCTGTTAAAGATAAGCCAGCTTCTAGAATTATTTTTTCATCTTGTGTATAATTTTTACCATTTTTATTAAAGTAATTTAAAAGATCATGAGTACCATCATGATTTGTTAAATTTTCATCAAGTAACAAAGAGGCTATCAATATTTGCAAGCGAGACATTTCACCACTATAGTAAGATATAGCATTTATAAATGTACTATCTTTTTGGTAAGCAAAATTTAATAATTTTTTATGTTTCTGCTCGCAAGAACCAAGGTAAGATATTAATAAATCTAATCTGTCTTTAGTGAAAGAATCAGGTTCAATAAAATCAGGTGATTTTTCATTGCACATCATTAATATCCTTATTTTTAATATTACAATACATTTATTTATTATGTTATAGTTTATAAATATTACAATAAAGTTACAAAAAATCTTCGAATGTTTTACATTAATACTATTTGTTGATAGTTTCTATAATTATACCACTTATATGACATCAATTTTAAAAGTAATATACAGACATTAATATCAATAAATTAAATGATTTTAATGGTGTCCACGGCGACTGTCGAAATGAACGAAATATTCATTTATAAACTAATATTTTTTAAAATTAAATATATTAATATACCCCACTTTATACCCCCACATCATTAACCAGCTCAAAAGGCGTTAGCACTCTTTAA
>NZ_AGFR01000006.1 GCF_000231445.1 Commensalibacter intestini A911
CTTTAATTCACGCTTTCCCCTTTATTCTCAACGTATTGAAAAGAAAGGGCAGAGTATGGAGGGAAAGGAATTTGACTCCCTTTCCCATATCCCCCATGATGAATGTTACGACACAATTACAATCATGGAGAAAACCTTATGAGTTACGAAAATTTAGTCAAAAAACATTTTGATAAGCTATTGCAAGAGAAACCAAATTCTACACAATTTGGACAGGGAAATATGAAAGAGGTCATTAATAAAAACATACAAGATAAAATCCTTATTCATTGTCTTGTAAAAATAGACGGATCACCAGAAAATGCTCAAAAGACTTTAGAAAAAATAACTCTTCAAACGGTCGAAGAATATGTTGATTATCCACAATATATTAATGATGCCGAAGATATTTTTAACACACTAAGCCAAATGATTAAAAAACAGGTTTAATAACGTTCCCAGCTAAAAGAAGACTTCCATCCCTTTTGGCTGGTTATAAATTTCACAAAAGGTATAAGCACAAATGAACACATTACTTTTTCAAAAGACGTATCCATAAATTTTGTTATTATTTTATTTCTTGCCAAAAAATGGCTTATTATAATCAAAGTTAATACTTTCAACACCCTCAT
>NZ_AGFR01000005.1 GCF_000231445.1 Commensalibacter intestini A911
TTAACTACTGTCCCATCTTTGTTTTTACCAGCTCTTAACCAAGTTTGCGGAGCATCTAAACTTACAGGAAGCCAAACTTCATTCTTATCATTAGTACCAACAACACCATTAGCTTTATTAATACTATCTGTTGTTAAGAATTTAGATGTATCAATATTTAAATCGCTGTTATCTGTAATCTTTTGCTCTAATTCTGCAACTTTAGTTGTAGCAGTATCAGCAGAAGTTTTAATATCAATTAGAGGTGTTTTGGTGTTTCCCCCATCTGAACTAACATAACAATCTGTTAAGTTTAAATCTTTAGGTGCATTTGTTTGGATATCAGCCATTTTTTTAAAATCCTTTATTTGTTAAGCAGCGCAAAGTAAGCCATTGTTGTTGATTGTTTTTGGAAAGAACACCGAGCCATTAGTCATCACAATATTTGAGTTTAATGATAGACCTTGTGGGAGTGTTTTCGTGCCAGTTAAATAGGCATCAGGGGCGATATAGATATTACCATTCAGCACAAAATCATCAGGTAATTTACCAATTTTTTCTGGTACCACCATATTACCGTTCTCTATATAAATACCCTCTGGAACGACATCTAATGATTTTCCGTCAGTCGTTTTAAAGTTGAAGCCAGTGGGTGTTATTGATATATCTTCAATTCTTGCCCCTTCTTGACTATTCCCCAAAACAATAACCGTATTATTTCCAACAGCCTCCATAATACCTGCTGGACGAATAGGAAGAACACTATTAAAGGTTCGTGTCTCACCAGCACTGGTAATAACTTTGAATGTGATGCCAACATTTTGATAATTAGTACCTCCTGAAATCAAACATTGGAATGTTTGTTTATCAGTTGTAATATTACTTACATCTATATCGTCGGCTATTGATGTCCATGATACCGACTTTATCGTCTGCTTTCCTATTCGTTTTTCCAAAGAAAATGCATAATACAAAGCTTCTTCTTGATCTTTACTTTGTAAAGTAATGACCTCTTTTTCCAGACTTCCTGCTTTAAGAACAATTATTGAGTCATTTTCCATATATTCTCTCCTTGATAAAATTGCATAAAAAAACCTCTACAGTGAAAACTGAGAGGTTATTGGATAGTTTTTATAATTAAGAAAAGGCGGATCGTGCACCAAAGTCTTTATTTTCATTTATATAACCGCCGTAACAAAACATTCAACCAATCTTAATTCTGTTTGTTCATCTGGTTCAATAGGCCACCCTAGCCATCCATCTGATGGGTCTCGTGAGGCCTTAGCCATTCCGTTTTCAGTTGCCGTGATATGATCCTCCTTCGTTAATGGTCCTTCAACCCAAACAGGAATACGCCCAATCATTGCGATGCGAACATATTTATTAAAATCTTCAGTATCTTCTCTTTTACCATTCATCACCGCATATGGATCTGTTGAGATTATGCCAAAAGCTCGCTTTGGATCCGTACACAACTCCACTTCAATACCTGGTTTCACCGATCTCATCATGACTTGACCTGGAATATAACCCTCTTGATCGGATTTATAGTTTTCAGATAAATCTGCAGGAGCCCCTTGAGTTGTCCCATAAACATATAAATCTGAATAGAGACTTACTCTGCGCGTATGTAAAACGGTTTTATTTGCTGTAGACGATAAATCATCGCCAGAAGTATGTTTTGCACGATCTACCGAGATCTGCATAACTTGCCGTGTATTAACTGGCTGTGTATCCGCATCATCAGTACCAGCATAAATTAAATTAAGTAATCCTTTGCGATATAATCCACCGTCGTCAGTATTTAATAACTGAGGAGAAAATCCCCATAAAGTTGTTGATGTGCCAATACCATTTGTTCCCCCAATACCTAGACCACCCGTATTAACACCACTTACATTTAAGTTTTTTGCGTTAAAATCTTGTCCAGAACTTCCACTTATATTAGCCTTACCCGGTAACTCTTGACTAAAAATACGATTAATCGCATCTCCATAATTATCTAAACGACTGGTATGGGTAATGATTGTTCCTTCTGCAGCACTAAGGCGTTTATTAATATCATCAAGATCGCTTGGGCTGAGAATATATGTTTTTTGATCTTTACCATTTTCATTAACAATGACATATACACCATTGCTATCTTTACCGACCTCCTTGATATTACCAAAGCGACTGATAATTTTTGTAATAACCTTAGCTAATTGCCCCCAATCATCTTTCTCAGGATTTAATCCACCTGCTTCAATCGCATTTACAATTTCATCCATTAAAGAGTTATAATGCGCTGCAGTTAAATAAGTCGCTGGAACACCTGTAGCTGGATCTCCATCCGTTGCATATTGTGGTGTGGGATCAATAACTTTTTTAGGTGCTCTATCCGCCTTTGCCAAAGGAACTGTATGATTTGAAATTAATCTATCCATTCTTTATTCTTTCTTAAAATTATAACTCATCCGCAAATGGACCAAATAAAATATAAGTATGCACAGGTGCCATACGAGTAAAAATACAAGACAGAAACTGCAAATCTTGATCTGAACGAATACGCCATGTATGCGACCATTCTTCATAACCAAAAGGCCTATTAAAAGACGTTCCAAATCGAAACGGAGAATATTGATCTATGACAATATCAATCCCGAAATATTTCTTGGCATACGCAATATAAAAATCTGTTGAACTTTCAATGGAAGAAACCAAACGATCCACAACCAACATCTGACGCGTTGCTATGTCTTCAACTGGCCCAACGCACAGATCAGGCAATCCAACTGTATTTTCCCACTCGGTGATCAACTCTGTAGCCGTTGATGGAAAAGCAACCTTTAGCAACTCAATCGCACGATCACTATTACGCACATAACTTTGAGCAATGATATTTGCCCAAAACCACACCATTCCGCCCTCTGCCCGTGACCATATAGGCCCCATAGGCAACAGGTTAAGCAAGGCATTTCTAAAATCTTTACTAGTATAATTCGGGATCATGATTGAAAAGTAACCGTTCCTAGAGTAGGTAAATGCCCTTTACTTGATGGAATGATCGCCTCTGTTGGGTTGGCAATATGATATTGATTAATTGCTGTAATAGATCCAATCGCACGCTCCCAAGAACTAGGATAAAGAGAGGTTCCTGGTGCTGCTTCTCTTTGAAACATATCTTTTAACGCAGCTTTAATGGTTTCTTGATTTGCGATAGTATTATTCACACCTAAGTCTGAAATAACAAAATTAACAGGCTGGGCAATAGGAGAACATACAATAACCAAAGCCGTCACAGGTTGCTTTTTCCAAATAAAGTTCGCAACTGTTAATTGATCGCCAGAGGCTACATTATAACGATATTCATCCGTTGCTGATCCATCTTCACCCACAGGAAAGCCATCATTAGACAGATTGGCCTCATCACACATAATCCAAACAATGACTGTCCCAATTCCAAAACCATTCCGTCCAACCCATGCTCTCGATACCTGAGAAACTGACTTTGCCCACAAAATATATTCTTGTTCTCGTCCAACCGACCCAGAAATACGATACGCCTCGATCACTCTGTTACGATAGGTTTCTTCATCCTCTAAATCTGCACCACCTGTAATAGGGGTTAATGCCGTCACTTTCGCATTTACACCCGCCAAAGCATTTCCTAAAGTCAAGCTAATTCCTTGCCCAGCATTACCGTCTGATCCTGTATCAACAGATTCAATCGTCGCTTGATTATCAATACTATCTGCTAGTGTGACATAACTCCACGCATCTGGGCGTTTAATAATCGTTCCTTTAGGAACAATTACATTATCTACAGTAGTAAATTGCACAATAGCCGTCGCTTTGGTTGGGGCTTTTTGATAAACATTCTTTAAAACTCCCCACCCTGCCAGATATTCTTGAGTTGCCGTCCATGGCACAGCTTGTTTGGCAATGTAATCTAAATAGGCAAAATGCTGCCACGTTAATCCAGCTTGAACCGTGCCAATCGTGCTAATTACAGAGTTCTGTAATGTTGTATCCACCCCTGGAATACCTGCATTCACAATATCTTGTTGAGTTTGTTCTTTTAACTCACTTAAACTTGGTGTTTTAAAAGACATTATACCCCCTCCCATGCCCAGGAAAATAAAAAGATTTTCGGACTATATTGCTTGGGTTCTGTCAAATAGATTGAAAATTGTAGCAAGCCAGATTGAACCCATTTAACATCTGCATTCATACTATCCACCAAACCACTTTCAACCATCCAAGAAAGAGCCTCGTAAATCATGTCTTGAGCTGAGTCTATTATTGAATTTTTATCTGCTTTAACGGCACGTTTTAACTGCCAAAGACGAGACCCAATGGGTTCCGTGCGTAACATATCCCCCCACCATCCACGACGATCCCCATCCACTTTGCCAATAGCTGCGCTCTTTTCACTTTGTGAAGGCTCTAATGGTGCAACACGATCTGTAAACAACGATACCATCACCGAGCTGTAAATGGCGTGGTCAAGGGCAATGTCTCCATTTTCAATATGCCATTCACCCTGGCCTGTTTCATTACTCCAAACAATGCCAATATCTTTAATTTCTGTCATGTTGGTACGCCTGTTGGGCTGCCGTTATTTCCATTAGGATGTTCATGCATTTTCAAGCTAATAGATCCTGCTTTGACATCACCAGAAGCAACCATACTGCTAGCATTCACATCACCCGTTGCGTCGATCTTACCATTCACTTGCACATCACTATTAATAATGGTTTTCTTATCCTTAGGATTAATTTCAATGGATCCATCATTTTTTAAAAAGACCGAAGAGCCTGACATATGATAAATCGCCACTTCTCCAGATTTGAGTGTTTTGATACGATATCGTTGATCGTTGGTGGCAATCACAACCCCTTTGTTACGATCCCCAGACTGAAAGCAAGCTACTGCATCTGCACCAGGAAGTGGACTGCTAGCAAAACCATATTGCTGCATTAAAGGAATTTGATCCCTCACTTCATTCCCTGCAAATGTCACTTGAACAGTCGGTGTATTTTTCCCTGTAGATACACCATTGGTTAAACGACCAACCCCCAACGACATGTGGATCCGTGTGGCTGCTAAACGTGTATTATCTGCCATGATTTTTCCAATAAAAAAACCACCTCAATGGGTGGCTTTAAAACTAATAAATTAAATAAACTACTTTGAAATCTCTCGATATATTAATAAAGGAGTAACCGACGCAACATTATCTGGTCGCCCCATCGTTGAACGAATAGGAGGTATAATCTCTGTGAATAAATCCCATAAACCATTTCGACTAAACTCTATACTTTGATTAGAAACATCTTCATTTGGTTTAACATCTAATATTCCGATAATATTCCAAGCCCCCTTTAATGTTAATCCATATTTCATTAGAAGATCACTTGCCTGCCCAGTTAAAAACATCTTATCCAAAGTAAACCAAATATTTTTTGTATTATTCACCAAATGCCCCTGCAAAGAAAAAGGCAGTGAAGCCATAACTTTAGAAAATAGCTGTTGTTCTTTTTTCTTTATAATACCGGCAGCCTGATATATCTCCGGTGAAATAAAAGACTCTTTAAATGACTCAAAATCAATTAAATGCACCTGACCACTTATTTCTACAAATTGGCCAATATTAGCTTGTAAGATATCTTTTTCTAATAATTTTTTATTTTCCAGATAATTTAAAAAATTTACAGCATGTATCCATAATGGATCGTAGGTTCTTTCTAGGTTTAGTTCCTCCTTTTCATAAGGAGCAACCTTAAACCCGCCCTCTCCCCCGGCTTCAATAAGTTGAGATGTTTTCGCAACTACCTTACCTTCCATAGTTTGTGTCATACCACTACCAGAAAGTTCAGATTACTTTACTTGTTGTAAATATCCTAACTCATTCATTTGTGATAAAAACGAAGCAATGCGTCTGGTATCATTATATAAAAAATCATAAAGATTATTCTCTTTCGATCTTAATTCCTCTACGGATACTTTCTCTTCGTTCTTTGACACGAGCTTCTATTTCCTTTTGTTTTTTAATAATATCTTTCTGATAAGAGTCGACTTCTTTAACTGTTTTTAAGAGCATTTTTTCAAATATATTTTTTTTCATTGATATGCTCCCTTTCGCACAATATCATTGTTATTATAAAACGATAAGAAATAATAGACAAACTATATATTATAATATTGTTTTACTATATAAAAAAACAAGAAAACACAAAAAACTATCCCCCTGCCATTGCCTGCACAACACCACTATTAGCTGCATTCAACACAATAGGCTGTGGCATAAAGGCTTCTCTGGGCATTAAGGTAATTTCTGCATGAGTGCCATCATTTCCAAATCTAAAGACTGTTTCAGAAATTAAGAGCGTATTGGCTGTATTCACTTTTAATGTTGGGAACGAAATTGGTGCCAATGTGTTGGGTGTCCATAGCTTTCCACTTTGATCACGCCAACTATCCGTAATCACTTGCACAGATTGAGACCTTCCAAACCTGCGATTGACCTCCCATTGTGCGCGTTGTTGTGCAACTTGATAGCCTGCATCCCCCATTTCTGCAGAAATCAATAATGGACGATACCGTTTTACCATTGGATCAACCGCTGGAGGCGCAGCACTTAAATCTTTCATTTGCTGAGCAAGGTTATTGTCTTCACTGGGTAATACTTGTAAAGGAGCCATCGTTTGCAAGATCATATCAACAGAACTAAACCGCCCTGCCATAGACCGCCTGACGGAGACTTCTTCAACATTTTTCCCTTCAACAAATCCAGACGCAGCAACCTCTGAACCGACTTTACTGACAATAATATTGCCATCTGTATCATCATAAAATAATAATGCTGCTGCACGGGTCATGCGTTCAATAATTTCATAGCCTGTCTCTGTTAAAATAACAGAGAATTGAGGAATGACCACATCTTCAATAGATCCAACTGTTTTCACCCCAATGCCATAAGGCTTACATATCTCTTTAATCAGGCTAATAACTGGAATATTATTAAATTGATACGTCGAGAATTTTGCAGAACATTCGCACAAATCGGTTGTTTTCGATGTTCCTTGCACAGATAAAATATGCTCATTGGAACTTAACCTACGCGTCACCGTTAAAATATAACCGGTAATCACAGGTTCAGAACCAATACGGATGACACAAGCAGCTCCTTCTGGCAAAGCGCTGGCTTTGTCTGCTAGTTCTGTACATTCCAATTCAAAGGTTGAAGGCATGATCTCTATACCTCTACGAATAGAAACCCTGGTCCACCCATCCAAACGTTTTCCATTGACATCAATCGTTACCTTGTTTGTTTTTGCATTACTGGAGCCAAAGACACTGGATATCGCTGTATTGATACTCATGAGCTTAATACCTCTAGCGTCGTTGGCATGAAAGCTGGATGTACTGGGTTGGCTCGTTTAATGAGTTCTGATGCTCTACTCCCATCCGTATAAAGTTGTTGTGCCAACTGTAAGGATGGCAAAGAAACACTGCGCGTAATCGTTCTTAAATGAGGCACTTCCCCAGCTGCATTGGCTAAACTTTCCAAGACTTTGACACGCAAAGAACGTAATGCACTAACCGTTTCCATATTTTTATCATCAGTTGCAATCAAAATTTCACTTTGAAGTAAACTAGAAACCTTGCGACGCACTTCCAATACTTCATCCCAACTATCAGCTTGCCAGTTGGCTATCGCCTTGCAAAGGCTGGCCATTGCAGCTCTGCGACAAAGTGATGCCGTTGCTTTAATCAAGGTATTTTCTGCTTGTCCTAATGGCGCAACCGTTTCTGTAATGAATACTTGATATTCACATAATGGAAATAACAACGCCATTTGCGTTTTAGGATCATCAGAAAACCCCCGTAAAACCTCTGGTAAAGTTGTAATAGCACTTGCGAATTCTGTTGCTGTTGCCATATTAATAAACCCCGTTTACATCAAAATCTGGATCAATCAGTTTTACAGCTTTAGTTAAATTATCTCTATTGGTTGCAAGATTTAATAACGCATCACTCATTTGAGAAGTAGCTACATTTCCCAAAGAAGCAATTGGAATAGTGCCCGTACCTTGTAAAATAGCCTGTCCACCCCAATCACTGGCAATCGATACCGCTGTATTCATCATGCCAAGATTTAAAGGCTGTACCGTATCACTTAAAAAATCCCCAATCGCCGTATCAGACAACGCGTCAGATAAATCACCAACTAACGTTCCTGTTAGCTCTGTAATAAAACCAGCAATAGGATTGCTATATTCAATACACTCAAAATTAATTTCTACTTTATTTTGGATATTATCAGGCTCTCTCCATCCATAATTCGTAACAGAAACCTTTAACATTCCCAAAGTCGGATGAATTAAATTCCCTGGCCCTTCTTGTTCCACAGCATTAATTAACAATTGACGCTGCGTCAGATAGTCAGAACCTAATACAAACCCTTGGATATGATACCGCCGTTGAGAACGCCCTAAATCTTCAACCCAAACCGTATCTTTATTAGGATATTCATGAATGGCGGTTTTACGTCCATTTTCGCCAGCATTGCTATTAACCCAAAAAGAAACTCCTCGAAATGATGCTTTTCTCATTAAAATCCACTCGCTGATTTTGTTGCATCCATCGCTCTTTGATAAGTAATGGAATCAACGGTTAAACTCGGGCTGCGACTGTTTGCCTTAATATCCATACCTTGCGGTTTACCCTTTATCTCAATTTCCAGCACGATTTTTTGTGGTTCTGACGGACTATTATTGATCTGTGGCAGTCCGATTGCAGGCATAGAAGGCATAGTAACACCCCCTCCACCATCAAGCTGCCCTAAACCTGAGTTGGCTGTAATAGGCGTTACAGAAGCAACATTTGACATATTAGGCATACTTGGCATGGTTGCTTGGACATTATTATTTGCAGCAATCCCTTGAGGAATAGCTTGATTAAATTGAAGCAACCCACCATTCGCTTGACCAAGATGGTTTTGAAAATTCATCATGGCTTTTGTTCCCTCAGCAGAGAAACCTGATAAATCTTTCCCTCCAGAAGCTAAGAACCGCTTAACGCCTTTGCTTCCCGGACCATCATGATAAGCACCATACGCAGCAATAGAGTTCCCTTGAACGATTTTAAGCATTTGTTGGTAATATTTAAGACCACCTAATACATTTTGATAAGGATCAAATTTATTAACCCCCATATCTTTTGCTGCTGCATTTGTAAGCTGAGTATATCCATAAGCAGAGGTCGTTTTATTGCCAACCATACGACCACCACTCTCGGTCATAATCAAAGCTTTCATCTGAGCTGGTGATACAATACTTCCTTGAGTTGCCTGTTGAATGTAACCATTTAATGTATTATTAAAAACAGGACTTTGTCGCGCTGTTTGTTGTCCATTTTGAGAAACAGGAAATGGCACAACATTTGAAGCAACACTTGCCTTAGATGCAACAGGTGATGCTGGAACTCTGGTTGCTCGTTCGACCTTATCCGTCAATGAAGTAACAAGATTACTCACTTGCCCAGTCATTTTATTAATTTGTTGATTAGTTCCGTTACTTCCGTCTTTTTCTTTACTTCCACCCGTAAACCAACTGCCAATCCAACCACCATTTTTAACAGATGTAGCACCATTATCATTTGCAGCAACGCTGGGCGTATAAAGCGCGGATGATGGTGGTTGTATCTGCATTGTATTCGATACAGCTTCCGCTTGTTGTTTGGTCAATCCTAAAGCACTACCGACTTTATCAACTGCAGAAGTGATCTTACTGACAATATCTCCGATATAATGAAAGGCATTATAAAATGCTTTTTGAATACCATCTAACATTCCACCAAAGAAATTCGTTAAAGGCTCCCAATTCTTTTGAATAAGAGATACCATCCCCATAAATGGCTTTAAAATAATTTCAATCGCTTTAACCGATGTATCAAATATTGGTTTGACACCGCCCCATAATTTATCCCAATACGGCTTAAATGTATCCCAATGTTTATAAATATAAGCAGATACCCCACCAATAATCACCCCAGCAGCAGCAACTCCCCAAGCTACAGGTCCCATTGCAGCCAATAGTGATAATGCTGCTGGGACAACCATTCTTCCAATAGTCATCGCTAGAGTCGTAAACGGACTAATCATTGACATAACACTGCCAACGACTTTCATTCCCATAACACCAGCAACAACCCCTAAAACTGTTTTGAGACCACCTATTTTATCAATATTTTCTTGGATCGTTTGCGTAAACTGTTTAACAGAATTCCAAACCTGTTGCGCTCCAGACGAAACTTGTTGCCAATTAATAGATTTTAGATAATTAGCAAATTGCTGAACATATCCTGCAATATTTTGACTGATCCATCTTCGATTGACCGCAATCCAACGGGCCATATTTTCTATAATTGGCGTTAAAACAGGTTGAACCGATTGTGCAAGCGAGTTTCCAAACCCCTCGACCGACATCATCATGCGAGTTTGTGCCATTCTTAACCGATTGGCTGCATTCGCCCCAGCCTCATTCATCACCCCATATTTAAGAGCATCTTGCCTATACCGCGCCATTCCAGCAGAACTTTCACGCAAGAAAGGCAACATTGCTTCACCAGCACCACCTAAAGCAGCAACAGCTACTTTTGCTTGCGCAGCAGGATTTTTAATCCCTTGAATACGGTTGGCCAGATCCCCCAACACATCCTCAGCCTTACGAGCCGAACCGTCTGCATTATTAATAGCAATATGCATAGCATTCATATTCGCAAGAAATTCTGGATCTCGTCCGCCCCTTGCATTCCATATCTTATCCTGCAAAGAGGTCATGGACGAAGTTAGCGTTTCTGCAGAAACCCCAGCCAAGCGTGCGCCATTTTGCCAACCTTGCAGTCCTGAAACAGACATCCCCAATCGTTGAGAAGTCGATTGAAGATTGCTGCCAAAATTAGCCCAAGACGTTGCAAGGCGTGCCATTCCTGCAATCGTCACCGCACTGGTAATCGTTCCCAATACAGGGGCAATCTGTCCCATCACTCTAAAAGTCGAGGTTGCAGAGGCTCTGACACGAGAAAATCCCTCATTCAATCGGTTCATGCCAGACAGTTGAGAAAAACGATCGAAAGAACGTTGCAAGTTTTTAACAGGAGCTTGCATCCGTTCCATATTCGCATTAACGCGTTGAAAAATCTTCGTCGCGTTATCAACCGCCGTTACAGATACTGAAATAGGAGTGACCATATGTTATCTCTGTGCTGCTTTTTCGGCCTCTACCCCTTCAATGGTTGCCTTGTGCGCTTCCAAAAATTGGGACCAGGTCATTTCATCAATGACTTGAGGGGGCCATTTATATAAATAGATTAATTGACGACATAATTTTAACCATTGTGGCCATTGATCTGGCTGATAATTAAAATCAGGTTGTTTTGTAAAATCTCTATAAAATCTTCTAAAATTATAATCTAGTTGGTAAGTAAGTCTTTCCCAACCTTTTGAATATCGGGAAAAAAACGCATTAAATAATTCGTCGCTTTCGTAAAATCACTAATTGGTAATTTTAAAATTGTAGGTAGTTTTTGTTCTGTAACCTGTGTTAATAAGGATGCTTGAAATTCCAACCCACCAACAATTCCTTGTCCATGAGCATCAATTTTTTTCATTGCTTCCTTACGCTGTTTAACCGTTGGCTCTTTTAAATCAAGCGATGCAATTTGACTACCATCTGATAATTGCAATGGTGAAGCAAGAGGCATTTCCCATTGGTCATCGCATATTTCGTCGTCATTTTGTGTTTGAAACGTTGTTAAATACTCAATCGCCTCATCTAAAATACGCGTAGGAAATGCTTCTAAAGCATTAATCGCTACTCCAGAAACACTAGATACAAGCGCGATCTGTGCATCATATGCACAAACGGTCGTTCCTTTTTCCCCAGCATTTTTATATGAGGTAATTAGTTCATTCACAATCGGCTCACGAAGCGTCAATTCACGATAAATTTCATTACCAACAGTAATTTCTTGTTTTAATGAGATCGTTTTTGTTGGTTCCATTACGCAATATCCTCTACCACATCATCCCCTTCGAATTTAACTTCATAAGTCCCTTCTTGAGTATTCAATTCTGGTTGTTCAACCAACCACATTTCATTGCCTGTTACCACTTTACCTGTAGCCAAACGCACAATAATCGTTGCCGTTTCTTTGCCCATCATTTCTAAAATTGGCTTGTCTTTACGATCAATTAATGTTGCTGAAATAGATCCTTGTGTTGGCATTTTTGTAAATCCAGCAACACCCGTTTGCGCTACTGATGTTTCACGTTTAAATCCATTCGTTGTGAATTTAATATCCTTGGCATTCCAAACCTCACCATCAATAGTAAGGGTTCCATAACCACCTATCACTCCTTGTGTTGAAGCCATTTTGACTATCCTTTTGTAAACTGACAATTCCCAGCAATAACAAAAAGCTGGTCTGAAAAACGATATGGCATTAACAGTTTAACTGTGCCTTTGCCTATATTCTCGGCTTTTAACTCCGCAGCAAACCCTTCAGCATCTTGCACCCATAAGTTGTTTGCTTGGGTTCGGTACCGTGCAATACAAGTTTTGCCAATTAACTCTGCTGTTGTTGCTTGCTGTCCTGCTGTAATTTTTGCTCCATCCCTTAACAGCACACACCGGGGAAACTGTGATGCCAAATATTGCTTCATATCTTGCAATGCAAAACTGGCCGTTAAAATAGTTTCAATATTGAGATAACTATTATCTTCCTCACCATAATTATTGCGTTTATAGGTGGTGATCAGGCGTTCAATGGTTACGTCATTATTATCATTCACAACAAAAGTTGAAATTCCATCATAAAGCAGAGAATTGCGTTGACTAAAAATAAAAATGCCTAAATCACTAGGAGGCATTACTTTTAAAACTAATCCTGTGATGGGAATAGCTGGATTATCCCGCATACTCACTGCTACATGAGCACCAACTTGTGCAGCCCAAATCATCGGATGGGTGGGGCTATCTGATGTAGCCATCACCGTCATGTGTTGATCATTCAGCTGATCACCAATAACCGTTACCTCACCATATGAACCTGCAATCGCTGTAATGCTATGTCCATATAATTGATCTGTAATTTTCCATCTGCCAGATTGATCATCTAGAAATTCAGTAAACACAGATAAAGATTGCATATCTGTAAAAGGATGAATGAACAAATCAAATTGACGGCTTCCTAAAGTGGACAACAAAGATACTAAATTCGTTGGATATCCAATTCCATTTTGCATTGAAGAAATTTGTACACTTAAACCATTAGGAAGTGTTTGACCTGAAATCTCACCAAGTAAATTTAAATTCAATGCAATATCATTACCATATTGCCCGATATTCTTTGCGGTAAAGATGATTTTTGAATCTTGTGCTGTGGCTTCTACAGGAAGATGAATATAAGCATTCACTTTATCGGCTAGGTTACCCGCAATATCATTAGACAATTCATCTTTATTAACAAAAAGCTCTATTAACTTATCGCCAATATATAAAGAGATTTTACCACTTTGCGTTGTCACCCCATTGAACTCTATAGATCCTGTGGCTTTTGAACCACTGGGATCTGATAGAGGTAATATCCACAACTCTCCACTAGAATCAATTTTACGATAGGCTTCGACCATTAAGGCAATTTGTGAACCTGCTCCATATAATCCTTGTGTAGAGGTCACCCCTGCGCAATTAACCGCAATATCAGGCTGTCCAGTGCCTGTCGTTAACATTTGTCCAATTAATAAAACTCTGCGTCTGGTTGTTGCCGTATTGGCTTTGGACGCATCAAGGGCAAAATAAACTCCAGGCACGCGATTATCACTGGAATAGCCAGAAATAGAAATTGTATCAACCATCCTTATTTTCCTTTTTTCCTGATTTAGACGCCTGTTGCACTTTTAAAATAGTCGCAGGCGTATCTTGAATAACCACATCGCCCGTAATGATTAATCGGTTCCAATACAAATCATTTGGAACATTTTCACCTTGCTCTGACAAAAGACGCGTGGTATTAGGCCAACGAACCTTTCGCCCATGTGCTGGTTTTACAAACATATTTTATTTTCTCTTTATAACTTAAATGGTTTGACCTGATATATGCGTCAATTCAGGGCCTACTGGATGATAGTTTTCATGATATTCACATGTCATGACGAACCGAATCTCTGCAATTGGTTTGCTCGTATCCGCATTAAAAATAACATCTGTATCAAAAGAAGAAATACGCTCAACCAGCTGTTGAAACTCATAATCACACATAATGGCGTCTTCTAATTGATAGAGAATATCATCAAGCTGTAGCGTCCCATCTTCAGTATGCACAAAACTACAAAAATATTGAATCACCAACGTGGCCGTGCGTTTAAAAACAGGCGTACCAACAGTTATAGCTTCTGCTCTATCCGCTGGAGATGACACATAAATACAAGGTAATCGATCTTGAGGAACACGAATGGGGAAATTTGCAAAAACTTTTCCATCTTCTAAAAGTTTTGTTTTTCGAATGATTTCTACCAGCTTATCTCGCAAGATCGCTCTGTATAACCTTTTACTGGGTTGCATTTAAATCTCCGCATTATTCAAAACCAAATGCGCCCCACCTTGACCGTCCTTTTGCACTTCTTGGACAGAATAATCTGTTCCATTAAAAGTCACCTTATCATCCATATCAGGTTCAATCACGAAATCACCCAAAGAAACCCCGATAACAGTGCGAGAAGCCATAACCCCACTGCCCCCAGCATCCATTCCTGACATCGGATCATGCTGAAGAGTAACCTCATCAAATACCGCTTTTATCTCTACCGTTTGCCCTGATTGATGTTGATAAATCACAGGTTTCCCAAAACTTTCTATACAAGGTTTGAGGGCTAATGTTTCAAAATCAATCGACATCACTACCTGCTTTGGGATTATGCGTTTTAGGCACAATAATCCCCCCTACGGGTAACATACTTCCTGCCACTGCATAATAATTCTTAATTAAACGATCAGCATCTTTGGTTGGTAAATCAAGCGTTGTGCCCCCTTTATACTCAATGCCATTATGACGTAATGTCCGAAGACTCAAAAGCGTCACTGTTGTTTTACCAGTTGATACAAAAGGAGCAGAAGGTTGATTACCATTCTGCTCTTTTGAATTATCATCTGAGGTTAGATCTGACTGAGGCTGTTCCTCTGATTTGCTTTTTGTCAGATCATTGTCTTCCAAAGGTGTGACAGGTTCTTTTTCTAACTCTGTCACGTCAGATGTTTGTGAATTTTTAGCCATTTTCATATCCTTGTGCAACATGAACAACAAAACTTGCATCAATCCGTGCTGGAAACACTAACGGAGCAGATTGCAACATAATATGTAATAAAGCAGGGTCATCAGGTACCCACATTTTAGGAACATACGCAACGGATTGATAACCAACGTTACCATCCATAATCACGCCATAAGCCCGAATACCTCTAAGTTCATCTTCTGAAACCCCAATCACTAAACCATCAGGAATCATTGGACGTTCAACATTATCATCATCCACATACCAATCATTATACATCCAGACACGATAAGTTCCCCAATACCCCATCATCATTGCCCCAGCAGCAGCTTGTGGACCGAGATGAACATTGGCATCATTATTATTGCGAATGGCTGAGTTTAAGAAGATCTGCTGCACATCTTGGTGCTTTATAAAAGCATCATAAGCAGATTTTGTGAAAATTAAATCCGTAACCTGCGCCCCAGATACATTCAGCGTTCTAATAACCAAATCTCTGATTTCTTTGGTTGGATTAGCCGTTGAATTAGGATCATCCCACATATCTGTTCCAGAAAGAACAATATTAAGTTCAGATGAACGGTTAAAATTGATAATGGTTTCTGGAAATCCATTCCCTTTGATGACTAAATACCCATTAACTAAACATTGTGCAGCCATCCATTCCTGACGACGTTGCAACATATCTAGCTGATCTTTGATTTCCAAGGCAATATTAGCATCATATCGTTGTCTAGGGGTCATTTGGTTACCCCCAATTTGCTCCCCAATTGCACGCATAACAGGTTTATGCATATCTGGAATACGTTTATCTTTGATATAAGGTGGCTTAAAGGTTTTGGTTTGAATCGCTCTTGTTTCAACCAATTTTCCTTCATGTAAAGGAGAACAAAAAGGAGCCATACGCCGTTTACCAACATCGATATCAATAGCAACTTCTGCTGTGGTAGATAGGAGCTCTCGTTTAAAAAAACCATCCAACAAAAAAGACTGTGAAGCTTTTAAATTAGGCACCACATCAATCAACGTCATCGTTGAATAAATTGGAAAATCAGTTTGTGTTTCTGACATTTATTATACTCTGTTAAAATTTAAGTTGGGTTATCAGCATTGACAACATCTTGGAAAAAGAGTGCCAAAGGTCGTGCTGCATCACGTAATGTTTCTAACGTCCAAGAGTCATCCATAATGATTCGATTGGCATTAAACTCACCTGTAAAATAACCACCAGCCCCAGAAACATCACCAGAACCTGTATCGTAAGTATCCACCAACACAATCAGTGATTTTTCAGATCCATCCGTTGCTGTAGCTTTTGACACCACATAAACACCCGTTTTATCTTTACCAAGGATCGTCCCACGTCTTAAAATACCCTGGTTCCCTTTTAACGTGATATTTTGTGGAACAGGTTGTAACTCCCCTGCAATTAAATTATCTTGGCGATAGCTAACATCTCTGTTCCCAAAAATTTGCGCTGTGCCACCCCAAAATGTTGTCATAATTGTATATCCTTTTTCACTGAACCCGTTACTTTGCCTGCATTTAAAATACTGGCAGCAGCAGCTTTGATTGGATTAAGATGTTGATTTGTCTGAGGCTTGCCGATACTGACCGTTTGACGACTTCGCATCATTTTTTGATCATAAGCTGATACTTTAGAAGATCTGCCTGTGGAGTTTGATTGGGCAATACTCCCCGATTTTAATACGCGTATTGCCTGACTGCAGGGCATATTCGTGCCAAAAGCCAATTCTGCCGCCAATGGCAAATTATTTGCTGCTTCTTTACAGCCAAAAATCGCTGCACAACGCCCACGCTCTCTTGCCCTTGCTTGGGCTGTGGTATCATCGTCTTCATCCTCAGCATCGGTTTCATCATCCCCATCCTCTGCGTCTGGATCAGGATCATCATTAGCATTAGGATCATTTGGATCATCTTCTGCTTTTTTAGACTTAGCCTTTTTGCTTTTTGCCCTACTATTTTGCTCTTCAGGATCATCTGGATCTTGACCATCATCTCCAGCATTATTATCTGGATCGTTATTTTCTGCTGTTTGATCGTTTGGATCTGGTTCCTCAGCTCGCGCACGCAAACCAACCAAATGTGCAAAACGATTAAATGCCTTACTCATTCTTTATTTTCCTTTAAATTCTCTTGTAAATAAAAACGCTTCATCAGCCGACATCACAAAGTCGGCTAATCCTGCATCAAAACCATGTGGCCCCAGAAAGGTTCCTGCTTCCATATCTCGTATTTTCTGAGCAGATAGTTTTCGGTTTCTGGCGACTTGCTCAACAAACAGCTCACCTAAAAAATCAACATCCGCTTGGATACGTCCTAACGCCCCTTCACTCAAAGATGTTGTTGGCGCTGTTTCCCCCTTATAAGCACCATAAGTAATGGTCGTGATTTTAATGCCTTCTTGATCCAATGCTTTGGTCACATCCGTATGCATTGTAATCACACCAATACTGCCCACGCCCCCTGCTCTTGGAACCGTCACAACATTTGCTGCACTAGCAATCGCGTAGGCTGCGGAGTAAGCACTATCATCACAAATAGCAATCACTGGCTTCACAGAGCGAATTTTATAAATTACATCAGAGAGATCAAAGCATCCTGATGCAACGCCTCCTGGGCTATCGATTACCAAAACGATCTTACGAATACTTGAATCGTTCACTGCTTTGGCCAGCTGATTACGAATATAACCATATCCACACGCCCAGCCTGAGTAACAAAAGTCACCAGGAACTAAGATCCCTTTGATTTCTATCACCGCTATATCATCATATGTTTCAGAATTAGGAGAGTCTCTTGCCCCCATATCCGCCAACATACGTCGATCACTTGCCATGATTTCTTTGGCCAAAGAAGACGCACGTCCCCCTTCCAACGCCAAAGGTCGGTTCAAAAATTCAATAATATTCATCATTTGTCTTTATGGAGTTGGTTTTTGTGGCGGTTGTGCTGCTGATAAAGCACAGCCGTTTTGTTGTGGTCCAGCCCATTCGGGCAAAGGAATACCTAATTCTTTACATCGTTTAATTTCAATCGCACGTTGATTAAGCGTTTCTTCCCAATCTCCGCCTGCATTTTCCGCGATTTCACTTTCTAACGTTGAAAGCCCTGCCTCCATTCCTAAAACAGAGCCTTCTTTTTCAGCAACAGGATCAATCCAACCACGCCCTGGGCCAAGCCACTGACATTTTGAAATCGGTGTTTTTAACAACGAAATATGATCAACCATCCAATCATATGTTGCCCCTTTGGGCCATGGAAGGTCATCGACTATACAACATTCTTCAAGCCATGCTGCACGAATTGGAGAAGCAAACCCCGTTGCAAAATTATCTCTCCTACGCGTTAGTGTCTTCCATCCCTCCAACGCTGCAGCTCTGGCAGAGGAATAATTTACATCTGACCAATCATTACTGACTTGCTGAGCCGTAACCCCTGTGCCAGCTGCAATATGACGCAGTGCTGTTCCTAAGAATTCTTTATATTGATTATGGGGATGAGATGCACTGACTGTATTAATCCTCTCCCCTGGGAAGAGGGTTGGAATACGTGCGCCACCAAAAGTAACACTTTTACCATTGTGATAATCAACGCGATTATTCTGGTATTCCTTCATACCATCCTCAACATCCAATGCCTCCGCAGCGGATACAGGATCAAAGGGGCTTTCTAAGAAAAGAGATAGCATGGAACTTATCGTTGCTGCATCCATCTCTGTCTGATCATATTTCGTGATCATTTTTAATCTTTGAACGATTGGGGTTAATATCCCAGCACCTCCACGATGTTCAGAGGCACGATCCGATTCAAAATAATGAACAACATTGGGTCTTCCCCACTCTGTTTCTTTATCTACATATTCCCAAGTTGTGGTTTTACTGAGTGCATAATAATCAGAAATATGTGCCTCTCGGAAGTGGTATCCAATGGGTGCGCCATATTGATCAATCTGCACCCCACCCCGACAATACATCTCATCAATGCCTTGATTAGGATTGGACAAACGATCTGGATCAATAAGTTGCACCGAAGTCGCATATAAAGCCTGTTGGCTCAACCGTTCAGGAATATAATTCACCATCGCCACCGCATCGCCATCAATTAAAGAATGGCACATTCCTGCATACATCATTTGAGAAAAAGTAAGCCTGCGTCCCGTATCACAATAACGCCCATCATCATTTGCCCAAGACCGCCAGTGGCTATCAACAACACTGCTCCACTCCGAAGCCCATTGTGCATCAAAAGCAAATCCTGTTTTCACAGCTAAGGTTCGATAATCAGGTTTTGTTAATGGACGAAAAACACTGCCAACCGCATTATCCAAAATCCGAATAATAATGCCAGCAGCCCAGCCATCATTACGAACCAAATCCCGAACACGACTGACAATCAAATCACGCCAAGGGTTTAATTCAACATCAGGCGACGTTAAATAAGGAAACCAATTCCCAGTATGTGCCCCTGTATTATCCGCAGCATCATAAGGGACACGCCCCCACCCACCATTCAACGACATCCGTTTGTTGGGCATGGATTGAACCATCGGTTGTCCATATTGATCTAATATTGATGATACTTTGCTCATCTAAACCGAACCCCGATTGCTCGCCTGCGATTAATCCCCAAAGCACGTTGCAAGTCCATGATATACCCCTGTAATTGCTGCATATTGGCTTGGGTATAAGTCACCGACTTCGCCCCTGTTTCTTGAGAATACGAGACAGAAATAGGTTTATTTCCAATCAGCAAATCATTATAGGCTTGTTGTGCGTGGGTTAAATAAATCTGTAATGTTTCTCTTGATAAATTAGACCATATTGTTTTAGGTGCCAGATCATAGGTCATCATGGTCTTATTTTCCTTTGGTTAAAATACGATCAATCGCTTGTTCTAAATAATGATTGGCGTTTTTATTGATGAATTGCTCGACTTTTTGGTGAAAGCCCATTTTAGGTTTATAACTTGCTTTATCAACGAAACTGACCAAACGGGTTAAGCTATGTTGTTGTCGGTTTAATAAAAAGAACCCACCAGGCTTGCCGTTTTTTCCTGATACTTTCAGAATAGACTGTGCTTTACCTTTGCCCTTACGTCCAGCAGCTTTGACACGTTGCAAATCTTGTTGTGCTTTCTGGGCAAGACTTTTTACATAACCTTTCGGCAATGCCCCTGAAGCATTCTTTTTGGCATTCGGTGCAGCGACCACCAAGGCTTTTGCACTGGGATTTACACTATTATCCGAAGGCGTTCGTGTGCCACCATATTCTTCAAATTGTAGATATTTTGCTTGTTGGTCTTTGATAAAAACATCAATTTTTAAGGTATTTTTTGTTGCACGATGATAAGAGACAGCATTCCGTGTGAAAGCATTGGTATTATTAAAGCTATTAGGAATATCCTGTTTGACTCTATCCATTGCCGCTCTTGCTGTCATATTCAACCCACGTTCAATTGCATAAGGTATATCTTTGGACGCAATACGTTGAAGTTCCAACGATGCGTGTTTTGTATTGATACGAAGAGTGGTTTTCATGAAAAATTTATTGCATAAATATAATAAACATATATTTTATTACTTTTAAGAAAGGACTTTATAATGATTAAAAAAATTCTTATTGTTCTTATTGGAACAATCTTACCAACTATTTCATATGCTCAACAAAATTCTCAGCAACCTACTTATGAAAAAACAGAACAAACACAGTCAGACAGCCATCAAAAAGACTATTTTTGTTGGAAAGGACAAGATAAATATACAATTGGTTTTATCTATGAAGATAAAGGCATTAAGCAAGAGTGCAGATTAATTAAGGATATGAGTAAAGACGCATTAAATCCAGATTACTATTCCAAATGGGTTGAAATTAATTAACTCTTCATCTAAAATGTATCAATAATCTATTTCAACTTATAAAAACCCCTTAACGAACTCTTTCCTTGCCTTCACAGGATCTTTCTTTTCAGATTGATCCTGTTGCTCTTTGGGCAATCCTGAGACTTCTACGGTTTGTTCAACCATCTTCAGTGGTTCATGATTTTGTTCCATACGGTCAGCCAAAGAGTTCAATTTAACCCCTTGCTGCATTAACCCACATAAAGCAGCATAAGAATACACCGCCAAATCCAAAGCCTCATTTGCCCGTCCTGGGGTTTGTTCCCAGACACGAACGTCTTTACCACCGATGCGTTTCCTTACTGAACGTTCAGAAACAAGCTGAGCAAAGAAATTTACATCTCGATCTTGAGGATAATGCATATATCCTGGACAAGCTGTTTCGGGTGGTGGTTGCTCCAGCTTTAGCCTTGACCGAATAATATCTTTCGCAGCATTTACGCCAATAATATATGGCCTGAACCCCTTGGTTCTTCTGGTTGGACGTTTTGATGGCCAGACAGGGGAACGTTGTCCACCTTGTGCTGATTCACCCTTAATCGCCCAAATCCTACGACCAAGACGTGCCTTACAAAACTCATAAACCCGTTGTGTATGATGACCGCCAGAATCAATACAAGCTGCCATAATACTAAAGGCTTGGCCATTCGCTTTAACCCATTGACGCTTTAGAACATGATCAACCTCTTGCCACAAGGCTGGACAATCTGGATCACCATCAATCACCACATGCGCAATTGACCAGCGTTCTTCATTCCGCCCCCAACCTACGATTTCCAGCTCAACACGATCATCCTGTGTATCGCCTGCTGCTGTTAATAACACCACACCCTCAGGAACCTCACCTGCCCAAACTTCGGCACGTCTTGCCAATGTTAATTCAGATAATGCGCCTTCACCTCGATCTTCAAAGGTTTCCCCAAGGGTTGTATTGACGAAAGTCTGTAATTCGATCGGATCTGATTTAACCCTTAGGAACTCTGCAACCAACAATGACCATCTAGCATTGGGCATCAAAGAATAAAGCGAGTTAATATGAAATGATGCATGTCCTTTAAATGGTGCTGCTGCACGCCATTCACCGCCATGAATTAAATCAGGCTTGTCTTGTTCCGCAATAATGCAACCATTATGTTTGCACACATAATGTGCTGTTTCGGGCAAGTCCTTTCCTTGTTCGTCTTTATCCCATTTAACCCCATGTGCTACATCTTTACCGCCCCATTCTAAGATCTGGAACTCTCCACATTGAGGGCATGGCACATAAAAGCGACGCTGATCCCCTTCTTGATAGAGTTTTTCAATACGAGATAAGCCTTTGATCGTTGGCGTTGATCCAGCCACAATCTTTCGGTTCCAGAAAGTTTCTGACCGTTTAGTACCAAGGGCAATCTGATCCCCTTCTGATCCTGCCCCTCCAACAGGATAACCATCAACCTCATCAAATAATACGATTTTCACCGTAATACGACGAAAGCCTCCAGGTGAATTAGCACCTACCAATGCAATAGATGCGCCGTTCTTCATCGTCTTTTTAAGTAACGTATTCTCCCCTGATCTGGTTTTTGGATCTGGGGCAATGTCTGCCAATACCGTCGTATCACGCAGCATCGGTGCAATTTCAGACTTTGAGTAATCCTCGGCATCCTCTACACGGGGTTGCACAACCAGAATAGGACTTGGATCTTGGTGTAAGTAATAGCCCACCACATGATCGATAATCTTGGTATAACCCACACGGGCGGATTTCATCACAGAGACTTTTTCAACCCTTGGATCTGTAATGGCATCCATCATCCCCACTTGATAGGCATAAGCCTCAAACCGACCTGTTTGTGCGCTGGTTTCTTTGGAAAGATACGCATACTGCTCTGCCCATTGGCTGAGACTTAATGCAGGTGGTGGGGCAAGATTAAGTTTCTGCCCTTTCTGTAGTGCTTTCCAAAAGGTTGTTCTCCCTTTCTTGTAATTGTTGGATCCATCGTTCATCCTCGGATAATTCTTCTAGTGCTCTGACCATTAATTGATGCATTTTCCCTTGAGTTTCTGCTACGGTTTTGCAGTTAAATATCTGAGGTGCCATTTCCGCTGGGATAGCGAGTAAGCGTGTTCTAATCGCACTGAGCTGCAATGATAATGCTGAAACAACATCTTCAACCTTAACAACTGTCTCCAATTCTTTATCATACTCAATTTGTCTCAAACGAGCCTCATAACTTGCCTTGTATAGCTCTGCCTCTTGACGAGTTGCAAAAATAGGAGAAGATTCCCCACAAGGTATTATCCCTGATTGCAATAACTCTATATTTTGATATCGATCTTGTTTACTAGCCAACCAAGAGTTAAATGAAACAACTTCTATCTTTCCATCTTTAGAAAGCACTCTCCCAACTTTTAAATGCTTACGCATTGCTGCGCGACTAATCTCTGCACGACGAGCAGCTTCACTTATTGTTATATATTGCTCTGAAATATCCATTACACCTCTTGACTAAAAAGAAGGTGGAACCAAAGTGGAACCAGTTGAATCTTAAGTTTTCAGGGTTCCAGTTAGGTTCCACCCCATATATTATGCTATACCCATTGATAAACTACTGTTAATTGATTGTTTTTAGGGTGGAACCTCTGCAACCAAAGTGGAACCTAGGTTCCACCCTGTTTTGAGTAGGAAACTCTAAGGATGTAGCGATTTTCTAGGGGTGTAACTGGAACCCCTAAAAAACTCATTAGCTAGAGATTATTCGGGATTGCGAATTACCTGCGATGTAAAAGAGGCTAGGAAGGACCCAAAAAATATCTATTATTTTTTATAACAGTGCCATAATAGTTCTATTGTACTAAATAAAAAAAGCGAGTAAAATAACAGTTATGAAAATTATAAAATATACGTTGGCTTTTACTATCAGCACAATTATTATTGTAAATATAGGCTATGCCAATACAACTAATGAAATTACACAGCTTATACAAAAAGCCGATCAAGGCAATGCAGAAGCCCAATGGGATCTTGGAAATTTTTATTTTCGTGGACAAGGCGTTCCTAAAAATATTAATAAATCTCTAACTTACTTTAAGAAAGCTGCCGACCAAAATCTTGCAAAAGCACAGTTCCGATTAGGAGTTATTTATGTAGTTGAAGACGGTGTAGAAGGAAAGAGCAAAGAAGGCCTCTCTTATATTAAACGTGCTTGTGACAATCATCTTGAAAAAGCTTGTAAATCCTTTGCAGAAATACAAGAAAAAGAAAAACAAAGTAAAATTCAAGCTGATACCGATACACAACTCATATTAGCAAATAAATATTACAATGGTAAAGATGTTCCTCAAAACATAACAAAAGCTTTGGAATTATACATAGACGCAGGAAATAAAGGAAATATCAAAGCCCAAATGATCCTTGCGAATATTTATTACTATGGCAAAAACACACCTAAAAATGTTGTAAAAGCAATTAACTGGCTTTCAAAAGCAGGAGAGCAAGGAGACCTCACTGCTCAAAAGATGCTAGGGTTCATATATTATCAAGGCAATGAGGTTCCCCAAAACGATGCAAAAGCAGCAATATGGTTCGAAAAAGCTGCTAAGCAAGATGATATGATAGCTCAAAGTATGCTTGGAAATATATACTCCCGTGGTAGAGGTATTATACAAAACTATCCCAAAGCTATAGAGTTCTATACCAAAGCTGCGAACCAAGAGAGTATCCCCGCACAAAACATACTAGGCATGATGTATTTACAAGGTAAGAATATTCCGCAAGCGCCTAAAAAAGCTGCTGAATGGTTTACAAAAGCAGCTAACCAGAACGATGCACAAGCCCAATATAATCTTGGAGTAATGTATAATGAAGGGATTGGTGTAACTCAAAACAAATTAAAGTCTATCGAATTATACAATAAAGCAGCCAGTCAAGGGCATGCCCAAGCCCAATATAACCTAGGAATAATATATCTGAAAGGCGAAGGGGTGCCTAAAGACCCAACAAAAGCTAAAAAATATCTTCAACAAGCATGTGCGAATAAAGACGAAGACGGCTGTAAGATGTATAATGCGTTAACTAAATAAAACGCCCATTTTGTCATATATTAAAATAGTTTTAACAAAAGTACAAGCCCCTATTTTATAAATCTTTCATGGCTTCTTCGAGCAAAATGAACGTCGAAAGCACCTGACCCATTGTGTAATGCAGGTTCAGGTGCAATTTTTCAGAGATTTGCTTACTACCCATATTTCCCAACACAATCATATTTAATAAACCACGGTGGTATCTTCCCATCTCCGTCCAGATTTTAAAGAGTTTATCATACGCCTCACTCTGTTTTAACGTTGGACCATCATAATGCCCATGAATGCCTTCTTTTAGTAAATTAATCTTTGCATATAAATCCCCACTACCCCCAAAAGACTTTTCACAAAGAATGGCATAACGTTCTGCAGCATCTCGCTGGTCTTGATTAATGCTGCCCCGATTAAGCATTTCATCATAAACACATTTACGACGCAGGCGCGTGACCTTCTGTTTCTGATCATCAGGATCAACCGCAGTCTCTAGAGCAAATTCCCCACGTTTATATGGCAACTCCAAATGATGTTTTGTTACCACTGCAGGCAAAGCACTGATTTTCTTTTTACGTCTATTCGCCATCTTAAATCCATCCTAATTGTGGTCGGTGGTTACATCCATGCTCAAAAACAAACCAAGCATAAGCAAGGGTTCCTGTATTTTTCTTCCCTTGATAATCACCTGGATACATCGTCAATCTCTTTTTAATGACCCACATTCTGGCCAATGGAGATTGTTTAAAAAACTCTGCTCTGCGCTCTGATTCTAAAAACGCCAATCTTAATAAAGCACAGACTTTACAAGTTGTGACTTTCAGGGCCTCTTGAATAATAGGAACAGCATCTTTAAACGGTGGGTTAGTTACAATCACATCCCATTTTTTATCTTTGGGGCTTGTGATAAAATCTTGTTGTTTAAATGTTGCCTGTAAAGATGGGATCTCGATGCCACGATCAACCAAATCATGACATTCAATATTTTGATATCCTGCTTTGTGAAAAACAGTAGGTATATTTCCTTTCCCACAGCATGGGTCAAGAATAGAATTCCCAAAATATTGCTCGACCTCGATCAGCTTTTCAACACATTCAGGTGGTTCAACATACCAATCTTCGCTTTGTCTCCTTACTTTATTCATTGAACTTATCCTTCGATATAATATTAAATATATCATCCCATAAACGACAAGTAGATTCCTCAATATATATTGTTAAAGTAAACAAAATTATAATTAATAAAAGCAATAACCAAAAGTTCATACTATAACCCCAAAAAACTGTTTCATTGATTTGCAACTTTATCAGCCAAACCAATTCGACCACTTTCCAAATTGGGAATAAGACCTGATGTTGGAACATACACAAAAGTTTTATTAGTTTGATTATCCAATCGATTAATCCACATCCATTGAAGATATGCCTCATTATTTTTTAATGATTCACCAATAATTTTATTAGCTTGGGCTGTTCCCTCAGCTTTTAATACCTCTGCTTCTTTTTCAGCTTTTGCTTGTTGAATAATAATTAATTTAGTTTGCGTTGCTTTTGCTAATTCAGCTTCACCATTTAAATTGGCAATCGTCACTTCATAATGAGCAAAAATATATCTTCCGCCTAAAAACAACATTAAAATCAACAATATAACGCTGAAAAAAGTAACAATTACCGTAACAATATTCTTAATATTATAATTTTCTTTACTCATTTTTTACCACCAAACAAGGTTACAATGCCTGTATAGGGAACAACAACAACTTCAGTTACAGAACGTTTTACGCCTTGTTTATCTGTATATTCTCTAGTTTTGTTCTGTCCCTCAACGATCAACGAACTGCCTTGAGTAACGTGATCCTTAATTAACTTTACCAATCCCTCATTAATCACAACAACTCTGTGCCATTCAGTGCGATCTTGTCCATTGATGCGCTCTTTGGTCGCCAAGGAAAAACTGACCGTTTCTTTGCCTAATTGTGTCGTTCTGATCACTGGATCTTTACCAACATAGCCAGCCAAGGTCACTTTGTTCATACTGCCTATCATCATCACGCAGCCTGCCTTACAGAGATTAACCCTTTGTTCTCAAGATAGTTAAACGCTGATGGAAAATGATTTTTAGTATAATTAATCCACCAAACATCAGGATTTTTCTCTTTTTCAAGCTTCAAAACAGTTAATTGATCCACATTGGAAAGCGCCAGAAAAGCATGATCCTGTGCATGTTTTCCAGCATCAGCACTCCAGCTTTGCTTTTTGAGGGAACGCTGTGCCAAATCACGCACAACCTTGGAAATGTAGGCCACAGGATATTCTTTGCCATGGCTTAACTCGATCGCCTTCATGACAATCTCACCATCTTGCTTGGCTTCAATGAACCAAGTCTCCAGCAACTCTTTGCTTTTTTGGCCATGGATACCCGTAGCAACCTTTAATCGATCCATTGCTGTTTGCATCCACTGAGGGGATAGATAATTCAAATCATCAGTCGTTGAATTTTTCTTTTTATTAATTTTTTCTTTTTTAAATTTTATTTCTTTCTTCTGTTTAAGAGAGCAATCCGCTACAAGCGTTGGTTTTCCTAGATTTTGTTTACGATAATCGTGCGTTTTTCCATCGATTATCGTGCGATCATCGTCCAAGCGCAAATCACCTTGATGGTTATCCACATTATCGTTCATTCTTGCCCGTTGTTCACGAGCAATACGACGACTATAAATCACTCCATTTTCATCAACAGAATAAACGCCATTATCTTTCAAGACCTTTAATAAACGTTCAGCACGGTCTTTTCTGATCCCAACCCGTTTCGCAATATCCGCAGCCGTCATTGCTTTGCCTTGAACTACCAAGAAACCAACACGCTCACTTTTATGCATTAAACAAACAATGTTCATCCAAAGCCCTTGAGCAGCCATATCGCAACTTTGCAGGCCTAAATCATTAAGCCAAGCATCCCACCAGAACTTACCCCATGGATATTTATTGGACATGACACGCACCTCCACCGTTCTGAATATGAAAAAAACAATCTGGTTGTACAGAAATATCTTTAAAAAAATGAGGAGCCCTTATTGCGCCATCAGAGCCTGCAATCAACATGCCTTTTTCTAGCATCTCATCAATCTTAGATTGTATGTCTTGTTTTCGTTGCCCAGTTAATAAACGGATTTCCTGATTTCTTTGTGCTGTCGTAATACATAAAATCTCACCAAAAGAGCCATATCGTCCCGTACTATTGAACATCATTCGTAATAATGTCATGAAAAAATACTGTAATTCCACAGAACACCCATTCTGAGTAAAATAATCCTGCACTTCCTGCTCTGAAAGATTTACAGCTTCATATTTAGACGCTATATTTTCCATTGCTCATTCCTTTTGGTATGCGAGCCATTGTGAGGAGCTAGGTCGCCAAACTTTACTTCCTCACAATGATTAAAATGTTTTTTCTTGTTCATCATGTATTACCCATGACTTCTTGATGATATTGATGAATATTTAAATAAACATGAGCATCAATCTTTTTACTTTTGCCAACGCAAAGTGAAGATAATGCATGTTTGCTAATTCCAACGGCTTTTGAAATAAGACATTGAGCTTCTCTTTGGATATATCCTTGCTGTTTATAAAATTGCAGCAATTCATTCAGCATTCCTTGAGTGTTTTTCTTAATATCTAATGATGTAATCATGGAAACATTCTCATTACATTCCCAACGCACGGCGATAAATATCAAAAAGCGTTTCTTGCTCTTCTATTTCAGAAGGTTCTTTTTTGCGTGCACTGATAATGCGTCGAACAACAGGCACATCAAACCCTGCTTGATTTTAGCTTCTGCATAGATGTCTTTTAATATCATTGGCCAATCCTTTTGCGCTCTTCTTCCAATCGTTCAATCCGATCAATAATGCTTCGTAGACGATCTGCTGCGATCCCACCGACTTCTGCTTCACTCATGATGCCCCCTGGCTTTTGTTTTTAAATTCTACATAAAGTTCTTTAAGATTTTCATAAACATGTGCGGGAATAAATTTAATCTCCTCGCTTTTAATATTTTCCAGCGTAGAAGCCGTTGTCTTTACCCGAGAAGCAATCCATAGATGACATCTATGAGAACTTTCAAAACGCACTGGATGTAATTGACTATATATATTGTCCAAATAGAACTTGGCTTTATTATTCATCTCTTGAGCTGTAAACACAATTCATCATCCTTTTAAATAAACACCATGCTCAGCCAACTTCTCCTGCAACTGATCATTTGTACGTCTCAGTCTTTCAACTTGCTTCTTAAGATCCTTATGCTGCTGCCAAAGTGTTCCTTTAACTACTGCAAAACTAACGAAACCCAACCTTAACTCGCTATATCCATCACCTTTATCAAATCCAAAACCACGCCAAGCTGCGGTCATAATTGCTGTAAACATTTTCTAGCCTCATCAATTCTTTCGTTAAATTCTTTTTGTAATTCTGGACAATCAGCCATTAAAGTCATCAAATCATGCATACGAGGCGCATTTTTCCCATATAGCCAATTTCTAAATGTAATAATTGCCCAACCATACTTTCTGGAAACAACTTTTGCTGCGTTTCTAAAGTCTCCGTATCGTTTTTGTAATATGTCTTTGCGTCATTTCAACGCACATTTCATTATTAAACATAGTAATATTTCGATAACTTTTTGATCTAAAACTTTTCATTTAATTCCTCCATATTAAAACCATGGTACGGTTACTAATATGGAGGAACGGAAAGCGTATATTTAAAAAAAACAATCTCATCCCTAAGCTTATTTAATCCACGCTTTCCCCTTTCCTCTCCAACTTGGAAAAGAAAGGGCAGAGTATGGTGGGAAAGGAATTTGACTCATCGTCTGTTATCCTTCAAATTAAACATTGCGAATCAATAATAAAATTTGAGGGAAGAATGTTAAAAAGAGCCATCAAACAAATTGCTTTGTTAATTGTAATATCTGTCATCATCATTATAGTCAGCGGAATAATCACTAGTGCAACAACAAACAATGCAAATACTTTTGCAATCATCGCCTTTCCTTCTCTTTTGATCCTTTTCTTTTATTTTATAAGTAAAGAGATCAAATATAATCGCTCTTTGCATCAACCCAACCTTTCAATTCAATCAACAAAAACCAAAAAAACTTCAAAGACAACTTCAACAAAACCTACACCAATTAATAAAGAAATTGTTATTGAATATAGCGATTCTATAGGTGAAGTAACCACTCGAAAAATTCGTGTTAAAGAAATAAAATACGATAAATACAAAAGAAAAATGGTTCCTTACTCTCTTTATTCATATTGCTTTGTAAAGAAAGCACCCAGAACATTTGTCATTCACAATATCATTTCTGCTTATGATGCTGAAACAGGGGAAATCATTTCGGATATTCCCAAATACTTGATGCAATGACATGGTTATACTCCTTTCGTTGGTCGTTCGATAAAATCTGGCCATGGTTTATCCTCTGGCCAATGATCGGAAAGCCATCCCACCGCACGTTCATAATTACGAACGGTGATAGTTTTTCCATGCTTCAAACTGGAAATTGTTCTACCACAATTAAAAATATAAATAGATAAAGTGGGGATTGTAATTTTCTTACACTCACAATATCCAGAACAAAGGGTCAATAACTTATCGATCATTTTCATAAACTCGATCTTATAGGGAAAATACCCTACAAATCAAGATAAAAATACGCTTTAAACCCGAATGACAAAAAAAAATATAAAAGTATTGTACGCAGTATGCCAAATATTGATCTATTCAATCAAATTAATACAATATTAAAAAACAAAGGAATTAGCGCCTCTCGTGCTAGCGTTCAGGCTGGTCTGGGTATTGATTTTATTCGCGATCTAAAAAGAAGACAATCTCGTCCAAAATTAGAAAACTTACAAAAATTAGCAAATTATTTAGACATTGATATAAATATCTTTTTGAAAATATTAGATGAAAATATCGTCATGAGAGATACACCCACATCAAATTCTTTTTTTTCTACTATTTATATTATTGGGCAAATTCAAGCTGGACAATGGACACAAGCCACCGAATGGCCAAAAGAGGATTGGATTCCTTTTCCATTTCCCATGGATACACAATATAAAGACTTTCCTACCTTTGCCTTAAAAGTCAAAGGTGATTCTATGAACCTGCTCTATCCAGAAGGTTCCATTGTTATTGCGATTAATTTTTGTGATTTGGGTCGCAATCCAGAAAATGGTGAGTGTGTGGTTACAATTCGTCGAGATCCCTTAACCGATTGTTATGAAGCCACCTTAAAGGTCGTTCAAATACGAGATGATGGCTCTGTCTTATTATGGCCTCGCAGTGACAATCCAGACTTCACAAAACCCATACAACTTCCTAAAATAACAACACGATACCAAGGAAATGGTATGGACGGTGACAGTTCATCCGCTCCTGACATCTTAATTCAAAGCCTTGTCATCTGGTCTTTTAATGTGGCATCAAAAGTAACTTTATAATTTTATTTTATAGTGATTGTTGCTACATCGATTTTTGCATTATACGATGTTCAAAAATGGAGAGTAAAACAATGAAAAAGATAATTTTAATTAGCGCACTAGCCTTGTCCCTACCTATCTCAGCCAAAGCTCAACAAACCGTAAGCCAAACAACCATCAATCAAGCCGTCAAAGATGCAAAACAATATTTTTGTGCTAGTGGTAGTTCTGGCTTTGCCAAGCACATTCAAAACTGCTACCAAAAAGACGGAGCGTCCGACAAATGTATTTTAGAAGATATGTCTTTATATTCATTTGATAGTGAATTTCACAAAGTCATTAAAAATCAAACAGGACAGGAACCACCAACGGATGATTTTTTAACCGAAACTGCAATAAATGCACGTGCAGACAAGTATTTTCTACCTAAATTTGGCAACATGGATAAACTCTATACTTACTTAAGGCCTGGAGTAACTCCACTAATGGATATTATGGGAAAATGCTTAGTAGAAAATATGCAGAACCAACAAAATACACAATCCACCACACAACAGCCAAAACAACAAAACAATACAACCACAATTACCAAAGAAGGCGATGGACAAACACAAACCCCACCCGTTCAATTAAAATGTCCCTGTATGGTTCAATGGAAAACTATCAAAGATAGTGATTTTAGCGTATTTGATTTTGAATTAAAACCTGTTACAGGTGGCTTTCCGATATCGATTGCAACAATGCCGAAAACTAATAGCGGTGAATATTATATTCCCGCCAATCAATCTGGCCAATATATGATGAGTATTCAAAGTACGGGTCACTGGGCAATTCAAATACAACAAAACTATCAACAATAAACCCAAACATTCATACGGCAAGGTTTCTCTTACACCTTGCCAACTCCGTAATTAATCGATGATACATTTAAAATCTTATCTACTTTATCATAAAAATTAGGGTAAATACCCTATTTATTTATTGACATAGGGTAAAATCCCTAATATACCTATCCTCATGACTACAATGGTCATGGGGCTTTTGATGTTGACTATTCAATCTAGCGTTTGCCGCGCACTCCTGAAACAACATCATCAAAAAGGTGGTTTATATTTGTACCACCGCTCTTTTATAGCAAAAAAAAGGAAACAAGACCGCCATCCTGTTTCCTTTCACTATAATTCAAAGGACACCAACATGCCTAAAAATTACAAGAACAACATATATCAAACCACCGCCTTTGATCAATACCCATCAGAACAACGCAAAGCCCTATTGGAACAAAGAAAACGCATTATCAATATGCGCCTTCAGGCTCAAAGTCATACGAACTATCCAGAAACTTCAGAGTATTATTGGACACAATCCAATATAGAAGCCAAATCCATGCAAGAATGGATCAAGAACAACCCTCCACCAAGATTAACGACAAAACCACAACAAAAACCCATAAGCCAAGTCAAACGGTGGCTTCACGGTTTATTTGAGCAGCAATACGCATAATGAATAAATTTAAAATATTAAAGAGCTGAACAATGGCAAAGAAAAGAAATAACGATCAAAGCAAAAGTAGAATTATCGAATTTAAAGAGGAATTTGAAAATCTAATAAAAAAATATAAGATTATACCAAACCCTATCATTGGTTTTGATCTTATTGCTTTTATGTCTAATTACAGCGAAAGACAAATATCTAGATTAGCAAAAGACGATCCTACCTTCCCAACACTTTATGAACTATCCTATCATAATAAAGGATGTAAGCTTAGTGAAGTTGAAGAATGGATAGAGCTTTTTAATAAAAAAACTCCCCCCAACTCCAATACCAAAAGCATTCCTATGACAAACGCTTCGCAACCTTTGCAAGCTCACCAATAGGCTTCAAATCTTTAGTTATGATTTTTTCCCATTCAGCCATTAACTCTTTACGCCTATTAAAATGTGTTGTTCGATTATATGCTCCCTCCACTTGATCTTTGGGAGCATGAGCCAAAACCAAATCAATTACAAAGCGATCTTGCGGAAAATGTTCATTCATAATTGTTGAAAACATCGATCGAAACCCATGAGGTACATGACGCTGATAATAACCTGCACGATTAATTAAATATCCAAGTGCATTCTCGCTCATCGCCTTTCTAAAGTGGCGACCATTGGGGAAAACAAACTCTAACCCTGCACTCCATTGAGCAACAAGCTGTAATATAGCCACCGCCATTGAGCATAATGGTACGACATGCTCTCTTTTCATCTTCATTCGGCCTGCAGGTATCCTCCATATAGGATCTTCCCCATCCAAATCTTCAAACTCCACCCAACGCGCAAAACGCAACTCACCAGGACGAACAACCGTTAACAGCAAAAATCGTAACGCAAGCTTTGTTACAGGGAATGATGGGGTATTATCAATTTGTTGCAGCATCTCAATAGCTTCATCCAAATCAATAATTGCCGGCTGCCTGCCCCGCTGCACAGGTGATAAATTAGATGCAATTATCTGGGCTGGATTACTTTTACATATCCCCTTACCTATCGCATATACAAATACTTCACCTATTCTTTGACGAATACGATGAGCAGTCTCTACAGCGCCTCTATTTTCAATTTTATGTAAGATGTTCAAAATGACATCAGGCTTACCTTCCAAGTCACTGATTGGAATATTACCCAATAATGGAAACACATCCCTTTCCAAACTATGAATAACATCATAGGCATGACGCTCAGTCCAAAACTTCTTTTTAATCTCATGCCACTGACGTGCTATAATTTCGAATGTGCTTTGATATTGTGAAGCCGTAAGCTCCGCCTTTAATAATTTATCAACCTGAGGATGTCGACCTTCACGGACAACTTTTTTTATATCCAATAAAGCCACGCGCGCATCCGCCAAAGACATATCTGGATAATAACCTATTGTTATTTGAGTTTCTGGTTGCCCTTTAACTTGATAGCGAACTCGCCAAATTTTAGAACCTGATGGTTCAACACTAAGAAATAATCCTTTTTCATCCGTTAAACGGTAGCGTTTATCCTTTTTCTTGGCTGCGCGAATTTTACTATCATTTAAACGATCCCGTTTAATGACTTTAGGAGATGATACATCCTGCGAATTATTTGACATATTGATAACTCCTAAATAACAGATTATAATAAGAACCTAAGATACAAAAACATAAGTATAGTAACATATATTTTTAACTACAAAAATATTGCAAAAAACGGGCATAAAACAGGGCACATACATGTATACATAAATGCATTTCCATTTAATATCAATCAATTAAATTGTTTATATGATTGACATTCTCTCCGCCAAAAAAATCACATAACACATTGATTTTATGATAAAAAAATATCAAATTACTAACATTACCCCTTTGATTAATCATATTAAAAAAGATATGTTCTCTTTGCCAATAAGAGACCGCCCCTTAATGACAGGTAAATAAATGAAAAATACAGTAACGCCTTTTTATGATCCATCATTAAGCTATGAGGATAATTATCAACAAGGGCCTTTTGGTGATTTTGCTCATGCACCGAAAACGCTTATCGAGACCGATAAACCAACAAATTTTTTAAACTTGCCTGTTAATTTACCTTTTGGTATTCCAGCTGGGCCTTTGTTAAATGCAAACTATGTCAAAGCAGCCTTGGCTTATGGGTTTGATTTATGTGTTTATAAAACAGTCCGTACCAAAGCACACAAAAGCCATCCTTTACCAAATGTTTTATCAATCCATCCCGAAGGAAAACTCTCACATCAATTAGATACGGTATTGGCAGATTTAAATTATGAGTCTCCAATTTCCATTACGAACTCTTTCGGTGTTCCCTCTTTTGATCCTGAAATCTGGCAAGAGGATTTAGCTGATGCGGTAAGTGCTGCGAAAAAAGGACAATATGTGATTGGAAGCTTCCAAGGAACGCCAGGGAATTCTGCAACGATTGAGCAAGATTATGCAAAAGCTGCGCGTTTAGTTGCAGAAACGAAGGCTCCTATTTTAGAAGCGAATTTGAGTTGCCCGAATGAAGGGGCTCATAAACTGCTTTGTTTTGATTTTGATCGTGTGGAACGTGTGGCAAAAGAAATTAAAAACGCAGTTCCTGATAGACCATTATTTTTAAAGCTTGCTTATTTTGCGACTGATGAAGAAGTAATGCCGTTAATCAAAGCATTAAATGGTGTTGTTGATGGGTTCAGCACGATTAATACTTTATCTGCCAAACCTGTGGATCAACATGGAAAGCCTGCTTTGGGTGAAGACAGACCGACAGGCGGTGTTTGTGGGGATGCTATTCGTTGGGCTGGGTTGGATATGGTCAAACGGTTAGTCAGATTACGTGAACAGCTTACGCATCATTTTGCGATTATTGGTGTGGGTGGCGTTTGTTCAGTGGAACATTATCAAGAATATATCCATGCGGGTGCAGATGCTGTAATGAGCGCAACAGGTGCGATGTGGAACCCTAATTTAGCTTTTGAGATTAAAAGCAGTTTGAAATAATCAATCTAATTAGTTGATTGAGTAAATAAGAAGATCGTTTGACCTTGTCTCCATATTATAAAAAACATATGGATATGAGGTCATTTTTATATGATGTTTCTATTTTAATTATAACGAGCTTTGAGCGTACCAGCCACCGTATCAATTTCTGGCATTAACGTTTCTTTGGAAATCCCAAGAGTTCGCAACTCTTTTAATATATCGTCTTTCTTCTCTGCTGAAATAATGATGGTGGGGTTTGTGATTTCTATAATTGAAGGATACCATTTCTCCCAAATATCATTTACATACTCAGATAGAGTTATAGGATTATTTTTTGTTTCACCCATTCCAAACAAAAAAATAAACCACTCTGTCGAATGATGCGTTGATTGTTTAATTTAGCTCGCACACAAACAATTTTTTCTAGATCAAATTCACTATTAAGCCTGTCAATAAAATAGCTTTTTTCTTGCTTAATAAAATGAAGGAAACGCTCTTTTTGAGTATTAAAGTTCAACAATTGGTTATATTCACTTAATACTGTACTTTGAAAGTCTTCCAAAATTCGAGAATATATATCTTCTTTCTCTTTTGAAACAAACTTTAATAATAAAATCATTCGCTCGATTATTTTTATTATTTCTAATTCTTTATACTGTTTAGATGTTTGATATTTCTTTTTAATACAAGCCAATTGTAAACTTTGAGATATACACACAAACTCAGATAATTTACTTAATGAATCTTCTTTAAAAATATTAATTATTCGTCCTATTAATTTATTCTGTAAACGCATTAACTCTTTCAAATTTTCTATTTTTTCAATATCAAGCATCTCAAAATCATAATTTAACTTTGCAAGATTAGATAAAACCGAAACCGTATCACTATTATAACTTTTGATAGCATCTTTCAGTACTGCATAAACTAAAACTTGACCATCTTTATAATTATTTTCGCTATTCAAAGAACAACAAGCAAAATACAACGCAACCAACGCATTACTGGTAATATCTAATAACCGTGTAGGTAAGCCATAATGCTGCATTTTAACGAGATATTCGAACGTATATTGGCAATCTTTGAAATCTTCTGGGCATTGAGTGATGATATCGTTAAAAAGATTCTTTTCGTTTTTGAGAAGGTTTCGCTCTCCATTTCCATTTTTTCTAAAAATGGTCGGTTCAGCCACATAAACTTTATCGGCATGTCCACGAAAAAACAGCTCTGTATTAACATGTTTATTCCTTTGGATCTCTGTCAGTTTATCTAAAAAATCTTTTACATTTTCGACTTTAGTCTCTGACATTGATCCATTCCTTTTCCAGGGTAAACATGCCTGTTACCATATCAAAATATCTTATAAGATATCAGGAAAATGTTAAGATTTCTTTTCCATGGACAAGCTATTTTTTTTACCACTTACTTTTTTGCTAATAAAGGCGGAATAGTCGGTAATTCAGGGGCATTATCAATATCTTGCTGTGTCATCTTAAACGCTTCTGGATAATACTCCCTCTGCGTCCGACGGGCTGGTTCTGTATCTCTCCATGTATAAAGACAGCGTTGACATTGATAAACCGTCCAAACGCCTTTGACTGGGGAATGTGCCATTACTTCTATATGCTCATGTGCGCAACGAGGACAAATCATGATTGTTCCTTCCTTATTTCTTACGATTAGCAAGTAAATTATTCAATTTCTTAACCCATTCCGCCGTTTCTGGCAGGTCTTTCACAGGTTGGCTGTAATGTCCTCTGGTATCTGGTGCCACAGGCGTCGTTGCATCAATCACCAGCTTATCCGTAATCCCTGCAGGGCTAGAACCAGGATCAAGCTCTAGAACAGACATATTCGGTAATTGAACCAAATCCCCCGCAGGATTGACTTTGGAAGACAACGCCCACATGACTTGAAGTAAATCAAATGGATCAACATCTTCATCCACCATAATCACCATCTTAACATACCCCAACCCATGAGGTGTCGTCATCGCACGCAATCCTACCGCACGGGCAAAGCCACCATAGCGTTTTTTCGTAGAAATAATCGCAAGTAATCCATGCGTATACATCGCATTCACAGCTTGAACTTCTGGAAACTCAGCTTTTAATTGTTGATACAACGGAACACAGGTTGCTGGCCCCATTAAATAGTCAATCTCAGTCCAAGGCATGCCTAAATACAAAGATTCAAAGATCGGGTTATTTCGATAAGAAACTTTATCAATCCTAACAACAGTCATATTCCGTCCACCAGAATAATGCCCTGTAAATTCACCAAAAGGCCCTTCTATTTCACGTTTACGCCCTTCAATAACCCCTTCTAAAATAACCTCTGATCCCCACGGCACATCAAACCCCGTTAAGGGAGCCGTTGCAATTGGATAAGGACTTTCGCGTAATGCGCCCGCCATCTCATATTCTGATTGATCATATCGCAGCGGCGTTGCCCCCATTAACGTAATGACTGGATCATTGCCTAAGGTAATCGCAATCGGTAAATCATCGCCTCGTTCCTCGGCTTTGTGAAGGTGAATGGCGATATCATGCATCGGGATCGGTTGTAAGCCTAATTTACGCTTTCCTTTCACTTCCATTCGATAAATCCCAACATTTTGTTTGCCAAAATGTTCTGGATCTTCTGGATCACGCGAAACCACACATGCTTTGTCTAAATAAAAACCACCATCCCCATCATTCAAACGAAACAACGGTAAAATATCAAATAAATTAATTGCCTCACCATCTACAACATTCTCTGCCCATGCTGGGTTATCCCGTCGTTCTGGTTTGACTGGGTATTGATCCCAACGACGAATAAATTCATCAATTTGTTGTCTTATTGTTGTATTAGGAGGCAGACTTAAAGAAATCGCATGATTTTTCCACGAACCAATCGTATTCATGACGACATGTGCCTCTTTAAACCCTTTAATATTGGTAAAAGAAATTGCTGGCGCGCCATCTCCGATCCGTCCGGTTGCATTCGCCGCAGCAGCAATATCAGGTTCAGCATTGACTTCTTCTTCAATATGAAGCAACTGTCCATAATCTTCTAATGCTTTCAGAAAACTACGCAAATCATCATAAGCCATGCTTTATTCTCCTAAATAAAAACTCTGAATGTATATAAACTATACAGCTCTTTCTAAGACTGCGACTTCAGAGTTAATGAGTAATATTGCTACAATCCATAAGGTTCTTTAAAACCACTCCTTGTAACAACCCTCATTCATTATTATATTGTTCGTATACGAACTTAATTGAATGTTATTATTTATTTCGATAATAATCAAGAAAAACACATCCTTATTACAGAGACGTGAATGGCCGATAATCTTAACGAAAAACAATTCCATTTAATGAGAGAACTCATCCAAAAGCATACCGCTTTATGGCGAAATCGCTTGCCATATCTGACAAAACAGCAATATAGCGTTCTAATGGTCGTTGCATCTCAACCAGGAATTGAGCAAAAAGACCTTATCGAGGCAACGGCTAGCACTAAAGCTACCCTTGCCGAACTTTTAAAAAGAATGGAAAATAAACAGTTATTAATTCGCACACAAAGTCATGAGGATAAGCGTCGGCTATTTATATCCCTAACCGAAAAAGGACAAAATATTCTTAAAGAAGCTCAACCCATTGCGGAGAATGTTGATCACTCTTTTCTCTCTCGTTTATCAGAAGATGAGCAACAGCAATTACAACAGCTCTTAAATACAATGCTACATAAATGAACTTGAATAATTAAGCCGTGTATTCGAGTAAAATTTTTCCGTAACGTTCGATTTTACTATCTCCAATCCCTTTGATCATTCTCAATTCTTCTAGGCTCTGAGGACAAGTAATCGCGATCTCTCGTAAAACAGCATCGTGAAAAATAATATAAGGAGGAACCTCTTGCTCCCTTGCCTCTGACAATCGCCATAGTTTAAGCTGATCAAAAATATTCTGTTGTGCTTCAGAAAGTTCTATTCGTTGAGAATAAGATGGGGATTTGTCTGTTATGGATTGCGCGATATCTTCTCTTAAATAAAGTTGTTCGTTTCCTTTTAACAAAGGCAGTGCTTTTTCTTGGTTTAAGAATAAGTTGGAATGCTCCACCCCTTGTCTCAACGCATCTTTTGCCATTAATTGTCGAATAACCGCACGCCAAAATTGATTAGGCTTATCTTTACCGATACCAAATAACGGTAACTGATCATGCTGATAATTCTCTATATTATCGCTCTTCTTACCTTTTAAGACATTAATAATATGCAATGCCCCAAAACGCTGACCTGTTCTATAAACCGCGGATAATACTTTTTGAGCAGCTACAGTGCCATTCATTAAAGAAACAGGTTGCTTACAATTATCACAATGCCCACAGGGCTCGTGAAGTTCTTCGCCAAAACAACGTAATAGAATTTGTGTGCGGCAATCAGCTGTTTCTGCAAACGCAATCATCGTGTTTAATCGAGAACGCGCAATTTTCTTTTGCTCTTCATCGCTATTGGATTGTTCTAACCAATAACGGGCTTTGACAATGTCTTCTCCGCCATAAAGCAAAACTGTTTCTGCAGGATCTCCGTCTCGTCCTGCTCTACCAATTTGTTGATAGTAATGCTCTGGACCTTTGGGCATGTCCAAATGCACCACTAACCGGACATCAGGACGGTCAATCCCCATTCCAAACGCCACTGTCGCCACAATAATTAAAGGCTCACCAGAACGAAAACGTAATAAAACTGCTCTTTTTTCTAATGCCGATAATCCGGCATGATAAGCCAACCCCGTAAAGCCACGCCCTGTTAACATCGCGGCTACACGTTCTGCTTTATTTCTGCTACCACAATAAATAATACACGCAGCATCTTTATGTTTTTGCAAAATCATTAAGAGCTGTTTGGTTTCACCATCTTTGGGTAAAGCTCTAATAAATAAATTAGTTCTATGAAAACTCGCCTGTAAAACATGAGCATTAGGCATACCCAAAGATGCAACAATATCTTGTCTTGTGGTTGGGTCTGCTGTTGCCGTTAATGCAATCCTAGGAACATTTGGAAACATCGAAGACAAGTTGGTCATTAATCGATATTCTGGACGGAACTCATGCCCCCAGACAGACACACAATGTGCCTCATCAATCGCAATTAATGATAACGGTATTCTCTTTAAAAAACGCAACATATCATCAGAAAGTAACCTTTCTGGTGATATATAAAGTAAATCCAATGATCCATTCATCATATCTTGACGAATAGAAGCCGCTTCTTGAGGTTCTAACTCTGAATGTAATGCACCCGCATTGATCCCTACTTGCCTTAACGCAGCAACTTGATCATCCATTAAAGCAATCAAAGGGGAAATAACCAATCCCATGCCAGGTCTGCATAAGGATGGAATTTGATAACAAATACTCTTGCCACCACCAGTCGGCATTAACAGCAAAACATCTTGGCCTTGCATCACAAAATCAATTGCTTGCTGTTGTAAGCCTCTGAAATCTTCATAACCAAAAACATGTTTTAACACTGCTTTTGGTGTCATATCCATCTTCTCTTGGTCAGCATCAATCAATAAAGATGGATATTTCATTCATCAAAAACTATTATTATTTGACTTCAATTTCAACACGACGTGCAGCAACTTGATCTGCTTGATTTGCAGGTGGCTGTGCAGAATCATGCACACGAACTTTATCAACGCCATCTGTAACAATCTGCTGTGCAACCGCTTGTGTACGTTGAGATGCCATCATCTCATCCAAAGACATATCGCCATATACAGCTGCATACCCTTCTACATAAACTTGTTTTTCTGGGAAACTTTTTGCATATTTAACAGCTTGATTAATTGTAGTCATGGCAGCATCATCCAATTCGCTGGATGCAAATGGGAAGAAAATTACGTAAGTTCTATTATTATTAGGTGTTAAACTTGTTGTTTGTGAACAAGCAGCCAATAACAAAGAACCAAATATAATTGGTAAAAAACGACGCATCTAATTTTCCTTAACTTCATAGTACAAGGTTATAATAACTTACCTCGTAACATACCTTTATTTTAACATAAAAAAACATAAATTTTAGTTTATTTTTCAGAAATCAAGCAACTGTTAGATAAACGCCATACTTTATCGAGTTTTTCAGCGCCAGTTAAACGATGCGCAATTAAAATAATGGTTCGATCAGAGGATATTTGATTTAAAATCTTGAAGAATTCCATTTCAGTATCTGCGTCTAATCCTGTCGTTGGTTCATCCAAAAGCAGAATCGGTGCTTTAGACAACAACGTTCTGGCCAAAGCAATACGACGTCCTTGCCCACCAGAGACTTTTATTCCGCCCTCACCCAACCAAGTATCTAATCCATCTGGCATTGCCTTCACAACATCAGCAACAGCAGCCTCGGATAAGGCTTGCCATAATTCTTCTTCGGTTGCTTGAGGATAACTTAACAAGAGGTTCTGTCGAATCGTGTCATCAAATAAATGAGTATTTTGTGATAACCAGGCAATTTTTTTACGGACAGATTCTTCGGTTAACACCGCTAAGTCTTTACCACCTAACGTAATACTTCCTTCTTTCGGAGTAATCACTTTAAGTAACAATGCTGCTAATGTGGATTTACCAACACCTGATGGGCCAATAATGGCAACTCTTTCGCCTTGAGCAATATTTAGATTTAAATTGCGATATACCCAAGGTCGATCTTTATTCCATTGAAAACCCAAACTGTTTAACTGAATATCAGTTTGTTCTGAGGCTTCCTCGCTTCCTTTGGGAACATCATATCCATGCCCTTTATTCACACCAACAACACGAGTGGCGGCATTAATAATCTGCCCAGCCAAACCACCTGCTCTGGTTAACGGGATGACCACTTCAAAAGCGGTAATCGTTAAAAATAAACAAACAACAATATGTGCGGCACCAATGCCATGAAACCCTATATTTAAAGCTGCTGCTAAAATTAATAGAACGGCAATTTGACTAAATACAAAAGACAAGAAACTCATCAAAGCAATTTTCTTCGCTTGTTGATATTGCTTTTGAAAAAGGTTTTTTTCTCTATCGTTTAATAATTTCTCTACTCGAATTTCTGCACCAAAAGCACGAATTTCTCTTAAACCATGGATGAAATCGAGAACTGTAATTCGTAATTGTGCAACTGAGTTTAATAAAGTTTGTCCATGTCTTTTTGTAATAAACGCAGAAATAAGCGGACAAATAAACCCTGCAATTATATAGAGAACCGCTATGCAGATGGCTAAAGGCAAATGAATAGAGCCAATCACACAAATAAGCACAAAGAAAGTTAATATAGACCCAGCAAAAGGCAATAGCAACCGTAGGTATAATCCATCTAACGTTTCAATATCTGAGACTAAACGAGATAAAACATCTCCACTATGACGGAACCCTAAGCCAGCAGCAGCACCTTTAGATAAACGTGCAAAAAACCATACTCTAAGATCCGCAATCGCCTTAAACATCACGTTATGCGTATATAAACGTTCTACATACCGCATTAAAAGACGCCCAGCCCCCAGTATTTTTAGAAATACAGAGCTGATAACCATCATTCCCATTGCAGCAAAAGCAATTTTACCACCAGCAGAGCTCATCAATGTTAACCCAAAAGCCAACGCAATGAGTGAGAAAAGAACACCTATAATTAAAGACGCAACATGAGGTTTCCAAATCTTAAAGATTTGTTGGAATGCAGCTTTTGGTGTTTCTTGTTGTAACAAAGGATCTTTATAATCTGACATCTTATTTCACCTCTGTTTGAGCAATAATACGACCATGATCCAGCTGAATATGATTGCCTTTTAATTGTTGTCCCAAAGCAGAATGAGTTGCCAGGATCACCGTTCTATTTTTTGATAATTCAATCAAGCTGGTAAAAATATCTTGTTCAGTTGCAGGATCTAAATGTGCTGTAGGTTCATCAAGAAATAACAACGGTGCATTTTTAAGGTAAGCTCTAGCAATTGCTACTCTTTGTGCTTGTCCGCCTGAAAGACCGTATCCTCCTTCTCCAATCAGAGTATCCAACCCGTTTGGTAAAGCAGAAATATATTGATCAATTGCGGCTGCTTGAACAGCTTGTTGTAACTCTGCTTCGGTTGCATCAGGCTTCGCAAATAAAATATTTTCTTTAATTGTGCCTGAAAAAATTACTGGTTTTTGCCCAATCCATGCCGTCAAGGCAGATAAAGAATGATGTTTAATGGTTGAAATATCGATACCATTAAATAAAATCTTGCCTGAGGTTGGTTTAATAAATCCAAGTAATAGACTAATAATCGTTGACTTTCCAGCGCCAGACGCACCAATTAATAAAGTAGTGCTATTAGGCTGTACCTCAAAACTAATCTGATCAACAGCATTCCCTCTTTGTTCATCCCAAACGTAAGAAACTTCATCAAAAGCAATATGCACAGGATCACTACTAGTTAATAGAACCTCATTTTCTAGTAATTGAGGAGCTTCTGGCAACTCAACGACTGAAGCTGCTGCACCTGTTAACTTTGCTTTATCTTGATAGGCCAAAGCAAGACTACGTAACGGCGCAAAAAAATCTGGAATAATTAACAAAGCAAACAATGCATGAACCACAGGGATCGTTACTCCATGCTCGCCCGCAGATGTAAAATGTTGCACATCCATTAATGCTACCAATAGAATAGAAATAATCATTGCGCAATCAATTGAGGCTGAAGATAAAAAAGCTACTCGTAGCACTTTCATTGTTCTCAGTCTCAACTCATTTGCTGACTGAGAAATCTTTTTGGCCTCATCTTCTGCTCTGCCAGCTAAAACAATCGTTGCTATTCCTTGAATGCGATCCAAAAAACGAGCTTGCAAACGTGTCATAGCCAAGAATTGCTGTCTAGCAGCAACCGCAGCCCCAATCCCGAAAATTGCCTGAGCAATTGGTACCATCAATCCACAAACACCAATCACCAAAGCCGCCCAAGGCTGCACGAAAAAAATACAAACCAAAATAATACAGGGTGCTAGAAACCATAAAACAGAAGCCGGTAACCATCGAGAGAAATAACCATCTAAAGATTCAACCTGATCTACAATTAAGCTTGCTAATCCTCCCCCAGATTGGCGATATAAAATCGAAGGCCCAATCTGCATAATATGTCCTACAAGTTCTTTACGCAGACGATGACGTGCTTGAAGACCTACTTTTGCAGCAATCAAATCTTCACTATAGATAATCAGCCCTTTTAAAAGAAATAGAATAACAAAACTTACCAATAGCATTAATGGACTAAAACTAATCGACGCAGATAAAGAAGGAACCAATAGCATCCCAAGAATTTGCGCCATACAACACGCCAATCCCACCGCAACGAAACTTGATAAAATCCCTAAGGTAATCAAAGGAAAAACTGCTCTTTTCCCAATTTTTGTTTGTTGTTTTGTCCAAAGTTTAATCTGTGCTTTGTTATTCTGCATTTAAATCCGCTTTGTCTAATAAAAAGACCAAGTCCTTGTTATTCAAAATATTTATCTATCTATAATCGAATACGATCATATGTAAAATTTATTTTTTACCTGTTACTCAAATAAAACAGATTTATTTATTCTTACACTTTGACCCTTTTAAAGAGTAAGGCTCTTATGGTAAAGGATGACTAATAATAACCTATAAGAAATCAAATCATCATGATGAACGACAAAAAAATCACTGTTGTGTTACCTGCATATAATGCTGCTCTCACATTACAACAAACTTTTAACGAAATTCCTCATGATATCGTCGATGACATTATTTTAACGGATGATGCCAGTAAAGATGAAACCGTCCAAATTGCTAAAAAATTAAATATTCACACTATTATTCATACTAACAATAAAGGTTACGGTGCCAATCAAAAAACATGTTACAAAGCTGCCCTAGATAGAGGTGCTGATATTGTGATTATGTTACATCCAGACTATCAATATAGCCCTAAATTATTACGTGCGATGGTCAGTATGCTAACCTCTGGTCATTATGATGGCGTTATTGCCTCTCGTATTCTAGGAAAAGGCGCTTTGGCTGGAGGGATGCCTCTTTATAAATATATTGCGAATAGAGGGTTAACTTTTATTCAAAATATTCTACTGAACTGTAAGTTATCAGAATATCATACAGGGTATAGAGGATGGACAAAAGAAGTTCTAGAGGCTTTACCTCTTGAAACTTGTTCTGATGATTTTATCTTTGATAACCAAATGATGGCACAAGCCATTTATCAAAACTTCCGTATTGGTGAGATTTCTTGCCCGACAAAATACTTCGAAGAAGCCTCCTCTATTAACTTGAGACGTAGTACTATTTACGGTTTGGGGGTTTTAAAAACTTCTGTCGAATATCGTTTGGATAAACTAGGGTTAATTTCAAATAAGCTATTTAAAAAATAAATACGAATGTCCCAGAGAAGTTCAAAAAAAACGGTTGGCTTACTCATTTTCTTTTTAATCATTATCACAATGATTGGAGGGGGCGTATTACTTAGTCATCATACAGATACACTCAATCGTTTATTTGAATTTTATCAACAAACAAAACAAACCTCTTCTCTAAAGGGACTGATTATTAGTGAGATTATACAAGTAATTATCGCACTCTGCGGTGTATTACCCGCCTCTAGTGCTGCATTTGGTTCGGGAATGCTTTATGGGGTTTGGAAAGGATTTTTCCTATCCGCTATTGCAACATTAATTGGCGCTTTTATCTCTTTTTATCTCAGCCGCTCCATCTTTAGATCTCATATTGAGAAAATTTTAAAACGTTCTGCAAGAATGCAAAAATTAGATCATTTACTGCATCTAGATGGATGGAAACTAGTCTGTTTATTGCGTATTTCACCGATTATGCCTTTTGCTTTAACAAGCTATGCATTAGGACTGACATCAATTTCAGTCCGCTCCTATTTGCTTGGCACTCTTGCTTCTTTACCTGCTTTATTAGGATATGTTGTGATGGGACATATCGCCAGCACAGAGGTTAGCTCTTTACAAACACAACATATTGCCTCTATTAAACATCTTTTATTAGCTGTTGCTTTTGTTGGTACAGGAATCTTGGTTTGGCATTTAGGGAAAATTGTCAATAAAATCATAAAACTTCCTGATTCACCTAAACAAAACCAAAACTAAATTCTTTCTCTTTTATACATAGTGAAAGTTACTTCCTATGATATCTGGTAATATATTGGAAAAACGCAGTTATCAAACAGGTATTTTGCTGTTTTTATATATTCTTTTTTTATTCCTACGCGCACCTGATATCTTAATACAAGGTCGTTTTTGGGCTGAAGAAGGGCATATATTCTATGCCAAGGCATATAATTTATCTTTTTTACATGCTTTATTTGTTGTTTATGGCGGATATATTAATTTAGGTGCTAGTGGCGCCACCCTTATTGCACGATACTTACATGTTCCTCTGGAATATGCGCCCTATGTTACAACATTTATTGGCTTATTTTTTCAACTTCTACCCATTTATTTACTACTTACCGCCAAAGATCAATGGTTAGCCCCTTTTCGTGTTCGATTACTTGCAACGCTTTTACTATTATTTATCCCTGAATCTTCTGAAATTTCATTGCAAAGCTTACATATTCAATTCCATTTGACCTTAGCCTGCGCTTTCATCGCTTTTTTAAAAACAGATATTCATCATCAAAAAAAACTGAAATTAGCATTACTCATTTTTGCTCCTTTATGTGGATTATTACCTATTGTTTTACTCCCTATTTTCTTTATTCGATTAACACAAGATAAAAACAAATCTAGATTAGAACAGTTTCTTTGTCTTTTACTGGGAAGTTTTGTACAAATTTCTTTTTATTTGTATAATATTAAATACAATATTGATGTAAATAGTATCCCTCGCCAAGGTCATTTTTCATTTACAGACCTTTGTAGTGTCATTTTTATCAGAGATTTAACTTTTCCTTTTTTAGGACATCACAGCTTTCAATCCACCTTAATTATGAGCAATGTATTTCATAAATTAGAAGCTCATCAGGTCTCTATCACAGCCAGCACTATTTCCACTTTATTCTTATTCTTTATTAGCAGCCTTTTTGTTATATACCCTAAAACTCGTAAAGCTTTTCTTTTATTCCTCTCTGCTTTACTGACATTATGCATTGCGATTTATGGCGTTATTGGAGGAACAATTCAACTGATTGCGCCTGATTTTACAGAAAGATATACTTTTTTAAGCCAGGCACTATTAGCTATAATGCTACTATATTTTTCTGTAACCTTACCAAAAGCAGGAAAAATAATCAGTAATATTATTATCTTATGGTTACTTTTTATCGGATCATATAATTTTTTCCACTTATTTCCAGAAGCAAAAGATGGCGGCGGACATGTATGGAGACAAGAGGTGCAAAAATGGCGAGAAAATCACTCATATCATCCAAAAATATGGTGCAATAATTGGTACATTATTATTCCCAAAAAACTTTATGACTCAACGCATACCTCAGAAAAATAATAAATCGTGTCAATAATCGCATTAATCAAACAACATTTACATAGCCGGCGCTATCAAACAATTGCTCTCCTTTTACTCGTGGCAATTATCCATTTAACACGCTCTCCTGAAGTCATAATAGATAGTCGTTTTTGGGCTGAAGAAGGTGGTTTCTTTTATCATGCTTGGGTTATGCCACCTTTACAAGCATTATTTTACTCTTATGGAGGTTACTTAAACTTACCAGTTAATGCAGCAACCTTAATCGCAAAATGGTGTGCCCCCTTAAAATATGCCCCATATGTTACCATCATAATAGGTGTATTATTTCAACTATTACCAACGTTTTTAATACTAACAGCAAAAGATAAATGGCTTGTTTCTTTTTATAATCGCGCACTCATCACATTACTATTACTTTTTGTACCTGAATCATTAGAAATCGCTTTACAAAGCTTACACATTCAATTTCAACTTACCCTCGCAGCTGCCATTATTTTAATATTGGACAATACCTCCACTCATCAAAGATGGTTTAAATTAATTATTTTACTACTTACCCCTTTATCTGGTGTGATGAGTATTCTTTTACTTCCTTTATACGCACTGCGCTGCTATATCGATAAAGATCGCCTTAGAATAGAACAGTTTTTTACTTTGTTTATTGGCAATATCATCCAATTTGCTTTTTTTTATCAATCATTTAATTTACGCCAATACCATACTTCTCTTACAGATTTCTTAAGTATATTTTTTGCAAAAGAATTATACATTCCATTTTTCGGTAACAACTCTTTATCCAATCCATATTTATTCTATTTACAATCATTAGTTAAAAACCAACAAATTCCAATTTTAGCATGCTGTATTAGTATTTTTTTCTTATTTATTATTATATTTTGTTTCTATAAATATCCTAAGACAAGACTAGCTAGCTATCTTTTAGCATATGCTTTGTTAAATTTAGCGCTTTCCACTTTTGGAATTATTGGACCGACTTATTGGTTTTTTGAACCTTATTTTTGTCAACGCTATGCCTTTATCAGCCAATCATTACTATGCATATTATTAGTATATTTTATTTATAACCTACCTAAAACAGGCCAATATATATGTATATTTTTAAGTATTTGGCTATTAATTGCTAGCACGTATAATTACTACCATTTTACATCTATTTCTTATGGTGTTCCCCCTTGGAGGCAACAAATTAAATTATGGAAACATCATCCTGATATAATCATCAAAACTTGGCCATATGGATGGTCAATTCAATTACCTTATAATCATCAACACATTCAATAAATGCATTCGAAAGTATTAAAAATGAGCTTTGTTTTACAAAGACGCTCTGTTCAAATCTGTTGCTTACTTGTTTTTTTTGCATGCATCATTTGTTGGCGTTCATCTGATGTTATTTTATATGGACGCTTTTGGGCTGAAGAAGGTGATAATTTCTTTTATCATGCTTGGATAACACCTCAATTACAAATGCTTTTGTATTCCTTTGGGGGATATTTAAATCTAGCAACAAATGCAACAACACTTATTGCTGCACGTTATATTCCTTTACAATATTCACCTTACTTTACATCTATAACGGGATTACTTTTCCAATTACTGCCATTATTTTTGCTATTAACCGCAAAAGATGAATGGTTAAATTCAACAAAAGCACGCATTCTTACAACAGTATTATTACTTTTAGTTCCAGAATCTATCGAAACATCTTTACAAAGCTTACACATACAATTTCAATTAACATTAGCAAGCGTTATTCTTCTTGTCTTACAACCTGTATCTTCTTATCAACGCTATTTTAGATTATTTATCTTAGCTTTGGCTGGCCTATCAGGGGTAATGAATATCTGCTTAATTCCTTTATTTTTTATTCAGTATTTTTTAGAAAAAAAACAATATAGACTAGCACAACTATGTATTGTTTTAATCAGTTGTTCCATTCAATATTTTATTTTTTATGAAACTGTTTCCAATCGTTTTCATAATTTTTTTATTTCTGATTTTTTTGAAATATTTTTTGTTAGAAATCTACTGTTTCCATTTTTAGGAACCAATACTGAGACAATAAAATATGCAAATTTTTTACATGATCATATCCATCAAATCTCAGCAGCCTATATCCCATCTCTGTTTGTTATAATTTTTCTTTTGACAATAATAATTATTTTTTTATCGTCAACCAAAAACAAAAAAAGCTGCTTTTTTCTTTATCTGTTCTTTAGGTCTGTTTTTTCTTTCAATCATAGGTTCTATTGGACCAAGGGAGGAATTCTTAATTCCTTTTAATAACCAACGCTACTTATTTATTGAACAAGCATTGCTTTGTCTAACCTTACTCTATATTCATTTTAAGAGTATAAACACAATTAGAAGAATCAGCGCTATTTTCATATATTGGTTAATCTTTGTTGGTTCTTTTAATTTTGCACATACAACATTTATGAATATAGCCCCCATAAATTATATGTCATGGAACAACCAAGTTTATTTGTGGAAACAAAATCCTAATTATATTTTCCAAATATGGCCTAATGGTTGGAAAGTAACCCTTCCTGTTAATCATACACCTTCTATGGAAAAGAAATGATATCCAAATTATCAAACATAATTAAAAATCATAATTATCAAACATTATTTCTTCTGTTTTTTTCTGCTTTTTTTATTTGTATCCGTGAACCTGATGTGTTTATTTATAGCAGATTATGGACAGAAGAAGGTGTGGTTTTTCTTCATAACGCATGGGTAATGCCACCGTTAAAGGCACTTTTTTATTCATATGCAGGTTATTTGAATTTTGCGACAAATGGCGCTACCTTGGTTGCTCGATGGAGTGTTCCTTTACTGTATGTTCCATATGTCACTACAATTATTGGGTTACTATTCCAACTGCTTCCTTTGTTTTTATTACTTACCACTAAAGATGAATGGTTAAATTCAACTAGGGCTCGTGTTTTTGCTACATTACTTCTCCTTCTTGTACCAGATTCATTAGAAACATCATTACAAAGCTTACATATCCAATTTTATTTATCACTAAGTGTTTGTATCATTATGATATTAAATACGGATAAAACTTATTTACGATGGATAAAGCTGATCATTTTAATCGTTTCTGCTATATCTGGATTAATGGCTTTCTTACTCCTTCCACTTTACGGCTTAAAAATGCTTATTGATAGAAAGTGGCTTCGAACAGAACAATTTTTTACTTTATTTATTGGATGTATTATTCAATATAGCTTTTTTTATGAAAAAATATCAACTCGTTCTTATCATTTCCATATTCAAGATTTTTTAGGTATCTTGTTTTCTAGAGATATTATAATTCCTTTTTTTGGTTATAATCATTTAACTGATCTTTACCTCCACCAGTTACAAAATCAAAATGCTCATCATTTTTTAATGTTATCTTGTATCCTTTGTATAATAACTTTGGGATATATTCTGTTTTGTTTTTATAAATATCCTCCAAGCAGATTAAGTATTTTTTTCTTATTATCTGCTTTAATACTATTAGCAACATCTATATTTGGCGCACTAGGAGATTTAACATGGTTTTACATCGGCCATGTAAATCAACGTTATATTTTTATTAGTCAGTCTTTACTATGTTTAATGTTACTTTATTTTTCTTATACTTTATCCAATAAAGGAAAAGTAGTCTGTAACGTTTTAATCATTTGGTTAATCTTTGTTGGTTTTTTCAACTTTTTTAGCATGACATACACAAACGAACATCTTACACCTTGGAGAACTCAAGTACACTTGTGGCAAGGGAAACCCGATTATGTCTTTCAATTATGGGGGGGAGATGGCTGGAAAATGACATTGCCACCTAACAATAATTAACGTAGTATCTACGCTCCTATTATACTGAGGTTCCTTTATGTCCACACCTATTCTTTTGCTACAAGATGTCTCTTTTACCCTTGGTGGTAAACCATTAATTGACAATGCAAGTTTCAGCCTTGCCGCTGGGGAACGTGTTTGTTTGGTTGGACGTAATGGATCTGGGAAATCAACGTTATTAAAAATTACTACAGGCCAACAGCATGCTGATGATGGTAGTATCTTTTTACAGCCGGGAACTTCGGTGCAATATTTATCGCAAGAACCTGACCTTACTGGATATACCAACACGCTAGATTATGTGTGTTCTGTTTTACCCGATCATGAAGATCATTACCGTGCTCGTATTTTATTAGATGCACTTGGACTAGATGGCACCGAAGATCCTAAACATCTATCTGGTGGGGAAGCTCGTCGTTGTGCTCTAGCCAAAGCATTAGCACCAAAACCTGATTTATTATTATTAGATGAACCAACAAACCATTTAGACCTTCCCGCGATTGAGTGGTTAGAAGCTGAGTTAAAATCCCTATCTTCTGCTATGATTATCATCAGCCATGATCGTCGTTTCTTGGAGAATATTGCCAATGGAATTATTTGGTTAGATCGTGGACAAACTCGACAATTAGAACAAAAATTCTCTCAATTCGAACAATGGAAAGAAGAATTTTTTGAACAAGAAGCCGTTGAGCAACATAAATTAAATCGTCAAATCGTCAGAGAAGAGCACTGGGTTCGTTATGGCGTTACTGCTCGGCGTAAACGCAACGTGCGTCGTATGTCAGAGCTGGCAGATTTACGTAAAAAACGTCAAGAAATTATTAAAAATCCATCTATGACCTCACTACAAGCCAGCCAAGCAGATATTTCTGGAAAGTTAGTGGTTGTCGCAGAGGAAATTAACAAAGCTTATGGCGATCAAGTCATTGTCAAAAATCTTGATTTGCGCGTTTTACGTGGAGATCGTTTAGGTATTGTTGGCCCTAATGGTGCAGGAAAAACGACCCTTTTACGCCTGTTAACAGGACTAGAAACGCCTGATAGTGGCGAAATTAAAATTGGCGCTAATTTGGAAGTTAATACGTTAGATCAGCAACGTCGATTATTAGATCCCGATAAAACACTTGCTGATACAATGACCAGCGGTAGTGGCGATTATGTGCAAATTGGCGAAGAAAAACGCCACGTTGTTGGCTATATGAAAGAATTTATGTTCAATCCAGAACAAGCCAAAACTCCTGTTCATGCGCTATCTGGTGGGGAAAAAGCTCGGTTACTCTTGGCTTGTGCCTTGGCAAAACCTTCAAATGTTCTGATCCTTGATGAACCAACCAATGATTTAGACTTGGAAACATTGGATTTATTACAAGAGCTCCTCGCCTCCTATCCTGGCACGGTCTTAGTCGTCAGCCATGATCGAGATTTCTTGGATCGTGTGGCGACTTCTACCTTGATTGCTAATGGCAATGGGGAATGGATTGAATATGCGGGTGGCTATTCAGATATGGTGGCACTGCGCAAACAAAGCCAAAAAGAGGCTGAAATTGTTAAAAAAGCTGCTTCTAAAAGTGATAACTCTGCCAAACCTGCTAAAAGCAAGACGCAAAAACTGTCTTATAAAGATCAATATGAGTTGGATAACTTACCTGAGAAAATAGAAAAGCTCGATGCTCAAATTGCACTATTAAATGAAAAATTAGCTGACCCTATCCTTTATGAAAAAGATCCAAAATCTTTCCATAAATTCACAGAACAACTGACCAAAGCCCATCAAGAACATCATCAGATGGAAGAACGTTGGTTAGAATTGGAAATGTTGCAGGAAGAATTGAAACGAGAATAGTATTTTATTGCTAATAACGTATTATTATGATTAAAATAATAAGTATTAACGATTTTTAATGAGGCTAATCTAAAATGACGTTTTATAATATTAAAACAAGGCAAAACATTCTATGAATTAGATCAAAAAGACCTTAATGATATTAATCAATATATTATAAACCCATATCTAAAACATACAACAATTACTATTGATGGTAGAAAAATTGCATATAATCAAATAGATCAAATTAAGTTGTTTGAATCAGAATTAACAACAGGAGAACTCGTTAAACGTGCAACAAATATTGACTATTTATATATTCCTTTACCACACAGCATGGTAAAGGAAAAGAACATGATTGATATTTCAAAAAAATATATATTTAGTAAAGAAGTGGAGGAAGTTATCGAAGCAGACAACTCAGATATACAGAAAGCTTCTCCTTCAAATAAAAAAATATTTGTTGTTCATGGAAGAGACGACTTCGCCAAACTAACCGTTTCTAATTATATACATGAACTAGGCCTATCCCCCATTATACTCCATCAACAAAGCAATAATGGCAACACTATTATTGAAAAAATAGAAAACAACTCAGATGTTGGTTATGCTATTATTCTTTATACACCTTGTGATATTGGAAGTATGAAAGAGAGTAAATCACAACTAAATCCAAGAGCAAGACAAAACGTTGTCTTTGAGCATGGTTATTTTATTGGAAAACTTGGCAGAAAAAAAGTCGCAGCTTTACTACAAAATGGTGTAGAGCAACCTGGTGATATTAATGGAGTTGTTTTTATTCCATTTTCTATTGACGATTCAGAATGGAAAATTGAACTAAGAAAAGAGCTCGTCAGTGCAGGCTTTTCACTTAAATAACTAATATATTGTAAGGCTCATCATATAAAATATTTTGATAATTTTCCTTACAATATATATAACCCTAAAAACTCATCTTCTTCGGGCTTAATAACCCAGATGCTTGCATTCGTTCTCTTGACTCTTTCACACTATTAATCACCGCCAAAGCTGCTTCCAATGCATTCCGTCCTGCCACGGCATCAACAATCACAGGCGCACCATCAAGGCAAGAAGCTGCAAAGGCTGCGTGTTCTTGTTCTAGATTATCATGGTCTTTCCATTTAACGGCTTCACGTCTGAACCCATTGGTACCAGGCAAAGGCAAGCCTTTTTCTCGGCCAATCATTACCAATTGTTTTTCCATAAAGTCAGCAGATAAATACCCCTCTTCAGAGAAAATTCGCATTTTACGTTCTGTTTTTAAAGAAATCCGACTGGCGGCGATCGTTGCAACACACCCATTTTGAAAAGTCACCCGTGCATTGGCAATATCTTCAAATTCCGAAGTCACCGCAGCCCCCAAAGCATCGACTTTATCAATTGGAGAATTTACGATTGCCATTACCAAATCTAAATCATGAATCATTAAATCCAAAACAACAGAAACATCAACACCACGCGGTTTAAATGGCGCAATACGTGTGGTTTCAATATAAAGAGGACGCTGAATACGCTCGCTAATCGCCTTTTGCTCAGCCGAATAACGTAACAAATGCCCAACTTGCAATACAATATTCTTTTCTTTAGCAAGTTGAATTAAATGATCAGCTTGCTCTAAAGTCGAAGCTATTGGTTTTTCAATAAGAACATGCTTGCCTGCCTGAATGGCCTTTACCGCCAGCTTATAATGCTCCTCGGCAGGGGCAGCAATAATCAACGCTTCACATTGATCTAATAACTCATCCAACGGCAGATAAGGCGCACCACCTGCTTCTTTCCCTACTTGTTCAGCATTTTCAATAACTGGATCATAAACCCCAACAAGCTCTTCTCGCTTAGATGCTGCTGCTTTTAATGCATGAAATCGACCAAAATACCCTGCTCCGACAAGCCCTACTCGTAACATTCTGCCTTGCATTCTAATGCGTCCTCAAATTCAGTTTTGGAAAAATATGTTTCTTTATAATTTACTATTTTTGATTATAAAACAAATAAAAAAGCCTGCTATATGTAACAGGCTTTTTATTCAGTCATTATATTGATGTTAAAAACGTATTTTAACCAACCAA
>NZ_AGFR01000004.1 GCF_000231445.1 Commensalibacter intestini A911
GAGCATCAAATTATTTTGAATACTATCTCCGCCCATTGTAAGCTCAGTAAATAAGATATAATCAATGAAAGCCTCAAGATTTATATAATCTTTATATGTTGCTCTCATATTAATAGAGCCATCATTACAACCTTTAAACCATTGAAACAGTCGCTCTACTGAGGATTCAAATGTAGCATCTTGTGTTGTTGGTAATGTAATATCCCACACAGAACCAACAAATACACCATCTACCCAAAAATTATTGGATAGCTTGGGCTGCATTAATACATGCTGTGTATTGTTTTCGTCTAGTAAATATGTTTCTGCATCATAGTAAGAACGTATGACATATAACCCGTAAAAACCACTTGTATTATACACCTCTATAGGAAAACCAGCCGTTGTGAAATCTGCTTCACCAACAGTAACCCCACAGTTTTTAGATGCAAGATAAGAATATTCACTTGAGGGTGCTGTTAATCCATTATTTAACCGTAAAATTTTACGGTAAACCATTGTAGATAAACTGTCCCTAATAAGTGTTCTATCCACAGCATAAGCTTTTAAAGTGATAGAACTCATAGGAAGCCAATTACCAAACTTAACTTTAAGCTTATTACCTGTTGTTGGATTCACAACTTTAAACTTAAAGTTTTTCTTATCTGCCCCCTGTGAACTAGCTCCTTGCACACTTACTGTAGCGGTTGCACTAAATAAAGGTATGTCTCCATGAAAGAATGAAATAGATGCTTGTGTATCTGTGCCTTTAACTGTTGGTAAATCGCCATCAATTAAAATACGCAACATACCATCCTCAATAGAGGGTAAGAATAAAGTATCCCAACCATCAGATGTATTGTTTATACCATATTGAACAAGGGAACCGTTATTGATAAAACCAGTTGTTGCATTAACCATAGATTTTTTTCCCTTTTAATTTGTTATTAAAACCAATGATTTCAAGAATAGTTTCTTTTCCTGCTTCTATACTTACAAATGGTTTTTTACCATCTTTCCATTCGATTTCATTTACAAATGTTGGATAACAATTACCATTTATTGGCTGTTGTAATATTAAGGTTAATTTTTGAAACTGTAATCTAGGAACATTTTTAATAGTGATATTACAGTCTTGGTTAAACTGTAGTAAATAAACTTTATCCCCATAGTCTGGGAATTGTATGTTTAAAGTGTCTTCAGTAACTATTTTAGGTATTAGATCGGATTGACCTGTGATTGAGTCAACAATCTGACTCAAATACATAGATGAACCCGTACCACCTTTAATTAATTTATTCATGGTACGGTTCCTTGGTTATTTATCTTCTAATACAGCTAGACGTTCTTCAAAGCTTGCCATCTTTACTTTAACTGCCTCTAATAAGAGAACAAATAACTCTTCATAACGTAGGGATTGTTGGTAAACTTGGTTTCCTTCTTTATCTTTTACAAGTTCAGATTCAAAAGTTACAGAAGTTTCCCCATTTTCAAGTTTAACTTCTTTTTTAACTTGTTGCACTAATGGGGAAGAACACCAAAATGAAAACTGGGATGGATCAAGCCCTTGTGATTTAACAGCAGCTTCTAGCTGTTGAGCAATGAAACCTGCATGTGTTCTAGCATCAGAACCTTTTTCAGAT
>NZ_AGFR01000003.1 GCF_000231445.1 Commensalibacter intestini A911
TGATTTATATAAATCAACAAACGCGTCACACTAACTAGTTTTTTTCTTGAGCTCGTCTGTGAAAGTTTTACTTTAATTCTTCAGAATTTATTTATTTTGAATAAATTTAATCAAATCATTTAATGAACTATTGAATCTAAAGAATGTCAGTGTGAACAATATGGTGATTTATTCGCTTTTTTGATGTTATAAATAACGGCTTTAAACTTCATAATACAAAGCGAATATTTCACTATAATTTTGTTATAAAATAGCATCATAATCAGTTCTTTTCTTATCTGGATAAACACAGTAAGCTGTTTAACAATTACCCTTTTTGTTGAACATAGGATCAATCGATGCAATCTACACGTATTCCAGCGACTATTATTTCTGGCTTTTTAGGTGCAGGGAAAACCACACTTCTTCGCTCTTTAATGGAACAATCTTCTCATAAAAAAATTGCAATTATTGTAAATGAATTTGGTTCTTTGGGCATTGATGGGGATATTTTAAAAAATTGTGGTGTTCCAGGATGCACCGAGGATAATATTGTAGAGCTTGCCAATGGTTGTATTTGCTGCACGGTTGCGGATGAGTTTTTACCAACGATGGAGGCTTTGCTAGACCGTAAAGATCCACCAGAGCATATTATTATTGAAACTTCTGGATTGGCATTGCCAAAACCTTTAATCAAAGCGTTTAATTGGCCCAGTATCAAAACAAGAATGACGGTTGATGGGGTTGTGACTTTGGTGGACTCTCCCGCAGTATTGGCAGGACAATTTGCAGATGATCCTGACGCTGTGGCACAGCAACGCGCAGCAGATCAATCTTTAGATCATGATAATCCTTTGCATGAAGTTTTTGAAGATCAACTTTGCTCAGCAGATCTAGTGATTTTAAATAAAATCGATTTAGTCACATCAGAACAAGCAGAACAACTGACAAAAGATATTCAAAAAGAACTTCCTAAAGCCGTAAAAATTATTCAAGTTGCGAATGGGAAAATTGATCCTGAAATTATTTTAGGAATTAATGCAAAGGCAGAGGATGATTTACAGTCACGTCCGTCTCATCATGATGGAGAAGGCGAAGATCATGAACATGATGATTTTACCAGTTTTGTGGTAACGATCCCGACCGCAGATAATCCAGAAACGCTTGTTCAAAAATTAATTCAAGTTGCAAATACGCATGATATTTTACGGATAAAAGGTTATGTGAATATTGCCAATAAACCGATGCGTTTGGAAATTCATGGCGTAGGTCAACGATTTAACTATCACTTTGATCGTGCATGGCGTGCAGATGAAAGCCGTGAGAGTAAGTTGATTGTTATTGGAGAAACTGGGATTGATCAAGAGGCGATTCAAGCTGCGTTGCAATAGATTTGAGCAAAAACTTTATAATCACTTAAAGACAAAGCAACTTAGACAATGAATAGTTATTTTACGTATGCCATATCAATTTTGACTGTTTTAGTTGCTTGTTCTACTTTTGTTGTTGGGTATTCTCAAGCGAAAATAGCGAGCGCAAAAGTAAAGCTTGATTTATATGAACGGCGTTTTAATGTTTATATATCTGCCTTAAATTTTTGTCGTGCATTTTATACAAAAGAACCTGAAGAGATAAAAGAATATATGTTTGAATTAGTAAGATCATGTAGAGAATCAAAATTTCTCTTTAAAGAAGAGGATGGTATCTATGAAATTTTAAATACAATAAAAGAAACAGGTGATCTATTTAATTCATATACAGCTTACGTAAAATCAAATGGTATACTCGATTTAAATAACCCTTATAAAGAGGCATTGAAAAATGCAGAAATTTTTGAGAAAAATCTTAAAGATCTCGAAGAAAAAATAAAACCTTATATTCAATTTAAAACAATCCAAGGTTGGACATTTTTATAAACGTGTTACTAAATATTTTAAAAGAGATCTCTAATGCATTTACTGGTTCGTGAAATTAAAACTTTGGATGAGCAAGCGCCTGCTGAGGATTTGCAACACGAGCCCGCGGATATTTTGTTTTTATCTTTTTCAAACAGTGACCTCAATATTATGGCGCATTGTTTAGAAAAACCAGAGTTTCAAAAGACTTCCATTCGATTGGTGCCTTTACAACGGCTGCGTCATCCTATGTCCGTTGATATTTATATTGAAGACACATTAAAAAAAGCAAAATTTGTTCTCCTTCGCCTGTTGGGTGGGATTGAATATTGGCGATATGGCACAGAGGAAGTTGTCGCTACGTGTAAAGCACATAATATTCCTTTACTGGTTCTTTCTGGTGAGGGATATGACGATCCCAGTTTAGACAGGCTTTGCACGCTTCCTTCCTTACTTTTAGCACAATATAAAAGTTTTTTTTATGAAGGTGGTGCTGATAATTTTACGCATATATTGCAATTAACGACGCATTATCTAGCACAAAAAGCCTATCAAGCTGATCCTGAAACATTACCAATGGTTGGGGAGTATCCTTTTGCGTTGCCTCAAAAAGAGGGGCAGCCGACCGTTATTATTATCTTTTATCGCACGCATGTGTTGGCTGATAATATTGAACCAATTACCGTATTAGCTTCTCAGCTTTCGGAAAAGAATATTAATATTAAAGGCGTTTATGTTTCTTCTTTAAAAGATCCTGCGGTTTCTTGTTGGGTTGCGGATTTTTTTCAAAAAAACAATCCACAAGTCATTTTAAATGCAACGTATTTTTCAATCCAGCAAGATTCACAATTCTCGATTTTTAAGCAAAGCAACGTGCCTGTTTTACAGCTTTTACAACCTGGAAATACAAAAGAGTTATGGGAAAAAAGTTTTCGTGGTTTATCGCAAACAGACCTCGCGATGCAAGTGGTTTTGCCAGAGTTGGATGGCAAGTTATTAACGACGGCCATTGGGTTCAAAAAAGAGATAAATGGTCAAGTTCATTATGATCCTTATCCTGCTGGCATAGCACTTGTTGTTGATCGTGTGAAAGGATGGACTAACCTTGCGTCAAAACCAAATAAAGATAAAAAAATAGCGTTATTTTTATCGAATTATCCTGGGGTTGGTGGACAAGAAGGGCATGCCGTTGGGTTGGATAGTTTTGCCAGCCTGTATCATATTTTACAATGGTTAAAAGAAGCGCATTATGATCTTCCTCCATCTATTCCTTCGGTGACTGAATTAACGCAGATTTTATGTCAGAAAAAATCTTCTCAGACTTTCAGGATAGAAACATATAAAAAGCTTTTTTCTGAACTCCCTATTGGTTTTCAAGAAATAGTTTTAAAAAACTGGCCTCAGATTGAAGATGATGAAACAATACAAGATGGGTATTTTACGTTACGTTATTTAACCCTTGGGCATATTACGATTGCTATTCAACCTGAACGTTCTTCGTTGATTGATCATAAGTCTTTATATCATGATCCTGATACGCCACCATCTCATGGATATATTGCGACCTATTTATGGTTACGCCATTATCAATTGATTGATGCAATGATTCATTTAGGAACGCATGGCACAATGGAATGGTTGCCAGGTAAAGCAACGGCTTTATCAGAAGATTGTGCTCCTGCCGTTCTATTGCGTGGATTGCCTGTGATTTATCCATTTATCGTGAATAATCCTGGTGAGGCAGCTTGTGCAAAAAGAAGATTGGGGGCGGTAACCATTGGTCATTTAACGCCTCCTATGAATAAAGCGGTTTTAAGTGGACCAGCGGCAGAGTTAGAACGTTTAATTGATGATTATGCAGAGGCAGATGGATTAGATCGCAGACGCAGTCAGCTCTTGGTTGGTGCGATTTTAGATAAAGCAGAAATTTGTGGTTTATTGGCTGAAACAGGAATTAATCGTAAAGAAACTGGTGATGAAATTGCTTTAAGTCATCTGGATGCGTATTTATGTGATGTCAAAGATTTACAGATCAGAGAAGGGTTGCATATTTTTGGAATGCCTCCCGTTAAAAAACAACAGCTGTTAGAGAATATAAAAGCTTATGCTCCTGATAAAATAGGCGAATTGGAACAAAAGCTTGATCGTTGTGCAGAGCAAGAAAAAGCTGCTTTATTAAACGCATTATCAGGGCAATTTATAGAGCCTGGCCCTGCGGGTGCGCCGACGCGTGGACGGCTAGACGTCTTACCAACAGGGCGCAATTTATATACAGTTGATCCTAGATCTATTCCAACCCAAACCGCTTATTTATTGGCTCAAAAAGCAGCAGATCAATTGCTTTTAAGATATATGCAAGAAAATGGCGATCATTTACGTCATTTGGTGATTGATTTATGGGGTAGCACGAACCTGAGAACTGGTGGAGAAGATCTTGCTTTGGCTTATATTTTAATGGGTGCAAAACCTTTATGGGATCCAACATCAGGCAGAGTGCATGCCATAGAAATTATTCCTTTGCCAGAGATGGATCGTCCTCGTGCGGATGTAACGCTGCGGATTTCTGGTTTTTTCAGAGATGCGTTTGAATCACAAATTAACAGTTTTGATCAAACGGTTGAGGCAATAGCAAAACGCGAAGAGCCTGCAGAATGGAATCCTTTGGCAGGCCTTTATCAGATAACACCAGCTGAGGAGCAATATCAGGTTTTGACGCGTATTTACGGAACGGCTCAAGGGACGTATGGAACAGGGATTGAACAACCTTTGGCGACAGGGAGTTGGCAGGATCAAAAAGAGTTAGGGGAGTTGTGGTTAAAGAACTCGGCTTATGCCTATGGTCGCGATAAGGCAGGTGAATATAATCAAAAAGGACTTTCTGAACGTTTAAAAGAAACGCAGGCGTTTTTTCATAGTCAAGATCATGCAGAAATTGATTTATTAGACAGTCCTGATTATGCTGCACATGAAGGTGGATTTGCAGCTGCAGCTGAACTTTTTAATAATCGCCCGACATTATATCATGCGGATACATCCAAAGCTGAAACCTCTAAAATTCGATTGTTGGTTGAGGAAGTAAACCGCATAACGCGTGGACGTGCAGCCAATCCTGTGTGGATTAGTTCTATGATGAATCATTCTTATCGAGGTGCTGCTGAAATGGCACGTTCAGTTGATGCATTATTTGGGTTTGCAGCGACTTTGTCCAATCGTTTTGATCAGCAGTTTAATTTAGTTTTTGAAGCTACCTTAGGAAATGAAACGGTTAATGAGTTTTTAGAGCAAGCCAATAAAGAAGCTAAAAAATCAATGCAAAATCGTTTTAAAGAAGCACGTGATCGTGGATTGTGGCATCCTCGTTCAAACAGTGCAGCAATGATCTTGGATGAGGAATAAAGCATGAACAATATTCGTCGTGGATGGTGTCCTTCTCTGTTTAAGCCTATGGAAACGGGAGATGGATTTTTATGTCGCATTAAACCGTTTTTTTCTTCGATTACTAGTGATCAAGCACGCTTTATTGCAGAACTCTCTGAACAATATGGAAATGGATATATTAATCTTTCTCAAAAAGGGAACTTACAATTGCGTGGGTTTACACGCGAGAATGTAGATATTGCGATACCCAAAGTGATTCAGGCACATTTAGGATCTAATGATGCCAATATGGAGGAAAAACGCAATATTATGATTGCGCCTTTGTGGGATCTTGATCCTTCTCGGAATGCTGATGTTTACCATATTGCGCATGAATTACAGAACGCACTAGAAGCACGTCCAGAGATCCATCCGTTAACAGGAAAATTTAGCTTCTTGATCGATGGAGGTGAAGAATATGGGCTACGTAATGTGTATGCGGATGTAAATATTCGTGCTTATGACAAAAGTTGGATTATTCAGCTGGGGCATGATGAGAATGTTATTATTTGTGATCGACAAGATTTGGTTAAAATGGCTTTGGAAATCACACAATTTTGTAAGAATCATCAATTAAAAAGATTATTAAATCCAGAAAATACAAAACTATATTTACAGCAAATTTCTTATCCAACGATTGATTATAAAAACAACGATCATTATCATTCTCTACCTATCGGATATGTTCAACTTCCTACTTCTTCGATCGTTCATGTTGGTGTGCCTTTTGGATTGTTAAAAGCAAGCCAGTTATTTCATCTTGCGGATGTTGCGGATCAATTTGGAAATGGGACTGTTCGATTTACACCGTGGCGTAGTATTATTTTACCGCATTGTTCTAAAGAGGCTTTATTAGACTTGTCTGATTTTATAGTGACAGCAGAAGATCCAAGATTACGGATTATTTTATGCCCAGGAAAACCGTTTTGTATGCAAGGGCAACAGGCAACGATCGAGGATGTTGTTTCTTTGTTTCTAATTTGGAAGAAGCAGACAAGGATTTTACATATGTCTGGATGTGCTAAAGGCTGTGCATCGCCTCAAATAAACGCTGTTACGCTTTGTGCAACGCAAGAAGGATATAATCTTGTGTTTGATGGAAAAGCAGATCAAGATACATCGTATCAAAATCTAAAATTGACAGAAATTATCAATTTGCTACAAAAAGACTCTCAATCACTTCATTAAGAAAAGCTCTCGCTGATGTCTTTATATGACTATATTCATGATGGCCAAGCAATTTATAAGCAATCTTTTGCGACTATTCGTCGTGAAGCTGATTTATCAAAATTGACAGAGGATCAAGCACGCATAGCAGTGCGGATTATTCATGCTTGTGGTCGCATTGAAGTCACGGAACAACTTGTTTTTCATCCTGATGTGATTGAAGCAACTGAGAAAGCTTTACAGCAAGGTAAACCAATTTTTTGTGATGCAGAGATGGTGGCTTATGGGATTACAAAACGTAGACTACCGAAAAATAATGCTATTATTTGCACGTTAAACCATCCTGATACACCACAACTTGCCCAAGAAATGCAGAATACGCGTTCGGCAGCCGCCATTCATTTATGGGGGGATGCGTTAGAGGGTGCAGTGGTTGTGATTGGTAATGCGCCAACAACATTATTTCATTTAATTAATCTCTTGGAAGAAAATAAACTTCCTTATCCTGCAGCGATTATTGGTGTTCCAGTAGGATTTGTTGGGGCTGTTGAATCTAAGGATGCGTTGGTTGAATGGGGTAAGGTTCCTTATCTCATTGTGAAAGGACGTCAAGGAGGCAGTGCAATGGCGGTTGCTGCAATTAATGCCTTGGCACAGAAACAGGAAATATAACGAAATGAATGGGCATTTATATATTCTTGGGATGGGGCCAGGTGATCCTGAACTTGTGACACGTAAGTCAGAGCGGATTTTACGACAAACTGTGGTCTATGCGTATTTTGCTAAAAAGGGGGAAGTGGGTCACGCAAGAAAAATTGCGGACGATATGCTAAGTTCACAACATCAAGAATTACGTTTTGAATATCCGATTACGACGGAAATTCCGCATCAAAGTAATGAATATAAAGAAGCGCTTGCGTTGTTTTACGATCAATCGGCAAAGATAATAGAGCAACATTTACAAGATGGACAAGATGTTGCGTTATTATGTGAGGGAGATCCTTTATTATATGGCTCAGCCATGTATATTTTAGAGCGATTACAACCTAATTATTTAACTCATATTGTCCCTGGTATTACAGCGATGAGTGGGTGTTGGAGTGCCGCCCAATTGCCGATTGTAAAATATGAACAAACGCTTACCGTTTTACCCGCAACCTTACCTTTAGAACAGTTGGTTACCAAACTTCGTCTTTGTAATGCGGCTGTGATTATGAAAATAGGGCGTAATTTATCCAAAGTAAAACAAGCATTACAATCAGCAGGTTTATTGGATAATGCTATCTATATTGAACGGGGTACTCAAACCGAAGAAAAAATGATGCCCTTAACGCAGTTTAAGGACTCTAAAGCTCCGTATTTTTCTTTAATTCTTATTGCTGGATCGTAATGCTTATGAGTGGACATGTATATATCATTGGCCTTGGCCCTGGAGATCAAAATTTACAAACGATCGAAGTGGCTCATTTATTGCCCACATTAACGGATTTAGTTGGATATGGTCCTTATGTTCAACGTGTTCAGGCTCCTGATACGATTTGCAAACATATTTCGGATAATCGTGAAGAATTAGATCGTGCACGCCATGCACTGATGCTTGCGCAGCAAGGTCATCGTGTGGGTGTTGTTTCCTCTGGGGATGCTGGTGTTTTTGCAATGGCTAGCGCTGTTTTCGAGGCTATTGAGTATGGAGAACCATCCTTTAAAGAAGTTGAGGTCACGGTTTTACCCGGTATCTCTGCAATGTTTGCTGCTGCTTCTCGGTTAGGGGCTCCTTTAGGACATGATTTTTGTGCGATTTCATTGTCGGATAATTTAAAGCCGTGGGAAATTATTCTTAAGCGGTTAAGGTTGGCAGCACAGGCCGATTTTGTGATTGCGCTTTATAATGCGGTTTCTAAAGCACGCCCTTGGCAGCTTGATACCGCTTTTGATTTGTTAAGAGAAGAACTTCCTTTGGATATTCCTGTTGCATTTTGCCAAGCAATTTCAAGAGAAAATGAGCATATTGAAATTACAAATCTGAAAGAAGCAAAGGCATCAATGGGGAATATGCAGACCCTTGTTCTAATTGGTAGTCGATATAGCAAGTTGCTGACAACACAGAAAAAAACGTGGTTTTATACGCCAAGGTCGTTGAAATTATAAATGATTTTATACAGGATAAATTGATATCTATCCTGTATCATTCAATATTTGATTATTCTATATTTTGTTGTTTATAAATGGCGTAAGAAATTAACCAAGCTAAAGCAAATAATCCAATAATAGCATAACCAAGATCATTAAAATTATTGCCTAATTCAGTAATCCAATTCCAGAAAGTGCCTGTTAATTGAAGTTGGTCTGAAAGTAGTCCGAGTGCTTCAACACCACCGATAAAAATGGCGACCATGATTGAAACAAGGGTAATAGACATATTATAAAATAATTTACGCATGGGTTTTACAAAAGCCCAGTCATAAGCTTTAAGCATCATAATTCCATCGGATGTATCGACCAAAGACATCCCCGCAGCAAATAGGACTGGAAAGACCAGAATAGAGCTAATAGGCACTCCTTGGCTTGCTTGCGCGGCAGAGACCCCAAACATAGAGACTTCAGTGGCTGTATCAAAGCTAAGACCAAATAAAACTCCTAAAGGAAACATGTGCCATCCTTTAGTGACCAGTTTAAACATTGGACGGAAAATGCGAGATAAAAATCCTCGGTTATTTAATAAAAGATCTAAATCTTCATCCATATAATTGCCACCAGCTTTAACCCGTTTATAGGTCTTATAGATAGAGACAAAAATGCAAATATTCATAATGGCAATGATTAGCAAAAATGTTGAAGATACTAAGGTGCCAATGATGCCTGAAATGCGTTGAAAATCTCCAAAACTATTTAATGTATTTGCAGCAATTGCTACTAAACCAGCGGCAATAAAAACAACGGTAGAATGTCCCATGGCAAAGAAAAATCCAACAGTCACAGGTCGTTGATTCATTTGCATCAGTTTGCGGGTCACGTTATCGATAGCGGCAATATGGTCAGCATCTACAGCATGTCGTAATCCAAGACCATAAATAAGTAAGGAGACACCGAGTAATGCGGGTTTGTCATAAAAAGCGATAAATGCCCAGACCCATGCGCCAATATTAATAATGGCTAAGATTGTATAAATGGTGATGATGCGCACCTTTAAATTAGGTGAGCTCTCATCAAAGAGATGTTTAATAGCGGTAAACATGAATAGTGCCTTACGGTAATGTTCATGTCATTATGAAAAGAAAAAAGAAGCATGAATAGCATCTTTTTTATTGCATTGAGGCACCCCGCCCAATGTTTTCACGTTGACGAATACTGATGGCAGGTCTCCTGACTTCATAGTATACACATTATTTCACCCTTCCCAGAAAAAGCACTCCAGTGAGATTATAGAAATAACCAACTATTTACAGTTGCGGGGGCAGCTATAGATTTGCACTATATTCCCTATTATTCTTAAAGGAACCATCGTAACCTTTATAATCAAAACTTTACAAAAAGACTATAGGGTTAATGGAGATATATTTATAGAATTATGCTGATAAAGAAGAATGTTTTGTATAAGAAAGATATATAAAACAAACTTTTAATATTATTTAGGTTGTTTAGTCATTAGATTACATATGTAAACGATTAGTTTTTACCAAATTTTCTAATAGCTTGAGTGGGGAAGATTTATTAATTAGGTCTCTAAATGAGAGAAAAAATTATCATTATTTTAGTTATTTTATTAAGTTTAAATCAAACTATTAAAGTTTACGCGCAACTCAAATCTAGTGAAATTATTCAGGGTCCTTTTAAAATAGATTTATATCCAGATGGTAAAATATATATTGAACAAAACAATGACGAAATATCAACAGGAGGATGTCCAACTACGTTATTGATTTTAGAATATCAAAAAAATAATCAAATAAAAAAAGAAACTATTGATGAGTATTATGAAGATGGTGCTTGTGTAAAAATTGCATCTATATTTTTTAGTAAAATACACAATAAAGAGTATGTATTTGTAATGCAAAAATGGGAACAGAATATGCCAGCTATTAATATTTATGATAATAGTTATGACACCATAGCTTATACTAAAAACAAAGATGGAAAGTTATGTATCGATTTAAATATTTCTAAGGATCATAACTTGTCCGGGATCGATGGTACTGTGGCTGATGGTAAAAAGGTTCATTATAAATATAAAACTGCTGCGGTGATTAAAAAATATTTAGAGCAAAAATATCAATAAATGATATATTTTTTGAAAAATTTTAATGAGTAAGTTTAAAATTTAAATCTTTGAATATTATAATAATGAAATGTTAAGCTACAAAAAACTAAATAATTTAAGGTATTGAATTTACTATTATTTTATTAATATGTAGGGGGCTTTTGTCACTTGGTTGCGAAAAAATGAAATAACTAACGTTTTTTTGAACTCAAAGAATATATTTATATTGCTATATTACTTTTTATTATATGTAATTATCGTAGTGTAATGGTTTTGTTTATAGATAATAATATATAGAAATAATCGATAATCGATAATCGATATTTGTTTTTTTCGTTTGATTAACCTTTGTAAACATTTATCATTACAAGCAATATTATATTACCAAAGGAGCATATCAATGAGTAAAAATCTTACAGGTGCTAATGGTGCCCCCATTGCAGATAATCAAAATTCACGTACTGCTGGTCCAAGAGGCCCTGTATTGTTAGATGATTTTAACCTCGTCGAAAAACTTGCCCATTTTAACCGTGAAAATATTCCAGAGCGTCGCGTTCATGCTAAAGGTGCTGCAGCACATGGTACATTTACAGTAACAAAAGATATTTCAAAATATAGTTTTGCCAAACTCTTTGATACCATTGGTAAACAGACACCAGTATTTCTACGTTTTTCTACTGTTGGTGGGGAAAGAGGTTCTGCGGATACTGCTCGTGATCCACGTGGGTTTGCCTTGAAATTTTATACCGAAGAAGGCAATTGGGATATTGTCGGGAATAATACACCAGTATTCTTTATTCGCGATTCAATCAAATTCCCAGATTTTATTCACACTCAAAAAAGAGATCCGAAAAGCAATCTTAAAGATGCTAATATGATGTGGGATTTCTGGTCTCATTCTCCTGAAGCATTACATCAAGTCACTATCTTATTTTCTGATCGCGGTATTCCTGATGGATTTAGATTTATGCATGGTTATGGCAGTCATACCTACAGCTTGATTAATAAGGATGGTGTTAGAACATGGGTAAAATGGCATTACAGAACCCAACAAGGTATTAAAAATCTTGATCCAGCAAAAGCGGGGGAATTAGCGGGTAGCAACCCAGATTATGCAACTGAAGATTTGTTCAACGCGATTGAAAGAAAAGAATTCCCTCGATGGAATGTCTACATTCAAGTTATGACCGAAGAGCAAGCTCGCACTTATAAAGAAAATCCTTTTGACGTTACCAAAGTTTGGTCTCAAAAAGAATTCCCACTGCACGAGGTTGGTTATTTTGAATTGAACCGTAATCCTGAAAACTACTTTGCTGAAGTTGAGCAAGCTGCGTTCGCACCAAGCAATGTTGTTCCTGGAACGGGCCTATCCCCTGATAAAATGCTACAAGGGCGCGTCTTTGCATATGCTGATGCACAACGCTATCGTGTAGGGACAAACTATCAACTGCTTCCAATCAACGCACCGAAATGTCCTTATGCAAATCACCAACGTGATGGGGCTATGCGTTTAGATAGTAATGGTGGCGGATCGCTCAATTATGATCCAAATAGCAACACCGACTCTCCGAAACAAACCAATCAAAGAGAGCCATTATTTCCTTCTGATTTATCTGGTGCTGCGGGACAATATGATCACAGAACAGATGAGGATTACTACAGCCAACCTGCGGCACTTTACAAACTAATGAATAAAGAGCAAAAAGAATTGTTAATCAGTAATTTAGCCGCATCTATGCAAGGTGTTAAAGAAGATATTCTTCAGCGTGCTTTGGCTCATTTTGTAAAAATTGACCCTGAATATGGACAATCGCTAGCAGCCAAAGTTGGCATAAAAATTAAAGCATAAAAAGAATTTGTTATTTTATGAAAAAAGGCTTTTAATATATTACATGATCACATGGTGATTATAGTAAATATAAAAGGAAAGTATCTATGAGTACCACATTTTTTATTCCTTCAATCAATGTTGTTGGGGAAAATGCTTTAAACGATGCAGTTCCACACATCTTGGGACATGGTTTTAAACATGGTTTAATTGTTACCGATGAGTTCATGAACAAATCTGGTGTCGCTCAAAAGGTTTCTGATTTATTAGCAAAATCTGGCATTAACACTAGCATTTTTGATGGAACACATCCAAATCCAACTGTATCTAACGTTAATGATGGCTTAAAAATCCTAAAAGCAAATAACTGTGATTTCGTTATCTCTCTTGGGGGTGGTTCTCCACATGACTGTGCAAAAGGGATTGCTCTTCTTGCATCAAATGGCGGGGAAATCAAAGATTATGAAGGCCTAGATGTTCCTAAAAAGCCTCAATTACCTTTAGTATCTATTAATACCACAGCTGGTACAGCCAGTGAAATCACTCGTTTTTGTATTATTACAGATGAAGTTCGTCATATTAAAATGGCGATTGTAACCTCAATGGTAACACCAATTCTGTCAGTTAATGATCCTGCATTAATGGCTGCGATGCCTCCTGGGTTAACAGCTGCAACAGGTATGGATGCACTGACACATGCTATTGAAGCTTATGTTTCAACTGCGGCATCTCCGATTACAGATGCTTGTGCATTAAAAGCTGCAACCATGATTTCTGAAAATCTACGTACTGCTGTCAAAGACGGTAAAAACATGGCTGCTCGTGAAAGCATGGCTTATGCACAATTATTAGCTGGTATGGCATTTAACAATGCTTCTCTTGGCTATGTTCATGCGATGGCTCACCAATTGGGTGGTTTCTATGGTCTTCCTCATGGGGTTTGTAACGCTGTATTGTTACCTCATGTTCAAGAATATAACTTACCAACATGTGCTGGTCGCCTAAAAGATATGGCAAAAGCAATGGGTGTTAATGTTGATAAGATGAGCGACGAAGAAGGCGGTAAAGCTTGTATTGCTGCTATTCGTGCATTATCAAAAGATGTTAATATTCCTGCAAACTTAACAGAACTTAAAGTTAAAGCAGAAGACATCCCAACATTGGCAGCAAATGCTCTTAAAGATGCTTGTGGTGTGACCAACCCACGCCAAGGCCCACAATCAGAAGTGGAAGCAATCTTCAAATCTGCTATGTAATTTTAATTACATAACTTAGTAAAAAGCGTCATATTCGTGAGGATATGGCGTTTTTTATTTGAATGGCTCTCTAGATGTAGACTTGTGTTGTTCTGATCTAGTTTCTTTGTGAAGATTAGGCTGTTTATATAAATATTTAATGCTGAGAATTGATGGCACAATAAAGACCAAACTTCTTCCTATTGCTTTAGGGAACAACTCTATCTCTGGATTATTAGTGCCACAGTAAGCGACTAAAAGAAATGCAAATACAAGAAAAGAAAGAATGAAAAAAGTTATACCTAGAAAAATACTGACAATAACTTTTTTATTTCCATTTAAATCAAAAGTAAAAAAACGTTTGAGAATAAATGCGATTGCACACGTAGTGGGCATAATAATGATTAAATAAAAGCGTAGCAGATATTTACAAAAATTAAAGCATTATAACTGCCATAAATGCTAAGCAGGTATGTATAATCACTTTGGTTATTCTGAACAAAATACGTGCTTAGTAAACCACCCAAGATTGGAGTAAGAAATAGGAAGCCTATAAATTTTATAAATAGGAGGATATGTGTATCGTTGAGTTTTTGCATTATACTTCGTTTATTTCTGGATACCCGATTAATGCACGCCACTCTTTTTCATCTAAACATTTGATATTGAGTTCTTTGGCTTTGCGAGCCTTACTGCCGCCATCGACACCTTCAATAACATAATCTGTTTTTGCAGAGACAGAACTTGTTACTTTTGCTCCTAATCGTTCAGCAATATCTTTGGCTTCGGATCGGGTCATGGTAGATAATGTGCCAGTAAATACTAGAATTTTTCCAACCAAAATGCCTTCTTGTGTGGTTTCTACATCTTGGATGTTGAGAACATCGTGCAGATCCTTTAAGGCCTGTTGGTTATGGCTTTCGCTGAAAAATGCAACCAACTCATCCGCAATGGCGGGGCCAATGCCTTCAATAGAACCTAATGTTAGTCGTTCATCTGATCCGATTTGTCGTGCTGCCAACATTTGCTCACCCCAGTTGGTATAAGAAGTATAATGTTTGGCTAGGACTTTTGCAGTGGCAATGCCAATACGACGAATACCTAACGCATAAATAAAACGATCCAGAGAAATTGTTTTTTTATTCTCAATAGCGGCTAAGAGGTTTTTAAGAGAAAGTTCTGCCCATCCTTCAGCATGTAAGATTTTTTCCTGATGATTTTGTAAATGAAAAATATCTGCAGGCTGATGGATTAATCCTTCATGAAAGAATTCAGAAACGGTTTTATTTCCCATTCCTTCAATATCAAAAGCATCTTTAGAGCAGAAATGGATTAAGCGTTCTTCAATTTGTGCATTACAAGTAAGACCACCTGTGCAACGCCTTACCACTTCATTTGCAGGCTTTTCAGCATGAGCGCCACAAACTGGACAATGTGTAGGGAATTGATAAGGTTCAGAACGTGGTGTTTCTAATGTTGATGGATCTACGCCGACAATTTGTGGAATTACATCGCCTGCACGTTGTAAAATAACGAGATCATTTTCACGTACATCTTTACGGATAATTTCATCTTCATTATGTAGAGTGGCTCTTGTAACGATTACGCCACCTACGTTAATGGGTTCTAATAAGGCAACAGGGGTTAAAGCACCTGTTCTTCCAACTTGAATATCAATTTTCTTTAAACGCGTGATGGCTTGTTCAGCTGGGAATTTCCAAGCCGTGGCCCAACGAGGGGAGCGTCCGATAAATCCAAGTCGATTTTGGAGGGCAATGGTGTTTACCTTATAAACAATGCCATCAATATCATAAGGCAAACCAGAACGTTTGGTCATTAAATCCTGTTGAAATTTTTCTGCTTCATCAGCATTTTTAACCACTTGATATAAGGGATTAACGTCAAATCCCCAAGCTTCTAATTTCTTTAAAAAATGATCATGAGTATCAGCGATAGATTGGCTGGAATATCCTTGAGCGTAAACGAATAAGGATAAAGGACGTGCACGGGTGACTTCTGGGTCAAGTTGTCGTAAAGAGCCGGCTGCTGCATTACGTGGATTTGCAAAGATGCGTTTATTCGCTTGTTCTTGTTCTTGGTTAAGTTTTAGGAAGTTTTCTTTTGAGATATAGACTTCCCCACGGATCTCCATGACATCAGGAACATTACCCGTAAGTTGTTGAGGTAAAGAAGCAATTGTTTTGATATTAGCCGTCACATCCTCACCAACTGTACCATCACCACGTGTGCTTGCTTGGGTTAATATACCTTTTTCGTAGGTTAAATTGATAGAAAGTCCATCAATTTTAGGTTCTGCAACAAAAGTAAAATGCTCTAAATCGTGAAGTTTAAGATCCAAATAACGCTGGATACGATTAATGAAATCTTGGAACTCTTCACCATTAAACACGTTATCCAAAGAAAGCATTGGAACACGATGTTTGATCTTGTTTAGCCCACTTGTAGGTTGACTGCCGACAGTTTGACTGGGGCTATTTTGTTCGATCAGTTCTGGAAAATGCGCTTCGATCTCTTTATGCCTGCGACGTAGTTGGTCATAAGTTGCATCATCTGCTACAGGATTATCTTGGTTATAATAAGCATCGTCACACTGATGGAGATAATCTGATAATGTAGAGAGTTCCTCTTTGGCTTGGTCGAGGGTAAGATCTTGGAAGGCAATGGTAGAAAATGGTGTTTGGAAAGAATTCATTAATTTGATCTATGTAATAAACTATCTGCTGCGGCGCGAGCCGCGTCGGTAACATGATTTCCCGCCAGCATACGGGCAATCTCTTCGCGCCTTTCTTCAGCACTTAATTGTTTGGTATGGGTTAAAGTCACACCTTTTTCAATAGTTTTGCTGATTTTTAATTGTGTATCCCCACTCGCTGCAACTTGTGGGCTGTGTGTTACCACAAAAACTTGTAAATTTTGAGCCACGCGATGTAAACGATCCCCAATAGCAGTGGCCGTTGATCCACCAACGCCAGAATCGATTTCATCAAAGACCAAGGCTGACAAAGTAGATTGTTGGCTTAAAACAACTTTGAGTGCCAAAAGTAAACGAGAGAGTTCACCACCTGATGCGGCTTTATTTAAAGGAGCAGGAGGAACGCCAGGGTTCGCAGCAATTAAAAATTGCACTTGATCTTTGCCAGTATGGTTCCAAGCATCAGAGGATAAAGGCGTAATCGATACAAAGAATTTAGCACGATCTAGCTTTAAAGGGGTTAGCTCTTGTGTAATTGCGGTTTCTAGCTTTTTCGCAATTTTTTGTCGATCTGCTGATAATTTTTCTGCAGCCTCTTCGAATGCAGCACGACAAGTCGCAACTTCTTGTTCTAATTCTTGGATTTGATGATTGCCAAGATCAAGATTTAATAAGCGCGTTTCAAAATCTTGTAACAAACTGGAAAGTTCATCGATATTAACACCATATTTGCGCCCTGCAGCTCGTAGTGTAAAGAGACGCTCTTCGATATCATCTAGAAGTTGTGGATCCAGTTGAATATCATTAATGATATGATTTAAAATATTTTCAGCTTCACCTAAAGCTTCTTCAGAGCGGATGATCGCCTCTAATGCTTCTTGCACAGCTTGATCAGTTGAACTTAATTCAGTTTGCTCATCAAAACTTGATGGCAGTAATTTCTGTAATGATTTGCTAGCATTTAAGAGCGCCTGAGCAGGTTGAAATGCACGGCGATCTTGTGGGGAAAGGATTGTTAAAGCAGAGGTTAGTGCTTCTTGACGGCGTTCATCTTGTTGTAAATTTTTGCGTTTTTCGACAAGATCTAACTCTTCATCTCCTTGAGGCGCGAGTTGCTTCAGTTCCTCTACAGATTCTCGTAACCATTCTTCTTCATGTGCAGTCGCCTCAATGGTTGCTTTCAGTGCAGAGAGTTTGGCTGTGGCTTCAATCCATTTAGAATAAAGTAATTTTATTTTTTGTAAGAGCGTTGTGGATACACCAAAGTTATCTAAGATAGATAAATGGCCTCTGGGATCCATTAAGCCAACTTGTTCATGTTGCCCTTGCATTTCTACAAGGTTTTGTGAAATTTCTTTTAAGAAACTCAGACTGACAGGTTGATCGTTAATATAAGCGCGCGAACGTCCATCGGCTGCAATAATGCGGCGGATGACTAAGGCAGCATCTGCTAGATCAGACGCTTCAAAGCCTTGTTCTTCTAGTTGTTTATATATTGGATGAGAAAGAGGGATTTCAAAGCAAGCTGTGACTGTGGCTTGATTGGTTCCTACACGAACTAAAGAGCTACTAGCTCTTTCGCCAAGAGCTAAGCCAAGACTGTCTAATAAGATAGACTTGCCTGCGCCAGTTTCCCCTGTAAAAACAGTGAGTCCTCGATTAAAGAATAAATCGAGTTTTTCTATTAAAACAACATTACGTATGGAGAGTTGTGTTAACATTTAGGAAACTGATACACGGCATAAAAGTAAATATTGACTAGAAAAGAGACGTAAAAGAATTCCATGTACGACTGAAGAAGCCAGGTCTATGCGCTGTAGGTTTTTCAGTTTGATTGGAAGTCAATTTATATTTCTTTAAATCATTATAAGTATAACGATACCAAACACTGTTTGGATAGTTATATCCAAGGATTGATGCTGTTTTACGAGCCTGATCGGTCAAGCCAAGTTTTAGGTAAACTTCAACAGAACGATGTAACGCTTCAGCAACGTGGTTTGTCGTTTGATAATCTAAAATGACACGTTGGAAACGGGTAATTGCAGCTTCATAATTCTTTTGTTGCTCATAAAAACGACCTACAAGCATCTCTTTACCAGCTAAATGGTCACGACAAAGATCGATCTTTAACTGAGCATCACGAGCATAAGAAGTGCCAGGGAAACGATTGACAACATCGTTTAAAGCTGTAAGCGCTTCTAATGTACTTTGTTGATCGCGTGTTACGTCAGAAATACGTTCATAGTAACATAATGCACGGAGATAGAATGCATAAGGTGCATCTGGGCTGTTTGGATGTAACTGTAAGAATGTTTCTAACTGTTTCACAGCATCTGGATATTTGTTTTGTAGATAATAGGCATATCCCTGCATTAACTGTGCATTAGGTGCATATCCAGAATATGGGAAATTTTCTTGTAGCGTTTCAAACTGTTTGGTCGCTAGTTTGTAATGCTTTGTTTTAATTGCATCTATACCATTATTATAGAGTTGCTCTGGGGTTCCTTGCTTCATATTAGCATCGGAATTTATATCGGCTGATTTCTTACCACTATCACTGCCGCATGCAACCATACTGGTCACTAACAGGACAGAAAAAAAACCGCGTGATATATGTTTAACCATACGTGAGTTTGATTTTGGATTCACTGTAACCACAGTTTGACAACTTTCTGCTTTAATAAAAATGGCACAACACTTGATAAACGAAGTATTTTTATATCATGTCGTAAGAGAAGTTGAAGAGTTTTATTTCACAAATTTGAATTTTAATTTGAAGTGAGGTTTTTAAGCCTCTTGTTTTTGTTGACTTTGATAAAAAAAGTTTGGGAAAATTTCAGGTGTGTTCATGCGTGTAGAAGTTGGTAAATAACACCAAGAGGTTGGGTCAGCCATTAATTTACGTAACAAAAGGTTGTTCAGTGTATGGCCAGATTTGTGACCAATAAATTCTCCATGTATGCGAGCATTGGCTAAAGATAAATCACCAATAGCATCTAACATTTTATGTTTTACAAATTCATTTTCACAACGTAAACCGTTTGGATTCAAAATAACATTGTCTTCGACAACGATTGCGTTTTCAAGGCTTCCACCTTGTGCAAGGCCCATTTTATGTAATGTATCGATTTCTTTTTTTAATGCAAAAGTACGGCAATGAGCAAGCTCTGTTTTGAAATTCTCAGGTGTTAGCTTCATCTTAAAAAGTTGTTTGCCAATGGCTGCAACAGGAAAGTCAATTGATAAAGTTAAAGATAAACCATCTTCAGAAGACGGGTTGAGCTCTGCAAAAGCATCATTTGATTCAACACGAACTGTTTTGAGGATTTTAATGCTAGGCATAATTGCAAGTAAGGTTTGTGTTCCTGCTTGTTCTAACAAAGTATTAAAGTGAGCAGAGGATCCATCTAACACAGGAAGTTCAGGTCCATCGCATTCAACGATTACATTATCTATTTGATTCCCAGCTAAAGCTGCCATTAAATGTTCGATTGTTGCAATTCTGACAGAAGGATCGTTTTTGCATGCAATAACGGTGCTGAGTGTTGTATCAACGACGGTATCATAATTTGCTTTAATGAATGCATTATTGAGATCAGTTCTATGGAATACGACACCTGTACCAGCCGGGGCTGGAAGCAAACGTAAATTAATATATTTCCCAGAGTGTAGTCCAATACCAGAACAAGACATAGAATTGGAGATTGTATGTTCTGGTGCGATATGAGGTTGAGCAGACGAAAAAGAGGACCATACAGAACGACGAGCTGCATTTGCTGATCTTGCTAAAGATTTTGTTTGTATTCCATTCATCGTCTTTGTCCCGTATATAAATATGATTGTATAAAGGTGTCGCTATACTTAAAATCATTTAAAGAGGAAATAAAAAGAATACCAGTCAAAGATTATTGCATAGTGTTACGAAGAAATGCAAATAAGGTAAAAAAAAAGACCTCTAAAATATTCTAGAGGCCTTTTAAAAATATTATTTTTTTATGACTTTCTTCTTAAAAAAGCCGGAATATCAAGACCTTCCTCATCGATTTTGTTAGAATCGTTTTTGGATTTTATTTGATTTAATTCTGCATTTGTTGCAATAGAAGGTTCATTTTTCCCTTGTTCAGTTTGTGAAGTAGGATAGTTTTTATTTCCACGTAGTGCCCCAGTTACAATACCAAATAAGCTTCTAGATGGCGGAGGAGGGGTATCATCTTGGCGATGGTGTGGATCAGAGAATAATCCGGAACGAGGGGAGGTTTTTGAAGCACGTTCTGGAATTGCATCAGGGGAGGGTGCCCGAGGTTCATCAGTATGACGTGAAGGAATAGCTTTTTCTTCTTCTGTTACTTGTGCGGTTTTATGTGAAGCAATAGGAGGCTCTTGATATTGAATATGTTCAGGTTTCTGTTGCTGTGCAGTAGGTTGTTGTATTGTTTCAGCTACTGGAGCACTCGCTGTTTTGGGAGCTACCGTTTCTTTATGCTGCGTCGCTTCTGATGTAGGTGCTTTTTCAGGTTCTACTGGATGTTGAGCGGAAGGAGACTGTTTTTCATATTGAACAGGGCTGTCAATACCTGTAGCGACAACAGAAACTCTAATTTTTCCAGTTAAATTTTCATCAATTGCAGAACCAAAAATAATATTTGCATCTTCTGCGACTTCTTCACGAATACGATTGGCAGCTTGATCTACTTCGAAGAGTGTAAGATCTGAACCACCTGTAATATTGATTAACAAACCACGAGCGCCAGACATAGAGGTGTCTTCTAACAAAGGATTCGATATAGCTGATTCAGCAGCACGAATAGCTCTGTTTTCCCCTTCGACTTCACCCGTTCCCATCATGGCTTTTCCCATTTCCGCCATTACAGTACGAATATCGGCAAAATCAAGATTAACAAGCCCAGGGGACATCATCAGATCAGTTACGCCTTTAACACCCATATACAAAACTTCATCAGCCATTTTAAAGGCATCTTGCCAAGTTGTATTTTCGGTTGCTGTACGGAAAAGATTTTGGTTTGGAATAACAATTAAGGTATCAACAAACTGTTGAAGTTCAGCAATACCTGTTTCTGCTAAACGTGCTCTTCTTGCGCCTTCAAAGGTAAACGGTTTTGTGACAACACCAACCGTTAAAATGCCGCGTTCACGAGCCATACGTGCAATGACAGGGGCAGCACCAGTACCAGTGCCTCCTCCCATACCTGCAGTGATGAATACCATGTGTACATTTTCCATATGGCGAGCTATTTCTTCAGCAGCTTCTTCTGCTGCTGCACGACCAATGTCAGGTTTTGCACCAGCACCTAGCCCTTGGGTTAAATGTGGTCCTAGTTGAATACGATTATCTGAACAGCTTTTCATCAATTGTTGGGCGTCTGTATTCGCAACAACGAATTCTACGCCTTTTAATTGTAAAAGAATCATATTATCAACGGCATTTGTACCGCCACCACCGACACCAAAAACTGTAATACGAGGTGTAAAATCAGCATAAGTAGGTTGTGGAATTGTCAAGTTGAGTGTCATGAATATCCTCGAAGCAAGTATAGCTTTTTATTTTAGAAATACGATACATTAGAAATACGATACATTAGAAAAGCGTTAGAATCCAAAGAAATATTTACATATGTGTGCGAATAAACTCGATTAATTTTTTCAAAAAGCCTTCTGATTTTTTGTCTGCGAAGTCAAGATCAGCCAAAGTTCGACCATCCCCTGCTGCCCAAGCTAATAATCCTGCTGCTGTCGAGAACGCTGCAGAATTTGCAGTGTCATCTGGTAACCCTATGATATTATTTGGTTTTCCAAGTCGAATTTGACGGTTTAAAATGCGAGCAGCCAGTGGGCCTAGGCCATCGAGTAAAGATCCTCCCCCTGTTAGGATGACTCTTCCGTTTGCTGCATTGCCAACATTTGCGTTGTCAAGACGATCACGAACAAGCTCTAAAGTTTCTTCGATTCTTGGTCGAATAATAGAAATAACTCGAGATAGTGGTATTTTTGTCACAACCTCATAGTCATCATCGCCGATCATTTGAATCGGAAGTTGTTGATATTCATCATCATATGAGTATTCAGCACTTCCCCACATGGTTTTTAGCCATTCGGCAGTATCAATAGAGGTTGATAGAATTCCAGCAATATCTCTAGTAATATGTGATCCGCCAATTGGTATTTGAGAGGAGTAAAGAAGTTGTCCTTCTCCAAAAATACCAATAGACGTTGTTCCTCCACCCATATCTACAATTGTTGCACCTAAATCGCGTTCATCTGGAGCCATAACAGCAAGGCCTGCTGCTAAAGGGGAGGAGATAATGGCTTCTATCTCTAATTCTGCGCGTGTTAATACGGTTGCTAAATTTCTTAGTGCTGTTGCAGAAGTGTCAATAATATGTAGGCGTGTGCTTAGTAATTCACATTGATGGCCGCGAGGATCCTCAACGCCAGAAGTTTCATCAACATCAAATGCTAGAGGTAAAGCATGGATGATTTCTCTGCCATCGATTTGTGCGCGTAACACGCCTTCATTGACGAGTCGATAAATATCATGATTATTGACTTCGCGACCACCAATGGGCCAATCGACATTAAACAATTGACTTTGAGGTTTGCCACCAGAAAGATTGACGTAGATTTTACTTAAACGTCGTTCGGCTGATTCTTCGGCTTGACCAACGGCAGAACGAATAGCGCGTTCTGCCGCTTGGAGATTGACAATGCCACCTTGTTTGACGCCGTGAGACCTGCGCCAACCATATCCCAAAATTTGTAGTTGGCCATTAGATTTCCCTTGGCCAATTAAACAGGTGATTTTATTACTGCCAATATCTAAAACACCAAAAACACCAGGTAACCAGTCTTTTTTATAAGGAAGATCATCAGGGGGAAATACACGGCTTTTTACAAGTTGCCTTGATTGAGCCAATGTCAAAGCATTTTTGTCATGACTAGAATTCTGATTTTTACTTTTTGCTTTTTTCTGAGAAGAGGTTAGCTTACCCATGACCTTTGACCCTGTTTATAAAGCTGAATAATTCAACTTTAATTGTTTTGTGGTGTTGATGTTGGCGGCGTATTTGAATCGTCTTTATTCTCTGTGTTATCATTAGTTTGCGATTGATTCATGTAATTTTTATCTTCTTGGATAATTAATCGATCAGCTAATCGTAAATCAATGACTTTGATCGGACGATCCAAAAGCTGAATATCTTTTTGCAAACGGTTTAAGCGTTGAATAGCGGGGAGTTCCTGATTTTCTGGTAACAAGACGATAGTACCATTTTTTAGATCTAGATTCCATCGTCTATTTCCAACGCGAACGGCTGCGACAACATGTTTTTTAATATCAGGTTGTGTGGAGATAATATCTAGTAATTCTGCAGCACTTATATTTGCACCATATCCGACTACCAAAGGAAGTCGTAAAAAGGCTTTTCCATCTTTACCGCTCATTCCATGATCATCAACAATATTTCCTTGACGATCAATGAGTTTAAACTGACCATTATGTTGCCATACTGCAAAAGGAGTGCGTTCGGTAATATGAATAGTAATCGTATTAGGAAGCTGACGTTTTAATAAAGCATGATCAACGAAAGGAAGTTCATCTAAGCGTTGTTGAGCATCTTTTACTGAAAAATTAAAAATGGAATCCCCGATGTGGATACCTAAGGCATCTTTGACCTCATCTTCGCTAGTTAAGTTACATCCTGTAATGAGAATCTTAGTGATCTTCATAGGGATAAGGTTAGCAACTTTTTCACGAATCACCGAGAATTGTTGATCTCCGGCCATTCTGAAGACAACCCAACCGCCGCCAATAAATAATCCTATAATTAAAAGTAGTAAGATAAAAGGTCGCAAAAAACGCTTAGAGCGACGAATAGCAATCGAGCTCTTTGAGGGGCGATCATTTTGATATTCGGGTCGTTTCTTTATGTACGACATCTTGCTTTTTCCACTAACCAAGAACAGAGTTCTGGGTAAGATATGTTACAATATGCTGCTTGCTCAGGTAGCAAAGAAGTTTTCGTCATCCCTGGTTGCGTATTTATTTCTAAGATATAAAGTTTACCAGGATTGTCTTTGGTCTCGTTGGTATTGTCATATCTAAAATCTGTGCGAGACGTTGGATAACATCCTAATATTTTATGCGCTTGCTTTGCATAGTTTAAAGCGTCTTCAAATGCTTTAGGGTGTATTTGTGCTGGTAATGTATGTTGTGATTCACCAGCTGTATATTTAGAGGCATAATCATAAAATACATGCGCACCAGAAGAAATATCGGTGATAGTTAACGCTTTATCTTCCATCACACAAATCGTAAGTTCTTTTCCTGGAATAAACTGCTCAATTAAAGCATTTTCACCAAAGTGCCATTCTTTAACTATGTCTTTACGTTTTTGTTGACGTGCATTGGCATCTGTTTCTGTAATAATATACACTCCAACGGAAGAACCTTCTTCAATAGGTTTTACAACGTAAGGAACAGGAAGAGGGTCTTGTGAGGCAAGTTCTTGAATAGGAATAACTTTTCCCGTCGCAACAGGAAGTCCAGCATCTGCCAGTAAAATCCGTGTCATTTGCTTATTCATCGCAATTGCAGAAGAACAAATGCCCCCATGTGTATAAGGAATGTTCATCCATTCTAAAACACCTTGTATGGCACCATCTTCACCAAAACGTCCATGTAAAGCGTTAAAGACGACATCAGGCTTTTGCTCTTTTAGGGATTGGACAAGATGCCCTAAATCATCATTGACAATTAGATCACTGACTTGATAACCAGCTTCTTTGAGTGCATCGATAACATTACTACCACTGGCAAGGCTGACTTCACGTTCAGAAGAAATTCCACCACGAAGGACGGTGACATGCTTTTGGGACATTTTATATCTTTCTTATTTTTCTAGTGGACGACCAACACGTTTAATTTCCCAGTGAAGCGAAATTCCAAACTGATTCATAACACGATTTTTAACTTCTTCACCTAAATTCTCAATATTCGCAGCAGTTGCTGTGCCAGTGTTAATTAAGAAATTACAATGTTTTTCACTCACTTGAGCGCCACCTATGGTTAAGCCTCTACCCCCAACCATATCAATGAGTTGCCATGCTTTATGCTCGGTCTCAGAAGGATCTGGGTTGCGGAAGGTTGATCCTCCTGTGCGAGAACGAATAGGTTGAGAATCTTCTCGTTGCTTTTTAATAGCATTCATTGCTTGCGTGATTTTCTCTTTATCCGCAGGCGTGCCTTGTAAACGTGCCTTGGTAACAATAGCATCTTGAGGCAAAGAAGAATGGCGATAACTTAGTCCTAGCTCACTCACAGATAAACGGTGTAACTCACCATCTCTTGTAATGATTTCTACCCAATCAAGAATATTCGAAAGTTCTGAACCATGTGCGCCAGCATTCATTTTGACGGCACCACCAATAGAGCCAGGAATACCAATTAAAAACTCTAATCCAGCAATCCCAGTGGCAGCAGCATGTTCAGCAACGGTGGTGTCTAAACAAGCCGCACCAACAATAAACCCGTCTTGATCTGGAATGATTTCATTAAACCCTTTGCGGAGTTGAAAGTTAACACCAGGAATGCCTCCGTCACGGATTAAGAGGTTAGAGGTCGCACCTAAGGTAAAAATAGGCCATTCTAAAGGAAGGGCATTTAAAATATAGGCAAGGTCTTCATCATTCACAGGATTGATTAAAACTTCTGCATTTCCACCAACTCTAAACCAGCTGCGTGCATGCAGAGGAACATCAAAATTGATCTTTCCTTGCAGCTTTGGCAATAAATCAGAAAGTGCTTCTGGAGTAAAAAGACCTTGTTGCATATTCTATCCTTTTAAGCGCTTTCTTGTTGTAGTTTTTTGAGTTGCTCTGGCAAAGCATGTGCCCAATGCGTAACGGATCCTGCCCCAAGGCAAATTACCACATCACCAGGTTCTGCAATGGCATTAATCATTTCTGCCAGTTGATCTGGATGAGGAAGCGCAACAACAGATTGATGCCCGTGAGCGCGTAACCCTTCGATTAAGGTATCACGATTAAATTCTGGAATAGGTTCTTCACCTGCTGCATAGACATCTGCCACAATAACGGTGCTGGCATCATTCATACAAGAGCAAAATTCAGTGAATAAATCACGAAGACGCGTATAACGGTGTGGTTGAACCACAGCAATAACGTTATTCGATGTTGCTTGGCGCGCTGCTTTTAAGACCGCAGAAATTTCAACAGGGTGATGTCCATAATCATCAATAATACTAATTTTTCCAACTTCTCCCACTCTGGTAAAGCGGCGTTGAACCCCTTTAAATGCGGCAAAAGCAGAACGAATATTATCTTCACTAATATCCATTTCTAGTGCAACGGCGATTGCAGCCAATGCATTTTGAACATTATGTTGACCCAGCATTGGTAAACGGAATGGCCCAATGCGACGATTAATTTGTTTATGACGATTTGTGACAACGACGTCAAAAGTGGTTCCGAGTTTATCAGTAATGATTTTATCAGCACGAATATCGGCTTGAGGGGAAAAACCGTAAGTAATTAAGCGACGATCAGAAAGGTTCGGTAGCATTTTTTGCACAGCAGGATGGTCGATGCATAAAACGCCAAAGCCATAAAAAGGAATATTGGAAACGAATTGATGAAATGCGTTTTCCATGGCTTCAGGTGTGCCCCAATGATCCATATGTTCTGGATCCATATTGGTTACAATGGCAATGACCACAGGAAGATGTAAGAAAGAGCCATCGCTTTCATCAGCCTCAACAACCATCCAATCCCCAGAGCCCATACGGGTATTCGTGCCATAAGCTTCGATAATCCCACCATTAATAACAGTTGGATCCAGTTTGGCATATTCTAACAAGGTCGCAATTAAGCTGGTTGTTGTTGTTTTTCCATGTGTTCCCCCAACTGCAATGGACCAGCGCAAACGCATGAGTTCCGCCAACATTTCTGCACGACGAACGACAGGAATAAAACGAGAACGTGCATCAACAACTTCTGGATTGTCTTTTTTAATGGCAGAAGAAACGACAACGACTTGGGCTTGTCCTACATTTTCGGCTTTATGTCCGATGTGAACAGCAATGCCTAGTTTGCGTAAACGTAATACATTCGCGTTTTCTGACATATCTGACCCTTGGATTTTATATCCGAGGTAATGCAAAGTCTCGGCAATACCAGACATACCAATACCACCAATACCAACAAAGTGAATGGTGCCAATTGAAAGGGGAAGAGATCTCATTATTACAGTTCTTTCTTTATCAAAGGATCAGAGAGGGTGTTATACGTTGATATAATATTCTATCAAATCTGCCAATTCTTTTGCAGCATTGGGATAGACTAAATGATGTGCTGCTGCAGCTTTACTTAATTTTTCAGGATTGCTGAATAGCTCGTTTAACAGAGCCGTCAGAGGCGTGACAGAAAATTCTTTTTGATCAATGACCCATGCTGAACCTTCTTGCTCTAAAGCTTTGGCATTATAATCTTGTTCTTTATTCGCAGCAAAAGGGTAAGGAACTAATATCGCAGGCTTTCCAGCTAAGGAAAGTTCTGAAACAGAAGAGCCCCCGGCACGTCCAATGACAAGATGTGCTTGTTTTAATAAATCAGAGACGTTGTTTAAGAATGGAGCAAGTGTTGCTTTGATTTCTGCTTTATCATAAATCTGAGCCACACGATTTAAATCTTCTTGGCGTACTTGCTGTGTGATGCGTAGCTTTTGTTTTATTTCTTTGGGTAGGTTTTCCAAAGCATAAGGAACAATTTCTCCGAATATCTTGGCACCTAAAGACCCTCCCCAAATCAGCAAAGAGATTTCATCTGTTGGTGCTTGATAAGGCGCAGGATAAAGTGCGGTAATATCAGGGCGAACAGGAAGGCCTGTTGCTTTGACTGGAATATGTTTGGAAATCCCTGTAACTTCAGGATAAGAAGTCGCTATCACATTGGCAAAATGGGATAACATTGCATTTGCTTTCCCAATAATGGCATTGCCTTCATGTAGAATAATTTTAGGACGTTTTTTCTTTGATATCAGGCGTGCTGCTGTCAAAGGAGGAATAGAAGGGTATCCACCAAAACCAATAATAGCAGTAACAGGATTCTCTTTTAGGATTTTATGAGACTGTGAAATCCCTTTGAGAAGCTCAAAACCATTACTAATTTTTTTACCAAAAGATTTTTTTGCAATACCACCGCCATCAATAATAAATTGCTGCGTATCATTCCATTCAGCTAACTGAGGATCTTCAATACGTTTATCTGTCATGAATAAGATCGGATAATTACGTTCTCTTAACTGTATAGCTAATGCTTTGGCAGGGAAAAAGTGCCCTCCAGTTCCTCCAGCAACAATGGCGATTGTAGGTTTATTCATCGTAAAATGTTTCTTTTGCTAAAAGGTTGGTTATTATTTTTAAAGAATTGAGGCGGTTCGACACGTTTACGCGTTAATGCTAGAACCATTCCAATGGTTAGAGCAACGGAAATCGCTGAAGATCCTCCGTAAGAAATAAATGGAAGCGTCATTCCTTTGGTAGGGATTAAATGCAAGGTTGATCCCATATTAATAAATGCTTGTAATCCAAAACCTGTGATTAATCCAGAAGTAGCAAGGATAATAAAAGGATCATCTTCTTTGATCATTTTGAGTAAAGTTCTGGTGACCATGAAACAGAAAATTAAGATAATACAACAACAGATTACCATTCCATATTCTTCACCAGCCACAGCAAACACAAAGTCAGCATGAGCATCGGGTAATAGGTCTTTAACACGGCCTTCACCAGGCCCGCGTCCCCATAAGCCACCGTTTCCAAAGGCACGTAAAGCAGTATCAATTTGGTAATGATCCCCAACATCAGGATGTAAAAAACGTTCTACACGAGATCTTACGTGGGGAAGCGCAATAAAGGCACCAATAAAAGCGGCAACCATCCCGCCAATACCAGAGAAAATCCAAAATACATTTAACCCATTGATAAACAACTGTGTGAATAAAACCGCAGTAATAACGGCTAACATTCCGATATCAGGCTGGGACTTTAAGATAAAAAGGATAACGCCATAAATGCCCAACGCAATAAAAACACCAGGGATATAAAGGCGTTTCTTCCATTGTGTTAAAAGCCAAGCCGTTAAAATAGCAAAACAAGGTTTGAGGAATTCAGAAGGTTGCAAGGACATAATCGGTAAAGCAATCCAACGTTTTGCCCCTTTAATATCCATTCCATGTACTAAGGTATAAGCAGTGGCCAGAATGGCAATAAAAGTGCCAATAATACTCAGCTTTTTAATTCCTTCAACGGACAACATCGAGATGATAAGAATGGTAAAGCCTGCGATACTAAGGAACATGACTTGTTTAAAAATAAACATGTCCCTTGATGCCCCAATACGCTGTGCCACAGCAGGGCTGGCAGCCATCATCAAAATATATCCAAAACCAATCAATAATCCAACAGAACCAAGCATCCAATGGTCAACATTACGCCACCAACGTGCAAGCAACGAATTATCAGAGCGAGAAATTCCTGACATTGATTTGAATCCTTAATTCTTTGATTGCAAAGGAAGCGAAGATGAAAGCTTCATGACAAGCTCAGCAAAACGATTGCCTCTTTCTTCAAAACTGCTAAATTGATCAAAACTAGCACAAGCTGGAGAAAGTAAAATCGTTTGAATATGATATTGCTGGGCAAATTTATAAGCCTCAGGAACAGCACATTCAAGGGTATGGACAATTTTATAAGGGACTTGATACTGTTTTAATGTTTTTTCTAGGATAGGCGCATCTTTGCCAATCAGTAAAGCGAATTTCATGCGAGGGAAATAAGGGGCTAAATCATCAATTCCATTAGACTTTGCCATTCCGCCAGCAATCCATACTAATTCATCATAACAGGTTAGTGCTTTTGAAGCTGCATCAGCATTGGTTGCTTTGCTATCATTGATAAAGGTTACGTTATTCAAGGTTGCAACAGGTCTTTGACGATGTGCTAGTCCTTGGTAAGAGGTTAGTCCTGATTGGATTTGCTCTTTATTGAGACCTAAATGTAAAGCCATGGCTGTCGCTGCCGCTGCATTTTGGGCATTATGATCGCCTGGTAACAGAGGGGCTTTGGTAAGATCCGCAATTATGCCGTGTTGATCTTGTAATTGTCGGTTGTTTACCCAAAAATCAGCATTGATATTCGTTCCAGCAATTGTTTCGACTTGAACATTCTGTTGGCTGCGAAGTTCTTTGGCAATATTGGCACAAATAGGATCTTCAACTCCAATAACAGCCAGTTGGTTTGAGGATTGTCGATCAAAAATATGATGCTTTGCTGTGATATATCCTTGCATATCTCCATGACGCTCTAAATGATCTGGGGTCATATTGAGTAAACATGAAATATCAGCTGTAAATTCTACAAAACGTTCCAACATGTAAGAAGACATTTCTAGAATATATACGCCTTGATCGTCCAGTAAAGGGAGAGCTAATGCAGCAGGGCCTAAGTTCCCTCCAGCCATTGCAGGAATACCAGCTTCGTTTAAAAGATGTGTTAATAAAACGGTTGTTGTAGATTTTCCGTTTGTGCCTGTGATAGCAACAAAACGTGCTTTTGATCCTGAGGCCTTGACAGCACGGTATAAGAGTTCCGCGTCAGATAAAATTTGTATGTTTTGTTCAATCGCAAGTTGAGCAACCGGATGAGGTTTTGGTAAATAATGCGGGATTCCAGGGGACATTACTAATGCATCAAATTGATGTAAGTCTTCAAAGGGTGCGACGAATGGGATGAGCTCGTTAGGGACTTCATTTCTTTTCTTTTCTTGGTCATCCCAAATTTGAATTGTTGCACCCATAGCCAGTAAACGTTCAGCAGCAACAATTCCGTTTTTGCCTAGACCTAAGATTGCATAACGATAAGTGTGGAAAAGAGTAGATGAGAAATTCATATTAACGCAACTTTAATGTGGCTAGACCAATGAGACCTAGCATAATCGCAACAATCCAAAAACGAATAACAATTTTTGACTCTGAAAGCCCTTTTTTTTCAAAATGATGATGTAAAGGAGCCATTAAAAATACACGTGTTTTGGTGCGTTTATACCAAGCAACTTGTATAATAACGGATAGAGTTTCAACAACAAAAAGCCCACCAACAATACATAAAACTAATTCATGCTTGACGGCTACAGCTACGGCACCTAATGCTCCGCCTAAAGCTAATGAACCTGTATCTCCCATAAATACGGAAGCAGGAGGAGCATTAAACCATAAGAAACCTAGTCCAGCACCAATAACAGCGGCACAGAAAATACCTAATTCGGCGGACTGCGGGACAAAAGGAAGAAATAGATATTTTGCAAAAATAGCATTGCCAACAATATAAGCAATTAATGCAAAAACAAGGAACGCAATGACAACGGGAACAATAGCAAGCCCATCTAGACCATCAGTAAAATTAACAGCATTTCCAAAGCCTGCAATCACGACCATCCCAAAAATAGGAAAGAAATATCCTAAGGGGATCATAAGATTTTGGAAAAAAGGTATAGCTACTTGATTAGCAATTTCAGGAGGTGTGAGATGTTGTAACGCGAAAGAAGCGATAACAGAAATTAAAAATTCGCCTCCTAAGCGTGTGCGTTTTGACAATCCATCTGTATTTTTCTTTGCTAATTTTTGATAGTCATCAAAAAAACCAATAAGTCCAAACCCTAATGTGACGAGTAAAACAATCCAAATAAATCCATTGGAAAGATCACTCCATAAAAGAGTAGAGAATGTCAGTGTTAAAAGCATCATAATGCCCCCCATTGTTGGAGTGCCTGCTTTTTCTTTGATATGACGCTCTGGCCCTAATGCACGAATAGGCTGACCATCACGTTGAATTTTATGTAACTTTGCGATGACATACGGACCGATCCATAGGCTCAGGAAAAAGGCAGTAAAGCACGCTGCTCCAGCGCGAAAAGTAATATAGCGAAATAGGTTGAATGGAGAAAGATATTCCAACCCAAAACGCGTAATCAAATCATATAGCATTAGTTTTTCCTTATCGCTGGAGCAGTTAAAGTCGTTACAATTGCACTCATACGCATGCTGTTGCTGCCTTTGACTAAAAGCGTATCATTATCTTGTAAGATACTTTGAATCAAAGGAATGAGTTCTTGCGCAGAGGCGCACCAAGCCCCTTGTAATGGGGGTGGTAATTGTTCAAATACAATTTTCATCATCGAACCACAACAAAAAACAAGATCAGCATTTGAAGTAATATTTGGTAACAAAGAAAGATGTTCTTGTTCGCTATACTCTCCGAGTTCCATAATATCACCTAAGACCACAATTTTTCTGGCAGGAGCTAATAGAGATAGTGTTTGTAAGGCAGTGCGAATTGATAAAGTTGATGCGTTGTAACTTTCGTCTAAGACAAGGCCGTTTTGCTCTTGTAAAGGTAAGATTTTTCCTCTGCCATTTCCTGTTTGGAACGAAGCGAGTGCTGAAATGGCGTGTTGGATGTCTACCCCTAATGCATTGATGGCGCCAATGACTAGTCCAGCATTGCGAACTAAATGCCCACCTGGTGAGGATAACGAAAATGTAAGATGTTGTTTATTTATAGTTGCTTGAAACGCTGATTTTTGAGCTCCAAGATGAATATCACTGATTTGTATAGACGCAGCTGAAGTCGTTCCAACTGTTTGTAAATGGACTTGCTGCTGTTTCGCAGTTTCTTTGAATATTTCCAACCCATAAATGCTCTCAGGAACCAAAGCAACGCCTTGCACAGGAATAGCGGTGATAATTTGGCTTTTTTCTTTGGCAATATTATCGAGATTTTGCATATATCCTAAATGTGAAGAAGCAACCTCAGTAATAATTGCAATATGAGGACTGACGAGTTCTGCTAAAGGTGCGATTTCACCAATATGATTCATCCCAATTTCACAAACGCAAAAATTGGTATTGATTGGTAAACGTGCCAAGGTCAAAGGAACGCCAAGATGATTATTATGAGATCCTGCCGCCGCATGAACAGTGCCAAAAGCAGATAAAGTCGTTTTTAGCATTTCTTTGGTGGTTGTTTTTCCAACGCTACCAGTAATGGCAATAACTTTTCCAGTAAAGCGGTGACGTGCATAGCGTCCCATATCTGTTAACGCTTGCAAAGTATCTTTGACATATAGAACAGGTGCGTTTTCTGGTAATCCTGCAATTGGATTACTTGCAATGGCACAGGCAGCACCTGCTTCTAAAGCTTTTTGAATATGAGCGTGCCCATCGCTATTTTCACCAATAATGGCGATAAAAATATCGCCTTTTTCGATTGTGCGTGTGTCTATGGAAATTCCGGTGCCTTTAATTGGCATAGCACAAGGAAAAGATCCACCCGTTGCGTGGGTCAGGTCGGTTTCAGTCCATAAAACACTCATAAACAACTCGCATGTTTTTTAATAATAGTAACATCGTCAAAGGGATGGACAACAGAGCCAATAATTTGTCCTTGTTCATGACCTTTTCCTGCTACAACCAAGATATCGCCTGTTTGTAGCTTTTTTATGGTTTGAGCAATGGCTTCTTCTCGTCCTGCAATTTCTAAAGCGGTGGGAGCACCAGTTTTTACTTCTTGACGAATAAGATTAGGATTTTCTGTGCGTGGATTATCATCGGTAATAATGACATAATCCGCATATTTATCTGCTTCTTGAGCCATCAATGGTCGTTTTCCTGTATCACGATCTCCACCAGCGCCAAAAATAACATATAAATTATGATGTGTATGCGGGCGTAAAGATTGTAATAAATGTGCCAGAGCATCAGGGGTATGCGCATAATCAACGTAGATTGCAGCACCATTTGATAAAATTGCGGCTTGCTCCATTCGACCTCTGACCCCTTTAAGGTGAGGTAATAAAGGGACAAAGTTAGCAATGTCATGCTCATTTTTGGCAATGAGTGCCATAGCTAGCAAAATATTATCGACTTGATACCGTCCTAATAAAGGAATAGTGACCGAGAAAATTTCATTATATACAGTTTTAATTTCTAATTTTTGCCCTTCAGGTAAAGGCGTTACTGAAAGAAGCTTTAAAAATTGTCCTTGTTCACCAACTAATCGTAACTCTTGTTTATGCTCCAAAATAGCTTGCGTAATTTGTTTCAGTGCATTTTGATCCATATCAGCATTGATGGCGGCAATGCCATCAATAGGGAGAATATGTTTAAATAATCTTAGTTTTGCTTCTAAATAATGCTGAAAATCATGATGATAATCTAAATGATCACGGGTTAGATTGGTAAAGCCAGCGGCTTCTATGGTTAAGCCATCTAAACGATATTGATCCAAACCATGAGACGAGGCTTCTAACGCAAGATGTTGCACATCATGGTTGACTAAATCGGTTAGGATTTCATGTACCATAATACTATCGGGGGTAGTCAATACAGGCCCTGTATAGTGATAATCAGTGTTACTGATAACCCCTAAAGTGCCAATCGTAGCAGATTTATAGTTCTGTAGTTGCCAAATTTGTCTGATAAAGTCAGCAGTGCTTGTTTTTCCATTGGTGCCCGTAATAGCCACTTGATGTTTGGGATGTTTGGGGAAGAAAAAAGCAGCTATTAATGATAAAATATAACGTGGATTGTCACAGTGAATTGGAATGCAACTATTGGTTTCAGGAAAAGTTACACCTGTTGGCAAAAGAATGGCTTGTGCGCCTTTTTGAATAGCCACATCAATATAATCACATCCGTTAGATTTTGCTCCAGGCAGCGCTGCAAAAAGATATCCTTTTTGCACTTTTCGGCTATCTAGCGTGATTCCTGTAATCTCAGCATCGTTAGGAACGAGTGGTAATTGAACATGATGTAAGAGGCTATTCAGAGAGGTCATCGTTTAAAAGAGCCTTTATTCTTATCGGGTTGCGGTAGCTTTAACTGTAGATTTCTTTTTTGCTTTTTCTTTAGATTGCTGTTGTGGACGATTTAAACGAGGGTCGCCTGGATCATTCCCTGGCCCTAATGCTCTGAAACCTCTGGGAACAGGAGGACGTAGCGGAATAGCTAACTGTGCATCAATGGTTGCGGCATCTTTTGTATTGGGGAATAGGTTCAAAATAGGTCCAATACGTCCAATAATTTTAGATACGGTTGGTGCAGCATTCCATCCAGCAGTTGTCCAGCCATGTGTTTCTTTGGTTGGTTTTGGGCTATCCAACATAACATAGACTGCGTATTTCGGGTCATTCATCGGGAATACAGCGGTAAAGGCAGAAACGTTGACATGTTTTAAATAGCCACCTGTTTTACTAACTTTTTCACTGGTGCCTGTTTTCCCACCAACAAAATATCCTGGAACTTCTGCATTTTTACCTGTTCCTTTGGCAACGTCTAAGCGTAAAATCCTTCGTAAAAGCGCTGATGTTTTTTCAGAAAGAACGCGCTCGCCTTGTGCTTGAGGTTTTGGAGTAGGATCATTGGCATCTTGTGGATCTTGGGAAGGGTCACTGTTACTGATATCTTGTAATGATAACAAAGTCGGTTTCAATAGAATTCCGCCATTGACTGTAGCTGCTGTTCCACGAACAATAGCTAATGGAGATTCAGCAATACCATGACCAAATGCAACCGTCATGACTGTTGAAATTCCCCAGTTTTTTACTGAAGGTACAATTGGACGTCCAGATTCAGGGAGCTCTATTGGAACTCGAGCAAAAAATCCCATTCTTGCCATCCATGCCCTTTGTTTTTCTCCGCCTACATCCAATGCGATATGAGCAGAGGCTGGGTTGGAGGAATAAGCCATGACTTCTGGTAAAGAAAGATAAGGTGGAAAATGATCTGTCTTCAAATCTTTGATGGTAAAGCGCCCAACACGAATAGGTGCTGTGGCAAAGCGATCCCAAATATGAACAACGCCTAGTTCGAGTGCCATTGCAACATTTTGAAGTTTAAATGTTGACCCAGGCTCATACATTCCTGTGGTTGCTCGGTTAAAACGAGAGTCTGGAGGAGCTCTATTAAATTGGTTCGCATCATAGTCAGGTAAACTAATCATTGCGATAATTTCACCTGTATGAACATCCATCACAATTCCACAGGCAGCCTCGGCTTGGAACTTATTTTTGGCAGCTTCAACTTCTTCTTGCACAACAGTTTGAACATGGGTGTCTAACGATAATCTTAAAGGGTGACGTGTTTCCATCAAACGTTGGTCAAAAAACTTTTCAACTCCTGCAATGCCGTGATCGTCAATATCAACACTCCCTAAAATATGAGAGGCTAATCTTCCTAGAGGATAACGACGACGTTCGCCAGCTTCAAAATATAAGCCTGGAATACCCAGATTATTAATGGCGACTTCTTGTTGAGGGGAAATATCTCGAGCAAGATACACAAATTGCTTTTTAGAAGATAAACGTTGATACGTTACATTCATATCAAGTTTTGGTAAAATCTCTTTTAGTTTTCTAGTAACGTCAGCAGCATCAATAATTTCTAAAGGGTTGGCATATACTTGTGCAACCGGTAAAGAAATAGCTAAAATTTGACCGTTACGATCAATAATAGAGGCTCTTTTGATTTGTGGCAGAGAGAAATCACCAGACATGACCCCTTTAGGGTCACTTTTAGGAATCGCAGGAACTTGTGGCCCAATTTGCTGTTTTTGAGGTGCAAGAGGCATTAAAATTGTTGCAAAAGTTAGTTTAAAAGTAACTGCTCCATATAAAGCACAAAAACCGCATGCTGTGATTAACAGACGCGTTCTTGTCTTATCCATTTTATTATAGTTTTTTTTCTTTTTTCTTTTGCTTACATTTGGCTCAGACGGCTTTTCCTGCACCTTACTACGAGGAGAAGCTTGCTTCCGATCATCTCTATATTGCATCTTTTTTATACAACCTTTGATAATTAATGACCGAAAGGAACAGGTGCAGGGAGAGCATCGTCAGCACCTCCACCTAAAGCAGATTCTGATGTGTTGTTTCTTTTGATATCGTTACGAGCAACCTTAACGGCTGCAGGGCGTTTTTTAGGAACGGTTGTTGCCACTTGCTGTGTAGGTTTAACAGCTTTTTTCTCTGTAGCAGTATTTCCCAGGCTGGTAGATGCAGTTTTATTATGAGAAAAAGGATTACCACTCTGAATATTATAAGAAACATTTTCAATATGATTTCTTTTGATGGGTTGTGGTATGATATTTGCTGTTTCAGCCGAATCAGCCACTTCTGTTGTTTGAACTTTTTTATGACGAGTAGGTTGTACAGCATCAGAGTTATTATTCTGTGTTGTTGCAACAGGTGCTTTTTTAGCGAGTTGTGGCTTCACATCTGCTGTTTCGACAACTTCAGCAGCATCAGCGATTTCCGTTGTTTTAACTTTTTTACGTCGAATGGGCTTTATAGTATTTGATTTGTTATTTTGTGTTATTGTAACGGGTGCTTTTTTAGTGGGTTGTGGCGTTACATCTGTTGTTTCAACAGTTTCAGCAGCACTAGCGATTTCTGTTGTTTTAACTTTTTTATAATTTGCAGGACGAGGAGGTACAGCAGGGTTTGTTACAGTGTTATCTGTAGAAGCTGTTGGTTGTTGTGGCCGTATGGCAGCAGCTGCATTTTGAGAAACGATAATAGGAGGCTCATTATTAGCACCTGTTGCTTCAGCAATTATACTCGGAGATTGCCCATGGCTTTGAGCAACGTTTTGAACCAATTGTTCACGAGTTTTATCTTTTGCTTGATCTTGTTGAACAGGAGGTAAAGCACTTGTTGCTGAAGCCATTTGAACAAACTGTGTTGGATTAAGTGCTCGTAGTCCTGGAATAAATTTTGCGGAAAGATCTTTTAGACGATCAGGTTGATTTAATAGCGTCCATTCAGTGCGTAACATCGCTGTTTGTGATTTTATTTTATTTGTATCATAAACAATTTTGGTGATTTCTTTATCCAGCAAGGTTGTTTTATGCTTTTGAGCATATAAAACCATACCAGAAACCCCAGCGAAAAGAGCACAAAATAAAGTAAATGGACGGATCATCATTTGGAAGTTTTCCTTTTTTCAGATCATAAATTACGTTTGATGGCACGTAGTCTGGCACTACGTGAACGAGAATTTATATGACATTCCTGCTCAGAAGGACGTTGTGGTTTTGTCGTTAGTAATTCAAAGCTGGTGATATCTTGTGATGGAGACAAAGAAAGTGGAAGATATCGGGAAGGTTTTGCAACGCGTCCGGCAGCTTTATTCATAATATCTTTAACAATTCTGTCTTCAAGAGAGTGAAAAGAGACAACAATTAATTTTCCACCAGGTTTTAATAATTTTAAAGCAGCATTAAGTGCTGTATGAATTTGTTCTAGCTCATTATTTACTGCAATCCGTAGTCCTTGGAAAGAACGCGTTGCTGGGTTAATCTTGCTTTTATCTGTTGGAATGGTTCTTTGAATCAAGCTTGCTAAATCTTGCGTTGTTTCAAAGGGAGCTTCTAAACGTCTATTTACGATTGCTTTTGCTATTCGACGAGAAAAACGCTCTTCACCATAATGAAATAAAACATCTGCCAATTCTGTTTCAGAGAGGGAGTTAACAAGGTCAGCAGCAGTCTTTCCTGTGCGGCTCATCCGCATATCTAAAGGTCCATCAAAACGGAAAGAAAAGCCACGATCAGCTTGATCTATTTGAAAAGAGGAAACACCTAAATCTAAGACAATACCATCACATTGAGTGATATTTTGTGATTTTAATAAAGAATCGATATTTTCAAAATCACCTTGTAATAGATGCAAAGAAGGAAATTGCTTTTGAATTTCTCGGCCGCGTGCAATTGCATCTGGATCACGATCAATTCCCAAAACTTCACAAGGTGCAGCAGAAAGAATGGCTTTACTATATCCACCACCACCAAAAGTGCCATCAACATAGATACTATTAGGCTGAGGATTTAACAAAGTCATTACCTCGTTTAACATGACGGAAAAATGTCCTTCATGTGCAGGATAGGCTTGTTGTGTCATGATTCTATCCTTTTTTTGTTAAGTTTCGGGGTAATAGACAGTTTTTTTTGTTGTACTTTTTGACGTGCGGCTTTACATCTTTCCGCAGCAGCAGATGGTTCCCAAATTTGGAAGATTGTACCTAGTCCCATAAAGGTAACGGCATCAGTTAGATTAGCGTGTTCTTTTAAAATATCAGGTAATAAAATGCGGCCTTCGCGATCTGGATCAATAGGCCAGGCCTCTGCATATAGAGTAGTCGCAATATCGTCATGCTCTTCAGAGAAAAGTTCTAAATTATCTAAAGAATTGGTTAGCTCAGAAAAAATGGATAGAGGCCAAGCTTCGATACATGGCATTTTATGGGAAGGACGGAAAATAAGAGAGTGACTTTCTTTTGATTGTTCTTTGCGTAATGCAGAACGGAAGTTTGCAGGCACAGAAACTCTTCCTTTGACATCAAGTCTATTTTGATGTGTGCCAAGGAATAAGCTCATTCTGGTATAATCTCCTAAAACGTCCAGTATTAAATAAAAAAGAAAAAATAAATCTAAGAATCGATGCTACATCATTATGGGCAAATTATGTTTTTTATGGGATAGCATGGGTAATCATGGGAGGTCAAATGTTAGAATGAAAATTTCTTCTATTTTCAGTAACTTTTGTTTAGAAATTAATGTTTTACTTTTAAAACAATGTGAAAATTCTGATTAAATATTAAACAAATAAGTAAGAAATAATGACCTTAAATGGATAAAATGATGATTTTGGTAAATATTTAAAGTCAGATAGCGTATAAGCCGGGTTCTGTGAATGTCGTAAGACAAGCGATGATCATTCATCTATAATACGATTCGCATCGTATTTCATGCAACCAACCCGGATAACAAGACGGAAATTCTTCGATTACCTTGCGATAACCCGTTATCCCTATTAGGTTTTGCTCCTGGTGGGGTTTACCCTGCCATTCTTGTTACCAAGAACGCGGTGTGCTCTTACCACACCATTTCACCCTGACTTGTAATTTATTGAAAATCAATAAATTCCGACAAGCGGTTTATTTTCTGTGGCACTTTCCCTAAGGTTACCCTTGCCAGCCATTAACTGGCACCATTTTTCCGTGGAGCCCGGACTTTCCTCCCTTTACACGACAAAAGTCGTATAAACAGCGATCATCTGGCTATCTGACATGTTCATAGGGACTGTTTTTTGTATTAAAAGTCAAGGGAAAAGTCGATTTTATATGTATGATTGAGATTGTGTATCAGTGTAATAGTTAGTTTAGAGAAGGGAGACCATAATGAAATGTTATGTCGTTGATGCGTTTAGTGATAAAATTTTTAAAGGGAACCCCGCTGCAATCTGCGTGCTTGAAGAATGGATCGCTGATGATCTAATGCAGAAAATTGCCCAAGAGAATAATTTGTCTGAAACTGCTTTTACTGTAAAGCAGGAGGATAATGTATATGCCTTGAGATGGTTTACACCAGAAGATGAGATTGATCTTTGTGGGCATGCAACTTTGGCAACGGCATTTGTTTTAATGTCTTTTTTTGAAAAAGAATTAGAGCAAATTTCATTTCAAACGAAAAGTGGCGTTTTGATTGTATCTAAAAAAGAAGATTTATATGAGTTAGATATGCCAGCCTATCATTTGGAGCAGATGAATATCGTTGATGAAATAAAAGAGGCAATTGGTGTTTGCCCAATCGAGGTGTGGAAAGGTAGAGATTTAGTTTGCGTTTTGGAAAATGAAAAGCAAGTCAACGCTGTGATGATTAATGAGCAAAAAGTTAAAGCGTTAGATGGATTGTTGTTGCATGTTACGGCGAAGTCTAAGGAGTATGATTGTGTAACGCGCAGTTTTGCTCCTAAGTTAGGTGTATTAGAAGATCCTGTTTGTGGATCTGGGCATTGTCATGTGGTGCCTTTATGGGCGGATAAGTTAAACAAGACAAACTTAACCGCTTTTCAAGCGTCTCGGAGGTCAGGCACTTTATATTGTCGCTATGAGAACAATCGCGTTTATCTTGCAGGAAAAGCAGTTTTATATTCAATTAATCAATTGTTTATTTAGTAAAAGAACAAATTATATTTGAATAATTTTAGTGAAATCGAACTCTTGCCCTTTAGGGTTTGCACCAATACGAATAATATTATGTTTTAAATACATATATGGCGGGATAGGTAAGTTATAAGGGGCAGGCATTGATTTAAAGACGCGTCCAGCTAAATCAAAGCGAGAGCCATGACAGGCACAATTATAAAGCCCCCCGAGCTTACTGCCTAATTTTAACGTAGGGACACATCCTAAATGGGTGCAGGAACCAATCAATACAGCGGTCTCTGGATGAATAGAGCGGTGCCAATTTTGAGTATAGGGTGGTTGTTGTAATTCTTTACTGTCAGGATCACGTAGGCGCGTTAATAAAGCAGTCTCTTGTAAAGATTTTAACGTTTCATCAGGACGATTTAAAATAAAAACAGGATGTCCCTGCCAAGTAATTGTAATTTGTTGCCCAGCTTTTAGAGATGAAATATCCACGTCAACATAACTATTTTCTATCGTTGTGTTTTGTACATTCAGACTATTTAAAAAAGGCCAAGTAACAGCAATCCCTCCTACAGTTACAGAGCTTGCTGTCAATAATGTTAAAAAACTACGACGTGTTTGTGGAGGAGGTGATGCTTCATCCGTCATTGCTTAGCCTTGTGAACAAACCATTTTAATGGATAGGATAAAAATGGTTAGGGGTTCCTTTATCAATTTGTATATTACCATCAGTTCGGTTTACACGAAAGGTAAATAACAAAGGAAAATCGCTGCGTGTATTTGTGCATAAGTTATTATGTTGCTCTCTGACCTGCATATCGACAATGTCTCCACCATTGTCATTATTAATGACAAAGACAAGACATTTCGAAGGCGTATCACTGAGTTTTTGATCGTTAATCACTTCACGCAAATATTGGGTGACTTGTTTATTATCTAACCAATTAACTTTTTGTTTTGTTAATTGCTGAGAAATATTATTCAACCATCCCATTTCGTTGGCCCCAATAACCCCCGCAGAAAAAAGCAATGCGACTAATACACGTTGTATAATTCTGCGCTTCACAGAGCGATGGGGACGACCCGTTAAACGAGAAGATTGCTCATTCTGTTTAACGGTGTCTTTAGATGTTTTGTTTAAATCAGACATGTAGGTTTAAGGCATATCTTCGTGCCAAATGTGACCTTCTTTGGCAAGGAGTTCATTTGCTTCTTGGGGCCCCCAAGAACCAGCTTTATATTGAGAAAGTGGCACAACTCCACGGGCCCAACCATCTAAAATAGGTTCTATCCATTTCCAAGCAGCATCCACTTCGTCACGACGAATGAATAATAAAGGATCGCCTTTAACAGCATCCATTAACAAACCCTCGTATGAGTCTGGATAACGAATATGGAACGCAGGGGAGAAGTCAATATCAATAAAAGTGCTGCGTAAGCTTGTATGAGATTTACTTGGATCTTTAACTTGCATTGACAAAGAAACACCTTCATCAGGTTGAATGCGAATATGCAAACGATTAGGTTCTGGTGCAGTTGGGAATAAAGACCATGCAGATTTTTTAAATTGAATAACGATTTCGCTCGTTTTTTCGGCCATTCTTTTGCCTGTTCTTAGGTAAAAAGGAACGCCGCTCCAACGAGAGGTGTTAATTTGAGCTTTAATTGCAACAAATGTTTCTGTGTTACTACTGTCTTTGTTCAGTTCTTCTAAATATCCAGGAATATGCTCACCATTTTGCTCATTAGTGGTATATTGTCCTCTGACCGTATCTGTTTTGATCATATCTTCGGTCATTGGTTTTAAAGAACGTAAAACTTTTAATTTTTCATTACGTAAATCGTCTTCACTTAATGAAATTGGTGGATCCATAGCAACCATACATAAAACTTGTAATAGATGGTTTTGAACCATGTCTCTTAACGCACCAGCACCATCATAATAACCTCCACGTTTGCCAACGCCAACGGTTTCTGCAGCAGTAATTTCGATAAAGTCAATCGAATCAGAGCTCCATAAACGTTCAAAAACAGGATTTGCAAAGCGGAGCGCAAGAATGTTTTGAACAGTTTCTTTGCCTAAATAATGATCGATACGGAAAATATGGTTTTCTGGTAAGTGTTTACCGACGCGATTATTAATTTCTTGTGCGGTTTCTAAAGAAGTACCGATTGGTTTTTCAAGAACAACACGCGTGTCTTTGGTAAGTAATTTTTTATTAGATAGATTATCACAAATATCACCATAGAGGCGAGGAGCTGTAGCAAAGTAAAAGATTCGAACGGGATTAGCTTGTTTTGAATTCAATAGGTCCTCTATTGAGGACCATTTGCCATTTGGATCAGCACCATCTAAGCTCACATAATGAATTTTTGTAAGGAATTCTTCTATTTTTTCAGGGTTGCGATCTGCTTCTTGAATAAATTGGTTTAATCCATCACGAGCACGTCCTCTGAAATCTTCATCTGTTAAAGGAGAGCGAGCAGCACCAATAATACGAGTTTCTGCTGGAATTTGTTTGTCTAGATAACGATAAAACAGCGCTGGGAGAAGCTTTCTTGTTGTTAAATCCCCAGTTGCACCAAAAATGATAAAATCAAAAGGGGAATAAGTTTGTGGCTGTTCCATAAAAAAATGAACCTTTCAGATTATTTTGTTTAATCATATGACTGACAGTAAAAATATATTGAGAAAAATATACATAAAAATATAATTAAGTATTTAATCAGTTGTCTTACTTATTAGCATGATTTTTAATTAACTTAATATCATATTTGCGTTTTTCAAACTTTTAATTATGGTTGAATAAAATAATATTGCATCAAATAATTGACCATATCAAAAGGATTGCGTAATGCAATATAAGACATGTTAATTATTTCATAGCATAAAAAAGTTAGGAATTGAAATGAGTGATTTTGAAAAGACACCAGAGGTTGGTGGAATAGCAGCAGATCGTTTGCGTAGTATTATTGAGCGTATTGAACGCTTAGAAGAGGAACGTAAAGGGTTGGCCAATGATATCAAAGATATTTATGCCGAAGCAAAATCAGCAGGCTTTGATGTTCCTGTTGTGCGACGAATTATTAGTGCACGTAAAAAAGAGCCTTCAGAAATTGAGGAGCAGGAAACACTTTTTGATATTTATCGTCGTGCTCTTGGGATGTAATGAATGGTTAAGGAGATTTTGACAAAATCTTCAAAATTGGTAAATTCATTAGTTAGTAAAGAATATTAGATTAATTTTTGTAATAAATGGCTGGAATAATTTATGGCGTTTTTTTTTCCTGAATGGATTCCTTGGTGGTTACAATTAGCCATTGTTGGTGTTGTTATTATCTTTGGAATTTGTTTTTTGTTAATGCCGTTTTCTGTTTTTGGGATTAAAAGTCGTTTGACCTATTTGGATCATCAAATGGAAGATATCCAGGCTCAGTTAAGTGTTTTGTTAAAACGGATTCCTGATGCTCGTGAACGTTTGGAATTTAAATTGCAACCTGTTGCGACGCCAGAAAGTGATGTTGCTCGTGAAGAGATTGCTGTAAAAGAGAAAAAAATAGTAAATCCTTCTGAGTATTACTCTGCGGTACCTTCGACTAAAAGTCGCCCGACACGTTTTGATCCGCCATCATCGTCAGAAGCAGCACCAGTTAATACGCCATCTAAAACATCTGTCTATGAGGATACTCATGATTCCATAGCAGAGAATAGGGGAAGGGTTCGCTCTGCTGAGGTTGGATCAGAAAGAATGTCTGTTCCGAGAAGGCGAGATGAACAAATTTACAACCCACCTTCACCAGTTCGTGAAGAACGTCAAGAAGAGCCACAGCAGCGTCGTCGTGCAGAACCTATTCTGCGTTGGCCTCCGCGCTAGTAGAGGAAGGAGAGGGAAGAACCATATCGTCGTGATGAATAACTTCATCAGGGCCTTCCCATCCTAAAGAGTTATTAATCTCTTCTGTGTGTAATCCAATAATTTGGTTTAATTCAGAAGAGTCATAAGCAGTAACACCGCTGCCGATAATTAGACCCTCTTTATTGGCAATTTTAATCAAATCGCCTCTTTGGAAATATCCATCAATTTTTTTAATGCCTACGGGTAATAAGGATTTTCCAGCATAAAGGGCGTTTTGGGCGCCTTGGTCTATGTAAACAATACCCTTAGTGGTAATGCCACCTGCAATCCATCGTTTACGTGCTGAATATGTAGATGTGTTTGGTAAGAACCAAGAGCATCTGGCACCTTCTTGCAGCGCTTTTAAAGGATGTTGTAACTTTCCAAAAGCAATTGCCATAGCACAGCCTGCTGTTGTAGCAATATTTCCAGCTGCTAGTTTAGTCGCCATCCCACCAGAAGAGTATCCAGTAGGGGCTTTACCGCCCATTGCCATGATCTCAGGGGTAATTTCTTTGATAATAGGAAGGTGTTTGGCATTTGGATCTGTTTTTGGGTCAGCTGTATATAAGCCATCAATATCAGATAAGAGAATGAGCTGATCTGCCCCAACCATTTCAGCAACACGTGCTGCAAGGCGATCATTATCTCCAAAGCGAATCTCTGACGTAGCAACTGTATCATTTTCATTAATGATAGGAATGCAGCCAAGTTTTAATAACGTGTCCAGAGCTGAGCGAGCATTTAGATAATGTAAGCGTGTTTCAGTATCTTCTAATGTTAATAGAATTTGTGCAGTGGTAATGTCATGAACTGAAAAATTTTCACTCCATGCCTGTGCCAGTTTAATTTGTCCAATAGCTGCAGCTGCTTGTTTTTCAGCTAAGCGTAACTTGTGACGGTTTAAGTTGAATGTATACCGTGCCAGCGCAATGGCACCCGAAGAAACCACTAAAACATCACAATTTTGTTGGCGTAATTTGGCAATATCTTTGATAACACTTTGTAACCAAGATTGGCGAATACAAGCATTTTGTCCATCGACAAGCAAAGCACTGCCAATTTTAATAACGATTCTACGAGCTTTGTTTAGTTGAGGAGTTTGCATTATATTGGACTGAATGGTTTTTGATAAGAAGCGTCATTTAGTTTATGGTTAGTAATATAATTTTGTAAATAATATAAAATATCTTTTACGCCTTGGTGTGTCGCAGCAGATAGTAAAAAGACTTTTTGTCCAGTTGCTTTCTCTAAAAGATGTTGTTTTTCTAAAGCTTCTTCTGGAGATAAAAGATCTGCTTTATTTAACCCGATAATTTCGTGTTTTTTGCTCAAGTCATCTTGGTATGCTTCTAACTCATGACGAATGGTTTTCCAAGTTTGGACAACGTCTTCAGAGGTAATATCAACTAAATGAAGTAATAAAGCACAGCGTTCAACGTGCCCAAGGAAGCGATCACCCAAACCATTCCCCATATGTGCGCCTTCGATAAGACCAGGGATGTCTGCAAGAACGAATTCCTCTGTGGAAGATAAACGAACCATTCCTAACTGAGGATGTAATGTTGTAAACGGATAATCAGCAATTTTAGGACGAGCAGCTGAGGCTACAGATAAAAATGTAGATTTTCCTGCATTTGGTAATCCAACCAATCCAGCGTCTGCAATAAGTTTTAAACGTAACCAGATCCAGCGTTCTTCACCAGGCCATCCTTCATCTGCACGGCGAGGGGCTCTGTTCGTGCTGGATTTAAAGCGTGCATTCCCAAAACCACCATCGCCACCACGGCATAAAGTGATTGTTTTGCCAACTTCATCTAAATCTGCAAGTAATGTCTCTTTGTCATTGTCAAAAATTTGTGTGCCAACAGGAACTTTGATGATGACATTTTCAGATGCAGCACCTGTTCTATTTGAGCCAGAACCATTTCCACCTTTTCTGGCGCGAAAATGTTGGGTGTAACGAAAGTCGATTAAAGTGTTTAAGTTATCAACAGCCTTAAAGATGATATCACCACCACGACCACCATCGCCACCATCAGGGCCACCATATTCGATGAATTTCTCTCTTCTAAAAGCGACAACGCCGTTACCGCCGTCACCTGATTTTACATAAATTTTAGCTTGATCGAGAAATTTCATCGTTTATCTATACCTTAAAAATATAAAGGGTCGATTCAAAACGAATCGACCCTTTATTGAATAACAAAGACCAAAAAGGTGCAATGATTACTTTATTCAGCAGCGTTGCTTAGTGCTTCAACAGAAACGGTTACGTTTCCTTTTGCACGGCTTTCGAAACGCACGTTACCATCAATAAGGGCAAAAATTGTATGGTCACGGCCTAAACCAACGTTTGTGCCTGGTTTAATTTTTGTTCCACGTTGACGAACGATAATGTTACCAGCGATAACAGATTGTCCACCAAACTTTTTCACTCCAAGACGACGACCTTCTGTGTCGCGTCCGTTTCTGGAGGAACCGCCTGCTTTTTTATGTGCCATGATTTATCTCCTGTTTAAAATCAATATGAATAAGTTTATGAATTACGCAGCGTTAATTTCGGTAATGCGCAAAACAGTTACAGGTTGGCGATGACCATTTTTACGACGGCTGTTTTGGCGACGACGTTTTTTAAAGATAATTACTTTTTTCAAACGATCTTGTGCGATAACAGTTGCTTTTACAGAAGCGCCAGCAACAGTTGGTAAACCAATTTTACCATCAACAGCTAATATTTCTGAAAAAGTAACGGTGCTTCCTGCTTCAGCATCAAGTTTTTCAACTTTTAATACCATATCAGGGGTAACGCGATATTGTTTTCCACCAGTGCGGATAATTGCAAACATTATAAACTCTCTATCATGTCAAACTCTTGTGAGGATTATTTCACAGAATTTCTTTTTGTTATAATTGGTTTCAGATCAATTAAGCTTCTGAATTCTCACTTATATCATCTTTTTTACATAAAAAGTCAATCATTAACTCATTTAAAAAAGCGTTTTTGTTTATTTTGTTGAATAAAATAAGTAATTTATATGTTGTTTAGATATGGCAAGTTCATTTTGATCATGTGTTAACTATATAAGTTAAGAATAAAGAATTTTTATTTGCAATAAATGATTTAAGTATAATTTTATTAATATTACTTGAAATATCTTGGAACTATCGATAAATCTATTTTTATATTTGTTATTTTAAAAATTTAATAAGATTTAACGTATAGATCCACCCGAACCAATTTGTAAATATGATCCATTCACGTAATGATGGTTATTATTATTTTGAGTACAATTAGATAAAGAGAATAAGCTGATTATACAAATAATATAAATAGTTTTTATTTTGATCATTATTGTTATCTTTATGTTTGCTAAAATTGGATTTTATTAAAAGATATTTTATATTAAATAGCAAACAATAAAAGAAGTTAAATGTGTTTAGGGTGGATAGTTATTTTTTGTATTTTTTTATAGTAATTATTTTGAATAATGTTAAAAATGTTGTGTATTTATTGTATAAAAGAACGTCTATTATATAGATTTATTTGTGTTTTATGAATGTCGTTCAATTATTTAGTGTAGTATTTTGGATAATATAATGGAATTAGAAGAAAAAAAAATATCATTATTAGAATTAACAGTAAAAGTGGTTTCGTCTCATATCTCCAATAATTCTGTTGGCTCTGATCAATTGCCAGACTTGATTAAGCAAGTTTATCAAACTTTAAATTCAATAGAAAAAAATGGGTCAGAGGCTGAAAAGTTGCAGCCTGTTGTGCCGATTAAACGTTCAGTATTTCCCGATTATATTGTTTGTTTAGAGGATGGTAAAAAATTAAAAATGTTAAAACGTCACTTGCAGAGTGCTTACGGTTTAACACCTGAACAATATCGAGACCGTTGGAATTTGCCTGCAGACTATCCTATGGTTGCACCAAATTATGCAGAGTGTAGGTCTGCGCTTGCGCGTGAAATTGGGCTAGGGCGTAAAAGTGTTGCAAGAGGTAAAAGCGATGGGCGTGGCCGTCGTGGCCGTAAAGAAGAATAAGTAATTTCTCTTTGACATGATATATCTTGGTAATTATATAACCATATATTTAGAGACATAAAAACGATTTTTTTGTTCGGGATACGCATTAGATGCAATTAGAAAGCGATTTATTATTAGAACGTCAAAAAATACGACGTCGGTTGGTTTTTTGGCGCTGTATAGCACTCGTCATTTTTGTAATATCTATTGTGTCGGTCGTAGCTGCTTTTTCACCTAAAATGGGACGTGATAGTGACCATTTGGTTAAATTAAAGATAGAGGGCGTCATAGGATCGGATGTATCTAAAAAAGTAAAACTGATTGACGATGCTTTGACTGATAAAACCGTTAAAGGGATGATTCTTTATGTGAATAGTCCTGGAGGAGCTGTTACGGGTGGAGAGCAGTTGCATGATGCTATTCTGAATTTTGCACAGAAAAAACCAGTGGTAGTGAGTATGGGAGGAGTAGCGGCTTCGGCTGGTTATATGATTTCCGTGCCTGCTAATCGAATTTTTGCTTTAAATTCGACATTAACAGGGTCTATTGGGGTCATTATGCAGGCACCGGATATTTCTGGTTTGTTAGACAAAGTGGGTATTACTGTTGATCAGTTGGTTTCTGGGCCATTAAAAGGGCAACCTTCCATGGTGAAGCCGCTTTCTTCTCAAGGCAGAGAAATGTTACAAGGATTGATTGAGAACTTTTATGATCAATTTGTTGTAATGGTTGCGCACGGAAGACATATGGATGTTGCAAAAGTTAAAGAGCTTGGTGATGGTCGTCCATATAGTGGCCAACAAGCAGTAAAAAATGGATTGGTTGATCAAATTGGCACAGAGCAAGATGCTAAAAAATGGTTAACTCAGTATTTGAAATTACCTTCTGATATTAAAGTAATAGAATTAAAAGATAAAAAATCTTCTAAGTGGTTTTCTAGATTTTTGGGTGAAGCATTGGGGGATTCTGTGAATGGTTTTATGCATCAAGTTGTGTATAAAAACCAAGAAAACCTTGATGGTGCGATCGCGATTTGGAAACCTTAGATAAAACTTAAAAAACGAGTATAAATTAATGACTAAATCTGAACTTATTTTAGAGATTGCTGCAGCACATCCAAATTTATTAATTAAAGATATTGATTTGATAGTTTCTACTATTTTTGATGAAATTGAAGGAGCTTTGGCTCAAGGTGGTAGGGTTGAGTTGCGTGGTTTTGGTGCTTTTTTTGTAAAAAATCGCAAAGCGCGTATTGGTCGTAACCCAAGAACTGGAGATACTGTGGATGTTCAAGAAAAACATGTCCCATTTTTTAAAACGGGAAAAGAATTAAGAAAGCGGGCAAATAATCAGTTAGAAGATACTGTTTCTAACTAAGCTTTTGGATTGAAGATCGCACAAAGGGATACGAAATGAGCGGAACTGAATCGATTAAAATTGTTCCAGTAATCTTATCAGGTGGAACGGGTAGCCGTTTATGGCCGGTATCTCGTGCGAGTTTTCCGAAGCAGCTGTGGCCATTATTATCAGAAAATTCGATGCTACAGGATACAGCATTACGTGCAATAGGGTCTATATTTACAGACCCTATTATCATTTGTAATAATGACCATCGCTTTTTAATTGCTGAGCAGCTACGTGAAATTGGAATTGAAAAAGCGCGTATTGTACTGGAGCCTCTTGGTAGGAATTCTGCTCCAGCAATTGCTGCAGCTAGCCTGTTAATCGCAGAAGAAAATCCTAATCATATTCTATGGGTTATGGCTGCAGATGCCGTTGTGGAAGAAACGGAACGGTTAATTCAGTTTGTTGAAGAGGCTGCAAATCTTGCTCAGCAAGGAAAAATTTTAACCTTTGGAATACAACCTACCAGTCCAGAGACAGGTTATGGTTATATTGAAAAAGGGAACAAGCTGCAGGAAGCTGAGCATGCGTTTTTTGTGCAAGCATTTATAGAAAAGCCCGATTATCAGCGTGCTTCTCAAATGTTGGAAGCTGGACAATATTTATGGAATTCTGGAATGTTTGTTTTTTCTGCACAGACGATGTTGCAGGAAATGCAAAAATATACGCCCGAGCTTTTGAATTTGGTTCAAGTTGCGGTTCAGAAAAGACAAACAGATTTATATTTTGAACGTTTTCAGTTGGAAGATTTTGTAAAAATTCCTGATATTTCAATTGATTATGCAATTGCCGAGAAAACTGATGTAATGCTGGTTATTGCAGCGGATTTGACGTGGTCAGATATTGGAAGTTGGAATGGACTTTGGGCTATTAGCAAAAAAGATTCAGTAGGCAATGTTGCTATAGGAAATGTATTTTTAGAGAATACGCGTAACAGCTATATTCGCTCTGAAGAAATGGTTGCTGCGGTTAATGGACTTGACGATATTGTTGTTGTTGTTACCAAGGATGCTGTTTTAGTCACGGATCGACGAAAGTCTCAGGATGTTAAAAAGATCGTTGATAAACTTTCTTTAGCCAAACAAAAAGAGGCTTTTTTACATACACGTTGTTATCGCCCTTGGGGATTCTATGAGACTTTAGCTAGCGGACATCGTTTTCAGGTTAAGCAATTGGTTGTAAATGAAGGTGCTCAGCTTTCTTTGCAAAAGCATTATCATCGTTCAGAACATTGGGTTGTTGTGTCTGGGGTTGCAGAAGTAACGCGAGGAGATGAAGTGCTTCTGGTTAAAGAAAATGAGAGCGTTTATTTACCTGTTGGCACGTTGCATCGCCTTACGAATCCTGGACGTATTCCTTTGGTTGTGATTGAAATACAGTCGGGTTCTTATTTAAATGAAGATGATATTATTCGTGTAGAAGATAATTATAATCGTTTAGATTAATATTATATGAATGTTGCCTCATACAGTATTGTTTGAATGGTTTAAGAATGTGATGGTTCAGTTTTGTAAAAGTAATGAGGCGGTATATACTTAGTATTTATATCGATCAAGGTTTCAAACAAGCTGAGCAGTTACCGTTTGTTTCTTTATATAATTTACTTTCATCATTTATTACTATTTTAACCGTGTTAGATAAATATGTAGCAAATTCAGGTGTAGTATAATTTCTGAATTTAGAGGTATTCTCTCTAAATTGACGAGCACGTTGAGCCATTCTGATATAAGTAAAAGGTATATTGTATTGAGGTGTTTGGCTTAATTCGATAGCTTTTTTATTAGCATTAGTTGTTGTGGTTGTTACCATATTATCAGCAATTAAACATTCTTCTTACTTAGAGTCAGGGCTTTTGATTTATTGATAACAATCATAAACATCTGCTGCTCATCCTTCTATCCCTTGTGCACAATAGTTTGATAAAAACTTTCTTTCTGTCGCTTGAATTATTGCCTCAGAAGCGTGTTGCTTTGCCTGCTGCTTGCGCAATCAAAGGAAATACCAAGATAGGTAGTGCAAGTAGGAACTTGTTCATCAATTTAATTTTAAATCAAAATTTTTTAAACATATTATCGTTACGATCTGGTGAACCATATAGTTCACCAGATGATAAATTTTATTCAGTTTCACCTAAATAACGTTCGGCTTCCAAGGCTGCCATACAACCTGTTCCAGCTGCGGTAATGGCTTGGCGATAGGTTTTGTCTTGTACATCACCAGCTGCAAAAATACCTGGGATAGAGGTTTTTGGGGTGCCTGGTTGCGTAATAATATACCCTTCAGAATCCAGTTCAACTTGCCCTTTGAATAACTCTGTATTGGGGTTGTGACCAATCGCGATGAAAACACCATCAATATCTAATGTTGATTTTTCGTTGGTTTTTACATTTTTCAACGCAAGCTCTGTAACTGCCTCTGGTTTTCCTCCAGAAAGAATATCCTCAACAACACTATCCCAAATAACGGTCACTTTAGGATTGTTCAGTAAACGATCTTGTTGGATTTTTTCAGCTCTTAAACTATCACGACGGTGAATGAGTGTCACATGAGATGCATGGTGGGTAAGATATAATGCTTCTTCTACAGCAGTATTTCCTCCGCCGATAACTGCAACCTTTTTACCGCGATAAAAGAATCCATCACAAGTCGCGCAAGCAGAAACACCATAACCTTGTAAGCGTTCTTCTGCTTCTAGCCCTAACCAACGTGCTTGCGCGCCTGTTGCAATGATTGCGGTGCGGGCTTTGTAAATATTTCCTGTATCGGTATGAAAGATGAAATAACCATCTTCTTTTTGTGGATCAAGTAATGAACATTTAGAAACGCTGTCCATAACGATTTCTGCACCGACATGTTTTGCTTGTGCAGCCATTTGTTCCATTAACCAAGGGCCTTGAATTGCTTCTGCAAATCCAGGATAATTTTCAACATCATTGGTGATGGTTAACTGTCCACCAGGTTGTAAGCCTGTTAATAGAACAGGTTTCATATTGGCTCTGGCACCATAAATTGCAGCGGTATAACCGGCTGGGCCTGCGCCAATGATAAGCATATTTGTAATAAAAGTTTCTGTCATATTGTTATATCCTGATTTAATCGTAGCGATTTTTATAATTATATATATATATGGTGTTTATTGTATAAGAAGAAGGTTTCGTTTAACAACACCTTTTATATATCGAAAAAACGCTAAGGCGGATAAAGGCATATGGCACAATTAGTAGAACTTGATAAAATTGACTGGCTGATTCTCGACGAACTACAAAAAGATGGCCGAATCACAAACATAGAGTTGGCTCAGCGTGTTGGCATTTCGGCACCACCTTGTTTACGTCGTGTAAGACGACTAGAAACGATGGGAGTGATTAAAAGTTATCATGCTGTGATTGATACAGTATCGGTAGGTTGGTCTTTGTCAGTGTTTGTTTTGGTTGGATTAGATAGCCAAAAAGAATCTGTTTTAATTGAATTTGAGGCGCAGATGGCAGCAATGCCAGAAGTTAGAGAGTGTCATATGGTTCGAGGTGGCGTTGATTTTCTGATTCGATTCATTGCCAGAGATGCTGAAGATGAAAACAGATTGACACATGAGTTAACCAGTAATCCTCATGTTGCCAGAGTGCAAACGTTACAAATAATTAGAACCAGTTTGCAACGTGAAGGGGTTCCTTTGGACGGTGGGGCCGAAGGATAGTCTTTCTCATCTTATTTTGAATTATAGATAGATTGTTAATATTGTTATGAATATTCCTTGTCCATCAAATGATAGCTTAGAATTGAGTATCATTATCCCTTGCTATAATGAGAGAGATAATGTGGAGCGTTTGTTTCAAGCGCTCGATAAAGCATTAGAAGGACGACGATGGGAAGGAATTTTTGTCGATGATAATTCGCCTGATGGGACGATCGATCATATTTGGGCTTTGGCACAAAAAGATCGACGCATCAGGGGGGTCTTGCGTGTCGGTAGGCGCGGTCTTTCAACGGCCGTGATTGAAGGTATATTATCATCTTCCGCGCCTTGTGTTGCAGTTATTGATGGCGATATGCAGCATGATGAAACGCGCTTGCCTTTGATGCTGGATGCTGTCTTACAGAATGATTATGATATTGCTGTTGGCAGTCGTCACGTAGAAGGTGGTGCTAATACAGGCTTAGCCAATCGTTGGCGGCTTTTTTTATCCAATACAGGGATTCGAATTGCTCAACAATTTTTACCTGTGGCATTAAACGATCCAATGAGTGGTTTTTTCTTATTAAAGCGGTCTTTATTTATAGAGCTCTTGCCTCAATTATCAGGGACAGGATTTAAGATTTTATTAGATTTAGTGATGTCTGCGCCGAATTCTGTGCGTATAAAAGAAATACCATTCCAATTTCGTCAAAGATTATTTGGTGAAAGTAAGTTAGATTTTAAAGTGATGATGCAGTTTATATGGATGCTGATAGAAAAGATCTTTAAGTCATCATTAAAGAAAAAATGATTTATATTGAGTATAATCGTGAATTATTATCTGTTTATTATAAGCCCTTAAGATATTTATACTGATTTCTTAGGGCTTTTATTTTATTACAATATGATGAGAACATTTCTTTTATGTGATGATAAAAATCAGGGTATATATTGGTGAAAAATAATTTATTTTTAAAACTATCTATTGGATTAGTATTGCTAACAATGATTCGTATGATTGTAGCCGTTTCTATTCCATTATCTCCTGATGAAGCTTATTACTGGATGTGGTCTCAGGCTTTGGATTATAGTTTTTATGATCATCCCCCTATGATTGCACTATGGATTAAAGCAGGATGTTTGTTGTGGGGAAATACAGAATTAGGTATTCGCTTTTTAGGTCCTTTGGCGGCTTTATTAGGCAGTATTTTTGTATTTTTCACGGTAAAAGATTTTAATAATCATCAGGCTGATTCGGATCAAAAAGGCGTTATTGCTGTTTTATTATTAAATGCAACGCTTACTGTTGGTGTTGGTGGCATTATTGTCACCCCTGATACTCCTTTATTATTCTTTGTGTGTGTTTTTCTGTGGGCGTGTGGTCGATTATTATATACGAAATCAGCTCAATATTGGTGGGTCATTGGTGCCAGTGCTGGTTTGGCGCTTTTAAGTAAATATACAGCTTTATTATTAATTGGTGCCTTAGGGCTTTGGTGTTTATTAACCAAAGAGGGGCGTGGATATTTAAAAACAAAATCTCTATGGGGAGGGGCTTTTCTATCTGTTGCTATTTTTTCTCCAGTGATTTTCTGGAATGCACATCATCATTGGATTAGTTTTGCAAAACAAGGTGGCCGTACAACAGACTGGAATCCTCATCGTGCTTTACAATTTTTGTCTGAGCTACTTGGAGGGCAAATCGGTTTATCCTCGCCAGTGATTTTTATTTGTTTTGTTATCGGGCTATTTTATTTAACGCGCTCAGTGATCCAAAGGAAATGTAATGCATCATCATTTTTACTTTGGTTAATGATTCTTCTACCAACAAGTGTTTTTGTTCAGCATGCTTTTGGCGATAGAGTGCAGGCAAATTGGGTTGGGTTACTTTATCCTGTTTTGGCGGTTATTACTGGGCTGTATGTGAGTAAGTTTCTTAAAACGGCCATTATCCTTGGTTTTGCAATTGTTTCTTTTGTATATATACAAACAATATTTGCTGTTGTGCCTTTGCCGGCCCAAAAAGATATACTGTTAAAGCAACTAGGGGGATGGGCAAGTTTTGCTCAGTTAGTCAATAAGAGTGTTCCTCAGGATATGCCCATTATTTCTGATAATTATGGATTGGCATCAGAGCTAAAATTTTATCTTCCACATCGACAAATTATGGTTATAGGGGATCGTTGGCAATATTTTAACTTACCGACAAGTGCTGTAACGCAAGGGTATTTTATTCGTCGTCAGCGCACAAAAAAAGTATCTTTTTTATCTGTTGGACAGGATGATTATTTTGTTCAACCTACCGATTCTAATGGATATGCACCTTTACAGGAGATTGTTCGTGCTAAAGGGGGCAGGGTAGCTCAATATTATGAGTTATATGATGTTAATTTGCGTTCTAATCTTGTTATTACGGGACAGAGTAAATTTTTGCCTTAGTAAATACAAAAATAGAACGACGTATTAGGCTCTTACAGTTGCTAAAGCTTCAGTAGTTGAATATTGGAAGGCTTGTTCAATGGAGCTTAATAACGTTGTTAAACGAAAAGGTTTTTCGACTTTAGGGAGAGGGAGTTGCATTAGGCGTTTATTGAGCTCGAAATTACCACTCATGAGTAAAATCTTACATTGTTGAGCTAATAACTCTTTAACTAAAGGGTAAGGATCGCCGTCTGGTAAACATGAATCAACAATGGCCATATCAAATCGGAATTGTGATTGAAAACAACATGCTTGAGCAACAGAATGGGCAATATAAATCTTTTCTACTTTATCGAGTAAACTTAATTCGATTAAATCGCATATTTCTGGTTGGTCTTCTATAATCAGAAGAGAGGCAGAAGAGGGTATCATCAACTAATTAACCGTATAGTTTATTATTACAAAAGATTTACTTTATATAACAATAAATTGATTAGTTGTATAATATTTTTTTAGATTTTTGTGGTTTTTGAAAGTGTATATTGCTTTTATATCAACATAAAAATGTTGAACTTTATAATGGCGCACCCGACAGGAATCGAACCCATAACCCCCAGATTCGTAGTCTGGTGCTCTATCCAGTTGAGCTACGGGTGCGTCTTGCTTAGGCTTTTAACCCGTTTAAATTTGGATTGCAAGCCTTTTTTTTATTTTTTATGAGTTAATGTGCAATAGCGTCAGATAGTCCGTAATGTTTTGGACGATAAAACGTGATATGAGCCCGACAATCCGGCGTTCCGTAGGTGCCAATAATATTTTCGTTTTGTGCTTTTCCTTCGAAAACAAGATCATAAGGTTTATGATCCATATCGATTCTATGAAGGTTTGCGACAAGGTGAACTGGTTTTTCTTTTTTATTAAAAACGCCTCTTAGGATCAACGCACCATCATCAGGGGAGAACAGAACCATTTTTTTATCAACACGTAAGGCAGCTAATCGATCTGTAGGGCAAGTGCCTTGATCGACTTCTAATTTTCCAAGCCATACGCCTTGTGGATGATCTTCTGCTAATTTGCTGGCACAAGCGTTAAGGGCTAGACATGCAAGGCCTAGGAATAGTGTATTTGTAAAAAAATATCCTATTTTCTTTTTAATCATAGAAAGCTCCGACAAGATTCGATAAAAGAAGTATTTAAATATCAGTATAAAACTGATTTAGTCTTATAAACGAGAAAGATAAAATTTTTTAGATAATTCCCTTTTTATCTGAATGTTTTTCGCTTATGTGATATGGAAACATGTTTTTTCGATCAGTACAATGAAGAAGTTGGTATAATGACCCAAGTAAGTGACTTAGAACAATCTTTACACGAAGAAAAGATTCTTATTCTTGATTTCGGTAGCCAAGTAACCCAATTAATCGCACGGCGCGTTCGGGAAAGTGGTGTTTATTGTGAAATTTGGCCTTATACCAGCAAAGGTGAAAAGATTCGCTCTTTTGAACCGAAAGGTATTATTTTATCGGGTGGCCCTTCTAGTGTTGCAGATGAAAATGCCCCACGTATTCCTGAAGATGTATTTGCACTGAATATTCCTGTTTTAGGAATTTGTTATGGTGAACAGGCAATGTGCCAGCAATTAGGTGGACAGGTCGAATCTAGTGATCATCGTGAATTTGGTCGTGCACATGTTGAAGTTGTTGAAGATAGTGCGCTTTGTCGTGGTGTTTGGGCTCGTGGTAGTCGCGAACAAGTTTGGATGAGCCATGGTGATCGTGTGGTGAAATTACCTCCTGGGTTTAAAGTGATTGGAACCAGTGAAGGTGCGCCTTATGCAATGATTGCAGATGAAGGTCGTCGTTTATATGGGGTGCAATTCCATCCAGAAGTTGTGCATACGCCTCATGGTGCTGCGTTATTAAAAAACTTCACACATAATATTGCGGGTTGTCACGGTAATTGGACAATGGCTGGTTTCCGTGATTTGGAAATCGAACGGATTCGTCAGCAAGTTGGCGATAAAAAAGTGATTTGTGGGTTATCTGGTGGTGTGGATTCTGCAGTAGCAGCGGTTTTGATCCATAAAGCCATTGGTGAACAATTAACTTGTATTTTCGTTGATCACGGTATGTTACGCCAAGGTGAAGTTGACGAAGTTGTTAAAACCTTTACTGGCCAGTTTAATATTCCTTTAATTAAACGGGATGCTTCTGATCTGTTCTTAAAAGAACTAGCAGGCGTCACAGATCCTGAAATTAAACGCAAAACAATTGGTCGTTTGTTCGTTGAAGTCTTTGAAGAAGAGGCTAAGAAACTAGGTGGTGCAGACTTCCTTGCTCAAGGCACTTTATATCCTGATGTGATTGAGAGCGTCAGTGTTACGGGATCATCTGTTACCATTAAATCTCATCATAATGTTGGTGGATTGCCAGAACGGATGAATATGCAGCTGGTTGAGCCACTTCGTGATTTGTTTAAAGATGAAGTTCGTGACTTAGGTCGTGAAATGGATATTCCAGAGAATATTGTTGGTCGTCATCCTTTTCCTGGGCCTGGATTGGCTATTCGTATTCTTAGTGACATTACGCGTGATAAACTCGATTTATTGCGTAAGATTGACGCTGTTTATTTAGAAGAAATTCGCAGTGCAGGGCTATATGATGCAATCTGGCAAGCGTTTGCTGTGTTATTACCTGTTCGTACGGTTGGGGTGATGGGTGATGGTCGTACTTATGACCATGCTTGTGCATTACGCGCGGTTACCAGTGTTGATGGTATGACCGCTGATGTCTATCCATTCGATATGGCGTTTTTGACTCGTGTTGCGGGACGTATCGTTAATGAAGTTCGTGGTGTAAATCGTGTGACTTACGATATTACTTCAAAACCACCAGGGACGATTGAGTGGGAATAAGGTTTTTATTCGTATAGATTATATAGAGCCCGATAGAATTTATTCTATCGGGTTTTTTTAATGGTATATCATAATGATTGTTATTATTTTGATTAGTAATTTTTTATTATATATAATGGGACTATGGTATGGGGTTATTAATTAAAGGATCGATACTATTAAGCTATAAATTTTCTTCTGATATTAAAGGATCTCTATTGGTTTGCCCAACATGTAAACAAAATTTATTGCAAATAGACAATGATAGTTTTAAACATGACTTAAATAAACAAGGGAGACAGTTAGAAAGAGTGGCGACTTTACTAGATGGCGATGAATCATTAACGTTTTCTTGTTTGTTGAGATGCACAAATTCTTTATGTTTAGAAGTTGTTGCTTGTGGTGGTTATGGTGCTTTTAATGATGAATATTACGAGGATCAGTTTGGGAACTATCATATGGTAGGTTACAAGGATTATTATTATCCAAAATATTTTCACCCTCATTTATGTTTATTTAATATTCCTGAGTTATGTCCTAACAGTGTTAAGCAAGCAATTGAAGAATCTTTTGCTACTTTTTTCTCATCAATAACAGCAACAACGAATAGCATTCGGATATCAATAGAAGCGTTATTAAGAGAGCATGAAATTTCTTCTACAAATGAAAGAGGTAAATTTATTCCTTTACATCGTAGAATAGAGAATATTTCTGAAACTTCAGAATTATATTCATTTAAAGATCAATTATTAACTTTAAAAGATATGGGTAATGATGGTAGTCATAATGAATCAGAAGTATCAAAAGAAGATATTGTTGATGCATATGAAGTGCTGAGTGATATCTTAGAAAAAAGATACGCTCAAAAACAAGATATTAGTAACATTCTTAAAAGACTAAATAATAAATTTAAGAAGTAATTATAGTTTTTGATTGAATATGTAAGTCAAGAGTAATTAAAAATATTTAAATCTTTCCATTTTATTGATCCAGTTATACATAATGGAGACAGCTCTTGTTTTATCGTAATCGTAGATCAAATTTAACCTGTGTAGCGATTACACACGAACAAAAATATTTTCTGTCAAGACTATTGTTCTGTTGATTTTGTATCATCATATAGGTATGTATATTCCTTAAATATACTATATATAGAAAATAACTATTTCATTGAACAATTTATGGTGTATCTTTTAGGGATATCAAACCCCTAAGCCTTTAATCTTGTTTTACGAGGATATGAGTCGTGAGCCCAGTTGATGTACTTGAAAAAAAACCTTCTACTATTGCTAAAAGTAAAGTCGAACAGCCAAATTTAGATTTTACCGATACATTAGCAGGAAATGTCCAGCTTTACGGGCATTATCAGGTAAGGCTCAACCATTCTCGTGATGATTTGTTGACCCCATTTGGAAAAGCGACATTGGATGATCGCTATTTGATGGAAGGCGAATCTTATCAAGATTTATTTGCTCGCGTTGCTTCTTATTACGGTAGTGATGCAGCGCACGCTCAGCGTTTATATGATTATATGTCTCAACATTGGTTTATGCCTGCGACACCTGTGTTATCGAATGGTGGAACGTCTCGTGGCTTACCAATTTCTTGTTTCTTAAATGAAGCAGAAGATAGTCTGAAAGGGATTGTTGAGCTTTGGAACGAAAATGTTTGGTTAGCATCTCGCGGTGGTGGGATTGGTTCCTATTGGGGAAATCTTCGTTCTATTGGTGAAAATGTAAAGCGTAATGGTAAAACTTCTGGGGTAATTCCATTCATTCGCGTGATGGATAGTTTAACATTGGCGATCAGCCAAGGGTCTTTGCGTCGTGGATCTGCTGCAGTTTACTTACCGATTTGGCATCCTGAAATCGAAGAATTTATTGAATTACGCAGACCAACTGGTGGTGATCCTAATCGTAAAGCATTGAACTTACATCATGGTGTCTTGGTTTCTGATGCGTTTATGCGTGCCGTAGAGAAAAACGAAGAATGGGCGTTATTGTCTCCGAAAGATCAATCTGTGATTCGTACCGTTTCAGCACGTTCTTTATGGATTAGACTCCTAACCACTCGGATTGAACAGGGCGAACCATATATTGTTTATTCAGATACTGTAAATAATGCACGTCCAGAGCATCATAAACTTGCAGGGTTGGAAGTAAAAACTTCTAATCTTTGTGCAGAAATTACATTGCCTACAGGCATTGATCATAAGGGCAAAGAAAGAACAGCTGTTTGTTGTTTATCTTCTTTGAATCTAGAGTATTGGGATCAATGGTCTAAAGAGCCTCAATTTATTCCAGACGTAATGTTGTTCTTAGATAATGTCTTACAAGATTTTATTGATAATGCACCAGATGAAATGGAACGTGCTCGTTATGCAGCAATGCAAGAGCGTTCCGTCGGCATGGGCGTGATGGGATTCCATTCGTTTCTGCAAGCGAAGAATATTCCTTTTGAAAGTGCGATGGCGAAAGTTTGGAATACGAAAATGTTTAAGCATATTCGCGAGCAAGCTGACGTCGCTTCTGTTTTATTGGCGAACGAAAGAGGACCATGTCCTGATGCCAAAGATTATGGTATTAATGAACGCTTTTCTAATAAAATGGCGATTGCTCCAACAGCATCGATTTCTATTATTGCTGGAAATGCAAGTCCAGGGATTGAACCTATTAATGCAAATGTTTTCTTACAGAAAACATTGTCAGGATCTTTTACAGTTCGTAATCGTCATTTGCGTAAATTATTACAAACTAAAGGGCAAGATACGGATGAGGTCTGGTCTTCTATTACCTTGAACAAAGGGAGCGTGCAGCATTTAGAGTTTTTAACTCAAGATGAAAAAGATGTGTTTAAAACAGCATTTGAACTCGATCAACGTTGGATTATTGAACACGCAGCAGATCGCTCTCCATTCATTTGTCAGTCACAGTCTATTAATTTGTTTGTGCCAGCCAATATTCATAAACGTGATTTACATCAAATCCATTATCAAGCATGGAAAAAAGGTGTTAAATCTTTGTATTATTGCCGTTCGCTATCTTTACAACGTGCTGATGATGTCAGTAACGTTGCAGTTAAGGCAGATATTTTGTCTCCGATTACGCCATCAACGCCGATTGATAATACAACAACGACTGATTATGAAGAATGTTTAGCTTGTCAGTAAAAATTTAACTATTGGTAATTTTTTAGAAAACCCTTATCTTTAAAAGAAGATGAGGGTTTTTATTTATGCTCATACACTGCGTGGCTATAAAATAAATAGAATAGAAAGGATATAAAATGACGGCTATTCCTACGCTTCGGTTGAATAACGGAACGATTATTCCTGCTGTTGGATTTGGTACTTATAAGCTCAATGGCAGAGAAGGTGTGAAAGATATCGTTAGAGCGATTCATAATGGGTATCATTTTTTAGATTCTGCATTTAATTATGAAAATGAAGGTGCAGTCGGAGAGGCTATTCGTCAAAGTGGTTTGTCGAGAGATAAGATCCAAGTGACCTCAAAACTTCCTGGACGTCATCATCAATATGATCAAGCATTGGTAACTATTGAAGAATCTTTATATAGAGCCCAGTTGGATTATTATGATTTTTATTTGGTTCACTGGCCAAATCCGATTACAGGAAAATATGTAGAAGCATGGCAAGCACTGATTGAAGCTCGTAAAAGAGGAATGGTTAAAGCAATTGGTGTGTGTAACTTCTTACCCGAGCATTTGGATACTATTATCAAAGAAACAGGTGTAACACCTTGTTTAAATCAAGTAGAGCTGCATCCTTACTTCGCACAAGAAACACAACGTGCATATAATAAAAAACTTGGGATTGTAACACAATCTTGGAGCCCACTAGGCAGAGCTAATCATATTTTACAAGAGCATGTTTTATTGGAAATTTCTGAACGTTATAAAAAGTCTATTGCTCAGGTTATTTTGCGTTGGCACACACAATTAGGAGCGATGCCGATCCCTAAAGCAACGTCTGATGCGCGACAAAAAGAAAATCTTGCAATATTTGATTTTGAATTAACACAAGCAGATATGGATAAAATTAAAACACTTAGTAAACCAGATGGGCGAACAAAAGATCAAGATCCATCTCGATATGAAGAGTTCTAATGTTAAATAGATAATAATAAAAAGAGGTTAGATTTTCTAACCTCTTTTTATTTGGCTTATTCTGCTAAAATCATGTCTTCGAAAGCGTCTTCCCATGTGCCTTCTGTTGCAGCACGGCTATATTCTGTAGAACGATTTTCAAAGAAGTTGGTATGTTCGACAGCATTCAACATTTCATCCATCCAAGGGAGAGGATTCTTATCAATATCATAAAGCGTATCGACACCGAGTTGTGTTAAACGACGATTAGCAATGAAACGAATATATTGTTTAACAGTTGCAGCATCTAAACCTTCGATATCTCCCATTTCAAATGCGAGATCAATAAATGCATCTTCGTGTTCAACAATTGTTCCGCAGATATCGCGTAATTCATGTTGGAATTCAGGTGTCCATAAATATGGGTTTTCTTGAATGAAGGTGCGGAATAGTTTGATAATTGATAAGCAATGGAGTGTTTCATCACGAACAGACCATGAAACAATTTGTCCCATTCCTTTGAGCTTATTAAAGCGTGGGAAATTCATTAAAATTGCAAAAGTTGCAAATAGTTGTAATCCTTCGGTAAAGGCACCGAAAACAGCCATTGTTTTAGCTATTTCATAAGGGTTATCAACGGTGAAATTTTGCATATAATCATATTTATCTTTCATCGCCTTATAGTTTAAGAACGCAGAATATTCGACTTCTGGCATTCCAATAGTATCTAAAAGATAACTATATGCAGCAATATGAACAGTTTCGATATTAGAGAATGCAGAAAGCATCATCAGGACTTCGATGGGTTTAAAGACCTGACTATAATATTTCATATAAACATTATTGACCTCGACGTCTGATTGAGTGAAGAAACGGAAAATTTGAGTAATCAAATGTCTTTCAGATTCATTGAGTTTTTTGTGCCAATCTTTGACGTCTTCAGCCAAAGGAACTTCTTCTGGGATCCAGTGAAGGCGTTGTTGAGTTGACCATGCATCATATGCCCATGGATAATGAAATGGCTTATAAACAGGGTTATAGGTCATTAAATTATGTGGCTTTTGAGTATCTTTCGTGTCGTTGCTCAACGAACTTCTCCTTGGTAAATAGTGCTGATGATGAAGAGTAGTCATTCATCAGAAAAAACAATCTAAGTATGTGCAATTTATAGAAAAATGCTTTGGTAGAAAGTTATGAGTTGTTGGATAGATATTGTATATATGGTGTATAAAAAAATGTAAATATACTATATGTAGTTTTTAAGGGAGATATTAAAAATATTTATATATTGTTTTGAGGGCGTGATTTTTATCCCAATAACAAGCTTAGGATTGTACAATAAATGATTATATGAATGGATATCAAGTAGAATTTCTTCAGCCATTAAGAAAGTAAATGAAGTCTCTGGCCGTCTCTAAGAACATGATTGGCACCTGTAGAAAATTCTCCATTTTCATTATGTAATACCAAACCAGGAGCAACATGACTGCCTCCAGTAGAGCCCATGCGTCCTTGAAGTAAAATAATACGTGCGGGACGATTCACTTTTGGCCATAAAGGAAATAAAGTAATCGATCCGAATTTATAAGAATGCATGATTGCGCTAGCCTCTGCGTGTAGAGATGCAGAGAGTGCTAGGGTTAATGTTCCGCCTTGGCGCAATGGTCGACTGAGAGAATAGATCCATTCATCAAGAAAACCTTTGGGGAGTCTTTTGGCTAAATCCTTTTTTGGATCAGGGGAAGGAGAGGTATTATGAGAATGCCAAGGTGGGTTGGCAAAGACATGATCCACATGTTCTTGTCCTTTTGGTAAGAATTCAAAAGGACGTTTTGGAAGTTTTGGAAGGGTTACTTCAATGGCTTTTAAACCATGCATTTGATTAAGGTGAAAATTTTCGTTTGCCAAACTTAGCATTTCTGGATTTTTTTCAAAACCGATTCCCGTAATATTGGGTACTCGATAGTGCAAACACATTAATCCAGCCCCAGCGCCACAGCCTCCTTCAATAATGGTTTGTCCTGTTTTTGCTGGAACAGAGGCCGCCATTAAGATGGGTTCAAGTGCAGTTCTGTAACCTTCTTGATATTGCCTATAAAAAATCTTTCCCTCAAGAAGCGTTCCATCAGATGTATTTTTTGATTTATGGTGTATAAGAGAAGGAGTAGAAGACGGCAATTGCATAAATCACGGACCATAAGATGTTTTAACAAAAGAAAATGTATTCTAGCTTAATAATAAGTGAAGTGTTAATGATAAAAATGTTCTATAGTCTTGTTTTCGGATGAAATAAGAATATTTTCAGTGTTACACATAGTCGGTTGGAATTGAAAGTAACAATTCTATAAAAAGGTAGAGAGTAAGAACCCACTTCCATGGATAAAGAAGAGCCGTTACAAAAATTATTAAATTACTTAGCTGACGATATGGAGCTTTGTAATCGCGTTATTATGGATAGAATGCAAAGCTCTGTGGATTTGGTTTCACAGTTAGCTGCTCATTTGATAGTCGCAGGCGGTAAACGATTGCGTCCGTTATTGACATTGGCCTCTGCAAGATTATGTGGGTATGAAGAACAACCTCATGACACAATGCCACGTCATGTTCGTTTGGCAACCTGTATTGAATTCTTACATACGGCAACTTTGCTTCATGATGATGTTGTAGATGAAAGTATGTTACGCCGTGGTACGGACAGTGCCAATGTGGTCTTTGGAAATGCAGCCTCTGTATTGGGTGGAGATTTCTTGTTCTCTAGAGCTTTTCAAATTATGACAGAAGATGGCTCTTTGGAAGTTATGCGAATTATCTCTCAAGCATCAGCAACGATCGCGGAGGGAGAGTTGCTGCAAATGACAACGCAAAATGATTTATCTACATCGATTGCACGTTATTACGAAGTGATTCATGGAAAAACAGCGGCATTATTCGCAGCCTCTTGTCGAGTCGGTGCAATTGTTGCAGAGCGCTCTGTTCAAGATGAGGAAGCTCTTGAAGCTTATGGTATGAATTTAGGAATGGCTTTTCAACTTGTTGATGATGCTTTGGATTATTCAGCGAAGCAAGAGGAGCTAGGGAAAACGGTTGGTGATGATTTTCGTGAAGGAAAAATCACTTATCCTATTTTGATTGCTTACCAAAAAGCTGATGCGGAAGAAAAGAAATTTTGGGAACGTGTGATTGAAGCTGGTGACCAAAACGAACAAGACTTACAGCACGCATTGTCTTTAATTCACAAACACCAAGCGTTAGAAGCAACATTGCAAGAAGCAATGTCCTTTGCAAATAAAGCATGTGATGCTATTCGTCATTTCCCAGAAGGGGAATTACACAGTTTATTTGAAGAAACAGCCAAATATACTGTGAATCGTCACTTTTAAGAAGGGAAGTGGACGCGTTCTGTATATCCCATTGGAGTAATTTGTTTTAATAATGCCTTATCTTCTTGAGGTAAGGCTGTATAATAAAAATTATTTTGTTTGGGTGTGTTAATATGGAATGTAATTTCTTGTTGCAAAATTAGATCTAATGCATGTTTTGCTACAGCATTAGCAGGGTCAAGCCATTGGATATTGCGTGGTGAGAGACTTTGTAAGTGTGGTAACACAAACGTATAATGTGTACAGCCTAAACACACCGTATCAATTTGTGCTGCGTGAGGCATTTGCAAGAGGTTATTGATTTCTTGCTCAATATCTTTTGGATCATAGGTTTCTTGGCGAAAAACTTGTTCCGCGATTTTCGCCAATATTGGCGAACCATAACCAATTAATTGACAATCTGCGGCAAATTGCTCTTTTAAACTTTTTAGGTAAGGGCGTTGAACTGTTGCACGCGTTGCAAGGAGCCCAATATGTTTTGTTTGACTAATCCGTGCTGCCCAACGAATAGGAGGGACACAACCAACAAAAGTCGTATTTGGATAATGTTCTCTTAAAGCTTCTAAAGCAATGGTGCTGGCTGTATTACAAGCAATAATCACCAAATCAGGTTCTAGCCTATCAATCGCAATACCAATCAAATGAACGATTCTTTGAATTAAAAAGGCGTCTTCTTGCTCACCATAAGGGAAGATTAAATTATCTTCTAGGTAATCGATGGATAGATTCAAAGATGTATTGAGACTCTGTTGTTGGAGGCTTTGGACAATTCCAAGTCCCCCAATACCAGAATCAAATGCAAGAATATGATATGGCATGTCGATGATAAAATGATGAATTACAAACGAGATTGCTTATAAGCAAGCGCTTCTTGTTCGTTGCTAACACCACCATGTTTAGCAGACCAAGCGCAAGGATCTTCTAGGAAGCGTCTAATTTCAGAAGTGTCGCCATTAGAAAAATATGGATATTCAGAGCTAACTTCTAAGATATCCCACCATGTGCAAAGAGAATGGAGGGTAATCCCAATTTCACTTAATGTTTGATAAGCACTTGAAAATACGCCATAGAAAAAGACAACAAAAGCATGATCAACAATTGCACCGGCTTCACGTAAAGCTTTAGCAAAACCAATTTTTGACATCCCATCTGTGGTTAAATCTTCAACCAACAAAGTGCGCATATTTTCAGGAACATCGCCTTCGATTTGCGCATTCCGTCCAAACCCTTTTGGTTTTTTACGAACATAAGCCATAGGGGTCATCATACGATCAGCAAACCATGCTGCGAAAGGAATCCCTGCGGTTTCACCACCAACAACAGCATCAAAAGATTCGTAACCTACATGACGGCAGATTTTTTCCACACCTAATTCGATAATTTTTGCTCTTGCTCTAGGGAAGAAAATAATTTTGCGGCAATCAATATATACAGGAGATTTCCAACCAGCAGTTAAAAGATAAGGATCATTTGGACGATAATTTACAGCTTTAATTTCAAGTAATAATCTTGCTGTGATTAAAGCAGCATCACGATCCCATTCTGTCATACGAGGAGAGCGAGGTTGTTTTCTTGGGGAAGAAGAAGAGATAGTTGTTTGAGACATAATTCGTGCCTTAGTTTAATAAAAAGCTTATTTTGTGATGTTATGCCTTTTATATATGGTTTTTTATAAAAAATCAGTAATTATCGTGTCAAAAATGTCAAAATTAGTAAAGAATAATCCATAGTATGTCATAAGTGACTTTACTAGAATGCTATTGCTTCTTATTCTTAGCTGATTATTGCTAATTTATAGATGGGAACAGCTTGTGGCTATTCAGACAAATAATATACAACGTCGTTGTGAACGCTCTGTTATTACGGCTTATCAAGAGTTAAAATCTGCTGGCATAGACGAGGTTCAGATTTTTCAAAGTTGTACGAATCTATACCGAATCTATCATCCAGAATCCTCGATAACAGAAGCACGCCTTCTGGTTTCCGAATGGATTGATCATCATTTTTATAGCAACTCGATAGGCATAACCCGTGGATGCGATTGCCCTGATACTTCAGGAAGCTTAAATCATTAATTTAAACTTCCTGGTATTATGATTTAATTATGTTTAGCGCCTTTTAAATCACGTTCTTCTGGGCCAGTGTAAAGTTGGCGTGGACGATAGATTCTGCGTAAAGGATCGTTAAACGCTTCTTTCCATTGACTGACCCAGCCAACGGTACGAGCAACAGCGAATAATGCTGTAAACATGTTTTCAGGAATTCCTAATGCTTTAAAAATAATTCCTGAATAGAAATCAACATTAGGATAGAGCTTACGTTGTACAAAATAATCATCTTGTAATGCGTATTTTTCTAACTCCATTGCGAGTTCTAATAATGGGTCATGTTCGCCCAGTTCAGCTAAGACTTCATCACAAGTTCTTTTCATAATGCTGGCACGAGGATCAAAGTTTTTATAAACACGATGTCCAAAGCCCATTAATCGAACATCACTATTTTTATCTTTGACCTTTGCGATAAACTCAGGAATATTTTCCTTTGATCCAATAGAACGGAGCATTTTTAAAACAGCTTCATTTGCCCCACCATGTGCAGGTCCCCATAACGCTGCAATTCCAGCAGCAATACATGCAAATGGATGTGCTCCTGTTGATCCTGTCAAACGTACCGTAGAGGTCGAAGCATTTTGTTCATGATCAGCATGCAGAATAAGAATGCGGTCTAATGCACGACTAAAAATAGGATTGACTTTGTAGGGGGCATCAGGGCGAGCAAAGAGCATATTCAGAAAATTTTCTGAATATGAATAGTCTGCTCTTGGATAAACAAAGGGTTCGCCACGTGAATATTTATAAGCCCAAGCCGCGATTGTCGGAATTTTTGCAATTAAATGTACTGCCGAAACATCACGACTTTCTTCGTTGGAGGTATCAGTACCTTCTGGATAGAAAGCAGACAAACCGGCAACTGTTCCACAAAGGATAGACATCGGATGTGCATCTCGACGGAATCCATTGAAGAAGTTACGGATTTGTTCGTGTAATAAGGACTTTTCTTCTAGTCGATTCACGAATTCATTATACTCATGTCGTGTTGGCAAATTGCCGTACAAAAGTAAGAAAGCAATTTCTGGAAATGTTGAATGCTCAGCAAGTTGTGCAATGGGATATCCACGATAAAGTAAAATGCCTTTGTCACCATCAATAAAAGTAATTTTACTTTCACAAGATGCTGTTGTACCCAATCCAGGATCAAAGGTAAATAAATCTAAATCATTTTGTAGATTACGAATGTCAATGACATTATTTCCCGTACTGCCTGATAAAACAGGCAACTTAGAAGTTTTACCTTTATAAGTGACCTTTACACACCCTTCGTCTTGAGGAGGACTAAAAGATGGAGTGGATGGTGTGGATTGTGTCATACACTTACTCCTGAAAAAATGTACAATAAAATTGATATGTTTATTACAGTGAATATAACAAAAAAAAGAAAGATAGCTTGTCACGTCTATGCGAGGCGGACAAGTTTTTATTCGTGGTAAGAGATTAGTGTTCCTTGGTGCCAGCGTATATCAGACCAACTTTTACAATAAAATTGGAATTCAGCCAAAGCACAAGTTGGAAAGGATACTGATAAAGCATCAATTGTTTGATCTTGAGCAGATTGATTTCTTGATAATAAATCATAGGCAAATTGATGCAATCCAGGATTATGCCCAATCAGCAAAATAGATTTTGCATGTTGAACTTGCTGAATTTGCATTAATAGTGTTTCTGGATCACAAAGATAGAGTTCTTTATCTGTAATGATTTGAGTTTGTTTTAAGTCAAGATTGAGATATTTCAAAGTCTCGCGCGTGCGTAATGCTTCACTACAAAGGATTGTATTAATGGAAGAGGTTCTCTGTTTTAGAAGAAGACCTTTTTCGATTGCCTGTTGTTGCCCTCTTGATGTTAAAGGGCGATCAAAATCGGTATTTGCTTGATCGCTTGCTTTACCATGTCTTAAAATAAAAAGGGTTAATGGAGCATTTGAAGACATTAATTTTTATCTTGTTGCTCAGCAATTGCCTTGTGATGTTGAATGACTTCTTTAATAATAAAATTAAGAAATTTTTCTGCAAAATCAGGGTTTAAACGTGCAGATTGAGCCATTTCACGTAAGCGAGCAATTTGTTGTGATTCTCTTTGAGGATCAGCTGCGGGCAAGTGATAAGCAGCTTTGAGTTCTCCAACAGTTTGAGTTAAGCGAAAACGTTCTGCTAAAATATGAATTAAGGCATTATCAATATTATCAATACTTTGGCGAAGGTTTTGTAGTTGTTCTAAAACTTCTGTAGAAGAAGGCGAAGAGCTCATTCGATGTGATCCTTTTTTAAATAGAAATAAAAGAATAAAATATAATTAATGATGTTTATAAAGTGATATCAACCCAAGATAAATGTCCGCCTTTACTGGCACCAGTATCCATAAAAATAGCGGTCCCACCAGAGTATCCTTTGCGAACCCAAGGTCTACCATCCGTAGAGCGACAATCGTGTCCACAATATAACGTATATCCTTCAGGGATATGATTAACCCATTTTAATCGACGGACAGGATAGCCACTTTTATACATTTTATTACTGGTTTCACCGTATAATGCTCGGGATAAGAGTGGGTTAATATGTGCTAATGGATTTGCAGGAGGCTCTTCAGTTAACATTCTGGTATGAAACCCAGCATGAACAAAAATTAATTTATTAAGTACAATCCACGCAGGTGCTTGCTCTAATGCGTGAATAATTTTCTCTGGCAAGTCTTTGTCAGGGTGGCTGTGTATCTGTTCTATAGTTTCGTTAAGTGCATTATCTGTACGGGGTTTTAACCCTTTTAAAACCATTCCTAATTTACGGTCATGGTTGCCAATGATGAATACCCCTCTTTTTTCTTCAATGACTTGTAACATTAGCGCCATAACTTTTGCGCTATCTGCACCATAATCAACTAAATCGCCTAATTGTATAATAAAATGGTTTGTATGTACAGCATGACGGAAGGCGTGCCAATCACCATGCACGTCGCCAATAATACGTAAAGATTTAGGTTTAGAAGAAAATAAATTAGACATAGTAAGTTATTTTAAACATAAAGTTTAAAATTTGCATCATATATTTCTAAAAAGGACAGAGGGAAATTATTTGTCTGATTTTGTATTATTTATTTTTCTTTTTTTCTTTATGTAAAAACAAACAAGTTATATATAAAAAGCATAAGATTAAGGGGAGCATTATGCATCAGGATAAACGTATTCATCATGTAGGACTACAACGTAAATTATGTGGCGCAGAAGAGGCCGCACAATGGATTCATCATGGTGATACGGTCGGAGCTAGTGGTTTTACAGGTTCTGGTTATCCTAAAGCGGTTCCTATGGCGTTGGCTGATCGAATACAGCAAGCTCATGATGACGGTAAACTATTCCAAATACAGTTATTAACAGGAGCTTCAACAGGCCCAGAGTTAGACGGTGCATTGGCTAAAGTGAATGGTGTTTCTTATCGTGCTCCTTTTAATACTGACCCGAATATGCGCCAACGCATTAATGCAGGGGATACAAATTATTTAGATATGCATCTTAGTCATGTTGCACCTTTATTTCGTAGTGGTGCTTTGGGTGATATGGATGTTGCGATTATAGAAGTCTCTGCCATTCGTGAAGATGGTACCTTAATTGCCTCTACAGCGGTGGGTAATAATCAATTATGGTTAGATAGTGCTAAAAAAGTTATTTTAGAAGTTAATGACTGGCAATGTCGTGAACTAGAAAGCATGCATGATATTTGGGAAGTATCCTCGACATTCCCTCATCAGATTATTCCTATTGTTAATGTTTCTGATCGAATTGGAAAGCATTATATGAGCGTTGATTTGGACAAGGTCGTTGCCGTTGTTAAAACACATGCGTCAGATCGCAATGCGCCGTTTAGTCCATCTGATGATAATGCTCGTGCAATTGCGGGGCATTTATTAGAATTTTTTGATTATGAAATTAAAAAAGGAAAAATGCCATCTCAACTATTACCGTTACAATCTGGGATTGGGAATGTCGCAAACGCGGTAATGGAAGCGTTGAATGAAGGTCATTTTGAGAATCTCTGTGCTTATACTGAGGTCATTCAAGATGGAATGCTGACGATGCTGGAAGATGGAAAAATGAGCAGTGCATCCGCAACAGCGTTTTCATTGAGTCCAGAGAAAGCAAAATATTTTAATGAAAACATTGGGATATTTTTAAATAAAATTGTCTTGAGGTCTCAAGAAATCAGTAATCATCCAGAGGTTATTCGTCGTATTGGATGTATTGCAATGAATGGTGCTATTGAGGCAGATATTTTTGGCAATGTTAACTCTACCCATATTATGGGGACTAGAATGATGAATGGTATTGGAGGGTCTGGTGATTTTGCAAGAAATGCTTATCTTTCAATCTTTATGACCCCTTCTTTGGCAAAAGGAGGAAATATTTCTTCTATTGTTCCGATGATTTCTCGGGTAGATCATATTTCTCAAGATGTACAAGTCATTGTTACAGAGCAAGGTCTAGCCGATTTAAGAGGACTATCACCCAGAAGTCGTGCTCAAGTGATTATCGAGAATTGTGCACATCCTACTTATAGACCATTACTAAAAGAATATTATAGACTAGGCCTAGAGAATGTTTCTATGCAAACGCCTCATTTGTTAAAAGAGGCGCTTTCTTGGCATGATCAATTTGTTGCCACGGGTAGCATGTTATCAGAATTAAAGTAATTTTATAGGCAAATAATTACTTTCTGATTAATAATATGTATGGAATCTTTTTGTGGCCATATAGAGGATTTTATACATTGATTGTGGTCGTTTTGGTTTGCTGGAACAAAATTAAACAAGTTTCCAGTATAGGTATAAAAGATACCTCTAAAGGCCCAGTCTGCGCTTTTTAGACGTTGATGGTTATCAACAATTGTAACTTCTTTTTTGTCCTCATCATTAATTTGTAATAAGGCAATAGTGATATTTGAGGATAACCAACGATCTTGTTCATTTTTAAGGTGTAACTTATATAGAAAAGCATTAGAAATAATGATCGAGAATATAATTATACTTGTGGCAAAAGTATAATTTATAATTTTAATCACTGTATTATTGCATACGTAGAGAAATGCAATACCATAGCAAAACGCCATCCCTATTATTGATCTTGCTGTAGGGGCCCATATTTTAATAATAGAAATAGGAAGTAGCGTGATGATGATAGATGCAAAAACAGCTAGTAGAAAAAGTAAAGATCGTATTAATGACTGTTTGCGATAAGATATTGCAAATATTGTTATATTTATGGCTATAAGCAATCCTATTTTTTTTAGAATAATCTGATTTTTAGTTAAAGCATCTAATGCAAAGGAAGTAATAACGGTATGAATTCTATCTAGGAAACCTTGTAATGTTATTAGACCTACTCTAGGGTCCCAGTTATTCAGGCCTGCGGCATTTTTTGTAGATGCATATAAAATTGCATAAAGTGTTATGCCGATTATGATGGGTAAATATAGACGACATAAATTATATTTAGAATAATTTTTATAGTGAATTAGTGTATAAAAAATACTCCAAATAATAGCAATTGGCACGCAAGATTGGTAAGAACCACAAACTAGAGTAAGAGAAACAGATGCAATTATCAAATCTTTTATTGAAGAAAACTCTAGGAATTGTTTAGAGTAATAGAAAAAAAATGTTAAAAATAAAAAAGAAAAAGTGTAGTCGATGACTGTTCCATGGTAGGCAGCCATTGTGCTAAAAATGGGATTGCTAATGATAATAGCTGTTGAAAGAATAAATGAAATAAGGAAATTGTTTTTATTTGTTAAGTAATATACGAAGTACGTCGTGCATATAGAGAAGGATGCAAAGAAAAGGACTTCAAAAGCAAATCCTGATGATGTTAAAGAAATATTTAACTGATTAAAGATAAAAGAAATTGCCCCCTGAATAAAACGGCCTTGTTGTAGAAAAAAGGCCAGAGGAATTTTTTGAACGTTATATAGGTAATCATCAGGAGTATATGCAGAAAAGAAGGTTCTTCCATAACATAGAATAGAGATTATGAAACATGTAATAAACGAGATTATTATATTTGTACGTTCTTTAAATTGATTCAATGTTAATTGGAAAAACTCTTTATGCATTTTTTATTTTCAACTTGTTGAATATAATGGATTTAAAATGAAATTAATAACTTTTATATTGAACAGGTCTAAAATGATCACGATTAAATGCTAGTTGTTCTGGTGATAGTTGGAAACCAATAAAGAGCTCATACCCATCTGGGACGCGGTCTAATGTTGATGGGATTTTGAGTAATATTTTATCAGATTTTAAAGTCACTTGATCGATATTATCTGGGAAATTAACATCAGCAACAAATTGTTGTTTATCTGTAATTTGTCCATTTCTAATTGTTGTAATAAAATATGGAATTTTATAGTGACGATCTTGTGCAGCAGGGCCACGGGATACTTGAATAACAACATTCATAGTGGTATCAATTTTATCTGTTACCTCTTTATGACGTTTTCTTTTTTGTTTATTATCTTCATTTTTAGGGTCGTCAATACAGTTTCCTTCGACTCCTAAAATGCTGGCTCTAGTAACTAAATGTGCTAGATCATCTTCATTATTTGAGAATTGATAAGCATCAGAGGCAGATGGCAGAACGGTTGCTTTTGGGCAAGCCGGAGGAAAATCGTAGGTTTCTTTTGCATTACATCCCAACAGGAAAAGGCTAGCACTCATTGGAACGAACAAAGATTTTAACGGTGATTGACGAAGAACGTTTGAAAGAATCATATTTTTTCTGCCATTATAGATAATAAAGATCACTAGGTTTGCATAACATAAAGCAAAATGATTAAATGTGGAATATACTCTATATTTAAATTCTAATGTGAAATGGTATCTTGCTTACGTGTCAAACTATAAATATATAGTATACAATATTTTTATCATTTGTTTGGGAAAGTTATGCCTAGTCAAAATTTAGATACTGCTAAGACGCATTCTCGTGCATTAAAACTCTTGTTGGCTGGGCCTCGTGGGTTTTGTGCGGGTGTTGATCGTGCCATTCGTGTGGTTGAAGAAGCATTGCGCAGGTATGGTGCTCCTGTTTATGTACGTCATGAAATTGTCCATAATAGAACGGTTGTTGAAAATCTAGAAAAACAAGGTGCTATTTTTGTTGAGGAACTTGATGAAGTTCCTGAAGATGCACATGTTGTTTTTTCTGCACATGGTGTGCCAAAAACGGTTCCACTTGAGGCAGAACGTCGTAATTTGCTATATCTTGATGCGACTTGTCCGTTGGTATCTAAGGTTCATAGAGAGGCAGAGCGTCATTTCGCTAATGGTGGAGAGAATGCTCGTCATATTTTAATGATTGGTCATGCTGGGCATCCTGAGGTTGTTGGAACCATGGGGCAATTGCCTGTTGGTGCTGTAACTTTAATTAATGATGCAGATGAAGCCAGAGCAGTACAGCCAGAAAATCCTGACCGGTTGGCTTTTATTACGCAAACAACACTTTCTGTGGATGATACCAGAGAGATTGTTGATATTCTTCGTGAACGTTTCCCACAAATTGAAGGGCCAAAACGTGAAGATATTTGTTATGCAACGACGAATCGTCAGGATGCAGTCAAAAAAATCGCTGCTGAATGTGATTTAGTATTGGTGATTGGCTCTCCTAATTCTTCGAACTCTCAGCGTTTACGTGAAGTAGCAGAACGTTCTGGTGCCCCTAAAGCATTATTAATTCCAAAATTGCAGGATCTTGACTGGAGTGCATTGGACGGTGTGAATGTATTAGGGATTACGGCAGGTGCGTCTGCTCCTGAAACGTTAGTTCAAGAAATTATTGAAGCATTATCTAAGCGTTTTAGCCTTGATATTGAGGAACGGATTGTAAAAGAAGAACATGTTACGTTCAGCTTGCCCGCACCTTTAGGACAACAAGAAGCGTAGGTCTTTATTAATGGCTGTTTATACACAAGTCACTGAACTAGAAGTTTCTAATTGTTTAAAAAATTATGAAATTGGCGAGCTTGTAACCCTTAAAGGGATTGCTCAAGGCGTTGAAAATAGTAATTTTTTACTGGTCACGACAATAGGGAAATATATTTTAACGCTTTATGAGAAAAGAATTAAAGCAGAGGAACTTCCTTGGTATTTAGATCTTATGGGGCATTTAGTACAACAAGGTATTTCATGCCCTTTGCCTGTTTTAGATAAGCAAGGGGTTGCCTTAACTGTATTGGCGGAACGGCCAGCAGCGATTGTGACTTTTTTGGATGGTAAAGAAGCCCCAGAAATTACAGATAATCATTGTTTTTTGTTGGGTAAGGCAATCGCGGATTTACATCATGCGGGTGAAAGCTTTGCTCAATATAGAAAAAATAATGTTGGACCAGATTCTTGGCAGGAGTTGCTAACAAAAAGCACTGGCTATGATCAAGATGAAATGGTTCACGAGATTCAACCTGTTTTACAAGAGATTTTAAAGCAGTGGCCAACAGAAAAAGATAATTTGCCTGTTGGACAAATCCATGCTGATATTTTTCCTGATAATGTATTCTTTAAGGCTCCATATCATCTCAGTGGTTTTATTGATTTTTATTTTGCCTGCACAGATTTTCTAGCTTATGATTTAGCAATTGCGTTGAATGCATGGTGTTTTACAGATGATGGACAGTGTTTAACAGGGCGTGTTAACGCTTTGATGAAAGGTTATGAAGCCGTTCGTCCTTTGACAGATCAAGAAAAACGTTTCTTTCCAATATTAAATATGGGCGCAGCAGTACGCTTTTTATTGACACGCTTGCATGATTGGATTCATACGCCTGCAGATGCATTGGTTACTCCTAAAAATCCTAATCCTTATCTTTATCGATTACGATATCACCAACAAACATTTGTAGCATCTTCTGATGACAGATGATGTGATTTCTAATCCGTCTTTAATTCAGGTTGATGTTTGGACTGATGGTGGGTGTAGTCCCAATCCTGGTGCAGGTGGATGGGGTGTTTTGTTACGTTGTCGTGGAAAAGAACGTGAATTAATGGGGGGGGAACCCGAAACAACGAATAATCGTATGGAATTGACTGCTGCGGCTATGGCGCTGGAAACATTAACGCGTCCTTGTTTGGTGAACTTATATACAGATAGTGAGTATGTTCGTAAGGGAATCACAGAGTGGATGGCAGGTTGGAAGCGTAATGGCTGGAAAACCGCTGCGAAAAAGCCAGTTGCAAATGCAGACTTATGGCAAAGGTTGGAAAGTGCTGCAGAAAAACATCAAGTCCATTGGCATTGGGTTAAGGGACATTCAGGTCATCCTGAAAATGAACGTGTTGATCAACTCGCTACAGATGGGCGTAAAGCTTTATAAGCTAGAATATTAAAGTGTAAATTTTAATATTATGTTTGTGGTGGGTTAGGTTCTGACAGCAAATAATTATTTTTATATCTGGGAAAACATCCCAAGTGATTATGCATTATAAAAAAGATGCATAATCACGATGACTTACGAATATAAAAAGGATTTTACAAAAACTATTTTATCAATTCATACCGTATGTAAGGGAAGTCAACGGTAAAACGCTTATATTAATATCCTTTTCCAACACTTTGTTGTAAAATTGCGTTTCTGTTTCCACCAGGTTGTCCAGCATAGGTATCATAAGAAGCTGCTGCATTATAAGGTGGGGATACAGGTGCATTAAAGTAAGCAGGAATATGTGTTCCTGGAATATTAATAGAAGGGCCGTTATAAGGTCTATTTGGAGATTGGCTTGGGTTTGAACCAGGCATTCCAGGACCTTTTTGTGAAGTCACGCTGTCAGACTGAGTGGTAGTCATGGAGCCAGTATAGTCTTGAACGGGTTGATATTGAGACATACCAGGGCCAGGTGTTGGACGAGGTTGTTCAGTTTGTGCATAAGCAGAGGCTGCTAATCCAACGCTACCGATGAGAATAGAAAAAGATAAAAATGTTTGAGCTATTGTTTTTTTTGTAAAGTTAATCATGTCGAAATCCTTTTTCCGTAATTATATTACAAATAAATCTTTTTAGACATCAATCAATGGTAAAAAATAGAATAGAAGAAATTTTTAAAAAAATGGTTTTTATGCCATATAGTTAAAGTATAGAATATTTTGCTAATGATGAAGTCGATCCGTATCATTTATGAAAGAATATGATAGGGTAAGTATAAATTAAATTGTTGGTTATCCGTAATATAATGATACCAAGAAAGAGAAGGTTCTGCAAATGACCACACAAGATCATACAAGTTTAACGCCACTTTCTTTGAATGATCAAGAAATCGATCAATTGACCACTGCGTTGGACAAGTTAGAATCTGGTCGAGGGGTTTTATTACGTCTTGCTGATGTGATGGGTGGTGCGGTTGGACATGCGGTTAAGCTAGGGGGGCGCACCCTTGGTTTTTCTGCTAATTTTCAAGAAAAAATACAAAATTTAGCCAATAATACCGTGCAACATGCGTTTGACATTGCGATCCTTGGTATGGATCATACAGCAGATCCTCTTAAAGAAGATAAAAAATATAAAAAAATAAGAAATTCTGCTGTGCAAGCGATGGTTGTTGCCTCTGGTGCTGTGGGTGGCTTTACAGGGTTTGCAGGCATGTTCCCTGATATCAGTTTTACGACATTGGCACTAATGCGTGAAATTGCTTCGATTGCGCAAGAGGAAGGTGAAGATCTTTCGAATGAAGAAACAAAGCGTGCATGTTTAGAGGTGTTTGCGCTGCGTTCTTTTGGAAATACAGGACGCTCTACAGAAGAAAATGAGTTAGGTTTTTTCTCTGCTCGTTTAATGCTGCGCGGTCGTCCAATGGTTTTATTAATGGCGGATATTTCTTATCAATATGGACTAAGTTTATCTCACAAATTAAGCTTACAAATGATGCCAGTCGTGAGTGCTTTATGTGGCGCTTCTTTGAATGCGGCATTTTTATCGCATTATCGTGCGTTGGCAAGGGTGCATTTTGTTGCTCGTCGTTTAGAAAGAGAGCATGGGCCTTTGGCAAGGGAAACGATTGAATATATTCGTAAGCAACGTTTCGAAGAATACGCAGCTTCCTAGGATATGTCAGATCATCAAGAAGAAATTACTGCGGAGATTTTATTAGAAGCTTATAGGCAAGGTGTTTTTCCTATGGCGGATGATAAAGAGGATCCAAGGTTATATTGGTATCGTCCAGAAGAAAGAGGTATTCTTCCTTTGGACGATTTTCATTTATCTAGACGGCTAGCTAGAACGGTTTTAGCCGATCAGTACGATGTTAAAGTCGATACCGATTTTTTGGCAGTGATTGATGCTTGTGCGCATCCTACCCCTCAAAGAGAGCAAACATGGATTAATCAACCGATACGCACGTTGTTTTTTGAGCTTTTCCAATTAGGACATGCACATACAGTTGAAGTATGGGACCAAGATCAGTTGGTTGGTGGTTTATATGGGTTGGCAATTGGTCAGGCTTTTTTTGGGGAAAGTATGTTTTCGATAAAAACGGATACTTCAAAAATAGCTCTGGTTCATTTGGTTGCACGATTAAGGTTAGGACATTTTCAATTACTAGATACACAATTTATGACGTCTCATCTCGCCCAATTTGGTGGTATGGAAATTAATGAATTAGAGTATGAAAATCGTTTACATCAAGCAATTATAGAACCTGCACAATGGTTAGATAATAGTTGGAAAGCAGATATATTCCAAGAGATTAAAGCAATGCGTGCATCAAAAACATTTTAAGCATATATTGCAACGTTGAATATTTTAAATAAATGAAGGTTAAGGAAAGAATGTCGTCTTTTTTTAAAAAGAATTATCAATTGCCTTTATGTAAAGGGGCGATACTGGGGCTTGGTTCTGTTGCAATGGTATCAGGGGCATGGGCTCAGGATACCAATTCTGAAAAACCTTTATTTATGCCTAAACGGGATGTGACGGTATTATATGCGATTAAACCAGAGAATTCTTCTTTACTGCAAAGTAGAAAGATTATTTTTTCTGGTGATGGAAATACATTGCGTGTTGATGGACCTGATAATATGGGCATGGTCATTGTTGATTCTGCAAAAAAGACAGCAACAGTGATTTCTCATAAAAGTAGAATATATACTGTTGTTCCTAGTAAATCTGATCAGTCTGGTTTGTTTTTAGATCAAAATATGACCTTTAAAAAGAAAGGTACAGAGCGGATTGCTGGTATCATTTGTCGTGATTGGAAAGTGAAAGGGCCTCAAGGCTCTGCGGATGTTTGTATAACCGATGACGGTGTTTTATTAAAACAAGAGGGGGCTGATGCTGATGGTGTCGAAGGGCAAACAGTTGCTTTGTCTGTAGATTACAGTAAATTATCTCCTTCAACGTTTCAAGTTCCTGTAGGGTATCAGCAAGTTAAATTGCCTCAAAACAAAGGGGATAAGCCTTCTTTGGTAACACCTGACAGTAATGCCCAACCGTTAATACCAATGAAAGCACAACCTGCTGATGCTTCAAAGGGATTGAAGGTCGATACGGATGAAAATCCTTATATTACTCCGCAAAAAGATGTGGATGTTGTTTATGCAATTGCAGGGGCGATGCCAGGATTACCACCATTCCATCAAAGAATGCGTTGGTCTGTCGGGGAATGGAAGCAACGAATTGATTCTCAAGGGGTCGATACGTATATGATTACGGATTATCATCAAAAACAATTGGTTGTATTAAACCCTGAACTCAAGAAAAAAACGACGATGCCAGCACCAGGGGATGCAATTTTGGCACCAGGTCAAAAGCCTTCTGGAGACTATTTGAAAGTTGGAGAAGCAACGGTAGCAGGGCAACATTGTAATGAGTGGGAAATGGTCGATAGTGAAGGAAATACGAACGATATTTGCTATACGGATGATGGGGTAATGTTACGTGTTGTGCGTAACAATATTCCTTTGGTGGTAGCATTAAAAGTTGTTTATGCCCCACAAGATCCAAAACTATTTCAGGTGCCCTCTAATTTAACAGAATTGGCACCTGCACATCCATAATATAGACTAGAGTTTACTGGCCGAGCTCTTCGATTGCTTTAAGAACAGCATCAACATGGCCAGTAACTTTTACTTTTGGCCAGATTTTAACGATGGTGCCCTCTTTATCGACTAAAAAAGTAGCGCGCTCAATGCCCATATATTTACGGCCATACATTGATTTTTCTACCCATACGCCATAGGCCTCTGTCACATGGCCTTCTTCATCAGAAGCAAGAGGGAAAGTCAGATTATATTTATCAGCAAATGCTTTTAATTTTTTGACTGGATCTCTTGAAACACCAATGACTGGAATATTAATTTTTTTAAGCGTAGAGAGGTTTTCTTCAAAAGCACAAGCTTCTTTAGTGCAACCAGAAGTGTCTGCTTTAGGGTAAAAGTAAAGAATAAATTTCTTTCCTTTTAACTCAGCTAAAGAAATTGTTTTATCCAACTGTGTTTGCATTTCAAAGTTTGGTGCTTTTGCACCTTCGGTTAATTGTGTCATCATATACCTTATCTTATTTTAGAGAAAAAGAATTAAGTTTAGCATAGCATTTTATGGAAGTGAGCCAATATATTTTATGAAAATTGTTCTAACTTGCTCGCCTATTTTTTCTGCTTTCTTTTGAATTTGTTCGATGGCATGAACATCTTGTGTTGATGTTTTTAAGAGGTCTCTGGCCATGATTTCAATAATTGCAGGCGTCAGCTCCGTTGTAATATCTTTAGGAGGAAGTTTTCCAAAAAATATTCTTAAGAGACTTTGTAAATTCCGCCAGAAGAAATCAGCTTGAATTAATAGTTTCGCATCTTTTGGATCTAAAGCACCGTGTTTTGCTAGACGTCGGAAAGCAATTCGCGTGCATGGATGATAGACCTCGGGATCTTTTACGATAAGTTGTAAGGTCTGAGCAATAAATTCCACTTCCATTAGCCCGCCTGTGAGGTACTTAACATCCCAAGGGCTGCAAGGTGGTGCATCTCTTAATAAACGTTTTCTCATATCCGTCGTGTCTTTGAGAATCGATTCATTGCTTAAGTCATGAGGGGCATGGGATAAAGCGTGTTGAATGCTTTCTTGAATACGTTTTTGTAATTTGACTGGGCCACCAATGACTCTTGCTCTGGTTAAAGCCATTCTTTCCCACGTCCAAGCTTCTTCTTTGTGATATCGGTTAAATGACGCTAAAGAAACAGCGACGGGACCCTTGCTACCAGAAGGACGTAACCGCATATCTACTTCATATAAAGATCCAGCAGAGCCTGCACTGGTAATGGCTGAAATAAATGCTTGGGTTAATCGAATATAGTAGTTATTTACAGAAATAGAACGCTGGGATGACGCTTGTTGCTTGTCATGAGGGTGGTTGCAAACGCTTTCATAAATTTCAGGAGGATGATCGAAAATTAGCATTAAGTCCAGATCAGATCCTGAGGTCATTTCCCAAGAACCAGCTTTACCTAAGACAACAATACAGATCCCACCTTCTGGGATAATTCCGTACTTTCTTTGATGTTCTTTAGTAACTTGCTCTAGCAAAGATTTCATAATGCTATTGGCCATAGAAGTGCGTAAAATCTGTGCTTTATTTAAACTAAGCTGATTGTCTAAATGAGCAACAGATAGTCGAAATTCTTCACTATGCACTAGGCTATGCAAAGCAGGCATGACATCCATATAATATTCAGCGTTTTTTAGATAATCACGGATGGTTTTTTGTAAATTAAAACGATTTTTTACAAGATTTGTTTCTAATAAAGCATCAATTGCTGCGGGATTGCTGGCGATATGTTCAGCAATAAAATGAGAGGTGCCAATAACGGCCGATAATCTTTTAATTAAGGCTGGGTTTCGTTCAAATAAGGATAAGAGCTGAATACCAGCGCGATGGCGTGCCAATAAGGTATCAAAACGCTGTAAAACAAGGAGTGAATTACGTTGGTTGGAGAAAGCATCCAATAATTTAGGTAAGACATTGGTTAGAATAGTGCGTGCTTTTGAGGTTCGTAATGCTCTGGGGCCACTATCATTCCAAGATTGTAAAATAGCAGCAGCTTCATCAGGAAAGCCTTTTTGATTGAGATAATCTTTAAGCTCTGAGGGAGACATATCTAGAATATATTGCTCATCATTTTCTGGGGTGGCAAATAGACCTTCAAATGTTTGTCTAACAAATTGCATTAAAGGGAATAAATCACGCGCAAATTTGTTTGGTGTTTCATATCCCATAAAAATAGAAAATTGTTCTAACTCTTCTAAACTATTGGGTAAAGAATGTGTTTGATAATCATTCTGCATTTGCAAGCGATGCTCTGTTTGACGCAGTAGTGTATAAGCTTCAATGAGCTTTTGTGTTTGAGAAGATGTTAGAAGTTCTTTTTCGGTAAGTTTTGTTAAGCCACCTACCGTTGTTGAATCTTGTAATTCTGGGAAACGTCCAGCCCAAACGAGTTGCATCGTTTGAGGACAAAATTCAATCTCCCTGATTCCTCCATGCCCCAGCTTAATATTTTGTCCAACCAGCCAATTTAAAGCCTCTTCATCTGGGATATTTGGAGGGAGTTTTGATAGATTTTGTTTTCCTGTTTTTTTATACTGATCAATTCGCTTTTTCATCGCATGAATATCGTCAATAACGGTAAAATCAAGGTGTCTACGCCAAATAAAAGGACGAATAGCTTCTAAAAAAGCATATCCCGCAGGAATATCGCCTGCAATCGGTCTGGCTTTACTCATCGCGGTTCTTTCCCATGTTTGACCGAGGCTTTCATAGTAAGTAATAGCTGCAGGTAAAGAAACTGCTAAAGGAGAAGAGGATGGGTCGGGACGTAGTCGTAAATCAGTACGGAAGACATATCCATTTTCGTCGCGTTCTTCCATTAAAGAGACCAGTTGACGGGTTAGTCTTACAAAAATCGTATTTAAGTCGTCATTATCTGGATAAATATCAGGATCATATAAAATGATTAGGTCAATATCTGAAGAATAATTAAGTTCTTTGGCACCAAGTTTTCCCATTCCAAGTACAACAAAACCGCAGTTTTTTTCTGGGTTTTCTGGGTGTTGTAAATTTAATTTATTGTTTTGATGCGCATGGAGTAACAGATGATTAATGGCAAGAGTTAATGTCGTTTCTGCCAAATTGCTGAGGGTCAGGGTAATTTGTTGTAAAGACCAAACATTACCAATATCTGCCAAAGCACAGCTTAAGGCGATTTTTTGTTTTGTAATGCGTAATATTTTTGCCGTTGCTTGGCGAGATTCTTGTATTGAGAATTGATGTAAGTTATCAAAGGTTACTTTACATGCTTCATCAGGGCCATTTTTTAAGAGGAATTCAAAGAAATGGATATTGCGTAAAATCAAATCAGATAGGTAAGGGCTATTGCCGCCTATCGCATGAAGTAGTTGCACAATATTTTCTTGTTGCAAAAAAAATGGATCTTTTTCATGCTGTATCCATAGTTTAAGAAGATCTTCTTGAAATGAATCGGCAGATTTTTGATCTGCTGGTTTAGGCCAGTTTTGATTAAACCACGGAACGTGTATAGAATGGGGTGTAGACATGTAAATGTTCCCTGTTTTTTCTAAGTCATTGATGAGTAGTTATATAAAATATGCAACCCGATACAGACCAAGAGCCACAAATGACAATAAAGCAGAATAATATTATACGATGGATAAAGAAGTTTCTATTCATTATTCTGGGAGTGTTTGGTTTTTTTAGTGCTATGATCGTGGGATTTGGTGTGTATCTTGCCTTTAATCCTGTGAATATAACGCCTCTTGTAAAGTCTTGGTTGCCCCTTCCTGTGATTAAAGGAGTGGAGAAACATCATCCAGCAGGCATGTTGAATTTTGAGAAACTTTTAATTGCTTGGCCTGTGCGACAACAAGGTTTTTCAGCACCTTTAGAAATAGAAATACAAAAAGCAGAGATTTTAGATCAACAAAAACAAGTGCAGGGGCATATTGAATATGCCAAATTAGAGTTGGCAATTTCCCCTTTATTTCATCATATTATAGAGCCACTATCTTTACGTTTAATTGGTGCAGAATTACATTTAAAAAGAACAGCCGATCAGCGTATTCAATTAGACTTGCCAGATCAAAAAACAAGTTCCTCTAAGTCACATTTTCATTTTAACTTTAAGCATTTTAATGAAGTAACTATTCGTGACAGTCATATTAAATTAACGGATGAAATTGATCATAAAGTTATTCAGTTAAAACAAATTGATATGAGTCTTTTGCCATTTTTTGTTCAGAATACATTGGCAGCAGTTGGACATGTGATGGCACAGCTTGATGTTGATGGTCGTCTTGTCAATATCAGTGCGCAAAGTGGTGCTGATGAGAATATTCAAATTGCTCGTCAGATGCTGGATAAAACAGGGGGGTTGAAATGGCATATACAAATTGATCAAGTTAATCCAGCAGATTTTTCAGGTTTAAGCCCATCTTTAAAAGTATTAGAACAATTTAATTTACCGATTTCGGTAATGGCTGATATTGGGCTTAAAGTTAGGAAAAAACAAGCAACTATTGAACCTTATGAAACGCATTTAACAATCAAAATGGGTGAAGGAACCATTAATGTAAAAGGTCAAGAGTTATATCCTTCTTCAATTAATGCTCATATTAATGCTAATTTTTCAACAGACCTACAAAAGCCTGTTGAAGTTAAGATTGATCAGATGGCTTTACAATTGCGTTCTCCAATCGCATTGGATCAAGATCAAAGTGGTCCATTATTTAATTTTACAGGTTCTTTATTTTTATCCAGTTTAACGAATACAAAAGAAATTAAAGCTAATTTTGTGGCGAGTAGTCCAGCACTTGATTTTGCGACTATTAAAAATTATTGGCCGGCGACAATAGCCAAAGGTGCTCATGCTTGGGTCACGGAGAATATTACGTCAGGTCAAGTAACAGGCTTTAAAATTGAAGCAGGATTAGCCAGTCAAAATGGATGGGAGCATTTGGATTTAGTTCATTTAGGCGGTGGAATAGAACAGGCTGAACATGCTGAAATTCATTGGTTACGTCCAGTTCCTCCCTTGCAAGATATGAAAGCGTCAATGAAATTCGTTGATCCTAGTCGGATTTATATTCAGTTCCAAGGTGGTTATCAGGTTGTATATCCTCATAACAAACCTGCAGAGCAATCTCATAAGTTATCTGTTCCTAAGGGAGATATGTGGATTACAGGATTGAATGATCATGAAGAATCAGCAGTTATTACCACAGATATAAAAGGTCAATTGCAAGATATCATTGCACTGTTATATGAGCCACGATTACGGCTACTGTCACGTCATCCTGTGCCTTTTAAACATCCTTCTGGTGATGTGTATACGACTTTAAAAGTAGCTCTTCCTTTAAAGAAAAAAGTAAAAATCGAACAGATCTCAATTAATGCACATAATGAAATACGTAATGCTTATTTAGATAATGTTGCGTTAGAAAGGCCGTTTAAAAATGCTTCTTTGACGGTAGATGTGGATACAGAACATTTACTTTTAACAGGAAAGGGAATTTTTTCTGTATTTCCAACGACGCTGAAATATACGCAACAATTTTCTCATAAGAATGATCAAAGTATTGTAGAAACAGCAGATGCAAAGTTGGATATTACGCCAGATAATTTAAAACAGATGAAAGTCGATACCTCTGGTGACCTTCAAGGGCGTACATCATTATCTGTTGGATATCGTAAATCACACGATGGGCAAGCAACGATAAAATTAAAATTTAATTTATTAAATGCAGGGGTTAATTTGCCAATATGGCAAAAAAATATTGGACAACCAGCACAGTTGGTCGGTGAAGTTGCACTTAATCAAAATAAATTGGTAGCTATTCGTAATGTGTCTGCTCAAGGGCAGGATCTTTCAGTTCACGCCAACATTGAAGTGATTAAAAATATACCTCAACAATTAAACATTACGTCTTTTCAAATTGGGCGTTCGGTTGGTTATGCGAGTTTAAATTTTCCAATGACCAAAGATGCGATGGATAATCCTCAAAATGGAGATATCCGTTTATCTATTAATGCAAAAACATTAGATGCAGTTCCTTTTGTTAAGAAATATGCAGGTAAAGATAAGCAACAAGATAATGATAAAAAACTGCAAAAAAAGACAGAGCAATTTCAATTACCGATTGCTGCAACGGGACGTTACTCTGGGCCAAGAGGGCGTAAATGGATTGTGAATTTGCAAGCTCAAAAAATCTATTATCGTCAAAATGAATTTCTTGGAAATGTTACGGCTTATATGGAATATAATGGTGTACGTTTGATGCGTTTATCTTATGGGATGCGTCAACCATTTTTGCTAACAGCGTCCTTATTTCCGAAAGATCATTTTCGATATTTTCATTTAGAAGCACAAAATTTTGGACGTATTTTAGAAACAGTCGGTGTTTCAACGCAGCTTGAAGGTGGTCGAGTCGTTTTTAAAGGGAGGTTTGATGATTCTCAACCTTCAGCTCCTTTTTCTGGGCAAGTGGATATTCGAAATATTGTGCTGCAAAATGCTCCTTCAGCGATGCGGAAACTAAGTGATGCATCAATTTATGGTCTTTTCAAAACACGGAAAGATAAGGAAATTGTTTTAGATGTTATCAAAGGTAATTTAACGCTTAATGAAGGTATTTTAAATATTACCGATGGTTTGGTGCATAATCCAGAATTAGGTGCGACTATACAAGGACAAATCAATTTAAATAAATCATTGTTAGATTTAAAAGGAACGATAGTTCCTGTATATGCAGTGAATAAATTATTAGGATATATTCCAGGAATAGGAAAATTATTTAGTCCAGAGAAGGGGGGTGGATTTGTTGCCATTCCATTTGTCCTAAATGGAGATTTTAAGAAACTGATTTTTGATATCTTTCCATCTAGAATCTTTACACCAGGTGCTTTAAGAGATTTGTTTTAGATTCATTACATGAATGATTTTGAATAGATTATGTTTTTTTAAGGATTAAAGGGATAAATATTGTTCTTTAATAATAATAATTGAAGAATGTTTATTCTTATATTTGATCCGATTTATACTAAAAATAATAGTGCATTATTGACGTGTGATTATTATGCAACTCATTAATTTTATTTGTTATTTTTTAAGATTGTGTTTTTATAGTTCATTGTTCAATAAATATTTGAATTATTTACTTTATATAATGAACAGCTTTCATTGTTTTTGAACGATAAATTTTGCCTTATTCCTGCCTTAATCGGCACTTATTGACTTTGGTTACATTTTTTGATTTAGAGGGAAAAGACTCAATCTTTACAGTTTGTTCGCTCTAATTATGATAGAAATGAATTCGAATAAATACCATCTTTAAATAATTACTGTTTTCTAAAAAGTAATGAATATTATAAATATTTTATAAAAATCAATGATTATTTTATAAAGTGTTTTTTCATTATTAATTCAGTGATTTTTTTTAATCTACTCTATTGTTCAGCAAATTGTTTTATCTCAATTTGCTGTTTATGTTTTATGTTATACAAACTTAAAGAAATGGAGCATTTAGTCACGTGAATGCGATTGTTATTACGGCTTTAAAGCGTCCGTATACTTTTGTTGTTTTGGCAATTTTAATCTTGGTATTTGGGGTTCTTTCTATTTTTAGAACGCCAACAGACATTTTCCCTGATATTAAAATTCCTGTTGTTGCAGTGGTTTGGAATTATACTGGCTTAATGCCAGAAGATATGTCGGGAAGGGTGGTTTATTATTATGAACGTGCTCTGACCGCGACGGTTGATAATATCGATCATATTGAAAGTAACTCTTTTTATGGGCGCGGTATTGTTAAAATTTTCTTTCAGCCAGGTACGGATATTGCCGAGGCTCAAACTCAAATCACTTCTGTCTCACAAACTGTTTTAAAACAAATGCCTAAGGGAATGACGCCTCCCTTAATTTTAAAATATGATGCGTCTTCTATTCCTGTTTTAATGTTAAAAGTGTCTTCAGACAGCATTACAGGCTCTCAGCTATTTGATATGGCATCTAACTTGATTAGGCCTTCTTTAGTCTCGGTTCCTGGTGCGGCTTTACCATCTCCTTATGGTGGAACGGGAAATAACGTTCAAGTTTCTTTAAATCAAAAACGATTGCTTGCTTATGGGTTGACCGCGACAGATGTTGCGAATGCGTTGGGGCAGCAAAATATTGTGCTGCCTGCTGGGGATCAAAAAATTGGCGCTGTTGATTTTATGGTGCAAACGAATGCGACCCCGAGGAAAATTGAAGAATTTAACAATATTCCTATTAAGCAAGTAGGTAATGCAACGGTTTATTTAAAAGATGTTGCTTGGGTTGCTCGTGGAGGGAGCCCTTTAACAAACTCTGTTTTGGTGAATGGTCACAATTCTATTTTGATGGTTGTGATGAAAACAGGGAATGTTTCAACGTTAAATGTTGTTTCTGGAATTAAAAAACTCTTACCGCAGATTCAGGATACATTACCGCCAGGGGTGCATATTGATGTGATCTCTGATGCATCAAATTTCGTTAAAGAATCAGTATCTGATGTGGTTCATGAAATGCTGATGGCGGCATTGCTAACCAGTATTGTGGTGATTTTATTTTTAGGTTCTTGGCGATCAACATTAATCATCGCGACTTCAATTCCCTTGGCGATTTTGTCTTCGTTAATTGGTCTTGAACTTGTGGGGCAAACGATTAACGTGATGACTCTGGGTGGTTTGGCTCTGGCTGTTGGTATTTTAGTTGATGATGCTACGGTGATGATCGAAAATATTGATACTCATTTAGAAATGGGAAAAAATCTTTATGATGCGATTGTCGATGCGGCTAATCAGATTGTTATTCCAACATTTGTTTCTACGCTTTGTATTTGTATTGTCTGGTTACCTTTATTTGGTTTGACGGGTGTTGGTGGTTGGTTATTTATGCCAATGGCTGAAGCAATTATTTTTGCGATGTTGGCTTCTTTCATTCTATCCAGAACACTTGTTCCTACGATGGCTTATTATTTATTGCCTGGTCAGATTGCTGAACACCATAATCCAAATCCAAAGAATGGTTTTTTCAAACGGTTTCAAAAAGGGTTTGATGCATCTTTTGAGCGTTTTCGTCAAAGTTATAAAGATTTATTATCGCATTTATTATCGATCAGAAAAACTTTTATTGCTGGCTTTTTAGGTCTATCCGTTCTGTCTTTAGGGTTGTTATATTTTGCAGGTGAGAATTTCTTTCCTGAAATTAAATCGGGTGAACTAGACTTACATATGCGTGCGCCTCTTGGTACAAGATTGGAGGAAACTGGTAAAATAGCTTCTTTAGTAAATGATGAAATTAAAGCGTTATTACCAGGGCAAGTAAAAGGCATTGTGAATAACTGTGGTCTGCCATTTAGTAGTTTGAACCAAGCGTTTATTGCAACTCCGACAATTGGGTCTCAGGATTGCGATATGACAATTTCTTTGAAGAATTCTGAATCTCCAATTGCAGATTATCGACGTATTTTAAGGGCCGGCTTAACAACTAAATTCCCAGGAACAGATTTTGCATTTACGCCAGGAGACGTGACAGCGAAGATTTTGAATTTTGGATTGCCAGCGCCGATTAATGTTCAGATTGTAGGACGCAATCTAGCGAACAACTATGAGTTTGCAAAAAAGCTTTCTGCTAAATTAAAACGTATTCCTGGAATTGCAGATGTTAGAGTGCAGCAAACAACGACAACACCAACCTTGATGATTAATACAAACCGTACTTTTGCTTTAAATACTGGGTTAACAGAAGCTGATATTGCAAATAATGCGTTAACGACATTGTCAGGGAGTGGTCAAGTTGCGCCAACCTATTGGTTAGATCCAAAGACTGGTGTTTCGCATATGGTGAATATTCAAACACCACAGTCTAACTTGCAAACGATGAATGATTTAGAAACAATCCCTGTGAATGGTCCAGATGGTGCATCTGGAAAAACGAAAACTCAAATTCTAGGATCGATCAGTCGTATTTCTCAGACGGGTACTGGTGGAGAAATTTCCCATTATAATATTATGCCCGTGTTTGAAATTTATGCGAGTAATGATGGGCGTGATTTGGGTGCGGTAACAGATGATGTTAAGAAGATTGTTAAAGAAGTAACGCCAGAACTCCCTAGAGGCTCCACGATTGCAATTCGTGGACAAGCAACGACGATGTATGATGCTTATGATCAGTTGTTAGGTGGATTGGCGATGGCTATTTTGTTGATTTATTTAATTATCGTGGTTAATTTTCAATCTTGGCTTGATCCTTTTATTATTATTACGGCGTTACCAGGGGCGTTGGCTGGAATTTCTTGGAGTTTGTTTATTACCCATACCTCACTTTCCGTGCCGGCATTGACTGGAGCCATTATGTGTATGGGAACGGCAACAGCGAATTCTATTTTGGTTGTCTCTTATGCCAGAGAGCGTTTGGCAGAACATGGTGATGCAATCTTGGCAGCTTTAGAGGCTGGGTATGGGCGTATTCGTCCTGTTATTATGACCGCTTCTGCGATGATTATTGGGATGTTACCAATGTCGCTGAGTAACACACAAAATGCGCCGTTGGGACGTGCTGTGATGGGTGGGTTAACGGTTGCCACAGTATCTACTTTGTTATTTGTTCCTTGTGTTTTTGCACTTTTATATTATCGCCGTAAAAAGGTAGTTGAATAATGTCGGGCTTTTCTAAAAAAACTAAAGTTATTTTTGGGGTAATCGTCATTGGGGCGGTTGTATATACAGGGGTTGAAATTTTTCAACGCGAACAAAATGTGCATCATTTGGTCAAAGAGGCAAAGAAAGACTTTATTCCAAAAGTGCAGTTTATTAACCCACAAACAGGCCCAACAGTTCGTAACTTAACTTTGCCTGGTAATATTACTGCTTGGTATCAAGCACCTATTTATGCACAAGTTTCTGGGTATGTGCAAAGGTGGAATAAAGACTTTGGTGCTGATGTTAAAGGCGGAGATTTATTGGCAACAATTGATACGCCAGGTTTGGATGCTGAATACGCTGCGGCAAAAGCGAATTTAAAGGTTGCTCAAACAAGAGCTCAGTTAGCCAAAGTAACTGCACAGCGTTGGAAAGCTTTATCTGGAACGAAAGCAGTTTCTCAACAAGAAGTAGATGTCCAAATTGCGAATGCAAAAGTGCAAGATGCTTTGGTTGATGCAGCAAGTCATCAAGTGGCAAGATTTGAGGCGTTGCAAGGGTTTAAAAGTATACGAGCACCTTTTGATGGTGTGGTAACGTCTCGGTTAACAGACGTTGGTGATTTTGTGAATGATAATGGTGATCTTAGCCGTTCTGGTAAAGCGACAGAATTATTCACCGTCGCAGATATTCATCGTTTGCGTGTGTTTGTTGATGTGCCACAAGATTATTCGTCTATTTTAAAGCCAGGGGTTACTGCTGAAGTAACAGCGATTCAATATCCTGATAAAGTCTTTAAAGCGAATTATTTAACTTCTGCTAGAGCGTTTAATACAACAACTCGTACGGTGACAACAGAACTAACGGTCGATAATGCTTCCCATTTATTGTGGCCAGGAACCTTTGTGAATGTGCATTTTGTTGCACCATCAGATCCAAATATTTTAATTCTGCCAGAACAAGCATTGATTTTTAGAGCTCAAGGAATGCAAGTCGCGGTGATCGGTGCTGATAATCGGGTTAGAATGCATAATGTAACGCTAGGGAATAATTTAGGGAATTCTGTTCAAGTTTTATCGGGTATTACTAAAAATGATCGTATCGTTAATAATCCCTCTGCTGGTTTATTAGATGGACAGCTAGTGCAAGTCGTTGATAGCACGCCTGGATATAATGATGGTTTTAAAAATACAGATAAAATTGTAACCAAGCATGAAAATGATTCTTTGAAAAAAAATGCTGCACAACCAGAAGAGGTGCAACAGTAAAATATGGGGAAGATTGGAAATAGATATACACGTGCTGGGACTTGCTTATTTGCAGGTATGTTCTTTTTAACAGCATGTGATTTGGCACCAGATTATAAACCTGTGAAATTTGCTTTGCCAGATACATGGCAAGGCACTGCACCTTTTCATGTTGCACAACCTACGGATCAAATTCCCAAAGGGCAGTGGTGGACGCTATTTAATGATCCAGTCTTAAATCAGCTTGAAGAGCAGTTAGATAAAAATAATCCTGATTTGCAAGCTGCTGCAGAAACTTTCTTGCAAAGTCGTGCGATTTTAGGAGAAGTAAAGTCCCAGTTATATCCTCAGCTTAGTTTAGAAGCAGGTGGAGGAAAGTATAAAGAGTCGCATAACCGTTTATTCAGAAGTAAAACAAGCTCATCTCCGATTAGTGAAACCAATACAGAGTATCAAGCTTCTGCGATGTGGGAAGCTGATTTATGGGGTAAAATCCGTAATCAAATTCGGATGCAAAAGAATCTAGCTCAAGCAAGTGCTGCTGACTATCAATCTGCGAAATTAAGTTTGGAAGCAGATTTGGCTCGTAATTACATGTTATTACGAGGGTATGATGCACAAAATGAGGTGTTAAAGCAGTCAATTCAGTATTATACAGCCGCGGTTGATATTACTCGTATGCGTGAAATGGGTGCGATTGCTGCTGGTATTGATGTTTCTCGTGCAGAAACCCAGTTGGAAATGACCAAAGCACAACAAACAGATGTGCAGGCTCAACGGGATATTGTCGAGCATGCGATTGCTGTATTAGTCAATCAAGTGCCAATGGGCTTTCATATTGCTCCTGTTGAAACCAACGAAGCAATGGTTGTTCCAAATGTACCTTTGGGAGTTCCATCTACTTTATTACAGCGACGTCCTGATATTGCAAGCGCAGAGCGTCAAATGGCAGCAGCTAATCGTTCAATTGGTGTTTCTAAAGCTGCATTTTATCCTGATATTACCATTAACGCATTAAGTGGTTTCGAAGATAAAGGGTTCGGCTTAGCTGACATGCCAAATAGTATGTGGTCTGCTGCTGTTCAAGCAGCTTTACCTTTGTTTCAAGGCGGATTGCGTCGTGCAACTTTGCAAAGAAGTTGGTCTCAATATCGTGAAACTAGAGATAATTATCGTTCTGTTGTGTTGAATTCTTTTAAAGAAGTCGCAGATAATTTAACGTTAACTCAAAAAATGGCAGAGAAACTTAAAGAAAATAAAGCTGCTGTTGATGCTGCATTAAGAACGCAAAGTATGACAATGTCTTTGTATACAGGTGGATTAACGAATTACTTGGATGTTGTTGTTGCACAAAATGCTGCGCTAACAGCTCAAATTGCTGAGGTCGATAGTAAAACGCGATTGATGCTGGCTTCTGTTGAGTTAGTCAGAGCACTGGGTGGCGGTTGGAGTGCTAATGAAATTCCACAAAAGAATTTGTCGTCTGTAGGTGTGTTCCAGTATAGTAATTTAGGTTTACATGAATAAGTGAATTATGAAATACTTTATAGCATAAGGTATTTGTATCTTACTGCTATAAAGTATGGTTGGTTATATATTAATGGTGTCCTTCACGTAAGTATAAGATATTGTCGGTAGAGTGGGCGTGCAGTCCTGTTAGTAATATTTTGCCATCAACAACTTCTTGTTTATTAAAAACTGTTGTAATCTCGTTATCTTTTGATAGTAAAACAAAATTTCCATCTATAATTTTCCAATAATATTCATTAGGATGATGATAATTCATTACATATCCATCTAAACTGAACCTCATATTATGGCACCAAACAGAATTTTCTTTATAATCTCCAAAGAGCCAGTCTCTAGTAAGTATATTGCTTACTTGAGGGGAGGCCTCTTGAAATAGTAACTTTTTTAGTTTTGGAAATGCTAAAAATTGAGAAAATAAGGTATTATGGTAGTTGGTTGAATTAAGTATAGAGCCAAAAGTTGTAATCCCATATGATCCATACATTGTTTCAAGATTTTTTCGAGTTGGGGTTATTGTTTCTCTCAGTTTTGAGGTAGTAAGTAGCGTGGGAGGTATTAATTCTTCAATCCCAAATAAGATATTCGTTAATGTAGACCCAAATTTATTAGAGTATAATTCTGAAGCGCGAGCATCGTCCTTTAAGAAGTCGATTTTTCTTTCTGCTGCTACTGTGTATAAAGAGCCAGCTCCCATGCGTCTGGTATGGGTAATTGGCCATTTGTCATATATAAAAGCGACTTCTTGCATTTCCCATAAAAGATGCTTCCAATATTTTTCGATTCCCCATATTGGAAAATCCATAAATTGTTCAATAGTATTTATTAAGAATGCTTGACTCATAATAGGAGACATGCATTCCACATAGTCACAACCTCTTAATAGTAAAGGGTTACATTGTAATGTGATTGGGTGTGAAAAAAAACTTTCATGTGTTAAAGACGGGGCTGATAAACTTGGTTTAAAGGTGTTAATAAAATTAATGATGCCTTGTGCGCTTTGGTAAGTAATATACAAATCATCTTCAAATAACCAAAAAAAATCGTATTGATTAATGATATCTGGATGGTTAATCACAAAATCATGGACACCTGTTAATTTTGTTCCTTCATACTTACATGAATACGTGGGCATATCGTCTGAAAAATTACTATCATCATAATAAACAAATGCGATGTCCATTATATTGCGAATATAATGTATCCATGATTTGTGAATTGAGTTTTTTCCACATCGAAGAATCATGAGGTGTTTCATTAACCATCTACCTAAGAATAATTATTAAATCAGTATATATGTATTTAAAGCCTTATAGTTTTTTATGATAATTTTAAGAAAAAGTGAAGAATAATAATTATTTTGTTTATTCGTAATTACAAATAAGGTCTTGACAGGTTGTTGGAAAAATAGCTAGAAGACAAGTTCTTATCGGAACGTGGGAGATGAATTGTAAGGTTAAGATGTCTTAATCTTATAGTTTTCGTGTGAACCGCGGTCTGGGTAGATTTTATTAAGGAGACCCGGATATGGCCAAAAAGATTGTTGGCTACATTAAATTACAAATTCCTGCGGGGAAGGCAAATCCATCCCCACCAGTTGGTCCAGCATTGGGTCAACGTGGTTTGAATATTATGCAATTCTGTAAAGAGTTCAATGCTGCGACTCAAAATCTTGAGCCAGGAATGCCGATTCCTGTCGTGATTACTGCATATGCAGATCGCACATTCAGCTTTATTACAAAAACACCACCAAATACTTATTTCCTATTGAAAGCTGCAAAAGTTTCAAAAGGTGCATCAGTTATTGGTAAAGGTGCAACTGTTGGTACAGTGAAAATTAGCCAATTGCGTGAAATTGCTGCTGAAAAAATGAAAGACATGAATGCGAATGACGTCGATGGCGCAGTTCGTATGTTGGTTGGTTCAGCACGCTCAATGGGCTTGAAAGTAGAGGAGTCTTAAGACATGGCGAAAAATAAACGTCTTACTGCGGCTCATGCTACTCTAGAGCGTCATAAAGTTTATACTCTACAAGAAGCGATTGCTCTTGTTGTTGGTAATGCTAAAGCTAAATTTGATGAAACCATTGAAATTGCAATTAACTTGGGTGTAGATCCTCGTTATGCAGATCAAATGGTTCGTGGCTTGATGTCACTTCCTCACGGAACAGGTAAAACATTACGCGTTGGTGTTTTTGCTCGCGGCGATAAAGCTGAAGAAGCAAAGGCAGCTGGTGCTGATGTCGTTGGTGATGAAGATCTAGCTGAAAAAATTCAAGCTGGTCAAATTGACTTTGATCGTTGTATTGCAACTCCTGACATGATGGCATTAGTTGGTCGTTTAGGTAAAGTGCTTGGTCCACGTGGATTAATGCCAAACCCTAAATTGGGAACTGTGACAATGGATGTTAAGGGTGCAGTAAGTGCAGCTAAATCTGGTCAAGTAGAATACCGTGCTGAAAAGGGCGGTGTTGTGCATGCTGGTATTGGTAAAGCATCTTTTACAGCAACCAATCTTGTGGAAAATATCCGTGCATTTGTTGATGCTGTGCAAAAAGCACGTCCAACAGGTGTAAAAGGTACCTATATGAAGAAAATTTATCTTTCTTCAACAATGGGGCCTGGGATTGAAATCGATATTGCTAGCGTTAACGCTGGTTAATATGATATAGAGTTATCATTGTCTTATTTTCTAATAAGGCAATGAATATTTAGGGTAAGCTTGCTTGCCCTAAACCTGTCCAAGACCGTACGTAACTTTGTTTTAAAAGTTATCTTAACTGCGAACGGGAGGCGGGGCTGGTATGTATAGATTTTTAAAATCTGTTTATGTGCTAGTGTAACCGTTTAGGACAGGCGAACCGGATTGTATTTTTAAATATAATCTTAATGGTAACCTGAAAAGTCAATATTTGACTGATCAAAATGGAGACGGGATTTGGACCGCACGGAAAAACAAGCGTTTGTTGCTTCCATGGCATCTGTTTTCGCAAATACGTCAATGCTTGTTGTTACACGTAACAAAGGATTGACTGTTGCTGCTGTTACAGACTTGCGTCGTCGTATGCGCGCTGCTGAGGCAACTTACCGAGTTGGAAAAAACCGCTTGGTCACCCTTGCTGCAAAAGGTACCCCATTCGAAGGTATTACCCCATTGTTAACTGGCCCTACTGCTCTTGCATGGGCACAAGATCCAGTTGCAGTTGCGAAAGTAGCCGTCGAGTTCGCCAAAACCAATGATAAACTTGAAATCCTTGGTGGTAATTTAGATGGGCAAATGCTTGATGTAAATCAAGTTAAAGCTCTTGCTGAACTACCTTCATTGGATGTATTGCGTGCACAGTTGGTTGGACTTATTTCTACACCTGCTACACGTATTGCTGGTGTTGTTCAAGCTCCTGCTGGACAATTGGCACGGGTTTTTGGCGCTTATGCGGACAAAGGTGAAGCGGCTTAATACAACTAAGCCTTTTATTGTTATTGATTTGCTAAGTAACTTAGTAAATTTGTATTGAAACACTGATTAGTATATAAATAGGATAAATATCATGGCTGATTTAGCTAAAATTGTTGACGAATTATCTGCATTGACTGTTTTGGAAGCTGCTGAGCTTTCTAAATTATTAGAAGAAAAATGGGGCGTTTCTGCTGCTGCTCCTGTTGCTGTTGCTGCTGCTCCTGCAGCTGGTGGTGGCGCTGCTGCTGAAGAAAAAACAGAATTTGACGTAGTTCTTGCTAAATCTGGTGACAAAAAAATTAACGTCATTAAAGAAGTTCGCGCAATTACAGGTCTTGGCTTGAAAGAAGCTAAAGACATCGTTGAAGGTGCACCAAAAACTCTTAAAGAAGGTGTAAATAAAGACGAAGCTGAAAAAATCAAAAAGACCCTTGAAGAACAAGGTGCTACAGTCGAACTTAAATAGTACGATGAATCAAGCGAGTATAGAGACTTCTCTATATCGTTGGATTTAAGATTATGGTAGGGCGGAACCCAAGGTTTGGGTATCCGCCTACTTGGTCGTTAAAGAGAAAATCTTTTGACGACAGACGTAAAGTATGTTTCCCTATAGGTTTAGGGATAGGCGTAACTCTTAGGTTGAGAGTTATATTTTAGTTATCATTAGCCGATTATTTGTTTTACAGATGATTAAATAGTAGCAAATATATCTGGCAGCAAGCGATGGGGCACAATACACGATGAACGCGGTAAGCAAATCGTTCACGGGACGCAAGCGCATTCGCAAAAATTTTGGACGGATTCCAGAAATCGCACCGATGCCGAATCTTATTGATGTGCAGCGGGCGAGTTATGAGGCTTTTTTACAGCGCGATGTAAAGCCAGAGAACCGTTCCTTAATGGGGTTGGAAGAAGTATTTCGTTCGATTTTTCCAATCAATGATTTTGCGGGTAATGGTCGTCTCGAATTTGTAAATTACGAATTTGAAGAACCGAAATATGATGTTGAGGAATGCCTTCAGCGTGGATTGACCTATGCGGCACCGTTAAGAGTCGTCCTTCGTTTGATTGTTTGGGACATTGACGAAGATACAGGTTCACGTTCTATTCGTGATATTAAAGAGCAACCCGTATATATGGGTGATATGCCTTTAATGACTGAAAATGGTACATTTATTGTAAATGGTACAGAACGCGTTATCGTATCGCAAATGCATCGTAGTCCTGGTGTATTTTTCGATCATGATGGTGGTAAGACGCATTCTTCTGGTAAGTTTTTATTTACAGCCAGAATTATTCCTTATCGTGGTTCATGGTTAGATTTTGAATTTGATAGTAAAGATTTGATTTACGTTCGTATTGATCGTAAAAGAAAATTCCCTGTTACAACATTATTGTATGCCCTTGAAGGTGAAAATTCGATTGCGTTGCGTGATGCAAAAGCAAAAGAAGGTGGGGATGTAGATTCTATTCCAATGCGTGGAATGGATGATGATGAAATTCTTTCTTATTTCTATAAGACCGTTACCTTTAAAAAGATTGACGGCGGTTGGGCGCGTTCTTTTGAACCAGACGCTTTCCGTAATATGAAATTATTGGCTCCTTTGGTGGATGCTGATACTGGTGAAGTTGTTGCTGATGTTAATGCTAAATTAACCGCACGTGCAGTTCGTAAAATTGCTGAAAATACCAAAAATGTTTTGGTTAGAAGAGAAGAATTATTAGGCCGTTATTTCGCGCATGATTTAGTAAACGAAAATACGGGTGAAATTTACGCTGAAGCAGGTGAAGAGTTAACTGATGCCACATTGGATCAGTTTGAAGCACTAGGTTTGGATGAAATTCCAACATTGGCAGTTGATAATGTTACGGGTCCTTGGATCAGAAATACATTAATTACGGATAAAAATACTTCCAGAGACGATGCTTTGGTTGATATTTATCGTGTAATGCGTCCTGGTGAGCCACCAACAGCTGAAACTGCAGACGCTTTATTGCGTGGCTTATTCTTTGATTATGACCGTTATGATTTATCTGCGGTTGGTCGTGTAAAAATGAATATACGTTTAGGTGTCCCTGGGGATGATACTATTCGTGTATTACGCAAAGTTGATATTCTTCGCGCAATTAAGATTATGTGCGAATTAAAAGATGGTCAAGGTAGCGTCGATGATATTGATAACCTAGGTAACCGTCGTGTGCGTTCTGTTGGTGAATTGATGGAAAATCAATATCGCCTTGGTTTGTTAAGAATGGAACGTGCGATTCGTGAGCGTATGGGGTCTGTTGATATTGATACAGTCATGCCTCATGACTTGATTAATGCGAAGCCTGCTGTTGCTGCGGTTAGAGAATTCTTTGGTTCGTCTCAATTGTCACAGTTTATGGATCAAACCAATCCATTATCTGAAGTAACACATAAGCGTCGTTTATCAGCATTAGGGCCAGGTGGTTTAACACGTGAGCGTGCTGGGTTCGAAGTTCGTGACGTGCATCCAACACATTATGGTCGTATCTGTCCGATTGAAACACCTGAAGGTCCAAATATTGGATTGATTAACTCTTTATCAACTTATGCTAAAGTGAATAAATATGGGTTTATCGAAACCCCTTATCGCTTGGTAGAAGATGGAAAGTTGCAAGATGGATGGAAATATCTATCTGCAATGGAAGAAGATAAGTTAATTGTTGCGCAAGCTGATGCAAAACAAGATGCTGCGGGTAAATTAACGGATGAGTTAGTTTCTGTTCGTAAGAGTGGTGACTTCTTGCTTGTTAAACCAGAAGATGTAACTGCGTGTGACGTTTCTCCTAAACAATTGGTGTCTGTTGCAGCTGCGTTGATTCCATTCTTGGAAAACGATGATGCGAACCGTGCATTGATGGGTTCAAACATGCAACGTCAAGCTGTGCCATTGATTCGTTCTGATGCTCCATTAGTTGGTACTGGTATGGAAGCAGCAGTTGCACGAGATTCTGGCGCAACGATTGTTGCTAAACGTGGTGGTATTGTTGATCAAATTGACGGTGCGCGTATCGTTGTTCGTGCAACAGATGAAAATGGTTCAACGCAAGGTGTTGATATTTATCGCTTACGTAAATACACACGTTCAAATCAATCTACTTGTATTAACCAGCGTCCATTAGTTTACGTTGGGGATTATATTCAAGCTGGCGATATTATTGCTGATGGTCCATCAACAGAGTTGGGCGAATTGGCTTTGGGTCGCAACGTGTTGGTCGCGTTTATGCCATGGAATGGGTATAACTTCGAAGATTCAATCTTGATCTCTGAACGTATTGCTCGTGATGATGTGTTTACTTCAATTCATATTGAAGAATTCGAAGTCATGGCTCGTGATACCAAATTGGGTCAAGAAGAAATTACACGTGATATTCCAAACGTTGGTGAAGAAGCGCTTCGTAACCTTGATGAAGCAGGTATCGTTTATATCGGTGCAGAAGTAAATCCTGGAGATATTTTAGTTGGTAAAATCACCCCTAAAGGTGAAAGCCCAATGACTCCAGAAGAAAAACTTCTTCGCTCTATTTTTGGTGAAAAAGCTTCTGACGTTCGTGATACTTCATTAAAACTTCCTCCTGGAACTAGTGGTACGATCGTTGATGTTCGTGTGTTCTCTCGTCGTGGTATTGACAAAGATGAACGTGCAATGGCAATTGAACGTGCAGAAATTGAACGTTTAAGTAAAGACCGTGATGACGAGCTAGCTATTCAAGATCGTTCTTTCTATAACCGTTTAAGAGAAAACTTGTTAGATCAAACTGCAGGTGTTGGTTTTAAAGGGATTCCATCTGGAACTGTATTGACACTTGATGTGTTATCAGAACATCCAAAAGGTGCATGGCGTAATATTGTTGTTGCTGATGATACAGTCATGGCAAATATTGAAGCTGTAAAACGTGATTTTGATCGTGAAGTTGCTGGTGTTCAAGCGCGCTTTAATAATAAAGTTGAAAAATTACAGCGTGGGGATGAATTACCTCCTGGTGTGATGAAAATGGTTAAAGTTTTCATCGCGGTAAAACGTAAATTACAACCTGGGGATAAAATGGCTGGTCGTCATGGTAACAAAGGGGTTGTTTCCCGTGTTGTTCCTGTCGAAGATATGCCATTTCTTGAAGATGGAACTTCAGTTGATCTCGTTTTGAATCCATTGGGTGTGCCGTCTCGTATGAACGTCGGACAAATTTTGGAAACGCATTTAGGTTGGGCTTGTGCCAATGTCGGTAAACAAGTGAGCCAAGTGGTTGATGAATATGTTCGTCAAGGTGAGAAAAAACAAGAACTCTTAGATCGTTTAAAGACAATCTATGGTGATGCAACTTACAATGAAAAAATTGCTGACTTGTCAGATAGTGAGTTAATTGATTTCTGTAAGGATATCCGTAAGGGTGTCTCAATTATGACACCTGTGTTTGATGGTGCAAGTATTCCTGATATTGAAGGAATGTTGACTCAAGCAGGATTAAATCCGTCTGGGCAAAGTACATTGATTGATGGTCGTACGGGGGAGGTTTTTGAACGTCCTGTAACCGTTGGTTATATTTATATGCTTAAATTGCATCACTTGGTTGATGATAAGATCCATGCACGTTCTATTGGTCCTTATTCGTTGGTTACTCAACAACCATTGGGTGGTAAAGCTCAATTTGGTGGGCAACGCTTCGGGGAAATGGAAGTTTGGGCATTGGAAGCTTATGGTGCTGCGTATACGTTACAAGAAATGTTGACGGTTAAGTCCGACGACGTTTCTGGTAGAACAAAAGTGTATGAAGCGATTGTTAAAGATCAAGATGATTTTGAAGCAGGTATTCCAGAGAGCTTTAATGTATTGATTAAAGAGCTAAAATCGCTCGGTTTGAATGTTGAACTAGAACAAAACGCTGAATAAGCGTATTGGTTTGGTTTGTAAGTATTTTATTAAAGAGGTGCCATTTTTTAATGGTGCCTCAATCCCCCAAAGGGTTTTCGGCGAATGAATGAACTTATGAAAATTCTTGGTCAATCAGGCCAAGCAATGACGTTTGATCAAATTAAAATTCAATTAGCCTCGTCTGAGCAAATACGGTCATGGTCTTATGGTGAAGTAAAAAAGCCAGAGACCATTAATTATCGTACATTTAAACCAGAACGAGATGGACTATTCTGTGCCCGTATCTTCGGGCCTATCAAAGATTATGAATGCTTGTGCGGAAAATATAAACGGATGAAATTCCGTGGTATTGTCTGCGAAAAATGCGGTGTTGAAGTTACACTTGCTAAAGTACGTCGTGAACGTATGGGGCATATTGAACTTGCAAGTCCTGTTGCACATATTTGGTTTTTGAAATCCCTACCAAGCCGTATCGGTTTAATGGTCGATATGACTTTAAAAGATCTTGAACGCGTGCTTTATTTTGAAAATTATGTTGTTTTAGAATCTGGAACATCTCCATTAAAGCAATATAGTTTGTTATCTGAGGAACAATATCTTGATGCCATGGATGAGTATGGGCATGAAGGTGTTGAGATCAGTATCGGTGCAGAAGCCGTTAAGAAAATTTTGATCAATATTGATTGTGATGTTGATAAAGTAGACTTGCGTGCTGAACTGAAAGAAACAACATCAGAAGTAAAACGTAAAAAACTTGTTAAACGTTTAAAGCTTGTTGAAGCTTTTTCAGAAAGTGGTTGTCGTCCAGAGTGGATGATTATGGATGTTGTTCCTGTTATTCCACCTGAATTACGTCCATTGGTTCCTTTGGATGGTGGTCGTTTTGCGACATCAGATTTGAACGACTTATATCGTCGTGTGATTAACCGTAATAACCGTTTAAAACGGTTAATGGAACTTCGCGCGCCAGATATTATTGTTCGTAATGAAAAACGTATGTTGCAAGAATCTGTGGATGCATTATTTGATAATGGACGCAGAGGTCGTGCGATTACAGGGGCGAATAAACGTCCGTTAAAATCACTAGCAGACATGCTTAAAGGGAAACAAGGTCGTTTCCGTCAGAACTTGCTTGGTAAACGTGTTGACTATTCTGGTCGTTCCGTTATCGTTGTTGGTCCTGAATTAAAGCTACATCAATGTGGTTTGCCAAAGAAAATGGCATTAGAGCTATTTAAGCCATTTATTTATTCTAAACTTGAAAAATATGGACATGCAACAACCATTAAAGCTGCGAAGCGTATGGTTGAAAAAGAACGTCCAGAAGTTTGGGATATTATCGAAGAAGTTATTCGTGAACATCCAGTAATGTTGAATCGTGCGCCTACATTGCACCGTTTGGGTATTCAAGCTTTTGAACCAGTATTGGTTGAAGGTAAGGCTATTCAATTACATCCATTGGTTTGTACTGCGTTTAACGCTGACTTTGATGGCGACCAAATGGCTGTTCACGTGCCATTGAGCCTTGAAGCTCAATTAGAAGCACGTGTATTAATGATGTCTACGAATAACATCTTGAGTCCTGCAAGTGGTAAGCCGATTATTGTGCCTTCACAAGATATCGTTTTGGGCTTGTATTACTTAAGTTTGGACATTCCTGAATTTAAATTAACACCTGATCAAGCTGAATATGATACAGAAGGGCACTTAGTTAAAGAAGGTGCACCTGTTTTTGCAAATATTGGTGAAATTGAGCATGCTTTATCTGCAAAAGCAATTAAGCTGCATGATAAAATTCGTACGCGTTATAACACAAAAGATGTAGATGGTAATCCTATTACTCAGCGTGTTGTTACAACTGCTGGTCGTATGTTGATTTCTCAGATTCTACCAAAACATGCTTCAATTAGCTTTGAGTTGATTAATCAACAATTAACTAAGAAATCAATTTCTGATATTATTGATATGGTTTATCGTCATTGTGGTCAGAAAGAATGTGTGATTTTTGCTGATCGTATGATGGGACTTGGTTTTGCTTATGCTGCTCGTGCAGGGATTTCTTTTGGTAAGGATGATATGATCATTCCTGATGCCAAAAAGGAATTAGTTGCGAAAACTTCTGAGGAAGTTAAAGAGTTTGAACAACAATACCAAGATGGTTTGATTACTGCGGGTGAGCGCTATAACAAAGTGGTTGATGCATGGTCACGTTGTACTGATGAAGTGCAAGCTGCGATGATGAAAGAAATTTCACGGGTAGAACCAGGTCAAAGAATCAACTCTGTATGGATGATGAGCCACTCTGGGGCTCGTGGGTCACCGGCTCAAATGAAACAGCTTGCTGGTATGCGTGGTTTGATGGCGAAACCTTCTGGTGAAATTATTGAACAACCAATTATCGCAAACTTTAAAGAAGGCTTATCCGTTCTAGATTACTTTACGTCTACCCATGGTGCACGTAAAGGTCTTGCAGATACAGCGTTGAAAACAGCGAACTCTGGATATTTGACGCGTCGTTTGGTTGATGTTGCTCAAGATTGTATTATCATTGATCGTGATTGTGAAACAGAACGTGGGTTAACCGTACGTGCAGTTATGGATGGTGGAGAAGTGATTTCTTCTCTTTCTGAACGTATCTTGGGACGTACATTAGCTGCTGATGTTTTAGATCCTGCATCTGGTAAAGTCTTATATCCTCGCAACACGTTGCTTGAAGAATCTGAATCTGAAGCGATCGAGAAAGCTGGTGTTGAAAGCGTTATGATTCGTTCAGTCTTAACTTGTGATAGTCAAGTTGGGGTTTGTGGATATTGTTATGGTCGTGATCTTTCTCGTGGAACACCTGTCAATATTGGTGAAGCTGTTGGTGTTATCGCAGCTCAGTCAATTGGTGAGCCTGGAACACAGTTAACCATGCGTACGTTCCATATTGGTGGTGCTGCTCAAAGAGGGGCAGAACAATCAATGGTCGAGGCGTCTCGTGATGGTAGTATCAAAATTGTAAACTTGAATGTGGTTCAAAATAGTCAAGGTTTTGATATCGTGATGTCCAGAAACTGCGAAATCATTCTTGTGGATGAAAACAAAGTTGAACGGGCTCGCTATCGTATTCCTTACGGTGCAAGACTACTTGTTAAGCAAGATGCAAAAGTCACTCGTAACTTGAAAATGGCAGAATGGGATCCGTATACACTTCCAATTATTACTGAAAAATCAGGAACGATTGAATATCAAGACCTGATTGAAGGTATTACCTTGGTTGAGCGTATGGATGAAGTCACAGGCTTGTCTTCTAAAGTTGTGGTGGATTACAAACAAACCAGTAAATCTCGTGATTTAAGACCGAGACTCCAATTGAAAGATTCAAATGGAGAAGTGATGAAGCTCGCGAACGGTAATGATGCTCGTTACTTCTTATCACCAGATTCTTTGCTGTCTGTTGAAGATGGTGTAGAAGTTAATGCTGGTGATGTGTTGGCTCGTATTCCTCGTGAAGGTTCAAAAACTCGTGATATTACGGGGGGCTTGCCTCGTGTTGCTGAGTTGTTTGAAGCGCGTCGTCCAAAGGATCATGCGATTATTGCAGAAAATGATGGTATTGTTGAATTTGGTAAGGATTACAAAGCAAAACGTCGTATCGTTGTTCGTAATGAAGAAACTGGCGATGAAACAGAGTATTTAATTCCAAAAGGAAAGCATATTTCTGTTCAAGAAGGTGACTTTGTTCGTAGAGGTGATCCGTTAGTTGATGGTCCTCGAGTTCCGCACGATATCTTGAAGGTTATGGGTGTTGAAGCTCTTTCTGACTATTTGATTGATGAAATTCAAAGTGTTTATCGCCTCCAAGGGGTGAAGATTAATGATAAGCATATTGAAGTTATCGTTCGTCAAATGTTGCAAAAAGTTGAAATTACCGATCCTGGCGATACAACCTATTTGGTTGGTGAAACAATTGATCGTTTGGAATTTGAGCAAGAAAATATCAAACGGATGAATTCGAATGAACGTCCAGCTGTGGCATCTCCTGTTCTTCAAGGGATTACGAAAGCTGCGTTACAGACGAAATCATTTATTTCTGCGGCATCCTTCCAAGAGACAACACGTGTGTTAACTGAAGCAGCTTCAGCTGGTAAAGTTGATACTTTGATGGGTCTTAAAGAGAATGTGATCGTGGGACGCTTGATCCCTGCAGGAACAGGTAGTGTGATGAATCGTTTCCGTGCTTTGGCTTATTCTCGTGATAAACAGAGATTGGCAGATGCTCGGATGCAAATTCAATCTAAAGAATCGTTAGATTCTTTGGCTGCTACACAAGAAAATGAAATGGAAGACGTGACAGGGCCTGCTAAATAGGTTATAAAGAAACGATTCTATTAATTTCATATTGATTGAGTGGAGAAAGCTTCACTCAATCAATTTAAAATACGGGTTATTTTCGTCTTTTGGCGGAAATAAAATGCTTTGTTTTTTAACAAAGTCTTCAGTGATTTGCTGTGCTTAAAAGTCTTTACTTTTTTCTTGCTTTCTCTGAGGATTTGTAGTAAACAAAGCATCATTGTTCGTTGAATTAAATACATTCTTATAATATATAAACTTTAAAAGAAAATGACTTTTATTTTTTTTGTATTAGATGTATTCAGTAAGAAGTATCTAAGATTAATTAGATGCAAGAGTGTTGTAAATGACCGTTAAGTTAATGATTGATACATTACTTAACCTAGAAATAGTAAGGATCGGGAAAGGCGAATGCCGACCATTAACCAATTAATCGCTAAAGGCCGCGAACCTGCAGCCAAGCGCAATAAGGTTCCTGCTTTGCAGGGATGTCCGCAAAAACGAGGGGTATGTACTCGTGTTTATACAACAACACCTAAGAAGCCGAACTCAGCATTGCGTAAAGTTGCAAAGGTACGTCTGACAAATGGTTACGAGGTGGTGAGTTATATTCCTGGTGAAGGTCATAACTTGCAAGAACATAGTGTGGTCTTAATACGCGGCGGGCGTGTTAAAGATTTACCAGGTGTACGTTATCATATTTTACGTGGTGTCCTGGATACACAAGGTATTGCAAAGCGACGTCAACGTCGTTCTTTGTATGGTGCTAAACGTCCAAAATAAGAGGAATAATAGGCATGAGTCGCCGACACCGCGCAGTAAAGCGTGAGATACTTCCCGATCCTAAATTTGGTGATGTAGTCATCACGCGTTTCATGAACGCGCTGATGTATGATGGAAAAAAATCTGTTGCTGAAAAAATCGTTTACGGAGCATTGGAAACATTGCGTGTTCGTGGCGGTGAAGAAGCAGATCCAGTACGTTTGTTTCATGAAGCTTTAGATAACGTAAAGCCAGCTGTTGAAGTTCGCTCTCGCCGTGTAGGTGGTGCAACTTATCAGGTGCCTGTTGAGGTTCGTGCAGATCGACGTCAAGCATTGGCTATTCGCTGGTTAATTGATTCTTCACGTAAACGTGGTGAAAACACCATGGAAGAAAGATTATCTAACGAATTGTTGGATGCAATCAACAATCGTGGATCCGCTGTTAAGAAGCGGGAAGATACTCACCGTATGGCTGAAGCAAATAAAGCATTCAGTCATTATCGCTGGTAAGTAATGAATTTAGGTTAAACTTTTAACCGAAAATCTTGGGCATGTCCAAGTAACGGAGAGAGAGAATGGCAAAGGCTAAATTTGAGCGGAATAAACCGCACTGTAATATTGGAACCATTGGTCACGTTGACCATGGTAAAACCTCACTAACTGCTGCAATTACAAAAGTATTGGCGGAAGCTGGTGGTGCAGAATTTACTGCATATGATATGATTGATAAAGCACCTGAAGAACGTGCTCGTGGTATTACCATTTCTACAGCTCACGTTGAGTATCAAACTGACAAACGTCACTATGCTCACGTTGACTGTCCAGGCCATGCTGATTATGTTAAAAACATGATCACTGGTGCTGCTCAAATGGATGGTGGTATTCTTGTTGTTTCTGCAGCAGATGGCCCAATGCCACAAACTCGTGAACACATTTTGTTGGCACGTCAAGTTGGCGTTCCTGCACTTGTTGTGTTTATGAATAAATGTGACCAAGTTGACGATCCAGAACTTCTTGAATTGGTTGAAATGGAAATTCGTGAACTTCTTTCTTCATATGATTTCCCTGGTGATGATATCCCCATTATTAAAGGGTCTGCATTAGTAGCTCTTGAAGATGGTGATGCTGAGTTAGGTAAAAACCGTATTCTTGAACTTATGGCTGCTGTTGATGATTATATTCCTCAACCAGAACGTCCGGTTGATCGTCCGTTCTTGATGCCAATTGAAGATGTGTTCTCTATTTCTGGTCGTGGTACGGTTGTTACTGGCCGTGTAGAACGTGGTGAAGTAAACGTTGGTGAAGAAGTTGAAATTGTGGGTATTCATCCTACAACTAAAACAACTGTTACTGGTGTTGAAATGTTCCGTAAACTTCTTGATCGTGGGGAAGCTGGGGACAACATTGGTGCACTTCTTCGTGGTACAAAACGTGAAGATGTTGAACGTGGTCAAGTTCTTGCTAAACCAGGAAGCATTAAGCCACATAATAAGTTCAAAGCAGAAGCATATATTCTTACAAAAGAAGAAGGTGGACGTCATACTCCATTCTTTACCAATTATCGTCCACAGTTCTACTTCCGTACAACTGACGTAACTGGTGTTGTGCATTTGCCAGAAGGCATCGAAATGGTTATGCCTGGTGATAATGCTGCTATGGATGTTGAATTGATTGCTCCTATTGCTATGGATGAAGGTCTACGTTTCGCTATTCGTGAAGGTGGACGTACAGTTGGAGCTGGTGTGGTTGCTAAAATCACAGAATAATCATAGCTCTTAAGTTTGGATTCTCAGTCAGGTAACTGGCTGAGAATCTTGTTGCTATATAGGGTCTGGCTTTTTAGATCCGTTATTAAGATTAGGCAAATAGAAGATGGAAAGCCAAAATATCCGTATTCGCCTCAAAGCTTACGATTACAGAGTACTTGACAACAGTACTAAAGAAATTGTAAATACAGCGAAGCGTACGGGGGCGCAAGTAAGGGGGCCTATTCCTTTACCAACGCATATTGAACGATTTACAGTTAATCGTTCTCCCCATATCGATAAGAAGAGTCGTGAACAGTTCGAAATTAGAACTCATCGACGTTTGTTAGATATTGTTGAGCCTAACCCGCAGACCGTGGATGCTCTCATGAAACTTGACCTCGCCGCTGGTGTGGATGTCGAGATAAAGCTATAAGGTCCAGACGATGCGTACAGGATTGATCGCAAAAAAGTTGGGGATGACCCGACTATTTAAAGAGGACGGCACTCATGTGCCAGTCACTGTTTTGCACTTAGATGAAGTGCAAGTTGTTGACACTCGTACACAAGACCGTGACGGCTATACAGCTGTACAACTAGGTATTGGTAAAGCTAAAGTGAAAAACGTTAGTCAACCAAACCGTGGTCATTTTGCACGAGTTAAAGTTGAGCCAAAACAGAAGCTTGTTGAATTTAGAGTTTCTGAAGACGCTTTACTTGAATCAGGTTCAGCATTGACTGCTGCTCATTTTGTAGTAGGTCAAAAAGTTGACGTAACGGGAACCAGTAAAGGTAAAGGTTTTGCTGGTGCGATGAAACGTTGGAATTTCCGTGGTTTGGAAGCAACCCATGGTGTTTCAGTTAGTCACCGTTCACATGGTTCTACAGGTAATCGTCAAGATCCTGGTAAAACTTTTAAAAATAAGAAAATGGCAGGTCATTTAGGTGATGAGAGAGTAACTACTCAGAACTTAGAAATTGCTGCTGTAGATGTTGAGAAAAATTTGATCATGATTAAAGGTTCAGTGCCTGGTGCAAAGAATGGCTTTGTCCTCGTACGTGATGCGATCAAGAAAGCCCGTCATGCGGATGCGCCGTTTCCGGCTGCGTTAGCAACGGTTGCAGAGAAAGGTTGAGGGAAATGGATGTAGAAATCAAAACCCTCGATAATGGAAGCGTTGGTAATATCACTCTTCCTGCTGAGTTGTTTGAAGTTCAACCTCGTGCAGATATTATGGCGAGAGTAGTTCATTGGCAGCTTGCAAAACGTCGTGCTGGTACGCACAAAGTCAAGGGGCGTGGTGAAGTTTCAGGAACAACCAAAAAACCATTCCGTCAAAAAGGTACAGGTAATGCGCGTCAAGGTTCTTTGCGCGGTCCACATTTTCGTACTGGTGGCGTGGTTCATGGTCCAGTTGTTCGTGATCACGGATATAGCCTTCCTAAGCAAATTAGAAGACTTGGATTAATTTCTGCTTTATCTCAGAAGTTATCAGAAGGTAAATTGGTCGTTATCGATCAAGCTAATGGTGTTGCAAAAACAGCTGAGCTTGCTGCTAAATTAAAAGTTCTTGGTTGGAAATCTGCATTAATTGTAGATACAGCTGTTGATGAAAATTTTGGCCATGCTGTAAGAAATATTCATTCTGTGGATATTCTTCCAACGATCGGTGCTAATGTTTATGATATTTTAAATCATGAAGTGTTGGCAATTACTCGTGCAGCAGTTGATGGATTGAAGGAGCGCTTAGTATGACAAATATTCTAGCTCTTCGTCGCAAAGCAGCAACAATGTCTCGCGAAGCGATGTTTAATATCATTCGTGCGCCTTTGATTACTGAAAAAGCAACAATGCTATCTGAACAAAATCAGATTGCTTTTAAAGTTGCTCCTAATGCAACAAAAACACAAATTAAAGTGGCAGTTGAAACTTTATTTGATGTTAAAGTGTTGGGTGTTAATACTCTTGTATTAAAGGGTAAAACTAAAAGATTCAAAGGTCGTTTAGGGCGCCGTTCTGATATTAAAAAGGCGTTTGTTCAGCTTGCTGAGGGTCAATCAATTGATTTGACCACTAAGCTGTCTTAAGCGCAAGGTAGGAATTAATGGCATTAAAGCATTTTAATCCAGTTACTCCAAGTCTTCGTGGAACGATCTTAATTGATCGTAAGGAGCTTTGGAAAGGGAAGCCAGTAAAAACTCTTACCGAAGGTAAGAATAAAACTGGTGGTCGTAATAATAATGGTCGCATAACATCACGTTTTATTGGTGGTGGACATAAGCAATCTTATCGATATGTTGATTTTAAACGTCGTAAGTTTGATATGCCTGCAACAGTAGAGCGTTTGGAATATGATCCAAACCGTACTGCCTTCATTGCTTTGATTAAGTATGAAGATGGTGAGCTATCTTATATTTTAGCACCTCAACGATTAAAAGTTGGTGATGTTGTTATTGCTGGTCAACGTGTGGACGTTAAACCTGGGAATGCGATGCCTTTGGCTTCTATTCCTGTTGGAACGATTGTTCATAATATTGAACTTAAAGAAGGTGCTGGTGGTAAGCTAGTTCGTTCTGCTGGTACTTATGCGCAGTTGGTTGGTAAAGACGCTGGTTATGCACAAATTAAATTGCAATCTAATGAGTTGCGTTTAGTTCGTGGTGAATGTATGGCAACTGTTGGAGCGGTATCTAACCCAGACAACATGAACCAACATTTTGGTAAAGCTGGTCGTACTCGTTGGAAAGGTCGTCGTCCTCATAACCGTGGTGTTGTGATGAACCCTGTTGACCATCCACATGGTGGTGGTGAAGGCCGTACTTCTGGTGGTCGTCATCCAGTTACTCCTTGGGGTAAACCAACTAAAGGTTATAAAACTAGAGTTAATAAACGTACGGATAGCCTAATTATCCGTCGTCGTAAGACTGGCAAATAAAGGGGCGAATAAAAGATGGCAAGATCCGTCTGGAAAGGCCCGTTTGTAGACGGGTATCTATTAAAAAAAGCTGAAGCAGCTCGTGCTTCTGGTCGTAATGATGTGATTAAAATTTGGTCACGCCGTTCAACTATTTTACCACAATTTATTGGTTTAGTGTTCGGTGTCTATAATGGTCACAAATTTTTACCAGTTCAAGTTAGTGAGAATATGGTAGGTCATAAATTCGGTGAATTTTCTCCTACACGTACTTACAATGGGCATGCTGCAGATAAGAAAGCAAAGCGGGGCTAGTTATGAGTAAACCAAAGCATGCACGTGCACTTTCTGAAAGCGAAGCTCAAGCTGTAGGTCGCAATATCAGAACAAGTCCGCGTAAATTAAATTTAGTTGCAGGTTTAATTCGTAATGAACCTGTATCTCAAGCATTAGCAAAACTAAGTTTTTCAAAACGTAGAATTGCTCAACAAGTAAAAACAATACTTGAAAGTGCAATTGCAAATGCAGAAAACAACCATCAGTTAGATGTTGATCGTTTAGTCGTGTCTAGAGCTGAAGTTGGAAAAGCAATGGTTATGCGTCGTTTTCATGCGAGAGGTCGTGGACGTTCAGCACAAATCGAAAAATTCTTTAGTCACATAAAGATCGTAGTTGCAGAACGCAAAGACAACGATGAAGGAAAGGCAGCATAATGGGTCAAAAAGTTAATCCAATTGGTTTGCGTTTAGGTATTAATCGCACTTGGGATAGTCGTTGGTATGCTGATGAAGATTATACCAGATTATTGTTTGAAGATTTCAAGTTGCGTGATCACTTACGTAAAAAATTAGCTGGAGCTGGCGTTTCACGTGTTGTTATAGAGCGTCCTGCCAAAAAACCTCGTGTTACTATTTATGCTGCACGTCCTGGAATTGTTATTGGTAAAAAAGGCCAAGACATTGACAGTTTACGTAAAGAGTTAGCAACAATGGCAAATGCAGATGTTGCTTTGAATATTGTTGAAATTCGCAAGCCTGAAATTGATGCGACACTTGTTGCTGAAAATATTGCACAACAATTAGAAAGACGTGTTGCTTTCCGTCGTGCGATGAAACGTGCTGTTCAGTCTGCAATGCGTTTAGGTGCACAAGGTATTCGTATTAACTGTAGTGGTCGTTTAGGTGGTGCTGAGATTGCTCGTGTTGAATGGTATCGTGAAGGACGTGTGCCTTTGCATACGTTAAGAGCAGATATCGATTACGGTGTTGCCGCAGCACAAACTACTTATGGTAAATGTGGTGTGAAGGTTTGGATCTTTAAGGGCGAGATTATGGCTCATGATCCATTGGCACAAGATCGCCGTGCAGCTGATCAAGTTCCACAACGGTAATTGATTTATTGGAGTTTAATAGTTATAAGAAACTATTACAACGCATGAGGATATTAAATAATGCTATCTCCGCGGCGGACTAAATTCCGCAAAGCTCATAAAGGTCGTATCCACGGCAATGCGAAAGGTGGAACAGAGTTAAATTTCGGTACTTATGGTCTGAAAGCTTTGCAACCTGAACGTATTACTGCACGTCAAATTGAAGCTTCTCGTCGTGCGATTACTCGTGCTATGAAGCGTATGGGACGTGTATGGATTCGTGTATTCCCAGATCTTCCTGTTTCAAGTAAACCTGCTGAAGTTCGTATGGGATCTGGTAAAGGGTCTCCTGAATTTTGGGTTGCTCGTGTTAAACCTGGTCGTATTTTGTTTGAAATCGAAGGTGTTTCACCTGAGATTGCTAAAGAAGCATTGACACTTGGTGCAGCTAAGTTGCCAATTAAAACAAAATTTATAACCCGTATTGGGGAGGCTTAAGTAAATGGCAAAGGCATATAAGCCAGCTGATCTGCGCGCCAAAACCATTGATGAATTGAAAAGGTTGTTAGTAGATCTACGACGTGAGCAATTCAACTTACGTTTTCAACGTGCGACAGGTCAAAATGAAGGTGTCAGCCGTGTTGGTGTGATTCGTCGTGATATTGCACGTATTAAAACCATCATGGGTGAAGTAAACAAAAACGCCGTGGATGCAGCTGCATCCACCAGCAAGTCCTAAGGAGTTCGTGGGCAATGCCAAGGCGCGTTCTGACTGGTCGGGTGACAAGCGATAAAATGGACAAAACAGTAACAGTACTGGTTGTTCGTCGTGTTATGCATCCGCTTTATAAAAAATTCATTCGTCGTTCTAAAAAATATGCGGCGCATGATGAGTTAAATGAATGTAAAATTGGAGATACAGTTCGTATTATCGAATCTCCTCCAATTTCTAAAAGAAAATCATGGGCTGTGACTACTCGTAATGGTGCTCCTCTTGGGGCAGCAACACCAGTATCCAGCGTAGAAGTTTAAGGGGGGCTTAAGACATGATCCATCCCGAGACCAACCTTACCGTGGCTGATAATTCAGGCGCAAGAGAGGTGCAGTGCATTAAGGTGCTGGGCGGTTCAAAGCGGAAAACCGCTTCGGTCGGCGACGTGATTGTCGTTTCTGTCAAAGAGGCTATTCCTCGTGGCAAAGTAAAGAAAGGTGAAGTTCATCAAGCAGTAATCGTACGTACAAGTTATCCTGTACGTCGTGCTGATGGCACATCTATTCGTTTCGATAAAAATGCAGCTGTGCTGATTAATAAACAAAGCGAACCTATTGGAACACGTATTTTTGGCCCAGTGGTCAGAGAGTTACGTGCTCGTAAGTTCATGAAAATTATCTCCTTAGCTCCGGAGGTTCTATAATGGCTGCACGCATTAAAAAAGGTGATCAAGTTATCGTGATTACTGGCCCTTACAAAGGGGTTAAAGGTGAAGTCCTTTCTGTTAATCCAACAGATGATAAAGCAGTTGTACGTGGTGTGGCTGTGGCTAAACACCATAAAAAACCAACTCGTATGGGCGAGCCTGGTGGGATTATTGAACAAGAAAAACCTGTTCATTTATCCAATCTAAAACTTGTTGATCCAAAATCTGGTAAACCAACACGTGTTGGATTCAGAGTTTTGGAAGATGGTCGTAAAGTTCGTATCGCCAAGGCTACTGGCGAAGTGATTGAAAATTAGGAGAGAGAGGAATGTCAGAAAATAATCAAGCTGCATCTGAAGCTCGCCTTTATACACTTTATAAAAACGAGCTACGCAAAACTCTTCGTGAACAGTTCTCATATGCAAATGAGATGCAAATTCCACGCCTAGAAAAAATCGTTTTGAATATGGGTGTTGGTGAAGCTGTTGGCGATCAAAAGAAGTTAGATAACGCAACTGAAGAAATGACCTTGATTGCAGGTCAAAAAGCAGTTAAAACATTAAGTAAGAAAGCTATTGCTGGCTTCAAGATCCGTGCTGGTTTACCAATTGGTTGTAAAGTTACACTACGTAGTCGCCGTATGTATGAGTTTTTAGACCGTTTAGTAACAATTGCGCTACCTAGAGTTCGTGACTTTAGAGGATTACCTGCGAACAAAGGTTTTGATGGCAATGGTAACTTTGCAATGGGTTTGAAGGAACAAATTGTATTCCCTGAAATCGTTTACGATAAAGTAGATGATGTTCGTGGTATGGATATTATTTTTGTGACCTCTGCTAAAACAAATGAAGAAGCTAAAGCCTTATTAAAAGCTTTCTCTTTACCATTTGTTGGGTAAGAAACTGGTTCTTTTCGCTGCAAGGTAATGTAAATTACCTTGCAAATCTGTTTATTTTTGGAAAACGGTCGAATTTTTCGACAAGTTCCGGAGGGTAAAATAAAGCATGGCAAAAACTTCCGCCATCTATCGCAATGCGAAACGTGCAAATATGTCTGCACGTGATAAAGAAAAACGCATTGCATTAAAAAATATTGTAATGGATAGAGCGTTGCCTGTTGAAGAGCGTTTTGATGCGTCTTTAAAATTGGCAAAACTTCCACGTAATGGTTCTCGTATTAGAGTGCGTTTGCGTTGTAAGTTAACCGGACGTTCTCGTGGTAATTATCGTAAATTCGAGCTATGCCGTATTGCATTGCGTGAATTAGCATCTACTGGGCAAATCCCCGGTATGGTTAAGTCAAGTTGGTAAGGGGCTGTAGATGTCATTATCTGATCCATTAGGTGATATGCTCACCCGTATTCGTAATGCGCAGTCTGCTCGTCATACATCTTGTGTAGCGCCTGCATCTAACTTACGTGTAAATGTTCTAGAAGCATTGAAACGTGAAGGTTATATTCGCGGTTACAAAAAAGAAGAGTTGCGTAAAGGTATTAGCCAGCTTCATATCGAATTGAAATATTCTGATGGTGAACCTGTAATTAAAGAAATTCATAGAGTTTCTAAGCCTGGTCGTCGTGTATATTCAAAAATCAAAGAATTGCCACGTGTTTATGCTGGTCTTGGTGTATCTATTCTTTCAACACCTCATGGTGTTTTATCTGATGTTGAAGCGCGCGCTGCTAATGTTGGTGGCGAAGTTCTTTGTCGTGTATTCTAAGGGGAATTAAATGTCACGCGTAGGCAAAAACCCCGTACAGATCACACAAGGGGTACAAGTTACTTTAGCAAACGGTATCATTTCAGTAAAAGGTAAAAGAGGCGAGCTCTCTATTCCTGTATCTGAGCATGTTGATACTAAAATTGAAGATAACCAAGTTGTTGTTAGCCCAAAAGGTAAGGCTATTATTGCACGTGCTATGTGGGGAACAACAAGAGCGTTAATCGCGAATATGGTTCATGGTGTTTCTGAAGGTTATAGTAAAACTTTAGAAATAACTGGAACAGGGTTTCGTGCATCTGTGCAAGGTTCTAATTTGGTTATGAATCTTGGGTATTCACATGATATTGTTTATCCAATTCCTGCTGATATTAAAATTACAACGCCTCGCCCTACTGCTATTACTGTAGAGGGAAATGATAAGCAACGTGTTGGTCAAGTTGCTTTGGATATTCGTAATTTTAGAAAACCTGAACCTTACAAAGGTAAGGGTGTTCGTTATGACAATGAAGTCATACGTCGCAAAGAAGGCAAGAAGAAATAATGGGTACGCAACGTGAATTACAAACGCGCCGGCGTAGACGGTTGCGTTTTCAACTTCGTCAAAAAGGAAATGGACGTCCTCGTCTTTCAGTCTTCCGTTCTAGCAAAAATATTTATGCTCAGGTTATTGACGATGTTGCTGGTAAAACCTTAGCTGCGGCTTCTACTTTAGATGCTGCAGTAAAAGGACAATTGAAAACTGGAGCTGATATTGAAGCTGCTCGTGCTGTTGGCAAACTAGTTGCTGAACGTGCAAAAGCTGCTGGGTTGGAACAGGTCGTGTTTGATCGTGGCTCTTACATTTATCATGGGCGTGTAAAAGCGCTTGCTGAGGCTGCCCGTGAGGGCGGGCTTGCGTTCTAAGGGAGATTGCGAATGGCACGTGAAGTTAAAGAAGGCGGTCGCGCAGGACGTGAACGTGAAAATGATGATTTGGTTGACAAACTCGTAACGATTAACCGCGTTGCAAAAGTTGTAAAAGGCGGTCGCCGTTTTGCTTTTGCTGCATTGGTTGTTGTTGGAGATCAACGTGGTCGCGTTGGTTACGGCTCTGGTAAAGCTAGAGAAGTTCCTGAAGCGATTCGTAAAGCAACTGAACAAGCTAAAAAAACGATGATTCGAGTTCCAATGAAAGAAGGCAGAACATTACATCATGATGTTCAAGGTTGTTTTGGAGCTGGTAAAGTGATTTTAAGATCAGCAGAAGCTGGAACTGGTATTATTGCTGGTGGTCCAATGCGCGCTGTTTTTGAAAGCCTTGGGATTAATGATGTTGTTGCTAAATCAACAGGTTCACGTAATCCTCATAACATGGTTAAAGCAACTTTTGATGCTTTACGTCGTTGTGCAAGCCCTCGGGTTGTTGCTGCAAGACGTGGTAAGAAAGTTTCTGAAATCTTGGGTCGTCGTGATGCTCCAACTAATGCTCAAAATGCGGAGGTTGTAAATGGTTGATTCTAAAGCTGCAACAGTTAAAGTTACGCAAGTAGCTTCTGCGATTGGTCGTCAAAAATATCAAAAGCAAACATTAGTTGGTTTAGGGTTGAATCGTATTGGGGCAACTCGTGAGTTGGAAAATACTCCAGCTGTTCAAGGAATGATCAATAAGGTTCGCCACCTTGTGAAGGTGGAAGGATAATCTAATGGATTTAAATGAACTTCGTGACAATCTGGGCTCTAGATACCGTAAAAAGCGCTTAGGCCGTGGTATTGGTTCAGGTAAAGGTAAGACATCTGGTAAAGGTCATAAAGGTCAGCACGCAAGATCTGGTGTTGCGATTAATGGCTTTGAAGGTGGACAACTTCCTCTTTATCGTCGTTTACCTAAAAGAGGGTTTAAAAATATTTTCCGTAAATTATATGCGGAGGTTAATTTAGACACTTTATCTGTGGCGATTGAAAGCGGAAAATTAAATGCATCTTCTGTGATTAATGAAGAAGCTCTACGTAATATCGGTTTATTTAAAGGTAAAAAATATGCTGGTGTTCGTTTGCTTGCCAAAGGTGCTTTGAATCAAGCAGTTAATATTGAAGTCTCTGGTGCTTCAGTTGCAGCGGTTGAAGCTGTTAAAAAAGCTGGTGGTTCTGTTAAGCTATTAGTGCCTTCTGGGGATGTATCTGCAGATGCCTAAAGTATAATTGTAATATATCTTGCATTATTTGATGATAATTACCTGCAAGTTTATGTTACATAATAGATCTTAAGGTTAAAAAATACAGCGTCCCGTATTCTTGCGGTGACGCTGTTTTTTGTGAAAGGATAAGGTTATGGCCTCTATGGCCGAGCAATTAGCATCTAATGTTAATCTCAGTGCGTTCTCGAAAGCGACTGAATTAAAAAAGCGTATTTGGTTTACGCTAGGAGCTTTGATTATCTACCGTTTAGGTACATATATCCCGGTTCCTGGAGTTGATGCTGCGATTATGGCTGAATTACTTGCAAAACACCAAGGCGGTATTTTGGGTATGTTTGACATGTTTAGTGGTGGTGCGTTAGGTCGTATGACGATTTTTGCTCTAAACATTATGCCATATATTAGTGCGTCCATCATCATTCAGTTAATGTCTTCGGCGATGCCTTCGCTTGAGGCGTTAAAAAAAGAAGGTGAGCAAGGCCGTAAGAAGCTTAATCAATATACGCGTTATTTAACTGTTTTTATTGCCTTATTTCAAGCTTACGGCATTGCCGTCGGGCTTGAGAGTATGCAAGGCCCTAATGGTGTCTCTCCTGTTATTCATCCTGGTATGTTCTTTATTGCAACTGCTGTGATTACGCTTGTTGGTGGTACAATGTTCTTGATGTGGCTTGGAGAGCAGATTACTTCCAGAGGTGTAGGAAATGGTATTTCATTAATTATCTTTGCTGGTATTGTTGCAAACTTGCCTGGAGCGTTAGTTAGTCTGTTTAATTTAGGTTATACAGGTGCGTTATCTCCAATTTTTGTTGCGATATTTTTGATACTCGCAGCAGTTACGATTGCTTTCATTGTGTTTATGGAGCAAGCGCAACGGCGGGTTGTTATTCAATATCCTAAAAGGCAAGTTGGTCAACGTCAATATGGTGGTGATTCTACGCATATGCCGTTAAAGGTTAATACAGCAGGGGTTATTCCTCCAATTTTTGCATCTTCTGTATTATTAATTCCAGTGACTATTGCAGGCTTTTTATCAAGTGACTCCACACCAAGTTGGTTAGCATTTTTAGGACAAGAATTTGGTCAAGGTCGTATTTTATATATGCTCTTTTATGCGGCAATGATTATTTTCTTTTCATTTTTTTATGCTGCTGTGAGTTTCAATCCAAAAGAAACTGCTGATAATTTACGTAAGCAAGGTGGGTTTATTCCAGGGATTCGTCCTGGAGCAAATACAGCTACTTATTTTGATACGATTTTAACCAGATTAACAACAATTGGTGCCTTATATCTTGTTGCTGTTTGTTTGTTACCGCAATTTTTAATTAATCATTATAACGTTCCGTTTTATTTCGGTGGAACAAGTTTGATTATTATTGTTTCTGTAACGATTGATACGGTTACTCAAGTTCAATCTCATTTGGTTGCACATCAGTATCAAGGTTTATTAAGAAAATCTCGTGGTGCTAAAGGGAAAAAACGATGAAACTAGTCTTTTTAGGCCCTCCAGGGGCGGGTAAAGGAACACAATCCCAGCATCTTGCACAAGAATATCATATTGCTCAGATTTCAACAGGTGATATGTTACGTGCAGAAGTAAAAGCAGAATCTGAAATTGGTAAATTGGCAAAAAAGATTATGGATAATGGGGAACTTGTTCCTGATGATCTTATTGTTTCTATGATACAAAATAGAATCCAAGCAGACGATTGTAAAAATGGTTTTATTTTAGATGGCTTTCCAAGAAGTTTGGGGCAAGCAGAAGCTTTAAATAAAATGTTTGTGAGCCAAGGACTAAAACTTGATGCTGTGCTTTCTCTGGATGTGGATGAGGAAGTGCTCGCAGAGCGTATTTCTGGTCGTTATAGCTGTGCTAAGTGTGGTGCTAGTTATCACAAACAGTTTAAGCATCCAAAAGTAATCGGTGTTTGTGATAGTTGTGGCTCGACGGAATTTGTGTCTCGTGCTGATGATAATAAAGAAACCGTTTTGGCTCGATTGGAAACATATCGCAAACAAACTGCGCCATTATTGCCATACTATCAAGAAAAAAACTGTTTATATGCAATAAATGGGATGAAAAGCGTGGAAGATGTTACAAAAGACATTGACCAAGTGCTAAAAAAAATTAAAGTAAGCAACTAGAATTCTTTATACAAAATAAATTTTTTGTGTTGCGGTATTGACTCTAAGGGCAGTAAGGTTATATTGCTGCCTTTATAGATATTTTAGGTCGTTAGCTATTATATTTGATAAACATTACTTTTATTAATAGTAGTTGTGTTTTTGTTTAGTAGCTGATTGTTAAAGAAATAAGCCTGAGTTTTTAGGTTAATTGAGGAGTAACAGGCGTGGCGCGTATTGCCGGCGTAAACATCCCGACAAATAAACGGGTAGCAATTGGTCTGCGTTATATTTATGGCATTGGGCCAACAAAAGCACAGGAAATTTGTAATAAACTTTCAATTCCTGAAGCACGCAGAGTAAACGAACTTTCAGATGATGAAATCCTGAAAATTCGTGAGTTAATTGATAGTGAATATCAAGTTGAAGGTGATCTTCGTCGTGAAGTCGCGATGAATATTAAACGTTTAATGGATTTAGGATGCTACCGTGGCTTACGTCACCGTCGTGGTTTACCTGTAAGAGGGCAAAGAACCCATACTAATGCGCGTACGCGTAAGGGTAAGGCGGTTGCTATTGCTGGTAAGAAAAAAGCAACACGTTAGTCCCTAGGTTGGTTTTTATTTGTGTAACTAAACAACAGGATAAAAAAAGTCATGGCGAAACCCGCCGCTCCGCGTCTTAGAAAAAAAGAACGCAAAAACATTATTTCAGGCGTAGCACATGTATTGTCTACGTTTAATAATACGATGATTACAATCTCTGATGTTCAAGGAAATGCTATTTCTTGGTCTTCAGCAGGTGCACAAGGCTTTAAAGGTTCTCGTAAATCTACACCTTATGCAGCACAAATGGCTGCAGAAGATGCAGGTAAAAAAGCACGTGAACATGGTATGGAAACTCTTGAAATTGAAGTTTCAGGTCCAGGATCGGGGCGTGAAAGTGCACTTCGTGCATTACAGGCTGTTGGTTTTACCGTGACTTCTATTCGGGATATGACCCCTGTGCCACATAACGGATGTCGTCCACGTAAACGACGTCGCGTTTAATGAGTTCCTTTGTTATTTTTCTTGTGATTTAGAAAAATAACTGGAGATTAATCCTAATCTTTTGGTTAGGATTTTGTCGCCTCTATGGCAAGATTCTGAATTGAAAGGCCACCACCTTGGTCCTCCAAAAAAACTGGCAATCTCTTATAAAACCAGAGAAGCTAGAAGTCGAACCGGGCTCGGCGTCATCTAATGTGGCGACCGTGGTGGCGGAGCCACTTGAACGTGGCTTCGGCATGACGCTCGGTAATGCGCTTCGGCGAATACTTCTTTCTTCCCTTCAAGGGGCAGCTGTTACAGCGCTTCGTATTGATGGTGTGCTTCATGAGTTCTCATCTGTGAATGGGGTTCGTGAAGATGTTACTGATATTGTGTTGAACGTAAAACAACTTGCGATTCGTATGCATAGTGAAGGTCCAAAACGTATGATTTTATCAGCCGTTGGACCTGGACAAGTGACAGCAGGGCAAATTCAAACAGATCATGATATTGAAATCATGAATCCTGATTTAGTAATTTGTACACTTGATGATGGTGTAAAACTTGGGATGGAATTTACCGTAAGTATGGGTAAAGGCTATGTTCCAGCTGCAGCAAATCGTCAAGAAGATGCACCAATTGGAATGATCCCTATTGATGCAATTTATTCTCCTGTTCGTCGTGTTTCTTATAAAGTTGAGCCAACACGTGTCGGTCAGGTGACTGATTTTGACAAATTGTTATTAACTTTGGAAACAGATGGTTCTGTAACTCCTGAAAATGCGGTTGCTTTAGCAGCACGTATTTTACAAGATCAGTTACAACTCTTTATCAATTTTGATGAACCAAAACCTGTTCAAGCCGAAGAACCTCAAGAAGATCTTCCATTTAATCGTAATCTATTGCGTAAAGTGGATGAGCTTGAGTTATCAGTACGTAGTGCTAATTGCTTGAAAAACGATAATATCGTATATATTGGTGATTTAGTACAAAGAACTGAACAGGAAATGTTGCGTACACCAAACTTTGGACGTAAGTCATTGAATGAAATTAAAGAAGTTCTTTCATCAATGGGCTTGTCTTTAGGGATGAACGTGCCTGCATGGCCACCTGAAAATATTGAAGAGTTAGCAAAGCGGCTAGATGAGCTGTTTTAGCATTGTGAATAAAAAAGGATAGAATATTATGCGTCACGGTATGTCTGGCCGTAAGCTTGGTGTTACAAGTTCTCATCGTAAAGCGATGTTCCGTAACATGGCTGTTGCTTTAATCAAGCATGAACAAATTACAACAACTTTGCCAAAAGCAAAAGAATTACGTCCTGTTGTAGAAAAATTAATTACCCTTGGTAAACGTGGTGATTTACATGCACGTAGACAAGCTTTTGCTTTATTACGTGATGAAACAATTGTTTCTAAATTGTTCTCAACAATTGCAGAACGTTATAAAGCACGTCAAGGTGGTTATAGCCGCGTATTAAAAGCAGGCGTTCGTTACGGAGATGCAGCAAATATGGCTGTAATCGAACTGATTGAACGTGATGTAAATGCAAAAGGTTTAGACAGTGGTCCAAAACCTGAAGTAGAAGATGCAGAAGATTTTGCTGCATAAATCTTTGCTTTATTGCATTGAGTTTTAAAAGAGAGGTAGGTTTTCCTGCCTCTTTTTTTATGTGTTTTATCATAAAATAATTTGTTTATTTGGTATAGATAGCTTGTGGATGTTTGTTGTCATTCTTATTTCATATGATTAACAAGGTTAAAAAGGGGGCAACTATGCCATTAGCGATATGGGCGTTGGCAATGATGACTTTTGGTATTGGAATTACAGAATTTTCAATATCAGGTTTATTGCCTTTTATTTCTCATGATTTTTCAATTTCGATTGATGATGCTGGGTATGCTGCAACAGTTTATGCATTAGGTGTTTTTATATTTACCCCGATTATTGTGATTTTAGGAGCTAAAGTTCCTCAGAAGAAAATGTTGTTGATATTAGTCAGTTTTTTTATCATAGGGAACCTCGTAACTGCTTGGTCACCATATTTTTTTGTAACATTAATTGGACGCTTTATTACCTCTCTTGCTCATGGAGCATTTATTGGTATTGGTTCTCTGATTGCCGTTGAGCTATGTAAAGGAAGAGAGACTGCAGCAATTTCTTTTATGTTTAGTGGGTTAACTTTATCTACTTTGATAGGTACTCCTTTAGTAACTTATTTAGGTTATAAAATATCATGGCATTTTGTGTTTTATATGATTACATTTATTGGAGTTGTGGCATTTATTGCTGTTGCTAAACTAGTTCCTAGTGATATTAAAAAAGAGGATGAAGCTGATTTTAATTTGGCTCGTGAATTTGCAGTTTTTAAAGATATGGATGTCTTAATTGCATTGGCTATTACGGTTTTAGGGCCTGCAGCTTTTTTTACTTCAATTACTTATATTGCTCCTGTGGTTACACATGTTGCTGGTCTGCATGATACGACTGTATCCATCGTTCTTTTTGTATTCGGATTGGGGTTATGTATAGGTAATACTTTAGGGGGGAAGTTGGCGGTTAAATCGCTGATGCCTGTCTTATTATTTAGTTTACTGTTACAAGCGATCATGTTGCTGATTTTATATTTTATGGCTGCAAATCAATGGGTTTTATTTATTAGTGTCTTTTTAATAGCAGCATTTGGTTTTGCAACTGTTTCGCCAATTCAGCATTTGGTTATGACAAAAGCACGTCAAGCCGGAGCAGCTAATCTTATTTCTTCTTTTAATATTGGAATGTTTAATTTGGGGAATGCTTTAGGAGCATGGATAGGGGGGCTTACTATTGCCTATCAGTTTGGGTATTCATCTCCGAATTTTGCAGGTGCTATTTTATCGATTGCTGCTTTTTTATTAGCATTAGTTTCTTATTATAGAGGTCGTATAAGAAATACATCTTCCGTTGTATAAATGATATTAGGATAAATTTTTGATATTTATATTAAAAATTTATCCTTTTAAAAGGTTAGTTTGGATTTTTTTGGATAAAAGGAGGAACAAAAGGCAAGTTAGATGTTAATGAAGATCGGCTTGGTAGTCGTTTTTCATCCCATCCGCCACCTAGATTTTGGATTAAGATAACACTGTCGATCATACGTTGTTGTTGGATGCCAAGAGCAGTCTGTTGATTGCTAAGTGATGTTACTTGTTGGGTGACGACTGTTGTATAGTCTTCAGTTCCAAATTTATATTGATTCAGGGCAATATTAACTGTTTGATTTGCAAGTTTTACAGCATCTTGTTGTTGATTATATTGTTGTTCTAAGATACGAAGATTGGAAAGTTGATCTTCTACGTTTTGGATAGCTTCTAAGACGGTCTGGCGGTAAGTTGCCACAGACATGTCGTATTGTGCTTCTGCTTGTTTGACAAGAGAAGTTCTGGAACCGCCATCAAATAAAGTTTCAGAAGCAGATGCGCCTAAAGACCAGATACGATTTGCAACTTGTACTAAACTACCTACCGGATCTCCACTATAGCTTAAATCTGCGCTGAGTGTTACATCGGGATAAAAGGCTGCAATAGCGGCACCGATTTGTGCATTTTGTTCTTGCATTTTTCTTTCTGCTGAGGCGATATCAGGTCTACGTTGTAAAAGTGTAGATGGAACACCAACTGGAATAGCTGGAACGGTAAAACTTAGTTTTCCATGTGGAATACTGACTTCTGCAGGAGGTTTACCGATTAAAATTGCAATAGCATGTTCATATTGAGCTCTGGCAATTCCTGCTTGTGTTAGTTCTGCTTTAGTTTGTTGTAGTTGAGTTTTAGCTTGTAAAAAAGCTGTGGGTTCAATGGTGCCTGCATAATGTTGGTTTTGTGTAACACGTAATGAGGCTGCATAAAAATCAACATTTTGTTGGAGAAGGTCAATTAAAGAGTCTTGATAGCGCAAATTAAAGTAAGCTTGTGCAAGTTGACTTTGGTAAGAAAGACGAGCATTTGCTAAATCTGCCGCACTTGCTTGTGCTGACGCTACTTGACTTTCTGTATTTCTACGAATTTTACCCCATAAGTCTAGATCCCAACTCGCCGCAGTTTGCAGAGCATATGTATTTTGTGTTTGACCTTTTGCATAGCTAATATTTCCACCACTGCTGATGCTTGTTGCTCCGCCGCCATTTCCTTGACGATTAAAGCTAGGGCTCATGGTAAGTGTTGGGAAAAAACCAGCTCTGGTTTGATCAATCAAAGCACGTGCGTAGCGATATGAGGCTTCGTATTGTTTTAAATTTTGGTTGGAAATATCAATTTGTTCTTCCAGTTGATTTAATAAAGGGTCGTTATATACAGTCCACCATTCGCCTTTAGACGCAGAGGCTAGGCTAGGATCTGCAGCAACCCACCCTGATGCAGGTTGCAATTCTTTAAATTGTGGAGAGACAATTGCTGAGGGACGATGATAGTTTGGACCAGCCATACAACTGCTTAACGAGAGGACACAAGCGATCGATAAATTCTTGAAGATAGAATTTCGATAGAGAGATGATAACGAAAAAGATAGGTTACGCACGTTGTTGCCCTTTGTGTTTGGAGAAGAAACGTTTAAAAGGACGCCATTGACGCAATTTATCCATATAAAGATAAATGACAGGCGTTGTATATAGAGTGAGAGCTTGGCTCATAATTAGTCCACCAACAATTGCAATACCAAGAGGTCGACGTAGTTCACTGGCATAACCAGTGGTAATGATCAAAGGGATACTACCAAATGCTGCAGCAATTGTTGTCATCATAATAGGACGAAAGCGTAGTTTACATGCGAGAATAATGGCTTCTCTTGCGCTCATATTATCCATTTGTTCCGCATTAATAGCAAAGTCGACTAATAAAATGGCATTCTTTTTCACTATGCCGATTAAAAGAATAATACCAATTAACGCGATAATTGAGAATTCTTCTCCAAATAGATCTAAGGCAAGTAGGGCGCCAACTCCAGCAGAAGGAAGTGTTGAAAGAATGGTAATGGGATGAATATAACTTTCATATAAAATCCCTAAAGTCACATAAACAGCAAGAATAGCTGCAAAAATTAGAGCAACACTACTATTATTATTTTTTTGGAATTGTGCAGCATTTCCAGCAAAGCTACCTGAAATATTTTTAGGAAGATGGATTCTAACAGTTTCAGATTTTATCAGTTTCACGGCGTCGCTAAGAGATTTTCCTTTTGTGAGGTTAAAAGAGAGGGTTGCAGCAACGAATAAACTTTGATGGTTAACGCTTAAGGAAGTTAAAGCTGGCTTTTTGTGGCTGACAATGGATAAAGGAACCATTGTTTCACTGCTTGTAGAAACAGCAGATCCATTGGATGCTCCATTTCCTCCAGCTAATTGGTTAGCAATTTGATTTTTAAAGTTGAGTTGATTAACTTGGTCTTGCTGACTTACGGTGTTGTTTGTAGACACACGAATAGTGTTAGATGTTGCGCCACCTCCAGCAGTGCCTCCAGAAACGCTCACCCAAGTACGTTGTAAAATATTGGCGTTTTGTGAAAATTTAGGATCAACTTCCATAATAACGCGATATTGGTTTAAAGGATTATAGATAATGGAAGCTGCTCTTTGCCCAAAAGCATCATAGAGTGTGTTGGAAATTAATTGAGGAGTAATTTGAACACGTGCTGCAGTATCTCTTAAAATATCAACATCGATAGCTTCTCCGCCTTGTTGGACGTCAGAAGAAACATCACGGAGAATGTCAGGATGTTTTTGAAGAGCTTGCACCAGTTTAGGCATCCATTCATATAAATTTTTTGATGAGTCGCTTTGTAATGTATACTGATATTCAGCGTTACTAGAACGTCCTCCTGAGCGAATTAGACCTGGAATAGTAATATAAAATTTTGCACCAACTAAATTTTGTAATTGTTTAGAAAGACGAGCAACTGTTTCTTGAATAGAATCTTTACGAACATTTTTATCTTTAAGTTGGATAAAAATATTAGCCTGATTAACGGCTCTTCCTCCAGTAAAAGCAGAAATAGATTGAATATCTTTATCATTAAGAATTTTTTCTTGTACTTCGATAACTTTATTTCTCATATTCTGGAAAGAAATTGATTGATCTGCTTGTAAATGACAAATCAATATGCCTGTATCACCGTCAGGAAAAAAACCTTTTGGCATTGTTATAAAAAGAAAAATCATTAAAATAATTGTCGCAGGGAGAGAAAGGACAATTGATAAAGGATGTTTTAAAGCAACTTTTAATGTTTCTTGATAGAAAACACTCATTGCGTCTAGAAAGGATTCACATGCATTATTTATTTTTTCTTTGAATGTATTTTGTGACGATTTCTTTTTATCAGATGGGCGTGATAACATGTAGGCGCACATCATTGGGGTAAGCGTTAATGATAGTACCATTGATGCTAATAATGCTATGGATAAGGTCATGGCGAATTCATGAAATAATTTGCCGACCATGCCGCCCATAAAAAGAATAGGCAAAAAAACTGCAATTAAAGAAATTGTAATTGAAATAATGGTAAAAGAAACTTCTTTTGCACCATAAAGTGCAGCTCTTTTGGGAGATATTCCTGCCTCTATATGACGATTAATATTTTCTAAGACAACAATAGCATCATCAACAACAAATCCAGTCGAAATTGTTAAAGCCATAAGCGAGAAATTATTTAAAGAGAAATCTAATAACTTCATCATGGCAAACGTGGCAATAATAGAGGTTGGCACAACAATCGCTGGGATGGTTAGGGCACTAAGATTTCTTAAAAAGAATAGTACAACGAATACAACTAATACAACAGACATAATGAGTGTCATTTGTGTATCTGCGAGTGATGCACGAATAGTTACAGAGCGATCAATTGCGACATGAATTTCAGTATCAGCCGGTAAAGCAGACTGTAAAACGGGGAGTTTTGCATTAATTGCATCAGTTGTTTCAATAACATTGGCCCCAGCTTGTGGAAAAACAATAGCAATAATTGCGGGAATATTATTAAAATAGCCAGCATTATTAATATTTTCGACACTATCGATGATATTAGCGACGTTTTTGAGCATAACAGGAGAGTTATTCCGATATGCAATAACGATGCTTTCGTAATCTTTTGCATGGGGTGCTTGGTCATTAGTCGCTATTTGATAGCGTTTATTTCCTTCATCAATAAAACCTTTAGGAGTATGGGCGTTAGTTGACGCAAGAGCCGCTCTGACATCTTCAAAACCAATTCCGTATTTGAATAAAGGAAAAGGATTTAACTCAATACGAACTGCAGGGAGAGCACTGCCACCAATTTCGACTTCACCAACGCCTGCTACAGCTGAGATCTGTTGTTGTAAAACATTAGTTGTATAGTCATAAAGTTGGGCTAAAGTTTTAGTTTTTGAAGTAATCGCAATCACCATAATGGGTGCTGAGGCAGGGTTCATTTTAAAATAAGAAGGATTTGATCGCATAGATGTTGGTAAATCAGCTCTTGCTGCTTGTAAGGCAGCTTCAACATCTCGAGCAGCACTATTGACATCTCGAGACAGATCAAATTGCATGATAATTCTGACTTGTCCTTGAGTTGATTGAGACGTCATCTCATTAGTTCCAGGGATTTGTCCTAATCGTTTCTCAAGTGGACCTGCAATAGAGGATGCAATTTGTTCTGGTGTTCCCCCAGCTTGTTGTGCCATGACCATAATAACAGGCATATCCACGTTGGGTAAATCTGCAATTGGTAAGAGGCGATACCCTAATATACCGCTAATTACCAAAGCAATTGTTAAGAGAATAGTGGCAATTGGTCGTTTAATGAAAAGCTTGGATATATTCATTGTCCAGCTTTCTGATTAAGTTGTTTTTGGCGATAACGTGATACAGTGCGTTTACGAAGCCATAGGCTTAAGCGTTCCATATATAAATATACAACTGGAATTGTAAATAATGTTAATAGTTGGCTGGCAACCAATCCCCAGAAAATACAAATTCCTAAAGGATGACGTAATTCAGATCCAGTTCCTGTGCCTAACATCATTGGGATAGCTGCGAACATAGCAGCAAGTGTGGTCATTAGAATTGGACGGAATCTTAATAAGGCAGCTTGATGAATGGCTTCCAGAGATGATTTTTTTTCTACTCTTTCGGCTTCCAAAGCAAAGTCAATCATCATAATAGCGTTCTTTTTAACAATTCCAATTAAAAGAACAATCCCAATAATACCCATAATATCCAAGTTGCTGCCATCTACCCATAAAGCAAATAACGCACCAATAGCAGCAGAAGGGAGTGTTGAAAGAATGGTAATTGGGTGAATAAAACTTTCGTATAAAATTCCTAAGACAATATAGACAGCGACAACAGCAGCAATAATTAAGAATAGTTCATTGCTAAGACTTTTTTCAAAAGCTGATGCAACGCCTTGGAAATTTATTACAAAACTTGAAGGTAGGTGAATGTCTTGCTCTGCTTGCTTAATTGCTTTTGTTGCATCTCCTAAAGAAGCATGTTTAGCAATGTTAAAAGAAATCGTTGTTGCAGGGAATTGCTTGTAATGTGTGATTAATAATGGGGCAGTTGAGTATTTGACAGTGGTTACCTCAAGCAGCGGAACAAGACCTGCAGTTGGATTACGTGTAGGGCCGCTTGTATTATCAGAAGCAGAGTTACCACTAATTCCAGGAAGATAAAGTTGATTTAAAGATTTAATTTGTTTCTGAAATTGGGGTTCAGCTTCTAAAATAATACGATATTGGTTAGACTGTGTATAAATTGTAGAAACTTGACGTTGCCCAAAGGAATCATAAAGAACGTTATCAATAGTTTGAGGTGTAATTGAGTATCTGGCGCCTGTCGTACGGTCTAAGATTACATTGGCAACTGGTCCCTCTGCTTGTAAGTCAGAGGTTACATCAGCAAGAATTGGATTTTGTTTTAATTTTGCAATTAAACGAGGCACCCAAATTTGAAATTGTTCGTAATTTGGGTTTTCTAGCAAAAATTGATATTGAGTCGCACTAAAGGAGGACTCTAATGCAAGGTCTTGTACTGGTTGTAAGTAGAGTTGAGCACCAATGACGCTATGAGCGGCTGTGGTAATTCTTTTTGCAATTTTATCTGCAGTTGCTGAGCGTTGACTACGTTCTTTTAAATTAATTAAAAAGCGCCCTTGGTTGATGGTCATGTTTTGCCCATCAATGCCAACAAAAGAAGATAAACTAACGACATCAGGATCTTTTAAAATAATATTCGCTAATTCTTGTTGTTTTTTTGAAACAACCTGCAAAGAAGATGTCTGAGACATGACAGACATTCCTTGTAAAATACCATTATCTTGTGTTGGAAAAAAACCTTTTGGAATATAGTATGCCAAAACACAAGTAAGTACGAAGGTGCAGCCTGTTAGAAAAAAAGTTATTGCTTGATGTCTAAAGACAAACTGTAAACCTTTGTCATAGAGTGCGATGATTTTATGAATGATTTTATCAAAAAAATGTATTTTTTGATTTTCTTTTGTTTGTTCTTGTAACATGCGAGCACATAACATAGGCACAAGTGTTAAAGAAACAATGGCAGAAATAATAATGGTAACGGATAAAGTAACAGCGAATTCATAGAATAGCCGACCAATAACGTCTCCCATAAATAATAAAGGAATTAAAACAGCAATTAATGAAATGGTTAATGAGATAATTGTGAAACCAATTTCTTCTGATCCTTTAAGGGCTGCCGTCATACGATCTTCACCCATTTCAATATAACGGCTGATATTTTCAATCATCACGATGGCATCATCAACAACAAATCCCGTTGCGATGGTTAATGCCATTAAAGAAAGATTATCGAGTGAAAAGTCTAGTAAATACATAATAGCAGCTGAACCAATGATAGACAAAGGAACAGAAAGACTTGGAATAATGGTCGCTGAAATATTTTTTAAGAAAACAAAAATAACACCAATAACAAGAATAATTGCCAAAAGTAACTCGAGTTTAACATCATGAACAGATGCACGGATAGTGACAGTACGATCTGTTAATGGTGTTAAAGAAATACCAGAGGGTAAAGAGCTTTCTAATTGAGGAAGAATGGCTTGGATATTATCCACAACGTCGATCACATTTGCACTGGGCTGCCGTTGTACATTTAAAATTAGAGCAGGAGTTTTGTTTGCCCAAGCTTGTAGTTGTGTGTTTTCTGGTCCTTGAACAACTGTTGCTACATCTTTTAATCGAACAGGCCCGTTATTACTATAAGCAATAATTTGATTGAGTAATTGTTCAACGCTTTGAATTTGTCCATTGACTTGTAAAGTGATAGCACGTTGTGGGCCATCAAAAGTCCCTGTAGGCGAGTTGACGTTTACATTGCCAATAGTTGTACGAACGCTATCTAAATCTATTCCAAAAGATGTTAGTTTTGGAATATTCATTTGAACACGAATAGCTTTGCGTTGTCCACCTGATAGGGTAACTAGTCCTACGCCAGAAATTTGACTGATTTTTGAAGCTAATCTTGTATTTACATAATCCTCAACTTCCGTCAAAGGGAGTGTAGAGGACGTTATCCCTAGAGTAAAAATAGGCGTGTCTGCAGGATTAACTTTTGCATAAATTGGTGGTGTAGGCAGATCAGTAGGTAGTAATGAGTTGGCCTGGTTAATACCCTCTTGTACCTCTTGTGCTGCAACATCCATAGACATCGTCAGATTAAAACGTAATGTAATTACGGATGCTCCACCTGACGATTGCGAGGTCATTTCGTCTAAACCAGGGATTTTCCCTAATTGTGTTTCTAAAGGTGCAGTCACAGAGGTCATCATTACCTCTGCACTGGCGCCAGGATAAAAGGTGCTGACTGTAATGGTTGGATAGTCTACTTGTGGTAAGGCGGAAAGAGGTAACAAGCGATAGCCTAATATTCCGCAAATAAGAATAGCAAGCATGAGTAGGGTAGTTGCTACAGGGCGCAGAATAAAGAGGCGTGAAGGATTCATCAGAACTTATCCAAATTTAAAGAAAAGTAAAAAAAACTATTGTGGGTTATTTGGAATAACAACGTTGGCACCATCACGAAGTTGATCAATACCATCTGTTACTACTTTATCTTCGGGTTTTAATCCTGTTTCAATAACAGTATGTTCACCGTCATCATATCCAGTAGTAACATTTTGTAGTTTCACAGTAGAATTCTTTTGTACAATATAGACGAAAGAACCATTAGGACCTGTTTGAATAGCATTATTAGGGACTGTGAGAACCTGATTTAGGGTTTTTACTAAAATATGTGCATTGACGAATTGGTTCGGGAACAATTCCCAATTTGCATTTGGAAAAATTGCCCGCATACGTACAGTTCCTGTGGATGTGTCAATTTGACTATCGACAACACTGGTCGTGCCGTTCGCTAGTTTTGTTGTGTTATCACTGTTCCAGGCTTCAACAGAAAGTTTTGGTTGTTTTTTTAAGGCTTCTAAAATCATGCTTAGCTTATTCTCAGGAACTGTTAAGATAACAGAGATTGGAGTCATTTGTGTTAACGTTGCAATCCCGTTACTTTGGCCTTCAGTGACATAGTTTCCAGCATCTACTTGTCTAATTCCAATACGACCATCAACAGGTGCTATAATATGAGAATACATCACATTCAATTTTTGTTGTCGAATAAGCGCTTGATCTGCTTTGATTTGTCCCTCAAGTTGGGCGACTTTATATTGTTGATCTTGCGCAGTCATTGGTGCGATACTATTTTGTTTTAACAGCTGTTGATAACGTGTATTATCTAATTTAGCTTGTTTTAATGAGGCTTCATCAGATTTTAATGTGCCTTCGTATTGAGCTTGAAGAGCCTCATAGGGACGTGGATCAATTAATGCTAGTAAATCGCCTTTTTTAACCTTTTGTCCTTCGGTAAAATATACATCTTGTAAATATCCTGAGGTTCTTGCTGGAACGGTAATATTTGCAATCGGAATAACGGTTCCAAGCTCTGTAAATACAACAGGGACATCTTGATTTTTTGCAATTGCTATAGCAACAGGTTTTGGTAACTCAGCTGCTTTTTTTTCTGATGTAAAAAAAGTAGTGTGTACAAAACGATATCCAATAACTAAAACAATAATAAGAATCAAAATTAAAAAAAATCTTTTGATCCATGGATAACTTTTAGGAGAAGAGGATAGAGTATCTGCTGTATTATGATCATTGTTTGATGAAGGAGGGGACTGCATTATTTCACGATCTTTTTATGAGTTTAACCAAAGCAACTATTATTGAATATGTTTTACAAGTCTTATCTGTAGTTAAAATATGATTATTTTATGACATATACAAAAAAAGGAATAATTAGGCTTATAGCTCAAATTTGAAAATATGTAATCTCCTTTATATATATATATCATCAAAGATTTATTAATTCTTTTTTTATATTGCATATAAAGGTTTTTGGGATTTTGTATGGACTTTATAGGATAGTGTTGTCATACTTGAATAGTTCAGAATATATAAAATTTTGTTAAATAAAGGATATTTCTTATGAGTAAAGATCTAAAAGATTCAGTAAAAGATGTAAGTGAAAAAGTCGAAGCTGCGATAGATCAAGGCAAAGAGCAACTGAAAGGCAATACCAATCAAGCAAAAGATGATCTGCATGATTTAAAAAATGATGCAAAAGATAAATTTCATGATGCTAAGAATAGTGCCAAAGATAGTTTTCATGATATAAAAAATAAAGCAGATGATCATTTTTCTGGGCTTAATGGTAAAGCTGAAGATTTTGCTGCGACAGCTGAGGACGAATTTAATCGTCTATATGGTGAAGAAGGCAAAATGGAATCATTGGTAAATTTCGTTCGTGATCGTCCTATTCTTTCTTTAGGTGCAGCAGCAGTTGTTGGGATTATTTTGACAAAATTATTAAAATGTTGTTGTCGTAAGCATCGTTAATTTTTATCGATAATGTCGAATAATGAAAAGCTATTTTTTCTATTAAAAAAAGAAAAAATAGCTTTTTTTTTAAATTTCATATTTTCCCTCTATTTTTTGCGACTCGTTGAGTATATTATGGTTTCGTTTAAAACCGATACAGAGTATTTAATTACAAATGCATTATGCAATAGAAATCGCAGGCGTTGATGAAGTGGGAATTGGATGTATTGCTGGGCCCGTTGTGGCAGCAGCAGTCATGTTTCAAGGGCTTGTACCCAAAGATTTGCTGCACCACCTAGATGATTCAAAAAAGGTCAAACCGCTTTTAAGAGAACAAATTTTTACACGTCTTATGAGTTTACCACAGACTTTTGTTGGAATTGCTGCTGCTTCTGTTTCTGAAATTTTGGTTTTAAACATTAAAAATGCAGCAGGATTGGCAATGCAAAGAGCTGTTCGTAAACTTTCTTTGCTGCCTAAACTTGTTTTGGTTGATGGGAATTCATCTCCAGACTTTTTATGTATGACACAACCAATTGTCAAAGGGGATGGGCTTTCCTTTTCGATTGCAGCTGCATCCATCGTGGCAAAAGTTATTCGAGATCGTTTAATGTCTCGTTTATCTAAAAGATGGCCCGCGTATGGATGGGATAAAAATGTTGGTTACCCAACGGCGCATCATCGTCAAGCTCTGACTACGCACGGGTGTTCCCCGCATCATCGTCAGGGATTTGTAACGGTTAAACAACTTTCTTTTAAAATGAACTTTCAAAATAATGGGGCGGCATTCGTGTCGAAAAAAATATGAGCGGTGCTGTTATGTTGGATCTTCCTTTGGATCAAATTTTAAAGGGAGAATGTGTTCAGATGATGAAAAAGTTACCTTCAGCATCGATTGATTGTATCTTTGCTGATCCGCCATATAATTTGCAGTTACAAGGAGAGTTACGTAGACCTGATGATACAATCGTTGATGGTGTAACCGAGGAATGGGATAAATTCCAAAGTTTTGCTGTGTATGATCAGTTTTGTCGAGATTGGTTAAAAGAATGTCATCGCTTATTACGTAAAGACGGCACAATTTGGGTTATTGGTTCGTATCATAATATTTTTCGTATAGGCACGATCCTACAGGATTTAGGCTTTTGGATTTTAAATGATATTATTTGGCGTAAATCTAATCCAATGCCGAATTTTAAAGGACGTCGTTTTACGAATGCGCATGAAACATTGATTTGGGCTGCCAAAGGTGCGGACAGTAAATATCGTTTTAATTATCAGGCAATGAAAACATTGAATGATGATATTCAAATGCGTTCAGATTGGTTTTTACCATTGTGTACAGGAAATGAGCGCCTTCGAAATGAGCACGGGTTAAAGTTACACCCAACCCAAAAACCTGAGAGCTTGTTGTATCGTGTGCTTTTATCATCGACGAATATTGATGATGTTGTTTTAGATCCTTTTGCAGGAACAGGAACAACGTTAGCCGTTGCTAAGCGTTTGCAACGTCGTTTTATTGGTATTGAACGTCATCCAGATTATCTGAAAGCAGTGAAGGCACGCTTAGAATCAGAAACACCATTGCCTGTTAAAGATATTAAGCTTTCACCCGCAAAACGTGAAATCCCACGAGTTCCTTTTGGGAATTTAATTGAGCAAGGATTTATTCAGCCAGGCACTGTTTTAATGGATCGTCAAAGACGTGTTTTTGCAACAGTTACTTCTGATAGTACGATTATTAGTGGAAATCAAAGAGGGTCTATTCATAAAATAGGGGCTGTTGTCACTAATGCGCCATCTTGTAATGGATGGACATTCTGGCATTTTGAAAAAGACGGTGCGTTACATGCATTGGACGTATTACGCACCGAATATAATCAAGCCACGGAAAAGAAATAGATTACTATTAAAATAATTATCTATTTTGGAATCCTAAAAACCCGATTTCTGGTTTAGGGGTTCCACCTTTTTGGGCAATATAAGTAGCTTCATTTGAAGCCGTCATTGTACCACGTTTATTTTTACCTTTAACAGACATGCTTGCTTTGCCGTTTTTAACGGTAACGCCTGAAGATTCTGTAGAAACACTCGCTAATTGTTGTGGAGAGTTATTATATCCACGCATAGATAATAATAAGAACGTAATACGGTCTCTGTTAAGATCGACAGACATTTCCAATGGTGTTTGTCCTAAGACATTCTCAGCGTGTAAATCTGCACCTCGACCCACAGCCTCTTGAGCTTGGCGTAAATTACCAACATTAATTGCATTAAATAGCATTTTTGTTGGATTTACATCTTTATCCCCTGGATTGGCATTATCATCATCGTCATCAGAATTTTGCTGTGCTTTGGGCTGATGTTGTTGGGGCTGCTTTGATGTATGAGGATGTCCTGTAACTGTTTGTGCGTTTGCAGAAACAGGTGAAAGAAGCATCGCCATACAGGCAGATCCCAGCAATAAAGAGAAGAAAGGCAATAAACGAGGTTGAGAGTTCATGATGCTATTTCCCGTGGCATTAAAATCGATCCTAGACAGTAGTTTTTTCCGTGTATCAAATCAAGTCCTAATATGATTATCTATTTAAGAAAAACTTTCTCGGTACCATGCCATAAAAATGCTTCCTAATCCAATGATTAAGGCTAACCAAGGGGATAGAATGTGATGAATTGATTGCTTTGTTGTTGTATAAGTGACATGTTCAGGGAAATCCATTACAGATGAATTGCCATTAACCTTATCGTGTTTGACGACATGTATGTCAGGAACCTTTAAATGATTTGGAGTATCTCCCAGCCAATACATGCGCCCATACTGCTGTAATAAAGGATCAAGTTTTTGTCCTGTAACGGCGATATCTGTCATTTCTACTGGATCAGAGGTTTGAGGTGCTGCATAAGCAGTTAAAGAACCATTCGTAATTTTCCATATTCCATCTTCTTTTGCTGGAATGGTCGCGGTGGCCTCACCATTTTCTATTGTTTTAAATTGTAAAGGTTGCACAACACCAGAAGGGGACGTAACAGTAAAATCTTGATTATTGATATTATTTGTTAACGTATGCCATTCGACAGTTAATTTTTGATCTTTAATAAATGCAGAAAGTTGCTCTTCTTCTAACTCTGGCTCTTTCATTAACCAATGAGAAAGACGACGAAGTAATTCTGCTTGAGGCCCATTTTTATTACTGCCTTTTGACCATAGCCAGATTTGATCTGATAATAGGAGCGCTACACGACCTTTATCTACATGATTTAAGATCAGTAATGGAGATTGACCTGGGGTTTGCATTAAGACTTCACCCTCTGTGTGATCGGCTTTGAGATAACGATACCAAGATCCCCATATGGAATTATCTTTGTTAAGTCCTTTTGTGACCGGATGTTTTTGACCTAAATTGGTAAGTTCAGGTTTGAACTTTTGTTCTATCACATCTGTGGGTGATAAAACCGTTGCAGGTAATATAGAACGTAAGGGAGAGTTCTGTAGTGAAAATTGTTGTGCGAATTCTGGCCCTGAAATGAGTAGTAAACCACCACCATTTTTTACGTAATTTGCAATGCTGGCAATATAGTAAGACGGTAATGTATAGCGATTTTCGAAGCTATCCAAGATGATTAAATCAAATTGGTTAATCTTTTGCATAAATAATTCATTGACTGGAAAAGGAATTAAAGCCAACTCTGAATCAGGAATATTTTCATTTTGTTCGGCTGAACGTAAAATTGTAAAATGAACAAGATCTACAGATGGATCGGATTTAAGTAAACTTCTCCATGCACGTTCACCTTGATTAGGTGCACTGGAAACTAATAATACACGTAATTTATCGCGAATACCGTGAATATAAAGGGTTTGATGATTATTAATTTCTGAGATTTCACCTTTTAAAGGAGAGGCCGATAAGCCCACAAGGTTTTTCCCTGTATGGGTCACAGGAATAGTAATATTCTGTGGTTTACCAACGGGAACTTGCATGGTGATGGGTTGCTTATCTTCTTGCATAATGGTTAAGGTTGCATCTCCGCTTTGTGGAGAGCCTGTATCATTTACCTGAACTTGAATAGTCGCTTCTTTACCTACAATTGTATAGGCAGGAGCATGAAGAATTTTTAAAGAACGATCCGTTTGCTCTTTTGATGCAGGGAGTAACGCATAAATAGGAACAGTTTTCTGATTAGGAAGTGTTAAAAATTTAGGGAATTTTTTTGGCACGTCATTCACTTGCCCATCCGTAATTAAGACAACACCGCCTAGTTGAGACGCTGGAATTTCATCCGTTGCTTTTTGAATTGATTGAAAAAGTTGTGTGCCTTGTTGATATGCATTATGAACCGTAACAATTTTTGTTCTGACATTTTTCGGCACTTTATTTTGTAGCTGTTGTAAAGCCTCATTTGCAATTTTAGTGCGATTACCAATCGACATAGAGTCTGATTGATCCATCATGATGAGAATGGTTTCAGGTAAAATTTGCTGATGATTTTTGAAGATCATTGGCCCTGACAACCAGAGGAGTAAGATTGAAAATGCAAAAAAACGCCAGATTAGCCCTTTATAAGATTTATTAACTAAGCTGAACAGCAATACGATTATGCAGAGTCCTGCGAGTACAAGAATTCCCCAAAAAGGCAATAATGGATCAAAATGAAGGTTCAATGAAGAAAAAGATTGAGACATTATTGTTGTTTCCCTAGTTGCTTTAGCAAGGCAGAAACATGAACTTGATCTGCTTTATAGCTGCCTGTTAATGCATACATCACCAAGTTTAATCCAAAACGATAGCTTAAATTACGTTGTTGATCGGTGTTTGGAAAAATTGGATATACAGGGTTATTATCTGCTGTTATTGCCCAAGCATGTGCCCAATCATTTTCCCCAACGATGACAGAGCTCACCCCATCATTGACCAAAGGGTTACTTTGAGCAATCCAGACAGGCATGGCATCATATCGTCCAGGAAAATCATGTAGGATATAGAATGTTCTGCTGAGTAAATCTTTATCAGATAATTGTGATAAAGCAGGGATTTTAAGCCCCTCAGTTGCATTCTTTAACGCTTGCGACGTGCCAGAGGCTTCACCGGCGAATTGATCAGGGTGTGATGCTTCGATGCTAGAACTTGCATCATGACCTTGTGTATCTAAAATCAGTAACCCGCCATGTGCAAGATAGTCGTTTAATGCGTCGTTTCGTTTAGGATCAGGCTGTAATTCCGCTGTGATTGGCCAATAAAGAAGAGGATAAAAGGCTAGTTTATCTTTGGTTGGATCAACACCTTCGGGGGAGGATAGCTGTAGAGAAGTTTTTTCATTAATAAATTGAGATAAGCCTTCTAACCCTTGTTTTGAAGCTAAATTAACCGCAGGATCAGGGGTCAGAATATATGCTAATCGTGTATTTAACGCAGCTGGTGGAACGGATGTAGAAGTCGTAGATTGAGCGAAAGTATTGTTGCTAAGACAACTCAAAGCAAGGATCATAATCATTGTTGAGCTTTTAATTTTATTGATATAGCCACGTAAGAATAGGCTGGCTAGAATATCTGCTAAAATCAAAATAATACTCATGATAATGAATAAACTACCCAACGTATATGATAGAGAAACACTGCCTAATGTAATGACTTTTCCAATAGGTTTAGAAGCTTTTAGGCTAGAAATATGATCCCCTAAATTAACAGCAATATTGGTTCCTGTATTGCCGTATAATCCTGGTGGATGCTCAGGGGAAATGACAAGATTTTGCAATTTATCAAAAGAGATCGATTTTGTATAAGGGGACGGGGCTTGTAACGCACCATGACCATTTAAAGTTAAAATAGGATTTAAGACTTCTCCAGTCTGTGTGGATTGCACACCAAAAGAGAGTTCAATTAAACGATCTAACATATCTTCGAATAAACTAGAAAGTGGTAAGGAAGACCAGTCAGGAGTACTATTTGTGTGAAATAAAATGATTTGCCCTTTACCAACAGAACGGTGGGTAACTAGAGGAGTGCCATCTTCTAACTTTGCCCAAACATATTTATCATTGTCTAAAGCTGGCTTAACCAAGATTTGTCTATTAATGGTTACATCTTGAGGAATGGTTAAGCCATTAAAAGGAGAATCTTTGGAGAAAGAGGCTATTTTTTGAGGCTTTTCCCAAGTCATTGCTCCGCCTAATTCTCTGGTGCCTTGCAACAAAGGAAGCGGAATTAAAGGTGTTTCTTGTTGATTTAAGGTGCTGCCGGCCAGTAAGTCACCAGAGAAACGAATGAGCATTCCTCCATTTTCTACCCAGCTTTGGAGTTCTTTTTCAGATTGTGGATCGGAAAAAACTGTATCTGGCGCAATAATGACTGATAAAGGTTGGGATAAGAGTTGATGGATAGAGCCTTCTTTAAGATCTCCCAAAGGTGTCAGTGCTTTTTTAAGATAATATAAAGAGCCAGTAAAAGGGGTATTGGTATTATTCGAAGCAGAGATAAAACCAATAATATGTTTTCGGTTATGTGCGTCTAAAAGGTAAACACCACCAGCTCCAGCATAATTTGCAATTTGTAGATAATCGACTTTATTTCGAGCTTCTAAAGGAAGGGTCAGGTCAATATCACTCTGTGATGTATTGGCAGGAATAGATTTTTGTATAGAGGTGAGTAACATTCCTTGTTGCGTATAAGCTTGCAAGGTTATTTGTTGTGGAATAGGGCGAGGGAGTAATGAAATAGATTGCATAAAGCCATTTTGTGTAGGGCTATTTTTAGTCAATAAAAGTGTTGATATATTACCCTCTTGAGGACGAATTTCGTATAAATTTGTATGGTCTGTTAGTTTCTTTTGAAAAGCTTGATCATCCTGATGTTGAATGCCATCAGAGAAATAATAAATTGTTTGATAATGGTTGGCTTTATTTAAAATTTCCGCTGCTTTTTGATGCTCAACAGGCCAAGCCATGGGTTGCAATCCGTTAAATTGCACGGCAGCAGAGGTATTATCAGATAAAGTTGTGATTTTTAACGCTGTATTTTGTTCATTCGGTGCGGTTAAGAGTAAATGCACAGGTGTATTTTTTTGTTGAGCTTGCGTTAAAACTTGTGCTGCATCGTCAATCAATTGAGACCATTGTGGGGCAGATGCCCATCCATTATCGATAACCAGTAAAATAGGATCTTTTGAGTGTTGTAAAGCAAGATTTTTTGAAGGTAAAACTGGTCTAGCCAAACCAATAATTAACAAAGCCACAGCAAGCAAGCGTAATAAAATTAACCACCAAGGTGCATGCACGGACTCTTGAGCCTTGGTTTGCAGTTGGTGCAATAATTGAATAGGCGGAAAAGATTGCTCTTTTGGGCGTGGAGGTGTCGCTCTTAAAAAGAACCAAATCAGAGGAAGAACGAGCAATGCGAATAAGAGGTAAGGGGTCAGAAAGATCATGTTAATCTTGGATTGCTTTTATTTGATAAAATATTCCATGCTTGCAGCAAAGTCTGCGCAGCATTACGATCAGAAAAATCACAAAGCATAGGAATACCTACATTTTGACTCAGTTTTTTTAGCTTATTTTGATGGTCAGTCCATAACGCTTCATAATCAATAGAAGATTGCGTAGAGTTAGATAAAATCAGCCCTTCTTCGCCTTCCATTCCTGTGAATTGTAAGCGTCCTTTGAAAGGTAACTCTTTTTCTGCGGGATCAGCGACTTGTATTAATAAAAGATGACTTGGACGTTGTGCCATTTTCTTTAAAAACTCAGCAAGTTCTTCATAAGGATATAAAAAATCGCTGATTAATACCGTCCATGAATGAGGGGAAACATGTTCTGGCATCGGAAAAGGGGTGGCCGATGGACTGTGAACAGAGCGCGTTAATTGTTCAGCCAATGGATAGAGTTGATGCGTGCCTCTGAAACTATTTATTTGTTGGTTAGGAAGCAATAAACGCACTCGTTCCCCGCCATTTAAAAGCAAAGAACTGAGGGTTAGTCCTAATAAAAAAGCTCTATTTTGTTTAGTTGGTAAATCGGATTTGGAATGCCACTGCATAGATCCAGACACGTCACACCATAAATATAAAGTTTGTGTGTTTTCTTCTTCTGTTTCTTTGACGTAGGCTTTGTTGCCTTTGGCAGATTTACGCCAATCGATCGCTTGAATAGATTCCCCAGGCAGAGCATGGCGATATTGCCAAAATTGACTGCCTTGACCTGCACGTTTACATCCATGACTGCCTGCCAATACGGTTCTGGCGATTTTATGAGAAGCCAGTAATAAGTCAGGCAAGCTATGGGCAAGATGCTCTGAGGAAGGAACAATTGAACTGAGTGCTGTGGTCTGATGAGGTCGTGATGGCGCATCAGAGGAGGAGCCTCTTAAATGGTGAGAAGCCCCTTTGTGAAAGAGTCGTGACCACCAAGAACCTGTCATCATGATTAGACTGCTTTTTGTAGAAGATTTTGGATAATATCATCCAATTGTATATTTTCTGCTCTAGCGGCAAAGGTTAGGGCAATACGATGTCTTAATACCGCAGGGGCAAGGGCGATCAGATCTTCTTGGTTGGGTGCTAAACGGCCATTTAACAAAGCACGCGCACGGACGAGTAACATTAATGCTTGAGCTGCTCTGGAACCAGGCCCCCATGCGATATTTTGTTGAATAAATGGATCTTCGCTGCTTTCTGGTCGAGCATTCCGAACAAGGCGTAAAATACTATCGACTAAGTTTTCCCCGATAGGTAGTCGTCTGACCAATGATTGTGCTTGAATAAGCATTTCTGAGGTTATAACAGGTTGTGCTTTTGCTTCATTGGCGCCAGTTGTTGCCAATAGCATTGCTTTTTCAGTATTAAGGTCTGGATAAGAGAGGTTTACTTGCACCATAAAACGATCTAATTGAGCTTCAGGTAAAGGGTAAGTTCCTTCTTGCTCAATAGGGTTTTGTGTTGCTAAAACATGAAAAGGTGCAGGAAGAGGGTAATCTTTTCCAGCAATTGAAATATATTTTTCTTGCATGGCTTGCAGCAAAGCAGATTGTGTCCGAGGGCTGGCACGGTTAATTTCATCAGCCATTAATAGCTGACAAAAAACAGGGCCGGGAACAAATCGGAAACTACGTTTACCTTCTGCATCTTCGTCTAAAATCTCACTTCCTGTAATATCCGCAGGCATCAAGTCTGGGGTAAATTGTACACGCTTCGCGGACAATCCCATAACCGTTGCCAATGTGCTGACCAGTTTTGTTTTTCCAAGCCCAGGGGCTCCGACCAAGAGCGCATGTCCACCACTTAAAACACTGGCAATAATTTGCTTGATTTCTTCTTGTTGTCCATAAATGACACGACTGGTTTCTGTCAGAACATTCGCCAGATGAGGCCCAAGCGTATCGGCAAGGTGTGTATCATCAGAAAGAGGATCATTATGCTTAGCGTCAATGGGAGTATTTTCTAAAGAAGTCATGTGCACTCAATTAAAGGGTTAAGATTAAAACAAATAGCGAATAAGAAAGTTGCATTTTGCAGTATAAAATATAGTAAGAGCATACTGCAAGTTTTGTAAAATATTTTAAAGCAATTTATTAAGAAAAATGAATTATTTGAGCTTTCAGGTCGCCTGTATCAATATTAATCTTTGTATTCTGTGTCGTTATATTCCTTTACCATTCTAATGCTCTAATAATAAATTTGTCATATATTTATAGAAATGATCATTTATGATAAATTGAGTTAATTCTCATCATATGTAATGAAGGTAAAAATGAAAAAACTCTTACTTGCGCTCTCTATTATTGCTTTACCTTTAACCGCTATGGCTGCTGATAAACCAGACAGAATGTCAGATGCCACGATTGATGCTGCTGTTAAAAAATTTGGCCCAAGCTTTTGTGCTAAAACAGTCAATGGTATTAAAGATGCTGCTGAAAAAGTATATGATTGTTATCAAAAAACACCAAAAGATAGCCCAAATTTGGAAATTTGTTTCTTAGGTGATGGAGCCGTAAGATCAATAATACGACCACTAACAGAAAAAGCTGAAGCCTTAGGAAAAACTAACCCTTTTGAAAAAATTACTTATTTTTCAAAACCAAACATTACAAAAAGAATAGAAGAAAAATATAATTTTCCAAAATATAAAAATTATACAAATGAAGAAAAATTAGATTATCAGGTTAATTCTATAAGATTATTTGCTAATAAAGCTAATGCATCCTGTAATCCTTCACATTAATTAATTATAAAAATGCTAATTTAGTAAAATAGTATTATTTTATAAAGCTCAGTGCGTGGAAAAAGGTTGTTAATGAGTATCTTGGAAAAACTATCTTGTATCAACGCACTCAATCAATTGTGGGATTATTTACCTCAGGCGCGTTTAGTCGGCGGGGTTGTCAGGGACTTATTAGCCAATAAACCAATTGCAGATATTGATATTGCAACCCCAGAGCCACCAGAAACTGTGATGGCAATTTTACAAAAAGCTGGAATAACAGTTATTCCTACGGGACTGTCTCATGGAACAGTCACTGCGTTGATTGATCATACGCCTTATGAAATTACCACGTTACGTAAAGATATCGTCACAGATGGTCGGCATGCTCAAGTCGTATGGACTGATGATTGGCAAGAAGATGCTGCGCGTCGAGATTTTACGATGAATGCGATGTTTTGTGATCGAGATGGAAAGATCTGGGACTTTTATCAAGGGCAACAAGATCTTTTGTCTGGAACAGTGCGTTTTGTAGGGAACGCAAAGGAACGTATTGAAGAGGATGTTCTTCGTTCTCTACGTTTTTTTCGTTTTTATGCACGTTATGGAAAAGAGCCCATTGATACAGAAGCCGTAATAGCAATTCAACAAACAACATATTTGTTGAAAACGCTTTCTGCGGAACGTGTGTGGTCTGAAATACAGCGGATATTAATTGGGCCTATGGCGGATGGTATCGTGCAGCAGATGGATCAATATGGTGTGTTGAAAGAGATATTACCTTCTGGATATCAGCTTCCTTTTTTTCAAAAACTGGTTCAGTTAGGTGCTCCTCAGGATGCGGTGTTACGGTTGGCTAGACTAGTTTCTGCATCAAGTCAGATTGTTGCTAAACAATTACGATTATCTCGGAAACAAGAAAAATTATTATGGGCATTTCAACAAGATTCTGAGGTAAGTCTCGAGAATACAGAGATTCAAAAACGTCAATTAAGAGCAGAATATGATTTGGAAGTTTTAATCGGGCAAAGTTGGATAAAACAAACCGCTTCCGTCATAGTAGAGGATTCTGAAAAATGGAACCAATGGAGGCATTCTGTTTCGTTAATTGAACGTCCTATATTTCCTGTGATGGGGCAGGATTTAATCCAATTGGGAGTTCAGCCAGGGCCTGTCATCGGTAATACTTTAAAAATCATTAAAGATTGGTGGTTACAGAATGGTTGTTATTCTTCCCAAGAAGAATGTTTAAAGTGGTTTAAAAGCCACAAAAATGAAAGAATAAATTAAATCATTTAATTCTTGTCAATAAAGAGGTAAATAAGTGACAACGACATCGTAAGACACGGTGATTTTGTAATTATATTTAAAGAAAATATATAGTGACTGCTATTTCAGACAAACCAATCCCAAAGAATAAAAAGACGATTTTATCACGCTTATTAGGGAATAATCCAAGCTGGCCATATATGCAGCGTTTGTGGAAGGAAGAAATTCGCCTTCATCCCAAACGTATTCTTGTTATTTTTATCTTAACGATGATCATGGCAGGATTAACGGCTTTGTATCCATTGGTGATTAAACGTGCTTTGGATATGTTTAGGGATAATGACCCTAGGATTTTGTATCAAGTTCCGTTACTTGTGGTAATGGTTACGGCTGCAAAGGCAGCTTCACAATATGGTCAAACGTTGGCTATTCAAGGGTTAGTACTAGTTGTTATCCGTGGATTGCAAAAAAAGATGTTTTTGCATCTAGTGCGCTCGGATATTGCTAAAGTTGAAAGAGAAGCCCCAGCACAATTAGCATCACGATTTACAACGGATGCTTTGTCTATACGTGAGGCAATGATTAGAGTTGTAAATGCTTTTGGTGATAGTATTACGGTTGTTGGCTTGATTGCTTCTATGTTCTATATGGATTGGGAACTAAGTTTAATTGCAGCTTTGCTTTACCCCATTGCAGCAGTTCCAATCCAAAAGCTTGGAAAAAAAGTTCGTCGTGCGTCTGGTAATATGCAAGAGCAAGTTGGGAAGACCGCAGCGTTATTAAATGAAACATTTGCTCAGTCCAGGACCGTGCGCGTTTATGGGATGGAAGAACGTGAGATTGAGCGTGCAGGAAAATCTTTTGAGCAGCTTTATGATGCGACTTTAAAAATTATTAGTGGTAGAGCTAGAGTAGATCCAATTATGGAAGTTCTAGGAGGCACGGCTGTTGCTGCTGTATTAGGATTTGCTGGATGGCGTGCTGCGATGGGTGGAGCAACCCTAGGGGATTTCTCTGGTTTTGTTGCTGCGTTATTGTTGGCTGCAAGACCATTGCGTGCTTTGGGCTCTTTAAATGCAGCGATGCAAGAAGGAATTTCAGGGTTAGATCGTATCTTTAAAGTGATTGATGATCCAATTGAAATTATTAACAAACCGAATGCTATTTCCTTACCTGAAGGAAAAGGAAATCTTAAGTTTGATGATGTACATTTCATTCATCCTGGCCGTCATTTGGGATTGCAAGGATTGGATTTTGATGTTGAACCTGGATTGACAGTGGCTTTGGTGGGCCCTTCTGGAGCTGGAAAGTCAACGGCACTGACATTAATTCCTAGATTACATGATGTTCAAAAAGGACGAATTTTGTTTGATGGAGTAGATTTGCGAGATCTTAAGATTAGTGAGTTGCGCTCTGAGATCGCTTATGTTCCACAAGATCCACTTTTGTTTGATATGTCCATCATTGATAATATTTTGATTGGTAAGCCACATGCATCTGAAGCAGAAATACAAGAAGTGTTAGATGGTGCTGCGATTAATCAATTTGTTCACAATTTACCTAACGGATTAAATACGAGAGTAGGACATGGTGGACAACTCTTATCAGGCGGACAAAGACAACGTGTTGCGTTGGCCAGAGCGTTATTAAGAAATCCCCGTTTATTACTCTTAGATGAAGCAACCAGTGCTTTGGATACAGAGAGTGAATATATGGTGCAACAAGCTTTGGCCAAGTTACGAAAAAATCGTACAACGCTGATTGTTGCCCATCGTTTATCTACGGTACGTTCTGCAGATTTAATTTTTGTAATGTGCGATGGTATGGTTGCTGAATCTGGTAGTCATGAAGTATTAATGGATCAAAATGGATTATATGCAAGATTAGTACAGACACAGGATTTAAATCGTTAAAGTACGATCATATATCATTATGTAACTTATTCAAAATTACCGAAGGCTGAAAAGGAAAATCAATGGCGGATGCAGGGGAAGTGATGGATCAACAGTCCGTTTCTGCAAATGAAGAGACTGGGAAAAGCAAAGCTAATCCTTTGAAAAAGTTTCTGATTATTGGAGTATGTTGCTTATTAGTCATTGGCGCAGGCATCTATTGGTGGCTAACCCGTGATGACATTGATACAGATGATGCGTTTACAGCAGGACGAATTGTTTATATCGCACCACATGTCAATGGATATGTAACGGATCTTTTGATCAATGATAATCAATTTGTGCATAAAGGTGATTTGTTATTAAAAATTGATTCCAGAGATTATGAAGCTGCTAAAAAAGAAGCCGAAGGGAATTTAATTCGTGCTCAAGGGCAGTATATTGCGTCTCAATATATGTTAGAAGTTGCTAAGAAGAACTATCCTGGTCAGTTGAAAGTTGCTCAAGGTCAATTGGGAATTGCTAAAGCTCAGGCGTTTAAAGCAAAAACGGAATATGTCAGACAGCATAGTATTGTCAAAGCTGCCACTACACAACAAGCCATTGATAATGCAACAGCAGCGTATGAACAAGCAAAAGCTGAAATTATTAAAGCAGAAGGTAATTTATTAATTGCTCAACCTGTGGAAGCGAACATTCAAACAAGCAATAGCCAAATTAATGAGCAAAAAGGAGCATTAGAAGCCGCTGAAGCGAAATTAAGACAGGCTGAGTTAAATGTAGGATGGACAGAAGTCAGAGCACCTCATGATGGTTGGATTTCAAAGCGGAATGTTGAGCAAGGAAATTATGTAACAACAGGTCAGTCAATTTTGGCGATTGTAGAGCCTGAAGTGTGGGTGATTGCGAATTATAAAGAAACACAAATTACTAATATGAGACCTGGACAAAAAGTAAAAATTGAAGTGGATGCTTATCCATTCTTAAAATTAAAAGGGCATATTGATTCTTTACAAGCAGGTACAGGTGCTGTCTTTAGTGCGTTTCCTCCTGAAAATGCAACGGGGAACTATGTTAAAATTGTTCAACGTGTTCCTGTTAAAATTTTAATTGATGAAGGGTTAGATCCAAAGATTCCATTGGCATTAGGATTATCTGTTACTCCAACGGTTTATACAAAATGAGTGAAATGGTCGTTGCAGATGATGGGATTGATCGCAGTGGTTGGAAACCAAAATATAATCCTTGGTTAATTGCTGTTGTCGTTACGCTAGCAGCGTTTATGGAGATCTTAGATACAACGATTGTAAATGTGTCTTTGCCTCATATCGCGGGTAGTCTTTCGACAACATATGACAATGCAACCTGGGCGTTAACGTCATATCTTGCAGCGAATGCTGTCGTTTTAACGATTTCTGGTTGGTTAGGAAGAGTGTTAGGGCGCAAGCGTTATTTCATTATTTGTATTTTAATGTTTACGGTATCCTCTTTTTTATGTGGAATGGCAGGAAGCCTTGGTGAGTTAATTATTTTCCGATTGATGCAAGGTTTCTTTGGCGGTGGATTACAGCCAAATCAGCAATCGATTATTCTAGATATTTTTCCACCTGAAAAGAGAGGTGCTGCTTTTGGCTTAACTGCCATGGCAACGGTGGTTGCACCGATTTTGGGGCCATCATTAGGAGGGTGGATTACGGATAATTATTCTTGGCGGTGGGTGTTTTACCTAAATGTGCCTATTGGTATTTTTACCGTTTTTGCTGTGCTGATGTTGTTGGAAGACCCACCTTGGGAGAAAAAACGTAAAGAGCGTGTCGATGTTATTGGATTGACATTAATTACGATGGGCTTAGGTTGCCTTGAAGTAATGGTTGATCGTGGTGAAAACGCAGATTGGTTTGGATCTTTTGACATTCGTTTGATGGGTGTGTTTGCATTTATTGGGATTGTCGGAGCTATTTTCTGGTTATTAAAAGCGAAAAATCCCGTGGTTGATCTGCATGTTTTTAAAGATCGCAATTTTGCCGTTAGTTCTATATTAATGGCGGGGCTTGGTGGATGTTTATATGCATCTGCTATTATTGTTCCACAATTCTCACAACAAGTGGTTGGATATACGGCATTTTTATCAGGGTTGGTTTTGACACCAGGTGGGATTGTGATTATCTTTTTGCTTCCTATTGTTGGTCGTATTATTAATGTCGTGCCAATGCGGTATGTGATTGCCTTTGGATTCTTTTGGATGGGAAGTGCGATGTTCTTTTCTGCGCATTTAACCCCAACTTTAGATTTTGATCATTTGGTTTTGTTTAGAGTTGCTCAAACTGCGTGTTTGGCATTTTTGTTTGTTCCATTGTCAACGATCGCCTTTATGACTATTCCAGCCAAATATAATGCAGATGCTGCGGCGCTTTTTAGTATGGTTCGAAATGTTTTGGGGGCTTTATGTATTTCTGGTGCAACGGCTTTGGTTACACAAACAAGGCAAGCTGATCAAGCTCGGATCGTTCATACGATGAGTCCACTAAATCAGCCTTTTAATGAATATTTAGCTCATATGAAAGCTGTTGCTCAGCAAGCAGGTTATGCAGCTCAGGATCAAGCCAGTGTTGCAATGCGGTATTTATATACGGACTTTCAAAAGCAAGTTGCGATTTTGGCTTATAATGATGTGTTTATGATTATAGGTTTTTGTGCATTTCTTTTAGTGCCAATTTGCTTTTTATTAGATGGCTACACAGCCAAGAAGAAAAAAGAAAAATAAAGTATAAAAAAAGACATTCCTTTTAATAAGAGAATGTCTTTTTTTTATAATGAAAGAGTATAAATAAATTAAGCGTTCGAATATTTTTTAAAATACTCAGATATTTTGGCATATAGATCGCGCTTATATCCTGTCTTAATTTCTTTTAGTTCGGTAATATCAATCCATTTCCAATCATCGAATTCTTTTTCGACATCATTATCCAGATTAATATCAAAATCGTTACCGATAAAACGAACAGCAAACCACTTTTGAGTTTGCCCTTTATATTTCCCTTTTAAAGGATTTTTTAGAACATCGGGAGGGAAGTCATAAGACAACCACTCTGGATATTCTTCTAATATTTCGATTTGATCAGAACCGATTTCTTCTGAAAGCTCTCTTTTTATCGCATCGCGAGGATCTTCATGCTGGTCAATTCCTCCTTGAGGAAAGGACCAGATACCTTCCTTAGCAAGATCATGTCGCAGCGCAATAAAGATTTTCCCTTTAGGGTTAAAAATGATTGCCGCTACATTACGACGATAAGGAAGGTCGCTCATCAATGATATCCTTTAATAATTAGCTAATTAGAAACTTATTTCTTTTGAATCTTTTGCTCTTGAGGTGCCGGACTATTCTCATTCGCTGGTTTTTGAGGTGTTGTCGCAGGCTTTTCAGGCGTTGTTTGAGCAGGTTTTGGAGCTTCTGTTGGTTTAGCTGCAGGAACTGGGGTTTCTTTTTCAACAGGTAATCCAGCCATAGAGCGCACAACTTTTAACCCTTGTTGTAATTGGAAGTCTGTTGCTGGATTATTATAATCATATTTAGGCCAGTTTTTAGGTGGCTGTTTAGGAATAGAGCTTGCAATAGCAGGTAAATCATTTCTGACTGGTGGCTTCGCTTTATTTCCGCCTTCATTTTTAATCACGTGATCTAAATCTGCTTCACGAATGCTGAATTCTGGCTCATCGTAACTATCTTGAACGTCAATATCTGGTGTAATTCCTAACCCTTGGATTGAACGACCAGAAGGGGTATAATAACGTGCAATGGTTAAACGTACTGCACCATTGCCAGGGATTGGCATAATAGACTGTACAGAACCTTTACCGAAAGTTTTACCGCCAAGAATAATCGCTCTACGATGATCTTGGAGAGCACCAGAAACGATTTCACTTGCAGAAGCAGATCCACCATTGGTTAAGACAACGATTGGTAAGCCATTGGTAATATCGGTACCTTTAGCATTCCAAAGTTGATTATCTTTTGGATCACGGGCTTTGGTAGAAACAATTGCACCATCTTTGATAAAGTCACGACAAACTGCAATTGCTTGATCCAATAATCCACCGGGATCATTACGAAGATCAATAATAAGGCCAGCAAGTTTTCCACCAGCTTCCTTTTGAAGCTTATCAAATGCTTTGTGCATGCCTTTTTCAGTTTCTTCGTTGAACTGAGAAATGCGGATATATCCAATTTTTCCATAAAGTGCAGATTTAATTACTTGAATATGGATAATTTCACGTGTCATCGTGACTTTGATCGGTTTTGGAGTTTTTAATCTGAGCAAAGTCAATGTGATTGGTGTATTTGGTTTACCACGCATTTTATCAACAGCGGTATTTAAGGGCATACCATCAATATTTTTACCGTCAATTGCAATAATATAATCACCAGATTTAATTCCAGCTTTTGCAGCAGGGGTTCCATCAATAGGGGACACAACTTTAATATGTCCGTCCTCAGCCTGGACTTCTAATCCTAAACCGCCAAACTCACCTTTGGTTTGGATTTCCATATTATGATATTGCTTTTCAGTCATATAGGAACTGTGGGGGTCAAGGCCTGTCAACATTCCATTTAATGCATTAGTAATCAAATCACGATCAGAAACAGGCTCAACATAATTTGCCCGAACACGCTCAAAAACATCTCCAAACAATGTCAGTAAACGATATGTTTCTGCGCTTTTATCAGCATTAGTTTGATCTTTTTTAACATCTTCAGCAAGTGCTTGTACCACTAAACTATTGCTAGAAAAAGAAGACCATTGTCCTAATTGGGAACCAAGCCCAACACCAGCGACTAAAAATGCGGTACCTACAAGCAGTCCTTTACGGAACTTCATGCTGATTTTCTCCTGACAATCTATCCCTTATGGGGAGAGCATTAAAGTAAATGACGAAAAGTAAAAATATCATCTTAATCTTTGTATATATTTTTTCTAGTATAAAAATAGAAAAAAAGCGATTTATAAAAATGGTGACGGGTTAATGGTTCTTTCTCCACGTCGTAATTGAACGAATAATGTTGGACGCCCAGTTGTAGAGTTCCCCGACCATGCTGGCATTCGTCCAATCATAACACCTTTACTAACGCTTTGTCCGGCACCCACGTTGAGTTCTCCCATGCCTGCTAAAACAAAGCGATAGCTTTTTCCACAATTTAGGATAACCATTTGACCATATCCACGAAAAGAGCTGGCAAATTCAATTTGTCCGCTACATGGTGCACGCACAGAAGCCATTGATTGAGGCGCGTAGGTTGTGCCTTGTGCAGGGCCAGCATCGGTTGAGCTTCCCCACAAAGAAACAATACGTCCAGCAACAGGAGCTCCTTTACTGTTTGAGCTAAGTCCAGGCCCATCATTGCTTTGGGTAACGCTTCTAATTTCTTTTTTTGTGCTTTCTGCTTTTACTTGATTGCGAGCACGTTCGGCAGCAAGTGCTTCAGCTTGTAAGCGTCGCTCTGCTGCTTGTCTTGATGCTGTGATTTGTCGGATAGCATCATTAATACTGCTGGCTTTTGCAGCTGCTTTTGCAGCATCTTGTGAGACTTTAAATGCAGTAGAGGCAGAACGTTGTTGAATGGCTCTGGCTTCCTTGGTTGCTTTGGCTAGATCATCTCTTTGTTGGGTTTGATCTTTGTGTAAAGCTTCTAACTTACTGGTTTGATCTGCTAATTTAGCTTGTAATGCATCTAACTCCACTTTGTGTTGTTTAATAACTTGAGCTTTTTGTTCTAACTGAGCAGATATTCCTTTAATGACTGATAATCCAATCGTAGAGCGAGATGAATTAATCGGAGCAGCAAGTAATGTATCTGTTGGATATAAAGAAAGTCGTTCAATCACAGGTAGGAATTTAGAGAACTGTTTTGATTCTTCTTGGAGTTTTTGATTAAGAGCATCAGCTTGTTTTTTTAGTTGATCAATTTGTTCGGTTAATTGTGCTGATTTTGTTTCTGTGAGTTGCAGCGCTTGGGTTGCTTTTAGCATATCACGATTGAGTTGATCTGCTTTTTTACGGTCGTCAGCTGCTCTTTTGACAGCACTATCTTTTTGTTGCTGTAAGTTTTTTAATTGGCTAGCAGCTTGTTGCTTTTGTGCTTGTAAACGTTGCTGAGCTTCTTTGGCTTGTTGCAAGGCTTCTTTAGCAGAATTTGTTTTCTCTGCTTTGACGGGATAGCCATTTAAAAAAAAGACAGAAGAGGAAAAGAAAAAGACGCAACTCCCCCTTAAAGCGATTTTTGATAATCGCTTTGACCAAAAAGGGGAGTATCGTAACGTCTCTTTCAGAAAATCCTCGTCTTATTCTTTAATGAGTGTTTTACCTGTCATTTCTTTAGGCTGAGGTAAATTCATTAAGTGTAATAGTGTTGGCGCTAGATCAGCCAATCTACCATCACGTAATTGAACCCCAGAAACACCTTCTAAAATTACAGGCACTTTGTCCAAAGTATGTTGTGTGTGTGGTTCACCTGTTACGGGATCAACCATAATTTCACAGTTACCATGATCTGCAGTAATGATCAAAGCACCATTTTGTTGTTTAATCGCATTAACGACTTCACCTAAGGCTTTATCGACAGCTTCAACAGCTTCGATGGCAGCTTTTAGTATTCCTGTATGACCGACCATGTCAGGATTTGCAAAGTTTACAACAATCAAATCATATTTTTTGCTGTTAATAGCTTCAACAATTTTAGAGGTTAGCTCTGGTGCAGACATTGCAGGTTGCAAGTCATAAGTTGCAACTTTTGGAGAATTGACCAAAATACGATCTTCACCAGGGAAAGGCTCTTCACGTCCACCATTTAAGAAATATGTTACATGAGGATATTTTTCTGTTTCAGCAGAGCGGAGTTGTTTTAACCCAGCCTTAGAAACAACTTCACCTAAAACATTTTCAAAAGATTCAGGTGGGAATAAAACACCCATATATTTAGTAAGAACGTCACTATATTGCGTCATTCCGACAACGTCAGAGAATTTAACAATTTTAGAGCGTTCAAATCCGTCAAAATCAGGGAATAAGAAAGCATCCATTAATTGGCGAATACGATCAGCACGGAAGTTGAAAGATAGAATTGCATCTCCATCTTTCATGCCTTGATAATCTCCGACTACGGTTGGAAGGATGAATTCATCAGTGACTTTTTCTTTATAAGCACCTGTAATAACAGAAAGCGCATCAGCACTATGTGGGCCTTTTGCTGAAATAAGTGCATCATAAGCTTTTTGTACGCGATCCCAACGTTTATCACGATCCATAGCGTAATAACGTCCTGAAACAGTAGCAATTCTCACTTCTTTAGGAAGCTCTTTTAATGCTTCTTCAACAAATCCTTTTGCTGATTCTGGAGGGGTGTCACGACCATCGGTAAAGACGTGTAAAGCAACTTTAACGCCGGCTTGATGTAATAGTTTAGCTAAACCAACGGCATGTTCTTGATGAGCATGCACACCACCAGGAGAGAACAAACCAAGTAAATGGCAAGTTCCATCATTGCTTTTTAAAGTTTCAATGAACTTCACCATTAATGGATTTTTAATAATGCTGCCATCTTTGACAGCTTTTCCAATTTTAGGAAGTTCTTGCATGATGATGCGACCAGCACCAATATTCATATGGCCGACTTCAGAGTTCCCCATTTGTCCATCAGGTAAGCCAACATCTTCACCACTTGCATCTAACAAAGCATGAGGGCAATCTTTTAATAGACGATCTAAATTAGGAGTATTTGCGTTTGCAACCGCATTATTTTTATGTTCTGGATTATACCCGAAACCATCCAGAATGGTTAACATCACGGGACGATATTTTTGTTGTGTCATTTTTTATCCTATTCATGAAACAATTAAAATTAAATAAATGTTTTGTAATGCACGTTATATAATGAGCTAATATGAATATTATGGATACGACTATATCATAATAACAGATATTGATTATGATTTTTTTATATAAAAATAGTAAATGTTTTTAAATAGTTGATATTATTAATCGTTCAGACAAAATAAATCGGATATGGAATAAAGTGACAGAAAAAACAAAAAATGACTTTCTATGGCTTTCTAATTTATCACCAGAACAGTTGCGAGTGATGAGAGATCATGGAACTGAACCACCAGGCAGCAGTCCTTTAAATTATGAAATGCGTTCTGGCACATATTCTTGTGCAGGATGTCACAGCCCTTTGTTTCATGGTGATATGAAATATGATAGTGGTTGTGGATGGCCTGCTTTTTTTACGGTCATTGATGGAGCCGTTGAAACAGAGATCGATCACAGTCATCATATGGTCAGGACAGAAGTGCATTGTTCGCGTTGTAAAGCACATTTAGGCCATGTTTTCCCTGATGGCCCGAAACCAACAGGGGAGCGTTATTGTATTAATGGGGTTTCGTTGAAATTTAAAAAGGAAGAGAGTGAATAGCGGTATAGCTTTTAGTATAATACAGTATATTTTTGTTCATTCATCATAAAGTTATAAGGAGAGATGATTATAACATCTCTCCCTATAATATTTAGACTATTATAACTATTTAACTGCTTATAAAATCTTAAGCTACTTTTTGCTCTAAAGAGCTTTCTTTAAGAAGATAAGGTCCAGCATTTAAAACTTCAATCACAAGAACTGCAACATTGTTAGATGGTTCTAGGCGAATGTTTAGTGCGCCATCGCCATTTGTCCAACGACAATTCATTGGCTCTTTGACATCCCACCCTTGCAAAGTTTCAGATGTGAAATGTTCTGTAATAGAATATGCCGTATGTTTTTCTAAAAGAGTAACTTTGCCAACTAATACTCCAAGATCACGGCGATCATCTATATAAGGACCAATAGCTTGACTTGGGCGACTAGAACGAGAAATTAACTGAACATGAGTAGTATCTTCTGGAATAGGAAAAAAGAAACGTCCGTTATTTTTGTTTGTACTATGAATAATTTCACCAGTATCAGTTAATAAATGTAAGTTGCTTTCATGAGTTGTAACAGCATTAGATTCGCAAAGTTCAAATCCTAATTGAGAAAAACGTTGTATGAGTCGTGTAAAGATGGGTTCAACAACGTCTCTATTTGTGGTCAAAGGTGCAGCTGAATCTACATTCCATTCTTTGTGATGGTTAACAATACTGACAATGTTTTCATCAGAAATAAAACCAGAACGATTCCCTGTATCAAGATAACTTTCTGTTAAAACACCATCTGCGGTAATGATAGAATGTTGTTCGGTTTCAATATGATAGTAGGTATATTCTGTAATAGAGGTATCATAAAAAATACTACCATTATTAACCAACATTCTTGCAGGAATAAATTGTCCATCAAGCACAATGCAATGTTCTGGGGTCACTAGTAAGTCTTTGAAAGGAACGCCATCAGAAATTGCATTTTTCAAAATACGAATAGGATAATTTGCCTCGTCTTTAGAGGCATCAGTATTGACTGCTACTGTATTCTGACCAACCCAAATAACGGAACGAATTTCTTCTTTACCATCAACAACTGCAATGATTTGATCGCCGACGTTAATATTTTCAACAGCAACTAATCCATTGACTGTATTAATTAAAGTGCCAGCAAGAAAACAGCCAACAGTAGCAGTGCCCGAGCTAGTAACGGTGAGTGTATAGTTGCTAGAATTCGCATTGTAAGGTGCCATTCCTGCATATGAATCAAAAGAAGCTGTACCATTTAGTGTAATCGTGCTAGTGGCATTCATAACCATACTAAGTTCAGAATCAGCGTCAGAAATGTCAACTGCTAGCTGCATAACCCCGCCTTGCAACATATAGTCCCCCTGACTTATAGATCCAGATGCTCCTGTATATGTAGGGTTAAGATATGTGTTATTTAATGATGTTCCATTATTAACAATGGTAGCAGCACCGATGAACGAGTTTTGTATAACACCACCGGCCTCGATGGTAATGCTTGGAACAGTTAGATAGTATCCTGTGTTTATCATGACCAACCCATCAACGACCGCACCATCTTTAACTGTTAAAGAGGTAATATTGAATAAATTAAGGGGGCCATCAAAAACAGCTCCAGTATTAGAAACATATACTGTTTTGCCATCTACAAGTTGTGCGGTCCAAGTTGAAGCCACTGTTGTGCCAACTTTATTACTATTTTTTACGGTATATCCGTTAATTGTCGTATATTTTTGAACAGGTTGATTTGTTGCAATGCTATTATCACCTATATAACTTCCTTTACTAAGAGAGATCGAGTTTGTTGACGTCGACACCCCATTTCCATAAATATTTGGGTTGTTCATTGAGCTAGCTATTCCCACGCTAGTCTTACCAGTGCCGTCTGAGGTTTGGAAAGAAGCCGTTGAATTGCCGAGTGAAATTAACGTACCACTTGAAGTTGATGTTGTGCTTGGTATATAAAATGAATCATTAGTTGATGTACCGCCTGTTGTAGTTACGTTTCCTTGTACATTGATTGTACCTGATCTTAAAGATACATCAGAAGAAACATAACTGTTTTCTTCTGATGTCGCACCATATGAAATATAAACCTTTGATGTAAAAACCGTTGAATTAGATAAGGTACCACCTTCAGAAACAGTGATAGATGGAGCAGATGTTTGTGTTGCACTTTTTATAACAACGATATTATCAGCAACAGCACCACTAGAAATAGTTAAAGAGGTAATTCCAACAAAATTAATTGGTCCCGCATAACTTTCACCAGTAGCACTGTTAGTATACATAGTGGTGCCATTGACAAGTTTTGCAGTCCATGCCCCCCCGACAACAATTCTGTTACTATTGATAATTACAACATTACTAAAATCTGTATCTGAATCTATATATGTACCCATGAAAAGGAATCTTTCTTAACGTCTTTAACTTTTTTTGATTTTGTTTATTTACTAAGTATGAATCAGTAAAAACAATATATTCAATTTTGTCATTATATTTAAGCATCTATTGTAAATAAACAACAGCCTTTTAATATGTAGTTTTGTTTTTTAATTTCAAGAGTTCTAGTAAAAAAATAAATAAAAATATTCCTCATAACTAATACTTTGTGATTATTGTGATCATTCCGTTCGGGTGGTAGTGTTATAGCCGTTATAATTTAATAAGAGACACAGATTTATATTTTCAGTCAAAGCGAGGCAGTTATGGATCCCATTCGATTAGTGATTATTGGAAACGGAATGGTAGGGCATAAATTTGTTGAAGAGCTAAGCAATAAAGCGGATATCAGCCAATTTAATGTGACTATATTTTGTGCAGAACCACATGTTGCTTATGATCGAGTGCATCTGTCGTCTTATTTTTTAGATTATCAAGCGTCATCATTATCTTTGGTTGTTCAAGGGTTTTATGAAGATAATAAAGTTAATCTTTTGCTTGGCGAAGAGGCAACAGTCATTGATTGTCAAAAGAAAGAAGTGCATGGAGCTTCAGGGAAAATTGTTCCTTATGATAAACTCATCATTGCAACGGGCTCTCATGTTTTTGTTCCGCCTATTCCAGGATCAGATGGGAAAGATTGTTTTGTTTATCGGACGTTAACAGATTTAGATGCGATTTCTGCTTGTGCGAAACGTAGTAAAAGAGGTGCCGTTGTTGGTGGTGGTTTGTTGGGGTTAGAAGCTGCGGGTGCTTTAAGAAATCTTAATGTTGAAACGCATGTCGTTGAGTTTGCACCTGTTTTAATGGCTGAGCAGCTTGATAAAATGGGTGGAGATTTGCTTCGTAAAAAAATTGAAGCAATGGGTATTACTATTCATACTCAAAAAAATACTAAGCAAATTATCGATACGGATCATGGTAAAGCCATGGAATTTGCCGATGGTTCTTCATTAGAGTTGGATTTCATCGTGTTTGCAACGGGTATTCGTCCGAATGATGCTTTGGCTAAAAAATCTAATTTAACTTTGGGGACAAGAGGCGGTATTCAAATTAATGAATATTGTCAAACATCTGATCCTAATATTTACGCGATTGGTGAATGCGCTGTTTGGAATGGTAAAGTTTTTGGATTAGTTGCGCCAGGTTATAAAATGGCACAGATTGCGATTAGCCATTTATTAGGCAAAGAAGTTGATCCATTTATTGGCGCAGATATGAGTGCTAAATTAAAATTATTAGGGGTTGATGTCGGTAGTATTGGTGATGCAAAAGGAATTACACCAAACGCAAATAGTTATGTCTATTTAGATGAAAAAGCAGAGATTTATAAACGATTAATTGTTAGTGAAGATAATACAAAATTATTAGGTGCTGTGTTAGTCGGAGATACTTCTGACTATGGTAATTTATTACAGTTGATGTTGAATCAAATGGATTTGCCAGAACATCCTGATGCATTGATTTTACCTTCTTATACAGGTAGCAAACCTGTTTTGGGAGTGGATTCCTTACCTGATTCAGCAACGATTTGCTCTTGTCTTGATGTTAGTAAAAGAGAGATCGTTGAAGCTGTTCAAGCAGGTTGTCATACGGTTGATGCAATTAAAGCGACAACCAAAGCGGGAACAGGATGTGGTGGATGTATTCCAATGATTACTCAAGTTTTGAATGCAGAACTTAGTAAACAAGGAATAGAAGTTAAAAAACAACTATGCGAGCATTTTGCTTATACCAGACAAGAGCTTTATCATTTAATTAAAGTGGGTAAGATTAAAACGTTCCAAGAGCTTCTTAAAAAACATGGTCAAGGATATGGATGTGAAATCTGTAAGCCTACAGCAGCTTCTTTGTTAGCCTCTTGTTGGAATGAATATATTTTGAAACCTGAGTTGGTGTCATTGCAAGAAACAAATGATAGTTTCTTGGGAAATCTTCAAAAAGACGGTACATATTCTGTGATTCCACGTTCAGCTGGTGGAGAAATCACTCCTGATGGGTTAATTGCTGTGGGGCAAATTGCTAAGAAATATAATCTATATTCTAAAATTACAGGCTCTCAACGGATTGCGCTTTTCGGTGCTAAATTACATGAATTACCAGATATATGGAAAGCATTAATTGCAGCAGGTTTTGAAACAGGACATGCTTATGCCAAAGCATTACGGATGGCAAAGACATGTGTTGGTAGTGAGTGGTGTCGATATGGTGTAGGTGACAGTGTTGCTTTTGGCGTTGAAATTGAAAATCGCTATAAAGGGATCAGAACACCTCACAAAGTTAAAATCGGTGTATCAGGCTGTACACGTGAATGTTCAGAAGCTCAAGGTAAAGATATTGGTTTAATTGCAACCGACAAAGGTTGGAATTTATATGTTTGCGGTAATGGAGGAATGACACCTCGTCATGCAGACTTGTTGGCTAGTAATTTAGATCGTGAAACAGCTTTAAAATATATGGATCGCTTTATGATGTTCTATATTCGTACAGCTGATAAATTACAAAGAACATCTGTTTGGTTGCAAACTTTAGATGGTGGTATCGATTACGTTCGTAGTGTTGTTATTGATGATAAATTGGGCATTAACGCAGAGCTTGAACAAGATATTACAGAGTTGCGTGAACAGTTTAAATGCGAGTGGAAAGAAACTGTAGAAAATCCAGAATATCAAAAACGATTTACACATTTTGTGAATAGTGATGCCCCTGATGAGAATGTGCAAATGGTGTCTGAACGTCAACAACATCGTCCAGCAAAACCAGAAGAACGTATTTTTTAGTTAAAGAGGAAAAAACAATGAGCGAATGGGTAACAATCTGTCAACTTAGTGATGTTTTACCTCAGACAGGCATATGTGCTTTGGTAAATAAAGAACATGTGGCGATTTTTCGACCAACAGAAGAAAAACAACTCTATGCGATTAGCAATATTGATCCTTTTGCAAAGGCAAGTGTTTTATCAAGAGGATTAATAGCTGAGCATCAAGGGGATTTATGGGTCGCCAGTCCTCTCAAAAAACAACGTTTTCGTTTGAAAGATGGTGTTTGTTTGGAAGATAAGACATATAACGTTAAATCTTATGATGTGCGGGTGCATGAAGATACGATTGAGATCAGAGTAGGATAAGTTATAATACTGCTCATTTCATAAAAAGCGCTATATTTTGGGTAGGAGACACTACGTAATCGATGTAGTGTCTCCTATTTTTTTGTTATAGTGGCTTTATTAATGAATAATGTATTGATTTTTGGATAGCAAAGCGAATGAGGATACAAAAAGTATCGCTTCCAAATTTATCATAATAATTTAAGGTGAAGTTATTCTTTTTCGATTAAATCTTCAGAGAAAATTTCGTTACTAGAGTCTTTTATAGGCATAACATCTAAAGAGGGTTTAGTTACAAATGTTAAATTTAAATTATATTGAAACATTCCACTAGTCATAATATAGCCCAAGAAATCGTAATTGCTAGGGCGGCTCATTGTTTCCGTATTAACGATGATCTGACGCTTATTTTGTTTATTAATAACATTCATCTTCATGCCATTACAACTGACATTTCCTTCGATACAGCTATTCAGTAGAAAGAATTTGTAAGTTTTTGATTCATAAAGCTCACCTTTATCGTAGTTCCACTTGCCGTTTTCTTGTAAAATTATTTTTGGTGCAGTGGTTTTACTTTTTTTAATAATTGTTAACGTCCAAGTATCTAAATCTTTTGAATCAGCAGAAGGAGATAGAGTATACATGTGATTTTGATTAATAAAAGAATATCCTTTGAAATTATATGAAGGGCTTTCATTGAGCGTAGCACCTTTTAGCATAATTTTTTGTTGGTTTTTTTTGTTAATACCAGTGTAAATCACATTGTCACAAACATTGGCATATAAAGGGCAGGGATCTTTTATATAGATTTTAAATTTTTCTGTTTCAAAAAAAGGAGCTTGGAATGGTGTTGCTTGGGCATTCGCTTTTAGTGGCATTATGCTTGATATGGATAATATTATAGAGGTGAAGCTAAAAATATCTTTAAACAGCATTGCATGTTACCATATAAAAATGGAGTTATTGGTAAATTAATAACTCCATTTATTGGAAAATATTATATTCTTTCGACTTTATATTTTTCTTGCAAGCAGTTCAGGATTTCTTGAGAATGTTCAGCACTTCGTGCTTCGATCATAATTTCTAGAACTGCAGATTGAACGCTAGACGTGGTGAATAGACGTTGATGGGAGACCTCAATAATATTGCCGTTCATTTCGGTGCCAATAATATGAGAAATATCCGCGAGTAATCCAGGACGATCGGGAATAAAGAAACGTAATCTTAATAAGCGTCCTTCACGTAATAGGGTGCGTAAGAGTGTATTTGCTAAAATACGTGTATCAATATTCGCGCCACTAATCGGGAAGGCAATATTCTTGTTTTTGAAGCGTTCTGGATAGGTTAAAATCGCAGCCAAAGCATTTGCGCCAGATCCTTCTGTGACTTGCTTTGCATGCTCTGCGGTTAACGTAATGGCATCCTCAATGGCTTGTTCAGGGACAGAGATAATGTCATGAACATATTTCTTAATTACTTCAGATGTATGATGTCCCAATTGACGAACAGCCGTACCTTCAGCAATCGTGGCTCCACCCAAAACAGGTAAGTCTTTGTTTTGAGCTATAGAGTAAGAGAAGAATTGCTCACTTTGAACGCCAATAATTTTGGTATAAGGACGCAGCGCGGCTGCAGCGACGGCAAAGCCAGAAATTAATCCGCCGCCACCCACTGGAACCAGTAAGTAATCTAAATCTCCAGGAGCATCTTCAAAGATTTCCAAAGCTGCTGTGCCTTGCCCTGCCATGACGGCAAGATCATCATAAGGATGCACAAAAACACGACCATCTTTGGCAGCTAAATCATCCGCGAATAAAGAAGCTTGTGTAAAATCTTCACCTTCTAGGATGATTTTGGCACCCCATGCAGCCGTACGGTTGACTTTGGAGACAGGGGTAAATTTAGGCATAACAATAATGGCATCAATGCCGAGTAACTGAGCGTGACGGGCAACGCCTTGAGCATGGTTTCCCGCTGATACGGTAATTACACCACGTTTTTTTTCATCTTCAGTTAACATAGCCAAACGGTTGGCAGCGCCTCTTTCTTTGAAAGAACCCACAGATTGTAGGTTTTCCAGTTTTAAGGTAACGTTTGCATTAACGCGTTTGGATAAAGATTGGCAAGTAATGGTAGGGGTGCGAGTAACGCGCCCTTTGATCCGTTCTGCTGCGGCATAGATATCATCAATTGAAAGCATTGTTTTTACCAGACCTTAGGCACCATAAGTGATTTCAAGGATTTCATAAGAGCGGTCTCCGCCTGGTGCGGGAACGGAAACGGTGGCACCTTTTTCTTTTCCGATTAAGGCTTTTGCCAAAGGTGAGGAAATTGAAAGTAAACCAAGTTTAATATCAGCTTCATGCACACCGACAATTTGAAATTCTTTTTCTTTATCTGTTTCTTCGTCTACTAATAAAACTTTTGCACCGAATTTTACGGTATTTCCAGACAAAGTTGATGGATCAATGACTTGTGCAGAAGAAATGATTTGTTCAAGCTCTAAAATACGTCCTTCAGTAAAAGATTGACGATCACGAGCTGCATCATATTCTGCGTTTTCAGATAAGTCACCATGGCTACGTGCTTCTGCAATTGCACGAATAATTTCAGGGCGTTCTTTATCTTTAAGTCGGCGAAGCTCTTCTTCCAAACGTTGGAGCCCTTGAGCCGTCATTGGAAATTTTTGCAAGATCAATATCCTTTAAAAAACGAACAAGCAGATACTATAGCGAATACAGCAATGATAATAAACATATTTCTATATAAACGAGGTTTTTTGTAAAAAATACTGAATTATTGTGATTTTCGAAAGAGAATTTATTATAAAGTAAATGTAAAGCTGAAAGCAGGATAAGGTGTTATGATGTATAAAACAATGCTGATGAGTATGGCATTAGGAATGATGGTGGGAACGTCAGTTTTTGCTCAAGGGATTTCATTCGAACATAAAGATTGGCAAATTAATTGTGATAATACACGCACATGTCGTGCTGCGGGCTACTCGCCTGAGGATGATGCTAATCGTGTGACGGTTTTACTTACCCGCAAAGCGGGTAAAGGGCAGGAGGTTTCCGCATTAGTGCAATTGTCTGATATAGCAAATGATAATGAGAAAAAGGTTGTTTTACCTGATAAAATGATTTTGAAAATTGGAGATCAATCTTATGGAGATATTCAATTACCTTCTGTTAAAGACTCAGATGATGATTTGCCCTCAGTTCTTTTAACAGCAGCACAAACAAAAGCATTGCTTCATGCACTGAAAGGAACTGCTAAGATTTCATTTGTTGGAGGAAATCAAGAGTGGGTTTTACCAGGAAATGGGGCTTCTGCAGTTTTACTCAAAATGGATGCTGAGCAAGGGCGGGTTGGAACACCTTCTGCATTGATCAAACAAGGAAATAAATCAGAAGATAGCGTCTTACCAGCATTGCCTACGCCAGTTATTTATCAAAAACTCTTACCTAAAGGTGATGTGAAGGTTTGGCAATCAAAAATAGACTGGGTGTTACTTCAGAAAGAGTTGGTTAAAATTAAGGGAGATTATTGTGATGCATTAGAAAATTCTGATGCTAGCTTCGAACCTAAAGTAGTGGAAGTGCTCACATATAATCGTTTATTAATCACTGGGTTCTGCTCATCTGGAGCTTATCATACGAACTATGGATATTGGATTATTCACCAAGAGCAACCATATCAACCAAAATTGATTACGATGATAGGTGAAGATGAAATGGAAGATAATACTATTGTGTTTCGTATGAAAGAAGATGTGTTAGGAGACTGTTGGTCGCACCAATCTTGGGTTTGGAATGGAAAGGATTTTGTTCAAGCTTCTAACATTCCCTCTGCAATGTGTCGTATGATTGCGATGGGTGGTGCGTGGGATCTTCCTACTTATGTATCAATAGTCAAATAGTTTATACACATGGATTCTTGTCTATTTAATTGGCAGAAATGTCATAGATTACAAAAACAACTTTCTGAGCTAGAGATAGATTGGCTATTTGGTGAAGGGTCTTTGACGCAACGACTAACATTGCTTAGTAATCATCATTTTTCTTTAGCAGTTCTCTCGGAAAAAGAGACATATCTTAGAGAAGATGAATATGTATATTTAAATATTGCTTCCTCACGAAAAGAACGGGTGAGGGAGGTTGTTTTAAAAGGGCATAATGAACCTTGGGTTTATGCTCGTAGTGTCATTATCCCTGATGATAAAACTTCTGATACATTAATAGATATTGGCCAGAAACCGCTTGGGGCTATCTTATTTACCAGTAACCATTTTCAAAGGTCAGAATTAGAAGCTGCATCCTATCCAATCCATTTGATGCCATCATTATATCGTTATGACAATTTATAGGCAAGACGTTCTTGTTTTACAAGCCATCAACAAAAAATACTTGTACAAGAAATATTCTTGCCACAATTTTGGTCTCAAACAAAATAGATATCTGGTTGAATTACATTGCTAGCTTTAAATGTTCGCGAGCTTCTTTTGAGAGTTCGCTAGATGGGCACGCAATGATGGTTTCATCATCAACACCACAATCTTCAATAAATGTAATTCTTGCAAATTCGTCTACGATTTCAATTGGGTAAGTTGGACCAGCTTCGCGATATAGTTCGATCAACGGGATTGTATCATTGATAGCATGAGCAGCTTTTTCAGGGTGTTTAATAATCCAGTGTGGGAAAAATAAAGTCCCTTGGTAACAATGATCGACCAAATTAATAATAATACTGACGTTTGTTCCAGTTCTTTCAGTCCATGATAATTTACAGATATCTTTGGAAATTAGTGCCATATAAACATGTTGGTTTTTAATCCAACGATCGCCAATAACGCCATGATGAACGCGATAATCAACTCGGCCTGTATTTTTTATGTAAAGTTCATAACTCCAGCCACTATTATAAGTAAATACAAAGCGTTTACCTATAAATTTTGAAAGATCATTTTTATCAAAGCCAAACATAAAAAATTTCCTTGTACTAACGCGTATATTGATATTTTACAGATAAATGAGAAATGATTGAAAAGTTAATAATTTCAAAAATACAGTCGTTATTATTGTAAAATATTAAAGGTTTTGTAAAGAAAAATAATAAATCTTTTTAGAAATAATTTAAAGGTCAGTAATAAAAAAAAGATCTTAAGAATTGAATCCTAAGATCTTTTACAAGTTAGTTTTAGTAGTAATTAATTTTGTTTAAAAAGAATAAATTTTAATGTCTAAAGTAAGATTGTAATGGAGCAACGTCTGATTGCCCTTCACGTAATGCAGAGATCGCATGAACGGCAGCAATCGCACCAGCCATTGTGGTATAATAAGGGATACCATGTGTTAATGCAGAGTGACGAATATCAAAACTATCTGCAGCTGCTTGCGCACCTTGGACAGTGTTAATAATCAACTGAACTTCTCCAGAAAGAATAGCATCAATACAGTGAGGGCGTCCTTCTAGCACTTTATTAACAACTTTAGCTTCAATGCCTGCTTGCTTTAATGTTTCAGCAGTGCCTCTGGTTGCTAAAATGGTAAAGCCCATTTCAGTTAATTTACGTCCTAATGAAGGTAAAGAAACACGATCATTTTGGCGCACAGAAAGGAAAACATTGCCTGATAAAGGTAAGCTTACACCAGCTCCTAATTGTGATTTTGCAAACGCGCGTTCAAAGGAAGTATCAATGCCCATGACTTCACCTGTAGAGCGCATTTCTGGACCTAAGATAATATCAACATTTGGGAAACGTGCGAATGGGAAGACGGCTTCTTTAACAGCAACGTGACCAGAAATTGAACGTTCGGTAAGAGCGAAAGATTTTAATTTTTCGCCAGCCATTACGCGAGCCCCAATTTTTGCGACAGGAACGCCTGTTGCTTTTGCCACAAAAGGAACTGTTCTAGATGCGCGAGGATTGACCTCTAAAATAAAGATCTCATTATTTTTAATCGCATATTGAACGTTCATTAACCCAACAATACCCAATGCTTTGGCTAAGGTTGAAGTTTGTGCTTTGAGTTCCGTTACAATGGCAGGCGATAACGTATAGGGTGGGATTGAACATGCACTGTCACCAGAGTGAATACCTGCTTGCTCAATATGTTCCATAACCCCAGCAACATAGACATCTTCGCCATCAGCAACACAATCAACATCTGTTTCAATTGCGTCGCTTAAATATTGATCAATCAATAATGGGCCAGAAGTTACGTCAATACCAGCTGATTGTAGAACTTCACGCAGATAACGATGTAAGCTTGGTTTATCGTAAACGATTTCCATTGCGCGACCACCTAAAACATAAGATGGACGAATAACAACAGGATATCCAATTTTTTCTGCAATTTGTTCAGCTTCATCACCGTTGCGAGCAATTCCATTGGAAGGCTGGCGTAGGCCAAGTTTTTGTAACAATACTTGGAAACGTTCGCGATCTTCAGCTAAATCAATAGCATCAGCAGGGGTGCCAAGTAATGGAATGCCAGCTTCCTCCAATGCTTTGGAAAGTTTTAATGGTGTTTGACCACCATATTGAACGATACATCCTTTAACTTTGCCGTTTTGTTGTTCACGACGGATTAAAGAAATGACATCTTCATTGGTTAATGGCTCGAAATACAAACGGTCAGAAGTATCATAGTCTGTTGAAACAGTTTCTGGGTTACAATTAACCATGATGGTTTCGTAACCAGCTTCTCTAAGTGCATAAGAGGCATGAACACAGCAATAATCGAACTCAATCCCTTGTCCAATACGGTTTGGCCCACCACCTAAGATGATGATTTTTTCACGATCTGTAGGGTTGCTTTCACAAACAGGAGTATTAAAGCTGCCTTCATATGTTGAGTACATATATGAAGTCGAAGATGCGAACTCACCTGCACAGGTATCGATACGTCTGTAAACAGCATGAACGTCCAAGCTGTCACGTAATTGGGTGACATCAGCTTCGGTTGTGTTTGTTAATACGGCAAGTTGTTTATCAGAGAAGCCAAGTGCTTTGATCGCTCTGAGCTGGTAAGTATCTTTTGGTAAACCATGTGCTTTTAAATCATTTTCAGTTTGAATGATTTTTTCTAGTTCACGTAGGAACCAAAAATCAAAACGGCAAGCTTCATGAATGCGTTCCAAAGATAATCCTGCACGGATTGCTTGGGCTGCCATTAAAATACGATTTGGACGAGGTTGAGAAAGTGCTGCACGGAATGCATCTTCATCACCATCCCCGGGGATTTCAACAGGATCCAATCCAGCAAGACCGATTTCCATAGAGCGAAGCCCTTTTTGTAAAGCTTCTGGGAAGCTACGTCCAATAGCCATTGCTTCACCAACAGATTTCATGCTGGTGCTGAGAAGAGCAGGGGTTCCAGGGAATTTTTCGAATGTAAAGCGAGGGATTTTAATAACTACATAATCAATCGTAGGTTCGAATGATGCTGGTGTTGTTTTGGTAATATCGTTCTTTAATTCGTCTAACGTATAACCAACCGCTAATTTTGCAGCAATTTTAGCAATTGGGAAACCGGTTGCTTTGGAAGCAAGAGCTGATGAGCGAGAAACACGAGGGTTCATTTCGATGACAACCATACGGCCATCAACAGGGTTTAAGCCAAATTGTACGTTTGATCCGCCTGTATCTACACCAATTGCTCGTAAACATGCAATGGAGGCATCACGCATCCGTTGATATTCTTTATCTGTTAAGGTTAATGCAGGAGCAACCGTGATTGAATCGCCTGTATGAATTCCCATCGGATCAATATTTTCGATCGAACAAATAATGATACAGTTATCTGCACTGTCGCGGACAACTTCCATTTCATATTCTTTCCAACCCAAAATGCTTTCTTCAATAAGCACTTCTGTTGTTGGTGACGCGTCTAATCCAGAGGTAACAATTTGCTCAAATTCATCTTTGTTATAAGCAATACCGCCACCAGAACCACCTAACGTAAAAGATGGACGAATAACAGCTGGAAGCCCTGTGAATTTTAAAGCTTCTCTAGCTTCTTCTAGGGTATGAGCGATTGTGCTGCGTGGGCTTTCAATGCCGATTTTTTCCATGGTTTCACGGAATTTTAAACGATCTTCAGCACGATCAATGACGTCTGCTTTTGCGCCGATCAGTTCGACATTATGCTTTTGTAAGAAACCAGATTTATCCAATGCCATCGCTGTATTTAAAGCAGTTTGCCCACCCATTGTTGGTAGAATTGCATCAGGTTTTTCTTTAAGAATAATTTTTTCAACGGTTTCTGGGGTGATTGGCTCAATATAAGTTGCATCGGCCATATCTGGATCTGTCATGATTGTGGCTGGGTTAGAGTTAACCAAAATCACGCGATAGCCTTCTTCTCTCAACGCTTTACACGCTTGAGCACCAGAATAATCGAATTCACATGCCTGACCGATCACAATCGGTCCAGCACCAATAATCATAATAGAGGATATGTCTGTCCGTTTAGGCATAGGAACACCTTATTGTTTTTTGTGAGGAGAATGTTGATCCATTAATTCCGCAAAGCGTTGGAATAAATAATGGCTATCGGTTGGGCCAGGGCTGGCTTCTGGATGGTATTGCACAGAGAATGCAGGATACTTGTCCGAAGCAATCCCTTCGTTTGATCCATCAAATAAATTAATATGAGTTGCATGCGCATCAGAAGGAAGGCTGTTAGGATCCACAGCAAAGCCATGATTTTGACTGGTGATTTCAACTTTTCCTGTTTTTAGATCTTTTACAGGTTGGTTTGCCCCACGATGTCCTTGTTCTAATTTGTAGGTTTTACCACCTAAAGCATGGGCTAATAGTTGATGTCCAAGGCAAATACCAAAAATAGGAATTCTTTTTTCAAGAAGTTCTTTTAACACAGGAACTGTATAATGAGTTGTTGCTGCAGGATCTGCAGGGCCATTGGATAAGAAAACACCATCAGGATTATGACTAAGAATTTCTTCAGCAGAGGTAGTGGCTGGTACAACGGTAAGGTTACAACCAACTTCAATTAGGTTGCGGAAAATATTATATTTTGCACCATAATCAATTGCAACGACATTATATGTTTTGCTAGGTTTGGGAGATGTTTCGTCGCCCCAATGCCAAACGCCATCTTTCCATTGGTGTGGTTTTGCGCAAGTGACTTCCTTGGCTAAATCCATTCCTTGCAATCCAGGCCATGCTTTTACTTTTGCTTGTAAAGCATCAATGTCAAAGATGCCATCTTCAGGGAAGTATAATAAAGCACTTTGAGGGCCGTGGTCGCGGATGCGTAAGGTTAATGTGCGTGTATCAATGCCGCAAATACCTGTAACATTTTGTTCTTTCAACCAATTTTGCAAAGATTCACTTGAACGCCAATTTCCAGGCTCAGTGACTTGTTGTTTAACAATTAAGCCTTTTGCAACAATTTTATTGTCTTCATTATCATCAATATTTGTGCCAACATTTCCGATGTGAGGAAAAGTAAAAGTAATTAATTGTCCAGCAAAAGAAGGATCAGTTAAAGTTTCTTGGTATCCCGTCATGCTGGTTGAAAAGCAGATTTCTCCAATGGCAAGATTGTTTTTTGAAGAATATGCACCAAATCCAATTCCCCATAAAATAGTACCGTCCTCCAGAAGAAGAACGGCATTTGCACCTGCTGGGCAGGTATGAGGAGTCGAATCGTTAATTTCGTTTGGTTGTAAATCAGACAATGTTAGACCCGTTTCTTGAATAATAGTTGCCCAATGTTTGGATGGAATGGCACGGGCTTGTTTCCATTTGCGGATGGCCTCGGTGCTTACTTTTGTGATGCGGGCGGCTTGTTCAATCCCCCCAAGGCGAGAAATAATTGTATCAATATCCATCATGTCCTTATGTCCTTTGCTGGACGAATGTCGTATACTCTATATAATCGATTGGGAAAAAAATTCCCAGAGTAATTGTGAAAAATTTTTACATGGAAAAAATTTCCTATTTTCAGTAAAGATTAAAAGAATATTTTAATTAAAAAGGATGGAGGATCCACATGGATTTACGTGAACGTTTTAAAGAAGAACTTAAAACAGCAATGAAAGCAAAAGAAGCTGAAAAAGTTTCAACCTTGCGTATGATTGGTGCGAAATTAAAGGATTTAGATATCGGTGCTCGTCCAAAAGGGATTGAGCAAGTGGGTGAAGAAGAGATCATTGCAATGTTAAAAGGCATGATTAAATCTCGTCGCGAATCCATGGAAATGTATCAACAAGCTAATCGTAGCGACTTAGCTGACAAAGAAGAAAGTGAAATTGTTGTGATTGAAACGTTTCTTCCAGCTCAGCTTGATGATGCAGGAATTGCAAAAGCTGTTGACGAAGCGATGGCACAAACAGGTGCAGCCTCTGTAAAAGATATGGGGAAAGTTATGGCTTTCTTAAAAGAAAATTATGGTGCAGTCATTGATTTCTCAAAGGTAAATCCTTTAGTTAAAGCAAAACTTTCTTAAGATTTATAATGAAGCAGGTGACTTGTGGCGTTTGATCAACGATTTCTTGAGGAGTTACGGCAACGTCTTCCTTTACACAGTATCATTTCAAGAAAAGTAAAGGTTGCACGCTCAGGTCGTCACTGGAAAGCTTGTTGTCCTTTTCACGGTGAAAAGACACCTTCTTTTTATATTTATGATGATCACTTTCATTGCTATGGCTGTGGTGTGCATGGAGATGTGATTTCCTTTGTTATGCAAAGTGAAGGACGTAGTTTTAATGAAGCGGTATCAGAATTAGCATCATTAGCAGGCATAGAAGTTCCTGAACAAACACCACAGCAAAAACAACGTCAAGAACAACAGCATAACTTATATGAGCTAATGACTGCAGCTCATGAATATTATTTATCTGAGTTTCAAACGCCCAAAGCAAGAGTGGCACGCGAGTATTTATTAAATCGTGGGATTACGCAGCAAACTATTCGCGAGTTTGGTTTGTGTTGGTCTGGTGATGGTCGTGGTGGACTAGTTGAATATCTAAAAACAAAAGGATATGAGTTAAAGCATATCGGTGAAGCTGGTTTATTAAGGCGGCAAGCAGATGGTCAATGGGGAGGGGAGCTCTTCTTTAACCGTGTTATGTATCCGATATGTGATAAGCGTGGCAGAGTGATTGCCTTTGGTGGGCGTATTATTGGTGATGGTCAGCCAAAATATTTGAACAGCCCAGAAACCCCTTTATTTTCCAAACGACGTGTTTTGTTTGGGTTAAATCACTTATCCTCTGTTTTTTCTCGGAAAGATATTGATCCTTTGTATAATACAGTAATCGTCGTTGAGGGATATATGGATGTTATTGCGTTATATCAGGCGGGTTTTCATGGTGCTGTTGCTCCTTTAGGGACGGCATTAACTCAAGATCAATTAGGATTATTGTGGAGGGCAAGTTCTCAACCTGTATTATGTTTTGATGGAGATGGTGCAGGTCGTAGAGCAATGTTGCATGCTGCTGAAGAGGCTCTGCCAATTTTAACGTCTGAGCAAACATTAAATTTTATTTCACTTCCTGATGGTGAAGATCCAGATAGTTTTGTGCAGCGTTATGGATCGGAAGCATTTATTAACATTATTCGTCAGAGAAAAAATCTAAGTGAAACATTGTATACGCTTTCGGTGAATGCAATGACCGATCAATCGCCAGAACAGAGAGCAGCACTGAAAGCGCGTTTGACTTTTATTGCACAGCAAATTACAGATCAAAATTTATCCAAAGAATATCGTAAGGTACTGATGGATCGGTTTTATGAACAGTTTTATCCTCGTAATGGTAAATTTGATCGTAAGTCCCTATCTAATAAACAGAAAAGTCTAGTGTTGAATACGCAGCTCGTGCGTCCGACTATACATAAAAATCAGGTTGATTATGAACGGATGTGTATTTTAATTGCTTTATTGTTGTATTGTCCTATAATTATAGCGAGTGTTGAAGAAGCACTTTGTCGTTTAGAGTTGCCAGAAGATCTGGCTCAAATAAGAGAGGCTTTATTAGATTTGCCCTATGAGCATGAAGATATTTCGCTGTATTTAAAGCAAAAAAACATATTTGAATTAGCAGAAAAAATTAAAAAAAGCTCTAATTTAACCTTGTTAAATCATAATAATTACGATAAAAATTCTGATTTTCAACAGGTTGAAAAGCAATGGTGGCATTTTTATGGATGGTTAAATATCCAAGAGCTAGAAGATCAAGTTGTTCAAGCACAACAAGCATGGATACAGTCACCAGATGAAAAAAATCAACGCACCTTAATCGCTCGGTTAAATGCTTTGGAGGCTGTTAAACGTGGTGAAATTGATACATGAGTAACATATTATATAAAGATTTAAGAAGATTTTTGATTTAAATCTTGATTTATCCTAATAAAACATCATTTCTATGTAATGATTTATTTTTGGCTATAACAGTTGTTCCGCTAACCCTTCGTAATATACAAGTATAGGGTTTAAAAGAGCCAATAAAAGAGTCAGTGAGTTGTAGTTTTATTTATTGATCAGTTGTTTGTTAATATTTAAAAAAATAGCGCTATATTAAGTAGTATCTATTTATTCTTTGAGGCGGAAAATGGCAGTAAAACCAGCAGGAAAAAATGACGGAAATGCAAATGATCGTGAAAATGACACGGCGTTGTTGGATGTCAGATCTGCAGATGTAAAAAAATTAATCAGCAAAGGTAAGGAAAGAGGATACGTTACCTTAGATGAACTAAATGCGATTCTTCCTCAAGATAAAATGTCTTCCGAACAGATTGAAGATGTGATGTCTGCATTTTCTGAAATGAATATTCAAATCATTGAGAATGAAGAAACAGAAGACGATAGTAGTGATGAAAGTGGTGAAGAGGTTGATACAGATGCCGAAGCTGCTGAAAGTGATGAAGACGGTGAAAGTGAAGGTGCCGTTGTCGCTGCTGAATCGACTGCAGGTCGCACTGATGATCCGGTTCGAATGTATTTACGTGAAATGGGAGCGGTTGAGCTTTTGTCACGTGAAGGCGAAATTGCTATTGCTAAACGGATTGAAGCTGGTCGTAATCAAATGATCGGCGGGCTTTGTGAAAGTCCGTTAACATTTAAAGCAATCATTGGTTGGCATGAACAGTTAAAAGTTGGTGATGTTCTTCTGAGAGATATTGTTGATTTAGAAGCTACGCAAACTGAGTACGATCAGTCTGATTTATCAGAGATGGAAAACTCTTTGAGTGTATCAGGGGCTGAAAGTAATGATGAAAATGATAGTGAAAATGAGAACGATGAAGAGGGAGATGAAAGTGGAGAGGATTCTAATGAAGAGAATAGTCTTTCTTTATCTGCCTTAGAAGAAAAGTATAAAGATGAAATTTTCGGTCATTTTGATGAGATCGAAAAGATTTATACAAAACTATATCAACTTCAAGTTCAACGTTTAGATGTAATTCAAGCTGGTGAAAAATTAACACCAGTTTTTGAAAATGAATATGAAGACCTTCGGAATAAATTAATTATAGAGGTTCAGCAAGTTCATCTACAGAGTAGTAAAATCGATTTTTTAGTTGAGCAACTGAAAACTGTTTCTAAGAAATTAGCTACTTTAGAAGGTAGTATGCTTCGTATGGCAGAGAAATGTAAAATTTCTCGTGATGACTTTTTATCAAAATATCATGGTTATGAACTGAATCCAGATTGGATGGATGCGGTTCGTGGTTTGCCCGGAAAGTATTGGAAGCTCTTTGTCGAACGATATGAAGACGATGTGAATAAATGTCGTGATGAGATTGCTGAGCTTTCTCAAAGAGTTGGTTTGCCGATTAGTGAGTTTCGTCGTGTGTTCTCTACAGTTTCTTATGGCGAAAGAGATGCATCTCGTGCTAAAAAAGAAATGATTGAAGCAAATTTACGTTTGGTTATTTCTATTGCTAAAAAATATACAAATTGTGGATTGCAATTCTTGGATTTAATTCAAGAAGGAAATATTGGGTTGATGAAAGCGGTTGATAAATTTGAATATCGCCGTGGTTATAAATTCTCAACTTATGCAACTTGGTGGATTCGTCAGGCGATTACTCGCTCGATTGCAGATCAAGCCAGAACGATTCGTATTCCTGTGCATATGATTGAAACAATCAATAAATTGGTTCGTACGTCTCGTCAAATGCTTCATGAAATTGGCAGAGAGCCTACTCCGGAAGAATTAGCTGAGAAGTTAGGCATGCCTTTAGAAAAAGTCAGAAAAGTTCTGAAGATTGCTAAAGAACCTATTTCTTTGGAAATTCCGATTGGGGATGAAGAAGACAGTCACTTAGGTGATTTTATCGAAGATAAAAGTGCTGTTATTCCTTTGGATGCTGCTATTCAAACCAATTTAAGAGAAGCAACAACTCGTGTGTTGGCCTCTTTAACCCCAAGAGAAGAACGTGTTTTACGGATGCGTTTTGGTATTGGGATGAATACAGATCATACATTGGAAGAAGTTGGACAACAGTTCAATGTGACTCGTGAGCGTATTCGTCAGATTGAGGCAAAAGCGTTACGCAAGTTAAAACATCCAAGTAGAAGCCGTAAATTACGTTCTTTCTTGGATGATAATTGATCTTATTCTAATTTTTAAGATATAAGGAAAGAGGGGATTTGCCCCTCTTTCTTTTTTTATGTTGAGATAATGTCTGCAATTAATAATATTCGCCCAGCTACGCCAGTCACGGTTGCCATTACTTTTTTAAGAATGGATCATCCGCCTAAGTATACATTATTGGATTTGCCTGAGGGATATGTGTTAGAGAAGCTTTCTTTTATTCCGATCCCTTTATATCGATATATTTATGGAACGGTGGGTAGAGAATGTTGTTGGTGGATGCGCAGGGTATTATCTGATCAATATTTAGAACAGTTATTCTCTGATCCTTTTGTTGAAGTTTATGTGCTTAAAGATCCAAAGGATATTATTTCTGGTTTTTTTGAACTGGATTGTCGTTTAAAATCAAATGTAAATATTGCCTATTTTGGGTTAATGCCGCATTTGGTGGGTAAAGGGATGGGAACGGCTTTTTTTCATCAAGTTTTACGATATGCTTGGGGTAAACATCCTCGCTGTTTACGGATTAATACGTGTAATTTGGATCATCCAAGAGCTCTGAAGCTTTATAAAAAAGCTGGTTTTGAGCAATTTAAAGTAGAAACAGAACTCTGGAATATCCCTGATGTTTTAAACCTTCCTATTCCTAAAAAATTTCTAAAAAAATAAGATAAACACTTGCATTCTTTACCTGTTTGTGCTTTTAAGAGAGTTCTTCCCTGCCAAGGTTTTACGGCTATACCTTGGCTATACCCAAAAGATGGAAGAATAATCAGTTTTGACTGATTTTATTGGGTTGAAGTCAGCCGAAGGGAGATAGTATGCCATTATACGAATGCGTGTTTATTGCACGTAATGATGTCACTCAACAACAAGTTGAAGATATCGCTAATGGAGTTGCTTCTTTAATCGAAAGTGAAGAAGGCTCCGTACAAAAGCGCGAATATTGGGGATTACGTAACTTAGCATATCGTGTTAAGAAAAATCGTAAAGGCCATTATATGCTTTTAGGTGTTGATGCAAAAGCAACAACCATTAAAGAAATCGAACGTCAATTGAACTTGAATGAAGATGTTCTTCGTTTCATGACATTGCGTATTGATGCTATTGATGAAGCACCATCTGCAATTCTTTCTCGTAAAGGGGATGACAGCAGAGATCGTTCTGATCGTTCTGACAGATCTTCAAGCAATCGTTCTTCTAAATCATCAGGACGCTATGAAAGCGGCCGTAAGAATGTAGAAGATGATTTAGGTTCTGATGACAGCAGTTTTGCTGTTGATCAAGCTGATGAAGTGGAGGCATAGTCAATGTCAGAAACAGCTCAAGTAAATCCAGCTGCACGTCGTGTTGCGGTGGGGGCACGTCGTCCTTTCCATCGTAGACGTAAAACATGTCCTTTTTCATCTGCGAATGCACCAAAGATCGATTATAAGGATATTCGTTTATTGTCTCGTTTTCTTTCAGAAAGAGGCAAGATCGTTCCAAGTCGTATCACAGCAGTTTCTGCAAAGAAACAACGTGAATTGGCACAGGCAATCAAACGTGCTCGCTTTTTAGCATTATTGCCTTACGTTCAAGACTGAGGGAGAAGAGATTATGGCTGCAACTGAAGTTATTCTACTTCAAAGAGTAGAAAAACTAGGGCACATGGGTGATATCGTTAAGGTAAAACCTGGTTTTGCTCGTAACTATTTGCTTCCTCAAGGTAAAGCAATCCGTGCGACGGCTGCTAATCGTGAACGTTTCGAAAGAGAACGTGGACAATTAGAAGTGCAAAACGTTAAACGTCGTGAAGAGGCAGAACGTCTCTTGGAACGTTTAGAAGGTCTTGCAGTAGTTATTATTCGTCAAGCTGGCGAAAGTGGAAACCTTTATGGTTCTGTAACTGCGCGTGATATTTCTGAAGCTGCTGCGAAAGATGGTGTATCTTTCTCTCGTCAGCAAGTTGAAATTGCACACCCAATTAAATCATTAGGTTTGTATCAAGTTAAAGTTCAACTTCATCCAGAAGTTCACTTGGATGCAAAAGTTAATGTTGCTCGTTCTGTTGAAGAAGCTGAACGTCAAGCACAAGGCGAAGTGACACAAGTTGAAGTAGCACATACACATGTGGATGCTGAAGCTGTTGAACATGCTAATGCTGAAATGTTAGAAAATGCACCTGTTGCTGAAGAAGCTGCTGCTACAGCAGAATAATCAAAACAGCATTTGAATATTGAAAAAGCGGAGGCAATTGCTTCCGCTTTTTTTATGTTATTTATATTTAAATTATTATGACGATATAAATTTTAGCTGTGTATTGAACTAAGATAGATAATAAAATTAAAGAATAAATAGTTATTGTTAGGCGTTAATTGCTAGATGTAAGCGAGCAAGTTGGTCAAATTCAGCAATCGTTAATGTTTCTGCTCTTCTTGTGCTATCAATATTTGCAGCAGAAAGTAAAGTTTCTCCACCAATATTTTTTAATGCACCTTTTAGCATTTTCCGCCTTTGACCGAAAGCAGCAGCAGTCACTTGTTCCATAGCTTTAAAAAGCTCTGGAGATGGTTGCTCAGCTTTTGGTAGTACATTAATGACCGCTGAATAAACTTTCGGAGGAGGAGCAAAAGCGCCCGGAGGAATACGCTTCATAATCATACATTCCGCAACCCATTGTGCAATCACAGACAATCTACCATAATATTCGGTATTGGGAGCCGCACAAATACGCTCAGCAACCTCTTGTTGGAACATTAAGGTCAAACGTGTCCATTGCTGTCCTTGCTTTAACCAGCCTAATAACAGAGATGTGCCAATATTATATGGAAGGTTTGCAATAATTTGACGAGGTGAATCACAAAGCGTTGTTAAATCTAATTTTAAAGCATCATGTTCAACAACTTGAAAACGTTCGGGGTAGAAAGGTTGTAGTTCATGTAGTAACTGCAAAGCTCGTTGGTCAACTTCAATGCCAATAACCTTTTGAGCAGGACTATCCAACAAAGCCCTCGTTAAACCACCAGGGCCAGGACCAACTTCGACAACGTTTTTGTTGGTTAAATCTCCAGCCAAGGCAATAATTTGCTGATTAATCATGGGGTCTAACAAAAAATGTTGCCCCAATGATTTTTTGGCGTGAAGATTATACTTATTTATGCTTTCTTTTAGGCTGGGTAGCTGGTTTTGCTGTAGAGTCATCAGGTGTATTTTGCATTTGAATAATCGCTTGACGATGTAAGTCGCGATCTAATTGTTGAGATACTTGTTCGACACGTTGGCTGAGAAGTTGGTTTGCAATTTCACTTGTAGAAATATCTGCAAGGTTTTTCTTTTCACGAGAGCAAACCATAATTAAAGCAATCCCGTCAATGGAAACTAATGGTTTACTAACTTGTCCAGGTTGTAGACCTTGTAAAACACCAGCCATTTCAGGATTCATACGTTCTAATTGCATTTCACCAGGATCAGAAGGGTGTACATTGCCTGCTTTCTGGTTTGCTGCTTCTACTTGTTGGCAAGTATGTAAAGAATTTTTTAATTGATTGACTTGATTTAACACGCTTACTTGTTGAGGAGTTGGGTGTTTAGGATCTAACTTAGAAGAGAATGGGAGGAATAATTGTCGGATATTCATTAATGTTCCCATTTCATTACCAATGGTACGCTTTCCGCTAAGCATTGCAATAATATATCCGCCTGCAACTTTAATAGGATTAGAAATTGCTCCAATAGGCATTTTATTGACTAAAGCAACCACTTCTGGGTCTAAACTATCTGGTTGTACCCACCCTAAAGATCCCCCTTGTAAAGCACTTTGTGCTTGAGAGAATTGTGCCGCCACAATTGGGAATGGGGCACCATTTCTTAATTGTTGAATAATGGTTTGAGTAAATTGAAGTTCTTGTTCTGGATGGCGTGCATTTTCAACAGGAACAAAAATTTCATTTAATAAATATTCAGGCTGACCAACTTCTTGTTTAAGTGCCTTTTGTCTTTGTTCAACATCTTGGGCAGTTATACGGTTTTGACTGCCGAGTTCTTGTTGAATGACTCTACCCCAGCCGAGTTGAAGGCGAATTTGATCAATGAGTGTGCTCATTGATACACCATCTGCAGAAAGACGATTCCTTAGTGCATTTGGTGGCATACCATTGCGTTTCTCGATGTCTGCAATGGCTGTAGCGATTTGCTCAGGAGAAATATTTACGTTTCGTCTAAGCATTTCTTGAGTATGGAGGCGTTCTGTAATTAATTGTTTAATTAATTGTGGACGCATGCGTTGTAACACTTCAGGGGTTAAGTGAACGCCAGCCGTAAGTTGGAATAGTTGTTCTCTATTGTTAATGTCTCTTTGTGTTAAAAGTTGACCATTAATAATTGCAACAATTTTACTTTCTGTATCAACTTGCGCATCAGGTATAGAATACCCTTTTCCCATTGCATGAGAGTTAATGCTAGAAGATGTAGCTTGAGGATGTTTATGCGTGGTAGTGATTGCAAATGCAGCTGTACTTAAAAAAGTACTAGCTACTGCCAAACAAATGCCTAGCTTATATTGAGAGCGTAAAAAGGAAACTTTATGTTTTGTATAGATCATCCGTTAATTCCAAAGGTTCCAAGCGTTTTAAAGGTTAGCATAAACAATATAGTATCCACATTGTCTTCACCATTAATCATTGTGTATTGTTTAAGATAGATGACATCCATGCTGAAACAGTCATTTTTATAACCAGCAGAGCCCCCCATAGCAACATTTTCTTTTCTAGATAAACTACGACGGCCAAAAGCTGAGGCGTGCCAATGATCCCAATCTGTAGATGCTCCTAAGGTTAGTTCGCTTGTTCTTTCTTTATATAAATAAGATGGACCATTCTTTGTAAAAGGATTTCCAAAATAATAATAATATGGCGTAATAGGCTCGTAAAGATAACCCCCATTAATACCAAAGTGACGGAAACCGGCATTGAAAACGCCTTCACCATAGGTGATATCACCACTATAAGGATCTACACGCCCTCTAACTGTTGTGCTGAAAAATTGAGTGGGTGAAAAGCGTAACCGAGCAACAACGTCTGACATATGGCGACTAACCCCAGAGTTCTGAGGAAGATTTTTATTGACATGTTCTAGGTAACTTTGCCCAGCTAAGAAATCAACTTGATGTCCATTCCAAGACCAATTGCTGTGAATACCCACGTTGGCTCTTGCACCACCATCTAAACGATCTGTTCCTTGATAACGGTTTAGAGCAAATAATGTTGTATCAGAAAATTCATAGGCCAAGCTGTCCTCGTTTGGCATAGCCCAGTTTCTTCCGCCTTTTGCATGAGGAGCTGCAATGAGTTGAACAATAGGTTCAATAATTTGTGTGCCAGAAGAATCACCTAGTTTAAATTCTCTGAGGAAAGGCCAATTCATTTTTACAGCAAGGGTAGGGAGTGCCTGACCACTAACATTTGTTCCTCGTTTATTTAGATAAAGAGGCATTTCATTTAGGTCTGTTGCTCTATAAATATTAGAATCAACATGGAGGGTAACTAACCATTTTTGTCCGAAATCCGTGTCAAATGGACGATCCCAATTGAGTGTAGCTTGTCCTCTTTGATCTGAAGCACCCGTTGGTCGGTAAATGACAAAATCAGTTGTATTAAAAGAGAAACGTCCCCCTAAGGCATCTGGTTGTCCTAAAAAGCTGTAGGTATAGCGAGGTAATACAAAAGGTAAGTCTGAATCGTTAATAACACCACGATTTAGCCCTTGATATCCTTGCATGGTGATTTTTGAGTAAGCACCTTCACCAAAACCTTCTAAATAGAGGTTAGATCCTAATGTATCTTGACCATATCCATTAATACGATAATCACGCATATAATCCGCAGAAGTTGCAACGTTAATATTTGCACCATATCGCCAGTTTTGATTTAATGCCCATTCGGTTTTAAGGAATAAATATCCTTGAGCACCATTTCCGTTATTGTAAATGGTGTCGCCTACAGCATTTTTCCAAGAACCTTTGTTAACTGTATCGTCAGCAACCCCACCTTCGACGCGTAGCATGCCTTGATTGAAGCGTGCGCGATAAATTGCACTCAATTGAGGTCCTGTTTTGGTTGCGAATAAAGGGATAAAGGTTAAATCAGACCATTTATTCATTGCCCAGTAATACGGGATTGTGGTGTAAGCTCCCATATACTTACCGCTAAAGTTAATGCTGGGGATTAATAAACCACTTTTACGTTTAACAGATGGGTCAACAATAGAGAAGAATGGCATGTAAAAAACAGGAACACCAAAGAAATCGATGAATGTATCAGAAAAATCAATGCGTTGATTTTCCATATCTCGAATAGCTTGGTAAGAGCGCAGTTGCCAAAAAGGAGCTTTTTTAGGATCTTTTTCACAAATAGGGCAGGCCGTATAAACAGATCTACTGAAATCGTGTACTTTTCCACCTGTGCGACGTGCACCGTTTGCAGCAAGTTTTCCATTGTCTGCAAGAAGCGCATAGACTTGGTCCATAACGCCTTCGCGCATATTTTCACCCAATTGCACATGTTGGGTAAATAAAATCTCCCCATCAGGTTCAATCATAGACACATTACCATCGGCATTTGCTATATTTGTTGTGCGGTTATACGTTACTTTATCTGCACGTAGGACGTGATCATTTTGCCAAATATGGACATCACCTGTCCATGTTACTTCACCTGTTTTAGCATTATAAGAAACATTATCTGCTTGGAAAGTAATAGGGTCTTTTCCTGTAAAAGGAGCGCCATTAGATTTTCCAATATTAGAAGTCGCAATTTGCATTTGTTGTTGTGCAAAGGCATTTTGGTCAATAAAAAAGCTCATACTCCCTACGGATCCGCTGATAACGCTGATCAAAAGTAAGGTTTGATGCTTATTTTTGCGTGCTAATTTTCGAGCTAATTTTTTAAAGAGTGAAGGTGAAGTGTAATTGCGCATTAACCATCTTCCAGGTGAATAAGAAGAGAAATTGCTAAACAAAGTCCAGCAGCAGTAGGAGCCCAAGCAGCGATAAGTGCAGGAAGAGCACCAGATTCACCAAATTGCTCAGCAACTTTTGAAATGGTGAACAAAGCAAATCCAGCAGCAACTCCAGAACCAATCATTCGTGCAACCCCACCTCTGCGTGTAGAGCGTGTCGCAAACCCAGCAGCAACCAAAGCCATTGTGCTTGCCAATAAAGGCTGAGCCAATAATGCTTGGAAACGTAAACGGTGACTAATAGAAGAAAAGCCAGATTCGTTTAATAAATGAATAAATCCTGGTAAAGACCAAAACGATAACGTATCAGGAGATGAAAAGCTTTCTTCTATGTTTAATAATGACAGATTTGTTGGCAATTTCATGGTTCCTAAATTGACAGGAAGTTTATCTGGTTTAATAGAAGTCGCATTATTCAATACCCAATATTGATTATGTTCTAAATATCCCGAAGGTGATTCAATACGAACCAGTAAATGGTCGTTATCGTCAAGTCTGAAAATGCTAATTCCGTCCATATGTAGGATCTTATCTTGCACTTTCACTGATTGAGCATGTAAAATTGCAACACCTTTTTGGTCTAATTCTTGATCTGACTGCCGAACCCAAAGAGAGCCTCCAGATAAATTAGTAAGTTTTCCACCATTAGTATTAAGGTAAGTTTGATCAAGAATTTCAGCTTGGCGGTATAGGTTTGATGAAATAGGGGAAATTATCATAATAGAGAATAAACCTAATCCAAAAGCGCATGTTACAGGTGCCATTAGAAATTGCCATGCAGAAATTCCTGCTGCACGTGTAACAATAAGTTCAGAGGAGCGCGTCAGTCTCCAAAAGCAAATAATGCCGCCTAATAAAATACCAAAAGGTAAAATTTGCATACAGAAATTAGGGATATGATAAAGCGCGATAGAGGTCGCGATACTCGTTGATACATGTGGTTTTGTTGCAACGCGACGTAATAGGTCAATAAAGTCAAATAAAGAGACCAAAGCTGTCAGCGCTAAGATCATAGAAATTGATGCGAAACAAAACTGTTTAGCGATATAAATGGAAATAGTACGAGCAGTGAACATATTTTATCTTTCCTTTCTAGGGGAAGATAATGGAATAGGTTTATTATTCTTTGAATTGATGTCTGGTAAGAACAAAATGCATGAGGCAATAATTCCAGGAAGAATGGCAACAATCCATATAACAGGAATGACTGCCATATTTCTGGTTGCAACATTTTGAACGATAAGAATTAACGACATTAACCCTACAATGGTAAAAATAGCGCCTAAGGGTCTTACAATATTTCCATATCGTGCAAATCCTCCTCTTAAAACGCTGACTAATGCGATCATTGTAAAGGAGAGAATAGTTAAGGGAGAAGTTAACCGTCGATGTGCCTCAACAGCGAGTTTTCCGTAATCTCGGTCGAAGACTTCTTGTGCGTTCGGATGTAATAACTCATAGAGTGACATCTCTGTTGCGTCTTTAAGGCGTGCAGATTGTTCTTTATTTGAAGATAGATCGATTGTATTACGCTCAAAATTTAAGACATTTAAACGTCCTGTTTTTTTATCAATAACTTCTCTGGACCCGTTTAAAAGAACAACTTGGGGTTTATCGTTAATGATAACAATATTACCGCTTTCTGCTAAAATAGTGGCTTTATTCGTTGGTTGTCGATCGTCTTCAACAAGAATACCTTTTAGGATACCGTTATGATCTTTTGATTTAATATAAACAGTTAAATTATCGGATACATTTGTAAAAACACCCTCTTGTAACATGAAGGCAGCCATCTTATTTCTAATCTTATATTCAAATTTTCTGAAAGAATGGTAAGAGGCGGGAACAATCCAAATATTCAGTAAGTAGCATAAAATAGTGGCAATGAGAGCACAAATCATTCCTGGTTTTGCAAGTGCAAATGAGGACATGCCCGCGGCTCGCATAACGATAATTTCTCTGTCTCCAGCTAAACGATGGTAAACAAATTGCACCACAACAAATGTTGTAATTGGTAAAATAACAGCAATAAAAGAAGGTACTAACAATCCTGTTAGTTCAAGGAATACGCCAAGCGACAAACCTCGATCTACAACAAGCGATACGAACCGTAAAGATTGTGTAAGCCAAATTAATGCTGCCAGCCCTCCTGTTGTGGCCACTAACGCAATCAATAATTGATGTAAAATGTAGCGGTCAAACATAGGGAGACGCAAGGAAGTAAATAAACGCATATGAAAATTATCCTACCTTGTTCCCTAGATATTTCTTCTTTACTATTAATATGGCGAAAAAGAAAATAAAAACTGTAAATAACATGATGAAATAGAGATATTTCACTATTGCGTTTTATTACATCAACAGTGAAATATCTTTATTTTTTGTCAAATAGATTAGATTAACAATTTATGTATATCGTTCAAATTAAGACATTATTATGATTAATGCTCTTTATTTGGAAAAATTTTCTCAGGATTGAAAATATTTTGAGGATCTAAGCTTTGCTTAATTTTTTGCATGAGTTCAAGTTCCACACCACCTCGCCATGACGGCATCATATAATTTTTTAGTTGTCCGATGCCATGTTCTGCTGAGAAAGAACCTTCTAGGTCATAGACAACTGCACAAACGGCATCCATAAGGTTATGACTTTTATTCATAAAATCCTCGCCGTCACCATTTTCTGGTTGAACAAGGTTAAAGTGGATGTTGCCATCCCCTAAATGTCCAAAAGGAGCCACTTGTATTCCTTCACACAACTCCTCACATGCTTTGGTTGCACGTTCGATAAATTCAGGAATGGAGGAAATAGGAACGGAAACATCGTTTTTAATATTTGCTCCAGACAGTTTTTGAGATTCAGCTTGTTCCTCTCTAAAACGCCATAGATTAAGACGTTGGGTTTCGCTTTCAGCTAGGACAGCGTCAAGAACGATTTCGTCTTCAAAAGCTTTTTCTAAAACCGTTTCAAATAATTCTCTTAATCCATCTCCTTGTGCTGGAATGGCAAGTTCGACAACAATATATACAGGTGCTTTTGTTTCTAAAGGAAATTTAAGTTCAGGGAAGTGCTTACAGACAAGATCCATACCTTTTTGAGAGATATATTCAAAAGCTTGTAAGGCTGCAGGGTTATAACTGTTAAACAGGTGCAGTAAACGTAAAGCATGTTGTAAGTCTGGAACAGCACAAAGAGCAACTTCTGTTGAGCGCGGGTAGGGGTGTAGATGTAAAACAGCAGCTGTAATAATCCCTAATGTACCTTCAGATCCAATGAAAATTTGTTTTAATGCATAGCCTGTATTGTCTTTTCTAAGGCGGCGTAAATTATGTAAAATTTGACCATCAGCAGTAACGACTTCTAAGCCAAGAACAAATTCTCTGGCATTTCCATATCGCAATGTATTGTTGCCACCTGCGTTGGTTGCAATGACGCCACCAATTTGAGCTGAACCTTGAGAGGAAATAACAATCGGTAGATATAACCCAGCATTTTTTGCTGCATTTTGAGCTTCTTCTAAAATTACACCAGCTTCTAAAGTAATCGTAGAGTCAATGGTATCAATATTACGGATTTTATTCATACGGCTAAGGCTAAGCACAATCTGATTGCCTTGTTTGGGTGGGGTTGCACCACCAACAAGGCTTGTATTACCACCTTGAGGAACAATAGCAACATCATGTTGAGCGCATAGCTTGACAATATTAGCCACTTCTTGAGTGGTCTGTGGTCTTAATACAGCAATACTATTTCCCTGGAAAATTTGTCGCCAATCTGTGTTATATATTTCTGTATCTTTGGGATCAGTAATAATTCCTTGAGAGCCGACAATATCGGTCAGGGCATGAATAAAACTATTAGTATCCATAAAAATTAATCCATTAATGAAGGTAAATCGTATTATCGGGTAGATGTGCTGTAGAGGTAAGGTTGGTAATAACTAGAGCACCAGCAATTCCACAAAATAAGCCGCAAAGTAAAGCAACAAGAATAATAATATTTCTAAAAGGAAATTTTTCTGCAGCAGCAGAAAGGGAAGCTTGCATTTCTGCTCTTGAGCGTTGTGTTAGAAGAAGTTCTGAGCGTAGCGCCTCATTTTGTCGTCTTAGATTTCGAAGGCTTGCATCAAGTTGATTGATGCTTTGAGTAAGGTTTGAAATTTGAGAACGTGCTTTCAGTAAATCTTCAGAATTATTGGCTTTTCTAGATTGTGTGCTACTAGCTCTACTTTGAGTCGGTGGGTTATTGGCAATATTTGTAAAAAGATTTTTTAGTGCGCCACCTGTGGTGCCGTTTTTTTTCGCCCTTTTTTTTATGGCTTCTAAGGCATTAGCAGATTGTCCTGGCTGATCCTCTAAAACCAAAGCAAGAATATCAGCAAGGACTTTAAGCTCTTTTGGGTCTAATTTTTGATTCATCTTTACTTATTTAATCTCGGAGCTGCAGCACGTGTAAGTCGATCACAAATAGCTAATCCTAAACCAGAGGTTGGAATGGGCATAACAGCTATTCTTTTTAATCCTAATTCTTTTCCATGAATATCTAAAAAACGTAAATATGCAAACAAATTTTGAGCTGCCTCTTCTAGATTGGCAGTAATACTTAGATTTTTACATAAGCCAGTATGTTCGATTGGTTGACCAAATGCAAGTAGGGCTTCATCACGGGCAACGTTTTTACAATTTAATCGAACAGGTAGAGACGGAGCATAGTGAGAGCTTAATTGACCTGGAGCAATAATTTTAGTTTCAATAGGTTGGCTTTGTGTGATTGGGCCACAAATAGGGATTAGTTGCTCCAAAGAAATCCCTCCAGGACGTAAAAGTTTAGGTGTATCAGTGCTTAAATCTAGAATAGTACTTTCTACACCGACTTGGCAGGGGCCAGAATCAATAATTGCATCAATTTTATTGTTAAGTTCTTGGAATACATGTTGTGCTGTTGAGGGGCTAATTTTTCCAGAACTGTTAGCAGAGGGGGCAGCTATTGGTTTTTTGCTATAATGTATGAGTTGTCGAGCAACGTGTGTATTGGGAATACGAACGGCCATGGTGGATAGGCTAGCAGTTGCTACAGGGCTAATTTTTACAGGGTTATCAAGTTTTTGATTAAGTACTAGGGTTAAAGCGCCTGGCCAAAATTTTAAGGAAAGTTCGAGAGCAAGTTCAGTTTTTTGTACGAATTGAAACAGATGATCGGTGTCAGAAAAATGAATAATTAAAGGATTAAAACTGGGTCTGCCTTTAGCTTTATATATTTTTTGCACAGCCAATGTATTGGTTGCGTCAGCGCCCAATCCATAAACCGTTTCTGTTCCAAAAGAGACAAGTCCACCTTGATTAATCAGGGTCGCAGCATGTTGAATATCAGAGTTTGAATCAGAAAGAAAAAGGGTTGTTGTCATCTTTTATTAAACGTTAAAATTATTTAAATAATTATCGATTAGGCTGCCAGAGCAAAAATAAGGCGGAATACGCCTTCCTTCTTTACCATATTGTAAGGGTTGGTTGTCAAATGTTCTTAGGTAACCCCCAGCAGCCTCTAAAATGGCTTGAGGTGCAGCAGTATCCCATTCCATAATGGAGTTAAAGCGGAAGTGTAAATCTGCTTTACCTTCTGCGATGCGTAAGATTTTAGAAGCTGATCCCATACTATGAATAGAATGGGCAGGAAATCCTTGTAATGCTTTGCTGAGTTGAGCATCGTTGGCGTGATTATGAGAAGTTATAATACGAAATCCATCTTTGGGTACTGGGCTGACATGAATAGGAATGTGCTGTCCATCTGGATCAATACGCCAAGCGCCTTGACCAACGATTCCACAAAAAATTTCATGATAAGCAGGTAAAGCAACGACGCCCATTACGGGTTTATGATTGCGAATAAGGCCAATATTGACGGTAAAATTCTTGCTGCCTCGGATAAACCCTTTGGTTCCATCAAGAGGATCAACAAGCCAGAACTCGGACTGTGTCTGAGTTCTGATCCCTTGAGACATTTCTTCTTCGGCAATCACAGGGATAGAGGGTGCATATTCTCTTAATCCATGAAGGATGAGACTTTCAGAGGCTTGATCGGCTTGGGTTACAGGACTAGCGTCTGATTTTGTAGTAACTTCGATGCCTTTGTTGCGGATTTTATTAATGGTGGTTGCAGCTTGTTTTGCAAGATCAATGGCTAGCGTCATGAGTTGTTGATCAGAAAATTGGTGCATAATTCAAATCCGAACTTAAATAATTACAAGCAGTTTTACTTAAACTAATATGATTATCAAATTTAAGTGAATGTTATTTTTATAGTTGAATTATTACTTGGAGAATATATCAAAAATATCACTGCGATTAGATATTTGGTGAATATTGTATAATTTAATGAGTTTATGCCATAATAACGAGTATATGACAGTTGTTGTTGATTTTATCAAATATTTGATTAATTCGCTTATAAAACCGTAATAAAGCAAATAAATATCATTTAGTCGCAGTCAAAAGAGAAGCAAGTATGGATAATATGGTTTATTGTAGAAAATGTGGAAAGCAAATTTATGAAACAGATGCTTTCTGTCCGCATTGTGGAGCTTCACAAAAAGGGGGTGATGCTCCTGTTACGTCTAATACTGACGCCAATGCGAATGTGAATACAAATCCTCAAGTTGGTGGAATGTCTCAAAAAAGACTAGCCGCCGCGTTATTTGCTTTCTTCTTGGGTGGGCTAGGGATTCATAAGTTCTTTTTAGGACAAATAGGGATGGGAATTGTCTATTTGCTATTTTGTTGGACATTGATTCCTGCTCTTATAGGCCTTATTGAGGGTATTCTCTATATTTGTATGTCTGATGCTGATTTTGAAGCTAAATATGGTAAATAAAGCATAAATCACTAGATTGTTATAAAGTTTATTAGAAGGATCATTATTATTTATAATGATCCTTTTTTTATTGAGATAGCCTTTATAATTTGATCTTAGAAAATAAATTTCTTTGCTCTTTGATACACATGTTAGATATTTTTGATATAGTGAAGATAATATAGATTAATTTAATTGAATTATATTTGAAATTTACAAGGATTATATTGATGATTCCAACAGTCAGTTTTGCTAGTTTAAAGAAACCTGAAAAAGGGGATGTTGTTCTTTTTGTTTTTGAAGGCAGAGAGCATGGTGATTCCTTTCGGGTAATCAATAAAGCATTAGATGAAGCGTTAACACGTGCTATGGATGCTGAAGATTTCACAGGGAAGCATGGGCAAGTTTGTAAGCTTGTTGCTCCAACAAAAGATTACACACATGTTGTGATTGTTGGTTTGGGTGTACAAGAAGAGTTTTCTAATGATAAAGCTCGTCAAGTGGGTGGTGTTGCAGCAAAAACCTTAAAACATAAAACAACAGCTTTAACTGTGATGGTTGATTGGGAAATTGCAGAATATGCGACTTACGTTGCGTTAGGTGCTTTGTTAAGTGTTTATGAATTTAATAAATATGCTACTGAGAAAAATAAAAAAACAGATGTGAAACATTTGAAAGAGATTCATGTGTTAACTTCTGATTTTGAAGGCGCACAAAAAGGATGGGGCAATATTTCAGCCGTTGCCGAAGGATCTTATTTAACTAGAGATTTAGTGAATGAGCCTGCTAATCATTTAACACCTCCAGTATTTGCAAAGCGTATTAAAGAGCTTGAAGCATTAGGGATTTCTGTTGAAGTGTTAAACAGAGCAAAAATGCAAGAATTAGGATTTGGTGCATTATTAGGGGTTGCTCAAGGTAGTGATGCAGAACCTCAAACGGTAATTATGCAGTGGAAAGGTAATCCAGAAGATAAAGAGGCTCCAGTAGCATTCCTTGGAAAAGGGGTTACTTTTGACTCTGGTGGGATTTCCATTAAGCCAGCTGGCGGTATGGAAGACATGAAAATGGATATGGCTGGGGCTGCAACCGTTGTTGGGTTAATGAAGGCACTGGCAACTCGTAAAGCCAAAGCAAACGTGATTGGTGTTGTTGGACTGGTTGAAAATATGTTGTCTGGGAATGCTCAGCGTCCTGGAGATATTGTCACCAGTGCATCAGGTCAAACCATTGAAGTTTTAAATACAGATGCTGAAGGGCGTTTAGTATTGGCTGATATCCTTTGGTATACTCAAGACCGCTTTAAACCTCGCTTCATGATCAACCTTGCGACTTTAACAGGTGCAATTGTTGTTGCTCTTGGATATGAACATGCAGGATTATTCTCTAATAACGATGAATTATCTGAACGTTTATTAACGATTGGAAATGATATTGGTGAGAAAGTATGGCGTATGCCAATGGGGCCTGCATATGATAAAGCATTAGATTCACAATTCGCGGATATGCAAAATATTGGTGGACGTGATGGAGGTTCTATTACAGCGGCTCAGTTCTTGCAACGTTTTGTCAATAAAACACCTTGGGTACATTTGGATATTGCTGGCACAGCTTATACTGGCAAAGGCACAAATAATGGTCCTAAAGGAGCAACTTCTTTTGGCGTATGTTTGTTAAACCAATTGGTTAAAGAACATTACGAAGCTTAAGGGTTCCTAAATATGGCCTCTGTTGGCTTTTATCACTTAACTAAAACAAGTTTGGATCAAGCATTGCCAGCTCTTTTAACCCGCACGATGCAGGTAAAAGAGCATGGCTTAGTGCTGTGTAAAGATGATCAACAGGTAAAGTTATTAACAGAGGCTTTATGGCGTGTGACGCATCCCGTGTGGTTGCCACATGGGTGTCATACTTCCAAACACCAAGATATTTCTCCTGAATGGCAACCAATATGGTTGACAGTATTTGAAGAAAATTTAAATGAGGCTGCTTTTTTGTTTGTAGTCAAAGGGCAGTCCTCTATTTCTTTATCTCCTTTTAAACGTGTCTTTGATTTATTTGATGGCAATGATGAGCAAGCCGTGCAGCAAGCACGCGAGCGGTGGCGCTCTTTGAAACAAGATGGGCACGAGCTGACCTACTGGAAGCAAACAGACAAAGGGTGGGAACAAGGAGGCAAGTAGCCTTCTATGTTTTTTGTTTATTTCTTTAACAAAATCTGTATATTCTTGCATTTTTTTACGTTAGTGAATAACAAGTTATTTTATTCATGAGTCAATGAAGTGTTTCCTAAGGATAAAGGAATAAGGCCCTGTCTTTATTTGTATTGTGCTTATTATTGTTATTCGTCACGTTGATCGGGGTGCAAGGGGGCATAGCAGCAAAAAGATACTATCGAGGATCGATCTTAACAGATTTAGAAAATGTTCCTTTGATTGCATCTGTTGTTAGCTGTTTCTTTCTTTCGATTTATTTAGTTTTTTCCTTTGCGACAACATCATTATCTCTTCCTATCATAGGAAAACTCTTTGGGGTTAGTTTCTATCTGGATACATTAAACGCCTTTTGTTTGCTTTGTGTCTTTCTCTGCGGTGGGTTATTCGTTTTTTTTAAACGCTCTTTAGGGTGCTCTCATTACTTTCTTCTCCCTTATGTTAATGTGCTTTTCCTACTTTTATCAGGGAATTTGTATTTTTTTACAGGTCTTTTATCTGTTCTTATTTTAATGACTTATGGGTTATCTGTTGGGCGAAGTCTTTCACCATTTATTGCTTTGGCAAGTTTGTTGATTGTAGTGGTGTTATTACCTGGGCAAGTAGGAGATAAAGGGAATTTTGCACCATTATCTTTTGACGTTTTAAGACAATCTTCTTTTTCTCCAGTTATTTTATTTTTTATCTTAGTAACGAGCTGTGTTCTGATTGGTTTATTGCCGTTTTCTCAATGGAGAATGAATATTTCTCGTCAAGGAAAGGGTGATGCTGTTTATAGCTTTATGCATCTTTTATTATCCATGACAGGGATTTATTTACTTCTACGGTTTTATGTTGATTTAGGTAGAAATAACGAAATGTTATTGTTTTCGTTTTTAGTCGAAGTCATTGGTGTGTTCGCAGCGTGCTATGCTGGATGGCAGAGCTTGGTTGTGAAGACATTTCAAGAACGGATAAGCTGTTTGTATGTGTTAAGTAATGGTGTTTTGGTGCAAACGATCGGAATGATGACATTCTTTATTGCACCAGAACAACAAGAATGGTTTTCTTTTGCGAATGATATTCTTGGTTATGGAATGTTCATTCAATTTATTGGATTCACGTTTGTTTTTTTACTTTCTAATTTTCTTAAAGAAACGCAAGAAAATCAAGGAACAGAAGTTATTTATGCACCTATTTTAATTTCGTTATTATTATTGAGTTTTTTGCTGTCTGGCCTTCCTCCATTTGCAGGGTTTTCTGTGTTGTGGGGAAATCTACAGTTACTTTTAGCCATGCCATCAGGACATCATTTGGTAGAAACTTTGCTAACGACGATGCTGATTGGGTTCAATGCGGTTATTCTTGTGTTGTCTTTATTAGGATGGATGAGGACAATTTTAACAGGAGGAATAGCCTCTTTACAAAAAGCAGTTTATGAGTTGCCTGATTATTTTTCTTCAAAGACATTTGTAGAAGTTAAAATTGGTATTGCGTTTTTGTTTATCACTGCGTTGCTGCCAGGGTTTATATTTTTATTAGTGCATTCAGTGCCAACGAATGTCATGGGGTTATCAGATATATCTCATAGTTTCTTTAGTTTTAGCCTCGTGGGGCAACAAGCAAGGTTGATGCCTTGGATGATTGCGCTTTTATTTACGTTGATTGTGATGATTGTTGGATGGATTGCACATAGAGAAAGAAAAAAAGCACCAACTTTCTCTTTAAGAGATTCCTGTGCGGAGACAACCCATCACCATTCTGTTGTTGAGGAAACAAGTTTTTCTTTTGGACAGGCTAGTTTTCAAGCCATGTTGGAAAGACGTTTTTCATTTATTAATGCTTTGACGACTGTGAATTATACAATTGGAAAATATTGGTTGTTAATAAAGAAAAGATGCTTGAAATATACGCATGTTCTTAACGTCTTCCTCTGGCAATATCAGAATGCGTGTTTATTATTGATGATTGCGCTTGTTTTACTTTCTATCAGTGTGATTGCAAGGTGATTTCAATGTTATTTTGGTTGTTAACCTTTGTGGTCACTTTTCTGCATATTATGATGGTTTTATTCTTGGCGCCTTGGGTCATGGGATTCCAAAAATGGTTGGAAGCCAAAATTCAAGGTGTTCCAGCCGTCCCCTTTTGGTTTTATTGGGGAGAGATATATTCTGTAAATATTAAACGTTTATCGAGTTTTTTAACCAGCACTTATTCTTATACATCCTTATTGCCCTTTATTGCCTTAGGGGCAGCAATTATCGCAGCATTATTAGTTCCTACCTTTACTACTGGAATGATGATAGCGTCTCTTTCTGATTTTTTACTGGTTATTGCTCTGTTAATGATGGTTCCTGTATCATTTTTCTTAATCGCGTTACGATATCCATCTTTAAAAAGCCTTAAGTTGCTACAAACCACTTTAGTTGATTCCCTTTTATTTTTGCCTGTTTTATTTTTTATTTTAACGATTATTCGTTTTATTACAGGTGGCACTTCTTTGGATGGGGTGGTGATATTCTTTCATCAAGTTGGCGAGTTACCTTTGATGGCTTATTGTCCATTGCTAGTCGCAGCTTTTTCTTTGTTATTTGTTGTTTGGGATATTCCCAACTTTTCACAAAGAGAAGGAATGGATGGATTTGGTGGGGCAGATAGAGGTTTATTGCTTTATATTAATGATGTGCAATTTTTGGTTTGGTTATCGTTAATTGCGATCTTGATGTGGCCACAAAGTTTAGCCATTTTACAGCCTGGGAATGATCATATTACGGTTTGGTTACGTGCGGTTCCTTTTGGTTTTTTGGCGTGGGTCACAAAGATTTTTACTGAGTGTTTGCTCTTGGCAATGATGCGTAGTTTACTATTATTTTCAAATGGAATTTATCGTGTTGGAATTGCTGTTGTTTTAAGCTTCTTGGCGATTATTCTTTATTTTGCTGGTTTAAGTGGAGCATAATCATGTGGTTGTCTCTCTTTGTTAGCATTTTATTACTTGCAACGATTGGTGGGATTTCTCATCCATCTGCACAAAGTTTTTGTCATGCGATTTTAACAGTTATCTGTATTATAACGGGGATGGATAATGCACTTGATCCTGAAATTGCAGTGGCGAGTATTGCATTGTCTTTTGCATCAGGAATGTTTTTAAGTGTTTTATTAAGGCATCAATCTTTTTCTCGTTCTTTTAAAGAGCTATTCTCAGGCTTGTTCTTTATTATTTTAATGGTTGCATTGATTGTTTATATCTTACCGCCCTCTTTACCGAGGTTAGAATACGGCATTGTTTTATCTATTATTTTAATTGGTATGGTTTATAGCGTGCTTGGAAAAACAATTGGCGGGCAAATTATGGGGATTACGTGTGCATTAAATGCATTAACTTTGATCGTTGGGTTGAATGGTCAAGGCATGGCTTTTATTGCATTATTGGCGTTTTATAGCGTTTTCTTAATCATGTCCTATATTATTGTTTCTAGATTAGGGCGGTTTTAATTGTGGCTACGTTAAATGATTTAGCAAAATTATTATATTGGGGCTGTGTAATTTGGCCATTAGTTGGCATGATTGGTATTTTTGCGTGCCAAGGTCAGGCTGCGAGAGCGCGATGTCACTTTGTCGTTTCAATTATTTTAATTGTTATTGCAGCTTGCTCGGCTTGTTTAGCGGATGATTTCTTTGTTTCAGTCGTGTGGAGCAGCGATGGATTTACGCGCTTTTTACGACTGACGATTGCTATAGGGGCAGGCCTATCAACCCTTTTACTTACTTTTTGGGCCCCGAGAAATTTATTCTTTGTCAAAGAAGATAAACGATTATTGTGGAATTTATTACTATTCCATTTCTTAGTGGCGATATCGATGCTGGCTGTGGCAGCGAATAATTTATTTATAGCGTTGTTATTTATTGTTATCTTGGCGGCATTGCTGATGTTGGGATGTATTTTAAATCAAGGAGAAAGCGGTATTAAAGCAGGGTGGAGTTACTTTCGCTTTGTTTTATTATTTGCGGTTCTGGCATTGGTTGCTGCCTTTTTATTGGCCTCCGTACCTGTAGATAATGCACCGTTTTTGGCACAATTTAGCAGTATTTTGCTGAGCGTTTCTATTGTATTCATTGCAGGTTTATTTCCAATGTCTATTTTCTTTTTAGGAATAACCTTAGAGCTTCCCTTAACCTTGCGAGGAATAGGATCTTTTATTATTTCTGTGCCTACAATCGCGACGTTTTTACGTTTATATCAAATTCCAAATTATCAACCCTCTGAAAATCTCTTAATTATTTTAGCAATTACAAGTGTTATTTTTGTTATTTTAAATGAACAAAATCGTCAACGTTCGTCATTATGCCTTTGTTCAATTCTATTAATATCCATGACTATTTTAGGAGGCGTTTTTGCTAACCATATTGAAGGGATTTATAGTGCTTGTTTATTTATAATGGCATTGGTTGTGTTTGCTCCTTTGGGATATATGATGAGCCAAAATCAAAAAGAAGACCAAGGTTCTTGTGAAGGATGGGTCATGTTGGCATTATCAGGGCTACCTCCGATGGGGATTTTCTGGGCTTGTTCCGTCTTGTTTGCTTATTTAATGCAAATCATGCCGATTGTTGGGGGAATAGTTCTGGCTTTACTGTTAATTAGAGGGTATGTGCTATTTCAAAAAGGCAGAACAATTTTCTTTACACAGGATGTGTCTAAGCAAGAGATTAAATTGATATTTAGCATTATTGCGATGCAAACAGTTTTATTTCCTTTGTTTATGTCTAGCTGGGTTTATCAAATTGCGTCTGAATTTGTGAAAAGATATGGTGGGGCATGATGGAATCTGAAATACCTCTTATTACCCATACCAAAGCAGCAGATTTAATTAAAAAGCATAAAAGAGAAACGAAATTCTTTTTCAGAGTAGAGGAAGAGGAGTGGAGAGAAATCGTTTCAAAGTTGCCTCATGATCGTTTGGTATTTCTAGCGATGTGGTGTAGTGGCGAGGACATTAACGTTCTTTTCTTAGAAAATGGTTTTCGTCCTTTAGGGGTAAAAGTTACTTTTTCAGTGGATCGTTACTTTGCGCTTTCTCAGGCTAGACCTGCGGCAATTATTTATGAACGGATGATTTGGGAATTATGCGGTAAAGAGGCAATGTATGCGATAGATCTTCGTCCTTGGATCGATCGTGGTTTGTGGAAGCATTCATGGCCATTATCTGAAAATAAAGCCCCTGTAAGTTGGCCTCCTGAAAAATATGAATATGAGATGCCCGCTGATATTGTGCAAAAAGGAGGAGAGTTCGCAACGATTGATCCTTCTTCTTGCCAAGGAGTATCCCCTTCATTATGGCGTTTTGCGATGATGGGGGAAACCATTTTAAAAGCGGAATCTCTTTATGGTTATACGCATCGCAGTGTGCTTTCTAATCTATTAAATAAAAATGTATTAGAGGTTTTGCCGTTAATTAGTCGGATTAATGCGGTAGATAGTACGGCTCATCAGATCGCATTTTCTCATGCGATTGAAGATATGGCGCAATTTGTTCCAAGCGTGCATGTGCTACGTAAGCGGGTTATTTTATCAGAGCTTTCTAAAGTATTGGCGCATTTATTATATTTATCTCAGTTATTTAGAGAGTTAGGAATTGGGATTATTGCGTCTCGATGTGAAATCGCCAGAGAACTCTTAATGCGTTGGAGTGCGCATTATTATGGCCATCGTTGGCTGATGGATTGCGTGTTTCCTGGTGCAGTTCGCTCTATAGAAGAAATGGGCGAGGGAACAGCAGATTATTTGCCTAAGAAAGTAAAATATTTATGTTCTGAAGCGTATAGGCTAATGCATAGTTTTCCTGGATTAAGTGATACATTGCAAGGGGTAGGTGTGTTAAGCATAGAGCAAGCCATTCAATTTAATATTGGTGGGATTATTGGGCGAGCTTCTGGTCGAGATATTGATATTCGTCGGTATATGCCTGAATATCGCTTAGAATGGCTTTCTCCGCGTAATTTTACAAGCGGAGATGTTTATGCACGAATGCAATTACGTTTTCAAGAAATTGAAAATGCTTTTCAAATTATTGAAACAATTTTGCAAGATGTAAGGAATGAAGATTCTCAAGAAGATCAAAAAATCATTATTGAAACGCTTTCTGGCGAAGGGATAGGCGTTTGTGAAGGCGTTCAAGGTGATTTATGGTATTACGTAAAAGTTCAAGCTGGCATTATTAAAGATATTTTTATTCGGGATCCAGCTGCTAATCAGGCTTATGTTTTGCAAGATATATTGCAAGGAGAGCTATTTGAAAATCAATCATTGATTAGAAGTTCATTTGGAATTCTATCAACAGGCGTTGATTTATAAAAGGATAAGAAATGGCTGTTATACGTGCGTTGTTTGATTCTGTTTTTGGAAGAGTGAAACCCTTAGATCAAAAAACAGGCCATACTGATCAAATTTTACATTTATTTCCTGTGCCTTGTGGGGATTGTAGTGGATGTATTTTGGAAATAACGGCATTACGAGGGGCGGCCTTTGATATTTCAGCAAGTGGTTTGGCTTTTGTAGATCATCCAGCAATTGCAAATATCTTATTGATAACAGGTGTTTTAACACGCTCAATGCTTCCGTATTTAGAAAAAAACTGGGAACTAATGCCAGAGCCAAAAGCGATCGTGACCGTTGGTGCTTGTGCGATTGATAAAGGTGTTTTTGAAGAGAATTATACTGTTTTAAAGGAGACTACTGGGGGGGAAGATTGTGTTTTACAAATCGAAGGCTGCCCCCCGTCACCTCAACAAATTATGGAGGGGTTATTGGAGTTGTTGGGACTTCGTTCTCAATAGTCTCAGTCTGGTCTTCCTCATCACTCTCCTCCGTCTCCTTATGAAGCGCCTCAGCATCCGCCCTCAACAAACGAAAGCTTCGATAGCTTAGAGGAATAGTGCATAAATAGAGTAATCCACTAAATGCTAATGTTCCCCAAGGATCAGCAACGAGTACCGTTGCGTAAATCGCTGTTCCCAAAAGAAGTGGTAAGACGTAAGTTGTGGGGATTTTGAAATTTTTAAACGACCAAATTGGAATGGTTGAAACCAGAAGAAAAGAAGTTGTTACTAACATGACTAATGTTAAGATTTGTGAGTGAGCAATTTCTATTAGGAAATCCCATTGTAACTTTTGAGCTTCTAGTCCTAAGAAAATAGGGAAAAGAACGATTCCTGCCCCGGCAGGTGCAGGAACGCCTGTAAAGAAGTTGCTTGCATATTTTGGTTTATCTTCATCCTCTAGGGAAGCATTAAATCGTGCTAATCTTAGAGACATACAAACCGTAAACATTGCGCATGGAACAAAAGCATAGCCACCGCTATCTTTTAATGTCCACATATAAAGAATAAAGCTAGGCGTAATCCCAAAAGATAAGAAGTCTGCTAAACTATCTAATTCAGCACCAAAACGGCTGGTACCTCGCAGTAAACGGGCAATACGTCCATCTAAACCATCGAAACAAGCGGCAACTAATACGGCAATAGCTGCTTCTGCAAAGTCACCATGGATCGCACTACGAATACCAATCAGCCCTGCACATAATCCCAATAAGGTTAAAAGGTTAGGAATAATGCGATTAAAAGAAATACCTTTAACTCTGGGGCGTATTTTTTGTCGTAACAAACTCTTACGTCGTGATCGCAAAGATAAAGGTTTGGATGGCTTAGAGTTTTGAGACAATGGTTTCCCCACCAATCATAGTTTGCCCAACTTGTACGTTTGGCTGACAGCCTTCAGGTAAGTATAAGTCGACACGAGATCCGAAACGAATTAATCCATAAAGATCACCAGCTTCATATTGTTTTTCAACAACAGCATCACAAACGATACGTCTTGCAATTAGTCCAGCGATTTGAACGACGATTAATTTTTGACCATTAGGTAATGTCATACAAATTGCATTACGTTCATTATGTTCAGAAGCTTTATCTAAAGAAGCATTAAAGAATTTTCCTGGGATATAAACGCGACTGGTTACGGTTCCTTTTGTAGGAATACGTTGTAAGTGCACATTTAACACAGATAAGAATATAGAAACGCGCCATACGGGTTTTTCATCCATTCCAAGATTTGCAGGAGGCATAATGCACTCAATTGAGGAAACGGTTCCATCTGCGGGAGAAATGATAAGATTGTCGTCTGTAGGAATAACGCGTTTAGGGTTTCGGAAAAAATACCAACAAAAACCAGCGAATAATAAACTAAGTTTACCAATAAAGCGTGTAATACGCCAAGGGGTCATTCGTGCCAAAACAGTTACAACTGTAGAAATAATTAAAAAAGGGTGGCTGGCAGGATGAGGTTTGCAAAGACTGGATTGAATAGATTTTAAAATAGACATGTAAATGTAACCTTTGGACGTAATATTCTTATGAGTCGGAATCTCTGAGGTTCAAACTGGTTTTTGATAATTTCTTTCGTAGTATATAGTTTTTTTTCAAAGGCGCTACTGTAATCGGCGCATAAAGATTCTTTTCAATTTCTATTAAATGATAACCTCCCCCAAAAGGAACGAAGAATAACCCTATAAATTCTAGAATTCTATTCGTACGTAAAGAGGCAATATTCATTATTCTGGGTGGAAAATATAACACTTTTTCATAATGGCTGATTCGAAACATTTGTTGTTTTAGAACAATATTTAACTTTTGAATAAAAAAAGTGTTTCTGTAGCGTAGAGAAATATTCTCAATCACAGACCACCATCCTAATTTATTAGGAAGGAGTAAAATAATTTTGCCATCATCACTTAATGTTTTCCAGCATGAGCGTAGGAATAAATCAAACTGTTCTTTTGTGATCGTTTTATCATGAATATATAAAATACGATCAATACTACAATCTTGGAAAGGAAAGGAAACTATTGAAAAACAACATATTTGTGGATTGTAACCGGTTAGATATTTTAAATAGTTATTTTCGGTTATATTGAATATACCATGAATATGATCATGAGGGTACCATATATTTCGTGGAATTAAAGGGAGTGTTTGACCAGTGCTAAGAAAAGACAAACCATATAAATCAGGCCATATTTGTGCTAATTTATGTTGGAGATAGGTTGTAATCCCTTGTTTTTTTTCATGTTTATGAATAAGAATAGAATTAATATCGTAGACCATTGCAACCTTTTCTTGAAACTTGTTTCTTAATTTAAAAAAGGATTGTGATGAAATCAAGGAGAAAGTATGTCTATTATCATTGAACCTATTCCATGCTTTGAAACAAACTATGTCTGGTTAATATATGATGAAGTATATAAAAACGCAGTCGTTGTTGATCCAGGAGATGCTAAATCTGTATTACAAGTCTTAGAAGAGAAACAACTTTCTTTGAAAACGATACTGATTACTCATTTTCATAATGATCATATCGGAGGAATTGGAGAATTAAAAAGCACTTTTCAGTGTGAAGTAGTTGCTCCAGAAAAAGAGGCTGCACATATTCCGGATGTGGATAGATTTCTTCATGAAGGGGATTATGTTTCTTTAGGAAATATTGGTAAAGCACAAGTGTTAGAAACTCCTGGGCATACATTAGGTTCTATCTGTTATTATCTTTCTGATTTAAAGGTCGTTTTTACAGGGGATACTTTATTTAGTTTAGGGTGTGGCCGTTTATTTGAAGGCTCTCCTGCGATGATGTATCACAGCTTAAATCGTCTTGCGACTTTACCAGATGAAACAATGGTATATTGTGCGCATGAATATACGTTGGATAATGGGCGTTTTGCGACTTCTGTTTTACCAAATTATCAACCTTTAAAAAATAGATTAGAGCAAGTTAAACAATTGCGACAAAATCATTTGCCAACATTACCAGTTTCTTTGGGAGAAGAGAAAAAAACAAATCCTTTTTTATTGGCAAAGAATGTAACTGAATTTACAGATTATCGAAAAGCAAAAGATCATTTTGCGTAAGTTTGCATAAGTGTTTTCAGTGTGCCATACAAGTTTTCTTGTAAGGGGAGAGTTCCTAAATAAAAGTCTCCTTCACGAATTAAGAGAGTAAAATTGAGTTGAGAAGGAAGAGGGGTTTTTATTAACTCCTCTTTTAGTTTTTGACAGCAAGTTGATGGAATGAGTTCTTGGTAAATTGTTTGATTTACACCGTTCAAATGTACAGTTAACTCTCCAGTTGGGATAATTTGGGGGTAGGGAATATATAGTTTTCCTGAAACATTTGCTGATAGATTATTGGCTGAAAAATTAGCTTTTTGAATTAATAACTTATATAAATTATTTGATGTGTTTCGAGGATTGTTTTTTTGTATTAGTGCTGCTTGGAATTTAATATGTTTGAGCTGTTGAGGAGGGAGTGCAACTAAGTTAATCATTACTTTATGAATATTAATTTTTGAGAAGGCAAGACTATTATTCGTTTGTTCTAAATTATTATTCCAATATAAATTTGCTGTTATTTTTGTTAATTGTAGAGACTGAAGCGTCCCTGAGGATTTAGTGTTGTTGGTATAAAATGTCTCATCGCATTGTAATGCAAAAGATTTATTTATACGATTGTCTATTAAAGGTAAGTAAATTTGCCATGGTTTTCCATGAATTTGAAGGCACGTAGTCGAGTTTTTATCATTACAAAAAAGCTGGTCACCGTCAATTTGAATAACAATACTTAGAGGGTGCCATAAAGAATATGTAATTTTCGCCTCTTTTGCTTGCCAGAAAAATTGTATTGTCGTATCTAAATTATTCTTTTGTAATATCGGGTATATTATAGTGAGATATGGCCATACTTCCCATGATGAATGAGATATAGACTGGAATTTTAAAGAGATATTTTGTTTTTGTAAAAAAGATTGTTGTCTTTCTAAAAACATAGAAATTTTTTGTTGTAAAAAATGATTAATAGAACAATACGCTATGGTTAAACTCAAAGCAGAAATTAATAAAAAAAAGAAACTTTTATGTGTTTTCTTTTTGTGGGTAAATAAATATCTGGAACGTTTAAACATAGTATATCCAAGTATCTTTATATAAAATTTAGAGTTGATGTTTAAAACATCCACAAGATAGATTCGTTAAAAATCAAGAAAAAAAATAAATATTTTTTTGTTTGACTGTTGCAAAAACATAGGAAAGTCAACTTGTGTAGAGAATCTATTAAAACTGCCAACGAATCTAGTTATAAAGTTTTTTTTAAAAAAGCCCACCAAGTTATCCACAGGGTTGTGAACTACGATTCCACCTTCCTCCAACTGCGCTCTATGGCAGCTAAAGTTTCTTTGCGGTTGCTGGTATCGACAATCGGGGGATGAATAGTGATGTGGATGGTTCCTGGATATTTGAAAAAAGAATTTCTTGGCCAACAATATCCAGAGTCGATACTAACAGGCACAATTTTTAAATTAAGTTGATTGGCAATGGCCACGGTTCCTGCATGTAATTTTACTTTTTCACCAACAGCTGTGCGAGTACCTTCTGGGAAAATGATAATTTGTCTGAAATCATCAATGGCTTTTTGGCAATCTTGAATTAAGCTCTTAAGTGCTTTAACACCACCTTGTCGATCTAAAGGGATCATCCCTGCCAATAATAACATTGGACCAACCAAAGGAATACGCGTTAATTCACGCTTCATAATATATGCAGGGCGTTCCAATAAGTTCATCCATACGAACGTATCAAAGGCTGATTGGTGCTGTGATGCGATTAAGAAAGAATGTTCTTGTGGTAAATTTTCTTTGCCAATAACTTGGGTTGAGATTTTACAAATTTTTTCTAACCCTTTTAAAGAAAGTCGTGTCCATAATTGCGCATAAGATAGTGCATGTTTTTTCGCGATAAACCGAATACCCAAAGCAGCGATTCCCATGATAAAGGTCAGTGAAAAAAAATAGATTGCAAAAGAAACAGAGCGTATGAAAGTCATAAGAAATCAGCTTTTATTTATGGAATGTTTTTAAGTAAGTCTTCTTTAGGGCGGGTTGTATGAATTAATCCCGTATAAGCCGCAATAAATTTATTATATTCAAGAAATAACAACCTTATAGAATGTAGGTGTGATAAAGTTTCTTGTTTATCACTACGAGAGACATACGGGTAAATATCAACATTATCAAGCAAAGATTGTATTTCTACAATGGCACGGCGAATATGATAGCTAGAGGTGACAACAATCAGTGAGTCTAGGTGGTGATAATGCACCCATGCGGCAGTTTCAACAGCGTTTCCCATGGTAGAGGTTGCATTATGCCCCAATGTAATATGATTTCGATTTGATTGAGTCAGTTTAATAGATGAGACTCTTTCAATATCTTGTAAGGTTGTTGTTGGTTGGACTCCAGAAATCAAAAGGTATTTCCCATGATTGGATTGTAACAATTGAATAGCGGTATCAATTCGTTTTGCTCCTCCAGTCAAGACAACGATTCCTTGGGCTGTAGGGGTAGGTGGATAGTAGGTTAATGTATCGATGACGAATAGAACGAAACCACCACTCCATGCGAGGAAAGTGGTTAACATTCCCCATAATAGTAAAATCCATTTTGATTTGGAGCGTGGTTTATCCATATTTTACGTTAAATTCCGTAACCAAACATAAACGATTCCAGTGGTTGTAATCCATCCGATAAAATAGTTGCATATTGGTAGAAAAATAAAAAGAACAAAAAGTTGAAATGGGGTAGTAATTAAAAAGTAAAACCAACTGGCGTTGGACAAGGATTGCCAATTTGGATCGCTACTAAATGGCAAACAAAGATAGGTTAAAAATAATAACAATGGGATTGAAAAAAAACTTCCTATCGCTCCACCAATGCAAGCAAGGTAAGCACTTCTTTTGGCAAATCGGAATGCAATGTAAAAATCTGATGCACCAAGATTATGAAGAATTTCGATGGTTTGTCGACATTGCATTAACCCAGTTCTCGTTGCTAGTGCAATGACTGCTGCTGCAACAGAAATCACAATGGCTAATGCAAGAAAAGCGCTAGTTTGTAGACTGTTTGCTAAGGTGTTTAATCGTTGATTCCAAAAATTACTTTGTTCAATAGAAATATCAGGAACAATTTGCCTAAGGGATTTTTGCATAGTTTCTGATAAAGGAGGATTGTTTTTTAAGTGCAACTCTATAACTGCGGGAATAGGCAGTGCAAATGCTTGAACACTTTCATGTAACCAAGGAGCTAGCAATTCATCGATTTCTTTATCTGTCATTTGATGAAAAGAATCTAACTCTTTAGAAGTGGATAATAGGGCTGTAACGAGTTGTATCTTCGTTTGATTAGCAAGTGTTGAAGCTATTTTATCATTAGAGGGAGATGGATCATTCGGCATCGGAATTTGCAAAATAACCGTAGAGGCAGCTCCAGCACTCCAACGTTGAGCAAGCTGTTGACTGGCATAAGCACCAGCAATGGATAAGGCTGCAAGAAAAGTCATTGCTGCAACAAGAGGTATGAGGAATTCTCCAGGTAAAGCTCGATGCAGTTTTAGACCATCAGATGTTTTATATTTAAACAGCATTATTTACCCATAATCGTCCATTTTCCAATTTCAAGCGTGTAGCAGGGAATTGGCGAATTAATGCGTCATTGTGTGTTGCCATAATGATTGTGCATCCCAGATCGTTTAAATCATAAAAGAGATCCATTAGCCGTTTAACTTGGTAATCATCTAATGCGTTAGTAGGTTCATCAGCAAGAAGTAAATCTGGTCTATGAATCACAGCACGAGCAATCGCAACACGTTGTTGTTCACCGCCTGATAATGTTTTTGGATAAGTATATTGTTTATGCTCTAATCCAATCCAATCCAAAATACGTGCTGTCCAGCGTTGAACTGTTGTTTCATCAGCATTTTGTAAACGTAGAGGTAAAGCGATATTATCAAAAACAGTTAAATTAGGTATCAGTCTAAAATCTTGATAGACAATACCAATACGTTGTTTTAAACGACAAATAGTAGATCTGCGTGCATGATTGGTGGGAGTATCTAGAATAGTTACTAGTCCTGTATTAGATTTTTTTTCTAGATGTAACAGACGTAATAGAGTAGATTTTCCAACACCAGATGGGCCTGTTAACCAGCAAAATCCACCTTGAGGAATATGTAAATCTACATTATCCAAAAGGGTAACATCATTTTTATAGTTTAAACTTACACCATCGAGTTGAATCATTCGTTACGCTTCACGTCTTTCCTGTATTGAATATAAATTTAGTAAAAGAGTAACTTATTTTTTTAAAGTCGTCTTCCTAAAAAAGCAGTAATGGTTGCGCAAAGTGCGGTTAAAGCGATTAGCAATAGCCCATCAAAAATTAGAGAGGATGCAGAGATTGTGTGGCCAGCAACAGTTAGAGAGGTTGGAATAAGATCTGTTCCACGTCCCACCATGTCACGTATTTGTGGATCAGAGGCATCTACCATGCCAACGGCAGAATGTGCCAAACTGGGCAAAATTTTCCAAATAATTCCAATTATTAATAAAAGAGGAGCGAAGATTTCAGCAACTTGTTGGATAAAGAAAAAAGCAAAGTGACACACCGCCCAAACGATTGTCAGAATCATTTTAAACAAAGGATTTTCTTGAAAACTGTTTCTGTTTGTATGGTGCTCTTGTTGAACCGAGGTTGTTAGTCGTTCGTTAGTGCGTGTAGTATCTGTTGGTATATTCACGAAATAATCCTCAAATAGGGAATGAATTTAGGACTGATTATCATTCTGTTCGGAGTAATATGCAAGATCATAAAAAGCAATAATTTTTATATTTTTGTTTTGATAATATCAATTTTGTTTATTTAATGAGAAAGATAAGGTTTATATCTTAATCGTTTTTTAAGAGATTGTTTAATGTAAGCGTTAAATTATCATTTGATAAAAAACTATATTCATATAAAAATATTGTAACTTATAAGAACGTTCTTAAAGAAATGCGAGGAATAACAAGCATGGGTGCGTTACCAGCTGTTTTAATTGTGGATGATGATCCTCTGGTTTTGCATGCGTTAAAGCAGATTTTGGAAGGGCAGTTTTCTGTAAAAATTACGGAATCTCCGCATTGTGCTTTGGACATGATCAAAAGAGGAGTGCATTTTTCAGCAATTTTATATAATTACTGTATGCCTTCGATGTATGGAAATGTTTTTTTTGCTCGTGTTAGGAATATTACCGTTGCAACACGTATTTTATTAGCCTCTAAAGATCGCACAGATTTTTTGATTTCTGCTCTTAATCAAGGAGGGATATCTTTTTTTATTTCAAAGCCCTTTGATCCATTTACAGTTAAAGAAATTGTACAGCGCGCAGTATTACGTTCTGAATATCGTCGGCAGCTTAGGCATGAGCAACTTTTGTTGCAAGGATTATTAGATCACTTACCTTATGGGTTGGCCTTTAAAGATGAGCAAGGTAAATTTACCAGAATGAATGAGTTGGCGGCAACACGTAGAGGGTTAACCGTTCAGGAATGTTTGGGAAAAACCGAAGAAGAGATTGAGCCTTCTTTTAAACCAGAAGAGTTAATAGCTTTTAAGCAGAGGCTTCAAAAAGAAGAACGTTTTGTTGCTACTTTAGAAGTTCCTGCACACGCCTCTCATGAAGAGGCACAATGGTTTGTGATTACGAGATTATTGCTGGGAAGAGCAAAAGGAGAAGTCGCTCGTCCTTCTGTTATTATGGAGTTGGATATTACTGAACAGAAAAATCTTGAAGCAAAGTTGCAGCAAGCTGAAAAGCTACAAGCTTTAGGAACGATGGCAGGTAGTATTGCACATGATTTTAATAATCTTTTAACGACAATAATGGGGTCGTTGGAGTTGTCAGAGCAAATGTTAGCTGTAGAGCATCTGGCAGATAAACAAGTGACCTCTATAAAAAGATTACTTGTCAACGCGTTAGCCGCGGCTCAGAAAGGGTCGGTTTTAACAGAAAGATTATTAAGTTTTAGTCGCCGAAAGAAGCTTGCGTTGCAAGAGGTTGATGTGGTGAAGCAACTGCAAGAAAATTATGAATTATTGTCTCAAACGCTATCTATGCGACATGCTTCTCGTTCAAAAGGTATTAAAGGTGCAGGTATCAAAGAAAGTATTTATTTAGATGTAAAATATCAGATTTCTACAGGTGCTTTCGTAAAAACAGATCCTTCACAGCTAGAGTTGGCAGTTATGAATTTATGTATTAACTCGTCTGATGCTATGCCACATGGCGGAAAAATTATGGTGATTGTTCATAAAGAAACTGTCTCAGAGGGATCTAATCATAATAGCCAGCTTTCCTTTGGGGAATATGTTGTGGTAACCGTTAAAGACGAAGGTGAAGGAATGTCTGCAGAAACGATTGCTCATATTTTTGAACCTTTTTTTACAACCAAAGAAGTTGGTTGGGGAACTGGTTTAGGGTTAGCAATGGTTTATGGTTTTGCCCAGCAATCTGGTGGTGATATTATGGTTAAGAGTCAACTTGGTGTTGGGACAGCAATTAGTATTTATTTACCTATTTTAAATCAAAAAAATAACGCATTATATCAAGATATATAGCTACTGAAAAAGTGACTGTATATATAATATTATTGTGTTGATTTTGTAGATTTTTTATCCAAAATGATACAGGTTAATATTTTGAATTGGATTAAGATAAAGATGATTTCCGTTGCGGTTACGCTTTCTCTTCAGAATTACAAGGGTTAGAATTATGAATGAAGAAAAAGATAAAAGCAAAAAATTAATTTTAGTGGTTGAAGATGACTCTGTTTTGCGTCCATTGTTGGTGGAGTTGCTTAATGAAATGGAGTATAATGTTCTCGTGGCAGAAGATGGGCAGCAAGCATTATCTTTGCTGCAAGACTTGAATGATAAGCAAAATAATATAGATTTATTACTGACGGATATTGGGCTTCCAGGTATGAATGGAAATGATCTGGCTAAAACAGCCCGAGAAATGTGGCCCAATCTGTCAATATTATTCATTACAGGTTATTCTCATGGTGTTGGTAAATTACCAATAGATGATAATATTAAACTGATTACAAAGCCTTTTTCTCTGGGCGTTTTGACGAAGAGAGTTGAAGAGCTCGTCGCCAGATAATAAAAAGGTAAGTCAGACTATTTTTAATAAAAAGGCTATTTAATATACATGCAAAATCATATTTCATCTCCACATGATCCCGTTCAATGGCATGGGACAACTATTTTATGCGTGCGTCGAGATGGTCAAGTAACCATTGCTGGTGATGGCCAAGTCACATTAGGACATACTGTTGTCAAAGGAAATGCAAAGAAAGTCAGAAGAATAGGCGCTGGTGGTAATATTCTTGCTGGATTTGCTGGTGCAACGGCTGATGCATTTACGTTGCTAGAAAGATTAGAAAAAAAATTGGAGCGTTACCCCAATCAATTAGAGCGTGCTTGTGTAGAGTTGGCTCAAGATTGGCGTACAGATCGTTATTTGCGCAGATTAGAAGCAATGTTGTTGGTCGCCGATCACACACATTCTTATACATTAACAGGAAATGGGGATGTATTAGAACCAGAAGATGGCGTCGTAGCCATTGGTTCAGGTGGAAATTATGCGTTAGCTGCTGCTCGTGCTTTGTTGGGAGTGGATGGGTTAACTTCCGAAGAAATAGCACGTCGTGCAATGAAAATTGCTGGTGATATTTGTATTTATACGAATTCCTCCCTTACCGTAGAGACATTGTCAGCTAAAGGTTAATGATTATGAGTGATATTATTCCTACTTATTCCCCAAAAGAAATCGTAGCGGAATTAGACCGCTATATTGTTGGTCAAGATGATGCGAAACGTGCTGTTTCTATTGCTTTACGTAATCGTTGGAGACGTGCGAAGCTAGCTGATGGTATTCGTGAAGAAGTGGTTCCTAAGAACATTCTTATGATAGGCCCAACGGGTTGCGGTAAAACAGAAATAGCTCGTCGCTTGGCTCGCTTATCACAAGCACCATTTTTGAAAGTGGAAGCAACTAAATTTACAGAAGTTGGCTATGTGGGGCGTGATGTTGAAAGTATTATCAGAGATCTAGTTGAGGCTTCTTTGGTGATGTTGCGTGATATTAAACGTCGTGATGTCAAAGAAAAAGCAAAAGATGAAGCTAATCAACGTTTAGTTGTCGCATTAGTTGGTGAGAGTGCTTCTGCGGAAACAAAGAATAAATTCTTACAAATGTTGTTAAGCGGAGAGCTTGAAGACAAAGAAATCGAAATTAGCCTTGCGGATGTTTCTGCGCCTGTTAATCAATTTGATATTCCTGGTATACCTTCTGCTCAGGTCATTAACTTTACGGATATGATGAAAGGGTTAATGAATAAATCAGAAAAAACACGTCGTTTAACGGTTGCTAAGGCAAGAGAAGCGTTAATCAAAGAAGAATCTGATAAGTTATTGGATAATGATGCTTTAGTACAAGAGGCTATTAATCGTACCCAAAACCATGGTATCGTTTTCTTAGATGAAATAGATAAAGTTTGTGCACGCTCTTCTGAAGGCGGTAGTGGACGTGGTGGTGCGGATGTGTCTCGTGAAGGGGTGCAACGTGATTTATTACCTTTGATTGAAGGCACTACGGTTTCTACAAAATATGGATTAGTAAAAACGGATCATATCTTGTTTATTGCATCTGGTGCATTTCATATTGCGAAACCTTCTGATTTATTACCAGAGCTACAAGGGCGTTTGCCTATTCGTGTTGAGTTATCTGCGCTGACATGTGAAGATATGCGTCGTATTTTAACAGAGCCAGAACATTCTTTGTTAAAACAATATATTGCATTAATGGCGACCGAAGGGGTGACTTTAACCTTCACGGAAGCTGCAATTGATGCAATTGCACAATTAGCAACGGATATCAATGAACGTGTTGAAAATATTGGTGCTAGACGTTTGGCAACTGTGATGGAAAAATTGCTAGAAGAAGTCTCATTTACGGCTTCTGAACGATCTGGTGATTCAATTGAAATTACCCCTCAAGATGTTGAGGAACGTGTTGCGTCATTGGCAAATAAGAGTGATTTGAGTCGCTTTATCCTTTAATTTATAGTGACCTTACCGATTTTATAAGATTGATAGAGTAAAATGACTGATCCTTTTATAATACCAGAAGAAGAAAGTGCGTCTGAAGCGATTGAGGCAATTCGTGATGAATTAGAATTGTTTGATGACTGGATGCAACGTTATCGTTACCTGATTGATTTGGGGGAGAAGCTACCTGACTTTCCTCAAGAATGGCAAAATGATCATTTTCGAGTTATGGGATGTCAAAGCCAAGTTTGGCTTAATTTCCGTGAAAAAGATGGCACTATATTTTTCGCAGGAAGCTCTGATGCTGCGATTGTAAAAGGGTTGGTTGCCTTATTATTGCGTATTTATTCAGGACGTAACTTTCCTGAAATTTTGGCAGTTGATCCTATTTTTATTACGGATCTTGGGTTGGCAGGTGCTTTATCTGCTAATCGCAGTAACGGGGTGGCATCAATGGTTCAAGCGATACAAAAAATAGCGCAAAGTTATTTATAAATTAATGAATAAATGACAAAACAATCTGTATAAGCGCGGAATTGTGATTTTCCTTTATTTTAAGACGAGCGTAAAATAAAGGAAATCAAATTTCTTCTATGTAAAGAAAAAATATAGAGAGGCTATACATGAAACGGACTGTAGGCGACTTCCTACTTGATAGATTATCCCAAATTGGTGTTAAAGATATCCTTGGTGTTCCTGGAGATTATAATCTTCAACTTCTGATTCAAGCAGAAAGAAGAAAAGATATTAGATTTGTTGGCACACGTAATGAGCTTAATGGTGGTTACGCTGCAGATGGGTATTCCAGAGTCAATGGAATATCAGCATTATTAACAACCTATGGTGTTGGCGATCTTAGTGCAATTAATGCAATCGCGGGTGCTTATGCTGAATATGTTCCTATTGTTTGTATCACGGGTGCGCCTCCATTAAATAGTATGTATAGACGTCGCTTTTTGCATCATACAACTGCAGAAGGTAACTTCGAAGACGTGATGAACTGCTATCGTCCATTTACAGTGGCTCAAGCACGTATTGCCCCACAAAATGCAGTTGAAGAAATAGACCGTGTATTACGTGCATGTGTTCGTAAGAAACGCCCTGTTTATTTGCAAATACCTTCTGATATTACCTTTTTTGAGATCGATGTTTGTAATGAAAAGCTATCATTATGTCAGCAAACTAGTGATGCTCGGCAGTTAGGTGCAGTATTAGAACGTATTGAGGAAAAGTTAGCAAAAGCAAAAAATCCTTCTGCATTGTTGGGTATGGCATTAGATCGTTTTGGATTGAGTGATTCAACACAGGCTATGATTGAGAATTTTAATATTCCATTTGCAACATTATCTGCCGCACAATGTGTATTAGATGGCGATCATCCTCAGTGGATTGGTGGATATAGTGGACGTTCATCTTCTGATCAGGTAAAGGCAGCGATTGAAGAATCTGATTGTTTATTTGGATTAAATGTTAAATTTACAGATAGTAATTCAAGCTATTTTACTCAAAAAATTCCAGAAGATATGATTGATATTCGTCCTTTTAGGACGATTATTGGTCATGAAGTCTTTGAAGGTGTTTCAGCAGTTGAATTGTTAGAGGCGTTGTCCAAAATAACACCTCCGAAGAAATATCAAAATATTCCAGCAAAAATTGCTAAAACCGAGAATAATTGGGTTTCTAAGGGAAGTGAAAAGCTTATTCAAGATCGTTTTTGGAAGCGTGTTGAGAAATTTATTAAGCCAAATGATGTGGTGGTTACTGAAGCAGGAACTTCTATGCGTGGAGTAAAAATTCTGGATATGCCATCTGGAATTACGATTATCAGTCAGCCTTTATGGTTATCTATTGGATATTCGTTACCAGCACTTTTTGGATCTTCTTTGGCGCAGCCTAATCGTCGTCAAGTAATCTTTATCGGGGATGGTTCATTTCAGTTAACAGCTCAAGAGGTTTCTTCATTTTTTGAGCATGATTTAAAACCTATTATTTTCCTGATTAATAATAGAGGATATACCATTGAGCGCGCGATTATGGGCTTTCATTCAGCTTATAATGATATTCCAAATTGGAATTATAAACAGTTATTTGAAGCATTTAGTGATGGAAAGCCGTTCTTTGCGCGTCAGGTTGTGACAGAAGATGATTTTGAAAGTGTTCTACAAGACGCAGAAAAGGCATCTGATCAATTATGCTTAATTGAAGTGATGTTTGATCCATTGGATATTCCAAAAGCGGTTCAATCTTCTGCGAATATGGTGGCGTCTTTTAATTATGGTCCAAGAGGGTTAAAAGAGTTAGATAAAAATGTAGATGATTAATTCATCTCATGATGAGTAAAAGAAAAGCCAGATAAATACTAGTATTTATCTGGCTTTTTATTGTTGATTTAATCAGAAGAAAAGATTAGTTATTTCTCGTCGGCTTGATTAGTTTGAGGCACTTCAATATCAATTTCTAACGTAGAAAAATCATTACCTCTATCAACTTTGACTTGGATTTTTTCTTGGTCAATAGAAATATGTTTTTGAATAACTTCCATAATTTCTTTTTGCAGTTTTTGTAATAAATCTGAATTTCCAGCCATAGAAGAGCGTTCATGAGCAAGGAGGATTTGTAAGCGATCTTTAGCAACTGGGGCACTATTTTTTTTAGCAAAGAAATTTGAAAAAAAGCTCATGATCCGCTCCTTCCAAGCAACCAGTCAAAGAAACCTTTTTTATCAGTAGGAATTGTAACTTCAATTTTTTCGCCTTGTAGGCGTTTAACAGCTTCTGTATAGGCGCGTGCAGCAGCAGAATTTGGGGATGATAAAGTGATTGGGGATCCTAAGTTAGATGCTTTTAATACATCTTCACTTTCGGGAATAATTCCGATGAGGGGAATAGAAAGAATGTCAAGGATATCATCTGTATTGAGCATATCACCACGATTGGCACGGTTGGCAGCATAACGGGTAATTAAAAGATGTTTTACGATTTTTTCACCTTTTAGAGCCTTTTCAGTGGTGCTGTCTAAAATACCGATAATACGATCACTATCACGAACGGAAGAAACTTCTGGGTTTGTGATGATGATGGCTTCATCAGCAAAATGCATTGCCATTTTAGCGCCGCGTTCAATACCAGCAGGACTGTCACAGATAATCCAATCGAATTTTTCTTTTAATTCTGTGATGATTTTTCCTACGCCTGCTTCGGTTAAGGCGTCTTTGTCACGAGTTTGGGATGCTGCAAGAATATAAAGTGTTTCAACACGTTTATCTTTAATTAATGCTTGAGATAAAGACGCTTCGCCTTGAATGACATTTACAAAGTCAAATACAACGCGTCGTTCAGCACCCATAACCAGATCAAGATTTCTGAGACCAACGTCGAAATCGATCACAACAACGCGTTGCCCTGTTTGTGCTAAGGCAGCACCAATTGCAGCTGTTGATGTTGTTTTACCAACCCCACCTTTTCCGGAGGTAACAACAATTACCTTTGCCATATTATTTCCCTTAAATTCTTACAGTTTAGAAACTTATTATTTTATATAGACCTATTAATACTAGAGATTAATATAAAATATAGATATTATTTGATTTTTGATAAAGGTGCTACAGTCATGACATCATTATCTAAATATACTTGTGCGGCTTTCATGCTTAAGCCATGTTCAATTTCTTCTGCAGTCATATAATAACCATCGATTGCCATGAGTTCTGCTTCTAATTGATAAGCAAATATTCTAGCTTTTGGTTGCCCACTAATACCTGCGATGGCTCTGCCTCGTAATGCACCGTAAACATGAATAGATCCTCCAGCAACAATTTCTGTACCAGAAGCAACAGAGTTTGTGACGATTACATCTCCTTCTGGAAATAAAATACTTTGTCCAGATCTGATTTGTTCATCAACAATAAGGCAAGGTGTTGGTGTGTTAGGTGCAGGAGGATTGTTTGGCATATCTAAATTATCGATATTTTTTCCATTGCCAAAAATAAATGTTTTGGGCCAACTTTGTACAGCTTTCCATGTTGAAGACCCACCTTCAACAGAGATGATTTGGATATTTCTTTTACTTAAAGCAATATGTAAATCTTCTAATCCTTCTTCTTCTCCAGAAAGAAGTTCAAGGTTAAGAATGACAGGTTTACCTAAGAAAAAAAATGAAGAGCGTTCAAGTTGTTTATCTAGGCTGGCAATCCAGTCAGATAAAGGGGTCTCAGGTGTCAGTACTAAGGATAAGAAAGAACGACCTCGGATACGGATTTGAGGAAGGGATGGGGAAGTGTCTGGCACGAATAATAATTCCTATTATACAAGCAGAAAAAACGATGTAATCAATCTATAATGTTTTATTATGGATGAAAATTAGAAATTAATGTTTATATTCATTTTACAATTTTTGTCACTTAAATATCTATTTTTTTTGTAAATTATAAAAAATAGTGACTTTTATAACATTTTTGTGTTGTAAATCTTATTCTTATTAATATTTCTATAGATTGGTAAGAATAACAATGATAATGATATTAATTTTAAGAGTAAAATGCTAAGTGTTGTTCATTTGTGATATTTTTAGAAACAATGGCTAAATTATATGCGTATATTATATCATCTACCTCTTTGTCCTTTTAGTCGCAAAATTCGCCTGATTATGGCTGAAAAACGCTTGTCATTTGAATTGATGACAGAGACGGTATGGAAAAGAAGACCAGAATTTTTTGAAATTAATCCTGCGGGCATGGTTCCCGTTCTTGTAGAAGAGACAGGATTAACTATTCCAGACTCTTATGCCATTTGTGAGTATTTGGAAGAAGCATATCCTGATACGTCTTTGATGGGGCGCACACTTGCTGAGCGAGTAGAAGTTCGTCGGTTAACAGCATGGTTTGATGATAAATTTAATCGTGAAGTAACGAATAATTTGCTCTATGAAAAAACATTTAAACGTTTTTTTGGAAATAATAATCCAAATGCACAGGCATTAAGAGAAGGGTATGAGAACATCAAAACACATCTGAATTATATTGCAGAGTTAACGGAAAATAGGGTTTGGTTGGCTGGTAGTAATTTATCTATGGCTGATTTTGCAGCAGCGGCACATTTGTCTTCGTTGGATTTTATTGGTGACGTGAACTGGGATAAAAATCCCATTGTTAAAGACTGGTATGCTCGTATTAAATCCCGTCCAAGTTTTCGTGCATTATTAAACGATCGTGTTAGTGGTGTTGTTCCTCCTAAACATTATGCAGATTTAGATTTTTAGCCTATATGGGATCAAGGAGCATGATGTCTGATAAACCTGTTATTTTACAAGTGTTACCTGCATTAGGCACAGGCGGTGTTGAGCGTGGTACGGTTGATATGGCACAGGGGATTATCGCAGCAGGTGGTATTGCTATTGTTGCAAGTGCAGATGGTATTTGGAAAAATTCTTTAGAGAGAATGGGGGCAATTTATATTGATTTGCCTTTAAATTCTAAAAAGCCTTGGGTTATTTGGAAAAATCAGTTTGCGTTAGAAAAAGTTATTAGAGAATATCGTGTTGATATTGTGCATGTGCGGTCCAGAGCGCCTGCATGGTCGGCTTGGTTAGCAATAAAAAAGACAAAAGCACATTTTATTACGACTTGGCATGGTGTGTTTAGTGAAACTTGGCGTGGCAAGCGCTGGTATAATCAAGTCATGACAAAAGGCGAGCGTGTTATTGCGATTAGTCATTATATTGCAGATCGATTGAAGACGCATTATGGGGTAAAAGAGCAACAGTTAAGAATTGTTCCTAGAGGTGTTGATTTAACAAATTTTGACCCTAACCTTTCTTTTGGAGAGAGAGTTGCTGATCTTGCGAAGAAATGGGGAATTGTTGAAACACAAAAGGTTATTTTACTACCTGGACGTTTGACAGAGTGGAAAGGGCATGAGCTATTGGTTCTTGCAATGGCAAAGTTACAGCAACAATATCAAGAGTGGATCTGTGTGTTTGTTGGGCCATCAAAAGGTAAAGATAAATTTACGCAAAGATTATTAACCTTAGCCAATCAATTACATGTACGCGATCGGTTATATTTTGTTGGTAATTGTCAGGATATGCCAGCGGCTTTTATGCTGGCAAATATCGTTGTTGTTCCGTCATTAAAACCAGAACCTTTTGGTCGGGTGGTTATTGAAGCACAAGCAATGGAAAGATCTGTAGTCGTTGCGAATCATGGTGGTGCTGCGGAAACGGTTAAGGATAAAAAGACAGGCTATGTTTTTGAGCCTGGGAACTCTGATGATTTAGCAAAAATATTGCAAGAGTTGATGGAAGCATCTGAAGCAGACTTACAATGGGTCGGACGACTAGCAAGAGAAGATGTGCAAGAAAGTTATACGTTGGAGCAAATGCAACAAGCGACATTGCGTGTTTACAATGAATTATTGCCTGAAACAAAGCAATTAAATTGCTTATGACGAAGCCCTTGAAAATCTTGGTGATTCGTTTGGGTGCTTTCGGAGATTTTGTACAGAGTTTTTATCCGTTTGAAGCTATTCGTCATCATCATTTAAAAGATGAAATTACATTACTAACGACAGAGCCTTTCGCTGATTTGGCATCACATAGTCCGTGGTTTGATCGTGTGATCATAGACTATAAACCGCATATATTAAATATTGCAGGATGGCTCGAGTTAAAGAAAAAACTACAAGGTTATGATTTTGTTTATGACTTGCAAACTTCTGGGCGTTCCAGTCGTTATTTTAAGTGGGCAGGTCAACCACAATGGTCTGGGATTGCAAAAGGCGCATCGCATCCTCATGATAATCCTAATCGTAATGATATGCATACGATTGATCGTCAGAAGGATCAGTTGCAACGCGCAAGGGTTTCTATTTTTCCGCAGCCTCATTTATCTTGGTTATATAAAGAGACGCTATCTCTTCCACAACCTTATGCAATATTGGTTCCAGGTTGCTCTATTAAACGTCCTGAAAAGCGCTGGCCTGTGGAGTATTATGGTCAAATTGCACAGCTTTGTATTGATAAAGGGATACAGCCAGTAATTATTGGTAGTCCTTCTGAAGCTAACCTTGTTGAAATAATAAAAACGCAGTGCCCGCAAATAATTAGTTTAATTGGACAAACAACTTTGTTACAATTGGGAGGTATTATGAAACATGCAGAGTTTGCATTGGGGAATGATACGGGGCCAATGCATCTAGCTGCGATGGTGGGTTGTCCAAGTGTGGTTTTATTCTCTTCAAGTAGTGATCCGTTGCTAACGGCACCACGTGGGGATGATGTGAAGATAATATGCCAAGAAAATTTAAAAGATCTGACTGTAAAAAAGGTTGCACAAGCCTTGAAGTGGGTTCATTAGTTTTCTTGTTATTTTAATATAAAGATTAGATTTGTTTTTTGTTCTGGAGATTTGATTATGCTTTCTATTACTTTGCCTGATGGTTCCGTTCGACAATATGAAGGGTCAGTAACAGGCTTAACGATTGCACAATCTATTGGTGCTGGGCTTGCTAAAGCAGCGTTGGCAATGGAAGTTAATGGTGAATTGGTTGATTTATCTTTGGAAATTACCGAAGATTCAGCTGTTAAATTTATCACTAGAAAAGATGAAGCCGCGTTAGAACTTATCCGTCATGATACTGCTCATATTTTAGCTCAGGCCGTTCAAGAACTTTATCCGAACACACAAGTCACCATTGGTCCATCAATTGACAATGGATTTTATTATGATTTTGCACGTGATGAACCATTCAAACCTGAAGATTTAGAAGGTATTGAGCGTCGTATGCATGAAATCGTGGCACGTAATGAGGCTTTTATTCGTCAAGTCATGCCTCGTGATGAAGCTATTCAGCATTTTGAAAAAGCTGGTGAGCATTATAAGGCAGAGTTGATCCGTGATTTGCCAGAAACAGAAACGATTTCTATTTATCAGCAAGGGCCTTGGTTAGACCTTTGTCGTGGCCCACATATGCGTACAACTGCGGATGTTGGTTCTGCGTTTAAGTTAACCAAAGTTGCTGGGGCTTATTGGCGTGGTGATTCTAAAAATGCGATGTTATCACGTATTTATGGAACGGCTTGGCGTGATAAAAAAGAACTTGATGCGTATTTAACTCAATTAGAAGAAGCTGCGCGTCGTGACCATCGTCGTATTGGTAAAGAAATGGATTTGTTCCATTTGCAAGATGATGCAGCAGGTTCTATTTTCTGGCATCCAAAAGGCTGGCAGCTTTATACAACATTACAAAATTATATTCAAAGAATCCAACGTCGTTATGGATATGTTGAAGTGCGGACTCCACAATTATTAGATCGCTCTTTGTGGGAAGCTTCTGGACATTGGGAAAAATTCAGAGAGAATATGTTTATCGCAACGGTCGAAGATGAAGATCGTACCTATGCTTTAAAACCAATGAACTGTCCTTGTCATATTCAGATTTTCAATCATACCTTGCGTTCTTATCGTGAGCTTCCATTGCGTATGGCTGAATTTGGTGCATGTCATCGTTATGAACCTTCTGGTGCTTTACATGGGATTATGCGTGTGCGTTCATTCGTTCAAGATGATGCGCATATTTTCTGTAGTGAAGATCAGATCACAGCTGAGACTGCTTTATTTGTGCATATGTTATCTGAGGTTTATAAGGATCTTGGGTTTGAAAGCTTCCGTGTTAAATTCTCTGATCGCCCTGAAAAACGTGCAGGGGACGATGCGACATGGGACAAAGCAGAAAATAGTTTGAAGGATGCTTGTAAACAGGTTGGTGTTGAATTTGAATTGAACCAAGGTGAAGGGGCTTTCTATGGTCCTAAGCTTGAATTTGTTTTACGTGATGCGATTGGTCGTGATTGGCAATGTGGTACATTACAAGTTGATTATGTATTACCAGAACGTTTGAAAGCATCTTATATTGGTGAAGATAGTGCCAGACATCGTCCTGTTATGTTGCACCGTGCGATTGTTGGCTCTTTTGAACGTTTCCTTGGGATTCTTATTGAACAATATGCTGGATCTTTCCCGTTATGGTTAGCACCAGTGCAAGTTGTAGTGGCAACGATTGTTAATGATGCTGAAGAATATGCCCAAGAAGTGGTCGAGTTATTACAATCAAGAGGAATGAATGTAGAACTTGACGCTAGAAACGAAAAAATTAATGCAAAAATTCGTGAACATAGCCTTCAACATGTTCCAGCAATTTTGGTTGTTGGGCGTAAAGAAGTCGAAGAACGAAAAGTAGCTATTCGTAGGCTAGGCGGTGCTGCACAGGAAGTTCTTGGTTTAGAGGAAGCTATTGCGTTATTAAGCAAAGAAGCAACACCTCCAGATCATAATCGTGTTCCTGTTGCAAAACAAAAGTCAAAACTTCAATGTGAAGGCTAGATCGTTCGAGAAAAATAGACTATAATAGTAATCAAATTATTTTTATACCTTTAGAAAGAGTCTCATACAGAATATATGTGCATTTATTGCCAAATAGGGTTATGTCTTTCTAAGGTAAACAGTTAGAAGGAAAACTAACCATAGTAGTAAAGACATCTACTCCTCCCACAACAAACCGCGAAGGTCCGCTTGTTGATGAGGAGATTCGTGCACCTCAGGTTCGTCTCGTTGGTGCTGAAGGCGAAATGTTAGGTATTGTTGCAACTCGTGAAGCGTTGAAAATGGCGCATGCGGTTGGGTTAAACTTGTTAGAAGTAAGTCCAAATGCAGAACCACCAGTTGCAAAAATTCTTGATTACGGCAAGTTCAAATACGAACAGCAAAAAAAGAAAAACGAAGCGCGTAAAAAGCAAAAAGTTATCGAGATTAAAGAACTGAAAGTTCGTCCTAATATCGATGCAAACGACTATCAGGTAAAGTTAAATGCTGCAAAGCGTTTTCTTGCTAGTGGTGACAAGGTTAAATTAACTCTTCGTTTTCGTGGTCGTGAAATGGCCCACCAAGAATTGGGTGTTCAACTTTTAGAGCGTTTCCGTTTAGATTTGGAAGCTGAGACAAAAGTAGAGCAAATGCCAAAGCTTGAAAATCGTCAGATGGTTATGGTTTTAGCTCCACGTTAAAACAAAAAAAGGTATGTAAGAGATTACATACCTTTTTTATTATTTACATGAATAAAAGAACTCGCTTTTCTAGTAATGATCGATTAAATTTCCTTTATCATTTTTGATGTTTTAAAATACTCTTAGTTGTATAAAGGATAGTTTTTGATGACAACACAATCTCGCTTTACGGGTTTTTGCCAAGAAGTCAGAAACGATGTTATCCTGGGCTGGGCTATTAATGTTTCTTCTCCTCGAGATTATGTAACTGTATTGGCATTTATTGATGATCAACAGGTTGCAGAGATAAAATGCGATCAAAGTAGAGAAGATATTCAGGAAAAGATCAATTTTTTCCGTAGTGATATCGGATTCCAATTTGCTATCCCCAATGCATTTAGAGATGGAAAAGCGCATAAGCTTTCTTTTCGTTTCCCAGATAATAATGTTATTTCCATTCTAACCAAAAAGAATCCTACAGAAGGCATTGCAGCATTTCCTTTCCAGCTTGAAGAGCAACCACAAGATAAAGTTAAAATATTATCTTGTATGGATGGTTGGAAAAATGGAGCTATTCACGGTTGGGTTTTAAAACAAGATACGTCTACAGGAAAATATTCTGGTAAGTGTCAAGTAATGGTGACGATGGATGGTCGTCATTTAAAAACTGTGGAGGCTAATCAGTTCCGTGGTGATGTTGCCAGTGCAGTTAACGCAGATGCACGGTGTGGTTTTGCTGTTGTTGTTCCTAGGGCATTACGTAAACGGGTTCGATCTGTTTTTCGTGTTTATGTTATGCCAGAGCAAATAGAGCTGCAAGGTAGCCCTTATGAGACGACATTAATTGATGATTTATTAGAGCAACAGCTTTTGGTAGTGAATAATCAGATTGACTTCCTTTACAAAGAAATGGCAACGCTGCGATCTCAATTAAAACGTTTAATCAGTGGTTCTGAATATGTGATTAATGAGTATGGTTCGTGGGCAAAGAAGTATTATTCTTTATTGCCTAAACGGTTAGAGAAGTTGCATTTGGATCTGGCGATCAAAAATATCGAGTTTCAAACACCATTAATTTCAATTATTTGTCCTGTATATCAGCCAGAAATTAAATTTTTTAAAGAAGCTGTCGAGTCTGTGGTAAAGCAAACTTATCAAAATTGGGAATTGATCCTTGTTGATGATGGTGGGAAGTCCGTTGATATCCAAAAAGAAATTAAACAACTCGTTAAACAAGATGCTCGAATTAAGTCTGTTGCTTTAAAAACAAATAAAGGGATTTCAGCAGCTACGAATGCTGGGATTAAAAAAGCAACAGGGGAGTGGATTGCTTTTTTTGATCATGATGATGTGCTAGTTCCCCAGGCTTTAGAAATCATGATTGGTTCTGCGCAGTTGCATAAAACACAAATGCTTTATTCTGATGAGGATAAAGTTGATGATCTTGGAGCTTTTGTTGAGCCTCACTTTAAACCAGATTTTAATTATCGTTATTTGCTTGGATTAAATTATATTTGCCACTTTGTGATGGTGCATGCCGATGTGGTCAAGCAAGCAGGAGCATTGGATTCTAAATATGATGGGGCTCAAGATCATGATTTCTTATTACGATTAACGGAAATTATTCCTCATCAACAAATTCATCACGTTCCTGAAGTTTTATATCATTGGCGTAAAACAGCAGGTTCTACTGCGGAAACCGTAGATAATAAAGATTATGCGATTAAGGCTGGGGTTGCTTGCGTTCAGGATCATTTAAAACGAATTAAAAAATCGGCTAAAGTTGGGTCTATTAAAGGATTTACTGCATATCAAGTAGAGTGGAAAAAAGCGCAATCTGATTTGGTTACGATTATTATTCCTTTTAAAGATCAAGTGCATACAACGAAAGAATGTGTTGATCGTTTACTAGAATATACAGATTACAAAAATTATCAGATTATATTGGTTGATAATGCTTCTCATGAGGCTGAAACGTTAGCGTTTTTAGAAGAATACTCTAAATATGAAAGGATTGAAGTTTTACCGGTTTATGAAGAATTTAATTTTTCTCGGTTGAATAACCTTGCAACTCAACAATTCAAAAGTGACTTTTATTTATTTTTAAATAATGATGTTTTTGTTAACGATTCTAAGTGGCTGCATATTTTAGTAAATGAAGCCTTATTATCCGAGGATGTTGGAATCGTTGGTGCAAAATTATTATATCCCGATGGTAGGGTACAACATGGAGGTGTTGTTGTCGGCCCTGAAGTCATTGGTGATCATATGAATAGAGGTTTAGAGGCTGAAGAATTTGGCTATGCTTGTCGTTCTGTTTTATCTCAAGAGCTAACAGCGGTCACAGCAGCGATGATGTTGATTAAAGCGAGTGTTTTTGAAGCGCTAAATGGCTTTAATGAAAATCATTTGAAGATTGCGTTCAATGATGTTGATTTATGCTTACGTGCCAGAGAGGCTGGGTACAAAGTGATTTTCAGTGCAGATTGTATGGCTGTACATCATGAGAGCCTCTCAAGAGGAACGGATGATTGTCCAGAGCACGAAGAGCGTTTTTCTTATGAAAAAGAATATATGAACAATAGCTGGGGGCGTAAAGCGATTTACACCTGTGATCCTGCATATTCACCTAATTTTGTGGTAAGACCTCCGCTTTTTTATGAATTAAGTAATCCAGAAAAAACGGAGGCCACAGAGAAATAAGAATTTATTTCTCGATTTGATTAAAATCAGCGATCAGGCTAGCAGCCTGGTCGATTTGAGAAAGTAACTTTAGACGATTGCTGCGAATGGCAGGATTTTCATCATTAATGGTTACGTTTTCAAAGAATAGATCCAAAGTGCCTTTCAGGGTTGCAATGCTGTTCATCGCTTCACTAAATTGCTCTTGTTGTAAGGTGGTATTGATCTGGGCAACTACTTTTTCTAAAGCAGAAGCAAGATTTTTTTCTTCACCTTTGGTAAATAAGCTTTGATCAGATTTTCCTTGATGAGGCCCATCTTTTTTATCTTCAATACGTAGAATATTGCTGGCGCGTTTCACTGCAGCAAGTAAGTCTTTGCCATCTGTGGTTTCCAAGAAGGAAGTGATAGCTTCAACTTTCTTTAACAACTCAACAAGGTCAATAAATTGTTTAGTTGGTGCAACGGCGGAAAGGATATCATAACGCGATCCTTCACTTCGTAATTGAACATAAAGGCGTTCATAAATAAATTCTGCCAAGGCACCAAGATCACTGGATGCTTGTAAAGCATCTGGTAAGCCAGCAATAGCGAATTCAAAGAGTGCTTTGATATCTAAACGTAGTTGATTCTCACGAATAATACGAATGATTCCCAAAGCTGCACGACGAAGCGCATAAGGGTCACCAGAACCACTTGGTTTTTCACCAATTGCAAAGAAAGCTGTAAGCAGATCAATCTTGTCTGATAAAGCCGCAATCATAGAGGTCGGTGCAGTAGGTACGCTATCACTTGGGCCTGCGGGTTTATAATGCTCAGAAATAGCTAGAGCGACTTCAGCAGCTTCTTTGTCATGTTTGGCGTAATATCCGCCCATAATTCCTTGAACTTCAGGGAACTCACCAACCATACCTGTGGTTAAATCGGCTTTACAAAGGAGTGCTGCACGTTTTGCGAGTTTCTCATCATGTTTTAATTGTTGTGCAAGATATCCTGCTAACCGTTCTAAGCGTTGAATACGTTCATGCTGGCTGCCAAGCTTCGCATGGAAGATCACATTTTGAAGTTGTTGGTTGCGTTGTTCTAAAGATGTTTTGCGATCCTGATCCCAGAAATAACGCGCATCTGCAAAACGAGCGCGTAAAACACGTTCATTTCCTGCAATGATCAATTTACCTTCATCATCAGGGGTAATATTGGCAACGAATGCAAAAGCATTGGCAGGGGAGCCATCTTTATTTTTTAGAGCAAAATAACGTTGGTTCACGCGCATAGACACTTGCATTACTTCAGGAGGTAAATCCATGAAAAGCTCGTCGATTTTACCTAATAAAGGCACTGGCCATTCTACTAATCCTGTGACTTCGTTTAACAAGCCTTCATCAGGAACAAGTTGTAAATTTGCTTTTTCGGTTAATGCTGTAATTTCACTGAGGATTTTTTCACGACGTTTATCGACATCAGCAATAACAAATTGAGAAAGTAATGTTTCTTCCCATTGTTTAGTATTTTGGATTTCGAAAATTTGTGGAGCAAGAAAACGATGGCCTTCGCTTTTATTATCACAAACCAAACCATGAGCATCATCGTCTGCAGTGGCAAGCACTAATGGAATGACTTTTCCATCTAAAAGGCAAGTAATGTGATGCAAAGGTCTTACCCATGTGAATTGACTACCGCAGCCCCAACGCTGAGATTTTGGCCAAGGAAATTTCCATAGAATTTGAGGGAAAATTTGTGCAATAAAATGAGTTGCAGAGACTTCAGCAATTTTCTTTTGTAAAACCCAGAAACCGTTTTCTTCGATCAGATCAGATTTCTGAGCTTGATGCTTACGTAAGAAGCCATCTAATGCTTTTTTAGGTGCCGTTGTGCGTGGGCCACGTTCTTGCACTTCTTGAGCAGGGATCGTGTTTTGAATATCTAAACGAATAGCAATTCGACGAGGGGTGCTGAAGGTTTTAATATTTTCAGGGGATAAATTATCCAGAGCATCACAGAGAAGGCGTTGTAAATTCTCTGTCGCTTGTCGTTGCATGCGTGCTGGAATTTCTTCGGAAAAGAGCTCGATAAAAAGTTCTGACATCTTATTTCTCCTCCGCTAACCAAGTTTCGCAACAATGTTTGGCCAAGTTACGAATACGACCAATGTAAGAAGCTCTTTCATTGACACTGATTACGCCACGAGCATCTAATAAATTAAATAAATGACTGGCTTTTAAACAGTAATCATAAGCAGGTTGTGCAAGTTTTTGATTAGCTAAAGCTTCAGATTCTTTTTCTGCATCTTTGAAATGGCTAAAGAGGATTTCTGTATCTGCACATTCAAAATTAAAACGAGAATAATCTTGTTCAGCTCTAAGGAATACTTCACCATAGGTTAATCCATGATCGTTAAAAGCAAGATCATAGACATTTTCAACGCCTTGGATATACATTGCCAATCGTTCCAAACCATAGGTTAATTCGGTTGATGGAATGCTGGTGGCAATGCCTCCGACTTGTTGGAAATAAGTGAATTGAGTGACTTCCATTCCATCACACCAAACTTCCCAACCTAATCCCCAAGCACCAATGGTTGGGTTTTCCCAATCATCTTCAACAAAACGAATATCATGTTTTTTAGGATCAATGCCAATGGCTTTATAGCTTTCTAAGAGGAGCTCTTGGCTATCTTTTGGGGATGGTTTTAATAAAACTTGATACTGATAATAATGTTGTAAGCGGTTTGGGTTTTCCCCATAACGTCCATCGGTTGGTCGGCGGCAAGGTTGTACATAGGCAGCTTTCCACGGTTTATTTCCTAAAGCCCGTAACGTGGTATGAGGGGAAAGCGTACCTGCACCAATCTCAAGGTCATAAGGTTGTAAGATCGCACAGCCTTTTGAATCCCAAAAATCATGAAGTTTTAAAATAAGCCCTTGAAAAGATAAGGCACCATTTTTGGATGGTGGAGAAGTTGTGTTTGAAGGCATAAAAAATAGTGTCCTCAGAAAACATTATAAAAATTAAAACGTATTTTATAATGTTTTCTGGAAAAAAATAAGAGCAATCTGATCCTTCAGAAGGAATAAATTAAATTATTTAACGAATTTTGCTCTTTATACATAAAAAGTAGTCAATTTCTTTGTATATTATTTGATATTTTTGTCTTTATACTGATAAAAACCAGAACCTGATTTAACGCCCAATTTATTTTTAGAAAGGAAGTTGTCTTGTAAATATTGGCGAGGTTCTTTTGGGATGTCTTGTCGAGCTTCGGCATAATGGTTTTCAATATCATAGACAACGTCCAAGCCAACTTCATCCATCAAATGGAATGCACCATGTCTAAAGTCTCCAAGGTAAGAGAAAATTTGATCAATTTCTTCTGGGGTAGAAACACCTTCAGCAGCAACATATAAGGATTCTCTTTTAATTGCAGCCCAGATACGATTGAAAATAAATCCAATACTTTCTTTCCTGACATGGAAAGGATTTAGATGAAATTCAGTAAAGACTTTCATCATGAAATCAATGACCTTCGGGTCTGTATGCCCACAGCCCATCACTTCTACGACTTTGGTAATGGGGGGACGATAAAAATGTGTGTTGATAAAACGATGTGTATTTTTAACGTTTTTAGTGAGTTGGCTTGATGGGAAAGAAGAGGAATTTGTGGTTAAAATTGCATCTTGAGGGATGAGCTGATCAAGCTTCTCTAATAAATCGAGCTTTGCATCTAAGATTTCAGGGATAGATTCAATGGCAAGCCAAACATTCTCACACGCTTTTTCTAAATCATTAAAAACTTTTACTGTTGCTTGCTTTCCATTCGGGGTTTCTTTGACAAGTTCAGGAAGATATTCATTGATATATTGAATGGATAAATCTGTTTGTTCAGAAGAGGAATCATATAAATGAACCATATTTCCTTGGGTAGCAAGAACAGTGGCTATTCTGCGTCCCATATTCCCAGAGCCACAGATTAAAAGAGGGCGATGGATATAATCTAACATTTTGTATTCTTTCAATAAGTAATGAAATTAAGTGCTAAGCTTAAAACAGTTTCAATCTTTAAATGATGTGTCAATATTGAGCTATTCTTTTTAGTTTACGAATAATTCTATTTTTGTGAAAAGAGTAAAGTCAAATGAATTGAGTTCACTTTATTATGATTATTTATTGGTTTTATTGTTTATAATTTTGTAAAATGAAGAAAAGACTTGTTAATTTATAGATGGAAATTACATAATAATGACTGAATTCCATCTTATTATAGAGGTTATGAAGAAATGAATAACGAAGAACGAGAGCTTATTAATAGATTTTTTGATCGGGTCGGAGGACAATCTTCTGCGCCATCAGGTTCCGTTCCTGCGGCTAATCCGTTACCGCCTTTGGATCAAGAAGCGGACCGATTGATTAAGGATAATTTTCAAAAATATCCAGAATCAAGTTATCGTGTTACTCAAATGGCCGTTGTTCAAGAGGCAGCATTAGTGGAAGCACAGAATCGTATCCGCCAATTAGAGTGGCAGTTACAACAAGCTTCACATCAAATGCAACAATTGCAACAGCAAGCCCAACAACAACCTCAACAAAATAGTGGTGGTTTTTTGGGGGGATTATTTGGTGGAAATCGCCAACCAAATCAAGGAATGCAGCAAAACCAAGCTCCACCTCCAGGATGGGGAGCACCAGGGAATCAACAACAATTTCAACAAGGACGCCCTTATCCTGGGCAGCAAGGTCCTTATGGTGCGCCACCTCCACAAAATTATCCGCCAGGATATCAACAAGGAATGTTTAATCGTGGTGGAAGTGGCTTCTTAGGTAGTGCCTTAACAACAGCTGCTGGGGTTGCTGGCGGGATGTTTGCTTATAATGCGCTAAGTGGATTGTTTGGTGGCGGTCATGGTGCAGGCGCTGCTGGTGGCGCAGCCGTAGATCCTACAGCAGGTGCCGCGGATCCGTTTGCAGGATCAGACCCATTTGCAGGAACAGGGACTGGCGTTGATCCAGGGTTTGATGCAGGTGCTGGCACAGGCTCAGATGCTGGTTGGGGCGCTGCGGACAATACAGGGTATCAAGATAACTCCGGGTGGGGAGATAGTAGTAGCCAAGATGACAGTGGCTGGGGCGATAGTGGCGGTGATGATGGTGGTAGCTGGGGAGATGATAGTTTCTAATACATTTTCATCAGTTATTTATCAGGAATTGATAGTCTAATTGAAACAGGACAATGATCAGATAGTTTATTTTGCTGATCATTGTCCTGTTCTTTATATTTCATGACTCGTAAAGAGTTGGGAATTAACCATTGTGTGGTTATGGGATCCAATAGAAACCCATCAATAAAATAATTGCCATTCCAGCATGGATTTGCTTTGTAAGCAGTAGGGATTGTTAAAGAGGTTTTTGTAGATAATTCTTTGAAAAAAAACTCATTTGGAGAAACAACACGATTAAAATCTCCCAAAATAATAAAAGCTTGTTTTTCCTCTAGACGTTTTTTGATCCATTCCTGTAAAATTGGCTGTTGTTTTTTTAATAAAAGACAAGATTTCTTGAGTTGTTGACGATCCAACGGATAATCTTGACATCCTGATTTGAGATGAACAACTAATATTCTGATGCTATCATGTTGAGTGTATACAGTCACATCCAACCCACTGCGTAAAGGGCGTGAAAACGCTGCATGATTGAGTTCGGTTAAATCAGGGTTTTGTTGGATGTGATCAAAAATATTCTTGCGAATAGCCAGTGCGGGATGTTGAGCAACAGGATCGTTTGAAATAAAGAATAGATATTGGTTTTTCGGAAAGATTGAATTTAAAGTTCCAATAGAGCCAACTTCTTGTAAAGCAACAATATCAGCATCTAGTTTACTGTTATACTGAAGTAACTCTTGAAAATCAGATGGTTGTCTCAAGAGAACATCATGCGGAATGGGGGTGACTTCAATGTCTTTTTGTGAAACTAGCCACTCGACATTCCAAGTGGCTAGTTTAAGGTTTTTTGCGTGTGCAGAGTCGATAATCAACAAGAATAATGTATAAAAAAGACCAAAAAGAATTTTATTATACATTATCTTTTAAGAGATTACTCTTGAGTTTTACGTTCATCGACTTGACCTTGTAAAAGGTCAATGGCTTGGCTGACGGTCATATCGTGACGAGTTTCTTCGTTTAGAACATAAACTTGCCCATTAGGGATATCATAATACCAACCTTGTAAAGCAAGCTCGTTACGTGCTAATGCAGCAGCAATAGAAGGATGCGTGCGTAAATGATTTAATTGTAATAATACATTATGCTCTGTTAATGCTTGAATACTTTCAGGACCAACATCTGTCGCAGCTAAAGCATCAGTAACAGCGTGAGCAGTTGCTGCGAATTTTAACCAGCTTTTGACTGCTGGCATGCTATCTGTTTTTTCTGGGTGGATTAAAGCATCCATCGCTCCACAATCAGAGTGCCCGCAAACAATAATGGTTGAGACCTTTAGTGCACATACAGCATATTCGATTGCAGAGGTTACCCCTCCCATTGCGTTCCCATAAGCAGGGATAATATTTCCAATGTTACGGAGAACAAATAGATTTCCAGGAGATTGATCCGTAATCAGTTCAGGATCAACACGACTATCTGCACAAGTAATAAACAATGTTTTAGGGGATTGCCCCTTTGCCAGCTGACCAAATAGTTCTTTATGTTCTGGGAATTTTTCTGTTTTAAAACGTTTAACACCGTGTAAAAGATCTAATAAAATTTGTTTAGGATTGATATCTGGCATATTTTTTCTTTCTTTTATAAAACCAAGAAGCTGTTATTCAGCAAGAAGATTACGATTATTGTAGGGACTAAAGAAGATATTGCAATTCTATTCTGTGTGAATTTTTTGTGACAATAAAAAAATAGCAGGTCGATAAACCTGCTATGTAGAGAAGTTATTATGCTTTTTCTTTGATTTGTTCTAGGATTGCATCAAATGCTTTTTGGTAGTTTCCAACCTCGGGCCCGCCTGCTTGTGCCATATCAGGTCTGCCACCACCACCTTTGCCATCAACTGCGGCACTAGCGATTTTAACAAGATCAACGGCACTCAGTGTTTTGGAAAGCTCATTGCTGACAGCCACAACAAAAGAGGCTTTTTCTCCAAAGGAAGAAAAGACAACGGCAACGCCATTTTCCATTTTCTTGACAAGACCTTCAGCAAGAGATTTTAACTCTTTAGGGGCAACATCGCCAAGGTTACGCATGATATATTCAATATTGCCAACTTTTTCGGCGTTACTTTGTTCGTCTCCACCGACAGCAATTTGATGCTGAAGTTTAGAAACTTGTTGTTTCAAAGATTTACGTTCATCTAGTAATTGTTGTAAGCGTTCTACAAGTTGAACTTGTGAAGTGTTTAGTAAAGAGGCAGCCTCATGCAAACATGCTTCATTTTCTTTGAAGTAAGCTTCAGAAGCAGCGCCCGCAACAGCTTCAATACGACGAATACCAGCTGCAACACCTGTTTCAGAAATAATATGGAATAAACCGATTTCAGCTGTGTGGGACACATGAGTGCCTCCACAGAGTTCAGTTGACCATGCTTTATTTGTTTCTTTGTTACTACCCATGGCAACAACACGAACTTCATCGCCATATTTCTCACCAAATAAAGCCATAGCACCTATTTTAACTGCTTCGTCAGGGGTCATAATACGTGTGACGACGGCTTCATTTTTACGAATTTCTGCATTTACAGCAGCTTCAACAGCTTTTAATTCTTCTGGTGTTAAGGGTTTTGAATGACTAAAGTCAAAGCGTAAACGATCAATCGTATTTAAACTTCCTTTTTGAGTAACATGATCACCCAATTGATTACGAAGCGCTTGATGTAAAAGATGAGTCGCAGAGTGATGGGCTTGAATGGCTTGACGCTCTGAGTGTGCAAGATCAGCTGAGACTGATTCTCCAACTTTAAGAGAACCTTTAGTAATTTTACCATAGTGAACAATCAAATCACCAAGCTTCTTTTGTGTATTGGTAATATGAACTGTTCCATGTTTGCTCGTAATATAGCCTGTGTCACCAGCTTGACCACCACTTTCACCGTAAAACGGTGTTTGGTTTAGAAGGATTGCAACGTCATCACCTTCTTTAGCTTCTTGCACTGATTGATTATTGACAATAATTGCTTGAATTTCAGCGTCAGCACTTTCGTTTTTATATCCAAGGAACTCTGTGGCGCCTAGTTTGTCTTTGAATTCAAACCAAACAGTTTCAGTCGCATTATCCCCAGAACCAACCCATGCCGCTCTTGCTCTGCTACGTTGTTCATTCATGGCGCTATCAAAGCCTTCCTGATCAACAGTAAAGCCTTTTTCTCGCAAAGCATCAGCGGTTAAATCAAGAGGGAAACCATAAGTATCATAAAGTTTAAAAGCAACGTCTCCAGGAAGTTTTCCTTTGCTAGGAAGTTTATCTGTTTCATCAGCAAGCAATGAAAGCCCTCTATCTAGCATCGTTTTAAAGCGTTCTTCTTCACCTTTTAATGTTTCAGAAATTAAAGCTTCAGCTTGGATAAGTTCAGGATAAGCCTTACCCATTTCAGTAATTAAAGCTGGTAATATTTTATAGAATGTTGGTTCTTGTGTGCCAATCATATGTAGATGACGCATTGCACGACGCATAATACGACGTAATACATATCCACGACCATCTTTAGAAGGTAAAACACCATCAGCAATTAAAAACGCTGCAGAACGTAAATGATCAGAAACAACACGATGACTGACTTTGTGAGCACCAAAAGGATCAGTGTTTGTCACGTCAGCAGAAGCACGGATTAATGCTTGGAAAGTATCAATATCAAAATTATCTCTTTTCCCTTGCATAATCGCGGCAAAACGTTCCAGTCCCATTCCTGTATCAATAGAAGGACGAGGAAGAGGATTACGTGTTCCTGGAGGATCTTCAAAATATTGCATGAAGACCAAGTTCCAGATTTCTACAAAACGATCACCATCCTCGTCAGGAGAACCTGGAGGGCCACCAAAAACATCTTCACCATGATCATAAAAGATTTCAGAACAAGGACCACAAGGGCCCGTATCGCCCATACGCCAGAAATTATCAGATGTATTAATGCGAATAATACGATCATCAGAGAAGCCAGCAATTTTTTTCCATAAATTTGCAGCTTCTTCATCTTCTGCATAAACGGTGGCTAAGAGTTTATCTTTGGATAAACCAAATTCTTTTGTAATCAAATTCCATGCGAATTCAATGGCACCTTCTTTGAAATAATCACCAAATGAGAAATTGCCCATCATTTCAAAGAATGTGTGATGTCGTGCAGTATATCCGACATTATCTAAATCATTATGTTTACCACCAGCTCTGACGACTTTTTGAGCTGTTGTTGCGCGTGAGTAAGTACGATGCTCTTGCCCAGTAAATACGTTTTTAAATTGAACCATTCCTGCATTTGTAAAAAGCAATGTTGGATCATTTTGTGGAACAAGTGAAGAAGAGGGAACATGTTGATGATTGTTTTTTTGAAAATAATCAAGAAATGTAGAGCGTATTTCGTTTGTACTGCGCATGGTAAAATAAGTAATCCTAATCAGAATATAAACTTTATCTATTTAAAACATTTTTTGATAAAAAAATAGAGTAATAAAGCTTTACGAACTATTTCACTACTTTCCGAATATTTTGCAAGTAAAGTAAGTGAAATTTTTATAATAAAATTTAGAGTTTATCGTGGTTGTTATTGACTAGATTTTGTTTGGAGAGACAATTTAATAACAGTTGAACTAATATATTGTAGAATCGAATTTTTATAAATACTTATCAATCTTTTTTTGAAAAGCGATTGGTGTAAACTAATTTGCGTGACAAATTAAAATTAGCAAACATTCCTGCAATTGCACCAGCAAGTAAGGCAATAACTGGATATGTTCTACAATCAATACTGATAAAGAATAGAAAGAAAACAGTTCCTCTATTTAAAAGAAAACCCAAGCTATTGGTAATAAGAAATTTCAACCATTGATATAGAATGCGTTGTTGTTCACCCAGTCCATGAAATGTCCATAGGCGATTAATAAACCAATTTGATGTGGCTGCTACGAAGTATGCAATTAAGGTTGCAACATTCAGTCCAATTATATTTCTCAATAAATAAACAACACATGTATCCATCAATAAGCCTGTAAAACCAACTAGTCCAAATTTAATGAATTGTATTAGTTTTGCATGATATTTTTGAGGAATAATATGATAGAAAGGGGGCAGAAGGGACATATAAACGGATACTTTTGTTGTTAAAAAGGTTTTAACAAATTATGAAGATTTGTATGTATCTTATTTTATAAAAAAAAGGAGATATCAAAAGATACCTCCTTTTTAGAATTACTATTTAAGTAATTTATTACTTAAGAATAATTTCTACGCGACGGTTTTGTGGTTCACGTACATTTGGTCCTGTTGGAACCAATGGGTGAGATTCACCGAAGCCTTGTGTGAAGATTGCACTAGCAGGAACACCATCACGGATCAACTCAGCTTTAACGCTTTTTGCACGGCGTTGTGATAGACCCATGTTGTATTTCGCACCAGCTGCGCCACCACGAGCAGATGAAGTATCTGTATAACCATTAACTTCGATACGTGTTGTTTGAACACGTGTAGATGCTTGAGCTGCTTCACGAACGATTTCACGAGCGCGAGGTGTCAATGCATATTTATCAAAGTCGAAGAATACTAAGTATGTACGAGCAGCTTCAACTGGTGGAACTACTACAGGTGCTACAACTGGAGCAGCTGCTGGAGCTGTGTTGAATGCATAACGTAGACCTAGGATAAATTGGTGGTTGAAACGATGATCAACTTTACCATTACCTTTGTAAACACCACTGCTAACCCAAGATGTTGATTTATATGTAGATTGGTCTAGCTGACCCATCATACGATATTCTGTTGTAACAGCAAGACCAGGAACACCTGGGATGTCGTATGCAGCACCAACGATACCTTGGTATGCAAAACCACCATTTGTTCCGCCAAGACGGTTTACATTACCATTTCTATAATTGGTTTGTAATGGACCCATATCTTGCCATAGGTAACCAGCACCAACACCAACGAATGGAGTAATAGGAACATCGATTCCGAATTGACGTAGGTCAATATCGTAAAGAACGTTTACTAACCCGCCGTAACCTTGGTCATGGCCTTTTGTTTTGTAAGCAGGAGCTGTTGTACCTTTACGGCCATTGATGTTAGAGTAGTTGTAAACACCTTCGACTTCAACACGAAGACCGTTACCAAAGCCCCAACCAGCAGAACCGAAAGTTGTGAAACCTGTACCATGACGGTATTGAGATTTGCTTCCAGCTGCATTATCAACACCACTTGCGCGTGTTGTAGGTGAGAATGAAGCGTGTTGATTTTGAACTAAGTTATAACCACCACCCAAGCTAACATAAGGGCCAGTAATTGTGCTAGCCATCGCTGCAGCTGGTGTTGCCACTGCAAAAGTAGTTGCAAGTAATGCTGTACGAAGACGCATCTTGACTTATCCTTTTAATTACGTTTTGAGCGATAGAACGCCGGTTAAAGCGGAAGCTCGTAAATAATGAAACTCTATAACTAGATATTAATCTAATCTATTTTACTGTAAAACCAAGAGGGTTTTGTGTTTTACATGCGGTTATATAACACATGTAATAAAAATAACACAATATACCTTTGGTTTTTTTAACCGTTAAAGATTAAACACGATAATAATTGTATTTTTATGGAATGACAATCTGTGAAATGTCATTAGTGAAATAGAAATTTAATTCTGTGTTTTATATACAACAAATTAAGCTTCGACGCATCCATCTGCTATTAATAATTTAAATAAATCATCCTCTGTAATATCTTGAGAAGTAAAGGTTTTTCCTATTCCATTGACTAAGATAAATAGAATTTTGCCGTTTTTTACTTTTTTATCATGTTGAAGATGTTTTAATAAATTATGAGCAGATAATGATGTAGGAAGATCTTTGATTGACGTTGGTAAACTTACGCTTTTGAAATGTTGAATAACACGATTGGTATCTTCTTGAGGACATATTCCCATTTGTGTGCAAAGTTTGAAGATAAGACAACAACCTAAAGCAACAGCTTCACCATGGAGGATGCGTCCGTCGTAGTTGAGTTCGGCTTCCAAGGTATGTCCAAGGCTATGCCCGAGATTTAATAGGTTTCTGCCTTTTGCATTTTGTTCATACTCGTCATTTTTGATGATTCGTGCTTTGAAAGAGCATGCGCGTTCTATGGCTTCGTCTAAATATTGATGGTTTTTTTCTAAGATTTTTTGCCCATTTTTTTCGCACCACTCAAAGAGTTTTGGATCATCGATTAATCCAGCTTTGACAATTTCAGCATATCCAGCTCTTAATTCTCTTTGGGGAAGGGTATTTAGTGTATGAGTATCAGCAATAACAATTTGAGGTTGATAAAATGCACCTAGTAAATTTTTACCAGAAGGGGTGTTGATTCCCGTTTTCCCGCCTACAGAAGAATCGACTTGAGATAAAAGGGTAGTTGGAATTTGAATAAAAGGAACGCCTCGAAGGGCTGTTGATGCAGCAAAGCCGCTGAGATCACCTGTAACACCTCCACCTAAAGCAATAATAGGTGTTTTCCTTTCTATATTTTTTTCAAGAAGCTGATTGGTAACTTGTTCAAAATATTTAAATGATTTTGTATTCTCACCAGGTGGAATTAAAATAGTTTCATGCTCTATTTGTGCCAGGTCTAGGCTATCTGTTAGTGTCTTTAAATGAAGAGTTGCGACATTTTCATCAGAAATAATGAAGACTTTTTTCTGTGACAAGATTGGAGAAATCAAAGCACCAGCTTGTTGTAGGAGTTGTGGTCCAATGAAGACGTTATATTGAGTATTAGAAAGTTGAATGGGTAATTTACGCATTTGTTCTGCATGCTCCAAACTTAAAAGCGTCTGTGATAAAGTCGTTTCGACTTTATTGTCATAACAAGGAATAATAAGATCTGCTTCGGCATAGATAGGATAGCGTGTCATCATTAGGTTGGATAAGATTTCACGTTTATCTCCAGAATTTAATAGAGGACGATGGGTATGATGAGAGATTCGTTCTAATAGTGTTTCGACACTGCAATGAAGCCATATGGTTGTTGTGCGTTCTTTTAGTAATGCTCTTGTTTTTGCATGCATGAAGGCACCACCACCTGTTGCCAAGACAATAGGAGCTTGTTTAATCAAACGACGAATAACTTCATGTTCAACACGTCTAAATTCAGCTTCTCCATATTGTTCAAAAATGTCAGCAATTGTGCAGCCTGCTGTTTTTTCTACTTCATGGTCCGAATCAACAAAGGGAATAGAAAGAGAATGCGCTAATTTTCTACCAATTGTTGTTTTTCCGGCCCCCATTAAACCAATTAAAGTAATAGGCTGGTGTTTTATTTTTTCTTTGTTTAACATTAAATATACCGAAGATAGCGTAAGATGTTTTGAATATAGTGGTTTAAAAGAAATATTGAAATTATAAAATTTAGGTTTGTTTTCAAATACAATCTATCGTAAAGGCGACAATGATATGTTATGAAAACAGGTCATTGTAACGGCTAAATTACATAAATCATAGATTTAAAAAAAAATTAAGGAAAGATGATGCGTCGTCCTATTGTTATTATTATTGGCTTTATTGTTTTGGTATTTGCTATTGTTGTGATGCTTTTTGGGTTAAAAGGTCCTGAAATGCCAATTCAGGAAGTTCATAAAGTGCTTTCATTATCTAAATTTCAACAACAGGCAACAATGCCGCCTATTCCAGCGATTCCATCTGCTTCTGCACCGGGTAACACGATGCAACCAGCAGTGAATGCACAGCAACCTATCCCCGTCATGCCTCAACCAAGTGCAGTACCAGCAAACACAACGAATACTGTTGGACAGCCTGTAGGAAATACAATTCCTCAAGGAGCACCAGCAACGCCTCAAGCAGCGACAGTGCCTAATAATGTTGGTAACACAGTGCAGCCGCAGCAACAATCGACAGTTCCTTTGATTATTCCACAACAAAACCCAGCGCAAGGTAATGTAACTGGACAACCAGCAGCTAATCCGCAACAACAAGCTATTCCTGCAATGCCTCAAGCAGCGACAGTGCCAGGGAATGCAACGGGAAATCCTGCTCAATAATTATAGATCATAGTGGTTTAGCTAATGATGGATGGTGCGTATTTAGAGTCTTTTGTAGAAATGCTAGCTGCAGAGCGTGGCGCCAGCAAAAATACGTTACAGGCCTATCAAGCGGATTTAGAAGACTTCTCCTCTTATTTGTTAAACGCGAATCAGAAGGGAAATTTAGAATCCGCTTCTAAAGAAAATATTCAACAATATTTTGAATGGATGGGAAGAGAAGGCAAAGCAGCTAGAACAGCAGCGAGGCGTCTATCTTGTTTACGTCAATTCTATCTTTTCTTAGTTAAAGAAGGGATAAGAGGGGATGATCCAACTTATTTGTTGCAGAATCCATATCTTCCTCAAACATTGCCGAAATATTTGACCGAATTAGAGGTCGGCCTTTTACTGGTTGCTTGTGATTTACTAGAAGATTATCGTCGAGGGTTAGTGGCAAAAGCCGCATTAGAGATTCTTTATAGTTCTGGTTTGCGCATTTCAGAGTTGTTAAAGCTTAGAAAAGATCAAATTCAAATAGATACAAAGATTCTAAGAATTTATGGCAAAGGGGGAAAGGAGCGGTTAATTCCGATTTCCGAATCCGCTGTTGAGGCTGCCATTGATTTGAAGAAGCATGATTACCATTTACAAAGCATCTTTTTATTTCCTGGTCGTGATCCATCTAAAAATCTTACACGTCAAGGTTTTGATAAAATTTTGTACCAAGTGGCACTAATGGCTAATTTAGATCCTGAACGAATTTCTCCTCATGTATTACGTCATTCTTTTGCTAGTCATTTATTGGCACATGGGGCAGATTTACGTTCTTTACAAATGATGTTGGGTCATGCTGATATTTCCACAACGCAAATTTATACGCATGTTCAGACAGAGCATTTGCAAAAAACAGTGCAGAACCATCATCCTTTGGCTAATAAAGAAAAGTAAAAGTGCGATGAGAAAGCCTCAGCTGAGATAAAATGATAGCTTTTCCATTAAAGAAGCTATAGAATTTTATTTATTTGTGATATTTGCGAATTATTATGCGTCAATTTTTAGATTTTGAAAAATCAGTTGCTGAACTTGAAACAAAGATTTTTGAGTTACAGCACGTTGAAGACTCTTCTGAAGATGTGAACATCTCAGAAGAATTGAACCAGCTTGTTGAAAAAGTGGAAAAGCAACTGCTTGCCTTGTATGCTAAGCTTACTCCTTGGCAAAAAGTTCAAGTTGCTCGCCATGCACAACGCCCTCATGCATTAGATTATATTAATACATTTATTGAGGATTTTACACCTCTTGCAGGGGACAGATTATTTGCAGAAGATCACGCTGTTGTTGGTGGAATTGGACGCTTTAATGGTCAAACTGTTGTAGTTATGGGGATTGAACGTGGATCTGATTTAGATACACGTCTGGAACATAATTTTGGAATGGCTAGACCAGAAGGCTATCGTAAAGCACAACGCTTGATGAATTTAGCCAGTCAATTTAATGTGCCTGTTATTACTTTGGTTGATACTCCAGGTGCTTGGCCTGGTATTGATGCAGAAGAAAGAGGACAAGCAGAGGCAATTGCAAAATCTATCCAGACTTGTTTGCGTACGACGGTGCCAATTGTTTCTGTCATTATTGGTGAAGGTGGCTCTGGTGGGGCAATTGCTTTGGCAACAGCAGATAAGATCCTGATGTTGGAACATTCAATTTACTCTGTGATTTCACCAGAAGCTTGCTCTTCTATTTTATGGCGTGATGCTTCTCAGGCTGCACAAGCAGCGGGGGCTTTATGTTTAACAGCTCAAGATCTCTTAAAACTTAAATTAGTTGATCAAGTGGTTGCAGAACCTTTGGGAGGCGCTCAACGTGATCCTCAAGCTGCAATTGCAACGGTTAAAGTCGCTATTCAAGAAGCTCTGGATCAACTAAAAGATATTCCTCAACAAGTGTTACAAGCACAAAGAAGAGAGAAATTCTTGGCGATGGGTCGCCAAGACGCTTAGTAATAGGTTTAATGGGGTTCACCTTCAGTAGGTTGATACCCCATACGAACAAAGAGGTTATAAATCTCTTGTGAGGCAAGTTCGACAGCTTGTTGGTCTTGACCTTTTACAACTAAAGCAATTCCTTTATATTTTTCACTTTGATAAAATGGATAGGATCCCACGTCTGTTTGTGGGAATTTGTTTTGAATTGCGTTGAGATCAGCAGCGATTTTCCCCTCAGATGCATCATACGAATACCAAGTTTTTGAAATAATCGGAGCACCATGACGAAGGCTTGGAATAATGGCATCTAGCATAGATTGCATAATTTTTGGAACGCCAGCCATAACATACACATTGCCAATCACATATCCTGGTGCAACGGAAATTGTATTCTTAATAGGCGTAGCACCTAATGGAATATGTGCCATACGTTGACGAGCTTCGTTGAAGTTCTCTTTTCCTATATATTCTTCTAATAATTGAAACGATTCTTGATGAATTTGGTTGGGAACTCCAAATGCTTCTGCAATACAGTCTGATGTAATATCATCATGTGTTGGGCCGATGCCTCCTGTTGTAAAGACATAATCAACAGCAGCTCTGATTTCATTGACGGTATTAATGATTACTTTAGGGTCATCAGGGATAACTCTCGCTTCTTTTAATTTAATTCCTGCGATTGCCAATTGCTTAGCAATATAGTTAATATTAATATCTTGAGTGCGGCCTGATAAAATTTCATTACCAATAATGATGATTGCGGCGGTTGGATTCATTAGAATAGTTCCTATGATAGATCAATATAAAATCGTTATGATAAATTAAAATGACTGATGCCTTAGTATAAGCGAAGGATTTAGAATGATACATACAAAATTTTTCGATCCTGTTTGCGTATGGAATGCCAAAACGCTATTGGGTGAAGGTGTTGTTTGGGTAGAGCACGAGCAAAGTGTCTATTTTGTAAATATTTTTGAAAATAAAATTTATAGATATCATCCAGAAACTCAGGCAAAAACGACGTGGGATACACCTAAACAGCCGACATTTATTTTTCCAACAACAGGAGATGTTTTATTATGTGGTATGGAAGACGGACTTTATTGGTTTGATCCTGTTCAAGGGAAATTTACTCAATGGTTTATCATGCACGAGGCTCATATCGATAATCGATTAAATGATGGGTATATTGATTCTTTGGGAAGACTCTGGTTTGGAACTATGGATCGAAAAGAGCAAAGTCCGAATGGAGGACTCTATTTATTAGAGTGCGAAGAGGACGGAAAAATAGCAGCAATTCTTCAAGATAAGGATTATGTTGTCACAAATGGGCCTTTAATTATAGAGGATCATCATATTTTATATCATAATCATTCTAATGATCAGAAAATTTATCAATTTGATTGGCAGGATTCTGGCCATATTTCTCATAAGAAACTGTTTACTCAAATAGATAAAGGCTATCCTGATGGAATGGCTGCTGATATCGAGGATAACTTATGGGTTTGTTTATTTGCAGGGCATCAAATTAATCATTATGCAAATAATGCGGTGCTCCTTCGTTCTATTCCATTACCCTGCCCCAATATTACGAAGATTGCTTTTGGTGGAGAAGATTACCAAACAGCTTTTGTGACCACAGCAAGTAAAGGGATGACAGACGAAGAAAAACAACAATCCCCTTTGGCTGGAGGGCTGTTTTCTTTTCGTGTTTCTATTCCAGGAAAGCCTCAGAATTTATTCAAGATCCCAGAAACAGTCATTTTAAAATAATAGATCCTTTAACAAAGGAATAAAGGGCTTATCTGCTTCCATGACTAAGTAATTATCTAACTCATCAGCAGATACCCATGCAAGTTGCTGGTTTTCTTTTGGCTCTGGTAAGTTTTTCCATTTATGGCAAACATATAGAGGCATTAACAAATGAAAATCAGCATATTCATGTGAGGCAAACGTAAAGGGAGCCAAGCAGCTTTGAGAAACATCTACATTAATTTCTTCTTTGAGTTCTCTGGCTAAGGCTGCTTCTGGAGTTTCTCCTGGCTCTATTTTTCCTCCAGGAAACTCCCACATACCAGCCATCGATTTTCCTTCTGGTCGGCGAGCTAATAATAAACGTCCGTCGATATCAATTAATGCTGCAGCAACGACTAATAAAATCTTTTTGGGTGTAGATGCATTTGGAGGAGGGACTAAAGAAGTTTTCTTTCCAGGGCAAATATCTTCTCGTTGTAGTAAAAAGTAAGAAACAGGTTGTTCAGCAGCACGAGCAAGAAATTTTTCTTTTCCTTGTCCAAAAGATTGATAGCCACATTTTTTAAGCACAGCAATTGAAGCAAGATTATCATCAGCTGCAGTGGCATGAATATAGTTAATGTTCAGGTTCGCCAAAGCCCAAGTACTAAGACGTTGCAATGCTTTGCTGGCAATTTGTTGCCCCCAATATTTATGTGCAATCCAATAGCCGATTTTTCCTAATTGGTCTTTGCTATCAACACGTAATCCAATACACCCAACGATTTGTTGTGTCGTGTTATCGAGAATAGAGAAATGATAAGATTGTCCTGTTTCTGTTTCGTTTGAAACGGAATCGATCCATTTCTCCAAAAGAGGTTTTGGATATGGAAAAGGAACTTCGCTCAGCATTCTGACGACATTCCAATCATTAATCAAGGAATGGATAGAGTGGATATCCTCTGCTTGAATAATGCGTAATGTATAATGATCGACTGTTAACGGAGGAACAGAAACATTATTGATCGTCATTTTGCAAAGCCTTATTTATAAATATTATCGTTTTTTAGCAGCAATGAGAAATTCAACATTGCCTTCCGGGCCAGTAATAGGACTGGTTTCAATGCCTAAAATATCCCAATCTTCTAAAGTTTCCCACCATGATCTGATTTCTTGGCAAACATTCTCGTGAATTACAGGGTCGCGGACAACACCTTTGGAACCAACATGCTCTCTTCCTGCTTCAAATTGTGGTTTGATGAGTGCCACAGCCCATCCACCTGACTGACATAAGGCAAGAGCTGCAGGTAAGACTGTTTTTAAGCTAATAAAGCTGGCATCACACACAACAACTTGGACGGGATCAGGAATGATTTCTTTAGTTAAATAGCGTGCATTACATTTTTCATGCACAATAACTCTTTCATCACTACGTATTTTCCAAGCGAGTTGTCCATGGCCGACATCAACGGCATAGACTTTGTTGGCACCATTAGTGAGTAAAACATCTGTAAAGCCACCTGTTGAGGCACCTACATCGATACAATTGAGTCCTTGAGGAGAAAGGTTAAATGAAGATAAAGCATGATCCAGCTTTATCCCGCCTCTAGATACCCAAGGATGAGGTTGCTGTTTGACGCTCAGTTCAGTATCTTCACGAACCATGTCTCCAGCTTTATTGACTCGTTGTTCTTTGTTGAAGACGAGGCCTGCCATAATTAAGGCTTGAGCTTTGGTGCGACTTTCTACTAGTCCTCTATCAACTAAGAGGACATCAACACGTTTTTTAGCAGCCATCGGATCAAAGCTCTTTATAAGTTAGGATGAAAAAATTTTAGTTTTTACGGTAAACAACATATTCTGCTAATGCACGAAGATTATCTGCTGCGTCTCCGAAAGGTGCTAAATGACGAATAGCTTTGGCAACTAGACGATCGGCTTCTTTGCGAGCATCATCAATCCCTAACAATGAAACAAAGGTTGATTTCCCAGCAGCATTATCTTTTCCTGCGGTTTTGCCGAGTTCTTCTGCACTTGCTGTTGCATCCAAAACATCATCAGCAATTTGGAAGGCTGTTCCTAAATCTCGACCATAACTAATAATGTGATTATGTAATTCAGGGGCTGCACCACCTAAAATTGCACCAGCTTCAGCAGAGTAACAAATTAGACGTCCAGTTTTCATAGCATGTAAGTTTAGAACTTCCGGTAAGGTAAGATGACGATTTTCACCTTCCATATCAATCACTTGTCCGCCGACCATGCCTGTTGATCCGCTTGCTTCTGCGAGTGCTTTGACAAGTTTAATACGAACCGTTGCACTTTCATGTGCTTCTTCCATCGCCAATAATTCGAAAGCTTTGGTTTGAAGAGCATCACCAGCTAAAATAGCAATAGCTTCACCATATTTAATATGAGTAGAAGGTTTGCCACGACGTAAATCATCATCATCCATTGCAGGCAAATCATCATGGATTAAAGAATATGCATGAAGCATTTCCACAGAAGCACCAACATATAATGATTTTGTCATTGGAATATCAAACAAAGAAGCAACTTCTGTAACAAGATACCCTCTGAGGCGTTTTCCCCCACCAAGCACAGCATAACGCATAGCTTCGATTAAATTTGCTTCGCCGCCTTTCATGCGAGGAAGTTGCTTATCCAATGTGGTTTCTAATTCTTTTGCACGTGATGTTAATGAATCACGAAGAGATTGAGCATTATATGTTGTAGAAGAAGTCATATCAGGAGGGACCTTCAAAATTATTCAATAGTTTCAGTATCAAGGCTGTTATCATCTTTTTTTACAATGATTTGAACACGAGCCTCTGCTTCATTAAGTTTTTTTTCACAATAACGGCGTAATTGCGCACCACGTTCATAAGAAACAATGGCTTCTTCTAGCTTTTGCTGGCCAGTTTCTAAATTATGAACAATTTTTTCCAGTTCATTTAAGGCATCCTCGAATGAAAGAGAGGATAAATCGTCGGTCATATTATTTTCCAATAGATATTTTGATTTTAAAACAATATTACTTTTAAATCAGAAAATGATGATACTGTTTATAAGGGGACTTTGCGTTAATGTATAGAAAATATTATGCTTATTTTCGTTTTATTAAGAAAGATAAAGAGGTCCCTTGGTCTGAAAATGCAATTAATGCATGACCTGTTTGACGACAAAAATCTTGAAAATCTTTGATGGCGCTACGATCAGTTGCAAGAACACGTAAACATTTGCCTTCTTGTAATGTTCTTAATGCACGATTAGCTTTTAAAACGGGTAAGGGGCAAAGCAATCCTTTGGCATCTAAAACCGTTTCGATCATGAAAATATTCCTAAAAAAGACCTTGTTTCCAAGGTCTTATTAATACACTATTTTTATTTTTTGTATATGGATAGATTATTGTTCTTTACAGGTTGGTTCTGCGTGTTGTGCGTGTGTTGTTATTTAACCACATTATCCAGCGACAAAAACCAATAATCGCGAGGATAACGCATGTAATAATAATTTGAGTACGAGATGTGCTGCTAAATAACATGGCAATAACAACGGCGACTAAAGATAAAACCGTAATCCAAGATAAGTAAGGGAATAACCACATTTGGAAAATAGGGGTTTGATTCTCTTTTTTCATTCTTCGACGAACGTTAATCTGAGAAAGTCCAATGGCGATATACACAAATAAAATAATAGAACCAGCACAGCTTAATAAATAAGAGAATGTATTGCTTGGGGAAATATAAGAAGCGATAGAGATTGCGATCCCAATGATAGAAGCAGTAATAATTGCACGTTTTGGAACGCCATTGCTGGTGGTGTGGATTAACCATCTTGGAGCATCATCATATTCTGCGAGTTCGAATAATGTCCGAGATGTTGCATAAATAGATGAGTTTAAACAGGATAAAATCGCAATGAGGATCGTAAATTCCATAATGTCAGATGCGTATGGAATTTGGATGGTTTGTAACGCCATAAGGAACGGGGAAATACCCGGGACGACTTTATCCCAAGGAACAATCGATAAAATAATACCGATGGATAAGACATAGAACGCAACAATTCTGAAAACAATGGTTCTCGTGGCATAAGCAACATTCTCAGCAGGTTTATCAGATTCAGCAGCAGCAATAGTAGCGACTTCTGAACCGGTTACGGTAAATAAGACCGTGGGAATAATGGTAAAGACTGCAATAATTCCATTGGGGAAAAAACCACCATGAGACCAGATGTTGCTTACACTACCTGCTTTAAAGCCAAAGAAGTGTGAGATTGCTGCGCCACCAATGACAATAAAAGCTGCAATAGCAACAATTTTAATTAAAGCAAACCAGAACTCGAACTCACCATATCCGCGCACAGAAAAAAGATTGGTGAGCATCATTGCGATAACCAAAAGAGGACCTAAGATCATGGTTGCTGCAAAGCTATATTCTGGGGGAATGCGCATATAATGTTGCAACATCTCGCCACCAGCAATAGATTCAGCGGCAATGGCAGAAATCCAAAAGAGCCAATATCCCCATCCTAAAACAAAAGTAACACTATGTCCCATTCCACGACGAATATGATTTAAAAAAGAGCCAACTTCTGGTTTTTCAATAACAAGTTCACCCAACATTCTCATTACAAAGAAAATTACCAATCCTGTGATGACATACGATAATAAAACCGCAGGGCCTGTGGCATGAATAGAGGCTGATGCACCAACGAATAAGCCAGCCCCAATGATCCCTCCCATAGAAATCATCACAACGTGACGACGTTCAAGGGTATGTGCTAACTCTCCGTCTTTTAGAGGGGTGGATATGATTTTTTCTTTAGGAGTTTTTGTTCGCAATGCTTCATCCTTTGAGCTGTTGAATAATGAGGTATGCTTTTGTTAAGCAAAATATTGAAAAGTGCTGTGTTTTTATCCTCTCTTCATAAAATAAAGAACACTATATGTACATACCTTAAATTAGGATCGACATATGTAGCGTACTAATTTTTTTCTGTTGAAAATAATATGGTTACTGATTTTACTTATTTTTGCAAATAGATAATTTGTTATCAAATAGAAATTTATGATAATTTTTTTTTAAATAAATAAAAGAATATTATAAAATACACGTTTTATATTGTGAAAAAGGGATGGTGTGTTATTTTTTGATATATAAATCAATGGTTGAGATCTTTGATTTTTAAATTATTTATATAATGTTACGCAAGATATTGTTTGTTTACTTTGATATTGTAACAATAAAAGCTGTATATCCAGCTGCTTCATCCTCTTTAATATTCTCAATGGCTAACTGGTTATTATCTATTAATTTTCCTTGATAAAAAAGTGCTTTTTTCGATCCCATGACATCCAGCTGTCGGGTCTGAAACCTGGATTGAACCAGTGACCAGCATCAACACCAACACCAAGAATCCACAAGTTCTGTTTAATGGCTTCTTGACAGACTTCAATCGCTGCGTTGGGAGTTAATATCATACAGCAATTTCCTCTTAAACGAAAAAAATCTTCGCCTTTTTCATATAGGATATCATGCTTAAACAGTCTTGTTTTCATGGTTCAAAGGATAGGTTGCTTGGATAAATCACAAGCAACCTCAGAATATTCCTATTTCTTATCTTCTTCAGAAGAAGATTCTGTTTTTTTAACAGCAACTTTTGGCAAGTTTAACGCCAAAGATAGTTCTTTTAAGCGTTCAGGTGTCGTCGGTGCAGGGGCACACATCATTAAATCTTCGCCTTGTTGATTTAATGGGAACAAGATGACTTCACGAATATTTGGTTCATCCGTTAATAGCATCACAATACGATCAACTCCAGGAGCCGCACCACCATGAGGAGGAGCCCCATAACGGAATGCATTCAACATGCCGCCAAAGCGTTTTTCAACTTCTTCTTCTGGATAGCCAGCGATTTCAAATGCACGGATCATGATGTCTGGACGGTGGTTACGGATCGCACCAGAAGAAAGCTCAATGCCATTACAAACAATATCATATTGATATGCATTAATTTCCAAAGGATCTTGGCTGTTTAATGCTTCTAAGCCACCTTGAGGCATAGAGAATGGGTTATGAGAGAAATCAACCAATCCTGTTTCTTCGTTGAGTTCATACATTGGGAAATCAACAATCCAACAGAAACGGAATGCATTTTCTTCGATTAAGTTAAGTTCTGTCGCAATTTTTGTGCGGACAGTTCCAGAGAACTTAACCATTTCCAGGCCTTTGCCAGCAACAAAGAAAACAGCATCGCCATTTTGTAAGTTACAAGCTTTTTTAATCGCTTCACAACGGGTTTCATCAAGGTTTTTAGCAATTGGACCTTTGGCTGCGCCAGTTTCATCAAAAGTGATGTATCCAAGACCACCCATTTTTTCTTCTCTAGCCCAACCATTAAGTTTGTCAAAGAAAGAACGAGGTTTACCACCAGCACCAGGTGCTGGAATAGCACGGACTTCACCGCCTTCAGCAGTAATCTTTGCAAACAATCCAAAGTCAGAACCATTAAAGGCGCTCGTCACATCTGTAATTTTTAATGGATTACGTAAATCGGGCTTATCACTACCATATTCTTTCATAGCAGTTTTATAAGGGATGCGTTCAAAAGGTGCTGGGCTGATTTTATGGTTTGGTGCAAATTCTTTGAAAATGCCTTCCATAACTGGTTCCAAGGTTTCAAAAACATCTTCTTGAGTAACAAAAGACATTTCGAAATCTAATTGATAGAATTCACCAGGAGAACGATCCGCACGGGCAGCTTCATCACGGAAACAAGGTGCAATTTGGAAATAACGATCAAACCCAGCCACCATTGCTAATTGTTTAAATTGTTGTGGTGCTTGAGGGAGTGCATAGAATTTGCCAGGATGTAAACGTGCAGGAACCAAGAAATCTCTTGCACCTTCAGGAGAAGAGGCGGTCAGGATTGGTGTTTGGAATTCAGTAAAGCCTTGCTCAATCATACGGTTACGTAGGCTTGAAATAACATTAGATCTTAAAATGATGTTGCGGTGAATACGTTCACGGCGCAAATCAATGTAACGATAGGTTAAACGAAGATCTTCTGGATAGTTTTCTGTTCCGTTGACTTGGAAAGGAAGTACAGCAGCTGAAGATAAAATTTCGATATTTTCAGCTTGGATTTCAATTTCACCCGTAGGAAGTTTTGGATTGATGGTATCGCCTTCGCGTGAAACGACTTTACCTGTAACGCATAGAACGCTTTCAACGCGGACTTTCTCAATGGTTTCTAGCAATGCAGAGTCTGCTGGAATAACAATTTGAGTTATTCCAAAATGGTCACGAAGATCGATGAATAATAATCCGCCATGGTCTCTTTTACTATGTACCCAGCCAGAAAGTTTTACAGTTGATCCAACGTCACTTGCTCTCAGAGCAGTACAATTATGGGTACGATAGCGATGCATTTACTTAATCCTATGTCTTGTTATTTAAAATTAATTCTATGGTTTTATGATATGAAACAAATGATTACAACAAAAATGCTACAGCATTTTGTCTAAAACACTCATTATAAATGAGATTACCCGTTCTTTCAAATTCATTCATCATGATTTGTTGAGTAGCAAACATAAAAGCATATAGCCAATGACATAGGTTTATGTTGTTATTTATATGATTGATTTTTGTTTTGATTAAATAAAAATTAAGAGGAGGTAAGTTCACAATTAGGCGATTGAGGTCGTGTAACTTTTAATAAATGCTCAAGTTTATCAAAGTCTTGTAAGACGCAATCTAACGTATATTTATCCAAAACACAAAAAAAGGCCTCGAAGGCATCATGGATAATAACTTTGATTGCACAGTCTTTCCCAATAATACATTTTCCACATTTGATAGGTTCTTCTTGCCCTTCTGTATGCCTAATGATGCTTCCTAAGGTAATCTGAGAAGGGGATCTATTTAGTTGTAATCCGCCACGTCTTCCGCGAATAGTCGTAATAAAGTCAGCTTTGCCAAGCTGATGTACAACTTTCATTAAATGGTTTTGTGAAATATCATAGCAAGTTGCTATTTCATTAATGGAGCTAAGACGATCTTGGTGAATGCAAAGATAAACCAAAACTCTTAATGCGTAATCGGTATATAAAGAAATTTGCATTGCATGCCCTTATGCTGGGAAACGTAATAGGTTAAGTTATATAGTTAAAATAAGGCTTAGTTTTCATAATGCAACTAAGCCTTATAAGTTATTTATATATCCCCTACGAATTAGCGTTTCCACCATCCAGCGCGAGGGGCTGGAGTAGGGGCAGTATCATCAATAACAATCGGTTGAACTGCTGGTGCTTGCTTTTCTTTTTTTGCAGGCTTTTCAGCATCAGTTTTTACAGCTTTTGGTGTTTTATTTGCTGTTTTCCGAGTTGTGGTTTTTGGTTTCTTTTCATCCATATCTTTAGAAGTGGTTTTTTTAGTCCCCGCTGTTTTTCTTGTGCGTGTTACTTTTTTAGCTGGTTTTTCTTCCACTTCAACAGAAACAGATTGTTGAGGAGCTTCAGACACTTGTAACTCAACTATATCTTTTGATGCTTCTGTATTTTCTTTTGTAGAAGAAGCCGTTTTTCGACCTCTTGTTGTACGAGCTGCTTTTGTTGTTGTGCGAGGTTTTCTTGTAGTCTTTGGAGCTTTTTCCTCTATGGCTACATTTTGTTCAGAAGTAGTGGATTCAACAACAGTTGTAAGTGCTTTAGACGCAGGAATTGTTATTGGTTCCAAATGATCCTCTTTTTTATCACTAATATCAATAGCAACAAAAGCTGGAGATTGTGTATGAGCTTTATTTGTTTTTGTAGTATTTACAGGTACAAACGGTTCTGATTCTGAAATCGGAATAATATCAATGGTAACTGCTTTATTTGTATTTTCAGCAATCTCTTGGGTATTCTCTTCAGAAGACTGTTGATATTTATTGCGTTTCCAACGAGGTTGGCGAGGATAACGATTAGAACGTTTTGTGCGTTGATCATCTTTTTTTGATGCAAAATATTCATCCTGATTCACAACAGGATGGAAACTAATGTCTGGTTGATCATCTTGGTGTGTAATTGCAAGCACAGGTGATGTAGCAGAAGATAATTCTGCCGTTGTTTCTATAGGCTCTATAATCTCAGATTGTTCATCTTTATGATGACGATAATTGTTATTCCGAGGACGTCTGTTATTATTGCGCCTTCTATTATTACGTTGATAAGGTTCTTTATCTTCGTTAGCATCTGTATTCTCAGATTGAATAGGAATTTCTCTGATAAAAGGACTTTCTTGTAATGAAAGGTCGGCTTTATCTTGATCGTTCTCTTGTTCCCGTTCTTGCTCAAGATTTTCATTTACTTCATGTAAGAAGGAAATTTCTGTGCTTGGTAAAGTAGTATCAATTGCAAGAATAATTTGAATTTTATATTTTGCTTCAATATCTAATAACCAGCTACGTTTTTGGTTTAAAATATAAAAAGCAATATCACTTGAACTGGTATTAACAGTTAAAATACCGGGTTTTGATTTGCGTGCTTCTTCGTCAATTTGACGTAAAATATGTAAGCAAGCGCTTGGAATGCTTCTGATAATTCCTGTTCCATTACAATGTGTACAAGGAATGAAAGAGAATTCAGAAATAGAAGGGCGTAAACGCTGCCGTGTCATTTCTAACAAGCCAAAAGAGGAAATTGAACCAATTTGAATACGTGCGCGGTCTTTGTGTAATGCATTTTTAAGACGTTTCTCGACCATGTAGTTGTGTTTTCTGTTTTCCATGTCGATGAAGTCGATAACGATAAGACCTGCTAAGTCACGCAGGCGTAATTGCCTAACAACTTCGTCAGCAGCTTCTTGGTTAGTACGAAGAGCTGTATCTTCTAAGTCTCTTTCTTTGATAGAGCGTCCAGAGTTTACATCGATAGCCACTAATGCTTCGGTTTGGTTAATTACCAAATATCCACCAGATTTTAATTGAACGGTTGGTGACAACATTTGATCAATAAGCTTTTCAACTTTGTAGTGCGAAAAGAGTGTTTGTTTTTGATCTCTCCAAAGATGAAGTTTACGCATGTTTTGAGGCATCAAAGCTCGCATATAATCTCTGGCGATATTCCACCCATCTTCACCATCAATTAAGATCTCACCAATATCTGGTGTATAGGTATCTCGAATTGCACGTTTTAGTAAGCTTGAATCTTCGTAAATTAAAGAGGGAGCAACGGCTTTCATCGTTCGTTCACGGATTTCATCCCATAGATGCAAAAGATACTCGCCGTCTTTTAATGCATCCGGTTTCGGACATTGTGCGCCAGCTGTACGAATAATCATCCCCATATGAGAAGGAATATTTAGTTCACTGATAATATCTTTTAAACGGCGACGTTCTGAAATAGACGTAATCTTACGTGAAATCCCACCACCTCTGAGTGAGTTGGGCATTAATACACAATAACGGCCTGCTAAAGACAAATAGGTGGTAAGGGCTGCGCCTTTATTTCCTCGTTCTTCTTTAACGACTTGAACTAATAGAATTTGCCTTCTATGGATGACTTCCTGAATTTTATAGTTTTTTAGAATATTTTCAACAGGTTGACTGATCTCGTCATCATCATTAAGTGTTGTTGTATTGTGATCATCGATTTCGTCATCATCATTAAGATTGTCGTCTACAAGATTTTTGTTTAATTCAAGTAGTTTATTACGGTCAGCAATAGGAATTTGGTAATAATCAGGGTGGATTTCGCTGAAAGCAAGAAAACCATGTCTGTTTCCACCATATTCCACGAAGGCGGCCTGTAAACTTGGTTCAATACGGATAACTTTGGCAAGATATATATTGCCTTTAAGTTGTTTTTTTGTTGAGTTTTCAACATCATAGTTTTCTATGGTATTGCCATCTAAGATAACGATACGTGTTTCTTCTTTATAGCTGGCATCGATCAGCATTTTTTTATTCATAATTTTATTGCTCCGATGATCGCCTTAAGCAATCAATGATAGCTTCTAAGTTATTCGCGCTGGGAGCATGCATTTTATATTATTCTTTACGACGCAACCATGAAATAGATTAGAAACTGGTAAAAATTGGTAATCTTGTTTAACAGATAAAAAAAATAATTACATTATTAAAATTATACTGAAGTTTTAATCTTTCTAAATTACATTCGCATGTAGTTATGCTTTTATTTATAATATAGCAAGAGTAAAAAGGAATTGTAGATATTTTAAATGAAGCCTCGTCTCAGTCTTAAAAAACAAACATAATTTAAAGATATTTTTAAAGTATTTAATCATTATTTAAAAAATAAAAATATGTAGTTAAGTAAATTAATGAATTAATCATACTAATGAAGTAGATTATTCTTCTATGAAGTATTATCTCAGACTTATGGCTTTCGGAAAAGTTTTTTTTTATCATTTTTAGGAGATTATGACATTTTTAAAGAAAAAGATTTTTGAATTTTATATAAAATTCATGCAATATATGGATGTCGAGTCATAAGTTGGTTTTATTAGGGTAAAAGTGTCGGTGAAATGAGCGATAACAAAACAAAATTGTGCCATCAAGTTATCAATGTAGAAATTTCAAAATTCTCTAGAAGAATAATGTTATCTGCATCTGTGTCTACAGTTTTGTTCATGCCTTCGATTGCATTTGCTGTTGAAAGAATTAATAAAAAACAAACAACAGTGAAAAGTAGTAAAGGAAAATATAAACCTGTTCATCAAGGAAAAGCCCCTGCAATTATTGGTAAAGCTAAACCTGCATTACCTGTTGTGATATTAGACCCAGGGCATGGAGGGAAAGATCCTGGTGCAGTTGGATATTCTGGGACGTATGAAAAACATGTTGCTTATGCAACAGCGGTTGAACTTTCTAAGCAATTAATGCGTACAGGGAAGTATCGTGTAAAGTTAACGCGTAATTCGGATAAATTTATTCCATTGGATGGTAGAGTTGATTTTGCACAAGTAAATAAAGCAGACTTATTTGTTTCTATGCATGCAGATGCGTTAAATAATCATTCGATTAGAGGTGCGAGTGTTTACACATTATCTAATCATGCTTCTGATGCGCAGTCTGCGGCCTTAGCATCTGTTGAAAATAGTGCGGATAAATACGGAGGGCCAAATGTACATGTTGCCTCTCCAGCAGTGCAGAAAATATTGGCAAGTTTAGTGAAATTGGAGACAAAGAGAGAGTCTGTGGCGATGGCTCAAAATATTGTACGCTCTTTTCAGCCCAGAGTAGGGTTGTTATCAAATCCTAGACGCTATGCAGCTTTTGTTGTGTTGAAGTCCGTGAGTATTCCATCAATATTAGTAGAGATGGGTTTTATGTCAAATCGTAATGATGAAGCTGCTCTAAGAACGGCCTCTTATCGTTCTTTAGTGGCATCTTCAATGCGTCAAGCGATTGATCGACATTTTGCTGTAGGCGGAAGTGTGACACATTTGACAGGATGAAATAAAATTTGATTTTAAATTGAAGAGATGATAAATTTCGATCATGCAATTTATGATATTTAGTCTTTTTCTTTTAGAATAAATATTTATGTTTTGTTGGATCTTTTAACTTATATCTCCACATAACTTATTGATAAGTCATGTGGAGTTTTTTTTATACATATTTTTAATATAAACGATATATCAGGTTATATTGCATAATAAGTTGTATTAATTTTAATTAAAGTAGAATTTAGTAGCCTTGGTTATAATTACCTTGTTTAGGTTTGTTTGGCGTTGTTGCGGCACCAACACCAGCGCCTAAAGCGCCACCAGCAAGAGCGCCAATCGCAGCACCAGTACCACCACCAGCAAGAACGCCAATCGCAGCCCCTGTGCCGCCACCAATCAGTGCACCTGTACCTGCACGGCCACCCATGCTATATCCATTATCACATGCAGTTAAAAAAGATGTTGATAGGACAACAAGAGCTAAGCCAGCATAAGTAGATCTTAATATCTTTTGCATTTGTATTCTTTCTTAAAGTTTGGTGTTTAAAGGACAACCTATTTTATAAAACTAATATAACAAAATGGTTTATTTTTGGCAGTCTATTTCTTGATTAATTTATTGATTAGATAAAGTGTGAGACTTTAATCTATGTTAAAAAACAATATAAAATTATTTAAAATCATATATATGTTAAAAAAATAATGAAGAATAAAATAGTAATATTATTATTTCTAATTAAGCTAGCATATTTAGTAACGATTCGTACGTTTAAAATTTAATTAATAAAATTTTGATATAGTCAAAAATATTTTTAAAATTTTATATATAAAAGAAATTATACCTTTTTTGTATTGTTTTTTTGCAACAGTGTTGATGTTGTGTTATGTTTGTTCTCCAAATATAAAAAAAATAAAAAATTTCTTTAGTTTTTATGAGATAAGGCTTGCCCCAAGCGCTGCAAATGGGTAATTCCAAAAGAGAGCTTTGTAATTTAAGGGCTGTGTGTTTCTATTTCAGAAATGATTGTTATAGAAATTAATTAAAGTTTGATTAAAAGCATATTAAAGTTTTGCTGTCGGGAGTGGTGGATGTTTTCTCGTCTGTTCGGTTTTATGTCTGCAGACATGGCAATTGATCTTGGGACTGCCAATACATTGGTGTATGTCAAAGGTCGAGGAATAGTTTTAAATGAGCCATCAGTGGTTGCAATTGCTGAGGTTCGTGGAAAAAAGCAAGTGTTGGCGGTTGGTGAAGAAGCCAAAAATATGGTGGGACGTACTCCTGGCAATATTACGGCTATTCGCCCCATGCGTGATGGGGTGATTGCTGACTTTGAAGTTGCAGAGGAAATGATTAAGCATTTTATTCATAAAGTGCATAATCGTCGTATGTTTGCCAGCCCACAAATCGTCATCTGTGTTCCTTCAGGGGCTACAGCAGTGGAACGTCGTGCTATTCAAGAAAGCGCAGAAGGTGCGGGTGCACGTAGAGTTCAATTGATTGAAGAACCAATGGCAGCAGCAATTGGTGCAGGATTGCCCGTAACGGAACCTTCAGGCAGTATGATTGTTGATATTGGTGGTGGAACAACCGAGGTTGCGGTAATTTCATTGGGTGGTATTGTGTACTCTCGTTCAGTTCGCGTTGGTGGTGATAGAATGGACGAAGCAATTATTGCTTATATTCGTCGTCATCATAATCTGCTTATTGGTGAAAGTTCTGCTGAAAAAATCAAAATGGAACTTGGTGCTGCGATTGCGTCACCTTCTGCTGATGGTGGTCCTTGGCGTGAAGTTAAAGGGCGTGATTTGATGAATGGGGTGCCCAGAGAAGTGCTTGTATCTCAAGAGCAAATCGCTGATAGCTTGGCAGAGCCGATTGCACAAATTGTTGAAGGTGTTTCTATTGCATTGGAAAACACACCTCCAGAATTAGCAGCGGATATTGTTGATAAGGGGATTATGTTAACAGGCGGTGGTAGTTTGTTAGCACGTCTTGATGATGTTTTACGTCAAGCAACAGGATTGCCAGTGATTGTTGCTGAAAATCCTTTGGACTGTGTAGCCCTTGGTACAGGGCGAGCATTAGAAGAGATGAAGCGTCTTAGAAATATTTTAACATCAATGTACTAGAGTTATGATGTTCATTTAAAATATTTGTATTTGTTGAATAGTGTGTGTTGGTTAAACACACACTATTAATGTATGAGCTATAAACAATTGTCATTTTTTGTTACCGATCATGATTCCTTTATCTATTCATATTAAACAAGGATTAGCAAAATTGGTGTTACCATTTTTGTTTGTTGTCGCTTGTTTAATCATGTTGCTTGGCCAAGCGCAGCCAAAGTTTATTGAAACATTACGTCTTAAAGTGACAGATTTTTTAGCTCCAGGCTATGCGCTGATAGAAGAACCCTTTAATATCGTTTATGGTTTTGTCAATACGATTAAAGATATTCAAAATATTTCTGCTGAAAATAAAGCATTAAAAGAACAAAACTTACAGCTTCGCCGTTGGTATCACGTTGCGATGGGGCTTGTTGATGAGAATACCTTATTAAAAAATCAACTTCACTGGATACCAGACAGAGCTTTATCTTTTGTTACTGCACGTGTTGTCGCAGATGTGAGTGGTGTATATCATAAAGCGATTTTAGTTGTTTTGGGAGAGGATCATTCTGTTAAACCAGGTCAAGTTGCTTTAGATGGGTTTGGTTTAGTCGGTAGAGTGACTGAGGTTGGAGAACGTTCTGCAAGAATACTTTTAATTAATGATGATTCTAGTCGTATTCCAGTAAGATTATCTAATTCTAAAGCTCAGGCTATTATGGCAGGAGATAATAGCTTATATCCAAGATTAATTTTTTATCCAGAGGATAAGCATCCTATTGAGGGTGAAAAAGTAGTAACGGATGGGCAAGGGGATGTTTTGCCAGCAGGGATTCCAATTGGTTATGTTCATTATTTAAAACCAGGACAGCCAGTAGTTGTGCCATATTTGCCTTTAGATCACCTTAGAATTGTCAGAATCTTTAATTATGGAAAAAATGAAGTGATTGCCCCCGGTGCTCCAGGTAGAGTCATTCCTTCAACTAAAAAAAATAGACAAGGACCCGTGGCAAGCCCAACATTGCTGGGGCGTGATGAGTAATGATAAAAAAAGATAATACGAATCATTTTAATGATCGTAAAACGCCAGGAATAAGGCCAGCTTTTAGCAAATTTCAACATATAGATATGGTTGTGCGCTCTTTGGTGCCCATGGCTTTTACGATTTTTGTGGTATTATTTTTATCAACGCCTTTTGATATTCCAGGTAGAAACGAGTTATTGCCAGCGATTGTTGTCGCCTCTGTTTATTTCTGGTCCATTTATAGACCTAAATCTATGCCTGCGGTGGGTGTATTTTTTCTAGGTTTTTTAACTGATTTATTAAATTTTTCGACGCCAGGCGTAGTAATTTTTATCTTACTGATTACTTATGGAATAGGTGTTACGCAACGCTTTCGATTGGCTAAGTATAACTTTATATTAGTTTGGTTAATTTTTGCTGTGATCGCTGTGGGAGTATTTATGTTGCAATGGATTTTAAGCTCTGTATTCAGTTTGAAAATAATGCCTTATACTTCATTTTTATTTGAAATTATTTTTGCAGTTGGGATTTATCCTTTATTATCCATTGTTTTTGCTTGGGCGCATCGAACCATTGCTAATCCTGGAAAAGTGTAAGTTTTGCAGTTGAAATGAAAAAAAAGAAAAGATCCTTTTCTGCGAATAAGCAAGTACAGCAAGATGCTAGTTCTTCACGGCGTGTTTTTTCACGTCGAGCATTATTGTTGATTGCGACGCAAACGGGAATTTTATCTTTATTAGCCAGCCGTCTGTATAAATTGCAGATTACAGAAGGTGATAAATATATCAAAATGGCTAAAAACAATTTGATAAGTAAACGATTGCTGGCTCCTCCAAGAGGAAGTATTCATGATCGTTATGGTGATGTTGTTGCTAATAACAAGATTAATTGGCGAGCTTTATTAATTCCAGAAGAAACAAGTGATTTATCTGATGTGATTGAGCGTTTTAGTCAATTAATTGCATTAGATGAGCATGATTATGCACGTATTCAATGGTCTGTTGATCATCAAAGACGTTTTATTCCAATTATGTTAAAGGATTTTTTGTCTTGGGATGAAATGGCAATGATTGAGGTAAACTCCCCTACATTGCCAGGTGTGATTATTGATACAGGGACAAAGCGTGTTTATCCAACAGGCCCTTTATTGGCGCATGTCGTGGGATATGTTGCACCACCAAATGAAAAAGATGTGGCTGCAAATCCGATCCTTGCTTTGCCAGGAATAAGAGTTGGACGTGCTGGGATAGAAAAAACCCAAGATGATGTTTTACGAGGAACGGCGGGTGATGTTGAAGTAGAAGTTGATTCTGTTGGGCGTATTATTACGACCTTAGGACGCAAGGAAAGTGTCCAAGGGCAAGATATTCAGTTAACGATAGATTCTCAACTACAAGATGAGATTAGAAGTTTAATTGGTGAAGAATCTGCCAGTGCGGTTGTATTAAACTGTCAAAATGGTGAAGTCATGGCGATGGTGAGTAATCCATCGTTTGACCCATCTTTATTTGATAGTGGGGTTAGTCACGCGCAGTGGAAAGCATGGATGAATGATGAGCGCAATCCTTTGATGGATAAAGCAGTTGCTGGACTATACCCACCAGGTTCCACATTTAAACCTGCTGTTGCTTTGGCTGCACTAGAGGTAAAAACGATTACACCAAATGATCGCATTAATTGTCCAGGATATTATGATTATGGTGGGACGCGTTTTCATTGTTGGAATAAATATGGACATGGTTCGTTAAATCTTCATGAGGCGATAAAGTTTTCTTGTGATGTGTACTTTTACGAGGTTGCACGTCGTACAGGTATGGATGCAATTCATAAAACTTGTCAAAAACTTGGGTTAGGAGTTGCTCTGCCGATTGAGTTGACTCATGTGAAAGCAGGGCTAATTCCAACACCTGAATGGCGACAGAAGCATGGGCATCATTGGAATATCGGGGATACGATTGTTAGTGGAATTGGACAAGGCTTTGTGCATGTTTCTCCGTTACAGCTTGCGACATATACAGCGCGGATGGCGACTGGAAAAATCGTTGATCCTCATTTGGTAAGGGCAAGAGATAGTCAAATTACTCCTCAAGCTAATCCTAATTTTTGGCAGCCTATTGATATTAATCCTGATTTTTTAAAAATGGTTCGCTCTGGGATGTATGCGGTTGTGAATGAACCTAGAGGCTCTGGGGCTAAAGCTAAGATCAATTATAATGGAATGCTATTGGCTGGAAAAACAGGGACAGCACAAGTTAAAAGGGTTTCAAGAGCTCTGCGTGAAAGTGGTCATTTTAACTCTGCGAATTTACCGTGGAAATATCGTCCTCATGCGTTATTTATTTGTTTTGCACCTTATGACAATCCACAATATGCCATTTCAGTGATTGTAGAGCATGGGAATGCCGCGGCATCAGTAGCTGCACCGTTGGCTAGAGATATTATGCTTAAGACGTTACGCAGAGATCCTGCGAATAAAGAAAAGCGGGTTGGCGAACAAGGCAAATCTGATAATCAAGATCAATCTGATAAATCAGAGCCCCAAGAGCCTAAAGAGCCTCAGAGTTCTCCAGATACGCAGTAAGTGAGTATGCCTTATATATTCTTAACTAAAGAGTAAAATAAATGGTTTTTGAGAAACGTTTGCTAAGAGCAGAGCCTAATTTAAAAATCTTAGGAAAATTATGGCGTATTAATTGGTTATATGTTGCCTTAATTTGCTTACTCGCAGGCGTTGGATATCTTGCTTTATATTCAGCGGCTGGTGGTGCTGATTACCCTTATGCTCGTCCACAAATGATGCGGTTTGCAATGGGATTTGTAATTATGATCTCAGTCGCAGTAACGCCATTAAGATTTCTTGCAAAGCTTGCGTGGCCTTTATATGGTCTTGGTATTGCTCTATTACTGGCAGTTTTACATATGGGACATGTAGGGAAAGGTGCAGAACGTTGGATTATTATTGGAGGAATTGCCTTACAACCTTCGGAGCTTATGAAAATAGGCTTAGTTCTATTACTGGCAACGTGGTTTCATAAAATTAGTTGGAAGCAAATGGGAAATCCTTTGAGATTACTTATTCCAGCTTTTTTGGTTTTACTGCCTGTTGTTTTAGTACTGAAAGAGCCAAATTTAGGTACTGCAGTGATTATTGCTTGTATTGGGGCTTCGATTTTTTTCGCAGCAGGAATGAGAATATGGCTAATCGCTTTATTGGTGTCTCCATTACCGTTTGCATTTGAATTTATTTATAGTCATTTACATGATTATCAAAAGGCGAGAATTACTACGTTTTTACATCCAGAAAGTGATCCTTTAGGGGCTGGTTATAACATTATTCAGTCTAAAATTGCCTTAGGTTCTGGTGGAATGTGGGGGCAGGGTTTCTTACATGGAACTCAAGGCCAGCTAAATTTTCTTCCTGAAAAACAAACAGATTTTATTTTTACAATGTTATCGGAAGAATGGGGCTTTGTTGGTGGAGCGTGTATTATTGGTTTATTATTCCTTTTGATTTTAGGTGGAATGATTTTTGCTATTCGTTCTAAAAATCAGTTCGGTCGCTTATTAGCTTTAGGGCTAACGATGAATTTTTTCTTTTATTGTGCGGTTAATTTGTCAATGGTAATGGGGGCTATTCCTGTGGGGGGGGTACCTTTACCGATGGTTTCTTATGGTGGTTCTGCAATGCTAACCGTGATGTTTGGATTTGGATTGTTGTTGTCGGTGCAAGTTCATAAAGATTCTACTTTTGGAATGGAAAAAGCCAAAGAGGAGTAGATAATATGACTGGTATTTTGTCTCCAACGGCAAAAATAAATGCTGCTTATAAAGAAAGTGTGTATCAGGCAGGGAGTGTTTCTACAAAAATTAATCAATATCCTAAAGGGATTTCTGAGAAGTTACATCAAACAACTTTTGTATTATTAAGTGCTTATAATCCAGGAGGGCGTTTGAGGCCGTTAGGCTGGAATATAAAGATGATGGAGCGCCTTGAGCAATGTTTGTCTAAGTATGAATATGTCTATGGTCAAGGATCATTAAAAGAGGTTTCAGAACCTCTTTTAATGGTGAATATTGATCCAAGAAAAGCAATTTATTTAGCAAGAAAATTTCGTCAAAATGCTATTGTGTTGATACGGCATCAAAGAAAGTCTAAACTTGTGTTTTTAGCGTAATTTTTAGAATAACAGCATCACTGCAAATTGAGGTTGAACAAAATCATTGCTATTGTGACCATTAACGGTTAGTGCCGTTCCAACGATAATACCAATTTTTGGACTCCAGTTATATTCAACAGCAGGAGCAAGTTGAATATCATGAGAAGCTCCTGTAACACGTCGGTTGTAAACAGCGTTTTTATCCGTGCCTTTCATGCGCGTGCCTTTTGCCCAATCGTACACAAAATCAAAAGATAAAAGCCATTCTTTGGTAAAACCATATTCTAAAGAAAAACCTGTATTTCCAAACAATCCAGGCCTTGCATTCCCTTTATATCCTAAGCTTGTGCCATAATTACTGATATTTTTAATATTAACAGAATTTAAAGGTTGTCTACCAACGCCCCAAACGCGCACACGTAAAGCATGGTTAAAAACATTATAAGCGGCTTGAGATTGTAATCCAAAACGTAGTGCATAGGTTCCATTGCCAGCACCATCAAGAGCGCGACCTAGATTAGAGTAATTTCCAGTTGGAAAAGTCATTCCTAAGATGGTGGTGAGGCTGGGTCTATAAGATGCATTGTCTTGATCAATCCATCGGTATTGTAACTCCACAGGAAGATCAGCAAAATGTAGACTGCTAGAGGTCGTATGCCCATTCCAAGCATAGCGAATTTGAGGAGTGCTTTGAACGGAAAAATGGTCAGTAACCGCATATTTTATTAAGGTAAAATTAATAAAGTTATCTGTTCTATGTTTATTATTTTTTACATTTCCATCTGATTGATAAGCGCCACGACTGATGGTCATTTGTGCATAAGGTTCAATCGCGAGTAAACCTGCCAGACTCATTGCTCCTGATGGAGAGAGTAATGATCCTGTATAGCGTTGGTCATCTAAAACATTAGTTTTTTGTTGAGATGGAGCAATAACATCAGATGTTTGTTGAGATGAAGTCGCGGTTTGTGCATTTGCATAAGTGACTGTTGAATATAACAGTAATGTTAAGAAGCTAGCCGATAAAAATTGACAGGATTTTTGAAAAAGGTAGTTTTTCATCTCTGATTCCTTATCCAGAAAGTTTAGGGGGAGCTTAACGAGGTAATGGATAGATAAAAAATACGGTATGAAAAAGAACGTATATTATGTTTTGATAATTTAATTTTTATAGATCTTATCGTTCAGAAGGCCGTTTAATAGAAGCTCTCTGAACGATAATGATTAAATATTAGAATACCATGTTGATAGCAAATTGAGGTTGAACAAAGTCATTGGTATTATGACCGTCCACAGTGACAGCAGCCCCAACGATCACCCCAAAGAGAGGGCTCCAGTTATATTCAATAGCAGGTGCGATTTGAATATCATGGTATGCACCAGTTACATATCTTTCGAATTGACCGCCACCATATGCACCTCTCATACGAGTGCCTTTTCCCCAGTCATATTGGTAGTCAAAAGCAAGAACCCATTCATCGGTAATTCCATATTCAAGAGAGAATCCCCAGTTTCCGAATAATCCAGATTTTGCATTTCCTCTATAGTCACCATCTGTGCCATAGCTGCTAATCCCTTTAATGTTTGCAGATGTTAAAGGTTTTCTAGCAACACCCCATAAACGAACACGTAAAGCATGATTATCAATGTCATAAGCTGCTTGAGATTGTAATCCAAAGCGTAAAGCATAGGAACCAGTACCAGCAGAATCTAGAGCTCTGCCTAGGTTTGTATAATCACCTGTAGGGAAGTTCATCCCTAAATAGGTTGTTAAGCTAGGGATATATTTTTTGTTATTTTGGTCGATCCAGCGATATTGTAATTCAACAGGCAAATCAGAAAAATGAACAGTACTAGAGGTGGTTCGACCATTCCAATAATAGTAAACTTGCGGCGTTATTTGAACGCTTAGATTGTTGGTAATACCGTATTTAAACAATATAAAGGTGTTTGCAGAATCGGTTCTGTGTTTATTGTTTTTAACACTACCATTTGCTTGGTAAGCACCACGGCTAATGGTTGATTGAAAGTAAGGCTCAATCATTAACGCGCCAGCTTCTGTTACGGCTCCAGAAGGGGAGAGTAATGATCCTGTATAACGTTGGATATCTAGAATACTAACTGCTGTATCTGCTGGTGGTGCCGTTGTAGATGAGGTGCTTTGTGTTACGTTAGCACTGCTGTTATCTGTTGCAGAGTTTGTTGCAGGTGGGATCGGTTGTGTTGCTTTTGAATAGCTATTTGGGGCTAATGCGCATAAAAAACCCATTGATAAAAAAGAAATTGTAAATTTTTGAGTGTAACTGGATAGCTTAAATGAAGGATCTTTAAATAAAAAACGCATCAGCCTGTCTCCAAAAATGGGGAAAAAATAAAGGTTGAAACGATAGAAAATCGTTAATGTAGTATACTACTCAGTAATGAAAATTATAAAAAAATACTATATGGAAAAAACACTTTAGATTCATTTACTTTTATAGATGTGCATAGACGACACAATATATACTTTATGATTTGTGCAAATATAGCACATTTTCTATGTATTTTTAATGTGTAAATAATAATAATCATTAATAATAAACTAAAATTTTACGTTAAATAAATTTAAGATAATTTTGTATGGAAAATGATCTGATTAATTCATATTAATTATCTGCATCTTTTGGGCGATGCCCAACCGTAGCTATGATTTTAAGTTCATGTTTATTACGTTTAACCTGTAATTCGACAGTTGATCCAGGATGAGCTATTGCAATTGTTTTCATAAAAGTACGAATTGTGTCCACATGTTGGGAGTTGATCATTTCAATTCGATCTCCGACTTTTATTTTAGCGTTATAAGCTGGACCTTTTTTATCAATATCAATAATACGAACGCCGTTACTTCGATCATCATTGCCTAAGGTCACTCCAAGCCATCCACGGTCGATAAAGCCTGTTTTACAAAGTTGAGTAACAATAGGTGCAACAATTTCTGATGGTATTCCAAATCCGATTCCTACAGAACTTCCTGTTGGGGAAACAATGGCTGTATTAAGAGCGACGACTTGTCCAGCAAGATTAAAAGAAGGGCCACCAGAATTCCCAGGGTTCATTGGTGCATCGAGTTGTAAGAAATCATCAAAAGGGCCAGAGCCAATGTCTCTGCCTCGAGCGGAAACGATCCCAGCAGTCACAGAAGATCCCAAGCCAAATGGATTACCTGTTGCTAAAATCCAATCTCCAACTTCAACTCTTTTGCTGTCTCCCCATTTCACATAGGGTAAAGGATGTTTGGCATTAATCTTAATAACAGCGATATCTGTTAGAGAATCGCTACCAATAACTGTCGCGGGAAACTGTGTTCCGTCTTGTAAAGAGACGGTAATGTCATCAGAATCTCCGATAACATGTGTATTGGTTACAATAATTCCACTAGGGTCAACAATAAATCCAGAGCCAGCTTCGGTAATTTTTTGTTGTTGCTGATGTTGTCTTTGACGGAATTCTTTTTCTAGAGGTGTTCCTTTGACTGAAGGAGGAATAATAATTTTCTTATTACGTTTAACAGGTACATTCTGTGAAACAGCAATATTCACCACTGCAGGAACAACTTTTTTTACTAAAGGAGAAAAAGTTAACGGGCCATATTCAACTAACAAAGGTGAAGTCTTTGCGAGTTCGTCAGAAGGAACAATCTTTTCAGGAGCAGGAGCAGGAGCAGGAGCAGGAGCAGCATCCTGTTTTACAATATTTTCCGAATTGGACTTTTTTTCTTGTGAGGCTGCAGACTGCATATGTAAGGAAATTAGAATGGTTGATACGCCTACAAAAAGGGCTGCTTTATACACCATATGAGAATGAGGAAATGAAGGAATTTTAAACATTTTCATTAGGATTTACGCTCTGTAGTAGAAGAAAGAATTCCAGGGTTTTCTGGCCAATGGTGTTTTGGATAACGTCCTTTCATATCTTTCCTCATATCTTTCCATCCTTCGCTCCAGAAGCGTTGTAGATCACTTGTAATCGCCTGAGGACGATTGGCAGGCGATAACAAACAACATTGCAGTGTAATTTTTTCTTTTGCAATGCTTGGAGTATTATTTATACCATAAAAAAACTTTGCTGGTGCAGAGATTACAGGTACAGATTGCGTGTAATCAATATAAATTTTATGATTATTTAATAATATTGATTTCGGTAAAAGCTTATTAAGTGTCTGACAAGTTTGATATCCCAAATATGCTTCTAGCATTTCTGTTACATTTAGTTGTTTGACTTCTTCCAAGTTGGTGAGCCCATTCATCCAAGGCAAGAGCCATTCGTCACAGGTTTTAATCAAAGATTCTTTTGATAAGTCTGGTAATGGATCAAACGCAAAGTCCGATTGTGCGAGATGATATCTGGCTTGTAATTGTTTAGTTTGTTCATTCCAATCGAGTGTTTGGGATAAATTATTGCAAACGTAATTCAGCAATACAGGAACTGCTTCTGTGCTAGAGGCAGGAACATTACGATCTTGTAGAGTTAATCTGCCAAATTTTAGGCGTTCACGAAGAACAACTTTGCCACTGATGGGATCTAATGTTGTTTCTTGCTCTATTTCTGATCTTTGTTCGATAAAATTGGATAATGCCTGTAATTTAACAGGGAAAGCCAAGCAAATATTTGTTCGTTTATGTACATGCACGCTGGCAACTGCAAGGAGGCTTTCTTTGGCAAAAGAATCTTGAGGGGATAAGTGTGCTGCTCCACCTCCAGCCAGTCGAAAAGATCCAATTTCACTACGTCTTTGGGCAATCCGATCTGGAAACGCTGCGCAAATAAGTAATGAGGGATTAAGTGCTGGCGGTTGAGTAGCAGAAATACGTAATCGGTTGCGATAATCTTGGCTAATTTTACGAATTCGATGCCACAATCCTTGATCATTCTTTGATGTTGGTTGCAGTCGCATCCATCCTAAACGAGACTGAATATCAACAGAGGCTGGCTCTTCGTGACGCAAAGGATCACGTTCTTCTAATAACGCTGCAATATCCGCAGCAAGTGCTTTTTCCTCGTTTGATTGTGCACTTAACATCATGCTGGCCAATCGAGGATGAGAACCAAATTGTGCTACTTTTTGACCAAAAGGAGTAATATGCCCTTGATAGTCTAAGCACCCTAAGAGAATTAAGAGTTCTTTAGCAGCCTCGATGATGCCAAGGGAGGGCTTGTCAGGAAATGGAATATCAGAAATTTTTGTACCCATAATGTCTGACCATGTTTGACAAATTAATAAAAAACCACTCAGTTCAGCTTCTAAGATTTCTGGACGATCATGCATTGGCAAGCTTCGTTCTGTGGCTTGTGTCCATAATTTATAGACGACACCTTCGCTTTCGCGTCCTGCTCGTCCCGCCCGTTGTGTTGCTGCCGCTCTTGAAATACGCTGGGTCTGTAGTCGTGTTAGTCCTGTATCTGCATTTAATTGTGGCATTCTGCGATAACCACCATCAATGACGATACGAACTCCAGGAACAGTAAGAGAAGTTTCGGCAATAGAGGTTGCTAATACAATACGTCTAGGCGTTTGTGTGGTAACGGGTCGTAAGGCTTTATCTTGCTCTGTTGCGGGGAGGTCGCCATAAAGAGGGAGGATCTCTGCATTAGGTAAAGAGAGTAACCCAATCGTTCTCTGGATTTCTGCTGCGCCAGGTAAAAAGGCAAGAATATTCCCTTTTTCTTCTTTGTAAGCCTCTGTAATTTGTGCAGCCATTACAGATGGAAGATCTCTAATATGTGTTAAATCTCTTTTACGGTGATGGGTAGTAACAGGATAATAATTTGTTTTACTTTCGATAGTATCGCATTGCAGAATATCTTGTAAATTTTTCAGAGACGGTGTTGCAGACATTGCAATAAGACGTAAGTCGGGACGTAAATTTTGTTGTAAGTTACGACATAGACCTAAACATAAATCAGCATCTAAAGAACGTTCATGAATTTCATCAAAAATAATGCCAGCAATATCGTCTAAGAACGGATTATTCAGTAATTGTCTTAAAAATAATCCTTGGGTAACGACTTCTATTTCAGTATTCGAGCTGATGGCTTTATCCATACGGGTTCGATAACCGATCTTTTGTCCAATTTCTTCGTTAAGTAAATGTGCCATTTGTCGTGCTGCTGCACGCGTCGCAATACGGCGAGGCTCTAACATAATCAATTTCTTTTCCTGTTTCCAAGGAGCATCCAGTAAAGCCAAAGGAACAAGGCTTGTTTTCCCAGTTCCTGGAGGTGCAACCAAGATTACATTTGGTTGGTGATTTAAATATTCATACAGTTCAGGAAGTGTGGGTTGGATAGGTAGAGAAATATTTGGTATACTATACATAAGAATTCATGCAGATAAAGGGAATGAATAGAAAGTCTATAGCTGATTGATCTTTATCTTCTTATATAAAAGACAAAATATTATTTATCAAAGGATAGTTTCATTGCGCGCTTGGTTGTTGTTTTTTCTTGGGGTTATTGGATTGATAACGCTGAGCCCTTATTCTGTTCTTGCCAAAGAAACAGATGCAGTAATCAGTAAACATGATCAAACGACTATTTTGTCTGAGAGTGATACTTATGATGGGGGCAAAGAGCTCACGTTGGGTCTTAGGATAAAGTTAGATCCGAAATGGCATACCTATTGGATTAATCCAGGAGATGCGGGCGAACCAGCGTCTGTGTCTGTGAAAGTGAACGGAGATAGTAAAGCTCAAGAAGGAAAGATCGAATGGCCGTCTCCAGAGAGATTAACTGAAAATGGGTTGATGTCTTATATCTATAAAGGGGATGTGGTTTTACCGTTCAAAGTTACTATGCCTGAAGGTAATCATGATAAAGATTTAACTTTAAAAGTAAAAGCTAGATGGTTAGTTTGTGCGGATGTTTGTATTCCAGAAGAAGGGGAGTTTGCTTTAGAACTTCCAAAAGGTCAGGCTACATCTTCTAAAGAAGCCCCTTTAATCCAACAAGCTTTATCACAAAAACCTCAAAAAAGTCTGTGGGATACGCATATGACGCCTAAAGGAATATTATGGGCAAAGAATGATGCAATTGATCCGACAAAAATTGCAGATGCATGGTTTATGCCAGAAAAAAGTGGGGTTATTGATCAGGTTGCTCCCCAAACCCTTTCTGTAAAACATGGATTATTGACATTAACACTTCCTTTGGCAGACAAAAAAGACTTAGAGAAACCGATTAGCGGTATTTTAGTGTTACAAGATGCTCAAAAGCATATTCAGCATCTCTATGTCCAACCTTCGATTGCACCATTATCAACGCCAGCCCAAACAGGATTATTACTTTTGATAGGCAGTGCTTTTTTAGGAGGGATCTTATTAAATTTAATGCCTTGTGTATTTCCTGTCATTGCAATGAAACTCTTGTCTCTTAGCCGTATAGGGCAAGAACATATTCATGTGCGGTATAAAAGCAGTATCGCTTATACAGTAGGAATTTTATGTTGCTTTATTTTAATGGCACTTGCCTTTGTAGGATTGCGTTGGATGGGATCTCAATTAGGATGGGGTTTCCAATTCCAATCGGTGGGATTTGTAGTGCTGTTATGTTGGTTATTATTTGTCATTGCTTTGAATTTCTTAGGTGTGTTTAACGTTCAATTTTCTTTAAGTAGCACAGCCTCTACACGTTCATCTTCTGGTTATTCTTCGGACTTTTTTACAGGATTATTAGCGGTTTTAGTGGCAACACCTTGCACAGCACCATTTATGGGGATTGCAATTGCAGGAGCGTTAAATGCACCACTATGGATGAGTATCTTGATCTTCGTTGGAATGGGATTAGGGTTGGCACTTCCTTATGTCTTGTTTGCCTGTGTGCCTTCTTTTGCAAGAATTTTGCCACGTCCAGGATTATGGATGGATATTTTAAAACAGTTTTTGGCATTTCCATTATTGTTAAGCTGTTTATGGTTAGCTTGGGTTGTTTATCAACATCAACAATCTATGAGTTTTCTGGTATTGTTGACTGGGTTTATAGGACTAGGGTTCATTGCTTGGGCTGTAGGGCTTATCCAGCAGCTTTATATGCAAGGAACTTATCGTTTCTTCCGCGTTATAATGAGTGGGTTTATCTTAGCAACGATTATTTTGCTAGGGAGTAGTTTTTATCTATTTGTTCATGACCAATCTTCTCAGGCTATTGCACAAGTAAAGGAAGATGCTGTTCCTTTTTCTGCACAAAAATTGGAACAATTACGAAAAGAACATAAACCTGTTTTTGTGAATATGACGGCATCTTGGTGCTTGACCTGCATGGTGAATGACAAGGTCGCTTTGTCTTCTGCAAAAGTGCAAAAAGCATTTAAAGAGCATCATATTACCTATATGGTTGGGGATTGGACACAATATGATCAATCGATTGGTAATTTTTTAAAAGCTCATGGACGAGAAGGAGTGCCTTTATATATTTATTATGCTGCTGATGGAAAAGAGAAAGTTTTACCTCAAATTTTGACGCCACAAATTGTTATCGATTATTTATCTAAATAACAGACAATGTGACTGGTGTTTTTTAAGAAAAAGGTATTACATGTAGGGAGCTTAACTATAAAAAACATGAAACAAAATATATAAAATATATCGCAAGAGGACTAGGAAATGGAAGTCGGATTGTTTATCCCGTGCTATATGGATGCGTTAGAACCAGAAGTAGGAATAGCAACGTTAAAGTTATTAGAGCGTTTAGATGTAAACGTAACCTATCCATTTGATCAGACATGTTGTGGGCAGCCGATGACGAATACAGGCTGTCACAAAGAGGCAGCCGATACAGAAAGGCTTTTTGTAAAGAATTTTTCTAAATTTGATTATATCGTGATGCCTTCAGGTAGTTGTACAAACCAAGTCCGCCATCATTTTGATGCGATCGATCAAACGGATGAAGTTCAACATGTGCGTAAGAATACCTATGATCTTGTTGAATTTCTTCATGATATTTTAAAAGTTGAAGCGTTTCCGTGGGCACGTTTCCCACATAAAGTAGCCATCCATTATAACTGTAATGCTTTGCGTGGATTACGACATGCCAGTATGTCCGAGCGTAGAGAGGCGTTCTTTTCCAAACCAAAATCTTTATTAGAAAAAGTCTCTGGAATAGAGTTTGTAGAGCTCGAGCGTCCAGATGAATGTTGCGGTTTTGGTGGAACTTTTTCTGTTTTTGAAGAAGGTGTTTCAGCGAAGATGGGACAAGATAAAGTGATGGATCAACAAAGAAGCGGTGCGGAATATATTATCTCTGCGGATAGCTCTTGTTTAATGCATCAAAAAGGGTGTGCTTCTCGCATGGGGGTAAACTTACATTATGCGCATATTGCACAAATCTTGAATGGAGATCTATCATGAGTGATCTTCAAAACGAGCCACAACCCAGAGGTGCCAAAGTCAAAGGGCGTCATCCTGTTGATCAGTTAGAGGCTGCTAATCGTTTTATTGCCGCTGAAGCACATCAGAAAATGCATGATCAACGTCTATGGGATTTGCGTAAGAAACGAGATGCACAAATGCATTTAATCCCAGAGTGGGAAGAATTGCGTGAACTTGCTTCGGAAATTAAAGAACATACGCTGGATCATTTAGCCGATTATTTAGAAGAATTTGAACGTAATGCCACAGCAAATGGTGTGCATGTTCATTGGGCGCAAGATGCTGAAGAAAGTAATCAGATTATTAATGATATTCTTAAACAGCATCAAGCCAAGACGTTGGTGAAAAGTAAATCGATGTTGAGCGAAGAATGTCATCTTCGTCAATCCTTGGAGAAGTCTGGGGTTACCGTTATTGAAACGGACTTAGGGGAACGTATTCAACAATTAGATAATGAAGATCCTAGTCATGTTGTTGTACCTGCCGTTCATAAAACCAGAACAGATGTATCCAAAGTTTTTGTAAAGACCTTGCATGCGGAGCAAGGAAATAATGATGTTCATTATCTTGCGGAAACGCAAAGAGAAACTACACGTCCTTATATTTTAAATGCTGATGCAGGCATGACGGGGGGCAATTATTTAGTCGCAGAAACAGGTGCTGTTGTTGTTTGTACGAATGAAGGGAATGCAGATCTTTCTGCGAATACACCGCCATTACATATTGTGACGGTGGGGATAGAGAAAATCATTCCTAAGATGGAGCATCTGGCCGTTTTTATCCGTCTTTTGTCTCGCAGTGCGTTGGGGTCTCCAATTACACAATATACTTCTTATTTTCGTGGGCCTCGTAAAGGCGGGGAAATGCACGTGGTATTGGTGGATAATAGTCGCTCTACACGTCTTGCAAGTGAGAAATTTAGAGCAGGTTTGAAATGTATTCGTTGTGGTGCTTGTATGAATACATGTCCTGTTTTTCGTCGAAGCGGTGGATTAAGCTATGGGAGTACTTATGCTGGGCCAATTGGGCTAATTCTAAGTCCTGGATATAATGCCCATAAATATCGTAATTTGCCTTTTGCTTCTTCTTTGAATGGCAGCTGCACGAATGTATGTCCTGTGAAAATTAATTTGCATGAGCAAATTTTTGCGTGGCGTGAGACGCTGGCAGATGAAAAAGAGTTATCTTTATCAAAACGGATATTAATGACTTCATTAGGGAAATTATTTGCACATCCCAAAGCTTATCGAACAGCAGTGCAGACTGGAGATAAGGTTTTATCTTATTTGCCTCATTTTATTGTTTATAATCAATTCAATGCATGGGGGCGTCAGCGTGATTTACCAAAGACTCCCAAAGAAACATTTCATAGTTGGTATGCAAAAAATTATATAAACAAAGGAAAAGGCGATGAGTAGTCGTGATCTCGTATTAAATAAAATTCGTCAATCCTGTAAAAAAGAGTGTTCCGCACTACCAACAGTTCCTTTTTTTCATCAAGATTCAAAAGATTTAATCGAGGAATTTAAAAAATCTTTGCTATTAATGGGCGGACAAATTTTAGAAAGAGGACAAGATGATCCTTATGAATTTGTAAAGTTAAAACTGGCAGAAAGCAAAATTACTTGCTCTGTTGTTCCAGAGATTAAAGGGAATAGAGAACTTAACGCTGAAACGGTTCCGAATAGTCTGCATGATGTGGATTATGGAGTGTTACGTGCGAGTTTTGGTGTGGCTGAAACAGGATCGATTTGCCTAAGCGAGCGTGATTTTTTGGTGAATACACTAGGATATTTACCTCAACATTTAATTGTTTTGCTTGACCCGAAGCAGATTGTTGAGAATTTGCATGATGCTTATGCTCGTTCTGAATGGAAACAAGTTCATTATGCAGCATTGCATAGTGGCCCTTCAGCGACAGCAGATATTGAAGGCGTGCTTATTCGTGGGGCGCAAGGCGTGCGTTCTTTATCAATTTTATTAATTGAATAAAAATTGTTCTAGCGTTGTGGTATTAAAAAAGTGCGTGGATATATAAACCATGCACTTTTTTATTGTAAGCGTAAAAATATTAATATCCGCTAGGAGTTGCGCCTTCAGGAAGCGTTCCGAAGCTACCAACAGGATATTTGCTACTGCTTGTATTAGACGATGCAGCAGCAGGCTTTATACCTTCTCTTGCTTTTACACTGTCAGGCTTCCCACCAGGGAAAACAGCGCTTAAATCGTCATCATCAGAAGAAGAGTTTGATGTTTTTATCGCAGTACTGGTTGTTGTGTTTGTGGTAGATGCAGCAGGTGTTGTACCAGGAGCTCCAAGGTTTTGAGTTTGCACACCTCCAGAAATTGGCGTGCCAGTAGCATCTACAATCCAGTTGTTTAGATGTTTACGAATTTGGAATTCTAACTCGACATTCATATCTTGCATCAGCTTTTGTGTTGCATCATATAAATTGGCTTTGCTGCTTGCATCTCCTTTAGAGGAATCAATATTATAGGTATGATTGACACTAGCGGTAACAGAGGCAACTTTCTTATTACTACTATCAAAAATATCAAGCGTAGCATCCATTTGACCATAAATGCCGTTATGACCTTGCTCTTGCAAAGATGCACGATTGATAGTGAATGTTGCATTGCCAGAAGAGCCACGAGCTTGGAAGCGTGTATTTGCCATATTTGACAAAGCGGTTGCTGGTAAAACGGGGCTTAAATTCGTAACATCACGAGGATATTTTTGATCTCCAGCCAAATTTTGAACGGTAATATGATTAACGTTAAAGAAAATAGGGGTTAGATAATCATAAGTTAAAGGTGCAAATGTTTTTGGTCCATCGCTTGAACAAGCGGTTAATCCAATCATTGGGGTAATAAGTAATAATGCAGAAGCACATAGCTTTAACTTTAGTGAAAATGTATTTTGTTGTCTTAATGACATTTGATATCCCTTTGTTCAGAATAAAAGACAATAACGCATCATGTATAATTGGATGAAATTATAAAGATAATTTTGTTGAAATACAGGTTTTATTTTTATCCGTGAATTAAATTTCATCTTGCTTGAAAATAAAGTCATAGCGACAGAACTCGCAAGTCATTTTGATATTTCCATTTTCATTCATAGTATCCAGATCATCTTGGTTAAATGTTTTTAAGATATTTTCTAAACGAGAACGAGAACAACGACAGCCATAAGAAACAGGTTTCGGTGTGCCAATGGTAATAGAAGTGCTGTTAAATAAACGATACAGTAACTCATTACTTTCGAGAGCAGGATCTAATATTTCTTTGGCAGTAATTGTCTCTGCTAGAATGGTTAAAGTGTTCCATTCTTCTTCTTCGTTGATGATTTCTTCTTCATTTTTCAGAATAATCGAAGGATCACTAGCGATTTTTTCTAAGATTAACCCTGCGGCTTGCCATCCATCTGGCGTATGTTCACAATATAAACGGATCCAACTGGAGAGTTGCTCACTACTTTCAAAATAATGACTGGCCATTTCAGAGAGGTTGTTGCCTGTAATTTCTACCATTCCTTGGTAAGTATCTTTGTCATTCTGTTGATCAACGGTTAATGCAAATAATCCTTTTCCGAAGAGTTCTGCTGCACTTGATTCTTTTGGGAGTTGTGCAACTTTTTCTTTATCAAAGCGAGCATAAAAACGGAGCTCACCATTATGAGTGCAATCAACAACGAGTAAAGAAACAGCACCTTCACCTTTGACTTGTAAAGAAAAAGAACCTTCAAATTTTAACGCGGCTGCTAATCCTGAAACCAAAGCTAGAGCTTCGCCACCTAGTTTAGAAACTGCATAAGGATATTGATGGCGTTCGAGTAATGTATTCGCAAGCTTATCAAGGTGAATTAAACGTCCTCTGGCAGAAGGGAAGAAAAAAGGTGTGATTCCTGTTGGAATAGTCAACTCAGGAACATCTGGGCGATCGGAAGTATGTGTATGTTCAGTCATTATCTTGTTTCTTTTTTTGATAAGGTTATCAAAGGTAGGTATATCGTTATTTTTACTTTTTAAACAGTCTTATTATTTAAATAACTCGATGATTTTATAAGAGAAGAAATCGAATAAAACGGTATTTTAATAAGGTGATATGGATCTGTTTGGTAAAGGATTAGTAACAAAAATGGATCTGCAAAGATTACAGATCCATTTTATGAATAGAGATATAAGATTGTCAAAAAATCTTATTGATCAGAACCATATTGACGCCAATCATCACCCATCATGGACCAAATTAAAATGGCTTTATGTGCATGAAGACGGTTTTCAGCTTCATCAAAAACAACAGATTGGCTGCTTTCAAACACTTCTTCTGTGACTTCTTCACCAATATGTGCAGGTAAACAATGTAAGAAAATGGCATCAGAGGCTGCAAGATTCATTAAGTCACGATTGACTTGGTAAGGCCCCAAAGCTTGTAAACGCGCTTGTTTTTCATCATCACTATCAGACATGCTGACCCATGTATCTGTTACAACGGCATCGGCATTTCTAACGGCTTCTTTGGGATCAGTGGTCACATTAATAATGCCACCATGTGCTTTTGCCCAGTCTAATACTTCTTGAGAAGGAGAGAAGGATGCTGGTGTTGCAAGATTTAACGTGAATTCAAATTGTGTTGCAGCTTCGATTAAAGAACTCGCAACGTTATTCCCATCTCCAAGCCATGCAAGGGTACGACCTTTGATAGGGCCTTTATGCTCTTCAAACGTCATAATGTCAGCAATGATTTGTGAAGGATGAGAAGTAGGCGTAAGTCCATTAATTACAGGAACAGAGCTTAGTTCAGCAAGACCTAAAAGATCATCGGTACAACCTGTTCTAAGGACCATCGCATCAACGAAACGAGATAATACGCGTGCTGTATCAGCAATGGTTTCACCACGCCCAATTTGCATACTATCTGTTGATAATACAACAGAATGGCCACCTAATTGATGGATGCCAACCTCAAAAGAAACACGTGTTCTGGTTGAAGGTTTAGAGAAAATCAGTGCAATATTCTTGCCTTTTAAAGGTGCAGCAGGATGCAAAGGATATTTTCTATTCTCTTGCATTGCTTTCATTTGTTTACCTAAAGCAATCATATCATTCAAATCTTGCTTAGATAAATCACGGATATCAAGAAAATGTTTGCACTTTTTATCGTGAAGGTTGTTTTGAAGAGGTTTTGATAAAGTGCTCATTAGTTTTGTTCCATCACTTTTTGGAGTTGTTTTGCAGCTTCAGCCAAACGGTTGGCACCATCTTTACATTCTTCTTCACTGATGATGAGCGGAGGAATGATACGAACAACATTATTGCCTGCTGCAACCGTTAATAAATTTTGATGTAAAGCTGCATTTTGGATCTCAGTAGGAGGTAATTTTCCTTTAAGACCCAGCATTAATCCTTTGCCTTTAACAGCTTCAAAAATAGCAGGATATTGAGTAACCAATGATTGTAATTCGTTTTGTAAATAGTTACCCGTTTTGATGACATGATCTAAAAAACCAGGTGCTAATAAAATATCTAACACAGCATTTGCAGCAGCACATGCCAATGGATTTCCACCAAAAGTAGATCCATGAGTGCCTGGTGTTAAATGTTTGGCGATTGATTCTTTTGCTAAGAATGCACCCATTGGTACACCACCAGCAATCCCTTTTGCCAAGGACATAATATCAGGTTCAATATCTGTCCATTGATAGGCAAACATTTTACCTGTACGTCCCATACCACACTGTACTTCATCAAAGCCTAGAAATAAGCCTTTTTCATCACAGATTTTTCTGAGTTCACGTAGGAATTCGACTGGTACGGTATTAACACCACTCTCCCCTTGAATCGGTTCAATTAAGAAACCAGCTGTATGCTCATCAACTGCTTTGTGTAAGGCTTCTAAATCATTAAGGGGAATATGTTTAATTCCAGGAAGTCTAGGTTCAAAGCCTTCCAGATATTTTGGGTTGCCTGTAGCGGTTAGTGTTGCCAAAGTACGACCATGAAAAGCATGCTCAAAACAAATAATATCTGTACGTTCTGGATGACCATTTTTAAACTGAGCACGACGAATACCTTTGATGAGTCCTTCGTTTGCTTCAGCACCAGAGTTGCAGAAAAATACACTATCAGCAAAACTGATTTCTACCAGTCTTTCTGCCAGTTTTTCTGCTTGTGGAATGCGATATAAATTGGAAACATGCAATACTAATTTTGCTTGTTCTGCAATGGCGTTGGCTAGGTGAGGGTGATTATGCCCAATAGAGGAGGTCGCAATGCCTGCACCAAAATCTAAAAATCGTCGTTTATCTTCCGTAAAAAGCCAAGAACCTTGACCTTGCGCAAAAGCAAGATCTGCACGATTATAGGTAGGCATAAGAACGGGAATCATAATAACTCTTCTTTATATATTTTGTTGAAAGAAAAGAATCATAATCTGTTATTGTCTTGGTAAAGTCAATTTTTTCTTGATGGTTTTATTTATTTATTATGATGTGTTAAAAATATATAATTCTTAGTGCTTTTTTTAGATGATTGGTAGAGTAATAGTCCTGTGAAATTTCCAGACCTTCAAGAGTATGCGATGATGTATTTAGCTCGTTATAACAATACTGAGCAGGGATTGGTACGCGTTTTAAAAGCAAAGCTCCGTCGTTGGGCAATCAAAGCTGAACAAGAATGTGTAGAGCCATCAGAGGTCAATGAGGGGATGCAAAAGGGGCAGCAACAAATTCCAGAAATCATTGCCAAAGTAAAGCGATTGGGAATTATTAATGATCAATCTTTTGCAGAATATAAAGTGACTTCATTGATACGTTCTGGGCGTTCTCAAAAGGTGATACAGAATAAGCTTTTGCAAAAAGGGGTTGATTCAAATGTGATTCAATCTGTATTAGATCAGTATCAAGATAAAGATGTAGAACTATTGGCAGCATTGGTTTATGCGAGAAAGCGGCGTATAGGTCCTTTTCGTCGTACTGATCGTGAAGAGAATGCAGAGTTAAAGCAAAAAGAGCAGCTTTCTTTTGCGAGAGGTGGGTTCTCGTTTGGAATGAGTAGTAAAATTCTATCGATGTGTCAGTCCGAAGCCGAAGAAACAATAGAAATGTTGAGATCTTTATAAAATATAACAGGTTATTATATAATGACGATATTGAGATCATGTATATTGCTGATGGTGTTCTTGCCTTTGCTAGCAGCTTGTGGTGGGCGTAGTTATAATGGATCATTGCAATGTGCTCCTTATGCCAGAAAGCTCACAGGTGTTCAGTTGAAGGGGCAGGCATATACATGGTGGTATCAATCGCAAGGCAAGTATCCACATACGAATCAGCCTCAAAAAGGTGCGATTTTGGTTTTTCGTAAGACTTCGAAACTTCCTTATGGACACGTATCTGTTGTTAAAAAGGTTAAAGATTCACGGACTATTATTGTAGATCATGCGAATTGGGATGCTCAAAGAATTAATCATCACGCGTCTATTGTTGATGTGTCTACGCGTAATGATTGGTCTTTAGTGCGTGTATGGTGGCCACCTACTAATAAATTGGGATCGAGACGATATCCAACTTATGGGTTTATTATTCCAGGAAAAAGCTAGATCTTTTAATTACTCGAAATATTTATAGAGAGCATTAGTTTTTAGAAACATTTAAGTGTTTTTTGTTGTTTGTGGGTGAGTGTATTGACGTCCTATTAATTTTGTTTTGATATAATTATGGCTTATGTGAATGTCGATCCATATATATGCTATTATAATACTTAATTAATTTGCTTTTACATTGGGCTTTGATCTTTTTTAATTGGTGTTATTTGATAAATAATTATGCATAAGTAATGGTCAAGAAATGACCCAAACATAGTAAAATTAAGTAAAATTATCTGTAGAAGGAGTAATTTTCTAGATCAAACCTGACCGTTAGAAGCGAGAAGCTACGTTTTGTAAATAGTAAAATAATGATTATCATTTCAACCGCAATTATGATAATTCTCTTAGTTTCCAATTGAATAGATTTGTAAAAAATATAAGAGAAATTATCTATGATTTCAGTAAATTTAACAACCACTTCGTCAAGATTAGGACTTTGTAGTGCAACAATATGGTCGTTAATACATCAAACTAAAAAACCAGATAAAATTTTCTTATGGATTTCACAAGAGGGTTACTTATCAGATGAAGGTATAAAAACTATACCTAGTTGGATTGATGAGCTAAATAGCATATTAAATATAATAGAAGTTAAATTTGTAGAAAATACTGGGCCATATAGAAAAATAATAAATGCCATAAGGCTTTCAAACCAATCTGATATACTTGTTTATGTTGATGATGATGTTATTTATGGCGATAAGTGGCTAGAAACATTGCTACATGCTTTTTATGAAAATAAATCTAAATTAGCGATCGCATCAAGAATTAGAGCGGTTAAAAGAAACATTTTTGGAACTGTGCAATCATATAGTCGATATAGAGTTTGTAAAAAACCTATTCAATTTAATTGTGATTATATCATAACAGGTGTTGGGGGGTGTGTTTTAACGAAAAATATGATTAGTGAAGCATTAATAAATAATGATGATTATATTTTACTCGCACCAAAAACAGATGATTTATGGATAAGCAAAATATTAGAGTTGTCTGGTACGGTCGTAGAGGCATGTCCTAAAGCGTTGACTTATGTTGATGAAATAGATCATAAAAACAATGCCCTTAATTTATCGAATATGCACCAAATGAAAGGGTCAAACGCAGTTTTGAAATTAATAAATAAGATAGTGCAAAGAGTTTTAGCTTACTTTGGTTTGCAGAGAACAAATAATGATATATCAATTAAAAAAATATCATCTTATTTTAAAAATAAATAGCTTTTGATCATTGGAGTTAGATGAGTTTATTTCATAATATAAAGTGGCTTTCATTCTCTCAAGTTGTTAAAGTGGCTTGTCAGTTATTGGGGTTGGTTATTTTTGCAAGATTTCTAACACCAAAAGACATTGGTGTGATGTCACTCACGATGATTGTTGTAAGTTTTGTAAATATCTTAAGAGATATGGGATCTTCAGCCGCAATCATTCAAAAAGAAGAAATCGATGATAAATTAATAAGCTCAGTTTTTATATTAAATACAATGATGGGTTTTACTTTAGCAATAATCTTCTATTGCTTGTCTTATTATATTTCTCATTTTTATAAACTTGAAGCATTAGAGTATACAATAAAATTAATAACCATCACTTTTGTATTAAATAGCATAACATCCGTTCATTTAGCTATTTTGGAACGGAAATCACAATTTAAAACCGTTGCTCTTACAGAAATAATCTCCTCAATATGTGCACTAACAATAGGCGTGTATTTTGCAGTTAATGGTTATGGTGTATATAGCCTTGTTTTTCAAACATTGGCTTTTTCATTCCTGACTTCTATTTCTTTCTGTTTTTTTTCGGGTTGGAAGATAACTTTAACATTTGATCTGGATAAGATTAAATCTATTTTTAAATTTAGTTCGAATTTAGTTTTATTCAATTTCGTAAATTATTTTTCAAGAAATAGTGACGAGATGATTATAGGTAGGTTTTTCACAGCAGCAATATTGGGTGAATATTCTCTAGCATATAGAGTGATGCTGTTTCCTGTTCAAAATATGAGGTCAGTATTAACGAGATCTTTGTATCCAATTTTAAGTCGATTGCAAACATCATCTAATGAAGCTGTTGAAGTTTACCTTAAATCTATTAAAGTTATTGCAATGATCGTTCCACCAATTATGTTAGGCTTATCAGCGGTAAGTAATGAGTTTGTAATTTTAATTTTTGGTTCTCAATGGTTACTTTTATCAAAGTTATTAGTTTGGTTATCGATTGTAGGTGCTTTACAAGCAATTGTTAGTACAACTGGTGCTGTTTTTATGTCTAGAGGAAAAACAGATTTATTATTGTATATTTCAATTTTCAATTCAGTTCTTCAAGTTGGTTCATTTATTGTTGGAGGATTCTATAATATTGAAGTGCTCGTTAAATTATATCTGCTGGCAAATATAATGATGTTCTTTCCAAATATGATGCTGGCTATGAGATTATTGGGAGGACGTTTCATTGATTTGATGTTGTGTATATATAAACCTATACTATGTGCCGTTTTAATGTTTGGTCTTGTTAAATTTACAGGGATTTATCTTAAAAGTTTGAATATATCGTTGTTGGCAGTTTTTATTATTAAAATTTTACTAATTATTGTTATATATATATCGTTATTGCTGCTAACGAATCCTAAATTATATCATGTAGTAAAAAGAAAATTATTAATATTATCTATTTTAAAATGAGGTAGTAAGGGCTTATTGTTGCTCTTTATTAAAAGCAATTAACGACACTTTTACAGTAATATTCCATGCGGAGAACTGTTCTTTATGGTTTGTTTCTTTGCTTATACCATAATGATTGTTTAATAGTGTAACGGTTTTACTCATTTATCTGTGGCAGAAGTCTCATTAGTTTGAGTGTAATTCATATGTTTAAATGTTATGGGTAGTGATTTTTGATTATGTATTATTTCATAACAAAGCCAGATAAATTTATGTTTATAGTAATTTTATTTTATATTTTTCTGTATAATCATACTCCTTTAATTTTGCATAGCATATAAAATATAGTATTACCCAACAAATCAGATTATGGTATGTTTCTGTTTTGTTTTACATAAGTTTTAATTTTTGATGTTAAAATGATGAGAATACCATTTTAACCCGAATATAAAGATGAGGATACGATGGGTAGTTTAAGCATTTGGCATTGGCTGATTGTATTGATTGTTGTGATGTTATTATTTGGCGGTAAAAAAGTATCCACATTAATGGGTGATGTCGCCAAAGGCATTAAAGACTTTAAAAAGAATATGGCAGAAGAAGATACATCATCTAAAGGGTCTTCAACGCAAGTTAGTAAAACATTATCAGCTGCAGATCAAAAAGATGAATCTGTGTCTTTTAATGAGAGTGAAAAAACGACAGTAACTTCTGATATTGATAAAAAATAGTTTCTTTAAAAGAAAAACTTTTTGAGAGACCATGATAAGGGATGTATAGTCGTTTATGACGATGATTTTTGAGAATGACCAGCCAGTTTCCAAAGAGGCAAGAGGAAGCGTTGCGGTGTTAGGAAACTTTGACGGCGTACATCGTGGGCACGTTTATTTGTTGCAACAATTGCGTGCACAATGTCCCAACCTTCCTTTGTCAGTGATTACATTTGAACCTCATCCTCGCCAGTTGTTTTTTAAAGAAGATGCGCCTTTTCGTTTGACGAATGCAAAGGAGCGTAATGCAGCGTTAACAGAGCAAGGCGTAGATTTTATTTTTCAGATTAATTTTACGCCCGAATTCTCATCTTTAAGTGCGCATGATTTTGTCCATCAAATTTTGCATGAACATCTTGGTGTTGCTCATATTGCTTGTGGTGAGTGCTTTGCTTTTGGTAAAGGGCGTAGTGGAAATATCGATTATTTATCTTCTGAGACCCAATCTTTGGGAATAGGTTTGACGGTTGTTAAACCTTTGCAAGATGAAAATGGGAATATTTCTTCTACACGTATCCGACACTTATTAAAAGAAGGACAGCCAGTTCAAGCTGCGGAGTTATTAGGACGTGTTTGGAGTATCCAAGCAATTGTTCAACATGGTGATAAGCGTGGCAGAACTATTGGTTTTCCAACTGCGAATTTATCTTTGGGGGAACATGTAGAGCCTAAATGTGGGGTTTATGCGGTTAAAATAGCGTTGCCTGATGGTCAAATTCGTATAGGCGTTGCAAATGTTGGCTATCGTCCAACCTTTACTCAGGAAAGTGAATGTCGTTTAGAAGTTCATTTATTCGATTTCGATCAAGATATTTACGGACAAGAGTTAAAAGTATGGTTGCATGCTTTTATTCGTGCTGAAAAACGTTTTTCTGGCCTTGAGGAGCTTAAGGAACAGATTGTTAAAGATGCGTTGGATGCAAAAGAATTTTTTAATACTCTAAAATAATTTGATGATTTGCTGATTATGAATTGAAAATAATTAGTAAAATAGGGTATTTGTGTATTTAAGTGGGTTATTGATCTTTGTGTTACATAAAAGATTAATAGGTATTTTTTTTATTATTGTTACAGTTAGAATGACGTTATGACTGAATTCAAATCGACTGACCTGTATCGCGATACAGTATTTTTGCCTTCTACTTCCTTTCCTATGCGTGGTGGCTTACCTAAAAAAGAGCCTGAAATTTTGGCTCATTGGAAGAAGATAGGGTTGGATGCAGCCATACAGAAAAAATCTGATGAGCGTTTAGCCGCAGGACATAAGGTATTCACCCTTCATGATGGCCCTCCATATGCAAATGGTCATTTACATATTGGCCATGCGTTAAATAAAATCATCAAAGACGTTATTAATCGTGCTCATCGAATGAGTGGCGAAGTTGTGCGTTATATTCCTGGTTGGGATTGTCATGGTTTGCCGATTGAATGGCGTATCGAAGAAGAATATCGTAAAGCAGGAAAGAATAAAGATGACGTTCCAGTGCTGCAATTTCGTGCTGAATGTCGTAATTATGCACAAGAATGGTTATCTACTCAATCTGCAGAATTTCAAAGATTAGGTGTTCAAGCAGAGTGGGATCATCGCTATGCAACGATGGATTTCTCTTCTGAAGCAACGATTGTTGAAGAAATTGGTCGTTTCTTATTGAACGGTAGTTTGTATCGTGGCTTGCGTCCTGTGATGTGGAGCCCTGTTGAAAAAACAGCACTAGCAGAAGCAGAAATTGAATATCACGATCATACTTCTGTAACAATTTTTGTCGCATTTCCAATTGTCAAAGACTCAACCACGGATCATTTTTTAACAGGTGTTTCCGCGGTTATTTGGACAACGACGCCTTGGACAATTCCTGCAAATAGAGCCATTGCATATAATACAGAGATTACCTATCAAGTTTTGATGGCAAACGAAGTAAGCGAAAAATCACAAGTGACTGTTGGTGCTAAATTTTTAGTAGCTCAAGAGCTTGCAGATTCTTTTTGTCGTCAAGTTGGTATTACTGATCATAAGACATTGCATATTCTTCCTGGTAAAGAGCTTGCTGGAACTGTTGCAGCACATCCTTTGCGTGGTAAAGGGTTTGATTATGATGTGCCTTTCTTGGCTGGTGATTTTGTTACAACAGAAGCTGGAACAGGTTTAGTTCATTGTGCGCCTGCTCATGGTGAAGATGACTTTTATCTTTGTCGTGATAATAATATTGGTGTGGATGAATTGGTTGAAGATGATGGTCGTTATGCTGAACATGTTCCATTATTTGCGGGTATTCATGTGTTTAAAGCTGCAGATCCTGTCTGTGAAGCTTTAACAACAGCCAAAGAGGAAGCTCAACAAGAAAGTAATGCGTTTACTGGATTGGTTGCTCGTTCTTCATTGGTGCACTCTTACCCACATTCATGGCGCTCTCGTGCTCCGGTTATTTATCGTGCAACACCACAATGGTTTATTGCGATGGATGATAATCGAAAAATTCGTGAAAATGCATTATCTGCACTGGAAGATGTGACATTTGTTCCAGCACAAATTCGTAATCGTTTGACCAGTATGGTGGCTTCACGTCCTGATTGGTGTATCAGTCGTCAACGTGCTTGGGGCGTGCCGATTGCTGTCTTTGTTAATAAGCAAACACGCGAAGTATTACGTGATGCAGAGGTCATGCAACGGATTGTTGAAGCATTCAAAGCTGAAGGTGCCGATGCATGGTATACTTCACCAGCATCTCGCTTTCTTGGTGATGGTTATAATGCAGATGATTTCGAACAAATTTTTGATATTGTCGATGTTTGGTTTGAAAGTGGTTCAACCCATGCGTTTGTGCTTGGAAAAGACAAGTTAAATTTCCCAGCTGATTTATATCTTGAAGGTTCAGATCAGCATCGTGGTTGGTTCCAATCTTCTTTGTTAGAATGTATCGGAACAAGAGGGATTGCACCTTTCAAAGCGATTGTGACAAACGGTTTCGTGATGGATGAACAAGGCCGTAAGATGTCTAAATCTTTAGGAAATGTTGTTGCTCCTCAAGATGTGAATGATTCAATGGGCGCTGATATTTTACGCCTATGGGTAATGAATTCAGATACCAATGATGATTTACGTATTGGTAAAGAAATCTTAAAACAACAAGGTGATCTATATCGTCGCTTACGTAATACATTACGTTGGTTATTGGGTGGTTTAGATGGTTTTTCTGATGCTGAAAAAGTGCCTTATGCAGAATTACCAGAGCTGGAAAAATGGGTATTACATCGTTTAACTGAATTAAATAAAGTCATTCAACAAGCTGTTAAATCTCATGAATGGGTTGGGATTTATCCAACATTACACCATTTCTGTACTGTTGATTTATCTGCGTTCTATTTTGATATTCGTAAAGATACGCTTTATTGTGATGGTAAAGATAGCTTGCGTCGTAGAGCTGCGCGCACCGTATTAGATATCTTGCATCGTTGTTTATGTGCATGGTTAGCACCAGCTTTATGCTTTACGGCAGAAGAAGCGTGGACAGCCCGTTTTGGCGAAGAACAAAGTATTCATTTAGAAGATTTCCCAATATTACCAGCTGAGTGGCATGATGAAGCATTGGCTGAACGTTGGGTGCAAGTGAGAGCTATTCGTCGTATTATCACGACAGAAATTGAAAACGCGAGAAGAGAAGGATTGATCAAATCTTCTTTACAAGCAGCTGTTGAGCTCAATTTCTCTGAAAAAGAAGAAGCATTATTCGGGCAGTATGATTGGGCAGATCTTGTGATTGTCTCTCAAGTTGATATTAATGTGGTGCCTGGTTCGGCTTCTCTTTATACGGATGAAGAAGAGCAACTCGGTGAGCCACATGCTCCTCCAGCGATTGAAGTTGCTTCAGGTCAAAAATGTGCACGTTGTTGGAAGGTATTGGATGAAGTTGGTGAAAACACCAAACATCCAGAGCTTTGCTTACGTTGTGTTGATGTTGTTGACCAAGCGTCTTAAGGGATAGAGTTCCATTTATGAATGAATTCACGATGAAGCCCAAAAGATCGATAGGCTGGATATTTGGCGTAATCATGATGATCTGTGTTTTTTGCATCGATCAGTTGAGTAAATATTGGATTTTGAATATTGTCCATTTGCCTGAGAAAGGCTCTATCGAAGTTTTGCCATTTTTCAACTTAACCATGGTATGGAATAAGGCAATTACTTTTGGGATGCTGGGTCAATTAGGGGCTTTGGGGCCAATTATTTTTACAATAATGGCTTCTTTGATTGCGCTTGGGCTATTTATTTGGATGTTACGTTCGTATAAATGGTGGGTAACATTAAGTTTAGGGGCAATTGTTGGCGGTGCTATTGGAAATATTGTTGATCGTGTACGTTTTGGGGCTGTTGTGGATTTTATACATCTTCATGTTGCGGGCTGGTCGTGGTATGTATTCAATATTGCCGATAGTGCGATTGTTTGTGGAGTAGCTATATTGTTGGCTGATGCCTTTTTCCAATGGGGCAAAAAGTCTTAATATGGCTGGTTTGTTGATCTGTTTGTTTGATTTTAAAATGAGTAAGGAGTGAGGGCGGATATGGTGCGTAAGTTGAATCTTAATGCTTTGTTGCCTATGGGTTGCCTTATGGGGGCTTTGGTTGTCCTCTCTGCATGTTCTGGGGAAGATGTTTCTCGTGCTTTTGGGATAAAACGCGATATGCCTGATGAATATACGGTGACGACTCGTTCTCCGTTATCAATGCCACCATCAGATAGCTTGTTATTACCTGATAGCAATGCTGGTCGTCCTGCTGGACAGTCTATTCGTCAACAAACGTTGGAAATTTTATCTCCTGATGTTGCGTTGGAAAGAAATCAAGATGTTCCAAGTGCTGGACAATCAGAGTTGGTTACCCAAGCAACGCAATCGGCAAATGAAAATCGTCAGCATGAGTTAGTGACAGACCAAGGCTTTGTAGATCAAATTATGTTTTGGAAAAGCGGTAAACCTGTTGATTTAGCCGTTGATGGTGCTGCTGAAAATAAACGTTTACATAATAATCTAAGCTTAGGGGTAAGCCCAGATCAAGGGGCAACACCAGCAACAACAAAATAAGTGTTGTGTTATTGAAGGTGATTGATCATGAGAGAAGAGAAACATAAAGAGAATTTTTCTTCTCTAAATCAAAATAAAATCCGTCAATTATCAGAACATACGATAAACCTCATCGCTGCAGGTGAGGTTATTGAACGTCCCGCAGCAGTTGTTAAAGAGCTCGTTGAAAATGCGCTAGATTCTGGTGCAGATCGTATTGTTATTCATTTGATTAATGGTGGTATTGACCGTATTCAAGTGATTGATAATGGATGTGGTATGTCTCCCGAAGATTTATCCCTTGCGGTAGAGCGCCATTGCACTTCTAAAATTATTGAAGAAGATCTAGTCCACATTAAAACACTTGGCTTTCGTGGTGAAGCTCTTCCTTCTATTGGTGCTGCTGCAAGATTAAAAATTATTTCACGCATACAAAATGCATCTCAGGCATGGCAAATTAGTGTCGAAGGTGGAAAAACAAAAGGTGTTTCGCCAGCTGCTGGACAACAAGGAACACAGGTCATTGTTGAGGACCTGTTCTTTGCCACACCAGCACGGCGTAAGTTTTTAAAAACACCCAGAGTAGAATTCTCTCGTTGTGAAGCAATGTTGCAACGTTTAGCTGTTGCGCGGCCTGAAGTGTCTATTTGTTTGATGCGAGATGATAAAACTATTTTTGATTTGCCTATTCAAACGCGAAAAGAAAGAGTTTTATCAATTTTAACTGATATTCGCGAGGAAGAGCTGATTCCTATTGATTTTCAACGGGAAGATTTGCATTTAGTAGGCTTTATTGGTGCTTCTTCTGTCAATCGTTCTACAACAAACGGGCAAATTATGGTGGTTAACGACCGTCCTGTTGTTGATCCTGTCATGCAAACAGCTATTCGCGTGGGATATAGAGATGTTTTGGAAAAAGGCCGACATCCTGTTGTTGCTTTGTTTTTAGAGGTGCCAATGGATCAGTTGGATGTGAATGTACATCCAGCAAAAACTGAGTTAAGGTTTTCTGACGAAGCTGGCGTGCGTGCTATTTTGATTGGCAGTATTCAAAAGAGTTTGGCAATGGGCGCGGGGGAGATCGGTGTTCATCCAGAATCTTTACAAGTTATTCCCAGACAATACCAACCTAAAGCAGCGAGTATACAATATCCACCTTCGGTAGGTCGGTTAGCATCTTTTCAAAATGAGCCTGCTATAACTAGATCCTCCTCAAACCAACAAGTAGAGTCATTGTTAAGTGGTGGTGCTTTATCGGTTCGAGATGTGGATAGTGCACTGGTTACTTTCTCTAATAAAGATGTGGAGCAAGAGTCACATATAACCTCTTTCCCATTAGGCACTGCAATTGGACAAATTTTCAAAACCTATATTTTGGCAGTGACTGCACAAGATGAAATGGTGATGGTTGATCAACATGCAGCTCATGAGCGTTTGACTCATGAAGCGTTAAAAAAACAATATTTAGAACAAGGAATTCGTTCCCAGCCTTTATTACTCCCTGAGGTTATCGATTTATCAGATTCTCAATTGCAATGTTTGTTGGATTTTAAAGATAGTTTAGAAGGTCTTGGGATTGAAATTGAATCTTTTGGTGGAAAATCGATTTTAGTAAGAGCATTGCCTCAGCTTTTAGGAACTATTTCAGCAAAATCTTTGTTAATTGATTTGGTAGAGGAGTTGGAAGCGGATGAGCAGGCCAATCCAAATGAAACAGAGTCCTTACATCTTCGATTAGATGCTATTTTATCAAGAATGGCTTGCCATCATAGTGTTCGAGCAGGGCGTTCATTAAATATGGATGAAATGAATGCGTTGTTAAGGCAAATGGAGGAAACACCAAGGGCTGGAACGTGCTCTCATGGTCGTCCAACTTGGTTGAAATGGTCAAAAAAAGACATTGAAAAGCTGTTTCATCGTTCTTAAGTGAAGGTAGAAATCAGGACGAATTTAACAAAAATTAAAATCATTTCTGGGCAATTTCTATAGAAAGATGTATAAACTTCCTATTATCGTATTTGAATCAATTAATTAATGAGAATACCGTGCACACAGTATTACTTACGCTCGTAACGTATTTGCCCTTACTTGGGGCGTTAATCATCTTCCTTATGCGTGGCTCTTCTGAAGAAGTGTCACGTACTGCTAGGTGGATTGCCTTATGGATAAGTGTTGTCGTTTTTGGCTTATCCATTGTAATGTGGAGCGAATTTGATCCCACACTACCTGGCTATCAATTTTCTTATCAAAGCTCTTGGTTGGCAGGTTATGGCGTGTCTTATCACGTCGGGGTTGATGGAATTAGCTTATTCTTTATCATTTTATCCACTCTGTTAACGCTAGTTGCTATTTTAGCAGCATGGCAAATGATCATTGATCGTATTCGTGATTACATGGTCGCGATTTTATTGCTAGAAACAACATTAGTTGGGTTATTCTCTTCATTAGATATGGTGGTTTTCTACTGTTTTTATGAAGCAACCTTAATTCCAAGCAGCATGTTGATCGGCATTTGGGGGGGACCAAAACGTATTTTTGCGTCTATGAAATTCTTCCTCTTCACATTTACTGGATCTCTTTTCATGATGATCGGTATTTTGTGGATGTGGGTACACACAGGAACAACTGATATTCCTGTGCTAATGCATCAATCATTTTCTGGAACTGTTCAAAGTTGGTTATTGCTTGGTTTTGTTTTGGCATTTGGTGTTAAATTGCCTCTTTTCCCATTCCATGCATGGTTGCCAGATGCGTATTCAGAAGGTCCAGCTTCTACAACCTTATTAGTTTCTGGTGTGATGTCAAAAGCCGGTGCTTATGGGTTGTTACGTTTTTGTGTGCTTATGTTGCCAGAAGCTAGTCATCGTTATTCTGTATTAATTATGATACTGGGTGTATGTGCAGTTATTTATGGTGCGATTGTTGCCTTAGCACAAACAGACGTTAAACGTATGGTTGCTTATTCATCATTCTCACATATGGGCATCATTGCGATTGGCTTATTCTCTTTGACCGCAGAAGGCATTAATGGTGCATTGATGCAAGTGATCTCTCATGGCATTACCATTGCAGCTTTATTCTTATGTATTGCTGCGGTTACTTATCGTGCAGAGACACGCTCTATCAATGAATTTGGTGGTGTTGCCAGTCAAATGCCCAAATTAGCATTGCTTGGAATGATTTTCATTATGGCAAATGTTGGTTTACCAGGAACAGGATCGTTTGTTGGTGAATTATTGGTAATGGTTGGGGCTTTACAGGTTTCTTTTTGGATAGCCTTATTCGGTGGATCCACGATGATTTTGGGTGCCATTTATACATTAGTTTTATATCGCAGAGTCATATTTGGTGCCGTTGTAAAACCTGCGGTTAGTCATATGCGTGATTTAAGTGCTAGAGAATTAACGATTTTAGTTCCTTTGGCATTGATTACATTATGGATGGGAATTTATCCAAATAGCTTCTTATCTGTTTTTGATCCAGCAGTTGTTTCTTTCACAACCTCAGGAAAAGTTGCAGCATTAACTTCTAATGTTCATACGGTTGCTGCAAATGGAACGGATATTCATCAGGTTGTTGTTCGCTAAAATGTGAAGAGATTTACTCTTTTTAACTAGTGAAAAACCCATTGCAGGCCTTGGCTTTGCAGTGGGTTTTTTTTATGATGGATTGTAATTTTAAATCAAAGGGATTTTCTCAATGGCTCAGGATAAAGCATCTTATAAATATGTAGAAATTGGTATTCAGGCAACGGGAATACGAAAAGAGAGCGATTCTATGGGCGCTGTGGAAGTACCAGCAGATCGTTATTGGGGCGCACAAACACAACGTTCGTTACACCATTTTAATATTGGTGGTGATGTGATGCCACGTGAAGTGTATCATGCATATGGTGTTGTGAAGGGGGCTGCTGCAGAGGTTAATGCTGCTGCAGGTCGTATGGATAATACAATTGCAGAAGCGATTGTACAAGCCTCTAAAGAGGCTGCTAATGGAGAGTTAGATGAGCATTTTCCATTATGTGTATGGCAAACGGGATCTGGCACGCAAACTAATATGAATGCGAATGAAGTAATTGCTAATCGTGCTATTCAATTATTGGGCGGAGAAATTGGTTCAAAGAAGCCTGTACATCCAAACGATCATGTGAATATGGGGCAATCTTCAAACGATAGCTTTCCAACCGCAATGCATGTTGCAATTGCTTTAGAATTAGAGAAAAGTTTTTTCCCTGAATTAACAAAATTAGTGAAAGCCATCGAAGCCAAAGCTGAAGAGTGGTTTGAAGTTGTTAAAATTGGACGTACACATTTACAAGATGCTGTTCCATTAACAGTTGGACAAGAATGGTCTGGTTGGGCATATCAATTAAAAGATGCGGTTCATCGAGTTAAAGAAGCTGAACGTGGTGTATTTGAATTAGCAGCAGGGGGAACTGCTGTTGGTACTGGGCTCAATGCACCGAAAGGTTTTTCTAAGGCTATTGCAGAAAAGATCTCTGAAATTACAAGGCAGCCTTTTATAACTGCACCGAATAAATTCGCGGCCCTTGGTGGTTTAGACGGTATGGTCGCTGTGATGGCTGCTTTACGTGGTGTGGCAACCGTATTAATGAAAATTGCCAATGATACTCGTTGGTTGGCTTCAGGTCCTCGTTGTGGATTAGGTGAGTTACATTTGCCAGAAAATGAGCCTGGTTCTTCGATCATGCCTGGTAAAGTAAATCCTACTCAATGTGAAGCGATGATTATGGTTTGTATTCAGGTAATGGGGCTTGATGCTGCGGTTGCAATTGCTGGGTCTCAGGGGAATTTACAACTGAATGTTACGCGTCCTTTAGTTATTATGAATGCTTTACATGCAACGCATTTACTAACCGATGCAGCAAAAGCATTCCGTGAGTTCTCTGTTGAAGGAACAACTTTGAATGAAAAGCGTATTCAACATTATATTGATAATTCATTGATGTTAGTAACCGCACTAGCACCTGTAGTGGGATATGATGGCGCTGCAAAAATTGCACATTTAGGAGATGTTGAAGGCTTAAGCCTTAAAGAGGCAGCATTAAAAACGGGCTTATTAGACGAAAAGCAATTCGATGAGCATATTAAACCACGTTTGATGGCAGGGGATGGTGTTGAAGGCGCTTAAATAGAGTTTTTTGATATGATTATAAAAATAGCAAACCGATAAAAAGGTTTGCTATTTTTCTGGGATAAATATTGTTTATTCTTTGTTTTGTTTTAATTTTTTCATAAATTCCATAATCGCTGGCTTTAGCTCGCTAAATAAAGGATTTTCTTTATCTTTTAAAATAATTGCAGTCATTAATTTTAAGCCAAGAACAAATTGAGTCATATCTTGTTCTGATTGAAAGTGGTTTTTACTTCTGACTTTGTCAAATATTTCAAATAAATCATCGTGATAATTGAATTGTAAGTCTAGATGGCGATGGGCATCTTGTTCGTTTTTAAGGACAAGTTCTTTAAGTTGGACTTGATAAAGATTTGTTTTCTTTTCAGACATTAATATTTCCTATAATAATGAGAATTATTCTCTATATTATAGGAAAATTATTTAAATATCCAACATCTCTACAGAACCAGCATGTTCTTGGATAAATTGAAAACGCATTTCAGATTTTTTCCCCATTAAATTAGAGACACGTTCTTCAGTGAATTCGATGTCTTCTTGAGGAATAGTTACCTTTAGTAATGTTCGGTGTTTAGGATCCATTGTTGTTTCTTTAAGATCTTTGGGAGGCATTTCCCCGAGACCTTTAAAGCGTGAAACTTCAACTTTACCTCTGTTTTGGCTTAACTTATTTTGCTTTTTCTCTTTATCTTTGTCGTCCATTGCATAGATGCTTTTTTCGCCTTGGGTTAGACGATAAAGAGGAGGTTGAGCAAGATAAATTTTCCCTTGATGGACGAGCTCTGGTAATTCTTGATAAAAGAATGTCATGAGTAGGGACGCAATATGTGCACCATCAACATCCGCATCTGTCATTATAATGACACGACCATAGCGGAGTTTTTGTATATCAAAGTGAGATCCGATTCCACATCCAAGTGCTTCGATAAGGTCTTTTAGCTCTTGGTTATTATTCAATTTTTGATTAGAAGCACTGGCAACATTAAGGATTTTCCCACGTAAAGGAAGGATCGCTTGAGTTTCGCGGTTACGTGCTTGTTTTGCAGAACCACCAGCAGAATCACCTTCAACAATAAAGATTTCAGTAATTGCAGCGTTTTCTTTGGTACAGTCGGTTAATTTTCCTGGAAGGCGTAAACGCTTTGTTGCACTTTTTCTTGGGGTATCTTTATTTTCTTTACGACGTAGGCGATCTTCAGCTTTTTCTAAAATAGATAAAAATAAGGTATCCGCTTGACTTGGATCAGCTGCCAGCCAATGATCTAAACGGTCTCGTAAAGCAGTTTCAACGAGTTTAACAGTTTCTTTAGAGCTCAGTTTTTCTTTCGTTTGGCCTTGGAATTCTGGATCACGAATAAATACAGATAATTTAGCGGCAAGAGAGCCTAAAACATCGTCAGCAGTAATAATAGAGGCGCGTTTATTAGCACGTTGATCGCCCCAAGCCCTGATTCCCTTAAGCAAAGCATTTCTAAAACCTTGCTCATGTGTTCCGCCGAGTGGCGTAGGGATGGTGTTACAAAAAGAACTTAGAGAAGAGTCACCTTTAGTCAACCAAGCAATAGACCATTCAATACGGCCTGTATCTTGCCCATCTGTATCCGTTGGAAGAGCGACGTCTCCTGACCAAATAGGACATACGAGATTATTTGGATCAATTTCTTCTTTAAGGCTATCTTCTAAACCATTTGGGAAGTGCAGTGTTGTTTGTGTTGGAATATCATTATTTTTGATAAGAGATTCGTCACATGACCAACGAATAGTAACCCCTTTAAATAAAAAGGCTTTTGCACGACAAAGTTTAAAAAGCTGTTTTGGTGAGAAATGAATGTCACCAAAAATCTCTGTATCAGGAATAAAGCTGATTTGTGTACCACGGCGGTTTTGTATGGGCCCAACTTGTATTAAAGGTGTGACAGGGTTTCCCCGCTCATATGTTTGCTTCCAAAGAATTTTATCTCTGGCGATTTCTACTTCCATCCAAGAAGAAAGAGCATTCACTACTGAGGAACCAACGCCGTGCAACCCACCTGCAGTATTATAAACTTTGTTAGAGAATTTTCCGCCTGCATGCAAAGTTGTTAAAATAACTTCTAATGCGGATTTATCTTTAAATTTGGGATGTGGATCGACTGGAATACCACGACCATTATCTCGAATAGTCAGTTTATTTCCAATATCTAAGCTTACTTGAATAAGGTTAGCAAAACCACCAACTGCTTCATCCATGGAGTTGTCAAGGATTTCAGAAGCCATATGATGATAGGCGCCTTCATCTGTACCCCCAATATACATGCCTGGTCGTCTTCGAACTGGTTCTAGTCCTTCTAAGACTTCAATATCATTAGCATTATAACTGTTTGAATCTGACGAGGCAGAGGGGGGCAGTTGTGTATTTTTAGAGTCATTAGAAGAAAATAAATCGCTCATATTGTGACTGTTCCTGTAAACGGTACAATTTTACTCATTACTTTCTTCATCTTTCTCAATTTTATTATTTTTTAGTCGTTTTTTTTGTATGTCTTACTGTGCGTTTTTTTGTTGCTCTTGCTTTAGATGAAGCAGGAGCATCGCAGACTTCGATTGAGGTTGGTTGCATAATGTCTTTAGCATCTGCGTATTGAGATAAATCTTTAGCTGATTGTAAAGGTTTAACTTCATCAAACATGCTCATTCTTTGTAAGCAGAAAATAGTTCCTGCTTTTAAGCCTTGAGAAGACTGAACATTTGCTAATTGCGTGATATAATCATCTTGTGCTTTTTGGGCGCTACGTCCATAGGTTGTGCGGAAATGCTGTTTTAATTTTACTTCTTGTTCATTAACAATAGGACCGAATTGTTTAATAAAACCATTATATTGATCTTGTGCTTGACAAGAAAGGGCTGTAACCATCAGCTCACTTTTTAAGCCTTCGACATTAAAAGCATCACGAGCAGCAGAATTACGACAAGCTGCATTTGCAGCACTGACTTGACCCAAGGTAAGACCCCCAAGGATTAACCCAGAAAGAGCGAGACGTTTCATTGAAAAAGACATTCAATTCTCCAAATTAGGAAAAGGAAAATGATTATAAACACACCAAATGAATATAAAATAACCGATTCGATATTTTTTTTCAGCTATTTTTATTTCTTAGCAATTTAAACCTGCATGAGTTCATATTGATTTGTCTTTTGCATATAAACGGGTATTTTATATAATGCAATAGTTTATTGTTATTCTTATTAACTTATTGTGAACGATAAAAAATTATTGTTTTATCTTTTATAAATGATAAAGAATGTTTTTATTCTTTAGAAATTATGTGGATATATTCTATTCTAAGAGTTTGATAGACTATGAATTATCTCAGTATAATTTTGTTATTAGTAAATGGTTTGATCAATAATCATAAAACGAAAAATGGTTTTTCGTTGAATGCAATGGGGGCTAGTACGTGCGTCTTCAATTATCTTTAGTTTTGGTTGGTTTAGGGTTTGCCTTGACCGCATGTCAACAACAGCAAGGGCTTTCTCCCGATAGTGAGGCAGCTAATCCGTTTAAATATACGAAGCGTTCAGCTGTGTGTAAAGTAACACCAATTACCACCGAAAAAGATGGTAGCTGGAAAGCAACAATGTCTGTTCGTAGTGATGATGGGCAATGCGAATTTGTTGTTCGCGATCCTGATACCAAAGATTCTTTTGTATCTTTTGGTATGACTGAAAATCCTGAACATGGTAAGGCGTTTTTGTATAATTATAACCATCATACTTATGTGCGTTACATACCGACCATGGCATACGCTGGTGCAGATAAGTTCACTGTAAATCTTATTCATAAAGATGGTACTAAGAAAACACCATTATTAGTAGATGTTACTGTTGATAATACAGGCGTTCAGGTTCCTAAACCTGCTGTAACAGCTCCAGTTACTCACTCTACGAGTAAAACTAAAAAAACAACGACAACACGTAAAAAAGCAGTTCGTCGTAAGGCAACTAAGAAAACAACATCTAATTAATGTAGTTTAGTCAAATATGAAGTATATTTTACTTCATATTTGATATGTTATATTTTTGACGTGTTATATTGTAAAATAGATAGGGGTGGGGCGAGGACGTTTCATCCCTTTTTCTTCGGCTGTTTTGATAAGATCTTGTAATGTAATTTTAGCAGCATCTTTGAGTATTTTTTGATCTGTTTTTTCCCAAAAAGGTTTGACAACCTGTAAGTATAATGGGGACAGAATTTCGGTATATTTTTCTTTTTCTTGCACAGAAATCGCTTGAATGATACTTGCAATCGTAATTAAACGTTTAGGTTTTGCGAGATGATATCCTCCATGAGGACCTCTTGTGCTTTCTAAAATGGATGCTTTTGATAGAAGTTGCAATAAGGGTTCGATACTTCTTTTGGGTAAATTTGTACGAGTAGAAATATCAGCAGCACTGACGGTATTATTACGGCTTGCATAAAAAGCAATATCCGTTACGATTAAAATAGCAATAATGGCGCGATCTTGTCTTAAAAGCATAAGATTCTTTCAATATCAAACTATCGATATAAATAATAAAAAAATACTTGTTATTCTAAATAGCATATATAATCTATAATAAGATAAAAAATAGGGTTATTCTATAGAAAATAATTTATTCACAACAAATTATAGTGATATAATTTTTACGGATAAAGTAAGATAGAGGAGATTGTTGAAAAGTGACTGATATTAAAGGTAAAAATTTTGGATTTGAAAAACCAAGAGGTAGAATATATAATTCATTAATAGAAACTGTAGGGGGAACACCGCTTGTTCGTCCTTCCAACTTTCTCAAAAAAGAGCAAGTTGCAGCAGATATTTTATTAAAACTAGAATGTTTTAATCCACTTGCATCTGTTAAAGATCGCTTGGCAACGGCTATGGTGTTACAGGCTGAGGCAGATGGTTTAATTAGCCCTCATAAAAGTATATTGGTAGAGCCAACATCAGGAAATACAGGTATTGGATTGGCTTTTGTTGCTGCGGCAAGAGGTTATCGCTTAATTGTTACAATGCCTGAGAAAGCATCTATTGAACGTAGAAAAATGATGCGTTTTTTAGATGCACAGCTTGAGCTTACTCCTGGTCATTTAGGAATGGCTGGTGCGATTGCTCGTGCAGAAGAAATCGTAGAAACAACCCCTAATGCTTGGATGCCAAAACAATTTGAAAATCCAGTGAATGCCGTGGTTCATGAATACACAACAGCTCAAGAAATATGGCAAGATACGGCAGGTAAAGTTGATATCGTTGTTGCTGGTATAGGTACTGGAGGAACGATTACTGGTATTGCCAAAGGGTTACAAAAACATAATCCAAATATTGAGATTTATGGTGTAGAACCTGCGGAAAGCGCTATTTTAAATGGTGAAGAGCCTGGGCCTCATGGGATACAAGGAATTGGAGCAGGGTTTAAACCAAAAGTTTTAGAAATGGATTTGTTAAAGCAAGTACTTATGGTTTCAGAGAATGATGCTTTAGCTACTTCACGGAAGCTTGCTGGTTTAGATGGTATTCCTGTTGGGATTTCATCTGGTGCAGCATTATATGCAAGTTTGCAATTAGCTGCTCGTCCTGAAAATAAGGGTAAAATGATTGTTGCAATTGCACCGTCTTTTGCAGAACGTTATTTATCAACACCGTTATTTAATGGTCTAGGATAGTAACTTTAAGTATTAGATAAATAAAAAGCGGGATTATTTCCCGCTTTTTATTATTAGGCAAATTACTAAGTATATTAATGATTAATGTAAAATAATTTCTACGCGACGATTCTGTGGTTCACGAACATTAGGACCCGTAGGAACTAAAGGATGCTCTGATCCATACCCATGGATATCGATACTACTTGCAGGAACGCCGTTTTTAATTAATTCAGCTTTGATAGAACGTGCTCTTTTAAGAGATAAGGCAACATTATAGCGTTTTCCTTGTTCATTTGGAGCTGCAGAACTATCTGTATACCCATCGGCTTCAATACGAGTGCTACGAACACTATTATACGCTTGTGCAGCTTCTTTAACGATAGATGTTGCACGACTATCAAGTGCATAACTATCCCACGCAAAAAATACTAAATAAGTACGAGCTTTTGTTGATTGAGGAACAATCGGGGCTTCTTGAATTGGTGCTGTCGGTGGTGGTGCAGGATTAAATTCATATCTTAACCCTAATAGAATGGAGTGGTTAAAATATGTTGTTGTATCTCTGTTCCCACGTGCTTGGCTATAAGCATGAGTTGTGTTATAACCACCTTGTGTTCCCCATACATCAGCTGTGTGGCTTTGTGGCCCTAGCATTGTCCAGAAACGATATTCTGTTGTAAAGGATAATCCAACAACCCATGGGGTAGGGAAGGATAAACCACCAATAGCTTGATAGGAGAAATTGCCAAAAGTTCCGCCAAGATGTTCGGTCAAACGGTTATCTGAGGTGCGTAGTTTAACACCGTTCATGGAAGACCAGCCGTAACCGATACCTGCTCCAAAATAAGGGAAAATATAAGGGCTACCAACATCCATATCAAAAAGAGCATTTGCCATAAACCCATAGGTTTGTTGACGGCCTTCACCATGGGCTTTATAAGAGCCTAAATTTTGCTGTTTTAGTTGATTATTACGATAGTTTCCTTCGATTTCAACACGGAAACCGTTTCCTAAACCATAACCAAGGCTGGTGACTGCTGTTGCGCCAGGGCTGTATTTATCACGTCCACCTGGCATAAATTTATTTAAGCGAACAACTTGATCTTGGTTGAAGCTAACACCACCAGCTCCACCAACATACACTCCTTGAACAGGTTGTGCTTGAGCTGTTGAAGCCAAGAATGATGTTACACAAAAAGATGCTGAAAGGCTGAATAGGGATGTCATTAATAGACGAAAGCGTAAATTCATCTTAACCTTTAAACTCCTGTAAGTGTAACGGTCGTTGCGTTATAACCAATATGTTCAATGGAAATAGCGTGTTTTGATAGAAGAAAGAAGTAAAAAATCGTTTTTTTAATAAAAAGTTTTATTGTTGTCATACAAACATCACATATTTAGTTATTTTATCAAATAAGATATATTAAATTCGAAAGGGAAACATTACTCATTTGGGATTAAATCGAGTGCTTGTTTATAAAGCGCGGGTTTTAAAATAAGCATGTTAGCGACAGTTAGATCAGCGTCTGTTCCTAGAGCTGCAGGACAAGCGCTTCGAATAGTTTGAATTGTTTTTGCGTCAAGAGGGGGGCGTGCTTTGCGAGAGGCTACGACGTTTTCTTTATAAAAAGAAGGAGGATTCTTTAAAGCATTAATTTGCTTGGTTACGAACTGTTCTCCACGGCTTGTGCATATTTGAGGCATTACTCCAAGCCCTTGGAGAGGCCACCCTAAAGGTGCTAAAACACGACTCCATGTAACGAATAATTCACCGTTATCGGGTAATTGAGCAATGGTTTGAACTAATCCTTTACCGAGCGTTGTGCTTCCAATAACAACAGCACGTTTATGGTCTGACAAGGCTGCTGTTAAGATTTCTGCTGCACTTGCAGTATGACCATCGACTAAAATAACAATAGGAATCCCTTTGGTAAGGTCACCACCTTGCACGGCCCAAATATGATTTGCATCATCGTAACGACCTTGGGTCGTTGCTGCAATGCCATTGTCTAATAGTAAAGCAGCACTGGTGATGGCTTGTTGTAAAACACCACCACGATTTCCTCTTAAATCAATAATAAGACCTTTGATTTTCATATCTTGTGTTGCTTGATCAAGATATTGACTGATTTCTTCGGCAGTATCTGTAGAGAACGCTGTGACTTTAAGCATCACAATATTATCGCTGGTAAATGCAAAAACAGTTGCAGGTGGGACAGCTTCTCTTTTTATACGAATTACTTTTGTTCTTTTCCTAGTAGAAGAACCAACGGTTAAAGTAAGAGGAGACCCTTCTTTACCTCGCAGCCATTTTGAAACAGTATCTATAGATTGTTTAGCAGTTCTCTTACCATCAACGGCATATAAACGTTGACCTGTGGCAATACCGGTCTCCCATGAAGGGCCATTGGGATTAATTGATGAGATAATAAAGAAATTGCCTTGTTTAATAACAGAGATACCAGCACTTGCCTCTCCACCATCACGGGTATCACGATCTGTTGTTGCAGAGCTTGGTGCTACGTAACGAGAATAAGGGTCTAGATGATCGAAAAGCTCATCGAAAAATGCTTGAACAATTCCTTGAGCACCTACGGATTGAATTGTTGTAGAGTTCTTCCAAGCATTAGACCAAATAGTTACAACACTTTGTGACCATAGTTTAATATTGTCAGGTGTCGTTGGAAGAGGTGTACTATAAATGATGTTCTGTACTTTGTATAAGTTAAGTAATCCTTTTTCCTCTTTGACGGACAACGAAGGATCAATAGCATTTAAGCCATTTAGTCCCCATAAGCATAGTTGTTTAATAGAATGTTCGTCCAAAGTCCTTGGTTGTAAAAATGTTAATGCAGTAGCAATAACATTTACATAACTGCTTTGGTCAAAGTCTTTTTCAGGAGGAGGCTGTATTGTATTTGATTGAGATTCTTGAGCAAGGGCAACAGAAAAGCTCATCGTAAGGAGGAATACGATGATGACCAACATTTTTAAGAACCATTTGTAAAAAATAGCCATAGAAATTATCGATTGAATGGCTGTTTCAACGTATAGGTGTGTGGTTTGCCTTAACAAGACAGGAATTGTCTTTCTCCAATTACAATAACAGGAATAATCAAAAACTTAGAAACTATTAGGACAGAATTTTTATGAAATTAATAGGGGCTAAAAGCAATAAATATCAAGAATATGATAAAAATACACAGATTGTTACATAAAATATACATAACAATCTGGTAAGTTTTAGTCTTCTTTTTCTTTTTTGGCTTTTGTTTTTTTAGGCGCAGCCGTTTTCTTGACCGTAGTTTTCGTCGCAGCTTTTTTGGTAGCAGTAGTCTTGGTAGCGGCAGTTGTTGTCGTTTTTTTCTTTTTTGCTTTTTCTTTAGCAGTTTTACCTTTTTCTTCCAAAATCGATAATGCTGTTTCTAAAGTTAAACTTTCACCGTTATCACCCTTTGGTAATGGCGCAACAGTTTTCTTATGTTGCAAATAAAATCCAAAACGTCCTTTGCGCAATAAAACAGGTTCTTTATCTTTTGGATGAGGACCCAAATTGTGAATAGAAGCCATTTTTTTCTCAACAACTTCTAATGCTCGGGGCAGGTCTACGGTTAAGACATTATCGGTTTTATCTAAGGAAGCAAAAATGTTTCCGACTTTGATATAAGGTCCAAAAGGACCTAAACCAGCTTGAATAGCCTCTCCTGTGGTGGGGTATTCTCCCAATGTACGAGGCAAAGATAATAGCCCAACTGCGTCTTGTAGTGTAATTGCATTTCCATCCATTCCTTTTGGAATGGTTGCGCGTTTAGGTTTTTTCTTTTTATTCTCAGGGTCAGCTTCTCCACATTGAATGTAAAGCCCATAAGGTCCTCGTTTAAGGACAATAGCTTCATCGGTTTCTGGATGATTTCCTAAAGTGCGAGAGCCTTCTTTTAATGTGTCATCTTCTTCTGGGTTAGCACCATCAACCCCTAAGCGACGCGTATATTGGCATTCAGGATAGTTTGTACAACCCACAAAAGCGCCGTAGCGTCCTAATTTAAGATGAAGTTTTCCAGTATCACAAGACGGGCATTTTCTAGGATCACTACCATCTGTTGATTCTGCAAAGAAGTGATTGCCAAGATCGTGGTCTAAAGCATCAATAACATCAGAGATTTTGAGATCTTTAGTTTGTTCGATTGCCTTTGAAAAATCATCCCAGAAGTCACGTAAAACTGTTTTCCAATTGGTCTTGCTATCAGAGATATCATCTAGTTTTTCTTCAAGATTTGCAGTAAAATCAACATCTACGTAACGTTTAAAGAAAGAAGTTAAAAAAGCGGTAACCAATCGTCCTCGGTCTTGAGGGATAAAATAACGATTTTCAAGGGTTACATATTCTCTATCACGCAATACGCCTAAAATAGACGCATAGGTAGAAGGACGACCAATACCGAGTTCTTCCATTTTTTTAACAAGAGAGGCTTCACTGTAACGTGGAGGAGGTTGAGTGAAATGTTGTTCAGGTAGAATTGCTTTGGTCTGTGTTTCTTCACCTTCTTTCATAGAAGGTAACATTGTCGAGATGTCTTGTTTAGATGGATCTTTTTCTTGATCGTCAACAATATCTTTGTAAAGTTTTAAGAAACCATCAAAAGCAATCATGGAGCCTGTTGCTCTGAATAGATGCTCTTTACTAGGGTTAGCAAGTGTGACAGCTACTTGATCGAGTTCTGCAGATTGCATTTGGCTGGCGACAGCACGTTTCCAGATGAGTTCATAAAGCTTTTTTTGGTCTGGTGTTAAATAAGCAGCGACTTGATCTGGAGTATAGCTAATATTGGTTGGTCGAATGGCTTCGTGAGCTTCTTGGGCATTTTTAGCTTTACTGGTGTAATGACGAGGCTTGGAAGGTAAGTAATTATCTCCAAATTTGTCACCGATATGTTGACGAATAGCAGTAATGGCTTCATTCGCCATTTGCACACCATCTGTTCTCATATAGGTAATTAACCCGACGGTTTCTCCGCCCACATCGACACCTTCATACAGTTGTTGAGCTGTGCGCATCGTATTTTGTGCGCTCATATGAAGTTTGCGAGAGGCATCTTGTTGCAAAGTAGATGTCGTAAAAGGAGGGGCTGGATTTCGTTTTGTTTTTTTACGTTCAACAGCTTGGACTGCAAAATGTTCTTTTTGAAGAAGGTTAACAGCTTGTTGGGCTAGCTCTTCATTATTAAGATCAAACTGCTCTAGTTTTTTGCCTTGGAACTGTGTCAGTTTCGCCGTAAAAGCAGCATTTTCAGACGTTAAAAAAGTGCCACTAATTGTCCAATATTCTTTGGATTTGAAGACTTCAATTTCTGCTTCACGTTCACAAATGAGGCGTAAAGCCACAGATTGCACCCGTCCCGCGCTGCGAGAGCCTGGTAATTTGCGCCATAAAATAGGGGACAGTGTAAAGCCGACTAAGTAGTCTAACGCACGACGCGCAAGGTAAGCTTCGATAAGTGGTTGATCTAATTCCCGAGGATTTTGCATCGCATGTTGGACTGCTTGTTTGGTAATCTCGTTAAAAGTTACCCGTTCAACATTGATGTTTTTGAGAAGTTTTTTATCCTCTAACATTGCCCGAACATGCCATGAGATGGCTTCACCTTCGCGGTCAGGGTCAGTGGCGAGATAAAGATTTTTAGCCCCTTTAAGGGCTTGCGAAATGGCTTTGATTTGTTTGGTACCACGTTCGTCAGAGGACCAGTCCATTGCAAAATCTTCATCAGGACGCACGCTACCATCCTTTGGTGGCAGGTCGCGCACATGACCAAAAGAGGCAAGAACAGTATATTGATTGCCAAGATATTTGTTAATCGTTTTAGCCTTGGCAGGTGATTCTACTATAATGACGTCTGTCATTGTTTCTCCAGACGAGAATTAGATGTAAAATAAAAAGTCAGAAATATAAAAATGAAGATACTATCGCTTCTTGAGTAAGAAGCAAATGTTATTTTTATTCCATGTTAATAATGTTTGATAATTTATTTGTAAAGATAAAGAAAAGAAATTTTTTTAAATCAATATCTTATCTTAAGGGGTTAGGATATAGCCATTATGTTGAAAAATTATTTGATTACTAATTTCAAGTAGCGTAAGGGCACCAAGCGTTTCTGTTGCGGAATAAGAAAGGTGACGAATAATTAAATCAATAGGTGTTGGCGTTGTTGATAATAACGCTAGAATTTCGGACTCTATCATTGTTGGATTGGTTTGTGTCTCTGCCTCTGTTTGAGTATTCGTAGTCTTTACTGCATAGTCTAATTCTGCGAATAAATCTGGCTTAAAAGCAGTTTTTTTCTTGGCTGTTAACACAGAGAGCTCTGGTAAAATATCTAATGCATTTTCTGTGAGGGTTGCTCCCATCCGCAATAAATTATTACTGCCTTTGCAACGAGGGTCTAAAGGAGACCCAGGAACAGCAAAAATAGGTTTATTGTATGACAAAGCAAGTTTGCTAGTGATTAAACTGCCAGAATTTAAAGCAGCTTCAATTACAACACATCCATGACAAAGGCCTGCAATAAGTCGATTTCGGCGAGGAAAATGGGTGGCTTGAGGGGAAGCACCTAAAGGATATTCAGAAACAATAACGCCTTTTTCAGCAATTTCTTTTTGTAATTTTTGATGTTCACTTGGGTAGACAATATCAATTCCACAGGCAATTGCTGCAATCGTAAAACCTGTATATAAAGCTCCTTTATGTGCTGCTTGATCAATTCCTCTGGCTAATCCTGACGTCACGCCAATAGAATGTGCAGCAAGGTCAGCGGCAAGACTTTCTGAGATTTTGAGCCCATGCATCGAGGCATTTCTGGCTCCAACAATAGCAACATTTTGTCGATGTAAGAGTTTAGCACTTCCTAAAATCGTTAAAATAGGAGGAGCGTCATCTAATTGAGCTAAGAGCTCTGGATAATCATCAAAACCATGTAAGATAAATTGTCCACCATATGCATATGTTTTTTCGATTTCTTCTATAATTAAAGAGAGAGGAGGCGGAGAAAAATTGGTGGCGGTCTTTTTATTTCTTTGTATAGAAGGCAAAGCCTCTAGAGCAGCTTCAGGTGTATGGTAGCGTTTTAAAAGCTGATGAAAGCGAACTGCCCCAATACCATCTGTTCTTGCTAGCCTTAAATAAGAAGCTAGCTTTGGAATAGGTATCGTATTGGAACTATTATTATTCATTGCCGATATTGGATAAAGAAGATAGGTCTTTTTTATCGCCAATACGGGGTTCTGTGCCGTTGACTAAACGATTAATATTCGCTTGGTGTCGCCATAAAATCAATATGCTGATGACAAGGGTAGGGAATAAAATAGGTGCTTTGAGATCAAAGGAGTTTTCAATCATGATTAATATTGGCCATGCAACGAAAGCTGATAATGCTCCGACAGAAGATACCTTTGAAATTTTTGCGCCTAACAACCAGATTGTACAACATAAAATGCCAGCAATAGGTGTTAAAGCAAGTGCTGCACCTAATCCTGTTGCAACACCTTTACCGCCTTTAAATCCTAACCATATCGGGAAACAATGTCCGACAACCACGAAAATGGCAGCAATAGAAGTGGCAGCCATAGGGTAAACCATACCGAAAATAAAAGCACAAGCAACAGCCAAAGCACCTTTACCCATGTCACATAGTAAGGTCATTGCTGCGAGCTTTTTATTGCCCGTTCTTAGAACATTAGTCGCCCCAATATTTCCTGATCCGACTTTACGAATATCACCTATCCCCCCTAACTGGCTGATTAACATTCCAAAAGGAATACTGCCAATCATATAAGAAACCAAAGCGATTCCTGCCATTAATGGCATCGCAGAAGAGGGAAGATGCCACATCATGATGTTTGCCTTTGAAATACGCGACGACCTGATTTCCAGGTGCCTAAGACAAGGCCTGGTAATTTGCGATTGTCAAAGGGAGTATTTTGTGCACGACCAGGTAATTTACCAGCTTCGACTAACCATGTTTGATCAGGATCAAAAAGACAAAGATCCGCGTCTGCTCCGATACTTAATGTTCCAGAAGAATGTCCTAATAATTGGGCAGGACGATAGGTGAGGAGAGATAAAGCATCTAATAGAGATAAGTTGCTTTCTTTGGCACGTAATAAAGTGACACTTAACAAGGTTACTAATCCAGTTCCACCAGCAGCAGCTTCGGCAAAAGGTAGACGCTTATCATCCACATCTCGAGGTAAGTGGTCAGATGCAATGGCATCAATGGTTCCATCTGCAAGTGCTTGGCAGACAGCTTGACGATCTTCTTCTGATCTTAGTGGTGGAGATAATTTCGCATAAGTGCGGAAGTCACCAATCGCTTCTTCATTTAAGTCAAAATAAACAGGTGCTGTATCACAGCTGATGGGTAGTCCTTTTTGCTTTGCTTGACGAATAAGGTCTAAACCTTCAGCAGTAGAGACATGGCCAAAATGCAAACGACATCCTGTTAACTCAGCAAGGCGTAAGTCTCTGGCAATCATAATTGATTCAGCAGCGGCAGGAATAGAAGGTAATCCTAATTTTGTTGCAAGCTCACCTCTGGTTGCACTGCCATTTCTGGCAAGAGAAGGATCTTCTGGATGTTGTACAATTAAACAATTATAACCACGTGCATAAGACATGATTAACATCATCAGACGTGTGTTTTCTAAAGCTCTATTACCATCTGTGAAGGCAATAGCTCCAGCCTCTTGTAACAATCCAATTTCAGCCATTTCTTTACCTTCGCACCCAACACTTAGGGCACCATAAGGTAAAATATTAACAGAGTGTGTTGCTTCTCCCTTGGCTTTTAATAAGGTGACAAGAGCTGGATTATCAATAGCGGGCTTACTATTGGGTAAGATCGCCATGGTGGTAATACCACCTGCTGTACCCGCTTCGGCCGCAGTTGCAATGGTTTCGCGATATTCATAGCCAGGCTCACCAACTGTTACCCGCATATCCACTAAACCAGGGCAAAGGACTGCACCATTACCATCAATAACTTCACAGCCTTCAGGGAGTTTCTCTGTTTCAGGGAGGTCAATAGCAGCAATCTTGCCATCTTTTACGAATAAACGTCCAAGTTTGTCTAATCCTGATTTAGGATCAATTAAGCGCACATTGGTAAACAATAATGGTTTCATGGTTGTGCCTTTATTTGAGAGAATTTTTCAAGAACAGCCATTCGAACCGCAACACCCATTTCAACTTGTTCTTGGATGACGCTTTGTACAGGATCATCTGCCACGTTACTGTCAATTTCTACACCACGGTTTAATGGGCCAGGATGCATGACCAAAGCACCAGGTTTGGCAAGGTTAAGGCGACGTCGATCTAGGCCAAAGAAGCGGAAATATTCTCTGCTACTTGGAACTAGGCCTGCCTGCATCCGTTCGCGTTGCATCCGTAACATCATAATAACGTCAACGTCTTTGATGCCTTCATCCATAGAATAATAAGGGGTTGCACCCATTTTTGTAATGGTCATCGGCAGCAAAGTCGGTGGGCCAATAACCCGAACTTTACATCCCATTGTATTGAGAAGGAGAATATTAGAACGTGCAACACGGCTATGTAAAATATCACCACAAATCGCAACTGTTAGACCTGATAAAGTGCCGTAATGACGACGAATTGTCAGTGCATCTAATAACGCTTGTGTAGGATGTTCGTGCATGCCATCCCCCGCGTTAATGACGCTGGCATCTACTTTTTGAGCTAATAGAGCTGGTGCGCCAGAATGTGCATGTCGAATAACCAACAAGTCAGCGCGCATTGCGTTTAATGTATAAGCCGTATCGAGAAGTGTTTCCCCTTTGCTGACAGAAGAGGTTGAAACAGACATATTAATAACGTCTGCACCTAATCGTTTCCCAGCTAATTCAAAGGAGGTTCGGGTTCTCGTACTATTTTCAAAAAATAGAGTAATTAAAGTACGTTCTCTTAATAATGTTCTTGGGGTTTTGCGAGAACGGTTAAGTAACGCGTAATTTTCAGCGCGATCAAGTAAAGATTCAATATGATGAGGGGATAGACCTTCTATTCCCAGGAAATGTTGTCCAAAGGGATTATCCATTGGTAACGGCTCCTAATCTAGCCAACACTTCTTCTTTGCCCAAAGCCAGTAATGTATCATCAATTCCAGGGGACATGGTGCTGCCTGTTACAGCTGCGCGTAGGGGTTGGGCGACTTTGCCTAACTTTAACCCTTCAGTTTCTGCAAATTGATGAAGAAGATGATTAATAGCCTCTTTGGTAAAAGAAGTTAACGTGGCAAGTTGCGATGCAAGTTTGCTCAGCATAGCACAATTTTCTTCGTTGAGTAGCTTTTGTGCTTTGTCATTAAAAAGTAATGGAGGTTCCATACAGAGGAACGCAGCATTTTGTGTCAGTTCAACAATACTTTTAGCGCGTTCTTTTAATCCTGGCATGAGGGCTAAAATACGCTGCTGATGGATAGGATCTAACACAAATCCTTCTTGCTCAGAAAGACGACTGATAATGTCCTGAGTCAAACGAGCATCATTTGCTTGACGTAGCCAATAGCCATTTACATGTAATAATTTTGCATAATCCATACGAGAAGGAGAGCGTCCGACTCCATCAAGATCAAATAATTTAATTTGCTCTTCACGACTAAGGATTTCGTCATCCCCATGACCCCAACCTAAGCGTAATAAATAATTACAGAGGGCTTCTGGTAAATAACCTTCATCACGGAATTCAACAACAGAGCTTGCTCCATGACGCTTGGATAATTTTGCACCATCAGGCCCATGAATGAGAGGGAGATGAGCAAAATGAGGAATATTCCAGCCCATTGCACGATAAATCATAAGTTGACGGAACGTATTGGTTAAATGATCATCCCCACGAATAACATGGGTAATATCCATATCATGATCATCACAAACAACAGCGTGCTGATAGGTCGGGGTACCATCTGCGCGTAAGATGATCATGTCATCAAGCTCAATATTTGCGACGGTCACTTCACCTTGAACTAAATCATTAAGGACGGTCTTGCCTTCATGTGGTGCTTTAATTCGAACGGTATAAGGGGCACCTTCTGGTGCTTCTGAAGGGTCACGATCACGCCAATAACCATTATAGCGAGGTGCTTTCCCTTCTGCTTGTGCTTTGGCGCGCATATCGGCGAGCTCTTCTTGGGTGCAGAAGCATTTATAAGCTTTGCCTGTTTCTAGTAAATGTAAAGCGACTTCTTGGTGTCGTTTGATACGGGTAGATTGATAGACAGGTTCTTCGTCTGGGGTTAATCCCATCCATGCCAAACCATCCAAAATCACATCTACAGCTTTTTGTGTAGAGCGTTCTCGGTCTGTATCTTCGATACGTAATAAAAACTGGCCATGATGATGTTTGGCATAAAGATAGTTGAAAAGGGCAGCTCTGGCATTTCCAATATGGAGTAAACCTGTAGGGCTGGGAGCAAAACGTGTACGAACTGTCATAACCGTCTTTCTTGGTACGCAAAATTGAAATTTTAATTAAAATATACTCTATCCTATTTATTAAAAATAAGGGAGATAAGTCCAGTTTAAAATTTGTTTTATTTTCAAATTTATAGGAGATAGGCTGTAAATGTCATTTAATGGTTTTGATCTTGCTGGTTCTCAGCCCATAAACAAAGCATTTCATGTGCATACTCGTTGACTGTGATTGTTTTGGATTGCTTTTTATTTTTAGAGTAGTCTAGATCTTCTGAATCTTCGGTTTGCTTTCCATGTATAATATAATCAACGTAAGTTAGAATAAAACTTATCCCTAAGCCTATACAATAAAATATCATTAAAATTGCAAAAATAAGAAAATAGAAAATTCCGCAAAGAAGCCAAGCAGGAGAGGATAGAATAATTATGATCAAAGCAATTTTAGACATTGGTAAATGAAAATATTGTTTGGCATAGAAATAATTATAAACTTTGTTCGTAGGAAGGTTAAAACAAAGGGCGCTTTGATGAATAAAACGCTCTGCTTTTTTCCCTGACAATTTGTAGATCCCTTCATTAATGATAATGTCAGGAGAGAATGCTTCCTCTTTTATGGAGAGGGTTTGCATGAATAAAAGAAAAAGCTTTTTTTGTAACTGATCTGCTGTTTCTTTTGGAATCGCTTGGATTATCGTATCTATTCGCTTTTGCTCTTGTAATTGTGTCTCTTGATATTCTTTATAAAGTATAAGAATCATATCTGTATATTGTTTGGCGGTAAGAGGTGGTCTGGTATCTTTTGTTCATTTGAATAAATTAATAATAAAGGTGATTGGCCCTCTTGAGTCGCGAAAACAGAAGATTGTGCTATACTGAGCGTCTGAGGAATATATTGATAGGTTAAATTATCAGCATATTCACCACGTATTGCATATTGGCCATAATTTAGTAGGATATCGGGTAAAGAATCTTTTTTATCAATCTCACATTCGTAGCGAATGACATCGTAGATTTGTTCTCGTAATATCTCTTCTTGTTCATTATACATTTTGTATTTTATAAATTTAGTTTATAAATAATTCATTATTAAATTCATATTATAAATGCATGTCGTTTAATATAAAATCCTTTAGTAAACATGATAGGTGATTGATAAGATTTTTCAAACTGTTGTAAAAAATATTGTTAAAGAAACAGAAACATTAGTGTTGTGGATTCCAATTGCTTTTGCTCTGGGATGTTTGATCTATTTTTTACTGCTTGTTGAGCCTTCTCCTTATTGGGGAATTGCTGCTTTTCTTTTCGGAAGTGTTGGATGTGTCATCATTCGACGATATTACACAGCTTATCTTGGTTGCCATCAAATTTGTTGTTGTATTTTACTCATTTCCTCTGGTTTTTGTTTATCTTGGTGGCAAACGCATCGTCAGGAGCCTTTTTACGCTGTTCCCTTCCATGCGGCGATTATCCAAGGAAAAATTAAATCTGTTGAGTATTTGAGCACGGGTAAAAGACGTTTGACCTTACAAAAAGTGGGTTTTATAACGCCACCCGAATCAGATCAGCAAGAATGGAAGCGCTTTGTTCTTTTTACATTATCTAAAAAAGATCAGCAAAAATTAGAAAATGGATATGTTATTCAAGCCAGAGTTATGTTGCATCGTCCATCTTCTCCGCAATTTGTTGGTGGGTATGATTTACAATTTCGGTCTTGGTTTAAAAATATAGGGGCTTATGGCTATGCTCTGGAACCTGTAATTATTCTGGATGAACAGCCAGTATATTCGATACAAACTCTACGTGAAAAAATTGCAGCTCATATTCGAACGGTAGCTCCAGACTCTTCGGGTGTGATTGCACAAGTTTTATTAACAGGTATTGGGGGAGAACTCTCTCCGAATATACGTCATGCCTTCGCAGCTTCTGGCTTGGCGCATTTATTGGCTATTGCAGGTTTGCATCTGGGGATTGTGATGGCCATTGTGACCATCAGTATGCGTTGGTTATTGTTACGAAGTCAGGTATTAGCTTTATATTGGCCAGTTAAAACCATTGCTATTGTCACAGGTTGGAGTGTGGGTTGCTTTTATTTGGTATTAACTGGGCTTCATTTGCCGGCCATGCGTAGTTTATTGATGGCAAGTATTGTCATGTTGGCTCTGCTTTATAATCGCCCTGTTTTTTCTAAATATAATTTAATGTTGGCAGCATTGTTTCTCTTGTTGTTATCGCCTGCATCTGTAATGGATGTGTCGTTTCAAATGTCGATGGCTGCGGTGCTGGCGTTGGTTTCTGGCTATCAGTTGATTTATAAATGGTTAGAGAAATACCAAGGGCGAGATTCTTACTTATATCGTTTTTTTAGGATCTATATTTTAGAAGCATCATGGGTAAGTATTTTAGCAGGAACGGCTGTGGTACCTGTAGTAATGTTCTATTTTCATGAGCTTAATTTATATTTTATATTTGCAAATTTAATCGCCGTTCCTTTGATGGCATTATGGATTATGCCGTTGGGGTTATTGACTTTATGTGCAATGCCTTTTGGAGGAGATTATATCTTTTTAAAATTAATGACGATAGGCATTCATATTGTCATTGCTTTGGCAGAGTGGGTTTCGTATTTGCCTTATGCCAGTATTGCTGTTCCTATTTTCCCAGCTTGGGGATATGCACTGTATTTTTTTGGATTATGTATTTTATGTTTATGTATCACATCAATTCGTTGGGTAGGTGTGGTGATAATGGTTATAGGGCTTTGCTCTTTATTTTGTGTAGTTGTTCCTAATGTTGTCACAGCATCGAATGGTCGAATGATTGGTATTAAAGATCAGCACCAGTTATTGTTAGTATGCCAAGGAGGATGTGATAAGCCAACCACTGAAGAGTGGCAGAAAGTGTTAAAGACCTCACAAGTTAAATTTGTTTCTGCTAATGACTATGGTGAAAATTTTACGTGTAATCAAGAATATTGTTTCTTTACAAAACAGAAGATTCTTGTGTTGTTTAGTTCAGAAAAAAAACAGCAACAATTTGATATATGCCGACAAAGTATTTTAGAATTTTCTTTTTTATGGAATGGGGCAATATGCAGGAATATTCCTGTGATTAATAAGAAATCTAATTGGATTAATGGAGCGCACAGTATCTGGTTGCCCCCTTTAACCATTAGCACAGATTTAGAGGATAGGGGACAGCGTCCGTGGGTGATAGAACCTATTCAGAGAGGCATACCTAAGATGCCGATGGCGCAAGAGGAATAGGCTACACCACTAAATTTTTATCTGGATAATGGCAAACCTCAGTTGCAGGGCAACGCCAACATTCAGGTTTTCGCGCTTTGCAAATATAACGTCCATGTAAAATCAACCAATGATGAGAATCTCGCAAAAGTTCTTTTGGAATACGTCTAACAAGTGCTTTTTCAACGGCTAAAACATCTTTGCCAATGGCAAGGCCTGTCCGGTTTCCTAATCTAAAAATATGCGTATCAACAGCCATTGTATTTTGGTTAAAGGCAATATTTAAGATAACATTTGCTGTTTTTCTTCCTACACCAGGAAGTGCTTCCAGTGCTTTTCTTTCGCCAGGAACTTCGCTGTTGTAATGCTCAATCAATTGCTGAGATAAAGCAACGACGTTACGAGATTTAGCACGCCATAATCCGATAGAGTTAATATATTGTGCAACGCCATCCTCACCTAAAGCAACAATGTCAGCGGGGGTAGAGGCAATTTTAAAAAGTTTCTCGGTTGCTTTATTAACAGACGCATCAGTGGCTTGGGCAGATAATACAACAGCGACTAGTAATGTATAAGGCGATGTATAATTTAATTCACTTTTGGCATCAGGGTTTTCTTTAGCTAGAATTTCGATGAAATCCCGAACCTCTGCTAAAGACATAGCAGTTACTTTTTTACCTGATGTTGTGTTTTTCTCTGCCATAATAAAGAGATTAACTTATCCCATAAAGCCCATTTGACGACCACCCATAATATGGAAATGGAAGTGAGGAATTTCTTGACCAGAATCTCTGCCTGTATTGCTGACAAGGCGATAACCGTTATCTTCTAGTCCTAATTCTTTTGCGACATGAGCAATAGCTTTGGTAAATGCAACCAACTCTTCTGGCGCTGCACGTTGTGCAAAGTCAGAGTAGCAAGTATATGGATTTTTTGGAATGACCAAAGCATGGACTGGGGCTTGTGGAGCAATATCATGAAACGCAAGTACGAAGTCATTTTCATAAATGGCTTTACAAGGGATTTCTTTTCTTAAGATTTTTGCAAAAATATTTTGAGGATCGTATTTTGAGATGTTAATAGACACGGTTTTCTCCTTGTATTATTTATTTTAAAGGATCACTAGGACGAGCAGCTTTTTCTGCAATACCGCTGGTTCCTTCTCTGCGATGTAACTCTTGCCAAACATCATCAGGGGAAACGCCTGCACTGACCCACATGACTAATAAATGATATAATACATCAGCACTTTCAGTGATCAATTCTTTTTTATTGCCAGTTGCACATTCAATTAAACATTCAACGGCTTCTTCTCCAAATTTCTCAGCGGTTTTTTGGGGGCCTTTCGCAAGTAATTTGGCAGAATAACTGACATTTGGATCAGCATCCTTTCTAGAAAGGATCGTGTCATATAGATGATTAATAATATCTGCGTTGATCTCTGTGCTCATGAATGTATTCTTTTTCTTTAATGCTTATTTTGATAAACGAACAGGAACATTATTGCTGGCAAGTTCTTGTTTGACTTGAGAAATTGTAAATTGTCCAAAGTGAAAAACGCTTGCAGCAAGTAGCCCGGTGGCCCCTGTTTGTGCACCTTCAGTAAAATGATGTAACTCACCGACACCACCACTGGCAATGACAGGGATCTTAACGGTATTACAAACGGTTTTTAAAAGTTCTAAATCAAAACCTTTTCCAGTGCCGTCACGATCCATGCTGGTTAATAATAATTCACCAGCACCACGTTCTGCCATTTGCAGGCACCATTCAATCGCATTGATGCCTGTTGGGTTACGACCACCATGTGTAAAAATTTCCCAAGAACCTTTACCATTAGAGCGCGCATCAACAGCAACAACAACGCATTGGCTACCAAATTTGTTTGCAGCCTCGTTAATGAGCTCTGGTGTTTTGATTGCAGCAGAGTTAATGGCACATTTATCTGCACCTGCTAATAATAAAGCACGCATATCTTCCACGCGACGCACACCACCACCAACGGTTAATGGTAAGAAGATTTTTTCAGCAGTGCGATTTACCACGTCTAGGATCGTATTTCTATTTTCATGACTGGCAGTAATATCTAAAAAGGTAAGTTCATCTGCGCCGGCCTTATCATAAACCAAAGCTTGCTCAACAGGGTCACCAGCATCACGCAAAGAAACGAAATTAACCCCTTTAACAACACGGCCGTCTTTAACATCAAGACAAGGGATAACGCGGGTTTTTAACATGTTTCCAAGACCTTTAGTGCTTCTTGAATATTGATGCGACCGTCATATAGAGCACGGCCAACAATAACGCCTTCGATACCTGGTTCTTTATTGGCAACTTCACGTAATGCACGGAGGTGATCTAGATTTCCTACACCACCACTAGCGATAACAGGAATAGATAAGTGATGGGCGAGTTCTACGGTTTGTTCTAAATCTAATCCAGATAACATACCATCTCTTTGAATCTCAGTGAAAATGATGGCTCCAGCACCGCTATCTTGAAGGCGTAATGCCAAATCAAGGGCTTTCATTTCTGAAGTTTCTGCCCAACCTTCTGTAGAAACAAAGCCAGATTTTGCATCAATTCCAATGACGATTTGATTGGGAAACGCTTTACAAGCATCGTAGACAAGTTGAGGGTTTTTGACAGCAACGCTGCCTAAAATAACACGAGTAACCCCTTGAGATAACCAAAACTCAACAGATTGTAAGTCTCTGATGCCTCCACCAAGCTCTACAGGAACCTTTGAGTTGGCAAGAATGGCTTGAACGGCTTCAATATTAACGGGTTTTTTTGCAAAAGCCCCATCTAAATCAACAACATGTAACCATTTGCATCCTTGTTTATGCCATTCTTTTGCTTGGCTGCCTGGATCGTCAGAGTAAATCGTTGCTTGATCCATTTCCCCTTGGCGTAAACGAACGCATTGTCCGCCTTTTAAATCAATTGCAGGGTATAAGGTTAATGGACGAGGAGAAGGAAGAGTGGTCATAAAAGCGTTTTCCTGATTATGATGAGGAAGAGGAGGTATTTAAAAAGGATTTATAGAGCATCAAACCTTTGAGGATTTGCCCATCTATTTTTTGGTAATAAGGGTGTGTTGCCCAATGCACATATTCATTTTGTAGAAAAAATTGAAGAGACCTCTTTTGAGTCTCATCAAATGTGACATTGATAATTGGGAAACCCAGTTGAGAAACAGTATGTTCCATTTTTGATATGAGGCGATTTTCAATGCCGATTTTCAATGCATAAGGTGCAATGGCAAAAATATCGACGGTTACAGCAATCAGAGCAGAATCTTTTTGTTTTGGCGGGGTTGTGATTTCACAAATACCAACAATATTTCCGTCTAAACGTGCAATAAATAAAAGTTTGTCAGGAACTAATATCACGCCTTTGAAGTAGGTTTCGATTAAATGTCGTGGCGGTGGTTTTGTCCACTTACAATGATAGCCAGCAATAATTGCAGCCTCTAACGTTTCACATAGGGTATTGAGATCGTCCTCATTTTCCCAAAATGTGATTTGTTCGACTTGTATTTTCGGTAAAAGGCTAGATGTAAGGTGATCCATTCTAAAACTTAATGCTGATGATTAGGAAAGGGATGTATTTACATTCCATGTTAAAAAATTAGCCAGAATTCTTAATCCAACTTCTTGGCTTTTTTCAACGTGAAACTGTGTTCCAACTTTGTTGCCTTTGGCAATAATTGCAGGGACTGCACCGTCATAATCGGTTGTGGCAATGATATCTTGTGGATCGGCTTTGGTTAAAGCATAGGAATGCACAAAATAAGCATGATCTCCAGGATTAATTCCTTCAAGAATAGGATGTTGACCTGAGGTGAATTGTAACTCATTCCATCCCATTTGCGGTAAAGGAAGATTTTGAGGTGTCATCTGAGCAATTTCACCATTTACCCATCCTAACCCTTCGGTAATATGATGTTCTAGGCCTCTTTGTGCCATTAATTGCATACCTACACAAATTCCCAAAAAAGGAGTGCCTTTATTAGTGCTTTGTTCTAATGCATCTAGTAGATGAGGAATATGTGTTAATCCATTCATGCAATCTGTAAACGCGCCTTGACCAGGTAGAATAATACGGTCTGCATTCAGGATTGTTTCTGGATGGCTAGTGATTTCTACATCAACGGGCAAGTTGATTTGTTGAGCTGCGTATAAAGTGGCACGTTGTGCAGAGGCAAGGTTGCCTCCATTATAATCAATGACAACGATTTTTAAAGGAGAGTGGGTCATTACCGTTATATCTTTTGAGCAAGGTCTGGATATTGATCAAGTAGTCTTAATAAAGCTGCTTGTTTATTTCGTCCTGCAATAATTGTTTTAATTTTCCATCCAGACAACGTTAGTTCAGTTCTTTGGAAGTGATAAGCAAAGCACGCTAACAGAAAATGAATTAAAACTAAAATAACAATTGGGGGATGTAACCAAAATTTTAATGAAATACATAGGCTAAAAATGATTAACCCATGTATCCAGCTTTTTTGGATAAATAAACCAATAGCCCCTAAAATAAAGACCATCCAAGAAAAACCATTTGGAACAAGCTTTATGCTTTTAGGGTGTTGTGGATTGGTATAGACGGTAAAAAATTTCACAAAACACCTTTGGTCGATGGAATATTATTTAAGGCACGCATATCAAATTCACACGCGCTGCGTAATGCTCTGGCGGTGGCTTTAAAGGTTGCTTCTGCAATATGATGAGAATTTCTTCCTGCACGTCTGATCGCATGAAGGTTGATATGAGCACTCATGACAAAGCCACGAAAGAATTCTTCGAAAAGCTCTGTATCCATTTGCCCAATTTTTTGTGTGGGAAAAGGAACGTCCCACGCAAGATAAGGGCGTCCAGAAATATCAATAATCACTTCGCTTAGTGCTTCATCTAATGGAACGGTGGCCTGTCCAAAACGACAGATTCCTTTTTTATCACCGATAACTTGGCGAAACGCTTGTCCTAAAGCAATGCCTGTATCTTCGACGCTGTGATGATCATCAATATGGAGGTCACCTTTAACAATCAAGTCAAGGTCAAATAAGCTATGTTTAGACAAAGCGGTTAGCATATGGTCAAAGAAGCCAATTCCTGTATTGATATTTGATTTCCCTGAACCATCGATATTTAATGTTAATTGAATATCTGTTTCTGAGGTCTTTCTGTGGATGCTGGTTTGTCTTTGTTGGGTCATAAAAGATTCTTTATCCATTGGTAATGATCATTTGCGATACAAGTTGGAAATATAAGGCCAAGAAAAAGAAAAGACAATCTCATAGAAATATAATAATGTAATAAAAGTTGTTTTTCATTAACTTTATGTCAGTTTTAAGTTTTTTATTCGAGATACTGAGTGTTTGAATGAGAAAAATACTATATATGTATTTTACATTCATATAGTGGATTAGCAAATGTCAAATATTGATTTTTTACTTTCGCGTTTTTCAAGCGGTGCTTTAAAAGAACCAGCTCCGAATGATCAGCAGTTACATCAAATTTTATCTGTGGCGATGCGGGCACCCGATCATGGTCGGTTACGTCCTTGGCGTTTTGTTGTTATTCCTAAACAAAATCGCGCAGAGTGGTTGCAATCTGTCGAGCTTTCTATGAAAAAGCCAGAATATGATTATCCAGCCTCTTACCTTCAGAAAGTGCAACATAATTTCTCATGTGCTCCGATGGTGATTGCGCTGGGAATGCGTCAAATCACTGAAAATACCAGCGTGTCCGTTGATGAGCAATTAATGGCAGCATCATCGGCAGTGATGAATATGTTAAATGCTGTGCATGCTTTGGGTTTTGCAGCCAAATGGATTACAGGACCTATTGCAAATAAAGATATTGTTGAAGGGTTAGGATTCCAAGAGCCTTATCGGATGCTTGGTTTTTTATTTATTGGCACCTTGTGTGAGGCAGAGGAAGCTCCACCTCGTGTGGCTGTTGATGATTATGTTGCCGTTTGGAACGGAAAACCTGTTCAATTTAAAGTAGATATTAAAAAATAAACTTATTTGAAATAAAATTATAATAATTGGGGAGAGTATAGAATGCCATTACCAATAGATATAAAAGATGTTGTTGTGATTGGCGGTGGCCCTGCTGGTTTAGGGGCAGCATTATCTTTAGAGGCGTTGGGATTGCAGGTGACTGTGATTGATCCTGCACCTCTGCATGCTTTACAAAACCCATCTTTTGATGGTCGTGAAATCGCGTTGACGCATCACACTGTTTCTTTGATGAAATCAATGGGAGCTTGGGATCGTATTAGCCCTGATGATATTTCTTTGATACAAGAGGCTCGCGTTGAAAATGGAGAGGAAAATCATCCTTTAACCTTTGATACCAAAGGGAAAGGGGAAGAATCATTAGGATATTTGGTTCCTAATTTTGCTATTCGTAAATCTTTATTTGAGGAAGCTCAAAATCGTGAAGGAATTACGATTTTATCAGAGCAGTCTTGCGAAGCGTTAAATTGTTTTGTTGATTATGTAACTGTTCAACTTAGAGACCAGAAATTTACAGCGAAATTAGCCGTGCTTGCAGATGGACGTTTTTCTAAAACAAGAGAAAGTTTGGGAATCGGCTATCATTTACATGACTTCCATCGTCATATGATGGTGACTCGTTTTGAACATGAGCTACCACATAACGGTGTTGCATTACAATGGTTTGATAAAGGTCAAACCATTGCGCTACTTCCTTTGAATGGTAACGTGTCTTCAGTCGTTTTATCGTTGCCTCTTGATGAAATGAATAAGGTTAGAGTCTTAGATGAAGAGGCATTTACTGCAGATATCAGTAAGAGATTGCAAAACCGTCTAGGTACAATTAAATCTGTTTCTACCCGTCATGTTTATCCTTTAAAAACGGTCTTTGCGAACCGCTTTGAAACACGGCATACAGCTTTGGTAGGTGATACAGCGATTGGTATGCATCCAATTACAGCACATGGTTTTAACTTTGCAATGACGGCACAAGAACTGTTATCTCAAGAAGTTTATGCTGGAATAGAGCGAGGGGAAGAAATCGGGTCAGCAAAGCAACTGCGTCGTTATGAACGTCGTTTAAGACAAAAAACGTTGCCAATGTTTACGGTGACGAACACCATTGCAACTTTGTATACACGTGAAGAAAAAGGGCTATGGATGCTACGACAAGCAGGAATGCGTGCAGCCAATTTACTTAAACCGTTAAAAAATAGAGTTGTTGATCAGTTGATTGATAAAAAAAGGTCCTTATCATCCTCATTATTTAATTCAAAATAATGATTAAATTTTAAGAAGTTGGTTTTTGTTGTGAAATATATTTTTAAATATGGATTTTTTATTGCTTGATTATCTTTAAACTTACCAGCCTCAGCAAAAGTTGTTCATTCTCTTGATCAAATTCCAGCTCAGATTCATAATGAGGATGGTAAGTCTGTTTTTGCGCAAGAAATGAATGGAGATGCGTTACCAGATGGGTTTGGAAGTGGTTTTTGGTCAACAGGAACGACTTTGAAACCAAGTGATATTATCAAGATAATAGCCCCACAAGATATAAATGATAGGTGGAGTCTTGTGGGGATGAAAGCATGGCCAGGACAAAAAGATCGATATATTGTTGTTGCTTGTTCAACGAAAGCTACGCCCGATAGTAATAATGACCAAGCAAATAGTTGTTCATATACTGAAAACCCTAGAAACAAAATTATTGTAGCTGTTTTGGATTATGATGGTTCTGGATTACCAACTTTAGCAGCTAAACCTGATATAGAAAAAATGATGACTAGTGATATAATGGGTCGTGTAGAGAATATAAAGGGGGATACATTTGCAAAAAGTGCCTTTTATTTAAAAAATGATCAAGATCAGGTGGTTGTAGGAGATTTACAGCGTTTAGATTTTGCTCATTATCAATTAAATTCACAAATATTAGCCTTTGGTATTCGATTGGGAGTAAATACTGGGTATTCTGGAGGTTACGTGTCTGATCAAGTAATGACTTTATTTGCTATTATAGAAGGAAAAGTGTGTCCTGTTTTGAAGGTGAATACTTATCATTTTGAAAATATTGCTGGTGAATGGCATGAAGACGGAACACGTGATCATGATATTAGTGAAAAAGAATATGTTTTATCTATTTTGCCCCATCAAACCAATGGGTTTTCTGATATAAAGCGGACACAAAAAGGGGCTCGTAATAAAAAAGGTAAAATTTATCGTTGGGATAGCCAGAAGCTATCTTATCAATAAATTTCCCTTTCTTGGTATTGTTTTATAGTTCTGCTTTGCGGCGTTGTTGGCGTAGAACAGACTCAATCCAATCATTGAGTTCTCGAGTAGTTTTTTCTGCGCTTTCAAGGTCGGGATAGATATCAGGAAAACGCAGAGATAACCAACGCCATGCAACCAAGCGTTTGTGGCGTTTTTCTGCACGTTCTAACTCTTGGCGTGAGGCTTGGCTAGGGTTGGGGAGTTTTCCAGAGCTTGGGGCAGCAACAGTTTTTCCTGCAGCATGATCTGCAGCCCAGCGGATGAGCCGTTGAATGCCGTTATCTCGATCATCAACAGGACATACAGAATATGTCCAACGATTTTTAAGTTCTAGGTCTTGAACACCTTCTAGTGCAGAAGCAATGGCAAAGGTTTCTTCCATAGGAGCCAAGCGATAATTCGGATCATCAGGGCGTAATACAGCACGTTTAAGTCGTGTTAAAACACCAAATAAACTATCTGAATTAATTTCATTAGCAATCAGTTGAACAATATCACTGTCAGGTTGAACTAAAGGCCTTAAATCTTTTTGCTTTTCAGGTGCGGCTTCTAATTGGCGACGAATAAAGTCAGGATCGCCTGCACCTGCTAATAAACCAACAGTACCAGTTTCATGTTTGCCGTATCGTCCTGCACGTCCGCCAATTTGTTTAACCTCTTGGGAGGTAAGGAGGCGTCTGCTTGTGCCATCAAATTTATAAATTGTGCTGAAGATCACGCGTTTAATGGAGAGGTTTAACCCCATACCAATCGCATCTGTGGCAATCAAAATCTCTGCTTCACCATCGTTAAAGCGTTTTGCTTCAGCACGTCTGACTTCTGGACTTAAAGCACCATAAATAACGGCTACGCGATGTCCTTTTTGCATTAAGATTGCACGTAAATCTAAGACTTCTCGTCTAGAAAATGCAATTAAAGCATCCCCAGAATGAAGCTGATTTAATCGAATAGGAGATGATGCTGTTTGTAAAACACTTTTACGTTGTAAAGAGATTTCTTCCCAAGGATCATCACAGAGTCGAGCAATGTTTTTAACAAGAGGAATACATTCTGGTGATCCTAATACAAAAACATGTCGTGCAGGGACGCCCATAATGGCAGCTGTCCAAGCAGCACCTCGATCTGGATCCGTTAGCATTTGGGCTTCATCGATCAGTGCCACATCAACAGGATTATCCATTGGACACATTTCAACTGTGGCAGCTAAAAACTTACTATTAGGAATAAGCTGACGCTCTTCCCCAGTTTTAAGGGAGGTTGCAATATCTCTCTCGTTTAAGGCTTCTCTAAACTCATGGGCTAATAAGCGTAAAGGAGCTAATGCAATACCACTCTCGCTTTCGGCCATCGTTTTTAAAGCAGTATACGATTTACCACTATTGGTAGGGCCTGTAACAATCGTAATGCGACGTTTTAAGCTGCGCGCAGTAACAAAATGTCCAGCAAAACGATCCATAGCAGCAACACTGGCGAGGACTTTGTTTTTAATATTTAAGTCACCCAGATTAATAAATGCATTCTTTTTTTCTTTTACGGGGCTGCCATTGCGCCAGTTCGAAATTTGTGGGCGTAAGGCTTTAATTTCTTTTGGATCAAAGCGCCAAATATCTTTGCCGTGCTTTTTTATTTTTTGAGCAACAGGGATTTTGTTTTCAGCAATCCATCGTAAGACTTCTTTATGAGAACAATGAAGTAAAGTCGGAATTTCTTTAAAAGAAACGAGACTATCTTCCCATTCTCTTTGTTTTTTAATTTCGTCTTTTTTACGGTCACGAGCTTTTTGATGGATTTCGTGATCTTTTTGTTGTTGTTTTTGCTCTTGATAAATAATGTCCTCGATGAAATGTTCAGCATCATCAGGTTCTAGATTAAAGGCTAAAGCAACATCTTGCGCCATTAAACGCAATGATTTGCTACCGATAATGGGTTTTCCGCTATCTAGTAAATCCGTATAAAGGGTTTGAAATGCATCATTCGCACTTTTGCCACTTTGGCGTAAGCGTGTGTGAAGAGCTTGGTCTAATGCGCTTTGTAAAGATTCTTCGTTCGGCGAAGGATCATGAATAAAAGAGACAGCCCAAGCAATATCTTCAGATTGAATCCAATGCTTATTTTCTTTTTGGATTTGTTTATTTAAATGTTTTGCCCAATCTTTTCTGCGAACAATACAGAGAAGCTTGTTGAAAGTTGCAGGTGGAATCTCGGTCTGTTCAGGTTGTAAGTTACGGGCGATTAGTTTTAATAACCGAGGCTCTTCTTGAGCAGTTAGCGTAATAGAAGTTTCTTGTAATGCTTTTTGTAAGGCAAGTTCAGCAGGTGATAAATTCATGGATTTCCAAATATGAAAGATCAGTGCAAAGGTGCAAAGAGAATAAAATCAAAGAAAGAATTGAAAGTGTAAACAGACTTTGAATATAACAAAAGATGTTTATCATATACTGATTTTTACTTTGTCACTTTAAATATCTTTAAAGCATGATATTAACTATTATTTAATTAAAAGAGTAGTGATAATTTTTGTAAAAATTAAAAAAATTACAATGAGTATTGAAAAACTGTTCAATTTTGAATGGGAATAGGTTAAAATTACATTTTAAATGTGAATAATTTTTATTTACGCAATAATTTAGGGTAATTTTGTAGGAGCTTTTTTATAATGTCTGAGCCGATAATTGTTGATGATTCTTTTCGCCTGACAGATCCAACCAAAGAATACAGTCATTTAAATGCAGAAAAAGTATTGACGGTTCATCATTGGACGGATCGTTTATTCTCATTTACATGTACTCGTACATCTAGCTTACGTTTTGAAAATGGTCAATTCTGTATGATCGGGATTGAAGTCGATGGCAAACCTTTATTGCGTGCTTATAGTATTGCTAGTGCCAATTATGAAGAAGAATTAGAGTTTTTATCTATTAAGGTTCCTGATGGCCCATTAACTTCTCGCTTATGTCATATGCAAGTGGGGGATACGGTATTAATTGGTCGTAAGCCTACTGGGACATTGCTTTTATCTAACTTAAAGCCAGGACGTAATTTATATTTCTTCTCTACAGGCACAGGGCTTGCTCCATTTATGAGCTTGATTCGCGATCCTGAAGTTTATGAAAACTTTGATAACGTGATTTTAACACATGGTGTGCGTACTGTAGGCGAGTTGGCTTATCGTGATTATATTACTAAGGAATTGCCTAACCATGAATTCCTTGGGGAAGATATTGCAAAGAAATTAATTTATTATCCAACTGTTACTCGCGAAGATTTCCCTGTGCGTGATCGTATTACGACATTAGTGAATAATGAAAAATTATTCTCAGATATTAATTTGCCAGTGATGGATCCCGAACTCGATCGTGCAATGATTTGTGGTTCTCCAGAGATGTTGGTGGAAATTAAAGCTATTCTTGAAAAAAGAGGCTTTGTTGAAGGCAATGGGAATTCTCCTGGGTCTTTCGTAATCGAAAAAGCATTTGCGGAGCAATAATTCATGACATATGACTTTGACCTAATTGTTATTGGTGCAGGCTCTGGTGGCGTTCGTTGTGCACGAATTGCCGCTGGACATGGTGCAAAAGTTGCCATTATTGAAAAACAACATTGGGGTGGAACCTGCGTCAATATTGGATGCGTTCCGAAAAAACTCATGATGTTTGCCAGCACTTTTGGCGATTTGGTCGAAGATAGTCATGGATATGGTTGGGATACGCAAAAAGGACATCATCATTGGCAACAACTCATTCAGGCGAAAGATAAAGAAATTAATCGTCTGAATGATATCTATGTTTCTATGTTGCAAAAAGCGGGTGTTACGATTTTTAGAGGAGCAGCTTCCTTTAAAGATACGCATACCATTAATATTGCTCAGAGTGTGTTATCTGAAGATAATGCGCAAGGCCTGCTAAATATTACCGCAAAGCATATTGTAATTGCGACAGGATCTTCTCCAAGTATTTTAGATATTGAGGGAAAAGAGTATGCGATTACCTCTGATCAGGCTTTTTATCTCAAAGAGCGCCCTCAGAGAGTTTCTATTGTAGGCTCTGGATATATTGGGATTGAATTTGCTGGTATTTTTGCTGGATTAGGATCTCAGGTTGATTTGGTGTATCGTCAACCTCTTCCTTTGCGTGGGTTTGATCAGGATATGCGTCAAGCGCTTCATGATGCGATTGCTGCACGTTCTGGTATTATACAACATACAGGAAAATCTCCTGTAAAAGTCACCAAAAGTAGTGATGCTTATCAGCTTCATTTAGATAATGGTGAAGTGATAGAAACTGATTGTGTATTTTTTGCAACGGGTCGTCATCCTAATATTGAGGGCTTAGGCTTAGAAAATGCTCAGATTGAGATTACTAAGAAAAAACAGATTATTGTAAATGATGATTTTGTAACTTCTGCGTCAAATGTTTATGCGATTGGTGATGTGATTGATAAGATCAATTTAACGCCAGTTGCGATTGCCCAAGGGCATGCGTTGGCAGACCGTCTCTTTGCAGGGAAAGTGCGTAAAAGTGCTTATGATGCGACACCGAAAGCGGTATTCTTTTATCCGCCTTTGGCTAGTGTTGGATTGTCAGAAGAAGAAGCTGAGCAAAAAGGTGAGGTAGAGATTTATATTTCTCAGTTTACATCGATGAAATATGTATTTACTGAGCGTAAAATTAAAACTTACATCAAGATGATTGTTGATAAAGCTTCACAAAATGTAGTTGGCTTACATATGTTGGGTGATGATGCGCCTGAAATTATGCAAGGCTTTGCCGTGGCGATTGCAGCTGGCTTGACCAAGAGTGATTTTGATCAAACCATCGGTATTCATCCGTCTTCAGCTGAAGAACTTGTTACGTTGAGACAAGTAACAAGAACTAGCCAAAAATCATAATTTATTAATTATCTTGGGGTTAACCAAGCTCCACCTGTTGAGTCTCCAACTTGTGCATTACCTATTGGGCCGCTTTCTCTATAAGCGGTTCCATAGCGGGAAAGGTTTGCACCACTAACAGAATCTTTTGATTCGGCTAAAGCGCGTTGATGCTCTGGGTCTGGACCTTTGGTCATGTCCATTGATGGTGCATAACTATATCCTGGAGGAGGGGCTCTGTGACCGCGAACAGTAATATGTTCACCTCCAGCTGAACCAGCATTTCCAGGAGTTTGTGTATGTATATTTGCAGATTGCCCAGAAAGACCTGGTAATGTAGCAGCACCGCCAGAGTTACCACTCGTCTCTTGTGCATAACTGTTTGTTATACATAAAGGGGTGATTAGGAATAGCCCATATAAGCTACGTTTTAGCCAGTGCATTTGTATTTCCTTTTATTTTTATCAGCGGTATCAATTATATTCTATTACAATTATTGTTTATTTTATATAGTGTTTACAAGAAAATATAACTTACAAATGATTTATTCAACCAGTTAGACACAGGCTCTAATATTTATACCTGTGTAAAGCACCAATAATAGTTTAGTATAATTTATTATTCTTATTATTTAGAGGTATTTTAAAAGCCTGCAATAAACAATATATTGAAGACTTTATTTTACCATTAGCGATGATTGACTTTGTTGGCTAAGTAATCTCCCAACCATTGAATGGCAGAAATCATAATAACAAGTAAAACAATCACGATACCCATGATATCAGATCTAAATTGTTGGTAACCATATTGAATGGCATAACGTCCTAATCCGCCAGCACCAATGGTTCCAGCCATAGCAGAAATTCCAATAATAAGAATGATTGTAACGGTGAAACCAGAGATTAACCCTGGTAGGGCTTCTGGTAAAAGAACATCCCAAATAATACGTTTTCTACTTCCGCCCATAGCTTGAACAGCTTCTATTAGTCCTTTATCTACTTCTTTTAAGGAAACTTCAGCAATTCGTGTAAAATAAGGGATCGTTGCAATTGAAAGGGGAATAATAGCAGCTTCTGTTCCAATGGCTGTTCCGACTAAAAATCGAGTAACAGGAATTAAAGCGACTAGTAGAATAATAAAAGGGATAGATCGGAAAATATTAATGATTACACTGACGATACGATTTAAAATTGGCGCAGGGCGCAGTCCATCCGGTGCAGTAATAATTAAAAATAAAGCGATAGGAAGTCCACCAATAAAAGTTAAGACCCCACAAGCAATGGTCATTTCAAAGGTTTCTACAATTGCTTTGTAAAGTTGGTCTAGTTGATATGGGGATATATTGCTAATATGGCTAATATATTGGTTAATTTGATCGATGTTAAAGAGAGACATAGCCAAGACTTTCAACGCTTTCAACGCCCATATCGTTTAGTGCGTCAATAGTTTTATTACAATCATCGGCGGGAACCGCTAGAAAAGAAGTGCCAATCGGTGTTTCTCGAATATGAGAAATGCTTCCCTCAAGTAGAGATGCTGAGATATTATAATCTTTTTGCAAGTCTGCAATTAAAGGTTTTCTTACCACGGTACCCAACATAATTACGTGCAATATAGCGTAATCATTGGGTAAAGGGTCGCTATGGAGTAAACGTGTAATGCTATCAGGTAGAGTTGGACGTTCTTCGGTTAAGAGCTGCTTTGTTATGTCTGTTTTTGGATGAGAGAAAATCTGTGTAACATGACCTTCTTCAGCAATTTGACCTTTGTTTAGTACAATTACACGATCTGCTAGTAAACGAACCACACTCATTTCATGTGTGATTAAAACAATCGTTAGTTTTAGCTGTTTATTAATTTGTAATAAAAGGTCGATAATAGAACGAGTAGTTTCGGGGTCAAGCGCAGAGGTTGCTTCATCGCATAAGAGGAGAGCTGGATTTGCTGCTAAGGCGCGAGCAATCCCAACCCGTTGTTTTTGCCCACCAGAGAGCTGTGCAGGATAGTCGTTTGCTTTATCAGGTAAACCAACGAGTTCTAATAGCTCTTTTGCTCTTTCATGGTGTTTCCCTGCGTAAAGACCAGAAATTTTAAGCGGTAAAATAATATTATCAATAACGGTCTTTGCACTTAATAGGTTAAAATGTTGAAAGACCAATCCAATCCGTTGCTGTAAAGGCAAGAGTTCTTTTCGAGGTAAATTAGCAATATTTTTACCTTCAATTCGAACTTCACCAGTATCGGGTTTTTCCAAGCCTGCCAAGCAACGTAATAATGTCGTTTTCCCAGCACCAGAACGGCCAATAATACCCATAATTTCTCCTTTTTTTACTTGAAAGGACAAATTGGATAATGCGACATGGCCACTAAAGGCACGGCAAACTTCTTTAAACTCAACAACAGGCGTGGTTGAGTTCGGGATATCAGAAGGAGATAAGGTCATTATTACTTTTACTTGGTCAGATCATTGGTCAGAAATTATTGCCATGCTGGCAAAATGGCTCCGTGATATTTGTCTTCCATTGCTTTTTTTACAGCATCAGATTGAAAACTTTCGACTAAAGTTTTGATTTCAGGACGATTTTCATCGCCTTGTCTGACAACGATAATATTTGCATATGGATTATGTAGACGGTCTTCTTGTAAAAGCACTGATTTTGGATCTATTTTAGCAGAAATAACATAGTTTGTATTAATAGATGCCATTGTTACATCGTCTAAAGAACGAGCAAGTTGAGCTGCGTCAAGTTCAACAAAATCATAATGGTGAGGATTTTCAGAGATATCACCCAAGCTTGGTAATTTAGGGGCATCTTTTCTAAGTTTAATTAACCCTTGTTTTGCAAGAAGATTTAATGCACGACCTTGATTGGAAGGATCATTTTGAATGCCAATTTTTGCGCCATCAGGAAGATCTTTGATGTTTTTGATTTTATGAGAGTAAAATCCTAAAGGTTCAACCCATGTTTTTCCAACAACAGCTAATTTATATCCGCGTGCTTTGACTTGAGCATCCATAAAAGGAATATGTTGGAACGCATTTGCGTCAATATCTTTACCCACTAATGCTTCATTAGGAAGGTTGTAATCATCAAAATCAATAAGTTGAACGTTCAACCCTTTGGTTTTTGCGACATCTTTAGCAACAACGGCTAAATCTTCTTCTGGGCCAGAGACGACGCCAACTTTGATGGTTTCTTGTTTAGAATCTGCTGCTTTTGATTGAACAGTTACAAGCGCAGAAAAAGCAAAAGCAACAGAACCCATGATGATAGCTCTGCGAGATAATGACGAAAACATAAGCAGTGACCCTTGTTAATGCAAGTGAAAATGATCCGTTTGATTTAAAAATTATTTTTAACTATCTATAGGAAAATTTGAAAAAAACAATCCTTAAACTACAGTGAATGAAGATTATATCTTTTAAAAGAGGGGATAAAAAACGATTATTTTGCGCAGAAATCATTTTTTTTGATAGGAAAAATTTAAAAATACGATACAATATTTAAGGCTTTATCAAGACACAAAAGTTTTTATTGTATTCGTTAAATAAAGCGTTATTTTAAATTCTGTAACTTTATAATTATTAATTAGGATATATCCGATGAGTGATACTTCTTTGAAGTCTGGAGCGAAACATATTTCTTGGAAACCAGAAAGCTGGCGTGCTTTTCCAATTAAACATGTTCCAGAATATCCTGATAAATATGTCTTGGCCGAAACAGAAGAGAAATTACGTCGTTATCCACCTTTAGTGTTTGCAGGGGAAACACGTCGATTGAAAGAACAATTGGCGTTGGCATCCAAAGGGCAAGCTTTTGTATTGCAAGGTGGTCCATGTGCAGAAATTTTTGAAGAATTTACGGCTGATATTATTCGTGACGTTTTCCGCGTTATTTTGCAAATGGCAATTGTTTTAACCTATGGAGCAAAAGTGCCTGTAGTTAAAATTGGGCGTATTGCAGGGCAATTTGCAAAGCCACGTTCATCTGATAATGAAACCAAAGGTGATGTCAGCCATATGTCTTATCGTGGTGATATTATTAATGGGATTGAATTTTCTGAAGCATCTAGAGTTCCAGATCCTAAACGAATGGAGCTTGCTTATTTCCAATCAGCAGGCACATTAAACTTGGTTCGTGCTTTTGCCACTGGGGGGTATGCAAATTTACACGAAGTGCATCGTTGGAATCTAGATTTTGTTCAACGTTCTCCTTTAGCACAGAAATATAGTGTTTTATCTGAAAAGATTGATGAAACATTGGCATTTATGCGTGCTTGTGGTTTGACTGGTGAGAATACACCACAAATTAAAGAAACAGATTTTTATACATCTCATGAAGCCTTGTTGCTTCCTTATGAGCAATCCTTAACCAGAATTGATTCAACTTCTGGCGAATGGTATGATTGTTCCGCACATTTCTTGTGGATTGGAGATAGAACACGTCAACCAGATGGTGCTCATGTTGAGTTTTTACGTGGGATTAAAAATCCAATTGGCATTAAAGTTGGACCAAGTGCAAATATCGAAGATTTATTAAAATTATTAGATATTTTAAATCCAGAAAATGAAGCTGGACGTATTTCTTTGATTGTAAGAATGGGGGCTGGCAAAGTTAAAGAATTGTTACCTCCTTTTGTAAAAGCAGTGACGGAATCTGGTAAGGTTGTAACATGGTTATCAGACCCAATGCATGGTAATACGATTTCTACAAGTGATGGTACTAAAACGCGTCCATTTGATTCAATCTTATCAGAGCTTATGGGCTTTTTTGATGTGATGGCATCAGAGGGGGCTATTCCTGGTGGAGTTCATGTTGAAATGACAGGAGCGAATGTAACAGAATGTATTGGTGGTGCTCATCATTTAACAGAAGCAGACCTTGGTCAACGTTATCAAACATTCTGTGATCCACGTTTAAATGCAGAGCAATCTTTAGAAATGGCGTTTTTAGTTGCAGAAGAGTTGGCTCAACGTGATTTTGCAGCAAATAAAAAGAAATAATATAGGCTTTGAAAGAGCATTTTATGACTGTTAATGATAATAAGCACGCTGTGGATTCTGTATTAAGTAATTTGGTTTCAGTAAAACAACCCGCGAATGCAGAGGCGGTTGCGATGCGAACAGATGCTTATTTTAATAGAACACAGCATATTGTTCAGCATTATGGCGATAAAGAAGTCGTTTATGCAGTATTCTTGCGTCGTCCTGTTTTATCAGCTCCACGTTTGGTATTACAATGGTTGGATCAGATTTTTGCAGAAGAAAAGATTGATGCTACCTATTATGTTGCCTTTCAAGAAGGGGAATGGGTAGGTGCAGGACAGCCTATTTTATACATAAAAGGATCTTTTGCTCAGCTTGTTGTTTTAGAAACAATTTTGTTGCAAAAGCTTGGTGCGTGTTGTGTTGCAGCGTGTAATGCTTTTCAAATGGCACAGACCTTGCCAGAAGTTGATTTTATTGCAATGGGTGCGCGTCATTGTGCTGGTTATGAAATGCAAGAATTGGTTGAATATGCAGCATGGGTTGGCACGCAAGCAGCTCAAAAAAAGAGTGGTGCAAAAGGGTTCATTGGTACAGCGAGTGCAAGTACAGCCAAGATGTTTGGACTTGATGCTGGGATGGGAACCATGCCACATGCGTTGATTGGCTATGCAGGTTCTACCGTACGTGCAGCTGAGATGTTTCATGAACAGTTTCCACAATATCAACTTGGTGTGTTGGTTGATTATTTTGGCAGAGAAGTCACAGATGGCGTAAAAGTTTGCCAACGTTTCCCAGAGTTGGCTGCGCAAGGCAAAATTTCACTACGTTTAGATACGCATGGTGGTCGATATTTAGAAGGATTAGATCGTCAGTCATCTTACGCTTTGATTATGCGTCATGCTCCAGAAACGTTACAACGTTATTGCTCTGAAAAAGAGTTGACGGATTTAACAGGGATGGGTGTTTCAGCAGCAGCTATTTGGTGGATGCGTGAAAAGCTGGATGAAGCTGGATTTAACAAAGTTAAATTAATTGCTTCTTCTGGGTTTGATGTTGCTAAATGTCGTATGATTGCCGAGGCTAAAGCACCTGTTGATTGTATTGGAACAGGGTCATTTATTCCTACACGTTGGAGTGAGACCTATGCAACAGCAGATATTATTGCTTATAATGGCCAACCTTTAGTCAAACAAGGGCGTGAGTTTCTTATTAACTTTGCACGTCAATATGTTCCGGGCTTATAATTTAGAGATGAAGATGCGTTGTAGGAGATTAGTCTTTGGATAGTCAAAAAAATGAAGCAGGTGAAGTAAAAAGTGAATATACAGTTCATGTTTTTGACCTTTCCAGTGATGCTGAAGATAAAGTCGTAGAAATTATAAATGATTTTTATAATGAAGAACATGCGACTGTTTTTGCGCATGCATATGTTCGGGCTAGTGTAGAACGTTGTCGTATTCCAGGGGCAACTAATCAAGAGATTTTTGATGCATGGTCTGCATTTGGTGAAGATGTTAAAGTCATGAAGAAAGATGAGTTTGTCTGGAATTCTTCTGATGAAATTATGGGCTTTGTTGAGAATGTAGCAACGCCTATGGAATGTGATTGGCGTTCGTTGGATCCTCGTCGTTTGGTTGACGAAGACGAGTTTCCAGAAGATGACGAAGAATAATACTTTTTTTGATATAATTAATTAGCGATAAGTTTTGAAGATGAAATTACGTTTTGCCCCAAGTCCTACTGGTTTAATGCATGTAGGAAATGCTCGTTTAGCTGTTGCCAATGCTTTGTATGCACGCCGTCATGGCGGTAAGTTTATGTTGCGTATCGATGATACCGACGTTGAACGCTCTAAAGAAGAATATGTTCGTGAAATTCACAAAGCATTAGAATGGTTTGGCTTTTCTTGGGACGAATATATGAAACAATCTGATCGTATGGATCGTTATAATTTAGCGATTGAACGATTGAAAGAATCTGGCCGTTTATATCCATGTTTTGAAACCAAAGAAGAATTGGATTTCAAACGTGAATTACGTCGTCGTCAAAATAAGCCACCTATTTATGATCGTGCAATGTTACGATTAACACCAGAGCAACGTGCATCAGCGGAAGCAAACGGTAAGACACCGCATTGGCGCTTTAAACTTTCTGATCGTGAAGTCAGATGGGATGATTTGGTTATGGGACAATGCCGCGTTAAATTAACGTCGATTTCTGATCCTATTATGATCAAAGCAGATGGCACGGTTCTGTATACATTAGCATCTGTGGTTGATGATTTGGAAACGGATATTACTCACATTATTCGTGGTGAAGATCATGTAACCAATACAGGCGTTCAAATTGATTTAATTGAAGCGTTGACAGGTAAACCCAATAATATCAAATTTGCGCATTTACCTTTATTGATGGATGCAGATGGTGGTAAACTTTCTAAACGTTTAGGCAGTGTTTCTTTGAAAGAGTTGCGTGAAGATGGTTTAGAATCAAAAGCAATTGTTTCTTATCTTGCACGTTTGGGGACTTCACGTGATCCTCAATTGCTGAATGTTGATGAATTAGCTAAAGATTATGATTTATCAACTTATTCTCGCTCACCAGCACGTTTTGATATTCAACAAATGCTTATTTTGAATAAAAAATGTTTGCATACAATGAGTTTTGATGAAGTTAAAGATCGTCTTCCATCTTTTATCACAGAAGAGTTCTGGCATGTTGTTCGTCCAAACATTGATTTGTTAACGGAAGCTAGATATTGGTGGGATTTGGTTCATGAGGACATTATCCCAGAAGTTGAAGAAGAAGATAAAGAATATTTGCAACAAGCAATTGATTGTTTGCCAGAAAATCCTTGGGATGAAGAAACTTGGGGACAATGGACTGCTAAATTAAAAGAAATTAGCGGTAGAAAAGGAAAATCTTTGTTCCATCCATTGCGCATGGCATTAACACGTGAAGAAAAAGGCCCTGAAATGAAAGGGATGTTGCCATTAATGGGACGTGATCGCGTTTTACGTCGTTTGCAAGAGGCGGTTTCTCGTTAAGAGAAAAATAAATAATTTAATAGTAAGAGGGGAGTTTAGATTGATTTCTAAACTCCTTTTTTATTTGAAACTTATATTCCCTTTAGTCTTCGTCAACTTTACGACCATTTAAAGGTTGAACATGTCTATTGTTATCGTGCTGCATTAATGTTTCAAAACGATCGACTTGATCTTCAGAGACTTGAACGGGTTGTTTGAGAACAATCCAAGTTACATCTTCTAGGCATGGGGGCGTTGTTAGAGATCCTGTATAATGAAAGTAACTGGTATCTTTAGGAAGGAAGTTATTAATATTGAAAGGTTTAGTCATAACTTCTTCTTTGTTTGGTTGAGGGGAAACTACATTCCAAGCTTTTTCAAGTTCTGGGTTTTTCTTCATTCCTTCTTCGGCCATTACTGCCAACACTAATAAATGTCCATCTTTATCGGCATGAACGAAGTGAATTTCTAAAGGGTAAGCAATCCCATGAATATGGTGCTCACTAGGGGTGTGAAAGTGAAACTGTTTCAGATAATATTTTTTATCATGAAAAATGAGATAGTCTTTATCAGAGCTAACAATGACTTGAACGGTATGGGTATTATTAACAATATGTTCTGTTGTTAATTGATAATGGAAGGTTAAATGTTGTGTATGTAATTTTGTGGTTTGAATGATATTGACAGGGGACTGAGACTTTCCTTGTTTACATTCTGTAAATTTAGGAGAAATATTTCCCCAATATTCAGGAGAGATATTGCCACTATATCCCCATTGTTCTTCTGCAAATGCAGTTGGAGTAGAGATTAAAAATGAAGTAGCCAATAATAAAATATAAGGGAATTTCATAATATATAACCTGTTAAAATCACGGAATAAGTTTATTTTAAATTTTTATAATGCTATTGATTTTGTTACAATATAGCCGAATGGTTAGGGGTATAATTTATATTCATAAAATGTTATTGGTTTCTATAAATATATTCTAAATACATTAATTTTTAACAAAGTTATTTATAAAATCATTTAAAACTCTTATATAGTTTGTTAAAAGATCTTTCCTTTAAATTCAAAAACTAGTTGTTGGTAAATGTCACATCCTTTGAAAGTTGAACTATTAAGCCCTGCGGGGACTTTAAAATCCATGCGTTATGCATTTGCTTATGGTGCGGATGCAGTATATGCGGGACAACCGCGATATAGCTTAAGAGTTCGGAATAATGAGTTTAATCATGAAAACCTGAAAATTGGTATTGATGAAGCTCATGCTCAAGGAAAATGTTTTTATGTGGTGGTGAATATTGCGCCACATAATGCGAAATTAAAAACATTTATTAAAGATTTAGAACCAGTGGTGGCAATGGGGCCAGACGCATTGATTATGTCCGATCCTGGATTAATTATGATGGTTCGTGAAGCTTTCCCAGATATGGCTGTGCATTTATCAGTGCAGGCCAATGCGGTGAATTGGGCAACGGTTAAATTCTGGAACCAATTGGGCTTAACACGTGTGATTTTATCACGTGAATTGTCTTTAAAGGAAATTGAAGAAATTCATCAGAATGTGCCAGAGATTGAATTGGAAGTTTTTGTTCATGGCGCATTATGTATGGCCTATTCTGGACGTTGTTTATTGTCTGGATATATTAACCATAGAGATGCGAACCAAGGAACTTGCACCAATGCTTGTCGTTGGCAGTATGGTGTAGAAGAAGGCACTGAAAACGAAGTTGGTGAGATTGTTAGCAAGAAATCAGCAAAGAATGAAGGTTGTTGTCAAAGTGAAGAAGAAGAGGTTCAACCAACATTAGGTGAGGGGCCATCGACTGATAAAGTATTTGTGTTACGCGAAGGCACTCGACCTGAAGAGGAAATGACTGCTTTTGAAGATGAGCATGGTACTTATATCATGAATTCTAAAGATTTACGTGCTATTCAACATGTAGAGCGTTTAGTCAATATTGGGGTTTACTCTTTGAAAATTGAAGGGCGTACGAAGTCGCATTATTATGTTGCGCGTACGGCTCAAGTTTATCGTAAAGCAATGGATGATGCGGTTGCCGGTCGTCCTTTTGATCCGAGTTTGTTAAATACATTAGAATCTTTGGCGCATCGTGGGTATACAGAAGGTTTCTTGCAACGTCATAAACATAATGATTATCAAAATTACGAAACAGGTTCTTCGGTTTCCATTAAACAACAATTTGTTGGTGAATTTACAGGCGAACATCAAAATGGTTTGGCAGAAGTCACTGTGAAAAATCGTTTTGAAGTGGGGGATCGTTTAGAAATGATGACCCCTAAAGGCAATATCAGCTTTACGCTTGAAAAAATGGAAAATACCAAAGGCGAGGCAGCTACAATTGCTCCCGGCAATAGTCATACGGTTTATATTCCTATTGCTGATGATGTGCAGTTGGAATATGCGCTATTGATGCGGTACTTAGATGAGAAATAAGAGTTTTTTGTAATTTGTTTTGAAAGGCTGGTCTTATAAAAAAGATCAGCCTTTTTTTGTTTTTAATTGTTACACTTTTGAAGTAAAACTATAATAACTCAAATTATTATAAAGAAATTAATATGACAAAATATTGGCGCCAAAATGAAGTTTGGAAATGTTCTTATTGCAATACGGAAATGAAAAAATCTGGAGAAAACTATCAAGAGCATACAATATGTTTAGATAATTATGCTGAATTTGATGGAAATGGTCAAATAATCAGAGGAAGTTTGTATCATTATGGTAAGTATGATCGGTCATTCGATATAATTGTAGTGTGTGCTATATGCACAAATGCTAATTGTAAAAATTATTCTGTTAGTATGAAATTAAAACAATTTGGAGAGGGTATAATAAGAGAAGATAAAGAGTTTTTTTTACTTCCTGATAGCTCTGCTAGATTATTTCCAGATTATATACCTAAGGCAATTTTGTCTGATTATAATGAAGCTTGTTTAATCAAAAATAAAAGTCCTAAAGCATCAGCAACGTTAGCTAGAAGATATTTGCAAGGGATGATTAGAGATTTTTGGAAGGTAGAAGAACGTAATCTTTATCTAGAGATTAATAAAATTAAAGATAAAATTCCTCCTGATTTGTATGAGGCGATTGATGCTATTCGTGAGATTGGCAATATTGGTGCTCATATGGAAAAGGACGTTAACGTCATTATTGATGTTGATCCTAATGAGGTTCAGATGTTGATTGAGTTAATAGAAAATTTATTTGAAGAATGGTATATTAAAAGTTTTGAAGAACAACAAAAACGTGATGAGGATCAACGAAGATTAGCAAAAATCAAAACTATCGGTATAGATAAAGCTGGACAAAAATCACCACGCAAGAGCTAGTATACTTCTAGCTTTGCTAAGAATTTTATGCATTGTTTTGCACGTGATAGCGCAGTCACATGATTCCGTGGTCTAGTTTATTGAGTAGATATCAGTTTTCATTCTTGTTCAAGCCTTGGGATGATCCACTTTTGATCTGGAGATTCAAAGAAGGTGTGAAGATCCATGTTGAAGTAAATTATCATACTAATTTTATCCATAATGTTTGTCTTTTAAAAGCACCATTACTTATGTTTATTGAAATTTCCTAACTTTATGAGAATTTTAATCAATTCTAGTTTTATATTGGGCGCAACGAATGAGCTAGAAAAACAAGACGATAAAAGTAAGAATTTATAATCTAGCCTGATCTTAATAATCGTCCAGAATTGTTTTTGTTAAATAACAAAAGTAAACACTCAATAGCTTCTTTTTGTTGAAGAGAAGCCATCTTTCCTTGGTTAAACCAATATTCAGCACTTTGCCAAGCAGGGTTAATCCATTGTTCTAAACGGATTTCGTCGACCAGTTTAAAGTCTGGTAGTCCAGATTGTCGACGGCCTGTTACTTCGCCACCACCTCTGATTTTAAAATCCTCATCAGCGATTAAAAAGCCATCTTCTGTATCCCGTAAAAGGGCAAGGCGTTTTTTTGCTGTAAAATTGATTTTATCATCATGAAGCAAGAGACAGTAAGATTGTTTTTCTCCGCGACCTACACGTCCTCTAAGTTGGTGTAGTTGAGCCAAACCAAATCGCTCTGCATGTTCGATGACCATAATATTGGCATTAGGAATATTAACGCCCACTTCAATAACGGTGGTGGCAACAAGGATTTTGGTTTTATTTTGAGCAAAAAGGTCTAGAGCCCCTTGCCGTTCATTACTTTCTTGCTGTCCATGTGCCAGCCCGACATTGTTTTCACCAAAATGATGTTTTAAGGAAAGGTAACGATCTTTTGCCGCAGCCAGATCCATGACTTCGCTTTCTTCTACCAAAGGGCAAACCCAAAAGAGTTGGCAGCCTTGGGAGATCATTCGCTCAATTCCTTGTAATACTTTATCCATACTCCCCAAAGCGTGGAGGGTGGTTTGAATAGGCTTGCGTCCTGCTGGCTTTTGAGTAATTCGACTGACTTGCAGTTCTCCCCAACGGGTGAGGAGTAACGTTCTCGGAATAGGGGTGGCGGTCATGACGAGAATATCTGTATTCTCTCCTTTATCCCCTAATTTAATGCGTTGTTCGACACCAAAACGATGTTGTTCATCAATAATGACCAAGGCAAGATTGTGGAATTCAACGCCCTCTTGAAATAAAGCATGGGTGCCTATTGCGATTTTCGCAGTTCCGTTTTGGATTTTTTCTAATGTTTCTTTGCGGGCATTGCCTTTGATAGATCCACTTAAAAAGACGGTTTCTACAGAACATAAATCTGAGAATACTGCATAATGTTGCCTTGCCAAGATTTCTGTAGGCGCCATAATGACGGCTTGATATCCAGCTTCAACAGCGTGTAGCGCGGTGAGTAAAGCAACAATCGTTTTCCCTGATCCAACATCCCCTTGTAATAGTCTGAGCATTCGAAAAGGTTGCTTAAGATCATGTTTGATTTCGCGTAATGCTTTTTCTTGAGATTGTGTTAAAGCAAACCCAAATTTTTGTAATGCTTGATTGGTAAGGCTATTGTCACCGATTAACACTCTGCCAGGGCTTTGTTGTGAAGTTCGTTTAGCTTGTCCAATGGCAAGCTGTTCTGCGAATAGTTCATCAAAAGCTAAGCGAGAACGCGCTCTACTTTCCATTGCTTCATAAGTTTGATTATCAAAAAGCTCAGGAAAATCACTTGGGAAATGTAGAAGGTGGAGTGCCTTTCTGAAAGTTGGCCATTGATGTTGTTGAATAAGAGTTGGATCAATCCATTCTGGGGGCTCAGGGCATTTTGATAATGCTGAACGTAGGGCTTTATATAGATTTTTTGGAAATAATCCTGCGGTTAATGGCCAGACTGGTTCAATGGCTGGGATCATAAACTCATTTTCAATAGGCTCTAGATAATGAGGATTTGTAATTTGTAGCCGATTATTATAGGTTTCTACAGTTCCAGAAACGATAATCTTTGCATTGGGTTGGACTTTTTTTGCCTGCCATTGAGAGAAAAAGACAAGCTCTGCATTACCAGTTCCATCCGTCACATGAACACGCCAAGGCTGTTTGCTTCGTTGAGGTTTTTCGATATGTGTGACTTGCAATTTTAATGTGGCGATCCGTCCAGGGATTGCATTTTTCAATTCTGGGCGATAGCGTCTATCAATAATCGAATTGGGTAGATGAAATAATAAATCAATGACTCTATGTCCGCCAACAGCCCGCACAAGTAATTGACTTGTTTTAGGGCCAACTCCATCTAGATTAGATAAAGGAGCAAGCAAAGGGGATAATGCAAGTTGTGTTGTTGATGAAAGAGGAGTTTCACCCATATGTTGGCTCGGTCATATTTTAAACAATAATAAGGTTGATATACTAAAGTATATTGTATTATGGATCAAAAAGAAGCAATGGAAGATTTAGAAATTCGCAAACGTCGTTTGCTTTATCAAGCAAATCATCGTGGAAGCTATGAGGCTGATTTATTAATTGGTCGTTTTGTAAAACATCATATTTCTGATATGTCAGTAGAGGAATTGACGATATTAGAACATATTATGAGTTTTGAAGATGCAGATTTGACTTTGTGGCTTACAGGATTTAAGGCAATACCAACAGAGTTAAATATTCCAATGATGCATCATATGTGTCAATTCGCCAAAGATATACATTTAAAGACAGAGTAGGAGATTCAAAATGGGGGACGCCTCATCAACGCAGCATAGTCGTTTTTTGCCAATATGGGGAGTTCCAGAGGGGTATGATGCTTTTTTATTAAAAAATCATGCGGCTGAATGTTTTAAAAAAGATAAGAAAACATTAGTTCATGTTGCTCGTAATGATGCGGATATGATCCGTATTGCTGAGCTGTTGAATTTTATTGATCCGTCATTAGAGGTGCTTAATTTTCCAGGTTGGGATTGTTTGCCTTACGATCGGGTATCACCGAATAAAACAGTTGTTTCTGAACGTGTGGCAACGTTGACCAGACTATTGGAGCCTGTAACGGCACCACGTGTAGTTTTAACAACGATTTCTTCTTTATTACAAAAGGTGGCTCCTCGCTCTGTTTTTTCTGGTCGTGCTTTGAACTTGAAGCAAGGGGATAGTTTAGATCAGGAATTCTTAATCGATCTATTAGTTTCTCAAGGTTATAATCGCACAGATACAGTGATGGAAGCTGGAGAATTCGCAGTCCGTGGAAATCTGTTTGATATTTATTTGGCAGGTGAAGAAAATCCTGTACGTTTAGATTTATTTGGCGACGAAGTTGATTCTATTCGTTGTTTTGATCCCATTACACAACGGTCAACAGGGACTATTCAAGCATTAGTCATGCGTCCTACGGCTGATTTCTCGTTGGATGAAGAAAGTATCAGTCGCTTCAGAAGTCAATGGCGCGATTTATTTGGAGCCACAGCAACCAACGATCCTATTTATGATGCGGTTTCTAATGGACGGCGTTATCAAGGGATAGAGCATTGGCTTTCTTTATTTCATGACAAAATGGAAACATTTTTTGATTACGTGCCGAAGATGTCTTTATCTTTTGCCTATCAGGCCGAGGAGGCGCTGCAGCCAAGATTAGAAATGATTGCCGATCATTATGCAGCAAGAAAACTACCAGTTAGACCCACTGAGGTTCCTTATCGTCCATTACCTGCCGAGTATCAGTATTTAAATTTAGAAGAGTGGAATAACTTACTCTCGGCTTATAGAATTATATCCTTTCAACCATTTGCAATGCCCGAAGGGGCAGAAGGTATGGATGCTGGCGGACGGCCTGGCATTATGTTTGCTAAGAGCCTTGCTGCATCAGAGCGTGAAAATGTTTTTTCTTTATTTGCCAAGCGAGCATCGGAATGGAGCTCTGCCAATCGTAAGACATTGATTGCCGCGTGGAGTAAAGGGTCAAGGGAACGAATTGCGACGTTATTAAAAGAACATAAAATTCCAACGCAAACGTTGAGTAGTTGGGCGGAGGTCGAGCAATCAAAAGCAGGGCCAGTTTGTTTGTTAACGCTTGGTTTGGATCATGGATTTATTGCTGACAATTTTGCTTTGGTCTCAGAGCAAGACTTACTTGGAGAAAGAATTGCTCGCCCACATCGTCAACGTAAAAAAGCAGAACAGTTTATTTCTGAAGCTTCAGAAATTAGTGAAGGCGATTTGGTCGTCCACCAAGAATATGGGATTGGTCAATATCAAGGGCTAGTTAATCTTGAGATTGGAAATGCGCCACATGATTGTTTGTCGTTGATGTATTTTGGTGAAGAAAAGCTTTTCTTACCGATTGAAAATATAGAGCTTTTAAGTCGTTTTGGCTCGGATCAATCAGGTGTTGCTTTGGATAGACTGGGCAGTCCTGCTTGGCAAAAACGTAAAGCAACGATGAAGGCTCGAATTCGCGACATGGCAGATGCTTTATTGCGAACAGCTGCAACACGGTTAATGCGTGAGGCTTCTATTGAAGAACCACCAGAAGGACTATGGGAAGAATTCTGTGCAGGGTTTCCATTCGTAGAAACAGAAGATCAATCAAGAGCGGTGGCAGATATTATTCAAGACTTGTCTTCTGGTCGTCCTATGGATCGACTAATTTGTGGGGACGTAGGTTTTGGTAAAACCGAGGTTGCTTTACGTGCGGCCTTTATTTCGGCGATGGGTGGTTCACAGGTTGCGGTTGTTGTGCCAACAACGTTATTGGCACGTCAACATTATCGTACTTTTGCAAAACGATTTGAAGGTTTCCCTATTAAGGTTGCGCAATTATCTCGTATGGTTACTGCTAAAGAAGCAACACAAGTTAAAAAAGAAGTTGCAGATGGAACCGTTAATATTGTGATTGGCACACATGCTTTGTTGGCAAAAAATATTAAATTTGCCAATTTAGGGATGCTTATTATTGATGAAGAACAGCATTTTGGGGTGGCGCATAAGGAAAAATTAAAAGCATTACGTGAAGAGCTTCATGTTTTAACACTTTCTGCAACACCATTGCCTAGAACGTTGCAATTATCTTTGACAGGGATGCGTGAAATAAGCTTGATTGCAACACCTCCTGTGGATCGATTGGCTGTCAGAACCTTTATTATGCCGTTTGATCGTGTTGTCATTCGTGAAGCTTTGCAAAGAGAACGTTTCCGTGGTGGGCAGGCTTTTTGTGTTGTGCCAAGAGTGCAAGATTTACAACCATTACAAGAACAATTGCTTGATATTATTCCAGATTTACGGTTGGTGCAGGCTCACGGTCGTTTAACCCCGACAGAGTTAGAGCAAGTGATGACTGAATTTGGAGATGGTAAATATGATGTGTTGCTTTCAACAAATATTGTTGAAAGTGGCTTGGATATGCCATCCGTGAATACATTAATTATTTATAAAGCAGATCGTTTTGGATTGGGGCAGCTTTATCAGTTACGTGGACGTGTTGGGCGAGGAAAACAGCGCGGTTATGCTTATTTAACTTGGCCACAAAATCATTTCTTATCTAAGAACTCTGAAAAACGTCTCGAAATTATGCAGTCTTTGGATAATTTAGGGGCAGGATTTACGCTTGCGTCCCATGATCTGGATTTGCGTGGAGCAGGGAACTTATTGGGGGATGAGCAGTCCGGACATATTCGTGAGGTTGGGGTAGAGCTTTATCAAAAAATGCTCGAAGAGACCGTTGCTGCATTGCGGGCAGAGCGTGAAAATCAACCTGTTGAAAATCAAGATTGGAGTCCTAATATCGTATTAGGGCTGCCAGTATTAATTCCAGAAGATTATGTAACGGATTTACCTGTTCGTTTAGGGTTGTATCGCAGAATTGGTAATCTCGTGCAAGAAGATGAAATTGAGGCGATGCGTGCTGAATTAATTGATCGTTTTGGTGAAATTCCTGATGAGCTTTCAAATTTATTAGCAGTTATGACCTTGAAACGTTTATGTAAAGAGGTCGGTGTTCAACGTGTCGATGCTGGTCCAAAGGGAGTTGTTGTTCAGTTTTTAAATAATCAATTTAAAAATCCAGATGGATTGATCAAATGGGTTGCTGGGATTGGTGAAGGATATATGAAATTACGTCCAGATGGAAAACTAGTCTATTTACGAGAAACACCTTTTGCGCAAAGAGTTCAACGTACACAGTTTTTGTTAAAAAAATTATTGGAGATTTATAACGGTTAATAAACTTTCATGAAAAAATAAGAGTGTTTTTTCATTAATTTCACGAATTTAATTGATGAATTATTTGTACATTTTTTTGCTAAATAATATTAAAGATATTACATGGTAATATAAGTGCATATGAGCGTTACTTGACTATTATAGTTTTATTAATATATATGATTCTTTATCGTTTTTATTTTGTAAGATACTATTTATTTGTTGAAATAAATATGTTACTAATAGTTATTAATTACAACTATAGGTTGGTTTATTCATATGTTGCAAAAAAATATTAACGATCTTTTAGTCTTTTTAAGCGTAGCAAAAGAACGCAGTTTTACCAAGGCAGCATCTAAATTGGGTGTGTCGCAATCTGCTTTAAGTCATACGATGCGTAACTTAGAGGGCCGTTTAGGAATTCGATTGTTAATGCGCACCACGCGTAGTGTTGCCCCAACAGAAGCGGGTGAGCTATTGTTGAAAAGTATTGCTCCTAGAGTAGATGAGATGGAGCAAGAACTGAGTCGCGTTATTGAATTTAAGCAGCAACCTGCTGGGACTATTCGGTTAACAGCGGATGAACATGCGGCCAATTTTATCTTATGGCCAAAATTACGGAATTTTTTGAGAGAGTACCCTGATATTAAACTCGAAATTGATGTGGATATTGCTTTGAAGGATATTGTATCAGAACAATATGATGCTGGGGTACGATTGGGAGAGTTAGTTCATAAGGATATGATTGCTTTGCCAATTAGTCCAGAAATCCGTATGGCTGTAGTTGCTTCTCCGAATTATTTAGAAAAGCGTTCTCTTCCAAAAAAACCTAAAGACTTATTAAAACATCAATGTATTAATCTACGTTTACCTACAGCAGGAAATTTATATGCATGGGAATTTGATGTTAATCAACGTGAAGTTAAAGTTCATGTTGAAGGGCAAGTTATTTGTAATACGTTAACGCAAATGTTACAGGCTGCATATGATGGGTTTGGTTTTGTATATGTGCCAGAAGATGAGGTTCGTATTGCGATACAACAGGGACGTTTGATAAGAGTTTTAGAGGAGTTCTGTCCGTCTATTCCTGGGTATTATTTATATTATCCTAATCGTCGTCAACATAGTTTTGCTTTTTCATTGTTTTTAAAGATTTTTCAACAACAAAATTAATTTAGTTTATGTTATAAATTTTATGCAAAAGTTAATACTTTGATATCGAATGGGTTTGTAATAATTTTACAACCTATAAATTCAAAATATTAACGATATTTTATGCTAAAGTTATTAAAATAATTTTAAGGATAATATATTTCCATTTGAAGGAGCATAAAATGTATGATCTTGCTATTGCACGGGCAATACATGTTTTATCTATTGTTATTTGGATAGGTGGAGTATGTATGGTCACGACAATTTTGTTACCTTCTTTTAAACGCTGTTTTCCAATCCAGGAAAGATTAAATTTATTCAATAAAATTGAAGATCGTTTTGCATGGCAAGCTAGATTTGTAGTCTTACTAGCAGGATTATCTGGTTTCTATATGGTATGGCGTTTGGCTGCATGGGACTGGTTTGCACATCTTTCTTTTTGGTGGATGCATGCCATGTTGTTCGTATGGTTAATTTTTATGGCGATGTTATTTTTGCTAGAGCCATTCTTTCTAGATAAAAAAATTCAAAAATTATCTAAAGAAAATCCAGAAAAAATATATAAATTAGTGCAAAAATTACATTGGTTCTTGTTAATTATGAGTTGTACTACCATTATTGGAGCCGTTATTGGTAGTCATAGTTATTTTTAGTGTATGCTACCGTTGATAATAGAAATAAAGGCTTATAAATGAGTGAAATTATTCAAAAATTATTGATGTTTATCAAAAATATGCCAAAAGCATGGTGAGAAGCATGGCATCATTATTTTTACTTCCAAGGAAGGACAAATAATGTGGATTTTTGGTCTTTTGCGATTATTAATAGTTTCATAGCTTTTATTTTATTTTTAATTAATGATGCTTTTGGATTAGTTTATCGTATTCAATACGAGAATTATTACCTTGAGTGTCATCTTTTATTTACGATTTATATTTTATTAAGTTTTATCCCATCTTTTTGTTTATGTATTAGACGCTTGCACGATCTTAATTTAAGAGGAATATGGTTTTGGGTTTGGTTGCTTTGTCTGCTTATTTCGCTGCCTTATATGTATATTAATTTTATTTGTCAGTGGATTTTATTGGTTATTGCAAGTTATCCAAGTGGCGACAAGAATAGATTTGGTGAGAAGCCACAAGGTGAATCTTCTATATAAATATCTATAATAATAGATTTATTTATAGATATTTATAGTTTTACCAAACAGGAATCGGAACACTATTTACCTTGAATAGGTTTCCTTGCCATTGAATGTCCCATTCTAATTTATCGGTACCTACGGAGCGTCCTGCAAATCTAGCCAAAATCAAGCCGGTTTTTAGTTTACTATTATGTGTAGCACTAGCAGCATCAATAAGCGTTTGCATATTTGTAATTTGTAACAGGCCGTTAGCAGAAGTAAGTGAAGCTTTATTATTAATAGTTACATTTCCGTTTGCAGAAATAGTAGTATGAGCGTTCTTTATATTTAGCGTATTAATTTTAATAGGTAATGTTGTATTGGAAGATGTAGTATCTGTATTTCCACTCGTTGCTGCTAAAATTAAAGGATAGACTTGTGGAGTTGTCGTGACATCAATTACTCCTTGTTCGGGAATTAAAGCAGTAGGTGTTTTTTGTTGAGCTGTTGTAGATAAGCCTGAAAAGCGAATAATAATATGAATATTACTACCTTGCCCACTAAGTTGCATGGTTAACAGTTTAGCTTTGTAAGAAGCTTTTCCGTTTTGGATATGCACATTATTCCATGTAAAATTAACATTATTTCCTTGTTGAAGACTATTGACTAAAGGGGTTAAGCTATCCGTATAATAACTTTTATTACATTGTTTCATTTGATGATTTAGAACGAGGTTTAAAATACCTGTCGATGTAATGTTAGAGACCCTTTTAAGCTGATCGCTTGATAATGTATTATTGGTTTTACTTGCAGTTAATTGTTGTGCCGTCATTTTGATAGCAGGATTATCAACTGCTTGAACTGTATAATTTGTTGCTGATGTGTTGTTGTTACTAATCTTGCTGCTACCTGTGGTCACGGTAGAGCAATATGATTGCCATAATTGTGATGCATGGGCAGTGTAGGGCGTTGTTGAAATAATTACAGAAAGTCCAAATAGAGTAAATAAAGTCGTTTTTTTGTACATGATGATTAATTTTATATAATAAATTATTGATACTATTTTTTAAAATATATAGAGATTTTCTGATATATCAAAGAAAGAATTGTATGTTCTCTTATATTTTACCTGATTTTATTGAAGGTTATCTTTTAAAATGTTTAAATTTGTCGATCCTTTTTTAGCATCATTAATCTCCACAGTTTTATTAGCTTCTTTCTTTCCTTGTTATGGAGACGGGGTCGCTTTCTTTAATCATTTAGCCATTGCGGCCATTGCGCTAATGTTTTTTTTGCAAGGTGCCAGACTATCTCGTCAAGCAATGGTGGAGGGGTTATTGCACTGGCGGTTACATCTTTTAATTTTCTTGTGCACATTTGCTTTATTTCCGATTCTTGGTCTAACACTTCGTTATTTTTTTCCGCATTTATTGATTCCTGGTTTATGGACAGGTGTCATTTTTTTGTGTTGTTTACCGTCTACAGTTCAATCTTCAATTGCATTTACTTCAATTGCAAAAGGAAATGTTCCAGCGGCTATTTGTTCTGCGACAGCTTCTAATCTAATGGGGGTTATTATTACGCCTTTATTGGCAGGATTTATTTTTAGCAGCCAAGGTCATATGAAGCTCGATGGTACGTTAGATATTGTTTATCAATTATTGCTACCTTTTATCGCAGGGCAATTATTACAACCTTGGATAGGAGAGTGGGCTATTCGAAATCGACGTTTATTATCATTTTCGGATCGAGGCTCTATTTTAGTCGTGGTTTATAGTGCGTTTAGTGAGGCGGTAAATATGCATTTATGGCAGAAGTTGAATATTGAACAATTATTGTATGTTGTTGGGATGGATGTTTGTTTATTATTGTTAGTGTTACTCATTACTGCCATTATTAGTAAAATATTAAAGTTTCATACAAAAGATCGGATTAGTATTATTTTTTGCGGATCTAAAAAATCTTTGGCTTCAGGTGTACCAATTGCAAATGTTCTTTTCCCATCCAATATGGTGGGAATTATTGTTTTACCATTAATGATTTTTCATCAAATTCAACTTTTTATTATTGCGATTATTGCGAGGTATTGCGCCAAATTAATGGATAAAAAAGAGGATGCAGAAAAAGAAATTTAAATTTATAAAAATTCTACTTGCCAAAGAGATATAAAATCGTATATACGTTTTCTTACAAAATGGAGGGGTGGCCGAGTGGTTGAAGGCAGCGGTCTTGAAAACCGCCGTGCGTTAATAGCGTACCGTGGGTTCGAATCCCACCCCCTCCGCCATTAAGATCAGTTGATATATTGATTTTATTATGTATTTCATCAAAAATTAAATCTTACCCATCATAAAACATATCGGATGTTTTAAATAGTATCAGTGTTTGTTGTTTTGATGTTTAACGCAATATAGAGTTTTGAGCATTTATTATAAAATATTTGATCTTTTGATAAAAAGAACTCTCAATATTTTTACTGTTTAAAATTGCTGATCAAGTGATTTTTATTTAAAATACGTTATTATTATATAGATCAAATCAACTGTTGAAGTTGGTAATAACCAGATTATCAGCAACAATGTGATTAGTGGCAGCGGTGGTGTGCAGTTTGTGAGGGAGATAGGTTTTAAACAGATTTATATTTTTTTTTAAATTTAATTTTTGTCTGCTTTATATTCTCTTTTCATCATGGCAGACAGAGTAGGGGCAGGATACTCACCTGTTAGGAGTTTATAGTTTCGTTCTTGTGGTGTTGCATTTTTCCAATCGACCTTGTCTTGTGCCATTTTTTAATATGGTTCTGATACACTAAAGTATGTGCTGGCAACGTTGGCCTAATCCACACTGTTACAATTTGTTAATTCTAATAATAAGATTGGCAAGAGAAATAATAATTTCATGTTAAAATCATTTTGTTTATATCGTTTTGTAGAAATTATTTGATGAGTCAATTAAGGTTAATTTAGTTCAAAAATATAGCAAAAAAATGATTTTCTAAAAATATCTTTTTAATTAGGATAATTAGGTAAAAAGTGTCTTTTAAATACTACATTCATCAAATCCAGGAAACAAGATGAAAGCTTGATAAGTTGTTATATTTTAGAGGATTTTAAACTGCTAGATATTATATAATAAAACTGTTTATATAATAGATTTATTATTTAAGCATAAACCTATTATACCCTTAATATTTATATCGTATAAATATTTTATAATGGAAATACTTTGGTTAAATGTTGTTTATATTCAGAAAGATAGTGTTCAATTTGAGGGTCTTTAATGACATCATTGACCATAAAGGTTGGTAAGTTGTTCATTCCTAAAAATTGTTGAGATTTATGGAATGCAAAATAAACACCATCGACACCTCTGCTATCAAAGAAATTACCAACTTCATTAAACGCTTCGGTTGGCGCATTCCATGTGACGGAGAGCATATAACGGCGGCCTTGTAATAATCCACCAGTGCCATATTGTTTTTTTGGATTGCTTCTGGTTCTGCCGTCGCTTTCATATAAAGATCCGTGACCAGCAGTATAAACTTCATCCATATATTTTTTAAGCTGCCAAGGCATCATCATCCACCAAGCAGGCATTTGATAAATAATTACATCTGCCCACAAAATTTTTTCAACTTCTTCTTGAGGAGTGTAACTATTTTTAATTTGTGTCTCTTGGACATTATATCCAGATTCAGTTAAATGTTTACATGCAAATTGATGGAGTGTTTCGTTTAATTGTCCGCCAGAGTGACCAAAATGAGTACCACCATTAATGAGTAAAATCTTTTTCATTATTAAATACCTTTGATAATTACAGGTTAATTTCGTAATCAAATAGGCTAGCACAGCTTTAGTATTGTTGTAAGTCTAGTCGAATAGATTGTGTAAATGGATGGAGTAGTTTCTTTAAAACTGTTTGATTGTTTTGCACAAATAGGTATGGTATTATTATTGTAATGGTTTTTTGTATATACTAAAAAAACCATTGAAGAATATATATAAAATATAATTATTGTTACTGTATATTTTATTTTAATAGCTAAAAAATCATTAATAAATTTAAGCATACGGCATAAAGTAAGGCGCATTAGCGTCTTTTTTTATGCCTTTTTTATGGAGCGTAAAATTGACTAATATTATAACTTTTTTTGTATCTTTTGCACAAAAATATGTAACGAAGCTGTTTGTTCCGTTGGCGATGTTTGTAATTGGACATCGCTTAGCGAGTAAAAATGCAAAAATTAAAGAGCAGCAACAAGACTTACAGAATAGCAATGCTGCCGTTGCATCATTAAAGAAAATGCAAGAAGCAGAAGCAAAAGCACCATCAGATAAAAGTTCTTTGTTACAAAGTCTCTCTAAAGGAGATTTTTAATGCGGAAGTTTGTTGGCATTGGATGTCTGATACTTTTATGTTCATGCACCAAGACACATTTTATTTCTCTTTGTCCAAAACCTGTTGAATATTCTAAAGAGTCACAACAAAAATTACAACAGGAACTCGTAAATGTTCCAGAGGATAGTCAGGTTATTCAATATCTTATTGATTATAAAAAACAGAGGGATATGTTGAATGCTTGTCATCAGGAGTAGAGTTTAAGAGCTGTTTACTCATTATGTAATGAAGGAGTTTTACGAGTATTTGATCAATATCAATAGCTATTCCGTAACGGAGTAGCTATAAAATAATATATTATAAATTACGTTTTATTTTGGTTGTACAACTTAATGATTAAATTCGTTACTCGCTATCGATTGCAATTGATCTTGATGTGTATGGTCTTGGTTATTTATGTTTTGACCATGCTTTATATTATTATTGGTGGTTTGAAAGATCATTTATTTAAAGCAGATTTAATTGTGGTTTTAGGAACCAAAGTTGAATTGGACGGCACGCCTAGTCAAGGACTTCAAGCGCGTTTAGATGAGGCTATTCATGTGTATCGACAAGGATTTTCCCCACGTATTTTAGTGAGTGGCGGTACAGGAAAAGAGGGCTATAGTGAACCTCGTGTCATGGCGGATTATCTGATTGCACATGGAATACCTCAGCAAGTTATTTCTGAGGATGAAGAGGGGTTTAATACCAGAGCAACAGCGCAGAATACATTACAGTATATGCGTGATCATCATCTAAAATCAGTGATTATTGTGACGCAATATTTCCATATTCCGCGTACGCGTTTAGCCTTTAAAGATGAGGGTATTCAAGACATTGGCCAAGCGTCTCCATTATATATGTCTTGGCGTGATTTTTTTTCTGTGCCTCGTGAGATGTTGGGTTATCCAGCTTATTTATTTCATCTTAAGTAATGTTTATTTATTTTATGGAACGGATAAATGTAATAACCCGATTAAAATAGAAACAGTTACAATCATTGATACGGTTGAAATGGCGAGAATAGAGGCAGCTTCTTCTTGATATTGTTTATAATGATTTCCGAGTAGAATAATCATAGGGCCAGAGGGCATGGCGCATAATAAAAGCCCTTCGTTAAAGATATTTGTGCCTGACTTTAATAAATAGCAGGAAGCAACAATAAAGAATATCGCTGGGAATGCAATATCTTTAATTGCAGCAAAAGTGATGCATTCTATTGTAAATTTAAAACGATTGACCGCTAATGTCATACCAGCGACAAAAATAGCTACTCCAGAAGTGGCTTTTCCGATGAGGAAGCAGGTATCGCTGATAAATTTAGGTAATTCAACGCCACATAATAACAGAATAATAGCGAGTAAAGGCGACCAAACATAGGGGCACTCGACGATGGCATGATAGATGGAATTACCAATCAGTTGATAAATTGGTTTTTGTTCTGTTCCATTCTTTTTTTCAAGATCAATTTCAATCATGATTGTTGCAAGCGGAACTAACGCCAGATTAATGACTAAAGCAATCATACTAATGGCAACATCGCTGCCATGTCCATATAAGGGATTCAGTAAGGCAGGGCCGTAGAAAGGGCCAGCAGAAAAGCTTCCTCCTAATCCAGCGATAGCAGATTGAACAATATTGCGCTTAAAAATAATTCTCGCGATAAAAAAGCAAATGAGATAAAGCGTGATGGTGCTGATCAGCAAGGCAATACATAATAATAATGCACCGTGCAACTGTGTTCTAGATACACTTAATGTTCCTGCAAATAAGACCGGAGGTAACGTTACATTTAAAACTAGCTTACTGATAACAGAAATGGCACTGGCATTATTTCTAAACATATTTCTTTTGGCTGATAAAAAACCAAAGACTAAAATCAATAAAATAGGGATAACGATCCCAAAAGACTGTAATATATTACCCATAAAGGAAGCTGCTTTTTATTTGTGAAGTTTTATACTGCGTAAAAGTAGTATCACTATCAAATAAAGAAAGAAAAGTAATTTTCTTGTTCATGTAATAGATTAAAAGTTTTTATTCGCACCGCATCCACCCAATAACGCGTTGCTGATGAGTATTTAATGGAGCGGTTTGTTGGATTAAAGACAGACTATATTGCCCTTTTGAGGTTGTTGTTAATTGATAGGGAAAGAAGCCGTCTCCTATAGAACATCGTAAAGAAACTGTTTTTGGTAAAGGTAAAGTGATATTCCCTTGATTGACTAAGGTTAATTTAATTGCGCCAGGATTATTAGGATCAGGGATTTCTTGAGTGATTATTTTTCCCTTTAAAAGGGTATGAGAAATTATTGCTTTCCATGTATCAAGGCTCCAATTGCGTTTATCATTGGTAATGGGTAGGCGAAACCAAATAATTCCTTTTAAATGAGATGGTGTATTTTCTTGTAAGGAATCAATCAAAGACCTGACTTTTTTAGGGTCGCTATAAAGTTCTTTGCCCAAATGTCCTGATTTAAAGTCATTTTCCCCTTCGATTGCATAAATATTTCCTGTGGGTGTGGTTTGTATTTTTAAACCGTAAGTGGGAAGGGCAACGTAAAAATTATGACGTGTTAAACGATTCATTTTCTGAATATATGCCAATGCATTTTGAGGGATAAATAATCCAGCTTGTGGATTATCGATGCTATGGACTTGTAAAACAGGATTAGGAATTTGTTCGGTCATTTGAGGAAAAATGGGAGAGCGCATCCAATCAGGGATCATCGTGATATTAAGTTTTATATCTTCTGGTAGTTTTGTTTTCAAAGATTGTAATAATTGAATATAGAGTTTTAATTTAGAAGTTGGCCAATCGAGATCCAGTTCTATATTGTGAATATGATAAGTTTTGTAGGCCGGAGATTGTACGATTAGTGATAGAATTTCATCCGCAGAAGGTAAAGGACGCAAACGATCAAAACGATAAACGGCCGTTAGTGGAAGGTTTGTTTGTTTTAAAAGATCAAATTGCACGGATGGGTAAATGACTTGCCCGTCAGGTTCATACTCACCTGCTAAAAAACGCCATCCAGTGATATACGGTATTGTTTGTTCAATAGCGGGTTTTAAGGTATCGACCCATTTTTTTTGCCAAATATAAACATCTTGACGCAAGATGCGATTAAGATGCGTTGTCTGTGTTAAACAAAAAACAGAAAAAATTACAACAAGTTGTAAAAATTTATATCCGTATTTTAATGTACAGTAACGCAATTCATGCCTTTTTGTTTTAGTTGACGACACGCTTGAATGGCAGCGATTTGGTTTACGCCTGTTAACCGTGCACGATATAAAGGAGAGCCATTTTTATTGACGACTTGAATGGATTGGCTAGCAGAAGATAAAATCCCACCAGAATTTTGTTGAGCTCGAGACGTTGCTTGTTGTGCCAGCCCCGCTGAAGAGTAAGCACCCACTTGAACACCCCAGTTTCCGCTGGTATTTGCACTAGGAACATAAGCCACTTGAACAACCTCAGGAGGAGCTTGACGTTGTACAGGATAAATTGGTGTCATCGGTTTATAACTTGTAGCAACGCTTGTTGTTTTGACACGTCGAGGAGGAGAGACTGTATTTTGAGCGACCATCGTGGTTGGAGTATAAGACTTGGGTCGATAATAAGCTTCTAGAGGTAGAGGTGTTTTACTATTAACGCGTCGAGATGAACTGCTGGCGTATTTAGCAAACGGACCACTCATTGGCACATCATTACCTAATTTAGGAGAAACAGCAGCTAAGTATTGTTTTGTTAATTTTGGTAAAGCAGCACCCCGGTTAATATGATTGCTGAGTGTTCCTGGTCCACCATGATAGGCAGCAACAAATCCTGGTGCACCAAATTGATTGTATAAAATACGAATATAAGCAGTGCCAGCCATAATATTATCATGCGGATTATAGGGATCTTTGCCTAGATTATAACGTTTAGCCATATCAAGATAAGTAGGCGTTTTTAACTGCATTAATCCTTTGGCGCCATGAGGTGAGGTAATGGGGCGTTTATTGTAATATTGATATCCACGAGATTCCTGTAACATCACCGCACGGATCCATTGGTCCGGGACGTTAAAGCGTTGCGAGGATTGATTAATATAAGGTCCCCAAGGGTCTGCAGCAGGCCCTGGTGGGCGCCAATTGGGGTGGCTGTCCATATAATTACTGTAACGAGAGGAGGTAACGAGAGCTCCTTTTTTGCTTTTATTGCCTCCGCCTCCGCAAGCTGTTAGGCATAGTAAAATTATCATTGGAGCAAAACGTAAAAAAGATAATAATGAATTATTTGTGGTGTTGGTATGGAATTTCATTATTATTTTTATCCTAGTTTACTAAACTTTTATATCGTTTATATCAGATGATTATTGTTTTGTTCAAAATATATTCGTGTATTTATAAAAACGATTATAATCAACGTGTTGTTATCTATTATTATTTAAAAAGCTTTTGTGCTATATAAAGCTTATATATTATGGTTGTGATAAAGGATATTAAATGGTCATTTTTGAAGGCGAAGAACTTCTGCTACATTATCACGAAGGAACCAGTGACTACATTTTAATCACTTTTGCATCTGCAGATCAAACAGATCAAGCACATCATCGTTATTTTTTACAACCTATTGCAGAAAAGTATCAGTTGTCTTGTCTCGGAATTACGACAAAAATTGATAATTTTTATCAGCATTCAGATATGCATCATATTATTCCATTATGTAATGAGATAACGCAAAATTATCAAAAAGTCATTATTATAGGACTTTCAATGGGGGCTTATGCTGCTTTGAAATTCTCTGCAGAGCTGCATGCGAATATTGTTTTTGCTATGGGAGCTCGATATACGTTGGATGCATCGGTTGCATCTGTTTGCGGGATTATGCAAAGGACAGTTGATCGATTAGATCCTTATTCTATTCAAGAAACGACGATTCATCCCCACGAGGTTTCTGGAAAACTATATATTGTTCATGATACTTATCAAGGGTTAGCTGGATATAATGATATTGATCATCAACATGTTTATCAGATTATAGAAAAATTACCGAATACCGTCTTGGTCCCTGTGCTATTTGCTCATCATTTAGTTGTGAATAGTTTAAAAGGATCCGAAGAATTTAAGTCTATTTTAGATATTTTGGTTACTGAAGATGATCCAAAGATTATCCGGCAAGTTGTTAAAATTCGTAGGCATCATATTTATAATATTTATAGTAAAATTGTATTATTAATAAATCGTTATCCACTATGGATATATAAATTATTAATTAGTAAAAAATTTTCATATATTAAAAATAACGATTTACTATTTGATGATTATGAAAAGAATTTAACGTTGATTTACCTTTTGAAAATAAAAGGACATCACAAAGAAAGTCGCAATTTATTACAAATATGTTTTTTAAGAATGTTATTAAACTGTAGCTTTTATGAAGCGGATCAAACCCATAAAGAGCATATGGTACCCCCTGATATTCATACTCAAAATTTACCATATTTAATTGCACATAATGGATTTATGCTTGTTTTTGATCAAATACAAAAAAAGATGATCGTAACTCGTCAATTTGTATCGAATATGAATGTTATTCCTGTAAGACTTTGTGAAGCGCAAGGATGCTTTAAATTGGTTTGTATATGGGAAGATATGTTATTTGAGCTCAAATATCGTGAAGAAATAATATATTTAGTCCCTTTACATGTTAAGGGGCAAGCAAAGGATATGATTGTTATAGAAAAGCAAGAGCATACAGCGATGATTTATACACTAGATCATCAGCTTTGTTTTTATGTAGAGTCTCTTGAAAATAATGGTTTTCATCAAACTCAATCAAATAAGCCAGAACAATTTGCTATCGTGTAGTGCGGCAGATGATTATCTTGTAACAATACAAGGAATTTGTTTATGTGTGAGTTCAGAACATGCTTGCGCGGCAGTGTTTTCGCTTACGCCTGTTAGTTTTACACGATATAATGTTTTATCACTTTTAGAAATCGTATCGATTTGTGTTTTTGCAGAAGAGAGCTGTGATGCTCCTTGACGTGCTTGACTTGCTGCACGATTTGCTAAAGCACTAGAAGAAAAAGCTCCGATTTGTACCCCATAATTTTTCCCACTAGCAGAGGAGGTTTGAGGGGTATAAGATGGTGCTGCTGGAGCTGAAATCACTTTTTTCTTTGTATGACGAGAGATAGTTGCACTTGCTGGTGTATATCCGGCATCTCCAGAAGTTGGTGAAAGGATAATAATAGGAGGTTCATTTGGATTGGATGAAGGGATTTCACGCTCGCTAGGTGCAATGGTGACAGGTTTAGAGGCATAATCATCTTTTTTACCGCCACATGCTGTGACACAGAGTAATAGTGCTAATGGTAATAAACGAATTAGAGATAATGGATAGGCAGTCAAAGATTTGTTGATAAAAACCATTATGATACTCTGTATGATAAAGAAATAAACATTCTCTATATATCGAAGAATATCAAGAGCTTCAAACTATATTTATAGTTCCTCTTAGAATATTATAGTAATGCCAGTTCTTCCAGCTCTTTACGTAGTTTCGGAGGGATTTCAAGAAGTTGATTTCCATTAATGCTTAAATCTTGGGGGGTATTTTCAGGTTTGAGATAACGCCACCCTTGAAAGGGGCGCATCGCAATAGATTGTGTACGAATAATTTCTGGCTCTAAAATGATTTGCGTACAAGGATTACCGTTTTCTCGTGTACTAGGAACAAAATCTGTGATGAGCTGCCGACAGCATAAAGATCCTTTGATGACACGATATAACGAGCCTCCGTTTAAAATCTCTTCGGTTTGTTTTGGAGGGAAACGGGTAAGGGTGTAAGGATATCCTTTATTTTCTTTTGCCAAGAGAAGATTGATTTGTTGTAACTCTTCAATATCCGTAATTCCAACGGCAACTTTCATCATATGAAGCATAAATAATCCTTTCTATATACTAAGATATATTATTTCAGGAGGGCTTCCAAGATGGCATTAAGTCGTAAACGACCTTGAGGCGTTGTTTTTAAGCAATGTTGATTCCAAGAAAGGAAATCTTCTTCGACTAAAGCCATGAGCATTGGCATATTAATAGCCTCACTAAAGTTGATCCCACATCGTTCTTCAAATACACGCGTTTGTATGCCTTCCGTTAAACGTAATCCCATTAAGAGCATTTCTTGTGCTTTATCAATGGACGTAAGGGCCTCTTTAACGGATAAAGCGTGGCCTTGGCTCTGAACGGTTTCTAACCATTTCATTGGGTTCTTATGACGCTCTGTTGCGTATAAAGTTTGGTCTAATGTTACGCGACCATGGGCTCCAGGGCCAATACCAATATAATCTTGATAGCGCCAATAGGTTAAGTTATGGCGACTTTCCGCACCAGGCTTGGCATAGTTCGAAACCTCATAGGCTTGTAAACCATATTGGTTAGTAATGTTTTCTGTGATGGTTAATAGTTCAGTGCTGAGTTGATCATTGGGGAGAGTGATCTTCCCTTGCTGATATTGCTTGGCAAAAATAGTGCCTGGCTCAATGGTTAATTGATATAATGATAAATGATCATTGGTAAGTGATAGTGCTTCTTGCAATTCACTTTCCCATTCTTTTGCTGTTTGCCCTTCACGAGCGTAAATCAGGTCAAATGAAACACGATCAAAGATTTGTTTTGCCAAAGTCAGTGCTTCAATGGCTTGAGATACAGAGTGCTCACGTCCTAAGGCTTTTAAAGCGGTGGGATTTAAGCTTTGAATGCCAAGAGATGCACGATTGGCTCCAGCACGGTAAAAATCTTTTAGTTTTTGATTTTCAACGCTGGTTGGATTTGCTTCTAAGGTGATTTCTATATTTTCAGCAACAGGTAATAAAGAGGTTGCTGTATCAATGAGTTTTTCAGCCGTAGAAGGCAACATTAAGGAGGGTGTTCCTCCACCAAAGAAGATAGAGGTTAGAGGAACTTTAGGGATTTCTGTTAAAGCGATGGTGAGTTCTTGAACTAACGCTTTGGCGTAAGATTCTTGTGGAATTTGTTGAGAAACATAACTGTTAAAATCGCAATAAGGGCATTTTGCAAGACAAAAAGGCCAATGAATATAAAGGCCAATGCCTCGTTGCTGATTTTCGATGTTTGTTTTCATCCTTATCAAATAGATACTCGCACGGCTAATTCAACCACACGATCCGCAGGAATACGCAAGAAATCGGTAACTGGGCTAGCATTTCTGTTCATGAACATAAATAGAGACATTCGCCATTTGCTCATTTGAGGAATGGCAGCAGCAACAATTTGTTCTCTGGTGGTAAAGTAAGATGCCTGTAAAGGATCAAAGAAATCAAGTTGAGGCTGTTGTTTTAGCAATTCTAAAACCTTTGGTAAATTAGGCATCTCCATAAATCCATATCGAACAATCACTTGAAAGATATTGGGGGCTAATTGTCGCATTGCAATACGATGTCCGTATTCTGCCTCTGGCTGTTTTAGGTTCTCAATCGTGACGAACAAGACGTGATCGTGCAAGACTTTATTATGTCTTAAATTATGAATTAAAGAATTTGGAATAGAAGAAGGATCTGGCGTCATAAAAATGGCTGTTCCAGAAACTCTGGTAATTTTAGATTGAGGTAAACGAGCCAAGAATGAAGCAATAGGCAATGCTCCTTTCGCACGTTTGGTAATGATGATATTACGTCCTTTGTTCCAAGAGGTCATCATGATGGTTAAGCCAATACCTAGTAATAAAGGTACCCATCCACCTTGAGGAATTTTTAACGCATTTGCGGTAAAGAAGGGAATATCAACACAGAAGAAGAGACCGAAAATAAAAGCAACTTTATAGACTGGCCATTTATATAATTTGCTAAACACAACACAAGATAAGATCGTCGTACAAATAAAGGTTCCAGTCACAGCAATACCATAGGCGGCAGCTAAAGCTTCAGAGGATCTAAAGCTGACGATTAATAATAATGCGCCTAGCATTAACGCATGGTTCACGTCAGGAATATAGATTTGCCCTTCTTCTTCAGCATTGGTATGTAGCACGCGAAGTCTTGGGAAATAGCCAAGTTGTGTTAATTGTCTTGCTAAAGAGAACCCACCAGAAATTCCAGCCTGACTTGCAATCACGGTAGCAAAGGTGGATAAAATAACGAGCGGAATATTGAGCCAATGCGGAGCTAGATAAAAGAATGGATTATTAACGGTTTCTGGATGGCTAAGAACCAGTGCACCTTGTCCCATATAGTTTAAGGTTAGGGATGGTAAAACAAAGAAAATCCATGCATATCGAATAGGATTGCGTCCGAAATGTCCCATATCAGCATAAAGGGCTTCTGCACCAGTAACAGCCAATACGACGGAGCCTAATGCTAAGAATGCCATCCATTCATGGTGAATAACAAAAGAAATAGCATAATGAGGGGATAGGGCGGCAAGAATAAACGGATGTTGGATAACTTGTAATAATCCTAAAACACCGATACTGCTGAACCATAAAAACATGACAGGACCAAAGACCTTACCAATTTTTTCTGTCCCTTTGCTTTGCATACTAAACAAAGCAACAAGAATAATTAAAGCCATTGGGACAATGAATTCTTGGATTCCTGGAATGGAAACTTCGAGCCCTTCAATAGCCGAGAGCACCGAAACTGCAGGGGTAATCATTCCATCGCCAAAGAAAAGGCAAGTTCCAGCAATTCCGACAATTCCTAATAAAACTTTACCGCTAGTTTTTTTTGTAACGCGTTGTGCCAAAGACATTAACGCCAGAATTCCGCCTTCGCCATTATGGTCAGCACGCATGACTAACGTTACATATTTAAGCGTTACCACCAGAATTAATGCCCAAAAGATTAAGCTGACAATTCCAAAAACTTCCCAACGTTGCAAATCGTTATGATGGTTAGAAACCACCATAATCGTAGAGCGAAATGCGTAAATTGGGCTTGTCCCGATATCTCCATACACAACCCCCAGAACCGTCATTAATATCGCCGCATTTAAGGGTCTGATTTTATGTTCTGGTTGATCTGTTCCGAATTCGGTAACTTCTTGGCTTTCTTCATCTAAAGAAGGTAAAACAGCAATTCCATTTTCTATATCTTCTGTTGGTTCGTCTTGTGTTTCTTCAGAAGAAGTAGAGGAAATGGGTTCTTTATTGTTAGAAGCGTCAGAAGACGATTCGTCTTTGTTATGAATATCTTCTTCGTTGGAAGAGTCAGTCATGTAGGGAAACTCCGCGTTCATTCATAATCTTAACAGATTATCTAAAAACAGCTGTAATTTAAAATACAAGACAAGAGACATATAGCTTTTTATAGTTTTTGAAAAGTTTTTTATGTATTGAATTTTTTATATTTTTACAGGGCGGTTGCCAAAAATCGCAGAGCCTACGCGAACGAGTGTAGCACCGCAGGCAATGGCCTCTTCAAAATCTGCGGACATTCCCATAGAAATTTCTGGTAACTGATAGGCATGAGCAAACGAGGCTAATCGTTGAAAATAAGGGGTGGGATTTTGATTAACAGGAGGGATTGCCATGACTCCTTGCACTTTTGATCCAAAGCGCTTTAAGCATAACTCAATAAAATTATTTGCCTCAGCTGGGAGAATACCAGCTTTTTGAGGTTCTTCCCCGATATTAATTTGAATGAATAACTTAGGGGAACGTCCTGTTTTGTTGATTGCTTTTTCTAATGGAGACAGAAGAGCTTCTCGATCAACGGTTTCTATCACATTGGCAATTTTAACTGCATCAATAATCTTGTTTGTTTGAATAGGGCCAATAATATGAAGCAGAATATTAGGATTTTGCTCAATCAGAGGGATAAATTTTTCTTTGGCTTCTTGTATTCGATTTTCGCCAAAGACAAACTGTTGTTGATTTAAAGCGGTTTGAACGGCTGTTATTGGATGGAATTTAGAGACTGCAACCAATTGAATATTTTTTTGATCACGACCACAACGTAGAGCTGCTTGCTCTATACGTTGTGTAATGATTTGTAAATTATGGTGTATATCAGAGCAGTTCATTGAATTGTTCAGTATAAAATGGAAATAACGTCCTATTATACTATGATGAATAGTGTGCTTTATCCATCATTTTTTTCCCATATATGTTCCCTTAACTGCGTAATTGTTGCTTTACGTGCTTCGAAACGCTTTCTTAGAAAACTATAAAAAAACCAGTCTTTTAGAAAAAATGGTGTATATTCATAAAGGTATTTTTCTAATTTATTCCATTTGACCTTGGTACGATCTTTACGACGTTCAGAGGGCATACACCAATGTTTAGAAGAATAATAAGTTTTTCCTACTTTTAATAAACGATGGACAACTTCGTGATCCATTAATACATATGGCCAGATATATTGATCAAACCCTCCGACATCTCTGAGACTTTCAGTGCGGAAAGTTTGTGCATATCCACCAGCATGGCATTGTTTGCTAAAGATTTTTGATTTTCTTAGGATTTTATGGCATCTTTTTTGGCTTTTATAGTCCTCAAAAGGTGCGTAAATATCACAAGCCATGACACCAACAACTTCTGGTTGGTGTTCAAAAACGTCATGACAAAACCAAAGATAATAAGGGGGATAATAGGTATCTGCATCGATTGTAGCGACGTAAGGGGTGGTAACAGTTTTTAATCCTGTTTCTAAGGCGTTGGTTTTCCCAGGTTTAGATTCATTTAAATAAATAACGTCTATTTCAGGATAAGCAGCTAAGGTCTTTTTAGCGATTTCTTCTGATTGATCTGTCGATGCGTTATTAATTAAAATTAACGTAAAATCTTTAAAATGTTGCGAGCAAATTGATTCCAAGGTGCCAGGAAGGAATTTTTCTTCGTTATAGTATGGAAGAAGGATTGACCATTTTTTCATTGTAAAAAGTAATGTTTCTTGTAGTAAGATGGGAAAATAAAAATACTATTATAAGGGAAATTATGGCATATTTAAGAGTTGTAGGATTGCAAATATGTATTTAAAGAGTAAAACCAGACAGAATCCCGTTAAGTAGTACATTGTAAAATCAAGTCAGAGATAATGAATAAAGAAAAAGACGATACACGTCAAATTGCTTTTGATGCAATTTGTCAAGTTTTAGAACGGAACCGCTCTTTAGATGCTGTTTTAGACCTTTTACTTTCCCGTCAGGCAGACGGTCGGGATAAGGCTGCGGCTTATCGGTTAATTATTTGTTGTTTACGACAAAAAGGAGTTCTAGAAGCGATTATAGAACCTTTATTGCGTAGGGCTCCGCCTCAACGTGTTTTATGTATTTTACTTTTGGGGGCTGCACAGCTTATTTTCTTGGACGTTCCAAGGCATGCTGCGATTAATACAACCGTTAACCTTACTCGTAAAAGTGGTTTTTCTGGTTTTACAGGGCTCGTTAATGCAGTGCTTAGAAAAATTGCAGATCAAGGGCCTGAATGTTTAGAAGGTTTAGATCAAGAACGTTCCAATTTACCTACTTGGTTATGGCAAGAATGGGAAAAAGCGGGATTTAACCCTAGAAAACTAGCTCAATGTCTTTCTTATGAGGTGCCGTTAGATTTGTCGGTAAAGTCTGGTGTAACAGCACCAGAAGGTGGTGAGTTCTTATGTGCAGAGAGTTACCGTTATCCTGTCGGAACAAAAGTCAATCTGTTGCCAGGGTTTGAAGAAGGGCAATTTTGGGTACAAGATGTAGCGGCATCTTTGCCTGCTTGGCTATTACGGGTTCAGAATGGAGAGAAAGTTGCTGACTTATGTGCTGCTCCAGGTGGAAAAACAGCGCAATTAGTTATGGCTGGCGGGCAGGTTGTTGCTGTTGAGAAAGATCAAAAGCGGACGAAACGCCTAAAAGAAAATTTAACACGTTTACAATTGCAAGCACAAATTGTGACTTCGGATGCTGCTCAGCTGCAGTATAAAAATGAGTTTGATGCAATTTTGCTTGATGCGCCTTGTTCTGCAACTGGAATTTTTAGGCGTCATCCTGATGTGCTGCATATTAAAAAACCAAAAGAGATTAGTGGTTTAGTTAAAGTACAACGTGAATTGATTCAAGCAGCATTAACGTATTTAAAACCAGGTGGACGGTTGATGTATAGTGTTTGTTCCTTACAAGCTGCTGAAGCTGAAGAACAAGCACGATATATTGCAACGTTGCCAGGTGTTGAGTTAAAACTTTTTACTGTAGACGAAATTCCTTTTTTACCAGAAGCAGTGACAAAAGAAGGTTGGATTAGAACGTTACCTTTTATGTGGTCAGATAAGGGCGGAATGGATGGTTTCTTTATGGCGAGATTTATTAAAAAATAGTTAAAATATGGTATAAAAACTCTATTTTTTTACAAAATGAGAAAAAAGACTATTTTTAGATGAATATAATATTTCTTTTTCTATAATTTAATGCCATCTATATTAAATATAGATGTGAAGTCATTTGATTTTGAAAAAATGGAGTAGATATGCCAGCATTAACCGTTCCTTTGATTGCCCCTAGTATTCTTTCTGCAGATGCTGCTCGTTTTGGTGAGGAAGTCAAGGCGATTGATGAACAAGGTGCAGATTGGGTTCATTTAGATGTTATGGATGGTCATTTTGTTCCTAACATGACGTTTGGCCCAGTAGTTGTCAAAGCATTGCGTCCATACAGCAAGTTATTTTTCGATGTTCATTTAATGATTGAACCTGTTGATCTTTTTATTGAACCTTTTGTTAAAGCTGGTGCAGATCAGATTTTATTTCATATTGAAGCTGGTCCTCATGCACATCGTACATTGCAAACAATCAAGTCTTTTGGAATTCAAGCTGGGATTGTGTTATGTCCAGCGACTCCAGCAGAAGCAATTTCTGAAGTGCTTGATATGGTTGACACTATTCTGATTATGACAGTTAACCCAGGCTTTGGTGGTCAAAAATTTCTTTCAAGCCAACTTCCTAAAATTCAGAAAATTCGTCAAATGGCAGACGCAACGGGACGAGATATCCGTGTGAGTGTTGATGGGGGAATTACTGAGGAAACAGCACCGTTAGTGATTAAAGCTGGTGCAGATGTTTTGGTTGCTGGAACTTCAGTTTACGGTCAAAAAGACTATCGTCAGGCGATGAATGCGTTGCGTGGAACAGATAAAAAGTAATTCATATCGTATTTCTGTGAATTAAAGAAAGGAGCTGGTTAGGATGGTGCGACAAAGCATGCTGAGAAAGATGCGGCTTTCTTTGGCGCGTTTGCCTGCGTTAGGTTATGCTAAACCTCCTGAAAAACCAGCATATTTTTTGCGTGATTTATGGAAAGGAAATTCTATTTATGGAATGCACCTTGTAAAAGGCGAGCTCATCTATAAAGATTATATTATTCCTTTACAACCTGGATCATGGGGAAAAGAGAATATTCCTGTTGATGGATTATGCAAAATTTACGACTTTTCCTGGCTACGTGACATGAGAGAGCTTGGAACAGATAATGCCAGATTATGTTCTCGCGCATTAATGGTCGATTGGATCAGTCGTCCCCCCACAGCACAACATAAAGTTGCTTATCGTGCTGATATTTTAGGCAAGCGATTAGTAAACTGGTTGGGGAATTATGATTTTTTTGCAGCTTCGGCAGATGGGGATTTTAAGCAACAATTTATGAATCGGTTGATGAAAGAGGGGCGATACCTTGCTGCTATGTTACCGCCTGCTGCATCAATTTACTATGCTTTTGCAACCCTTAAAGGGGTAATGGCAATTTCTTTGTGTTTGCCAGAGCAGTTCGATTTGATTCCTAAAGTTACGCGCTGTTTGAAGGCAGAACTAGCCAATCAGATTTTAGAAGATGGCGTTCATGTCGAGCGTAATATTGAAATTCAACTGATGGTCTTACAGGATTTAGTTGAAATTAAGTTGATGTATCAACTGATTCAGCAGCCTCCACCGAATGAGTTAATCAGTGCGTTGGACAATCTCAGCAGAGCATTACGTGCGCTGCGTCATGGTGATGGTGGGCTGGCCTTATTTAATGGTTCAAATGAATCTGATCCAGAAATGATTGATCGTGTTTTATTTCACGCGACACAAAAACGTGTTGCAATGACGAATATGACCAAAGGGGGATATGTTCGTTGTTATGCGAACCGGGCGACCTTATTGGTTGATAGTGGAACCCCTGCGGATATTGGTCGTAGAAGTAAGCACGCGGGATGTCTATCCTTGGAGTTTTCTGTTGGAAAACAAAGAGTTTTTGTGAATTGTGGTGCAGGGGAAACGAAACAGTGGCGTTCTATTCTGGGATGTACTGCTGCACACTCTGTTCTTGATTTGAATGGAACAGATTCAGCTGAATTTGTGCGTGGGCAGGTATCTTCGGATTTTGAAGCTGTTTCTAGGCATCATATGGAAGATGGTGCTCATTTATTAGAAATGGGTCATAATGGGTGGCTGAAACGATACGGCGTTATTTATCAGCGGAATATTTATTTATCTGGAAGTGGTCAGATTTTAAAAGGTGAAGAACGTATTGATGGGCCTCAATTATTTCCTTTTATGGTGAGATTTCATTTACATCCTTCTATTATTATTGAAGAAGAATTCATCGAATTTACCAAAGGGAAACCAGAACGTATTTATGCATTAATGGCAAATAATCCTCATGAGGGGCGTCAAATCTGGTGGTTTCGTTTTTCTGGGGCTCAGGCTAAAATTGAAGAAAGTGTCTATTTTGGTAAAGGTAGCCGTGTTGTTAGTAAGCAAATTGTTTTATACGCAACGATGCCAGAGGTAATAGTAAAAGAAGAGCTTTCTTCTTCAATTAAAGAAGAAAAGCTGTTACAAACAGAGACAGTTAAGGCCCATGCAGTCTTAACCCCACAAGAAGAGGAAAGTTTTGATTATGTGGCTATTTTTCATCATAAAGACAATGATCAAGGAAGTGGGGAGGAAGGCGATCCTGTTGTATATTCTGAAATTATGCCTGAAGCAACTTTGTCGGAAGCAACCGAAAAAGTAGAATCGTTAGAAGATAAACAAATATTATCTGAAAAAGCAGAAGAATCTCAATTAAAAGATGCTGTTTCACCACAAGTCGTTCGTTGGGCGTTACATCGTAAGTTATAAGCCATTATTATGAAAATCCTTGAAGTTACAAACGTCGATTTCTCTTTATATCAGTTTTTACTTCCTTTAATGCGTTCTTTGAAGGAGCAAAAGCATGAAGTTATTGGGGTTTGTGCTGAAGGCGAGTTGCTCAATAAAGTGCGTTTAGAGGGGTTTGAAATACGCACAGTGCCTTTTGTGCGTTCTTATGCGCCAGTTGGGCAAATCAAGGCTTTGTGGGCGATTTATAAAATTATTAAACAAGAAAAACCCGATATTGTTCACGCACATATGCCAATTAGTGGATTTTTAACAAGGATTGCTGCTTTTGTATGTAGAACACCAGTGATTGCTTATACATGTCATGGTTATTTATTTAATCAAGCAGGGCAAGGGGTTAAATCTTGGGTTCGGCGAGGTTTGTCGTTTATTTTAGAATGGATTGCAGGAAAGGTTACAAATCTTTATATGACAGTCTCTCGGGAAGAGGCTCAAGATGCAAAGCGATTAAAGATTCATTCTCAACCTGTTTATATTGGAAATGGCAGAGATCCATTAAAATTTGCTCCTGATTTAGAAGTTAGAGCTCAAATACGAAAAGACCTTAGTATTAACGACGATAAAACAGTCTTTTTAATCGTATCTCGATTAGTGCGGCATAAAGGATATCCAGAGTTACTTGCGGCTTTTATGGCTATTGCAGCACAAGATAAAAATGTTGAATTATGGATTGTTGGGGAAAGGTTGTCTTCTGATCATGGTCATGCTTTAGATCGTGCTTTTGATCAGGTTAAAGAAAAATTAGGTGATCAACTACGTATGTGGGGATATCGAGAAGATGTTGATCAATTAATGAAAGCAGCAGATATATTTGTGTTACCCAGTCATTTTGAAGGGTTGCCGATGTCGATTGTAGAAGCCATGTTATCAGGGATGCCTGTGATTAGTACTAATATCAGAGGTCCTAGAGAGCAAGTTGAACATCAAAAAACAGGATTGTTGGTCTCTGCAGGTTCAGTCAGAGAACTGACGAAGGCAATGGCTTGGATGGTTGGATATCCTGAAAAACGTAAAGAAATGGGGCAACTTGGTCGTCAACGTGGGTTAGAGAATTTTACAGAGCAGGCTCAGTTAAATAAAGCGATGAAAACATTATTAACGCATTAATTTATTTTATTGATGCTTTTGTAAGTCTTTGACTAGCCAAGAATGGATGATTAATAAAATATAAGCTTGCTCATCTTTGGTTAAAGGCTTTTTTTTAGCAATTTTATACCATTTTTCTAAACAGCCTCTGCAGCATGTGGCAGTGGCATGTTGAGCAATAAAGACTGGATGTCCTTTCCAAGGTGTTTGTTTTCCGTCGTTTTTTGGCTCTGCTGGCGCGAGACGTTGAGCAATAAAGTCTCCAGCATGGGACATAATCTTTTCTATACCTTGTTGATTAAAGTAAGAACGTTCCTTTGCTCCTAAGGTAAAGCGTGAGCGAAAGGAAGAGTGGCTAAGGCGGTTTAAAATCGTGTCAGGAGACGGAAAAGACATAAATTACCTTTAAGCTATAATGAAACTTAAATGAGATATATTGTTTTGATTTACTTTTTACAATGTTGTGTAATCCCCTGATAAACAGGTTCAGCACCTTGCTGTAAATAAGGTAAAATTTGATCACTTTTGTAAATATCAAAACGTGGCATATCTGATAATAGTTGCAAGCGTTTTATAATCGATGAAAAATTTAAATAAGCCGTTAATCCGTTGACAGGGATTGTTTTGTCCGCGATTACTTCCGATGGGTTTTTATCTAAAATGGAAAGATCAGCTTTCTTTTCTTGGATTAAAATTTTTGCTGTTGTGATATCTCCTAAGATGCACATATCCATCGTAACGCTGCTATCACTGGTATTTTGATAACATTTTTCTACAGCAGTGGCTAATCCTTGTACGCCATTTTGGCAGAATGCAGGTGCGAAACGTTTAATAGCGGTATCTATTGTAATTTTAGGAATTGCAACAGGCGCAGGAACAGCCCTAGCGGTTAAAGGAAACGCAAGTAAAGCAGAGAGAAAAATAGTTTTTTTTATCATTATTTTATATTTCAGCGATTATACAAGGCTAAAAGATTTTCTATAATAGTGGCAGGAAATCTTGAGGAATATCCATTAAAGGGGAGCTAACACTATCCATATTTGGTAATGTTTGTAAGAAATCATCTAATGTTCCATCTGCACGATTATTACGTAGGTTATTCAGGTGCCTCTTCATTACAAAGTCGGGAACTCGATGGGATCCACCAAAACCTGCTTTTGTGCTTTCTGCGCTCCAGTTGAATTGACGTGTCATTGATAGTCTTTGCATTAAATGCGTTTCATCCGCATATTTTAGGTGAAATAACCAAAAATGACTATCAATTGTTGAGGATGAATTTGTTGTATGAAAGCCAGGATTCCAATTATTTGCCACTGAGCTAATTAGTGCTTTACATGACCAGTTTGAGAGTATCCCTTTGGAGCGTTGTGGTAAAATTGGCTGTGTCCAATTAATAGTAGGAACATTGCCAGGATCAATCACATCGATGCCGATGCAACGGATAATTTGGGCTGTTTGATTTTTTAAGTAGTCTTGTAATATTATTTGAGGAGAGGGATGGCGAAAGATGATAAATTCATCTGTATCTGAAAAAATAACCCAATCGTAAGATTCTAGTAATTTTTGTTGCCACGCTTTGATCGCATTTAGTCGAGTAACTTCGTCATAGTTAGGGCGGGGGATAGCTATGCTCTTAATATCATTAATAGTAACGGGAAGATCATTAGTATGATCAAGGATAAATAAATTCTCACGTCCAACGAGTTTGCTGTAATGATTGATCCAAATCGGTAGCATCACATGCTCTTTGTAACATAAAGTAAAAGCAGCAATACGAGGCATTGGATCTTGTGTCATTGTATTCACTCTTTATTGTTAAATAATTGATTAGGGTTTATCAATTAAATTGGTTTGTTGTCCTAGTACAGAATGTTTACGACCATAGCAGTAATATCCTAAGAACCCAACAATAGCATAACTTAATAACAATATGATAGGGATAGGATTATTATGAAAGATAGAAGCAACCATATCGATTAATAAAGGAATAATCATTGCTAGGCAGCAAATAATTCCCAGTAATGGTGTAATTCCAATCCATATGCCTTTGATTTTAAAGCCGCCTAACGGCACTTTAAAAGGGCGAGGAAGGTCTGGATGTGCATTCCTTTGCCAGATAACAGTAAAGCAGACAATCCCAAAGGCTGTTGAGGTGCCTAAGCTGACCAAATCACTAACGATATCAATGGGTAAGAATGCGGTTGCAATGGAAACACATACACCTAAAATAAATGTACCACGCCAAGGGGTCTGATATTTTGGATGTAATTTGCAAAAGGCTGGTGGTAATAAGCCATCTTTAGCCATGATGAAGAAAATGCGAGTTTGACCATATAATAAAACCAGCATTACAGAGCATAGTCCAATAACGGCACTGATCTTCAGACTCCATGTTAAAAATGGCACGTTGATGTAGGTCGTTGCAATGGCCAATGGATCAGAAACATTTAATAGTTTATAGGGAACCACTCCAACTAAAACAAAAGCAACGCCAACGTAAATTAAAGTTGAAATGATTAAGGATGTAATAATTCCAAAAGGAATATCCTTTTGAGGGTTTTTAGCTTCTGATGCTGCGGTAGAAACGGCTTCAAAACCAATGTAGGCGAAAAAAATAGTTGAAGCGGCTCGGAAAATCCCCGTGATCCCAAAATTCATAGGGCCTGTCGATTCAGGAATAAAAGGCGTTAGATTAACGGGATTAATATAGAAAAAACCTATGCCTACAAATAAGAGAAGAATGCCAACTTTTAACGTAATAACGATGGCATTAATTGTCGTAGATTCAGAAACTCCAAAGAACAAAGCAACAGAGCCAATTAAAACAGAAATAGCCCCAATAAGATCAATAGAGTCAGTAACAATAATTCCTTTACTATAGCCTTCAGGAGCAGGCTGGAACATCGAATGATGTAAAAAATCAGGAATATTGATATGAAAGTTTTGTAATAAAGAGACGCTATAGCTAGAAAAACCAGACGCAACAGAAATCGCGGTGACGCCATATTCTAGTAAAAGTAACCATCCAACAGCCCATGCGAATTTTTCGCCTAGTGAAGTATATGCGTAACTGTAAGCAGAACCAGCAACAGGAATAGTGGAGGAAAGCTCGCCATAAGAAAAAGCCGTAAATAGGCAAGCAATAGCAGCAACGATAAAAGATAAAACCACGGACGGGCCAGCATAGTTCGCAGCCGCTGTCCCAGTCATCACAAAAATTCCAGCCCCAATCGTTGCGCCAACGCCAATGGTGGTTAGCTGCCAAGGCCCCAAACAACGGCGTAAGCCATGTGAGTTAGCCTCTTTTGTAATTTGTTCGAGAGATTTACGTTTTGAAAAAAGGGACATGCTTAAAATATTAAATCAGCGGGGAAAATTAAATCAAAAAATGATTTATTCGCAATATATATTAAGTGAATATAATCGCAAAGATATTGGATAATCTCTTTGCGATTAGACGTAGTATTGATAGTTTATTTAGCGTATTTTGCGGTGTTCTATAATTTCTTTGACATGCTCTTCAATGGCTTGACCAATTTTGTCAGCTTCATTGGCAAAAATATGGTTAGCTTTAGGGAAAACACGGTAATCAACAGAGATACCTTTTTGTGCGTTGAGCTTTTCAACAAGTTTATCAATTTCCCCAACAGGCACAATCGTATCTGCTTCACCAGCAACCATTAACCCGCCACATGGGCAAGGAGCTAAGAAGTTAAAGTCATAATGATTAGCTAATGGTGCAACGCTAATCCATCCTTGAATTTCTGGGCGACGCATTAAAAGCTGCATCCCAACGAAAGCACCAAAAGAATATCCGCTGATCCATAGTTCATTTGAATTGGTATTAGCCATTTGCAACCAATCCAAGGCAGCGGCTGCATCAGAGATTTCGCCAATCCCACCATCATATTCCCCTTGAGAGCGTCCGACGCCCCGAGAGTTATAACGTAATACGGAAAAGCCTAAATTTTGGAACGTTTGATACATCGTATAGGTAATACGATTATTCATTGTTCCCCCTTGTAAGGGATGGGGATGAAGAATTAACGCAAGAGGGGCGTTAGGTTCATGAGAATGATGATACCGCCCTTCAAGACGACCTGCAGGACCTGCAAACATTATCTCTGGCATATGATTATCCGTTAGTTTGACGAAAAATGATTCAATCGCTTGTTGAAAAAAATCACAGAGCTTCTCTCTATAAAACGATTTTATACAAAGGAAAAGCATTTTTCCAGAATTTTATGTGATCTCTATGATGAAATTACACAAAAATGAACTTATTTTGCAATTATATAACATATTATAAAAATATTTTCTTTTTATTAGGGTTCTGTTGATAAAATAGGTAAAATAAAAAATGTATATTCCCATTGAAATAATAAAGATTAGAAATGAATAAGCCTGTTTATTTAGATGCTAATGCCAGCGAGCCAGTTAGAGATTCTGTGATATCAGAAATGATGAAAGCTTTACAAGTGACGGGTAATCCTTCATCTGTGCATGCAATGGGAAGGCGATGCTATCATATGATCGAGGATGCACGTGAACTCATTGCTGATCATTTCGGAGGGGATGTTCAAAATTGCATTTTTACTTCGGGAGGAACAGAGGCCGATATTCTAGCGATTTATGGGCAAAAGCAAGGGCGATCTTTATGGGTTGGTGCGACCGAGCATCCTGCGATTAGTCAGATTGATCTTCCAAAAACAGTTTTGCCTGTTACTCAAGAAGGGATCATTGATTTAGAAATTCTTGAACAAAAACTAAAGCAAGAGGAAATGCCTCCTTTGGTTTGTTTAATGCTTGCCAATAGTGAAACTGGGGTTCTGCATCCGATTGAGCAAGCAGCTAAGTTATGCCATGAATATGGGGCTTTATTACATGTAGATGCAGTTCAAGCTGCAGGAAGAATGCCTATTCATTTGGGAAAGCTAGGTGCAGATAGTTTAGCGATTTCTGCTCATAAAATGGGAGGCCCTAAAGGTGTTGGGGCTTTATTACTAGCGGCTGGTAATATCAGAGGTGCAAAACCTTTAGATCCCGTTTTTGTAGGTGGTGGGCAAGAGCAAGGTCGTAGAGGTGGGACACAAGCTTTACCTGTTATCGTTGGAATGGCTGAAGCAGTTCGCGTTTCTTATTGGCAAGATCGGATACCTATTTTAGCAATGCGTAATACGATTGAAACCGAAGCAAAGAAAAAAGGTGCAATTATTTGTGGGGAAAGTGCTGAACGGTTGGATAATACATCTTGTATTGCTTTTGAAGGTGTTGCAGCACAAAAACAGTTGATGGCCTTGGATATGGCAGGCTTTTGTGTTTCTACAGGTTCGGCTTGCTCTTCAGGAAAAGTAGGCAAGTCCCCTGTGCTTAGTGCCATGGGATTAGAGCATTTGGCTGGATATAGCATTCGTGTTTCTTTGCCTTGGAATATTACGATACAAGAGGTTGATCGTTTTATAGAGGCTTATTGTCGTGTGATTCAATCTTAATGCTTAGAAAAGGGGAGTGAGTTGGATCAATTTATTTATTTAGATTATCAAGCAACGACACCATGCGATCCACGAGTCGTAGAAACGATGCTTCCTTATTTCACAGATTATTTCGCGAATGCGCATTCTGATCATTCTTTTGGACAGAGGGCCAATCAGGCTGTAGAAATAGCACGTGAGCAAGTGGCCTCTTTGTTAGGAGTTTTGGCCCAAGAGATTATTTTTACCTCTGGGGCTACAGAAGCAAATAATATAGCTATTCAAGGGGCTGTTAAATATCGATTGAAACAAAACCATACCGCTAGGCAAGTGATTACAGTTTGTACAGAACATAAATCTGTTTTAGAAGTTGTAAATGCTTTGGCAGAATGGGGTATTGATGTCGTTACACTGCCTGTTAATCGTGAAGGATTAGTTGATCATGAGGCGTTAAAAGAGGCATTACAAACCCCAACATTATTGGTAAGTATTATGGCTGCGAATAATGAAACCAGTATTATACAACCAGTGAATGAACTAGCTAAAATTGCTCATGAATATGGGGCGATATTTCATTGTGATATGGCTCAAATTATTGGAAAAATAGATCACCTATCATTGGAAAATATTGATTTAGCTTCTTTGTCAGGACATAAAATCTATGCTCCTAAAGGGGTTGGGGTATTATATGTGCGCCGAAAACCTCGTGTAAGGTTATCTCCTTTATTTTATGGGGGATATCAAGAAAGAGGGATTCGTTCGGGCACATTGCCGGTTCCGTTGATTGTTGGAATGGGAAAAGCATGCGAAATTATGTGCCAAGAAGGTAAAGAGGAAGCTCAATGCTTAATATATTATAAGAAGCTATTGATTGATGGGTTGAAGCATAATATTGTAAATATTAAAATTAATGGTTCTATCAAAAAATCTTTGCCAGGAAGTGTAAATTTACACTTTCCAGGAGTTCAAGCTCTTGATATTTTGAATAGAATTCCTCATTTATGCTTGTCAACAGGTTCTGCTTGCACGGTATCTTCTTTAATGCCATCTTATGTTTTATTGGCGATGGGACTTTCGAAAGAGGAAGCATTACAAAGTTTTCGGTTATCTTTTGGTCGCATGACGACACAAGCACAAGTGAGAGAAGTTATTGATGCTTTGTCTTGTGCTTATCATGATATTATGGCAGGAAGATAATCATTTTTATTGAAGGAAGTATAAAATGCCTCGTATGACTTTTATCGAACGTGATGGATCAAAACGTGAAGTTGACGCACCTGTAGGGTTGTCTGTTTTGGAAATCGCACACAAGAATGACATTGATTTAGAAGGCGCTTGTGAAGGTTCTTTGGCTTGTGCAACCTGTCATGTTGTTGTTGATGAATCATCATGGGATAAATTAAAACCTGCAGCTGAAGAAGAAGAAGACATGTTAGATATGGCTTTTGGTTTAGAAAAAACCTCTCGCCTTGGCTGTCAAATCATCATGACCGAAGAATTAGACGGTCTTATCGTTCGTTTACCAAGAATGTCTTAAATTAATGCGTATTATGGTTGCTATGTCTGGTGGCGTTGACAGTTCTGTCACGGCTGCCCTTTTAAAAGAACAAGGACATGATGTCTTTGGGGCTACATTACAGCTTTATGATGCTCGAGGTGTGGTAAAAAAAGGGTCTTGTTGTGCAGGGCAAGATATTCGTGACGCCCGCAGAGTGTCTGATCAATTAGGAATTCCTCATTATGTGATTGATGCAGAAGATCGCTTTCATCAAACGGTGATTGATCGTTTTGCACAATCTTATACTCGTGGGGAGACGCCTGTTCCTTGTATTGAGTGTAATCAAGGGGTTAAATTTACTGACCTTTTGAATATGGCTCGGGAACTAGGTGCAGACGCCATGGCAACCGGGCATTATGTGCGTCGGATAGAGGGCGCAAACGGGGCAGAGTTACATCGCCCCGTGGATATGAGCCGGGATCAATCTTGGTTTTTATTTGCGACGACATCAGAGCAATTAGAATTTTTACGGTTCCCTTTGGGAGACATGCCGAATAAAGATGTGGTGCGCCAAGAAGCTGAACGTTTTGGCCTAACGGTTGCTCAAAAATCAGACAGTCAAGATATTTGTTTCGTTACAGATAAATCTTACATTCAAATTGTAGAGAAATTATCTCCTGAAGGTCTAGAACACGGTGACATTGTTGATGAAACAGGTGCTGTGTTGGGACAACACGAGGGAATTGCCCATTATACTGTTGGACAAACTAAACGTCTTGGGAACCTTGCCATGCGTCAAGGGGACAAGCAAATGGTGTTGCGCATTGATTCTCAGACTAGACGTATTATTATTGGACCAAAGCAAGATGCTGGGCGTAAGCAGTTTTACTTGCGTGATTTAAATTGGTTAATGCCTATTCCAGAGCATGAAATGCGTTGTAATGTTCAAATTCGTGCGCGCGAGCATGAGCGTTCTGCAACCATTCGTATCTTGCCAGATCAACGCGTTCAGGTTGAATTAGATGAAGTGGCTAATCCTGCACCAGGCCAAGCATGTGTCTTTTATGAAGGATCGCGTGTGTTGGGTGGTGGATTTATTACATTGGCATAAAATCTTAGGGAAATGATAAGAAGGAAATATTTTTCTTTTCTTCTCTAAGTCGCTGTTGTATTACAGAAAATGTCCTGGAAATGCGTTCTGTGACTATAAATAATTAAACCTTTATTTATTGGATTATTCAATTGTTTTCGAGATCACCATTGTTAACCGTAAAGTCATCTTTTCGTTGTTTCATAGCTGTGTTTATCTTCCTTTGTTGCGTAATAGGGCTACAAGCAGCACATGCTACGGTGCGTATTGGTTGGACAAACCAAGTTGATTTAGCAAAAATTGCTCAGGTTAATGGGATTTATCGCAAAGCTTTAGGTGAAAGTATTGAATGGAAACAATATAACGATGATTTCCAAATTCTTCATGATTTAGCTGTTGAAAAGGTGGATATTGCTCCTGTTGGTTTAATTCCTTTTATTTCAGCCGTAACCTCAGGCCTTCAAGTGCGTATTATAGCAGTTAGTTCTCAATATAGTGCTGATAGTGCATTGGTTACTCGTGATCAGAGCAATATTGCTAATCCACAAGCTTTAATTGGAAAAAAAATTGCAGTTCCTTTTTTGACCTCCTCTCATTATAGTTTATTAAAAGCTCTACAACATTGGCAGCTTGATGATAAACAAGTGCAGCTAGTGAACTTGCCTTTTGACAAAATTGTGGCAGCTTGGAATAAGGGGGAGATTGATGGTGCTTATGTTGACGGGCTTACTTTATTAGATTTAAAGAAAAAAGGTCATGTTTTAGTTGACTCTCAACAATTGGCAGATTGGGGTAGCCCTACTTATACTTTCTGGGTTGTGATGGATCAGACTAGTGCGAAAAAACCTTTTATATTGGAGCCTTTTGTGAATGCTACATTGCAAATGACTAAAGGATTTAACCAACTTAAAGATAGTTTAACTGTTAATTCAAAAGATGTTATTGCTGTTTCTCAATTGTTGAAAATATCACCTGCAGATACACTGACCCTGTTAAAAGGTAAAAAATATTTAGAGCAAAAGGCGCAATCTATTCTTTTTACTCGTAATTTACCTAAATATTTAAATAATACAGCATTATTTTTGCGAAGTTCAAATTTAATTAATAATATTTTATCAGATTACTTGATTTATATTTTTCCTAATTTTGTTGATCAGGCTCAAGTTAAATAGGTTTGTTTTGAAAAAGGCATATATTGTGTGGCGATGAATAACACGTCAAAAATAATGACTGTTTTGCCCCCTAAAGAAGGTTTTTCCCCTAACTGTGTGGGGGCAGTAGGCTTGCTTGTTCATCGTTTAGCCCAGTCTGCAGATTTGATTGTAGGTAGAGCTTTAAATAGTTTGCCTTTTACGGGAGCACATTATTTAGAAGTTTCTAAAACTTGGTCTTCTGTTTTTATGAATAATAAATCTTATGGTTATGGAGTTGCTTGTTTAGTAAAAAAACACAATCCATGTTTAATAGAGATTCATAATCGTCCTGATCTAGCATTGTATATTGCTCAAAAATTTCCACAAATACCAGTCAGTTTAACATTGCATAACAATCCTTTATCGATGAGAGGATTGAAAACAAAAATAGAACGACAAAAGCTTTTACAAAAACTACATGTCGTTGCAGTTTCTCAGTGGGTAAAAGATCGTTTTTTATCTGATGATGTTGTTGGAGATGTTAAGGTTCTACCCAATCATATTGATTTGACCGAGGTTCCTGAATATGTTCCGATCAATCAACGAGAAAAGACCATTTTATTTGTTGGACGTGTTGTTGCGGATAAAGGAGCTGATATTTTTGTTTCTATTTGTCAGCAGTTATTAAAAGAAGATCCAACTTGGAAGATAGAAATGGTTGGGGCTGATCGTTTTGCCCCTAATAGTCCTCAAACCCCATTTATTCAAAAGCTACGTCATCAAATTAATCATGATCAGATTCAAATGACAGGCTATTTGCCTTATGACCAAGTGTTACAGAAAATGTCAAAAGCGTCGGCTGTTATTATGCCAAGTCGTTGGGAAGAACCTTTTGGAATGACGGCTTTAGAGGCTATGGCTTGTGGTACACCTTTATTAGTTTCTGCTGTTGGGGCATTGCCACAGGTGGTTGGAGAGGGGGCATTATTGATAGACCCCCAAAAACCAGAGGAAGCTTTTATTCTTTTATCTTCATTATTAAAAAATCATCAATTACAAAAAGAGTTGTCTGAAAAAGGAATAAGGCAAGCATCTTTATATAATGCAGAAGAAGCATTGTTAAAACTCGTAGCTTATCGAACGAAGATTTGCTCAGCTCTAAATATAAATGGCTATTCATAATGTGCCTCTTAAGGTAAGCTGCCAGTGACATAAGATCTGATATTGTCTTATTTAAAGTTATTCATGTCATTTTTCTCTGAAGTGGTACAATTTTTTATATGTATAAAAACAAAAAATTATCCAATTTTTTAGAATATACTTCAATTGGTGCAACGATTATTCTTCCTATTTTTCTTACACATTTTAGAGGAATAGCAGATGGTTTAATTGCTTATATAGCCGTTTGTTTTTTATTGTATTGTTTGATCAAAAAAGAGTGGGAGTGGACCAAGCAAGTTTGGGTTATGCTTGCTTTTGCTTGGTGGGGATGGTTAGTGATTTGTACAATCCCATTTGGATCATTTTTTGGGTATGATCCTAATGGCAATTTATTACAAGCGATCGGTACTATGCGCTTTTTACTCTTTGTTGTTTCTTTGCAGCAGTGGGTATTAAAAGAGAACAAATATCGTAAATGGTTGGCTTATGTTATTAGTGTTTGTGCCATATATATTTTGCTAAATATGCTTAGTCAGTTAATTATTGGCTATAATTTTTTGGGGATGCCACGTTTTTATGATGGAACATTAACTGGTCCTTATGAGCATCCTAGGGCTGCGGCACCTTTGTCACGAATTTTGCTCCCTGTAACACTGTCTGCTTGTGCTTATTTATTATATCGCTTTAAAGGGTGGACAGGACAGTTTTATACGTTACTTTGTTTACTTTTTACTGTGGCAATTATGATTTTGGCTGGGCAAAGAATGCCATTTGCTTTATTTGTATTTGGTCTAGGAGTGGCAACAGTTTGGTTAAAGCACCTTCGTATTTTGGCTTTGATTACAGCGGTAATTACGCCAGTTATTATTTTAATCACAGCATTTGTATCTCCTGAAAGTTTTAATCATTTAGTTACACATTTTGTTAATCAAATGGCTAACTTTTCATCAAGCCCTTACGGTTTGGTATATGTCAGAGCCTTAGTTATGGGAATTATGAATCCATGGGCCGGGTTGGGATATGATGCGTTTAAACATGCCTGTAGTAATTCAATTTATTTTCATGGCTGGCCTTTTTGGGATATAAATTCTGGTAATGGTGGTGGGGCTATTATTTGTTTAACCCATCCTCACAATCATTATTTACAAGCTTTTATTGATGCGGGTATTCCAGGATTATTATTATTTATTTCAGTTGTTGTAAGTGTGTTAGTTCAATTATCTAAAGGTTTAAATGTTATTGCGACGACTAGAAGTGAAGCTGTTCAAAAAGCATGGTGTGTTGGATTATTTGCAGCTGTTTTTATTCATGAGTGGCCATTTTCTTCGACGAGTAATTTTGTCAATATGCCATTAGGTGGCTGGTTCTTCTTGTTACTTGGAATGGGATTAGCATATAGTTGGGACTATCAATCAAAAATAAAAGAAAGTGAAAAAGAGCATGTCTGAAGTTAAAGATACGGTTCCCGTTACGGTATTAACAGGATATTTAGGCGCAGGGAAAACAACTTTGCTAAATCATATTTTAACGCAACAGCATGGGAAGAAATATGCTGTGATTGTGAATGAATATGGTGAATTAGGCATTGATAATGATCTTGTTGTGGATGCCGACGAAGAAATCTTTGAGATGAATAATGGCTGTGTTTGCTGCACTATTCGTGGTGACCTCGTTCGTATTCTAGGCACGTTGATGAAACGTCGGACAAAGTTTGATGGGATTATTGTAGAAACAACGGGGTTGGCTGATCCAGCACCTGTAGCGCAGACATTTTTTGTCGATGAAGATGTAAAACAAAAGACCAGATTAGATGCTGTGATTGCTGTGGTTGATGCTCAACATGTGATGCAAACTTTGGACGAAAGCAAAGAAGCAGTGAATCAAATTGCGTTTGCTGATGTAATTTTATTAAATAAAACCGATCTCGTGGATGCAGCGACATTAAAAACGGTTGAACAGCGTGTGAAAGCGATTAATCCATATGTTGCTTTGTATCACACACAAAAAGGACAAATTGCTTTAGATAAAATTTTAGATCGTGGTGGGTTTGATTTAAAGAAAGCATTGGAATTAGCTCCAGATTTCTTGGACAATCATCACGATCACGATCACGATCACGATCACGATCACGATCACGATCACGATCACAGGCATAAGCATGACCATGACCATGACCATGAAGCACATCATCATCATGGAGATGGGGTTACTAGTATTTCCTTGCTGGAAGATAAGCCTTTAGATTCAAAGAAATTTGATCTTTGGATTGGTTCTGTTTTACAGCAATTTGGTATTGAGTTATTACGTACAAAGGGAATTTTAAATTTCTCTGATTCTAAAGAGTGTTTTGCTTTTCAAGCGGTTCATATGATGGCTGATGGTGATTTTATTCGCCCTTGGAAAGAAAAAGAGAAAAGATGTTCTCGTTTAGTTTTTATTGGCCGTCATTTAGATGAGAAAAAACTAAGAGACGGATTTAAAAGCTGTATTGCGCGTTAAGAGACGATAGGAAAGTAAAGATATGCAAGCGCCACTTCAATTAATTGACAGCCGCGGAAAGTATAAGGAAGTTGAAGGTAATATTATTGGTTGTGTGACTTCAAAAGATGGCCAATATAGTGCTTTTGCGACTGCGGATGGAGATTTATGGCTTGTTGATCGTAAAAATTTGCAACAGCCAGAAACCTGGCAAATGCTTCAACCTCATGAGGGGGGTATTTTGTGTTTATCACAGGATATGACGCCTTCTGGCTTTATTACTGCGGGGGATGATAATCAGCTTTTACGGATTATTCCTGGGAAAGAGCCAGAGTTGCTTGCAAAAACCAAACGTTGGGCAGAGCATATGGTGACTTGGTTTGATCAATCTGGTAGTGCTTGTAAAGTTGCTTTTACGGTTGGTAAGCAAGTATTCCTTTATCAAGATCATTTTGATGAACCAGTATGTGTGCTTGAACATGAATCAACGGTTAGTGATTTAACATTCAGCAAAGATGGTAAAAAACTAGTCACTTCTTATTATAATGGTGCGGCTTTCTGGTCTGCAGCAGATAAAGTAGGAACAAAGATTAAGGACTTTACTTGGAAAGGTAGTCATCTTGTAGTCGCATTGCATCCAAAGGAAGAGGCTATTGTGACGTCGATGCAAGATCATGATTTACATGGTTGGCGTATTTCTGATGGCCACAACATGCGGATGAGTGGGTACCCTGTTAAAGTAAACTCTTTAAATTTTTCTAATGATGGTAAATGGCTGGCAACTAGTGGTGCTGAATCTGTGGTGATGTGGCCATTTTTTGATGGTGGCCCTATGGGTAAGCCACCTGTTGAATTACCTGGTATCCCAGGAGGTTATTGCACAATAGTACAATTCCATCCGGTTTATGGGGACTTACTAGCCGCTGGGTTTATCGATGGCAGTATTTTATTAATTAGCCCTGATGGAGAAAAGGTATTGCCGATTGTTTTAGGACAAGACAAAACATTTGGATCAATTACAGCGTTAAATTTTGATCCATCAGGAAGCGTATTATGTTTTGGTACAGAAAAAGGTGTGATTGGATTAATTGATTTAGCAGCATCAGAATAGCTTTCTCTGATGCTATTATTATGAACTAATGCTTATTATCGATTATGCTTTTGAATTTTATTCATGATACGGCCCAGCTCATAACGCTCATCACAGATTTGGAAAAGCTCTCTATTTGGAGCAGCTTTTCCGCGAAAAGAACCATGCCATAAGGTGACCAAAATTCCAGCTTGTTTTACCGCTTGAATAGCCGGAATAAGATCACCATCCCCAGTTGCGATAATTAAATGGTCGATTTGTTTGCTTAATGCGAGTTGCATCATGTCGACAACCATCAAAATATCGACACGTTTTTGATGAAAGCTCAAAGCGTTATTATCTTGATCTTCATAGCGAGATAGAGCCCCTAAACGCACTTCAAAACGAGGAAGAAATTTTAAAGCTTCGAAGAAATTCATTTTTCCTTCATATAGATTTTTCTCATCTTCTGGTGTGGAGAAATCTAAATTAGGTAAGCAGTTATAGTAAAAAGTTCTAAATAACAAATTATCCCCTGAAACTTCTTTAACGAGTTTATCATAGTTAATTTGTATATTCGGAAATTCTTGACGTGTAATATATTCAATATATCCAGCATCAAGAAGAATAGCACAACGAGAAGGAAACTGCATTTACTGGCCAACCACTATTATTTTTAATTTTACGACATAATATGCGAATTATATTAAAAAAATACCTTTTAATTTATATTAGTAATATATTTTTTCTTGAAAAGAAAAAATACTACTTTTTTATATTATTCAAGAGCGCTTTTTGATTTCATCTTCGGGTTCTACATGAATATTAATAGAAACTGAGCCGATTGATTTTTTTAAAGCCAATTCGATACGGTCACAGATATTATGGGCTGTATAGACGTTCATAACGCCTGGAACGACTAAATGGAAATCAATAAAGGTGATGGCTCCCACTTGACGGAAACGAACCATATGGAAATCAAGCGCTTCTGGTGCGTTTGTTTGAATGATTTCATAGATATGTTCAATGACTTGAGGTGAAGGTGCTTTATCCATTAATCCATTGAATGATTCGATAATGACATGGAAACCCATTCGAATGACATTAAGAGCAATTAAAAAGCCTAAAATTGAATCTAAAGGGGCCCATCGAATAATTGGAATTAAGGTAAAACCACAAATTAATCCAACAGTGGTCCAAACATCGGATAAAATATGCTCACCTCCAGCAATAAGGGCTGGAGAACAATATTTTTTACCAACTTTAATGAGAGTAATACACCAGATAAGGTTCACCACGCCTGCAGAGGCATTAAATAATATTCCTATAAAGGGTGCGGTAGGAAGTCTGGGATGATACCATCCTTCTATTGATTCATACATAATCAAAATGGCGGTTACTAATACGAGTAACCCTTCAATGGCTGCAGAAATATATTCAGCTTTTTGATGACCATAAGGATGTTGTTTATCTGCAGGGCGAGAAGCAAAGATTAATGCCACGCATCCTAAAATAGCTGCAGCGACATTAATTAATGTCTCAAGCATATCTGAATAGAATGCAATACTGTCAGTGGTATACCACGCGAGATATTTTAAGTACAACACAAGAATGCTGATAAAAATACTGCCAATACTAAACAGTATTTTTTTATCTTGAATAACTTTAAGAATCATAAAAGGCGTTTTCTATTCTTTGTAACTAGTAGTGATGATCGGACATCATACTGTTTCTGTGGATGCTAAAAGACACGATTTGGCTTCATTTAAAAGCTCAATTTGAATGGTTGTATGCCCAATTTTAAACTGATCTTTTAATTGTTGAGACGTCACCGTTAAGAAGTCATCAGAACGATGGTCAACATTGCTGACCAAATGAACTGTTAACGCTGTTTCGGTGGTGCTCATTGCCCATATATGTAAGTCATGTAAATCAACAATACTAGGTAATTCACGTAAATATTTTTCAACATCTTTACGTTTAATATTGGTTGGTACGCCATCTACAGCCAAGGTTACAGAATCTTTTAAGAGCGACCATGTGCCCATGATGATGACAACAGAGACAACAAGGCTGATGATTGGATCCAGTAAGTTAAAGTTGGTAAAGAGGATAATGCCCCCAGTAACAACGACCGCCAAAGAAAGGAGTGCATCATATGCCATGTGTAAGAAAGCGCCTTTGATATTAAGGTCTTCTTTGTGACCAGAGGCGAACATCATCGCGGTTATTCCATTCACGACAACACCGATGGCAGCAACAATGATGACGGTCCATCCAGCAACTGGGGCAGGATGGAAAATACGTTCAATGGCTTCTAAAATAATGCCACCAGTAACGATCAGAAGAATCACAGCATTGGTTAATGAGGCTAAAATAGAAGTTCGGCGATATCCATAAGTAAAATTGTCTGTAGGCTTTTTTTGTCCGAGAATAGCAGCAGCCCAAGCACAGGCTAAAGCTAAAATGTCGGAAAGATTATGTCCCGCATCAGCCAATAATGCCAAAGAATTCCCCCAAAATCCCCATGCTGCTTCAGCAATGACATAAATAATATTTAGAGTAATGCCAACAGCAAAGGCTGTACCAAAAGATTTTGGAACGTGGTGGTGATGTCCATGAGCATGTGAATGACCACCGCAATCATGATCGAGGTTGTGATCATGGTCGTGTTCATGATTATGTTCATGATTGTGATCATGATGGTGGTGTTGATGTTCAGACATCGTCAAGGGATCCTTAATGACAATTTAGTTTGGTTTATGCATGTATGAAAAAGAATATTTTAATTCATTTTTATATTTTGGATATTATATACTGTTTCCTTTTATAAATATAAATAGTTTTCTGTGGCATTGATAAGGTATATGTTGACAGGGTATAGCTTAGTTATCCTTTTCAATTTTAATAGTTATAAAATCGATGATCCGAATCACAGAATTAAAACTTCCTCTTGATCACAGTAATGCTGAATTAGAAGACGTATTAAAACAACGTCTTTTAACAGAGATTAAACAATATCACATTGTTCGGCGAGGTTATGATGCTCGTAAGCGTGGACATATTTTATTGGTTTATACGATTGATTGCGAAGTTTCTGATGATGAGGCTTGTTTAAGCGCTCATGCGGAAGATAAACATCTTCAAAAAGCGCCAGAGGTTAAATATCAATTTGTATTAAATCGAGTAGCTGGTGAAAATCTGGCCAGTCAATCAGGCTATCAGCGTCCTATTGTGATTGGTTCTGGGCCATGTGGATTTATGGCAGGGCTTTTGTTGGCTCAAATGGGATTGAGGCCATTGATTTTAGAGCGTGGTAAGGCCGTTCGTGAACGTACTGTGGATACATTTGCTTTTTGGAGAAAATCAGAATTTAATCCAGAGAGTAATGTGCAATATGGAGAAGGCGGAGCAGGCACTTTTTCTGATGGGAAGTTATATACGCAAATTAGTGATCCGCATCATTATGGAAATAAAGTGTTAACGGAGTTTGTAAAAGCGGGTGCTCCAGAAGAGATTTTATTTGTTTCAAAGCCTCATATTGGTACTTTTCGATTGGTAAGTATGGTAGAGCATATTCGTAACGGAATTGAAGCGAATGGTGGATCTTATCGGTTTAGTACTCGGGTTGAATCGATTTTGACGGATAAAGAGCGTCAAGTGGTTGGTGTGCGCCTCAGTGATGGTACAGAGATTGCTAGTCGTCATGTGATTTTGGCAACGGGTCATAGTGCTCGGGATATGATGGTTTCTTTATATAAAGATGGTGTGTCTATTCAAGCAAAACCATTTTCTGTGGGTGTGCGGATTGAACATCCTCAATCAATGATTGATAAAGTACGTTTTGGTCCTCAAGCAGGTCATGAGAAATTAGGTGCTGCGGATTATAAATTGGTGCACCATGCGGGGAATGATCGTGGTGTTTACTCTTTTTGTATGTGCCCTGGCGGAACAGTGATTGCTGCAGCTTCAGAAGAAGGTGGGGTGGTGACAAATGGGATGAGTCAATATTCTCGTGCTGAACGAAATGCTAACGCGGCGTTGGTAGTCAGTGTTGATCCACAAAAAGATTACCCTGATAATCCATTGGCTGGTATTGATTTTCAACGAGACTTAGAGCGGAAAGCTTTTATATTAGGCGGTTCAGATTATAAAGCGCCAGTGCAAAGAGTAGAAGATTTCTTGGCAGGACGTGCTACGAAAAGATTAGGTGATATAACGCCGTCTTATAAACCTGGGGTAACACCGAGTAATCTGATTGATATTTTACCTAATTTTGTTGTGGATGCGATTAAAGAAGCACTTCCATCCTTTAACCGTAAACTTTCAGGGTTTAGCTTTGCGGATGCAGTGATGACAGGGGTTGAAACGCGAACATCTTCTCCTATTCGTATTCCTAGAGAGCAGAACGGAAATAGTATTAATACGCCAGGTCTTTATCCCGCAGGTGAAGGTGCAGGTTACGCAGGTGGTATTATGTCAGCTGCAATTGATGGCATTAAAATGGCTGAGGCCGTGGCAAAAGATATAGGTAAATAGACCGCCACTCATGAAATAAAGAAAAGGAATATAATCGAATAAATTAATTTAAGAACGTGGAGCAAATAAGATAATACTTGCTCCAAGTAAGCAGATAATAGCACCTGTGATATCCCATTTGTCTGGTGGGGTATCTTCTACAGCCCATAGCCACACCAAAGAGCAAATAATATAAATTCCGCCATAGATTGCATAGGCTCGCCCTGCGATGTCGATATCGACTTTGGTTAAAATCCATGCGAAAAAGAGTAAAGAAATTGTGCCTGGTGCAATCCATAAGGGGGATTTTCCAAGGCGCACCCATGCCCAAAAGGAAAAGCATCCTGCAATTTCGGCAAAGGCAGCTAAGAGATAAAATAGCAGTGATGTCATCAATCTTTCCTTATGTATATTGTAATAATAAATTTAATAAACTGTTTCTATTTTATTAAATATGAATTTTTCTTAAATTATATATCATTTTGTTTGGGATAATATGAGAGTAAGATCTCTGATAGCCAATTAAATACTTTTATCACATGGGGTGAAGTCATTGTTCTTTGCGGTCTGTAAAGATACATAGGCCAGTTTTTTTTCTCAATCTCAGGGAAAAGTTCAATTAATGTGCCATTTTTTAAGTATTCAGAGCATAAATAGTCAGAGATCAATGCGCATGTTGAACCAGATAAAGCAGATGAAAGTTCACTATATTGATCATCCGTTATGAAAGTAATATTTTTAGGAAAAATATGAAGAACATTATTAATCGGCCATCCCCAAGGTCGTCCTGTATTATCATTGATTAAACTACTTGTAGGAAAACGCTCTTGTAAATCATTTAAGTTTTTTGGCGCTCCTAATTTTTGTAAAAGTATGGGAGAAATAACGAGTTTATCTTTGACATGACATATATGCTGCGTAATGATTAAAGGTTCTGGATTAAAACCAACTCGTAATCCAATATCTATTTGATTTTCAATGATATTAAGCTTTGTAGAATTCACACGCCACTCTATTTTTAATTTTGGATAATGAGCCGCTTTTAATAAAAGATCATATAATATTTTATCATTTTTAGGTAAAGAAAAAACAGAGATTCTGACAATACCTTTCAAATCGTTCTGTTCTTTTTTTTCAGATAAAAATAACATTTCTCCATCGAGTAAATATTGTTGTGCTTTTGGTAAAAAGTGCTCTCCGAACTCGGTAAGTTTCATATTGCGTGTGTTTCGCAGGAATAATAAAGCACCTAATTCCCTCTCTAGCTCTGCAATAATACGGGTAACAACTTGAGGTGAAACTGACATTATGATTGCGGTTTCACGAAATTGTAATGTTTCTGCTGCGATGCAAAAATACTTAAGTGCTATTAATTTATCCAATTTATTTATTCCATTTTTCAGAATTAATAATTCAATATTAATTCATTGTATAAGAATAATTAAATTAATAAACTAAAAATAATAAAGAGTTAGAACGGTAGAAATTAATTTCTATGTAATAGCATTGAATGATTTGGAGTTTATATGGCTGCCCATTTATTTCGTAGAAATTTTATACAAACAATTATTGCTTCTAGTGTCACTGCTATCGCAGGAAGCTCCATTATTAAGGCACAATCAACAAAGCAATTGCAAAAAGGAAATCAACAGATGTCTTTCACAGAAAAATGGGATAAAGTCTTTTCAAAAAGTAGTAAAGTTGATCATGAAAAAATCATGTTTAAAAATAGATATGGTATATCTCTAGTTGGTGATCTTTATATACCTAAAAATCGTAGTCATAAAAAATTCGCAGCCATTGTTGTAGGTGGACCTTTTGGTGCTGTTAAAGAGCAATCTTCGGGTCTTTATGCACAAACAATGGCTGAGCATGGATTTATTGCACTTGCTTTTGATCCATCATATACGGGTGAAAGTGGTGGAGAACCACGCAATATTGCTTCACCTGATATCAATACAGAAGATTTTATGGCCGCTGTAGATTATATTGGTTTACATGAACTGGTAGACCGTGAGCGTATTGGTCTTATTGGAATTTGTGGTTGGGGAGGAATGGCATTAAATGCTGTTGCAGCAGATAAACGTGTGAAAGCTGTTGTTACAAGCACTATGTATGATATGTGTCGAGTGATGTCAAAGGGATATAATGATCGTGTTAATCTTGAGGAAAGGAATCAGACATTAGAAAAATTAAGCCGGCAACGTTGGGTTGATGCTGAAAAAGATGTTCCTAGTTATCAGCCTGCTTACAATCAATTAACTGGTGGTGAAGAACAATTTTTAGTTGATTATCATGATTATTATATGACTGCTCGGGGATATCATTCTCGTTCTGTTAACTCGGGAAATTCATGGACAATTACAATGCCATTATCCTTTATGAATATGCCTATTTTAACATATATTTCTGAAATATCTCCACGGCCTATTCTCTTTATTCACGGGGAAAAAGCTCATTCTTTATATTTTAGTCAAACAGCTTATGAAAAAGCCGCAGAGCCAAAAGAGTTAATGATTGTGCCAGGAGCAAATCATACAGATTTATATGATAAAATGAATATTATTCCCTTTAGTAAAATAACAGAATTTTTTAATATACACCTGTTTGTATAGTATTATCTCGGTATTTTCTGTTTATCTTCGTCATTATGACTTTTCCTATTTTAGTCAATGAAGGGCAATGAACGTATTTTGTCAATCATATGATGGGTATTAATATTGTTTATGAAACGACTTTTTTTAGAAATAATTATAGGTGATTTTATGTTCATATGTTTTAAGATGTTATCTATAATAGATGATTAATTCGGTTATTGAGACCAATGCATAAATTTAAGCAGCTTGCCAATAATATTCAGTTTTTGATTGAGAGTGAGTCTTGGCCTGCGCATAAGAAATTGCCTTCTTTGCGAGAGCAAGCACAAAGTTCTGGCTACAGTGTGATGACTGTTTTAAATGCTTATCAAGAGCTTGAAGCAAAAGGATGGATTTATACCAAGCAAAAGTCTGGATATTATGTTTCTGAAGCAATATCACACGTTTCGAAAACGTCTAATAAGCTTGCTTTAAATACAAATATTGAAATTAATTCTCTTGTATTTGATCACTTAAAACACTTGCAAAAAGAGCATGTTATTCCTTTAGGGTCGGCTTTTCCATCAGCGTCTTTGTTATGTAATACGTATTTTATGAAGACGCTTTCTCGGCATGCAAAAATCCCGAATAGTGCTTTAAGCACTGATAGTATGCCACCAGGATATTTACAGTTACGTCAAGTCATTGCCAGTCGTTATAGTTTGAATGGAATATCAACCAATCCAGAGGATCTAGTGATTACTTCTGGTGCGTTAGATGCGTTGAATCTTGCTTTGCAGGCTTTGACAAAACCAGGCGATTTTATTTTACTTCAACAAACAATATTTTACGGTGCTTGGCAAGCTGCTGAACGGTTAGGGTTGAATGTTATTACAATTCCAGAGCATTATCAATATGGGTTTGATTTAGAGGCTTTTGAAAATGCTCTGAAAAATTATCCCATTAAGGCATGTTGGTTGATGTTAAATGTACATAACCCCATTGGGTTTACCGTGAGCAATGAAATCAAAAGTACAATTGCGACGTTATTACACAAATACGAAGTGTATTTAATTGAGGATGATGTTTATCAAGAGCTATTTTATGAAAAACAAAAACCGTTATCCGTTAAATATTTTGATAAAGGGAACTATGTTTTACATTGTTCTTCTTTTTCAAAAATATTAGGAGCAGGGATAAGGGTTGGATGGGTAAATTCAGGTAAGTTTTCTAACGTCATCCAACATTTGCAATTAATGAGCACAGTTTCAGCAAGTAATCTTATGCAACATGCGTTGGCTGATTTTATTTGTAGTCATCATTATGAAAAACATTTAAGGCAATTGCGGTTAAAGTTGCATAAGACGAAAACTACTTATTATAAATTGTTACAAGAGATACTTCCTAAAACCTGTGAGATTTATCATTATGCAACAGGATATTTCTTATGGATAAAGTTGCCTGAGGGAATGGATAGCACTCTTTTATATCAGCGTTTATTAGAAAAAAATATTGTTATTGCTCCTAGTATTTTGTTTCAACAAGATAATTTGCCACAAAATTACATCCGTTTGAATTGTTCTTTTGAATTACATGAAAAGGTAAGGAGAGCCTTACAGATAATGGTTGATATGATTCATGACCTTGTTGAGGGAAAGGTCGTATAAATACAACCAATAATTGCTTTAAACTTTAGCAAAGTAGTCTGCTAAACAACATTCCATGTAAGTTGCATTATCACCGTATGTTTTTAATTTTTTCTCTAGAGCTGTATCAGGGGAGATAACTGAAAACCCATATTTTTGCCAAAAAGGCACTGAGTTTTGAATGGAAATTAATGAAGCATGCTTGAATTGTTTTTGAGTGGCGGTAGTTGCAAATTGTTGAAAAAGTAATTTGCCTACTCCCATGCCTCTGGCATTAGGATGAATAGCCAGGTCATGTAAATATAAACAATTCGGATGTTGATCTAATGTCTGTGTATCACTGTGTAATTGCGGTGGATTTCCTAGGCTTGCAGGAATAGAGAGGAGATATCCTCTGATCCCTTGCGTATCTTTCGCAACGAAACATGTATCTGGACTAATGTTGATTTTGGACACCATTGCTTCCGGAGATTCAGGTTCAATTTCATGATAGCATAGATCTTGGATAGTTAAAATTGCTTCAAGCTCTTGAATAGTCGCAGGATAAATCTTCATTTTTTTCTATTTTTCATAAAATAAATGGTGTATAATTTGTGACATATATATCATTTTATATGACGAGAATAAAGCGTATCGTTTTAATATTTTGACATCAGCATGTTCTTTTGAAAACATTACACAGGTCAATAGAATATATTGCTTAGTCAAAAAGATTTATTATGACGATGTGATTTGATAAAATATAAAAATAAATATCGGTAAGTGAGGATTAAAAAAAGATGAAACGGTTTTTTGGTTTAGTATTTGTAATGGCTGGATGTTTAGCAGTAAATACAGCAATAGCAGATACGGATATTATTGTTTATCCAGCAAAACCGAAAACTGAAATAATTAAAAGACCTCAAGCGGACATTGCTAATTTACAAAAAGAAGCTGATGATGGAAATATTAAGGCTCAGTTTAATTTAGGCGTATTATACTTAGAGGGGAAAAAGATTCCTCAGAGTTATGATAAAGCCATTTATTATTTCGGAGAAGCGGCTAAACAAGGGGATGCACAAGCTCAATTTAATTTGGGGCTGATGTATTTTGAAGGTGTTGGGGTTGCCAGAGATTATAATCAAGCGATGAAATATTATAAAATGGCTGCCTATCAATATATGCCTAAAGCTGATTTTAATTTGGCTTATATGTATGACCAAGGTGTTGGGACTACTCAAGATCATCAACAAGCGATTGCATGGTATAAAAAAGCTGCTGATCAAAATGTCCCTGAAGCACAATATAATTTGGCGTTAATTTATTATAGAGGTCAGGGCGTTCCTGTTGATTTACATAAGGCCTTAGAATTATTTAAAGATGCGGCTCATAATGATCATGCAGATGCTGCTTATAATGCTGGATGTATGTATGAACAGGGTCTAGGAACATCTATTGATAAAGAAAAAGCAAAGTCTTATTTTAAGAAAGCTTGTGATCTTCATAATCAAGATGGATGTAAAGAATATAAAGATTTGTTATGAGGTTTATTTAATTATCAAGTAAAATTCCATGTAGTAAATTTAGTAAATAGCTCATCTAATTCATTTCCTGCATCGTAATTATTTTTGATGATTGATGTATATGGAATATTATATGAGTTGGGGTGAGGAAAAAGATCTTTAGAATCAGATATTTGCCTATTGATAGAATAATTTGTAGGTAATTTATTTTTAGAAATAATTAAGTCAGTGTTAATGGTTTTAAGCCAAGCTAAGCAAATTACTTTTGCACCAGCAGCTTCTAACAACAACTTTGCAGCATCAAAAGAATAACCTGCGGTTACAATATCATCAATTAATAATGTTGTTTTACCTTGATAGTGATAATTGTTTTTACACTCATTGCCATATAAACCTTTTTTAGGTTGATTATTTAACATTAGAGTATTTAAATGATTATATATACTCAATAATGCTTTATTGCCATTGTTTCTAGCATCTTGTGATTTTGTAGATTGTGTATGCCTTATTAAAGCATTGGGTAAGTAAGTAATTCTAAAGCATTTAGAAAAGATATCTAAGGCTTTATCCATTACTTCATTTCCAGATCCGACTTTATGCCCTGGGAAGGCAATAATATTTTTGATTTGTAAATATAAACCTGAAAAGTAAATTTTAGAGATTAATAACATTAACCAAAAATCAGGAAGAGCTTCATTTCCCAATTGTTTAGCAGTGCTTCTTGCTGATGCTGAATATTGTGCTAACTGAGGTTTTAAAGTTGAGAATGGGGATAATGTATATAAATTAATATGATCGTCTTGATAATGATACATGTCTTTTTTATTAGCTTGTATGCAGCAAATATCAATGAAGCGAGCTAAAGCTGGAGTATCTTCAAAATATAGACCATATTTAATATCTTTATTATTAAGAATCCAAGTAGCTTTTATAAAAAGCATTTTTGAGTTAATACAGGCTTTCCAGTCATTCTCGTTTGCTCCGATATAAATCACTTCGTTTGGCTGTAAATTTTCATTTTTTAATATAAAAGGAACCGCATCAGCTCTTGGTTTTTTAGGCATATTCGGATAATTTTTTGAATTATAATCTTGGATGTCTTGTTCTGTTTTAGATTTAAAATAATTGGCTAATGATTGATCTTTATTGTTATCTACATACCAATACGTATTACTATGTATAATTACCTTAATATTACGAGTTGATAAAAAATTAATAAATTTCATTAGTGGATTTGTATATTTGTTCTCTAGTTGTTTTTTATCCAATCTATCATCAAAAAAAACGTTTCTTACAGAAAATATTACAGCTTTTAATTTTGCCATGACTATTTCTCCAAATTAATTAGATTTTGAAAGACATTTGCGTAGGATAATTAGTTATTGTATCGTTATTTTGTATTTCTTTGATGAAAAGATTAATATCATTGGGAAATATATATTTTTTAGCTGAGTATCTTTTTTCGGCATCTTCATTCGCAAGGGCATGAGCTAAATAGTAATTTTGACAGATCGGGGTCTCTACACAAATAATTTTTTTATTCATTTCATAAGCAAATTTTACAGTATGAGCTGTTCCACTTTTTATTTTCCACTCTAAAGGAGTGATTACGTTAGCTAGAGCAGCTTGAATTCTATTTCTATGAATAAATGAATTTTGTGTAGGTTTACTGTTTGGAAAATATTCTGATATTATTGTGCCATCATTTTCAAGAATTCTTGTCCTTAAATAATGAGAATTTTCAGGATAATTTTGGAGTAACCCGTTTCCGAGGACTGCTATTGTTGGAATATGAAGATATAAAGATAAAGTATGGACAAGCTGATCAATACCTGCAGCTAGCCCACTGATTGTAACAAAAGGTTTATCTGTATTTGATATTCCGTATAATAATGTTTCTGTTAAAAACTTTCCAATATTAGTATATTCTCTTGACCCAACAAGTGCTAGTATAAACTGATTATGAAGATTTTCTATTTTACCTTGTACAAACAACCAAAATACAGGATTTTTCATATTTTTTGGAAAATTAGGGAAAGCGTTATCTGTATATAAAAGTAATTGGATATTTTTTGTTCTCAGAAATTGAATATATTCTTGACCTGTTTTTAATAAATTTTTTAAACAATCTTCCCATAAATTTCCAATCAAAAAATCACTATTTATGTGACGCCCTAATAATTTGTTGAGCTCGTCTATGTTATTAGTTTGTAGGATTGATTTTAAAGAATTTTCGTTTTTAATAAAATTGTAAAGAGTTTGATATCCAATACCTTTGATTTGTATTAAAGCTGCAAATATTTGGTATTCTATATCTTGAAAATTGTTATTTGTCATAAATTGATGACCAAAATAAGTTTTAAAATTAGCTTTTATTATACTGTAAAATATAAGGTAATAAAAGAAAAAAATATTATTTTACAATGAAATAAACATTTGTGTAATTTAGAGTTGTTAATATTAAATAGTAAAATAATTTTATAACGCTTATTCCTTTACCCTTATAGTATGGTATAGAATAAAAGTAATTTTTTAACCTATTAAAGAAAAACTATTTAAGTGATGGAGGTTGAATTGACCGACAAGAAACAAGACAGCGTTTTGGACAAGAAAATTGTCCAACGCGTTGCCAAACTTTCTTCTTTGGCAGTCAAAGAAGATGAATTGGCAACTTATGCTGCTGATATAGGTGGCATTATCAATTGGATGGAACAATTGAATGAAGTAGATATTACCAATGTTCAACCAATGGTTGGCACGGAAATCGCGCAGTTACGTTTACGCGAAGATGTTGTGACGGATGGGGAGTGTAAAGAAGATGTTCTTTCAAATGCTCCTGAACGTATTGCTGACTTTTATGCTGTTCCAAAGGTGGTTGAATAATGTTAACTGGAATGAAAATTACTGAGGCAGCCGATGGTTTGCGTCAAAAGAAATTTAGTGCTGAGGAACTGACCAAAGCACATTTGAATGCCATTGATAAACTCAATGCACGTTTAAATGCGTATATTACGGTGACTGCGGATGCTGCGATTAATCAGGCCAAAGAAGCAGACAAAAAGCTTGCTTCTGGTGATGCACCAGCATTAACGGGTATTCCTTTGGCAATCAAAGATTTGTTTTGTACCAAAGGTGTAAAAACTACGGCTGCTAGTCGTATTTTAGAGAACTTTGTTCCTCCATATGAAAGTACAGTAACATCGAACTTATTGCGTGATGGTGCTGTATTTTTAGGTAAAGTGAACCTTGATGAATTTGCGATGGGTTCTGGGAATTTAAATTCTGCATTTGGTGCGGTGGAAAATCCATGGAAACGTAAAGGTGAGGATACATTCCTTGTTCCTGGTGGTTCTTCTGGTGGTTCTGCTGCTGCGGTTGCTGCACAAATGGCAATGGGTGCAACAGGAACCGATACGGGTGGTTCTATTCGTCAACCTGCTGCTTATTGTGGGATTACAGGGATTAAGCCAACTTATGGTCGTTGCAGCCGTTGGGGCATTATTGCGTATGCAAGCTCTCTTGATCAAGCTGGCCCAATGGGGAAATCAGTTGAGGATTGTGCAATTATGTTGCAATCAATGGCTGGTTTTGATCCAAAAGACAGCACGTCAGTAGATAAAGAGGTGCCAGATTATCGTGCGGCTTGTAACCGCTCATTAAAAGGTATGAAAATTGGTATTCCAATGGAGTATCGTGCACCTGGTTTATCTCCAGAAATTGAAGCGGTTTGGCAGCAAGGAATTAACTGGCTTAAAGATGCTGGTTGTGAAATTGTTGATGTTTCTTTGCCTCATACGAAATATGGTTTGGCAACTTATTACATCATTGCACCTGCTGAGGCTTCTTCTAACTTAGCTCGTTATGACGGAGTTCGTTATGGACGTCGTATTGCTGGTGATAGTTTGGATGAACTTTACGCAAATACACGTGGCGCAGGGTTCGGAGATGAAGTTAAACGTCGTATTCTGATGGGCACTTATGTGCTTTCTGCGGGATATTATGATGCTTACTATTTGCGTGCTCAAAAAGTGCGTAAATTGATTTATCAAGATTTCATGAATGTTTTTGATAAAGTTGATGTGTTATTAACGCCAACTGCACCAACCGCAGCATTTGCTAAAGGTGAAAATCAAGAAGATCCAGTACAAATGTATTTAAACGATATTTTTACCGTTCCTGCAAGTATGGCTGGGGTTCCTGGTCTTGCGGTTCCTGCTGGATTAAGCAGTCAAGGATTGCCTTTGGGATTACAATTATTAGGTCGTCCGTTTGGTGAAGAAACTTTATTTGCGGTGGGTTCTGCGATGGAAAAAGCAGCAAACTTTACCCATAAACCAACTCTTCTTGCTGGAGGTTCCCTATGAGTTATGTGATTGAAGGTTCAACAGGCCCTTGGGAAGTGGTTATTGGATTAGAGGTCCACGCCCAAGTCATTAGCCAAGCTAAGTTATTTTCTGGAGCATCTGCGCATTTTGGTGCAGATCCAAACATGCATGTTAGTCTGGTTGACGCTGCGTTTCCAGGAATGTTGCCTGTATTAAACCGTGAATGTGTGGATCAAGCTATTCGCACAGGGCTTGGTTTGAATGCTAAAATTAATTTAATGAGTCGTTTTGACCGTAAGAACTATTTCTATGCGGATTTGCCTCAAGGATATCAAATTTCTCAATTTGAATTTCCAATTGTAGGTGAGGGTACCATTGAAATTGAGTTAGATGATGGTTCTGTTAAAAATATCGGCATTACCCGTTTGCATTTAGAACAAGATGCGGGGAAATCTATTCATGATTTGGCACCTAAAGAAACATGTGTGGATTTAAATCGTTCAGGTGTTGCGTTGATGGAAATTGTGAGTGAACCTGATATGCGTTCACCTGAAGAAGCTGGGGCTTACTTACGTAAAATCCGTGCAATTGTGCGTTATCTTGGCACTTGCGATGGCAATATGGAAGAGGGCTCTATGCGTGCTGACGTGAATGTGTCTGTGCGTAAAGCGGGTGAAGATTATCGTACGCGTTGTGAGTTAAAAAATATTAACTCTATTCGTTATGTCATGCAGGCGATTGAAATCGAGGCTAAACGTCACGTAGAGATCTATGAAAATGGCGGTGAAGTTGATCAAGAAACACGTTTATTTGACGTCGCTCGTGGGGAAACTCGTACGATGCGCAGCAAAGAAAACGCGCATGATTATCGTTATTTCCCAGATCCAGATTTGTTGCCTTTGATTGTTGAGCAATCTCATGTTGATCATTTAAAATCAACTTTGGCTGAATTGCCTGATGATAAACGTAATCGTTTTCAATCTGAATATGGATTGCCTCGTTACGATGCGAATGTTTTGGTTGCCGAGCAAGATATTGCGAACTTCTTTGAAAAAGTTGCAAAGGGTCGTGATGGTCGTATGGCATCTAACTGGGTTACAGGTGAGTTGTTTGCTGTTTTAAATAAAAAAGGCTTAACTATTCATGAAAGCCCTGTTAGTGCAGAAGCATTAGGTGGATTATTGGATTTGATTGCTGATAATACTATTAATGGTAAGATTGCTAAGGAAGTTCTTGAAGATATGGTTGAAACAGGAGACATGCCTGCGGATATCGTTGAACGTAAGGGTTTGAAGCAAGTTACGGATACGGGTGCGATTGAAAAGGTTATTGCAGAAATTCTGGTTGCTAACCCTGACAAAGTTGAACAATATAAATCTGGTAAAGATAAATTATTTGGGTTCTTTGTTGGGCAAGTCATGAAGGTTATGCAAGGAAAAGCCAATCCTGCGATCGTTAATGAATTGCTTAAAAAACAATTATCTTAAAAGAATCAAAAAATAAAATTGACAGCCTCTCAATAAACGACTAAAAACATTTCAGAGCAAACGCCGTGTTACTAAGCAACTCTTCTTGCGGAGGGGTGGCCGAGAGGCTGAAGGCGGCGGTTTGCTAAACCGTTGTACGATGAAAGTCGTACCGTGGGTTCGAATCCCATCCCCTCCGCCATAAATTATTTCATTTACAATTTATTTTATAGTTAAAACATTACCATTTTAATATTATTCTTGTACTTTAAATGCAGGGATGTATAGCGATGAATAGTGATGAGTTAAGCAAGTTATATGGCAAAATTTCAAGTGAAATTGATGGCTATATCCATGCTGGTGATATAGATAATTTAAAAAATATGGATCTGCTATGTGGTCGGTATATTGATCAATATCCATTGATTGCCTATGCATTTTGGTATTGTAAAGCTAACATCGCATCAGCACTCTTTCAACTAGGTAATTTGCAAGAAAAACCTCCAGAACCACAGAATATAGAACCTCAAGATAAACAAAAGAGTAATAAAACCAAGCAATCTTCTACAATTCAAGTTGATCCAAGTTGGAAGCCTCTTTTATATCAACGTCAAGCAATACAGCATGATAGCTTTCAAGCTTGCTCACGTGAATTTAAAGCAATGATTTTAACAAATACGGGCCGTGCGTTTGATAAAATTGGACGTTTTATTGAGGCAATAGAATGTTACGAACAGGCTATTCTTTGCGTTCCTACTTTTGCTATGGCCTTATATTATCGTGGTAGAAGTTTATTTAAATTAGCAAATTGGTTAGCTCTTAATCCTGAGATAAATTATAATAAAACACCTTTTAATTTTTTATATATTGAAGCAAAAAAGAGTTTTAACCGTGCTTTTCAAAAAGGAACAGTTTGGGAAACACATCCTGATAATATAGATACACTGCGTAAAGAATATTATGAATATATATTACCGCATATTCACCAAATAGGGACTTTAGAAGCAATTAAAAGTTATAAATTATGTTTTGTTTATTTTTTCAACAAATTAGTTGGAGGAGTTGTATATAAGTTAAATTTTATGGGTTTTTTAAAAGACTCAGCGGAGAAGGTTGCATATAAAAAATGGTCTCTGAAGGAGCATTTATATCTTGATCCTATTAATTTGGTGTCTGTATATGATATTGGCAGGACAGATTATCTATCTTTTCCTCCTTATTCTTACCGTCAAGGAGAAGAACAACCAGAGTTTTTTAATTGGTTTAGGTTATTAAAACAAGAATATATTGCTGCACGTTATTTATTATTTCAATCTATACAATTAAAAGATAAAGAACATTTTGCAGATGAAAATAGTGACTTATTCCCATCAAATGAAGCAGAATTAAAAAGATCTGACAATTCTGGGGAGATTCGTCAGAATGATTTCTCTTTTGGGCTAACGACATCTTTAATGAAGTCTTCTTTTAGTAAAGCCTATAGTATTTTTGATAAGATTGCTGAGTTTATTTTTGCTTTTTGGGAGTTAGAAGTAAAAAATAAAAAGGGAGAAGTTATTCGTAATCCTATGATTTCAATTGGGAGTATTTGGTATAATAACCTTGATAGTAAACAAGGTGTAAATATAAAATTAATTAATAAAGATAATTGGTTTTTAAAAGGATTATATCATTTATCTTACGATCTCGTTGGTAAAGAAATACCTAAAGCGTATATCCTTCCAGAATTTAAGAGGCTGCATGAAATACGTAATAAACTAGAACATTCTGGGGTAATGATTACCAAAGAGATAAATACAAGTTCTTCACAAAGATTAATGACAATTTCATTAGAAGAGTTTGTTGAACATAATTTGTCTTTGTTACGTTTAGTTAGAAATGCTTTGTTTTATTTAAGTCTCGCCGCGGGTCTAGATCAATGGAATTATGAAAATAGAATTAATAATACGTATCAAGAAAATGATTAAGAGTCAGGAAATTTAATGGATTATTCAAAATTTACATTTTTCTGGGAACATCAAGCAGATGCGGTGCATCCAGAATGTAGTCAATTTTATAAAAGTCCTTTTATAATTGATAGAATAGAGTTCAGTTGCACAGAGCAATGGATGCATTGGAAAAAAGCGATTACTTTTGGAGATCAGGAAACTGCACAAAGAATCTTAAAAACAAAGTCTCCTTTTGATCAAAAGAAATCAGGACGTGAAGTGGCTAATTTTAATGCTCAGATATGGAGTGCGATTGCAGTAGATATTGTTTTTAGGGGTAATATTGAAAAGTTCTCGCAAAATCCAGATCTTTTACAATTATTCTCTCAATCCAAAGGAACTTTGTTGGTAGAGACAGCACCTAAAGATTCGATTTGGGGAATTGGATTGGTTGCTTCTGATCCCAGAGCATTGCATAAAAATCAATGGCAAGGGCAAAATTTATTTGGGAATATCGTAACACGTGTCAGAGATATTCTGTGTGGTGTGGTATAAATTGATTTAAAGATTGAAGTTCAAGGCCTCTTATCATATTTAAAGAAGAAACAAGGCATTTGTGAAAGAGGAACGATCATGCTAGATGAAGATGATGAAAGAGAATATGGGCTTAAAGAAAAATACGAATATGAATTGCCTGGGGAGCCTTTAAATCCTTCTGGTGAGCCATTGGGTAAGGTATTATTTACTAATCCATCTGTTGTTCCTTCTGATATAAAGCCTTTGTCTGACAAAGAGTTTACAGGTTTAGGTTATTTAAAGTATTGGCTTCTTTCTTGTATTATAATGTTAATTTTTGGTTTAACGTTTGAGTTTGGAATTTTGGGAAAAGATGGAAAGGAAGGTCCTTTGTGCCAGTACCTTCCTCAGAATAAAATGTGTTATTATTTAGCAGGCGTAGCCCCAACAACATCAGGAAAACCTGCTCCATTTTCTGTAAAATAAATGATTACTCTTGTGCACTATCTTGTTTTTTGTTTGCTCTTTGTTGAGTCAAACGTTTAATGACAGGTACCATTAGTTCCGTGATTTCTTGATATGCTTTGGCAGCGACACTGTCAGGGTCTTGTGCAACAATAGGAACGCCTGTATCCGCACCACTACGAATAGCTGGAATTAATGGAATCTCGCCAAGGAAAGGGAAGCCTAGATTTTGGGCTTCATTCTTGGCACCATTTTCACCGAAAATATAGGTCTTCTCATCACAACATGGACAGGAGAAATATGCCATATTCTCAATAATACCTAAAATAGGCGTTTTTGATTTTTGGAACATTGCAATGCCTCGTCTGGCGTCCAGCAAAGCAACGTCTTGAGGAGTGGAAACAATAATTGCACCGTCTATTTGCACGGTTTGGGTTAAGGTTAATTGAACATCTCCGGTTCCAGGAGGAGTATCAATTAAAAGAACGTCGAGTTCTCCCCACTGAACATCCGATAATAGTTGCTTTACAGCCCCCATAACCATAGGGCCACGCCAAATCATGGCTTGCTCTTGTGGCACCAGCATTCCGATGGACATGGCTGAGATTCCCCAGGCCGTCATTGGCATCAGTTTATGGTTAACAACTTCGACTTGACCTTCTAGACCTAACATGTGGGGAACAGAAGGGCCATAAATATCGGCATCCATTAAACCAACTTTTAATCCTTGCTTTGCTAGGCTAACAGCAAGGTTAATCGCAGTCGAAGATTTACCTACGCCACCTTTTCCAGAAGCAACAGCAATAATGCAGCCAATGGATTGTAATGTTTCGATCGGGCCATTATTTGCATTGTTTGGTTTTGCAGGTGGATGTTTATGGGCTTGATTCCAAGGAGTCGATACATTCTTCTCTGAAGTTGCAGCAGCAGGTTGACGAGGAGGGAAAACTAACCGTTTACTGGAGGCCGTACCTGAATTTAAAAATACACGAGCTTGGGTAACATTTTCTAAATGTTGTAAATGATGTTCAATTTTGGCCCTCAAGGGTTCCGCAGCATCAGGAGGCACTGTAGAGACATTTAATGTTAAATGAACTTTTTGACCTTGAACGGTAATGCTTTCGATAATATTTGCATCTAACAAACGTATATCAGGCGACCAAGGAAGGGTAAAATCAGATAAAGTCTGTTTAATGGTTTGCTGATCAATTAAATTTGGGCTAGTCATAGATATACTTTCTAAAGATGACAATAGGAATAAAAGCGATCATAAAAGATCTTAGAGATAGTATATAACAATTTTTTAAAAGATTTTTATGATTATTTTCAAATTTCCTTTATAAGATGCAATAGAAAGACATTTTGATTATTCTATTGTAAAGGATTAGAACCCTGTCTACTAAACCTCAAAAACCAGGCAGAGATCATCGTGTGGATGCATTGCGGGGCTTGGCATTAGTGATGATGTATGTTGATCATATTCCAGAGGATCTGTTGAATCGCTTTACAATGCGAAATGCTGGATTTGCTGATGCTGCGGAAATTTTTGTATTATTGGCAGGGTATGCGTCTTGGCTAGCTTATGGAAGGAAAATTCCAAAAGATGGCTTATGGACTGTAACAAAAAGAGTTTGGCATCGTTGTTGGAAGATATATTTATTCCAAATGGGGCTGGTGCTAATTAGTTTACTTAGTATTTATCAATGGCGGCGTTTTTGGGTATTACCTGTTGATTTTCTTGAACCAGAATTAGCACATGGTTACAGTATTGCCAGAGAGAGTTGGCGGTTATTATCACTGGATGCCTTGCCCAGTAATTTAAATATTTTACCATTATATATTATTTTATTAGGTGGTTTTCCTTTGTTTTACTTACTAATAAAGCGCCGATGGTGGCTGGCTTTAGGGGTAAGTGCTTTAATCTGGCTTGGGGTTAATATTGATCCTTGGTTTAATTTTCCGAATTGGTTAGATCCAGATGGATGGTTTTTTAATCCTTTCGCATGGCAGTTTTTGTTTACAATTGGGATTTTTGGATCGATTGTTGCAGGAAAGCATGACGGGAATTTCCCTGCTATTCCATGGTTAAAGTGGGGGATGGGACTCTATTTACTCTTTTCTTTTTTTGAGGCATTTCCTTGGGAATATTGGGGATTACCTGATTTGCGATTGCTTCATGTGCCAGTGCCAGCAAAAGCGTATCTGTCTCCATTAAGATTGCTAGATGTGGTGGCTATTTTTTATTTGGTGCAGTCTTCTCCGTGGGCAAAGCGTTTTTCTGAAGGAAAAATTGGACAGTTTCTGGCTTTATATGGTCGTCACTCTTTAGAAGTGTTCTCTTTGAGCACCGTCTTTGACTTATGGGGACGGTTGATGTTTGCGAGTTGGGGAGAAATTTGGATTTTACAATTTGTGGTCAATTGTATAGGGGTTTCTATTTTATATTTCTTGGCGTTGCATTTAGACAAAAAGAAAAATAGAGCAAAAGAAAAGGCTAAATTAAAAGTGAGTCATTCTTAATTAAATAACTAAAATTAATAGAGTATTTCTAATTTAATTATGATTTGAATAGTTTACTTTTGAAAGATCTTGGTTATAATTTTTCAGCTCTAATATCTGCTATAAATATATCTTGCGTGGGCTTGTTACAATTTTTATAAATTAATCTGAACAGGGAATAATGCGAATGAAAATACGCAAAAGATCTTTCATGCACTCTTGTTGTTTATTATTAGTCGGAACAACATTTTTATTTCCTGTTTCAAAGGTTAAAGCAGAATCTTCTTTTTTTTCATTTCCATTTTTTACAAGAACACAACAAACGCATACACAATATCAACGTGTGCCAGATAGTTTTGCTGATTTAGCAGAAAAATTACTACCTACAGTTGTTAATATATCTTCTAGTAAAACAGTTAAGCCTGGGCAAACAACCGATGATGATGAAGATGATGATAATGGTGATGGAGGAGATGAAGATAATGCGAGTCAAGACCAAGATCCTAATTCTCCATTTGAGAAGTTTTTTCGTAATTATATGAATCGTCGTGGTATTCCTGATGATGGGAATAATCATTTGCAGGCCTTGGGATCAGGGTTTGTTGTTGATCCTGCGGGGTGGATTGTCACAAATTATCATGTGATTAAAGATGCAGATCAAATTACAGTTACATTACAAAATAATCATGTTCTCAAAGCAACCTTAAAAGGGTTTGATGAGAGAACTGATTTAGCATTGTTAAAAATCAATCCCAAGTCTCCTTTAACAGCCACAAGTTTTGGTAATAGTGATCAGTCCAGAGTGGGGGATTGGGTGTTGGCTATTGGTAATCCTTATGGGTTATCAGGCACAGTAACATCAGGAATTATCTCTTCTCGAGGGAGAGATATAGAGCAAGGCCCTTATGATGATTTTATTCAAACTGATGCCCCTATTAACAAAGGAAATTCCGGTGGACCTTTATTTAATATGAAAGGTGAGGTTATTGGTATTAATACAGCTATTTTCTCACCCTCTGGGGGGTCTATAGGGATTGCTTTTGCCATTCCGTCCAATGAAGCCAAGACTATTATTGATCAGTTAAAGCAATCAGGTCACGTAGCCAGAGGTTGGGTTGGTGTTCGCATTCAAGAAGTTAGTGAAACGATTGCGGATAGTTTAAATATTCAACCTTTTCAAGGTGCTTTAGTTGTACAAGTCGATCCTAACGGCCCTGCAGCAACAGCAGGGGTAAAAGCGGGGGATGTTATCCAGACTTTGAATGGGCAAGAGATTACTGCGCATACGATGCCTCGTCTTATTGCGCAAATGTCTGCGAATAGTAAAGCAACTCTTGGAATTTTAAGGCAAGGGAAGAAAATTGACTTGCCAATCTCAATTGCAAGTTTAGTTGATGATGGAGCTACACCCGTAGATACTCATCACGATAATTCTAATGAAAAATCTAAGGTTGTTTCTTTAAAAGATTTAGGCTTTTCTGTTAGTAATATGACGGATATTTTACGGCAGAAATATAATCTTTCTGAGAAACAGCAAGGCGTTGTGATTGTTGCAACAGAAGCTCGTAAAGGTAAGGGGGCAAGTGATTTGAAGGTGGGTGATGTTATTATTGGTACGAGTAAGAATAATATTGCTCAGGTGACAGATCTACAAAAAGGAATTGCGCTCTTTGAGCAAGAAGTAAAGAAAAAAGGACAGAAAAATCCAACGATACTGCTTTTAATTCAAAGTGGTGATACAATGCGTTGGATTGCAGTTCCTGTAAAAGACAAGAAAAAATAGAGGAAATGACAAACAATATAAATATGAGTTTTTATGCGGTATAATTTTAAAAAGCATGAAATCTATTCAGCTGTGCAACAAAGTTTACGTCTGTTGTTGTCTATAGCGTTGGCCAGTTTAATCGCTTATGTCAGTGGATTACATGAGCCTTATTGGGCATTAATTACCTCTGTTATCGTGACGCAAAGTCGTATTGTACAAACATTACAGACTAGTCGAGATCAAATCGTTGGTTCCTTGCTAGGTGGGGCTGCGGGGTTAATTGCAATTGTGATAGAGAAATACTCACAATTGCCCTCTTTGATTGTCTTTACGATTGTGATTATCCCAATGGTTGCCTTTGTTGCGTGGCGACCGTCGATGCGTTTGGGTGTGGTAACTCTTGCTGTCGTGTTTCTATTTCCATCTCCAGGAGGAATGTTTGAGCGTCCCTTTGATCGTATCTTTTCTATTTTGGTTGGAGTGATTGCTGCTCTGATCGCAAGTTATTTTATTTTACGTCCTCAAGCACGATGCAGTGCTTTTCTTCATGCCAGAGTAGCTTTTGATAAACTACATATTTTGCTGCACTCTGTGCTGACATCCCATATTATATGGGAAGAAGTTGAGTCCATGAATGACGAAGTGACCTCGGAATTAAGAGATTTAGCAAGTGAAATTGCTGAGGCGCGGAAAGAGCATCCTAACTATACGTTGGAACATTCAGATCCGACTTTAGTTAAGGTATATCCAATCTTACGACGTTTACAAAGTGATAGTATTTTTGTCGCAAGAGCAATGGATGAGTATCATCAAAAATTACCTGATGAAACAAGGCATGTTTTAAAAACGTCCTTAAATCAAGTTTTTGAAAGATTTATTGAGTTAAGTGATGAGCAAGCAGGGCATAGAGAACCGTTTTTTTGTTCAAAGCAAAAGGATAGTTTTGAAGAAATGATGATTGCTCCAATTTTATCAGAAGCTAAGAAAAATTGCCCACCAACCATACAATTTACATTGCAGGCGTTATGCCAAGATTTGGTTCGTGGGCACGATGTTTTTATGTATTCAAAAAAACTAAGAGCATCTTCTTAAAATTATTTATAGCGATTAACTTCTTCATCTGTGAGTTGTCTTGCTTCATCAACAAGCATGACGGGGATGCCTTCTTTAACAGGATAGGCCAATGCAGCTTCACAGCTGATAAGCTCGTTATTTTCACGATCGTAAATTAGAGGGCCTTTTGTTAATGGGCATACGAGGATTGAAAGTAAACGTTGATCAATAGGAGGAGAAGAGGATTGTTCTGTCATTTGAACCTTGCGATTTTAATTGTTTATAAAATGAGAAATATAGAGCAGAGAGTAAGTTCTGCTCTATATGAATATTAGGTTATGAGAAAAGTATACTAGATAAGTGTCTTCTAGCTTCTAGGGTTGATGGATCATCTAATCCCCATGCTTCGAATAGACGTAGTAGCTGTTTTTTTGCTGCTTCATCATTCCAACTACGATCTCGTTTGATAATTTCTAATAACTCGTTTGCGGCTTCTTGACGTTTTTCAGAAGCATTATAAGCGGTGGCGAGGTCATAACGTGCTTGATGATCATCTGGATTGGCAGCAACTTTATCAAGAAAAGATTGTAGCTCACTTTGTGCTTTTTTACCTTCTATTGCAAGATCAATGGCTGCTTTTGCCCCCGTAATTTCGCCATTTTCAAGAAGTTTCTCTGGAACTTGCTCGATAACTTCTTGGGCTGCTTCTGGGCCTGAATGTGCTAATAGCGCACGAATCATGCCACCCCAAGCTTCTGGTCTTTCTGGTTCCAGTTCAAGAGCTTGAGAATAAGCCCCCATTGCTTCTTCATATTGCTGATTTTCTAGGAACTCTTTGCCTTGCTCGATGAAATCTTCACTTGGCATTGCACTACCAGCAGCTTTTAAAACTTGATCAAGAAATTTTTGAATAGCACTTTCAGGTTGTACCCCTTGGAACAGATCAACAATTTGACCTTGCCAGAATGCAGCGACTACAGGGATTGATTGAATAGGCAAGCCAATTTGCATCAATTGTTGGGTTAACGCTTGGTTTTCATCAATATTAAGTTTCGCGAGTTTAACGCGCCCTTTAGCAGCGGTTACAACTTTTTCTAAGACTGGGGTTAATTGTTTGCAAGGGCTGCACCATTCTGCCCAAAAATCAACCAACACAGGAATATTATTGCTGCCATCTAATACTTCTTGCATGAAGTTATTTTGATTTACATCGACAATGATGCTTTGTGCTGAGGAAGAAGGGGAAACAGAACCATCTTCGGTCAATAGCTGTGCGTTAGAAGTCGTATTAAAAGGCGTTGTCATTGCTGTATTATATCCTGTATAAAAATGAGCAAAATAGGTTTAAAAGATACAAGGTTCTTGTTTAATAAACTTATGAACATCGTATTCAAAACATCAAATTTTGAAGAGTTAAGAAACATTATATCAATAAGGTCATGTAGAAACAAAAATAAAAATATTTTTTTTAAAATTTTATTATTTTTCTCTTGCAAGATTTTTTAGAATCTTTTAAAAGCATCTTACGCAATACAAAGCGGGCGTAGCTCAGGGGTAGAGCACAACCTTGCCAAGGTTGGGGTCGTGGGTTCGAATCCCATCGCCCGCTCCAGATTTTTAATCTGCAGCGATTTTATTTTTCCATTATAATTTAATCTGATATATTAATTTTGATATAGTTATAAGTTTTTTAATTTATATTTCATTTCATAAAGAGTTTTTACTTTTATGGAATAAAACTATTATTGCCTTTATGTGTTTAATAAAGTGAGCCTAGCATGTCTTATAGTAAATTGTTTGAACGAATGTGGTTAACTGTAGAAAAATGTGGAGGATCATACTTTAGGCCACGGATTATCAAGAGGGATGGTAAAGCGCGGCTAGAGTTAGAGGCTTTAGAAAAATTGATGGCCGTTCAAATAGAAAAACGTATTAATTTATTAAAGCAAGATACGACCAATACAAATATAGATATTAACGCTTTAGAACGCATTGTAAATCAAGACCTAAAGTCAATTGATCTCGAAGAGAAAATAAAAAAAGAGCCTTATTTAGAATATACTAAACATATTCATCATCATTTAACCGATAATATCATGCGAAAAGAGTTTCAAAAAGAAGTCAATTTTGCCAAAGCAATTGATATAGCTGCTGGTATTTTATCTCAGGATGAAAGTGAACCACCCAAAGAACAGGTGGAGCAAGATTGGCTGTGTCGTTTTAGAGAGGTTGCATCGAATACAACGACAGAAGAGATCCAACAATTATGGGGCAGAATCCTTGCTGGGGAAATAAAATCTCCAGGGAAACATTCATTAAGAACATTAGAATTTATTAAAAACCTATCTCAAAAAGAAGCCAAACAAATAGAAAAGCTTTTTAGCTTTGTTATAGATGATAATGCAATAATGAAAGGTTTGGAGTTTGGTAGTAGATATGGAAATGATGTATTAAATTCTAAATTATCATATGAACATCTTTATGATATGCAATCTTTAGGGGTAATTACTGGTGTTGGGTGGGTTTTAGGAGTGGAAGTTAAACCAACCTATGATAAAGAAGTAAAATATTATCGAATATGTTTTAAAACATGTAATTGTTTATGGGGCAGTTATATTTTTAAACATAATAATAGTGATGCACAGCTGACGTTTGATAGCTATAAATTAACAAAATTAGGAGAAGAGCTTTATGATTTATGTCATGTTGAAATAGATGGTGATTATTTAAATTATGTTGTGAAAGTAATGGAAGAACAAGGTTTCAAAAAAGTTCCTAAAATATAACTTTTTAATTATTATTTGCTTGCATACCGTTTCAAAATATCGTAAACAGTTTCTACGTTCAGAGCGGGCGTAGCTCAGGGGTAGAGCACAACCTTGCCAAGGTTGGGGTCGTGGGTTCGAATCCCATCGCCCGCTCCAATTTATGCTTTTTATGATAAAGCAATTTTCATATAAAATGTTATTTTACTTATATTGCTAAAGTTAATTACTCTTTCCTCTCTTTTGCTTGTTTCAGCATTTCATAAGAACGAGAGAAATTTTGTTGAAAATAGTCTATTTCTGTTTCTGCGAGTTTATTTTCAGCATAGGCACAACTGAGTAAATAATCTTTAATTTCTTCTGGTAATGGCAACTCTGTTGGGAACAGGTCTTGTGCGGTTAAAGAGGCAAGGGGTGCTTTTTGAATAAGTTTCGTTGCTCTGAATTTTAAAGGATATTCAATCCAATAATGATAGTCTCCGATTTGTGCAATGGCAGAGTGATTATCCAGCAAAGCATTAGTAATCATTGGGTTGGTTAAGTAATTTTGGAAATATAGGTTCATTAATGTGATTTTATCTTCTGCTTCTTGAAAATCTTTAAAAATATATAAAAAATCAGAAGGTTTTTTAATTAAAGAAACGCAGATATAATCAATAAAATAATCACAACAAATACTTTGAGGATTATTGTCGTTGACGGAACATCCTTTGACAGCATTGGATAAAATTGTTGAAATCTTCTCTTCGTCACACCAAAGTTGATCAATGAAATGACTATTTTGAAAAGCCGTATTGATATAATCTTGTGCGTTCAATGATTTTGTTTCCATGATCTTCATAGTCCTTGTGATGACGCTTTTAATAAATAAGAATTTCTTTATAAAATGATCAAAAATGAAAGGAAATCTTTTTTATCAAAAGAATGCTCTTTCTTTGCTTGGTTGTTCCTATATAACTAAAGATTATTGTTGAATAACGAGCAGTTTTAAAAATGAAAAAAATATATACGATTGCAATTTTAGGATTATTGGTTGCTATTCAGGCAAAGGCAGAAGGGACTTGCGTTCATGAAGTGCCCATGACGAGTGGTCATGGTGCGACTGTTACTGATACTGCACCAACGCCATTATCTAGCCAAGCAGATATAAAGAATTGTGATCGTGGATATGCGTGGGCTTTTTCGAATAAAACGAACGTGAATGTTTATTCTGCTGAATATTTAACCAGAGATCAGGTTCAAAGAGCCAAAGAAATGAGGCGGTATGGTAGTTTTGATAATCGAGATCCTTTGATTAAAGATTATCGTAATTCTGGCTATGATCGTGGACATATGACCCCCAGTGGCGATATGGGTGATTATGACTCTCAAGTAAAAACCTTTATTCCTCAAAATTTGGTGCCTCAGACAAAACAGCTTAATAGTGGTAAATGGAATTGGATTGAAAGCCAAGTGCGTCAAATGGCTATTCAATATGGGGCTGTTTATGTGGTAACAGGGCCTTATTTCCAAGGGAGAACGAAGAAGGTCGGGGAAGATCGTTTATGGGTGCCTTATGCGACTTGGAAAGCGGTTTATATTCCTGAATTAAAACAGTCGGGTGTTTATTTTTGTAGAAATATAAAAAGGCCGACTTGTTATATACAAACCGTGGCTTTCTTTACTGAGCATACGGGAATTGATCCTTTTCCAGCACTTGCATCATCAATTAAAGAAACTCAAGCGCCTCTGCCAAAAATGCTTGCCCATAAGAAGAAAAAGAAAAGAGCAACTAAACAGCAAATGGGTTATAATTGGTAAATGGTTATGCAGAGCGTAATGTTAAGGATTAACTATTTTATAAGATGTTATTGAGGCTATTGATTTTATGTCTTTTATTGGAATTTTAATCATTCAATTTTTTGCTTTACTGATCCCTGGGCCAGACTTTTTCTTAGTTTCTAGAACAGGCATTACAGGTAGGGTTGTTGATGTTTGTAAAGTCGTTGCAGGAATTTGTGCGGGGGCTTGTATTTGGATGGTTTTATCCATATTAGGCTTGCATATTTTGTTTCAAACCTATCCTCTATTAAATCAATTGGTTATGTTGGGTGGTGGTTGTTATTTGATGTATTTGGCTTATGGAATTGTTAAACGATCTAGCCAAGAAATAGGTTCTGTTGTCTACAAGGAAAAATATTATTTTTTCAAAGGGGTAATGTGTAATTTATCTAACCCTAAAGCCATTATTTATTTTGCGAGTATTTTTTCTGTTTTACCGTTGGGGTCAGATATAGGGCATATTGTTCTATTGATAGTTTCGCTTTTAATTGAAAGTTTTCTTTGCTTCGTGGGATTAGGCATTATCTTTTCTCATCCAGCGATTAAAAAAGGCTATCAGAAATATAATAAGAAAATAGATTTTATTTCCGCAATGATTTTTGTGTTTTTTGCACTTCTTTTATGGATAAAATTTATATTGTCTTTTGGTGGCTAACATATTTTCAGAAATGTGAGTTGTCATATTATATGTTGGATGATTAACTATAAATTTAGTTTTCTTTAAATAGGGTGGGTTCATGCTACAGGTTATTCAGTCTCCTTCTAAATATATTCAGGGTCCTAATGCATTACAAGAAATTGGGTATTATGGAAAATTATTAGCCGACTTTTATTTGGTTATTGCTGATCAAGTGGTTATGAATATTACACAAGAAACCATTGAAAAAAGTTTAAAAAAAGAAGATGTGCAAGGACATTTTGAACTTTTTAAAGGAGAATGCTCGAAAAAAGAAATTCTACGTTTGGGAGATATTTTAAAAGCCAATAACTGTCGTGGTGTGATTGGTGTTGGTGGTGGAAAAGCTTTAGATACAGCCAAAGCGGTGGCTTATTATAATAAAGTACCCGTATTAATCGTGCCAACGATTGCTTCTAATGATGCTCCGACCAGTGCCTTGTCTGTGATTTATACAGAAAAAGGGGAATTCGAAGAGTATTTAATGTATCCAACCAATCCAGATATTGTTTTTATGGATACAACAGTGGTTGCAAAAGCACCTGTTCGTTTGTTTGTTGCAGGGATGGGGGATGCATTATCGACGTATTTTGAAGGTCGAGCTTGTTTACGTGCCCATGCAAAAACAATGGCTGGTGGACAATCTACATTGGCCGCAATGGGATTGGCAAAACTTTGTTATGATACACTTCTAGAAGAAGGCTATAAAGCTAAGCTGGCGGTTGAAAATGGTGTGGCAACGTCTGCTGTTGAACGTATTATTGAGGCAAATACTTATTTGAGTGGTATTGGGTTTGAAAGCTCTGGACTGGCTGCTGCGCATGCCATTCATAATGGTCTCACCGTTTTAGAAGAATGTCATCATATGTATCATGGTGAAAAAGTAGCTTTTGGAACATTAGTACAATTAGTCTTAGAAAATGCTTCAGAAGAAGAATTAGAAACCGTATTAGACTTCTGTGATCGTGTTGGATTGCCGATTACATTAGCTCAAATTGGGGTCAAAGAGGGGGATGGATTTAAAGAAAAGAAAATTATGGAAGTTGCCAAAGCCAGTTGTGCAGAAGGTGAGACCATTCATAATATGCCGTTTAAAGTTACGCCAGAACAAGTTTATGCGGCGATTTTAACAGCAGATGCGTTGGGTAAGGCTTGGCGAGAATAGGTCATTACAATTTATTTATTATGAATGAATATAGGAATGCACAAATAAATATCATTTGTGCATTTTTTTAGAATTACAGAGTATATATACAAATATAATTTGTTATATTGATATCAAACAAATTACTTGGATTTTATGAATTTGTAATTTTATTTTTTTTTGTTGATTCCTGACAATTTTTAATCAGTTTACTCATGTTGGCCAGGAATTGTTTGCCTTTAACTTGATCTGTTCTAAGGATATGAGGTTTATTATCCGTATCCTTTAAAATAAATTCAGTATAGCCAGAATCATCAACTTGTCCTTTGTCAGGCCAAGTCAGTAAAGAGAACTGATATTGTCGACTAGAGCTCATTGTTACTGTAATAGAGCATATATGGTCAGAATTAACGCTATAGATACGTTTCCCATCGATGGTTACTTTGCTGGGCATTGTTTTTTGTATATTTTTAACAGCGCTTACATATAGCGCTGTATTATCTATAAGGGCGGTATTATCTACCGTTTGTGCAAATGCTTGGCAATTGACTAAGCCAGTTATTATGAGGACGCCAGATAATACTAATTTTTGCATTGATAATCTCTTCAAAAATTATAGTTGATGAGGGCTATAATAGGTTTAAGGATGTTTTTCTAAAGAAATTTGTCTTAGTGATGGAATTTGAGAAAAACTACAGTTTTTAGGATGATAATCCTGACAAGTATCTGTTTCTTGGGGATTACTTAATTCTTGGTTATTTTGAGTGATATCAAAAGATACTTTGCATAATTTATAAGTAATAATTAATTTTTTATTTTTAAGTGCAAAAGGATCAATATATCCAGCTATTTCAGCTGTGCACTCAGGTGATCTGAACGATATCATTCCATAAGCAGGGTAATAGGGCATATATAGCACGGTTGCATATTGATGAGGTGCTTTATGTTCATAGGTGATCATGTTTAGATAGGCTTGTTGTGTCGTATCTGTTTGCGCATTGCTCAATGATGGAAACGCAATGGCAGCACCAAGGATACAAGGAAGAAGGAATGGAAATAATTTCATCTGACTATACCTTGGTTTATTGAGGATAAATACGAGTTAACGGAGATAACGAAGAGAAGCTACAAAAGTCACCATGCCATGCTGTGCAAGCAGATGTTTCTTTGGTTATTTTTAGCTGGTTATTAGCTGTTTTCTGCAAAGTAACCTTGCATAGAGGATCTTCGGTAGAGGTAAATATAATCTCAGACTTATTTTTTGAATTTAGCACGGTATCTCCATATGAATTTGCCTGACATGTAGGAGAGTCATAAGTGATTAATGCTTTTCCAGGTCGATCTGTATAAAGGGCAATCACATAATTATTTTTTTCTTTATGAGCACTGTAGATAGAGATCTGAGGATCAGACAAAACAGGAGCTGTTGGTTTTTCTGTTTTTGTTGCTGTTTCTTTACTATGTTTGGAGGCGGTTGCATGATGTGTTTTTGCACAAACAGACTGGCTGCAACTTATGGCGAGTAAGGATAATACTCCCAAAGAAATTCTTTTTATCAATCGTCATCTCCAAATATGGATTTATGGATAAGAAACAAACGATTGCATTGTAAGGAATTCTTAGTATTGATATCAAGTTTTTTTTAACTGATTAAAAATCCCTAGGTTTTTATAGTTAATTTTAGAAATAAAATAACAAACCTAAGGATGTAATGACTAGTCTATAGAATGAGTAATATGCTTATTAATTAATATAATTTAGCAAATTCTTTTTGGATTTGGGCTGGTGTATTGATTTTATTTGCTAATAAAATTTGGAGGAGTAATCGTGATTTCTGAGGGTTTAGATCTTCTGAAACAACAAAATGATTTTCATCATCGTTAACTTCGACATTACGATTAACAAAGCCACTGCTAATTCTTGTAGAGCGAACAACAATAACACCTTTTTGTTGAGCTTCTTGTAATGCTTTTAAAGCCGCAGCAGAGGTGTTTCCATCACCAACACCGGCAAGGATAATACCTTTTGCACCTTTTTGAACCGCATCTTCGATAAGGTCACCATCCATTTGAACATGAGAGTAAATAATGTCTACTCTTGGAAAAGGTGCTTTAGAAGGTGCTATAAAAGCTGCTTGTGCTTTAGGTTGAGCAGGGATGTAAAAACGAACATGTTCATTATTAACCATACCAATAGGGCCAGCATTAGGCGCTTGGAATGCTTCTAGATTAGTGGTGTTCATTTTTTGTACAGAACGTGCCGCAAAAATCGTATCATTCATGACAACCATTACGGAGCGATCTTTTGCTAAAGGACTACCAGCGACTTTAACCGCATCAATTAAATTAGCGGTACCATCTGCACTAGCATACCCAGCAGGGCGCATGGCTCCGACTAAGACTACTGGTTTTTTGTGAGGTAATACTTCATTTAAAAAGAAAGCGGTTTCTTCCATTGTATCTGTGCCATGTGTAATCACAATACCAGAGATTTTTGGGTTTGCTTCTGCTTTTTGAATGCTATATGCCAAATCAAGTAAAACTTTATCTGACATGTCCTGAGAGCCAATTTGAGAAACGGCTTCAACTTCTATATTTGCATGATCTTTCAGTGCAGGTACTGAAGCAATTAGGGCTTCTCCACTTGTTTTTCCTGCATGATATCCCAAACTTTTATCATCTTGAGCTTGACCAGCAATGGTTCCGCCTGTGGTTAAAATTAAAACAGTTGGTTTCTCTTGAGTAGATTGTTGCATGGGCGTTGTATTTGATGCGGGTTGAGGTTTTTGAGCAAATGAAGACTGAGAAAGACAAGCTAGTCCTAAACAGGTTAGTCCAAAAATAAATTTATGAGTGGTTTTATTTATATTATGATGCATGGTATAAATCGATCATCTCTATTAATGAAGCATAATGAAAATATTATTTTAAATAATATTCTTTGTTTCTTTGTAATCTGTTTTTGTTTTGATTAAAATAGCATAGATTAACGAAGTTGTTTATTTTTAGAAAAATATAGAATTTTTAGTGATAGGCTTTGGGTGTTTTATGGTGTTTCAGTGGTTTAAAAGTAAAAATAAAAAAAATCAGCACATAATAAGTCTCAGCAACGATTGTTGATTCTTCCTGTATTTCAAACTGGGCACCAAATTGATTTTATTTATAAAGTAGAAAGCCACATAGTACAGTACGCTGCTGATTTAACACTTTTTTTGCAACCAGAGGAAGTTATTGAAAAAGTTAGCTATGAGAATAAAGATTCCTCTCTTTCTTTTAGTGATTTTGTCTATCAAAAAGCTAGTTTTATGATGGCAGTTAAAGGAGGGTGGGATAGTTGTAAATCTTCCATTTTATTTACAGTCGAAACAAATATAAAAAGAACTTATCAATTTACAGTTTTAGTGACAGTTATAAGTAATACTAAAAATAAAATAGATATTGAAAAGCAACAAAGAAAAAGTCGTTTATGGGCTTTTGATCAGAATCCAGATATTAGTGTTGCTCAACCTGATGGAAACACATGGATTGAAGGCGATATGATTTTAAATATTCATAATCGCTATTTATGGGAATATCGTCAGGTTGATAACCGTAAAATTTGGACTCCTTTATTTATTATGAATGGTGCGAATGAGCCTGTAAGCACGATATATAGTGATGCACAGAACCCAGGAGAGCGTTTGGTTTTAAGCCAAATCCACTCTGATCAAGGGAAAATCAAATCAAATGCCCAAGGTAGTTTATCGGTTAAAGGAGATATTACAACCGAGAATGTTTATACAAAAGCAATGGTAGCAGGCCATCCTTTAGGAGAAGGAATGTTATTTACTTCTCAAGGGATGATAGCAGGCCATAGCCTCTATGTGGGGTCTCCAGAAGTAAAACCTAAAAATATCTATATTGGCATGCCTGGGGTTGTTTCTTCCAAACTGATTTCTACGGATTATTTACAAATAGCCCCTTTGTCGATTAAGGAAATGCCTACTCAAGTAACAAAGGGGACTTTGGTTTTATGTTTTGATTATGCAGGTTATACAGATTTAGTTTTACTATATGCGACGAAGGATCACCCACAGTCAATTACAGATTGGAAGCCTTTATTTTCATCTGTGATGGTGCCTGCTGAGAAAAAAAATATAACATCTACACCACCACGCCCAACATCAAGACCAAATTTGTATCCAGTTTCATTTAATCCTAATATTAGTGCAGGGAAACCTGTATCAGGTAATATTGTTGAAATGAGGCCCTCTACTAGTTCATCTGATACTGTAGAGACTTCTTCTATAGAAAATTCCTCATCGATAGAAAAGAAACATTATGGAGTTGACACTTATACACGTTTATTGTTTGAAAGAGAGCAGATACCAGTCACAATAGATAAAAAAACACTATGGAAAGCATTGCAGATTGATGAATCTGCTCAGAAAATTACTGGGGATGGACAGCAATATTGCTCAATCGAGGATAATTGCTGGAAGGCACCTATCAGTGGGTTATTGCATATTCAAGGATATTTTATTTTTATGGAAGAGCAAGTGAAGCCATCAGAGCCGATCTCTTATCATGCTGGTGACGTATTATTATTAAATATTGCATGTAATCAAGAGCAAAAAGATGATATTTATCCTTTAACTCAATTAGAATTTCCGTTGGTCCCTTATATGAATGATGTGACGCATTGTATTTGTGCACACCAACAACTTCCTTTTACGATGACCTATCCAGTTAAGAAAGATGATAAGATTACAATTTCACTTGCCTATATGCATCAACAGTCTGCATATGGACAAGCAAAAGATTTGTTAATAAAAAAAGCTGTTATTACATGGTTTATATCTTAATCATTTTCTCTATGATTATCGTATTTTACCCTTTAATATTTTCGGAGTATGCTAAAAACGGAGAGGCTAAAACAACATCCATATTTCGTGTAAGATGTTCTAAAGTAATATCTATACCATATTCGTAATTGATTGCAGAAAGAGCCCCATAAAATTGAATATTATAACAATCAATAGGAAATTGTTCGAGTAAGGCTTTAGCCCCTTTGGGGGTAACGGAGTAACATGGAAGACCAGCAAACATTTTACATGCAATAAGATCAGGGGTAATAGATTGAGATAAATATACTTTCTTATCTATTTTATCTCCATAAGCCCCGATTTGATTGATTGCAACGAATTCCGTTTTTCCTACTTGAATTAGGTATGATATTAAAGATGATGGTAGGCCTTTTGCATTTTGTAAACGGATAGGCCAATCAATATTGTATCCCCATGCAATGATATCATGTTGATGATCACTGTTTGTAATTTTTTGACTTTCTTTTATAAAATCAGGATGAATGATAACATCATCTTCCATAATAGTGATGCCATGTTCGCTATCAGCAGCAATTTTCCATAATTCATAATGAGATTTTAAAATGCCTAAAGCGCGTGCTTTATAAAGGTTTTTTTCAGTGATTAGTCCATCCACGATTAATTGACGACGTGCTAAACGGATGCCTTCATAAGCAGGAAAAACATTGATATGTTCCTTAAGAAATGCATTATTAATTTTAAAATTTTCTAAACGTTCTGTTTGACGTGGTAAATTGATAAGATAAATAGGTAGCATAAAATCCTCATCAGATCGCATCTATAAGGTTAACATTTATATAATGCTTTCTTCATAGCTTATTTATAAACAAAAGTAAAAAATCTTTTTTATTGCAAACTGATATACAGGATTACTTATTTTTATTTTCCTCGGCATTGTGTAATAAGCCAGCTGACCATACGCGGTATGATAAATGAATATTTTTTGGAATATAAATAACAAGAGGTAGTTTACTATTATAATCTATAAAGGGCAGGTTAGTTTGAATAGCAATTGCTTTGTTTTCGATTTTTTGGGGGATACAGGCCATTCGTGTAGAGGCAGGTTCATTGATTTTGCTAAGTACGTAATATTCATATCCCCATCCAGTGAGTGGTTTTGTGTCCATTTCCCCACTAATCATAACGCGATTACAATCGGTTTTTATTGTTTTTTCAGGAATTAATTCAACACGATAGAGTTCTTCATTTTGTAACATTGGAAGTTGAATAACGACTTGTTTATAACCTTTTTCTGGTTTTGGCCAAATAGCCATAGGATCTTTTTTTTCAGCAGCCTGTCCTGTATGTGAATAAAGAGTAAAGGATAGGCATGTGAGTAATAATAGACAGTTTTTATAAACTGTAGATTTTTTGAAAAATATCATTTTATTTCCTTGAAAATAAGAGTGTAAAGAAATAGTTTAGAGAAGAGCTAGAGCAAGGCTACATATAATTCGAAAGAGGTTATAAAAGGTAAATAAGTATCTAGTATAATAAAGGATAGTTATTTCCTTGGATTAAATCGTTAGATAGGGATAAGTGATGAAACTTTATATTTATGAACATTGTCCTTTTTGTGTTGTCACGAAAATGATTTTTGTTTTAAAGAACTATCCGGTTGAAATTGCTTATCTTTTATATGACGATGTGCAAACACCAATGCAAATGGTCGGACGTAAATTATTACCTATTTTAGAGTATAAGCCAAATGTTTTTATGCCAGAAAGCATAGATATTATTCGTTATATTGATCAAAATATCGGCCAGCCTAGAGTGATATTACCTGAGGTTGATTTTATTGAGGAATGGGTTAAAGGGGTGCAACGATTTATTTATCGTTTGGCTTATCCGCGTTGGATTAGGGCACCTTTTCCAGAGTTCGCATCTGAAGAGTCTCAGAAATATTTTCACAAAACAAAGGATCCTTCTGGTCGAGGATTTATGTCAGATCTAGCTGACCCAGCGCTTTTACAAAGAGCTCAAAGGGTAATTGATAGTTTAGAAGATATTTTGTTAGATTATCCATTAATTGACCATGATAGAGAGCTTTCTATCAGTGATTTTTCTTTATTTGCACAATTACATTCTTTATCGATTATTAAAGGCTTATATTATGGTCCTGTTGTTAATCAATGGAGACAGCATGCGTCAGAGCTTTGCTTTATTCCATTAAGTGATGAATTCGCAAATTGATATTTTTAAATTAGTGATTTAAGTTTATAGTTTGTTACGTAGCTAAAAGAGGGGAAAATTCCCCTACTTTTAAAAAATAATTATATAAAATCTTTAGTTGCTTTTGGGAACATCTCTGAAATACTGCTGAGTTGATGAAGTTTTTTTGCGACATTCAGTGCTGTAGAGGCGCGAGACGGTGTTGGTGACGTCGGGATAGTATCGGCGGCTCCAAGCTCATTAAAGTTATTATCAATATTATGAATAAGAGCAACACGGTCTTGCGGATCAAGGTCTACAGCAAAAGCAGAAAAAAGTTGTTCAGTCATAACGATCCTATATATAAAATTCATCTCACTTTTTGTAAAAAATGATTATTCCTTGGAAAGAACTCGATGATTTACGACTTCTCCAATAATAACAAGTACAGGGCTTTTTAAACTCGCTTGTTTTACTAACTCGGATAAATTTTCTAAGGTGCCTGTAATAACTTTTTGTTCTGGTAAAGTGCCTTTTTCAATTGCAGCGGCAGGCCATGTTAAAGGGAGACCTCTGTTTACCAACTCTTGGCATAGTTGGTTAAGCGTACTAAGCCCCATATAAATGACTAATGTTTGTTGAGGATTTGCCATACTTTGCCAAGGTAAATCTAATTTACCTTCATGTTGTGTATGCCCTGTAAGAATGAGACAAGATTGGGCGCAATCTCTGTGGGTTAAAGGAATACCACTATAGGTTGCACAACCATTAGCCGCCGATATTCCTGGGATTATTTTAAATGGGATACCAGCTTCTACTAATGCTTCTGCTTCTTCTCCCCCACGACCAAAGATAAATGGATCGCCACCTTTTAATCTTAAAACGCGCTTGCCGTTTCGAGCATGTTTAATAAGTAATTGATTAATTTCATTTTGAGGAAGCGTATGCTTCTTTTTTTGCTTACCCACATAAATTAATAAAGCATCACGACGAATGCGTTTTAGACTATCACTTGAGAGGAGATGATCATATAAAATAACATCAGCGTTTTGCAGGCATTGTATAGCTTTAAGCGTGAGAAGGTCTGGATCACCAGGGCCTGCACCAACTAGCCATACTTCTCCTTGGGTGATATTATTTTGTTCTACTAGATCTTGCAGGTATTTGAATGCATTTTCCTCTTGATGTTGCTCAATGAAAGAAGTTCCTCGTCCATCTAAAAAACGTTCCCATAATCTTTGCCGTTGATCTGTAACAGGTAAGTGTTTTTTTATCCAATGGCGATGTTTTCCCATAAAACGTGCAAGTTGGCCTGTCGTTTGATTGATAATGGGTTCTATTGTTTCACGGATGCGTCTACTAAGTACTGGGGCTGTACCACCTGTTGAAATTGCGATTTGTACAGGATTTCTATCAATAATAGCTGGAGTAATAAAACTTGAGTGTAGAGGGTTATCTACGGCACATACAGGAATATTACATTCCTGAGCCCATTGTGAGATTTGCGTATTATAATCATGATCATCTGTTGCCGCAAAAATAAGGCGAGCACCATGGATATGATTTTTAAATTGCTCTTGGTTTGTAATTTGGCCATAAAATTTTACTAGACCTTGTTGCTCTAAATCTTGAATGTCTTGACACAAATCTTGTGCAAAAATTTCTATTTGAGCATGTTTATCTAGTAATAAACGGATTTTTCTAGCTGCGATTTGTCCTCCGCCGACGATAATCAAGCGAGAGCCATCAATGCGTAGCGTGATAGGAAAATAAGAAAAAGAGGCAGAGGAGGCTTCCATAATATGACTATATTACCTGATAAAAACGTAAAGAGAATAGGGCGATTAATTTTAAATGTTCATATCTTAAATTCCATTTGATTAAAAGAGAACTTGTTTTTTTGGTTATTTACAAAATATATTTCATTGATCATTTTTAATGATATCAAGATGTGTTTTGTATGATTTTATATATGAAACTGTTATTTTTTTATAACGCTCAGCAAGTTTCTTTGTGGTTTTTGTTTTTTATGATACATCCCCCCTTGTGATGAGATAGGTTCTTTTGTAAAGTCAACCCAGGTTTAGTCTAAAATACTAACGTTTAATAAGGTCAGGATATTCGCCAATGAGATCCTTTATGCAGGTTTGTTGTGTATTTATAAAAAGTGATGATACGTGTATTGCCCTTATTTGCCAGCGCTTCTAAGAAAATAAAGAATTTATTTCATGATTTTTTTAGAAAAAACTCTTATTTTATATAAAAAGCTTTAAATATGACTCCACGTAATCGATCGCTGCTTAATACGGTTGCTTTCTTAGCTGTTTTGTTTGGCGTAATTATTTATACCATTATGCATGTGCGTGAGGATTTGATCGGCTCAACACATTCATCTGCTTTGGCCTTTGTATTGTTAGGCTTGGCGTTAATCATTGCATTGGGGTTTGAATTTGTAAATGGTTTTCACGATACAGCAAACGCTGTGGCAACTGTCATTTATAGTAACTCCTTGCCGCCGACTTTTGCGGTGATTTGGTCAGGAATTTGGAATTTTATTGGCGTCTTACTATCTAGTGGTGCTGTTGCTTATACGATTATTTCTTTATTACCGATTGAACTTGTTTTAAAAGTAGGTAGTGAAGCAGGCTTTTCAATGATTTTTGCCCTGTTACTCGCTGCGGTTATTTGGAATTTGCTGACATGGTTTTTTGGTATTCCTAACTCTTCTTCTCATACATTAATTGGTTCGATCCTTGGGGTTGGCTTAATGAATCAGCTCCTTATGGGGGATGGGGTTTCTAGTGGTGTTGATTGGGGACAAGCATTACAGGTTTTTAAAGCGCTTATTTTTAGTCCACTGGCAGGGTTCGCGATTGCATTTTTGGGTATGCAATTATTAAGATTTTTACTTCCTATCCCTACGCTTTATCAAGCACCTAAAGAAGGAAAAGCGCCTCCTTGGCCGATGCGTGTATTATTGATTTTAACTTGTACAGGAGTTAGCTTTAGTCACGGTTCTAATGACGGACAAAAAGGAATGGGATTGATCATGTTAATTTTGATCGGAACCGTTCCTACAGCTTATGCTTTAAATAGTGCAGTCTCTTCAAGGCAAGTAGAGAATTTTACCCATAAAGCAATGGTGGTTGATAATATTTTAGCTGAGTATGGTCCTGTGATGCCACTGTCTTTATCTGAAAGCCATGAGGTTCTTACTCATACCATTCAGAAAAATCATTTACTTCATGAAACAGTTCCTGCCATGCGGGCAATGTTAAGAATTATTAAAGAAGATGTTGGGAATAAGGCTACTTTTAAAGATATTCCTATTGAAAATCAGACAAATCTTAGAAATAATTTATATTTGTTAGATCAAAACCTTGTTCACTTTACGCACTTACAAACGAATTTACCTAAAGATCAAGAAACGATTATTACTGATTTTGAAAATGATATTGTGAGTTCTATTCAATTTATTCCTCCTTGGGTAAAAGTGGTTGTTGCGATTGCGTTAGGTCTTGGCACAATGGTTGGATGGAAACGTATTGTGGTAACGGTTGGTAAAAAAATTGGCAAACAAGAAATGAGCTATGGGCAAGGTGCTGTAGCCGAGACTGTTGCGATGACGATGATTCAAATGGGAAATCAATTTCATATGCCTATTAGTACTACCCATGTTGTAACGTCTGCAATTGCTGGAACCTCAGTTGGGCGAGGAAACGGAATTCAATGGAGCACTGTTAGAAATATGGCAATGGCTTGGATCTTGACTTTACCAGTTTCTATTATGTTATCTGGTTGTCTTTTTTGGTTATTTTTAAAGGTCTTTTAAATTAAGGTTTTTTATTGATAGTCGTTTTTAATGTAAAGCAGACCTGGTCACCAAGTTTGCTTTATTTTTATGATATTAAACTATTTAAAATATAAAATTACTTTATTGTTTAGATAAACGAAGATGTAGGTCTTCAATATATTTTTTCATAGTGATAAGTTTATTCTCTGTAGATGCATTTAGAAAATGTATTAATCCTAGTTTCTGGGTTCCACTTGGTATTGTGGTGCTTTCTTGAGGAATGCGATATAGACGGATCCAATTTGACATCATTTCAATTTCTACTTTTTGAAATTTAAACAAAATATAATTTGTGAAGCGTTGATCATAAAATTCATCTTTATAACCTTGTTTCTTCATAAAACCATAGGCAGATTGAATAATCATTTCAAAAAATGGCAATGTCATTTTAACATTATTAAAGAACATCGCTCCAGATGAAAAGCCTCGATCGGTTGGTTGGAAAGGGATATGATCTTCCTGCATTAATCGCCAACCGTACCAATATCCTCCTGACTGTGGGGAGCCTTCTCCAAGAGGTCCTTCTTTGCAAGTATGTATAAAAGGGCTGTTAATATGTTGAATGAACAGCTCGTCTAATGGTGCATTGCAGATAATATCTGTATCTAAATATAGTAACGGTTGAGCTTGTTGTAATATGGACTGATTAATGTGATATCGTGCCATATACCAGTCAAATTTTTCTAGTACAGGTAGAGTAATAAGATGTAGTTTGTCTCCTAACTCTAAAGGTGCAAGGATTGTTTCTAATATTTTTTTTGTATCTTCTGCGGTTAAAATTGCGATATCATATTGCCATTTGCCAAACTCAATCAGAGATTGAATCGATGTATATACACATTCAAAAATTGCCTGTGAGCCAAACGCACAAAAATAAATAATTGGCTTGTATTTCTTGAAGACTACTACTTGCCATGAGTTATGGATAAGTTGGAATTCTTTGATCTCTTGAATGTTTGTAGATGGGCAAGCTTTTGTTACTTCTTGGTCGTTGAGGGTAATATTACCTAAATTCCATATACCATCTTCACTTCGTTGAGGTTGAATAAGGGTGTTATTGCCCAAGGAAACCCATTGTGAAGAAAGAAGATAGTCAAACCATTCTTGTGTATTTTGCATCATATATACTCTATTGAAAGCGATCTAAAGAGCATCAAAAAATGATACTCTTTAGAATAGTAAAATTACGGAGTATTTGGACCTTTGATAATTTGAGCAAGGTCTTTTGGACGAATGTAAGTTTGGAATGCTTTTTGAATCTCAGCAGCAGTGGCTTTGTAATAACTTTCTGCTGCGATATGAGAGCTATTTAAAGGCAATCCTAGGCTTGTATAGGTTAAATAACGATCTGCAATGCCATTCACACTTGCTTCCTGTAAAGGAATACTGCGTAATAGAGACGCTTTTGCTAATTGTAATTCATCCTCTGTAATTGGAGTAGTTTGCATAGCGGTTAGGTCTTTTAATGCAGCTTTACGTGCCAAAGAAACTTTGTCAGGATCTGCACCAAACGTAATGCTGTAAGCACCTCTGGTTTGAGACCAATCAAAGTCACTATTAACATTATATACATAGCCTGTTTTGACGCGCAAATCTTTATAGAAACGTCCAGCAAATCCACCACTTAAAACTTCGTTTCCTAGGTTTAATAAGTAATGATCTGGCTGGTGAACATTCATATTAATGCTTTCAACCAAAGCAACACTATTTTGAACAGCACTCTTGTCTGGAACATGCACATAAGAGCTCTTGCTATTTGGACGTTTAGGCATGTTTAGATCAGGTTTAGGTCCTTCAGCTTTCCATTGTCCGAAATATTTTTCAATGGTTGCTTTTGCTTGTGCTGGAGTAATATTCCCAGCCACAACAATGGTTGTCAGATCAGGTCTAAAGGATTTTTTATAAAAATCATTTAAATCTTGAACAGTCAGTTTCATGACCTGTTGAGGATTGGCTTGACGTAAGCTTGGGTCATTGGGTGGGTTAATGGCTTTGCTGATGGCTCTGCTGAAATGATAGCCAGGTGATTGATAAAGTCCAACCAAAGATTGAGAGGTTTGTTGTTTAACAATATCAAAGAATTTTTGATCAAAAGCAGGGTTTAACTCATTATCAGCCAAGAGTTGCACGCCACGGTCAAAATCAGGAGCTAAGACAGATAAAGAGAAATCACTACCTGCACTAACATCAGCAGCAATATCATCAACTGCTTTTCTGAAAGCTAAGCGGTCCAATGTTTTGGTACCATATTTGAACATATCATCGGTAATATCTGCAATACCTTCTTTGCCTTTACCTTCTTGTAAGCTAGGGTTTTGGCGAATCTGACCAAAAATACTAATGGTATTGCTGACGTGAATTGGTTGGACAATTAAGCGAATACCATTGCTTAACGTCATATCTGTAGGTTGTGCGCTTTCTTTGGGAACATTGAGTTTTTTAAGTGCAGATTCTGCCCATTCAGGTAGTTTTACAGGTTTATCTGGAACGGAAGCAAAAGACTCTGCGCCACCATATCCTTTATTAGAGATTGGTTTTCCTGAGTTTTCTGGAGTTAAAATAGCAGTAATAGCTTCATCAGGATTTAAGATTTGTTTTGCAAGTTCATTGACTTGCTCTGGAGTTACTGCTTGGTATGCAGCAGCCATTTCGTTCGGATCATTTAATCCTTGGAAAGCGAGTGCTGTTGACCAAGAGCTTGCTAACCCTGTGATACTATTGGCTGAAAAGGCTAGGCTTGCGATTTCTTTACGTTTTGCAGCTTCGACGAGTTCAGGAGAAACACCATGCTCGTGAATGTTTTGAATGATTTGTTTGACTTCATTTAAAACAGGTTTGTAATCTTGGCCTTTTGGAAAGGCTGCGATTGCAACGCCAAAACCAACATCTCCTTTTGGTACATATTCAAAGTCAGCCATTAATGCTTTACCTTGAGGCACTAATCCATACAAAGCCCCACGTTGACTGGAGATGACATCGCTTAAGATATCTGCAACTGCGAAATTTTTAGATCTTTCACCAGGCATGCGCCATGCAATGGTAACAAGGCTGGTTGGGAAATCTGTTGGGTAAGTTAAGGTTTGTGCTTTGATGGGTTTGAGCGTGAACGGTTTGGATTTTGGAATGTCTTTGCGAGGAATAGAGCCAAAATCTTTTTCAACCTGAGCAATTGCTTTATTTGGATCAACGTCACCAGAGATGACTAAAATTGCATTGTTAGGCGCATAATATGTTTCATAAAATTTCCGTAATATTGCAACAGTGGTTTTATCAAAAGATGGACGAGTTCCCAAAGCATCATGTTCATAAGGTGTTCCGTCAAACATGATTTTTTGAAGTTCTGATACATATTTATAAATAGGGCTGGAGAGATCTCTTGAAACTTCTTGTTCAATTGCTCCGCGTTCTTTTTCCCAATCAGCAGCATTTAAGCTGAGGCCACCCATTCGTAATGCTTCGATTTTTAACATAATATTTAAATCTTCAGCAGGGGCAGTATAGTAATATTGAGTTACATTTTCGGTTGTAAAGGCATTATAGCTGCCTCCTAATTGTGCACCTAAAACAGCTAGTTGATCTTTGTCTAATCCTGTGCTGCCACGGAACATCATATGTTCCAATGCATGTGCTGTTCCTGGAAAACCTGCAGGTGCTTGGTTAGAGCCTACGAGATAACTGATTTGAGCAGTGATGACAGGTGCCAAAGGGTCTTTGACAACAATAACGCGTAATCCATTTTGGAGCGTTTTCCGAACAACGTCTTGTTTAATTAATACAGAAGATTCTGCTTTTGCTGGAGACTTTGTAGGTAAGGTAATGGGATCGGTTGTTATTTTTTGTGCAAAAGCATGTTGGGAAAAGAAAGCTGCCCCCATTAATGGGGTTGATGTCAGTAAAGCAAGAGACAGAGTTGCTTTGCTCAATGAGATTTTCATCGTTACTATATGTCCTGTTTTTATGAAAAATATCTTTCAAACAGGTTAGTAGAAAAAATAGATTTAGTAAAATTTATATCATTGATTGGATGATAAAGTGATTGTTAGCGAAGGATATAAAGGGGGATGCTAAAATTGAAAGTTTTGAAAATAAATTGTGTAATCTATTAAAAAAGGCAAAGATAGAATTCTACCTTTGCCTTTTTTAATAGATTATTGAGCAGAATCGTCTGAGTTTAAAGTGATGTAACGTTCAATGGTGATACGTTTAATCAAGTCAAATTGTGTTTCGATAAAGTCGATATGTTCTTCTTCAGATGCAAGAATAGATAAGAATAAATCACGGCTAACGAAATCATGAATAGATTCACAATGTGCGATTGCTTCACGAAGATCTTTACAAGCTTTTTGTTCCATAACAAGATCAGAATTCAACATTTCTTCTACGTTTTCACCGATTTGAACAGTGTTTAAACGTTGCATGTTTGGAAGACCATCAAGCATCAAGATACGTTCAATAATGGTATCAGCATGTCTCATTTCTTCGATAGATTCTTGATATTCTTTTTTACCAAGTTTTGTAATACCCCAATGGTTTAGGATACGAGAATGAAGAAAATATTGATTAATAGCTGTTAATTCATTGGTTAATTGAATGTTTAAATATTCGATAACTTTTTTATCTTTAATCATGTGATTTCTCTTTATAGGTTATATTTTATAATTATTTTGTTTCTTGAGGATAACTTTTATCCTTCTTGCTAACCCTATCACTTTTATTCTTATAAGTAAAAACTATTAAATGAAATTAAATGTGATTTTTTTCATTTTTTTTATAAATACCTCTAGACATTCGTGTTGAGAATGGTTATTAATATCATTATTAACAACTTTGTTGTCTTGGAGCATTTGGGCTATGTATATTTGTTCATGTCGAGCTTTAACGGATAGGGATGTTGGTAACGCAATTCAGGGCGGTGCAGATCGTCCTAGTGCGGTCTATGAATCTTGTGGATGTAAGCCTGATTGTGGTCGGTGTGTTAAGCGTATCGTAAGTATGCTTAAAGAGCATAATAAGGATGCTATCCCAGCCTAAGATTTATATTATTTTGTTTCTTGAACTTATTGAGCTCGTTTATTTTGAACGAGCTTTTTTTTTTGTTTTAATCACGAAAAATTGAAAAATATTTTTACCTTGTTGAGCGTTTCTATTATGGATAGACTAAGTTCAAAAAGGAATTAAAGAGTAATTATGTCTCAAAATAAAAATGGTATCTTCGTGCAAATAGATTATTGGTTGTTGGATAATGTTTTCCAACCTATTACGAATCGTTTGCCTGGTGAAAAAAGTAATTTACGTCTTGGTATGAATCTGATGCTGGGATCTGTTATTTTCTCTTTTGCATTTTTACTGATGCCTTTATTCTTCTTTGATATAGGTTTTTTCTCATCAACCTATAACTTACTATCTTGTGTGATGGTCATTTGTTTTTACATGTATGTGCATCGAAATCAAAGCTTGGTTAGAGAGGGATTTGTTAATCCTTTGCGTTATTTCCTTTCTGGGATCAGGATTATTTCCATTCCGTTTACATTATACGGAATTTACGTGTGGATGACATCGGTGGGTATGATGGGACGATTTACGATGTTATACAGTATCAGTAATGTGTTATCAGTATGTGGGTTATATTTTATTTCTTGTAATGTTAATCCACCTAAGAAAAAAGAAGAGCAAAAAATTGTTTTTGCTGAAAATCCTTTTTCTTAAAGATGATGATTGTCCTGTTTTAATAATCAGGACAAATTATATATTAATGCTTAGCTTTCTCATATTCGGCAATACGTTGTTCAGCCAGCTCTCGCCAAGGCACATCTTTGGGGGCAGCGTCTAAGGCTTTGCGGAATAAAGTAACACTATCTGTTGAAACATTGCCGTCAATTTGAGTTTGTATTTCTGCTATTTGTGCAGCAAGGCTAGGGTCAAACTGTTGGTTAAGTGCTTCTTTCCAAGCTTGCACTGCTGCGGGTAAATTCCCACGAGAAGCCTCAATTTTTCCTAACAGTAAATATCCTTCTATTCTTTTTGGATCGGTCATGGATAGAGTGGTTAATTTTGCCTTTAATTGTGTAATATAAGGCGCAACTTTTTGACTCATTTCCTCTTGTTCTGCTAATCTTGGTGTTAAAGGTGCAGCAGGTAAGGAGGGAAGACCGTTCATTAAGTATAATCCCATTGCAGCCAAGGGAATACAAAATAACCCTAAACTTGTAACGATAATACTTGCTTTTGGTAATGACGTCGTAGAGGTTGCAAACGAAGGGGGGATTTGATCCGTTTTTAATAAGCGTCTTTGTATTTCTAGCTGTGCTTGGTCATATTCAGATTTTAGAATAAATCCATGCTCTAAATCATTATTCAACTCTTTTAATTGAGACTGATACACACGCAAAGCAGATTGCTGCGCATTGGTCATGGCTGGTGTTCTGCATAACGTAACCCAACAAGGAATTAGGCAAAGTAGACTAAAAAGAATAATAACAGTCCATAACATTGCTTTTTAATCTTTCATCAATTCATTAAGGCGTTTTTGTTCTTCTTTGCTCAGCGCAGCAGTAACAGTGTTTTTTCTTTTTCTTAACGTTACAAAGGCGACCATTAAGCCAATGCTTAATGCCAATATAGGCATAAACCATAGCAAAGCTGTGGTGATAGTGAAGGGAGGATTGAGACGAATAAAATTCCCATAATGATCCACCATCCATTGCATGACTTGTTGATCTGTATCGCCTGCTGCAATGCGTTGTCTGACGACTTTGCGTAAATCTTTGGCAAGGTCGGCACTGCTATCCTCGATGCTTTCATTTTGGCAAACTAAACAGCGTAACTGTGATCCTAGGTTTTCTGCACGTTTTTCTTGTTGAGGATTTGCGAGCATTTCATCAGGACTATCAATGCCAAATGCAATAATCGGAGCCGATAGACTGATACAAAAAATAAATAAAATTGCTATAAAACGCATTAGGATGCTTTCTTTATTGCACAAAGGATAGAAGCGTTTTGGTAGAAGTGGCTGTTAAAGGCTTTGGATAGTGCCATTTAATAATCCCACCAGGCATAATAAGGAAGCTTTCTGGCACTCCAGAAAGTCCCCAGTCAATGCCAACGCTGCCATCTGGATCTTGACCAATTCGTCGATAAGGATTGCTATTTCGTTGTAGAAAACCTGCCACGGCATCAGGTTTGTCTTTATAGGCAATGCCCCAAATTGCAATATGACTGGATAATTGTTGCAGAACGCCCATTTCTGTTAGGCAAGGAATACACCAAGAGGCAAAAAAATTAATTAAAACAGGCTTGGTTTGTTGTTGTAATTCTTGTTGATTAAATCCTGTTGATGGCGGTTGATCAGCTAATGTAAAGGAAGGGATAGGTTTATTTAAAATTGGTGTGTTGATTTCTCTTGGATCAAAATTGCCTTTGCGTAATCTAGATAACATGGCTAAAAATCCTCCACCAGCGACCGCAGCTGTGGCAAAAGGAAGGGACCATAATAAACGACGGCGAGTAATATCTTGCATCTTTAAATGTCCTTTGCTTTTTTTCTGTGGGCAGGGGAGCCAACTCTGAACCGTCGATCAGTTAACGTGATAAATCCACCAATAGTCATAATTAATCCACCAATCCAAATCCAAGGAGCAAGGGGATTATAATGTAACCGTAAAACGAATAATGGCGTTGCTTGCGTACTATTTTTACTGTCGCCTAGGACAGCATATAAATCAGAGACAAAGTTTGTATGAATAGCAACATCCGTGACGACTTGTTGTTGTCGTTGGAAATAATGACGCGCAGGAACCATCCATGTGATTGGCTGTCCATCTTTTGAAACTTTAATGACAGCTTCCGTAGCAATATAATTCGGCCCTTGTCGATCGGTGATATTGGTTAAGGTCCAATCATATCCAGCTAAATGAATAGTGGTATTGATTGGAACTTCAACAATTTTTTGTTGGCTAGCTGCCATCCCAACAATCCCTAGGACGGTAATGGCAACTCCGATATGCGCAATGTAAGTTGCATAGAAAGATCGAGGTAATCCAGCCATACGGTTGATTGTATTGCCGAGAGAGGTTTTGAACAGTGCAATATGTTTAATAAAGTCTGAACATGCACTTAGGATAATCCATACGCAAAGTCCTGTTGCGAGCGATGGGAGGATTTGATGCAGATATATAAACGCAATAATGATACAAGGGATAGAGATTAGTGCTGCAACGCTAAGGGTTTTAGCTGTTTGTTTGAGATTACCTTTTTTAAATGCAATGACAGGGCCAATCGCCATGGCTAAGAATAAAACAAGTGCAATGGGGATCAGTGCATTATCGAAAAATGGTTTGCCTACAGATAAAGTTTGGCCATTAATCAGTTGAATAAACGGTGGGTAAAGCGTTCCTGTTAAGACGACTGCTGCCATTGTGCATAATAGAATATTATTGAGGACGATAGAGCCCTCACGGGAAAAGAATGTAAATATTCCGGTTTGCGTTAATGTAGGAGCTCGCCATGCAAAAAGAAGTAATGCACCACCGCTGATCACGGCAAGTAATAAGAGAATAAAAACACCTCTGGCTGGATCAGATGCAAAAGCATGGACAGAATTTAAAATACCAGAACGGACTAAGAACGTACCACTTAAGGATAGAGAGAATGTTCCAATGGCAAGGAGAATTGTCCAGACTTTAAGAGCTTCTCTTTTTTCCACGACCAATGCAGAATGAAGTAAGGCTGTTCCTGTTAACCAAGGCAATAAAGAAGCATTTTCGACGGGATCCCAAAACCAATAGCCTCCCCAACCAAGAACGTAATAAGACCACCAAGAGCCTAATGCAATCCCACAGGTAAGTAATGCCCATGCTAAAACAGTCCAAGGCCTTACCCAACGTCCCCATGCCGCATCGACTTTACCTTCTAGTAACGCAGCAACTGCAAAGGCAAAAGGCACTGAAAATCCAACATAGCCCATATATAAAATAGGAGGATGAAACGCTAATCCAGGATCTTGTAATAAAGGGTTCATTCCTTGCCCATCTAGAGGGGCAGGCCATACACGTAAGAAAGGATTGGATGTTGTTAAACAAAATAGCTCAAATCCAGCGGCACTTCCGCCCATAATCGCAATAACTTTGGCGCGTAAGGAAAGGGGAAGATGTTCACTATAAGCAGAAACAATTGCTCCAAAGAATGCGAGGATAAACGCCCAAAGTAAAATAGATCCTTCGTGATTTCCCCAGACGCCAGTAATTTTATAAAGCAAAGGTTTATCAGCGGCACTATTTTGTAGGATATTTTGAACGGAGAAATCATCTGTAATCGCAGCTGTAATCAGGCAAGCAAAAGCAAGTGCCAACGCGAAGAATTGTCCCCAAGCCAAAGGAGATGCCAAAGCCATAAGACGATTATTTTTTACTTTGCTACCCATCAAAGGAATAATAAATTGAGCCCCTGCAAGGCAGCAAGCTAAAGCCAAAGTAAAATGACCAAATTCTGGGCTAAGTATTTTTGAGATCACAGCATTTGTCCAGAGTAGATTGCGAATATAAATGAAAACAGATTAAATCTTTACCTTCTCTAACAAAAGCTATTGTAAAAAGAAATAACGAAAATCAAAGAGAAGGTTTAAAAGGTTTTGGTATTAGCCAGTTACTCATAATAAAATACAAGCAACATATTAATATTATTGTTTAGGTTTAACCATATGATCCCAAGTATCTGCATCAGGTGGGGGGCCAAATTTAGGATCCCATTTGCCACTTTTTTGTAATGCTTCGGCGACTTCTTTGGGCATATAGGTTTCATCATGTTTAGCCAAGACTTCATTGGCAGTAAAAATATTATTTTGATCTAAGCTGCCAATGGCAATAACGCTTTGTCCCTCACGGAAAAGGTCAGGTAAAATACCTGTATAATGAACTTCAATCGCAGCTTGTCCGTCGGTTACTTTGAATTCTGCTGTGGGGGTTTGATCGTGATGAGAATAATGTAAAGAATTTGCAACAACCATTCCACCTAATCTAATGGTTGTTCCTTTTGCAGTGGGATGATTGATCAATTGAGAAGGTGCTTTGAAATAAACCAAATTATTCGAAAAAGCAGATAGAATTAAAGTAATGGCCAGAGCAAAGCAGATCATTGCTCCTAAAACAATCCATAATCTTTTTGTTTTACGTTTCATGAGCGTTTATTATTTTGAATTTGAGCAAGTTTCTTTTGAACAGTTTTTAATTTTGTCCATGAATGCACAGATAATCCACCAATAGCAATAATGGTAATTCCATAAGCAGCAGCAAGATAAGGTAAATGGGTCATGTGTTCAATGGCCTATTCATTTAATAAAAGATGGCGCACTTGGCGTTCAAGAATAGCAGCACGTAATTGAATACAAACCAAAGCAATAAATCCCAAAGCAAACCCTATAAAGCAAAAAATAAGGGGCCACATCATGGAAAGGCTCATTGCTGGAGCATGTGTTATACTAAACGTGCTTGGCTGATGTAAAGTATGCCACCAATTAACACTAAATTTGATAATAGGTAAATCAAAAACACCAACTAATGCCAAAATGGCTGCTGCTTTATAGCCTTTTTGTTGATCATCAAAGGCATGAAGCAGTGTAATATGTCCTAAATATAAAAAGAACAAAACGAGGACTGAGGTCAGTCGGGCATCCCATACCCACCATGTGCCCCACATGGGTTTTCCCCATAAAGAGCCTGTAATGAGGCAAAGCGCGGTGATAACCGCACCAATAGGGCCAATGGCTTCGGCAGCTAAATCAGCTAAAGGATGTTTCCAAATTAAAGAGCATAGCGCACAAAGTGCTAATCCAAAATAACCACCACTTGCTAAAATTGCCATAGGAACATGAATATACATAATTCTGACGCTGTCGCCTTGTTGCCAATCAGCAGGGGAAAAGAATAGTCCCCACACAATGCCAATAGATACAAACAAGATACCAAAGGCAATGACCCAAGGTTGTATTTTACTTTCGAAGCGTAAAAATGTTCCAGGGTTGGCAAAGCGATGAATATTAAAGCCAGATTGTTTTGCAGAAGGTGGCACAGATGTTTTTGTCATTTAGGAATGTTTTATAAAAAAGGAACTAATTATATACTATTACAATTGAACGATTTTTTTTTCAATTTTTAAAGTAGAAAGATTTGTTTTAGTATGCATAATTGAAGCTTATTAATTGATTATTATAAGGAAAATAAAATGTTATTTGCGATTATGTGTACAGACAAACCAGATTGTTTAGAGTTGAGAACTGCGGTAAGACCAGAACATTTAGCATATTTAAAAACATACGAACAATATATAAAAATTGTTGGACCGTTATTAGGCGGCAATGAAAAAAGTTGTGGCTCTTTGATTATTGTTGAAGTGGAGGATCGTGCTGCTGCTGCAGGATTTGCAGAAAGTGATCCATATGCAAAAGCAGGATTATTTGAAAGCGTCGTGATTAGACCTTTTAAAATGGTTGGGTTTGAAGGGAAAATATTAGGACTATAATCACCAATATAGATAAATCTATGAAAAGATACAATAATTCGATATAAGAAATTATTCTATTTTATAAAACATTAGTTTGGGTAAAGAGTAAAATGAAGCTTCAATATTTAAATCAGACTGATTTACCTATAGATTATATGGATGATGACTATTCAGTAGGAAGATTATCTAGAATTGATTATGATCCTGTAACGGATACCTATACTGCACAGTCTGATTTTGGAGCTGATGGTAAACCTGTGGCTATATATACTTTTCAGTTTACAGGGTTGTATAATTCTGATGGTAAACCAGACATTATATTCAAAAAAACACCGATTGATTTAACGGGAATTAGCAATGTTAAGTCTATTCGTCGTGACCCTAAAGGAGATGGGTTTTGGGTAACCACAGAAGAGGCTATGTCTGGAATTTATCATTCTCATACAGATGGTAGTGTTTCTAAGTTAAGCGCAATTCTCAGTAATATTGAAATAAATTCTCAACCTGACAAGAGTTTAAAAAGAGCAACTTGTGTTCTAGATGGATCGCATTATGTTGCATTAGAAAGAAATTTAACAACGGATGCAGCGGGTTATACACGGATTACCAAGTTTGATAGCGATGGAATTCTAGTTGCACAATATGCGTATTATACAGATCGTCCATCAACAATCGATGTGACAAGTAATGGTATCGCAGAAATTGTAGCAATTAATGAGCATCAATTGTTAGTAATGGAAAGAGGATATAATAATACTCCAGATGCTTCAACTGGAAAGTCTGTCAACCGTGTTCGGATTTATGAAATTGATTTGGACGGTGCACAGAATGTAGTGGATATTCCCAATTTAACTTCTGCTAATACGCAACTTGTCTCTAAAAATCTTGTTTTTAATTCAATGGATCCGTCAATTAGTGATGTTTTGGGCACAACAGCAAATCGATTTGATAATATTGAAGGAATGACGTTCGGGCCAGCTTTGTCAGATGACAGATCTTCTTTGGTGCTTGTATTGAATGATAACTACAGTGCAAATCAAAACAAAACACAGTTTGTCAGTTTTGCTCTTAAGTCTCAATATGACTCATTGCAGAAACTTGAATATGTTAATCAGGTTGGTGTGGCTACAGATTATGTGTTTACCGATCCTACTAGTGGGCTAAGCTATCAAATAGGTGGGCTATCAGGCATTGATTATGATCCAAAAACAGATACATATATTGTTGAATCGGATCATCAACCAAGTTCAGCGGCAAATTCTCCCAGTGCTTCTGTGATGTTTCGTATTAAATTAACAGGTCTAACAGATACGAATTCTAAACCAACAGTTCAGTTTTTAAGTGCTAAGTCATTATTGAATGAAAATGGACAACCCGTTTCTGATGTAGAATCTATTCGTTTTGATCCCAAGGGGGATGGATATTGGTATACAACAGAGGAAAAGCCAGCAGGAATTTATCATTATCATAGTAATGGAACGGTGAGTCGGTTGGCGGTTCCAGATAATATAGCGACACGTGCACAGAATAATTTAAGTTTGGAAGGATCTACTTTTTCACCAAATGGTTCCTATTTTGTGTCTATGGAGCGTAATTTAACAGGCGATTTAACTGGAGTTTCCAGAATTACGAAATATGATGCGCATGGAAATATTGTTGCACAATATGCGTATTATACAGACCGACCTTCTACGATTGATGCAACTAGTAATGGTATTTCTGAAATCTTGGCTTTAGATGATAATACTCTTTTGGTAATGGAACGCGGAGATAATAGTAAGCAAGTAGGCGTTACTCAAGGTGCATCTAGAAATCGTGTACGTATTTATAAAGTCAGTTTAATCGGTGCGCAAAACGTAATGGATGTTACGAATATTACTGCGGATAACACAACAACATTAACAAAAATGGAAGTGTTTAATTCTCAAGATCCATCTATTGTTGATAAGTTAAATACTAATCAAACAAAGATTGATAATATAGAAGGGATGACTTTGGGGCCTAAATTAGCTGATGGGCGTCAATCCTTAATTTTAGTTTCAGACGATAATTTTAATCCGGGTCAGTATAAAACACAATTTCTAAGTCTTGCTTTGGATGATGGTGATGCATGTTTCTTGGCAGGCACGTTTATTCGTGCAGAAAATGGACTGGTAAGGGTTGAAGACATTGTGCCTGGAGATCTTGTATATAGTGTAGGACATAATAATACGTGGCAATTACGTCAAGTGATTTGGGTCGGTAAACAAACTACAACGGTTGCTGCATATAAGCATGATGATTTAGCAGGATATCCTATTTGCATTCGTAAAAATGCGATTGATGAGGGGGTTCCTTTTGCTGATTTATATGTGACAGCCGAACATTGTATGTTTTTTGATGATTATTTTGTGCCTATTCGCATGTTAGTGAATGGAAAGACAATTTTTTATGATCATTCTTTTACGACTTATGACTATTATCATATAGAGCTAGAGAAACACAGTGTGATTGTAGCGAATGGAGCTTTATCAGAAAGCTATTTAGATACCGGAAATAGGCATTATTTTACGAGTAAATCACTTGATACTTTTTCATCTACTCGTGTTAAAAGCTGGGAAAGAGATGCTGCTGCAATGTTGATTACAAAACGTGGTGGAGTGGAAGCTATTTTTTATGCATTAGATCAACGAGCAGATAGAATGTCTATTGAGTTAATCGAGCAAAAAAAAGTAAGAACAAACAATCCTGATGTATACTTAATAACGGATAAAGGCTGTAAATTATTCCCTGTAAGAGTGACGGATACAGAAGTTTTATTCGAATTACCTTCTGATCTTAAGAATGTACGTTTGATATCTAGGACTTATCGTCCATGTGATGTTTGGGGAGCGCATTATGATAATCGTTATGTTCATGGTGTATTGGTCGGAGATATAGTGATGCATCAAGAGCATCAGAAATATATACTAGATATGCATTTATCAGGAAAAGAGTTATCTGGCTGGTTACCGCAATCTCACTCTCGTGCCAGGTGGACCTCTGGGAATGCTTTAATTCCATTAAAGTCAGTGGAAGATAATCGGAATATCTTATTATCTATTCAGATTGTTGAGACAGGCTCTTATGTTGTGAATGAGTAAATAAGGCGTTCAGAAAGAATTTTTTATTTAAAAGGGGGTCTTTTTATTTCTTTTAAAATGTTTGTGTATCTTCTGCCCAAGGGATTAGTTTTTTTGTGCTGAAGGTAACTGTTCCCCATAAGCATATTGTCATGATTGATAAAAGAAATAAAGCTGCAAACATAAGGTCTGTTTGAAAACGGCTATTGGCATTTTGCATTAAAAATCCTAATCCAGAAGACGCTCCAACCCATTCCCCAATTACTGCACCAATAGGGGCAATTGCTGCTGCAATACGTAATCCTGAAGCAAAAGCGGGTAAGGCCGCAGGGATACGGATGAATAAGAGTTGCCTTAGAGGGGAGGCATTCATTGTTTTGCCAAGTTCTATCCATCCTAGTGGGGTACGATTTAATCCGTCAAAAAAAGCCGAAGTGACAGGAAAAAAAATCATAATCATTGCCATGACTATTTTTGAATTCATTCCAAAGCCAAACCATAAAACGAGTAAGGGGGCGAGTGCAAATGTTGGAATAGATTGACTGATTAAAATAATGGGCATTAACCATTGTCGAACGAATGGAATAAGGCTCATGAGTAAAGCAAGCGCCATTCCTAAAGCACATCCTAAAATAAGACCTAAAATAGTTTCATTAAACGTTATAAAGGCAGCGTTCCAAAGTAAAGCTTGGTTATCTTTAAAAGCAATAAAAACAGATATTGGTGAAGGCAGTAAATATGGTGGAATACCAAAGAATTGGTATATTCCTTGCCATATTAATAATAAGCTGATGATTAAGATAGGAATACGAAAATAAAGTGGGATAGAGGTCATTGTAGAATATTTTTTTCAATTAGCAGATTTAATAAATGTGCTTGAGCTTGTTGTAAATTGAGGGCTTCTGGATGACGGGGAATGGTTCCTTCAATAGGTGGGATATCATAAATTTGCACGGGATTTCCAGCTAAGACTTGAATATTTTCTCCTAATCGACACGCTTCAAAAGGGTCATGAGTAATCAGAATGACGGTTTTTCCTTTTAAAAGATCAGCTGTATATTCTTGCATTTTACTGCGTGTCACACTATCCAAAGCCGAAAAAGGCTCATCCATTAAAATAACAGGCCGGTTTTCATATAAAGTTCTCGCAAGAGCAGCACGTTGGCGCATGCCTCCTGAAAGTTGAAAAGGGAACTGATTGGCAGCCCCGTCCAATCCAACTTGTTTTAAAATATGTAAAGCGCGAGTTTTTTCTTTTTTCTCTTTACGGAGTTTACTGCCAATCATGACATTTTGTAAAATCGTTGTCCAAGGCATTAATAGGTCTTGTTGAGCCATATAGCTAATTTGAGAAGAAAGTGCTTCAGAATGATCAGATGTAATCTCGCCCTGAGTAATCGGTAGAAGCCCTGCGATCATTTTAAGGAGGCTGCTTTTGCCAACACCGCTAGTGCCTAATAGAATATTAAACATGCCACCTGTAAAAGAAGTGTTTAGTTCTGAAAAAACCGGTTTGTTTTTATAATCTAATCTTAGATTACTGATGTAAATTGTAGGGGCGGTGGACATTACAAAAACTCCTTATTCAAACAAGTAGATGTAGCGAAAGGGCGCGTAACGCGTGGAGGAAACGCTAATTTTCCATCCATGCCTCGCTGTAAAGATAGGTTGGGGTTATAAAATGGATCTTGATGATCTATTGATTGCCATTGGGCACGAATAGAAAGAATTTCTTGTCGTTCTTTGCCTGCACGCTTTCCTGTATAATGATTCCCTAGCGAAAGAGACTCATAATGGATCAGTTCGGCTTGTTGACATTGGATAACATGATAATTCGCTTTTCTTAGCCTTAAACAGAAATCAATATCATTGTAAGAGATTTCATAATTTTCATCAAATCCTTGTATTAGTGTATACGCACTGCGTCTGATTAACATGCAGGCTCCAGTAACAGCAGAAACATCATGATCATAGGTTAAACCGATACGGTTTGAGCGTTGGAAACGCCCAGCGTGCTCACATAGGTTGGCAGCCCCCATAATGATGCCGGCATGTTGTATTTGTCCATTTGGATAATATAACTTTGCCCCGACAGCACCCACTTTGGGATCTTGCATATGTCCCATTATATTTATAAGCCATTGGGGATTTTTAGGAGTAATATCATCATTAACAATGGCGACGAATTCGTGATGCGTATGATGAATACCGAAATTACAGCTTTGAGAAAAGTTAAAAGTTTCTGTTTTTAACCAAATTACTCGTAAGTTTTTATAGCTTAAAAGAGGTCGCAGATAGCAGCGTTGTCGATGGGTAAGAGATGATGGTTGAGAAATCACTAAAATGACTTCAAAATGAGGGTAATCTGTTTGAGTTAAAATACTACGAATAGATTTTTGAATTGTTTTAGAAGAAATGGTCGTAGGAATTACTAAGCTCACAGGAGCATTGTTGGAGTGTAAATTTATCTTTAAAGGGAAATGATTGCTTTGCACATTTCCTGTCCATTGTCGAGCAGATAGATCATTTTGAACGATCTCTTGCATATCTTGAAGTGCCTGCTTTCCAGGAGCAATCTGACGATGACTTAGGATATAAGGGATATGATGAATTGGATATTGTTGTTTCCAAATAAATAAAGCCAGTGCTAAACGATGAGCATAGGCTGATTGATAACTTTTGGGGTGTTCTTGTTGATAGGCGTCAAAAATATCTTTACGAAATAACCAAATATCTTGAGTAAGTAAACCAGAGAGTAAGGTCATATAACTGATATTGGGTTTAAAGTGAGGAGTAGCTCTTTGATGATGTTGATTCAGCATATCTGAATCGGCGTAAAGTGCTGCAGGATATTGATGGCGTGCTGCTTGATCCGCGAAAATAGCGAACGCATGAGCTGGCAGGATTTCTCCATTTTGTAAAATAGCAATGTAGGCGTGTTTAGCACTTTTTGGAGTAGGCCATTGTTGATCCAACGCACTATCTGTCTCAGGATAATGGTTGTCAGGAGGAGTATAGCAAAGAGAATGAATGACAGGCCATTGCTCATAAAATTTACTTTGGTAAAGTGCTTTTTTTTCTTTCTCTTCCCAACAGTCATATAATTGGCACCAATCCTGATAAGAGAGATTCGTTTCAGATTTTGTATAACTCTGATTAAGTGCTGTGCGTAGTCTCTTTTTAAGATGTTTTGGTGACCCTAAAAGTGTTTTGAACAGTGGAGCTGGGTGCAGTGTTGTTAATAGTCCAGCAGCTAATAATCGAGATATAGGAATAATCTTGATTGATATCTTGCTTGTATCAAGAATGATATTTTGAATCGATGTGATACTGATTTTATCGCTCTTTGGGGGAATATAAAGAATTCCTATTCGCCAAGATGAAGGCAAGAAAACGTAATGCTGTAAATATTGTGTTTCTTCCCATTCTTGGCTGTCATCATGATGAATAGAGAGCAAGTAAGGAAGCTTCTTTTTTTCTTTTGTCTTTGTTCTACACAAAATAATACACCATTGATTTTGGTGTATTTCTTTTAATGGTTGTTCAACAGGGTAAGAAACTAGATACGGCATAATTATTCTTTATAAGCAGATATAAAAATATTTGTCTCTATTAGTGACTATTTTCCTTAAAATTTCAAAAGAATTTTTACAAATTAAATAAACTATAAAAATATGTAATATACTTAATTGAAAAATTATTATATCATAATATTTTGTAAATATACTATTTCACTATAAAAAATGTATTAATAATTATTTACACTGTATTTTATAAAATTGGCCGAATAATTGTATTTTGAACAGGTAGATCATAATAAATGAGACAGGATTATTATGGATATAAAAGCATTTTTGCTTTTATTTTGATAGGAACAGCAGTAACAGGTTTATCCGATTCTGTTCGTGCTGCAACTCCTCAAACTAATATTGTTCATAGTACAGTGAATGGAATGGGACCGCCATCTTCTATGGATGGCCTGCAAACCGTGGATACTGGTCAGGGGTGGTACGCTTGTGAAGAAGGCGTAAAAGCTTGTTCTTTATGGAATACAGTGAAAGTTGTGAATATTGATCCTTATCAAGATATTAAATATCAAATAGGGAAACTAGCGGTTACTTTTCCCAAAGGGCGTCCAACATTTTCTTTGAATGATGAGCTGGTGATTTCTCTTGGAGGGATGTTTCAATATGACGTTGGTGCTTTTGTTGGCACTAATGCGAGAGACAGAGGCCCGTCAATGGATAGTATTCGCAGTCATTTAAGGCGTGGCCGTTTTATTGTTAGTGCAAAATATAAAGGGTTTGTTGTTACGGTAACGCCTGATTTAGGAACATCAGGTGTACAAAATGATTCTTTGTTTGAAGCATCTTTGCGTTATCAAGGGTTCCGTCATACATCGATTGACATTGGATTATTACAACCACGTGTAACAATGGAGGATTCTGAAGGCTCTAATTTAATGGAGTTTGTAGAGCGTCCAATGGTGGTTGATTTGGTGCGTAATATTGCTGCTGCAAATGCACGTTTGTCTTTTGGAGGAAGTCATTGGGAGAAACGATATATCGTTGCTGCCTATGTAACAGGGCCTCGCTATGGGCCTTTTCAAAACTTTCAGCGTAATCAGGTTGGGGGCGTGTTTCGTTTAGCAGGCCGTCCGGTGATTACCAAAGATATAGATTTACATGTTGGCGTTTCGGGTTCTATGGCTTTTCATGGGGATAATCGTAAATACTCGATGAATACAGGGCAAGAAGCACAAATTTGGTTACAACGTCCTTATGTTAAAACAAGCTCTATTGATGGGGTTGATAGTATCTGGAGTATTGGACCACAGGTTGCTTTTCGTTATAAGCGCGTTTTATTTATGTCGGAATATTATTCTATTCACATGCATAGATCTGCTGTGAATGGTGAAAATGCACCGAATTTAAATTTCCCAGGATGGTATGTCAGTGCAAATTATACGTTGTTTGGACAGCCTAGAATTTATGAGGCGCAAAGAGGTGTGTTTATTACCCCAATCGGACCAACCTTGAATCCAGCAGCGGGATATTGGGGGGCTTTAGAATGGTCTTCACGATGGAGTGTCATGGATTTAAATAGCCATAAGACAAGATATAGCGATTCAGGAAAATTACTTGGTGTTCATGGTGGACAGCAAACCGTATGGTCAACGGGTTTTAACTGGTATCCGTCTTCACAAGTGAAAGTGATGCTGGATTACAATCATATCCAAGCATCATCAGCGTTAAAAAGTGATTATAATCCAAGAGGTAGAAGCAGTAATTTGATTATTTCACGGTTACAGTATAACTTTTAGGTTTATTTTAATATTAGTATAAAATTATTAATTTCATAACGCAGATGAGAATTAGTTTGCATTGTTGTTCATAATTTGAGTATACCCTTCGCATAAAGTTATTATTTAATAATAATCAAGCAAAGGTTCATAAGAGATGAAAAAAAATAATAGATCATGGCGTTTAAATAGTCATGTAATTTTGTTTTATCTCTTGGGATTGGGTGCTGTATTACCCTTAGAGGATATAGCTGAAGCAAAAGAGCAACAAGAGGCAAAGTCTGTTGTGACACAGGATGTGTTTGGTCCACAGTTGTCTGTTGGTGAGTACGCAACTAATTTTGGGCAGGGATGGTATATTTGCCCAACTAGTCAGGCCTCTTGTAATATGTGGAATGCTTACAAAGTAGTCAATGTAGATCCATATAAAAATATTCAATATCAACTAGGCTCTTTGAATCTGACATTTCCCAAAGGGCGCCCGACCTTAACATCATCGAATGGTCGTTTTTCTTTATCTCTTGGGATGTTAATGCATTACGATATGGGTGGTTTCCTTGGCCCTGATAAAAGATATGGTCAGGATGTATCAGGAAGTCGTGATTTTTTAAGGCGTGGTCGATTTATGGTGGCAGCGCGTTATGATGATTTTATCCTGACGGTTAGTCCTGATGCCGGAGAATTTTTTAATGATACGTATCATTTATTTGAAGCGAGTTTAAAATATGTGGGCTTTAAAAATACAGTTTTAAATGTTGGATTATTACAACCGCCCTCTTCGATGGAGGATACAGAAAGTTCTAATGGATATGAGTTAATAGAGCGCCCTATGGTGAGTGATATTGTGCGTAATATTTCAGGTGGAGAGCCAAGGCTTGCGCTAGGGGGAACTCATTGGGGAAAGAAATATTATATTAGTGCGCATGTTACTGGAGAGCGCTTATTAACGACCATTAAAAATTTCCAAAAAAATCAGGTGGGTGGGACGTTAAGAACTGCAATACACCCAGTGGCGACACCAGATTATGACTTGCATTTGGGAATGTCTGCTTCATTTGCTTTTCATGGGAATAACCGTAAATATGCGATTGCAACGGGACCAGAATCACAAATTTGGTTAAGCAAAAATTATATTCGCACAGGAACGATTGATGGTGTAGATAGTGTTTGGTCGATTGGACCTGAGGTTGCCTTACGTTGGAAAAGATTGGTTGTTCAGTCTGAGTATTATCGTGTAAATTTACAGCGTGTTGCTGATGAAATAACGCATAGACCGAATTTACACTTCCCTGGATGGTATATCAGCACAAGCTATACCATATTTGGTCAACCGCGCTCTTACGATCAAAAAAATACAGTTTTTAATGCACCAACAGGATCTTTATTTAACCCTGCAGCAGGAGAGTGGGGAGCTCTGGAATGGGTCGCTAGATGGAGTGTGATGGATTTAAATAGCCATATTCATAGTTATTCTCCTAATGGTCAGCTCTTAGGTTCTTATGGTGGAAAGCAAACGGCTTGGTTGACTGGGTTGAATTGGTCTCCGTCATCGCATATGCGTATTATGTTAAATTATAATCATATTTATGCATCAAGATCTTATGGAAATAGTTATAATTTAAATGGGCGTAGTAGTAACTTGATTGTTTCAAGGTTACAATTTACGTTTTAAATTAATCCTAATTGCTCGGTATGCTTATCTTGTTGCATTTGGACAGCATGTTCTAAATCAATAGAAATAATTTGGCTGACACCACGCTCTTGCATCGTAACTCCGAATAAACGGTTCATGTGGCTCATCGTTAATTGATGATGGGTCACGACTAAAAAGCGTGTGCCAGCTTGTTCTGTCATGTCAGATAATAACGCACAGAAACGCTCGACATTCGGATCATCCAAAGGTGCGTCGACCTCATCCAATATACAAATAGGCACAGGGTTACAACGGCTGACTGCAAAGACGAGAGAGAGGGCGGTTAGTGCTTGCTCTCCGCCTGATAATAATGAAAGGGTGGAGAGTTTTTTTCCAGGAGGTTGAGCATAAATCTCTAGGCCTGATTGTAAAGGATCCTCGTGAGCCAATAGCTTTAAATAAGCACTACCACCATTAAACATACGCGTAAATAAGTCTTGGAAATGTTGATTAACTTCATGAAAAATCGCATGAAGCTTTTCTTTTCCTTGCTGATTAAGTTTTTGAATAGATTCCCGTAATTGTTGGATCGCAGACATTAGTTCAGTATATTCTTTTTCAATACTGTCTAGTTGCCCTTGTTTTTCTTCACGTTCGATTTCAGCACGTAAATTAACTGCGCCTAAAGCCTCACGTTCAGCAGAATTTTCAGCAATAATTACTTTGAGCTTTCTTTCAGAGGCATCACTAATATCTAGGTCAGACTGCTGTTGTGCATGTTCCTGAATGGCGGGCTCGATATTATTTTTTAATTGCTCTAGTAACGCCTCTGCTTGCTCTTGCTTTGCTTGTGCTTTTAGTAGATTTTCTCTTGCTTTACTTGCATTTTGTTCAGCTTGTTGTAACTGCTTTTGTGCTTCAGTTCGGCTTTGTTCTAGTTGAATGAGTTGCTGTTGTGCGGCTTGATACAATTCACCCGCTGTAGCCTCAGCTTCTTGTAAGTTCTTTAATTGTTGTTCAAGGATGGGGAACTCTTGATTAAAGCGGTTATATTCAGATTGTAACTGTGTGATTTTATCTAAAGAAGTCTTTTCTTCTTCTTGGGTTTGAGATAGACGTGCTTGCCAATCTTTTGATTGATTTTCTAAAGCTTCTTTTTGTTTGGTGAGATTATTTTTTTCATTTATTAATAAATGATAGGAAAGACGGGCTTGCTCCTCTTGTTCCTTGCAGTTTTTATATGCTTCTTGAGCAGTAGACAGTTTGCTTTTAGCGGTTTCTAATTCAGGGCGTGCAGCGTAAATTTCTTCAGCATTTTTAAATGCTTGTTGTTTAGTTTCTAAAAGTTTCTCTGAATCATCACAACGTGGTTTTAAGGTTTCAATACGACTATGCTGCTGAATATATTTTTCTTTAATGGTTTGATGATCTTGTCGAGCAACAGCTAAGGTTTGTTCAGCCGTTTGTTGTTCTTTTTGTAAAGAAAATAATTGCTGCTCAAGTTCTTGCACTTTCTTTTGTTCAGCTTCTTTAGTTGCTAAGGCTTGTTGAGGATTTTCTAGCTGTTCGTGTTGAGCTTGATCATGTTTTAACGTTTGTTCAAGTAGTTCTAACTCTGTTTTAAGTTGAGATAATTTTTCTTGTAACGTCTCAATACGAATATGATTTTGTTGATCTTCGCTAAGGCGTTTTTGTTGTTGATCTTTCAGGTTAGACAGTTGATTTTCAATGGTTTGCAACTGTTGTTGTGCTTGTTGAGATGCCTCTTTACAGCGTTGAGTGTCCTCTTTGCTTTGTTGAACAATGCTATAATCTGGTTTTGGGAGTTCGGCTTCTTTTTGTGCTTGCTCTAATAAATTTTGTTTATCATTGAACTCTTTTTGTGCTTGTGAATATGCAGGTTGTAGTGCATCAAACTGCGTTTGAGCTGCCTGCGCACGGTTTTTAAGAGATAAGAATTCTTGTTGTATTTTTTGGAATTCTTGTTCGGTTGTTTTATAGAGTGCTTGCTTTTCTATAAGCTGTGTTTTGAGATTTTGTTGTTGCTCTTGTAGTTGTTGGTGCTTGGTTTGTAGAGAAGGATAGTGGGCTTGTAGCTCTGTTAGAGCGTCCTCAGTTTGTTTGAGATTTTCTCTTTGTAATAAACGTTGAGCTGCTTTGCTTTGTAAGCCAGCTTTTTGATGATAACCATCCCAACGCCATACGTCTCCTTCTTTGGTAATCAAGCTTTGTCCAAAAGATAGGTTTTGAAAATATTCTTGACCTTCCTGAACCGTTTCAACAAGACCAATATGGTCAAAGGCACGTTGTAACGCAGGAGGAGGGGTGATAATTTCGGATAGCTTACGAACAGAGCTCGGGAAAATAGAATGACTTGTTGGTAAAGCAGTCCAACCTGTTTGAGTTTCTAAACTAACAGGGCTTTCCAGTGTTTCGTCAAATAACGCAGCGACAGCGACGATTAATTCAGGTGGAATAGTGATACTATCCAAAACAGCAGGTAAAGATGGTGTTTGTTTCTCATCTTGGTCGTGGGATAGAGCCAGAGCCAATCCATCTCGTTTTGCTTGTAATTTTTGTTGATCAGCTTCGTGTTGGTAAAGATTTTTTTGTGCTTGTTCAGTAGCTTCTTGAGCTTGTTGATGTTCTGTGGTTAAATTTTGAATTGTTTCTTGTAAATTTTTAACCAGCTCTGATTGAACATTAAATTCAGCTTGTTTCTCTTGTAAAATCTGTTCATCAATACGTGCTGTTTTTGCTTTTTCTATTTGCTCAGCCAGAAGGTTTGAATTCTTTTGAGCTTGTTGAAATGCTTGTTGCGTTGCATTTAGATTTTTTCGACGATTTTCAAAGATTTGCGTTGCTTGTTGATAGGCAGATTCTGTTTCAAGATGCTTTTTGATAGCATCTTGATGGTGGGTATTTGTCGTTTGTGTATGCTCTTTAACTTCTAAGAACGTTTTTTGTAACGTTGTCAGTTCAGTTGTAAATTGTTCTTTTTGTGTTTCTGTTAAAGACTGGTTTTGTAACGTCTGTAATTGTGTTTCTAAATTGCTTTGAGTAGCAAGAATTTGTTGTTTTTTCTGAGTTAGTTGCTGAATTTTCTGAGTTAGTTGTGTATAGGCTTGCTCAACTTGTTGTGCATGATGTTGCGCATTACTGGCTTGCAGCTTGGCATCGTTAAGAAGCGTTTCGCTTTGTTGTTTTTGTTCTTGTATCGTTTGTAAATGCTGTTGTGCGTTTGTTTGAGCATCAGCAAACGTGTTGATTTCTTCTTCTTTTGGAAGTTTTTCTAAACAAAGTTGATATTCTTCAGTAATTTTTTGATGGTCTATCTCTGTATTTTGCAGTGCTTGTTTTGCTTGTTCATATTGCTGAGTAATTGCTTGATGTTGCTTCTGTTGTTCTTCAAGTATTTTTTCTTCTTGTTGAATTTCTGTATTTAAGCTCAGCAATTGTTTTTCAAACTCATTAATTTTTTCTTGTAGAGTTTGTGATTTATTTGGGTATTCTAACAGATTTTGTTCTGTATTTTTCAGATTTTCATGAACTTGATTTAAATCAGTTTGTGTTTTTTCAACGCGAGCACTGGCAGAATTATGTTGTTCAGTAGCTTCTTGAATACGTGCTTGCAGCTGTTGTAATTGTTCTGAGATTTTATTTTTTTGCTCTTGCAGAGATCGTGTTTCATGACGTTGATGATCCCATTGCGTGCGTGTTTGAACTTCTTGTTGTCTCAGTTGAGGTAGTTTTTCTTCGAGACTTTTGAATTGTTTTTGCTGTTCTGTATGTTTTAACTCAGTATCAGATTGTGCTTGTTGAGCTTGTAATTGTTTTTGTTCAAACAAATGCAAGCTACGAATTGCTCGTTGGAAATATAAAGATTGTAGATGTGTTTCAGCTTCACGGAGCTCTGTTGAAAGGCGTCTGTAAATAGTTGCTTGTGAAGATTGCTCGTTTAAAGATTCAATCAGCGCAGTCAGTTGCTGTTGTAAATCATCTAAGCGTGCCAGATTTTCTTCTGTTGCTTTGAGTTTTAATTCTGCTTCTCTGCGTCGACTATAAAGTCCAGCAATTCCTGCGGCTTCTTCTAAAACTTGTCGTCTTTCTTCAGGGGAGGCTGCAATTAATTGTGCGATACGGTTTTGACTAATAATCGCTGAAGATCTTGGCCCAGAGCCTAAGTCGGCAAAAAAAGTTTGTACATCTCGAGCACGTTGCACTTTGTTATTCATGCGGTATTGGCTACCAGAACCACGTTCTAATTGCCGAGAGATTTGCAGCTGATCTTGTTGTTGAAAGGGGGCTGGGGCAATATTCTCTGTGCCTTCGAGGGTTAAGGCAACCTCGGCAATATTTCGTGCTGCTCGACGCACTGTTCCTGCAAAAATTACATCATCCATTTCTCCGCCACGCAAAGATCGAGCAGAACTTTCCCCCATAACCCAACGAATGGCTTCGACAATATTGGATTTGCCACAGCCATTAGGGCCAATAATCCCTGTTAACCCTGGTAAGATCTCTAATGTAATAGGATCCGAAAAACTTTTGAATCCAGCGATTTTAAGATGTGTAAAGCGGACTGTCATACAGGGATATAAGGACTATGTAATTAAGGGGTTGCAGGGCGACTTAAAGCACTTGTAACTTGTTTCCCAAAATCTTCAATAGTTAATTCACCAACAACAGGTTGGTTATTGAAAATAAAGGTTGGTGTACTGTCGATTTTATATTTATCTTCAGCTTGTTTGATTTCAGCCAAGATGGCATCCCGTAAAGCAGAATCGTTTACCACTTGATCAAATGTTGCAGCATTCATGCCTGCAAGTGTTGCATATTTTTGAAGTTCTTTAGCTGGGTCTGCACCTTCTTTAAATGCCCATTGGTCAAGATTGTCCAAGAGTGCGAACACAAAAGGTTTATATTGGTCGACAGGTAAACTGCGTGCAACAATAGCTGCCATTAATGCAATTTTATCTAAAGGGAAATCTCTGAAAATATAGTAAACTTTTCCAGTATTAATATATTGTTTTTCAACCTCTGGAAAAACAGTTTGTGCAAAACGTCCACAATGTGCGCAAGTTAAAGAGAACCATTCTTGAACATGGACTTTGGCATTTGGATTGCCCAATGCGCGTGGCGCCATGAAATTAGGCGAAATTTGAGCTGCTCTAGCTTGTAAGTTAGAGGCAAATAGAGTCACTGCAGGGATTGCAGTGCCTAGAAAAAAACGACGTGTAATTGGCATAGTCTATTCCAAAAAAGATAAAATAAATATGAAGATATTCTGTTCAATTTTAATATAAAAACTGACATTTCTTCTTGCATTTTACCATAAATGCCATAGAGCATCATAAAAAAAATTAATTTTTACTATAAAATATTATTTTTATAAGAAGACTTTAGAAAATATATAGCTTAACCGCCTCGGAAAATGAAGAAAACAGCACCAACAATGCATAGTCCGGCCCAGATATAGTCTAGTTTAAATGATTGATGCATAAAAAAGATACTAAAGGGAATAAAGACCATTAAGGTAATGGCCTCTTGCATAATTTTTAATTCACCTAACGAAAGTTTTGTATATCCAATACGATTAGCAGGAACTTGAATCATATATTCTCCCAAAGCAATGCACCAGCTGATCAACGCAGCAATATACCAAGGTTTGTTTTCCAGTGTTTTTAAATGTCCATACCAAGCATAGGTCATAAAAAGATTAGACAAGACCAGCATAGACGCAGTCGTTAACCAAACAGGCATTTGATTTCCTTATAATAAGATGAGTTTAAAATATTTTGAGGATAGGTTGTGTTAAGAAAAAAAATATATGCTAATATCTGCAAATTGTTTTTGTTTTATAATATAAAACTATCACAAATACTCAAGATTACAGCTTAATTTATATTTTTTTAAATATGGTCCAATAGTAAAAAAAACGTGATATATTGCTTGTCATCATATTTTATCATAGGAGATTTTCAATGATTATTCTTAGTGGAGATGCTTTAATCGATTTTATTCCAGATAAAACTGAAGACGGGGCAGATTGCTATTGCCCAGCTCCAGGTGGATCATGTGCAAATATTGCTGTTGCTATTGGTCGTTTAGGGGGGAATGTTGGTTTTATGGGTGGAATTTCTACTGACTTCTTGGGTGAGAAGTTAATGCATTTCCTTGAAACTTCTAATGTGAATACAAAATATGTTGCAAGAGGCCCACAACAAACAACCCTTGCTTTCGTGGAGTTGGGGGAAGAAGAGCCTGCATATGCATTTTATGATGAAAATACAGTCTCACGTCTTTGGGTGCGTTCACAATCTCCTGGATTTACCGATGATGTTAAGTTAATTCATATTGGTTCTACGACTTTGATTGAGCCTCCTGTTTCTGAAGCCTGTGAACAAATGTTCAGAATCGAAAGAGGCAAACGAATTCTTTCTATTGATCCAAATTGTCGTCCTGGAAATACATTACATCCAGCTGTTTATCGTGCTCGTATGGCTCGTCTAATTGCGATGGCTGATGTGATTAAGCTTTCTAAATCTGACTTAGAGTTTTTGATGCCAGATACTTCTTTTGATGAAGCGGCTGAGATGTGGATTTCACAAGGAACCTCTATTGTGATTATTACTCGTGGCAGTCAAGGAGTTCTTTGTTATTTGCCAGGTCATAAAGTCATTACTGTTAAACCAGATTATATCGATGATGTTGTGGATTCGATCGGTGCTGGGGATACGTTTATGGCTGGAACACTGACCTATTTACAAAAAGAGGGGTTGTTAACCCTTGAAACGATTAAAACTATTACGCCAGAACAAATTACAAAAGCGTTAGAATATGCTTCTGTGGCTGCAGCAATGATCTGTCAACGTCGTGGTGCAAACCCACCATGGGAAAAAGAAGTTGCAGAACGTATTGCATCTAAAAAATAAATAGATGATTGATAAAGAGATAAGGTTTAAATAAAATTTTATCTCTTTTTTTATAAAGCTTTTTAAGAAGATATTTCTTCATTTTTTGTTTCTGCAGAAGCAGGAACAACCCAGTCATTGGGGATATGCATTCTTAAACGGCGAATATGTCTAGGATCAGCATCAAGGACTCTAAATACTAAGCCACTAGAATGTGTTAGAACTTCACCTTTCGTTGGAACGTGCTCTGCTAATCGGAAAACCAGTCCACCAATGGTATCAATATCAGAATTGCGTTCTTCCTCAGTTAAGAAAGAGCCAATACGTTTTTCGAGATCTTCTAAATCCATTCTGGCATCTAGATCTAACGTATTTTTATCACGTTCGACAATCATTTCAACATCAGGATCATCGTGTTCATCTGCAATGTCACCAACAATAGTCTCGACAAGATCCTCAATGGTGACTAATCCATCAATACTGCCATATTCATCAATGACTAAGCCTAGGTGAGTACGGTGCAATCGCATTTGTAGCAATAGATCTAGGATAGGGATCTGAGGAGCAATAAACAGAGGTTGTCTAAGAATATTAGTAATGTTAAATTCTTCGGGGTTTCCTGTATAAGCCAATAAGTCTTTAACGTGTAACATCCCAGTAATATTATCGAGTTCATTATGATAGACAGGCACACGAGAATGATTTTCGTGTCTCATAACTTCTAAGACTTTATCGAGTGTAATCGTATCTTCTATAGCAAAGATATCGGCCCTGGGGACCATCACATCATCAGCAGTTTTTCCACGTAACCGTAGAATATTAGAGATGAGTAGTCTTTCTTGAGGGCTTAATTCTTGTGTACTCGTATGTTGTGTTGATTGGTCATGTGCGTTTTCTTCGTCAACCAAATTTACAATTGATTGACGAAGTGTATGATGTTTATCCTTGTTTACCCATCGAGAAAGAACTGACTTTAATCCTGCTTGTTTTTGAGCAGGGGCAGGTTGTGTATGCTCAGGTGGAGGAGGAGGGGGATTGGGTGTAAGAGGAGTATGAGTCATGACTATAAACTCCGTAACGGATAAAGTTTCCAAGGATTAGGGATGTTGAGTTTTTGTAGTAAGAGGGCTTCTTTCATTTCCATTTCTTTAGCGTCATTAACGTAGATATGATCATATCCTTGTAAATGTAGCAAACCATGGATCATTAAATGTGCTAAATGATGCATAAAAGGTCTTTTATTTTGTGATGCTTCTTTTTGAATTGTTTGTAATGCAAAAATAATATCGCCACCAACCATTCCACCATCAGGTAATTCAAAGGTCAGTACATTCGTTGGCTTGTTTTTTCCTCTAAATTGTCCATTTAATTTTTTTATAGCAAGGTCATTAGAAAAACATAAATTTGTTTCTTCGGTAATCGGAAGAACTTGATGAATACGATAGATAAGCGGCAATAGTTTCGGCATAAATCGACACCATTGTCGTTCTTGTACAATCAGTTTTTCGTTTAGGCTTTGACGAGTTTGATATATAGGTTGCATGAGCATTTAAAAGATTAGGATTTATGAATGGTGGGACGCTGTTGGACGTTAGCATCACGTTTATCATATGCTCTGACAATGCGACTGACTAACGGGTGCCTAACAACATCTTGCGCTTGAAAGCGCATAATTTCAATCCCTGGAATGCCTTCAAGCGTTTCTACGGCGTCTTTTAATCCAGATTTGATATTAGAAGGTAAATCAATTTGACTAACATCCCCAGTAATGACCATTCTGGAGCCAGGCCCCAAGCGTGTTAAGAACATTTTCATTTGTGCCGTAGTCGTATTTTGTGCTTCGTCTAAAATTACATAAGCATGTTCTAGTGTACGTCCTCGCATAAAAGCGAGAGGGGCGACTTCAATTTCACCGTTCGTTAAACGCTTGATGACTTGATCCCCAGGCATCATTGCGTGTAACGCATCATATAAAGGACGTAGATAAGGATCGATTTTTTCTTTCATATCACCCGGTAAGAACCCTAAGCGTTCACCTGCTTCGACGGCTGGGCGAGATAAAATAATACGATCTACTTGACCTGAAAGTAACATTGAAACAGCTTGTGCAACGGCAAGGAAAGTTTTTCCTGTTCCTGCTGGGCCAATTCCAAAAACCATTTCATGTTTGAATAAAAGTTTTAAATATTCAGCTTGCCCCGCAGTGCGCGCAGAAATTGTCCCTCTGCGTGTGGTAATTGTTGGCGCATTACTGGGGATAGGATCATGAGCATCGTCAGAATTGAGAAGTTGATCTTGAGTAAAAGAGCTGGTGGCTAAAAGTCCATCTTGTGTCATACGAATGATTGTATTTACGACACTCGAATTAATATCTTTTTGTTGATAGATATGATTATAAAGGTTGCTTAAAACAGCTTTGCTGAGCTCAACCTGTTGAAGGCCACCTTCAATGACAACATAATTCCCTCTACAGCCTAATTTAACTTGTAGTTCTTTTTCAAGTTGTGCCAAATAACGATCATGTTCACCAATTAAATGGGCAAGTACAATGTTATCACTAAATTGCAATGTTGATTTCAGAGTAGATGGATCTAATAACTCTTCTGATACGATAAAAGGGAGGTTATCGGTTTGTTTACTCAATGGGATGTGCTTTCTTTAACAAGAGAACCAGATAAAGAGAAAGTCATACATTCATCAATTTCAACCATATGTTCTTGACCAATTAAACTCTCATCTCCTTGGGCGTGAACGGCTTGAAGGTAAGGTGACTTTCCTCCGATTTGTCCTTCTTTACGTCCTTTATGTGTAAAAAGAACAGGAATTTTGCGTCCAATCATTTCGTGGTTAAATTGGGTTAGTTGATCTTTTAAGACAGCTTGTAATTCTTGCAAACGAGCATCTTTTTCAGGTTCTGCGACTTGATTGGCAGAAATTGCAGCAGAAGTTCCTGGGCGAGGAGAATATTTAAAAGAAAAAGCTTGTGCAAATGTAATATCATGAACCAGTTTCATGGTTGCTTTGAAATCTTCGATACTTTCACCTGGATGGCCAATGATAAAGTCAGAGGACAACGCAATGTCAGGTCTAGCTTTTTTTAATTTATCAATAATTTCATAATATTCTTTGACGGTGTGCCCACGGTTCATTGCTTTTAAAACACGATCTGACCCAGATTGAACAGGTAAATGTAGGAAAGGCATCAGGGTAGGTAAATCACGGTGTGCTGCAATAAGAGCGTCACTCATATCGTTGGGATGAGACGTTGTATAACGAATACGACTAAGGCCTGGGATTGTTGATAGTTTTTCTGCTAATTTCACTAGATCCCAAATGTTTCCATCGGGTCCTTGGCCATGATAAGCATTGACGTTTTGTCCGAGTAAAGAAATATCTTTAACGCCAAGTTCGCATAAACGCGTTGCTTCATCAATAATCGCTTGAACTGGACGGCTTTCTTCTGCACCACGCGTATAAGGAACGACACAGAAAGAGCAAAACTTATCGCAACCTTCTTGAATTGTTAAGAATGCAGTATGACCTTGGGCTTTTTCTGGGGCAGGTAGAAAGTCAAATTTACTTTCTGTTGGAAAATCTGTTTCAATGACGTTACCAGACTTGCGCGCTGCTTCTAAAATCATTTTAGGAAGACGATGATACGTTTGAGGGCCTAAGACAACGTCTACATAAGGAGCACGTTGGACAATAATTTTTCCTTCGGCTTGAGCAACACATCCAGCCACTGCAATTAATGTGGGTTGGCCTTGTTTTTCACGATATTCTTTGATTTGTCTTAAACGTCCCAGTTCAGAAAATACTTTTTCTGTCGCTTTGTCACGAATATGGCACGTATTTAAGATCAAAACATCGGCTTTTTCAGCTTCATCTGTCACTTTATAACCCAAAGGACGGAGTAAATCGACCATACGGTTACTGTCATACACATTCATTTGGCATCCCCATGTAATTACATGTAGGTAGCGTTGTGTCGTTTGTGTAGAGTGAGTTATATTAGAAAAACTGGTATCAGCCATTCGGTAAGCAGCCTATTATAAATAAAAAAAGATAGCGAGGATCTTTTAAGAAGAAAAAATGAACCAAGCTATCTTTGTATAAAAATAAAGGGGTTGATACAAGTATTTTATAGATGTTTTACACTTAAATTAGAGGAAAAAATATCCCCCTCAAAGCGAATAACTCCTTGTAAACTCTTTGATAGCGTTTCAAAGTGGCTTCTAAAGCGAAGAGCTAAATCTTCTGCCTGTTTGTGATAATCTTGCGGATTAGTCCAGCAATTCACAGGATTTAAAAGCTCTGTCGGGATTCCAGCGACAGCGCTAGGGATTTGTAACCCGAAATATTTTTCTGTTTCGAAAGTAACTTTATTCAAGGAATGATTTAAAGCCATATGCAATAATTGACGCGTATGAGGTAAAGAGAAACGTTTTCCAATACCATAAGGACCACCGCTCCACCCTGTATTAATTAACCAACATTGGACTTTAGGGTTTTCTTCTAGGCGTTTCATTAAAAGAGCACCATAGACATCAGGAGATCTTGGTAAAAAAGGTGCGCCGAAACATGGGCTAAAGGTTGCTTTAGGTTCTTTGCTTAATCCACTTTCTGTGCCAGCGATACGCGCTGTATACCCCATTAAGAAATGGAAAATAGCTTGCGCGGTGGTGAGCTTTGAAATCGGAGGTAAAACACCAAAAGCATCTGCTGTTAGCATAATGATATTCAGCGGTTGCCCACCTTTTCCTGAAGTTGATGCATTTGGAATAAAATCAACAGGATAACAAGAGCGGGTATTTTCTGTGAGAGAGTTATTATAAAAATCAGGAGAGCCATCATCATTTAAAATAACGTTTTCTAATACAGATCCAAATCGTAAAGAAGCGTCCCAAATTTCTGGTTCTGTTTTTCTACTCAGGTTAATGACTTTTGCATAACATCCACCTTCGATGTTAAAAACCCCTGTCTTTGACCAACCATGTTCATCATCGCCAATTAAAATACGTTCTGGGTTAGAAGATAATGTGGTTTTCCCTGTTCCTGAAAGGCCAAAGAAAATTGCTACATCACCTTCTTTACCAATATTTGCAGAGCAATGCATTGGCAAGATATTTTCAGCAGGAAGTTGCCAGTTCATTGCGGAGAAAATAGATTTTTTGATTTCTCCAGCATATTGAGTCCCACAAATAACAATTAAACGTTCTTTAAAAGAAGTGGTAATGGCGGTGGGCCCATGCGTGCCACATCGTTCTGCATTTAAATATAGATGAGGCGCGTGTAAAATGGTGAAAGGACGTTTGCTATTTTGTTGAATTGCCCCTTTGTCATTTTCATCCAAGTCTTCTGGCCTGATAAACATATTTCTAGCAAAAAGAGCATGCCAAGCACTGGTCGTAATGAGGCGGATAGGAGTGCAGTAATTGACATCGCGTCCAGCATAGAGATCTTGAATATAAAGAGGTTGCCCTTGGAGGTATCCGCTGGCTTCGGATAATAGTTGAGTGAAATGTGCAGGAGAGAGCTTATGGTTGATATCTCCCCATTGAATATGGTCGTGAACCTCAGTTTCATCAACAATAAATTTGTCTTCTGCAGCGCGTCCCGTAAAGCGGCCTGTTTTAACAACAAAAGCACCGTCTTTTGATAAAGAACCTTCTTGGTTTTGAATGGCATGTTCCACCAATGCAGGACGAGACAGATTGATATATAATGTTGGTGCTTTGATAATTCCTGTTCCTTGAAGGAAACTGGAAATAGCATTATCGATCTGTTCGAGATGACCATGTGTATAGGAAAGGCTAAGCGATGCTCCTGTAACATAAGGTTTAATTACATTATGTGGCAAAGGGGAGGAGTATGTCATATTTCAAAACCTTAGAGTTTATAAATAATTAGATTCCTTTTAAGTTAATAAAAAGAATCTATAAAAATTATCATAAAAATACTTTCATGAGTGAACTGTTAGTTTTTATATTGTTTTATTGATTTCTTCATCAGATTTTCCTTGCCGTAAACAAGCAGTTCCTGTTGTAATGATATCCCATGATTTTTGAGCAAGTTGTTTTCTATTTTTAAACTCATTTGGATCTAGTGGCTCATGAAAAATAATAGAAGCTCTCATATCAGACCATTTACAAAAATCCCATAAATGTGGGGCCAGTTCCATGTCTCCATACCAAGAGTAGACTGGGCGTCGTAGGCGATTAACTGGTAGCATCCCTAAACGATCATATACAATAGATATGGGTTGAATAAGGGGGATTTCATAAGAAATATTTTTGCTTATTGGTTTGGCAAGAACAAAAAAAGATGACAAGAATGGTGCAAGATGTGACCCTTCGGTAGAAGTTCCTTCTGGAAATAGGATAAGATTTCCGCCATCCTCTAACCTTTTTTCCATCGTCTGTTGTTCTTTAACTGTAGATTGACGCTGTCTGCTTACAAAAAGTACACGCCCTAAACGGCATAAAGTACTGATAATAGGCCAAGATCCAATTTCTTCTTTCGCAACAAAAGCACCAGGAGCTAAACCTCCAATAGTAGCAATATCTAACCAAGAAGTATGATTTGCAATATAAATAATAGGACGTTTTTTAGTGTTCTTTGTTAATTGTTTGTGTTGTTCTTCGATTTTTCCAAAAATACGTAGATCAATACCTAATAAGCGACAAATTGTTCGCCAATAAAAGCGTGCGAAGTTAATTTTTGGAGAACCAGGCAGTTTAATAAGCAGACTTTGTAGAGGGATAGATAAAACGGTAAACGTTAGGATAATTATAATTTTTCTAGTTGCTCTGATTCGTTGGTATAGGTTGGACACACCTGATAAAAAATGAGGGTAAGCAATAGGAAGGTGATGGATATCAAAATGTAGGAAATTACTTTTAATATTGGAAGAGCGCAAAGAAAGATTGTTCACTTGTGGAGATGAAGGTTTAAAAAAAATATTATGTAATTTTTCTTTTAAAAAATGTTTATATTTCAAGGTATTACAACTGTTTATTGCTAAGGTTTTTAAGAGGTTATGTCGGTAATTTTCTAGCATTCTATAAGAAGTTAAATGGAACTACAAGAAGCCGTTTTTTACTATGATATGAAAATGTTGTATATGTGCCACAATAATTTTGATCAGGATATATTTTGTTATAGGGCATCTTTTCTTCATAATTATATGTTTTTAAATACTTTGACATAGAGCTCAGGCTCTTTTAATAGCTAAAAGAGATCATCTTTGTGATATCGCTTTGAAAGCATAATCATACATATTACGTCAAATATGTATGAATAAAATGATTGATATAGAGGAATAAGCTTTTGTTGTTCATTGAACTGCAATCTAAATATAATAAATTATTTAAACAGATAAAATTACCTAAGGTTGTTTCTCATTTATGTTGGGGTGTCACAGCTGGAATGATTTCATCTATTTATACGGTGATGGCAGCAGATCCTCAGACTTACCGAGTAGAAATCCGCCCCACGGGTAATGCAGATATTGATGCAACCTTGTCCGATGTTTCAAATCTTGTGTCCTTAAAAAAAACAAAAGCTGTTGGTGCTTTTGCTTTGTCTGGGCGTATAAAGAGTGATTATGATCGTTTACAAAGTGCAATGGATAGTTTCGGATATTATAATGCAAAGATACAAATGCAAGTAGGGGCCTCTCAAGCTTTATCTGATTCTAATTCAAAAGATACAAAGAAAAAGAAAAAAAAAGATACAACACAATCTGATATTCATCATGTAACGAATTTAACGAATACAATGGATGGGGATAATCCAGATCTTCCAAATTTTATTGGTAAAATTCCAGGAAAAGAAGATGCTGTCATTGTAATCCGTGTGGATAAAGGGGATCAATATCATTTGGGAAAGGTTGAGGTGGTCGATAATAATAAACCACAAGTTCCCGCTGGATCTATTATGAAATCCACTGCATCAAAGTCTATGCCTAAAGTTATTTCTACTCCTGTTACTTTAACTGCGGATCAAGAAAAAGCATTTGCTTTAAAATCTGGACAGCCTGCTATTTCTGCAGATGTTGTTGCCGCAAAAGGGCGTTTATTAACATCATTACAAGAAGATGGGCATGCTTTGGCAAAAGTCAGTGATCCTGTGGCTTATCTACGTCCAGATACAAAAACGATAGATGTCGTTTATAATGTTGATCCAGGCCCAGTGGTGGATCTTGGTAATATTGAGTTTAAAGGGTTAAAAAAGGTTCACGAAGATTTTGTTCGGAAGCGTTTACTATTGCATGATGGGCAACTTTATCAACCTTCTAAAATTGAATCTGCTCGACAGGATTTATCCTCTTTAGGTGTATTTTCAAGTATTGATGCAACCGCAGCCAGCAAAGTGGATGCAAATGGTCGTTTACCTCTAATTTTGACTTTTAAAGAAGCAAAACGTCATTCGATTAGTTTTGAGGCAGGTTATTCTACAGATTTAGGTGGACGTGCAGGGGTGCGTTGGTCGCATCGTAATTTATTTGGAAATGCCGAGAAGTTAAATATTGCTGCCCTTGCGACAGGTGTAGGGGGAACTGCACAAAAAGGCTTGGGGTATGATGTTTATGCTGACTTTACCAAGCCAGATTATTTGCGTAGAGATCAAGATTTTAACGCTCGTGTTGAGGCGGTAAAACAAAAATTATATTCATATAATCAAACGGCTTTACTAGTTAAAGGCGGGCTGAATCGTAAAATAAATAAACGTTGGAAAGCATCTGTTTATTTAGGGGCAATGCAAGAGCGGATTATTCAACAACATATGAAAAATGATTATACCATGATCAATATTCCATTGGCAGTCAGTTATGATAGTACTGATTTGGCTAGCCCAATGATGTCGCCTACTCATGGAATGAAAGGCAATGTTTCTTTAACACCGACTGAATCTTTTGGTGATGGAGCTATTTTCTTTGCAATTTTAGAAGGGAGTGCTTCTACCTATTTTGATCTTGCAAAGATTGGATTGACGAAGCCTGGTGATAGTATTTTTGCGTTCAGAGGCACGGTTGGCACTATTCAAGGGGCTTCCAGAATGAATATGCCTCCAGATCAACGGATGTATGCTGGGGGGACTTCAACGGTTAGAGGATATCGTTTCCAAGGTGTTGGTCCTCAGTTTAGAGGTACGAAGTATGCCGTTGGTGGTAAAGCAATGGATGCAGGAACCATTGAGTTTAGACAAAAAATAACGGAATCTTTTGGTGCACAAACCTTTATGGATGCAGGACAGGTCAGCGAAAAAAGTATGCCTTTTGAAGGAGATTTAAGGGTTGGTGTAGGTGCTGGTGTGAAATATTATACACCGTTAGGCCCTATTCGCTTTGACGTTGCTTTACCAGTTAATCGTCCACCTAGAGGGGATAAGTTTGAAGTATATATTAGTTTAGGTGAGACTTTTTAATTATGTTAGTTGAACAAGAAACAGCTATAAAATCACAAAAATGGCGTCAAAAGCATCCTTCATGGTGGTGTTTGATTATTGGGTTGGTCGCTTTTTTTATCATGTTCATTATATTGATGGGTGGTTTATTTGCTTTTGTGAATACATCCATTGGTAAAAACTATATTGTGGCTCAAATTAAAGCACACACTCATGATCACATTGAAATTCAGGGATTAACAGGATTTTTTCCTAGTCATCTTAAAATTGCAGAGATCCAATTTAAAAATGATGATGTTGGTGTTTGGTTGGACATTAAGCAAGTGCAACTGAACTGGTCGCCTTTGGCTTTATTAAATGGTAATCTCACGATTCAATCATTGATTGCCAAAGAAGTGAATTTTGAAGCACTTCCACCTAAAAAGGTGCAAGAGCAAGGAAATGTATCTAAAAGCGAACGTCGGTTGGTAAATATGCCTTTAACAGTGGATATTCAGCATTTACAAATTGATCAACTATTCATTTCAGACAAGGTTGCTAAAAGTAATATTTATATTGCCGTTGATGGACAGATAAAAATTCGTAATCTCTCTCAAATGATGGATCTGGATACATTAAAAGCTGCTTTTATGACCAAGCCTAAATTCCGTTTATTTGGACCCGATAAGCCTGCTGACTTTCAGTTTGGTGGAAAAATTAGTGGCAGTATGGAACGTAAAGATGGTGGTGACTATAGTGCCTCTCTCGTTCCTTTACATTTTTCTGTTATATTGCCTCAGACTGACCAGAATAGTGATAAAATACATATTTATCTTGGCCTAGGAGACAAACTCTAATGCAACCCGTAGACCAACAAACAAGTGAACAATCAAAAACACCGAAGAAAAAATGGCGACAACGCCATCGTGTCTTATGGGTTCTTGGATGGTTGTTTGGGGGTATTATTGGTTTAGTCATTGCGGCTGTGGCTGGCTTGATGATTTTTGTGAATACGCAAAAAGGACAAGATTATCTGGCCAAGCAAATTGGAAGCTTAACAGATCATACTGTAGAGGTCAGTGGGTTGTCTGGCTCATTCCCTAATCATTTGAGGGTTGCAAAAATAGAATTAAAAGATCCTAAAAATGGTGTTTGGTTGTCTTTAACACAGACAGAGCTTGATTGCTCTTTATTGGCATTATTGACCAAAGAAATCCATGTTGATCGATTATATGCCAAAGAAATTAATGTTTATGATTTGCCATCCTCTAGTGAAGAGGAAACATCAGATAGTAGCTCAAGTTCTCTTCCAGATATTGTAGTTGCTGCGAATATTAATGATATTCAAGTTGATAAGTTGTTTGTGTCTCATAAAGTGGCTCCTCTTGATCTGTCTGTTGGGATCAAAGGGAAAGTTGCAATTGCAAATGTGTTAAAGGTTGCAGGCGTAGAATCTTTACAGGATCTATCGAATATTCACTTATCTGTACATTTATGGGAACTTAATCAAGCCACTGACTTGCAATTGCTTGCGAATATTGGTGAGCAGAAAATTGATCAGGCTTCTTTGAAAATTAATGTAAAGAGGCAATCTGATGGTTTGGTAGAACGTTTATTAGAAACAGATCAACTGACACCATTATCGCTTAATGTTGGGTTACAAGGGCCTTTTGATCAATTAAAAACACAAGTGGATTTATCCGCAACGCAAACTAATTTAAATGTTAAAGGTGATGTGGATCTTATTCATTCTAAAATGAATATTTCTTTATCTGGACAATCTCCGGCAATGAAGATTAGTCCGACGATTGGTTGGGGAGGATGGAATTTAGATGCAAAGTTACATGGTTCCTTTCAAGCACCAGCAGGTTCAGGAAAATTTGAGTTAACAGACTTGGTTGCTAATGATGCGATGGTTAATAAATTAATCCTGCGGTTTAAAGGACAAGATCTAGCATCAATAGGGGATGACAAGGCAAAGTTTAATCCTTGGGTTCATTTAAATTTGACTGCTGATGGATTACGTATTCCTGGAAGTCAGCCAAGATTATTAGCAGGAAGTCCATTATCTTTAGATGTGGTTTATCATCCAACCGAAAAAGATGAGCCTGTTGATTTGCAACTTGATCATGAATTAGTCAAAGTCATTGGGCGTGTTTATGTCAAACCTTCTTTGCATGGCAGCTTGGATCTATCTGCTCCACAATTGGCTCCATTGGCAAAGGCTGGAAATGTTGATTTAAAAGGTTCTGCTGTTTTAAATATGGCGTTCTCGCTTCCAGAAGATCCTAAAAAACCAATTCATATTGATTTGGATGGGCCATTAAAAATTACTGGAGGTCTTCCTATCGCTGTGCAAATGGTAGGGCAAGAAGGGCATATTGGATTACACGCCCAAGTAATTCAAGGAAAAGAGCAAAAAGTAACATTGCAATCTTTGTCCTTTAATGGCAAGCAAGTTGGCTTGAATGCTCAGGGTTCTTTAATCGGGGAACAAGTTAAAGGTTTATTGAATGTAGAAGTCAAAGACTTATCTGCAGCAGCCCCGATGGTCAAAGGGAAAGCAAATGCACAAGTTAATCTTGATGGTTCATTACAAGATCTTGCGGCACAATTGAAACTCACAACGACGCTTAGCACAACAGCAAAAAGTGGTTACGCGTTGCGTCCTAGCCAGTTAGAATTGATTGCGAATGCTCAGCACTTACCGGCAAAGCCTGAAGCAGTCGTTGCTTTGACGGGAAGTTTAGATCAAACGCCTGTGAATATAAAATTACAAGCAGGATTAGCTCAAAATCAAAAAGATTATTATTTAAAACTGGAACAAATGGAGTGGCGTGGTTTAAAGGCCGTGGCAGATGTTCAGTTACCTGAAAAAACGATGTTACCTGTGGGGACGATAAAGTTAGATGTTGCGCGACTATCTGATTTTGGTCGTTTAGTGAACCAAAAAATTGATGGGAATATTCATTTAGATATTCATACGTTATCTGCGAACACTCCTAAAGTTGTCATTAATTTAAATAGTCAGATTAGTGTGCCTCAGGCAAAAATTGGTAAATTAACATTGGTGGGGTCTATCGATAATCCTATTGAAAAACCCAATATGGATTTGAAATTGCAAGCTAGCCAGTTACAAGTTCCAAATATCGTTACGGGTAATGCGAATGTGATGGTAAATGGTGGTTTAGACAATCTTAAGGTGGCTGTTAATGGCAATTTCCCGTCTTTGTTGGATGCCAAAGGAAATATTGATACGGCTTTAACGTTAAATCTATCAAAGCAACAAGTTGCGCTTCAGAAATTTACGGCGTTGGTAAAGGGAGAAAATATTCGTTTACTTTCTCCTGTTCAAGCTGAATTTGGTGAGAAAATGGGCGTTAATCGATTAAGAATGTCGGTTGCTCCAACAGGTGCTTCCGCTGCGACAATTGATATCGCTGGAACAGTTAAGCCAAAACTCGCTTTAACAGCCTCTATTCAAAATATTACCCCGGCTTTAGCCAAACCTTTTGCCCCTGATTTACAGGCTAAAGGGGTGATTAATGTGCAAGCAAAGTTACAAGGAACGATTGAGAAACCTCTGGGAAATATTCAGGTTGCTGCTCATAATATGCAGTTAATGACAGGGCCAGCGGCTTCGTTGCCTCCTGCTCAATTAGATGCACAAGCGAATTTAAATGGAAATACGGCAAAGCTAGATACAAAGTTACAAGTAGGCAAAAAGGTTAATGTGAGTGTTACAGGCACCGCACCGCTACAACCTAAAGGTAATTTAGCTTTACAATTAAATGGCGATATTGATTTGTCTGTTGCAAATGCGATTGTTGGAGCATCGGCACAGCAGGTCAAAGGGCTAGTGAATATGGCGATGCAGGTGAATGGTAATATGATGTCGCCTGTTATTACTGGGCATGTTAATTTAACAGATGGTAGTTTCAGAGATTATGCTCAAGGTGTCAGCATTAGAAATATGCAAGCATCGATTATAGGACAAAAAGATGCAATTATTTTGCAGTCTTTTTCTGCAAAAGCAGGAGATGGCATGATGAATGCAAATGGTCAAGTCGGTGTGTTTCAACCAGGGATGCCTGTGAATATTCATTTTGGAATGAAAAATGCTCGACCATTAGTCAGTGATATGCTGACAGCAATTTTAGATGGCGATATTAATATCAAAGGAATGGCGAAAAGCCGTATTGATGTTGATGGCGTTGTAAAGATTATACATGCTGAGATTAATATTCCGCATTCGATGGCACGCTCAATCGTTCCTTTAAAAGTTATTCGTCCAGGAGAGAAGATAGAAACAACGGAAACAAGTAGCTCAGGGCCTGAAATTGCTTTGAATTTAACTATTAAATCCGCTGGTCAAATTTTGGTACGTGGATTTGGATTATTTACGGATATGGCAGGTTCTTTGCATATTGGAGGAACCGCAAATGCCCCACAAATTGGTGGAGGGTTTGAAATGCAAAATGGTCATATTGATATGGCAGGTATTTCTCTTGAGTTTACTAAAGGGATTATTGGTTTTAAAGGAAGTAATGTCGATCATAAAATTGATCCATCTTTAGATTTTGAAGTTAAAAAATCTGTGGAAGGGAACACGGTTGGTCTAGCAATTACTGGATATGCCAGTTCACCAAAGATTGCTTTAACATCTTCCCCACCGTTATCTCAAGATCGTGTTTTGGCAATGTTATTATTTGGAGTTGATTCTCAGAGTCTTTCTACAACTCAAATGGCAGAAATTGGTGTTGCATTAGCGACATTAGGTGGCGAAGGTAGTGGATTTGATCCTATGGGAACCGTTCGTAAAACATTAGGGTTAGATCGTTTGTCTGTTGGTGGTGGTAGCAGTGACGGTAAAGGTTCTAGTACGGGTACAAGTGTTTCTGCAGGTAAGTATGTGATGAAAGGGGTTTATCTTGGAGCTAAACAATCGACAGGAACGGCGGGAACGCAGGCCGAAGTACAAGTAGACATTACCAAGCGTCTCAAAGCAACGGCAACTGTCGGGACAGGTCAAGACAGAACAGGTTTTGTGACGCCGGATAATGATCCTGGTAGTAGTATTGGACTATTATATAAGTTTGATTACTAACTTTTACATTCTTCGTGTTTATTAGCCATTTTTTGTAAAAGAGAAGTGGTTTCTTTTACGACATCACTCCATATTCTTGGATGTGTTTGACGTACAATTCTTATCTTTGGGTACCAAGGACTATATTTTTTATTAGAAATCCAACGCCAACAATTATCATAACGATCTAATAGTATTGCTTTTGCACCTAATCCTCCTGCTAAATGAATAACAGAAGTATCAACAGAAATAACAAGATCTAAATTCTTAATAATTCCAGCAGTATCATCCATATCTTTAACATCAGTCATTGGATTAAAGATAGAAACATCTTCTGGAAGATCATGAATCTCATCAGTATGATCTCCCATTTGTAGACTAATAAAAGTAGCGTTTTTGACAGATCGTAATAACGGAATGAGTTTTTGTAAAGGAATAGAACGTTTATTATCTGTCATCATAGCATTAACGTCGCCAGGATGTGGTGATCCCCCCCAGACGAGGCCTACTTTGAACTTTTTCGTTTGTGGAAGGATTTCTTTCCAGTAAGCGACTTTTTTACGATCTGCACTTAAGTAGGAAGTAAATTTCTCTTGATTTGGATCTATGCTTAATGCCCTTGGTAAACTGATGAAAGGACAATGCCAGTCAAAAGGAGGAGGATCTTCACCACCAACTTTAACTTTTGGTTTACCTTTAATGCGTTCACACAATCCTTTCATGGTTTCTGCAATCCACAATTCTACGATTGCTCCACGTCTAATTAATTCAGGAACAAAACGAATATACATTAATGTATCTCCAAGCCCTTCTTCTTGAGTAAGAAGAATTCGTTTGCCTGTGATGTCCATAGTATCCGTTAAGGTGGGAATCAGTTTATCTTTTGGTAAAGTAGAATGATTAGGGGTAGCAAGACGCCAATCATGCTCAATCCATCCTTGGTGATAACATTCTGCTTTGAGTAAACAAATTGAATAATTTACGCGTAATGCAGCCCATGACGGTTGAAGCATAATCGCCTTGCGAGAATACATTAAAGCTTGATTTGTATCATTTATTGCATTGTAATAACATGAAAGATTGGCGAGAACTGTAATATTATTCTCGTTACGTTTTTCTAACTCTTGATATAGTTTGATTGCAGATGAATATTTTCCTGCTTCAAAAAAAATTGTTGCAAGAATATTTAATAAGCGATCTTTGTTTTTTGAAAATTCTAAACATTTTTTTATATATAAAATTGCTTTTGCAGGATGTTTTGTGTGTTGTAAAACATCAGCATAAGCAATGTGCAGCAATTCATTTTTAGGCTGATGAAGAAAAGCTTTTTCAAAGACACGAAAAATAAAAGAATATAAATTATAACTACCTAAATAAGCTTCTAACTCGCTACAAATATGCCGTTGGGGATTATCTTTTAATTGTTGTGCTATGCAAAGGTGATAAGCAGCTTCTTTGGGGTAATTACAACCTGCATAAGCAATACCAATTAACGTCATAATGCTTTGACTAAGTTTATAATTTTTATAAGGAAGCAACATATTTAATGATTTTTCAAATTCCCCTTGATGTAATAGTAAATTTGCTTCTTTGATTAAAGTATCATCAGGGAATGTTGAAAAATTTTTCATTGCAGATCTATTAGTAAAAAATGAAACTTGAAATATAAATTTTATTTATCAAAATTTATAGGATTATTCCAGTTTTTTAATTTACTAGTTTTACCAATGCCAGGATTAAAGACATTGCAAGGATCTAGTTCTTGATAGAATTCTTTTAAAGAATTTTTGGCGTGATATAAGTGTCCAACATTATGTTCTGCAGGGTATTCAGCACCTCTTTGATCTAGAATTTTTAGCATATCGTCTTCTAACGTAAAGATATCATGTCCTTTATAAATGATGTAATCTTGATGGAAAACATGGCAGAAAAAATGACCATAATAAAGTTTATGCATACATTTTTCTTCTATTTCAGAGGGAAGCGTTTCTGTCCAATTTTTATCATTCCGACGCAAAGCAATATCAAGAGCCAGGATATTTTCTACTGTTTTATGATGAATAGCACGATAACGTACCGCAGCGCCTGCAACTGCAAAACGATGTAAGAATGCTTTTTTCCCTTCATCTGCAGTGCATTCAAAGAAATTTCCATCTGAATGTGTTTTAAAGAAATTATTGAGATAATCTCTGATTTGTTTAATTTCGTCTTTACCCACTTTTAAAAGTAAATGATGTTCATATGTTTTCGCATAATGATTCATACGAGCAGGTAAGTGTTGAGGAAATAAAGAGCTGGCAAATTGCATCACTTTGTCACTGAGATGCAAAGGTAAAAAACTTAATTTTTTTGTAAAATAATCAAAGCGATTTTTAAGTTTAAACAGTAGGGGAATATAGTCCGTTCCCAAATAGTTGATAAATAAGAACGTATCTTTTCCGTAAATAGCAGCAATATCATATGCTTTTTTATGAATATATTCTCCGGAAATAGGTACAATATGTTTAGAAAGTAAATCATAGCGGATTTGTGTTAATTCATCAGGATTATTAGTGCCAATATAAAATACTTGTGTTTCTTTCTCTTGAGGAAATGTATCTAAGCGCACTGCAAAAATAGCTAACTTTCCAGCGCATCCAGAAGCTTCATGTAAATGTGTAGGATCAGCATTATAACGTGCAGGAGTAGGGGAGTCGACTTGGCATACATGTTCTCTGTAATGATGGTCAGAGCAGTGCTTGTCGGTTTTTTGCAAATTGTTACTATTAAACTGATTATTTTCTAAACGTGTCAGGATTTCTTCTGGGGTGTTCCCTAAATCAATTCCTAAATGATTGATGAGCTCTAAATCGCCGTTTTTGGTATATTGAGCGTATAAAGCCATTTCAGTATAGGCAGGACCGCGTTGAACTAAAGCGCCTCCAGAGTTATTGCAAATACCGCCGAGCACGGATGCCCCAATACAAGAAGAGCCAATCACAGAATGAGGCTCACGATGGTAAGGTTTTAGTTTTTTTTCCAACTCGTTTAAAGTGGAACCAGGTAAGCACACTACTTGTTCTGCATTATTGAGAAGAAAGATTTTCTTCATATTCATTGTGCTAATTAAAACAATGTCACGATCATAATCATTGCCATCAGGGGTTGATCCACCTGTTAAGCCTGTATTCGCTGCTTGCATAATCATAATAGCGTTGGCTTGCACACACGCTTTTAAAATTTGCCATTGCTCTAATAATGTATGAGGTTGCACAACAGCAATAGCTTTCCCTGATCCATACCGGAAGCCATTACAAAATAAACCCATTTGACTTGGATTTGTAATGATACTCCGTTGACCAACGATAGTTGTTAATTGAGCGATCAGTTGTTGTTGAGTGTTAGATAATGCTACAGATTGTTTGTTTTTAAAAAACATGACGAATACAGCCTTATTATATTTATTTTTAATGACTATAATAAGTGGCTATCGTTCTTTATACAAGGGAAGAAACAGTAAAAAAAAGAGGACTAAAGAGTCCTCTGTGATGGATTAATAAATAATTGAATATATTAAGCAGATTTCATCACTTCTGTGAGTTCACTTAAAACAGTTGCGGGGTCTTTAGATTCTAACACAGCAACTTCTGCAACAAATCGTTCTTGAGCAGCTTCGAAAAGTTTTCTTTCGCTGAAACTACCATCTAAACTGTCAACATTGCGTCGAAGATCACGGAGAACTTCTGCAATTTGGATCAGGTCACCAGAGTTGATTTTTTCTTGATAAATCACAGCTCTTCTGGCCCACATACCTTTATTGTTTTGTGGTTTACCTTTGATTGTTGACATTGCTTTACTAACAATTTCTCTAGAAGCAATTTTACGTAATCCAGCTTTTTTAGCTTTTGATAACGGGATACGTAAGGTCATTTGATTATCAGGAAATGAAATTTGTATCATTTCTAGCTTTGTGCCAGCGATTTCTTCGACACCGATACGATCAACACGTCCAACGCCATGGGCAGCATAGACGATTGCATCGCCTTCTTGGAAGGGGAAAGTATCTTTGTTGTCTACTTCTTGAGCAGCTGTTTTTGCAATAGCAGCGCGTGCCATCTCATCTGTGACACCGCCTTTTGGAGAGGATCGGAATATATTCATTTAAACAGATCTATCATATTTTTAACAAATTGTCATCATAATTGTTTATAATGAAAAATACAAGAAATCATATTTTATAATGGTATAAAGATTACCATTGAATACCATTAACGGGTGTAATTGGAGCTCCAGTTGGGTCGCCGATTTGTTCTAATAAATCAATTTCTAAGCTGCGTGTCATGGTTAACATCGGTAAAGCATGAGGACTGTCATCAAACGGATTTTGTAGATCGCTACCAATTTTATATAAAGCCATAAAAAGGAAACCAACCAAAGCAGAGCCTAGGGGGGTAAACCACTCCAGTGTTTGCACCATAGAAAATGGTAAGATGACGCAAGTAATTTCAGTTAAATAATAAGGAAGTGTTGAGAATTGAATAGATAGGGGGGTGTTTTTAATTCTCTCTAATGCACCTTGAGCATTGGCGATATCGGATAAAATGCGATCAATTTGAGCATGAATGGCACCATCAATATGCTTTTTTTCAACCTCTTGGCTAACCATTAATCCAATTTGGAATAATACGCCATTCGGTTGGTTTCTTAACCCTTTGATATATTCTTGGATATGGATAGGTAAAACACGTTTGACATTGCTGTTCAGCAAAGCATCTTTCCCACGTAAATGATAAGATAATACGTAAGCATATCCTGCAATTGCACGAGTAAGGTCAGGGTGTCCTTTAAGGATTGTTGTGCATTGTCTTGAAAAAGAACGGCAGTTATTCGTAATTAATCCCCAATGAGATCTTGCTTCCCACCAACGGTTATAGGCTGTATTATTTCTAAAATTCATAAATAATACCAGAACCGAACCGATCATTGCCGTTGGCAAAGCAGATTGGTCAAACCAGCCTATATGGAAATATTTATAGCAAATAACAACCAACATATCCCATATGAAAAGGATAGATAGAGGTTTAAAACTATCTTTAAGAATAAAGTGAAGACCACGTCTGGCATTAACAATCATTAATGAATGTCTCTATATAGTTGTTATTTTTATTAAAAACTCAGAATAGGCTAACAGTTTATAGGCAAAAATGTCAATTTTAAGTTGTTAGATTTTATTTGTAAAAATCTAACATTACTTTACATGACGTCATCTAAACCTTTTTCGCTTGCTCTGACGCGTTGGCTTTCTGTGCGTAACTGTCCACAAGCTGCCAGAATATCTCTGCCACGAGGTGTACGGATCGGAGATGAATATCCAGCTTGCATGATAATATCAGCAAATTTTTGAACTTGTTCGCCTTTAGAAGGCTTATAATCACTGCCAGGCCAAGGGTTGAACGGAATAAGGTTAACTTTAGCATGAATTCCTTTAAGAAGACGTACAAGCTCACGCGCATCAGCTTCACTATCATTAATACCGCGTAGCATAATATATTCAAAAGTAATACGACGAGAATTGCTGGCTGCTGGATAACGACGACAAGCAGCTAAAACATCTTTAATTGGATATTTACGATTAAGAGGAACGATTTCATTGCGTAAATCATCTCTGACGGCATGTAAGGAAATAGCGAGATTAACAGCTAAGTCATGTCCACATTGATCCATCATGGGAACAACGCCAGAGGTTGATAAAGTGATACGGCGTCTTGAGATGCCAATTCCCTCATCATCCATTGCAATACGCATAGCTTTCGCAATATTTTCGTAATTATATAAAGGCTCCCCCATCCCCATTAAAACAATAGTGGATAAAAGGCGAGGTCTGTCTGCAGTTGGAGTCGGCCATTCTCCGTAACTATCACGGGCAGCCATAAATTGACTGATAATTTCAGAAGAACCAAGATTTCTGACTAGGTTTTGTGTGCCTGTATGACAAAAACGACAAGATAGAGTGCATCCCACTTGTGAGGAAATACAAACTGCACCACGATCTGCGCGACGGTCTGGGATATAAACGGTTTCGGCTTCTTGCCCGTCTCTGAATTGAAACAAGAATTTACGTGTTTCATCTTTGGATGTTTGTTCAGTAACCACTTTAGGACGACTAATAACACATCTATCGATTAATTTGGCACGTAAAGGCTTGCCAATAGAGGTCATTTCGTTGAAGTCTGTGGCCCCTTTATGGTATATCCAATGCCATAATTGCTTCGTACGAAAGCGTTGCTCCCCCATATCGACCAAGAGTTGCTCTAACTCTGCGCGGGATAGACCAACAAGTTCTGTTCTACCATCAGGTAGCACCGCAGAGGGTGGAGAAAATTGTGCAGATTTTGCCAAAATTCTCTTTTTTTCTTCTTCGGTTAAATCAGCAGGGGAAGCATTGGATAAAGTATCAGTAGCCGTCATAAAAATGGGTAATCCCAGAGTAAGAGAAAAGATTAAGAAAGATTAAGAACGAAGATAAGAACCGTTAATATCAATATAGCCTTTGGTAAGGTTACAGCTCCATATGGTTGCTTTACCATTTCCAAGATTAAGGTCAACTTTAATTTTAATGGTTTCTTCTTTCATATGTTTTTCAACGGTTGCATGGTCGTAGTTGTCTAGAACCCCGCCTTCATGAGCAACCCATACGTCGCCAATTGCAACTGATAAAGTGTCTCTGTTCGCAGGTTCTCCAGCTTTTCCAACAGCCATAACGATACGTCCCCAGTTGGCATCTTCACCTGTAATTGCTGTTTTTACCAACGGAGAGTTTCCAATAGACATTCCGATTTTAAACGCTGATTCGTCACTCATTGCACCTGCAACGGTAATTTCTATCAATTTACTAACACCTTCACCATCTTTGATCACTAGTAATGCAAGCTCTTTAAGTACGTTTTCTAGAGCAGTTGCAAAATCATTTAAACGAGGATCATTAACGTCTGTAATTTCAGGTGTGTTGGCAATGCCAGTCGCGAACAAAAGTAATGTATCAGAAGTAGATGTATCCGAATCAACTGTAATAGCATTAAAGGTCGTTTTAACTTTTTTAGATAATAATGTTTGTAATACAGAAGTAGGAAGTTTTGCATCTGTGGTAACAAAAGATAACATGGTTGCCATGTCAGGGGCAATCATGCCGCTGCCTTTTGCAATTCCTTGGATGGTCACGGTTTCTGTGCCAATCTTTGTTTTTAAAGAATAACCTTTGGCAAAAGTATCAGTTGTTAAAATGGCTTGTGCGGTTTCAGCCCATTGATTTTCATCAAGTTGTTGATGAAGCTTTGGCATAATATCAATGATCTTTTGGTAAGGAAGTTGCTCGCCAATTACGCCAGTGGAAGATACAAAAATTTCCTCAGCAGCACAGCCAATTACTTTTGCTGCGGCTTCGGCAGAGCGTTGAACAGCTTCAAACCCAGCTTTTCCTGTGAAAACGTTGGCAATGCCAGCATTCACTAATAATCCTCTGGCTTTACCATTTTTTAAAATAGTGCGACACCAATCAATCGGAGCACCAGGACATTTATTTTGCGTAAAGACACCAGCAACGGTTGTCGAGGGCGCAAATTCCATTAATGTTAAATCTAAACGTCCAGAATATCGCAATCCAGCCTCTACAGAAGCCAAGCGTACCCCAGGAACCGCAGGAAGAGAAGGGAGTGAAACCGCAAGGGGAGAGGTTGGATATTTACTCATAATCAAAATTACCTTTATTAAATAATTGGTCAAAAATTAAGGATATAATCGTATATTGAAGCAAAAATATAAATATCTATAATGATATTTCTTAGAATATTATCAATAGTGTTTGATAAGATAAAAGATTAATATTCTATAATGTGAACGTTTTTCAAGCTTTCTTCGTATAAATTATACACAGTTTCTTTGGTAATTTGTTCTTTTATAATGGGCTCTACAGATTCTAAAGAAGGAATAGGGTGATTGCGTTCATCAATTTTTTGAAAAATGACCCATCCATAGGCTGTTTCTATAGGCTGTTGAGTGTATTCATTGTTTTTAAGTTGTGAGATAGCTTGAATAATAGGCTGATTCAGTTCGTTTATGGTTAACCAGCCAATATCCCCTTTATTTTTTTCTCTATTTTGTAAATCTATTGAATAAATACGTGCAACTTCAGGAAAAGACTGTCCACTGTGAAGTTTTTGCAAAACAATTTGTGCTATTTCAGGTGTTTGAACAATGATTTGACGTAAATGTATCTCTTCGATCGGAGGTTGGTTTAAATAATGTTCATTATAATAGTGTTGAATGGCTTGAGGTGTTAAAAAAGGTTTTAACTTTTCGGATAGATAAGCCTGCGTCAGCTTCTGTTGAGTAAGGTCTTTAATTGCTGCATTTATATTTTTCTGAATAGCCGGTTGTTTATCAAGCCCATCTTTTTGAATAGCAATCATTAACGCATGATCAACAATAAGCTGTTTTGTTAATTGAGGGTATAATATCTCTTTAGGAAGAGAGCGTAGTTCCTGAGGTAAATTAGAGGCTAATTTTTCTACATCTTGGATGGTAATAATATCATTATTCACGCGAGCAAGGATTTGCTTTGGATTATTTGTTATTTCTTCTGATTTTACAGGAGGTTTTATTGGTTGTGTCGTGTTTGAAAATGTGGAAGGGAGGCTGTCTTTATTAGATAAAGAAAATGAAGTCGTAGCCATCCCTTTAGGTAAAAGAATGATTGCTTGACTAATAGTTATTATAAATATGTAAGAAATACATTTTTTAATTCTAAAAGACGCAATCATTATAGTATTGTATCAACTCTTACTTCGTTGGTGCTGGCATTGGAGCTTGTGTAGGAGCTGAAGGAGGTTGAATTGTATATTGTTTGATTACAGCATCATTTTTCATGATTTTGCTTTGTTTGATTGTATCATCAATTACTGCTCTAACATTTTGTTGGATCAATTTTTGACGAATAGCAGGTGTTACTTGTTCTAAAGTAGGAACAGGAGCTGTTTTATATGCTAACACTTGGATAACATGGTAACCAAATGGGCTTTTAACAGGAGTTGTGCTGGTTGTATCTGCTTTCATAGCAAAAGCTGCTTTTGAGAAATCAGGAACGAGTTCATCAGCTTTAACCCAACCTAAATCACCGCCATTTTGACTTGCGGTTGCTTTATCAATAGAGTTTGCTTTAGCAAGATCAGCAAATTTTTTGCCGGCTTTTAATTCTTTAATGATTTTTTCAGCTTCAGCTTGAGTTTTTACCAAGATATGACGAATATGAGCTTCTTTTACAGGAGGTTTATTCGCATAATTTTCATCATAGAATTTTTTAATTGCTTCAGGAGTTACTTTTGGTTCAACTTGAGCTTTTAAATAAGCGTCTTGAATAATGCTTGCTTTTGCAAGTTTTAATTGTTGTTGAACGTCAGGGTTGTTTTCTAAATTTGCTTTTTCAGCCATTTGTTGAACAGCTTTTTGATCAACCATTTGATCAACCATCATTGGCAACAAAACGCCTGTTGGGATTTGGCTTAATTGAGGTGGTAATAATTTACGGGCATCTAGAACATCACCAATGGTAATATTTTGACCATTTACAGTTGCTAATACTGTGCTTTTATCAGCTGTTTCTAAAGAGTTTGTGGCTGCTGGAGCAGCAGTAGTAACCGCTGGTTGTTTTGCAGGTTCAGCAGCCATTACAGATGCGCTGAAAAGACTAGATGTAATAAGCAGTCCAGCTGCAAAACGAAATGTGTTTTTAGAAATCGACATTTAGAAATACCTTAAAGGTTGGTTAAAGTTTATCTTACAAAAAATATTCTTAGTGACAATTATACCATACAAAAAAAAGATTGTCTGTAGATAAGTTATCAATATTTTAACAAAAGCTAAAAAAATGAACTTTATTTAACAGTATATATATAAGTATTTTTATGATATGTTATTACAGTTTTTAAAATACAATTATTGTTTACTTAGTTCTGCCTGAATTTGGTTAAGTTTAAATGAGATTACTGACGGACCTTGTGCTGACAGGCAGAGTTACGGGGTCGTTGTTTGGAAAATATTGATGTTTGCAAAATTTGCTCGTGCCGTTTTTGGTACATCTAATGAGCGTTCATTAAAAGCCTATCAACGGCGGGTGCCTAAAATTAATAGCCTAGAGCCTGAAATGCAGGCTTTGGATGATGCTGCTCTTGCACATAAAACTGTTGAATTTCGTCAGCGTTTGGCTGATGGTGAAGAGCTTGATGCGTTATTACCAGAAGCTTTTGCTGTAGTCAGGGAAGCTTCAAAACGTGTATTAGGGATGCGCCATTTTGATGTTCAGTTAATTGGTGGGATGGTACTTCACGACGGTAAAGTCGCAGAAATGCGGACTGGTGAAGGTAAAACACTCGTTGCAACATTGGCTGTTTATTTGAATGCATTGCCTGCGAAAGGGGTGCATGTTGTTACGGTAAACGATTACTTAGCATCTCGTGATGCTGAAGAAATGGGGCGTTTATATAATTTCCTTGGGTTGACTGTTGGTACTATTGTTGCTGATTTAAATGATGATGAGCGCAAAGCTTCTTATCAGTCTGATATTACTTATGGTACAAATAACGAGTTCGGTTTCGATTATTTGCGCGATAATATGAAATACAGCTTTGATGAAATGGTTCAACGCGATTTTTTCTATGCTATTGTTGATGAAGTTGATTCTATTTTAATTGATGAAGCAAGAACACCGTTGATTATTTCTGGTGTAGCAGATGATAGTTCAGATTTATATCGTTCTGTTGATGAAGTGATTAAGGTCATTGTCAAAGACCCTGAAAATTACGAAAAAGACGAAAAATTTAAGACGGTTATTCCTACTGAAATAGGAACAGAGCGTATCGAAGCTGCATTACGTGAACATGGTGTTCTTCATGATGGTGGTCTTTATGACATTCATAATGTCGCTTTAGTTCATCATATGCAACAGGCTTTAAGAGCAAATACATTATTTGCTAAAGATGTAGATTATATTGTTCGTAATGATAAAATTATTTTGATTGATGAATTTACAGGGCGTATGATGGATGGTCGTCGTTATTCTGATGGATTGCATCAAGCTTTGGAAGCTAAAGAGCATGTGACGATTCAGCAGGAAAATCAAACGCTTGCATCGATTACATTTCAAAACTATTTTCGTTTATATCCTAAACTCTCAGGGATGACGGGAACAGCGATGACAGAAGTGGATGAGTTCGCCGAAATTTATAAGTTAGATGTTGTTTCTATTCCAACGAATTTAAAAGTTCAACGTCAAGACGAACATGATGAAATTTATCTAACAGCGAATGAAAAGTATGAAGCTGTTAGTAAGTTAATTGAAGAAATTCATGCGAAGAAACAACCTATTTTGGTTGGAACAACGTCCATTGAAAAAAGTGAAATTCTTTCTGATCTTTTAACTAAAAAGAAAATCCCTCATAATGTGCTAAATGCGCGCTTTCATGAAAAAGAAGCTCAAATTGTTGCGCAAGCTGGTGGTTCTGGGGCAATTACGATTGCTACGAATATGGCTGGTCGTGGTACGGATATCAAGTTGGGTGGTAATGTTGAAATGCTTATTCAACAACAGCTTGCTGATATTGAAGAGGAAGAGGAGCGCAAAGAAAAAGAACAAGCTTTGCGTGATCATTCAAAAGCCGATCATGAGCATGTTAAAAAGAATGGCGGTTTGTATGTTATTGGTACAGAACGTCATGAAAGTCGTCGTATTGATAATCAGTTGCGTGGTCGTTCAGGACGTCAAGGTGATCCAGGAAATTCAAGATTCTTTTTGTCTTTAGAAGATGACTTGATGCGTATTTTTGGTTCTGAACGTATGGGCGGAATGTTGCAAAAAATGGGCCTCAAGGAAGGGGAAGCAATTGTCCATCCTTGGATTAATAAAGCTCTTGAAAAAGCACAGAAAAAAGTTGAAGAACGTAACTTTGATATGCGTAAAAACACATTAAAATATGATGATGTGATTAATGATCAGCGTAAAGAGGTTTATTCTCAACGTCGTGAATATATGTCTTTGGAGGATGTTTCTGAGGTCATTACAACGATGCGTAATGATTTAATTGATTCTTTGATTGTCAGTTATTTGCCAGAAAAATCTTTTGCAGAACAATGGCAAACAGAAGAGTTGACTGCAGAAGTTAAGCGTTTATTGAGCTTAGATTTGCCAATTAAAGAATGGTCAGAAGAACAAACGATTAGCATTGACGAAGTTGAAAAACGGATTAAAGATGCGGCTGAAAATGCTCATGCAGTCAAGGCAGCTAATTATGGTGCTTCTATTATGCGTTATGTTGAAAAACAAATTTTGTTAACAACATTGGATGGCGTTTGGAAAGAGCATCTTTTACGTCTTGATCAAATGCGTCAAGGAATTGGCTTGCGTGCTTATGGACAAAAAGACCCTCTGAATGAGTATAAAAAAGAGGCATATAATTTGTTCCATTATATGTTGGATGAGCTTGGTGAACGGGTTATTTCTACCTTATGTCGAGTAGAAATTAATGTTAGAACCGATGATGAAATGCCTGTTGAGCATTCTGATGAAGAACCATCTTGGGAGCAGTTAGAAAAAGAGCATTCTTTGGAACATCACGACGGTGAAGATGTTGCTATTCCAGAGGAATGGCAAAATATTTCTCGTAATGCGTTGTGTCCTTGTGGCTCTGGTAAGAAATATAAGCACTGTCACGGCAGTTTAGTTTAAGTTTAGTTTGTTTTAAGATAGAAAGAATTAAGAGAAAAATTTATGGCAGGACATTCCAAGTTTAAAAACATCATGCATCGTAAAGGTGCCCAAGATGCACGTAGAGCAAGAGATTTTGCCAAGATTATTCGTGAAATTACCGTAGCAGCAAAAACAGGTATGCCTGATCCTGCGTCTAATCCACGTTTACGTGCTGCTGTTGCAGCTGCTAGAGCGGTTAATATGCCAAAAGATAACGTTGATCGTGCGATTAAAAAGGCTGCAGGCAGTGGTGAAGGTGATAACTTTCATGAGGTTCGTTATGAAGGTTATGGAACTGCAGGTGTTGCAATCATCGTTGAGGCATTAACGGATAATCGTAATCGTACAGCCTCAGATGTTCGTGCTGCTTTTAATAAATATGGTGGTTCCTTGGGGGAAATGAATTCTGTTTCCTTTATGTTTGAACGTTTAGGTGTGATTACGTATCCAGAGTCTGTTGCTGAGTATGATGCGATGTTTGAAGCTGCGATTGAAGCAGAAGCTGAAAACGTAGAGGTTGCAGAAGGGTATTATGAAATTACTTGCCCAATGGAAAATTTCTTTGCAGTTCGTGATGCTTTAGAGGCTAAATTTAAAGAGCCAGAAAGTGCTAAAATTGAATGGCGTCCAAGCAATACTGTAACTTTAACCGAGGATAATGCACAAACATTGTTAAAACTGATTGATACATTAGAAGATCATGATGATGTGCAAAATGTTTTTGCTAATTTTGATCTTCCTGATGATGTAGCAGAACGTTTATCGGTTTAAGATTCGTGGTTAGAATCCTAGGGATTGACCCTGGTTTGCGTTTTACAGGCTGGGGAGTTATTGACGCTCAAGGAAACCGTCTTTCTTATGTTGCCAGTGGAATATTGGCAACGGATAGTAAGACGGCAGTTCCAGAGCGTCTTTGTGTATTGGCTGATGGATTGGAAAAGCTTATAGAGCAATATGCTCCTGATGAAGCAGCTGTTGAAGAGACCTACGTTAATCAAAACGGAACTGCGACGCTAAAGTTAGGTTATGCCAGAGGAGTTGCTTTGTTAATTCCTGCGAAAGCAAGCCTATCAGTGCTTGAATACGGTGCGAAGACCGTCAAAAGGGCTGTTGTTGGTACGGGTGCTGCAACGAAAGATCAAGTGACAATGATGGTAAAACGTATTTTGCCTAGTGCAATTATTCAAAAAGCAGATGCTGCAGATGCGTTAGCTATAGCAATATGTCATGCACATCATCGTACTAGTCAAAATACGATTGCATTAGGAAAGGTCATGGCATGATTGGACAATTAACAGGATTATTAATTGAACAAAATGAAGCCGATCGTTGTATAATTGATGTAAATGGCGTGGGCTATGTCGTTTTTACATCTAATCGTACCTTGGCTCGTTTACCCAGACCTCCTGAAGTTGCTAGAGTTTTAATTGAAACGATTGTGCGAGAGGATGCAATTTTACTATATGGCTTTGCAGAATCTTATGAACGGGATTGGTTTCGCTTATTAACAACAGTTCAAGGGGTAGGGGTGCGTATGGCTTTGTCGATATTATCGACATTATCGCCAGATGAAATTAGCACGGCTATTATGACTGCTGATAAAGCAACGTTAACCCGAGCTCCTGGTGTTGGGGCAAGATTAGCTGTTCGTATTCTTACGGAGTTAAGTGGTAAAGTTGCTTCTTTATCGGATTCTATCGCCACGGTTGTCGTGCCTGAAGGTAAAGATAAAGGATCCCGCCCTCAAACTGCACAAACATTATCTGATGCGTTGCTTGCTTTAGAGGGGTTAGGGTTTCGTCGTGTTGAATCTCAACCTGTTGTAGCCAAAGTGATTAAGCGTTTGACCGATGAAGGCAAAGGATCAGAATTGGATTTGGTTATTCGTGAATCCTTAAGAGAGTTAGCACGATGAGCTCTGTTGAAAACAGACCGTTTGATGCGTCTAAACGCCCAGAAGATACATTTGAAGTCGCGTTGCGTCCTCAGTCTTTATCTGAGTTTACAGGACAAAAAACGTCTAGAGAGAATTTGTCTATTTTTATTCAGGCTGCTCGTAAACGTGAAGAAGCGTTAGATCATGTTTTATTACATGGCCCTCCAGGGTTAGGAAAAACGACTCTTGCTCAAATTGTTTCTAAAGAGTTAGGGGTGGGGTTTCGGGCGACTTCAGGGCCAGTTATTCAGCGTGCTGGCGATTTGGCTGCAATTTTAACGAATCTACAGCCCAGAGATGTGTTGTTTATTGATGAAATTCATCGTTTACATCCTTCTATTGAGGAAATTCTCTATCCTGCAATGGAGGATTTTCAGCTTGATTTGATTATTGGTGAAGGGCCAGCAGCACGTTCCGTTAGGATTGATTTGCCTCCCTTTACGTTGGTTGCAGCAACAACACGTTCTGGATTGTTAGCGACACCTTTAAGAGATCGTTTTGGTATTCCGTTACGACTGATTTTTTATACACCGGACGAGTTGAAATTAATTGTTGCTCGAGGGGCTAGAAAGCTTGGTTTTGAGCTCACTGATGATGGCGCTGAAGAAATTGCGCGTCGTTCGCGTGGGACGCCACGTATTGCGGGTCGTTTATTAAGGCGAGTTCGTGACTTTGCATTGGTAACCCATAAAGAAGGGCAGGCAGTCGATAGCAAGCTTGCTGATGCGGCTTTATCGCGTTTAGAAGTGGATCAAATAGGGTTGGATGCAATGGATCGGCGCTATTTAATGCGAATTGCTGAATATCATCATGGTGGTCCTGTTGGGGTAGAGACGTTAGCAGCAGCATTGGCAGAATCAAGAGATACGTTGGAAGATGTTATCGAACCGTATTTAATTCAAGAAGGTTTGGTTTTAAGAACGAGTCGAGGGCGTGTATTAGGAGAAAGAGGATGGAAACATTTAAATTTGTTGCCTCCAGCTTCTATTTCTGCGCAATTTGATTTATTAAATGATACGACTGAAGAAGGAGAGTAAAATGGAAATCGCAGCACAAGCGGGTGACGAAATCTTAACAAAAGCACGGTTGATGACTAAGGAAGAAATCCAAAATTATCAATTTAGAATCTGTTATGAAGATACTGACGCGGGTGGTGTTGTTTACCACGCTAAATATCTAGGAATTGCAGAGCGTGCCAGAACAGAATGTATCCGTCAATTAGGTGGAACTGTTGCTGAACTTTACAAAGAATACGGACAAATCTTAGTTGTTCGTCAAATGGAAATTCAATATCGTAAACCTCTTTTTTTGGATGATATTGCAAATGTAAAAACCAGCTTAATTACAGCTTTAGGGGCTAGTTGTTGGTTATCTCAAGTGTTCTCTCGTGATGGAGAGATTGTGACAGAGATTAAACTGCAATTGGTTTGTCTAAAGAAAAGTGATTACACACCATCTCCGTTCCCATCTCATTGGCAAAAAATCTTTGATGCGCTCACAGAGGGCAATTCTTAAAAGAAAACGTTAAGTATGATAAAAACGTGATTGTTTTTGTTTGAAAAAGTAGATAACACTGATTGTGTAGAAAAATAGAATCTAGCCTCATTAGTATCGTTTATTAAATACTAATGAGATTCATAGTGCAGGAGGCATTTTTGGATCCATCGATTAATGCAGCAAATTTGGCTGCACCAGCAGCAGACTTATCCCCATGGTCTCTGTTTCTTCATGCAGCCCTTGTTGTAAAGCTGGTTATGATTGGTTTGGTTATAGCCAGTATTTGGGTATGGGCTGTTATCTTTGATAAGATTGTTACTATTCGCAAAGTAAGACGTCAGGCAGATGAGTTTGAAGATCTATTTTGGTCAGGTGGTAGTCTTGATGATCTTTATGATCAGTATGGTGTAAAACCTAATCATCCAATGGCAGCTGTTTTTAGCGCAGGAATGGGTGAATGGCGTAGATCAGCTAGAATTTCTGGCGCTGATATGAGTAGTGAAGGCGTAAAACAACGTATTGATCGTGCGATGTCTATTACCATTACTCGTGAAATGGAACGTTTGGAACGCTGGTTGACTTTGTTGGCAACTGTTGGGCCTGTTGCTCCTTTCGTTGGGTTGTTTGGTACCGTATGGGGGATTATGCATGCGTTTGCTTCTATTGCACAATCTAATAACACCAGTCTTGCTGTTGTTGCTCCTGGGATTTCAGAAGCTTTATTCGCGACTGCGCTTGGTTTGTTAACAGCGATTCCAGCTGTTGTTGCTTACAACTTTTTTAGTAATAAGTTGAATTTATTTGCTGAACGTCTTGAGGGGTTTGCAACAGAATTTTCTGCCATCCTTTCTCGTCAATCTGAAGCATCTATTTCTTCTACTAAATCTGACGTAGTAAATAATCAGGAATAAAGTAATGGGATTTTCTGTTCAAGGTGGATCTGGCAGAGGAAGACGAGGTCGTCGTCCTCAAGCAGATATTAACGTAACCCCTATGGTTGACGTTATGTTGGTGCTATTGATTATTTTTATGGTTGCAGCACCGATGATGACCAGTGGTATTAACGTGGATTTGCCTAAAACAGATGCAAAGCCTGTTAATTCAGATACGAAACCAATTACAGTAACGGTTAAAGCAGATGGTTCTGTTTATTTGGGTGATAATGCGGTTGATATGAGTCAGCTTGTTGATCAGCTGCGTGCTGTTTCACAAAATGATCCAGAGCATCGTATCTTTGTAAAAGGGGATCAGCATATTAATTACGGCCGTGTGATGGAAATTATGGGGCGTATTACTGCTGGTGGGTTTACTCACGTTGCATTGCTTGCACAAATGCCATCTGGAACGGGATCTGCTGGTGGGCAACAACCTGCACCGTTGCCACCTGCTGCGCCTTCTCATACTCCTTAAATCAAGGGATTCTTGTCGATGCTGGGTATGTATCGTTCTGAACGTAAACTTTTTGGTTGTTCTTTTGTAGCATCTATCGGAACGCATTTCAGTGTCGTGGTGCTGATGTTTTTATTGTCTATTGCTTTTACTTCTTCACCACCGCCTAAGCCTCCTGAAGAGCAACCTGTTGAGGTTGAATTTGAGAGTGATAATAGTGGTCAAGAGGTTCCTGCAAAAGCAGAACAAGATTCTCCCAATCCAAATGCACCCGCTGAAGAAAAATTGGATGCGCCGCCAGCGCCAACAAAGCCGATTAATGCACCGATAGAAGAAACACCACCGCCACCGCCACCGCCACCGCCTCAGCCATTGCCACCTCCTCCAGAGGCGGTATCTAAGGTTGATGCCGTACAGCCTGTGCAAGAGCAAGCGATGGATAGTCCAGCCGAATCTGCTGTGACATTACCTCCTGTTGTGGCACCATTATCTTCGTCTTCACAGTCTAATGCACCATCACCGCCGACACCGTCGCCAGTGCCAAATGCGTTGCCAACAGAGCAAACATTTTCAAAGATTACACAGCCAGAAAAAGCAAAAGAAACTGTTGCTGATTCTCACTCTTTAGAAGCAACGTTGAATGGGTATCGTGCGGATCAAAAACAAACACATCCGCCAAGATCAGCTGCAAATCCACGTCAAGGTGGAGCACCCAATGGTGGTGGAGCTAGAAACGGAGATATTACAAAAGGCTTAACAGCTGGACAGCAAGGTAAAATTGCTTCTTCTGTGCGTCGTTGTTATACGCAAGATACTGCAGCGAAAAATTATGCAACGAATGTAGCACATATGGAAGTTACTGTTGATGATACTGGAACAGCTCGAATAGTAAAATTTGATGCTGCTACACAGGCAAAAATGAACAGTGATCCTGCTTATCGTGCATTTGCGGAACGTTCTAGGGATGCTGTGTTAAGTCCAACATGTTCTAAGCTTCCTATTCCAAGTAATTTGTTAGGACAGAGAAATACAATTAAGTTTGTTTTCCGTCCTTAAAATTGAAGGCGTTTTGTCAAAAAAGAAATGTAAACATTATGGTGTTATATTTCTCTTTTGTGTCTTTGATAGCGGATACTTTAAGAAATATAATTAAAGAAAATTCTGAGACTAATTTTGGTTATCCGCCAAGGATAGAAACAAAAATAAATAAGGTTACAAGGTTCACATGGAAGTTACTGTGGATGTGACAGGTAATATAAAAACGATTAAAATCGACCTTGCAGCCTTAGATTAAAGTGAATAAAGATCAGGCATATCGTAAATTTGTAGAGTCTTCTAAATAGATGCTATTAAATCCGACTTGTTTAAAAAGGTATATACCGATTAAGATGTTAGGAAAGACAAATACGATTCGGTTTGTATTTACTCCTTAAATATGTCGTAATTAAATAATAATTTTTGATTCATTATAAAGAAAAAAGGAAAGTAACATTATGCGTTCGATTATTTCGGATCAAGATGCAGATATTTTACGTGATACATTGATGCCACGGCGTACGATGTTATACGGATGTGCTGCGGTGGGGGGCATTATGGCTACCCCTTTATCTTCTGCTTTTGCACAAACTGCAAGTAATGCTAATGCCCCTGGTGCAGCTGAAATTACCGTTGATCGGGCTCGTAATGAACCTATTCCTATCGTTATTCCAAGTTTTGGTTCTGGTAATGGTGCAACCATTACCCAAGTAGTCACGGATGATTTAAGTAATACTGGTTTGTTTAGAGTGATTAGCTCGACTTCATCATCTGCAACTCCTGATTTTGCATCCTATAAAGCAATGGGGGCTCATGCTGTTGTTACTGGGAATGTTTCTGGTGGGCGCGTTGAGTTTCGTTTATGGAATACATTAACAGGGCAACAAATCCAAGGGACTGCTTACTCTTTTTCTGGTAGTTCGGAAGTTCGTCGTGTTGCTCATATGATTTCAGATGTGATTTATGAACGTATGTTAGGTGAAAAAGGGTATTTCAATACGCGTATTGCTTATGTTTCCCAAACAGGGCGTCGTTCTAATCCAACAAAACGTTTGGCTGTGATGGACTATGATGGTGCGAATAGTCGTTTGTTAACCAGTGGGAAGTGGCTTGTTTTGACACCACGTTTTAGTCCAGTTAGCAATCAAATTGCATTTATGTCGTATGTGAACGATCGTCCACGAGTTTATTTGTTTAATCTACAAACCGGTCAGCAAAGAATTCTCGGTGATTTCTCCGGGATTTCTTTTGCACCTCGTTTCTCTCCTGATGGACGTTCAGTTGTGATGTCTGTAACGCGAGGTGCTGGTTCTGATATTTATGTTGTTGATCTCGCTTCTGGTTCAAAAAGACAACTGACAAGCTCTGGCGCGATTGATACCAGTCCTTGTTACAGTCCAGATGGATCGAAGATTGTATTTTCTTCTGATCGTGGTGGTAAACAGCAGCTTTATATTATGAGTGCAAGTGGTGGTGGTGCACATCGTATTTCTTATGGAAGTGGAAGTTATGCTAGCCCAGTATGGTCACCTCGCGGAGATGTGATTGCATTTGTGCGTATTAGTGGTGGATTCTCTATGGGAGTTATGGCACCAGATGGAACAGGTGAACGTATTCTAACGCAAGGATTTACAGTGGAAAGTCCTACGTTCTGTCCAAATGGGCGAGTATTGGCGTTCTGTAATCAGTCAGCTGCAGGTGCAGGTGGGGCTGGGTTCTCTTCATCTGTTCGTACGATTGATGTCACAGGATTTAATGAACGTGCAATTCATACTTCGACGATGGCTTCTGGACCATCTTGGTCTTCTAGCAACACTTAAAAAATAAATAATCATTTATTTATAAAAAGAATAAGCAAAATGAAAAGTTTTTGCTAAAGTAAATAGAACCTCAGCTTGAATTTCAGGCTGAAGCGTCCAAAAGAGTAAAACGTTATTTTTACTCTTTTAAATTTATTTAATATTTGTTTTTGCGATCATTTATCATTCAGATAATTTGAAAGCTATTTTGTAGGAATACAGATGATGAAATTAAAGCTTCTTGGTGCTTTTGGCGCTGCTTTGATGCTTGCTGCTTGTGGTCATAGTGATGATAAAGGGGCATCAACAGGAAATGGTGCAGCTCAACAAAGTGTGAGTGGTGTGGTTCCTGGTAGTCAAGCAGACTTGGTTGCTAATGTTGGTGATCGCGTTTTCTTCCCATTTAACTCAAATAATTTAACAGACGATGCACGTGCAACGTTAAACCGTCAAGCAGAATGGTTGAAACGTTATCCAAACGTACAAGTTATGGTTGCTGGTAACTGCGATGATCGCGGAACTGAAGAATATAACATTGCTTTGGGTTCACGTCGTGCAAATGCTGCTCGTGATTACTTAGTATCTTTGGGTGTATCTCCTGATCGTATTACCACAATTTCTTATGGTAAAGATCGCCCAATTGCAGAAGGTGATAGCGAAGATGCATACGCACAAAACCGTAATGCAACCACTTCTGTTCGCTAAGATATATTGATTAATCAATATTGATAAAAAGCCGATGAAACTTACTATACGTTTCATCGGCTTTTTGTTATCAATAAAATAAAATTTTGTTCGATCGATAATTTATAGAATATTAATGATAAATTCATCCTATAAAAATATCTTAAAGGGTACTATAAATGCTATTTTTTGAAACTCATTTAAAACAATCTGAATCTTTGTCATATAAAAAGTTATTTAAAGGCGCATTATTGGGGGTATTTTTGCTTTCAAGCGGGATGATGAGTAGTGCTTTTGCACAAGATGTATCCAGCCGTGACGTTATTTCATTGCAAAATCAAATTGAAGCGCTCAAATCGCAAGTAACTCAATTACAACAAACACAATCTGTGTCAGGAAGCTCTGATCGTCGTTCTAGTAAAAGTGATAGTAAAGGGAATGTAGATCCAAGTGGGTTATTACCTGAACTCTTAACCCGAGTAAATAATTTAGAAGATCAGCAACGTATTATGCGTGGACAGTTAGATGATTTAACCAATCAAGTCCAAACAAAAATTGATCTTTTGAATAAAAAAATTGATGATGCAAATTTTGCTGCTGGGGGTAATGGTGGTGGATCAACTGCTGGCGCAGCAGCAGTTACAGCAGCACCTGCAGCGGCTGCAACATCTGCATCAAACACACCTAAAGCGGCAAGCGCTGGTAACTCTTTACAAGATGGACAGCAAGCTTTGTTGAGTAAAAATTACTCAGAGGCAGAATCTATTGCTCGTAATATTATTGGTACGCCACAAGGTAAGAAATCTGTTCCGGCTCATTTCTTATTGGCACAGTCTTTGGCAGGTCAACAACGTTATAAAGATGCTTCCCTTGGTTATTTTGATATTTATAAGAAATTCCCAGATTCTACACGCGCGCCAGAGGCTTTATTAGGCGTCAGTATTACATTATTGAAAAACGGTGATAGTGCAGCCTCATGTCAAGCTTTAACACTTTTGAAAAGTAAATATCCAAACGCTTCTAGTCGTATTAAAGGTGCGGCTGCGAGTCTAAATAAAAAAGCGAAATGCTCTTAATTTTGAATAATGACTAATCAAGAGTTAACTCCTCTTACTCAAGAGGAGTTTAATCAATATATAGAGCCATTAGGGCCATGGGGTGATGATAGCGAGGATATGCCTCCTGTTGCGATTGCGGTTTCAGGTGGAGCAGATAGTCTATGTCTGGCTTTATTAGCTTCGAGATGGCGTAAAAATATCATTGCTTTTATTGTGGATCATCAATTGCGTAATTCCTCTAGGCAAGAAGCAATGATTACACAAGAGCGTTTGTCTAGTTTATTTATTCCTTCTGAAATTTTAACCTTAACAGATTTAGAGGTAGGTCCAGCTTTAGAGGAAAGAGCCAGAATCGCACGTTATACAGCATTGGTTCATGCCTGTTATGCTAGAGGGTGTATTGATTTATTATTAGGGCATCATGCAGGCGACCAAGCTGAAACAATTTTGATGCGTATTCGTGCAGGAAGTGCCTCAGATGGTCTGTCTGGTATGGCTGCCATTATGGATTTACCAACTATTCGTTTAGTTAGACCCTTGCTTCATGTATATCCGCAACGATTACGTGCAACTTTGAGAGAAGAAAAGCTTGTTTGGGTAGAGGATCCTTCTAATCAAGATATGCGTATTCAAAGGAATCGCCTTCGTGAAGAGTTATCTAGTAGTTGGAAAACTTCTGGTACCGTGGCTGTTTTATTAAAACGCTCTCAGGAAGAGGGCCTTGCTCGAATGAAAAGAGATCAAGAGCAGGCAGATATATTGGCCAAAGACGTAGTGGTAAGACCTGAAGGATTTGCGTTATTATCATCTAACGTGATTGAAGCACGTGCTTTAGGTGCTCTTATTCGTACAATTTCTGGGTCTGTTTATGCGCCTTTATATCAATCGTTGGAACGATTAGGACGTAGATTACGTTCAATGACTATTGGTGGTGTTAAAATACAGCCTGCAGGGCGATTAGGTGATGGATGGTTACTTTTTCGTGAAGAAGCAGCAATGCAAGAAAGAATAAGTGTCTTTCCTGATTGTGTATGGGATCAGCGTTTTAGAGTCGTTATTCCGCAAGGGAAAATGAAAGAGGGCATAGAGGTTGGCGCTGTAGGAGAAGCTTATAATTTTTTTGCTAGTCGTCGAACTTTTCCTTCAGCATTGTTAAAAGTATTGCCCGCATTGTGGGAGAATAATAAGTTGATTGCTGTACCTCATTTAGGGATTTTTTTACAAGACTCAGTCAAAGAATGGCGTATTATTTTTCAACCTAAACAACCAATGACACAAAGCTATCTTTTTTTAGGTGTATAAAAGGCTAATTCCGTTTAATATGCTAAAGAAAATCACTTTTAATACTAGGAAAAAAATCGTTTAGTCCTTATGTTAAATAGATAATAGTAAATAATAAACAAAATATATTAATTTTGTTTAAAGGATATATAAAACAAGACGTGTTTGTTTTGAACATGGAAATATAAAGAAGAATGAACAAAAAGAATTTTGGCCGTAATTTAAGCTTATGGATTGTTGTGATCGTTATGGTCATGTTGGCTGCTGGTTTTTTTCCGTCCAGACACAGGACAATCCACTGGAGAACAAATTAATTATTCTCAATTTATTGGGAATATTGATGCAGGAAAAGTAAAATCTGTTGTTATTCAAGATCGTAATCTTAGTGGAAAAGATACAGATGGTAAGTCTTTTACAACGTATTTGCCTCCATATACGAACGATTTACTTGAAAAATTAAGTAGCAAGAACGTATCGATTGAAGCTAAACCTTTGGATAATCAGCCTAATTTATTTTGGCGCTTGATTATTAATTTACTTCCTACCTTATTAATTATTGGGCTATTTATTTTGTTAATGCGCAATATGCAAGGTGCTGGTGGTAAAGCAATGGGTTTTGGAAAATCCAAAGCTAAAATGCTGACTGAAAAGCAGGGACGTGTTACTTTTGCTGATGTTGCTGGTATTGATGAAGCCAAAGCTGAGCTCGAAGAAATTGTTGAATTTTTGAAAGATTCTCAAAAATTTCAACGTTTGGGTGGTAAAATTCCAAAAGGGGTTTTATTAGTTGGCCCTCCTGGAACAGGTAAAACATTATTGGCTCGTGCCATTGCTGGTGAAGCAAATGTTCCGTTCTTTACGATTTCAGGTTCAGACTTCGTTGAAATGTTTGTGGGTGTTGGTGCCTCTCGTGTTCGTGATATGTTCGAACAAGGGAAAAAATCAGCGCCATGTATTATTTTCATTGATGAAATTGATGCTGTTGGTCGTCACCGTGGCGTTGGTATGGGCGGTGGAAATGATGAACGTGAACAAACATTGAACCAAATGTTGGTTGAGATGGATGGGTTTGATAGCAATGAAAGTGTTATTTTGATTGCTGCAACTAATCGTCCAGATGTTCTTGATCCAGCTTTATTGCGTCCAGGGCGTTTTGATCGTCAAGTTGTTGTGCCTAACCCTGATGTTTCAGGGCGTGAAAAGATTTTACGTGTGCATATGCGTAAAGTGCCTTTGGCTTCTGATGTCGATCCAAAAGTAATCGCAAGAGGAACGCCTGGATTTTCTGGTGCAGATCTTGCAAATCTTGTAAATGAAGCTGCGTTGTTAGCTGCACGTTTAAACCGCCGTACAGTGTCTATGCTTGAATTTGAAAATGCTAAAGACAAAGTGATGATGGGTGCAGAGCGTCGTTCATTAGTAATGAGTGATGATGAAAAGAAAAATACAGCGTATCATGAAGCTGGACATGCGCTTTGTGCACTTTTAACACCTGGCTGTGATCCAATTCATAAAGCAACGATTATTCCTCGTGGTCGTGCGTTAGGAATGGTAATGAGTTTGCCAGAAGGGGATCGTTATTCTGAGACTAAATTGAGATGTAAAGCGCGTTTAGTGCTTGCTATGGGCGGACGTTGTGGTGAAGAGTTAGCTTTTGGTGCTGATCATGTTACCAGCGGTGCGTCTGGTGATATTAAAATGGCTACTAGCCTTGCCCGTAATATGGTTAAAGAATGGGGAATGAGTGATAATCTTGGTATGATTAACTATGATGATAGTGATCAAGGTTATACTATGGGGCCAAGTAATACGGTCTCTGGTCAAACTATTCGTGAGATTGAAACCGAAGTTAAACAACTCATTGATGAAGCTTATGAACGTGCAATGAAATTGCTGACGGAACATCGAGAAGAATGGGAAAGGTTAGCTAAAGGGTTATTGGAGTATGAAACGTTAAGTGCGGATGAAATCCAACAGGTCTTACGTGGTGAAAAAATCGAACGAAGTTTGGTTGATGATACAACTAAACATCTTCGCTCTTCTGTTCCAGAAGTAGCACCTAAAGAAACCGAAACAGAAAATAAACAAGTAGAAGATGAGCAAACAGAATCATCTATAAGCTTGGATAAATCAGATGATAAAACTGAACCAACGGCATAATTTATTGGTAAAGTAGTTTTAATATTTAAAGTGAAAGAAGTAATTCTTTCACTTTTTTTGTATCTAGCCTTGGCTAAAAACAAATCTTTTTATAGTTTACAGAGATGACACAAAATAAGTTATTTTTAGAACCATTGGCTTTTTTGTATGATGATATTGCCACGCAGGCGATACAAGAAAAAAAAGCATATCCTTTTTTAGGCCAACAGAGGCTAGCTTTTTCAATGGTAAGGCAAGTGAATGATTGTCTTCATAATTCTATTATACCAGTGAATGGATGTCCTAAAATATGGCATTCAAAGATACAGCAACTGTCTTTACCGTTACCAATGGCGGGTTTGCCTGATGGCCCATTAGTAATGGGAATTTTAAATGTGACTCCAGATAGCTTCAGTGATGGGGGAAAACATTATAATTGTTCTGATGCCGTTCGTGCTGGTCATCAGATGGTGAAAGATGGTGCTGCAATTATTGATATCGGTGGGGAAAGCACACGGCCGGGATCTCAAGCAATTGCTGCGCAAGAAGAATGTGGGCGCATTTTGCCTGTTATCCAACAATTAAGAGGTTGTGGGGCTTTAATTTCTGTTGATACTCGTCATGCCTATACAATGCGTTATGCGTTGGAGGCTGGTGCAGATATTATCAATGATATTTCAGCATTAGAAGATCCAGAAAGCGCACAAGTGATCGCTCAGGCACAATGTCCTGTTATTTTAATGCATATGCGTGGAACGCCTCAAACCATGGTGGAATATGCAAGTTATGATCATATTGTCTTAGATGTTTTATCAGAACTAAGCAAAAAAATAGAAATAGCTGAACATGCAGGTATTTGTCGTGATCAAATTATTATTGATCCAGGGATTGGATTTGCAAAAAATCAGCAGCATAATTTACTCTTAATAAAACATTTGTCAGTTTTTTCTAGTTTAGGATGTCGTTTATTATTGGCGGTATCAAGAAAACGTTTTATTAGAGAGATTATGAATAATATGCATTGTGATCATTATGATTGGGGAACAGTTGTATCTTCTTTGCCATTTATGCTGTTTGGTAATGGTATTATTCGTGTTCATAATGTGCCAGCAATGGTGCAGTCGATTAAAGTATGGCAGGCTTTACATTAAAAATAGAGTAACTGTTTAAATCATATAACCTTGGAAAGACAGATGAGTAATCAAAGAGTTTTTTTTGGAACTGATGGAATTCGTGGAACAGCAAATACTAACCCTATGACGGTTGAGGTCGCTCAGAAACTAGGGCAGGCCGTGGGTTTGTTGTTTAAGAATGAAGGTGACAAAAGGCGACATCAGGTTCTTATCGGTAAAGATACACGTCTTTCATGTTATATGATCGAAAGTGCTTTGATTGCAGGTTTTTTATCTGCAGGAATGGATGTGATTGTGGTTGGACCTATGCCAACGCCGGCAATTGCAATGTTAACACGTTCATTAAGGGCAGACCTGGGTGTGATGATTTCTGCATCTCATAATCCTTATTATGATAATGGGATTAAAATCTTTGATCGTGAAGGGTTTAAACTTTCTGATGCACAAGAGATAGAAATTGAGACGTTACTTCAATCTGATTTGTCGCATCGTCTAGCAAAGCCAGAACAAATTGGGCGTGCAGTTCGTTTAGATGATGCCGCTGGACGTTATATCGAACATGCAAAAGCTTCTTTTCCAAGGCAATATCGTTTAAATAGATTAAAAATTGTTATTGATTGTGCTAATGGTGCTGCTTATAAAGTTGCTCCGACCGCTTTATGGGAGCTTGGTGCAGAGGTTATTTCTCTAGGATGCACTCCTAATGGGTTTAATATTAATGATAAATGTGGTTCAACGCATCCACAAGCACTCAGTCAAGCCGTGATTGATCATCAAGCTGATATTGGTATTGCGCTTGATGGTGATGCAGATCGTATGTTACTTGTTGATGAAACTGGCAAAGTTATAGATGGTGATCAGATTCTTGCGGTTATTGCCTCTTCTTGGGCTCAAAAAGGCTATTTGCCAAATAAACATGTGGTGGCGACAGTAATGTCTAACATGGGATTAGAACGTTTTCTAAACTCTCAAAATATTGATTTATTAAGAACGCGTGTAGGTGATCGCTATGTTGTTGAAAAAATGAGAGAGCTTGGATGCATGATTGGTGGTGAGCAATCTGGCCATATGGTTTTATCTAATTTTTCTACGACAGGAGATGGGGTTATTGCAGCTTTGCAAGTATTGGCCGTGTTAGTAGAAAAGCAAGAAAAAGCGAGCGTAGTTTGTAATATGTTTGATCCATTTCCTCAAGAGTTAAGAAATATTAGATTCCAAGGAAAAGATCCTTTAACACATGAAAGTGTTAAAAAAGCACTTCAGGATGTTGAGGAACAATTGGGAAAAGATGGACGTATCGTATTAAGAAAAAGTGGTACAGAGCCTTTAATTCGCGTGATGGCTGAGGCAAAAGAATATACCACTGTAGATCATGTTTTAACTCATTTATGTAAAGTTATTCAAGACGTGCCTAAAGGTTAACGGTGCTTATCTTTATGTTTTAGTAATAAATAAGAAATAATATCATCAATCAGCTGGTTGCTTTGAACAAAGAAACTGGCTGGTGCAGATAAAAGCTGTTGAGCAGGCTGCACATAAGGGTCGTTCGTTAAATCCAAAGAAGCATTATTAATCATCCCTTGTAAGAGGTAAGGGGTCATATGGGGATGGAATTGAACCCCAATAACGTTGTTATTTATTTGGAATGCTTGGTTGGGAGAAATAGGGCTTGAAGCAAGACAAATAGCATTTTCTGGTAATTCAAATTCATCAATATGCCAAAATAGACTTGTAAAATTCTCTGGAAAATGAAAATGCTTTTTAGTCTGCCCTTCTTCAGTTTTCATAGGAAACCAACCTATTGCTTTATTAGTAGCTTGTGAAACTTTACTACCATAAATACTAGCAATTAATTGAGCCCCAAAGCATATACCTAGTGTTGGAATATTATTATCAATTGCTTGTTTAATAAGTTCTTTTTCTGCTTTTAGCCAAGGGTAAGTTTCTTCATCATAGACACTCATTGGGCCGCCTAAAACGATGAGCAAGCTTGCAGATAGAATGTTAGGAAGAGGCGTATCCTCTTTATAAACAAAACAGATATCTGTAGCAAAACCTTGTTCGTGTAACCAAGATAGGATATATCCAGGTCCTTCGTAAATAGCATGCTGTAAAATAATTGCTCTCATTTTTGGTTGTTCCCAATAGAAAAATTAAGTAGCTTTTAATAACGTATAATCATATAATTATGGCTTAATATAGGCTTGTTAGTAATTTATAACTTATTGCTTAATTGTAATATATTTTTTTATCAATCTAAAATTAAAAAAACCCTCATTAAAATATGAATGAGGGTTCCGTAGTAGTTTAATGACAGCTATCTATAGAATTATAGAGTTGCTTCGCCTTTATGCCAGCTACATGGGCATAGACCACCATCTTGTAACGCATCAAGAATACGAATAAATTCATCTGGGTTACGACCAACAGATAGATCGTTAGCACTTACATGACGGATAATGCCTTTTGGATCAACAATAAATGTTGCACGTAAATTAACACCAGCAGCATAATGTAAAATGCCTAATGCTGAAGAAAGTTCACGTTTATTATCAGCTAACATAGGAATGTTAAGATTCTTCAATTGTGCGTTGTGTAAACGCCAGTTCAAATGAACGAATGCAGAATCAATAGAAAGACCATAAACAGCTGTATTACGTTCAGCAAATTGTTTTTCTAGATCGCTGAAAGCAACAATTTCTGTTGGGCAAATAAATGTAAAATCCATTGGCCAGAAAAAGAATAATTTCCATTTGCCGCTATCATCTTTGTTAGAGATGGTTTGGAATTTACCTTCTGCGCCTTGTTCTAAGCCTGCTTGACCAGCAGCAACAGCATCTAAACTGAATGATGGGAATTGATCACCAACTGTTAACATAATTACCTCCAAATAAAAAAATAAAAATAAGATACATAGGTTATATCTTATACTCTATTTCTATTTATGGGATTTTATGATTAAATATTCAAATGAATTCTTTAATAATAAGTGATCGAAAAAATCGATGGATATCCTTCCTTCTCCACAACAGCTCCGTTATTTGATTGCTCTTTCTGAACAAAGACACTTTGGAAGAGCTGCGAATGTGTGTTCTGTTACGCAATCAACGTTGTCTGCTGGAATATTAAATTTAGAGCGTCAATTTAATGTTTCAATTTTAGATAGAACCGCAGGAAAAAGGGTTGTTTTTACCCCTATAGGCGAAGAAGTTATCTCACAAGCCAAAGGTGCTTTACAAGGCTTAGAATCCGTTCGAGATATTATTAATTTTGCTCAAGAGCCGTTCTCAACATCATTGAAATTAGGGATCATTCCTACGATTGCGCCTTATATTTTACCTTCGATTATTCATAATATTAATGAAAATTATCCAAAATTAACTCTTAGTATTCACGAAGATTTGACCGAAAGCTTAATGGAAAAACTAGCCATTGGTTTTTTAGATTTGTTGATTATTGCGATGCCTTGTGATTGTAGTGGAGTTGAAACCTATGCGTTATTTAAAGATGATTTTTCTTTAATTTTACCTAAAAATCATCCTCTAACAGAATTAAATCAGATTCCTTTGGATAAAATTAACATCAAAGAAGTAATTTCTCTGCAAGATGGGCACTGTTTAAGGGATCAAACATTAGATATGTGTCGGCAGTGGCAGAGCTTTAAAACGGTAACAGATGCTCAAAATGATTTTACAGCGTCTTCTTTGAAAACAGTTGTAAATATGGTTGGGATGGGGCTGGGTGTTGCTTTTATTCCAGAAATGGCCATAGAGAGTGAAGTAGGGAATCGTTATGATATTGTTGTAAGACCGTTGGAGGGGAATCCGACTTGTCGTACGATTGGTTTAGCGTGGCGTAGAAACTCTTTGAGATCTAGCGAATTTAAACAGTTAGAAAAAGTCTTTCAAAATGTAAAAAATTCGCCTTAGGATTTGACTTTTTCTTATTTTTCTTTATATATGAGCTAACTTTCGAATTTATTGCCTTGGGTGGAATGGAAATTATGAAAATTAGAAACAGCTTACGTTCGGCTAAACTTCGTGATAAGGACTGCCGTATCGTTCGTCGTCATGGAAGAGTATACGTTATTAATAAGAAAAACCCACGTATGAAAGCACGTCAAGGTTAGTCTTATTAAGCTAAACGTCTCATCTTTGATTGATGAAAATGGATTTTAAAAAGGTTTCTATTTTTAAAATAGAAACCTTTTTTGCATTTACAATACTAAGTTTAATATATTTTATTAGAATAGAGATTCAAAAGATTTTGTTAGAAGGATCTGCTAATGAATATTTTTATTCTTTTATTTAATGATTTTCGTAAGTTAGATGTCTTTGGCGAGATTCCTGAATTTACACTACATTATTGTTCATTAACTGGAGGTATTATTCATAGTTCTCATCAGGTGCCTGTGATGACAACTATGCTGCCTTCTGTGTTACCTGATAGCTCTGTTTTATTTATTCCATGGGGAATGGGAACACGGCTATTAGTTAATGATAAAGTCTTTATTCGTTTATTAACGCAGACTATCCCTCAGGCTTCTTATTGCTTAACAGTTTGTACAGGATCAGCACTTATTGCAAAAACAGGATTGCTTGATGGTAAAAAAGCTACATCTAATAAGAAGGCTTGGTCGTGGGTTACTTCTATTAATAGTGAAGTGGATTGGCAACATTGTGCGCGTTGGTGTGTAGAGGATGGTTTGTATACATCTTCTGGAGTGTCTGCGGGTATTGATATGGCACTAGGATTCGTTGCTGATTTATACGGAAAAGAGCGAGCGATATTGATCGCTAATCTCATGGAATATGTATGGAATGACGACTATGATCATGATCCATTTTGTAAATCATAATCATAGGTAAAAGAGAAATTATTTCTGAGGTTGTGTTACAGCTTTTGGTTTTACCATTAAGTCAGATCTAATCATTTCTACATGATCAGGACTGAGATCTTTAACTTGAGTATCAGGAATGCCTTTTGCGAGTAAATAAATACGTGTAGAAGGGATACCTTGATTGATTAGTACTGCACGAATAGCTAAACCACGATTTAATGCAACACGACGAGGCGTTGATAAGTCGTCAGCATTCCCATGACTATATGCATTTAAATATACTGTCGCATTAGGATGTTGCTTTAGCATATTCGCATAATCCATAATGGCCTTCATCATAGATTCGTTTAAATCAGTTCCATTATCATCAAAAATAAGCAAGGTATGTAACTTAGTTGCGCGAACTTCCCCTTTAGCCTCGTTAACTACTTTTGGCATTGGAGGCGGTGCAGGGGGGTGTAATGGTACGACTAGATTAGCATCTTTAAATACAGGTACAGGAGGAGGGGCTGGAGGAATCGTAGGTAATACTACGGGCTTTGCCGCAGCAGGTTGAGGTTTAGCATCTGGTGTAGCTACTTTTTTCTTTTGAGATTGTGTTCTTCTCTTTTTTTCAGGCTGTTTACTCGTTTTCTTTATTTCCTTGCTCTTTGTTTTATGTGCATCGCCTAAACTATTCAGTGCAGATTGGTTAACACTGACTTGTGCCATGGCAGCAACAGAAGAGGAAAGAGTAACGAAAACAGAGCAAGCTGCTGTTAAAAAAAGTTGATTTCTTTTTTTGATAAGTGAAAAAGGAGATAAAGAAAAAAACATTATACAGACTCACAATCAACTTTCTTTGGAATAGAAGAATTTACTTTAGAATATCGTATTTTACGATTTTTTTGGTGTATTTTCTAAAACGATTTCTCTGATTTTAGAGAATAACCCAGCATTGGCAGCAACAGTATCAACAGACATACCAATATCATTTAATGGATCACCTTGTAAGTCAGATACATGTCCACCAGCTTCTCTCACTAAGATAATACCAGCGGCAACATCCCAAGGTTTTAAGCCCATTTCCCAAAAACCTTCATAACGTCCAGCAGCAACCCATGCTAGGTCTAATGCAGCAGAACCGAAGCGTCTTAAGCCAGCAATATGCGGCATTAAAGATTGCACGGTATTGACAAAACTTTGTCGTTTTTGTGCGCTTGAAACTGCAAAAGGAATACCTGTGGCAAAAACAGCTTGATACATGTCACGTCTTGCAGAAACACGTAGGCGACGTTCATTTAAAAATGCGCCAATGCCTTTTTCAGCCCAGAACATTTCATTTGCAACTGGATTATATACTAAACCAGATACGATTTCGACTTCACCACTTTCATGACGTTTTTGCAAAGCAATAGAAATCGCCCAATGTGGAATGCCGTGTAAGAAATTTGTTGTTCCATCTAATGGATCAACAATCCAACGCCAACTCCAATTTTCGCTTCCAGAATGTCCGCTTTCTTCCATTAAAAATGCGTAACCAGGACGCGCTTTTTCTAGCTCGGCACGGATTGTTGCTTCAGCTCTGAAATCAGCCTGAGAAACAAAATCACCTGGCCCTTTGACACTGACTTGAAGCATTTCTACTTCGTTAAAATCTCGCAATAAACCACGCGCTGCTTTTTGTGCGGCGTTTTGCATTACCATCATATGCGGGGAAAGTCGAATAGCCATTAGGAATTCCTGAAATTGTAAAAGAGCTTTATTGAGCAGAGTTGTTCACCAATAAAGGGAACAAAGATGCCTGTCATTTTAATAATAAACAGACATCTTTATAAAAGACATATCGTTATTAAAAAAACTATATCTTAATATAAATTAAGATTTTGCTCTTTCAACATAACTACCATCTTCAGTTTTAACAACAATTCTTTCTCCAGCTGCTACAAATGGAGGAACCATTGTTTTTACACCATTAGACAACATTGCTGGTTTATAAGAAGAACTTGCTGTTTGTCCTTTAACAACGGGTTCAGCTTCTACAACTTCCAACGTGACTTGTGCAGGGAGTTCAACAGAAATAGGATCACCTTCAACTAATCTTACGATTAATTTCATGTTATCTTGTAAGAATGCTAATTGATCACCAAAAATTTCTCTATTGAGTAAGAATTGATCAAAAGTTTCAGGATCCATTAGAACGATGTTTTCACCATCTTCGTAAGAATATGTGAATTCTTTATCTTCGGTCATTAAGCGTTCTACGCTATCAGCAGTACGCCAACGTTCGTTGGTTTTATTTCCTGTTTTGAGGTCACGCATTTCCACTTGGATAAAAGCACCGCCTTTACCTGGAGTGATAATTTGTTGTTTAAGGACAGACCAGCGACGACCTTCATGTTCAATCACTTGGCCTGCACGTATTTGGTTTGCCTGTTGTTTCATTGGTTTTCTCTACAAAATAAACGGATAAAGTGAAGATTTATAGTCTTCTTCTTTGAAAAAGGCAAGTAATTCACTGCCTTATTCTTTTAAATTTGACGTATTTTGTGGTTGGGGTCAAGCACAGAGTGAGGCGTTTGTGGATTAAAATAATCTGGGCCAAGAGGGACTTTGCCATGCCCTCCAGGAATGTCCAACACATAAGTCGGCCAAGCAAGGCCAGTAACACGTCCACGTAACGCGCTTAATAGTTGACGTCCTTTATCAATAGGCACATAAAATCGAGCTGTACCAGGAGCTTTATCAAGTTGATGTAAATAGTAGGGTTTAATACGCCACTCGACAAAGTGACGGAGTAAAGATTCTAGAGTTTCAACATCATCATTAATGTTTTTTAATAAGACTGACTGACTTAATAAAGGAATACCTGCTTTAACAAGCGTTTTAATAGCTTGATACGCTGCTGAGGTAAATTCTTTGGGATGATTGGCATGAACAACAACCCATAGGGCTTTATCACTTTCTAGACTATCGATGAATTCTGCTGTCATTTTACTGGGAGCAGAGAAGGGAACGCGTGTATGAATGCGAATTGTTGTGACGTGAGAAATTTGATTTAAGGTTTCTATAATATGCTTCATACGACGAGGAGAAAGAATAAAAGGATCGCCACCAGATAAAATGACTTCTTGGATTTGGGGGTGATTTTCAATCCATTGTAGCGCATTTTCTAATTGTTGATCGCTTAATAATCCATTATCTGGACCGACTTGTTCTCTGCGAAAGCAAAAGCGGCAATAAACAGGGCAAATGAGTAAAGGTTTTAATAAAACGCGATCTTCATAACGATGCACAATTCCAGGAATAGGAGAGAGAGCCTCATCAGCGATAGGATCGTTTAGTTCATCTGGATGGGTAATGGCCTCTTCTGGATGAGGGATATATTGCAATCCAATGGGGTCATCAGTTGTTTGAATTAAGTTAACCATTTCTGGAGAAATAGCGATGGCATAGGTTTGAGATAACTTGTCGAGAGAGAGAACCTCTTGTTCTGTAATGAAGTTATGTTTTAAAAGTTCATGAACAGTGCGGAGGGTTTTATTGGACATACGAGGACAAGACTTTTAATTCATTTGAGGTAAGCAAGATTCAATTTTGTAAAAACAAAAAAATCGCATATTTAATAGAAATATGTAAAGTAAATTAAGAGAAATACAAGGACTCTTTTGTGAATAGATTAGATCGCTCCTCTCTTTTTGATCGTTTACCTTTGTTAAGGCGACGACAATTAATAATTAAGGCAATTAGAAGTTTTTTTGATGCTAGAGATTATTTAGAAGTAGAGACCTCTTATTTAGTGCCCTCTCCAGGTGAGGAGGTTCATTTAGAGCCATTTTTGTCCATATATGAAACCCCTTGGGGTGAGAAACAAAATTTATTTTTACATACTAGTCCTGAATTTGCGATGAAAAGGATTGTGGCAGAGCTACATCAGCCCGTTTACCAGTTGGCTCGGGTGTGGCGGAATAAAGAAGGTGGGCCGACGCATTCTCCTGAATTTACAATGCTAGAATGGTATCATCCTCATTGTTCTTTGGTAGAATTAATGGATGAGACAGAGCAGCTTTGTAAAGTCTTGTTTCCTCAACAAATTAATTATAAAAATCAACAAATTCGTTTTGATCTTCCTTTTGAATGTTTGACGATTCAACAAGCATTTCAACGCTATGTTGGGGTTGATATTTTGTCTGTGCCTGAGAATGCTCAGTATTTGGCTGATGCAGCAGGATGTAAATTGCGAGACAGTGAAACGTGGGAGGATTTGTTTTTTCGATTATTACTTGAGAAGATTGAGCCTAATATTGGCAAAGAACGTCCTACTTTTTTAACGCATTGGCCAGTTAAACAAGCAGCTTTGGCTAAAATTGATTCAGCAGATCCTCGCGTTGCATTACGTTTTGAGTTGTATGCTGGCGGATTAGAGCTGGCGAATGCCTTTGAAGAGTTGACAGATCCTATAGAGCAACGACAACGCTTTATGAATGATCGACAGCAGCGTGAAAATCTATATCCAAATGCTCCTCGATGGGAAATGGACGAGGCTTTTTTGAAGGCTTTATCAATGATGCCCCCTTGTTCAGGAATTGCGGTGGGTGTAGATCGCTTGGTCATGTTAGCAACAGGTGCAAAAAATATTCAGGATATCTTATGGATATAAGACAGAAGATATTTACAAATATCTTGAGAAAAACATATATAGAGAGCTTGTCGAAATGTTCGAGAAAAGATAAACCTAGAATACAAAAGAATGATTTAAGTCATTTCAACCGTTCTTTAAGGGAATAAATTAAGGCCATGTCAAAGTCTATAACAAAAAATCTTGTTGTTATGTTTAATAAAAACAAAACCATCATGGGTGGATTATTTGGAATGGCAGGGCTACTTGCTTTGGCTGGATGTGGTGGTGTTCCCGAACATGAACGTGAGTGTCAGTGGCAAGGAACGCCCTCATGGTATTGTCGTCATACGGCAAAAGCAGATTCTTATTTTGTTAGAGGAAATACACAATCTTACTTTATTCCAGCTTATACTGGACCAAAAGATTTTCCTGTTCCTGATATGCCTGTCTATGCAGATGAAACACTTGATCAAACGTTACGCGCTTCTGTTGTCTTAGGTGACTATAAAGAAGCATTAAGTAAAACCGGATTATTAGCATTGGTTGAACGTCAAGGCCCGTATACTTTGTTTGCTGTGCCAAACTATCCTATGGAGCATCCAAATTTTACTGTTGATGGATCTCTGATGGATGCACAGAATGAAACTCTTTTAAAACAATTAATGGCTTATACCGTTGTTTTAGGAGACTATCCACCTGCTAAATTAAGATCATTAATTGCTAAAAATGGTGGTTCTGTTGGGTTAACCACTTTTTATAATGAAAAGTTAATTGTTACGATTGATCCTCAAACGGGTGAATTAGTAACGAAGAATAAGATTGGACAGGTTAATAAAATTTGGATCAATGGTATTCCACAAGCCAATGGCACATTATATGTCAGTCAAGGTTTGTTGAATTTCGTAAAATAATTATCTTCGGTTATTTTCTGTGAATAAGCAAAAATATTCACAGAAAATATTAAGAGTTATTTTTCATTTTCAGTTTCTTGGATCGCTTTAAGTATGCTCTTAACACCTTGTGTAGGGCCCCCAGTGTGATTCCAGACTGCTCCACTAACAGATAAAAAATCGGTGCCAGCTTTGACAAGAGGCTTGCAGTTTTCTGCCGTAATACCACCTGTTGCGACGACAGGAATTTCCATCATTTCAAACCACCAGCTTAATAGATCAACGGGTGCTCTGATATTTGTATCTTTAGATGGAAAAAAAGGACCGAAAGTAATGTAGTCCGCACCCTTTTCTCCTGCTTTCATTGCTATATCTCTGCTATCATAACATGAAACACCTAATTGTAAATCATCACCTAATTGGGCTCTTACAAGTTCAATCGGAGTGTCTGCCATGTCGATGTGAGCACCATCACAACCGCACTCCTTTGCTAAATCTGGACGATCATTTAAAATAAAGGCAATATCATGATCTTGGACAACAGGTCGTAATATGTCGATTGCCTTTCGGATTTCATCATCAGATACATCTTTTAATCTTAATTGAACAGCCGCAACAGGGCCTGCATCTAAAGCTTTAATGAGTAAAGGTTTAAATTTAAATGGATCTAAAGAGGGAGGGGTTAATAAGTAAAGTTCACACGGATTCATAGGTAATCTCTATAAGTTGATGACGTTAGCATAGTATGTCTGTTGATCCTGTATAAATAAAAGAAAAAGACATCAATAGAAAGATATATTCTTTTTCTTATTAAGGATAACTCTAAAAGTTGTCATTGTTTTATCACTGTGATGATATTTATCGCTGTATAAACCCTCTATTATGTAATTAGCTGTTTTTTCTTCACTAAAAGTATGATTTATAACCTTAATATTCTATTACAAATTATGAAAATGATAAAATGTGGGTTATCTTTAGTAAGTATATTATAGTAGGCGCTGCAAATACTTTGCTGACTATGCTTGTGATTTTCGCTTTGATGCATAGTGGCGTCAATATGTATGTATCTAATGCATTGGGTTACGTTGTTGGTATTGTTTTTAGTTTTATTTTAAACTCACTTTTTACATTTTCAGCAAAGTTAAGTTTTGAAAAGCTTATTAAGTTTTTGATTGTGTGTTTAATTTCTTACCTTATTAATCTAATAGCAATTAAAGCTTTTTTCTTATTATTTCCTAATCGAATATATCTTGCTCAGTATAACATGCATCTTGAAGTATATATTGCACAGTTGTGCGGTATGGGATTCTATACAGTTACCGGCTTTGTTTTGAATAAATTATGGGTCATGAAATGAATAATCAAATAGCGAATGATACAAGTCTAAAAATGAGGGATGCTATTCCTTCTTTGACAATTGTCGTGCCATGCTATAACGAAGCAGAAGCGTTTATATATTGCGTCGATGCATTGAAAAATATTTTAATTGACTTAATTTCAAAGCAGAAAATCCAAGAAAGCAGCCATATCTTATTTGTAGATGACGGTAGCAAAGACAATACTTGGTCGCAGATCAAGCAAGCTGCAGGACAATCCTCTTACGTTCAAGGCTTGAAATTATCTCGTAATCGAGGACATCAAACGGCTTTGATTGCGGGGTTATCAGCAGTTGAGACTGATGTGTGTATAAGTATTGATGCAGATTTGCAGGATGATACGAAATGTATTGAGCAAATGATCGATAAATATATACAAGGTAATGATATCGTTTATGGTGTGCGTAACGATCGTTCTACTGATAGTTTTTTTAAACGAAATACAGCAAATATTTTTTATGGTTCTATGTCAGCGATGGGAGTAAACCAAGTTGAAAACCATGCGGATTATCGTCTGTTAAGTAAAAGAGCTTTAGCTGCTTTGTTAGAATTTAAAGAACAAAATCTATATATTCGCGGGTTAATACCGTTACTTGGTTTTCATAGTGATAAAGTGTTTTATACCCGAGAAGAGCGTATTGCAGGCGAATCAAAATATCCACTAAAGAAGATGTTGGCCTTGGCAATTGAGGGAGTAACATCATTAACAGTAACTCCTTTACGGTTGATTTGCGGAATGGGTTTTTTAACCTGTTTTTTATCTTTTTTAGCAATTATTTATATCTTGATTGCTAAATTCTCTGGGCATGCGGTCGAGGGGTGGACATCTGTCATTATCTCTATTTTCTTTTTAAGTGGTGTTCAATTATTATCGTTAGGTGTAATCGGCGAGTACATTGGGAAAATTTATATGGAAACTAAACAGCGGCCTAAATTTTTTATTGATGAAAAAACTAATGATTAATATTTATTTTGTTTTTATAAAGCAATAAAATAAGTGTGGTTATAGGAATGTTAGAGTTAGTCGATGAAACAGAGTTTTTTTTCTTTTTACAAAGTTATACTAATATTACTGGTAATATTATTTGTTATTGGTCATACAGTTTATTTTGTTACTTCAGAACATAATATATATTATTGGGATTATGATGGATATTGGCGTTTTTGGGAGGATATGTCTGTACGTATTGCTCATCAACCGTATAAAGCTTTTAAATTTATATTAGGATCTATTAATTGTAATGATTACAATGTGTTGCCAGTTGTAATTCCAACAGTGTTTAGTTTGTTGCCGTTGTCTTCAAGGCTTTCTTATATATTATCTATATCCACTTTTTATTATATACCTGTAATATTACTATTCTCGTATATATTTTGTAACTTTATAATTAAAGATCAAAGATCAATTGGTAACTGGACGATAGCAACAATATTACCAGCAACGTTTGTTGCGTTTTGGGTTCCAACTTTAGCAGGTTATCCTGATATTTGTGGATTAGTCTTTATATTATTAGCTGTATTATACCAATTTAAATTTGATATTGGTGATAAAGTTCAAATAAAAAAGATGATAGTATTAGGCATTCTTTTATGGAGTCCGTTTTTATTACGTCGTTGGTATGCTTATACAGTGGTTTCTTTGTATTTTTCATTGCCTATATTAAATTATTTACTTTTTTTTGATAAAACACGTATGTGGCCTAAGCTTAGAACGATTTGTATTGCTTTTTTTATATCAGGTATAACAAGTTGTATATTTGCATTTATTTTTCAACATGAACTTGTTCATAGAATTATGAATACAAATTATTCAGATATTTATGCCGCCTATCAAAGTGGTATGTCGCAATCTATTGCATCTTTATTTAATAGTTGTGGTTATTATATTTTACCATTTTTTCTTTTTGGAATAGTGGTTGCTTTATTAACCAAAAATAATAAGCAAAAAGTATTTATCATTTTTTGCTTATTTAATTTAATATTTACATTCTTTTTATTTACGAGAACTCAAAGTCCTGGTGAACAGCATAATTTGCCATTCGCATTATGGATATTATTTATTGCATGTTATGCTGTTACTTGGTTAAACAGTCGTCTATCTAGACCTATTTTTTCTACAATATTTATAATTTGTATGATTTGTGCGCTTGGATACGTGGATCAGAAGAGTTTATTTGATAGAAATTCTTATACAGAGTTACAAGCAGCTTTCCTTCCTTCTAAACATTTGCCATTAAGAGTGGATAATTATTCTAATTATCTCCAGTTAACAAAAGATATAGAGCAGTTGGCAGGAAATAGTAAAACAATTACTATTTTAAGTTCAAATCATGTTTTGAATGATGAGATGATAAATACTATTTCTGGTCAAAAGTTAAGTAATCATATTATATTTGCGTCACAAGTTGATTTAAGAGATAAATTTAGAATTAATCCTTTTTTGTCAGATTATATTATTGTTGTGGATCCTCCTCAAACACATCTTGGTGAGCAAAATCAACGAGTGATAACAATCCCAGTAAATAATTTATTACAAAAAATTAATATTGGTAAAGCCTATGAAAAAATTGGTCATTCTTATCAATTAGATGGGAACGCAACAGCTTGGATTTATAAAAAAGATAGATCATTTACACACGATGAAATCTTTGATTTTCTAAATCAATATTATCAATATTATCCTCAATGGAAGTCCATATATAACCAGGGGTTATATACTTCTTTTTTAACAGCACATATTACAAAAGGAGATGTGTATGGGGGGGGTAATATTGATGAACTTACTGGAGATATTTTTACACATCCAGGAGATAATACACCAACAATTATTGAATGGGTATTAAAGGATGTTCCTAAGTTGAAAATTCAATCAACAAATAATGAATGTAATCAACAGGATACAATCAAGATTTTAATTTTAGCAGATGGCCTTGCATCAAAAGAAGTTAGTATTCCTCATGGAGGTGACGTTGTAGTAGATATGATGCCTTGGCAAAATATTTTATCTAAAATGGTGATTGAAAAGAATAAAAGTTCTGGTTGTGATGCGTTAACGATTTCAGCAGTTAAATAGACTTGAGAATAAAAAAGGGAGTATAAAACTCCCTTTTTTATTGAATAATTTTTGAATATTAGGATTGCTGATTAAAAATATTGGTTACTTTTTCTAATATTGCTAAAGCTTCTTCGCGTTTACGTTGAAAAATATTTCTGCCAATAATGGCACCACTTGCGCCGCCGTCATTTAGATTTTGGAATGTTTGGAATAAATTTTCTTCATCTGTTGGTTCACCTCCAGAGAAAAGAACCAGTCGGCGTCCGGCAAATGCTGCTTGCATGATATGTTGTGTACGCTTGACGAGTGTTGAAATGTCAATTTCTTGCTCTTCGTAAACTTTTTTAGCAGCACCTAAACATAAATGATCTGAAGGTGGTTTGACTTTGATAATGTGAGCACCTAATTGTGCTGCAATATGAGCTCCATAAGCACATACATCTACAGCAGTTTCATCGACTTTTTCTAAGAATGGGCCTCCACGAGGATAACTCCAAACAATAGAAATTAAACCAGCCTCTTTTGCTTCGCGGATGATATCTTGTAAAATATTGATCTGCTCATAACAGTGATCACTGCCCGGATAAATGGTATATCCAATACCGATGCATCCCAAGCGAACGGCTTCTTTAACAGATCCTGTAATAGCTTGATTCTTTATATCATTGAGGCTGTTCGCATTATTAAGTTTTAGGATAGTGGGGATTTGGTCTCCATAAGTAAAAGCACCACATTCTAAGGCTCCTAAAGGTGCGGCATAAGCGCTTAGACCGGCATCAATGGCTAATTTATAATGATAATGTGGGTCATATGCTTCTGGGTTTGCAGCAAAAGATCTTGCTGGACCATGTTCCACCCCTTGATCTACCGGTAAAATGAGTAATTTTCCTGTACCAGCAAGCTTTCCTTGCATTAAAAGACGAGCAAGATTATTTTTTGTAGCAGCATTATCGGCTTCATAATTTTCAAGAATTTGTTTTACTTGAGGGGTGATTTTCATGCTTTAATTACCTGCTATTCAAGTTTTAAATATGTAGAATCTTATTATGAATTATATAATAAGGCTACTCATATTAAAGTGAATTTTGTTATTTAGATAGAGTATTTTTTTTGAAATTTAAGTCTAATAAGTTAAAAGAGTTTGGTTTGATATCCATGATTGTTACGTTTATGGATGTTGCACGATTTTGCAGGTTTTTAAATTGTGCTGATGTATTATCAAATAAAATGTATTTTTGTCCGGCACGAAGGGCAGCCATTGCAAAACCTGCGTGATCATAGCAATCCAAGATATCAGTAATGACGTATTGAGATAGAATAGGGGAAGTTTGATGAATGAAAGATAACCACCAACGTACTCCCATGTATGATATAGCATTTTGTGGAGAAAGAAGGTAAAGAGAAGGAGTGTTTTTTTGTGTTTTTTTTATAATAAAACTTGTCTTTTTAGCGATCTCTGCAATAAAGTAAACGTGTGCAAGATGATTGACAACAAAACAAGGAATTCGTTCGTTCATTAAGTAATGGGTTAATGTTGTTGTGAATGATTTTTGGGGTAAAAAAGTATAAGGGTTTTCTATCATTATTACGATTTATGAGATGCTGTGTATATTGTAATTAACGGATTTTATGATTAATTTTAGATAAAGAACCTTTTAAGAATAGTAAAGTTATTTATTGGCTACGATACACAGAGGGGCAAAAAGACCGTGGTGCAATCAGACGTAATGGATACAAAAAAGTCAGATGAAGATGTGAATAGATTGTCTTCTGTGGCGCTCTCTTCAGAGCAACGTTTAGATGAAGCCCTTACTTTTATTGAAGATTTTCTTATCGAACAAAATAATCATGTTGCTGTACAACAGAATCTATCGAATAAAGAAGTTGTTCTTGCGAATTTAGATATATTAATCTCACGTATACAAGATATATTACAACAAGTAGATACGCTAGAAAAGTAAAGAAACGGGTATTAGAGAATAATCAATGGCGCAAGTAACGATTACAATTAATGGCTTTGGGTATACTGTCGGATGTAATGATGGACAAGAGGCCCATTTGCAAGCAATGGCAAAAGTGGTTGAGGAACATATTGATCTTATTCGCCAAATCGGTGGGCAAAGTGGTGAAGGTAGATTACTTGCTCTGGGTGGATTGTTGCTTGCTGACAAATTGCATGATATGGAAGTCTATATTGCTAGTTTAGAAAAACAGTTGGATAAGCAAAAGCTGAAGCAGCTACAGCAAGAAAATCAAGATCTCAAGAAAAAAATAGATAGCTTTGCAGAACGTGTAGAATCTATTGCAGGGAAGCTTAATTTATCATAAAATAAATGAATGGGGCTGCCTGGTTTGTTAGGTAATTTATACTCCCGGGCCGATAATCACTTCCAAGGGAACTGGCGCTGTCGTGACCGTGGTCTCGTTATACTGGTACCCACCTGTATTGACAGGTCTGGAAGAGTTAATAGACCGACGGCTAAGGCGGCTTCATTTAATTGAATAAATGACTGATATTTTACAACAAAAACGTCAATTAAGAGATCAGCTTAAAGCAATAAGAAAAGATTCTGATCTATTTCATAGTCAACATACTTCTTTTTTAATCGAAAATATATATCGGTTTGTTTGCACTTCATGCAACTCCAAGGCAGTTATTGCTTGTTTTTGGCCTTTGGAAGGTGAAGCAGATTTAAGACCATTAATGCATCGGTTATATCAAGATGGATATCAGATTGCATTACCAAAGACACCTCTTAGAGGAAATCCACTAACTTTTTATGCTTGGTCTCCGACTGCTTCGATGCAAGAAGGGCGGTATAAAACGATTTATCCAGATACAGAAATTGTTAGGCCTGATTTGATTTTAGTTCCATTAATGGCATTTGATCGTGATGGAAATCGATTGGGGTATGGTGGGGGATATTATGATCGTACACTACAACATTTTCCAAGTGCAAAGGCTGCTGGGATTGCTTTTTCTTATCAAGAGGTAACGAGAGTTCCAACAGAAAAATTTGACTTTTCTTTGCCTGCTATTATTACAGAATTAGAGATTATTTATATAAAGGGTTAATTGTGCGTATTGTTTTTTTAGGGGATATCGTTGGTCGCAGTGGTAGAGAAGTTGTTATTCAAGAGTTACCAGCATTAAGAAATAAATTATCTATTGATGCGGTCGTTGTGAATGCGGAAAATGCTAGTCATGGTTTTGGCTTGTCCCCGGCAATTGCAGAGGATTTGTTTAAAGCTGGTGTTGATGTGATTACTTTAGGTAACCATAGCTGGGATCGTAAAGATTTAATTCCTTATATTCGTAATACGCCTAAAATTATTCGCCCGCTTAATTACCCTCCACAAACCCCTGGGGCTGGTCATTATATTTTTATGTTGCCGAATAATAAAAAGCTTCTCGTGATTAACGCATTAGGTCGTTTATTTATGGAACCGATGGATGATCCTTTCAGAATGATTGATGAGCTTTTATCTAAATATCGTTTCGGTATTGATGTTCATGCGATTTTAATTGATATTCATGCTGAAGCTACGAGTGAGAAGGCGGCTGTAGCTCATTATTTTGATGGACGAGTTTCAATGGTAGTTGGCACGCATACGCATATTCCTACAGCTGATTATCGTATTTTGCCTTCTGGAACGGCTTTTCAAACGGATGCTGGAATGTGTGGGGATTATAATAGTGTGATTGGGATGCAAAAAGAGGCAGCGATTTATCGTTTTGTCACGAAAATGCCAGGGATGCGTTTAAGTCCAGCTGAGGGATCTGCGACCTTATGTGGATTACTTGTAGAAACAGATGATAAGACAGGAAAAGCCTTAAGAGTATCGCCTATTCGCTTAAAAGGTGATTTAGATCCAATTTTACCACAGTGGAAGTAGAGATGGGTTCTAATCAGCATATTATTTAAGTATGCTGATCTGTTTCAAAATTAACGTCGTAATAAAAGATAATTAATAGTTAAATTTAATTCGAAGTGATCAGGAAGGTCTGGAGGAATGTTTGGTAATCGTGCATTTCTAAACATTCCTGTAATAGCAGCATCTAAAGCATCGGATCCCGAAGAATTTGTAAGGGTAACGGATAATACATAACCATTTCTGTTTAAGGAAACCTTTACAGAAGGACTTCCGTCTTCTCCTCTTTGAGCTGCTTCAATAGGGTAGTACATATGTTTATAAACCCAAGTAGAAATAGCTTCAGCATAATCATCACTAACCCCTTTAATATTAATTTTTGCTGCATATGGGACATTAATTTTACCATTTTTAACTAATGGGCCTGTTGACATATCAATGCTTGAGCGAGACCCTTGAGGTAATCTATTTCTTGCTGCTCTACGTCTTGATTTGTTTGGATTTTCACTAAAATCAAGTGTTTGCATATTTGCAAAAGGATTATTCGATTGTTCAGGTGTCGGTTGTTGTCTATGCTGTTGTTGGCGTCGAGGTGGCGTATAACGATAGGTGTATTGATGGTCTCTTGTTGCTTGCTTTTGTTGTTGAGGAATAGGAATGGGGATACCATCCGTATCTTGAGGTAGCTCTTCTGTTTGAGGTTCTGGCGCAGAGACATCTTGTTCAGGTGTTGGCGGAGGCGTTACTTCAGGTACAGCAGCAGGTTGCGGAGGAGGAGAAGATTGTCCGTCTTCAGCGGTAACGCCATCTCCTGTTAGTCCACTTGATCCTGTAGGGCTTGGTGCAAAAACAACATCGACAGGTTGACCTTGGCTACTATTTCCATCCATAGGAGGGGCGGGAAATACCATAGTGCCTAAATAGATTCCTAAGCAGATAAGGCCATGAGCAATCAGTGATCCGGCTAAATAAAAGACAAGCGATTTTTGTTCGGGCTCATTTCTATAATGTAAAAGAGAGTGTTTTGCATGCAACGTAGGAAGAGATGGTGCTAATGGTGGAGGTTCTTTTTGTATTTTTGTTAGCGCTGAACTCTCCGAATAAGCTTCTTTGCGTAACAAAGGAAAGCCTGCAAGCTTTATTGCTGTAGCTTTGGTTTTTTTTACAAATTCTGGGCGTTGTGAAGAGATAGGTGTATGATGAATAGACTCATTAGGAACCACAGATCCAACTGAATGATCACGGGACGACGCGCTGAGTTTCTTTTGGTTTAAGGGTCTGTCCGTGTTGGTCATTCGCTTGTTTATCTTCGCCTGCTTTTGGTTTTAATAAGGGTTCTTTGATATCACGTCGTAAAGTAAAAAAAAATATGTAGAAATAAAACAAAATGATATTTTTGATATTTGTATTTTCTTTACTAAAACACAATAGTATTTTTTTAAAAAGGGATAGTTTTATGTCTGATTGGCAACAAAAGATACAAGAAGCAACAGATTTCCTATCAAACATAGATCCAGATCTTGCTTTGGTTATTCAAAAAGAAAAAAACTGTCGCTTACAAGTCAAACAAAAGCAAGAACCTTATTTTGCATTGCTTGAAGCAATAGCAGGTCAGCAACTTCATGCTAAGGCAGTGACAGCCATTTTAAATCGCTTAAAAGCTTTGAACAATGGAGCATTGCCAAGTACCGATAAATTATTAACTTACACCGATGAAGCGTTACGTTCTTGTGGATTTTCTTTTCGTAAAATTGCAACAATGCAGAAGTTAGCAATGGCAACGCAGGAGGGAAATGTGCCTTCTTATGAGCAAGCTCAAAATATGTCTGACGAAGCATTAATAGAATTATTAACGCAACTTCCTGGCATAGGAGTTTGGACGGTTGAAATGTTCCTTATTTTTACTTTGGGGCGCTTAGATATTATGCCTGTTCATGATTTTGGTATTCGAGAAGGTTGGAAAATTTGTAAGAAACTATCCGAACAACCTAAACCGAAAGAACTCAAAGAAAAAACATTATCTTGGAGTCCTTATCGATCTGTAGGTGCTTGGTTTTTATGGAGAGCTGTGGATCAGAATAAACCAAAAGAAAAACAGAATCCATTCACGTTATAAATGAGATAAATCGAGAATGATTTTTCCGTTATGTTCTCCGGATTCCATCAGTTCATGGGCCTGACGAACCTCTTCAAAAGGAAAAATCTTATAAATAGAAGGAGATATTTTGCGTTGGGCAAGTAAAGGCCAGACATGTTGCTGGAGTTCTTTAGCGATATGCCCTTTGAAATCTGTAGAGCGAGGGCGTAATGTGCTGCCACACACTGTGACTCTTTTAGTCACAATTTTTGCTAGATTAACATCATTAGCTTTGATACCGCCTTGAAAAGAAATAATGACTAATCGGCCATCTTCGCTTAAAGAATCAATATTCTTATTCAAATAAGCAGCAGCCATAATATCAAGAATAATATTAACCCCTTGTTGATGAGTTAATTCTTGAATTCGTTGGACAAAATCTTCGTCATGATAATTAATGAAGTCAGTAGCACCGAGTTTTTTACAAAACTCACCTTTTTCTTGGCTTCCTACGGTCGTGTAAATGGTGGCTCCAAAATTTTTAGCAATTTGAATAGCTGCGGTTCCTATGCCGCCGCTTCCACCATGGATTAGAACTGTTTCACCAGCTTTAAGCTTGCCTATTTCAAATAAATTTGTCCATACGGTGAAAAAAGTCTCTGGTAAAGCTGCTGCTTCATATGCAGTAAAACCTTCTGGCCAAAGAAGACATTGTGTAACAGGAACTGCACAATATTGCGCATATCCTCCACCATTGGTTAATGCACAGATAGAATCACCAACTTTAAAAGGTGAAGAAGAAGGTGCAGAAACCACTTCACCGGCAATTTCTAAGCCTAATAATGGGCTGGTATTGGGAGGCGGTGGGTATAATCCTTTGCGTTGCATAAGATCTGGACTATTAACACCTGCTGCTTGTACACGCACCAAGACCTCATCATCATGACATGTTGGGATAGGGAGGGTTGTTAGGGATAACTCTTCTGGGCCACCAGGTTGATTAACAATAATGGCTTTCATTTGTTGTGCTGTCATGAGATTTTACCTTAAATTAAAGTATCTTTTTAAATCTAATATCCTTTTCAAAGAATATAAAATATATAATGTTTAGAAATATAATTTAATTCTATGATTGCTTTGATGTAATTTTCTATTTTCAGGTAACGACAATGCTTTTTGCAACTCCTTATGAATTGATACAACAACTTCCCAGGGGATATAGATTATTAGGTATTGATCCAGGTAAAAAGCAAATAGGCTTGGCTTTATCAGATGTGTCTTTGATGTTGGCATCACCGTATGAAACGGTAAAAAGAGGGAAAGTATCCGCTTTTGCGCAATATTTGCAGCAAATTGCACAAAAAGAACAGCTTGGAGGGTTAATTTGTGGCTTGCCTCTTTCTTTGGATGGTCAGTTTGGTCCTGCTGCACAAGCTGCAAAAGATTGGATCGGAGCAGTATCTCAGGCAAGTGGTTTTCCAGCTTGTTTATGGGATGAGCGTTTATCAAGTAGCGCAGTTAATCGTTTTTTGATTGAGGAGGCCGATCTTAGCCGCAAAAAACGTAATGAAGTTGTTGATAAAATGGCTGCTAGTTATATGTTACAAGCAGCTCTTGATGTGGCTAAAAACCAGTAAAAGTATTTTTGGTTGCTGAAGTCGCCCCTAAAGCATTTAAATAAGAAACATAAATGTTAATTTTTTGCTCTGCGTTTGTTTTGGTTGCTTTAGGAATTGGTTTTGTCTGATCAAATTGTCCTTTAAGCTGTGTAACGGCTTGATAAGCGTCTTGCTTATATTGAGCCAAACGTTTAAAGGATGCTGGATCAGGAGCTCCGTAGTTACCGTGTAAATAGCGTTCATTCAAAGCAACAGCATTATTATATTCATCCTGAACATGATCTATTTTCATAATTCGTTTTTGTTCTGTACAGCTAGCTAGTAAAATGCAGCTGGTAACCAATGAGGCAAAAAAACTGTGTTTAATGTTCAAGTAAGATATTTTCATAATTATGCAATGTAATCAGTTAAAATTATAATCAATTGCGTTTAGTTTATAGGAAGGGTTACAGTCTGACAATTAAAAAGCAAGGCGATATTGGTTATCAAAGATTGTAAATATTAACTATTAGAGCTGATTAAAAGCTTTACGGAATTCTTCTTCTGGTAAATCAATGCCAATAAATACAAATTCTGAAAATGGAGTTTCGTCTTTCGACCATACTTGCCCGAATTCACTATTATAAAGTTGATTTACGCCTTGTAGTAATAAGCGCTCTGGATTGTCTTTGATATAAATGATGGCTTTGTAGCGTAAAAGCTGTTTTTTAAAATTATGAAGAATTTTTTCAAATAGTAAAGATAATGCGTTGATATCAAAAGGCTCCGATCGTTTGATAACGAAAGAGTTAACCTGTGTATCTAAGGGATTGGTAGAAACTTCTTGGCAAAGAAAAGACGATTTTGCAGATAAAGCAAAACCATCCAATTGATCTAATAGTTTTAAATCGATCTTTCCATTGATGATAGGATGTATTTCTGCTCGCTGATTCATACAGGTCAACTGTTGAGTAAACTCTTGGGCATCGTTTTCTAATAAATCTGTTTTGCTAACTAAAATTAAATCTGCGAACCCGATTTGAGCTTGCGTGACATGAAAATGCTTGAATTGATAAGGTGCATTCAATGCGTCAACAAGTGTAATAACGCCACGTAATTGAAAGGTTTCGGTAATTATATCATTTATTAAGAAGCTTTTAATGATAGGACCAGGATCAGCCATTCCTGTACATTCGATAATCAGTTGAGTAAATTCAATTTCTTGGTGGGTTAATTGTCTAGAAAGTTCTGATAAAGTGGCTTCTAGCTCACCATGGCTACTACAGCAAATACATCCATTTTGTAAGGTCGTGATGTGAAGGGGAGTATCTTGTGATAAAATCGTTGTATCTAAGGCAGTATTACCAAACTCATTTTCAATAACAGCTATTTTATGTGTTGTTTGATGATGCAGGATATAGTTTAGAAAAGTCGTTTTTCCCGCACCCAAGAAGCCAGAAATGATAAAAACGGGAATGGGAGTCATCACAAAATAAATTCCTTTTATATGAATAAAAGTCGTTTTATCATAAATAGAACGCGAAGCATAATGATATGCCTCGCGTTCTATTTAAATCATCTTAACAGAAAATTAAATAAGAATTATCTTATAAGTTTTCTTGATGGAAAGTATTTTGCCATTTTTCTTCGAATTGTTTTACTGCAATTCCAACTGCTGGATCAGCAATAAATAGATCGAAAATATCAACAGGTAAGGTAATACCTTTACATCCAATCAACATACATTCAAGAGCTTGTCTTGGGCTTTTAAAGCTTGCAGCAACAAGTTCTTTTTCAGGAGCATGTGTTGATAATAAAGCTTGAAGTTCAGAAACAACTTCTGGACCATTTCCGCCTTGTGCGTCGATGCGGCTTACATATGGAGATACATATTTAGCACCAGCTAACACACCTAATAAACCTTGTGCTGCACCATAAACAGAGGTTGCCAATGTAGGGATGTTTTGTGCGGTTAATTCTTTAATAACTTGTAAACCACTTGGGGTAACAGGCACTTTTACAACTAGATTATCTACGCGTTCACGTAATTTGTGAGCATCGTCAATCATGCCTTCAACTGTAGGAGCAATAACTTGAGCGAAAAGAGTTCCTTTTCCACCCATTGCATCTCTAATTGCAGGTAAAAGGTCAAATAATGGCACGCCACCAGCTGCAACGATTGCAGGGTTGGTTGTTACGCCCCAAACAGGGAACATACCAGAGATTCTTTTGATTGCTTTAACGTCAGAGGTATCTAAAAGTATTTTCATAGTCTCATAAGCCTTTTATTGGAAGTAAAAGAAATTAAAATGGTAATCTTATGTATTCTGATTAATAAACAAATAAAAATTGAACTATATAAGTAAAATTAAAGTAATTTATTCATTACATAAATTGCAAAATCAATAAATATTGAGTTATTTATTAATAATGATGATTAGAATATTTAATTTCAAAAGAGCATAAAGAGTTTTAGTAGCTAGTATTATTTTATGCTTATTAATCTAATCCAAAAAAAGTGTTTTGTTAAGCCAGAATCACAAAAAAAATCAATTTTTTGTGATGGCTTAACATTTTTGTATCAAAATCAAGTGTTAGACAGAGTAGTACATTTCAAATTCAACTGGGTGAGGGGTATGTTCGAATCGATATACTTCTTCCCATTTGATTTTTGCATAGCTTTCGATTTGATCTTTTGTGAACACGTCGCCAGCTAATAAGAAATCATGATCAGCAGCTAATGCGTCTAATGCTTCACGCAAAGAACCACAAACTGTTGGGATTTCTTTAAGTTCTTCTGGAGGAAGATCATATAGATCTTTATCCATTGCATCACCAGGATGGATTTTATTTTTAATACCATCAATACCAGCCATTAACATTGCAGCGAATGCAAGATATGGATTTGCTGTTGGATCTGGGAAGCGGATTTCAACACGTTTTCCTTTTGGACTTGTCACATATGGAATACGACAAGAAGCAGAACGGTTACGAGCTGAGTATGCTAATAGTACAGGTGCTTCAAAACCAGGGATCAAACGTTTGTAAGAGTTGGTTGATGGGTTTGTAAAAGCATTTAGAGCTTTTGCATGTTTAATGATCCCACCAATGTAATATAATGCTTGATCTGAAAGGTCTGCATAACCATTACCAGCAAAGTTAGGTTTGTTATCTTTCCAAATAGATTGGTGAACATGCATTCCTGTGCCGTTATCGCCATAGATTGGTTTTGGCATGAATGTTGCTGTTTTTCCATAAGAATGTGCAACATTGTGAACGCAATATTTATAGATTTGCATAAAGTCAGCAGAACGAACTAATGTAGAGAATTCAATGCCGAGCTCATGTTGAGATTGTGCAACTTCGTGATGTTGTTTTTCAATAGGAAGACCCATTTCACCCATTGTTGTCAACATTTCTGCACGAAGATCATTTTCGCTATCTACTGGAGGAACAGGGAAATATCCACCTTTTAAGCCTGGGCGATGTCCCATATTGCCTTCTGGATAATCTTTTAAGTTTGAACCAGGGCCTTCGATGCTGTCTAGTTGATGAATAGCAAAGTTAGGGCCTGTACCAAATTTAACGTTATCGAAGATGAAGAATTCAGCCTCTGGGCCGAAATAAGCGGTATCACCGATGCCTGTTGATTTTAGATATTGTTCAGCCAGTTTAGCTGTAGAACGTGGATCGCGATTATAAGCAACACCGGTTGCAGGATCGATAATATCACAAATTAAAATCAATTGAGGTTTTGCTGTGAAAGGATCCATGACTGCACTGGTTGGATCAGGCATTAAAATCATGTCGCTTTCGTTAATAGCTTTCCATCCTTTGATAGAAGAACCATCAAACATAACACCATCTTCAAAAATTTCAGATTTGATTGTAGTTACATATTGAGTTGTATGGTGCCATTTACCACAAGGGTCAGTAAAACGGAAATCCACAAATTCAACTGAATTTTCTTGGATCATATCCATTACTTTTGCAATAGCTTCTTCTTTAGGTGTATTCGGAGACATTGAGTTGTTAGACATTGTTAGTTCTTCCTGTGTCTTTTGACTTGAGAATATGAAAACTATAAGTAGCGATCATGTTAGAGCTTGTATGAATAATACGAATTATAATGCTTCGGTACCACTTTCGCCTGTGCGGATACGAATGGCATTTTCAACAGGCATGACGAAAATTTTTCCATCACCAATACGTCCTGTTCGTGCAGTATGCATGATAATGTCAACAGCACGTTCTACCAAATCTTCACTACAAACAAGCTCAATTTTTACTTTTGGTAGGAAATCAACAACATATTCAGCCCCACGGTATAATTCCGTATGACCTTTTTGTCGTCCAAATCCTTTAACCTCGGTAACGGTGATGCCTTGTAAACCAATTTCTTGCAAAGCTTCTTTCACTTCATCAAGTTTAAAAGGTTTAATAATAGCTTCAATTTTTTTTATCATTATCGTTCTCTTAAAATAAAATGAAACAAATCACACTTCGCTTTGTTATTTAAGTAGTGCTTATAGCCTTTGCGGATGACATTAAAGAGCATTTTATGAGACATTGTCTAGTAAAAATATTTTTAGATAATAAGGAAAAGTGCTTAAAAAATAAGCACTCTTTGTTTAAAAAAACATCATGCGAATATAGCTTGTGCAAAATGCTCAAAAGATTAGCTTTTTTAATAATTGGATTTGAAGTAGATGCATTATTTTTCATCAAAAACTAATTGATTTTTTTTAGAATCCTTATATTAAAATTGCTGTTTTTTACTTTTCTTTGCAATAATCATTTTTCTTTTCGGTATAAAAATCAACCAAAACATTATTTTTATTGAAATAAAGCGTGTAGTTGTCACTCTTAATGGTTTTGATTGTTAATTTTTTGTCAGAATGTATATCGTAAATGGATTGACAGATTTCGGTAAAATTATTGGCTGGATAATATGGTAAAACATTTGATATTTTCATAGCAGCCAGCCAATCAAAATCTTGTTCTCCATATAGATAAAGGAAGAATGGAATTTTTGTTGTTAATCGTTTGTTGCTTGCTGCCAAAGGAATAGGGTTTAGAGCGATTATTTTAAGTTCTGGAGAGTGCGAGCTGTGTCCTATATCATAATTGATGTTATTCATGAGTGCTTGAAAAGAAACATCTTGGTCTTTTAAAAAAACACCATAGCTGTAACTTGTTGAAAAGCAAAAAACTGAAAAAACAATATAAAATCCATAGTAAATACGTTTAGATAAAAGAGAAATGAAATAGAAGGATATTACCCACAAAAAAGAAATACCAATTAAAACTCGTAAGTTATCAATTTCAAATGTTAGTAAAATGCTTGGACCTTCTGCAGCAAGTAAGATCGCAATGTAAGTAATAGGTATTATCACTAAGCTACATACTATATTTTTTACTGTTATTTTTTTGTTTTTATATTGCTTAAAATGATATGCAGCTAATGACAATATAGTTGTTATTGCAGCAATATAAATAATATAATGGATGTTTAAGAATAATATTTTTATATAAAAAACTGTTTGTAAAAGGTTGGCTTTTATATTGGATAAGCTAATTATAAATCGAGTGTTAAATCCACTAAATATATAAGGATATATTAAGGTAAATAGTAAGCATAGCAGCGTATAGATACCAATACAGACTGTTGCTTTTGTATAAATTTTACTTTGATTATCAAAACCGTGTTCTAAATAATGTTTACATAGAATGAATAATAAGCAATTTACATATATGCCTAATGTTGTTTGATACGAAAACAGAATTATTAAAGCGCAAACTATAGAAAATAAAGCATAATATCTAGTTTTCAAAATAAAAGTTGCAGAAATAACAGCACAACAAGTGGATATTGTCATTGGTAAACTATCATATCCAAAGCTCATATTTTGTAGATAAAAAGGATTTAAGAAAATTAAAGAAACAATAGAAAAAGAAAAAAAGTTAATTTTTTTGAATAGAGCAATGGCAACGTATACAATTGTACATGCAATACAAATAACAGATAATATTTGAGTTAATGGTGCAATGAGAACGCCATCTGTGAACGAAAGAAAATCGAGCACAATTTTACTAACGATACGTCCTTCTTGGATAAAACCAAACATCATAATTAAAGAACGTATATAATCATCTCTGTATTTTAAGTTTAAAGAGATAATAGGATAATAATAAAAAAAGAAAAATAGAAAAATAAACAAAAGGCTTATTCTATTTTTAACAAAAAACTGTTTCATTCACTTGCTCTTACTCGCATAAATTCATTGTGATGAGATATACACGATTTAACTTGATAGTTAAATCTCTTAAGTTTTCATTATTCTTATGAATATTAAAAGTTATTCGATATGTTGAATTGTGCATATCAATTATAATTTAGTTGTAAAATAAGCACAAATTTTACAGTAATTTTATATATATTTGTTTTTAATAGACAGGACTCAATAGGGAGAGTTAACATAACGTCACTTAAAAGGTTTTATGTTATTTTAGATAATGTAGAGGCGAGCTTAAAAGAAAATTAACATTATTAAAAGTAAATCATTTCTACCTTTTTTTAATATTAAAAATTAGCTTATTTAAGGGAGATTGAACCATGATTGAAAAAGGTTTTTCTAATCCAACTCCGCGTATCCTCCGTTTAAAAGAGGATCTTTTGAATGCTAAACCAGAGATTGAGTCAGAACGTGCTGTTCTAGTTACTGAATCTTATAAAGAAACAGAAAATTTACCTCCTGTTTTACGTAGAGCAAAGGCTCTTGAAAAAATCCTAACCCATTTACCAGTGACTATTCGCGATCATGAGTTAATTGTGGGGTCTGCTACGAAACATATTCGTTCAGCTTCTATTTTTCCTGAATATTCATTTAACTGGGTCGAAAAAGAATTCGATACCATGGAACATCGTGCTGCAGATCCTTTTGTTGTTCCTAAAGATGTTGCTAAAGACTTACATGAAGCTTTTCAATATTGGCCAGGTAAAACAGTTAGTGACCTTGGTAATGCCTATATGTCTTCAGAAGCCAAACAATGTATTGGCGCAGGTGTTTTTACGGTTGGTAACTATTTAAATGGTGGTGTGGGTCATATCACTGTTGATTATGCTAAAGTATTAAAAGTTGGTTTTCGTGGCATTCTTGATGAAGCTTATACGGCTTTAGAACAACAAGATAAAAATGCGCCTGACTATGCAAAAAGAAAACAATTCTATAACGCAATTATTGTTGTTTATTCTTCTGCTATTCAATATGCACAACGTTATGCAGAATATGCTCAAAAGCTTGCTCAAAGTGAAAAAGACGCAACGCGTAAAGAAGAGTTATTGCAAATTGCTAAAAACTGTAGCCGTGTTCCAGAATATGGTGCAACGACTTTTTATGAAGCATGTCAATCTTTTTGGTTTGTTCAGTTGTTGATTCAAATTGAAGGTAGTGGGCATTCTATTTCTCCAGGTCGTTTTGACCAATATATGCATCCATATTTGATTGCAGATAAAACAGCTTCCAAAGAGTTTGCGCAAGAGTTAATTGATTGTATTTGGTTGAAACTAAACGATATTAATAAATGTCGTGATGAATTGTCAGCTCAAGCATTTGCTGGTTATGCAATGTTCCAAAACTTGATTGTTGGTGGTCAAACCGAAGATGGTGTTGATGCAACAAATGAAGTGTCTTATATGTGTATGGAAGCAACCGCACATGTTGCATTGCCTCAGCCTTCATTCTCTATTCGTGTATGGCAGGGAACCCCTGATGAGTTCTTATTCAGATCTTGCGAAGTTATTCGTTTAGGTCTTGGTTTGCCGGCAATGTATAATGATGAAGTGATTATTCCTGCGATGCAAAATCGTGGGGTTACTTTGGCAGATGCACGTAACTATGATGTTATTGGCTGTGTTGAACCTTCTATTCCTCATAAAACTGAAGGCCAACATGATGCTGCGTTCTTTAACGTTGCAAAAATTTTAGAAATCACTCTGAATAATGGGCGTTTAAATGATAAACAATTTGGCCCACAAACAGGTGAAATCGAAAGTTTTAAAAGTACTGCTGAGTTATTAGTCGCATTTGAAAAACAACTTGAATATTTTGTTCGATTATTGATCGAAGCTTGTAACTGTGCAGATATGGCGCATGGTGAACGTGCTCCATTACCATTCTTGTCAGCTTTGGTTGATGATTGTATTGGCAGAGGAAAAACAGTTCAAGAAGGTGGAGCAATTTATAACTTCACGGGGCCTCAAGCTTTCGGTGTTTCTGATTCTGCTGACTCTCTTTATGCAATTCAAAAACAAGTCTTTGAAGATAAAAAAATCACCATGAAGCAACTTAAAGCTGCTTTGGATGCAAACTTTGATAGACCTGTAGAGTTAAAAGATATTGCTGAAGGTGTGATTAAAGATCAAAAAATCCATCAACAAGGTTTGATCGATACAAAAATTCATACAGATCATGAAAGTATTCGTCGCTTGCTTGATAGCACCCCATCTTATGGGAATGACATTGACGAAGTGGATATGATTGCACGTAAATGTGCGCAATTATACTGCCTTGAAATTGAAAAATATAAAAATCCTCGTGGTGGGCAATTCCAAGCTGGTATTTATCCTGTTTCTGCCAATGTTATGTTCGGTCGTTATGTCGGTGCGCTTCCTGATGGTCGTATTGCACAAACACCTTTGGCTGATGGGGTTTCACCTCGTCAAGGTAAAGATGTGAATGGTCCAACAGCGGCGGCAAACTCTGTATCAAAATTAGATCATTTCTTAGCTTCTAATGGTACGTTGTATAATCAAAAATTCTTACCATCTTCATTGGCTGGAGATAATGGGTTAAAGAATTTTTCCAGTATGGTTCGAAGCTATTTCGATAAAAAAGGAATGCATATCCAATTTAACGTGATTAATCGTGATACATTAATTGCTGCACAGAAACATCCTGAACAACATAAAGATTTAGTGGTTCGTGTTGCAGGATATAGTGCACAATTCGTCACTTTGGCGAAGGATGTTCAGGACGATATTATTAGCCGAACAGAGCAACATTTTTAACCTCTTTTATTAAGAAAATGCCAAAGGGGATCGGTCATGCAACCCGCTAATTATGATACACAGGGTACCATATTTAATATCCAGCGATTTTCTGTTCATGATGGTAATGGTATTCGAACAATCCCCTTTTTTAAAGGATGTCCTTTATCTTGTAAGTGGTGTAGCAATCCAGAATCGCGTGATCCTAAGCCACAGCTTTTATTTATTAAGCAAAACTGTAATGAGTGTGGTGACTGTATAGAGGTTTGTGAGCAAAAAGCGTTATCGTTTGATAATCCAAATTTTATCGATAGAGATAAATGCACGACTTGTGGAAAATGTGCTGAGGTTTGTTTGCCTAAAGCATTAGAAATGAAAGGCTGTAAAACAACTGTTGGAGAGGTGATGAAAGAGTTGCAAAAAGATGCAACGATTTATCGACGTTCCGATGGTGGGATTACCTTGTCGGGTGGAGAGCCTTTGTTACAACCTGAATTTGCTTTGGAGTTGCTAAAGGCTTGTAAAGAAAAAGGTTGGCATACCGCTATGGAAACAACGGGTGCAGCATCTAAAAAGACGATTGAAATGGTAATGCCCTTTGTGGATTTAGCCTTAACGGATATTAAGGCAATGGATCCTGGTGTGCATCTTGTTGCTACGGGTGTTTCAAATAAAGTTATTTTAGAAAATCTCATTTTAATTTCTGAAATTACTAAAACAGAAGTCAGACTACCTTTAATTCCTGACGTTAATTCAGATAAACAAAGCGTTAAAGCCGTTTGTGAATTTGTAAAGAAGATGCATAATGTCGATACAATTCACTTGCTTCCTTATCATACTTATGGGGAAGGGAAGTATGACTTGTTAGGGATGGAATATACAATGCCTAAAGATGCTAAAATGACAACAGAGGACATTGAAGCATTACAGGCAATGGTTCAAGATATGGGCTATCACTGCCATATCGGAGGATAAGTTTTTAACTATATTCTGAGTTAAAAATCTTTTTAATTTGTTTAACAATAGCTAATCTTAATGCAAAAGAGCTTAGCATAATGATAAATAAATATTCAGTCGTAACCATGATGTTTCCTTTCAAAATCATTCAAGTTTAGGATCTGTTTGTAAAATTTCGGCTGTTGCTTTTTGAAGAATAGCTTCAATCCGTTTTAGTTCGGCTTCTGAGGCATTTTGTTTTTGTCGCAACGCTGTTTTTAAAGAACGACGAGCTTCATAAAGTTTATAAGATTCTTTAGATCTCATTGGATTGTCTGAGAAAATTTCACGAACTTCACTCATATGTTTGCCAATGCTGCCTAATCGATCCCATAATGAAGCAGCTTGTGCTTTGGATTGCTCTAAAAACTGTTTGCCTTCTTCAGAGATATGATATTGCTTACGATTGCCTTGTTTTTCGACAGAAACTTTGTCGGTTTCATTTAAAAAAGTCAGGGCAGGGTAAATAACACCAGGGCTTGGGGTATACATCCCATTGGAATGTTCCTCGAAAAATTTGATGAGTTCATAACCATGTGCTGGTTGTGTTTCAAGTTGTTTTAAAATTAACAATTGAAGCTCATCAGAGGATAATTTTCGGCCTCTAGTTAATAAATGATGATCACCACCTGATAAAAAATCGTGTCTTCTTCTTTGATGATGACGCTCATGACGTTCATGCATCTCTTCATCATGATGAGAGCGTTGACCATGATGATGTCCACGATGAGAATGTTGATCGTCATGATGAAAACGACGTCTGTGATGAGGATCGTGTGAGGTAGAGGATTCATCGTGATTAGAATGACGATGAGATTTTTGATGTTTAAAAAAGTTTTTCATATTGTAAAATATATCTTTCGTTATAATATGGTAAATAGAAAACGCTATCGAAGCGCTTTTTTATCTTCAAGTAAGCGGAGTTGCTGACCTGTATAATTTTTGGACACATCGATTTGTATTCTTTGTTGACGATGAGTGTTTGTTAATTGAGAAGGGCGATGAAAACGGTCAAGATCGCTGTGATCGCAATGATAACCATTTGGATGCTTATTAGCATTTATGAATATCGTGTTCATGAATCTTTTATATCTTAAGATATATTTTACGTCAAATATATTTTTTAGGAAAAAGTAAAATTTTAATTAAAAATAGAGCGATACACGATCTTTTTTGAGATGTTAGTCATTATATGTATATGATTTAACTATCTAAAATACTCATTTAGAGTTGTAATCAATCAATTTAAATTAAATTTATTTGTATATCGCATAATGATTTAATTCTTTTATGGAAAGGGTTAAATCCTGGTTGTTGGTGAGTCTCTTAATGGCTAAATCAATAAATTTACGAACTTTTAAAGGTTGTTTATTTTTACTTCCATAATAAATATATGCATGCATATGATCAGCGATATGGTTGATAAATAATGGAATTAGTTTTCTGTCTCTTATTAGGTGCGTTACTGAGATAGAAGAAAGCTGAGAGATGACTTTACCATCAAGTGCAGCTTGGATTTCTATATCCGTATAACGGATATAGTTATGGTGATAATGCCAATAGCTTCAAAGTGCCTTCTTATATTCTTGGAGATGTTGAGTTGCATTATGATCTAAAAAATAGTTTTCCAGAAATTAATAGTACGTTGTTACAGTTAAATATTAATAACGTTGCGGATAATAAATATACAGTTGCTTGTGCATCGAATATGAGTTGTTTTTATGGAACACGTCGGGTTGTTATGGGACAAGTCAGAGCACGTTGGTAAGTATTAAAGAAATAAGAGAATGTTGTGAAAAAATTATTTATAAAATCAGCGTGTATACTTTCTGCATTGCTTTGTTATACGGCAATACAAACTGTTAAGGCACAACCTGTTGCCCCGAAAGAGTCATCTCCTTTAACAATATTAAAAGCATTAAATCCATCGACTGTAACGTTAAAAGATAGTGCGAGTTTTGATATCAAAGATCAAAAGAGCAACCAGACTTATCGTATTTTTATTTCCATTCCTGATGCACCTCCACCAGCTTCTGGATATCCTGTTGTTTTTGTGATGGATGGAAATGCATTATTTAATACGACACGAGATGCATTGCGTGCTTATGAAAAAAGAGTGGATTTAACGAAGAAAATACATCCTGTTATTGTGGGGATAGGTTATCTTCCGTCTGATAATATGGCGCAGTTACGCACTTATGACCTAACACCGCCTCAAAATACAAAAATTCCAATGAAGTATAAAACAGGTGGGGCAGAGGCTTTTGCCTCTTTTATTCAAGATCAATTAAAACCTTTAATTACACGTTATGTGCCGATTGATCAGCAGCATCAAGCATTAATGGGGCATTCTTTTGGTGGATTATTTACAGTTTATAATTTTGTTTACCATCCCAATGAGTATCAAGTTTATGTAGCTGCCAGCCCATCTTTATGGCTTGATCCAGTATTAATTTCTAATCGGATAAATTATTTAGAGCAGCAAAAGGTGACATTTGCCAAAAATCCTAAAACGATTTTATTAACGGTGGGATCGTATGAACAAAATATTGCGCCTTATTGGCAAAATAATCCTAATCTAGAAAAGATCAAACATCACTTGGCAGCAAAACATCAGGTGGATCATATTCATCAGGCTTGTAAAGGGTTAAAACAGGTTTCTGATGTTGTAGTTGATTGTGTTGATTTTGATGGGGAAGACCATAGCAGTGTTGTTCCAGCAGCGATTGGCCGTGGTGTTGCTGTGATTATGCGTGCATTTGCACAATAACAAAAGATAGTCCTATAGATATCTATCATTTTAACAATAGAGATCTATAGGATTAAAACGCTTACTTTCTACAATCTTCTAGAGATTGTTTTTGTTTTCCGTCTTGATCGAAATTATCAGCGGAAAGCCATTTTTGTAGAGCTTTGTTGACGTCAGGCCATTCTTTGTCAATGATAGAAAACCAATCAGTATCTCTATTATGACCTTTGGTGACGATGGCTTGTCTAAACCTTCCTTCATATTGAAAGCCTAATCGTAAAGCTGAACGACGAGAAGGTTCATTACAAGCGTTACATTTCCATTCATATCGACGATAGCCAAGCGTTTCAAAGGCATAGTTCATTAGTAACCATTGAGCTTCGGTTGCAATAATGGTTTTTGCTAATAAAGGGGAGTAATGAACATGTCCTACTTCCATCACACCATTATTTGCATCAATTCGCATTAAAGCGATCGAGCCAACGGGTTGATTGGTTTTAGTGTCAATAACGGCGTAATTAATAGGATCATTGACGGTTAAAACGCTTTGAATCCACTCTTTATGCTCTTCAACGGTTTTATCTGGCCCTCTTAACATCCATGTCCAATGTCCATCATCAGGAAATAGTTGATAAGCATTGAATAAAGCCTCAGCATGATTCAAGGTTAAGGGTTCCAAACGACAAAGGCGACCTTGTAAGGTAATACGTTGAGGGTGAGGTCTTGGTTCCCAATTCGGTAATGGTTCACCAACAGGTTGGTTGAGTTCGTTAAAATATTCCATAATCAATTCCTTCAATATTTTTATTCTAAATAATGTTTTTTCTCTAAAATTGGTTTTAAAAATTTCCCTGTATAACTTGCTTTGACTTTAGCGATATCTTCTGGGGTGCCAGTGGCGACGATTTGACCGCCACCATTTCCACCTTCAGGCCCAAGATCAATGACCCAGTCCGCAGTTTTGATGACCTCTAAGTTATGTTCAATGACAATGATCGTATTGCCTTGCTCGACCAAAGCATGAAGCACTTCTAGTAGTTTTCTTACGTCTTCGGTATGCAGTCCCGTTGTGGGCTCATCTAAAATATACAAAGTTCGTCCTGTGGCGCGACGGGTGAGCTCTTTGGAAAGTTTTATCCGTTGGGCTTCTCCTCCTGACAGAGTGGTGGCTTGTTGCCCAAGGTGGATATAGCCAAGGCCAACTTGTTTTAGGATATTGAGACGATCATAAATGCGAGGGGCTGCTTCAAATAACGGAACCGCTTCATCAACAGATAAATTTAAAATATCTGCAATAGAGTGGCCTTTGAATTTAATGTCTAATGTTTCTCGATTATATCTCGCACCCTTACAAGCATCACAAGTCACAAACATGTCAGGCAAGAAATGCATTTCAATTTTAATAACGCCATCGCCTTGGCACGCCTCGCATCGTCCGCCTTTGACGTTAAAGGAAAAACGTCCTGGCTTATATCCTCTGGCACGACTTTCGGGTAATTCAGCAAACCATTCACGAATAGGGGTAAATAAGTCTGTATAAGTTGCAGGATTAGATCTTGGCGTGCGACCAATAGGGGATTGATCAATATCAATAATTTTATCGAGATGCTCCAGCCCTTTGATATTTTTATAAGGGGAAGGAACCATATTCGATTTCATAAGTTGTCGAGATAGAGCTTTGTATAAAGTATCAATAATAAGCGTTGATTTTCCACCACCAGAAACACCTGTTACAGCAATAAAGGTGCCTAATGGAAAATCAACACTAACATCTTTGAGGTTGTTCCCCGTTGCACCAGAAAGTGTTAATAGTTGTTTTTTGTTAAACTTGCGGCGTTTTCTAGGAACTGGAATATATTTTCGACCACTTAAGTAATCTCCCGTAAGGCTTTTGGGGTTTGCTTCAACTTCTGTAGGAGTTCCAATCGCAACCACATTACCGCCTAAAATTCCAGCACCAGGCCCCATATCGATTAAATAATCAGAAGCCTTGATGGTATCTTCGTCATGTTCAACAACAATAAGCGTGTTACCAAGACCTTTAAGGCGTTCCAAAGTGCCTAATAAGCGTTCATTATCACGTTGATGTAGTCCAATTGAAGGTTCATCAAGCACATAAAGAACACCCGTTAAGCCAGATCCAATTTGGCTGGCCAAGCGAATACGTTGGCTTTCTCCGCCTGATAAGGTTGCTGAACCACGAGAAAGCGTTAAATAGTCTAAACCTACATCATTTAAGAAATGTAAGCGTTCTATGATTTCTCGTAAAATTCGATGCGCAATTTCTGCTTTTTGTGGCGTGAGGGTTGATTCAATACTGGAAAACCAATCAAGAGCTTGCTGAATAGGGAGTTCTGAAATTTCAGCAATATTCTTTTGATCGATTTTAACGCATAAAGCTTCTGGTTTTAATCGTGCGCCATGACAAGTATGGCAAGGATAATCTGCACGATATTTATTGAGTTCTTCTTTTACAGAATAGCTGTCGGTGGCGTTATATCGTTTTTCAAGGTTACGAATGACGCCTTCAAAAGGGTGATTGAGCGTATAGGACTGTTTTTCATCATGATATGTAATAGGAATTTCTTCAGTGGAGCCATGTAGAATAATTTCTTGAACGGCTTCTGGAATTTTCTCCCAAGGTGTATCGAGATCAAATTTAAAGTGCTTTGCAATACTTTCCAAGGCTTGTTGGTAATACGGAAGAGAGCTATTGCTCCACGGCAAAATAGCACCTTTTTTAAGGGATATAGAGGTGTTTGGAATAATAAGTTGTGGATCAAAGAAGCTCTCTGTGCCAATACCATCACAGGCAGGGCATGCACCTTGTGGGGCATTAAAAGAGAATAAGCGTGGCTCGATTTCTTCGAGGGTAAAACCACTTTCAGGGCAAGAGTAACGCGCAGAGAAACTCAAGGTTAGAGGTTGCTTTTCTTCACCCTCGCGCAAAACCTCTTCAACGCTAGCTAATCCATCGGATAAAGAAAGAGCAATTTCAAAACTATCCGCTAATCGTCCTTCAATATCGGTTTTAATAACAACACGATCTACAATAACTTCAATAGTATGTTTAATTTTTCGGTTTAGATTAGGAACATCGCCAATATCGTATAAAGTTCCGTCTACTTTAACACGCGTAAAGCCTTTGCGCTGTAATTCAGCCAGTTCCTTTTTATATTCTCCTTTACGAGCTCGAACAACAGGGGCCAGCAACATTAACCGTGTTTTTTCAGGTAACTCCATAACACGATCAACCATCTGGCTGACGGTTTGTGCTTCAATAGGTAATCCTGTGGCAGGAGAATAAGGTGTTCCAGCTCTTGCCCAAAGCAAGCGCATATAATCATGAATTTCGGTAATGGTTCCGACGGTGGATCTTGGGTTTTTAGAGGTTGTTTTTTGTTCAATTGAAATTGCAGGAGATAAGCCTTCAATCGATTCAACATCAGGTTTTCCCATAAGTTCCAAAAATTGACGTGCATAGGCTGAAAGGCTTTCAACGTAGCGACGTTGTCCTTCGGCATAAATTGTATCAAATGCCAGAGAGGATTTGCCTGAACCTGATAATCCCGTAATCACCGTTAATTGGTGTTTAGGAATATTCACGTCAATATTTTTTAAATTATGAACTTTTGCACCTCTGACAATTAATGTTGTAAGAGGTGAGGGAGAGGTTTTATTCATGATGACTTTGTTTTAAGTTAAAGATAGGATGATCTTAATATAACTTAAAATAAAAATCATGTTTTGTTTTGAGTAAATTTAGGCTTTGTTATTTTTTGATGGCTACGATTTCCATACCCATGCCGTATCTTTCGCTAACACCATAACGAACAGGGATAAAACCACATTCATTTAATAAACTATATAATCTTGATCTGGAAAAATTATGGTAGTGTTCCATTTCACTCCAATAATAGTTAATGTTTTGAGCATCACGCACTTTCCAAATAATTGTTTCAGAATTTGGTAAAGAAAGAAATAATACGCCTTTATCTTTTAGTAGTGCATGACATTTTTGTAAGATTTCTTTGGGGTAAGGAATGTGTTCTAAAACATCAGCCATACTAATCACAGAAAGAGGATCATCAGTATCAACATCAAGTAAATTTACTTTATAAGCATCAACACCATATGATTTGAGTTGTTTTACATTGTCTTCACGTAAGTCAATACCAATAGGTTTAAAGCCATATTCATAAGCCGTAAATAGTAATGAACCATTTCCAAATCCTACATCTAACCATGCACCGTGATTTTGATATGGGAGTACTTTATCAATCATTCTTGCTGATACAAGTCGTTGTTGTTCAATTTGGTATCCAACTTGTTGTTCTGGATTAGTGCCTTTGAACAAAATCTCAAGAGCTTCATCTGTATAGTATCCTTCTCTAAAGACATGCTTACAAGAGTCACAAGATAGCCAGATCATTTGTGTTGATAATGGAGCAAGCCATCTTTTGTGATGTTGGCAGTTTTCATTGCGGATAGTTTGAAGTTTCGTGCTGTTACAAAGGGGGCAGTGTGTATATTTGGTAAGATCTTGCATGTCTTGATAATACTTAATAAGTTGATTGACAGTTCGTAGTAGTTATGATGCTAGTGATTATTACAAATTCTCATGATTATTACAAAATAAAAAATAATTAAAATTAGTTATATATCTTTTAATAAAATTATTAAAACTTTTGAAGTCGTATGAAAAACAGTATAAAGAAGAATAAGTGATTTTATTAGATCTTGCAAAATAAGGTAATAAAGAAGATGGCTGGTAGTGTTAATAAAGTGATTTTGGTTGGTAACTTGGGTAAAGATCCTGATGTCCGTACTACTCAGATGGGAACTAAAGTTGTTAATTTAACATTGGCAACCAGTGATACATGGAATGACCGTCAAACGGGTGAACGTAAAGAAAATACAGAGTGGCATCGTGTGGTTATTTTTAATGAGCGTTTAGCTGATGTCGCCGAAAAATATTTGCGTAAAGGCCGTAAGGTTTTTATTGAGGGGCAATTGAAAACACGGAAATGGACCGATCAACAAGGGATGGAACGTTATACAACAGAAGTTGTGGTCGATCGTTTCCGTGGAGAGTTAGTGTTGCTAGATAGCAATCGTAGTGGTGGTGATGATATGGGGTATGGCGATGATTATGGGGCGTCTGCACCGATGGCACCAGCATCACGCCCCGCAATGTCTGCTCCATCTGCACCTAGTAAAAGTGCTGGCGGTGGCTGGGATTCTTCTATGCCAGGACATAATGATTTAGACGACGAAATTCCATTCTAAATGTATTAATGGTTGGGTTTAATGTTTGGTTAAAGCCTTTTTATTTTGATAAAAAAATTATATATTGAAGAGCGTATTATTATGGTAAATTTATTTTTGGTATAACGTCAGGTAAAGTATAATAATATGTTCTTTGTATGTCTTTTCCTTTCCTTTTTTGTGGTTGTAGCTTTGCTTTTTAAGCATGGCAGAAGTAGGTATAAAGGGTTAGTAACGCTTACAATTTTTATGATTATGGCTGGGATGACGTGTTGGGCTTATCATGATGTTAACTTCCAAGTGGGGTATTTCTCAGTTACATATAAAAGTAGTGCTTTTAATGCGGTAGTTAACCAACCTATAGTTTGGACTATAGGAATGTCTCTTCTTATTTTATCTGTTCCTTGCACTTTATTTTGTATGCTCAGTAAGCCTAAAAAAATTGAAGAAATTGATAAATTATTAGAAGATCAAGATGATATAGATTAGGATAGTTAAAATGATTTTAGGACATATTCATACGCAACTTCCTTTTGCATTGCCTGAGGTTTTACAAAAAAGTTTAGACTTTCTTAGTCATTTAGATTTGCAGATTTTATCACCTGGTAAAATTGAGATTGATGGCGATAAAGTTTTTGCGGAGGTTGTTGATACAACGACGCATTTAAAGGAAGAGTCTAAACCAGAAAGTCATCAGAAATACATTGATATTCACTATTTGGTTTCAGGAAAAGAATATATTGGTACGGTTATTGATACAAAAGATAACCCTATTTATAAGGCTTTTGCTCCAGGAAAAGACATTCAGTTTTATGAATATGTAAAGCATGAGACATTTGTTGAATTGTTTCCAGGGAGTTATGTAATCTTATTTCCTCAAGATATCCATAGACCTTGTTGCTGCCTTACAGAGCCTGTTTCTATTCGTAAAATTATTGTAAAAATTGCAGTTAGTGAAATCTAGATTGTCCAGAGACTAACTATTAGTCTCTGGTAAGTATTTATTTATTTACTATCAGAACTAATATTATCATTATTTATTGTATGATGTGTTGCTCTTGCGCGAGGATGGACAAAATAATGTCCGACAGGCGCATTGTGGCTTTTGATATGAACCAAGGTTGCATTGATGGTTTTTCCTTCTTTTTTATGGAATGCATAAATAATAAAAGGAATAGCAACAACAATGATAAAGCTTATTGTTAATAGCGTTAAGTATGAGTGTACACTTGTTTCTGCTACAGAGCTAGGTGGAATAAAGGAAACAATAAAAGCAATCATAGAGGTTATAAAACCAACTGTAGCTACGATAATTTTAGTTACATTTCCACCTGGAATATTAAATACACGTTTTTTCTCAGATTGTTTGCGCACTAATTGAATGTATCCAAGGAAAAGTAAGAAATAACCACATAGATAAATCAATACGGTTAATGTCAAAGCAATTAAGAAAGACATATTATTACCACCACTGGTATTGGTGAAAATAATTAAAGCAACAGTGGTAATTAATAATTGTGAAATCACTAATGCAACAGGCACGTCGTGTTTGTTTACTTTATTAAAAGCATGGGGCAATATGCCTTTTTGTGCCGTCACATACATTCCTCTTGATGGGCCCACAATCCAAGATGCAATTTCAGCCAATACACCGAGCATTAATAAGGCAGCAATAATACGAACAAACCACTCAAAACTTGCACCGTAATGGGTAACCAAGACTTTAAATGTTTGGACAACACCAGCAGAGAGATTAATTTCATCATGAGGAATAACCGCAGCAACCGATAGCCCTCCAATGGAACTTAAACAAATAGCTGCAATCATTAACAAGAAAATTGCCATTGGATAATCACGACCTGGATTTTTCATTTCGTTCACGTGTGTCGCAGATGCTTCAACACCCATATAGCTTAGAATAAAAGCCACAAAGACCACTAAAGTCCCAATTTTGCTAAAGTCAGGGAAAAATGTAGATGCATTCATTTGAATGGCTAGTGGCGCACCGCTCATTAAATATCCGATCGCAAGACAAACAAGTACGATGGCTGGGAATAAAATACCAGCAAAAAATCCAGCTTTTGCAATACGTGCTGTATATTTCGTGCCATTAAATTGTGTTAGAGCCAAGCCCCATAAAATGATTAATCCAGCAATTGTTTTAAGAATTGGATCAGTATTTAACTCTGGCCATTTTAAAATATAGGAAAGGGCACCAAGAACAAAGTAGAGCATTGGAATAAAACCAATGGCAATTTGTAAATATGCAAAAGAAATTGCTGCAAATCCCCATCGTTCCCCAAGGGTATTAGAGACCCAAGCAAAAATGCCACCTTCGTCCCATCCTTCTACAGTGGCCATTTCAGCGGCACATAACCCAACAGGAATGAACCATAAGATTCCACCTAAGAGTAAAAAGAATATTAGGCTAAATCCAGAAGTTGCAAAAGTTGGATATTCGTAGACGGCCATTACCATGGATGCGGTAATGGCAAAGAAACCTAACATTGAGAGTTGTTTTGCAGGAGCATTTGTTTTGACATCAGACATAACAGTTCCTAAACAGACAATATATAGAGTGTTGATGTCTATATATTGTCGTGAGAGATTTCAAAAATGTCGAAATACTAGCCGTGATTAAATCCACTAGCTTCTTTTGCTGTTAATGGATTGCTTATGGGATGTTTTTTGAAATAATCCAATGCACGTTTAATATCGCCGATGAGGAGTTCAGCTAAATCACGACTGACTCCGTGACGTACTAAAATGCGTTGAATGACGAGGTCTTGGCGGTTTGCAGGCATAGAATAAGCAGGAACTTGCCAACCACGACTGCGTAATCTATCTGCTAGGTCAAATAGAGTATACCCATCGCCTTGTCCTTCCTTGAGTTTCCAAGCAAGAGCAGGAATTCCTTTGTCGCTGCTGCCATCAAATAGGATTTCAAATGGGCCAATTTCAGCAATAGATTTAGCAAGATATTGTGCGGTTTCATAACAATGATTATGAATTTTTGCATAGCCTTCTTTGCCAAGGCGTAGGAAATTATAATATTGAGCAATAATTTGACCGCCAGGACGAGAGAAATTTAAAGCAAAGGTAGGCATGTTGCCACCTAGATAATTGACATTAAAAATTAACTCTTCTGGTAAATCAGTTGCTTCACGCCAAATAACCCAGCCAGAACCCAGAGGTGCTAGTCCGAATTTATGTCCAGATGCATTGATAGATTTAACGCGAGGAAGCTTAAAATCCCATTCAATGTCAGGGGCACAGAAGGGGGCTAAGAAGCCACCACTTGCACCATCAACATGGATCGGAATATCTAAACCTGTTTCTTTTTGTAATTTGTCTAAAGCATCACTGACAGCTTTTACAGGTTCATATTGGCAAGTAAAAGTAACACCTAGTGTAGGGATAACCCCAATTGTATTTTCATCAACCCTTTTAAGAACTTCTTCTGGGTTCATGATTAAACGATCGCCTTCGAGTGGGATCTCACGGATTTCAACGTCAAAATAACGAGCAAATTTATGCCAACAAATTTGAACTGGGCCACATACAAAATTTGGTTTATCAGCAGTTTTACCCGCAGCTAAACGTTTTTTACGCCATTGCCATTTTAATGCTAAACCACCCAACATTGCGGCTTCAGATGAACCGATGGTTGAGCATCCTAATGTTGTTGTAGGAGAAGGAGAATTCCATAAATCTGCCAACATATGTACGCATCGAGCTTCAATTTCGGCAGTTTGAGGATATTCGTCTTTATCAATCATGTTTTTATCAATGGATAGATCCATTAAATCACGAATTTCATCATCTACCCATGTTTGGCAAAAGGTTGCTAAATTTTGACGAGAATTCCCATCCAACATTAACTCATCACGAATAGCATTGAAAATATTATTTGGATTTTGCTCATTCGTTGGAAATTTAGTTTTTGGTAATGAAGATGAGAGCTCAATAGAGGCATAGACGTCATCTAATGCATTAGGTTTGGTTGTTTTATCTGTCATTGAATGTATCCTTTTTAAAAGTATTTATAAAATATTCACTATCTATTAACTTTTAATTAATTAATGATTTCATACATTATGAATAGTTTTAGTATATGACTTTTTATTCAAATTTAAATATTTAAATAAATTTATTGATAAATATTTGGTATGTTTTGTTATTAAATTAATTATTATGATTGGTTATTCATAAATAATAATTTAGATGTTTATTTGTTTTTAAAATAAAATGATATAAATCATATTAGAGTTTATATATTTTGAATAGACCGATCAAATAGACGGAGACTTTATCGTTTACTCTTTATAATTGTGAAGTCTTACTTGTCTTTTTTCGATAAAAAAATTATAGTTAAAAGCTATTGATGATCGTTTTTATATAGAGTGTTTGTCTCGTTTAATGGCTTTTTGTTTACATTGATTTTAGTGAACAGTTTAAGTGGCTTATATTCGTATTTAAATATTTTATTATAAAATCTTGATCTATTTTAAAATTTTGATTTGTAATAATTGCAATTAAATACTGGATCTACCTTGACCGATTTGCCAGAAAATACTCTTCCTCCGTTGACTGATATTGTTCCCGTAACCGTAGAAGAGGAAATGCAAACCTCCTACTTGGCTTATGCCATGTCAGTTATTGTCAGTCGTGCTTTGCCAGATGTGCGTGATGGATTAAAACCTGTTCATCGTCGTATTTTATATTCTATGTTTGAAAGCGGTCTAACTGCTGACAAGCCGTATCGTAAGTCTGCACGTGCGGTTGGGGATGTGATGAGTAAATATCACCCTCATGGTGACTCATCTATTTACGATGCAATGGTGCGTATGGCGCAACATTGGTCAATGCGCGTGCGCTTGGTCGATGGGCAAGGGAACTTTGGATCTGTTGATGGTGATTCTCCTGCTGCGATGCGTTATACCGAAGCACGTTTGGGAAAGCCAGCAACCTTTTTGTTGGAAGATATTAATCAAGATACGGTTGATTTTCAGGCAAACTATGACGAGACTGAAGAAGAGCCTGTTATCCTTCCCGCAACTTATCCTAATTTATTGATTAACGGTGCATCTGGGATTGCTGTTGGGATGGCAACAAATATTCCAACACATAACCCTACTGAAATTATTGATGCGACGTTGGCACTGATTGAAAATCCAGAGATGGATTTACCAGAATTGATGCAAATTGTAACGGGGCCTGACTTTCCTACTGGTGGGATTATCTTAGGTCGCTCTGGTATTCGTAGTGCTTATGCTACGGGTAGAGGTTCAGTCTTAATTCGTGGTCGTGCGAATATTGAAGAAATTCGAAAAGATCGCCAAGCAATTATTATTACAGAAATTCCTTATCAAGTTAATAAAGCAACCTTACAAGAAAAAATTGCTGAGCTCGTTCGTGCTAAGCAAATTGAAGGTGTGTCTGACATTCGCGACGAGAGCGATCGTTCAGGAATGCGAATTGTTATTGAGATTAAACGTGATGCAACACCAGATGTTGTTTTAAATCAACTTTATCGCTTTACGCAGCTACAAACGTCATTTGGCGTGAATATGTTAGCGCTAAATAATGGTAAGCCTCAGCTCTTAGGATTGAAAGATGCGTTAACAGCATTTATTACGTTCCGTGAAGAAGTAATTTTACGTCGTGCAAGATATGAGTTGAATAAAGCAAGAGACCGCGCTCATTTATTGCTTGGCTTAATGTTAGCAGTAGCTAATATTGATGAAGTGATCGCGTTAATTCGTTCTGCACCGGATTCAGCCACAGCACGTGAACAGTTAATGCAACGCTCTTGGCCAGCAGCTGATATTCAGTCTTATTTAGATTTAATTCAAGATGATGGTAATATTCTTGAAGATGGACGTGTTTATCTGAGCGAAACACAAGTCCGCGGTATTTTAGAACTGCGTTTACAACGCTTAACAGGTCTAGAACGTGAAAAAATCCAAAGCGAATTAATTGAAGTTTCAAAGCGTATTGAAGAATTATTAGAAATTATTGCTAGCCATATTCGTCGTATGGAAATTATGCGTGATGAGTTATTGCGTGTTCGTGGAGAAATTGGATGCCCACGTGCGACTGAGATTGTGGATTATGAAGGCGATCAAACTGATGAAAGTTTGATTGAGCCAGGTCAAATGGTCGTTACGATTACCAGAGATGGCTTTATTAAACGTACGTCTTTGGAAACCTTTAGATCTCAAAATAGAGGTGGTCGTGGACGTAAAGGTGCAGGTAGAAGAGGGGACGATATTATTACACGTTCCTTTAATGCCCATACGCACCAATGGGTTATTTTCTTCTCTTCAGGTGGTAAAGCATATCGTGCAAAAGTTTGGCATTTACCAGAAGCCAGTGCAACTTCTAAAGGTCGTGCTTTGGTGAACTTGTTGCCTGATTTAGGTGGGGATGAAATTACAGCCGTATTGCCGTTGCCTCAAGACGAGGAAATGTGGTCAAACCTTCACCTTGTCTTTGCGACTTCTAAAGGTGGTGTTAGACGTAACCGTTTAAGTGATTTTGGTAATATTCGTTCATCAGGTTTAATTGCAATGAAATTAGATGAAGATGAACGTCTAATCGGAGTTGCGACTTGTCGTGAGGGGCAGGATATCTTCCTTGCTTCCAAGAAAGGGCGTGCGGTTCGTTTCCAAATTACAGATGATACCGTCAGAGTCTTTGCTGGTCGTGCAAGTACGGGTGTAAGAGGTATCCGTTTGGCAGAAGGGGATGAGGTAATGTCTCTTTGTGTCCTAAATCACGTTGATGCGTCGGTTGCTGAAAGATCTACTTATATACGTTATAGTAATGCAAAGCGTCGGGCAGAAAATGCAGATCCTGAAAATGTTTCAGAAGAAATTGAAGAATCTTTTGAAGCGGAAGAAGAGGACACTGGCGCAAGTGCAGAATTAACAACTGAACGTTTAAGTGAATTGCAACAATCTGAAGAAATCCTACTAACTGTTACGAATGCTGGTTTTGGTAAGCGTTCTACGGCTTATGAATATCGTGTCAGTGGTCGTGGAGGTTTAGGGTTGTCAAATATGAACCTTGCTGGCAGAAATGGTAATGAGATTGTTGCGACATTTGCGGTTCTTGATAATACAGACGTGATGTTGGTGACGGATAAAGGGCGCTTAATTCGAGTTCCTGTTAATCAAGTTCGTATTACTTCTAGAACCAGTATGGGTGTAACTTTATTCCGTATTGATGAAGGCGAGACAGTCAGTAGTGTTTTTCCTGTGATTGATGATTCTGAAGGTGATGAAGATTCTGATGAAATTATTGATCAAGAAGGTGGCGAGGTTGAAGCTACAGAATGATCAATAAAAAGGAAGTCAAGCGAGTAGGATTTTATCCTGGTACATTTGATCCAATTACAAATGGGCATTTGGATATTATTAAACGTGCAATTGATTTGGTCGATGAGTTGATTATTGGCGTTGCATTGAATGAAAAAAAACGTCCATTATGGTCTTTGGAAGAGCGTGTTGCGTGTATTCATGAAGCATTAGCTGAAGAGTTAGGAGAATCCTATCGTTATTTAGAGCATGAAGATTGTTCTATTAAAGTAGTTGGATTTAATAATTTGTTAGTAGATTCTGTAAAAGAGTATGATGCGAGTGTGATTATTCGAGGTCTGCGTCAAGCAACTGATTTTAATATCGAATTTCAAATGTGTTTGATTAACCAACGTTTGGCTCCTGATATTGAGACTATTTTTTTAGTCGCAACGGAGCAGAATCGGAGTATTGCTTCGAGTGTTGTTAAAGAGGTTGCGCAATTAGGGGGGGATATTTCTTCTTTTGTGCCTAAGGCAACATTAAGAAAATTTTGTAAATTAAGTTAACTTTTTATTAAAAAAGAGTAAAAAAATGAGTGAAAAAAATAATACTATCTTGAAAATGGAATTAAAGAATGGAATCGTAAAAATTAAACTACGTCCAGATTTGGCTCCATTAGCCGCAGAACGTTTGGAAACGTTAGCTGCGCAAGGATTTTATGATGATACCCCTTTCCATCGTGTAATCGAAGGATTTATGGCTCAAGGTGGAGATCCTAGTGGTACAGGAATGCAAGGTAGTGATTTACCAGACCTTAAAGGTGAATTCACACGTGACGAATCATTTCATAGAGGAATGATTGGTATGGCACGTACGATGGATCCTAATAGTGCCAATAGTCAGTTCTTCATTATGTTTGATGATGCTCCCCATCTAGATGGTCAATATACAATTGCAGGGCAAGTCATTGAAGGTATGGAATTTGTTGATCAAATTAAACGTGGTGCAGGTGCAAATGGCATGGTGAATAGCCCTGATAAAATTATTAAAATGTCAGTGATAAAAGAATAATTTTTATAAAAAATGAAAATAGTGGTTGACTTCTTTTTAAATAACCACTATTTCAATGTTCATCGCCTGATACAAGCGATAAAAAAGAAGAGCCGGTAGCTCAGTTGGTAGAGCATTCGACTTTTAATCGAATGGTCGAGGGTTCGAATCCCTCCCGGCTCACCAAGACACATAAGTCTTGAACAGTTTTGATACTTACGTAGTATATACTACTCTGAGTATATGGTAAAGATATTATTAATATCTTATTAATTGTATTTCATTTTATTATTGTAATAATTTCTGTTATTTATAAAAATATAAAGTGATTGATCGATTCTGTTATCAATACTTTGTAATCAGATTAATTAAAAAATTATTTCGATTCAAAATTATATTGGTAATATAATTATTTAAAAAAGCCCAATTGAATATTTATTGTTCAAACTTATATCAAAAGAAATAGAATATATTTTTATTTTAAGTTTAAGAGCGTTTTAAGAGGCTTTGTTTAGGTAACAGATATTCAATCACAATATTGCGATATAGAAAATGCTATGTTAGGCTATGCAAAGTTATTAACGCTGCTCTCTGATTAATGTTTTTATAATGCGTTTATAAAATAACTGCTTTGATTTTCTCATTATATAAAATCGTTATAAAACATTAAAATTTTTAAAGACAATTTAGAGTGTAAATATATACTCATAGGAGACTTTTTGTGGAATATACAGTCGGCCAATATCTTGCTACTCGTTTGGCACAACTTGGTTTAAATCACGTTTTTGCTGTTGCTGGTGATTATAACTTAACATTACTCGATGAAATGGCAAAAGCGAAGGATTTAGAGCAAGTTTATTGTTGTAATGAATTGAATTGTGGTTTTGCGGGTGAAGGGTATGCTCGTGCTCGTATTATGGGTGCCTCAGTGGTAACATTTAGTGTTGGTGCATTTAGTGCATTTAATGCTGTGGGTGGTGCATTTGCTGAGAACTTACCTTTATTGTTAATTTCTGGTGCTCCTAATAATAATGACTATGGTAGTGGTCATATTTTGCATCATACGATGGGTTATTCTGATTATCGCTATCAAATGGAGATGGCAAAGAAAATTACATGTGAGGCCGTTTCTGTTGCACATGCAGACGAAGCACCTTGCTTGATTGATCATGCTATTCGCTCTGCTATACGTAATCGTAAGCCGGCTTATATCGAAATTTCTTGTAACGTTGCGAATCAACCTTGTACAGAACCTGGTCCGATTAGTAGCATTACGAATAGTCTTATTAGTGATGACGAAAGTTTGAAAGCTGCAGCGAAAGCTTGTGTGGAAGCTTTAGAAAAAGCAAAAAATCCAGTTGTTATTATTGGTGGTAAAATTCGTTCTGCAGGTTGTGCGGTTTCAAAACAAGTTGCAGAACTAACTAAAAAATTAGGCTGTGCTGTTGCAACCATGGCGCAAGCTAAAGGTCTTTCTCCTGAAGAAGAAGCTGAATATGTAGGCACATTCTGGGGGGATATTAGTTCGCCTGGTGTTGAAGATTTAGTTCGTGATTCTGATTGCCGTATTTATATTGGGGCTGTATTTAACGATTATTCAACGGTTGGTTGGACATGTAAGCTTGTAAGTGACAATGATATTCTAATTTCTTCGCATCACACACGCGTTGGTAAAAAAGAATTTAGTGGTGTTTATTTAAAAGATTTTATCCCAGTACTAGCTTCTAGTGTTAAAAAGAATACAACCTCTTTAGAGCAGTTTAAAGCTAAAAAGCTTCCTGCAAAAGAAACGCCTGTCGCAGATGGCAATGCAGCATTAACAACTGTTGAGCTTTGCCGTCAAATCCAAGGCGCTATTAATAAAGACACAACATTGTTCTTGGAAACAGGTGATTCATGGTTCCATGGGATGCACTTTAATCTTCCGAATGGTGCGCGCGTAGAATCTGAAATGCAATGGGGACATATTGGTTGGTCTATACCTTCTATGTTTGGATATGCAGTTTCAGAACCAAATCGTCGCAATATTATTATGGTTGGGGATGGTTCATTCCAATTGACGGCTCAAGAAGTTTGTCAGATGATTCGTCGTAATATGCCTGTAATTATTATTTTGATTAATAATAGTGGGTATACGATTGAAGTAAAAATCCATGATGGTCCATATAATCGTATTAAAAATTGGGATTATGCCGGATTGATTGATGTATTTAATGCTGAGGATGGTAAAGGTCTTGGTTTAAAAGCGAAAAATGGTGCAGAGCTTGAAAAAGCAATGAAAACTGCATTAGCTCATAAAGACGGCCCAACATTGATTGAGGTTGATATTGATGCTCAAGACTGTTCTCCTGACTTAGTTGTATGGGGTAAAAAAGTAGCTAAAGCAAATGGTAGAGCTCCTCGTAAAGCATAAGAATTTATTACTTTTATAGTGATGATATTAAAAAAGCCCCTTTTATTATTTAAATAAAAGGGGCTTTTAGTATGTATTAAAAGAAAGGGGTTAGTCTTTGCCTACAATCTCTTCATAAGGTTTATTTAAATAAATTGGTAACACTTCTTCTGGCGTACCGTCCATTTTTAAGAAGCCTTGATCTAACCATAAAACACGATTACACCATTTGGCGATAATTTCAGCTGAGTGTGTAGAGATGACTAAAATTTGTGAGTTTTGGGCTATATGCTCAATACGTTTTGTCGCTTTCAAAATAAATCCAGCATCGCCGGTTAAGAACCATTCATCCATCATTAAAATTTGTGGGTCAATAGCGGTTGTAAGACCAAATCCGAGTCTTAGTTGCATACCAGAACTATAAGTCCTAACAGGTAGGTCTAAATAAGTGCCAAGCTCGGAAAAGTCTTCAACATTTTTTTCAATTTCTTTTGTTTGTTGCTTAGAGTAGCCGTTGATAGAACATTTGAGTTGAACATTTTCTCGACCAGTTAGGTTGAAATTCATACCAACAGTTGGGTCTAGAAGTGTACTAATATTTCCTTCTATACGAATATGTCCTGTAATTGGTTCATATATTCCTGCCATTGTTCGCAGTAGCGTTGTTTTTCCAGCACCATTTTGGCCGACCAGACCAACTCTGTCGCCTTGTTTCAAAGTGAAGTTAATGTCACGTAAACTTTGAACAAGGATTTTTTTGTGTTGGTCTTGCTTTAGTCGACCAGATACAAATAAATGAGCCATTTTACGTAAGCTACGTGTGTTCTCATGATATAAAGGAAATGAAATAGAAAGATTTTTTACAGTAATACTGGGCATGGTGAATTACATCCAGTAAGGAATACGAAAACGGGTTTTACTAAAAATGAATAAAGCTATAATCCATAAAATAAGGCTATATCCAATGGCGGCAATCCATATAGAGGAAGTCAGTGGCTCTCCAAGAATAGGAGCTCTAACAATTTCAAATAATGGATAAAAAGGATTTAATAAAATATAATCCTTATTAAAATTTAAAGAGCTTGCTTTCCAAATAATTGGGGTAATAAAGAAGAAAGCTTGTGTAAAGGCCGATACGATTGGGGGAATATCTTTGAAACGCGTTCCTAAAACACCAAATAAAATACCTATCGCTAGACTATCCATAATCCATAACAGTGCAGATGGTAATAGGAGGTATAATGTATAGGGTACAATTTTAAAGACTGAAAAAACAACGATGATGACTAATAAGTTATGTAAAAGAATAAGAATATTACAAAATACAGTGCGCCATACATAGATACTAAATGGAATACGTTGTGATAAAATTAAGGGGCTGGCATTGGTAAAAATAGTGCAACTATCGTTAATCATGCCGCTCATATAGGTCCAAAGCACAACAGAAATGGCCACATAAGTATAGTAATGTTTTAAATCAAGATGTAATAAAAAAGCATAAAGCACACCGATTGTGGTAATTTTTACACCCATAATAATAGTGATCCATAATGGTCCTAGTATGGAGCCACGATAACGTAGTTTAACGTCTAGCCATCCTAACTTCCAACCAAGACTGATTTGTAGGATACCTTGCAGTAAGTCGACTAAAGCGAGTTTTATATTTTGGGTTAGGCTGACAGAACGTAAGTCAATAACGGGTTCTTTGGCGATTGTTGGATTATGATCCGACATCATCATGTCCTTGGATGAATAGAGTAAAGAACGGAATGAGTAATTATGTTAGTTTTACTGTATAATGTTTAAATGAGAAAGAGGTAAAAGTTTTTTCGTTTTTGATTGAGTATAAAATATATGAATAATAATTAAAAATATCTTCACTATTGAATATATATAGTTCTATTTTAAATGTATAGTGTATAAAATTTTTATTTTATTTTATTATAAATAATAATATTTTTTTATTATTGTTTATTAATAAATTATATACTTTATTTTTTTAAATCTCTTCTGTTCTCGAAAATATTATCTGGTCTAATATAGGTCAATTTTTAATTGTAGAGTATATTCATAAGATCATAAGAGATTCTGCTTAGCAATATTAACGTGCGGTAAAATGAAAAATATATCTACAAATGAAGTTAAAGATGCTGTTTTAATTGGTGCTGGTATTGTCAGTGCTACATTAGGTGCATTATTAAAAGAATTTAATCCTGACATTAAAATGACCATTTTAGAAGTGCGTAGTTCAGGAGCAGAAGAAAGCTCCAGTGCGTGGAATAACGCAGGAACGGGTCATGCTGGGTTATGTGAATTGAATTATACGCCTTTTATTCCAGGCCAAGAAGTTAATTTAAAAAAAGCTATTTTTACAAATGCTCAATTTGAAGTGTCTAGATCATTTTGGAGTCATCTTGTACAAAATGGTGCTTTTCAAACGCCAAGAGATTTTATTAATCCAGTTCCTCATTGCAGTTTTGTGCAAGGAGAGGCCAATGTTGCGTTTTTAAAAGAGCGTTATGAAAAATTACGTCAACATCCTGGTTTTGCTAAGATGTCTTTTTCTGATGATACTCAACAAATTAAAGATTGGGCTCCTTTGGTTGCAAATGGACGACCTGCTGGGGAAAAGATGGCTTTAACCAGGGTAGAGGGTGGTACTGACGTTAGCTTCGGTGCATTAACGAAGAAGTTACTTAATCATTTAGATGCGCAACAAAATATTGATGTTGGTTATTGTGAAAGAGTTGAAGACATCAAACGCGTTCATGATGTTTGGGAAGTTAAAAGTAAAAATATTATTACAGGTGCAGAAAGTTTAATTCGTACGCGTTTTGTATTTATTGGTGCAGGTGGTGCTGCTTTATTATTATTACAAAAATCAGGTATCCCAGAAGGGCGATGTATTGGTGGTTTTCCAGTCAGTGGTCAATGGTTACGCTGTGATAATCCTGAAATTGTTGAACAACATCACGCCAAAGTATATGGATTATCAACGGAAGGGTTGCCGACTGTTGTTGCTCCGCATTTAGATACGCGAATTATTGATGGTAAAAAATCAATTTTATTTGGGCCATATGCTGGGTTTACGACAAAGTTTTTAAAGAAAGGATCTTATTTTGATACGCTTTCTTCGGTGCGCTTAGATAATATTGAACCTATGGTGTCTGTCGGTATTCATAATCTTGATTTTATTCGTTATTTGATTAATCAAAGTACACAGACAATGGAAAAAAGAATGGCTGCGTTGCATCGTTTTTATCCTTTGGCAAGAGAAGGGGATTGGAAGCGTCAAATTGCAGGCCAGCGTGTACAGATTATTAAAAGAGACCAGTATGGTCGTTCTATTTTACAAATGGGCACAGAAGTGATTTCATCGAGTGATAAATCTTTGGCTGCGTTGTTGGGAGCATCTCCTGGAGCGTCAGTTTCAGTTTCTGTGATGTTAAAATTAATTGAGAATTGTTTTCCAGAGCAAGTCAAAGGGGCATGGGCTGATAAAATTAAGAAAATTTTTCCTGCACGTGAAGAGGAGTTGCAAAAAGATGCTGCTCTTTATAATAAAGTGCATGACTTGGCGACAAGTGTTCTACAATTATCTTAGAATTTTCTGTTAATTGTTTAAATAAAAACCCACCATAAGGTGGGTTTTTATTGGTTATGATTAATCTAAATCTTTTAAGAAATGGTAGTAGTTATGCTGGCCTTGTTGAATACCACTTTTCATTTTTGTGATAATGGTTGTTGTGATTCTTTGGCGCCATACATTACAGGCAAACATACCAAACACGCCAACAAATACACCAATAGCAACAGGTAGCATACTATTTAACGCCATTTGTCCCATCATCCAACTACTAATAGCTCCCAGTACAAACTGGATTGTTCCTAATAAAGCAGAGGCGCTTCCGACGCGTCTACCATGCAGGATGAATGCAAAAATCGTACAGTTTGGGAAAACAAATCCTAAACATCCCATGATAATGACAATGGGGGCACAATGTAAAAAGATGCCTAAGTTATTTAATGGAATAGGAGATACGCAAATAATGATAAACGCAATACTTGTTATGAAAGCAACGGTTGCTGCAATATTGAGCATTGTATAAGGTTTGATTTTATGAACTAACAGTCCATTAATTTGGTTACATCCAGCAATAACAAAAGAGTTAATTCCAAACCATGCAGCAAGACCTAGTTTTGAAAATCCCATAGATTTACTCAGCACTTCTGGTGTCCCGCTGAGATAAGCAAAGATCATAAAAAGTCCAAAGCCAGTAATGAGCGTGTTTGAAATAAAGATCGGTTCACGAACAATACGAACGTAACGCCATAGGATGGAACTTATTGTGGAATAGATACGATATCTTGGGAGTAAAGTATCTGGAAGAGCAAAAAATACGATAAAACTACCGATAACGCCATATACTCCCATAATCCAGAATAAAATACGCCAAGGAAATTGTGCAACAATCAAACCGCCAAGGGTAGGAGCAACAATCGGTACGATACAACTAACTAAAGCAAGTTGTGCCATAATTTTGATGCCAGCAGAACCAGAAGAAATATCCCGAACCATTGCGCGTGGAATTACCATGCCAGCCGAACCTCCAAAAGAAGAAAGGAGGCGGAAAAAGCAAAAAAGGTAAAAGTCAGAAGAAATAGCACATCCGATAGAACCAATAGTAAAAGTGATGATTCCAATTAGTAGAGGATATCTGCGTCCGAAACGATCAGAAATAGGACCAATAGAGAATTGTCCCAACGCCAAACCAATAAACCATACGGTTAAGGTCATTTGAGCAGCGCCATTACCATAACCTGCTAAATCTTTATTGATTTGTGGAAATGCAGGCAGATACATATCTGTTGCCAAAGGCCCAATAGCCGTCAGCAAACCAAGTATAATAATAACCCACATGGATAGCTTTTCATTAAAGCTACTTCCTGTAGAGGGTGCAGCAGTAGATATATCGTTCAAGATTTAAGTTCCGCAAAACAATAGAATTTTATAAATTAATTTATTCAGTGTTGTAACACTCGTATTAGATCATATTTGAGCTAATAAATAAGCTGTTTATGTAAAACAACGTATTAACCAACAAAGTCGATTTGATTATGCTTCACAAAGTGTTTACCATTTTTTAACTTAATTTGATTGAGAACGCAAAGACTTATTTAATAAAACAGAATGAAATTTTATATTCATTGATCAATTTATTATTTATGTCACAGGGGAAAGTGGTAATAATATAATTAATTATAACTTCTTAGGAATAGTTATTTTTTGGATATATTAAAGTCTATGTAAGTTGATTCATTTTAAATTCTATTTTAAGAGACCGCCATGTTTTCTATTTTAAAATCCGATCTTGTTAATCCATTTGAACCATTGGGGGAAACTTTAAAACAGGCTTTAGATGATAATGTTCATCAATCTTTGATTGAGAGACAGTCCAATAATTCTAAAACAAAAATATTTTTTGATCCTGATCAACAAGTGATTGCAAATGTGATTGCAGATGAAGATTGTGTGTTTTGTGGTGCTCCTTGGGTAGATAGTTTGATTCAAAAAGTAAGTGAAGAGGGTTTTATTCAGTGGCATGTTGTTGAAGGAACCATGATTTTAGCTGGCAGTAAAGTTTGCACGCTTCATGGTAAAGCAAAAGATATTCTTCCTAATGAAAAAATTATTTTAAATTTTTTATGTTTATTATCTTCTATTGCTACGGATACACGTGCATATGTTGATTTGATATCTGATACCAGTACAGCATTATATTACGATTATGTGGATATTCCAGGACTTGCGTTAGTGCAAGATTACGCCGTTCGTGTTGGCGGAGGACATGGATACTCAACGTTGGGTCATGATGATATCTTACTTCTTAATCATCATCTTAGAATGATTGGAGGGGTATCAGCAGCAATAGAAAAAGCATTTCGTTTATATCCTGCTGATTTTGTAAAAATTGAAGTTGCCTCTTTGTCTGAGTTAGAAGAGGCAATACAAATGGGTGTTAAACAAGTAAGATTAAAAGACTTTTCACTTGAAAAAATTGAAAAAGCGTTGGAGTTGACGCAAGGTAAAGTGTTATTAGAGGTGTGTGGTAGTGTATATTTGAAAAATATTAGTCAAATTGCACAAATGGGTATTTCTCGGATTATTGCGGACGATTGTGATAAAAATAAGCATCGAGTAAAATATTCTCTATGGTATGAAAATACTTAATTTTAATAGAGAAAAATAAGCTAGGTCTTGTTTGTTTTTTTTGTTCTGTTATCCTACTATTCATTCATATCAATAAGGATAAATATTATGAAATTAAAATTTTTAAATAAAGCGACATTATTTATGGCTGCTGCTGGAGCAGTGATGTTACTATCAAGCGCTAGTGCAATGGCAAAAGGTGAGATTTATAATAGTACAGGTGTAGTCGTTGGTCATATTGATGAAAACGGCAATATTTATGATAACAAAACAGGCTTTAAAGGTCGTTTACAAAAAGACGGTTCTGTTTATGGTCAAGATAATAAGCTTGTCGGTCGTGTAGATACGAATGGTGCTATTTTTGATAAAACTAATGTACAAGTGGGCCAGTATGATGCCACGAATGGTAACATCTATAACGCGCGTCGTGAGGTTATTGGACATCTTCAAAAAGACGGCAATGTTTACACAGCAGACGCTACCTTGATTGGTAAAGTGGATCCAGGTAACGTCATTGGTGCAATCATGTTACTTAAACACGATTGATTTTAATCATTTAATGATGTTGTTTAGCTTATTTACTCAATATAAATGTTGCTGTGGGTAAGCTAAAGCTACAATCATTTTGTAATTTTAAATTTTCTTTGACATGGTTTGGAGCAGTTTGTTGTAATTCAATAATTGCTTGAATAGATACTTCTGCAGGTTTTGTTCTATTAACCCAGCTAGAAAATTCGAGTTTTAAATCACGCTGTGTGATGGATATTAATTTTAATCCATAAATAGAAAAAAGCGTTGTATATTCTGTCAAATTATAATTCCGGACGTGAGAATGATCACGTAACAGTTCTATAGTTTGTAAAAAGCTATCAGTAGCTTTATCTAAAGGCGCAATAGTGTCAATGAGAACTGCGGTGCCTGTTGGTTTCAATATACGATGAATTTCGTTAATGCCTTGTGCTAAATCATGCCAATGATGGCTGCTAAAGCGACTAATTACCCAATCAAATTGCTCATCTAAAAAAGGTAATATTTCAGCAGGAGCTTTTTGCGTCGTGATGTTTTGTAAAGACTTTTCTTGTGCAGTTTTTTGAACAGCTTCCAACATGGTTGGGCTAATATCACAAGCCACGACGTTTTTGACTAATGGGGCGGCTGTATAGCTGACATGTCCACCACCACATCCTAAATCAAGTAAAGAAGCAGAAGATTGGTTTTGTAAAAGGGATTTGATTTGTTCTAGATCTGGGCCTGAAGCATGAACTTGGCTGCTAACATATTTATCTGCGCGTGGGTTATAAGTTTGGGCAACATAGTCTTGAGGTTTGTTGGACATAATGACAGAACTTTATTTATAATTTTAAACGATTTAATAAGGTATGGATCATATGTAAGTAATAATCACCAAATAAGATATAATGTACAATTGCTGGGAAAAGTTGATAGACAGGCGTGCGTTCTTGCCATCCTGATTCTAGTAAAGAATAGCTTTTATAAAAAGTATCAGGTGAACTACCAAAAATATTTAACATGGCAATATCAACCTCGTTATGCCCGAAATAACAAGCTGGATCAATAAGGTAAGGACGGTTAATATGGGTAATAATATTTCCAGACCATAGGTCCCCATGTAATAAAGAGATTTTAGGATTTCTAGGAATATAGTGATCTAAATTTTTAATGAGCTTTTCAATTTGTAAAGCAGTATCTTTAGGAAGTTTATAAAGATAATAGGCTAATCGGTTTTGTCCCCAGAACTCTACCCAATCATGACTTGGTGTATTAATTATAGGAACTTTTCCAAATGCATAATTAATTTTCCATCCATAGGTATCATTGTCAACTTGATGTAATTTTGTAAGTGTTAATGCAAGATTTTGCCATGCTTCTTTGGACAGGCAGTTTGTTTCTTGAATTGCTTCCATAATTAAAATGTCAGGATTAGAAAAAAAAACTTTTGGAACATCAATATGATGTTCTGCTAAAAATTTTAACATACTTCCTTCTATTTCTGGTGCAAAACGATTTTTAATGACGTAACTTTCACCACTAGAGGTGGTAATTAGCACTGCTTCGGATAAATCACCTTGTGTTAAAGGTTGAGCTTTTTCTATTTTGGTTGCTAATTGTTCTTCAGCAATTTGAACTAACGAACGTGTTTTCATAATTTTTTCTCGAAATAATCAGCAAGATAGGTGGCACCTAAAGTAATTTGTTTCCATGTGCTTTCAAAATCAGATAGATCTCCATAATAAGGATCTGCCACAGCTTGTCCTTTATATTCTTTTGTATAGTCTAAGAACAAAGAGATTTTATTCTCATATTGAGAGGGCGCTATTTTTTTTAAATGAGTGATGTTTCTATGATCCATACCAATCAAATGAGTAAAATTTAAAAAATCATCAGGTTGGACTTGTCGTCCTACATAATGATGAATATCAATGCCATGACGTGCAACTTCTCTAATTGTTCTTGGGTCTGGGGGATCATTAACATGCCAAGGGCCAAGTCCAGCGGAATCAACATGAATATTTAATTTTCTTTTGCTAACCTCAATATTAAAAGCAGCCTCAGCCATGGGAGAGCGACAAATATTTCCTAGGCAAACAAACAGGACAGAAAAGGAAGGGGGCATTTTTTTATCCAAATGGTAGTCTAAAGATATCCTTTAAAATGTATGCATTATTATTGGATAAGTAAATTAAAATTTAAGTTTATGCTTAAAGGCAAAGAGGTCAGGGATTGAATGAATTGTTTTGGTGTGAGATATTCAATTGCTTTTTAGCAACCAATTATAAATAGTAGAGATTGATTTTTGTACATTTATACTTTTGTTACAGAGCTGATTTTTATTAATAAATATACATTTTAGTCATTGAAAATATAAAATATGTCTGCAAAGTTACAAGGGATTTTTCTCGTTTTATTAGGGACAATTAGTTATGGTTTACCTGCTTCTTTAATTAAAATATCTAAAGATAGTGGGCTAAACGAAGCAAATATTTTGTTTTTTCAATTCTTTTTTGGTTGTATTGTTTTGGGGGGTATTTATTTCCTAACTAGTCAAAAAAAGAAGCTCAACGAAGTTACTTTAACATCATCTATAAAAAAACGGCTTGTTTGTGCTGGAACGGCATTGGCGTTAACAAATTCTTTTTACTTTACATCTTTAGAGTATGTTTCAGTTGCAGTGGCAGCTGTGATGTTGATGCAGTCTGTGTGGGTTACGTCTATTTTAGATTTTATTTTTAAAAGAATTATTCCTAATCGGATGCAGATTATTTGTATTGTTATGGTGTTATTAGGCACAGTTCTGACAACAAATGTGCTGAATACAGAAGTTGTGATTTCTCCTTTAGGACTATTTTTAAGTTTTATGTCGGGTGTTTGTTATTCTGTGACAATCATGGTAACGAATAGTTTAGCCCCAACTGCATCTCCATTCGGTCGTGCTTTTTATGTTTCTTTAGGTGCTTTTATTGTTATTTGCGTGATATGGGGCTGGGCAGTTAAATTATCTATTATATTGATCTCCTTACAATGGGGCGTGCTCATTGCATTATTTTCAATTATTTTGCCGTTATTATTTTTTTCCACAGGAATGCCCAAGATCACTGCAGGAATAGGGGGTATTTTGTCGGCTTTAGAATTGCCAGCCTCCATTATCTTTGCTTATTTATTGCTAAATGAAGATATTACAATTGTTCAATTTTTAGGTGTTATGTTGATTTTGATCGCGATAAGTAGCGTTCATTTAATTCAAAAACAGTCTTAGTTATTTTGTGTTTAAAAGCTCTTTATCATAAATAATATTTCGTATTATTCATCTAGGTTTAAGTAAGTAGTATAGCGTTGTTACAGCGTGAAATCATTAATACATTGAAATTGAATGGGATTATCGATATAAAGATCTTTATTATTACTATAAAAGATCTTATTTGATTTATTAGCTCTGGGGGTTTTTTGTGCCTATTGGTGAAATTGTCGATCCAACCAAGGATTCAGTAAACCGCTTATGGCGCTTATTTCTGCGAATTGGTGTCCCTATTTTAGGCGTAATTCTGGTTGTTGTCGTTGTCGTTGGGGTGACTTTACATTCTTATCGTAATACAAAAGCAGGTATTTTAAAATTAACTCATATTATTTTAAAAACTGAGCAATCTCGTGTTTCTCAAGAAGTGTTAACATATCTCAGCCCCGCAACGACGAGTAGTAAACTGGTTGTTGATATGTTGGGACATATTCCATCAGAGTATGGGACAGGAATGTTTTATACTTATGCAATGAGTAGTTTGCGTCAAACAAAACAGTTACAATCTTTTTATTTGGCTGATGAAAAAGGTAATTTTACGATGATTGAACGCGTCGTAGATAAGCCAAATGAGGTTCGGATTGTTACTTTAAAGCCAGATCAGAATGGGGGGCAATTCCAGGAGGATCTTTCAACGTTCGATGGTAAAAAACTTGGTACAAAAATGAAACCTGCCAATGCTTATGATCCTCGTTTACGTTCTTGGTATGAACAAGCGATGCAAACAGGGAAATTAACTTGGTCTCCTCCTTCATTAATGCCTTCTAAAAAAGGACTGATTATTACAGCGTCTATTCCTTATAAGGATAGAGATGGTAAAAAAGGTGTTTTTGCAGTTAGTATTTCGTTACAGCAATTAACGACCTTTTTAAGTTCTTTGAATATTAGTAAGCATGCTCAAGCTATTATTGTAGATCGACAAAAAAACATTATTGCTTCACCGGAGTTGTTATTACAGTTTGGTGATAATGAGTGGACACCAGAAACTAATAAAATTGATCCAAATTTTAGTCCTGTAGTGGCTAGAGCGTATGATCAGTTTTTGGTTAATGGTATTGGTATTCGTTCGTTTAAAGTAGATAAGGCAACATTAGAAGAAAAAAGAAACAAAAAAGGTATTCCGCTTTCACAGGAAAGTGATGTCGGAACATATATCAGTATTACGTCACAGCTTCCTGAATATGTACAAAGGTGGGTTGTTTTAATTGTAATTCCAGAAAGTGATTTTTCTAGTTTTGCGGTGACAGGTGGGAAACAAAATCTATTATTTTCTTTATTGTTAGTAGCGCTGGCGGCGGCAATGGCTGGGGTTTTGATTTACCAAGGTCATAGAATGGATCATTTAGGGCAGCGCTTTAAGTATCTTAAAAATATTGCAGAGCGCGAAAATAACGCAATTGAAATGATTGCCTCCAAGCCAGAAGTCTTTGATCCTAATAATGAGGCTTTATCATTAACAGAAGGTTTCTGTAGCCTTGTTTCTGCTGAAAGAGTAAGTATTTGGCATATTTCGGATGATCAAAAAACATTAATTTGTAATGATCTTTACGATAAAAAAGATGGAAATCACGCTGAAGGTGCTCAGTATTCCATTCAAGAAATACCAGATTTCTTTAAAGCTATTACTGAAAATGAAATTCTTGAAATTGATGACGCTGTTAATGATTCTCGTATTGCTCAGTTTTACAGATTGTTTATGCGTTCTTCAGAAACGAAGTCTGCGTTGATTACGCCAGTCCTTGGTAGGGATGGGACAATTGGGGCTGTTATTATTGAGGATACTCCATATTTACATAATATTCGTCATATTAGTAAGATTTTTGCAGGTTTAGTAGCAATGCGTTTTGTGGCTGCAGCGGTGCAGTTTAGTGCAGATAATCATATTGTGTCTTCAGATGAACAACATCCTGTTACGGCTACTACTCATTTAACTGAAAATATTCAAGATAATTTATCAACATTAACAAGAGAGCAAAAAGCAGCATTCTTAGTTAAGCCAGGTTCTACAAGATATAATGATGTTCAATTTGATGCTTTAGATCAGGATGAACAACAGGGAATCTATCCTAGTGTTGCAGTTATGAATATTGCGTTTAGTGGTTATTTAACTTCTGATATTGCTATGACAGCAAAATTGGTTACTCCCATTAAAGATTTAGTGATTGTTTTACAAGACATAGCTAAGAAATATGGTTTGTTTTACGTGAAGATAATGGGTGGTCATTTGGTTGCTGTTGCTGGTTGTACAAAAGAGCCTGATGTAACAGCACCTATTCGTTTAGCTCATGCTGCTTTGGATATGAGAGCTGCATGTTTAGAAATGATTTCTGGTATAGGAACAGAATCTAATTTTGGCATAGGAATAGATGTTGGGCCAGCGATTGGGTCTTGGTTTGGTAAAGATCCTAAAGTCTTTAATTTGTGGGGGCCAACGATAGGCATGTCGGCATTAATGGCGAATATGGCCACGGATGGAGGTGCTGTTCAAGTGACACAAAGTGCTTATAATGATCTTAAAAATGACTTTTTATTTAGACCAAGAGGAACATTTTTTATTCCAAAAGTAGGGATTTCACATACATTTATTCTTGCTGGTAGACGATGAAGCATTTAGGTGATCTTAAAGGAAAATCCTTAGAAAAAAATGATACAAAAGATCATATAGAGGTCATGCTATCTAATCTTAACAAAGATGGTATCGATGATCTTGATCAATATATCGAAGATATTCGCAGTCGTGAAATTCAAGAGGGACAACGTCTATCAACGCAATTAAAAGAAGTGCAAGGTAGTCGTTTTTCTTGGTTATTAAAAATTTGGATCGTTATTTTTTGGTATTTGCGTCCTTTACTATATGTTATGGGTGAAAAAACCCGTAGTTATTTACATTTTTTATTGGGTGTTCTAGCTGCATCATGGGGAGTGCTCATTGAAAGCGTGTCTCCTGTAACATGGCGACGCACTGTCAAGTATGAGTTTCAAAGAACTTTAGGGCAAGTTATTTGTGGTGGTTTCTTTAGTACTTTTTTTACCGCTACATTGGCAGGATTAGCTGTTGTTTCTCAAGCTATTTTTTGGTTAGGGGCAGCAGGTTTAACTAAAATGACAGGATCGATATTAATTACGATTTTAGTCAGAGAAGTAGCCCCTATTTTAGTCGGGATGATCTTATTAGGACGAAATGGTATTTTAACGGTTGCTGAATGTAGTTTATTGGCAATGAATGGGCAGTTAAAAGCATTGTCTACGATGGGGATTGATCCGTTTATTACGATTGTTTTACCTAGAGCATGGGCTTTTACGATTGGTAGTTTTACATTAGGAATGATTTTTGGAACGACTTCCTTATTTATGGGGTATGTTGTTACCTATGCTATGGGTACAATGCAGGATTCAATTTGGGTCTTTTATAGTAATATTTTGTCAGCAATGTCTGTATCTGATTATATTTTAGTCCCTTTAAAATTTCTAGTGATGGGATATGTTGTTGGCGTGGGTTCGTGTATTACCGGAATGAATGTAAAAATAGGTGATGAGCCGTCTACTTTGTTACCTAAGGGATTTACGCGTGGAATAATGCTCATCATGGTTGTTAATATTTTATTTACGTTGGATTTTTAGAGATGGCAAATAAAGTATTACTAGACATATCTGAGGCAAAACCTTCGTTCGATGAAAATCACTTACCTCCTGTTGCCTTTAATCTACAAGTGAAGCCTGGAGATTGTGTAATTATAGAAGCGCGAGATTTAGAGGCAGCAACAGCTTTTGCGAATTTATGCAGTGGAATGGTTTCTTTAAGAGAAGGGGCGGTGTTGTTTAAAGGGCTTGATTGGTTCGCTTTGAAAGAGCCACGTTTATCTGCTTTACGTGGTTGTATTGGGCGTGTTTTTCAAAAAGGTGGCTGGTTAGATATGTATTCTGTTGCTGTAAATATTTTATCGCCTTCGTTGCATCACACTATGATTGATGAAGATAAATTAATAGATCAAGCTTTATCTTTATGCCATAAATTTGGGCTCCCTGGCTTACCAATGGATACCCCGAGAGAAGCTACGACAATTGATTTGGCACGTGCTGCGTGTGTTCGTGCTTTGATGAATACTCCAGATTTGTTGCTATTAGAATATCCAGCAGAAGGATATTCTGCTGACTTAATGTCTCCTTTGCTAGAGATGTTAAATTTTGCACAAAATAGAGGGGTGGGTATTATTTGTTTTACTCGTCAACTTGATTTGTGGAATGATTATAAAGAGCGTGTAACGCATTGGATGCGTTTACAGGAAAAAGGTTTAACCTCAGTACGGCTGGTATCAAATGTTTAATAATAAACGATATACAAAAACGCGGCAGTTATTTCAGTTAAGATATGCCAATGAATGGACAGGTGGTCTTGTACTTTTGTGCATCTTGGGATTTATCGGGGCCGTTATTGAGGCTGGGGTATTAAGAGATTGGATGACACCTGCGGCAGAATTGAATATTATTTTGCCTCAATCTGGGGTGGATAATTTGTCGGTTGGTGATAATGTCGAAGTATTCGGAATTAGTGCTGGGACGATTAAAAAGATTAATGTTAACTCGGATGGTGGATTGTCTGCCGTGGCTTCTATCGATCCCCAATTAACAACCTTTATTCGTAGGGATAGCCAAGCAACGATTAAAAGACAGTTTGCTGTGGCAGGTGCTGCGTATGTTTCTATTACGCGTGGATATAGTACAAAATTGAATTGGCGATATGCTGTGTTAGTGGCTAAAACAGAGCCTAATCCAGCAGATCAAATTTCTCAGATGGTTTTGCAAATTCATGAGCGCATTGTGCCAACAATGGATAGCGCCAAGAATATGATGGCTTCTTTGGAAATGATTGTTGAAGGTATTCAACAAGGGAAAGGGTCTATTGGTCAATTAGTGAATAATGATGAGCTTATTCGTCGTGCTGAAAATATGGTTCAAACATTGAATAATATTATTGAGCAATTACAACCTATTGAAGATAGTATTAATCAAGTCGTTAAACATTCAGATACGATGGTTGTTAATTTTGGTAAAGTTTCTAAAAATATTGCTCAAGCTTCACCCAATTTAGTTCCTATTACGAAAAATTTAGTTCCAATTAGTAAAAATGTGAAAAATACAACAGAGCAGCTTCCTGCAATGATGATTCAATTACAATCTACGGTTGCAGATCTACAAAAATTGATTGTTCAAGTTAAAGGTTTATGGTTGCTTGGTGGTAATGGAAATCAAAAACGTCAATCAAAACGTTTACCAGCACGTGAGGTTGGACCATGAGATCTTTATATAAAAATTGTAGCGTATTAATTTCTCTTTTATTGGGTGTAGCTGCCTGTGGAGGTGGTCAACAACCTGATCCTGTTCGAGATGATCCATTTAATCGAACAATGGATGTTGCGGATGAAGCTGTTTTTTATGACCGTTTACAGCAAGCTGAAATTAGTTATAAGAAATCATTCGATTATGCGATTACGAGCGATGATGCGTTGAATATTGATGATGCGGGTTATAATTTAGCAATTATTCAACTTGCGTTAAATGATGTTCAATCAGCCTCTAAGACTGTCGATCAAACGAATAAAGAGTTGCAGATTAGAGGGCAGCAAAACAGCCCACAATTGGATTTAGTTCAAGCTGCGATTTTATATCGAATGAATCGTTATAGTGAGGCTGCTCAAGCCGCTCAAAGTGCTGAAAAAAGCACGCATGAGGATATTCAGGAAAGAGCATATTTTTTATCTGCATTGATTGCGAATGATCAAGGGAATATCGAGGGTATTCGTCAATCTTCTCAAAAATTAGACCAGCTTTTATCTCAAGGAAAAGATAAAGTTGATGATAGTTGGAAAGCTGATCAACAAGAGTTGCATGCATTGTTAGCATATAAACAAGGACAATATGTTCAAGCAATGACCGATGCAACTGCAGCACAAGATCTTCGTCGTCAGCAGGTTGAATATCGTGCGATGGTCAGAACTTTAGCTTTGCAAGGACAGATTTCTGAAGGAACAAAGAATTACGTTGCTGCAGCTCAGTATTATGTCAGGGCAGGCAAGAGCGCATTGCTTTTAAAAGACTATACTGAGGCTAAGAAATATTTAGATCGTGCAGCATCGTTGCATGCTGATTCAACAACGTATCAGTTGGCTTCTGATGCTTTGCTTGATTTAAATAAACAAACCAAGAAAACATCAGAATAATGAAGATATAGATCGTAGTGATACTAGTTATTATTGCGATCTTTAATTAAAAAAGTAGCGATGGTTAAATATAACCATGCAAAAATCAAAGTGCTGCCACCGATTGGGGCAATTGGAAGAACAGGAGAGTGAAGTCCTGTCATAGCCGTATAAAAAACGGCTCCACAAAAGCACCATAGTCCTAGGTTAAAAGCAAATCCTATAATATTTAAATGTACAGAGGGCTGCCATATTTTTTGTAAAATAGAAATGGCAATAAGTGCTAAGCTGTGAATAAATAAAATAGTATCAGCGATGCGTGCCATGTCTCTGCCACTACCGATAAAATAACTATCGGGAAGGTGAGAGGTAAAAGAGGATAAAATGACTGCGGCCATTCCGTAAAATGCACCTGTTGCTAGCCATAGGCGGGTAGAGAAAAAAGAGGTTTTTGAAGTCATATCAGAATAACCAGGATAATTGTGATGAGATTATCGTTGTAAAAAGAAATTACAGAATAGTCAAGTTAATGAGAATAATTATTATTCTAAATAAAGTGAGCTTGTATAGTATAGATGATTTTTTTTGTAAGAATATGAAAGATCATGATAATATTTTTTTTCATTAAATAAAAACATAGGATCATTATTATTATGTCAAAAATGATTTTAAAAGATACACGGACAATATATGCAGGGCATTCAACGTTAGAAATGGCCCAAATGGAGCAATATTATGATGATGGCCAAACTGTTTCATTGCAAAGGGAAATATTAAAGGCTCGAGATAGTATTGTGGTATTACTATATCGTCAGGATACTAAAAAGCTGGTGTTAACCTCTCAATGGCGTGCGCCAATTGTGTTCAAAGGGGATGAACGTCCTGTTATTGAAGCGTGTGCTGGTAATATAGATCAAGAAGATTTTGATAATCACCCACAAGATGAGCTGGCTGCGGCAAAAGTAGCCGTGGCAAGAGAAGTCGAAGAAGAAACAGGATGGCATATTGCAAAGTTGGACTATTTGTATGCTTTGTATAGTTGTCCAGGCATATCCACCGAAAAACTTTATTATTTTATTGCGAGTGTTGATGAGCAAATTCAACAAGGTGGTGGATTGCGTTCAGAAGGTGAGGATATTGCTGTCTTAGAAATGTCTTTGCAAGAGGCCGTTGATAAAGTTCAATCTGGAGAGATTATGGATTTAAAAACGATTGTTCTTATTCAATATTTACAGTTACATCGTGCTGATTATTTGGGTTAAAACAGAATTGGCTGTACCTAAAAAGCAATGAAATTAAATAGTAATAAAGGCTAATTTGCAATTTAATTCTTTTCGTGTATGGTGGTTGTTCGAGAATATAATCATCTATCTATAGAAGGATTAATATTTAAAAATGATAATAGTAACAGAGGGTTATCTATATTTATCTGCTCCTTTGTTTTGCGATGAAGGTTGTTAGTATTATCTATTGTTCTGAGATTAAGTGTATCTCAAATTATTCAACTCATAGTTATTTAAGGGTTTAAACGTGGTATTTCGTCGAGATCTTTTACGTTCCGCTGCAGGTGTTTCACTGGCCAGTATGGTGGGGGAAGCAACAGGTTCTTTGTTCCCTCAAGCAATGGCTGCTGACAGCACGTCTAATGATGATAAAGGGCAGCCTTTTGACCAAACAACGGTAAGGCAACTCGCCCGTGATATGGCAAAAACGGCTTATAAAGCTCCAAATGATCATTTGCCAGCTGCAATTGATAAGCTCGATTTTGATGGTTTTCGTAGTATAGAGTTTAAACCAGAAAGTGCTTTATGGCACGGTAGTAACTTAAATTTTGAAGTGCAGTTTTTTCCAAGAGGTTTTTTATATCGACCCAAGCTCGATATTTATGAGGTGGTTGATGGTGTGTCTACACCAGTGCCTTATAATCCTGATATGTTTAATTATCAAAATCCTAAATTGCGTGTTGATGATGATCTAGGGTTTTCTGGCTTTAAGTTAATGACATGTTTGAATCAAAAAGGCGTAATGGAAGAATTTACAGTCTTTTTGGGGGCTTCATATTTCCGTGCGGTTGCTAAAGGGCAGCAATATGGATTATCAGCTCGTGGTTTTGCAAAAGGTACTGCGGATCCTCAAGGTGAAGAATTTCCATTATTCAGAGCATTTTGGATTGTAAGGCCCAAGTCTGGTATTGAGTCATTAGTGATTTACGCATTATTAGATAGCCCATCTTTGTCTGGTGCATTTAGGTTTACAATTCGTCCAGGCGATACAACAACTTTTGATGTTGAGAGTTATTTTTATCCACGTAAAACGATTGCGAATGGTGGTGTTGCGCCATTAACAGGAATGTTTTACTTTGATGCGAATAATCGTAATCATGTGGATGATTGGCGTCCAGCAGCACATGATAGTGAAGGTCTGTTAATGTGGACAGGCACGGGGGATCAAATTTGGCGTCCTTTAAATAACCCTGTTGATTTACAATATTCAGTTTTTATGGATACAGCGCCGAAAGGGTTTGGATTGATGCAGCGTAAGCGTGCTTTTTCTCAATATGAGGATTTAGCCTTGCATTATGAATTGCGTCCATCTTTATGGGTTGAGCCTGTAGGTGAATGGCCTTCAGGAAGTGTTAACTTGGTTGAAATTCCAACTCCAAGTGAAGTGAATGATAATATTGTTGCATTTTGGCGTCCTAAACAACCTTTAAAAGAAGGTGGAGAATACTCCTTTACCTATCGTTTATATTGGGGATGGGATAATCCGTGGCCAAGTGATTTAGCCAGAATTGCTGCAACTCGCGTTGGAGCGGTCGTCGATAAACCTGACGTTCGTTTCTTCTGTGTTGATTTCTTTGATGGACCATTGAATCATTATCCGACTAATAAACAGTTAACATTGAATGTTTCTAGTTCTGCTGGCAAAGTAAGTAATGTGGTTGTAGAGCCTAATCCTGTAACACATGGATGGAGAACAACGTTTGAATTTGCACCTGATGGTGCCAAATCATCGGAATTAAAATGTGTATTGATGGACGGGGATCAGCCTATTTCTGAACAATGGATGTATCGTTGGACAGCATAACTCTTATGTTGTTGAAATAGTAAAAGCCTAGATATTTATGTATCTAGGCTTTTTTTATATGATAGTCAGTTATTTTGTTAACCAAGCTTTTGCAATATTTCGTGCATATTCAAAATTAGAACAATACGTTAATTGCCCTTTGGTTTTGCGCAGTCCAGCACGCTGTAGCGCGACAATCATTTCAGTTGAGGCTCCCACAAAAATTAATGATTGATTATTTTTAAAGAGTTGTCTTTGAATAGATTGTAATCCTGATATTGTGGTTCCATCGATACTAATGACGTCATGCATATCAAAAATAAAAATTTTCTTATGTAGATTGTCATATGATTTTAAGGAAGCAATTGTTTTTTCTGCAACCCCAAAAAATAATGGGCCATTAATATCAAAAACAACAACATCATCCGTAACTTCATCCAGCTCTGGATGATCTTCAACAAGGGATGTTTTTGAAGCGTGTGTCATACTGCGGATAAATAAAACAGCAGATAAAGCAACACCAACAGCCACAGCGACAACCATATCAAAGACAATCGTTAATCCAAAGCAAATGAGTAGAATGCTGACATCACTACGTGGAGAGGTTTTGATGGTTTTGATACAATGTTTGGCTTCACTCATATTCCAAGCAACGATAAATAATAATGCTCCTAAGGAGGCCATAGGGACATATCCTAGTAAGGATGCGAATAAAACAACGGCGAGCAATACAAAAATGGCATGAATTATCGCAGCAATAGGAGATCTTGCACCACTACGAATGCTGGTTGCTGTTCTTGCGATTGCAGCCGTTGCGGTAATGCCACCAAATAAAGGGGCAATAATATTACCAATACCTTGTCCGATTAATTCTGCATTAGGGTTGTGTTTTGTATCTGTCAGTTCATCAGAAATTACAGCGCATAGCAAAGATTCAATTGCTCCTAAAGTTGCAATTGCAAATGCAGGACCTACAAGTGAATGAATGAGTTTAAAGGTAATCTCTAGCGGTTGTCCATCAGGTCCAGGGAGCGCCCATGGCATGACTAATGACGGTGGAATAGGGGGAATACCATTTCCAGTTTCACCATTTGCACTCCATGTAAAGGTCGAGGCTATGGTTTTAATATCAGCACCTTGAACGCCTTTATTAATCAAATAAGCAACAACACCTCCGACAATGAGCCCTACAAGAGGTGCGGGAAGAGGAATTTTAAATTTTGGCCATAAGATTAAGAGTATTAGCGTAAATAAACCGACACCCATTTCATACGGGTTTATGGTTCCAAGGGATGAGAAAATAATTCCGAGATTTTCAATAAAATCATCTCCTAGTTTTGCGGTTTGTAATCCCAGAAAGTCAGGGATTTGTAGAATAGCAATAATAATAGCAATTCCAGCAGTAAATCCTAAGACAACAGGATAAGGAACAAAACGAATAAGTTGTCCCATTTTGCTGACCCCCATGAGGAGTAAGATAAGTCCAGCCATCATGGTCGCAAGTAATAGCCCACCAATTCCATAATCTTTGACGATAGGAAATAAAATAACAACAAAGGCTGCCGTTGGGCCTGAAATATTAAATCTGGAACCACCTGTTAGGGCAATTAAAGCACCCGCAATAATGGCTGTGTATAAACCATGTTCAGGGGGAACGCCTGTGGCGATTGCTAGAGCCATTGATAAAGGAACAGCAACTGTTCCAATGGTTAAGCCTGCTAAGGCATCATTTTTAAAATCAGAAAAATGATATCCTTGACGGAATGTATCAATCATCCCTGTGGCAATAGGAGGTAGCTTAAAAAGACTTTTTTTACTTTGCATATAAATCCTCGTCATGGGTGCGTCATAGATGATTAGTTTCAAGAAGAGCGACAAAAACCAGACTTCGTCTTGTGCTAAAAAGTAGCAATAATTGTTTTGTTTTCAAAGGTAATTATTGCTTTCATTATGTAAAAACTGTTTGAATTTATAAAATAATAAATTTTCTTTATATTGTATTCTTCTTCGTTTATAATTATCAGCTGTTAATTTATTAATTATAGGAGAGAAGAATTACTTATGACTGAACCCCATAATGTTTCCGGTCATAGACAGGATGACAAAGTAAATACTGATAGTTTTCATAAACCTGAACATACTGATCAAGATATTTTTACCGCTTTGCCTCCTGATACTCCTATAGAAATGCCCGTGCAGGATTTGTATACCAAACCTAATGTGTATGGCAGATCCAAAAAGCTTTTGACCCAAGCGCCTACTATTTTATTAAGACGTTTGTTCGTGTTTATTGTTTCAATGGCTTTAACGGCTTATGCTTCTTATGAAATGAACTTGGTATTTAACAGTTTTGGAATGACTGCTTTAGGTCTGATCATTCTTGTTATTTTTACGATTTTGTTTTTCTGGATTGCGTTTTCTTTTGCTTCCTCTTTAGGTGGGTTTATTGAACAGCTTAGACAAAAGGGTGGGTTATCATTAGGGATTGATCCTAAAGATCCTTTGCCCTCTTTGGGAAAGAAAACAGCGGTTTTAATGCCGACGTATAATGAAGATCCTCATCGTGTTTTGGCGGGTTTAAAAGCGATTTATGATAGTATTCAAGCAACAGGTCAAGGAAAGCATTTCGATTTCTTTATTTTATCTGACACGACTAATCCTGATGTGTGGGTAGAAGAGGAAGCCGCGTTTTTACGTCTTCGTGAACAAACAGGGGATCATGAACATATTTTCTATCGCCGTCGCTTTAAGAACACAGATCGTAAAGCTGGTAATTTAGGGGAATGGATCCGTCGGTTTGGTGGTGGATACGATCACATGTTAACGCTAGATGCGGACAGCCTGATGGAAGGTGATACGATTGTTCGTATTTGTGCAGCAATGGAAGCCCATCAAGGGGTTGGTCTGATTCAAACATTACCTGTTATTGTAAATGGAACGACATTGTTTGCTCGTTTGCAACAATTTGCAGGACGTGTATATGGCCCAACGATTGCATATGGGATTGCTTGGTGGCATGGGTCTGAAAGTAACTATTGGGGGCATAATGCAGTTATTCGTATTAAGGCTTTTGCTGAGCAAGCAGGGATGCCGCATTTAGGTGCAATACGTAAGCCTTTTGGTGGCATGATTATGAGTCATGACTTTGTTGAAGCTGCGTTGATGCGTCGTGGACGTTGGGCAATTCATATGGTGCCTGCATTGCATGGATCATACGAGGAGAGTCCTCCATCTTTGACGGATATAGCGGTTAGAGATCGTCGTTGGTGTCAAGGTAATTTACAACATGCGATGGTTATTCCAACGAAAGGCCTTAGTTGGATTAGTCGTATCCATATGTTGACGGGAATTGGCGCTTATGTCATGTCTCCATTATGGTTGCTCTCTTTGTTGGTGGGGATTATGGTGTCCTTACAGGCACTGCTTGTAAAACCAGAATATTTCACAGGCACTGATCGTGTGTTATTCCCAAATTGGCCACAAGTTGATCCTGTATTGGCGAAGTATGTGTTTATTTTAACTATGCTTGTTTTATTAGCGCCTAAATTATTAGCATGGATTGCAATGTTCTTTAATCCAGAGTTGCGTAAAGGATGTGGAGGGGTGATGAAAGCACTTTCCTCTATTTTTCTTGAAACAATTATTGGTGGCTTAATTGCTCCGATTGCGATGTTAATCCAAACTATGGCTGTGATTTCTATTTTGTTGGGGTATGATTCAGGTTGGAATGCACAACGCAGAGATGTTGGATATATCCCTTTCAAAGATGTTGTTCGTGATTATTGGCGTCATACGGCTTTTGGTATTTTAATGGGTGTTGGTGCCTGGGAAGTATCTTCGGCATTATTTTTCTGGATGACACCGGTGCTTTTAGGGCTGTTATTAGCCATTCCGTTAGTATGGATTACGTCTAGCCAGCGTTTTGGTGCTTTTTGTATGAAAATTGGTTTATTGATTATTCCGGAAGAAACCGCACGTCCTGATATTTTGCGTCGTGATCGCATAGAGAAGCGCAGAGTTATGGATATGGAAGTGCAAGATGCATTCTCAACGTTGGTTCATAATCCAAAGTTAATTGCTTTACATGCGTCCTTTTTACCTCCAGAACGTCAAAAAGGTGATGCAATTAATCCTGATTTTTTAGTTGGGATGGTTAAATTAGATGAGGCGGATAATCAAGATCAAGCAATGCAAATATTAACTCATAATGAGAAATCAGCTTTATTAACCAGTCGTAAAGCGCTTGAGAAATTTTTATCGTTACCTAAATAATCTTTTTTTGCTGAAAAATAGTTTGTCATATGATTGATTGGCAAACTATTTTTATAAAGAATAAATGGTGCTTTTGCTTTGTTTACTTTTCGACGTAAGTGTTTTTTTTTCTAGAGCACGTATTTTATCTACGAGCTCACTAGCGGATCGTTGGTTTGGTTGACCAACTTTAGTTAATAAAACAAATTCGATATTTTTGGGTTTTTGAGAATATCTCTGTGAACTGACTCGATATCGCTTATAAGCCTTGGCAAAAATTTTTACCTCACCAATATTACAGTTTTCTTGAATCATATCTTGTAAATCAATAAAACCGTCTGTGCTGTAACTTGTGGCAATCCAACGTGTCGGTAAAGTTTGTAATAGTTTTTGGTAAGCTTGAGTTGCTTGCTTTCTTACCGTGTAAGCACTTTTGCGCTCTTTTCGCCAATCCTTGCGAATGGCGGATTTTTCTTGAGGCGTAATTTGAGGTGAGATCTCAGGTTTATCCCATAAGGTGATGCTGTTTAAAACATGATAGTTCGCACCATAAGGATGTTGATTATATGGAGGATCTAGATAGGCAATGCTATATTCTGGCAAATTCATATGGCGTAACTGCTCTGCCAATGATTGCGCATCCATACGAAAAATCAGATTTTTTTGGTGATTATTATAAAACTGAATGGGGGCTAAGATCAGATCCGCTGCAATACGGTAAAGAGCAGTTTGTGTTTGTCCTCCCCATCCTTTATGAAAGCCTTTGAAAACACCGCTCGTATTGGCATGGTAACAGGCAGAATAAAGTAAAGGTGCGAGTAAGCACGCTTTTTGAATGGCAGTTAATTGTCCTTTTACGTCCCAATCTTCGATTTGATGACGAATAGCATCAATGCGCATACCGTTTTTATGCATGTAAAACATGCGCTCTGTATTCGTATCGTAATTTATATCATCTTGTGGGCATAAATGTTGTGTTACCCAGTCTTCTATGGGAGGGAGATCATTAAGCTGTTGGATGATCTCGTTATAAGAATAACGATCAAAATAAGTGGGAGGCTCTAAGGCTTGTATAGACGCAATATTTAAAGCTTCACTATAATATTCCCAATCATTACAAAAGACTTGATATCCCATATTTTTGGCTAGACGACTGACAACGCCTGTACCTGCAAAACAATCAACAAATAGACCATCTGAGGCGTTAAATTCATCTTGGGTAGCAATGAGAGACTGCTGGATTAAATCCAGTAATTTACGTTTGTTGCCAATATAAGGAATTAGCTGATTAAATAAAAAATCTTTGGTTTGATAGGAACTATGTTCAGTTTTATTCCATTTCATCACAGTATACTTTATGATTATGGTATGTAAAATATGAACATTAATCCAATTTTGCAAAACCTATAGTAATAAGGATATTATAAAATCAGCCAGTAAAAGATCAAGTATTATTCATTCACGAAATCTGATCTGTGATAGCCTTGCATAAATAAAACAGATTCTAGTGATGAGTGTTGAATGACATTAACGACTTGCTCTGCAACAATAGGTTTGGGATAATATCCTATTCCTAGTCCAGCATGCGTTAACATTGGGAGATCATTGGCACCGTCACCAATGGTTACGGTTTCTTGGGGATTGATTTTTAACTCTTCAGTTAAACGCTTTAGATGAAATAATTTTGCTTCTTTGCCAAGAATGGGAGGGATCACCGTGCCATCAAGTTTGTTATTAGAAATGCTTAAACGGTTTGCATGGTTTTCATCAAAGCCACAGGCATTGGCAACATTTTGTGTAAAGAAAGTGAATCCACCAGAGATTAAGGCCGTATAAGCTTTATATTTTTTCATCGTGGCGACGAGGGTTTTTGCACCTTTATTGAGTTGCGTATGTTGCCAGGTTTTTTCTAATAAATTAGCAGAGACACCTTTTAACAATGCGATACGTTCATTTAATGCGTCTGCAAACACTAACTCCCCGTTCATGGCGCGTTTGGTGATGGCTGCAATTTGTTCACCAATACCAACTTCACTGGCAAGATCATCGAGCGTTTCGCTTTGCACAATAGTGCTGTCCATATCGGCGATTAACAGTTTTTTCTTGCGAAACTCACTATGAGTTACGAAGACATCAACAGGTTTATTGGATAATGTTTGTTTAATTTTCTGGGTAATATGGATTGTTTGTTCGTGATCTTTATGTTCAGGTAATGGAATATCTAAAGCTTCTTGTTCTGATAGCCATTGTAAGTTTTGAGTTGGTAAGATTGATGAGATAAGATCGATAATCGATTGATCCAATAAAGTAGGGGGTGTTACAAGCGTTAGTATAGAAGGCATTGGATCATCCATTTCATTGTTATAAGATACTGAACAAAAGTAAAAAACAACCAAAAGAGAATATCTATGAAAGTCTCTTTATTACACACCATATTTATTATAAGTAAGTGATGAATGACGCAATAAGTAAAAAGCTTATTTTGTGTAAAATAGTAATTTAAAGAAAAAGAGTTGTGTTGCATGAATAGTTCTTTGGGCAAGTCCGATCTTCAAAATAAAGCGTTGCCGTGGGCAGTGATTGTTGCAGGGCCAACTTGTTCAGGAAAGTCTTATTTATCTTTAAAAATAGCTGAGGCATTGCAGGGAACGATTATTAATGCAGATGCAATGCAGTGTTATCGAGATTTACGTATTATCACGACGCGTCCTTCTGAAGAAGATGAAGCTTGTGTGCCTCATCGTTTATATGGGGTATTACCTTGGGATCAAACAGGTAATGCTGGCTGGTGGAGAGAGCAAGCAATAGCAGAAATGCAACAAGTCTGGGATCAACAACGTTTGCCGATCTTATGTGGTGGGACGGGAATGTATTTTCATTCTTTGGTGCATGGCATTGCAATGATTCCAGAACCTAGTGCAGGAGCAAGAGAAGAAGCTCGACGTTTGATTGACACTGAAGGTGCTCCTTTTTTACATGAGTCATTGTTAAAGGTTGACCCTCAAACTGCAGAAAAATTAAACCCTACAGATTCTCAACGTGTTGCTAGGGCGTGGGAAGTCTGGCGTTCAACGGGGAAAGGGTTGAAATATTGGCAACAAGAAGCACATATACCAGGAGTTAATTGTCGTTTTCTGGTTATTCGCCTTGCGCCAGAGCGTGCGTTATTAAAAGAAGCGGTGGCACAACGTTTTATGGCAATGGTAGATGAGGGTGCAGTTGAAGAAGTTGAAGCGTTTTTAAATGCTAGTCCGCCTGTGCAAGCCCCTTTACGTAGAGCGCTTGGTGTACCAGAATTTGCTGCGTATTTATCAAATGAAATTACGATATCAGAGGCTATCGAGCAGGCTGTTCGGAATACTCAACGTTATATTAAACGTCAAGAAACTTGGTTTTCCAATAGAGTGCTGGCAGCACCTGAACAGGTTTGTACTTTTAATTCAAGAATTGATAGTAAATTGAAATTTTCAGAAAGTTTTATTGAAAAATCTATGCTATTTATTAATTCTTTTATTGACGTTTGATAAAATATTGACTAGGCTACTAGGACGTTTAAGAATACTACGCTGTTTTTAAAAAAATCAATTATAAATTAAGTTTAGTAAAACTAAGGATTAACCAAAATGACGAATGCAGAGCATAAGAAAGCAAGTCCTGATCAGTCAGGACAAACAGTTCATACAATGACTGGTGCTGAGGTTCTGCTACAAGTGCTCGTGGATATGGGTGTCGATGTCATTTTTGGATATCCTGGTGGGGCTGTTTTGCCTATTTATGATGCTTTATTCCAACAAGAAAATATTCGTCATATTTTAACACGTCACGAACAGGCTGCGGTTCATGCTGCCGAAGCTTATGCGCGTTCTACGGGTAAAGTAGGGGTGGCATTGGTTACCAGTGGGCCTGGTGCAACAAATACCGTAACAGGTTTAGTTGATGCATTAATGGATTCTATTCCTATTGTTTGTATTTCTGGGCAAGTTTTCAGTAGTTTAATTGGCAATGATGCTTTCCAAGAAGCAGACACTGTTGGGATTACACGCGCGGCAACCAAATTTAATTATTTAGTTAAAGATAAAGAAAAGCTTGCTGATAAAATTAGAGAAGCTTTTTATATTGCTGGGTCAGGTAGACCGGGGCCTGTTTTGATTGATATTCCAAAAGATATTATGATGAGTAAGGTTCCTTATTCTCAGAAAACTGTAACAGTGCATCCTTCTTATCAGCCAGTTACTGAACCAGCTCTTGCTGCGATTAAAGATGCTGTTCACGCGATGAAAAATGCTAAACGCCCAATTTTTTATACAGGCGGTGGGATTATTAATTCTGGCCCTCATGCTTCCGAAGGGCTAAGAAAGCTCGTTAAAATGACAGGCTTTCCTTGCACTTCGACTTTGATGGGACTTGGAGCATATCCTGGATCAGATAAGCAATTTCTTGGCATGTTAGGAATGCACGGAACTTATGAAGCAAATCTAGCAACACATGGTTGTGATGTTTTGATTGCTTTAGGATCTCGTTTTGATGATCGTGTAACAGGCAGTGTTAAAGATTTTGCTCCTAATTCAATTAAAATCCATGCAGATATTGATCCTTCTCAAATTAATAAAATTGTCTTAGTTGATATTCCTATTATTGGGGATGTATCTCGCACAATTGATTTAATGATTGAAGAGTGGGGAAAAGATAAAACTTCTGTTGATAAAGTAGCATTAGAAGAATGGTGGAACCAAATTGAGAAATGGCGTGCGGTAGATTGTTTGAAATATCAACAAGATACAGCAGCAGGCGAAGTGATTAAACCACAACATGCTATTCGTCGTTTACATGATTTGATCGCAGCTAGAGGAAAAGAAGCTTATATTTCAACGGAAGTTGGGCAACATCAAATGTGGACTGCGCAACATTTCTCTTTTGAAACACCTAATCACTTTATGACTTCTGGTGGTCTTGGCACAATGGGTTACGGGTTACCAGCAGCAGTTGGTATTCAGGTTGCTCATCCAGATGCATTGGTAATTGATATTGCTGGTGAAGCATCTACGATGATGAATGTTCAAGAGCTTGCGACTATTAAGCAATATCGTTTGCCAGTCAAAGTCTTTATCTTGAATAATCGTTATATGGGGATGGTTCGTCAGTGGCAAGAATTGGTTCATGGTGGGCGATATTCTGAAAGTTATAGTGACAGTTTGCCTGATTTTGTAAAACTTGCAGAAAGTTTTGGAATTAAAGGGATGCGTGCCAGAACGATTGATGAGTTAGATACTATGATTACAGCGATGCTGGACGAGCCAGGCCCTGTTGTTATGGAAATCCAAGTTGAAAAAGAGGAAAATTGTTTTCCAATGATTCCAGCAGGTGCCCCTCATAATCAGATTTTATTAGGGCCTGTAAAAGAAAAAAGTAAGACTGCATCTTAAAGTGTTGTTGTGTAAACTTAGTCATCGGGAATAAAATAATGGATTATATTGATAAAAAAACATTACAACGTAGTGCACAGCAAGAAAAAGATGAATTTATAAATGCTATTTTTTCATTGATTGTTGAAAATGAAAGTGGCGTTTTATCAAGAGTTATCGGATTATTCGCAGGGCGAGGCTATAATATCGAGAGCCTAACGGTTGCTCCTGTGGATGATGATGGGCGTAAATCCAGAATTAATATTTTAACTTCTGGAACGCCGATGGTTATTAATCAAATTAAAGAACAATTGAATAAGCAAGTACCTGTTTATCAAGTTGTGAACTTATGCCAACAAGGGCCTTATGTTGCCAGAGAGTTGGCTTTGATTAAAGTGGTTTCAAAGGGTTTAGAACGTGCAGAGGCATTAAATCTAGCAGGTGCTTTTAGAGCGCAAGTTGTTGATGCAAGTGTAGATTCTTTAGTATTTGAGTTGACTGGTAAAACACAAAAGATTAATGCTTTTGTTGATTTATTACGTCCTTTGGGGTTAGTCGAACTGTCCCGTACAGGGATTGCTGCCATTGGACGTGGCTGTCAGACAATTTAATTTTATAGATTGAAAAACAAGGAAGAAATAGAATGCGTGTTTATTATGATCGCGACGCTGATGTTAATTTGATTAAAGGTAAAAAAGTTGCGGTACTAGGGTATGGCAGCCAAGGGCATGCTCATGCAAATAACATGAAAGATAGCGGCGTTAAAGAAGTTGCTATTGGTTTACGTCCAGGTTCAAGCAGCGCAAAAAAAGCTGAAGCTGCTGGTTTAAAAGTTATGAGTGTTGCTGAAGCTTCTGCTTGGGCTGATGTCGTGATGATTTTAACGCCTGATGAATCACAAGGCGAACTATATAACACAGAAGTTCTTCCAAACTTAAAACAAGGTGCAGCAATTGCTTTTGCTCACGGTTTGAATGTACACTTCAAATTAATTGAACCACGTGCTGATCTTGACGTATTTATGATTGCACCAAAAGGTCCTGGTCATACAGTGCGTTCTGAATATCAGCGTGGTGGTGGGGTTCCTTGTTTGGTTGCTGTGCACCAAAACCCATCTGGTAATGCTTTGGAAATCGCATTATCTTATGCTTCTGCTATTGGTGGTGGACGTGCAGGTGTGATCGAAACAACATTCCGTGAAGAGTGTGAAACAGATCTTTTCGGTGAACAAGCTGTTCTTTGTGGTGGTGTTGTTGACCTTATCCGTAATGGTTTTGAAACATTGGTTGAAGCTGGATATGCTCCAGAAATGGCATATTTTGAATGTTTGCATGAAATGAAATTGATCGTAGATTTGATCTATGAAGGTGGTTTCGAAAACATGAACTATTCAATTTCAAACACCGCTGAATTTGGTGAATATGTTTCTGGCCCACGTGTTATTAACAGTGAATCTCGTGAAGCTATGCGTGCAGTTCTAAAAGACATTCAAGACGGAACTTTTGTTAATAAATTCATGACCGACCATAAAGTTGGTCAAGTAAGCTTAAAAGCACGTCGTAACTTGTTAAATGAACATCAAATTGAAAAAACAGGTTCTAAACTACGTGAAATGATGCCATGGATTGCTAAAAACCGTTTGGTTGATAAAAGCAAAAACTAACTCTTAATTAGTATATAAATATAGAAAAGCCCTATGTTTCAAATATAGGGCTTTTTTTTGTGTTTATTAAAAATAAATATATTATAAAAAGAACATCAGGATTCTTATTTGACTTGGAGTTGAGTTAACCATTTCAAGAACGTTGCTTTTCCTGCTTGAGTTAAAAGTTGACTATATTTTTGTGCATCTATTCTCAATTGATGCAAATCAATTTTTGCATTCATTAACTCGTTACTATGTCCAACTAACCATTGCTCTATTCTGCTGGGATTTGCTTCCATATGGAATTGAAGAGCTAGCACATGATTTTTATAGGTGAAGGCTTGGTTTGGACATAATTGACTAGAGGCGAGTGGTTGACATTCGTTGGGAATATCAAATTGATCTCCATGCCAATGTAATACAGGAATATTTTCAAGAGAGGCAAGGGGATTGTAGGGTATTTCTTGATTAATAGATATGGTAGAAAAACCTATTTCTTTATGTTGCATCGGATAGACTTTTGCGCCCAATAAACGAGCAATTAATTGCGCTCCTAAGCATATTCCAAGTAATGGCTTTTCTGTTTTAAGGTAGCTTTGTATAAAAGCGAGCTCTTGCGTAAGAAAAGGATAAAGTTGATCATCAAAAGCACCGATAGGAGCACCTAAAACAATTAATAGATCATAATCAATTGGGTTAAATTGAGTGAAATCAGTTAGAGGACCTTCAATATATTGTAATTGAATCTCCATCTTAACAAGCTCAGGTTCAAGTATTCCAAAATCTTCGAAAGGAACATGGCGAATAATTAGAGCTTTTTTCATTATTTTTATCCCAAATATAAATTACCAAACAACGGTTGAGCCAAGCTGTTTTTGTAAGTCTTTGGTTTTTTCTAGAATATTATTGATCACAGGATCAGATTTGTCTTTATTAAATAGAGTAAAGAGCTGTTTAATAATATTGACTGCTGTATAGCCACGGTTATGTGCGAATAGGCTTTGTGCACGATTATATAAGCCCTGTGCTACGATTTGTCTGACTTTTATATCTTTATCATACTGATAAAAAGTTGTCAGCAAATCATAGGTTTGTTTTACCTCTGGGACATCGTTATGATATTTTATTAAAAGTTGTGCTTTTTTCATAATTGCTAAAGCACCATTATAGCGTGTTGCAGGAAGTGTTTTATGATGTGCAACGGCGATAAGACTTGTATATGTGATAACGGCCTCGCTATATAACTTCATTTCGACTTCTAAAGCAGCTTTTGCCATATAAGCTTCACTGACTTGATAATATAAATACTCATTATGAGTACTTAGAAATGTTTTAATTGCTTCATCAAGTAATTTGAGAGCTTCGTCATTATTATTTAATTGTTCTAATAGAGTACTTTCTTCAAGATAAGCAGAAATTAAAACCATATTGATTGCAAAGTGATCATCATCATAATGATAATTTTGTCTAATAAGGTTATAAATAGCTAATGCTTGAGTATAATCTTTTGTTGTATTGAGTATTTGAGCTTTGGTTAGTAAAGATTTTGCAACAACATTTTTAATTTTAGTTTCTTCATTTTTAGAGAATGTATTATAGATTTGATTACATAAATCTAATGCTTCTGCATATTGTTTTCGTTGTTGTAAAATTTGTGCTTTACCTAATAACGCGGTTGCTCGATAGCGAGGATATTCCCCTTCATTATTATTGGTAATTGCAGCTAATAATTCATCATAAGTTTTAAAAGCTGCAGCTTGTGGATTATCTCCGAATAGCTCTTTTTGTTCTTGAGGAATAGTTTGAATTCTATGAAGAATTTCAGCTCGATATAAAAAGTTATGTGCTAATAGCTCTTTAATTATAGGAGAGCTATCTTGACTGAAAAGTTTAATAAACATATTGCTATTGTATAATGCAATTCCCCATTCTTTATTGCTTAAGCGATTGGCAGTACGTGCCATTAAGGCCTGAGCAGTAATTAAACGAATAGTTGGGTCTTTTTCTTTGACAAAATGTTCGATAATAGAGGAATCAATATTTAATGCTGTATCTGTTTTCCCCCAATGGTTGAGGATATCAGTTTCTTTTTGCATGGATTGTGCAACCATGCGTTTAATTTCTATATTATCAGATTGTCCATATTTAGAAACAAGATGTGAAAAGGTGATCATTGCTTGTTCATACTGACCTTCTTCTAAAAGCAAATTACCTTGCATAAAAAGAGCTTTCGCTACGTCATAAGAAAGTTTTTTATTATCACTGTTTAGGTATAGATTATTTAGTTGTTCTAATGCACTAAGAGCATCATCTGTATTTTTAATGGAAATAAGAAGTTCTGTTTTTTTTAATAATGCTTCAGCAACAGTTTCTTGCACTGTTGCATTACCTTTTTTGCTGTAAGTATCAATTAGATAGTTAAAGTCGCCAATAGCTTGAAGCTTTTTATTATTTTTAAGATTTAAATATCCAGATTGTAACGCGGCATAGGCACCACGCTCCATCGTTGCTTGGTGCCGATAATGTAAAACGACACCAATAATAATGATAAATACAAGGACGATAAGCGATACTTTTTTATACATTGTATGAATATATCCTTTATATTGGTTTCTTGCTATATTACTTTATAAAATACAATGTTTCTTAAGGAACATAAAAATTTTTACAAGGCATACCTAGAATTTGTATTTGATCTAACGATAATACTTTATTTTTACCAGGTACAGTTATACGGATCCATCTTGCTTTAATTCCAAGCGGATGAAGCCAATTGTAATAACTCCCATCAGTTCCTCCAAATAAATTGAGATTTGTTTTGTGATGTCTTGTAATCCAATCCGTATGATTTTCAGAACTTTTTATAATAAAGTTTTGCATATTTTCTATATTTAAATCAATACCATTAAAAAGACGGATTATTTTAATAATATAGTTATCTTGTAAATCAATTTCCCACCAAGGATCAGCTTCTCTTTGGGTAATACTTTGTGTAATACCTTGTATGTGTCCATTTGCTAAAAGAGATGCTAGATCTTCAGATGTATAGTTTTCAGGAGCAGAGCTTTGATGATATGATTTATTATGAGAGATAATCGATAACAAAGGTAAAGGATATGGGAAAAAAGAATTTTTCCAAGCTTTTTTTAAGGTTTTTTGCCAAATTTTTTCAGGATTGTATAGGTTTAGTAATGTAGAAAGTGATTTTTCTTTATTATGGTTATCAGCGTTACTATCTTTATTCGTTGTATCGTCGCATAAACGAGCTATGTAAGCGATTTGCGTAACCTGTGTAATGATTTCGTTTGTAATGAATGAGGAAGTATTATCTGGAAAATTTTCATAGTATTTTTTCATGTTTTGTTGCAAAACATTACTGGAGTGATTGAATAATTTATCTATATAAATTAATTGGTCAAGAGATTGATTTAAATGGTGAAAAATATATTGATATGGGCATGTACGACTACGTATTAAAAATTTAGTATCTGTGCAGATTGAGTTAGTAGATTGTATTGCTTCTAAAGTTGTTTGTTTAGTTGTTAGTACATTATTAGTTTTATCTTTTTTATTAAAAAGAAAGATATTAAAACAAACAACGTTAATATTTAAATTTGTAAATTTATTAATAAAATCAGAGATTTTTTGAGTTTCATGGAAATATAGATAATCATTAATATTTAAATGGATATACCATAATGTTTCGTGAATGTAATTATGAATAAAGTGCAAATATATTTGAGCGTTTGCTTTAGAGAAACGATAATGGTGAAAAGTGATAAAAGGTTTTTCGCCTAACATAAATGGTAAAATTTGACGATATAACTCTGTTGGATCGTCATCTATACAATACAAATATAAGTGATCTACTCCTAAAGCTTGATGGTAGGTAAGCCATTCAATAAGGTTGATATCTTGAGCTGAAGCAAATGTGACAATACTTAAGTTATATTTAGGATCAGGCCACTCACCTTGATTATGTAATAATCCTAAAGGAGCATATGGATAAAGCATAAGCTCGTGGTCGTTAATGAAAGGCTTATAAGAAATGCTTGTCATAATAATCTTCTATATTTCTTGATTTTGTACTTCGCCGAAAATTTGAATTTGGTCTAAACCAATTTGTTGATTGGGCCCAGGAATAGTAAATTTTATAAATCTTCCAGTCATTCCATTTTCTGAGCTCCATACATAAGGCGAACCGTCTATGCCACCATAAAGTTGGTTACTTGTTTTTTTTGTAATATATTTCCAGATTTGTCCGTCAGTGGATATAAGAAGATTAAAATAACAAGCTGCTTTTTGATTTTGATCTAGTCTATTAAAAATTTGAACTTCATGGATTGTTGATATTGTTTCTAGATCAATTTCCCACCATGGGCTTTCTTCAATTTTTGTAAGGTTTTGAGCTGTTCCCATTAACGTATTATTAATCAGCTTGTTAGCATCTTCTTGAGGGGAGCAGTCGTTTAACGTAGAGCTTTGTTTTACAGGTTTATTTACTGATAACAAAGACCAAAAATTGACCGGGAAAATACTATGATCCCATGCTTTGATAATTTTATTAATCCATAAATTATGCAGAGTATTATCTTCGACGAGGTTAAAAGCTTCAAAATATTCAAGTATATTTTCTAAGTGATTAAAATCAACAAGAGTCTGTCCACTGTAATAAGTGAACTGTTTTTCTTCTTTTTGATTTTCTATAAACTGTATTGAAGGAAGGCCAAAGTGAGCGATATAAGCAGTTTCTATAATTTTTTCGCTATAGTTCTGTTGATTTAAGTAAGCTTCTACATTGGTAGGATAAGCTTCAAAATATTTCGAGAAATCATCTTCTAAAACATTCATTGAACTTAAATTACTATCTAAGTAAGCATAGTTAGTCTGAAAATTTATAGAAAAATTATGATACAGTTTTGTATAAGGAAGCTTTGAGCTTTGTATCATACCCCTTGTAATGGGGGATATTGTATTTGCGCGTAATGTATAATTTAATAGAACATCACCTTCTGGGGCGGTTTCAAAATTACTATGCCCGTAATGACAGAGGTGAAAATAAATTGTGTCAATTTCCTCATACTCTGGTTGCATAAAGCTTTGGAGTGTTTCTAGATTTTTTAAGCATAAAAATTCATCAATATTTAACCATAAAAGCCATTTTGTTTCATGGGCATAATTTCTGAAAAAATGGCAAAAAGCTTGATGTGCGTTGCCAGGTTCAGGATAATGATAATAAGTAACACAGGGAGAGCTTGCATTTAAATATGGGAGGAGATGTTGATAAAATTGTGTAGGATCTTCATGGAAAGAATAGATATAAAAATGCGTAAAACCAACTTGTTGATGATAAATAATCCATTCAATGATTCTCTGGCTATCATCATTTGTGTATAAAAATAAAGAGTAGTGTTGTTTTGGTTCAGGCCATTCACCAGAGTTGCGAAAGACCCCAAGCGGAATATGGGGATATAATAGCAATTCTCTTTCTTTGATAATGTGGCGAATATCAACCATAAGTAAATAATCCTGGTAAGATGACTATTGAGTGAAATAAGTATGTATTTTACTCTTTTAATTGGATATTTAGGGATGATCAAGGATATTTATTTCAATCCATTACGTAAATATTTGTTTTCACATCGAATTGTAAATATTGTTTTTATATATAATCTTAATTGGTTTATTATATGTTGAGCTAGATGAATACATTACTTGATAACAGATTGTTTATCGAAAGATTTGTAAGATGCAAAAAAGAAAATTAGGTAAAACAAATTTAGAAATCATTCCTCTTGTTTTTGGAGGCAATGTTTTTGGTTGGACACTTAATGAGAAAAAGAGCTTTGAGATTCTAGATGCGATTGTTGATTTAGGGTTAAACGCGATTGATACCGCAGATGTTTATTCTCGTTGGGCACCAGGAAATCAGGGCGGAGAGTCCGAGATTATTATGGGGAAATGGTTAAAAGCTAATCCTCATAAACGTGATAAGCTGCTTATTTTTACCAAAGTTGGCTCTGATATGGGGGGCGATCGTAAAGGTCTTTCTAAGCGTTGGATTGTTCAGTCTGTAGAGGAGTCATTAAAGCGCTTACAAATTGATGTAATTGATTTGTATCAATCACATTGGCCAGATCCAGATGTGGCGTATGAAGAAACATTGTTGGCTTATGATCAATTGTTGAAAGAAGGAAAAATAAGAGCAATTGGGGCTTCTAATTTGAATGCTCAACAATTGTCAGCATCTTTAAAGGCGGCAAAGGAACATCATTTACCTGCTTATCAAACGTTACAACCTGAATATAATCTTTACGATCGTCAACAATTTGATGCAGATTTAAGAAAGATTGTTGTGGATGAGCAAATCGGCGTGATTACCTATTATAGTTTAGCTTCAGGATTTCTATCAGGAAAATATCGTAGCAAAGAAGATTTAAAACAAGGCGCTCGAGGTGAGAAGGTTGCTGATTATATGAATGATCGAGGCATGTATATTCTTGATCTTTTAGATGGTATTTCACAAAATCATCAAGCAACGCCAGCAGAGGTTTCATTGGCATGGTTAATTGCTCAAAAAGAGGTGACAGCTCCGATAGCTAGTGCAACGACTTTGTCTCAATTACAAAGTCTTGTGAAATCGCTTATGTTACGTCTAACCCATGAAGAAGTAGAGCTGTTAAATAAAGCTTAATCATTTTTAAATTATGATGATTTTTTTATGGATAATAATAAAATCATCATAATGATACAGGCAGCACCGATCCAGTCTGAAATTGTAAAATTAATTTTTAGGATTAGGACAGAAAAAATAACTGTTGCAAGGGGCTCTATGGTTGACAGGACGCTACCTTTGGCGCCGCCAATTCTTTTTATTCCTACTAGAAATAAAACAAAACCGACCATTCCACCAATAAAGATCACGAATAGGATGGCAAGCCATGCTTCTATATCTAGATTGTTGGTGATCCTCCAGAATGGATGAAAGAAGTTTGCAATAATCGCGCCAATAAACATGCTCCATCCTGCAATAATAATTGTGTTATGTTTTAATAAAAGAGGAACGGAATAAAGCGTGTAAATTGCAGAAGTAATGGCAGAAGCTAAGCCAAATAATAATGCGTTAATGGGTAAAACAATTTCATCAAAATGCCCATTGGTCACCAATAAAAATGCGCCAATGATGGATAGGATAATAGCAACAATCATTGCTAATGATGGTAGTTTTTTGAGTTGTATGGTCAGAAAAATTGCAATGATTGCTGGATATAAATATTGCAGAATGGTTGCTGTAGCTGCGTTGGAATATTGAATAGCTAAGTAAAACGTTAGTTGTGAAATCCACATTCCAGCAATGGCTAATACGATTAGACGAAAAGCTTCGAGTTTATTTTGAAAAGGAGTAAATATTTCATATCCATAGCGTTGGTAGGAAAATAATAAAAGCAATATTCCTGGTAGTCCCATGCGGATGACAATCATCCATTCGACTTGGATATGCTTATATTGTAAAGCATATTGCCCAACAATTCCTCCTAGGCCCCACAAACATCCAGCTACAATGACGCATAAAATACCAATTTGTTCGCTTTTGTTTCTTAGAGTTTTTTCTGTTTGTGAGGGCATGATAACGATCAATTGCTTTATTTAGAAGTCAATATATTTAAACTTTATTTTTTGCGAGAATAACAATCATTGCGATAATACAAGCTGCGCCAATCCAATCAACAATATTAAAATCAACATGTAAGATTACGACAGAGAAAAAGGCAGCAGCTAAAGGTTCAATCGTAGCTAATATACTGCCTTTGGAACTTCCCAATAATTTAACGCCAATTAAATAAAGTAAAAAAGCGATCATGCCTGTGACAAGCACGATAAAGATTATGCTGATCACAGATGCAAAGTCGATAATACCAGAGATATGCCAAAAAGGATGAAAACAGTTTAAAATAATACCGCCAAATAGCATTCCCCATCCTGCAATCGTGGTGGTGTTATATCGTTGTAACAAAGGAATAGGGGATAAGGTATAGGCAACTGAACCAACGACACATAAGGCACCAAAGATGATTGCCTTGGGTGGAAGGGTGATTTTATCAATAGAACCATCTGTGACAAGGCAGAATGCGCCAACCAAAGCTAGTATAATGGAAATGATAAGTGCAAAAGAAGGTCTTTTCTTTAAGTAAAACGCTAAAATAATAGCGATGACTACTGGATATAAATATTGTAAAATTGTTGCTGTAGCTGCATTTGAATATTGGATTGCTAAAAAATAACTCAATTGAGAATTCATTATTCCCACAACAGAGAAGAATAAGAGTATCATTAACTCTCTGGGTGTTTTTAAAGGATTAAAAATTGCTTTTTTATGTTTTCGATAGCATAAGGTGAGTAAAATAACCCCTGGAATCCACAAGCGAATACTAATAATCCAAGCTGCATCAAGATGTTTATATTGTAAGACATATTGTCCGACAACACCTCCCAATCCCCATATAATTCCAGCAATGATAATATAAATCATGCCGGTACGTTCGTTGGTTAAATTAATCATTTTGCATGAGGAAAGTGTATTGCGTATCGTGGAAAGAGGCATTTGAATAGAACTTAAATAATAAAGAAGATATATGTTGTCTTTTCTCTATATTAATTTCGGATAAAAAAACAAAAGTTTTTTCTATATCTTTAATGTTTTTACTTGAGCTTCTTTTGAATAGTGGTTATATAAACACACTACGTTTACGGGTTGGGCTGAGAATTTAGGGCATGCCCATCTTGTGACGTTATCCTATGATGGATTTGAAATTTACATTCAACGGGAGAGAAAAATGCCCAAAATGAAGACCAAATCATCGGTCAAAAAACGCTTTAAAATTACCGCTACAGGTAAAGTACTTGCTGGTCCTGGTAATAAACGTCACGGCTTGATTAACCGTACTCAAAAAGCAAAACGTACCAACCGTGGTTCTCAAACTTTAGAAGCACAAGATGGTCGTACGGTTAAACAATGGGCGCCATACGGCCTGTCACGTTAAGGAGCAAGATATACCATGGCAAGAGTAAAAAGAGGCGTTACCACACACGCACGTCATAAAAAAGTATTACAACAATCTAAAGGTTTCCGCGGTCGTTCTTCTACGAACTATCGTATTGCTTTGGAACGTTTAGAAAAATCTTTACAATACGCATATCGCGATCGTCGCGTTAAAAAACGTGATTTCCGCGCATTGTGGATTCAACGTATTAATGCTGCTGTTCGTGAACACGGTTTGACATATAGCCGTTTCATCAATGGTTTGAACAAAGCTGGTATCGAATTAGATCGTAAAGTTTTGGCTGCAATCGCATATGATGATGCAGCAACATTTGCAGAAATTGTTAAAAAGGCACAAGCGGCTCTCGCTTAAGTCTTAAATTAATGAGATTTGTCTGTTCATGATAATGAATAGGAAAGAGGGCAGTCTGTCAAAGGCAGCCCTTTTTTGTTTATTGAGGGTTTAAATGGATCAAGATCTAGAAAGTATCAAACAAGATACGTTGTCAGCATTAGATCAAGCACAAGATCTACGTGCATGGGATGCGGTTCGTGTTGCAACGCTTGGAAAATCAGCACCATTAACGCAAAAATTAAAAGAATTAGGAAAATGTCCTCCTGAACTTCGTAAAGAGCGAGGGGGTATTCTTAACCGTTTACGTGATGAATTAACGCAAGCCATTGAAACACGTAAGGTGGTCTTAGAAGAAAGAGCGTTAAATGAAAAGTTAAATGCTGAAGCAATTGACGTAACGATGCCTGTTTCTGTTACGGCAGGGATGTTACATCCTTTGCGCAGAACAATTGAAGAAATTATTGCGATTTTTGGTGCAATGGGCTTCAAAGTTGCTGAGGGGCCTAATGTTGATACGGATTGGTTTAATTTTTCTGCATTGAATATTGATGAAAACCATCCTGCACGTGCGGATCATGATACATTCTATTTGCCTACAAAAACGCTTGATGGACAACAAAATCTATTAAGAACACAAACATCTACTGTACAAATTCGCACTTTGTTAGATCAAGAGCCTCCCATTCGTATTATTGCACCTGGTCGTACGTATCGTGCGGACCATGATGCAACGCACTCTCCAATGTTTCATCAATGTGAAGGAATGGTTGTTGAAAAAGGTCTTACCTTGGGGCATTTAAAAGGCTGTTTGGTAGATTTCTTACGTGCTTTCTTTGGTATTCCTCATTTACCAGTGCGTTTCCGTTCTTCTTATTTTCCATTCACAGAGCCCTCTATGGAAATTGATATCGGGTGGAACCGCAAGACAGGTGAGTTGGGCGGTGGATCAGATTGGCTTGAGATTCTTGGTGCTGGAATGATGCATTCCCGAGTATTGGCCAATTGTGGTGTAGACCCTAGAGAGTGGCAAGCTTTTGCTTTCGGAATGGGGATCGAACGCTTAACCATGTTAAAATATGGTATTTCTGATTTGCGTTCTTTTTACGAAGGTGATGTGCGTTGGTTACGTCATTATGGTTTCTCCTCTTTTCGCTCCGTTGCATTGCATGAAGGGATATAGGCAATGAAATTTACTTTATCCTGGTTACGCGATCACTTAGATACAACAAAATCTGTTGATGAAATCTGTACAGCATTAAACTCTATTGGATTAGAAGTTGAATCTGTTGAAGATCCATCAAAAACATTGGGTAATTTTAGAATTGCTCGTATTTTAACGGCCTCTCAACATCCGAATGCAGACCGTTTGCAAGTTTGTCAGGTCAATGCGGGTGAGGGATTTGAGAATGTTCAAGTCGTCTGTGGTGCACCAAATGCCAGAGCAGGTCTTGTAACAATTTTTGCTCCTGTTGGTACTTATGTTCCTGGTAGTGATATTACTTTAAAAGCGGGCAAAATTCGTGGTGAACAAAGTAATGGCATGATGTGTTCAACCGAGGAATTAGGTCTTGGTGCAGAACAAGATGGTATTATGGAATTACCAGAAGAAGCGCCAATAGGAACTGCTTATGTTGATTTTGCCAAACTGAATGATCCTGTTATTGAGATTGCAATTACTCCTAATCGTGGAGATGCACTATCGATCCGTAATATTGCTAGGGATTTAGCTGCTGTTGGCATAGGGACTTTAAAACCTTGGGAGCCTAAGGTTGTCGAAGGAGAGTTCTCATCAGAAATTAAATGGGACAACCAATTTAAAGCAGCTTGCCCATGGGTGCTTGGACGTACAATTGCCAATGTTAAAAATGGCCCAAGTCCTGAATGGCTTCAAGCACGCCTTAGAGCGGTTGGGGTGCGTCCTATTTCGTTGCTAGTCGATATTACTAATTTCTTCACCTTTGATCTTGGTCGTCCTTTGCATGTTTTTGATGTTGATAAAATCACAGGAAAAACACTTGCTATTTGTCCAGGTCAAGGTGAAAAATTTGTTGCTTTGGATGGTAAAGAATATCAAGTTACTGATAAAGATTGTGTGATTGCTGATCAATCAGGCGTTCAGTCTTTGGCTGGATTAATGGGCGGAGAACATACTGGCGTTACCGAAGAAACAACGACTGTTTTTGTTGAGTGTGCTTTGTTTAATCCTGTGACTATTGCGTTAAGTGGTCGTCGTCATTTTATTACAACAGATGCGCGTCAACGTTTTGAACGTGGTGTCGATCAGGCATTGCTTCCACAGGCAATGGAAGCTGCAACTCAAATGATCCTTGATCTTTGTGGTGGTAAAGCTAGCGAAGTTGTTATTGCTGGTGAAGAGCCAGAATGGCAACGTGATGCAACGTTACGTTATAGTAGCCTTGAAAATTTTGGTGGTTTAGCTGTTGATCCAGAGCGTGTGGTTAATATTTTAACATCGCTAGGGTTTGGAGTTCAAGACCAGAACGATCAATCTGTGACGGTGTCTGTGCCTTCATGGCGCAATGATATTGTGATGTCAATGAGTATGGCGCAACATCCCAGTATTGCAGCAGATAAAGCAGATCAATTAAAAGAAATTGCACAGGCAATGGAAGGTGAAATTGATTTAATTGAAGAGATACTGCGTATTGAAGGGTTAGATCATGTTCCAGCCGTATCTTTGCCTGTTAATCAAGCCGTACCACAAGCTGCAGTAACAGCAGAGCAAGAACGTTTGATTTTATGTGCACGTTTGCTGGCTGCTCGTGGATTGATTGAAACGGTTGGTTTTTCTTTTGTAGATCATGAAGTTGCAGCAAGATTAGGAGATGCACCAGAAGATTTGCGTTTATTAAATCCAATTTCAAGTGATATGGATCAGTTACGCCCGACACCTTTGGCTTCTTTATTACCCACAGTGCAACGTAATATTGTGCGTGGTTGGGGAAATATTGCGTTCTTCGAAGTGGGCCCTGCTTTTAGTCAAGATGGCGAAAGAAGGGTTGCTGCTGGAGTGCGTTATGGTTATATGCCTCGTAATATCGATGGTAAAGCGCAAGAGGTCAGTCTTTGGGATGTTAAGACGGATGTTTACTTTGTTTTAGATGGTTTGGGTGTTGCAGTCGATTCATTGCAAGTGACTAAAGAAACGCCAATTTATTATCATCCAGGACGTTCTGGTCGTTTGAGTTTAGGACCTAAGAATATTTTAGCTTATTTTGGTGAGTTACATCCTTCATTAGTTAAAGAATTTGGGTTTGATCAAGCGCCTATGATTTTTGAAATTATGACGGATAATATTATTTTCAAAAAAGCACAAAAGAAAAAGGCACCTTTCTTGCCTCCTTTCCAACCGTTAAAACGTGATTTTGCTTTTGTTGTCAAATTAGATGTTGAAGTTGGTAAAGTATTGAGTGCGGCGAAACAAGCAGATCGTCAATTATTGACGAATGTTGAGTTGTTTGATGTGTATGTAGGGGATAAGGTTGCAGAAGGTCATAAATCTGTTGCAATACAAGTTACCTTGCAACCTCAAGATCGTAGTTTAAAAGACGAAGAAATTGAGGCGGTTTCGCAGAAAATTATTAAAGAAGTTGCGCGATTAACAGGCGGAACTTTGCGATAGTAAAGAGAGATAAAAAGTCCATGTTGTTTTGCATGGACTTTTTTATTTTAACGATTTTATATAAACGGGTCTTACCAAGAATGTCTACCGTTCAACAAGTTTCCAATGGAAAATCTAAAGTCTTAGTTGCAACAGCATCAGGTCTATTAACCATTTTATTATGGTCTAGCTTGGCTGTGACAACAACCTCATTACCGAATATGCCACGTTTCCAACTTTTGTGGTTTGGATTTGGTGAAGCCTTTATTATTGGTAGCATTATTCTGACGTTGACGGGTCGTGTTCGTGAAATGGCACAACCGTTTGCACCTTGGTTTACGGCATTTTGTGGGATTTTCTTTTTTCATTTATTTTATTTTGTTGGATTGGATTTTGCTCCACCAGCCAAAGTAACCTTACTTTCTTATTTATGGCCGACTATGTTGGTGGTATGTATTGCGTTATTAAGTAAAAAACAATTTCATATTGCTTATTTGCTTGGGGCATTAATGGGGTTAATCGGGACGATTTTCTTAATGCCAGCCGATCAAGGATCTGTACTGACTTCAGGGAACTTATTCGGATATTTATTAGGCGTTTTATGTGCAATTGTTTGGACTATTTATTCTATTGTTAATCGTAAATATATATCAGTTCCTACAGGAATGATGATCGGTGTTTGCGGGGGGATCTCTTTAGTTTCCATGATGATCCACTTTGCTTTCGAACTGACGGTTATGCCTAATTCTTGGCAAGAAATGTTGATTATCTTATATGTTGGTTGTGGGCCAATGGGAATTGCGTTTTTGGCATGGGACTATGCAACAAAAAATGCTAACCTTTCTTTGATGGGCTCTTTATCTTATTTGGCACCATTGCTTTCAACGTTATGGCTAGTTATAGCTGGGCGAGCACCTGCAACAATGGGTTTGTTAATTGCGGTTATTTTAATTGTTGGTGGTGCGGTGGTTGCAACGTATCCATTGAAAAAATAAGTTGTATTTAATCGTTTAATTATTGAAAAATGAGCAATATAACGACATCGTAATTAACAGAATTTTGAATCAAAGAGTCTTTAAAAGTCTATGTAGTTTTACATAGGCTTTTTTATTTTATCCTTTTTAAATTGTATTGGTTTAATAATGATGGCTATTCTTTCTAAATGTTTTGATAAAAAATCCAAATTGTTACTGCCAACAGCGTCTGGTTTATTAACCATATTACTATGGTCTAGCTCATCTGTTACCATTACATCTTTACCTAATATGCCACGTTTTCAGCTTTTATGGTTTGGGTTTGGTGAAGCATTTATTATTGGTAGTATTATACTGGCTGTAACAGGTCGTATGCGTGAAATGGCACAACCGTTTGCACCTTGGTTTACGGCATTTTGTGGGCTGTTTTTGTTTTATGTATTTGATTATTTGGGATTAATTTTTTCCCCTCCAGCTAAGGTTACTTTATTATCATATTTATGGCCCATTATGCTGGTGGTCTGTATTGCGATATTAAGTAAAAAACAGTTTCATATTGCTTACTTTATTGGTGCAGTCATGGGGTTGATTGGTACAGTTTGTTTGATGCCAGCTGATCAGGATGCTGTATTAAATTTTCAAGTTATTTTAGGTTATATTTTTGGCTTTTTAAGTGGTGTAGTGTGGGCAATTTATTCTATTGTTAATCGTCGCTATGCTTCAGTTCCTACCGGGATGATGATTGGGGTTTGTGGTGGTATCGCCTTGGTTTCGATGATTATTCATTTTATATTTGAGCCAACAATTTTGCCAACTTCTATTAGAGATATATTAATTATTTTATATTTAGGTTGTGGCCCAATAGGGATTGCTTTTTTGGCGTGGGACTATGCGACTAAAAACGCAAATATATCTTTGATAGGTTCTTTATCTTATCTTGCCCCTTTGCTTTCTACATTGTGGTTAATCATTGCAGGCCGAGCAACTGCTACATTTGAGTTGTTGTTTGCTGTTCTTTTAATCGTTGGTGGGGCTGTTGTTGCAACTTATCCGTTAAAAAAAGAAAAAGGATCGTAGTATTTTTTGTAAAAAGCGTATAGAACTATGCTTTAATACAATTATTCTTATTTCTTGACATTATTTTTGCCTTGTTGGTGCCTATATGACAGATACGCCTTTGGAACTTATTCGTAATTTTTCGATTATTGCTCATATTGATCATGGAAAATCGACGCTTGCCGATCGTTTGATTCAAGCTTGTGGTGCGTTGACGCAACGGGAAATGCAAGCTCAAGTTTTGGATAGTATGGATATTGAGCGCGAACGTGGCATTACCATTAAAGCGCAAACCGTTCGTTTGCATTATTTGGCAAAAGACGGAAAAACATATATTTTAAATCTTATGGACACCCCAGGCCATGTTGACTTTGCCTATGAGGTCAGTCGCTCTTTGGCTGCTTGTGAAGGCTCGTTGTTAGTTGTTGATGCATCCCAAGGGGTAGAAGCACAAACATTGGCGAATGTATATCAAGCAATTGATGCTCGTCATGAGATTGTTCCTGTGTTGAATAAGGTCGATTTGCCTGCTGCGGATGTAGAAGATACCAAAAATCAAATTGAAGAAATTATTGGTATTCCTGCTGATGATGCAATCGGGGTTTCTGCAAAAACTGGATTGAATATTGAAGCAGTTTTAGATGCTTTGGTAACCCGTCTTCCCCCACCAAAAGGGGATGTGAATGCGCCTTTGCAAGCTTTGTTGGTTGATAGTTGGTATGATACCTATTTAGGTGTGATTATTTTGGTGCGTGTTAAAGAAGGGCGTATCAAAAAAGGCATGCGTATTCGCATGATGTTTAATGGCAGCACTTATAATGTTGAGCAAGTCGGTGTGTTTACGCCTCATATGCGCGAAGTTGATTCTTTGGGTGCTGGGGAAATGGGATATATTAATGCAGCGATTAAAACGGTTGCAGATTGTCACGTCGGGGATACAATTACTGATGATAAAAAACCAGCCTCTAAAGCACTAGAAGGATTTAAGCCATCTGTGCCTGTGGTTTGGTGTGGTTTATATCCAATGGATGCGGATGATTTCGAAAAACTTCGTGAGAGCTTGGGTAAATTACAGTTAAATGATGCATCTTTTCATTATGAGCCAGAAACCTCAGCAGCGTTAGGATTTGGGTTTAGATGTGGTTTCCTTGGGTTATTGCATTTAGAAATTATTCAAGAACGATTAAGTCGTGAATTCGATCTGAACTTGATCGCAACAGCACCTTCTGTTGTTTATCATTTATTTAAAAATGATGGTTCTGTAGAGGACTTACATAACCCAGCGGATATGCCAGATCCAACATCCATTGATCATATCGAGGAACCTTGGATTAAAGCCTCTATTATGGTGCCTGATGAATATTTAGGAGCCGTATTAGGGTTATGTACAGAACGTCGTGGACAACAAATTGATTTAACTTATGTTGGAACACGTGCGATGGCGATTTATCGTTTGCCATTAAACGAAGTTGTTTTTGACTTTTATGATCGTTTAAAATCTGCAACGCGTGGCTATGCAAGTTTCGAATATCAAATGGATGGATATGAAGAAAGTGACTTGGTTCGTATTAGTATCCTTGTAAACCAAGAACCTGTTGATGCCTTGGCGTTTGTGGCTCACCGTTCTGTGGCAGAGAGCAGAGGTCGCGCAATTTGTGCAAAGTTAAAAGATCTTATTCCTCGTCAACTCTTTAAAATTGCAGTTCAAGCAGCGATTGGTGGTCGTGTGATCGCACGTGAAACCATTGGTGCTTTGTCTAAAGATGTTACAGCAAAATGTTATGGTGGGGATATTTCTCGTAAACGTAAATTGCTGGATAAACAAAAAGAAGGTAAAAAACGGATGCGTCAATTTGGGAAAGTAGAAATCCCACAATCTGCATTCTTGGCAGCATTGAAAATCGACCGCTAGTTTTTGATTATACATCTATAAGGCCATTTTATTGCGCCTTATAGATGATTGATATGGTAGTCATAAGGAAATGCAATGAAGCGTTTATATGACTTTTTTATCAGAATATGTTCTGGTAAATCTTTCCCCCAAGATTGTCCTTATATCTATAAGAAGATCAAAGAAAATCCTTATACGAATACAGATTAGGATGGGAATCTTTTTTACATGATGATGAGTATAATTGATTGTTTTTAATAAGATTAATCGATGATATTGACGTATTTCCTGATTGTAATGAGCTGTTATTTTAATTGATATCCTCAATCATTGTTTATGTAAAAATTTAAAGGTTATACAGATTTATGCAAATGATCATCATTTGTTTGATAATTGGAATAGTCTTTGGTTCTGCGTATACGTATTTCAAAGTTAAACGTCGATATCAACAAGAGTTGGCACAGTTACGGCGTATTGATTGTGTAGATGCGGAGCAGAAAAACAGAGAAATTTCAGCAGAGCCAGAGTTAACGCAATATCAATATCAAATGCGGTATATTCGTCAATGTGAGTTGATGCCTTATAAGCCGATGAATAAAGAGGCTATTCAATATTTTCATTATTTGAATGAGTGGATACAGAGAAATCAACTGAATTGGTATGTTTCTTTTGAGGTTTCGATGGGGGCATTTATTCGTACGACGGGTAGAGTGAATACCGTTTTGCAGAAGTTGGCATTTCGTTCTTACAACAGTAAACGTGTAGATTTTTTACTGATTGATCATTATGGAAGCCCTAGATGTGTGATTGAATATCATGGCTCTGGGCATTATTTATCTCAAAGCGCCAATGAACGAATGCAGGTTAAAAAGCTGGTTTTGAAAAATGCTCGTATTCCGCTGATTGAAATCCCAGAACAGTTGGATAAGCAGGCGTTTTTTGAGAGATTGCAAGTGTTGTTGTATAAGTAAGATTAAATATTGATAACTATAGGTATAATGAGTTTTTATTTAATATAGATATTACTTGATTATATTGTATTTTGAAATCTTGTAATAATTTTGAATTATGGTTGTTTATTTTTTCTTTTTGATCATTAGTAAAGGCTTTTTCTTGAATAAGTTTTTGTAGATTATCTAAAGTTTTAATAAAGTCATTAATTATATTAATTAATGTCGTAAAATCTTGTTTGTCCTTTATATCAGAAATTTGGATAAGAATTCCAAAATTTTTATAATACTTGATAAGGCTACTATATTCTTTTCGCATGGTATCAAAAAAAATCGAGAGATTTGTTTTATCATGATATTCTATTACTGTATTTATACCACTATATAATTTCATGACTGTTATCAAGAATTCATCTTTATTGTTTAGAATACTTGTGGACGTTTCGCTTAATAATTCAGCTCTTTTTTGTTTTTTAAAATCTTGCATTGTGATAACGGCAAAACAAGCAGCAAAAATAGTGGCTAAGCTTGCAATTAAAGTGAACAAACCATTTAAAATATTAAAATAATCAGGATATTTTATTTTTATATATAGAAATATTGCTATCCCAAAAATAGTCGTAATTCCTATAATAATACTGATTAAAATTTTATTCATTAATTACCCCTTAATCATCTCCAAAATCTCTTTGGCAGCAACATGGGAAGGCAGTTCACCATTCGGGCCAGAAAGTTGGTGCATAATTTGGATAAATGCATCTTGTTGAGCTTTGGCTTTTTCTGGATCGGTTAATAATCCCATCAACATGGCAGAGAGCTTTTCTGGATGGCAATTTTCTTGCAATAATTCTGGAACAATTTGGTCATTTGCAAGGAGATTCAACATACAAACATAAGGCACTTTGATCATGCGTCGTGCAATCATCGCCGTCACAGGATTAACACGATATGTCACTGCCATTGGCACTTTTGCCAATGCGAGCTCTAACGTTGTTGTGCCTGATTTGGTAAGGGCAGCATTGGCCGCAGCATAAGCATTATATTTATCTTGAGGGTCATGAATAATAATGGGTTTGACTGGCCAATTATTAACCATATGCAACACACGTTCTTTTGCCAAAGGAGAGGTCGGGATGACCGCTGTAACATCATGAAGTTGTCGTTTTAATAGGCTTAATGTCTGTTTAAAGACGGGCATTAATTTAGGCAGCTCGGAACGACGGCTGCCAGGCATAAATAAAACAATAGGAGCTTTATCGCTAAGTTGATGATCTTGTCGAAATTGCTCTGCATTTCCATGATGGACTTCGGTTTCTAAAATAGGATGCCCAACAAATGTGCTTTGTAATCCGTGTTTAGAAAAGAACTCTTTTTCAAAAGGCAGCAAGCATAAAAGCTTTTCCCACAGACCTGGGAATTTCTTTACACGGCTTTCGTGCCAAGCCCAGACTTGAGGCGCAACATAATGCACTCTAGGAATGGATAAATCTGTAATGCGTTTTAATAATCGTAAAGAAAAGCCTGGGCTATCAATCGTAACAACAACATCAGGGCGAACCGTTTTAATATGCTCTACGGCTTGATTTAACCGATTGGATAGCATACGGATTTTTGGTAAAACTTCGACCAATCCCATCACCGCAAGGTCTTGCATAGGGAATAAGAGTTCCAGCCCTTGTTCCTGCATCTTAGGGCCACCAACACCACAAAATTTTAAGGATGGATTGAAATGACGTAATGCTTTGATCAGCTTTGCGCCCAATTCATCCCCACTGGTTTCACCAGCCAATAACCAAATTGTATGTGTTGTTGTGCTCATGATGTTGCTCTTATTTATAATTATTGATGATATAGTTGATTGGGATCCATCAAAGGTTTGCTGACCTCGACGATTTCTCCGTTACGATATGCATGAAAGAAACAGTTGCGACGCCCTGTATGACAAGCTACGCCTTTTTGATCAACCAACAATAAAAGTGTATCGCCATCACAATCAAGGCGCATTTCAACCAAAGTTTGCACTTGTCCAGAGGTTTCTCCTTTACGCCATAATTTTTGGCGGCTGCGAGAAAAATAACAAACCTGATTGGTGGTTAATGTTTCATGAATAGATTCTTTATTCATCCATGCCATCATCAAGACTTCGCCTGTATCATGTTGTTGAGCAATAGCAGCAATTAAACCATCTTGGTTAAACTTCATCATAGAGATAAAGGAATTAATGGATGAATTCGTCATTATATGTAGACCTTTAAAGCGAGATAAAATAATATTCGTTAGATATGTTCTTTTGACCAGTATAAGGTTTATATGAAATCGTCGATAGTAAAAAATATTTTGTTTATCACGTCTACTCGTTTAGGGGACGCTGTGATTTCAACAGGAATATTAAACCATTTACTGCAAACTTATCCTACGGCTGAATTTACAATCGCTTGTGGTTCGGTAGCCTCTGGGATATTCGAAAGAATGCCTCGCTGTAAACAAGTATTGATTATGGAAAAGCAGCGTTATGATTTACATTGGTTTACGTTGTGGAAGCAGTGTGTTTTACAATCGTGGGATTTAATTGTTGATCTCAGAGGTTCTGCCATTAGTTACGTTTTGTGGGCAAAGAAAAGAGTTGTTATTCGTGGTGGCAGGATCAAAGAAAAGAGAGTAGAGTATTTAGCAAGAGCTTTCCATCTGCAACCAGCACCTTTACCTGTTATGTGGATAGATCAAGAAGATAGAGCCCTTGCAGAGTGTTATTTACCTAATAATACTTATATCGCATTGGCGCCGACGGCGAATTGGGCTGGCAAAGTGTGGGATGTAAATCGTTTTATTAAATTGGCTCATAGAATACAAACCTTGTTTCCTAACAGTCAGTTTGCAGTTTTTTATGGTCCAGGACAGCAAGAATATGAAATGGCGAGCCCTTTGTTAAATGCAGATTTGCCGATTATTGATGTGGGGGGTAATTTTACGCTTGCGCAAGTTGCGGCAATGTTTTCGCAATGTAAAGCTTTTGTGGGTAATGATTCTGGGTTAATGCACTTAGCTGCGGCTTGTGGAATCCCTGTATTGGGATTGTTTGGTCCCAGTCAAGTTTCAGAATATGCCCCAGCTGGAAAAAAAGCAACGGCAGTTGTTGCAGATGGAGAGAAAGGGAAGGCTTCTATGAATGCCTTATCTGTTGATAAAGTTTTTGTGGTTTTTAAAACTTTGTTTGAAGAGAGATAAGATTATTGCTATACGGATTTTTTGCCTGAGTTTGAATTGGAATAAATAAATGGATAAGTTACGTGTTGCTCATATCATGGCTGGAGCAGCAAATGGTGGGGCAGAATTATTTTATGAGCGTTTATGTATAGCGCAACATGAGCAAGGATTGAATATTTTATCAATTATTCGTCATAATCCAGATCGATTAGAATTATTAAAAAGTAAAGGGTTATTGCCAAAAGAGTTATCTTTTGGAGGGCGTATAGATTTTATTACAAAACGTAAAATGAAGAAAATGCTAAAAGACTTTTGTCCAAGAGTCGCTGTTGCATGGATGAGTAGGGCTGCAAATTTTATGCCTGTTGGTGATTGGGTATCAGTAGGACGTTTAGGTGGTTTTTACGATTTAAGATATTACAAAAATTGTGATCATTTAGTTGGCAATACGAAAGGTATTGTAAAGTGGTTGTTGGAACAAGGGTGGCCAGAACATCGTGCGCATTACGTTCCTAATTTTGCTAGAGACTTTCCTAATGTAATACCTCAACGTCCTCATTATATTCCTGAAAATGCGCCTTTTTTATTGGCTATGGGGCGTTTGCATACGAATAAAGGTTTTGATACGTTAATTAAGGCTATGCCTTATATAAAAGATGCACATCTTTTGATCGCAGGAGAAGGTGATCAACGAGATAGCTTACAATGCTTAGCTAACTCTTTAGGGGTTGCCGATCGCGTGCATATGCCTGGATGGGTGACAGATATCTCTCATATTTTATCAGAGTGCGATGTATTTGTATGCTCTTCACGACATGAGCCTTTAGGGAATATTGTTCTGGAGGCTTTTGCAGCAACTAAACCTGTGGCGGCCTTGGCTTCTCAAGGGCCATCAGAGTTGATTGATGATGGTGAGAATGGGTTATTATCTCCATTAGAAGATGAAAATTTATTAGCTCAATCCATACAAAAATTATTAGATCTTCCGGAATTTGCACAGAAAATCGCACAAGCAGGTCGTCAAAAATTTGAACAAGAATTTAGTAAAGAAACTGTATTACAACAGTGGTATAATTTTTTAAGTAAAGTCGAAAAAGCTTAATGTGTGGTGTGGCGGGTATTGCGCTTAAATCAGGGCAATTTATTTCTGAAGAGCAAAATAATCAATTAAAGCAAGCATTGGCGCATCGTGGCCCAGATGGCTCGGGAGAATGGCTTAATCAGCATGCCGTATTGGTTCATACTCGCCTTTCTATCATTGATATAGAAGGGGGGCAGCAGCCTTTTCTATATAAAGATCAATTGGCTGCGGTGGTGAATGGTGAGATTTATAATGATCTTGATCTTCGTCAAAATCTTCGTGATTACCCTTTTAAAACTGCCAGTGATTGTGAAGGGGTTCTCCCTTTATGGCAGCAGTTTCGTGAAAAATATCCTGAGAAACTACGTGGGATGTATGGGGTTGCGCTGGTTGATATTGATGAACATACGGTGGTATTAAGTCGAGATCCTTTTGGAATAAAGCCTTTATATTACGCTTGTGTTGATCAAGGTGTTGTTTTTGCTTCAGAAGCACAGGCATTGATAAAAGCAGGTTTTGTGAAACCTGTTATCCGACCGCAAGGATTAACAGCGCTTTTACAGTTACAATTTGTTCCTGGAAAAGAAACTATTTTTGAGAATATCCATCGTTTGCTTCCAGGTGAAACGTTGATGATTAAAGATGGAGTGATTGTTCAGAAAGATCGTCTTGAAGTTTTTAAAGAGCGTAAGAAACATATTTGTGATCCAGAGGTTGCTTTATCCGAATTGGATCAACTTCTAGAGGAAACAGTCCGTATTCATGAACGTTCAGATGTTCCTTTTGGGTTATTCTTATCTAGTGGTATAGATAGCTCTATCATTTTAAAAATGATGCAGCGCTTAGGGAAAGAAAAACGTGTTCGCGCTTGGACAGCGCGTTTTGAAACTGATAATCGTCAAGGATATGTTGCAGATGAAACGGATCAGGCCGCATTAATGGCAAAATCTGTTGGCGCAGAGCATCATATTTTTTCTATTACACAACAACAAGTATGGCAGAATTTGCCACAGATTGTTGCGTGTATGGATGATCCTGTTGCTGATTATGCGATTATTCCTACTTGGTTTTTGGCCAAGGAAGCCAGCCAATCTGTGACGGTAATTTTATCTGGTGAAGGGGGAGATGAGCTCTTTGCTGGATATGGTCGCTATCGTAAGGCCAGTCAACCTTGGTGGTGTGGTGGTAAGAAAATGTATCGTAAAGGTGTATTTGATCAAACGGATTACTTGCATACCTCACTATCCTCTTGGCGGGATAAAATAACTGCATATGAAAAAGAGAGCGATTTCTCTCAAATGACGCGCTTAACCAAAGCACAAAAGATTGATATTGAAACATGGCTTCCTAATGATCTGTTGATTAAATTAGATCGTTGTTTAATGGCGCATGGTATCGAGGGTAGAGTTCCGTTTCTTGATAAAAAAATTGCTGAGTTTGCGTTTGGTCTTTCAGATTCGTTAAAGGTTCAAAATCGACAAGGAAAGTGGATTTTACGTAAATGGTTAGAGCGATATTTCCCAGAATCTAATCCGTTTGCTTCTAAATTAGGGTTCAGTGTTCCTATTGGATTATGGATTGAACAACAAGCTGCGACATTGGCACCATTAGTTTCTAAACAAATAGGGATACAAGAAATCGCTTTTTCTGATAAAATAGTAAAATTATTTGAAAAAGCCTCTGGTCGAAAAGAGCGCTATATGGCATGGCATTTATTGTTTTATGCTTTATGGCATCAAATACATATTTTAGGGAAGTTTCCTGACGGTTCTGTAACAGATATTTTGGCGGATTAAGAAAGAAGTAAAAAGATGCATTATGATTTAATTCTTAAAAACGGCACTTGTATTTTTCCTTGGGGAGAAGAAAAGGTAAATATTGGTGTTAAAGATGGTCGTATTCTTTCTTTGACTGTTGGACAAAATGATGACGCAAAACAAGTCGTTGATGCGCAAGGACTACATGTTTTACCTGGCTTAATGGATTGCCATGTTCATTTTCGTGAACCTGGAAATGCCTTGGTTGAAACGATTGAAACAGGAACCAGAGCTGCAGCATTAGGTGGGTTAACGACTGTTTTTGATATGCCTAATACCAATCCAGCAATTGCTGACTTAGAGATGGTAGAATGGAAACAAAAACGTGCCAGTGAAACCAGTTGGATTAATTTTGGGTTCTATATTGGCGCGACCAGAGAAAATACAAAAGATCTTGCAAGCTTAGAATCTCAAAAAGGTGTTTGTGGGATCAAAGTGTATGCAGGTTCCTCAACAGGCTCTTTGATGGTTGAAGATGACGCAAGTCTTGGGCAAGTTATGTTACATGGGCATCGTCGTGTTTGTTATCATGCCGAAGATGAGTATCGTTTACAAGAACGCAAAAAGCTTTTTTGTGAAGGAATGCCTTATGAAAATCATCGCTTATGGCGTGATGAAGAATGTGCATTTTTAGGCACGCGTCGTATTATTGCGTTGGCTCGTAAAACAGGTCGTCCTGCTCATATCCTTCATACAACCACTCAAGAAGAGTTGGAGTGGTTGGTTGATCATAAAGATATTGCAACAGTCGAAGTGCTGGCTAATCATTTAACGCAAATTGCTCCAGAATGTTATGAACGTTTAAAGGGGTTCGCAGTGATGAACCCACCTATTCGGGATCAACGCCATTATGATGCATGTTGGGAAGCGATAAGAAATGGTGTTGTCGATGTCGTTTCATCTGATCATGCGCCACATGATCCAGAATTAAAAGCTAAGCCTTGGTTATGTTGTCCATCAGGCATGTTGGGGGTGCAAACAATTGTGCCGTTAATGTTAAATCATGTGAACGAAGGACGTTTATCTCTCAGTCGTTTGGCAGATGTGATGGCTGCTAATCCCGCACGTATTTATGGCATGCCAACAAAAGGGCGTATTCAGGTGGGATATGATGCAGATTTTACAGTGGTTGATATGCAAAAAAAACGTCGTATTACTAATGATTGGATAGCATCTCCTGCAGGTTGGACACCTTATGATCAAGTAGAAGTTAAAGGCTGGCCTATGGTAACGATTGTCAAAGGACGTATTGTTATGCAAAATGATGAAATGCAAGGAACACCAGAAGGCGAGTTGGTTAATTTTTTACCATAGAAAATTTGTTTAATTTGAGTTATTTATAAACGCTTATGTATCTTTTGAAGGTGATAAAATGAAAATTTTACTACAAGTAGGGATTGTTGGGTTGGGAATGGTTGTTGGTAGCGCTGCATTTGCGCAAGATTGGGCAGCAAGCTGTGGTCGTGAACCTAAAGCACCAACAGTAAATGTATCGAATGTAACGAATTATAATAGTAGTGTTGAGCATTTCACAGCTTATGATAAAGCAGCTCGCGCTTATTATAATTGTGTCGCGAAAATTTCTAGTGCTAAGCAAACAGCAATTAGTCAAAAAGCGAAGGCAGATATGGAGCCTTATCAGAAAGCAACAACCGAAATTCGTGCTCGTCTTGCATCGAATTTAACAAAAATGCAGACAGAGTTAAAAGCTGGTGGAAAAAAATTAGGGGCAAAACCTAAAAAATAGGCTATGTAGAAGTAGTGCTGTTTTGTTCTGTGAAGAAATAAGGTAGGCATGCTCGATAAGAAAAGGAGAATAGATAGGTGTCTGAAGACCTATTCAAAGAAATTGATACAGATTTGCGCGTAGAAAAAATGAAAAATACAGCGCGTCGGTATGTTGTGTTCGTTGTTGTATTAGTGGTTGTAGCGTTAGCTGCGCTTGGAATATGGCAATTTAAAAGTTGGCAACATCATAAAGCTGTTGAACAAGCCTCTTTTTCTTATTTTAATACGATGCAGCCTGTTATTGCAATGATTTCTGGGCAAACAATATCTGATGCTGCTAAAAACACAGCAATTGCACAGTTAAAAACACTTTCTGGGAATTCACCTCAAGCAGTGCGTGCTTTGGCTCAGCTAGAACAAGCTGGTTTGTTGGCAGGTCAAGGCAAGGTCAAAGAGGCTTCTGTGATTTGGGAAACATTATGTGGAGATCAAACCGCACCAGAAGCATTTCGTTCTTTGGCGGGTGTGTTATGGATTCAACATCATCTAGATACAGCAGTACCTGCTGATTTACGTAATCGTATTAGTAAACTTCTTGGGCAACAAACGCCTTGGTATGGATTACTAAAAGAATCTGAAGCATTATTAGATTTGCGTACAGGTAAATTAATCGAGGCACGTCAAATTTTTGGACAATTATCGATTGATACCAATACGTCTCCTGGTGTACGTCAACGTGCTAGTATGATGTTACAAATTATTGCTCATAACAAAACTGCAAATAAATAAGGTAACCCCCATGATAAAATCTTTTTCATTAGCTCATAAAGGTTTTTCTCGTCGTTCAGTATTAGTAGCGACAGGGAGTAGTATTGCATTGACAGCTTGTGGGCACTCCAGCAAAAAACCTGTTTTGGTTGGTCAGCGGTTAGATGTGTTTAGTTCTGGTGCCGGATTAATGGTAGATAAAGACGATCATACACCGATTACCATTCCTGCACCTGTTATTGATCAAAAATGGATGCAAGAAGGTCGGATTCCTAGTCATGCGTCTATTCATAGTGCAATCGGTGGTGTTAGAAAAGTTTGGGATTGTAGTATTGGAGCGGGAAATTCTGAACCAAGTCCGCTGGCATTTATTGCGTTAGGATCAAAGGGCAGAGGAATTATTAATACAACGCCTGTTGTTGATGATAATCGTTTTTATACAGTTGATGCTGTGGGTAAAGTTACTGCTTTTGATTGGAAATCAAGAAAGGTATTGTGGCGTTTAAATCCAAAGAAGAAAAATTCTAAATCCAGTAATTTGGGTGGTGGCATTGGACTAACAGATGATGCGTTATATATCGTGGATGGGGTTGCAGAAACTTTACGTGTTGATCGAGATACCGGTAAAGTGGTTTGGCGTGTTAATGTTGGAACCCCTGGTCGTTCAGCACCAACGATTGTTGAAAACAGAGTTTACTTTGGAACCATCGATGGTAGCTTGTTTTGTTTAGATACAAAGACAGGTAATCAATTATGGTCTTATCAAACAGGTAGCGTACAAACGAAATTGTTTGGACAGCCAGCACCAGCATATTTTGATGGAATTATTATTGCTGGATTTGGTACGGGTGATTTGGTTGCTCTACGTGCTGAAACTGGTGAACAAATTTGGACGGATACCCTTGGGCGTGGTGGGCGTGATTCAGATATAGATTTTTCTGCAATTAGTGCATTACCGGTAATTGTTGATGGTACTGTATATGCGATCAGTGTCGGTGGTGTATTGGTTGCTATTGATGTGCGTTCAGGGCGTAGGCTGTGGGAGCGTGAAGCTGCTGGTCAAAACGCAATGGTTGTGATTGGTGATTGGTTATTTGCGTTATCATTAGATGAGCAGTTGGCATGTTTGGATCGGGTTACAGGACGAGTGCGTTGGGTTACCCAATTGCGTCGCTTTAAAAATGCGGAAAAATCAAAAGATCCAATTGCATGGTATGGCCCTGTATTAGGGGGTGGACAGTTAATTTGTATTAGTGATTTCGGTGATAATGGTATAGTGACAATTGACCCGGCGACGGGAAAGGTGACTAAGATAGTGAAAACCGATATTACCCCAGCGCTTGCCCCTGTTATTGTTAATGAGAATTTGCTGGTTGTTGGACAAGATGGCAAATTGACTGCTTTTGGATAGGAATAAAATTCGTGGCATTATCCACTAAATCTTTGCCTGTTGTTGTGATTGCAGGACGTCCTAATGTTGGGAAGTCCACTTTATTTAATCGTTTGGCAGGCAGGCGATATGCAATTGTGAATGATCAACCTGGGGTTACGAGAGATCGTAAGTCGGTTGAGATTATACTAAGAGATCGTAGTGTTTCTTTAGTGGATACTGCTGGATGGGAAGAGGATGATCCTCAAACCGTTTTTGGTCGGATGCGTAAGTCCTCTGAAAGTGCTGTTGCTTCTGCTGATGTTGTTGTGTTTTGTGTTGATGCACGCTCTGGGATTACCCCAGTGGATGAACATTTTGCACAATGGTTAAGGAAGCAAGGAAAGCCAATCATATTGGCTGTGAATAAAGCAGAAGGTCATGCTGGTGATATTGCAGCATTGGAAATGTACAGCTTTGGATTGGGAGAGCCTTATCCTGTTTCAGCTGAACATGGTCAAGGTGTTGGTGATTTAATCGAAGCTGTATTAGATGCGTTACCTAATGAAGATGATGAGATCTTTGAAGATTTTGATGATGATAATGTTGATCGTCCATTAAAATTGGCAATTGTTGGTCGACCTAATGCTGGGAAGTCTACCTTGGTTAATCAGCTATTGGGTGAACAACGTGTGATCACAGGGCCAGAAGCTGGATTAACCAGAGATTCGATTTCTGTTTTTTTGCGCGATGAAGAAGGTGAAGTTGAATTAGTCGATACAGCTGGATTACGTCGTAAAGCGAGAATTGATGAGACATTAGAAAAAATGTCTGTTTCTGCTTCCCTTGAAGCATTGAAAATGGCTGAAGTTGTTGTTTTGGTGATTGACGCAGAGTTGGGTGTGCATGAACAAGATTTACAAATCGCCCGTTTAATTGAAAGAGAAGGACGCTGTTGTGTTCTGGCTTTGAATAAATGGGATATTTTAGAAGACAGAGAAGCTGTTCGTCAGAAAATCAAAGATCGTATTGAAATTTCTTTGACTCAAATGAATGGGATTGCTGTGGTTTCTTTCTCAGCTTTAACAGGTCGAGGTGTTCACAAATTATTGCCAGCTGTGCGTAGAGCTTATGCGATTTGGAATAAACGTGTACCAACAGGTGCTTTAAATCGTTGGTTTGAAGAGGCAATAACACGTCATAACCCCCCAATGGTTGAGGGGCGTCGTTTAAAAATTCGTTATATTACGCAAATTAAAGGTCGTCCACCGACTTTTGTGTTATTTGGTACAAGAACTTCAAAAATACCAATGGATTATCAACGTTATCTAGTTAACGGATTGCGTGCTACTTTTGATATGCCTGGTACACCGATACGATTACAGTTTAGGGACAGCAAAAATCCTTATGCGAATAACGGTAATGGTAAGGATAAAGATTAGTTAAAGACTTTGAAGCTGAATATTTAAAATATTCAGCTTTTTTTATATAATATGATGATGTTCGATATAAATACTGAGTGTTATAGAAGATATTAATAGTAATCCTAAAGCAGAAAACCCCATAAAATTCATTAAATAGATACAAAGTGCACCAGTTAAAGCTCCAATTACAAAGAATAGAATGATAAAAAATTGAATGATATATAAGATAATTTTATTAGAATATTCTGGATCGGTTTTTTCTAATGTTAAATAATTGTTAATTAATGTTGTTGTCATTCCTGTGACATAGCTGGAATGAATTCCTAGTTTGTATAGTTTGTTAATTGTACCATTTTGAATTCCCAAGGCAAAACTAAGTACAGTAAAAAAAAGAATATGACTGGTATCTGTATGAAATAGCAAATCAATCACGAAAATTAAGATAATTACGGACAGTTGGAAAATAAGTGCAATGGATGTTTTATAAGAAGGTTGGATTTTTTTTTCTATTCTAAACCACACGCCAAGTATGGTGCCACTGATAAATCCAATGACAGCACATATGCAATGGAATAGTAAGAAATAGTTCTGTTGTACTGTATAAACTGCACAAAGGACGAGGTTTCCTGTTAAATGTCCTGTAAAAATTCCTGATAGTAAGAAGGAGCTAGCATCGGCAAAGCCGCCGATAAAAGTAAATAGAAATATATAAATAGGTAATAAGGTTTTATGACGTAACATGAGGGATAATTAGTATTTAAAACAAAAATGTTTGTTGAAGGGGTCATGAAAATATACAGAATTTGTCATATTTTCGCCTAAAAGATTAGCAAAACTCTATTACAGAACACAATGATAAAATTTCTAACAAATTGAAACTGTGTTATTTAAAATAAGGATTTTAAATATGTTAAATAAAAAATTTCTAACGTCTTTAGTCGTTGCGAGTGGTTTAAGTTTTGGTGCTATGGGTGCTGCATTGGCTCAACCAGCAGGGGATGTACCTCCACCACCACCAGGTGAAATGCCACCACCTCCTCCACATTTCCCACATCACCCAGGTATGTTCGGCCCAGAAGTTGGTCCTATTGGAATGATTTTTCAAGGGGTGCAATTAACGAAAGATCAAAAGACTAAAATTCATGATATTTTAACTGCAGCTCGTAAAGAAGAAAAAACAAGCCGGGATAGTATGAAAGCTATTCATGATCAAATGGCAGATAAATTATTATCGCCAGGTAAAGTAACCGCTGAAACTTTGCAGCCAATCCTAGATAAACAAGATGCGCTTGAAAAAACAGTTAAAGCAAATCACATTAAAACCATCTTGGCTTTACGTGATGTGTTAACTCCGGAGCAATTAGCAAAAGCAAAAGTGCGTTATACAAAGATTAAATCGATCAAAGAGCAAATGAAAGAGTTGCGTGAAATGGACGCGCCAGCTGCAGGAGACGCGAGTTTAGCACCACCAGCGCCATAATTTCTGATACTGACAAATATTAAATAATTTTCTATGTTTTAAAAGCTTGCCATTATGTTGAATGGCAAGCTTTTATATTATTTAATACTTATAAAAGTACATAGTAAATGAAACATTATCAGCGCTTAAAGAATAGTTTTTGGATTATTGCTTGTATTGCTGTGGGATCTGGAAATGCCTTGGCGGAAGAAAGTAGTTCTTTCGAGGAAATACCAAAATCTTGTCAGAGTATTCCGCTCGAGCAATTGACGTTTGAATTACCATTTGTTGTTCAAAAATTAAGCTTTGTAGAGCAACAGAAAATTCGTGAGATATTGGATGGAGCACGTACGCAAGCATGTATCTTGCAGATGCAATATGATAGTTTGATACAACAAGTGATTGCGACGTTGTTTGAAAACGACTCTACTTCTGAGGAACAGTTAAAGCTTTTTACTGATCAGCTTGTTTCTTTGACGCAAAATAGAATAGATAATCGTATTGTAACTGTTTCATCGATTCAAAAAATTGTGTCGGTAAAAGAATGGCAAGCGCTGTTACTTGCTTATACACAGTCTATCATTGTTAAGAATGCGTTTGAAAAACAACAATCAGAGTTACAACGTTCTTATGATCTATTGATTGATGGGAATGCTCAAAGTGAACTCTCAACAACAGCGTTGATGCATCGGTCTGTTTGCGTTGAAATGCATCCAAAGATGAAAACAGTGGAACAGTTATTTTCTAAATTGTCATTGACGAATACACAAGAAGGGCAATTTAGAAAGTTGATGCGTCAGCAGGAAACGGATAATTGTGCAGCGAGGCAGGGTATTCGAAATCTTTCTGAACAATTATTAAAAATTCTGCCAATTTCCTCTGATGCAATCAAAGAAAAGCAATATCAGTTTTTATTTAAACAGCTGATTGTCAAAGAGTATTCATTAGAAAATGATCAAATACACACAATATCTTCTTTGTTTCAGCTTTTGACCGTTGAACAAAAAACGCAGTTGAGAGAGCAATATATGTTAATTAAAGGTGTGTTATAATTTCTTTTTTTTAATAATTGTTTCGATTTATGTTATGGTAGGGAGTAGTTTTTATTTGATAGATAGGATGTATAATGAAAAAATATGGAATTAGTATCTATGAAAAGAATAATACACCAGGATATAGATCAAGTGATACTATTGAAAAATGGTATGAAACAGAAGGTGAGCGCAACCAAGCTTATAATGCTTATACTTCAACAGGAGGTCGTTGGAAACATAAAATATTGGAAAACGATCTTATAGTAACAACCTATACAAAAATAGAAAGGGAATAGATAAAAGCTTTTAAACAGGGGATAATGATAATTGTATAGGTTTTGAAACAAAATGAGTTGTTTAGTTTTTTGTATAAAATGGCTGTGTATAATTAATTCTTGACATTCCCAATAAACTAATGTATTTCTTTTAACAAAGGTAAGAAACGTCACTTCGCGAAGGCTCGTGCAGTGACGCGTTATTTATTGCTTAAAACTGTAGGATGATTTAACGTGTTTGATCGTTTATCTGGAAAGCTTTCTGGCGTATTTGATGGGTTATCAAAACGCGGTTCTCTGTCTGTAGAAGATGTCAATGAAGCCATGCGCGAAATTCGCTTGGCAATGTTGGATGCAGACGTTGCTTTGCCAGTGGTCAAAGATTTTGTTAACAAAGTTCAAGAAAAATCTGTCGGTCAAGAAGTTCTACATAATATTTCCCCAGGTCAAGCCATTGCAAAGATTGTTAATGATGCTTTGGTTGAAGCACTCGGTGGTGCAGGGGCAGTTCCTTTAAACTTAAATGCAGTTCCACCTATTCCTTATCTGATGGTGGGGTTGCAAGGGTCTGGTAAAACAACTACTTCTGCAAAAATTGCGTATTATTTAAATCGTCGCGAACGTAAAAAAGTATTATTAGCGAGCTTAGATACATACCGTCCAGCTGCTCAGTTACAGTTGGAACAACTGGCTAATCAAGTCAAAGTCACCTCTTTACCTGTGATTGAAGGGCAAATGCCAGTTGAAATCGCTAAACGCGCAATGGAAGTTGCTCGTTTAGAAGGGTATGATGTTGTTATTTTGGATACTGCGGGTCGTCTATCTATCGATGAAGCATTGATGGAAGAAGTCCAAAATATTCGTGATGTTGCAAAACCAGCTGAAACCTTGTTAGTTGTTGATGCAATGACAGGGCAAGATGCTGTTCACACAGCCAAAAGTTTTAATGAAAAAGTCGGTATTACTGGCGTTGTAATGACCCGTATGGACGGTGATGCACGCGGTGGTGCGGCTCTATCAATGCGTGCGATTACTGGTGCACCGATTAAGCTGGTTGGTATGGGTGAAAAAGTCGATGCGTTACAGGAATTTTATCCTGAACGTGTTGCAAGCCGTATCTTAGGTCTTGGAGATATCGCAGGCTTGGTTGAAAAAGCTAGCGAAACCATTGATCAAGAAGAAAGTGAGCGTCTTGCGAAAAAGATGCTTAAGGGTAAATTTGATTTGGATGATTATTCAGCTCAAATTGCTCAAATTAATAAAATGGGTTCTATTTCAAATATCATGGATATGATGCCTGGTATGGGCAAAATGAAAGAGAAACTCGGTAACAAAGAGTTAGATACCTCTATCCTGAAACGTCATCAGGCGATTATTTCGTCAATGACAAAGGCAGAACGTAAGCAACCTGCGATTATCAAAGCATCGCGTAAAAAACGTATCGCCGCAGGATCGGGGTCAACAGTTCAAGAAGTTAACCGTCTATTAAAACAATATGATCAGATGGCTTCTATGATGAAGCGGTTTAATAAACTGGGTGTTAAAGGATTAATGCGCCAGGGCTTATCCGCTCTTTTACCAAAAGGAATGACGCCCCCACCTGGTGGCGGAATGATGCGTTAATTCTTTTTTAATTGTGGCTAGATATCTGGAGAGAAACAGTCAATGAGCCTTAAAATTCGTTTATCCCGTGCAGGGTCAAAGAAACGTCCTTATTATCACATCGTTATTGCTGATAGCCGTTCACCACGGGATGGCCGTTTCATTGAAAAAGTTGGGTCTTATAACCCAATGTTACCAGCAGACCATGCTGACAGAATTCGTTTGTTCGACGAACGTATTAAACACTGGTTATCACAAGGTGCACAAGCAACAGACCGCGTTGCACGCTTTTTAGGAAATGCTGGTTTAGCTCCTAAATTTGTATATCGTGAACAACCACAACAGTCAGCTCCAAAGAAAAAAGCACAAGATCGTGCTGCAGCTGCTGCTAAAAAGAGCGAAGAAGCTGCTGCTTAATCGTAAATTAGTTATCGCAAGAGAGTAACAATCTTTATGAAAACGCAGCTAGTTCATGTTGGGACAATAGGAAAACCTCACGGAGTCCGTGGTTTGGTTCACTTGCATCCTTGTATTGAAAATCCAAAAGATTTGGAAACATATGGTGAGCTGGTTGATGATCGTGGAGAGCGTTGGACGATAAGTTGGCAAAGTAGCAAGGCTGCAGCACTTTATGATAGTCAAAAAAAACGGATAGAGGATCGTAATACCGTTGAAAAATTGACTAATCGTAAATTGTTTGTTCCGAAAGACTTGTTGCCTGAACCAGAAGAAGATGAGTTTTATTTCAGTGATTTAATTGGATTGCAAGCGAAGATTAAGCATGAAGATCAATCTGAAGAAATCTTTGGAACGGTTCATATTGTGCATGATTACGGCGCAGGGGTTAGCTTGGAAATTAAACGGGATCAAGGCGAAAATGCTTTAATTCCTTTTACCAAGCTTTGTGTTCCTGAGATTGATGTTAAGTCGGGTTGGTTATTGGTTCGTCCTCCAAATGAGGTAGAAGTTCGTCCATCGAATGAAAAGGATCAATCATGACTTGGCAGGTTGATGTCTTAACGTTATTTCCAGAAATGTTCCCTGGTTTTCTTGGGTATTCCCTTGCAGGCCGAGCATTGGAAGATCAACGTTGGTCATTAAAAACGCATGCACTTCGTGAATTTGGTTTAGGACGGCATAAAGCCGTGGATGATACCCCTTTTGGTGGTGGGGCTGGTATGGTTATTCGTGCAGATATATTGGATGCTGCACTAGAGGCAACAAAGCCTCAGGATGATCGTCCGATAGTGTATCTGTCTCCCAAAGGGCGTTTATTACAACAAGCAGATGTGATGCGTTATGCGTCAGGTCAAGGTGCTTATTTCATTTGTGGTCGTTATGAAGGGGTCGATGAACGGATCTTTCAAAAACACACAATTGAAGAGGTTTCTATTGGGGATTATGTCCTTTCAGGTGGAGAGCCCGCAGCATTAATTTTAATGGATGCGTGTGTGCGTTTATTACCTGGAGTAATGGGATCTGATCAAAGTGGGGTTGAGGAAAGTTTTTCCGCAGGCTTACTGGAATATCCTCATTATACGAAACCTGCACAATGGGATGATTATGCTGTGCCTGAAATATTACTGTCTGGAAATCATGGTGCCATTGCTTCTTGGCGCAAAGAACAGGCGGAAATTGCAACAAAGCAACGTCGGCCAGATTTATGGGAAGTCTACCAAGGAAACCGTAAATAGGCATATCGCTAACGAATATTATTTTGTTACTTGGATTGTTTAAGAGATTGTAGATATTATCTTATTGTAAAAGGAATAGGATTAAATGAATACCATTCAAAAATACGAGGCAGAAGAAATCGCTCGTTTAACAGCAGAACGCCCAGTTCCTGAATTTTTTCCAGGTGACTCAGTTCGCGTTGATGTTCGCGTTGTTGAAGGCGAACGTAAACGTATTCAAGCTTATGAAGGTGTTGTAATTGCACGTTCAAACAAAGGCTTGAATAGCAATTTTACAGTTCGTAAAATTTCTAATGGTGAAGGTGTGGAACGTGTATTCCCTCTATATTCACCAACGATTGCTGCGATTACAGTGATCCGTCATGGTGATGTTCGCCGTGCAAAATTATATTACCTACGTAGCCGTAGCGGTAAATCTGCTCGTATTAAAGAACGTAGCCGTGATGTAAAAAAAGCTGCTGATACAGCTCAAAACTAATATTCTATTTATTAGTTTCAAATAAAAGACTATATAGGTATCTGGCAGTTTTTTAAGTAAGGCTGCCAGATATTTTATTTGAGAAACAAGATAAAGCAAAATAATAAGGAAAAAAAATGAAGGCGCGTACTTTATTTGATAAGTTGTGGGATGGTCATGTGGTTGAACAACTTCCAGATGGTACCGCAATTCTGTATATTGATCGTCATTTGATACATGAAGTCACCAGTCCGCAAGCTTTTGAAGGATTGCGTATGGCAGGTCGTAAAATTCATAATCCAGAAGCGATGATGGCTGTGATTGACCATAACGTGCCAACAACAGATCGTAGTCAGCCGATTGCTGAAGATGAAAGTCGTCAACAAATTGAAACTTTGGAACATAATGTCAAAGAATTTGGTGTTCCTTTTATTCCTTTGAAATCTGATAAACAAGGTATTATTCACGTAGTTGGACCAGAGGAAGGAATTACACTTCCTGGCATGACGATTGTTTGTGGTGATAGTCATACATCAACGCATGGTGCTTTTGGGGCATTGGCTTTTGGTATTGGGACTTCTGAAGTTGAACATGTGATGGCAACTCAGACCTTATTACAAAAACCTGCAAAAAATTTAAAAATTGAAATTGAAGGTACACTAAAGCCTGGTATGACTGCTAAAGATGTTGTTTTGGCAGTAATTGGTAAAATTGGTACAGCAGGTGGGACAGGTCATGTAATTGAATTTGCAGGCTCTGTTATTCGTAATTTAGATATGGCTGGCCGTATGACAGTTTGTAATATGGCGATTGAAGGTGGAGCGCGATCAGGACTAATTGCTCCAGATGAAGTAACCTTTGAATATATTAAAGGTCGCCCGAACGCACCACAAGGTGCTGATTTTGATGCGGCTGTCGAATATTGGAAGAGCCTCGCTTCTGATGAGGGGGCAGAGTATGATAAAGTTATTCATATTAATGTGGATGATTTAGAGCCCATGGTGACTTGGGGAACCAGCCCAGAAGATGTCTTACCAATTACAGGAAATATTCCTGATCCAGCGTTGTTAAAAGATGAATCTCAACGGTTACGTAAACAACGTATGTTGGATTATATGGACTTAAAAATTGGAACACCTATTGCAGGTACGAAAATTGATGCGGTTTTTATTGGCTCTTGTACCAATAGTCGTATTGAAGATTTACGTGCAGCAGCGCATGTTTTGAAAGGCAAGAAAATTGCTAATCATGTATGGGCATTGGTTGTTCCTGGCTCTGGCGTGATTAAAAAGCAAGCAGAAGCAGAAGGTTTGGATAAAATCTTTATTGATGCAGGATTTGAATGGCGTGAAGCAGGATGTTCAATGTGTTTGGCAATGAATCCTGATCGTTTGAAACCAGGTCAACGTTGTGCATCAACATCCAATCGTAACTTTGAAGGTCGTCAAGGGCCAGGAAGCAGAACACATCTTGTGTCTCCAGCAATGGCTGCGGCAGCTGCGATTAAAGGTGAATTAACAGACGTAAGGGAAATGATTTAAAATGGATAAATTTGATATTTTAACAGCGATTGCTGCACCTTTACCTGAGGAAAATATTGATACAGATAAAATTATTCCTGCACGTTTTTTAAAAACAACGAAAAGAAGTGGGCTAGGGAAGTCAGCTTTTTATTCATGGCGTTATGATGAAAATGGTAAAGAACGCGAAGACTTTGTATTAAACCGTGAGCCATATCGTCAAGCAGAGATTCTTGTAACTTATGAAAATTTTGGTTGTGGATCTTCCAGAGAACACGCACCTTGGGCGTTATTGGATTTCGGTATTCGTTGTGTGATTGCACCTTCTTTTGCTGATATTTTCTTTAATAACTCTTTCAAAAATGGCATTTTACCTATTCGTTTATCAAGAGAAGTTTGTGAACAATTGGTTGAAGATACTAAGATGGGTGCAAATGCAAAATTAACGATTAACTTGGAAAAACAAGAAATTATTCGTCCAAATGGTGAACGTATTTCTTTTGATGTTGATCCATTACGTCGTCAACTTTTGTTGGATGGAATGGATGATATTGCGCAAACCATGCAATATGTCAAATCAATTGATAATTTTGAAGAAAAACGCAAAAAAGATCAACCTTGGTATCCTAAGGTATCAGCAGATAAATTATCTTCTTAATGCAGCTTAGAATTATTTAAAATATTATGGCTTATTTATTTTGCAATAATGAGCCGTAGTATTTTGTTTAAATATAAGAATATATTATCATAACACAAAAATATGATTAGTTTTTTGTAAAAAGCGTGGTTACGGTGCGGTAATTTCTATTGCTTGATAAAATGGTTGTTATTAATGTTATATATAACGATTGTTTTATTTATTTTACTAATTTTTATAGAATTACTGGAATATTTTATAGCGCTGTTATAGTTTGTACTATTGCGTATTATAAAACAAAAGACAAATGGTGTTGGCGATGAAATTAATAGGAATGTTAGATTCTCCTTATGTTAGGAGGGTAGCAATTTCGTTAAAAGCAATGAATTTTTCATTTGAACATGAAGAGCTTTCTGTTTTCAATGATATTGAAAAAATGAAAGTTGTGAATCCATTAATGAAAGCACCATCCTTAATGACAGATGAGGGTATTTTATTAATCGATTCAACGTTAATTTTAGAATATTTAGATCGAAAATGCAATGAAAATTATTCTTTGCTTTCAAAAAATATGGAACAATTTACGAAGTCTCAATATCTGATTGGGATTGCATTAACTTTATGTGATAAAGCTGTGCAACTCTTCATGGAATATAATCGTCGCCCCCCTGAGAAATTTTATCAAGAATGGGTTGATCGTATTAATGAACAGTTACAAGCGGGCTTAAGCTTACTCGATCAACAGGTTATCATTAATGATGCTGGATATTTGATTGATAATCGGATCATGCAGGCAGATATTTCGATTGCGGTTATGTTGAAATATATAGAAAAGAAACTATCTAGTATTTATAACAATTATGTATCAAAAAAGTTGAAAGTATTTTCCTCTGCAATGGAAAGCACATCTCTTTTTTAAAGAATTAATGTTTTAAATCCTTTTACTTTTAAATCCTTTTACTTTTATAATGGATAATAGAGAATGACCAAAGAAAAAAAGATCTTAACATTAGCTGGTGACGGTATTGGCCCAGAAGTGATGGAACAAGCATTGCAAGTATTGAACTGGGTGCAAGAAAATTCAAACTTATCTTTTATAGTTGAAAAAGACTTGGTTGGTGGGGCTTCTATTGATGCGAATGGTGTGCCTTTAACAAGTGAAGTGATTGCTAAAGCAAAAGCTGCGGATGCAGTGTTGTTTGGTTCTGTAGGTGGCCCTAAATGGGATAAAGTTGGTTTTGATAAACGTCCAGAGCTTGGTATTATTGGCCTTCGGAAAGAATTAGGATTATTTGCAAATTTACGTTCTGCGATTGTGTTTGATGCGTTGATTGGTGCAAGCACTGTAAAATCTGAAGTAATTCAAGGCTTGGATTTGATGATTGTGCGTGAAAGCACAGGAGGCGTTTATTTTGGGGAGCCTCGTGGAATTGAAACCTTAGCGGATGGTACGCGCAAGGGCGTTAATACAGAAGTGTATACTTCTGTTGAGATTGAGCGTATTGCAAGAGTTGCTTTTGAACTTGCTCGTCAACGTAAAGGGCAAGTTTGTTCTGTTGAAAAATGTAATGTAATGGAAAGTGGCCTTTTATGGAAAGAAGTTGTCACTGAACTTCACAAAAAAGAATATTCAGATGTTAAGCTTTCTCATATGTTAGCTGATAACTGTGCAATGCAATTGGTTCGAAATCCAAAGCAATTTGATATTATTTTAACTGGTAACTTATTTGGCGATATTTTATCAGATTTGGCTGCAATGCTTACAGGTAGTTTAGGGATGTTGCCATCTGCAACACTTGGTGCACGTCAAGATAATGGTGTTATCCCAGCTTTATATGAACCAATTCACGGTAGTGCGCCTGATATTGCAGGGCAGGGTAAAGCAAACCCATTAGCCCAGATTTTATCATTAGCAATGATGTTGCGTTATTCTTTTGATCAGCAGGCAATTTCAGAAAAAGTTATCAAAGCTTGTGAAGCCGTTCTTAATCAAGGTTTCCGTACTCCAGATATTATGAGTGAAGGAATGAAATTGGTTGGCACAGAAGAGATGGGTCAAGCTGTTTTGATAAAGTTAAAAGAAAATATTTAATAGAAAGAGATCTAGGAATGAAAGTAGCTGTTTGTTTAACTGTAAAAGATGAGGCTATTGAACTTGTTTACTGGATAGCATGGTATACAGCTTTAGGTTTTGATAGTTTTATTATCTATAATGATAATTCATCAGATGAAACAGAAAATGTTATTTTATCGTTGCAAAATATAGTTGATATTCGTTATATGCGAAATGCACCTAATTATGACAGATCTGTTATTCGTCAATTACGTGCATATAATGATGCTATTGAGAAATATGGTAAAGAGTTCGATATGCTATAGTTAGTGGTAATTGTGTAACTAGTGATGGAGAGTTGGTTAAATGGGATCAGGGGCCACATGGTGGGCTTACAAAAGATTCTCCCTCATGGAAAGGAGGAAGATTATTCCATTATCAATCAAGATCCTTAGAGCATTACGTAAAACGACATGTTAATATGGAGCCAATACGTTCTCGTTCTTCAGATCCATTACATAATGTTACTAGTAGTCCAGAATATAATGTAATGGAAACTAAGTTCGATCCAAATTATATTCAAAACTATTATGAAGTATTGCGTGAATTAGTTTTAGCTCAAATATATTTTATTTTAGAAAAAACTACTTCTGTACCTAGTGTCTTAATTGATTTATTAAAATATACTAACTCTTCTACTCAAGTAGATATATTTGACCCGGTATATACACCTCAAAGCCATGAAGTTGCACATAATTGGATATCTTTTTGTAAAAAAAGAGGTGGGTTATTTAAAGATGTAGGAGGAGAGGATATCTTCTTTTTTCATATTACCGATTTTTTTGATAAAAAATTAGGGGTTAAAGGACAAAAATTAGCTGTTGGCAGTGACTTAGATGCAGATATTATCGCTGTTTATATAAAAGGAAGCTCTCATTTACATTTATTTTCCTCTTCAAATGATTATTTTCATGTAAAAGGTGATGTACGTGTTTTAAAGGCTTATACTTATGCTGTATGGAAGAATCACGGAAAACGTTTTTCATTGTCTCACTCTCGTAAAAATCGTTTTTTAGGTTTTACACCATCAGGAGAACAGACTTTTGATAGATTAAGGGCCTGTAATTGGGAGAGTTTTAATTATCACTTGATATCTCCTGAAAATGTTCCTGATCATATTGTAGAGGCGGCAAACTTCTTATCTATAGTTAAAAATGTACAGATAATGAGGGAGTATCGTTTGTTAAATGGTAATAAACATATGGGGCTATATTTAAACGTTATTAATGCATTACCTCAGAATGAATTGGATGCGATAGATTATATTTCAGGTAATATTATTAACGAGCATTTATATTAAATTGATATAAAATTCGTTATCATATAACAAAACGCTTCATTAAAAATAATGAAGCGTTCAAAACATCACCAACTTACAAAAAATTTAGTTAGAAGAATATGAAAATAAAATTATTTTCGTATGAAGTCTTTTAAAGAAAAAACTAGAAGCCTTCGCGTTCTACGCGTTTACGTTCCATTTTACGAGCACGTCTTACAGCTTCAGCAGATTCGCGCGCACGGCGTTCTGATGGTTTTTCGTAATGACGACGTAATTTCATTTCGCGGAAGATACCTTCGCGTTGCATTTTTTTCTTTAAAGCTTTTAAAGCTTGATCAACATTATTATCTCTAACAAGAACTTGCACTTGGCTGTCATCTCCTGTGTGTTAAGTGAAAATTTATGAATTTACATTCATTATATATCATATAACTATTATATTATAATAATATTCATAGTTAGACAAAATTATATACGCTATTTCGCTCAAAAAAGAAATAGATTATTCTTGGTTTAAGTATGTTTTTAATTTTATATTAAAGAGATTTTTCATTGCATCGTCCTTTTCCTTATGATCTTCCGATTTCAAAACCTGGTGAAGAACTCTTATTCTTGCGTGAGGAAAAAATTCGTTTCATGCAAGATATGTTATTTTTTATTGATTGTGAGCTACACAATGCAACAAAACCAATTCTGCAAGAATATGGGATAGGGCACGCGCATCATCGTTTAATGCAGTTTATTTGTCATTGCCCAGGGGCGAGTGTCAGTGAAATTTGTAAATTATTGGGGATTACCAAACAAAGTTTGAATAGAGTTTTGCGCGAAGCTTTAGAATTAGAGTATGTTGAATATCGTTTCCATCCAGAGGATCGTCGTAAAAAAAGTCTATTTTTGACCCCAAAAGGGGCTGCTATAGAAGACGAGCTCTTTAAGTTGCAAAGGAAACAATTCTTTCGTGCTTTTCGTGAAGCACCGAATAATACATATATTGAAGGATTCCAGCGTATTCTTTATGGTATGTTAAGTTCAGAATCTAAACAATTGCTAGAGTTACATTCGAATCAAAAAATAGATAAGGAAAGAACATGATGAATGAGAGTAATAATAAAAACGAAGACTCTGATATCTTACATGTTTTAGTAATTGATGATGATCCGCGTTTGCGCCGTTTATTACAACGATATCTTAGTGAAAATGGTTTCCGAATCAGCGGTGCTGCATCTGCAAAAGAGGCTAGAGAAGTGTTGGAGTTTATGCAGCCAGATGCCATTGTTTTAGATGTGACAATGCCTGGTGAGGATGGGTTGCAGTTAACGCACGCCTTGCGTGAAGAAGGAAAAGACGTTCCGATTATTCTATTAACAGCCAGAGGGGAGCCAGAAGATCGTATTGCAGGGTTGGAGGCTGGAGCTGATGATTATTTAGGTAAACCTTTTGAACCAAAAGAACTACTCTTACGTTTACGTTCTCGACTGCGTCGCTTTAGTCAACCTGCGGTGACGGATAATATACGTGCGATTAAATTAGGGGATATGGAATTTGACCCCATTCGTAATTTATTAATTCATAACAATGATATCATTCATTTAACAGGTGGAGAGATAGCATTGTTACGTGTATTGGCTAATCGTCCGAATGAGATTCTTTCGCGCGAAGAAATCGTGCAAGAGATTGGGATGGAAGAAATTGGCGAGCGTGCTGTTGATGTTCAGGTAACACGTCTACGGCGAAGAATCGAAGATGATCCAAAACAGCCTCGTTTTTTACATACTGTGAGAGGTAAAGGATACGTTTTGAAACCTAGTTATTCATAAAAAAGAAAGATTGTATTGTGCCTGATTTTTTTCATTCTCGTCGTCGACGTGTTACACGGGAGCATAAGATTGCAGTAGATCGTAAGGTACGTAGATTCTTGCCGCGTTCATTGTTGGCACGTTCTTTATTGATGATTTCAATTCCTTTATTAATTACACAAGCAATTTCACTTGAGTTATTTTATGGAACTTTCTTGAATACTGTTTCACGTCGGTTAACGGATGCAGTCAGTGGTGAAGTTAGTTTTGTTGTGCAGCAATATTCGAATGCATCATCAGAGCAATATAAAACCTTTTTATTGGATAATGCTCAACAAAATTTGCAGTTAAATGTAAAGTGGCTTGCTAATCAAAAATTGAAAGTGGACATAAATCGTAATGCAATGGTTTTAGGTCCTGTTGATGAGCTCTTGGATAGAGGATTAGATGATCGTTTAGACGTCCCTTTTGCAACAGATTGGCGTAGTTATACTGATCAAGTGGTTGTTTCCGTTCAGTTAAAATATGGTATTTTAGAATTTTTAGTTCCTAAAAAGAAACTGACAGCCGGTTCTGTGTGGTTGTTTGTAGTATGGATTGTAGGGAGTGCTTTACTTTTATTTTTAATTACAGCAGTTTTTGCTTGGGTGCAATTTAGGGCTATTCGGCGTTTATCTAAGGCAGTTGAAAAGTTTGGTAAAGGAAGAGATCCAGGGCTATTAAACCCTGTAGGTTCCAAAGAGCTACGAAATGCAGCAATAGCCTTCAATGTAATGAGAGAACGTATTTTGCGTTTTATTAAGCAACGAACTGTTATTCTTGCTAGTGTTTCTCATGATTTACGTACACCTTTGACACGTTTGAGATTAAGTTTAGCAATGCTTCCCCAAAAGGGAGTGATAAATGCTGAAGATCAAGTGGCAGATATTACAGAAATGATTGCTGATACCGAAGAAATGGAACAGATGATTTCTGGGTATCTTTCTTTTGCTCGAGGAGAGGGAACAGAAGAGCCAAAAATGACAGATATGGTGCAGTTAACTGAGGATGTTGTCGCTGCTGCGTATCGATTAGGCACTGTTTTTATATCTGCTAATATTCCAGCTTCATTACCAGATATGATGATTAGATCGCATAGTATTCGACGTGTTTTGGGGAATATTCTTGAAAATGCTAGACGTCATGGAGGGCAAGTTAATATCGAAGTAAAGGATCAAGATAGAGGTATTTTATACATTATTGACGATAATGGTGCAGGGATTCCCGAGGAAAAAAGAGAAAGCGTGTTTATTCCTTTTGAGACAGGGAATAGTCAAAAAGGAACGGGTCTTGGACTGGCAATTGCAAAAAATATTGTCCAAGCCCATGGTGGAGATATCGAATTAAAAAACAGCCCACTAGGTGGGCTGCGTGTTTTAATCTTTATACCCAAATAATCAGCTTATCGAATAGTATTTCCAGAGCTTCCGATCCCACCAGAGGTGTTTGGATTGTTTGCAAAGGGTCCTGTGCTGTTGTTGGGTCCAAAGGTACTTCCTAACCCCATAGCGCTAAGAGGAGAGTATTGCCCGATATTTCCCAATAATTGTTGGAAGAAATTAGTCTTGGTTCCTGGTGTTGGTGTTACTTCAGAAACCATTCCAACTGGCTTAGCATCTTTTTTTCCTAAATGCTGGATTTTTTGTAACGTTCCATTTTCGTCAAAGTATAAAGATAATACTTCTTGTTTACGTATACCTGGATATGACAAAGGAACAACTTGAGTCATCATCGAAATATAAATCCAGTTATTTGGATCAAAAGTAGCATAAGCAGTTGGAGATCCTAGAATATCTACGACGTCCGCTTTGCTTGTGCTTCCGACTTGTAATGATTTTAAATCGTTTTTACCAATAATACTACCTCTGGGTAGTGGTGGTGGAGAAAAAATAGAACAAGCAGATAAAGTCATTCCAATTGACAGAATAGAAGCCAAACAGGCACCTTTTCTTGCTTTACGAAAAGATAGAAACCGTGTTTTAAAAGAAGAGACAAGAGGTTTCTTATTGAAGCATGGACGCATGATTGATAAATATTCCTCGAGTTGGATATGAAAAAAAATAAATTACCCGTTATAAAAATGCGTATTGTAGTTTGAATAAAACTTCAACAAAAAAAAACAGATGAGAGAATAAAAATGAAAGCATGTTGCGAGTTTTCAAGGAAAATACAGCTTAACCAAATCCAGAAAAAGCCATTAACCATTAAAATAGAAGCTAATGAGGAGGAAAAAAAGGCTCTTTCTGAACGCTTTTCCATCCCAGAGATACATTCTTTGTTATGTACATATCAGTTAAAATATTTCCATGGCAGACAAGTGCGTGCAGTTGGTGAAATGAAAGCAATTATCACACAGAATTGTGTGGTTTCGTTGGAAGATTTTGTAGTTACGATTGATGAATCGTTTGAACTTCTTTTTATGTCTAGTGATAAAATTTCTGGTGAACTAGAGGAAATCGATGATCCTGATGTTATCCCTTATGAAAATGAAGTGATTGATTTGGGAGAAGTTACAGCAGAGCAATTAGCGTTATTTGTAGATCCTTACCCTCACAAAGATGGGACCGATAATAAGTTGATTTTAAATGAAAATGATATAAAAATCACAGATGAAAAAGATGTAAAAGAAAATCCATTTAAAGTGCTTGAACAATTGAAAAATTTTGGATCAGATAAAAAGAAATGATGATTTTGTACTAATCTGCTTGTCATTTTTTGAAATAAGGGATATTAACCTTGAGAAAAGTAAAGTTACAGACGATATCCATTTTTATAACTTGCATATAAGGTTATTATCTGTTAGGAAACTCGTTTTAATTTGAATAGTTTAATAAATATCAAGCAGTTTTGAAAAATGTTTGATAGTTGGGAAAGGTAGGAGGGACTAATGGCTGTTCCTAAGAGAAAAACATCACCTTCACGTCGTGGTATGCGTCGTAGTCATCATGCTCTACGTACAGAAGCACATGCAGAATGTGGAAATTGTGGCGAATTGAAACGCCATCATCACGTTTGCAGTCACTGTGGACATTATGATGGTCGTGAAGTCGTAGCTGCTGGAAAAGCGTTGAAAGTTGCTGTACGTCAGTAGTTTTATAAGGAAAACCTGTAGAACATCTATTTAGTTTTATTAAGTAAATGCTTTACAGGGATAAACTATAAATTATGAACCAAGAAGTAGAAAATCCAAAAGAAGATCAATATGATCTTGCTATTGATGCAATGGGTGGAGATCAAGCTCCCGATATTGTTATTAAAGGTTTGGATTTTACAGCACTCCGTCACCCAAACGTTAAAATATTGCTTATTGGCGATGAAGCAAAAATTAATCCTTTGCTTCACCAATACCCAAATGTTTCAGCAGTTTGTACGGTCAGACATACTTCTGTGTCGATTCCGATGGAGATGAAGCCAACAGCAGCATTAAAGTTGCGTGATTCATCTTTGCGTATGGCGATGGAAAGCGTTGCCAAAAAAGAATCCAAAGGTGTTGTTTCTGCTGGTAATAGTGGTGCAATGCTTGCTTTGGCTCAGATTATTGTTAAAACAATGCCTGGTATTGCGCGTCCAGCAATGGCTGCGATTAATCCAACTGCCAAAGGTGATGCGGTGATGTTGGATTTAGGGGCAAATGTTGCGTGTGATAGTCGTAATTTAGTTGATTTTGCGATTATGGGGCATGCTTTTGCCAAGGCAGTGTTAGGCCTCCCTCATCCTACAATTGGTTTGTTAAATGTTGGCTCAGAAGAGCTAAAAGGGGATGAGCGTTTACGTGTAGCCGCAGAGGTTTTACGTAATAGTCCTCTTTCTGATCAATTTTATGGGTTTATAGAGGGGCATGATATTACTGCAGGCACAACAGATGTTGTGGTTACAGATGGTTTCACTGGTAATATTGCATTAAAAACCGGCGAAGGTGCATTAAAACTTGTTTTTCATTTATTAAAACAGGTATATACATCCGGTGTTCGTGGGAAGTTAGGATATTTGATGGTTCGTCCAGGTTTGGAACGAATGAAAGAGTGGCTTGATCCCCGTCGTTATAACGGCGCCGTTTTTGTGGGGTTAAATGGGGTTGTTGTAAAATCTCATGGTGGTGCTGATGAAGTCGGTTTTGCATGTGCTGTTGATGTTGCTATGGATATGATTAGTCATGGTTTCCATGAAGAAATCTTAGCTGGTTTATCTAAAGTAAACGCTGCAAAAGATATTGAGAAACAATAAACAATATAACTAATAATTAACTAGAAATTTAGGATAACTAGATGGCATATTGTTCACGCTTAGTCGGATTTGGTGGGTATTTGCCAGAAAAAATTGTAACGAATCAAGAGTTATCAGAACGTATAGATACATCTGATGAATGGATTCGTGAACGAACAGGTATTAGGCAACGTCATATTGTTTCTGGTGAGGAAACATGTGCGTCTATGGCTGCTGAGGCAGCTCGACAAGCAATTGCATTCTCAGGTTTATCAGTGGATGATATTGATGCTGTGATTGTTGCTACATGCACTCCAGATCAAGTTTTTCCAACAACTGCAGCCAAAGTACAGCAAATTTTAGGGATTAAAAAAGGATTTGCTTTTGATGTTTCTTCTGCTTGTGCGGGATTTGTTTTTGGATTGTCTGTTGCAGACAATTTTATTCGTAATGGCCAGGCAAAAAATGTTATTTTAATAGGTAGTGAAGTTTACTCTCGTATTTTAGATTGGTCAGATCGTAGAACATGTGTGTTGTTTGGTGATGGCGCGGGTGCAGTTGTTTTGAGTGCCGAAGAAGTTGTGAATACAACAGATCAAAAAGGAATTTTAGGAGTTTATTTACATACAGATGGTCATTATAGTGATTTATTATATGTAGATGGAACACCTTCTATAGCGGAAGATCATTGTCTGATAAGAATGCATGGGCAAGAAGTCTTTCGTCACGCTGTCACTAAGCTTTCTGAAGTTGTAGAGGAAGCATTGAGTGTTCACAATTTAAAACATGAAGATGTTGATTGGTTAGTGCCTCATCAAGCAAATTTAAGAATTATTGCTGGTATGGGAAAGAAACTACATTTACCTGAAGATCGTGTGATTATCACTGTTGATCGTCATGCAAATACATCTGCGGCTTCGGTTCCTCTTGCATTAAATGAAGCAGTCCGTGATGGACGTATTCAAAAAGGGGATCTTATTGTAATTGAAGCCCTTGGGGGGGGATTAAGCTGGGGATCTTCTTTAATTCGTTTATAGAATGATTGAAAAAGGTCTTTGGCGTTAAAAGAATATGAAAATCATAAAGTCTTAAATTGACTATATTTGTTAACAACTTTTTAATTATTGATTATTTGATATATTATGCAAACTTTGACAAGAGCAGGACTAATAGAAAAACTTTATAGCCATGTTGGCCTTTCACGCAGTGAGTCCGCTGTATTATTGGAAGAAGTATTAGAAAAGGTTATTTCTACCTTAGAAGGTGGAGATTCTGTAAAAATTAGTGGTTTTGGCACTTTTTCAGTTAGAAGAAAAGGTAGTCGTATAGGTCGCAATCCGAAAACAGGGGAAGAAGTAGTCATCGAGCCAAGATTGGTTCTTGCATTTCGCCCTAGCCAAATGCTTAAAAATAGTGTTAATGAAGGTATGATGAAGCTATCTGCCAGAAAGGGTTAAATAAATGACGAATAGCACCTCTACTAGTTCTCCTAATGAATTAGAAGAAGATTTCTTAGATCATTTAGAAGAAAATTCTGATTTAGAGGATCATGGAACGGCTAAGAAACTTCCAGGTGCTTTTCGTACAATTAGTGAGGTGGCTGAAGAAATTAATGTACCTCAACATGTTTTGCGTTTTTGGGAAACACGTTTTAAACAAGTTCAACCTGTTAAGCGAAGTGGTGGTCGTCGGTATTATCGTGCTGAAGATATTGTTTTGTTACAAAATATTTCTGATTTACTTTATATACAAGGTTATACCATTAAAGGTGTACAACGGGTATTAGAGGAAGACTTGTCTCGTTTAAGCCCTAATAAAGACAACACTGAGGTTGCACAAGATGAGCCTATAAACAGTGATGGAGAGGTTATTACTTCTGTTTCCATTATCGCTGATGGACAACATTCACAACATCATATAGAAACAATTTTTGAAGAAGTTAATCGGTTAAAAGAAAAAAACCTTTTTTTAGCTCATTCTTTACAATCTGTTTTAGCAGAATTACAAGTATTACGTAAAATAATTGCTTCTGAGTGTTAGTTTTTAGTTGCTTATAGCCATATAGGTTGCTATATGGCTTTACAACACTTAAACGGGCAGTAGCGCAGCCTGGTAGCGCATCAGTCTGGGGGACTGGGGGTCGTGGGTTCGAATCCCGCCTGCCCGATATCGTTTAAGTGTTTTAAGATAATCCTTTCTTTTTTGCAGTCCAGCTACACCACAGCATCATTAAGGCGGCCATTAATGCAGGGCCTATAAATAATCCAAGCATTCCCCAAGTTTCTAAACCACCTAAAATTCCGATTAAAACCCAAATAAATGGTAGTTTTGTTGATCCGCCAATAAGAGCCGGTCTAATAAAATGATCAGCAATAAAGATAACAATACATCCGATTACGACAACTGTAATCGCAGCAATAGAAGAAACTTTTAATAATGCTGTTAAAGCAACTGCTGTGATGGCAATAAGTGGGCAAAATGGAATCATTGCAGCAATTGCTGTTACAATACCAAATAAAGCTGCATGAGGGATGCCTGCGAGTGCATATACAATTCCTAAGATGATGCCTTGTCCCAGACCCACAAGAACTAATCCAGATACGGTTCCATGAACAGAAGAAATCATTTGTGTGGCAATATTTTCTCCTTGTTTTCCAAATAGTCGACGAGACCCACGTAAGCATTGTTGAATAACGCTTTCCCCGTCTTTAAAAAGGAAGAATAAGGTGATGATCGTGAAGAGGAACAATAATCCTCTATGAAAGAGTTGAGCACCAATTCTTTGGGTGACATAAACCCCACGGCTAAGATGTAAGTTAGCGAACAAGTCTGATGCTGATTGAGGATCGGTTAAATTATCATTCCACCAATTTAGAATATAATCTTTAGCAAAAGGGATATTATGTAACCATTGAGGTGGCGGTACGCCATCATGGCTAGCATGCATGACCCATGCAAAAGCTGTTTGAATATCTTTTGTTGCTTCGACTGCGATAATTGTTAAAGGGAAGATAAAAAGAAAAGTAATGATGCAGGAAAAAATTAGAGGCAAAATAAAACCAAGCTTTTGATATGGCCAATGTTTTTTGGCTTTCATATAAAGAGGCCAACAGGCAATTGCAAAGATAACCCCCCATATGAGTGCGGGTACAAAAGCACGGATGGTATAAAGTCCAAAGAGGAACAAGATAATCGTTAAGCAGGTTTGAGCGATCGTTTGGTTATGGATTTGCTCTGCTACGTTTAGTTGTCTAGTGATATTAAGTTCGGAATCTTTATTGTTAAGGGGCATCTTATACCTTTAAAATATTGATGTTGAGTATTTTGTACGAATAATAAATAAAGCAAATGCTTGGATAAAAGCAGCTTCTTTTAATGAATCATATCGCCCAGCGGTTCCACCATGTCCTGTATCCATGTTGATTTTTAGTAATAATGGTGCATTGGAAAGATTATATTCTCTTAACTTTGCAATCCATTTGGCAGGTTCCCAATAAGTGACTCTGGGATCAGTTAGTCCTCCAATTGCGAGGACAGCAGGATATTCTTGTTTCTTGATGTTATCATAAGGTGAATAACTTGCAATATATTGATAAGCTTCTTTATCTTCGATTGGATTTCCCCATTCTGGCCATTCGGGTGGTGTTAGAGGTAAGGAAGTATCAGACATGGTGTTCAGAACATCGACAAAAGGAACAACTGCGATGATGGCTGCAAACAGGTCAGGACGTTCATTGGCAATATATCCCATGACCATACCACCAGCAGAGCGACCATCAGCAACAATAAGACCTGCTTTTGTATAATTTTGTTCAATGAGATGATCTGCACAACAAATAAAGTCAGTAAAACTATTTATTTTGTTAAATTTGCGTCCTTGTAAAAACCAATTCCATCCTTTTTCGGAACCACCTCTGACATGAGCAATCGCATAGATCCAGCCTTGGTCTAGATAATTTAATGCGCTATTAGAGAATGTCGGGTCAATAGCATATCCATAAGAACCATACCCATAAAGGAGAATAGGTGTTTTTCCATCTAAAATGGTATCTTTATGATAGGTAATGGTAATTGGAATTTGCTCGCCATCTTTTGCCGTCGCCAATAAGCGTTTTGTTTGATATTTTTCAGGATCGTGACCCGAAGGAATTTCTTGAACTTTCAGTGTTTTTCTTTCTCCCGTAATCATATTATAATGATACCAATGACGAGGGGTGGTCGGAGACTGATAGCTATATCTCAACCACTCTGATTGATCGGTAAGGGTTTCGTCTAAAGATAAAACAAAAGCTTCTTCTTCGCCCGTTAATAAAGTGTCTTTGCCGTTTTTATCAGTAATAATCAGACGTGTATTTACGTTATGACGTTCTAGACGAATCAAATAGTATTGATAAGCAATAACTTCCATTATGTAAGTTTGTGGATCATGTTGAATCCATTCTTGCCAATTTTCAGAGGATAAAGAAACATCGGATAATTGTTGAGGATCAGGTAATGCCATCCGCATGAGTTTAAAATTATCGGCATGATTAAGGTTGGTTTTAATCATAAAATGACCCTGCCAGTCGGTTAACTCATATTGAATACCGACTTGACGTTTCATGACACAGATAGGTGAGGCTGTGGGATCTTCATATGAAAGAAGCCAGGTTTCATTGGTATCATGATCATTGGCAGTAATAAAAATCCACTTGTTCGATAAGCTTCGTTCGATAGAGAGGAAAAAGCCAGGATCTTTTTCTTCGTAGATAAGCGTATCTGTGCCAGAAGAAAGCTCGTGTCTGAATATTTGTGTAGGGCGTCCGTGATTGTCTCGATAGATCCAAAATAAATAATGGCTACAAGGAGAGAACGTAAATTGTCCTGCACAATTTGGAATAGTTTGCGGTAAAAGGTTCCCTGTATGTAAGTCTTTGATACGAATGTCCCATATTTCAGAACCTTGTGTATCTTCTGCATAGGCAAGATATTGATGGGTAGGGCTATGTTCGATATAGCCAACTTTATAATAGTTAGATTTTTTTGCTTCTGTATTCGGATCAAGAATAGTTTGTTCTGTAGGATCTTGAATAGACTTGCGATAATAGGTTTTATACTCGTTTCTGCTTTCATATCGAGAAAGGTAAATCCAATCGCCGTCTTCAAGCTCTGGGCTGCTATCTTTATCGACAAGACGATTTTTCATGGATTGAAATAGATCTTCTTGTAACGCTTTGGTAGGTTCAAGATAACTTTCTGTATAAGCATTCTCGGCAATTAAATAGGTTTCAATATCTTTTCTTAAAGATTTAGGATTCTGTAATACTTCTTGCCAGTGTTCGTCTTTGATCCAAGCATATGCATCTGTGCGTTGATAACCAAGCTGTTCAATATGTGTGATTTGTTTTGACGCAATTGGAGGTGAAAGAGGTTTCATAGAATTTTTATCCTTAATGTATTGAATATATAATAAAAACGAATAAAGAATAAATATCGTTTATCAAAAAATGTTGATGTTATTTATACTAAGATAACTATTAAATGGAAATAAAACGATTATTAAAGGGTATAATTTAAGTGGTTAAGAAAATTATCTTTGTTTTGATAGGCTGTATTGCATGCTGGTGGTTTTTTAGTCCTGTATCTTTACAAGATCAATTATACTCTTCAATTAAAGCAAAATGTAAAAACCAAGAAAAATGTATTGTGCGTTTGCATGAAATTACATCATTTAAATGGGATAAAGCTTATTTCTTTCCATATACAATGAAAGACTCTTTAAAGGTTAATGAAATTGTAAAGGGGCAAACAAAATTAGAGCAAGACGTGTTAACCACACGGGGTGTGTTTACCAAAAATGGTAAAATAGTGCGCGAGGGTATTTTTGAGGTTGTATACAGTGATTATTATGATTTAAGATTTGTTCCTCTTTTTCAAATATTCCCCCATGAAAGTCTAGATATCAATTTTTATTTGGATAAGATGCAATTGAAAGGCATGAATTATACAGGAGATATTAATGACTTTGGAGATTCGATGGGTATTGAGTATTATGAGATAACGCCTCAAAATGATCAATTACATGCAGGTTGTACAACATTTTATCTGCGTGCCGCAGGAAGTAAAGTGCTAGAAAATCAATGTGCACTGAGTCTTACGAATTTAAATCAGGTTGTTTTATTTAATCCTAAAACACATAAAGAGGTGAGGCAACAATAAGTAAGGATTGATCGCATTCACTTTATAGATACTGGATATACTAAAAAGTTAATTCTTGTTATAAACAATAAAAACAATTATTTAATTTAAAAAATGAAGAAAAAACATGGGAAATAAGAAAATCCTTATCGTAGGTGCTGGCTTTTCTGGTGCTGTGATTGGACGTTTATTGGCGGAAGATGGTTTTGAGGTTCATATTATTGATGAACGTTCACATACCGCTGGGAATTGTTACTCTGAGCGTGACAAAGAAACTGGGGTAATGGTGCATACTTATGGTCCTCATATTTTCCATACAGATAATGAAGAAGTATGGGATTTCTTAAATCAACATGCAGAAATGATGCCTTATGTGAACCGAGTCAAAACAACGGTTAATGGGCAAGTATTTTCTTTACCGATTAATTTACATACGATTAATCAGTTTTTCCATAAGACTTTTTCTCCTGATGAAGCAAAAGCTTTTATCAAAACAAAAGGTGATAGTTCCATTGCTGAACCTCAATCTTTTGAAGAGCAAGCACTTAAATTCGTAGGAAAAGAACTCTATGAAGCATTCTTTAAAGGCTACACGTTAAAGCAATGGGGGCTTCATCCTTCTGAATTGCCAGCGTCTATTTTAAAACGTCTGCCTGTTCGCTTTAATTATGATGATAATTATTTCAGTCACAAATTCCAAGGTATGCCTAAAGATGGTTATACCGTTATTGTTGACAGCATTATGGATCATAAAAATATTAAAGTATCTTTAAATACGAAATTCGATAAAGCAGATTTAGAAAAATATCGTCATATTTTCTATAGTGGGCCATTAGATGCATATTTTGATTATCAGCATGGACGCTTGGCTTATCGTACATTAGACTTTGAAAAATTCACTTACCAAGGGGATTATCAAGGCACCGCAGTGATGAATTATGGTGAAGAGTCAGTTCCTTATACGCGTATTACCGAGCATAAATATTTTGCTCCTTGGGAAAGTCATGAGGGGTCTGTGATGTATAAAGAATTTAGTCGTTTATGCACAGAAAAAGATCTTCCATACTATCCAATTCGCTTGGTTGGTGAAATGACTCAATTAGAAGAATATGTTGATTTAGCTGAACAAGAAAAGAATGTAACGTTTGTGGGTCGTTTAGGAACTTATCGTTATTTAGATATGGATGTCACGATTGCAGAGGCATTAAAGACAGCGAGAGTATTTTTAGAGAATGCTCGTGATAGTAAGAAAATGCCAGCCTTTACGGTGGCAATGAAATAGAGATTACAAAGGTAGAAGGGGATATTCTGTGAGGGATATCCCTTTTTCATTTAGATAGTGTTTATATTAGTAAGAAAGTTGGGTGTCTGTTATTAGATCGTATAATTGTTTGATTGTTCTTATATCTTTATACTTCTTATTGTTTAAAAGCTCACTAATCGCAGTTCGTATAAAGTCATTTATCCAATATAAATCAATCGATTTCGAAGGTTGGCTGCCATGAACTAACGCAGATCTTGCGCTATATATTTCTTTAGTATGTTTGATAATTCCTTTTCTACCTTCTTTGTTTGTGCCAACGATAAAAGCTAGACAATTAGAAATTTTTTCACCAATGCTTTTTTGAAATAATTGTCCTTCATCGTAAGAAAATAAAGCTTCTAATGCAATGCAGGTATAAATAAGAGCATTCCTTTTTTCTTCACTTCGTATAGACTCTCCAATGGCAAGACTGGCACTTACAACTCTTTTTTCAATATCTGTTATTAAAGTCGAATTTTGACTTTTCTTTTCATATAGCTCCCATAGTTTGTGAAATGATGCATAATAGTCTGAGGAAACCATATCATTTATATGTAGTTTATATGTTGTTTCCTTTGCTCCGGACATTCCAAGAGATTGCCAGTCTAAGGTAAAATAATAATATGTTTGCAAGTCAGTAATGATGAGATTGCCAAATTCATGATAAGATGCGCTATTTATTTGAACCTTATATTGGAAGTTAAAATCACCACTTATAAAAAGAAGAAGGCGGATAAAGTCTAAGGAATACAATAATATTTTTTCTTGACTTCCTTTATGATCTTGTAGATCTAGATGAAAAATGTTTGCCTTAAAATATAAAAGATTTTCATTTTGGAAAAAGTCTTTTGGGATAGATTTTATTTGACTAGTTTTGTTTTTTATATCGCGGTTATAGCCTATTTCAAAACAGCCTAATTGTATAGGTTCTTGATTATCTGCTAATGCAATACCTATAATATTTGTAACAACTTGTGTTGTTTCTATTTCCAACTCAATGAGTTGTTGAACTAAATGTTTTGTATTATCAATCGTATAATTATTATTCTCAGTTTTTGAAAGAATTAATTCTCTTAAAATAAAATCAGTTTTTGTTTCTTTTGATAGGTATGTTTTCTTTTGAAGTAGAGTGAGTGCTTCATCAATATATTGTCCAAATTGTTGATCATTATTGATTGTAAAAATAATATTTGTTATTTGGCCGTTTTTATCTACAATAACTTTGTTGTGGGAATTTAGAATATCTTTATTATTGTGATGGATATTTATTAACTCTAACAATTCATTCAGTAATTCATAAAGCTGCATTTCACTCTCCGACAATATATTTTTGATAATCATAACAGTTTCTTAACAAGAAAATTATAATTTTACCCAAAATACAAAAATATTGTGTATAATTGCCGATCAATAAAAATTAAAAAAGCAAGTTATAAACAAATGACAAAAACTGACGGTATTATTGAATATGTATTAACCCTTTCTTGTCCTGATCAGCCTGGGATTGTGGCAGCGATTTCGACGGGGTTATTCGAAGCAAAAGCAAATATTTTAGAATCTCAACAGCATGATGACCCTTCTGGGCGTTTTTTTATGCGAGTGGTTTTTGCTTTACAAGATCAAAGCGAATTATATGAATGGTTGCATACACGTCTAGAAGCATTGGCAGCTCAGTTTAAAATGACATGGTCTTTGCATAATCGATCAAAACGCAGACGCGTGATGTTGATGGTTTCTAAAATGGATCATTGCTTGGTGGACTTGCTTTATCGTTGGCGGATAGGGGAGCTTCCTATTGAACCCGTAGCGATTGTTGCGAATTATCCCAAAGAAGATTATGCGCATATTGATATGAAGGATATTCCTTTCTATTACTTGCCAATTTCCAAAGAGACGAAAAAAGAACAAGAACAGCAATTATGGGATCTGATTAAAGAAACTCGAACAGAGTTGGTTGTGCTTGCACGATATATGCAAATTTTATCTGCGGATATGATTAAAAAACTACCAGGCCAATGTATTAATATCCACCATTCTTTCTTGCCAGGCTTTAAGGGTGCAAAAGCTTATCATCAAGCCTTTGCTCGTGGCGTCAAATTAATTGGCGCAACGGCGCATTATGTAACCGAAGATCTTGATGAAGGTCCAATTATCGAACAAGATGTTGAACGGGTCAGTCATCGTGATGTGCCAGAAGATTTGGTGCGTAAAGGACGCGATATTGAACGTAGAGTGTTAGCAAAAGCGGTTCGTTATCACGTTGAAGATCGTGTTATTTTAAATGGCAGTAAAACTGTTATTTTTGCAGATTAAAATTGTTTCTTTTTAATGATTAAGCATTATTGCTTAATCATTAAAAAAAATAATAAATATCAAAGATGTAGTTCACCTTGTTCTGCGAAAAAGAAAAGAATTTTACTTTTGATATAGTTTAGAATTTGTATTTTGACCAAGATACAGTAAAACTTTCACAGGCGAGCTCAGGAAAATGAAGAAAAAACAAAATAGCTTAGTGTGACGCGCTTGTTGATTTATATAAATCACAGCCTTCTTGATTTTTATTGAGGCAAGCTTGTTTAAAGTAAAGATTTGCTCTGAATTTATTTTTGCGAACGCCTTGCCCTGCTTGATACATTTTACCAATCATGACTTGAGCAGGTGCATATTTTTGATGGGAAGATTTAGCAAACCATTTCAATGCTTTGGAATAATTTTTAGACATACCTTGGCCGTTATAATACATTTCTCCTGCTTTATATTGAGCAATTTTATGACCTTGCTTGCCAGCTTTAGTAAAATATACTAGTGCCGAAGGGTAATCTTGAGAAGAACCTTGACCGATAAGATACATTTCTCCCAATTTATATTCAGATGTTACATCTCCTTGATCAGCAGCTTGCGTATAAAAATCTCCGGCTATATCATAATTTTGAGGAACGCCTTGGCCTTTGAAATACATTTCTCCAAGTTGAAATTGAGCGTCCACATTACGCTGATCCGCAGCCTTGTTATACCATTCTGCTGCTTTTTTATAATCTTTAGGAACACCTTGGCCGTTATAATACATTTCTCCAAGTTGAAATTGAGAGGTATCGTCACCTTGATCCGCAGCTTTGGTATACCAATATAGTGCTTTTTTATAATCTTTAGGAGCACCTTGGCCTGTTAGATATGAAATCGCAATAAAATTTTGACTCGCAATATCTCCTCGATGTGCCTTTTCTATTACTGATTTCATGTAATTCTTATCTTTTGTATCATCGGCAAATGTTTTTTGATTACAAAAAATAAAGAAAATACTGAATAGTAAAATATATTTTTTTATTGTGAAATACATTGATTTAAGGAAATAGTTTGCCTCTTAAACCAACTTTTAACGTTTGTGCATTAGCTGATTTTGAGGAAATAATGCCTAGACGTAAAAATAGGTCAATGAGAACAAGATTAATATTAAACTTAAAGTCATTTGTATCACAAACACGTCGATAAACATCTTTAATATTCATGAGCTCAAAGCTAACAACTTCGCCATCATTAGGGCTAGGTTTAAAATCTTTTGGTAGCCATAAATCATAGCAATATAAAACGTCACGACGTAAACCTTCGGGGCGTATCATACTATAAGTCACCATACTGCTATATTCTGCCTTAGAAATTAATTCAGATGGAAGGTTAGCTTCCTCTTCAGCCTCTTTGGCTAGTGCGGTTTGATGTGTATATCCAGCAGGAATACCACCAGCAACAATATGATCTAATTTTCCTGGATCCAGACGTTTGTGAGGAGAGCGTGTGCCAACCCATAAATAGGTATCGTCGCCGTCTTTGACTAATCCATTGAGATGTACGCCAGTCCCAATAATTCCTAAAGGTGGTAAAACGGCTCGATCAATTTGCCCAATTGGTTTTGCGTAAGGTGAGGGGTAAACATCAAAGAGCTCATTCATGGTTTGAATAAGTTTATCTTGAATGAGCTTTTCGCCAAGAGCTTCTAGAGTCATATCTGTAGGTAATGTATCTATCTGATCTTCGGCTTTAAAGACACCATAATTATATAAGATGTTCATAAAGTCAGGTCTAACCCATCCAATAATTTGATCGCAAGCACGAAAAGGTAAAAAATCTTTATGAAGATGTGCGGTATTACAATGTTCTATATATTCTAATAGTTTTTTAAATTCAACAGGTTGCATAAGTAGCCTTTGTAATTGCTTTGAGGGCAATAGTGTAAAATATTTTTATAGAATGACGTAATTGTCTATATTTAATTTTTTTATTCTTCTAGTATAGAATTTTTATAACCTTTTAAAAATTGATTATGTCAAAATACTCAAAATTTCATTTCTCTGCCAAAGATAGTAGCCGTTCAGGATGGTCAACTTTATTTGAGCTTTTGTCTTACCTTTGGCCTAAGCATCAACCAATGATGCGGTTTCAGCTGATTTGTGCAACCTTATTGATGATTGTTGCTAAAGTCTCTGCTCTAGGCATTCCTTATTTATATAGTAAAGTTGTTGATGTTTTATCCAAAACAAATGGACAAGACTTAATTTATATCCCTTTATGGTTGATTTTAGGCTACGGTATTATTCGTATTCTATCAAGCCTTTGTTCAGAGTTAAAAGACACTGTTTTTGCACCTTTACGTTTTCGAGTGATGCGTACAATTACATTGCGATGCTTTGAGCATATGCATAATCTTTCTCTAAAGTTTCATTTAAATCGTCATACTGGTGCGATTACCCGTGCAATCGAACGTGGTAGTGAAGGTGTGGAAACAATCCTGAGGGTCGGTGTTTTTAGTATTGTTCCAACATTAATCGAAGCATTAATGGTGTTGATTGTTATTGCTAATTTATATGATTGGCGATATACAACGTTGGTTTGTGTGGCGATTATTTCTTATTTCTTGTTTACGATTTTATTTACGTCTTGGCGTATTCAAATCCGTCGTCAAATGAATGAAATTAATAATGAAGCAAATAACCGTGCGCTGGATAGTTTGCTTAATTATGAAACCGTTAAATATTTTGGGAATGAAGCCCATGAAATTAAACGTTATGATGAATCTCTGGCTCGTTATGAAAAAGCATCCATTACGACTCAAATGACATTAAATGGATTGAACTTTGGGCAGTCTTTTATTATTGCGGTGGCTTTGACATGTGTTATGTTACTGGCTGCACATGATATTGTGATGGGGCGTTTTTCTGTAGGGAAGTTCGTGCTGATCAATACCTATTTAATGCAATTATATCAGCCTTTAAATTTCCTCGGTAGTATCTATTCTAATCTAAGAAAATCTATTGTTGATTTAGAAAATATGTTTTCTTTGTTATCTCAAGATCCTGAAGTCGATAATCAAGAGAATGCTCAACATTTACCCGCTAGTCTTTCTGAAGCAGGGCCTGCAAAGATTGAATTTCAAAATGTGCATTTTGGATATGATGTTGAGAGAGAGATCTTACATGGTGTGAGCTTTATTGCTGAGCCAGGGAATCAAGTTGCGATTGTTGGACCAACAGGTGCTGGAAAATCAACGATTAGTCGTTTGTTATTTCGTTTTTACGATGTTAATTCAGGCCGTGTGATGATTGATGGGCAAGATATTCGTGAATATATTCAATCGAATTTACGGGCTGCGATTGGGGTGGTGCCTCAAGACACGGTTTTGTTTAACGATACCATTGAATATAATATTGCTTATGGTCGTTTAGGGTGTAGCAAAGAAGAAATAGAGCAGGCGGCTAAACTAGCTCAAATTCATGATTTTATTCAAAGCTTGCCTGGAGGGTATCAAACCTATGTAGGTGAACGTGGGTTAAAGCTTTCTGGTGGTGAGAAGCAACGGATTGCAATTGCTCGGGCGATTTTGAAGAATCCACGGATCTTGATTCTCGATGAGGCAACCAGCGCATTAGATAGTCGCACAGAACAAGAAATCCAGCAGGCATTGGATAGTGTCGCCAAAGGAAGAACCGTAGTCACAATTGCGCATCGTTTATCAACGATTGTTCACTCTGATTTAATCTTGGTGATGATTGACGGGAAAATACAAGAACAAGGGACACATGAATTCTTGCTTGCAAAAAATGGTTTTTATGCCAGTATGTGGGCTATTCAAGCAAAACAGTCTGATGAATAATTTTATTTTATAGAATTTTTATCGATTTTGATGTAAAAACACTTAAAACCCTTGACTATTGTTGTAATTTTAGTCATTTAGAACGTATTAAGTTTTTGTTATTCTTGCCGAGCATTCGTGTGTCGGCTTTATTATCTGAGGATAAAAGCATGTCTCGCCGTTGCCAAATTACAGGCAAAGGTGTGTTGACAGGAAATAATGTCAGTCACGCCAACAATAAAAATCGCCGTCGTTTCTTGCCTAACTTGCAAGATTATTCTTTGTTGTCCGATATTCTAGGACACTCTATTCGTTTACGTGTAACGAACCATGGGTTACGTACCATTGAACATAATGGTGGGTTGGATAACTTCTTGTTAACAACACCGAATCGTAAACTTACAGTAGAAGCAATGGTGATTAAACGCCGTATTCTTCAAGCTAAAGAAAAGAAATTAGCTGCTACAGCTTAATTTTCTGCTAATAGCTGGTACATAAAATCCCTCTTAAATAATCATTTATTTAGAGGGTATTCTTGTTTTTTATCGATTTGATACGAGCCTATATCATTCTTTTTAACTATCGTGTCATTCGTCGTTTGTGGAGGTTTTTCCTTTGTCCGCCCAGTCTGAACTTTCAAAAATCCGTAATATAGGTATTACCGCACATATTGATGCTGGTAAAACAACAACAACAGAACGTATTCTATATTATACTGGTGTTTCTCATAAGATCGGTGAGGTTCACGATGGAAACACTACAACCGACTATATGGATCAAGAACGTGAAAGAGGAATTACCATTACCTCTGCTGCAGTTACTTGTGAATGGAATGGTCATCGTATTAACATCATTGACACCCCAGGCCACATCGATTTTAACATCGAAGTGAACCGTTCTTTGCGTGTTCTTGATGGTGCTGTGTTCGTTATTGAAGGCGTTGCTGGTGTGCAACCTCAATCAGAAACAAACTGGCGTCTAGCAGATCGTTATAATGTTCCACGTGTTATTTATATCAATAAATTAGATCGTACAGGTGCTAATTTTGATTATGCGTTCAGCACATTAAAAGAAAAATTAGATATTATTGCAATTCCATTGCAATTCCCAATCGGTGCAGAAGAAAATCTTAAAGGTATTGTTGACCTTGTAGAAATGAAAGCATTAATTTGGGAAGGTGATGAACTCGGCGCGAAATATAACGTCGTTGAAATCCCTGAAGAATTAAAAGAAAAAGCTGCTGAATGGCGTCAAAATCTGTTGGATACAGTTTTGGCTGTTGATGATGCTGCCATGGAAGAATTCTTCGAAAAAGGTGATGTATCTATCGAAGTTCTAAAGAAATGTATTAAAAAAGGTACAATTTCTGGTGAATTCCGTCCAGTAGTTTGCGGATCTTCTTTTAAAAACAAAGGCGTTCAACCTTTGTTAGATGCGATTGTTGATTACTTGCCAGCTCCTGATGACGTTGAAGGTATTCGTATCGCTCCTCCTGAAGATGAAGAAGTTGACGAAAATACATTGCCAATTATTCCAGTCGATCCAGACGGAAAATTTGCTGGTCTTGCATTTAAAATTATCAATGACAAATATGGTTCATTAACCTTTGTTCGTGTATATCGTGGTGTTTTACGTTCTGGTGACACTGTGTTGAATACAACTCATGGGCATAAAGAACGTATTGGGCGTATTTTCCAAATGCATGCTGATAAACGTATTGAACTTAAAGAAGTTCATGCTGGTGATATTGCTGCATTCGTTGGTTTGAAAGATACAAAAACAGGCGATACTTTGGCAGATCCTACCGATCCAGTGATCTTGGAACGTATGCAATTCCCAGTACCTGTTATCGATATTTCTGTTGAGCCAAAAACCAAAGAAGCAGTGGAAAAAATGACACTTGCTCTACAAAAATTGGCTGCTGAAGATCCTTCTTTGCAATTGAAAACAGACCAAGAAACAGGACAAACCATCCTTTCTGGTATGGGTGAATTACATCTTGATATTATTATTGATCGTTTACGTCGTGAATATGGTGTAGATGCAAATATCGGTGCACCTCAAGTTGCATATCGTGAAACAATTACTCAGTCTCATACAGAAACTTATACTCATAAGAAACAATCTGGTGGTGCTGGTCAGTTCGCTGAAGTTAAAATTACTTTCGAACCTACCGAACGTAATGAAGGTATTGTGTTTGAAAATAAAATCGTTGGTGGTGCTGTTCCAAGAGAATATATCCCTGCTGTTGATAAAGGGATTAGAAACCAAGCATCTTCTGGTGTTCTAGCAGGCTTCCCAACAGTTGACTTTAAATTTACCTTACTTGATGGTAAATACCATGATGTTGACTCTTCTGCATTAGCGTTCGAAATTGCTGGTAAAGCATGTTTCCGTGAAGGTATGAAAAAAGCTGGTCCAGTTATTCTTGAACCAATTATGGACGTTGAAATCACAACACCAAACGATCACGTTGGTGACGTTGTTGGGGATCTTAACCGTCGTCGTGGAATGATTCAAAATCAAGAAACATCAGGTAGTACCGTTATGGTTCGTGCTTATGTTCCTTTGAAAGAAATGTTTGGATATATTTCAGACCTACGTTCTATGACCAAAGGTCGTGCATCTTTCACAATGCAATTCCATCATTATGATCCTGTGCCTCGCAATGTTGCTGATGATATCATCAGTCAATCTGCATAAGCTTAAAGCCATAATGTAAGCAAAAAGCGAATGCCGTTTTGGTATTCGCTTTTTTTATGATTATTAAAAATTTATTATGACAGTGCTAAAATTTGTATCCCTTTTGATATATGAGTTTTTTAATAAATTTATTATATGCATCTATAATTATTGTGTAAGCTTTGCATGGCATTAAAAAAAGCTGCTCTTATTGTTATAAAGAGCAGCCTTTTTAAATGGGAGAGTTAATAGAAATTATTGATTACTATTATACATGGTCTCTACAGCTTTTTTATAAAGATATAGAATGATTAAAGCTCCAACAACAGAGAAGATAAAGCCAGCTTTTTCTCCGCTATGGTAAATATTTAAGGCTTGTCCTAACCATGTGGCAAAGCTTGATCCGGCTATTCCGAGAATAATTGTTACTATAAATCCACCAGGTTGTTTTCCTGGCATAAGTAGCTTCGCAATCGCCCCGATGATAAAGCCAATAATAATTGCCCAGATAAATGTCAGCATTTTATTCTCCTTTTATTATACAATATGTATACTATTAGATGTAAACAAGTCTGGACAAAAACAACAAGTGTTTAATAAAATTAACCAAAAGCATGTAATCGATGGATTAAGGCAACACTAATTTCACGGATGAGATCAAAATTCTTTTGAATAGGTTTAAAGATCTGACGATCATCCATAGCATAAGCACCTTCATTACGGGGAGCTTTGGGTTCATAGAAATATAAATCAGACACATGTTCTCCAGCTTGAGGGAAGACGTGTAATAGTAGATTAAGCGCAGTTGGTATTTCTAGGGATAGAATTTTTGTTTCCAGAGCTTCTCTGCTAAAATCATGATAAGGAGAGAAATAAGGAATTTGTGTAGAAAGCATCCAGATTTCTTCAATAACGGTCAAGCGAATAGCATGTAATAAGATTTCTTTTGCATCCATGCTTGGGGCATTATCCCATATTGATAAGAGGTTAATATGATCAGCTTGTACACGATGGAACATGGCTTGAGTGCTTGCCCATAAATCCATCCTGCGTAAACCCTTTGCTAAAAAGATATAGGATTCTTTTGTATTTGGATCTTCTTCTGAATTAGCTCTATCTAACCACACTCCAGGATCGAGCATATAGATAATGGCTCTTAAAACGGTAGAGTTAGAGTGTTTCAATGCATGTCTTGCGAAATCAAGAGATAGTTTGAAGCGAGAGCTATTTTTGAACATATCTTGGAAAGTTTCGGGATTAGCAGAGGCAGCAGTCCCTAGCCCTTGTAATGTATTTGCACACCATCCGAGTTGTTGTAAAATTGCGTTGTTTGGAATCGCTCTTAATTGTCTTGGATGTTTGATATTCGTAACCGTTGATGATGCATCACTTTGTCTGACAGCTGGCCGAGATCCAGTACGATCAATCAAGGCAGGACCAAAAACGCTTAGAAGGGTTCCATATCCTTTATCTTTGACGAGTTCTTTCATTTCAGAACTGATGGTCGAGAAGAAATCTGCACTGAAATCATTCTCGTCATAAATAGGATCATGCTCTTCAGTATCAAAATTATAAATATGTTTTGCAATAATACTGATGGTTGCATTGGCTAATGCTTGGGAACCAAAAAGTAAGTATCCATCTCCACCTTGAAAAGCAGTTTCTTGACGTGTTGAAATTCCTTTCTTTTGGAACGTAAGTTCAGTTTTCTTAGGAGATAAATATTTAAGACGGTCTTCCATACTAAATGGATGCCCACCACGCCCCATACTTTCTCCATGAGTATCAAATAGGATTACTTTGACATCTTTTAAGTCGTACTTGTGCAATAAGGTTGCAATTTTTTGACGTAGTTTCTCAATTTGATAAGTGGCAGCAATTTGTCCAATGAAACGACCAGAATCAGAATATCCAAATTGTAAGCATAATTTTCCTGTGTTGCGTAGATATTCTCTCCAATGTGGAGATCTTAATGCTTGTTCGATGATATTCGCACCATGCTGTAATGCTTCATCGGTTTCAAACAAAGGTGAAATTTCAATTTGCTTTTCAATACCAAACAAACGTGCCAGCCAAAGTGCAACAAGTAATGTATAACCATTCTCTGTTTCTGCAATTAAAAAACGGATAGGGGTTTTATTATCTACATGTTTAATGATTTGCGTGAGTAGCATCATGAGTGTGCTAGCAGATGCTTTTTCTGTGAGTAAAGAACCGAAATCAACAGGAATAGATTTTACATTTCCTAGAGCTGTATTAATCGTATTGAATAATGTTCTGGTATGAGAGCGATTATCAGGATTACTGGTAATGCCCAAACGTTGACGTGCCATATTGTGGACTTGGACAGAGTTCAGTCGGACATGTGTATGAGACAAACTCATCCCATGACTGATAAAGCCAGCACGAGCAATTAAAAGATCAACTTTGTGGTGTTCATCAACTTGAGCAACAGCTTGATCGAAGAAAGGAAGTAAATCATCTGTTGAAAGCAACGCGTCATGACGGTTTTCGATTAGGATTCTAGCAAAATCAGAGAATTGGTCTGGATCTGCGCTGGTTGGACATTGTTCTAATTGGTTATTAACCGTATTTAATGCCAAAGACACTCGGTTTTTAAGCTCGTCAATCCCAGTAGGGATCGGAGCAATTTGATTATGTAAACGTTGTAGTTGTAAGGATTTCATCTCCAAACGAATACGTAAGCTGTCCCACCAACCAATATCGGTACGACCATCTGTATCATATCCAACCCAGCTGCTGAGTAAAATTGGGCAAGGGGTTAATGTTGTCCAATAATCTGGCCAATGTTCTTGCGCAGCTGTAAAAATATATTGGTTAAACATATCTAAAGCATTACGAGCACGCTCAATTGCGTGAATAGCTAGATTTAATTCCTCTTTTAAGGTTGGAGGAGTTGCTCTGCGGTGTGTTGTGAAAAACGGAACTTTGGTATCATCGGTAATTGGATGACTGGCAATATCTGCCAGTGCAGTATAAACTGCATTCGCAATGGAGAAAGTAGGATGTGCAGTAAAAACAGCTGCAAAGAGGCTCTGTTCAACTAATCCTTTAAAACATTCAAAACTTTCTTTTGTATTGGCTGGATGTTGAGAGGTTGCTTGTTGAACAACTTGTTGAATAATGCTTTCAATACGTTCGTGAATAATGGTCTTATCAGGGTTATTTACATATTTTTGCAAATGAATAGCATGAGATAAAAATGCAGAATCTCTTAATTTTTGGATAATTTCTTTTAAAGAGTCAAAAGAGAGCTGCCCAGATTTTAAGCGTTGTTTAATTTTTTGTGATAAGGTGAGGACAGGATTTTCAATTGGTTCGTGATTATGTTTTGACATAAGTTGATTGGTTAATGCAACCAGCTGATCCAGAGTGTCGGAAGTTGATGCCGAATTGTTATTCATACGTAAATAATCCATATTATGATAAAGTCGCTTTTATATGTATATTATTATGATTGAATATTATGGATGAAATTAAAAGATAAAAATTTTATTTTTAGATTAAAAAATGAAAGAAATAGAAAAAAACTTGGAAAAAATACCTGAAGCAGATCGTATAGCCTGGAAATCCTTTGTTCGATATCGTCGAATGGCAACAGGGTTATTGATGTTAATGGGTGTATTTACTTTCTTGGGATATTTATTGCCATATTATGGAATAATCAAAGATAGCTTTTTATTAACTGTTTTTCGCACGGGTGCCCAAGCAGGATTTATCGGTGGATTTGCAGATTGGTTTGCGGTTACAGCGCTATTTCGTCATCCAATGGGAATTCCTATTCCGCATACAGCGATTCTTCCGATGCAGCAAAAACGTTTGGGAAAAGGGTTAGGGCATTTTATTGCGCGTTATGTTTTTACCAAAGAGGAAATCAACGAGACTTTAAATAAGATCGACTTTCCTGGTATTCTAGCAAATTATTTATCGAACCCAGAGAATGTCGAGACTTGTAATAAGATTATATTAAATTCTGTTCCGAATATGTTGGATCGTTTTGAAGATGGAAGAGCTAGCCAATTTATCAGTCGTATTTTCTCACGTTTATTAAGTGGAGAATCTTTATCTCCTTTGATGGTTCGTGCTTTGCGCACAATGGTTGAAAATGAACATCACCAAGAAATTGTTTCTTTTTTATTAGAGGTTGTGAAAAAGAATTTAAAAGAAAAAGAACAGGGCCTAAAAGATATTATTCAAGACCGTGTCAGAGAACAGGGTGGACGTTTTTTGGGGTGGATGATCGGAGGATCTGTTGCATCGAAAGTTTTAACCAGTATCAGCAAAGAGATGGATCGTATTGATCCTCAAAATTTAGATTTACGTCATGGGGTTGCGGATTGGATTAAAAATGAAATTGATAAATTTGAAACCAATCCAGAACGTAGCGAAAAAATTTCAGAAGCGTTAAAGATTTTTGTCGATCATGAAAGTGTTCAAGAGTGGCGTGAAGATATCTGGAAAAAGTTAAGAGCTTTAGTCGAGGAGGATCTTGAAAATGATGATGGTTGGATGAAAAATTTAATCCATGATACATTGTCATATTTATCCACTCAATTACGTGAAGATCCTGTTGTTCGTGAAAAAGTAATGTTGGGTATTCAAAGTGCTGTTTTACGTTCTTTACCGCATACTCAAGAATGGTTAGTGCGCTTTACAGAAACTGTTGTTGCTGGATGGGATAGCCATGCGTTAGTTTCTCGATTGGAAACCAGAGTGGGTAAAGATCTGCAGTATATAAGGATTAATGGATCTGTTGTAGGTTTCTTGGTTGGTGTTATTTTATATTTATTCATATATTTATGTTTTGGTCATGTCACATAGTTCATAATTGTTCCATAAGTTACAAGTTTTTGTTTGCATTTTTAAATAAATCTTTTAAAAGACTTTTAAATGGACTAAAGTAGTCCTATATATGAAAAAGGTTTAACATTAAACTGGTTAACAGTTTATTTAAAAATGAAACATGATCTATGCTAAAGATATCTAAACTAACAGATTATGCGACTATTCTCTTAATTCATCTTTCAAAACATGAAAAGGCGACGTCTTCTTCGATACTGGCTGTAGAGACTGGGGTTCCAGAACCAACTGTAGCTAAAGTATTGAAAATGCTTGCACGTGCGTCTTTGGTAAAGTCATGCAGAGGTGCAGGAAGTGGGTATACATTAGTATCAGATTTGGATCAAATCACGTTGGCTACGGTTGTTGTTGCAATTGAAGGGCCTATCAACTTGGTTAATTGTGATCGTGAAAATTGTAGAGTAATTTTAGAAGAGTGTGAGTTATACGGAAAATGGGAGGGGATTAGTTTACAAGTCAGAAGTGTTTTTGAAAAAATTACAATTGCAGACTTAAAACATGAAAAAGCTACCTCTCAATTATCTGTACAGCCTTAATTATAAAAATATAAAATATCAAGAAATAGAGTGATAAAATGACTAAACCAACTCAGGACGAAGCCCTGTTAAAACAGTTAGAGCCTAATGCTTATAAATGGGGCTTTGAAACTCAAATTGAAATGGATATGGCTCCCAAAGGATTAAACGAAGATATTATTCGTTTGATTTCTGCGCGTAAAGAAGAGCCTGAGTGGATGTTGGAATGGCGTTTAAAGGCTTATCAATTATGGTTAACCATGACCCCACCACAATGGGCAAAAGTCGGGCATCCAGAAATTGATTTTCAAGATTTGCATTATTATGCGGCTCCTAAAAAGAAAAAAGGTCCTAAATCTTTAGATGAGGTTGATCCAGAGCTTCTAAGAACTTATGAAAAGCTTGGTATACCTTTAAAAGAGCGTGCTATTTTGGCAGGCGTTGAGGGTGCAGAAGAAATGGCTGATAATCATCCTCCTGTTGCGATTGATGCTGTGTTTGATAGTGTGTCTGTGGCAACGACTTTTAAAGAAACATTATCTAAAGCTGGGGTTATTTTTTGCCCAATTTCAGAGGCGATTAGAGACTATCCAGAGTTAGTGAAAAAATATTTAGGTAGCGTTGTCCCTCAAGGGGATAATTTTTATTCTGCTTTGAATTCTGCGGTTTTTACGGATGGCTCATTTGTTTATATTCCTAAAGGGGTGCGTTGCCCGATGGAATTATCTACTTATTTCCGTATTAATGCAAAAAATACAGGTCAGTTTGAACGGACGCTGATTATTGCGGATGATAAATCGACTGTTTCTTATTTAGAAGGTTGTACTGCGCCTCAACGTGATGAAAATCAACTTCATGCTGCTGTGGTTGAGTTGGTGGCGATGGAAGATGCCTTTATTAAATATTCGACAGTGCAGAATTGGTATCCTGGCGATAAAGATGGTAAAGGCGGTATTTACAATTTTGTGACAAAACGGGCTGCTTGTCGTGGTGCGCGCGCTCGAGTTTCATGGACACAAGTTGAAACAGGATCTGCGATTACATGGAAATATCCATCTTGTATTTTGCAAGGTGAGGGATCTATTGGTGAGTTTTACTCTGTTGCTGTTACTAATGGTCATCAAAAAGCAGATACAGGCACAAAAATGATTCATATTGGACGCAATACACGTTCAACGATTTTGGCAAAGACAATTAGTGCAGGAAAATCTGATAGCACCTATCGTGGTTTGGTAAGAATGTTACCAAGAGCAAAAGATGCTCGGAATTTTACGGAGTGCGATAGTTTGTTGATTGGCGATCAATGTGGGGCGCATACGGTGCCATATATTGAAAGTCAAAATAGCTCTGTTAAAATTGAGCATGAAGCGACGACTTCAAAAATTTCAGAAGAGCAACTTTTTTATTGTCAACAACGTGGCCTTTCAAAAGAAGAGGCAATTGGGTTGATTGTTAACGGTTTTTGTAAAGATGTTTTAAAAGAACTTCCGATGGAATTTGCAGTAGAAGCACAACAGCTTTTGCAAATTAGCCTTGAAGGAAGTGTGGGATAAATGGAAAAGATGAATATGATTTTAGAAATTAAAAATTTGCATGCTTCTGTTATTGACGAGAGTGCAGAAGATAGTCGTAAAGAGATTTTAAAAGGCGTTAATTTATCTATTCCAGCTGGCGAAACGCATGTCATTATGGGGCCAAATGGTTCTGGAAAATCAACTTTATCTTATGTGTTATCTGGACATCCAAGTTATGAAGTGACAGAAGGGTCTGTGACCTTTAAAGGGCAAGATTTATTGGCAATGTCTCCTGATGAGCGTGCTGCTGCGGGCTTATTTCTTGCTTTCCAAGCACCTGTTGAACTTCCTGGTGTGAATAATGCTAATTTCTTAAGAACAGCGGTTAACTCTGTTCGTAAAGTGCGTGGGCAAGAAGAATTAGATCCTGTTAAATTCCTCAAATTGGTTCGTGAGCTTGCAAAGAAACTTTCTTTTTCAACCGATATGTTAAAACGGAATGTGAATGTTGGGTTCTCTGGTGGGGAAAAGAAACGTAATGAAGTTTTACAAATGACTTTGTTAGAACCATCTTTTGCAATTTTAGATGAAACAGATAGCGGTCTCGATATTGATGCATTACGTATTGTTGCCGAAGGGGTAAAATCTTTACGCTCTCCTGAGTTTTCGTCTTTGATTATTACTCATCACCAAAGATTATTAGATCATATTCAACCTGACTTTATTCACGTGTTAGCTAAAGGTCGTATTATTCATACCGGTGGCCCAGAGTTATCTCGTCAGTTAGAAGCAGAAGGTTATGGCCGTCTGGTTGGAGAAGCTGATGCATAAGAATTCAGAGGGGAATAGCGTCACAGGGTTGGCTTCTCTTTTATCTCAGGTAAAGGGAAAAGATAATCACTCTGAACAAGGAAAAGCAATTGCGTTTCTTTCTGGATCAGAGCTTCCTACACGCCGTACTGAAATTTGGAAATATACGGATTTAAGATGGTTTAACCAGCATGAATTCGTACAGTCTAATCCTGTGAAGACGCAGCAAGTTCAAGAATGGTTAGAAAAAAATGTTTTTTCTTCACCAGCTTTGTCTGAACTTCCGCGTTTAATCATGGCGAATGGTCAAATTATGAAAGAGTATTCTACGTTATTGGAATATTCAGGGTGTCAAATTGCAATCAAAGAAGATGTGCATGGGTCTTTAGGGCAACCTCAAAGAGATTTCATGACTGCTTTGAATTATGCAATGGGTCAACAAACGCTTCAGTTAACAGTATCTAAAGCGCAGCATGCGGGTACTGTGTTATTTGTTCACTTGGGTTATGGGCAAGATGCTGGATTAGCATCTTTTCATTATCGATTGAATATTGAGATTCAAGAGCAAGCACAGTTATCTGTGATTGAAATCAATGCTGGGAGTGGTGAGTATTTTACCAATCCTGTATGTGAGGTCACCGTAGGGTCTGGTGCAGATTTTGAATATAATAAATTGTTGAACTCTTCTTTAGAGAGTTATAATTGTGCGAATTTATATGTTTCGCTAGCAGATCATGCGAAATATCGTCAGTTTTTAATTTCCAAAGGCTCTAAATTTTCCAGACAAGAAGTTTATATCGACATGAATGGAGAATGGAGCAATGCGTCTTTTCAAGCTGTGCAAAAGCTTGGTGATAGACAGCATGCTGATATTACAACGGTCTTTTCTCATTTAGTACCTCATTGTCAGTCAGATCAAAATGTTAAGAATATTTTATCTGATCAAAGTCACGGCGTTTTCCAAGGAAAAGTTTTTGTTCATCAAAAGGCTCAGAAAACCAACGCACAGCAACAAAATCAAGCATTATTACTTTCCGATCAAGCAGAAATTAATACTAAACCAGAACTAGAGATTTATGCTGATGATGTGAAATGTTCTCATGGTGCGACGGTAGGGGCTTTGGATGAAGATCAGTTATTCTTCTTAATGGCCAGAGGGATTCCTTATGACCAAGCAAGAGATATTTTGATTAATGCTTTTGTTGCGCAAGCCGTGGAAGATATTGATGATCCAATTGCAAAACAATTATTAAAAGAACAATTAGGCGTTGAAGTTGTAGAGGATATTACATAATGCAAAAATCAGCTCTTTTTGATGTTGAGGAAATCAGAAAAGATTTTCCAATTTTACAACAAAAAATTAATGGAAAGCCTTTTGTTTTCTTAGATAGCGGTGCGTCTGCTCAAAAGCCAATACAGGTTATTGAAGCAATGCAAAAATCTGTTTATACGCAATATGCGAATGTGCATCGTGGTGTTTATACGATGAGCGAAGCGATGACAGATCAATATGAAGCTGTACGTCAAAAAGTAGCTGATTTTATGGGTGCTTCTTCTGCTGATGAAGTTGTATTTACGAAGAATAGCACTGAGGCTATTAATCTTGTTGCATACTCTTTTGGTTCTTTATTACAAAAAGGACAAGGGGTTGTAATTAGTGAGATGGAGCATCATGCGAATTTGGTGCCTTGGCAAATGCTGCGTGACCGTATGGGGATCCATTTATATGTTGCGCCGATTACAGATCAAGGGGATTTAGATTTAATTGCATTAGAGCAAATTCTTTCAGAAAATGATATTGCTTTGGTTGCGATTACGCATATGTCAAATGTGCTGGGAACGATTAATCCGATTAAATTAATTACGGAGATGGCTCATCAAAATGGAGCCAAAATCTTAATTGATGGTAGTCAAGGGATTGTGCATCAACAAGTCAATGTGCAAGATTTAGATGTTGATTTTTATGCGTTCACTGGACATAAGCTCTATGGCCCTACAGGAATTGGGATTTTATGGGGTAAAAAAGAGATTTTAGAAACGATGCCTCCTTTTATGGGCGGTGGCGATATGATTGATAAAGTTTCTTTTGAGAAGTCAACATGGGCTTTGCCTCCAGTTCGATTTGAGGCAGGCACTCAACCTATTTTAGAAGTGGTTGGCCTTGGTGCTGCAATTGATTATGTTTTATCTGTTGGATATGAGAATATTATTCATCATGATGAACAGCTTGTTGAATATGCGCTTTCTAAAATGGAAGCAATTGATGGTTTATCAATTATAGGAAGCCCTGAAAAACGCGGTGGTGTTATTGCCTTTACGATGGAAAAAGCACATGCACATGATATTGCAACTTTGTTAGATCAGAATGGTATTGCTGTGCGTGCAGGTTCTCATTGTGCAGAACCTTTGTTACATCGCTTACATCAAACCAGTGTGGCCAGAGCAAGTTTTGGAATATATACAACATTCAAAGAGATTGATCTTTTTGTTGATGCATTGAAACTGATTCAACAATTATTTGTTAAATAATATTTATTTGATAATCGTCTAGTTTATATAGTTATATTGGTGTCTTTATGGAAAATATCACAACATCATCAACAGAAAATCAAGAGATAGATTCTGTCGCTGAAGTTCAACAGCAAGAACACATTTCTGTGATTGTGAATCAAGATTCTTCTGTTGAATCTTGGACGCCAGAAGGGGATGAGAGTAAATCTGCTTCTGACGAATCTATTACTGGTGAAATTAATGAAAATGCAATTATAGACGCAATTTCAACGGTTTATGATCCAGAAATTCCTGTGAATGTTTATGAGCTTGGATTGATTTATGCAGTGGATTTACATGATGATGGGCGTGTAAATGTAGAAATGACATTGACAGCTCCGAACTGTCCAAGTGCACAAGAATTACCTATTATGATTCAGCAGGCTATTGAAAAAGTGCCTGGTGTCACCCAAGTAAAGGTAGAGGTTGTCTGGGATCCTCCTTGGGATGTTTCTAGAATGAGTGACGAAGCTCGTTTAACCTTAAATATGTTCTAATAGATCTGATTTTATTCTATGCTGTTTTAGCAAGGTAGTCTCTTTTAAGTAAAAGACTACCTTTTTTTATGGTTTATGCTTATAGAAAAAGCTGAAATATTTCTATTCCAGCTTGAAATCAAATAATGTGTATCTATTATTATTTACTTACGGAATGGTGATAGCATAAATGCGGGGACTAACTGTCCAAAACCAATCACTGGATTATTATCATCAGGTAAGGATTGAGACAAAGGAATACGAGGCACGCTTTCTTTTTCTTTTTTGAATCGAGGTTTTTTCGTAGTTTTCTTTTGATGTTCTTCTTTATGTTTTTGGTTTTTCTTTACGTCTGTTTTTTCTTCGGTATCAGAAGCTTCATGTTTATTTAAAGATAACAACGGAATTGGCTTTTGTATTAAAGCTTCGATGGCCTCAATTGTTTCTTTATCATCTTCAGTTGCAAGGCTATAGGCAAATCCTGTGCGTCCAGCGCGTCCTGTTCTGCCAATACGATGCACGTAATCTTCGGCTTGACGAGGAAGATCAAAGTTAAATACGTGAGATAAATGATCAACATCAATTCCTCTTGCTGCAATATCAGAACAGACTAAGAATTGAATTTCACCATTTTTAAATTCTTCCATCGTTTTTGTACGATGCTGCTGAGTAAGATCTCCATGCAAAGCACTACTTTGAAAGCCATGACGATTTAAAGAGCGCGTCAGAATATCGACATCTTTTTTACGATTACAAAAGATAATGGCATTTTTTACGCCTTCGTTGCGAAGTAATTGACGTAAAGTCGCTCTTTTTCTTTTTTCAGGAACAATAATCAAACCAGATTCGATTGTTGTCGCAACAGATGAAGGCGGAGCAACAGTTATTTCTGTTGGATTGGATAGAAAAGAATCTGTTAGCTTTTTAATTTCAGGAGACATAGTTGCAGATAGCAGCAATGTTTGTCTGGTTTTAGGTAAAAATGAAATGATTCTTTCGACATCAGGGATAAAACCCATATCCAACATGCGATCGGCTTCGTCAATCACTAGTATTTTGATTTGATTAAGAAGAATAGCTCCTTTATCAAACAAATCCATTAATCGTCCAGGGGTTGCAATAATGATATCTACCCCGCGATTTAAAATATCTTTTTGTTCAACAATACTTTCTCCACCCATTAATAAAGCGTGAGAAAGTTTTAAATATTGTCCATATTGCTTTAAATTGTCAGCAACCTGTATTGCAAGCTCTCTCGTTGGTTCTAAAATCAACGCACGAGGCATTCTTGCGCGGCCTTTGGTGCTGGTGAGGATTTCTAAAATAGGTAACGTAAAAGAAGCTGTCTTTCCAGTTCCTGTTTGTGCAATTCCGACTAAGTCCTGCTTTTGTAAGATAACAGGAATAGCTTGTGCTTGGATCTGCGTAGGAGTTTTGTAACCTATTTCATCAATAGCACGCATAATCGGCGCACATAACCCAAGATCGCTGAAAAGAACGGTATGTTCTGTTTCAATCTTTTGAGTATCTGAAATCGTTTCTGACTTTTTTTTGTTTGTTTTTTTAGAGATCGCAGGCAAAGCAGTTTCTACCATTTATGTCAATAAAATGAAAAGAGGTTTCAAGAAGTAGAAACCTCAGACTTTTCTTATATTAATATAAAGGTAAAGAATCAATCTTTATATGTTATATATCAAATATATAATGATTTAATTTTGTTATTTTATTATAAAACGAGTAAAACCCAGTTAATAATTCCTAAAAAGACAATGAGTTTTAAAGGTGTATTGATTTTAGTAAAAACTGCAGGTTTTGGTCTTAATGCACGGCGTGCTTTGCGATAGGCAGTGGTAAATACATAAAATTGTATAATAAACATTAAAAAAACAACTATTATTGCTGCGTATGTAGACCATGTGATTGCAGTAATATGAGGTGTATTTAATAAAGTTAATCCCATTGCAGCGATTTGTGTAATTAAAGCCAGAAACGCGTTAATCCAACTGAATTGGAATAGTTTTCTGAGGCTTTGAAGTTGTAGAGACGTTTTTTGTGTGGGATCTAATAAGCTAAGGCAAGATTGTAATCCAAAGACATAATAAAAAATACTGCCGATCCACAACGCAAGAGTGATTGTATGAATGGCAGCAATAGGCTCCCAATAAAAAGCAGGTAGAGGCATTGTTTTTCCATTTCCAAAGTGTGGTAATATACAAAGTGAATTACTTAATTTTAATTGTAATATAAACAAAGAAAATAAAAAATGTGCAGGAAATTATTTCTTTTTTCGGCATATAGCATCATTAAAGGGTGATTGAAAGGCTGGCATTGTGAGAAAAGAAGCTTCATCATTAATTTTATTAACCCCATCGCAAATGTCGGAGGTTGATAAAGAAGCCGCTAAAACGATTCCTATTATACAATTAATGGAGAATGCAGGTTGGGCAGTAACACAAGAGGTCGTAAAGCGATATAAGCCTTGCTCTGTATTGGTATTATGTGGCCCAGGTAATAATGGTGGTGATGGCTATGTTGTTGCGCGTTTATTAGCTAAAAAAGGTTGGCCTGTGCGCGTGGCAGCCATAGGAAGGCCAAAAGTTGGGAGCGATGCAGAACAGGCTGCGCATCGATGGGCAGGAAGTATTGTTGAGCATCCAGAAGATTATATTGAAAAGTCTGGGTTAGTAATTGATGCTCTTTTTGGGGCTGGCCTTAGTAGAAATATTGATTCATATATTAGTGAGTTGTTGCGTAAAGCAAGGCGTGTCGTTGCGATTGATACGCCTTCGGGTATTGATGGAGCAACAGGTAAAGTTATGGGGTATGCGCCTCATGCAGAATTAACTGTTACTTTTTTTAGAGCAAAGCCAGGCCACTATTTATTGCCTGGGCGTGAGTATATGGGTGAATTGGTTATTAAAGATATTGCTATTTCACCTGTTATTTTGTCTCAAATTAAGCCACAATGCTGGTTAAATGAGCCAGGATTATGGAGTATTCCAACTTCAGAGGTTGAAGATTATAAATACCGTCGAGGAATAGTCAGTATTATAGGCGGTTCTGTAATGACGGGCGCAGCTCGGTTATCTGCTCATGCGGCTTTGAATGTAGGGGCGGGGCTTGTGCATATTTTTGCCTTGGGAAGTCATGATATATATAGCTCATCATCAGCTTGTTTTGTGATTGATAAGGATTCGTTAGAGACTTCCTTGCAAGATTCTCGTAGGAAAGTATGGGTTTGTGGGCCAGGATTATTGCTTGGTGAAGCAAAAGAAATTTTGTCTAAATTAATTGCTTCAAATGTAAAAATTATTGCTGATGCTGGAGTATTTCAAGCAGAAAATATTGAAATGCTTAAAGGGGTATCAATTATTACCCCTCATATTGGTGAGTTTATTCGAGTTTTTGGAGAAATTAAAGCAGATAAGATCTCAGCAGCAAGAGTGGCTGCACAACAAACAGGTGCCGTTGTTGTGTTAAAAGGGGCAGATACAATCATCGCTTCTCCAGATGGGCGTGTTGCGATTAACCAGCATGCTTCTCCACGTTTAGCAACAGCAGGTTCAGGAGATACTTTGACTGGGGTAATTGCAACATTGTTAGCGGCAGGGATGTCGGAGTGGGAATCAGCTTGTGCGGGTGTGTGGTTGCATGGTGAAGCGGGATTATTATGTGAACATTCATGGCCAACCGCTGAAATGCTGGCAAATAATCTAGGAAAAGCACGTGATAATGCATGAATTATAAAAAATATTGATGAATTTATAAAAAAAATGAAAAAAGAGGTTGCTCAAAGTTAAATAGTGCGTTAATAAAACAAGCATAAAGCACGGATGTGCGGATGTGGTGAAATTGGTAGACACGCTAGACTTAGAATCTAGTGGCGTGAGTCGTGGGGGTTCAAGTCCCTCCATCCGCACCAACAAATAAGTTTCTACTGACTTATTTGTTTGAGTGAATATAAAAAATCCGTTTACAATTATATATGTGCCCAGTCCGGGTAAAACACACTTTTGACCGAGAGGATGGCCTGGCTGATGCAGGTTACTGAAACGCTTTCTGAAAGCCTAAAGCGCGGCTTTACAATCGTAATTAAAGAAACTCAACTCGCTGAAAAAAGAGATGCTCGTTTAGCTGAAATGGGACATCAAATGAATATTCCAGGTTTCCGTCCTGGAAAAGTTCCTTTGGCAGTAGTTAAACAACGTTACGGCGAAACAGTTCAAAATGAAGTTTTAAATGACGCAGTTAGTGATGCGATTAAAAATACTCTTGAAGAAAGAGGTTTGCGCGCAGCTGCTCAACCACAAATCACCGTTAAAGAAGGTTACAAAGAAGGCGATGATTTGGAATTCTCTTTTGAAGTAGAATTGATCCCTGATTTTGAAGTGCCTGATTTTAAAGGAATTAACTTAACTCGTTTAAAAGCACAAGCTAGCGATGAAGCGATTACTAAAGCTTTAGAATCAATTGCTGAACGTCAACGTGATTTTAAAGATATCGAAGAAAAACGTCCTGCAGCAAATGGTGACATTTTAGTTGTTGATTTTGTTGGTAAAGTTGATGGCGTTGCTTTCGATGGTGGTACTGCTGATGATGTTAATGTTGAGATCGGTGGTAGTGGATTTATTCCTGGATTTGCAGAACAAATCGAAGGAATGACTCCTGGCGAAGAAAAGCAAATTACTGTAACGTTCCCTGAAAATTATCAAGCTCCAAACCTTGCTGGTAAAGAAGCAACATTTGATATTAAAGCTAAAGGGTTAAAAGAAGCTGTAACCCCTGAAATTAATGAAGAATTTGCTACTAAAATTGGTTTAGAAAGTCTTGATAATCTAAAAACACTTATTAGTAAGCAAATTGTATCTGAATATGATCAAATGTCTCATATGAGATTGAAACGTGATGTATTAGATGCGCTAGCTGAAAAAGTAACTTTTGAAATTCCTGCTGGTTTGTTGAATGCAGAATTTGATCAAATTTGGCAACGTATTGAAAGTGATCGTCAAGCTGATCGTCTAGATGAAGAAGATAAAGCAAAAGACGAGGAAACACTTAAATCAGATTATCGCAAAATTGCAGAACGTCGCGTTCGTTTAGGGTTGTTGTTGGTTGAAATTGGACGTTTAAATTCAATTGCTGTAACTGACGAAGAATTAACCCAAGCAATGCGTAGTGAAGCTATGCGTTATCCTGGTAAAGAAAAAGAAGTTATTGAATTCTTCCAAAAAAATCCACAAGCAATAGATTCTTTGCGTGGACCAATATATGAAAATAAAGTTATTGATTATATTTTGGAACTTGCAAATATCGAAGATAAAGAAGTAAGCGCTGAAGAGCTCGCAGAAATGCCTCCTTCAAAGGTTTAATTTCTTTGTGAAATTATTAAAATGAATGTCTAGATTTGCTTCTAGGCATTCTTTTTTTTTGCTTTTTACGCTAGGTTGAATTAAATATCTATTTTGATTATCTATATGTATACAGTACACATAGATAAATAAAGTAATAGTCTAACTTTAGGAAGAAAACTGATGAGGGATTCCCACCCGTTGGAAATTTATGATAATGCTTTAGTACCTATGGTTGTTGAACAAACATCTAGGGGGGAGCGTGCATTTGATATCTATTCACGTTTGTTAAAAGAAAGAATTATTTTTTTAACAGGGCCTGTTTATGATCAGGTAGCTTCTTTAATTTCTGCTCAATTGCTTTACCTTGAGAGTGTTAATCCTAAAAAAGAAATCTCTTTTTATATTAACAGTCCTGGTGGTGTGGTTTCTGCTGGTTTGGCTATTTATGATACGATGCAATATATTCGTTGCCCTGTTAGCACGGTATGTATTGGTCAAGCTGCCTCAATGGGATCATTATTGTTATGTGGTGGTGAAAAAGGGCAGCGTTTTGCGTTGCCAAATGCAAGAGTAATGGTGCACCAACCTTCTGGTGGTGCGCAAGGTCAGGCCAGTGATATTGAAATTCAAGCTAAAGAAATTTTAGCTATTCGTAAAAGATTAAATGAAATTTATAATATTCATACAGGAAGAACCTTAGAAGAAATTGAAGAGCGCCTCGAAAGAGACAGTTATATGTCTGCTGAGGAAGCTAAAGATTTCGGAATTATTGATCAGGTCGTTACAAAACGTAATGCTGATCTGTCTATAGATAAATAATTTTCCCTCTAGGTTCAATCTCTTTAATTGGCATAGTGTTTTCAAGCTATTAAAGGGTAGGAGTAAAGATGACAGATAATAATAGCGATTCCAAAAATGCACTTTATTGCTCTTTTTGTGGTAAGTCTCAGCACGAAGTTCGTAAATTAATTGCGGGGCCAACAGTATTTATTTGCGATGAATGTGTTGAGCTATGTATGGATATCGTGCGTGAGGAAAATAAAACTCAGATTAATAAAGATCAGAGTAGTTTGCCTACACCTAAAGAAATCTGTAAGATTTTAGATGATTATGTTATTGGGCAAGGTGATGCTAAAAAGGTGTTATCTGTTGCTGTTCATAATCACTATAAACGTTTAAATCAAGCGGATAAAGCAGGTGATGTTGAGATTGCAAAATCTAATATTATGCTTATTGGTCCAACAGGAACGGGTAAAACACTTTTAGCACAGACTTTGGCTAGAATTTTAGATGTTCCTTTTACAATGGCAGATGCCACAACATTAACAGAAGCTGGTTATGTTGGTGAAGACGTCGAGAATATTATTCTTAAGTTATTACAAGCTGCGGATTATAATGTTGAACGTGCACAGCGTGGCATTATCTATATTGACGAAATTGATAAAATTTCTCGTAAATCTGATAATCCTTCCATTACCCGTGATGTGAGCGGTGAAGGTGTTCAGCAAGCATTGTTGAAAATCATGGAAGGGACTGTTGCATCTGTTCCTCCTCAAGGTGGGCGTAAGCATCCTCAGCAAGAGTTTCTTCAAGTTGATACAACGAATATGCTCTTTATCTGTGGTGGTGCTTTTGCAGGGCTTGATAAAATTATCAGTGCAAGAAGTGTTGGTTATGGTATCGGGTTTGGTGCGGAAGTTCAATCTGCAGATGACCATAATATTGGTGCATTATTCCGTCAGTTAGAATCAGAAGATCTAATGAAATTTGGCTTAATTCCTGAATTTATTGGGCGTTTGCCAGTGATTGCTACTTTGGATGATTTAGACCAAGAGGCGTTAGTCCAAATTTTAAAAGAGCCTAAAAATGCCTTAGTGAAGCAATATCAAAAGCTTTTTGAAATGGAAAATGTTCAGCTTACTTTTGAAGATGAAGCTGTAGAAGAAATTGCAAATAAAGCGATTGAGCGTCGTACTGGTGCGCGTGGTCTACGCTCTATTCTGGAAACGATATTGCTTTCTACAATGTTTGAATTGCCTGATTTAAATGATGTAAGCGAAGTTATTGTCAACAAAGATGTGATTAATCGTAAAGCAGAACCTGTTTATGTTCATGATAAAAAAGCAGATGCTGGAAAAACGGCTTGATCTTTGTTGATATCTTGTCAAGATAGAAGGGACCTATCTTAGGATGGGTCCTTTTTTATTATAAGGCTTATATAGTGTAAATCGAAATGATATTTAAAGTAAGTATTATTGTATTTTATCTATAGAGTGTTTATATTTGAAATGGGCTCTTTATCTATTTAGATTTGAGTAAATGGATTAAAGGGTTTATTCGTTACCTTGAACTATTCTATCATTACATTTTATTGTTATATAATTTGTGAATGCTTTTTTGAAATAATCATTAAGTTATTTTATATGATAAAGCTTCAGTAAGGTAATTATTTTAATAATTGAGCGTGCCAATTTTGGGCGCTTATCCAAAGAGATCGTCCATATAAGGAGGTCATAATTTATGACAGAAGAAAAAGATAATGCTGCAATTAATGAAATTGATGTAGAGCAAACTGAACTGCAAGAAGATGAAAATTCTTCTGGGTTGATTGCGGTTTTACCCTTAAGAGATATTGTTGTTTTTCCACATATGATCGTGCCATTATTTGTGGGGCGTGAAAAATCTGTTAAAGCACTAGAAGTGGTTGGTAAAAAACAAAATAAAATCTTGTTGGTTACACAAAAAGATGCTTCTTTAGAAGATCCTACTAAAGATGATATTTATCATTTTGGTACGTTGGCATCAATTTTACAGATTTTAAAATTGCCAGATGGTACTGTTAAAGTGTTAGTGGAAGGCTATCAAAGAGCTAAAGTGAAAAGGCTTTTTGACCGTGAAACCTATTTTGAAGCTGATATTGACGCGATTGAAGAAACAGTAGACGAATCAAATAAAGAGATTGATGCTTTACAGCGTACGGTTGTTTCTCAATTTGAACAATATGTCAAATTGAATAAATCAATTGCACCAGAAGTGTTGGTTGCTGTTAATCAAATCGATAATCCTTATAAGCTTGTCGATACAATAACGAGTCATTTAAATTTAAAAGTGCCTGATAAGCAGTTTATTTTAGAAACGATTCCTGTTGACGAGCGGTTGGAAAAACTACTTGAGCATTTAGAGGCTGAATTAAGTGTTTTACAGGTAGAAAAACGCATTCGTAATCGTGTTAAAAAGCAAATGGAGAAAACTCAACGGGAATACTATTTGAATGAGCAGATGAAAGCGATTCAAAAAGAGTTGGGTGAAGGAGAAGATGGCAAGGATGAGCTTTCTGAGCTAGAAGAGAAAATTAAAAAGACTCGCTTAAGTAAAGAAGCAAGAGATAAGGCTTTATCTGATTTGAAAAAATTACGTTCAATGAGTCCGATGTCTGCAGAGGCAACGGTTGTTCGTAATTATTTAGATTGGATTGTTGGGATTCCTTGGAAAAAACGTTCTAAGATTTCTAAAGATTTAAAAGAAGCAGAAAAAACGCTTGATCATGATCACTATGGACTAGAAAAGGTAAAAGAACGAATCCTTGAATATTTAGCAGTGCAAGTTCGTTCATCTAAATTGAAAGGTCCGATTCTATGTTTGGTAGGTCCTCCGGGGGTTGGTAAAACGTCTTTAGCGCGTTCTATCGCAAAGGCAACCGGACGTGAATATGTGCGTATGGCTTTGGGCGGTGTGCGTGATGAGGCTGAGATTCGTGGGCATCGTCGTACGTATATTGGTGCAATGCCAGGAAAAATTGTTCAAGGTATGAAAAAGGCTGGAACTTCGAATCCATTATTCTTATTGGATGAGATTGATAAGCTTGGTTCAGATTGGCGTGGAGATCCGACTTCAGCATTGCTAGAAGTCTTAGATCCAGAACAAAATTCAACATTTGCCGATCATTATTTAGAGGTTGATTATGATCTTTCTGATGTGATGTTTATAACAACAGCAAATAGTTATAACATGCCTCAGCCTTTGTTAGATCGTATGGAAATTATTCGTCTTTCTGGTTATACGGAAGATGAAAAAGTAGAAATTGCACGTCGTCACTTGGTAAAAAAACAAGGTGAAGCCAATAATTTAAAAGCAAGAGAGTGGTCTATTTCAGATGATGTTTTGCGTGAGTTGGTGCGCACCTATACACGTGAAGCCGGGGTTCGTAATTTAGAACGTGAAATTGCTAATATTGCCCGTAAGATTGTTCGTAAGATTGTTGTGGGTGAATTTGATCATGTCGCAGTCACTTTAGATAATTTAGAAGAGTATGCGGGTGTAAAGCGATTCCATTATGGTGAAAGCGAGAGCGAAGATCTTATTGGAATCGTGACAGGTTTAGCTTGGACTGAAGTTGGTGGTGATATTCTACATATTGAAAGTGTCACTGTTCCCGGTAAAGGACACATCAAACATACAGGTAAGTTAGGTGAAGTGATGCAAGAAAGTGTTTCTGCAGCCTTATCTTATGTAAAAAGTCGTTCACTTCAGTATGGAATTAAACCAGAACTATTTGATAAAAAAGATATACATGTTCATGTTCCAGAGGGTGCAACACCGAAGGATGGGCCGTCTGCTGGGGTTGCAATGGCAACGAGTATTGTTAGTGCAATGACGGGCATTCCTATTCGTAAGGATGTAGCAATGACGGGTGAGATTACTTTGCGTGGCCGTGTATTACCTATTGGAGGATTAAAGGAAAAATTATTAGCAGCATTGCGTGCCGGGATTAAAACAGTCTTTATTCCTAAAGAAAATGAAAAAGATTTAGTAGATATTCCTGCCGTGGTGACGAGTAATTTGACGATTATTCCTGTAGTAAATGTTGATGAAGTGATTAATCAAGCATTGATTCGTCCAAGCGAATCAATCGAATGGAATGAATCTGAAACGACAAAGTCAGTAGATTTGATTGCTAAAGAGGCATCGTTAACGCATTAAAATGTGATGATCTTGCAACCTGATAGGCAAGAAGTGCAAGAAAATAGCTATTGAAGCACAGAGAATGGTTGACGTTCTGCAAAAGTGCTTCAATAGTCTGAGTATGGATTGGAAAACCAATTCAATCGATATAAATTTGTATCCTCATATAGTGGAAAGATAAATAAATGGAAAAGCCGCTTAATAAACAAGAACTCGTTGCTGCTGTTGCAGAAAAAGTTGACTTATCAAAAGCAAAATCTGCTGAAGTTGTAGATGCAGTGTTAAGCACAATCGAAGAAACACTTGCAAAGAAACAAGAAGTGCGTCTTGTTGGGTTTGGTAGCTTTGTTACTGCAACACGTAAAGCAGCTAAAGGACGTAATCCTCGTACAGGCGAAGAGATTGATATTCCCGCATCTATTTCTGTTCGTTTCAAACCTGGAAAATTATTAAAAGAAGCTGTTAGCAAATAGTTTCCAAGTTATTAAAAAAATAACTAGACATACAACGGCTTCAATGCTAAGAAGTCGTTGTTCTGTTAAAACAGACCAGTTTAAACAGAAAGGGCGATTAGCTCAGTTGGTAGAGCATCTCGTTTACACCGAGAGGGTCGGCAGTTCGAGCCTGTCATCGCCCACCATAATTTTTAAAGTAAATAATACTTGCTTTAAAAGTGACTAGTCTGTAAAGACGATAATACACCACGCGGGTGTAGCTCAGTTTGGTTAGAGCGTCGGCCTGTCACGCCGAAGGTCGCGGGTTCGAGCCCCGTCACTCGCGCCATTATAGTTTATTATTTTTCTTTAAAAATAAGGGGCGATTAGCTCAGTTGGTAGAGCATCTCGTTTACACCGAGAGGGTCGGCAGTTCGAGCCTGTCATCGCCCACCATAAATTATAAAGCAAACTTGCTTTAAAAGTGATTAGTCTGTAAAGACGATAATACACCACGCGGGTGTAGCTCAGTTTGGTTAGAGCGTCGGCCTGTCACGCCGAAGGTCGCGGGTTCGAGCCCCGTCACTCGCGCCATATTTTGCGTATGGTAATAAAAATTCTCAAAAAAATTAATATAAACTAGTAATCTCAAATATATTCACAATATATTTTAAATATTGTATTTTGTTTTCCTTTTATTTCACTAAAGTTCATAGTGTTACGTTTGTCGTTATGGATTGAAACTAAAAGCGAAGATGGAGAATTGTAAAATATTCCTAAATCTTATTATTTTTGCTTTTCTTATAAGATGTTTGTGCTTTTGTTTTGTTTTGATAAGTGAAAAGATCTGCAAGAAAAAATGTAGATTAAAGGTATAATTTTCTTTTGTTCTCTGTTATAAGGTAAATCAATATTCAATTTTTTGTTGATAATCTTAATTATTATAGAAGCTAAAGAGTTATCTCATGCAGGCTATTTTAGGTAATTATTTACCAGTGCTGATTTTTGGAGTGATTTCATTAATTATAGCATGTGCTATGTTGGGGGCAGCATTATTTTGTGCGAAACAAAAACCTTATGCTGAAAAAAATTCCCCTTATGAATGTGGATTTCCAGCGTTTGAAGATGCGCGTCAATTGTTTGATGTGCGTTATTACTTGGTGGGTATTCTGTTTACGATTTTCGATCTTGAAATGGTTTTTTTATTCCCATGGGCGCTAACACTTTCCAAAATTGGAATGTTTGGTTTTTTTTCAATGCTCGCTTTCCTTGTCGTTCTAACCGTTGGGTTTGTATATGAGTGGTGCAAGGGTGCATTGGAGTGGGATTAGGTTAACAAAGATAACGTGGGTAATTATTAAACAGATTTATATCTGTAAATGAGATTGTGATGAATCAGAATATGACAGAAAACTCTGGTCTTGAAAAAGTCTATTGGAATCAAGATGCCTTGCCGCCAGGGGCAGAGCAAGATGCAGTAATCAAAGGCATTACTGGAGCAATTACAGATAAAGGATTTGTGGTTGCTAAGTTGGATCAATTAATCAACTGGGGTAGAACAGGCAGTCTTTGGCCAATGACTTTTGGTTTGGCGTGTTGTGCGGTTGAGATGATTCATGCGTATATGCCGCGATATGATTTGGATCGTATGGGGGTTGTTCCGATGGGATCTCCTCGTCAAGCAGACGTGATGTTAGTAGCTGGAACCTTAACGAATAAAATGGCTCCAGCTTTGCGTCGTTTGTATGATCAAATGTCTGAACCTCGTTGGGTTTTATCTATGGGTTCATGTGCAAATGGTGGTGGGTATTATCATTACTCATACTCTGTCGTCAGAGGGTGTGACCGTATTGTGCCTGTTGATGTTTACGTCCCTGGATGTCCACCAACAGCTGAGGCATTAATTTACGGTATTATGTTGTTGAAGAAGAAAATTCAAAGAACAGGGACAATTATCCGTGGTTGATGATCATATTGATACATGCAAAAATAGCTTTATAAACATGCCTCGCTTACAAGCGATCAGTTTTATGTTGTGTACCTCTGTTAAAGGGGTCGTAAAAGCAGATTTTGAACAAGATGAGCTGGTGGTTGTGGTTGAGTTAAGTCATCTAACTGATTTGTTGATTTTGCTTAAAGAACATCCTTTATGTCGTTATGAGCAATTGATGGATTTGTGTGGTGCTGATTATCCGCAACGTGCAGATCGTTTTGATGTTGTTTATAATCTGTTATCGATTTCGTTGAATCAGCGTATTCGAGTGATTACCCATACCGACGAGCAAACACCTGTTCCTTCTGTGCGCAATTTATGGAAATGCGCAGATTGGTGGGAACGTGAATGTTACGATATGTTTGGTGTTTTGTTCTCTGGGCAGCCTGACTTGCGTCGGATCTTAACAGATTATGGTTTTGATGGGCATCCTTTGCGTAAAGATTTCCCTTTAACAGGATATGTTGAAGTGCGTTATGATGCGGATCAAAATAAAGTGGTTTATGAGCCTGTAACGTTGACTCAGGATATGAGAGATTTTGACTTTGACTCTCCTTGGGAGGGGTTGGTTACCTTACCAGGTGATGAAAAAGTTCATGAGAAACGTCAAAATATTAAGCCGTATTCTTTGTAATAACATTCAGTGTAATCGGCAAAAGGATATTTGATGAGTGAAGTGATTAAAAAAGAATTAGCGACAAAAGCGCAAGAGTTGAATGCTGAAGTAAAGCAAAATGTTTCTCGCGTTTTATCTGGTGATTCACATACCTTAAATTTTGGCCCTCAACATCCATCTGCGCACGGTGTGTTACGTGTTGTGATGGAGTTAGAAGGGGAAGTTGTTAAGCGTGCGACGCCTCATATTGGGTTGTTGCATCGTGGAACAGAAAAACTATTAGAGCATAAAGCGTATCATAAAGGGCTTCCTTATTTTGATCGGTTGGACTATGCATCTCCTATGTGTGAAGAGCATGCATATGTTCTTGCAACTGAAAAGTTGCTGCGTGTTGATGTGCCTGACCGTGCTAAATGGATCCGCGTTTTATTTGCAGAAATTACTCGTATTTTAAACCATTTATTGAACGTAACAGCAATGGGCTTGGATTGCGGTGCGATGACACCAGCATTATGGGCTTATGAAGAGCGTGAAAAAATGATGGAATTTTATGAAGGTGTGTCTGGGGCACGTTTTCATGCGAATTATTTCCGTCATGGTGGTGTGGCAAAAGATTTGCCTGCTGGAATGGAAGATAGAATTGGAAAATGGGTTAAAGATTTTCCAAAAATTGTTGATGATATTGAAGGGCTATTAACAAACAATCGTATTTGGAAGCAAAGAACGGTTGGTATTGGTGTTTGTACGACTGAAGAAGCATTATCATGGGGTTTTTCTGGGCCTTGTTTACGTGCTTCTGGGGTTCCTTGGGATCTTCGTCGCTCTCAACCTTATGATAACTATGATAAAGTCGATTTCCAAGTTCCTGTTGCTCGTCAAGGGGATTCTTATGATCGTTATTTGATTAGAATTGTTGAAATGCGCGAGAGTGCTAAGATCATTGAGCAATGCTTAAATAAAATGCAACCTGGTGCAATTAAAGTTGAGAGTGAAAAAGTTTCACCACCAAAGCGCAAAGATATGAAGCATTCTATGGAATCTTTAATTAATCACTTTAAGCTTTATAGTGGTGGTTTTCATGTTCCTGCTGGAACTACTTACACTGCTGTTGAAAGTCCTAAAGGAGAGTTTGGGGTTTATCTTGTTGCTGATGGTGGAACGAAACCTTATCGTTGTAAAATACGTCCGACAGGGTTTTCTCACTTGCAAGCATTAGGTGAGTTATCACATCGTCATATGTTGGCTGATATGGTGGCGATTATTGGCTCTATGGATTTGGTTTTCGGTGAAGTGGATAGATAGGGCGTTATGTCAGAGAAATCTATGAATATACAACCTGCTGAATTTGCTTTCGATCAAGAAAGTAACCAGCAAATTGAAAAAATATTAGCAAAATATCCTGCTGCACGAAAAGCAAGTGCTGTGATTCCGTTATTATATGTGGTGCAAAACCAGATGAAGCGGTTAACAAAAAGCGCATGGGTTCCAAAGGTTGCAATGTCTGTTGTTGCGAAACGTTTAGAAATTGCGCCTGTTCGTGTGTTTGAAATTGCAACATTTTATACGATGTTTAACTTAGAGCCTATTGGTGAATATCATTTGCAAGTTTGTGCAACAACACCATGTTGGTTGCGTGGTTCTGATGATATTGTTGCAGCTTGTAAAAAAGCAACGGGTATTAAAGAATTCGGCCAAACTAGCGATGATGGAATGTTTACGCTTTCTGAAGTCGAGTGTTTAGGGGCATGTGCGAATGCGCCTATTTTACAGGTTGATCATGATTATTATGAAGATATGACTGCGGAAAGTACGATCAAATTGATTGACCTCTTACGTCAAGGCAGTAAGCCAGAGCGTGGGCCAATGATTGATCGTTTTAATTCTGCACCTGTGGGTAAGAAATTTTCACAAAATACAGGGGCCGAAGATGTTAAGTGATAAGGATCGTATTTATCTTAATTTACATGGTCATGATGATTGGAAATTGGCTGGTGCACGTCGCCGTGGAGACTGGGATAACACAAAAGATATCTTAGCTCTAGGTCGTGATACCATTATTAAAACTGTCATTGATTCAGGACTGCGTGGTCGTGGTGGTGCAGGCTTCTCCACAGGTTTAAAATGGTCTTTTATGCCTAAGAAAGAAGGGCCTTTGCCTCATTATCTTGTAATTAATGGGGATGAATCAGAGCCAGGGACGTGTAAAGATCGTGAGGTTATGCGTCATGAGCCACATAAAATCGTTGAAGGGGCATTATTGGCTTCTTTTGCGATTGGTGCGCATACAGCATATATTTACATTCGTGGTGAGTATTATAATGAGGCAAACCATTTACAAGCTGCAATTGATGAAGCTTATGAAGCTGGCTTAATTGGTAAAAATGCTTGTGGTAGTGGTTGGGACTTTGATTTTTATATTCATCGTGGTGCTGGTGCTTATATTTGTGGTGAAGAAACAGCTCAGCTGGAAAGTTTAGAAGGTAAAAAAGGGCAACCTCGTTTAAAACCTCCTTTCCCTGCTGGTAAAGGTTTGTATGGTTGTCCAACAACCATTAATAACGTTGAAAGTATTTCTGTAACACCAACAATTTTACGTCGTGGTTCGGCATGGTTTGCGGGAATTGGTCGTGCAAATAATACTGGGCCTAAATTAATGGCGATTTCTGGTCACGTGAATACACCTTGTGTTTTTGAAGAAGCACTTGGATTACCATTAAGAGAGGTAATTGAAACTCATGGTGGTGGTGTTCGTGGTGGATGGGATAATCTATTAGCTGTTATTCCTGGTGGCACGTCCATGCCGATGTTAAACAAAGAAACCTGTGAAACAGTCATCATGGATTTTGATGGTATGCGAGATGTTGGTTCTGGTTTAGGAACTGCTGGTATTGTGGTTATGGATAAATCAACAGATATTATCCGTGCAGTTACATTGCTTTCAAAATTTTATAAGCATGAAAGTTGTGGGCAATGTACACCATGTCGAGAAGGTTCTAACTGGGTTCTGAAAGTTATGAAGCGTATGACTGAAGGTCGTGCAGAAATTGAAGAAATTGATATGCTGATGGATGTAACCAAAAGTATTGAAAACACAACGATTTGCGCAATGGGAATGTCCGTTGCTTGGCCAGTTCAAGCATTAATTCGCAACTTCCGTCCTGTGATGGAACAACGAATTATGGATTATAAGAAGTCCCGTGGTGGAGCATCACAAATTCAGGTGCCTGTTAATGCACCAGTAGGGGGCTAATAAGATATGGCAAAAGTAATTGTAGATGGTATTCCTATAGAAGTGCCAAATGGTTCTTCTGTATTACAAGCTTGTGAAGCTGCGGGAAAGGAAATTCCTCGTTTTTGTTATCATGATAAGCTGTCTGTTGCTGGAAATTGCAGAATGTGTATGGTTGAAATTACAGGTTCTCGTAAACCTTTGGTTTCTTCTTGCTCTCAGCCTGTAATGGAAGGGATGCAGGTTACTACAGATTCTGAAACTATTCGTGCAGCACGTCGCAGTACAATGGAGTTTTTGTTAATTAACCATCCTTTGGATTGTCCAATTTGCGATCAAGGTGGTGAGTGTGACTTACAAGACCAAGCTGTTGGGTATGGACGTGATTGTTCTCGCTTTAAAGACGATAAGCGTGCCGTTGTTGATAAGTATATGGGGCCGCTTATCCGTACAGTGATGACACGTTGTATTCAATGTACACGTTGTGTTCGTTTTACGAATGAAATTGCAGGAACAGCTGAACTTGGTGGGATTTTCCGTGGCACAAATATGGAAATTACCCCTTTTATTGAGCAAAGTTTGGTTTCAGAGCTTTCTGGTAATTTAATTGATGTTTGTCCTGTCGGTGCGTTGACTTCTAAACCAACAGCATTCCATTTTCGTTCATGGGAATTGAAAAATACCGATTCAATTGATGTTGTTGATGCTGTTGGCACAAATATCATGCTTCAAGTGCGTGGTAACGAAGTAATGCGTATATTGCCTCGTAAGAATGATGATGTGAATGAAGAGTGGCTTTCTGATAAAGGACGTTTTTCTTTAGATGGATTGAAACGTCGTCGTTTAGATCGTCCTTGGATTAAAAAGAATGGTAAACTTGTTGAATCTTCTTGGTCAGAAACCGTTCAATATGTTGCTGATAAATTAAAAACAATTGCTGCTGATCGTATCGGTGCGATTGCTGGTGATTTATGTGATGCAGAAAGTATGCTCGCATTAAAACAGCTTATGAATGCTTTAGGATCATCAAATACAGATTGTCGTCAAGATAATGCATATTATGATGTTTCTAAACGTGGGCATTATGTATTTAATACTTCGATTGCTGGTATTGATGATGCAGACGCTTTGTTGGTAATTGGTTCATTCCCAAGACAAGAAGCCCCAGTTTTAAATGCACGTATTCGTAGACGTTGGTTGTCTTTAAGTGAGCAATTCCCAATTGGATACATTGGGGAGCTTCCAGATAATCCAACTTACAAAGTTGATCAATTAGGTGTAAGCCCAGAGTTGATTGACGAGCTATTATCAGGAAGTCATGCTTTTGCAGAAACGTTAAAAAATGCGAAGCGTCCAATGATTATTCTAGGTCATGGTGCGTTAACTCGTCCTGATGCTAAAGTTATTTTTGAAAAAACAATGGCATTAGCAAAAGTTATTGGCGCTGTTTCTGATGATTGGAATGGCTTTAACGTGTTACATCATGCAGCCTCTCGTGTTGCTGGTCTTGATTTAGGCTTTATCCCACAAGGACAAGGTAAAGATATTGCTGCTATGGTGAATGGTGGTGTTGATGCTTTATGGATGTTAGGTGCAGATGAAGTTGATCTTTCAGCGTTGAGTCCAGAGTGCTTTGTGATTTATCAAGGACATCATGGTGAAAAAGCAGCATCTCGTGCAGATGTCGTTTTACCTGGTGCTACTTATACCGAAAAATCTGGAACATATGTCAATACAGAAGGGCGTGTTCAACGCAGCTTCCGTGCGATTTGTCCTCCAGGGGAAGCAAAAGAAGAATGGTCAATTATTCAGTTGATTGGTCAAGCACTATCCGTTGAACAACCTTATCATGACTTTGAAACGTTACGTCAGTATATGGCTGAGGTAAATCCAGTGTTTGCACAGCAAGGGTTAGTTAAAAATTCTGTTGATGTTTCTGTGGGTGATGCAGTGCAAGGAAACTTTGAAAAACAAGCGCTTAACGCCGTTATTTCAGATTATTTCTTAACGAATTCTATCAGCCGGGCAAGTTTGACAATGAACGAATGTTCGAAGTTGCGTTATGCACCTTCGGCTGAGGCAGCGGAGTAATCGACGTGGAACATTTCTTTTTTCATACGATGGTTGGATCGATTATTCTGATTGTCTTAAAAGTTCTTGCAGTGTTAGTACCTTTATTAATGGGGACTGCTTATCTAACTTGGTTAGAACGTAAAGTTTTAGCTGCAATTATGCTTCGTAAAGGACCTAACGTTGTTGGGCCTTTTGGGTTGTTGCAACCTTTTGCTGATGCTGTAAAAATGATTTTCAAGGAAACCATTATTCCAGCCAAAGCAAATCGTGTTATTTTCTTTGTAGCACCTGTTATTGGTTTTGCGCTTTCTATGCTGGCATGGGCAGTTATTCCTACGAATGATGGTTGGGCTGTTGCGAACTTAAATATTGGTATTTTGTATTTGCTCGCGATATCATCAGTTAGTATCTATTCAACATTGCTTGCGGGTTGGGCTTCTAACTCTAAATATTCTTTGTTAGGAGCTATGCGTGCTACAGCACAGATGATTTCTTATGAAATTTCAATGGGTTTGGTTATCGCATCAGTGTTATTGCTTGTTGGTAGTGCAAACTTGAATGATATTGTGTTGGCGCAAAAGCATGTTTGGTTTTTCTTACCAATGTTCCCAATGTTCATTATTTTCTTTATTTCATGTTTAGCTGAAACAAATCGTCCACCTTTTGACTTTGCTGTTGGTGAAAGTGAGTTGGTTGCAGGGTTCTTCGTTGAATACTCTTCTATGGCGTTTGGTTTATTTTTCTTGGCTGAATATGGCAATATGATTTTGATGTCTGCCATTACCAGTATTTTGTTTTTGGGTGGATGGTTGCCTCCAATTGATTGTGCGCCATTTACATGGATCCCTGGGCCATTTTGGTTAATTATTAAAATTTTAGTTTGCTTGTTCTGCTTTATTTGGGTTCGAAGTGCATTCCCAAGATATCGTTATGATCAATTAATGCGTTTGGGATGGAAAGTATTCTTACCATTCTCTTTGACATGGGTTGTATTAACTGCTGCGTTTTTGATGATTACAGGCATTGGTATTTATGGAGGTGCAGGTTAAAATGGGTTTTATTGATAGAACAGCACGATCCTTTTTGCTGTCAGAATTATTGACAGGCTTAGGAATTACGCTGCGTTACTTTTTTAAACCAAAAGCAACGTTAAATTATCCGTACGAAAAAAGCCCATTGTCTCCTCGTTTCCGTGGAGAACATGCGTTACGTCGTTATGCAAATGGTGAAGAGAGATGTATTGCTTGTAAATTATGTGAGGCAACATGCCCTGCAGAAGCAATTACGATTGAAGCCGAAGCAAGAAGTGATGGTTCAAGAAGAACCACACGATATGATATTGATATGACCAAATGTATTTATTGTGGTTTGTGTCAGGAAGCATGTCCTGTGGATGCTATTGTTCAAGGGCCCAATTATGAGTTCGCAACCGAAACCCGTGAAGAGCTAATGTATAATAAGTCAAAATTATTATCTAATGGCGATCAATGGGAAAGTGCTTTGGCATTAAGGTTGGAACAGGATGCCCCTTATCGGTAGGCGGGAATTAATAACAATGATGAATAACATGTTTTTATTACAAGTAGGCCTTGTGCCCCTACAAAAAGGATCAGGGTCATGATGCCAATTATTCTTTTTTATATTTTTGCAGTGATTTTGCTGTTATCAGCCGTTATGGTTGTTTCTTCTCGCAACTCTGTCCATGCCGCTTTGTTCTTGGTTTTAGCATTTTGTAATGCTGCTGGATTATTCTTAATCGCTGGTGCAGAATTTCTCGCGATCTTATTGATAGCGATCTATGCTGGTGCGGTTATGATTTTATTCCTTTTTATTGTCATGACAATGCAAACCAATTTGGTTCAATTAAAAGAAGGGATGCAGCATTATATGCATGTTGGCTGTTGTATTGCAGCTATCCTTGTCGTTGAACTTATTCTTGTTGCAATTAACTGGCATGTTGATCCGCTAGTTGCGGAAGCAGCACGTCAACCATTATTGGAAAACATGTCTAATACCAAAGCTTTAGGTTCATTGATTTATACAGATTATGTATTTTTGTTCCAAATTGCTGGTTTAGTTTTATTGGTTGCAATGATTGGTGCAATTGTTTTGACCCTACGTAAGCGTCCAAATAATCGCAGACAGGTTGTGGCTCGTCAGCATATGCGTGAACCTAATCAAACCTTGGAAATGCTTTCCGTTGAATTAAATAAAGGTGTCGATGATCTTGGTGGTTTTTTAAGGCCTAAAGATACCTATTATGGCATTGCTCAAGAAGATTCATTTGGACCAAAGCCGGGAGATAAGATGGATATTACAGAAAAAAGACAACAACGGGAGCAATCAAAATGAATATTTTGAACACAGTTGGTGTTGCTCCTTATATGATTGTGAGTGCGATTTTATTTGCAATTGGTTTGTTTGGTATTTTCGCAAGTAGAAAAAATTTGATCGTTATTTTGATGTCGATCGAATTAATGCTTTTGTCTGCTAATCTTAATTTAATTGCTTTCTCTTCGGCTTTTGAAAATTTAACAGGTCAAGTTATGGTGATGTTTACCTTAACAGTTGCTGCGGCTGAATCCGCAATTGGCCTAGCGATTGTGATGGTTTATTATAGAAACCGTCATTCTGTTGAAGTTCAAGATACGACGATGATGAAAGGGTAATGGGAAAATGACACCGGTAACATCATCGTTATTTGCAATATCAGTCTTCGCTCCTTTGGGTGGATTTTTAATTGCTGGGTTATTAGGCCGAGTTTTTGGTGATAATTTTGCTAAGTTTATTTCTATTCTAGGAATGGTTATCGCTGTTGCTTTTTCATGGTGCGTATTAGGCAGCATGTTACATTCAGGCATCAGCAGCGCAGTCGTGCCTTTAATTGACTGGATCCATGCAGGTAATTTCAACGTCAGTTGGTACCTCAGAATGGACATGTTATCAGTATCAATGTTGACAATGGTGACGAGTGTTTCTTTGCTTGTTCATATTTACAGCATTGGATATATGTCCCATGAAACAATGCCGACTTATCGTTTCTTTGCGTATTTGTCATTATTTACGTTCAGTATGTTAATGTTGGTGACTTCAGATAACTTAGTTGAGTTATTCTTTGGTTGGGAAGCTGTTGGTTTATCCAGTTATTTGTTAATTGGTTATTGGTATACTCGCCCTGCAGCAGTTGCTGCTGCGATTAAGGCATTTGTTGTAAACCGTATTGCTGATTTATTTTTCCTTGTTGGGATTTGTGTATTATTCCTATTATCAGGATCTGTATTTTATGATGATATCTTCCATAAAATTCCTGAGCTAGCGAGCACACAATATCATTTATGTGGTTATAGTTTCCAAGCTTATGAATTTATTGCATTACTATTATTTATCGGTGCAATGGGTAAATCAGCTCAATTATTCTTACATGTTTGGTTACCTGATGCGATGGAAGGACCAACGCCTGTATCTGCGTTAATTCACGCGGCTACTATGGTGACGGCAGGTATCTTCTTGATGGCACGTATGTCTCCATTGGTCGAATTTGCTCCACATGTAAAAATGTTTATCGTAATTATGGGGGCAACGACTGCGTTCTTTGCAGGAACCGTTGCTTTGGCACAACCTGATATTAAGAAATCTATTGCTTACTCAACATGTTCTCAGTTGGGATATATGTTTGTTGCTGTGGGTGTGGGTGCTTATCAAGTTGCAATGTTTCATTTGACAACCCATGCATTCTTTAAGGCTTTATTGTTCCTTGGTGCTGGCTCTGTAATCCATGCACTACACGACGAACAAGATATGTTCAAAATGGGTGGTTTATCTAGAAAGCTACCAGCAACTTGTTTATTAATGTGGATCGGTTGTTTGGCGTTGGGTGGGATTTTCCCTTTTGCAGGATATTGGTCTAAAGATGCTATCTTAGAAGCTGCATGGATGTCTGGTGGTGCTGTTGGTCATTATGCTTGGATTATGACGGCGTTAACTGCGTTTTTAACAGCATTTTATAGCTGGCGTATCTTGTTCTTGGTATTTCATGGTAAACCAAGAGATCAAAAAATATATGATCATGCACATGAATCTTCTTTTGTTATGACATTGCCAATGTGTGTATTAGGGGCAGGGGCAACCTTTGGTGGTTTTGTTTTAGCACCTTACTATATTGGTAAACACCAAGTTGCTTTTTGGAATGATTCTATTTTCAATGCGCCAACAAATCATATTATGACGTTAATGCATCATACCCCTGAATTGATTGCAAAAACACCGTTAGCGCTTGGTATCTTAGGGATTATTGTAGCTTATATTTGTTATATTGTTGTACCTAAAATTCCTGAATCTCTGGCTACTAGCTTAAAAGGCGTATATCAATTTTTGTTAAATGCATGGTATTTCGACAAATTATATGACTTTATTTTTGTTCGTCCTTACGTCGCATTATCAAAAGCTTTATGGAAAGTTGGGGATCAAGAAATTATCGAAGGAATGCCTGTGGCTGTTGCACGAATTACAGATCGTTCAGCTAAAGGGCTTTCTTGGATGCAAAATGGATCTTTTGCGTTTTATGCTTTTACCATGGCAATTGGGTTGGTGGTGGTTCTTGCCACTTTCCTGATCTATCAATGATTTTAGAAAGTCAGGATTAATCCGATGAATTGGACACTTGCTATTCCAGAGATTGTTTTATCAATCAGCGGTCTTATTATTCTTTTATGGGGCGCGATTCAAAAGAAAGGAAATGCTTTCTTTCCTTGTGCAATCGTCTCTATTGCTGCGTTTATTGCAGTAGGTTTTTTAACGTTAACGGTTTCTAATGGCGTTGGATATCATGGGTTATTTATCAATGATGAATTCGCCCGTTATATGAAATTGTTGATTATTATTGCTGGATTTTTATGTATCATTTTATCTATTGATTTTAATGGAAAGAACGATACGAATTGCTTCGAATTTATTGCATTAATTGTATTCTCTACCGTTGGTGCAATGGTCATGGTTTCATCAAATGATTTGATGACTTTGTATATGGGGCTAGAGTTATCTTCTTTGGCTTTATATATTTTATGTGCCATTGATCGTAAAAATGTATTCTCAGCAGAATCTGGCGTGAAATATTTTATTTTAGGCTCCGTGGCTTCTGGTATTTTACTTTATGGAATTTCCATGATTTATGGTTTTTCTGGAGGAATGGGTTACGAAAATATTCACCATGTTATTGCTTCTGATCATGGATTATCAGCTGGCTTTGCAATTGGGCTTGTTTTTGTTCTTGTTGGACTATGCTTTAAAATTTCTGCGGTTCCATTTCATATGTGGACACCAGATGTGTATCAAGGCGCACCAACACCAGTAACAACATTCTTGTCAACAGCACCTAAATTTGCAGCATTTGCATTGTTCTTACGTTTGATGGTTGGCCCTTTTGGTCATTTAGCACCACAATGGCAGATGTTAATTGAAGTTATTGCAATTCTATCTATTATTATCGGTAGTGTCGGTGCAATTGCTCAAACAAATATTAAACGTATGATGGCATATTCTTCTATTTCACATATGGGATATGCTTTGGTTGGTTTAGCTGCTGCAACACCTGAAGGTATTACTGGTACGTTAATTTATTTAACAACCTATTTATTCATGAATGTTGGAACATTCGCAGTGATTGCAGCAATGTCTCGCAAAGGACATATGGTTGAAAATATCAATGATCTTGCTGGATTAGGCAAAACAGATCCTGGTATCGCAACTGCAATGGCGATTTTTATGTTTAGTATGGCAGGTGTGCCGCCTTTAGCTGGGTTCTTTGGTAAGTTCTTGGTATTTAAAGCGGCACTTGCTGCTGATCTATATACATTAACAATTATTGGTTTATTAGCTAGTGCTGTAGGTGCATTCTTCTACTTACGTATTGTAAAGATTATGTTCTTTGATAAGGCTGCAGAGGCTTTAGATAAACGTTCTTTATCTTTATCATTCATTACGTTTAGTATGGGTACAATCACAGTTGTATTTTTGCTCTTTTTATCCCCAATGTTACAAATGGGGCAAATCGCAGCACAATCTCTATTTCAATAGTTTTGTAGGTTAAGGTGGATAATAGAGTTACCTGGCAGGTAGAGCATTATCCAACCTTGCCATCAACAAATGATTATTGTATCGAGCAAGCCAGATTAAAGAGTAAAATTAATCTGGCTGTTTTGACAGATTCCCAGACGGCTCCACGAGGAAGTCGTGGTCGTAAATGGGTTGAGCCGACTGGAAATCTTGCATTATCTTTTTTATATTGGCCGACATTTTCTGTTAAAAAAGTAGGGTGGGTACCCTTTATAGCATCTTTGGCATTATATGATGCGATTACGGAACTCTGTGGTGATTATCCTGACTTATATATAAAATGGCCGAATGATTTGCTGTTTCAGAATAAGAAAATCGCAGGAATTTTAATTGAAAGCCATGTTGAATATCCTGATATTTTAGAATGGTTAGTGATTGGAATAGGTTTGAATATCTGTTCAGCACCTGTGGTTGAGGGGCGCGAAGTAGCATGTTTACGTGATTTTGTTCATACAAATTTACCAAGTTCATTACTCGTTTCTTCAAAAATTAGAGAGCGACTATCCTATTGGATAGGCTGTTTAGATCAAGGAAAAGAACTATTTATTCGAGAAACTTGGTTACAAAGAAGCTTACCAATGGATACATCCTTGTCAGTAACGAGTAGTAAAAAAATATATACTGGTATATATAAGGGAATTAATAAGGAAGGGTTTCTGTTATTACAGACAGAAACAGGTTTAAAACATTTATCAGCTGGAGAGCTGTTTTGTTTAGATCAGTATGGGAATAAGTAGACGTGCTTTTAGTAATTGATGTTGGGAATACAAATATTGTATTTGCAGTTCATGATGGAAAGGATTGGCTTGGAACGTGGCGTTTTGCAACGACAGTGAACCGTACTTCTGATGAATATGCTGCGGCTTTACTCGTATTACTTGAAAAGCAAAATATTCCTATTGAAAAAATTACACGTGCAATTATTGGGACTGTTGTTCCACCCGTTTTATATCAGCTCCTTTTATTATGCCGTAAATGGTTTTCGGTTGATCCTATCGTTGCTTCGGCTTCTTTGGATTGGGGGTTCGAGATTAGAACAGATAATCCACAAGAAGTTGGGGTTGATCGTTTATTAAATGGGTTGGCTGCGCATCAATTATATGGCGGGCCATTGGTGGTTGTCGATTTAGGGACTGCGACGACATTTGATATTGTTGATAAAGATGGAAATTATTGTGGAGGGGTTATTTCACCTGGATTAACTCTTTCTTTGGAAGCATTGCATAGTGCTGCGGCTAGATTGCCTAGAATTGGTTTTGGAAGACCTCAGTCTGTTGTTGGAAAAGAGACAGTTGGGGCGATGAAGTCTGGTATTTACTGGGGATATATTGGGCTTATTGAAGGTATTATAGAAAGAATTAAACTAGAATATTCTGTATCTGAGATGACAGTTGTTGGTACAGGGGGGTTGGCACGATTATTAGCTGAAGGCACCTCTATTTTTAAAGAAATTAATGCAGAGTTAACTCTGGAGGGATTGAAAATCCTTGCAAATCGAAATTCACTGGGAAATAAAAAAGATAAATAAATATAGAAAAGGGTAAATATGAATGAAGATGTAAACGATTTCGCCTTTCTCCCATTAGGGGGAACGGGTGAGATCGGCATGAATTTTAATCTCTATCGATTAAATGGAAAGTGGTTAGCAATTGATTGTGGAATTGGGTTCAGTGGCAATGATATGCCAGAAGCTGATATCTTGGTTCCTGATCCTGAATTTATTGCGCGTCAAAATGAGAATTTATTAGCACTAGTGATTACGCATGCTCATGAAGATCATATTGGTGCTGTTGCTTATCTTTGGCCGGATTTAGAATGTCCTGTGTATGCAACGCCATTTGCAGCTTCGATTTTACGACGTAAACTCCGAGAAGCCGGTTTATTAGAGGACGTAAAAATCCACCTGATTAAAATGGGTGATCATTTAAAAATTGGTGAATTTGATCTGGAATTTATTCCTGTGACGCATTCTATTCCAGAGGCTCAAAGTGTATTTATTCGTACGCCTTATGGAAATGTATTGCATACTGGGGATTGGAAGCTTGATCCAGAACCTGTCATTGGTGATATTACAGACCTTGATAAATTTGCAGAGCTAGGACGTGAAGGTGTCTTGGCAATGGTCTGTGATAGTACGAATGTGATTGTTAAGCGTGCACCAGAATCAGAAGCAGAAGTGCGTCGTAGTTTAACCGAACTTATTGGCAGTATTAAAGGGCGTGTTGCGGTGACTTGTTTTGCCAGCAATGTCTCTCGCGTTGAGAGTATTGCTTATGCAGCAAAGCAAGCCAATCGTCCAGTTTTGATTATTGGCCGTTCGTTAAAAAATCTTGAAGTTTCAGCTAGAGAAAATGGGTATTTGGAAGGTATTCCTCCATTTTTTACCGAACAGAATATGAATGACGTTGATTTAGATCATGTCGTTTTTATTGTGACAGGTAGTCAAGGTGAAGAGCGTTCTGCATTAACGCGTATTTCTTTTGATGTGCACCAACATATTTCTTTTGGAACTGGGGACACGGTTATTTATAGTAGCCGTACTATTCCAGGGAATGAGTTGGCAATTATGCGGGTGCAAGATAATTTAGCACGTCGTGGCGCAAGGGTTATTACATCACGCGATCATTTTGTTCATGTTTCTGGGCATGCTTGTTATGAGGAAGTCTGTGAACTTTATAAAATTGTTCAGCCTGCTTATGGGGTTCCAGTGCATGGAGAGTGGGTTCATTTAAATGCACAAGCAAATGTTGCCAAAGAGCATAATGCAGAGCCTATTTTGCTTGAAGATGGTGATATTTTACGTTTAGGTCCAGGAAAACCGAAAATTGTTGGCAGTGCGCCTACTGGACGGTTAGTGATTGATGGTAGCCGTTTGTTATCTGTTGATGGTGATGTTTTATCTGCCCGTCGTCGGATGTTATATAATGGTGTTGTTGTAGCCAGTTTTGCAGTGAATATGAATGGAGATCTGTTAAGTGATCCAAACATTAGTGCACCCGGTTTGTTTGACCAGCATGACGAAGAATTTGACGATGTGATTGATGAGTTCGGAGAGTTGGTTGAGCGTTTACCTCATAGAGTACGTTTAAATGATGATGAATTGGTGGATAACGCCAAAGTCGTGTTACGTCGTATTCTTGGGCGTAGGTTAAAAAAGAAACCGATGGTTGATATTCATTTATTGCGTCTTTAATTTTGATAAAGAATCTCATTATCATGATGGGATTTTTTATTTTTTAGTTCACACTTCATAACCCTATTTTTAGGATTGATTAGTCTATGCGTTTATCTTCAAGTTTCCTTCCAACATTAAAAGAAGTTCCTGCAGAAGCACAAATTGCTTCTCATCGTTTTATGCTAAGAACAGGGATGGTTCGTCAGATGTCATCAGGTATTTATGCCTGGTTGCCAGCTGGTTTACGTGTATTAAATAAAATTGCGGATATTGTTCGTGAAGAACAAGATGCGATTAACGCACAAGAAGTGTTAATGCCGACATTACAATCTGCGGATCTTTGGAAGCGTTCTGGTCGTTATGATGCATATGGTCCAGAAATGTTGCGTATCGTTGATCGCCATAAACGTGATTTATTATATGGACCAACTAATGAAGAAATGATCACTGATATTTTTGATCAATTCGTAACGTCTTATAAAGGGCTTCCTGCACTTTTATATCAAATTCAATGGAAATTTAGAGATGAAATCCGTCCTCGTTTTGGTGTGATGCGTGGTCGTGAATTTTATATGAAAGACGGATATAGCTTTGATCTTGATTATGATAGTGCTGTTGTTACTTATCATAAAATGATGTTGGCTTATTTAAGAACATTCCAACGTATTGGGGTGAAAGCTATTCCAATGTTGGCTGACACAGGGCCAATTGGTGGGGATTTGAGTCATGAGTTTATTATTTTAGCCCCGACAGGGGAAAGTGGTATTTTCTTTGATTCTGCTTTTGCTGAACAAAATTGGCTAGAAATGCCTGTTGATATTAATGATAAAGATTCTCTGGCAGCATTCTTTAAACGGATGACCAGCTTCTATGCAGCGACTGATGAAAAGCATGACGAAGCAGAATGGGAAAAAGTTCCGCAAGAAAGAAAACTTGAAGGTCGTGGGATTGAAGTTGGACAAATTTTCTATTTCGGTACGAAATATACAGAATCTATGGATGTTTCTGTAACAGGTTCGGATAGTAAGAAAATTTATCCTCATATGGGGTCTTATGGTATTGGGGTGTCTCGTTTAGTGGGGGCGATTATTGAATCTTCTCACGATGAAAATGGGATTATCTGGCCTGATGCGGTTGCTCCATTTAAGGCGGTGATTATTAATCTAGGTATGAAAGATCAAGCATGTAAAGATGTTTGTGAAGCGTTATATCAAACAGATCCTGAAAATTTCCTTTATGATGATCGCGATGAACGCGCAGGTGCAAAATTTGCTGATGCTGATCTGATGGGGCATCCATGGCAAATTATTGTTGGTCCACGCGGTGTCGCACAAAATGTTGTTGAAGTAAAACGTAGAAAAACAGGACAACGTGCTGAAGTGCCTGTGGATCAAGTTTTAGATTATCTATCCTCTCATCAGGATTAATATATATGTTTGGCTCTTTTGAAAGAATGGTTGCAAAACGCTATTTACGAGCTCGTAAAGGAGAGCGTTTTGTTTCTGTGATTGCTATTTTCTCGCTAATTGGGATTGCTCTTGGCGTTGGAACATTGATCGTTGTTATGGCTGTTATGAATGGGTTCAAGGATGATTTGCTTGGGCGTATTTTGGGCTTGAATGGGGATCTGAGTGTTTATGGACAGATGAGTTACAATGGTCCAAAACCGATTACAGATTATGATCAGCTATCTATCCGTATGGAAAAGGTTCCTGGTATAAAATCAGCCATTCCTTTTACAGAGGGCCAAGTCTTATTAAGTGCTGGAAATTATAATTCTGGTGGCATGGTTCGTGGGATGAGTGCCGATGGACTTAAAAAGCTGAGTGTTGTTAGCAAAAGCCTTGATGCATCTTCTTTTGCACGTTTTAAAGGTGATGATGCAATTATTATTGGTCAAACCTTGGCTGATCGTGCTGGGCTTGGATTGGGTTCTAAAATCACGTTGATTTCTCCACAAGGGGCAGCAACGGTCATGGGAACGATTCCTCGGATTAAGTCTTATACTGTGGTTGGAATTTTTGATTCTGGAATGCATGAATATAATTCCAGTTACGTGTTCCTACCCATTACAGCAGCACAGAAGTTCTTTCAAATGAAAGACGGTGTAACGGGTATTCAGATTTCTACGAATGATCCTGCGAATGTCAAAGAAACAACTCATAAATTAATGGCGCAATTTAGCAATGAAGATTTGCGTTTTATGGACTGGACTCAAAGTAATAATGCGTTCTTTGGGGCAGTTCAGGTTGAGCAAAATGTGATGTTCTTAATTCTGACGCTCATTATTTTAGTTGCTGCTTTTAATGTGATTTCCTCTTTGATTATGATGGTCAAAGATAAAACGCGAGATATTGCGATTTTACGAACGATGGGTGCTTCAAGAGGGGCGATTATGCGCATATTCTTGATGTGTGGTGCGTCTGTTGGGGTTACAGGAACTATTGCTGGAACGGTAATTGGCGTCTTATTTTGTAAAAATATAGAACATATCCGCCAAGGATTACAAAAACTTACGGGAACCAATTTATTTAATCCTGAAGTTTATTATTTAGAGCATTTACCTGCTAAATTAGATTGGGCAGATGTTATTCAAATTGTTATTATGGCATTGACTTTGTCTTTATTGGCGACATTATATCCGTCATGGAAAGCGGCTCGTACTGATCCAGTAGAAGGATTGCGTAATGAATAATCAAGATGCTGTTTTACAATTAAAAGATGTTCATGTTTCTTATAAAAGTGGTGATGAGCAATTAAATGTTTTACGAGGTGCTGATTTCTCTTTGGTTCAAGGGGAAATCGTTGCATTGGTTGCACCTTCTGGAACAGGGAAATCAACCTTATTGCATGTATCTGGATTACTTGAAAAACCTGCTCAAGGCGAGATTTTTATTAATGATAAAAATACGGCTAAACTGAGTGAAAAAGAAAGAACGTTACTTCGTTTAAGATCAATTGGGTTTGTTTATCAATTTCATCATTTATTGCCTGAGTTTTCTGCTTTGGAAAATGTCATGATGCCACAAATGATTGATAAAAAATCAAAATCTGAAGCTAAACAAAAAGCAACAGAATGGTTAAAGAAATTTGATTTGGGACATCGTATCAATCATCAACCTGGTAAGTTATCCGGTGGTGAGAAACAACGTGTTGCTATTGCCAGAGCTTTAGCAAATTCTCCACACATTTTATTGGCTGATGAACCTACGGGGAACTTGGATACTAAAACAGCGGATCATGTGTTCGATTTGTTATTAAATGTGGTTCGCCAAGAACGTTTGGCTGCATTAATAGTTACCCATAATAATGAACTAGCTTCTAAAATGGATCGAGTGATGACTTTGCAAGAAGGTAAAATCGTTCCGTTTAATTTATAATTAATTGATAAAGTAATCCTATGGCATTGGCTCCGTTTATTCATCTTCGCAATCATTCCGCATACTCGCTTAGCCAAGGAGCTATCCGAGTTCCAAAAATGGTAGAATGGGCAAAAAAGATGAATATGCCAGCCATTGCGATTACGGATACAGGAAATTTATTTGGTGCTTTGGAGTTCTCTAAAGCTTGTGTAGAAGCTGGAATACAACCGATTATTGGCTCTCAGATTGGAATACCAGCAATTGGGGAAAACACGGAATATGCTCGTAGTTGGCCTATTGTATTACTTGCACAAAATGAAACAGGATTACTTAATCTACAATATTTGTCTTCTGAAGGGTTTTTAAAAGGGGATCCTTCTGATCCTGCGGTGGCAGTTGAAACTATTTGTGACTATTCAGAAGGCCTGATTTTACTGAGTGGTGGAACCAGAGGACCTATCTTTAAATTGCTCTCTGAAGGGCAAGAAAAGCATGCAACGGATTTATTAGAACAATTAGCAAAATCCTTTCCTGATCGTTTGATGATAGAGCTTAATCGTCATGGATTACCAGAAGAGAAATCAATTGAACCAGGAGTTATTGGGCTAGCAGATCGTTTTGGATTGCCGTTGGTTGCAACGAATGAATGCTTTTTTCCTGCACCAGAACTCTATGAAGCACATGATGCATTAATCTGTATTGCTCAAGGCTGTACAGTGGATATGCAAGATCGCTGGAAAGTAACCACTGAACATTGGTTTAAACCGCCAGAGGTCATGTGTGAACTTTTTGCTGATTTACCAGAAGCGTGTTCAAATACATTGGAAATTGCCAAACGTTGTGCGGTTAAAATTGAAACACGCAAACCGATGCTTCCTCAAAGTCGTAAGATTCAAGATGGAATGACAGCGGATGAAACTTTGCAACAGATGGCTGAGGCAGGGTTGGAAGAACGCTTTAAAGCTATTCCTGATTTAACGGATGAGGGTAAAAAGGAATATCAAGAGCGTTTAGCATATGAAATCTCTGTTATTCAAAAAATGGGATTTCCAGGGTATTTCTTGATCGTTGCTGATTTTATTCAATGGGCCAAAGAAAATGATATCCCTGTAGGGCCAGGTCGTGGATCTGGTGCAGGATCATTGGTAGCTTGGGCCTTAACGATTACAGATCTCGATCCGTTAAGATTTCAGTTGCTCTTTGAGCGTTTCTTAAATCCAGAACGTGTTTCTATGCCTGACTTTGATATTGATTTTTGTCAGGATCGTCGGGATGAAGTCATTGAATATGTTCGTCATGCGTATGGGTTAAATCAAGTCGCACAAATTATCACTTTTGGTAAATTACAAGCCAGAGCTGCGGTAAGAGATGTAGGACGTGTGCTTGGCTTGCCGTTTGGGATGGTGAATAAAGTTGCAGAGCTTATTCCAAATAATCCTGCAAAACCAATGACGTTGGGGCAAGCGATTGACTCTGAACCACGCTTACAAGAAATGCGTGATAGTGATGAGAATATCAAGCGGTTAATGGATGTTGCTTTACAACTAGAGGGATTATATCGGCATGCAGGAACGCATGCTGCTGGGGTAGTGATTGGGGATCGTCCTTTGGTAGAGTTAGTGCCACTCTATCGAGACCCGCGTAGTGATATGTTAGTTACTCAATATAACATGAAGTTCGTTGAGCAAGTTGGTTTGGTTAAGTTTGACTTTTTGGGATTAACAACCTTAACAATTTTACAACGTGCAGTAAATATGTTGGAGAAGTTAGGGCAACATATTGATCTTGCGTCTATTCCTTTGGATGACAAACAGACTTATGAAATGTTGAGTCGTGGAGAGTCTGGTGGGGTGTTCCAGTTCGAAGGCGCTGGCATGCGAGACGTATTGCGTCAAATGCAACCTTCTAGAATTGAAGATCTTATTGCTGCGGTGGCGTTATACCGTCCAGGGCCGATGGCGAATATTCCTGATTATTGTCGTAGGAAGCATGGTGAAGCATGGGAGCCTCCGCATGAATCTATTCGAGATATTCTTGAAGAAACTTATGGGATTATGGTTTATCAAGAGCAAGTGATGCAGATTGCTCAAAAAATGGCGAAATATAGCCTTGGCGCAGCGGATTTACTCCGTCGTGCAATGGGTAAAAAAATTCGTGCAGAAATGGATCAACAGCGTGAAATTTTTACCAAAGGGGCGATTGCAAACGGAGTTGATGAAAAGAAAGCGATTGAAGTTTTTGATCTGATGGCACGTTTTGCCGATTATGGGTTTAATAAATCCCATGCTGCGGCTTATGCATTGGTTTCTTATCAAACAGCATGGATGAAGGCAAATCATCCAGTCGCTTTTTTTGCAGCCTGTATGTCTTTGGCAATCGAAAAAACGGATAAATTAGCTATTTTACGGCAAGAAGCAAAACGGATACAAATTCCTGTTTTGCCTCCTGATATTAATAAATCAGGAGCGGATTTTGAAATCGAAAAACAACCCGATGGAACATATGCTATTCGATATGCGTTGGCTGCAATTAAACGAGCAGGTTTTGCTGCGATGCAGGCCATTAAAGAGGCAAGGGGAGATCAATCCTTTAAAGATTTAGTTGATTTTGCAGAGCGGATTGACTGCCAAAATTTAAACAAAGGTCAGTTGGAAAACCTTGCTAAGGCTGGTGCTTTTGATTCAATGGAACCTAATCGTCATAAAGTATTTGCTGCTGCTGAAGTCATTTTACGTCGTGCCCATGCGCGCAAGGACGAAAAAGCCAGTGGTCAGATTGGTTTATTTCAAATGGGAGATGTAAAAACAGTTGAGCCTTTAAAATTACCGACTGTATTTGAATGGCCAGAAATAGAGCGTCTAACAATGGAAGCTGAAGCGATTGGCTATCATATGACGGCGCATCCATTAGACTCTTTTAGAGTGCTGTTGCAAAAAATGGCAATTCAACCGATGACGAATTTAGAACAGTTGGCACGTTCTGGGAATACACGTATTCGACTAGCAGGTTGTATTTTAAATACGAAAGAACGTCCGACGAAAAAAGGAACAAAGATGGCTTGGGTAGGGCTGTCTGATAAAAGTGGTGCGTGCGAAGTAACGTTTTTCTCTGAAACGTTAAGTCGTTCTAGGGATTTGTTAACGACGGGACGAATGGTAATCGTCACGGTTGATTTGCGTATGGATGAAGAGAATTTGCGTATTACGGCTCAACATGTTGAAGATCTTGAAGATGCAATTACTGGGTTGGTAAAAGAAATTAAAATCTGGGTTAAAGATTTAGATGCCGTTCAACAAGTTTCAACAATCTTAGAAAACACGCAAAAAGGTAGAGGAAAAGTTATTTTAGTTCCTCAATGCACGAACCAACAAGAGGTTGAGGTGATATTACCTGAATTATATAATGTTTCCCCTATTTTAGCTCAACATATCAAAGTCATTCAAGGAGTTGAGAAGGTAGAGCAATATTAATTGAAGTTATTTCTATTGTAGAAAGATACAGATATATTAATGTCTTTGTATTAACGAATAATTAATATTCTATATGAAAAAATTTTAAAGGAAGAAATAGTCAATCAGAATTTTGGTATTTTTTAATAATTGACTTTTTGATTTCTTCAACTTTAGATTTACTATCTCAAGATATCATAAAGTTTTTTGCTAGCTTGTGATAGATGGAATATCATTAGTATATAATTTATTTGTATTAATTACAGATGAAATTTTAATAGTGTCTAGTCAATAAAAAGAAATAAATAAATTCGTTTTTTTCTTTGTCTCTTTTTTATAATATCAAAGAAATAGATCACGTTAGTCTAGAAGAAGTAAAAAAGATTTTGACAGTAGAAAAAATTACTTTAATTTCCTTTCATACCGATGCAGAGATGGTCATTTTTAATGTGGCTTATAGTTAAGCTATACAATAGAGACATAAATGAGTAAAAAAACAATCAATATAATCTATATATTTCTAACATTAATGGCATGTAGCTGTATTCTTGTTTTTTTCTTTACATGGAATTCTGTCTCTACGGTTGAAAATCAGTTGTCAGGTGCACTGTTAGATCATTTTCATGTTGATGTCTGCGAGATCAATAAACATAAGGTCTATCTTTCAGGATGGGCTTTTATTCCTACCCAAGATCATAGTATTACAAGAGTATATGCTGAAATCCAAAATGGAGATTTATTACCTCTGGCCAGTAATAGTGTTTTGAGGGAGGATATTAGTAAAGTATTTGGTGGAGGGAATAAATATTGGTATGCAGGTTTCCAAGCTTCTAAAAAATTAATTTATAAAGAAACATTCACCAATAAAATATTTATTGTTACTCAAGATGAAAATAATAAATCCTATGTTGCACAATATGTCTGTAAATAAATATTGTAAATTCTTTATGTTTTTTACAATAATGCTTTTGTTATTTTTGCTTTCTTTAAGTGTACATCTTGATTTGGTAACTGATGATCATTATTTCTCAACAATTACACAAAATGTGAATATTATTGATCAATTAATATCACGATATCAAGTATGGACAGGGCGTATTCCTTTAGAAGCGATTATGCTTTATACGATTAACTATTCCTTTTTTTGGAAAATAGCAGTCCCTGCCTGTCTATTATTATTATTATCTACTTCTATTAGTCGGTTAGTCTGCAAAAAAGTAACATTACTTTATACATTTATGGCATTACTATTATTGTTTATTATCCCATCTATGATTAATACAAATGCTGCATGGTGGGTTACAGGGTTCTATATTTATTTATTGCCTGTATCATTAGCCACGTATGCCCTTTCTTTTTTATTGGCGGATCAACAGCATAAAATTGAATTTTTTTTGGTTTGTTTAACAACTTGTATTTTTGCTTATACTGAACAAGTCGGAATATATTTTTTATTCATAGCTTTCATTATTTTTTGTATTTATAAAAGAGCACGAAGTTATAAAAATTTTTGTGTTTATATTTTAACTTGTATTAATTTTTTGATTTTAATAACGGCACCGGGAAATTATATTCGTTTTTCTCAAGAGATATGGAGATGTTTTCCTGATTATAGTTATTATTCTTTTATACAAAAATTATGTTTTGGTTTTGATAAACTTCACCAAATTTTTGTATTTTATTGGAATATTCCTTTAGTGGCATTTATCTGTATTTTAGTCGTTTTATATGCTTTGTATGGGGTTAAATCTTTGGCTAGCCATATAAGTATAGGAACTGTAATCGGATATGTCAGTTTTTCTTTGTTACAATGGAATGGGCGTAGTTTTCCACAATTTGGTAATAATTTTTTAAATACAAATTTATTAAATGCTGAAAAATGGGTTTCAGCTTCAATGTATGTCTCATATTTTTTTGTGATGATGGTTGTTATTTCTTTAATTATTTTAATGATTTCAACATTAAAAAATAACTTAGTATTATTAATGGTTTTAAGTCTTTTTTTATTAGGTATTTTTGATACGCTTTTAATTGGTTTTTCACCAACGATCTATGTATCTAATTTCAGAGTAGATTATGTATTTGAAGTTTGTTGTATCATTAATTTTCTATTGTTAATGCATTATTTATTTCAAATAAACCAGCAAAATCAATAGGAAGTTTTATTATCTTCTCTGTATATTTGTGTTTGATTTTAGTAAAATAAAGAAAGATTACGGATATTTAGATTTAGCATAAGGATAAAAGTTGTATCTTGCCTAACATTTTTACAAATCAGTATGTTAAAATTGCAATGTTATGCTCTATTGCTATTATTTTGTTGCTTATATCATTATATTTGAAACTAAATTTAGCCAATGCTGACGATCACTTTTTTTTCACGGCTACTCAGCAATCAACGGTTATAAATTTTCTTGAATATAGATATGAAAACTGGACGGGAAGGATACCTATAGAAGCGATCACTATATTGACTATTCAATATAGTTTTGTTTGGAAATTTATAGCACCATTCTGTTTGTTACTAATAGCTATTTCCATAAGTAGAATAGTTTGTAATAAAATAATATTATTTTATGTTTTTTTGTCTTTATTATTAATGTTAGCGATGCCATATGCTGTTGGAATCAATACGGTATTATGGCTAACAGGGGTTTATTTTTATATATTACCTTTGTCTTTATGTTTTTATACAATGTCTGTATTTGTGGCGAAGAGACAAAGAAAAATAGAGATAGTATTATCTTTTATCTTTACTTTTTATTTTTCATATATGGAGCAAATCGCTATATTTTTTATATTTATTTGTGCTGTATGGTTGTTTTTACAAAAAGATCTTTGGACTAAAATTAATATTCCTCTTCTTGTTTCTAGTATTATTAATTTTATTGTTTCTGTTACAGCACCTGGTAATTATAGCAGATATCGTGCAGAGACTTGGAGTTGGTTTCCAGATTATACATATTATTCTATGATACAAAAATTTAGTTTTGGTTTTGATAAATTCCATCAGTTATTAATATTACATTGGAATGTGACTTTTATTTTCCTACTTATTTTAATGATATATTTATATTTTATGCAAGGAACTCGGTCTATTGCTGGGCATCTTAGCACATTTATAGGAATGATATTTATTGTATTTTCTATTCTGTATAGTTGTCGTGGTAAGATTGATTTATTAGGTAGATTTTTTTTCAATAGACATGTTCTAGATGCTGATAAATGGAGCTCTTTATCAACATATTTATCTTATTTGTTTGTGATGTTATTAGGAATATCAGTTTGTATTTTAATGTTATCTTCTATTAAGAACAAACATTGCTTGTGGATAGTGATGTCTCTCTTTTTTATTGGAATTATGGATACACTGATTATGGGGTTTTCACCAACAGTATATGCCTCAGGTTTGAGAGTAGACTTTATTTTTGAAGTTTGTTGTGTAGTTATTTGTATATTCGTGATTGATGATTTATTTTTATGCAAAAGCAATGTGATGAATATACAAAAACTACAGTAAAATAATTAGTGATCTTTTATAATTGTTTTAACCATTCTTTGTGGTTAATCACATGAGAGAAAAGAGTTAAATCTTTTTCTAAAGCCATATTATGTTCTTCCATACTGAGAGTAGCACAACAGTCGTTGAGTGTTGTGACGTCATAGCCTTTTTCATAAGCAGTGCGAACCGTTGATTCAACACAACAATTTGTTAAGAAACCACAAATTGCAACAGAGCGAATGTCAAGTTGGCGCAAAATAAAGTCAAGATTAGTGCTATAAAAAGCGTCTAAACCTCGTTTACCTTCAAGGATAATTTCATTAGGGAGAGGCTTAACATCCTTAACAATTTCAGATCCCCAGTTACCTTGACGAAATGCTTTGGTTACAACAACGTTTTGTAATACGCCATAAGTCGACTTTCTGATTTCTCGATAATCTTCTGAAAAACTGATGGGAGAGTAAATAATTGTAACCCCTTTTTCACGGGCGGCTTGTAATGCAGCTTTACTGTTGGCCAACATATTGGTTTGTTGCATACATTCCTTAACACCTTCGTGTAAAGCACCATTTTCAGAGGTGAAATCATGTTGGTATTCAATTAAAATCAACGCAGTTTGAGAAGCGGTCATTTTGAAATGCCTTTTGAATTTATAAAAGAGTGATTTACATTCTATTTTTACAATGTGTAATATATGAGTCATAGTAAGTGACTTTAATTTAAGTTCAAACCTTTATTTCACAAGATTGATAGAAGAAAAGTTAATATTAAAATGAGTAATACACCAGTAAAACGCCTGACTGTTCCCAATATTGTGGCAAAAAAAGGTAAAGAGCCAATTGTTTCTTTAACGGCTTATACGACCCCTGTGGCTCAATTAATGGATGATCATGTTGATCTTATTTTGGTTGGTGATTCATTAGGGATGGTGATTTATGGGTTGGATACAACCTTGTCTGTAACAACAGAAATGATGATTGCACATGGACAAGCGGTAATGCGTGGCACGAAAAGAGCATGTGTTATGGTTGATTTACCTTTTGGTTCTTATCAAGAAAGTCCTGAGCAAGCCTTTCGCACGGCTTCTCGTGTTTTACAAGAAACAGGGGCCGCAGCGGTAAAGCTAGAGGGTGGTGAGGAAATGGCTGAAACTGTGGAGTTCTTGACCAAAAGAAATATTCCAGTTTGTGGTCATGTTGGATTGATGCCTCAGGCTGTGCAAATGATGGGTGGTTTTAAAGTCGCAGGTAAGAATGATGCTGGCGTGCAAAAAGTCATTCGTGATAGTCACGCTATTGCCAATGCAGGCGCGTTTGCTGTGGTACTAGAAGGGGTTGTTGAACCTGTCGCAGAAGCGATTACACAACAGCTTTCTATTCCTACTATTGGAATTGGTGCGTCACCAGCTTGTGATGGTCAAGTATTGGTTTGTGATGATATTTTTGGGGTATTTCAAGGGTTTAAACCTAAATTCGTCAAACGTTATGCTCAAGTAGGGCAGACAATGCAAGAAGCAGTGCAACAATATGCAGATGAAGTGCGTAAAAGAGCGTTTCCAAGTATGGAATATTGTTTTCATAATAAAAAATAATAACGGTTAATATACGTTGTAATAATGTATTTAATCGAGAGATTTTGAATGGATTATTACAATTTTTGTGTTGTGTGAGTAAAGATTTAATCGATACCATTGTTATATTCATAGTTTAACAAGGTATTTTGATGAATATTTCAATAGTATATCCATTTATATATTTAGTTTTAGGAATATTCATTTCTAAATCTGGACTGGATGATAAACATAATATTAAGGGCTATGTTTCAGCCTTATTAATGCGATTATTTATTCCAGCAGTTATTATTTATAATATCGCTTATCATGAACCCGGTGTTTTCATGATTATGATTGCTACGGCTTTGATCATGTTTGTCATGTTATATATTGGCTTGAAAATATATAAAGATTCCGTCGTAGCACTTTGTTATTCGTTTATTAATATTGGTTGGTTTGGATTACCCATTACGATGGCTTTATATGGCGATCATGGAGCAATGGCGATCATTCCTGCTTATGTAGCCACGTCTATTTTAGGGAATGCTGTGGGTGCTGGTGTATTGCATCATGAAAAAGGAATTTGGATAAAAATTCGTAAAATTATCGTTTCTTTTCCATTTATTGCATTTGTTATTGGCTTAGCTTGCTCTCCTTTTGTAGGGAGTATTCAATATCTTTTTGAAACACCCTATCATTATGCAAAATTAGGAACGAGCTTTTTTGGAATGTTAATTTTAGGAATATGGATTGGCAAAACTAAATTATCAGAATATAAATTTAAACAAGGGATTTTATTAACACTTAATCGTATTATTGTATTTTCTTTGTTAATGAGTTTTCTGATTGCTCTAGGTTTCTTCTTAAAGGTGCATTTGATTACGAGTAATATCAAAGTTTTATATTTAATTGGTTTGTTACCACCTGCTGCCAATATTATTGTATTAGAAACTTATCATTTAGAAAGAGGACATTCTGCACCCATTATCGCCACAGGGACGCTGATTAGTATCGTATTGGTTTTAGTTTATGCGATGGCTGTTTTGTATGTTTGAAGATTATCAGATAATTACTAAATAATTGTGAGTTATAAGGCTAAATCATAACTATTTATATATTTGACGCCTAGTTCTAGTAATTCTTCTTTACGCTTTTTAGCATCATCTTCATTAACAGGCTTGGTTGCATCTTGAATGATATAAGTTTTAAAATTATTGTCAAAAGCATCTTTAGCAGAAGAGACAACACAAATATCCTCTGCTAGTCCTGTAAAGAAAATTCGTTGAATTTCTAGCTTTTTTAACCAGTCAATTAATCCTGTAGAGGTTTTTTTATCGTTTTCGAAAAAAGCAGAGTAGCTGTCGATGTTTTCGTTGCTACCCTTACGAAACACTTGTGAGAAATACTGCTGTTGTAACTTAGAAGATAACTCTGCACCCCATGTATTTTTTACAGCATGTGTTGGCCATAAAATTTGTGGACCATAAGGTACAGTAATTTCATCATAAGGTTTTGCATTTGAATGATTCTCAGCAAAAGAGATATGATTTTCAGGGTGCCAATCCTGAGTAGCAAAGGAACGTGCAAAGCGGTGGGATAAAAGGTGATTAATCACAGGGATAATTTGATCCCCACCTTTAACGCCTAATGCCCCACCAGGTAAAAAGTCATTTTGCACATCAATTACAGCCAAAATATCGGTTCGTGGATTAATGCGCAAAATCATTTGATCTTCCTTATTTACCGGTTAACGCGGTTGCAATACGACGAGCGAATAATGTTGGATCAATTGGCATTTCACCGTCTTGAACACGAGCAAGATCAAGAAGAATAGCGGCTTCTTCATTAATATCTTTGCCATCTTTTGCTTTTAATACCAAAGATTTAATCCAAGGATGATTTGGATTTAACTCTAATACAGGGGTTGCTGTTGGCATGGTTTTATCATTACGACGCATTAAGCGTTGCATTTGTAAATCTGGCCCACCAGCAGAAGCAGCAAGAATAACAGGGCTATCAACAAGACGTTGTGTCGTGCGAACTTCGCTAACTTTGTCTTTTAAAATTTCTTGCAAAGATTTTAATAAACCTTCTTCTTCTTCACTATTAACGTGCTCGACATCGCCCATTAATTTTTCAAGATCTTCTTTGGCTTGGGTAATACTGCGTAAAGGTTTATCTGCATATTTACCAACACGATCAGGCCAGAATGCATCAACAGCATCGGTAAAGAGTAATACTTCAATACCTTGAGCTTTAAATCCTTCCAATTGAGGAGAAGAAGCAAGAATATCTTTTGAATCACCTGCAAGATAATAAATTGCTTCTTGATCTTCTTTCATCCGAGAAACATAGTCAGGGAGGGTAGTAAAACCTTCTTGTGTAGAAGAGTAAAATCTTGAAAGTTTTAAAATGCTTTCCGCATGTTCGCCATTTTCCCAAAGACCTTCTTTGAAGATTGCTCCAAAAAGATCCCAGAATTTTTCATATTTTTCTGTATCTTCAGATAACTTATTAAGTTCTGACATTACACGATTGGTTAATGCTTTGCGAATACGTGCTAATACAGGGGTATTTTGCAACATTTCACGAGAAACGTTCAATGGCAAATCTTCTGTATCTACGATCCCTTGGATAAAGCGTAACCAAGCAGGAAGCATTTCAGCTTCGTCAGTAATAAACATACGACGAACATGTAAACGCACTTTACTTTTTCTTTCTTGATCCACTGGTGCAAAAGGAGAGATCATGCCTGGGATAAAGAGCAAAGAAGTAAATTCAAAAACCCCTTCGGCATGCCATAATAATGTCGCTAATGGTTTATCGAATAAGTGGGTAATGTGACGATAAAAATCCTCTAATTGTTCATCAGTGATTTCACTGCGAGGTTTACGCCATAAAGCAGTGCCTTCATTAGCACTTCTTTCTTCTTCGCCTTGTTTAATCATAATGGGCCATGCAATATGGTCTGCCCATTTGCGAATGATATTTTCTAGACGCATGCTTTCTAAATATTCATCAGCATCGCTTTTGATGTGAAGGATAATATCTGTGCCAGCGGTTTCACGTGTTTTTTGGGCTAAGGTATATTGACCTTTTCCTTCAGAAGTCCAGCTCCATGCTTCGTCAGAACCTGCACGGCGAGAAATAACTTCAACCTTGTCTGCCACCATAAATGCAGAATAAAAACCAACGCCAAATTGACCAATTAAATTAGGACGATCTTCTGGTTTTGAGTCTTTTAATTCTTTTTCAAAAGCACGTGTTCCAGAACGAGCAATCGTTCCTAAGTTCTGGATCATTTCTTCTTTGTTCATCCCAACGCCATCATCGCTGATGGTTAAAAGATGAGCTTCTTTATCAACGCTTAAGCGGATTTGTGGCGTTGCAGGAAGTGCACAAGCTTCATTGGTTAATGCTTCAAAGCGTCTTCTGTCCATTGCATCAGCAGAGTTCGCAATAAGCTCACGTAAGAAAATTTCTCTTTCTGAATAAAGGGCGTGAACCACTAAATCCATTAGGCGTTCAACTTCAGCACTAAATTGATGTTGTTCTTCTTTAGGTGTTGATGTTTCTGTACTCATAAAAAACGATATCCTTAATTATTTGAATAAATTTATTAAAATTTCATGTATTATAATACAATAAATAGGCACTAAAAATAAAGAGGTAAACGCATGGCAAAGATTTTGACAAATCGCTCTGATATTCTTGATGCGTTATCAAAAGTGAAAACGATTGCATTGATAGGTGCGTCAAATAAGCCTAATCGCCCTAGTTATGGGGTAATGAAACATCTCTTAGATTGTCGTTTTACAGTTATTCCTGTTAATCCAGTTTTGGCTGGACAAACAATTTTAGATCAAAAAGTTTTTGCGACTTTGTCTGATATTGATGTGACGATTGATATGATTGATATTTTTCGTAATGCAGAGGCTGTACCAGCGATTGTTGAAGAGGCTTTAATATTACAAGCTTTACCCAAATTAATTTGGATGCAGTTAAAGATTATTCACGAAGAAGCTGCACAACAGGCTGTTAATGCAGGTATTGATGTGGTGATGGATCGTTGTCCAGTGATTGAGTTAGGATTGCATGGATAATGCACGAAAACGGGAGTAGGTGTTTATATTTATTTATTAGAAAATAAATTTATTTAAAGTTTTTTGACTAAGAAATAATTTTGATTATTATGTCTTCTCCCTTTTATATATTCACAACTGAATAGTTTATTTGCAACAAGGCTCAATATGGTTTTTTTAGTAATTACAATGTCTTTAATCGCTATAATCGCTATTGTGCCAGCAGTTATTATATTCTTTGTTGTTGGAACAAGGTTCAGACACTCTGATATTTTTCTTTCTATTTTGTTTTTGATAGTTTGTATCTATTTTGGATCTTCAAACGATTTCACTGTTTTCTCGTTTGGTCCTTTTATTTTTCTCTGCCTATTTTTTGCGTCTTCTGCTGTTGTTTTTGATAAATTTAAGGAAAACAAATCCGTTCGGAGTTTGTTAATATCAATATTGTTCATCATATTTGCTCCAATAGCGGGTTATATTTCACATAAACTTTATCCATATTCGAAGTTTTATCAATGGGCTTTGTTTCATCCATCGGAGTTTTTAGAAGCAAAAAGAGAAGATGGATTTTTAAAGGAAATTGATGCATGGGGGGTTACAGGTATAAGTTCATCGTTGATGCTGGCATCCAGTCAGAATTATGACCTCACTGTACCAGGCGATTTTAAACTATGGAAACTGAAGAATAAAATCACTTGTGATGTATATGATGTATATAAAGTATATCCTAAACTCTATACAATATTTCCATATGCTGAAATAAAATGTTATAAAGAAACAGATGCTCATCAATGATGTGATTTTTTATTAAAATATTAACTTGTTGATTTTAAAATATTAGAGCTTTGTAAGCAAACCCATTGGATATACTCGATTAATATAGATTGTAATTTTGAAAAACCTTCATGTTGCTCAAAATTATCTTCGTTTATATAAAGGCTTTTATTTATCTCGATTTGCATGACATGAATATTGTGACGAGGGTTTCCATAATGTCGTGTGATATATCCACCTGCATAAGGGATGTTTTTGCTGACCTTTAAGCCTTTTTCGGCAAAGAATTTCTGACTATTATTGATCAAAAAAGGAGAGCAGGTCTGTGAAAACCCATCTCCTAAAACAATGTCTGTATAATAGGGACTACGTTTTGGCATAGAAGGCATAGAGTGAATGTCTAATAGAATACACCCTCCATATTGCTCATAGTTTGTTTGGATAAATGATTCTATTTGTTGGTGATAGGAAAACCAATAAGTTTCAATACGTTGTTTTATCTGAGAAAAAGATAAGTAATATTTATGGATTTGTTTTCCACTACTACTGATTTTATGAATGGTTCCCATACCTCTTTTGACTTGAGGGCTCTTTGTATTACACCAGTCAGGTAATGGTTCTTTGAAAATATCAGGATCGAGCTCCCATGCTTCTCGGTTAAGATCACAGAAAATCCGAGGAAGGCAAGCTTGTAAAAAAGTAACGCCGTGATATGGGCTTTGTTCTAATAATTGATGAACGTAACTATCTTCGCTTTTTCGTAATTCATCTAATGAGAGCCTGCATGAGGAAAGGAGTTGATGGTCATATTGCATTCCTGAATGTGGAGAACTGATTAAAATAGGGTAGGAAAAAGTGCTTTGTGGTGCTTTAATGACAAAAGGTGAGGAAAATGAATGGGTTATTAAATCAAAAAGTGACATTGTGGCGTTCATATCAAATAAATAAGTAAAATAATCTTATAAAATATTTCATTTTTTTCACTTTGGCTACTTGCACTTTTGACAGAACATCGCTATTAAACATTTATTAGCTAAGATGGGTGTATAGCTCAGCGGGAGAGCACTACCTTGACATGGTAGGGGTCACAGGTTCAATCCCTGTTACACCCACCATCGAAGCTTAAAAATCCCCTTATATTATTTAAACATCATACTTTTCAATACGTTATCTTTGTCGATAAAACGGTGTTTTAATGCTGCTGCAATATGTCCAACGATCATAATGGCGACGATCCATGATAAATAAATATGGATTGGTGCAACGATATCTTCTAATTTTGGATTAGCTTGGATTAAATCAGGTAAATTAAATAGATATAAAACAGGGACGTGATGATTGGCGCTCCAACTGAACAAACATCCAGTGATTGGCATTGCGATTAAGACAACATATAAAAGAATATGTGCAATATGAGCTATTCTTTTCATGCTTTTGGACATCGTATCGGGTAATTCTGGCGCTGGGTGCGTATAACGCCAGAATAGGCGAATGCAGAATAGAAAAATGATGGTTGTTGCAATATTTTTATGCAATCCGATCAGTGTAGGTATGGATGGATCTGTATCTGATGCGATAAAGTGATTGGTATAGAATCCCACGTACCAAACAAAAATAAAAATTGCAGCCATCAGCCAATGTAAAATCTTGGCTGTCAGTGTATATGATGTTTGCATATGATTTAAATCTCAACAAAGGGGTGTAATCGTCATATAAAAATCAAAGACTTTATGATTTTGATCAAAAAGTCTATATTATTTTATCTTCGTAAACATCATACATAGATTACTGCAATGAAAATATTGAAATATGCCTTTTTAGTTAATTTTGTCTTGATATGTATCCCATATCACTCTTTTGCTGTTGATACTAATCAACCTAGTATTGCAGCAATCGAACAGCGTGCTGAGGCTGGTGATCTCAAGGCTCAATTAACTCTTGCTGGAATGTATTATACAGGAAATGGAGTGTCTCAAGACTACTCTCAGGCGCTAAAATGTTTCACAAAAGCTGCTGATCAAGGTTATGCAAATGCTCAATATAATTTAGGTGTAATGTATAGAGACGGTCAAGGAGTGTCTCAAGATTACTCTCAAGCGCTAAAATATTTCACTTTAGCTGCCAATCAAGGAAATGAGGCTGCTAAAATGAATATAAATTTAATAAAAACCTCAACATTATCTCGACCTGATTTATTTAATGAGAGTTCTAATAAATAATACGGCTTTGGTAAAAATATTTTTCAATGAGATAAAATAAAACTCTGAATAATGTGGAAGCGTAAAGTTCCTGATAATATAAATTCAACAAGAGAGAGAAAATACTGTATTCAATTTGTTTTCTCACATTTAATCTTATTCTGATTATTTCTTTCATACCGTTATTGTAAGGTTGTTCTGATATGCATGAAATTATTTGTCCAAGTTGTCATAAAGCGTTTAAGATTGATGAGGCTGGATATGCAGATATTTTAAAGCAAGTCCGTGATCGTGATTTCGACAACCAATTACATGAACGTCTAGAGCTAGCTCAACAAGAGAAAGAAAAAGCGATTGAGCTGGCATGTTCACAAGTGACAAATAAATTACAAAAAGACTTTGCTGATAAGGATGTAGAGATACAAAAACTCAAGGCTTCTCTTGAAACGGAACATAATCACAGAAAAATTGCAGTGATAGAGGCTGTAAGTATCGTAGAAAAAGAACGTGATGCGTTTAAAAATAGTCTTGAACAATTACAAAAGCAGCAACAAGCAGAGACTAAATTAGCCGAAGTTACGCTTTTAAATGAGGTCAAGAATGTCGTCACGGAGAAAGATAAAGAAATACAAGCTTTAAAAGCTCGGCTAGATGAGCATGAACGGGTTAAACAGTTTGAAGTCAAAGAAGCAATCAGTTCCGTTCAGAAGCAATGTGATGAATTAAAAAATAATTTAGAAAAAAGCGAAATAGAAAAAAAACTTTCTGAAAAGAATTTGGAAGATATTTTTAAAAGACAACTTGCTGATCGTGATGAGGTCATAGAGCGCTTACGAGATATGAAGACGCGTTTATCGACAAAGATGGTTGGGGAAACATTAGAGCAGCATTGTGAAATTGAGTTTAATCGTATTCGTGTTACAGCGTTTCCAAAAGCCTATTTTGAAAAAGATAATGATATTCGCACAGGCAGTAAAGGTGACTATATTTTTCGAGATGTGAATGATAGTGGCACTGAAATCATTTCTATCATGTTTGAAATGAAGAATGAAAATGATCAGACTGCGACGAAAAAAAAGAATGAGGATTTCTTTAAAGAGTTGGATAAAGATAGAAATGAGAAAAAATGTGAATATGCAATTTTAGTATCATTGTTAGAGCCTGAAAATGATTTTTATAATACAGGAATAGTCGATGTATCCTATCGTTATCCAAAAATGTATGTGATAAGACCTCAGTTTTTTATCCAAATCATTACACTTTTAAGAAATGCAGCATTAAAATCTCTTGAATACAAAACTGAATTAGCGCTGATGAAAGCGCAAAATATAGATATTACTAATTTTGAAAATGATCTTGATATATTTAAAAATGCTTTTGCAAAAAATTACAATCTTGCATCTAGTCGTTTTCAAACCGCTATTGAAGAGATAGATAAGTCAATTAATCACCTTACGAAAACAAAAGATGCTTTACTAGGAGCGGACAGAAATCTCCGTTTAGCCAATGATAAGGCTCAAGATGTAACAATTAAAAAACTAACACGTAATAATCCAACAATGAAAGAGAAATTTCTTGATTTAGAAAAAGATAGTTAAAGTAAATAAATTATACTGATAATTTCTGATAAGCGTGTTGGTTGTAAAAGTTTAACGACTTTTGATTATATAAATCATTTGCAAAGAGGGATGTTTATTGTCACTGTATCTTGCTATGAGCAATAGATACGATTAATGTGATTATTATCGTTATTTTAAAATACTAAAGCGTAAGGATACAGAATGATAGAGCGTCGTAAATTTTTAATTGGTGCAGGAACAGCAGTTACAACATCTGTAATCCTGTCTGATTCATTGCTAAATAAAGCGGCTGCTCAAAGTCCAGCTGGATACCAAGCGTTCTTAAAACAAACTTATCAGCAAGCTGTGCAACAAGGCTTTAATGCTTCGATTATGAAGCAAGCTTTGGATTGGTCTGTACCCAATGCAAAAGTCATTCAATTAGATCGTAAGCAGCCTGAATTTACGATGACTTGGGCTCAATATTATCAAAAAGTGATTTCTCCAACCAAGATTAGCCAAGGAAAGTCCTCTTATCGTTCTTTACAAAACGTTTTGTCAAAGATTTGGTCTCAATATCAGGTAGATCCACGAATTGTTTTAGGAATTTGGGGAATTGAATCTGCGTATGGAAAGCATACGGGGAAATTTAATGTGATTGATTCGCTTGCAACGCTTGCTTTTGAGGGGCGTAGAGCGAAGTTCTTTAAATCAGAATTGATGAAAGCGTTAAAGATTTTAGATAATCGTGATATTGCACCTGCACAAATGTTAGGCAGTTATGCTGGGGCAATGGGGCAACCTCAATTTATGCCAAGTGCTTATTTACAATATGCGGTTGATTTTTCTGGCACAGGGCAAAGAAATATTTGGACAAATGTTCCCGATGTATTAGCTTCTATTGCAAATTACTTAGCAAAATGTGGCTGGAAGGCTTCTGAACCTTGGGGGCAAGAGGTTACTATTCAAGGGAATTTATCTCAAACTCAAATTGGCCGTAAAAATGTAAAAACACTTGGTCAATGGCAAGCTTTGGGAGTGCGTCGTAAAAACGGAAGCAATTTCTCAAACAGTTCTATTCAAGGGGCAGTTATTAGACCTGATGGTGAAGGTGGGCAAGCCTTTATGGTGTATCATAACTTTAATGTTATTCGTCGTTATAACCCTTCTGATTATTATGCTTTAGCAGTAGGATTGCTTGGAGATGCTGTTGGTTAATAAATAAAGTTGTTTTTTTAGAAAGAGAAGCGTAATAGCTAAAAATAATTTTATTTTTTTGAATGGCTGTAAATGCTGTGAATTACTCGATAATAAAAACCTATAGTTTTGTGTTCTTGGCGCTTGTATTGTCTTCTTGTTCTAAAGAAGATGATTCAAATTTGGCACAAGTGAAGCCTCATTATGAAATAGGGCAACCCTATCAACTGGGGGATCGCTGGTTATATCCAGAAGAGAATTTTGCTTATAAAGGCACAGGTATTGCTGTTGTTTCTTCTAAAAAATCACGACAAGTAACTGTTGATGGTGAAATTTATAATCCTCAATCGATGACGGGTGCGCATACAACATTGCAATTACCCTCGATTGTTCATGTTCGTAATTTAGATAATGGTAGGGAAATTACCATTCGATTGAATGATCGACCCGTATCGACTGCGGATAGAGTGCTTGAATTAACACCAAAGGCAGCAAGCTTATTGGGATTATCTAAGAATTCTACGGCTAAAGTAGAAATTATAGAAGATGAGCAACGAAGTCAGGATTTGGCATTTAAAATGCCAGGTGGTCCTCAGACACAAATGCAAGTAAATACAGCTCCTTTGGGAACGATTAAGGTTGAGAATTTAGATGGTTCTCCTCAACCTTCAAATTCTCAAACGCAACCTCTTGAACAACCTCCAACAAATAGTGTACAAGCATTGGTGCCTTTGGAAGAATTGCCTGCGGTTTATCAACAAGGTGCTGCGACTGGTGGACAATTATGGATTGATGGTGGTTCTTTTACGTCAAGTATTTATGCTAATCGTCTAGCTGCAAGGATGGGCGGACGTTTAGTAACGACTTACGTTGGTGGACGACGTGTTATTAGAGTTCGTTCTGGCCCTTATGCGACGATAGAGCAAGCAGATCAGAATTTGGATTCTTTGTTACAATCTGGCATAAAGGGTGCCAAAATTATCGTTGAATAGGAATAGAATAAGCGTGCAAACTCGTAGATCATTATTAACAGGTGCTAGTGGCCTTGCTGTTTCTTTGGCTGTTATGAGCGCTTCTCCTGCTGAGGCAAAACGTAGTCAACGTAAAAAAGCTGTAGTTTCCCCAGCACAACAAGCTGTGGCTCCAAGTGGCCCTCCAGCGATTACGCCTATTGGCCCTTTTGCAACCAGTGCACAATATGCTTTTATTATGGATTATAATACAGGCGCTGTTTTGATGGATAAATTGGCTGATCAACCAATGCATCCTTCTTCATTGACGAAGATTATGACATGTTACATTGTATTTGCAATGTTGCGTACTGGTCGTATCAAGTTAGATCAGATGTTACCAGTCAGTGAAAATGCATGGAGAATGCAAGGTTCAAAAATGTTTGTTCCTTTGAATGGACAAGTTTCTGTGCAGGATCTCATTCAAGGGGTGATCATTCAGTCGGGGAATGATGCTTGTATTGTTTTGGCTGAAGGCATCGCAGGATCAGAACAACAATTTGTTGCGATTATGAATGATTGGGCGCCTAAATTAGGGCTTAAACATACGCATTTTATGAATTGTACGGGATGGCCAGATGACAATCATTTAATGTCAGCACATGATATCGCGTTGATTGCGTATCATCTTATTCATGATTATCCAGAATATTATCACTTCTTTTCCGAAAAAGAATTTACTTTTAACCATATTACTCAAGGCAATCGTAATGTTTTGGTTGATAAAGGCTTGGCTGACGGTCTTAAAACAGGACATACTGCGGCTGGTGGATATGGTCTTTGTGCGAGTTCGGAGCGAAATGGTCGCCGTGTAATTATGGTGGTAAATGGTATGTCTTCGATGAACGAGCGTGCTCATGAAAGTGAACGTTTGTTGCAATGGGCTTTCAATCAGTTTGAAAATGTTAAGTTATTTAACAAAGGGGAAGTAATTGAAACTGCACCTGTATGGATGGGAACCTCTCCAACGGTGCCATTGGTTGCAGGTGAAGATTTGGTTATGACTCTGCCTGTTGGGTGGAGGAATAAAATGCAAGTGGCATTAGATTATAATGCACCTATTGCAGCACCGATTACAAAGGGACAACCAGTACAGGCTTCTTTATCTATACAAAATGGTGGACAAGCGATTCAAGTTCCTGTTGTTGCAGGTGAATCTGTGCCCAAATCAGGAATGATTTCAAGAACCTTTAAAAATATTGGTTATCACTTCGGAAGAAAAATATAATTCTTTCATGTATGAAAGGTAAGGGCGAGTTTTTTCCTGTTTTTATCTTTCATTTTAATATTATTTAGGAAAGATATTATACGGTTATGACAGGATATATGATCACTTTCGAGGGTGGAGAAGGTGCTGGTAAATCCACACAGGCCCAACGTTTATATGAAGCTTTTGAACGAGATGGTCGAAAAGTTTTATTAACCAGAGAGCCTGGTGGAACAAAAGGGGCTGAGGCTATTAGAGAGTTGTTGCTTTTTGGTGGTCATTCTCTTTCTTTACGTTCTGAAATTATGGCACATTTTGCAGCGCGTTGTGATCATATTGATCAGGTGATGAAGCCTGCATTAAATCAAGGGTGTGTTGTCATTTGTGATCGTTATATTGACTCTACTCTTGCTTATCAAGGTTATGGCCTAGGTAAGGGAGATCCTCAGCTTTTACAGTATATTCAAACCCTTTCTAACCTTGTTGAATTACAACCCAATTTGACATTAATGTTTGAAGCACCTTATGATGTGATGAGAGCACGTTGCCATGCTCGCCAAGGAAGAGTTGATCGCTATGAACAGCTTGATGAGACATTTCATTATCGTGTCCTCGATGGATTTCAGCAAATTATGGCAGATTGTCCTGATCGTTGTATCCCTGTAAATGGGCATAGAGATGTGGATAGTGTGCATCAAGATGTTTATGAACTTGTTTCTCAAAAACTATTTGAATTAAAGTAATGATACCCAGAGAGAATGATCATTTATGGGGCCATCAAAAAGAGTATGCTTATTTTCAACAAGCGATTGCTCAAGATAAGTTGCATCATGCTTGGTTGGTTAATGGTGAAGAGGGTATTGGGAAAGCGACTTTCGTCTATCATTTAGTGCGTTTGATTTTGGGGACTAATCCTGCTGCAGTCAGTCGTATTAAAGCTGGAAGTCATGCAGACTTATTGGTAGTTGCACGTCGCTTAGATGAAAAAAAGAACCGTCTACGTTCTGAAATTTTGATGGAGGATATCAAGTCTGTAGGAGAATTCCTACGGTTAACGCCAGCAGAAGGCGGATGGCGAATTGTTGTCATTGAAGATGCAGACTTAATGAATCGCAATGCAGCGAATAGTTTATTAAAATTATTAGAAGAGCCTCCTAAAGGTGCATTATTATTTTTAATTACCACTCATCCTAATCGTTTATTACCAACGATTTTAAGTCGCTGTCGTAAAATGACATTGCATGGTTTGTCTGATGATGAAATGGCACAAGGTTTGTCAGTGTTAGATCCAAAGCTATCCCAAGGGGATCGAGGTAAAGTGATTGCGCTTGCTGAGGGCTCTTTGGGAAAAGCATTGCAATTATTAGAAAGTGGACATTTAAATATAAAAGAGATTGTAGAAAATTTATTGACCTATCCAGTAAAGGGAAAAGAGATTTATCAACAAGTCGATTTAATTTTACAAAAGGAAAATGGATTTTCTATTTTCTTGATTTTATTAACAGATGCGATTTCTGCGCGTATTCGACAAGCAGCCAAAGCACAAAAAACAGAATTCGGTTATCCTATGCGGCCCGTTCCAGAATGGATTGAAATATGGCAAAAACTTTTAAAGTGGCATAAAGAAGCAGAATCTTTTAATCTAGATAAGAAACAAACATTAATTTCTGAATTTAACCTTGTAAGTGAACTATGAAACCTCATTATATGATTACTACCCCGATTTACTATGTGAATGGGGCTCCACACGTTGGTCACGCTTATACTTCTATTGCTGCGGATGTTTTGGCACGCTTTAAACGCCTTGATGGATATGATGTATTCTTTTTAACAGGCACGGATGAGCATGGACAAAAAGTAGAGCAAGCTGCACAAGATAAAGGGGAAACAGCACAAAATTTTGCGACAATGGTTTCTGCACAATTTCGTAATATGGCTGATAAGCTCAATGTATCTTATAATGATTTTATTCGCACAACGGAAGTGCGCCATATTAAGAGCTGCCAAGATTTATGGAAAAAAATTGCGGATGCAGGCCATATTTATTTAGGTGCTTATGAAGGTTGGTATTCTTTGCGTGATGAATGTTATTATGGTGAAGATGAATTAACAACCACTCCAGATGGTCGTAAAATCGCTCCAACAGGTGCAGAGGTTAAATGGTTAAAAGAGCCTTCTTATTTCTTTAAGCTCTCTGCTTGGCAAGATAAATTACTAGAATTTTATGAAAAACATCCTCAGTTTATTGGCCCAGAAAGCCGTAAGAATGAAATTGTAAGTTTCATTAAGTCTGGATTGCGTGATTTATCGATCAGTCGTACCAGCTTTAAGTGGGGTGTTCCTGTTCCTGGTGATGATGATCATGTGATGTATGTGTGGTTTGATGCCTTGACCAATTATATTTCTGCGTTGGGATATCCAAGTATAGAAAGCTCTGATTTATGGCGTTTCTGGCCTGCGGATTTACATTTGGTAGGAAAAGAAATTGCTCGTTTTCATGCGCTTTATTGGCCAGCATTTTTGATGGCTGCAGATTTAGAGCCTCCTAAACGTATTTACTCTCATGGTTGGTGGACTGTTGAGGGTGAAAAAATGAGTAAATCTGTTGGTAATGTCATTGAACCTTTAAAATTAGTTGAAGAGTTTGGACTAGACCCTGTTCGTTTCTTCTTATTACGTGAAGTTCCTTTTGGTGGAGATGGTGATTATAGCCGACAGTCTTTGATTAATCGTATGAATAGCGAATTAGCCAATGATTTAGGAAATTTGGCACAACGCACATTATCTCAAGTGATGCGTAATTGCGGTGGTCAATTACCAGAAATTGGTCAACGAAATCAAGATGATGAGGCGTTACTTTCCAAAGCAATTTTGTTACCAGCTTTATTGCGTGAACAAATGGATCGTCAAGCACTGCATGAGTCTTTAGAAACGGTTTGGAAGATCATTCGTGCTTCTAATGCTTATATTGATCAGCAAGCACCTTGGGCGTTGAAAAAGACTGATCCAGAACGTATGGCTGTTGTATTGCGTGTGTTGGTGGATACTTTGCGTATTATTGCAACGTGTTTGCAGCCTTTTATGCCGGATTCAATGGATAAATTATTAAATCAATTGGGTGTTTCTGAAACAGAACGTCAACTCGCTGATTTAGAGGTCGCAATGCCAGCTGGTCGTGAGCTTCCTGCGCCTTCAGGTATTTTCCCAAGATTTGTAGAGGCTGAATAATCCGAATGCTTTTAGTTGACTCCCATTGCCATCTTGATTTTTTTACCGACGAGGAAATTACAACACTGTTGGATCATGCTGTGGAGGCTGGTTTAGGCGAGCTTGTAACGATTGGTACACGTATTTCCAAAGCAGATAAACAAAAGCATATTACAACATTAGCGAAATCTAATTTAAAAATATGGTGCACGGTTGGAACGCATCCTGAGTATGTAAAAGATGAAGTTTTTGCAACGTCTGATGAAATCTCGGCGTTGACCGAGCATCCAGATGTTATTGGTATTGGAGAAACTGGGCTTGATTATTTTTATGGTGAGCCCCATGTCTTTACTAAGCAACAAGAATTTTTTCGTGCTCATATTCAAGCGGCACAAAAGACGCAGTTGCCTCTTTGTATTCATGCGCGTGATGCAGATGATGATATTGCACGGATTTTACAAGAAGAAACGGAAAAGGGAGGAAGCTTTCCTTTTTTAATTCATTGCTTTACGTCTAGTTTGTCTTTGGCACAAGCAGCATTGGCTTTGGGGGGATATATTAGTATTTCTGGTATTGTGACTTTTAAAAAAGCTCAAGAGCTACGAGATGTGATTGTGCAATTACCAGTAGACCGTATTTTAGTAGAAACAGACTCTCCTTATTTGGCACCAGTTCCTCATCGAGGGAAACAAAATGAGCCTGCTTTTGTTGCGCATACTGCGCGATATGTGGCTGAGCTAATTGGAATGTCAGAGGGTGATTTTACTAACCAGACGACTGAGAATTTTCATCGTCTTTTTACAAAGGCTACCTAAACATGAAAATCACGTTTTTAGGATGTAGTGGTTCAGGTGGTGTTCCTATGGTTGGTGGGGAAGATGGCAATGGTTATTGGGGTGTTTGTGATCCTTTGGAACCTAAAAACCGTCGAACACGTTCTTCTGTAGTGATTGAAACCAATCAACGAAAACGTATTATCATTGATACGGGCCCTGATATTCGGGAACAATTACTTCGCGAAAAAATCAGTAAATTAGATGCTGTAATTTATACGCATGCCCATGCGGATCATATTGCTGGGTTAGATGAACTTCGTTCTATTAATCGTATGATTGGGAAGCCTATTCCCATTTATGGGACGTTTGATACTTTAGAAGAAATTAAAAGCCGTTTTACATATGCGTTTAAACCTTGGTCAACGGCACCGCATTTTTTCCGTCCTGCGTTAAAAGTCAATATTGTGCAATATGGTGATGTATTCACGGTTGCAGAAGAAACCGTTCAAACGTTTGAACAATGTCATGGCTTTGGGAAGACGCTTGGTATTCGTTGTGGCTCTGTTGCATATTGTACGGATGTGATGGAGATTTATCAGGATGGATTGGATATCCTATCTGGGGTAGAGACTTGGATCGTGGGATGTTTTCAACGGCAACCTCATCCTGCACATGCATGGGTTGACAAAGTGTTGGAATGGCGAGAAAAGATCAAACCTGGAAAAACAATTTTAACCCATATGGGGCCTGATATGGATTGGGGATGGCTTAATCATCATCTTCCTGATGGTGTTGATGTTGCCTATGATGGATTAACTGTTTTTTCCTCTTAAAATAAAACTATTAAGCGCAAGAGTTACATTAAAATGACGATTGATACAGAAGGCCTAGTCAAAGAGACCCCTCTAGCAAGCGCGTTGAGCGAACGCTATTTGGCTTATGCATTATCAACCATTATGTCCCGATCTTTACCAGATGTTAGGGATGGGTTGAAACCTGTTCATCGTCGTCTTGTCTTTGCCATGCGTCAATTAAAGCTGGATCCTAAGTCTGGTTTTAAGAAATGTGCGCGTATTGTGGGGGATGTGATTGGTAAATATCACCCTCATGGGGATGCGTCTGTTTACGAAGCCTTGGTTCGTTTAGCTCAGGACTTTGCTGTTCGCTATCCATTGGTTGAAGGGCAAGGCAATTTTGGCTCTATCGATGGAGATAATGCTGCAGCCATGCGTTATACGGAATCTCGTATGACTATGATTACGCAAGCTTTACTCGAAGGTATTGATGAAGGTGCAGTTGATTTTCGTGATACTTATGATGGGGAAGAAGAGGAACCTATCGTTTTACCAGGAGCTTTCCCAAATTTGCTGGCTAATGGTGCCAGTGGGATTGCGGTGGGGATGGCAACCAATATTCCACCTCATAATGCTGGAGAGCTTTATTCTGCGGCTTCATATTTAATTAAACATCCGCAAGCAACGACAAAAGACTTATTACAATTTGTTCAAGGGCCAGACTTCCCTACAGGGGGAGAGCTTGTTGAAGATCAAGAGTTGATCTTACAAACTTATGAAACAGGACGAGGCTCCTTACGATTAAGAGCCCGTTGGGAAGTTGAGCAAGGACGTTTTGGTACATGGCAAGTGGTTGTGACTGAAATCCCTTATCAAGTACAAAAATCCAAGTTGATTGAGCAGATTGCATCTTTGATGGAACAAAAAAAGCTTAATTTACTGGCTGATATTCGCGATGAAAGTACGGATGAGGTTCGCTTGGTATTGGAACCTAAAAACCGTACGATTGAACCTGAAGTTCTCATGGAATCTTTATTTAAAGCGACACCTTTAGAAGGACGTTTTTCATATAATATGAACGTTTTAGATTCCAAAGCTGTTCCTAAGGTTATGGGATTAAAAGATATTTTACGTGCTTGGCTAGATCATCGTTATGTTGTGTTGGTCAGACGTAGTCAGCATCGTTTAAGTGTTCTGGATCGTCGTTTAGAAATCTTACAAGGGCAATTGGCGGTCTATCTGAATTTAGATGAAGTTATTCGGATTATTCGTGAGGAAGATGAAGTTAAATCTGTCTTAATAGAGACCTTTAAACTTACGGATTTGCAAGCTGAATCTATTCTTAATATGCGTTTAAGAAGTTTACGTCGCTTGGAAGAAGAAGCTATTCGTCATGAATATGATGAACTTTCAGCAGAGAGACAAGCGCTTGATGCTTTATTAAATGATGAATCTTTATGTTGGAAGAAAATCACGCAAGAACTGAAAGAAGGGCATAAACAGTTTGGTTCTGGTCCTTTGGGACAACGTCGTACGTTGATTTCTGGTGCACCTAAAGTTGTTGATGTTGTTGAGGTTTTGGAAGAGGTAGAACGTGAACCGCTTACGGTTATTTTATCTCAAAAAGGATGGATCAAAGCGCTAAGAGGGCACAACCTTGATTTATCTACCCAAAAATTTAAAGAAGGCGATCAATTCCAAAGAGCGTTGGAGTGTCAAAGTAATGATCGTCTTTGTATTTTCAGTAGTGATGGAAAAAGCTTTAACCTAAAAGCAACAGACCTGCCCAGAGGTCGAGGTGATGGGCAACCTGTTCGGTTATTGATGGATCTTTCAAATGATGCATCAATTTTGTCTCTGTTTATTTTGGATGATGCAAAGAAATATTTGTTAGTCTCTGATGGTGGACGTGGGTTTATTACTGAAGGCAATAATCTGTCCACAGATCGTAAGATAGGGAAGCAGATACTAAATCTGAAAGATGATGAAAAAGCAATTTACTGTCTTTCTGTAAAAGGAGATCACCTTGCCATTGCGAACACTGTTGGAAAATTCTTAATTTTCCCATTAGATCAAATTCCAGAGCTTAAAAAAGGTGCAGGGGTTATTCTACAAAAATTAGGAAAAGGGAAACCTAAAATTGTAGCCATTTTCTCTGCTGAAGATGGGTTGTTGATCTCTGATAAAAGTCGAAAAAGAAGTTTTGAGGAGCTAAAAGATTTTGTGGGAAACCGTGCAGGTGTTGGGAAAAAATCTCCTAATTGGTTAAGAGGATAATTTTTAAATAAGCAAACATAGAAAATGAATAATACTTCTTTTCTATGTTTGACGCTATCTATGTAATTCTAGATTTTTATTTGATGGATAAGAATGATTTGATGAGCATTATAGAGCGTATTTTGTTTCCAAGCGTTAAAATAAACAAGACTTTATTAACGCAAAAATTACAAAATAAAACCATTCTAATTACAGGCGGCAGTTTTGGAATTGGAGAACAGCTTTGCCATCAATTATCAGAAATTGATTGTCACCTAATTCTTGTTGCGAGAACAACGGAAAAACTTCAACAAATCCAACAGGAATTACTTAATAAACCTGCAACTATTTATATATTTTCTGCTAATTTATCCGATGAATTCCAACTCGATCAATTAATAATATATTTACAGAACTACTCTATTGATATTGTAATTAATAACGCAGGAAAATCTATTTGTCGTCCTATTATGAAATCATTAGATCGTTATCATGATTTTCAAGGGACGATGCAGTTAAATTATTTCTCACCAGTGAAATTGTGTTTAGCTTTAATACCTCAATTGCAAAGCAATAAAGGGCATTTTATTAATATTTCCGCAGTGAATGTTTTGTTGGCTCCGACGGCTTATTGGGCCGCTTATCAGGCATCGAAAGCTGCTTTTGATCAATGGTTGCGTTGTGCACAGGCAGAGTTATTGATTAATGACATTAAGGTTTCAACCGCTTATTTACCATTAGTAAAAACAAGAATGATCGAGCCTACAGCAGTATATAGGCATGCTCCAACGATGTCTCGGCAGCAGGCTGCGGATCATATTTGCCAGCTAATGATCGATCAAAAAGAATATTATAAACCTTGGTGGGCGCTACTTGGGCAACTCTCATCTGTTCTTTTTGCGACGCCTTGGTTAAAATTAATGCAGTTTTATTTAAAGAAAAAGAAATCATGAGAGGGATTAAAGCGCTTTATCATATTAAATTACTAACATTTAAAGGTGTCTGGTATTTAATGAAGAGTATCAATGCCGTTGGAATGAATTTAATGGCACTTCTTTATGTGGCTCAAAAATTATATCCCAATAGAATAGCTTTTCAGGACGATACGGCTCATATTACTTATCGAGATCTTTACTTACAATCTCAGCATTTAGCTGATCAGCTAAGTCGTCTTTATGGTATTCGACAGCATCAAAAAATAGCTGTGATTGCATATAATCATTTATTTTTAGTTCATAGTTTATTTGCACTGTCTGTATTAGGAGCTGATATTTACTTATTAAATGCAGAAATATCGGCTGTACAGTTTCAGCGTTTAAATGAGCAACATCAATTTAAATGGGTTATTCATGATCCTGAGATTAACTGTGTGCCTTTAGAAAAAAGCATTTTGATGGAACATCCTTCTTTAGTATCGATTAAATCTTTATTACAAGAAAAGATTTGTCCGTTTCATCAAAATCGAAAAGTAAAACATTTTTCTAAAATTATTGTACTAACGAGTGGTTCTACTGGCAATTTTAAAAGTGCAGAGCGATCTTCTAAAGTTGGTAATTTTCTAATCCCTTTTTATCAGTTGCTTACTCAGTTAAATTTATATCGGTACCAAACTATTTATATTGCAACGCCAATTTATCATGGGTTTGGTATGGCTACATTATGTATGGCGGTAATATTGGGGGCAACGGGATATTTAAAAAAGAAATTCAATGTTCATGAAGCTTGTGATTTGTTGGAAAGCCATCAAGTACAAGTAGTGACTTTGGTTCCTTTAATGTTAAGTAGAATGTTGAGGATGATCATCATAAGTTGCGTTCCTTACAATGTATTATTACTGGGGGAGCAGCTATTTCAGAGACTTTAGTGACTGAGACGCTAAGATCATTAGGAACTATTTTATTTAGTTTGTATGGTACATCAGAGGCTGGCGTTTGTATGATTGCAGCTCCGGATGATCTAATAAAATGTTCAAAGACAATAGGAAAACCCATTCCAGGATTAAAGGCGCAGATCGTAAAAAACGGACAAGTGATTACTCAGGGTGTTGGGGAGTTATATATAAAATGTGCTTGGTCTGTTAAAGGCAAAGCATGGATTGCAACGGGGGATTTGGCATCTAAAGATGTTAATGGATATTATTATTTACACGGACGTGTTGATGATATGATTGTCTCCGGTGGTGAAAATGTTTATCCATTAAGTTTAGAACAAGTTTTATTAGAACATCCTTTGATTATAGAGGCATTTGTTACGTTTGTTTCCGATATAGAATTTGGCCAAAGGTTAGTTGCTTTTATTGTATTAGAACCCAATCAAATTTTATTTGAAGAGGGAGTGCATGATTGGTTAACAACAAAAGTGGCTCGTTATCAAATGCCTAAAAAAATCATAATGATTGATGAAGTTCCGATGACGGTTATTGGAAAGCCAGATAAGAAAAAATTATTACAATTAGTATGATTAAAGATATTTTAAATAATTAGATTATACGTGAGTAGGTTAAAACTGTTTTAACTCGATCTGCTCTTATATCGGATGCTTTTGTATGACTATATATACGTTATTATATATAAATAACGATATGGAAATATGATGATTGAACAAAGGTTATCTCAAGATCGTGGATATGCAGATCATGGCTGGTTACAAGCATATCATACGTTTTCTTTTGCCCGCTATTGGGATCCAGAACAAATTGGTTTTTCTGATCTTTTGGTGATTAATGACGATCAAATTGCACCAGGCAGGGGTTTTGGAACACATCCTCATAAAAATATGGAGATCTTTACGTATATTCTAGACGGGGCATTAGAACATAAAGACTCTATGGGAAATGGATCTGTTATTAAAGTTGGAGATATTCAACTCATGAGTGCAGGATCTGGAATTACGCATAGTGAATTTAACCCTTTAGATACGCAGTCGACACACTCTTTGCAAATATGGATTATGCCTAACGAAGAAAATAGCGAGCCAACCTATCAACAACAATTCATTTCACAGGATGAAAAGAAAGGTAAGCTAAAATTGATTATTTCTCCTGATGGTGCAGATAATTCTCTTCATATTCGTCAGGATATTCGGATATATTCAGGGTTATTTAATGACAAGGAACAAGCAATCTTTACTATTCCTGAAAATCGATATGTTTATCTTCACGTTGCGAAAGGAAGTTTAACCGTAAACAATCTTGTTTTTCAAGCAGGAGATGGAGCGCGTATTCGTGATGAACAACAGCTAACTTTTAGCTATGGTCAGGAGGCTGAAATATTACTGTTTGATATGCGCCCTGTAGAGACGAATTATCCTAAAATATAATAATAAACCCCTTATAATGAAACATATAAGGGGTGAGTTTTCCTATTCTTTCAAGAGCTTTGCAGCTTCTAATGCAAAATAGGTCATAATAGCATTTGCGCCAGCACGTTTAAAACACAGTAATGTTTCTAGAATAGTTGCATCTCGTTGAAGGAAGCCATTTTGAATAGCACCCATTAACATGGCATATTCTCCAGAAACTTGATAACTCACGATTGGAATATCGAATTTATCACGCACAGAGCGAATAATATCAAGGTAAGGCATTCCTGGTTTAATAATAATAGAATCAGCACCTTCTTTGATGTCTAGCTCGACTTCTGCCAAGGCTTCACCACGATTGGCAGGATCCATTTGATAAGTTTTTTTATCGCCCTTTAATAAACCACCTGATTCCAAAGCATCTCTAAAAGGCCCGTAATAAACACTGGCATATTTAGCAGCATAAGACATCAGCTGTGTATCAATTAATCCATCGTTATCTAATGCTTGGCGGATAGAGCCAATACGACCATCCATCATGTCTGATGGTGCAATAATATCGATTCCTGCATTTGCTTGATTAATGGATTGTTTGATTAAGACTTCTACCGTTTCATCATTCACAACATAGCCATCTTTGACAATGCCGTCATGTCCGTGACTGGTATAGGGGTCTAAGGCTACATCTCCAATTAATAACATTTCTGGAAATTGTTTTTTTAATTCCCGTGCGGCACGACAGATTAAGTTATCTGGATTATAAGATTCTGTTCCTGTTGGATCACGTTTTTCTTTTGAAGTCACAGGAAATAACGCTAAGGCAGGAATGTCTAATTTAGCTGCAGGCTCGATATATGCCCCAAGACGATCCACAGAAACACGCTTTGCACCAGGCATTGAAGAAACTTCTGTTTCTACGTTTTGTCCTTCTACGATAAAGATCGGCCAAATCAAATCGTCAACGCTGAGTTTATTTTCAGCAACCAATCGACGTGTTGTTTGATTTAAACGATTACGTCTCATACGAGTCAGTGGAAAATTGCCAATCATATTTCTGTCCCTAGTCAATTTGTTCATTAGTTAAAGAATACTAAATTTATTGTTTGTTAAGCTTACTATGACGGTTGCCATAAGTGAAATATACAATTAAGCCAATAAATAGCCATATAGACATAATCTGCCAAGTTAACCAGTTCAATGAATACATTAAAACTAAACTAGTTATGACACCAATAGCAGGAATGATATCGCCACCAGGTGCTTTGAAGGTTCTGGGGTAGTCTTTATAGGTTCTGCGTAAAATAATCATTCCAGAACATACGAAAACAAATGCAAATAAAGCACCAATGGAACACATGTTCCCTAGGACATCCATTGGAAAGAATGCAGATAAAAAGCAAATCATGACCATGAAAAATAGGTGAGAATAGCAAGGCGTTTTATATTTTGGATGTGTCTTTGAAAAGAAACTTGGAATTAATCCGTCTTTTGCCAAAGAATAGAAAATACGGGTCTGTCCGATTAGCAATAAGAATAAAATTGGAATATATCCAAATAAAATACTAAATTTAACAATAGGCTGTAACCAAATGAATGGCGTATGATTAATTGCCGTCGCAACAGGGGCAGCATCACCAACCAAGTCTTTGTAATAAACTAATCCGACAATAACAAAAGCAAATAGCACGTAAATGATTGCACAAGTTGCAATGATTACTAAAATTGCTTTTGGAATGTTTTTAGAAGGATCTTTGACTTCTTGAGCAGTAGAGGAAACGCTATCAAATCCAATATAAGCAAAAATCACCATTCCAGCCGCTTGCATAATGCCTGAATATCCAAAATGCCCAAAGTCACCACTCGTATTTTCAGGGATAAAAGGAACAAAATTGCTAGCATGAATATAAGGGATACCAAAAGCAATTAAGGCTAGCACAACAAATATTTTTACAAAAACAACAACGTTATTTAGTGTTAATGATTCTCTGATTCCTTTCATTAAAAGAAAAGAAAGAACGATGACAATAAACATTGAAGGTAAATTGATAATACCATGTGTCACAGTACCGTCTGCAAGTTTAATCGTTTCTAGTGGTGATGCTATAAATCTTTGGTCAAGATGGATATTAAACCCTTCTAGTAACGAAAGGAGATATTTTGACCAGCTAACCGCAACAGCTCCAGCACCTACAGCGTATTCTAAAACAAGGTTCCAACCCACCATCCAAGCAATAATTTCACCATAAGAAATATAAGTATAACTGTAGGAGCTTCCTGAAACGGTAACCATTCCAGCAAGTTCGCTGTAACATAATCCGATAAAGGCACAGGCAATCGCACCGATAAAAAATGAAAGGATTACTGCTGGGCCAGCATGTTCAGAGGCTGCAATCCCTGTAATAGAGAATAATCCAGTTCCAACGATCCCACCGACACCAAAGAAAATAAGACTGGGCATACCAATAACACGAGCTAAATCATCTTGATCGGACGAAGATGGTGCCTCAATCTTTTTCTTTCTTAATAAAGAAGAGAAGGTGAAGTTTCCCATATGCAAATTTTCCTTTTAAAAGACGGTGAGCGATAAAATTCTTTCTATTTAAAATAAAAATAATAAATATTAAAATTATTTTTTATAATTTTAGTGTTTAAAAAAATAAGAATATATTTTATTTATATAAATATAAGAAATTTTATTAAACCCCTTATACTCATTTATCAATAGCAGGAATTTGTTAATGTCCGATAAAATCAATTATGATCAGTTTTTTAATTCTGATTTATCCAGTGCGGACCCCGAAGTAAAAGCCATCATTCATGGTGAGCTTGTTCGTCAGCAAGATGGTATCGAACTGATTGCAAGTGAGAATCTAGTTTCTCAGGCTGTTTTAGAAGCTCAAGGTAGTGTTCTTACCAACAAATATGCAGAAGGTTATTCTGGGCGTCGTTACTATGGCGGATGTGTTGAAGTCGATAAAGTTGAAAGCCTTGCTATTGAACGCTTAAAGAAAATCTTTGGTGCAGAATATGCAAACGTTCAACCACACTCTGGTGCGAATGCAAATTTGGCTGCATTCATGGCAACCGTTAAACCTGGTGATAAAGTATTAGGAATGAACTTGGCTTCTGGTGGGCACTTAACCCATGGGGCTGCTCCTAACTTTTCTGGGAAATGGTTCCATGCATTACAATATGGTATCCGTCGCCAAGATGGTTATATTGATTATGATGAAATGGAATCAATTGCTCGTGCAGAAAAGCCTAAATTAATTATTGCTGGTGGTTCTGCTTATCCTCGTATTATTGATTTTGAACGTTTCCGTAAGATTGCTGATGAAGTCGGTGCTTATTTAATGGTGGATATGGCTCACTTTGCAGGGTTAGTTGCTGCAGGTTTATTCCCCAATCCTGTGCCTATTGCTGATATTGTGACCAGTACGACTCATAAAACATTACGCGGCCCTCGTGGTGGTATTATCCTAACCAACAACCCTGATCTTGCTAAGAAAATTAACTCAGCAGTATTTCCTGGGTTACAAGGTGGTCCCTTAATGCATGTGATCGCTGCAAAAGCGGTTGCTTTTGGTGAAGCATTACGTCCTGATTTTAAAGTATATCAAGCATCTGTTGCTAAAAATGCCAAAGTTCTTGCAGAAACATTAATTGAATGTGGTTTTGATATCGTTACAGAAGGAACAGATTGTCATTTACTTCTTGTTGATTTAAGACCTAAAAAAGTTACAGGTAAATTGGCTGAAGAAAGCCTCGAAAGAGCAGGGATTACAACCAATAAAAATGCTATTCCTTTTGATCCAGAAAAACCAGCGATTACCTCAGGTATTCGTTTAGGAAGTCCAGCAGGAACTTCTCGTGGGTTTGGTGAGGTTGAATTCCGTGAAATTGGTTTGTTAATCAATGAAGTGTTAACGCCATTAGCAAATGCACCTGAGGGGGATAATAGCAAAGCAGAGCAAGCTGTTCGTCAAAAAGTCGAAGCTCTTTGTAAGCGTTTCCCAATTTATAAATAATATTTTTTGACGGAGTAAGTACTCTGGTTCAGCCATTACATCAGTTATGGCGTTTATTGCCTCCATCTAGTCGCCGTTATGGGCTGGCTAGATTGGGGGCATTTCTTGCTCCGTCAATTACGTCTAATCCATATACGGATTCAACCGTTATTATTGCAGGTGAAGTTTCACGTGCCTCAGGATTAGGGGAAGGGGCGAGGGTGATGCATCAAGCTTTAGAAAAGCATCATATTTCTTCTCAATTATTAAATATTTCGCCATATTCATTTTCTTTTTCACAATATAGAGAAGCTTATCAGCTTTTATCAGAATATTTATACGCACCTTTGATCTTGCATATTAATGCGCCTCAGATTCCTTATGCATTGCTTTCATTACCTAGAAGATTTTTGAAGCATCGTAAAATTATTGGTTATTGGGCCTGGGAGCTAGAAGTTTTACCAAAAGACTGGGAAGTTGGTTTTCAATTTGTTCATGAAATATGGGTTCCATCACAATTTGTTGCAAATGCGATAAAGCCTTGGGCAAATAAGAAGCAGAAAATTGTAAGAGTTGTTCCACATCCTATTGCTGATCGTATTGCTCATCCAGTGCAAAATATTGATCGTGCCTTATTAGGGTTGCCAGAAAATAAGATTATTATTCTTGTATCTTTTAATTTATCTTCTAGTTTTGTTAGAAAAAATCCTCTTGGAGCAATTTTAGCATTTCTTAAAGCCTGTGAGCATGATAGAAACGTTTGTTTGGTGCTAAAAATTACTTATTCGGAATATTATCGTGAAGACATGGCTAAAATAATGAGTGCGATTCAAGGTCATGATAATATTATTGTAAATACTAGTCTTTTATCTGCTGCAGAAAATCAGGCATTATTTCATCATGCTGATATTGTTCTATCCTTGCATCGTAGTGAAGGATTTGGATTGGTTCCAGCTGAAGCAATGTTATGTGGAAAACCTGTTGTTTCTACGGATTGGTCAGCAACGGCTGAATTTATAGATGATACCTGTGGTATTCCTGTAAATTACAATCTTATTCCAGTTCAGGATTCTAGAGAGGTTTATCAATTATCTAATGCGTATTGGGCAGAGCCAGATTATGATATTGCAGCACAAGCAATTAATAAATTAGTCTTTAATTCATATTATAGGTTTGCATTAGGCGACGTAGCGTGTAAAAGGGCTCGAGAACAATTTGATTCACAGTCTTTGATAAAGGGGTTATCCGCCATTGGTGTGGTAATGAATAAAGGATGAAAAAACCTCTTAACATGTTAATATGGCAATGGGGACGTCGAGGAGCAGGACCAAAAACTGCTGTCGAATTCTCGAAGGCGGCCTCCTCTTTGCCAAATATTAAGACGTTTCTATCTTTATCTAGTCAAGCTGAAATTGTTCAAAAAAACTCTGATTTTTTTGTTGATTTTCCTATTAAGACATATACGTCTGTTGGGGGATATATATGGCGTATTTTGCAGGCTCCTTTTCTGATTAATTCATTATACAAATATATTAGACAAAATAAGATTGATATTGCTATTTGTACAATGCCAGGGCCAATGGATTTGGTTATGGCAATCGCTTTAAAATTTCTAAATATTCCATATATTGTCGTTGTGCATGATGTTTATCCGCATCCTGGTGATGGATATGTATTTCAGCATTTTTTGCAGAAGATACTCATTAAAAAATCAAGATTAACAGTTACTTTTTCAAAATATGTGTTTAAGCAGTTGCTTGCAGTAAATTTTGTACCGAATTCTCAGATTGTTGAAGGGTGGCATCCACCTTTTTCTTACACTACAAAAAGTGGAACTCAATATCCTGTTGGTAAAGAAGTTAAGCTATTAAATTTTGGTCGCTTGCTTTTATATAAAGGTTTAGATCTGTTAGAAGAGGCCTTGGATCAAGTTTCTCATCAGAAACCTTATACGTTACGTGTTGTAGGTCATGGCCCTAAAAATGCAGTTTTAGATCGATTAAACAAAAGAAGTAATGTGTCAGTTGAAAATCGATGGGTTCCAGAAGAAGAAATTGCAGAGTTAATGCATTGGGCAGATGTTGTTATTTTACCTTATAGAGAGGCAAGTCAAAGTGGTATTGCCGCAACTGCATTAGCGTTTGGAAAGCCCATTTTAATTACCAATGTTGGTGGTTTGTCTGAGCAATTTAATCAAGAAGATTTGGTATTTATTTGTGAACCAAATGTGAATGACATTGCAAAAGGGTTAGATCAAATTTTACAATTAAATTTCCCATTGTCTCGTCCAAAGCATGATGCTGATGAAGAATGGAAAAAGCTTGCTGAATATCTAATAGATGAAATTACGAGTAAGCTTGACAAATAAAAACCAAGGTTAAATTCTGATGGCAAAAGCAATTATTTTAACAGAAGATTTTGCAGGGATGAAGTCTCAGGCTTTTGGTTTGGCAGAGCGTTCAGGATATGAAAAGGAATTATGTAGTTTAACGCCTAAAAAGCCATGGAGCTTGATTTCAGCACCTTATTGGCCTTTTCCTTTGAAAGGCGTAGAACCCTTTCAAATTGAAGATACGCCATTGATCATTAGTGTCGGTAGTGTGGGTGGTGTCGTGAATGCTGCTATTCGTAAGCCAGGAAGAATGGCTATTCATATTCAAAATCCGCGTATTTCTCCTGATAAATTTGATTTGGTTATTGTTAATCCTCATGATCAGTTAACAGGTAAGAATGTTCTTGTTTCAAGAACAGCATTACATCATATCTCTCCTCAGTTATTGTCTGAAAATAAAGAAAAGTGGCAGCCATTTTTTCAATCTTATGTAAAGCCACTTGTGGCAATATTAATTGGTGGAAATAATGGCCGTTTTACTTTAGGTAAAATCGAAGCTCAACAAATCGCGGTGCAATTAGCTCATCTTATTAAAACAGAAAATGTAACTATTGCATTAACCCCATCAAGGCGTACGGATCCAGAAGCAATAGAAGTTTTTAAACAGGTTTTAACACCTTTAGGATCTTACGTATGGGATGGAGCAGGGGATAACCCTTATCTTGGATTATTAGCTTGTGCAGATTTCATTTTAGTAACAACAGATAGTGTTTCAATGATTTCAGAGGCAGCAGCTACGAATGTGCCTGTGATGATTCTTCCGTTGCCAGGAAAATCAAAAAGAATATCACTTTTTATTGATTCTATGCAGAAAGAAAATCGAGTAAGATGGTTTAAAGGGCAGTTAGAAGATTGGTTAACTACGCCTTTGGATGATACAGAAGAGATCGTTTTACAGGTTAAAAAGAGATTATCTCTTTAAAATATTTTGATAGATCATTTGTATTTTGTCTTTTAAAGATGTATATTAAATATATCTTTAAAAGACTCTCATAGTTTCAAAGTATTTTTTTTCATTAAAACATGTATTTAATATACATCTTAAATCGTTAGGAGTTATTCAATGCTTACGGAAAGTCAAAAATCTTTAATTAAAGCCACTGTTCCAGTACTCAGAGAGCATGGTGTTGCCTTGACCTCTCATTTTTACCAAAGAATGTTAACTGGAAATCCAGAATTAAAACAGGTTTTTAATCGTGGACACCAAGAAGCTGGAAAACAACAGCATGCTTTGGCAACAGCTGTGTTGGCGTATGCAGAGAATATTGATAATCCGTCAGTTTTAGAAAATGCTTTGGTTCATATTGCTCATAAACATGTGACGATCAGCATTCGTGCAGAGCATTATCCTATTGTTGGTAAACATTTGTTAGCTTCTATTAAAGAAGTTTTAGGCGATGCTGCAACAGATGAGTTGATTGATGCATGGGGCGTTGCTTATCAACAGTTGGCTAATTTACTGATTGGTATGGAAAGTAATCTTTATAGTAATCTGGTTGAAGAAGGTGCATGGACAGGTTGGCGTGGATTTAAAGTCGTTAAAAAAACAAAAGAAACGGATCAAGTTACTTCCTTTTACTTAAAACCAGTTGATGGCGGAAAAGTTCCTTCATTTCATCCTGGTCAATATATTTCGTTGCGCGTTTATGTTCCTGAATGGGATTTGATGCAACCTAGACAATATACCCTTTCTGATGCACCAGGCAAAGACACTTACCGTATCTCTGTAAAGCGTGAAGAAGCAACAGCAAAAACACCAGCAGGTCGAGTTTCCAATGTTTTACATCAAGATTATAATGAAGGGGATATTATAGATCTTGCTGCTCCTGGTGGAGAGTTCTTCTTGGATGAAAAAAACAATAAACCTGTTTATTTGATTAGTGCAGGTGTTGGTATTACCCCAATGGTATCGATGTTAACTTATTTATCAGAACATCATACTCAACGACCAGTATCTTTTATTCATGGTGCTCGTAATAAAGAAACATATGCATTGCATCATCAGGTCAATGAAATCGTTCAGAAAAATTCAAATATCAAGAAAATTACTTTTTATTCAGATAAAAATACTAAAGCAGAGCAAAATGACTATGCAGGACGTATGGATTTAAAAGCAATTAAAGAGATTATTGTTCCTGATGCTCAGTATTATCTTTGTGGGCCTACTCAGTTTATGCAAGAACGTGCAAGTGATTTGAAATCTCTTGGGGTTCCAGAGGCAAATATTCATGCAGAAGCTTTCGGGACGGGCTCTTTAGTGATTTAATATTGTTCACTATTTAAAATAATTTTATTTTTAGCTATAGATTGCCATAATTATCTTTTATCATAAGCATATTCTTTCAACGGTAAAAGATAATTATAATGATGCAGCGTTTTGCTAAAATAGTTGGTATAGCTTCGGTTTGTAGTTTTGCTACATTAGGAGCAGCTTATGCACAGACAACTTCTAATACTTCAAATCCACAGGAACAAAGCCAACCTGTAAAACTTGTTTATGATATTTATAATAAGGGATTACATGTTATTAGCGTTAATGCAAATTATGTATTAACGCCTACGACATATAAGGTAAACGCCCATTTTTTCTCAGCTGGACTAGGAAGTTTAGTGTTTACACTAGACAGTGATGCCGTTGTTAATGGTGTGTTTAAAAATGGTCAATCTTTACCTGGAGTATATCAATCTACAGGGAAAGATAAGAATGGTAATTTTAAACTCGTTATGAATTCTAATTATGGTTTAAAAACTGACATTACGACTTTGGATCCTGCCAGAGACAATGATCGAGATGCGTTAACCGCTGATCAACAAACAAACAGTTTGGATATGTTAAGCGCGATGGCTGATTTGATGCATCGTGTGAACACCACGGGAAAATGTGATGCGCAGTTTAATTTATTAGACGGTTTACGTTCTTTTACATTCCGTAGTCAGACTGCTGCTGGGGAAAGCGATATTCCATCGAATTGGGATAGTCCTTATCGAGGTAAAGCCTTATTATGTCAAGTTGTTGCTCAACAAGTTGGTGGCTTTAAGACACATTCTCGTCATCGTGCGTTATTGTCTCAACCTCAACCAGGATCTATATGGTTTCAGAAAGTTGGCGATATGGGATATTTACCTGTAAGGTTTGATTTTAAAAATCCGAAAATGGGAATGGTTACAGGAATTTTGCAAAAAGTTCCAGTAAGCAAAGAATAATGATAAATAAAGCAAGCAAGTTAGTAAAGAGCTTCTACTAACTTGCTTTACTTTTATTTCGTCAATTTTTGTTGCACGATATAATAGGTTGGCATTGCTGTTGCGAAACATAAGCAGATTGGGAAAAAATATGCAGGTGAAAACCGAGAAAGCTCAATCATAAAAATCGCTGAAGTGAGTGGCATTTTTTGTGCGATTCCAAGAAAAACAGCGGCTGCAATAATCGCAGAACTTGACATTGGAATGGCTGGGAAGACAATATTCCATAGACATGCGGTAACAAACCCTAATGCTCCACCCAGCATCATGCTTGGGGTAATACGTCCACCATATGCCCCAGCGACCATGGCTAATAAAACAGCAGCCCATTTACTGGCAAATAACCCGATTGCATAGTTTAATGGAATTTCTGCGGTGAAGGTTAGCTGATTAGCAGCTTTACCATTTCCAAGGATCTCTGGATATTTAATGGATAAAATACCAACAAGTCCAAATGTACAAACCGAGATAAGAATCATAATGGGTTTTGATTTTGGAAGCTTAGGTAAAAACTTAATGCTTTTATCGAATAAGAAGACGGTAAATCCAATAATTGGCCCAGCGACAATCGCCCAAATTACTAAATAATCATTAAATTTAAGGCATTCTACGGGATATTGAACCAAATCCCCCAATCCTAAACGCACCATAAAAACGGCCGTGCTGCAACAGATAAAGGCAGCAACGACAGAAGTAACACTCCAGCTGAGGAGTAAGGTTTCCAGGATAAAAATCATTGCAGCCAAAGGCACGTTATAGACAGCAGCCAAACCAGCACCAGAGGCACAGGCAAGTAATAATTTTCGTTCTTCCTCAGAAGAGTGACAGATTTTTATCCATTGATTGGCAAAAGTTGCGGTCATTTCTCTGGGGGCGACCTCACGTCCAAGAGGCGAGCCCATGGCAACCGTGACGATTTGTAATAAGGCATGAAAGAACGTGGTGAGGAAAGGGAGGTTTTTATCTTTGTTTTGAACGGCTGTTTTAATATCGACCAACGGTTTGCCATAGCGGTGGATACAGACCCAACCGACACCGCTTACTAAACCGCAAGCCAGCAAAGCCAGAACGCGCCTGAGTGGAGACGCATCTTCAACCATGACTCGAAAAGGCATGGTTGCATCAATTGGTGCATTAAAGGTGAGATGTTGTAAGAAATGCATTAACAACGTTAATCCAATTCCCACGCATCCGCCGATAATCCCGATGAGAAACAAAGAAAAAATCGTTTTAAAGTTTAAATTATATGCCATGTGTAGGGGATATGATCCAAAAGATCATTTAAAATAAAGAGATTAAAAATATATTAATACAAAATTTGAGAGTAAATTATAAGGGGTCTGATGAATTAATAAATAAGTAGCGTATCAAGTAATGTAATTAGTGATACTATTTTCATTACTTTCATCTTATAATTTTGAAAGTTTAATGTGAATATAAAGAGGTATGTTGTGATTATTAATACAGAGCAATATTTGCACGAATTAACCAAAGATATGGGAGGGAAAGATTTACTTAAACCATCTGAAGTAGAAAATCTTAAAAAGTGTTTAGATATCGCTTTAGATTTAAGAAAATTTGAGATTGAACTCTATTGGAAACGAACCACTTATTTTTGGGGTATTAATGCAGCAATCTTAGCTTTTTATGGCGTTATGTTAACATCAAAAAAAGATGTTGATCCTTTCTTTTTAATTATAATTTCTGCTTTTGGGATACTTGCATCTGCTTGTTCCTATTATCTCAATAGAGGTGGGAAGTTTTGGCAAGAAAATTGGGAAATGCATGTCAATTATTTATCTTCATTTATAAATGGCAATCTTTTTAAGATAGTTCCTAAGAAAAATGAAGATCATTTTTCTGTGTCTAGAATAAATCTTTTTTTAGTGGGGCAATTTGTATTTTATGGTTGTTCATTTTTGTTTATTATTTAACGAACTTTATGGATTTAGATTTAGGTCTAACCCTAACCCCTATTAATTTAAAAGGGCTGTTTATTTATAGAATTTTTATTGTATTATTGTTATTTATGCTTTTGTATTATGTTACGAGGCCATATTATATTTTTATGATAATTCTCATTTTGATAATGATGTGTTTTTTCTTTGTGTTCATAGATAGAATTCTAAATTTAGAACGAAATTTAGACCTAAATTATATCATAAGTTTTACATTAATTTTGACGTTTGTAGCATTAGTTGTTGTAATGATCTTGAGGTTTTTAGAGAATTCTTTTTTCTCCGACAAGGAAAAATATATAAAGTTTGATGATCAACCTCAATAGCAGAATATTTTAATGAATATTGCCTGTTTTAGAGGTGAACTCAGAAAAGCATAAAGGGTGTTATGTTTTTATAAACACCCAGTATAATAATTGTTATTTTGACATTACGTTTTCCGCAACGTTAGGTAATTCCAACAGCGTATTCGCAACTAACGTGGCTTGTTTACCGATCTCTGCTGGGCCATATCCCCATGCTGCGTAAACACTACCTGCGACTTTGGCATTTTTGGCAACGAGGATATCGTTAATATGATCCCCAACCATGACTGTTTTTGCTGGATCTGCATTGAGCATTTTCATAATGCCTTCTAAATGGCAAGCATGAGGTTTCTTATCTGCAAATAAATCCCCACCACCAACAGCATCGAAAAAATGATCTATTTTTAGTTGTTCTAGGATCAATTTCGCAGCACTGGTAATTTTGTTGGTGCACAGAGCGATTTTCCAGCCACGTTTTTTAAATTCTTCCATTGCTTGCACAGCACCTTCAAAAGGGCGAGAATAATCGGTGGAGTGTTTAACATAATAAGCAATAAAACGATCGGTAGCTTCTTGAATATCAATCTTGCTGCCTGCATTGCCTGCATGGGCTAAGAGGCGTTCAACCAAGACTTTAATTCCATCCCCAATCATTAAACGAACATCTTGATCTGTGACAGAAGGTAGTTGATAAGACTGCATTAAATACCGTGCACTATTGGCCAGATCAGGCAAACTATCGATTAATGTTCCGTCCATATCGAACACGATCACAGGATTGGTATCATAACTCATCGTTTTTTTCTTTCTAAAGTTATAAAAATGATTATAAATAAAATAGAATATTCCTAATTTATTATTATGGCGAGTTATGAGTAAATCCACAAACACTTTACCAGAATCTGTTGCAGTTATTTTAGCTGCAGGGATGGGAACCCGTATGAAATCAGCCAAACCAAAGGCGATGCATCCTTTGGCTGGTAAACCAATGTTGCGTTATCTGTTGGATAATGTTGAACAAGTATTTGATAAAGTGGTTGTCGTGGTAGGTCCTGATATGGACGAAGTCGCACAACTGGCAGCACCTCATCAAGTTGTGGTGCAAGAAGATCGTCTTGGTACAGCGCATGCAGCCATCCAGGCAGAGCCTTATTTTGGTAAAGGCACGGTTACGATCCTTTATGCAGATAATCCGTTGGTCAGCAAAGAAACATTACAAAAGATTCTAGAATGCCAGCAAGAACGTGATGTTGATATGGTCTTAATGGCGATGGAATGTGTTGATCCTAAATCTTATGGTCGTATCGTCGAGAAAAAAGGTTGGGTTCGTCGTATTGTTGAAACTTCTGATGCAACAGAAGAAGAAAAGAAAATCCATCTTTGTAATGCAGGTGTTCTTTGTGCCGAAGTCAATTCGTTTAAATATTGGCTTCGTCAAATAGAGAATAAAAACAGTAAAAAAGAATATTATCTGGTTGATGCTGTTGCTATTGCGGTGAATGAAGGGAAACATATCAAAGCGCTTCGTGCATCAGAGGCTGAGTTAAGTGGTATTAACTCTAAATCAGAACTGGCGATTGCGGAACAAGTTGTGCAACAACAACTACGCAAAAAAGCAATGGATAATGGCGTGACGATGCTTGCCCCAGAAACTGTCTTTTTATCTGCTGACACGGTTTTGGAGGAAGATATTTTAATTTATCCTCATGTTGTTTTTGGCCCTAAAGTTCATGTGCACTCTGGTGTAGAAATTCGTTCTTTTAGTCATTTAGAAGGGTGTGAAGTTAAAGAGGGTGCTATGATTGGTCCTTATGCACGGTTACGCCCCAATGCAGTTGTTGGTAAAGATGCGCATGTTGGTAATTTTGTAGAGTTAAAAGCAACAACATTAGGTGAAGGTGCTAAGGTTAATCACTTGACCTATTTAGGAGACACAGTGGTTGGCCGTAAGACGAATGTTGGTGCAGGCACAGTGACTTGTAATTATGATGGTGTGAACAAACATAAAACCATTATTGGTGAAGAGGCATTTATTGGTTCAGATACTATTCTTGTCGCGCCTGTAGAAATTGGTAATAAAAGTTTAATTGCAGCAGGTAGTGTTATCACTGAAGATGTTCCAGAGAATGCTTTGGCTTTTGGCAGAGCTCGTCAAGTCAATAAAACCAAAACGACTAAATAGAGTATCAATAGTAAGAAAGAAAAATCTATGTGTGGAATTGTTGGGATTTTAGGAAATCAACCCGCCGTACCTGTCATTATCGAAGCTCTGCGTCGTTTGGAATATCGTGGATATGATTCTGCTGGTGTTGCAACCGTTGAAAATCATCAAATCGGGAAAAGAAGAGCTTCTGGTAAGTTGGATAATCTTGCTAAATTACTAGATACCAATGCTCTATCTGGCAATCTTGGTATTGGTCATACACGGTGGGCAACTCATGGGGCGCCTACAGAAAATAATGCTCATCCTCACGCAACCGATCGTGTGGCTGTGGTTCATAATGGAATTATTGAAAATCACGAAGAGCTTAAAAAAGAGCTAATCGCTCTTGGGCAAGTTTTTAATAGTGAGACAGATAGTGAAACCATTGTACAAATGGTTGATTACCATTTGAAACAAGGAAAAACACCTAAAGAGGCAGCTTTTGAAACATTGCAAAGACTCGAAGGTGCTTATGCTATTGCGATGATCTTTGCTTGTGATGAAAATATCATGATTGGTGCCAGACATGGTGCACCTTTAGTCGTTGGCTTTGGCGAAGATGAAATGTATTTGGGATCAGATAGTCTTGCTGTTGCACCGATGACCCGTAAGATTGCATATATGCCAGATGGTGTGTGGACAGTCCTTTCAAGAAAAGGGGCTCAATTTTTTGATATGGATGGGGCTACGGTTGAGTGTGAAGTTCAAACCACGGCATTAATGGCTGGAGCAATTGGGAAAGATGGCTATCGTCATTATATGGAAAAAGAACTACACGAGCATCCAGTTGTCATTGGTCAAACACTACGTCGTTTTGTAAATCCTGTAACCCATAAAATCGAATTACCAGAATTACCATTTGATATGAAATCCTTAAAAAGAGGGATTATCACAGCATGTGGTTCTGCATTTTATGCTGGGGTTATTGGACGTTATTGGTTGGAAGAGCTCGCACGTTTACCGATTGATCTAGATGTTGCCAGTGAGATGCGTTATCGTAATCCCCCATTTGATAAAGGTGGCATGGGTTTATTGGTTTCTCAATCAGGAGAGACCGCAGATACACTTGCAGCATTACGTGCGCTCAAGAAAGCAGATCAAAAAATTATTTCCGTGTTAAATAACGAACATAGTTCTATGGCACGTGAGAGTGATCTTGTCCTTGGGATGGATGCTGGGGTAGAAATTGCTGTTGCTTCTACTAAAGCGTTTACAGCGCAATTAACCGTATTGGCTTGCTTAACATTGGTAATGGGGCAAGAACGAGGCACGATTACGCCTCAATATGCTGATGAATGTTTAACAGCGTTATTAGATTTGCCTAGCCGTGTTGCTGAAGTCTTGCAAATGCAAGAGCAAATTCAAAAAATGGCTCAAATCGTCGCACAAGTGCAAAGTGTTATTTATCTAGGTCGTGGGATTATGTTCCCAGTCGCGATGGAAGGGGCATTGAAGCTTAAAGAAATCTCTTATATTCACGCAGATGCTTATGCAGCTGGTGAAATGAAGCATGGGCCTATTGCATTGATTGATAACACTGTGCCAGTGATTGCTTTGTTACCTTCAGGGCCTTTGTTTGAAAAAACATTGTCGAATTTGCAAGAGGCAAAAGCTCGCGGTGGGCGTATTTTAGTCTTTACCGATGCTAAAGGTGCAGAGCGTGTTCAATCAATTGCTGAACAAATCGTTGTGCTTCCAACTGTGCATTCTTTTGTAACGCCACCGCTTTATACGGTTCCAGTGCAAATGTTAGCTTATGAAGCAGCTTTGTTAAAGGGAACTGATGTGGATCAACCAAGAAATCTCGCAAAATCAGTAACGGTTGAATAATTTTTATTCATTATTATAAATATGCGTATTAAATCCAGTTTGCTTGTGAGGAGCTTACTGGATTTTTTGTATAAATTTGAAAAGAAATATAAATAATGATTAAATTTTATCTTTATCTCATTATGAATAAAGGCGTATTAAAGATTGTTTATGATGTCTCTTTGAAAGTTCTTGTATAATGTTAGCTGAAGAATCTTCTCATTTAAGCCAAAAGATTTTTAAAAAATTATTGCAGAGAGATACCGCGCCTTTGGCAGTATTAATTGGTGCTGCAATTGTTGGAACTTTGGTTGGTTTTATTGGTGTAGGATTTTTTCGTCTTGTTGATATTATACAAACATGGCGTATAGCAAACCTTGTTCCTGTTGATCCTTATGATTGGGTTACTTATGCTAAGGCTTTTGGGATTTCTGCATTTTTAGCAGCAATTGGTTATTGGTTAGTTAAAAAGATTGCTCCTGAAGCTGGGGGGTCTGGTATTCCAGAAATTGAAGGGGCATTAGCTGAGTTAAGACCTGTTCGTTGGTGGCGTGTTATTCCTGTTAAATTCCTAGGAGGCTTGGGTACGCTTGGCGCAGGGATGGTTTTAGGCAGAGAAGGGCCAACAGTACAGCTGGGTGGAAATATTGGCTGTATGATTTTTGACTTATTAGGGTTAAAAAGTAAAGAAGCTCGTCATTCATTATTAGCTACTGGTGCCGCAGCAGGGCTAACTGCTGCTTTTAATGCTCCTCTGGCTGGTATTTTGTTTATTATTGAAGAAATGCGTGAGCAATTTCAATATAATTTAATTTCAGTTAAAGCCGTTTCGATTGGTGCTATTACAGCAGCTATTGTGTTTTCTTTTGTAGACGGTGGACACTCAATTATTGATGTCGGTCAATTATCAGATGCGCCCTTAAAGACACTTTGGTTATATTTAATTTTAGGCATGATATTTGGGATCGTGGGGGTTGTCTTTAATTATCTTGTCTTAAATATGCAGGATTTTTTTATTCGATTTTATAAAAATCGAATTAGGAGAGCGGTTATTACAGGTGCACTTTTAAGTGGCTGCTGTGGTGTAATTGCTTTATTTTTCCCTGCTGGGGTAGGGGGAGGAAATCTATTAATTCCTCAGGTAGCACTTGGTTCATTTCCTGTAAAAATGTTGTTCTTTATTTTCTTGTTTCGTATGTTAACAACTGTTTTGTGTTTTTCTTCTGGTGCGCCTGGTGGAATTTTTGCGCCTATGTTGGCGTTAGGAACTGTATTAGGGACAGCCTTTGGAATAGCAATGTCCAATTGTTTTCCTTTATATCATCTTCAACCAGCAACATTTGCGATTGCAGGAATGGGCGCATTGTTTGCTGCTTCAGTTCGTGCACCATTAACGGGTATTGTGCTTGTTTTAGAAATGACGAATAATTATCAGCTTATTTTACCGATGATTATTACATGTTTAGGGGCAACATTATTGGCGCAGTTTTTAGGAGGTAATCCTTTATATTCATCAATATTAACAAAAACACTTGAACGACAGAACGTTTCTTAAATAGAATTTTATAAGACTGTGTGTAAAAAGTCATAACATAAAAGAAATAACTGTTTATGTTATGAATTTGATGTGGAAACGCAGTAAAGTCTTATACCATGATCTATGGGATGCAATCATCATAGAAAGAAAACAATCAATGAAAAAAACACTTCTTCTAGCTTGTTTAACTTTAAGTGCAAATTTTGCCGTAGCTGCTGAACCGAGTAAAGACTTTATGTGGGGTGCAGCCTCAGCTTCTTATCAAGTTGAGGGGAATGTTAATCAAGATAATCGCGGAAAATCGATTTGGGATTATTATTTAACGGATAAGCAGCTTGCTGGATTAGGCGTGACAGGTGAAGTTGCTATCAATTTTTATGATAGAGATCAGTATCTTAAAGATATTAAGCTTTTAAAAAGTTTAGGGATTAATAGCTATCGCTTTTCAATTGCTTGGCCACGGATTATTCCTGATGGATTAGGCCCTGTGAATATGCAGGCTGTTGCACATTATCGTCGTTTTATTACGGATTTAAAATTAGCAGGAATTAAACCTGTTGTGACGTTATATCATTGGGATATGCCTTTGGCACTCGCACAAAAAGGTGGTTGGGAGAATAGAGACTCAATTGATTGGTTTAATCAATATGCTCAAGTTATTTTTGAGAATTTTGGTGATATAGTGCAAGATTACGTTCTGATTAATGAACCATCTGTTGAGGTTGCACAAAATATAAAAGCGAAACGTTATCTTGCGGGTGATACAAGTGATAGTTCATTGCCAATTATTGCAACGCCAGCAACCCTTGAGACTTCATTAAAATCTTATAATCATATTTTGTTGGCTGCAGCGAAAGCAAAAGAATCTTTTCGTGAAGGGCATTACAAAGGGCGTCTAGGTGTTGCTCTTCCTTTAAGTCCTATTCTTACCGCAGGGGATGCAACAGACCAAGATAAAGCAGATGCTAAAATTGCAGATGGCGTATTAAATCGTTGGTTCTTGGATGCGATATATAAAGGCACTTATCCTGAAGATGTTCTTGCGCTTGCAAAAAAGATGAATTTAAAGATTGATGTTCAGCCTACTGATGCAAAGACTATTCATGACGCAGGGTTTGAATTTTTAGGAATTAATTACTATGCGCCTTTTTATGTTCGTCATGGAAAAGGAAAAGGATATAATCCTGAAACTTATATTCCTAAAGGTCAAAAAGCAGCATTTAACGGTGCAGTTCGTCCAGATCAACTAACTGCTTTGTTGGATCGAATTCGAACGGAATATGGTAATCCAACGGTGATTATTACTGAAAATGGTGCCGGCTTTCCTGGCGAAGATAAATTAGTAAAGGGTATGGTTGTTGATACTCAACGGTGTGAGTATATTAAAGATCATATTAAAGCAATGAATGAAGCGATGAAACATGGCTCTAAAGTTGATGGATATATGGTTTGGTCTAGTCATGATAATCTGGAATGGCTTGAAGGGTATAAATCAAGATTTGGAATGATTTATGTGGATTGGAATACTCAAAAACGAACACCAAAACAAAGTGCTTATGTTTATGGGCATATCATTAAAGGCGATAAAATAGATACATTATCTTGTAAATAATATGGGTCTTATCAAATCATAAACCGGATTGGTTACTTATGAATAATCACTGTTATATTTGCTTTAATATTGATAAATATAACAGTTTTTTTTATATCATATAAAAAATGTTTTTTATTCAAAATAATAAATTTATGAAATTATATTGCATATAAATCATCATCATTATCTTTATATTGCTGAATTATAAAATTTGAACGAATTTTATTTAATTTCTACTATTTTTAAAATAATATCTACGCCAGTTAATAAAACTTGTAATTTATCTTATAAATAAAGTGATAAAATGATGGCGCAAAAAGAAATTTCTGGTGAAATGCCAAAGTGGCGTTCCTCTGATACTGTTTGGATGCTTAGTCTTTATGGTACAGCAATTGGCGCAGGGGTATTATTTTTACCGATTAATGCCGCAGCAGGGGGACTAATCCCTTTATTAGTTTTGGCCGTTCTTGCTTTCCCAATGACTTTTTTTGCACATCGTGCATTATGTCGATTTGTTCTGTCTGGAGATTCCTCTCATAACGATATTACCGAAGTGGTGGAAGAAAAATTCGGTAAGCAAATGGGATATCTAATTACCTTATTATACTTTTTTGCTATATATCCGATTTTGCTGGTTTATAGTGTCAGTATAACAAATACAGTCATTAGTTTTATGCAAAATCAGTTGCATATAACACCACCGCCCAGAGTTCTAATTTCTTTTATATTGATTAGCTTTTTGATTTTAATCGTTCAATTTGGTGAGAAATTAATTGTTCGCGTAATGTCAACATTGGTTTATCCATTTGTGGCTGTCTTAATGTTGATTGCGTTGTATTTAATTCCACAATGGACAGGGGATATTTTTCAACATATTGATTTATCTGGTGCTACAGAAAGTGGTGGCAGTGGGTTATTAGTGACCTTGTGGTTGATTATTCCTGTTGCTGTTTTCTCATTTAATCACTCTCCTATTATTTCCTCTTTGGCAGTGGCAAAGCGTAAAGAATATGGGGATCAGTACGCAGAACAAAAAACGTCAAAGATTATTCAATATAGTAATATTATGATGGTTGTGACTGTTTTATTTTTTGTATTTAGTTGTGCTTTTTGTTTAAGCCCTGCGGATTTACAGCAAGCTAAAGTGGAAAATATTTCTATTCTTTCTTATCTTGCGAACCATTTTCAAACCCCATTCCTGGATTGGGTTGCTCCGATTGTTGCTTTTGTTGCGATTTCAAAGTCTTTCTTGGGACATTATCTAGGTGCAAGAGAAGGTTTTAACGGGGTTGTTTTGAAAACAATGCATTGTTTTGGGAAAAGCGCTCAAGAAAAAACATTAAATAGATTTGCTTTGATTTCTATGTTTATTACCGCATGGATTATTTCTACGTTAAATCCAAGTGTTTTGGGAATGATTGAATCTATTGGTGGTCCAGTATTAGCAATGATTTTATTCATTATGCCAATGTATGCGATACATACTATTCCTTCTTTGGAACGTTACAGAGGAAAATTAAGTAATATCTTTATTGTTATTATGGGTTGTATTGCGATTTCTGCTGCGGTTTATAATTTGTTTGTGTAAATACTAGCTAGTAGCAATTGTACAAAAGAGCATTCCTTGAATGCTCTTTTTTTGTATTATAACAAAGAAAGAAAAAATATTGTTAAATGTCAAGGCGGTATTTTGATAAATTTTATATTACCATCCTGTGATACGGCTCCAAATTTGCTGTTGACCATCTCCTAAAAGAACTTGATAGTTTTTATGCATTGCAGCGGTTGCACAGGCGTGATTAGGAAGAATACGTAAACGAGTACCTATAGGGAAATCGTCCAAGGTAAAGTCAGAGTTTGGAGGTAGTGTGATGATGCCATGTTCTTGATTGGCATGGCTAACATAGATTTTATGTAAAGGCTGATTGTCCATATTGCAGACCAGACCATATCCAAAATCTTCTTGTTGAGATGCTGTTCCTCTGTCTCGGGAAAGAGCCATCCAACCAGCATCAATAAAAATCCAATTTTTTTTGCGATTATAACCAATGACACTGGTTACTACAGATATCGCAATATCATCCAGGCTACAAACCCCTACATTTTTCATAACTAAGTCAAAAGTTGAAAATACTCCAGCACGTACTTCATTAATATTTTCTAATTCTTGTGAATTATAGTGCCGTTGGTGTAGCTCCAACACTTAATATTGAACAAGAAATTCCATGAGCTCGAATGCGTTCTGATGCCCTACGAATAGCGTCGCACTCTGCTTTTGCTGCTTTATGAAGCTCATCGATATGATGACAATGATAAGATTCCCCTGCATGGGCTAATAATCCTGTTAATATAGTTCCTTTTCCTTGAAGCATTATTGCAATATCAACTAACTCATCACTTTCTGGCGGGATACCTCCACGATGCCCATCGCAATCGACTTCAATAAAGCTTGAAAATGTTACATTGTGGTTGATCGCATATTCACGAACGGCTTTTGCTTGTTCAAGTGTATCAAGTAATATATGCATTGTTATCCCTTGACGGATAAGGTTTGCCACGCGATCCAGTTTGTGTGGAGATATTCCTACCGCATATAGGATGTCCGTATAGCCTATATTTGCGAAATGTTCAGCTTCGGCTAGGGTAGAAACGGTAGCTGGTGAATGAGAGTGTTTTAATAAACAGCGAGCGGCTTCAGGAGAGCGTAATGTTTTTAAATGAGGGCGAACATAACTTCCTAAATTTTCTACATGTTTATATAGTCGTTCAATATTGTTTTTATAACGTACTTCGTCAATTAAAAGAAAAGGTGTTTCAGGTTGATTTAGCCAATCTGGATATGTCATAATTAGTTCTCCTATCTTGTTCTTTCTCCTATTTTTCATAAATTTATCTCATTTAAAATGGGTCATCTTATAATTCGTAATTAGGTTTAGACTTAATGATAAACAGTAATGATCTTCATTTTTTTAATATAATTGCCAGCCATAAAACATTGTCTTCTGCTGCTCTGGCACTTAATATTTCGCCACCATCGGTTACTCTACGCTTGCAAGGAATAGAGGACCGTTTAGGCGTAAAGTTGCTGAAACGTCCATCTCGATATGTAAGCTTGACCGATGAGGGTAAATTAATTCTTGCAGGCGCTCATCGTATCATCAAAGAGCTTGATGAGTTGCAGGCCGCGATTGATAATCATCATAATAAAATATCTGGAAAGTTAAAAATATTAGCTCCGTTAGGTTTTGGTAGAAAATATATAGCGCCATTACTTGGACGTTATATGAGTAGTCATCCACATTTAGAAGTTGAACTAACGTTATCAGATGCACCAGATTGGTTTTCGTTTAATCAATGGGATCTGGTTATTTACATTGGTAATCTAAAAGATTCATCTATGCGTTGTATTAAACTTGCTTCTAATCAACGTTTTTTATGCGCTGCACCAGCATATTTAGAACGCTATAGTATGCCAACGACACCATCAGAATTACAACAGCATGTTTGTATTGCATTACGTGAAAATAATGAGGATGTTACATTATGGAATTTCCAACAAAATAAAAAAAACATATCTATACGTATTCAACCACAATATTCCAGTAATGAAGGGGCTACTGTAAAAGAGTGGGCATTATCTGGTCTAGGTATTGCAATGCGTTCAGAATGGGATGTTGCAGCATATTTCAGAAATGGTGAGTTAATTCAAATATTGCCAAGTTATCAATTGCCTAATGCTGATATTGTAATATTGACGAGTGAAAACTCAACAAAGCGTTCTGCTAAAATAGAAAAATTTACTCAGTTATTACAGGAAGCTTTTCTACATACGCCTTGGAATACAGATGAGTAAGATCTAATTTGATATTCATCATGGCCTTATTGCATTAAAGTTAAAGAAAATACCGCGAAGTAATGAGATAACTCTTTTTAATTAAGTCATTATAGATGACTTTTAAGTGATAATAATCATAAAAGATATATTCCTATTGATATAGCCTTATAAAATTCATATGTAACATTAGAAAAATTTGTATAAAATAAGCTTTATCTTTGTCATTTGATTAGTCAAAATAAAAGGGAAATAAAATGAAAAGTGTCGTCGATATTTACAAAATTGGTGTTGGCCCATCCAGTTCTCATACAGTTGGCCCAATGATAGCAGGCAAGCGTTTTATTGACTCTTTGATTAATCTGAATGTGCTGGAAAATACGACTAAGATTACGGTTATTCTTTATGGGTCTTTGTCTTTGACAGGCAGAGGGCATAAAACGGATGAAGCTGTTTTGCTCGGGTTAATGGGAGAGGTTCCCGATTCAGTTGATATTGATCAAATTGAAAGTTATATGGAAGCGATTAAAAATACGAAAACGCTGTCTATATATAAAGGTAAATATCAAGTGCCTTTTTCCATTCAAGATGATTTGATTTTTAATAATGAGTTTCTTCCTTTGCATGAGAATGCATTGACGATTACGGCGTATCATCAAGACCAAGTATTAGAACAACAAACTTACTATTCTGTTGGTGGTGGGAAGATTGTATCAGAACAGGAATTTAATGATCCTGTTATTGATAATGTGCAAGTCCCATATCCTATTGATTCTGCAAAAACGTTACTTGGATATTGTAATGATCTTTCGTTGCCGATTTCAACGATTATCATGAAAAATGAGTTGATGTATCACACCAAAGAGGAAATTAACGATCATTTTGTGCGTGTTGGTAAAGTGATGCGAGAAAGTATTAAACGAGGTCAAAAAACGGATGGTTTATTGCCAGGCTCGATTAAGTTATCCCGTCGTGCACCTTTGTTAAATCGGATTTTAATGGCACAAAATAAATGGTCTAATGATTTGATGGTTGGGTTAGACTGGATTAACATGTTTGCTTTGGCTGCTAGTGAAGAAAATGCAGCGGGCGGACGCGTCGTAACAGCGCCGACGAATGGTGCTTGTGGGATTATTCCTGCGGTTTTAGAATATTTTGATCGCTTTGTGGAGTCAATAACAGATGAAATGTATGTTCGTTTTTTTCTAACTTCTGGTGCAATTGGTGGATTATATCAACAAAATGCTTCTATTTCTGGTGCAGAGGTGGGCTGTCAAGGGGAAGTCGGGGTTGCATGTTCTATGGCAGCAGCAGGGCTGACAGAGCTTATTGGTGGTAGTGCGGTTCAGGTTTGTATTGCAGCAGAAATCGCAATGGAGCATCACTTGGGATTGACTTGTGATCCTGTGGCTGGATTGGTGCAAGTGCCTTGTATTGAACGAAACGCAATTTCAGCGGTGAAAGCAGTGAATTCTGCCAGAATGGCAATGCGTCGCACGACACATCCAGCGGTCTCTTTGGATAATATTATTGAAACCATGTATAATACTGGCAAAGATATGAATTCAAAATACAGAGAAACCTCTAAAGGTGGTCTGGCGTTGACATTGGCACCTTGTAATTAATTATTGAGGAATTTCACTTTTCTTTTTTAGGAGAGATGCATCATGTTTAGCCATAATCCGCTGTTTTTAAATACAGTGCTCCTTGGAGGCACAACAGAAGAAAAACTGTTTTCTGCCAGTAAGGCAGGATTTCAGCAGGTTGAATTATGGCGTCAAGATATAGATATGATGGATGGTGATATAAATCTACTAAACAAAGATCTACAAAAACTAAAATTATCACTGACTGATTATCAGGTTCTATTAGATTTTGATGGTGCAGCAGAGCCTTTTCGTCAAGCTAAACGTAACGAAGCGCTTACGATGTTAGACGTTGCTGAGAAAATAGGCGCAAAGACTTTACTAGTACCAGCAAATACGAATTATTCTTGTATTAAAGACAATATTGAACAGGATTTAAGATGGCTTGTCGATCAAGCGAGTAAACGCAATATACGTATTGCATATGAGGCAATGGCGTGGAGTGTTTATATAAATAAGACAACGGAAGCATGGAAAATAGTTAACAAAATTAATGCGCTTAACTTAGGATTAGTTATCGATGCGTTTCATATATTTTCTTTGAAAAGAACCGTTCAAGATCTTTGTGATATTCCAATGGAGAAAATCTTTTTAGTTCAACTTTCTGATGCTGTTGATTTTCCTGAAAAACAGAATGTTATTGATATTGCTCGTCATCATCGTTTATTGCCAGGAAATGGCAAATTTCCTATTAAAACGCTTATTAATTATTTAGCACAAAATAATTATCAAGGGGCTATAGGTTTAGAAGTATTTAATGATGATTTAAAAAAGCAACCGCCTCAACTTGTTGCAGAACAAGCAATGAAATCATTACAATATATTTTACAGTGTTAAGTATTACTCTTCTTTAGCATATAAATATGCACTTGCTCTGGATATACCTAAATATTGAGCGACAATTTCCATTGATTTTTTGATATCAAGCAACCCTTTTTGCTTGAGTTGCATAATAACTTCTTTTCTTTCATTAGCTTTTAATAGTCTTGGGGTTTTTGCATGTTCAGAAGCATAATGATCAATATAGTGTTTAATATTATCCTGACCGTTGGAATTTAAGTTTTCAATAATTGAGTTTTGATTAACTCGGGTAAAATTATTGATCATATTTTGCAGCCCTTGAAAAAGGGTTAAATCAATATTGATACATAATGCTGCAATATAATTCCCATCATTTCCTTTTATGCCAATAGAGGTGCTTTTTACAGGTCGTCCGTCTGTAAACTGATTGGCATAATTTGCGATAATATTAGGGAACTCTGATGATAAAATTCGAGCTATTCCTAACTCGGTTGCAGGATCACCGATTTTTCGTCCTGATAAGTTATTATGAATAGCAAGGATTGCATGTTCAGGATTGTTTAAATCATGAACAACAACTTCGCAAAAAGGTGAAAAAGTCTCACTTAATCCTTTTGCAATGGTATCTAGTTGCATTAACAAATGTTTATCATCGATTTGTGACATTATTAGACTTTCCAGTAAATCATTTTCAGAATGCTTTTTATGTATAATACATGATTTTAAAATAAAAAATATTTTAATTAGACTTTTTGTATAAAATTAGATAATTATTATAATTAAGCTTATATAGATAATATCATTATCAAAAGGGAATTTTAGTCATGATATCTCCTTTTATTCAATCTCATACGCCTGATAATAATCCTCATGGAGGGCATTATTCACATTGTTGTACTGCTGGTGGATTTGTGTTTATTTCGGGACAATTACCTATTACAAAAGAAGGTATTAAGCTTGTTAATGTTTCTTTTGAAGAACAGGTCAAGCAGGTCTTAGAGAATATTAATGAGTGTTTAATTAGTGCGAATACAACGCGTAATATGTTGGCACAAATAAGAGTATATATAACAGATGTAGATAATTGGCCTATTTTTGATAAAATTTATGCAGATTGGATTGGCGGACATAAACCAGCCAGAGCAGTTTTAAATGTGCCACAACTGCATTATGGCGTCGCAATAGAAGCAGAAGCGGTTGCCTTAGTAGCCTCGTAGTTTAAAATGAGATGAATAAAATATTGACATAACCATTGGATGAAAAAGGATTTTCAGATGAGTAATTTATCGTTACCTACGTTTGATGATGTTACGAGTGCCTCCAAACGTATTGCCCCATATATTAACCCAACTCCAGTATTAACTTCTCGTTATTTAAATGAAACTTTAGGTGCCAATTTTTTCTTTAAATGTGAAAATTTTCAACGTACTGGTGCGTTTAAATTCCGTGGTGCAATGAATACACTGACTCAATTTAGTGAAGAACAAAAGAAAGCAGGTGTTGTTGCATATTCTTCTGGTAACCATGCCCAAGCGATTGCTTTTGCTGCGAAAATATTGGGTATTCCAGCAACAATTATTATGCCTCATGATGCACCTGCAGCAAAAGTTGCTGCGACAAAAGGTTATGGTGGAAAGATTGTGATTTATAATCGTTATACCGAAGATCGGGAGCAAATTGGCAAAGAAATTGCCGAGAAACAAGGGTTAACGTTAATTCCTCCTTATAATCATCCTCATGTAATTGCAGGGCAAGGCACCGCAGCAAAAGAGCTATTTGAAGAAAAAGGTCCACTAGATGCATTATTTGTGCCTCTTGGAGGAGGCGGGCTTTTGTCAGGTTCTTCATTATCAGCCAAAGCACTTGCTTCAAATTGTAAAATATATGGTGTAGAGCCTCAGGCGGGAAATGATGGACAACAATCTTTTAAATCAGGGAAAATTGTGCATATTGAAACGCCTAAAACGATTGCTGATGGTGCACAAACTCAACATTTGGGTGATTTGACATTTTCTCTTATCCAACAAAATGTAGATGATATTTTGACTGCTACTGATGAAGAACTTGTCACAGCAATGGGCTTTTTTGCAGAGCGTATGAAAATTATTGTTGAACCTACAGGATGTCTTGGTTTTGCTGCAGCCCGAGCAATGAAAGAGGAATTAAAAGGGAAAAAAGTTGGTGTTATTGTTAGTGGAGGAAATATAGATCTTAAACGTTATAGCCAATTGTTAGGATCATAAGCTAAAATATTGGATATATTGATGAGATAGAAAGATATATAAGATTTGATTGTAAAATTATTTTATATAGTTGCCTCAATATTGATATAATTGTAATAGATGTTTGTTAAAAATATTATTTCTACTGATCACGTTTTATTGATCAATTATAATATTAATTTTATTGAGCGATTATATATCTTTTCACAGGATATATTCAACTTATGATTGATTGTTGCTAAGCTGTTGAATGGATTAGACAATCATATTCTAGAGATGATATTTTTTACATCGAAGTTATAAAAGACTAGATATTTGTATTTTAAGTAACTACTTCTTATAAACTATCATAACCTAGTCTTTATGCGTAATTGCAATAAATGAATATTCTTGATACATTAAGCTTATTCATTATTTCGTATACTATTCATTTTATATAATTAAAGGAAACAATAATGAGCCGCTTAGAAGTTACTGAAAAGATTATTACCAGCAAAGTTACTCAAGGTTTAAAATGGGCTGATATTGCTGAGAAAGTCGGACGTAGCAAAGAATGGGTTACAGCTGCATGTTTAGGACAAATGACTTGTAATGAACAACAGGCTTCTGTTCTTGCTAAGATTTTTCAATTAACTGAAGCTGAAAAAAAGTGGCTTATGGTGACGCCTTCTAGAGGCAGCTTACCAACTACTGTTCCTACGGATCCAACCATTTATCGTTTTTACGAATTGGTAAATGTTTATGGAACTACATTCAAAGAGCTTATTCACGAGGAATTCGGGGATGGCATTATGAGTGCAATTGATTTTAAGATGGATTTGAAACGCGAAAAGGATCCTCTTGGGGATCGTGTGAATATTGTTATGAGTGGTAAATTTTTACCTTATAAAGAATACTAATTTACTCTCATAAGCGTTGATATACTAACATATTTTATTAAAACTATATTTTATTAAAACTATATTTTATATACATACTTTACATACTACATACATATACTCAGAGAAGCTGGTCTGAATACTACCAGCTTCTTTTGCGCTATTTTATTATACACCAACGAGTTTCATCAGTTGCTCTGGATATCGTTCACCTTCAATGGCGATTTCATTCAGAGCTTTAGCAATTAACTCCAGATCATGCTTGCTGAGTTCAATATTAGCCGCACCGATATTTTCTTCAAAACGATGGAGTTTTGTTGTTCCTGGAATAGGAACAATCCATTCTTTTTGAGCCAAAATCCATGCCAAAGCAAGTTGAGCAGGGGTAATGCCTTTTTCAGCAGCCATTTTTTCTAGTAATTTAACGAGCTCAAGATTTTTCTCAAGCGCATCAGCTTGGAAACGAGGTAAATTGCTGCGAAAATCATTTGATCCCAATTTAAGATCTTTACCCATCGCCCCAGTTAAAAATCCTTTCCCTAAAGGACTATAAGCAACTAATCCAACACCTAACTCTTCACAAGTTTCAAAAATACCGTTGGTTTCAGGGCCTCTGACCCACATGGAATATTCATTTTGTAAAGTGGTCACGGGTTGCACGGCGTGGGCACGACGAAGGGTTTTTGCGCTAGGCTCAGAAAGACCAAAATATTTAACTTTCCCTTCTTGGATAAGGTCTTTGACAGCACCAGCAACATCTTCTATTGGCACATCTGGATCGACACGATGTTGGTAAAATAAATCAATGACATCAATACCAAGTCTTTTTAACGAAGCCTCTGCAACTTGTTTAATATGCTCTGGTCGGCTGTTGAGACCTTTCATTTGTCCATCAACAATATTGAAGCCAAATTTAGTCGCAATGACGACTTTGTCACGAATAGGGCGTAATGCTTCACCCACAACGTCTTCATTTGTATAAGGGCCATAAACCTCGGCAGTATCAAAGAAGTTTTCTCCACGATCAAAGGTCTGGCGAATTAAGGTAATGGCCTCTTGCTTATCCATTGAGTTACCATAACCAAAATTAATCCCCATACATCCAAAACCAATAGCTGAGACTTCTGGGCCATTTTGACCAAGACGACGTTTTTTCATATCTAATTTTCCTTATGGCAAAACTGTTTGAACAATGAAACAGTTATAGCACGAGGAAAGAGATAAGATTAGTCTGATTATTTTATATATTATAATGAAATTAATTCATTAATAAGGTGGTGATGTATTTGTAATTAATTAATTAATTAATTAATTTGGAATAAAAATAATTACTATTATAAAATATCTATTGTTTATATAGTTTTTTAAAGCTTAAATTATTTTTAATGAAGGGGTAATAGATCGTGAATGAAGAAATAGATGTTGAGAAAAAATTAGTAGAAATATTACAACAATCTTTATCAGCCCCTTTTTTATTTATAGGATCTGGTTTTTCCAGAAGATATATTGAATTGCCCGATTGGAGTGGTTTATTGGAGCATTTTTGTAAATATGTAAATAAACCTTTTCAACAATATTTATCGAGTAGTAATGGTAATTACCCTGAAGCAACATCATTGTTAGCAAAAGATTTTAGTGAAACATGGTGGGAGGAGCATAATACTTGTAAGGAAATTTTCTCTACGAGTGAATGGAGGTCGCATGTTGATACGCCTTTGAAATATGAAATAAGTAAATATTTAAAAGAATTTCAAGTTAAAGATATAATACAAAACAACAAAGAATTAGAAGTATTAAAAAATAAAGAAGTAGTCATTGATGGTATTATTACAACAAATTGGGATTTATTATTAGAAACACTGTTCCCTAAATTAAAGGTATATATTGGACAATCAGATTTGTTTTTTAAAGCTCCACAATCTATTGGTGAGATATATAAAATTCATGGATGTTGTTCTAATTACAATAGTTTGATTGTAACGCAAGATGATTATAGTAATTTTAATAAAAAAAATGCATATTTAGCAGCAAAGTTATTATCAATTTTTTTAGAGCATCCAGTTATTTTTATAGGTTATTCGATAAGTGACTTAAATATTCAAGAGTTATTAGAGCAAATTATTAATATGATTGAAGTTGAAAATCATGATTATAAGGAGCGTTTGTCTAAAAATCTTATTTTTATTACTAGAGCTAAAGATAATTATGATAATATTCAAACTGTAGCAAAAAAAATAAATGATAGAGATCTTAATTTTACAAATATTGAAACTAATGATTTTTCCAAGATTTATAAAGCGTTACAGCATATTGAAAGAAAAATACCTATAGATTATTTACGAGTTATTAAGGAGGGAATCTATAATATTGTAAAGGATCCGAGTAACTCTAACAAAAAACTTGCTGTAATTGATTTTGAAGAGGCTATAAAAGATAGTTCAAAAATTGAATTCGTTGTTGGTATAGGTGTTACTAATAGTATTGGATTAAAAGGTTTTTCAATAAATGATATTATAAAGGATATTATATTTAACAATATTCATGCTAAAAGCTATGATCTATTAATGGTAACTATACCTGAGTTAGCTAAACGCAATAGAGTTTATTTACCTATGCAAAAGTATATTGCATCTAATCAAGGTAAAAAAATACCATCATCATTGAATGAAATTAATAAACTTAATACTAACGAGTATATAAAGAAAATTAGTTCCTCTATTAAGAAAAATTATAAAAAGACTTGGAATCTAGATAGTATTATTCATCTTTCAGAAAACTCCTGTAAAATAGATAAAAAATTAAATTATCTAGCAATTTACTTGTCTAAGAACAAAACAGAAGAAAATTGTGATAATATAATCAGTTATATTTAACAAAATTTTGAAAATTTAAAACAAAAATTAGGTAAAAATAACTCTGCATTAAAACGTTTAATATGCATTATTGACCAAGTTAAATATAGAGAATTATTATGATATTGATACTTAATTGTGTTTATATATATCTTGAATATCAGCCTTAAAAGGCACTATAAGGAAGGTGTATAAACTCAAAAGAATATTTTAAACAAATAACGACTTGCAAAATATCGATTGAGTTTATTTAGACAAAATATAAAAATTTACTAAATCATGATCACTCCGAATTTACTTCTGATAATTTCGTTAGTAAAGAATAATGGTGTTTAAGAATTTGCTCTGATTTAGCCAATAGCTCTTCTGCGCGTTCAGTATCATTACTCCATAAACGATTAAAACGTTGTTCTTGTCTTAAAATATCGGCAAGAGGCTCTTTTGGTAGTTTTGAATCCAATGTTAACGGTGATTTGCCACTGTCTCTTTTACTTGGGTCAAAGCGATAGAGAGGCCAGAACCCAGAGTTGGTAAGATGTTGCATATGTTCGTGACTATAAGCCAAATTATATCCATGCTCACCACATGGACTATATGCAATAATCAAAGACGGGCCAGGATATGCTTCGGCTTCTTGAATAGCTTTGATGGTTTGGTTCATCTGCGCACCTAAGGAAATTTGAGCAACAAAAATATTCCCATACATCATCATGGATAGACCAAGGTCTTTTCTTGATTTTTCTTTGCCCAGCTCACCAAACTTAGTAATAGCTCCCATCGGGGTTGCTTTTGATTGTTGACCACCTGTATTTGAATAACATTGAGTATCAAGGACTAAAACATTCACATTCTCTCCAGTGCTGAGAACATGATCCAAGCCACCAAATCCAATGTCATAAGCCCATCCATCTCCGCCGACTAACCAGATTGATTTTTGTAATAGATAATGAGCATCTATGATCAATTCTTGAGCATTTGGATCGTTATTCTCTTGTAGTAAATGGCGTAATTCATTGATGGCTTTACGTCGTTCATGATCGGAAATTTGCTCATCTTTTAACGTATTCATTAAATCACTAGGAATGAGTGTTTTAAAACTATCTAATAATCGTAATACACGTTGTTTATGTTGATCAACGGTTAGTCTGAATCCTAATCCAAATTCTGCATTATCTTCAAAAAGAGAGTTAGCCCATGTTGGCCCACGTCCTTCACAGTTTTTTGTATAAGGAGTAGTTGGTAAATTGCCTCCATAAATAGAAGAGCATCCCGTTGCATTGGCAATGAGTAATTTTTCACCAAATAATTGTGTTAATAATTTAATATAAGGGGTTTCACCACATCCAGAGCAAGCACCAGAGAACTCAAATAAAGGTGTGACCAATTGAGATGTACGAAGGTCAATCCGTTCTATTGAAGAGATAGAGCGCTCAGGAAGCTGTTGGAAAAAATCAAAATTGTTTTTTTCTGTTTCTAAGTGCTCTTGTATAGGTAACATGTTAATTGCACGAATACGAGGATCTTGTTTATCTTTTACAGGACAAACTTCATAACAGATATTACAGCCAGTACAATCTTCTGGGGATACTTGTAGGACATATTCTTGTCCTTTTAAATCTTTGGCTTTAACAGGTAATCTTGGTAAACTTTCTGGTGCATCACTAAATTCAGAAGATTCTGCAACTTTAGCTCTAATAGCAGCATGAGGACATGCAGCAACACAAATATTACACTGAACACACATCGAAGCATGATCCCAAATAGGAATCATTTCTGCTATTCTACGCTTTTCCCATTGAGTGGTTCCTGTTGGCCATGTTCCATCAGGAGATAATGCAGAAACAGGTAAAGAGTCTCCCTCTCCAATTAACATTCTTCCTGTGATATTTTTAATAAAATCAGGAGCTTGGTCAGATACAATTGGGGATAGTGCTTTGCTGTTTGGTAAAATAGGTTGTAATGGAATTAAATAAGTTGCTTTTTTAGCTTGGATAATTGCATTTATATTATTTTCAACAATAGCATCTCCTTTTTTCTGATAACTTTTAATCACAGCTTGTTTTAAATAAGTTTCAGCTTCTTCTTCTGGTAAAATAGAGGTTAGATGGAAAAATGCTGTTTGCATAATCGTGTTAATGCGAGTGCGAAGATTACATTCACGAGCAATTTGATAAGCATTGATAACATAAAAGCGTGCTTGCTTTTCTAATAAAGTAGATTGGACTTCATAAGGTAAATTATTCCATATATGTTCTGCTTCATAAGGGCTATTGAGTAAAAATATTCCTCCATTTCTAAGTTTGTCTAATACAGGATATCGATCAATAAATTGCCATTGATGACAGCCAATAAAATCAGCATCTTGGATTAAATAAGTTGATTTAATGGGTTTTTGACTGATCCGTAGATGCGATGTGGTTAATCCACCAGCTTTTTTTGAATCGTAAACAAAATAACCTTGAGTGTTTTTATCTGTATGATTGCCAATAATTTTAATGGTATTTTTAGTCGCAGAAACAGTTCCATCACTGCCTCGACCATAAAATAAGGCGGTTAAATTATGTTGCGTGGTTAAATTGGCAGGAATTGATGTTATTGAAAGATGCGTTACATCATCATGAATACCAATAGTAAAGCGTCGTTTAGGAGATTCTTGTTGTAATTCGTTAAAGATCGCCATAACACAGTCTGGGTCAAATTCTTTGGAAGATAATCCATAACGACCATTAATAATTTTAGGGAGTGTAGGGCGCTCATCATTGCTATAAGCTTCTGCAAAGGCAGTCATAACTTCTAGATAAAGAGGTTCCGCTTGAGAACCAGCTTCTTTAGTACGGTCTAAAACAGCGATAGATTTTATACTTATCGGAATTTGTTTTAAAAAATGTTTCGCAGAGAAGGGACGATATAAATGAACTTTAAGTAATCCAACTTTTTCATTTTGATCATAAAGCATATCAATTACTTCTTCACAAGGGCCAGTCGCAGAGCCCATGAGAATGACTAGTCTCGTAGCATCAGGATGTCCATAATATTCGAATGGTTGATAGTGACGTCCTGTGACTTTTGCAAACTGATGCATCGTTTCTTCAACATGTGTATATACAGCATTATACCATGGGTTGGTTGCTTCTCTTGCTTGGAAATAAGTATCAGGATTAGCAGCTGTGCCTCTGATTGTTGGATTTTCTGGGGATAGTGCACGATTGCGGTGTTTACGGATTGCATTTTGTGGAAGAAGTTGTCTAAGTTCATCATCTTCAAGATAAACAATTTTATTCATTTCATGAGAAGTTCTAAAGCCATCAAAAAAATGAATAAAAGGGATTTGGCTTTTTAAACTGGCTATTTGTGAGATTGCTGCAAAATCTTGAGCCTCTTGGACATTATTGGCACATAACAAAGCACAACCTGTTTGTCTTACCGCCATAACATCAGAGTGATCGCCGAAAATTGATAAAGCACTGGTTGCGACTGTTCTTGCTGCAACGTGCAATACAAAAGGCATTAATTGTCCTGCTATTTTATATAAAGCGGGGATCATTAATAATAATCCCTGAGATGAGGTAAATGTTGTTGCAAGTGCGCCAGTTTGTAAAGAACCATGAACGGTTGAGATGGCTCCGCCTTCGGATTGCATTTCCATCATGCGGGGAATATCACCCCATATATTTAGTTGTCGTTTGGTAGCACAATTATCAGCATATTCGGCCATGGTAGAGCTTGGGGTAATAGGATAAATAGCGATAACTTCATTTAATCTATACGCGACAGATGCTGTTGCTTGGTTGGCATCGGTAGTAATCATTTTTTGTAATTTATTACTCACAATAATAACCTTTTTATTTTTAAATATAGAAACGAAATATTACATTGTGTTTAGCAAATCAGTTAAAGTTGTTTTGTTTTTGTTATGAAAATATGATTCTTATAAAATGTTATAACAATTCTGTGATCTAGAATAGGAGTAGTTTCGTTGTGTGTGAATTTTGTTTCATGTTTTTAATTTTTATTAAAAGAAATATTTTTGTGTTTTGAATCAGCAGTATAAATATAAAATTTGTGATATTAAGAATTAATATCATTTGATATTGATAATCGTTCTTAATTGTGTTTATATATGCTTCATTGAATATCAAACCTTAAAAGACACCATAAGGATGGTTTATAATGAACGCATATTATCAACGCTATTTAACCCTTAAATCCGAACATACGGGTAAATTTGCTCGTGACTTTGCTGGCATGATTGGAATCAGCGAAGCAGAACTTTGTCATGCTCGGATTGGTGCCGATGCAAAGCCATTTACAACAGATTTTCCTGCTTTGTTAAAAGAACTACACAAAGTCGGTGAAACTATGAATATCGTTCGGAATGAATATGCCGTTCATGAGCATGTTGGACAATATGACAATGTAAAGCTGGGAAATCATGGTGGACTTGTCCTTAATCCAGGTGCTTTGGATCAACGTCTTTTTGTTGGAAAATGGGTTAGTGCTTTTTATATCAAAGAAATGACCAGACGCGGAGAAAAAGAAAGCATTCAGATTTTTGATGGTTATGGTGATGCTGTTCTTAAAATCTATAAAACAGATAATACTAACCGCCAAGAATGGGATGCATTAATTGAAAAATTCACTGTGGAAGCGCAAGATGAATTTACCGTATCTCAGTTAGAACACGTTTCTGAAAATGCATTTTTTGATGCGAAAAAAATTGAAGAAGAATGGCGTGCAATGACGGATGTCCATCAATTCTTTACTTTGCTCAACCGTCATAATGTTACCCGCCAACAAGCATTTTCTTCTGTCAGCGATAATCTTGCATGCCAAGTTGATAATAGTGCGCTTTCTCAAATCCTAGAAATGGCATTAAATGATGGCAATGAAATTATGGTGTTTATCGGTAGTCGTGGTTGCGTGCAAATCTTTACAGGCGTGATAGAGAAATTAACGCCAAAAGATAATTGGTTAAATATTTTCAACTCAAAATTTACGATGCATTTGATGGAAGATCAAATTGCTGAAACATGGGTTACTCGCAAGCCAACCAAAGAAGGTTATGTCACCAGCCTTGAACTCTTTGCCAAAGATGGCACGCAAATTGCTCAACTTTATGGGCAAAGAACAGAAGGGAACTTAGAGCAAGAAACATGGCGTAATCAAATTAATGCTATTTCAATGAAAGAAAAAGTAGCATGAAATTAGCGCATCTTTGTTTTGCTATGCTCTCTTTGTTGGTGACAACGGTATCTGCTCAAGCCAAAGAAAGAATTATTTCTATTGGTGGGGATGTAACTGAAATTATCTATGCTTTAGGTGCTCAAGACGAGTTGGTTGGTCGTGATACGACCAGCAACCAACCTGCTGCGGTGAATAACGTTAAAGATATTGGTTATATGCGCCAATTAAATACAGAAGGTATTTTATCATTAAAGCCAACAATGGTGATTACTAGTGATCTTGCGCAGCCTTCTGCGGTGCTAGAGCAAATTAAGAATGTTGGTATTCCAGTTGTTTATGTTTCTGGCAAACATTCTTTGCAAGCGATCCCTCAGAAGGTTGAGACCGTTGCCAAGGCATTGCATCGTGAAAAAGAAGCAAAGCCTTTGCAAGAAAATATAGATAAGACCATTGCATCTTTACCTTCGAAGCAACAGCCTATCAAAGTAATTTATATTATGGCGCATAGTGGGATTAGTAATCTTGTTGCAGGAAAGGATACGGCTGCGGATGCTGCTATTCATGATGCGGGTTTACAAAATGGAATGGGAAATACGTTGCATTATCAACCGATGTCACAAGAGGGCATCATTGCTGCGGCACCAGATGTGATTATGACTGATAGCGATGCAATTAAAACTATAGGTGGTGCGGATAATTTATGGAAATTACCTGGTGTTGCAATGACTCCAGCAGGGAAAAACCATAATTTGATTATTATTGATCAAATGGCATTGCTTGGGTTTGGTATACGAACACCTGAAGCAATTAAAGCATTACGTTCAAAGGCTGAAGCATTATCTCATGGATAAACGGTATTTTGTTTATCTTTTTATCCTATTATTGATTTTAATTGGATCAATAATAGGATCTGCAATGATTGGCCCAGTGCATTTATCATGGTCTTCTTTGTTTAATGCAGATCCACAGGATATGGATTGGCAAATTTGGATCAATATAAGGCTGCCACGTATTTTGTTAGCCGTGATTATCGGAATTGCTTTGTCGGTATCTGGAACAGTGATGCAAGGTTTGTTTCGTAACCCGCTTGCCGATCCTGGTTTGTTAGGGATCAGTAGTGGTGCAGGACTAGCTGTTGCGATTGCCTTGGTTATTCCTTTGGGGCTACCTGCTTTTTTATCCTTGTGGGTGCCTGTGATTGCGGCTTTTATGGGTAGCTTTTTGGTAACATTTCTTATTTTTCAACTAAGTAATTTAACAAAAGGTAATCTTTCCAGTTTATTGTTAATTGGAATAGCAATTAATGCTCTGGGAGGTTCTGCTGTTGGTATTTTGTCATGGATCAGTAATGATCAGCAACTTCGTCAGCTTTCTTTGTGGGGGATGGGAAGTTTAGGGCAAACACAATGGTCATTAATTATCATTACGTTATGCCTGATTATTCCAACGGTGATTTTAATCCAATGTCATGCCAAGCAACTGAATTTACTTCAATTAGGTGAGGAAGACGCGCATTACCTTGGGATTAATGTGCATAAAACTCAAAAACAATTATTGATTTTAAGTGCTATATTGGTTGGAACTGCAGTTTCAGTCAGTGGAATTATTGGTTTTTTAGGATTGGTTATTCCCAATGCGATGCGGTTAATTTTTGGAAATAATCATAAGATTTTATTGCCATCCTCAGCATTAAGTGGTGCAATTTTATTATTAGTTGCGGATACTTTGGCGCGCACCATGGTGCAGCCTGCGGAAATGCCCGTTGGATTATTAACCAGTCTTTTGGGTGGACCTTGGTTTTTCTGGTTGATTTTAAAAGAACAATGGAAGCGTAGATTATGAGTAATCAATTGAGCTATCGTTTAGAAGGTCAAAATATTTATTTGATTAAAAATAATCATCCTATTTTATCAGATGTTTCTATTACGCTTTCTCAAGGACAGTTAGTGACGTTAATTGGCCCCAATGGTGCTGGAAAGTCTTCGTTGTTTAAAGTGCTTACAGGATATTATGCTCCAACAAAAGGAGCGTGTTATTTAAAAGGAAAAAAAATACAGGATTGGCATAAAAAGGAGTTGGCAAAAGAACGTGCCGTGATGAAGCAACAGAGTCATATGCCATTTTCTATGTCGGCGATTGATATTATTAAGCTTGGTCGTTCACCTTGGGCAGAGCCTATGAATAAAACAATGATCGATGAAGTGATAGACATGACCCAATGTCAGGGGTTAGTTCACAAAGATTATGCTTTTCTATCTGGTGGAGAGCAACAACGAATACAGTTGGCTCGTGTTTTGGTGCAACTTTGGAGAGAAAAGGGGCCATCCGGGTGGTTATTTTTGGATGAGCCAACTTCTGCGCTTGATTTATATCATCAACAGCAGATGCTGCGTTTATTAAGAGAGTTAGTGCAGCAATTTCCTCTTTGTGTATGTATGGTTCTACATGATTTAAATCTTGCTTCTTTGTGGTCGGATCAAGTTTATTTACTTAATAAAGGATCAATTGTTGCCAAAGGAGATGTGTCAGAAGTCATTACAGAGCAAGTTTTAACTACTTGGTATGGTGCAGATTTAAAGATTATGCAGCATCATGAACATCAAAAGCCTTATGTGATGCTGTCCCCATAGTGAAATAATATCTGTAATAAATATATTTCATTAATAGTTTTTTTACGATTGCATCACATAAATAGTTTTCTTTCTCGTTTTTTTGAAATAATATTAGCACGCATTTAAATAAAGCATAATTTTATTACAACGAACAAAGTGATTATTTCATGATGGAAAAAGATAGTTCTGATGCCATGCCCAAATGGGGATCGACTGATACAATTTGGATGTTAAGCCTCTACGGAACTGCTATTGGTGCAGGGGTTTTATTTTTACCGATTAATGCGGCATCGGGTGGACTGATTCCTTTGTTAGTCATGGCTGTATTAGCTTTTCCAATGACTTTTTTAGCCCACAGAGCTTTATGTCGATTTGTTTTAAGTGGGAATGCAGATGATATTACAGTTGTTGTAGAACAACAATTTGGAAAACAATTAGGGTATATCATCACTGTTTTATATTGTTTTTCTATTTATCCTATTTTGTTGATGTATAGCGTGAGTTTAACCAATACGATTGAAAGTTTTATTCAATATCAATTACATTTTCCGCCACCTTCCAGAGCTGTTATTTCATTTATACTGATTGCAGGATTAATGTTGATCGTGCAGTTTGGGGAAATGTTAATTGTTAACGTAATGTCAGCTTTAGTTTATCCGTTTATTGCGATCTTAATGATTATTGCATTATGTTTAATTCCGCAATGGACTGGTGAAATCTTTAGGAATATCAGTCTATCAGGTGCTGTTCATCAAGGTGGGAATGGATTAATTTTGACTTTGTGGCTTTTAATTCCTGTGACTGTGTTTTCATTTAATCACTCACCGATTATTTCACCATTAGCTGTAGCTAAGACTAAAGAATATGGGAAATTCGCAGAACAAAAATGTTCTCAAATTATTAAATATAGTAATATTTTGATGGTGGTTACTGTTCTGTTTTTTGTATTTAGTTGTGCGTTATGTTTAACACCAGAAAACTTACAAGAAGCAAAAGTTCAAAATATTTCAATCCTATCTTATTTAGCCAATCATTTTCATACACCATTTCTTACGTGGGTTGCCCCATTAGTGGCTTTTATCGCAATGTGTAAATCTTTCCTTGGGCATTATTTAGGTGCAAAAGAGGGGATTTATGGCGTTGTGATTAAAACATTTAAATTTGCTGATGTGAAAGTGCATGAAACAAGTAAGGCACTACATGTATGTACGATTGTTTTTATTTTTATTACCGCTTGGATTGTTTCAATTTATAACCCGAATGTTCTAAATTTAATTGAATCAATTAGTGGACCATTATTTGCATTACTTTTATTTTTAATGCCAATGTATGCAATTCATACAGTGCCAGCATTATCTAAATATAAAGGTAAGAAAAGTAATATTTTTGTCACGATTATTGGTGCGATTGCTGTTTCAGCAGCAGTTTATCAGTTCTTTATTTAAGTTTGGATTAAAATACAGAATTAAAAAAGCCAACCTAAAAAATCTAGGTTGGCTTTTTTTGTAACTAACGTTTTATAAATTAACGTCCAATTTTACGAAGTGGTTTGCCACTCATAAGATTTTCTTCGATTTTTTCTAGGCTTACATTAGAGGTTTCTGGTATGAGCCAGAAGGTTACACCAATAAAGATTACATTCAAGATCGTATAAAGAAGGAATGTATGAGAAGAACCTAAATTATTAATTAATGTTAAGAAGGTGAAACCAACAACGAAGTTAGCAAGCCAGTTGGTAACTGTAGAAGCTGCAACGCCGAAATCTCTGCCTTGTAGAGGTTGAATTTCAGAGCATAAAGTCCAAACCAAAGGTCCAGCAGACATTGCAAAACCAACGATAAAGATAAGCAACATTGCAACACAGAAAAGCTGCATGGTAGGATCAGCAATATTTCCATTTCTCATTAAGAAGCTAATAACACCAAGACCGATAGCCATGACAGCAAAACCAGCATATAATGTAGGTTTACGTCCATATTTATCACAAGTTGCAATTGCGATAAAAGTTGCACCCACGTTTACAAGTCCAACGAGTGCGGTGAACCACAATGTTGCGCTTCCATGATATCCCATATCGCTGAAAATACGAGGTGCATAATACATCACAACATTCATCCCTGTGAATTGTTGCACAACCTGTAAGGTAACACCTAATCCTACGGAACGTCTAAAATTTTTGTTAGATAAAAATAAGCTAAATCCCTTTTTAGGACTTGTTACTTGGTGTTCAATATCTGAGATTTCTTGTTGAACAACGTCTTCATTTCCGCCGCGCAAGCTAAGCAAAATATCATATGCTTCCTGTTTGCGATTGCGCATTACCAACCATCTTGGGCTGTCAGGTAAAGAGAAAAGGCCTAATAAGAAAAGAATGGCAGGGAAGGCAATAATTCCTAACATCCATCTCCAAGCATCGTAATATCCTAAAATAGTATCTGAAATAAAAGCTAATAAAATACCGACAGTTACCATTAATTGATATGTAGAAATCATTGAGCCGCGTTTTTCTTCTGGGGCAATTTCAGCAATGTAGAGGGGAGCTGTTGTACTTGCAATACCGATAGCAAGCCCAAGAATAAAGCGCCAAATGGCTAAATCAACAATGCCGCCAGCTAGAGCACAGCCAACAGCAGAAATAATAAAGATCAATGCACTGAGGATTAAACAGCGATTACGTCCAAATTTAGCGGATGCCCATCCGCAAGATAGTGCACCTAAAGCAGCACCAAACATCATGCTACTAACGATTGTTTCAATATCGTGGTCTGTAGCTAAAAATTCTTTTTTAATTAGATCGTTTGCTCCTGACATTACACCAATATCAAGACCAAACATCAATCCAGCCAAAGAGGCTAAGAAACCGACCATGATAATGTTGTAAGAGGAAATATTCTTTGTATTCGTAGTAGAATTATTTTTCATAATATACGTACCTAAATATGTTATGAGGTATAGTATATTGCGAAAGAAATACTTAAAGGAATATCAAAAAATCGTGACTTATGATTTTAATTCAAAGCGTTGCTAAAGAGCTTCTCTATTAACTTAAAAGAAGCTCTGTTTAAAAGAGTTAAAATAAGAAAACAAGAAAGCTAATGCACCCCAATGCAATACAATAGAAACTAAAAGGGGTCAGTGCCATATTGTCATGATTTCGAAAATATCTCATTAGAATTGCTGTACTAATTAATGCTGTGATGCCGCCGATAATTGTGGCAATAAAGATGGTGCCTGTATTTTCGATAGGAATTTGATGACTATAGATCTTCCAAGTTTGATGAATGGTTGCAGCAAAAATTACAGGTAAAGCAAGTAAAAAAGAAAAACGAGCAGAGTTTTCATAAGATAGTTTACGCATAACGCCACCAACCATTGTTGCGCCAGAGCGAGATAAACCAGGGAAGAAGGCCAAACATTGGAAGCATCCGATAATAAGAGCATCTTTTGGAGTAAGCTCAGCAATAGAAATAGTTGAAGCTTGTATCGTATTCTTTCTAAGTTTTTCGGTGACAAATAACATGATGCCGTTAAGAATCAAAAAGATTGAAACCATGTCAGGTGTGGAAAAGAGCTGACGAATAAAACTTTCTAAAACAGCACCGATTACAATGGCAGGCAAGGTTGCAATGATGAGAAGCAAAAGAATGTAAATACTTTGTTCTCTAATGGCATTTCCGTCTTTTCCTAAGACTCCGCGAACTAAAGCATGCCAGTCTTTCCAAAAGAAAATTAGTAAGGCAAACATTGTGCCAAAATGTAGCATGACGATAAATGGTAAGAAAGTAGGGTCTTGAGGGCTAATTACCCATCCCAATAAAGCGGGAATGATAACTGCATGTCCAAGGCTACTGACTGGGAATAACTCGGTTGCACCTTGTAAAATTGCAATAAAAATGGCCTGAAGGAATGACATAGATACCGATCCGTGCTGTACGTATTTGTATTTTTGATATAAATATTCTAAAAGATAAAATAATCGAATATAAAATCTTATAATGACTATATCGTATTTTATCTTATATGAATATAATCATAACTATAAAATTTATGACAATATGAGGACTCTTAGAGTGAAAAGCAATAAAGTAAGCGCATATATAGCCAGCGGATTCGTACTCGTGGTTGCAATTGGCTTTTACTCTTATTCAAAAATGACAATGTTTGGGGTTAAAGGAGATAAATATCCCATCAAAGCTCAGTTTTACTCTGCTAATACATTAGAGCCTGGTGGCAGTGTAATTTTATCAGGAGTTCCAATTGGTGTCGTTCGTTCTATCGATTTAAATACAAAGACTTTTATGGCAGATGTCAGTCTAGAAGTGAATAAATCGATTAAACTTCCCAAAGATAGTAGCTTTAGTATTGGTTCGGTAGGAATGACCGACAGTGGATCTATTATGGTTCACCCAGGAACATCGAAAGAATATTTAAAACCAGATAGTTTTGTAACGAATACCCAACCTTATGCGAGTATCGAACAGCAAATTAGTAATTATATTTTCAATAGTGGTAATTTATCATCTAAATAACCATTGTTTCTTTTAGGGAAAGGGTTAGCTTTCCCTAAATATTAAATTATGATTTGAGTGATTTTAAAAGCGCGTGATCTGTACGGTCAAAGGTGAGGGGAGTGATAGAAATAGAGTTGTTATTAACAACTTGAGTTTCTGTATTTGCCAAATCATCTTTGATAGGACGATCAAAAGTTAACCAATAATATGGAACTTCGCGCGTATCTGTTTTAGAAAGCACATTAATATCTTCAATATATCCAACACCTTGTGTTGTAAATTCAATTGATTTTACTTCATCAGAAGGGCAATCAGGGAAGTTGACATTTAGACAAGTTCTTGGTTGTTGCCAAGGTAATGTCGCAAGCTTACGGAGAACTTCTGGTCCGTGATGATAAGCAGTTTCCCAATAAAGATCATGCCCATCTCTAAAATTCTGGCTAAATGCGATTGATGGAATACCTAATAAACATCCTGTCATGGCTGCACCAACAGTACCAGAAAAGATGGTTTCTAAACCTAGATTGCTACCACGATTAACACCAGATAAAATGAGATCGGGTTTATGAGGCATTAAATTTCTTAATCCCATGACGATACAGTCTGCAGGAGTGCCAGAGACAGCAAAATGACGTTCATCTTTTTTGATTGCGCGTAGGGGATTATGAATACTGACCGATTGAGAGGTGCCACTTTGATCTTTGTCAGGGGCGACAATCCATACTTCTTTGGCGATTTTAGAGGCTATATTCTCTAAGATTTTTATTCCAGGTGCATCAAAGCCATCATCATTCGTTAATAATACACGATCATAGAGATAAGACATAAAATTTCCTTTTAATATAAAATAAAATATATAAGGCAGATTTTAACATAGATTTATTGATTATGTCATGAATATGCAGCGAATATTTTGATTGTGATAAAAAACGTATAATATATATTATGCCAACTGATATAATAGAAGAAAGCAAATAAATGGTTATGGCATTAAATATGGCTCCATCCTGTATGTTGAAATTGCATGATCCGTTTTTGATGATCTATAAACTGAATTGAATCTTTATGCTCTGTGCAATAGCCAATTTTAGTTAAAGGAATATTTGCTTTTTTACTTTGTTGTATTGCCAGTGTTTCGTTATGCGCGGGTATGGTTAATAACAACTCATAATCATCACCGCCGGTTAAACAAGTTTCTAAATGTTGATGTCCTAGTTTCTGTGCAGGTTTGGATAATGGAATTAAGTCTGTATAAATGATAGCCCCTACTTTGCTTTCCCGTGCTAAATGCCCAAGATCTTGCACTAAACCATCAGAAATATCCATTCCTGCTGAGGCTATGTCTGTTAGGTTTAGTTCTAAACGTGGTTGTGGTAAATGGTAACGATGTGTTAAGAAGCCATCATTATCTTCAATTTCGTTTTTTAAAGCTAATAAACCAAGAGCACTATCACCAATGGTGCCACTAACCCAAATACCATCCCCTGCTTGAGCATTATTTCTACGAAGCGCTTTGTTTTTTAAAACTTTTCCAATAGCTGTTAGTGAAAAAAACATATGACTAGGATTGCTTGTCGTGTCTCCGCCTAATAAAGAAATATGAAATTGTTCTTGATCTTTTTGTAAACCATTGGTGAATTGTTCAAACCACGTTCGATTGAAACAGTGTTTAGGTAAAGAAACCGTTAAAAGATATCCAATAGGCTTTGCGCCCATACCAGCTAAATCTGATAAATTACAACGGAGTAATTTTTGAGCAATTAAATCGACAGGATCATTGGCAAAGAAATGAACGTTCTCTACCATAGCATCTGCGGTCAATACTAATTCATACTCCGGTTCAACTGATAATAATGCTGCATCATCAGTTAATCCTAAAGCTCCTTTTCCTGCCAATTTTTTTATATATTGGTGAATAAATTGGAATTCTGGAGCTAAAGAATTATCCATGATGAAATCTATGTATTGTCAGATACACTATCTGGTGCAGATGGTATTGTTGGACGTAGTTGACGTCCAATAGTATCTAATATTCCGTTAATTAATGAGGATTCATCGCCGTCACAAAAAGCATGGGTGACATCAATATATTCATTGATGATTACTTTTGTTGGTGGTTCACTGGCGTCACTTAATAGTTCTGTAATTGCTGCTCTTAAGATCGCTCTGATAATTGGATCAAGACGATGTAAAGGCCAATCTTTAGGTAAAGCTTTGGTTAAAATGATGTCAATTTCAGAGTGTTGATGGACAAAGTTCCGAATGATATCTCTAAATAAATTAGTGTTCGGAATATATGCTTTTCCATCATTGTAAATTTCTTCATTACATTGGGGATCAATTCGATACAGTAAAAATTGTTCAATAATTAAATTAGCAGCTTTTTCAGTCCCTTGCTCCCATTGGAATAACGCTTGAATTACGGCTATTCTGGTTAAAGTTCTGGGGCGTTTGACTGTTTGTGAATTCGTATTCATTTTTAACCTAAAGTGAAGTTCTTTACTGTTTAGTAAAATTATTATTTATCGTGATGTTCCATTGTTTGCAGAATTTCTGCGAAATCTTTAACGTCTTTAAAATCAGAATATACGCTGGCAAAGCGAACATAGGCTACTTTGTCGATATCTTTTAAAATCTCCATCGTTGTTCTGCCAATTGATTCTGATGAAATAACATTTTCACCAGAATCAACAAATTGTTTTTCCAATTTATTAGCAATTTGATCAATAACTTCTGCTGATATTGGGCGTTTTCGTGTTGCCAGTTCAATTGAACGAATGAGTTTTTCTTTATCAAAAGGTACCCGTTGCCCACTACGTTTTAAGACCATTAACTCTCTTGTTTGAACCCGTTCAAGAGTGGTAAATCGCTCATTACATTTAGTACAAACACGCCTGCGACGAATAGCGGTTCCATCTTCTGTGGAACGGCTATCTTTTACCATGGTATCTTCGTTTCCACAAAAGGGACAGAACATATTTACTATAAACCTTTATGATTTAATTTTGTATTATATATAAATTATTATGATTTAAAATATTATATAAAATGAATGATCTATCAAAACAATCATTCATTTTATATTTAAACTTAAATATCTAAATTTGCTACTTTAAGTGCATTATTTACAATAAATTCTTTTCTTGGTTCAACCACATCTCCCATTAAGGTCGTAAAGACTTGATCTGCATCTTCACTCTCTCCAACTTTGACCTGTAATAAGGTTCTTGTTGATGGGTCTAAGGTTGTGCTCCAGAGTTGATCGTCATTCATCTCCCCCAACCCTTTAAAGCGGTTGATCGCAAGACCTTTTTTTCCGTAATTTAGTAGTTTTTCGTATACACCACTTGGCCCGCTTATTTTTTCTTCTTTATTATCAATGGTTAAAGTTGCACTTTCGTGGAAGTCACGAGCCATTGAATCTTGATGTGTATTGATCCATTGAATGTTTCTGCCTTTGAGGACAGATGCTGGAATGAAATAGTTTTCTCCAACGCCACGAACTGTTCGACCAATACCAATACCAGTATCATCACTGGTAACTTTCCAGCTTTGCTCATTTGGCAAAGATAAAGCATTTAATCTATTTTGGAAATCTTCAAGATATTGTTGTGATTCTGCAGGATCAGCATGTAAGAACTTACTAATAACGGCTTGTTCTAAGATCCATAAAGGTGCGTGCTTTTCCAAAGATTGTAGTTTTTGAGTGATTTTTGCGTATTCCAGAACTCCAGCTGTTAGCGCATCGCCTGCAACGCTATTTCCATTAGAAAAAGCTAAAGATGCATTTTGCATGGCTTTGCCAAGTAAATATTCTTCCAATGCATCATCATTCTTTAGGTAACGTTCATCATTTCCACGTTTTGCACGATATAAAGGTGGTTGTGCAATATAGATGTAACCTTTTTCAATAAGTTCTGGCATTTGGCGGAAAAAGAATGTGAGTAATAAGGTGCGAATATGAGATCCATCAACGTCAGCATCTGTCATGATGACGATTTTATGATAGCGTAGTTTTTCAATAGAAAACCCGCCTTGATCGACTTCACCACGTCCAATACCAGTGCCCAGAGCTGTAATTAATGTGCCAATTTCAGCAGAATTTAACATTCTATCAAAACGTGCGCGTTCGACGTTTAGGATTTTACCTTTTAATGGTAAAATTGCTTGGAAACGACGGTCTCTTCCCTGCTTTGCAGTTCCACCAGCAGAATCTCCCTCAACAATAAAGATTTCAGATTTTGAAGGATCTCTTTCTTGGCAGTCAGCTAGTTTTCCAGGCAGAGAAGAAATATCCAAAACGCCTTTACGACGGGTTAGTTCCCTAGCCTTACGTGCCGCTTCACGAGCAGATGCAGCATCAAGAGATTTAGAGATAATGATCTTGGCTTCTTTGGGATGGGTTTCAAACCAATGCCCCAAAGCATCAGCAATACAACCTTGCACGACAGGTTGAACTTCGGAAGAAACAAGTTTGTCTTTAGTTTGTGAGGAAAATTTGGGATCTGGAACTTTAACAGAAAGAATAGCGGTCAGCCCTTCTCTCATATCATCTCCAGTTAACGCCACTGTTTCTTTTTTACTCATTATGCCTTCAGCATATTTTGTAACAACGCGTGTCAATGCTTGTCTAAAACCAGCTAGATGAGTTCCACCATCTTTTTGTGGAATATTATTTGTAAAACAAACAACTTGTTCGTTGTAACTGTCATTCCAGACCAAAGAACATTCTACTTTAATGTTGCTTTTTTCGTGGTAAACATCGCCATTGATAGGTTCAATAAGGTTATTCTTTGCTCTTGTCATCCATTTAACGAACTCTTCTAAACCACCTTCATAATGAAAATGATCAGTAATTGTTTCGTCTTCACGCTCATCGGTAACACTAATTTTAAGGCCAGAATTTAGAAAAGCGAGTTCACGAAGGCGGCGGGTTAAAATGCCTAACTCAAAAGTAACATGGGTAAAAACTTCATGACTTGCTTTAAACGTAACTTCGGTGCCTGTGGGTTCATCACTAGGGCCAATTTCTTTTAACGGGCATGTTGTATCACCATTTTCAAAACGAATAAAATGCTCTTTGCCATTTCGCCAAATTCTGACTTCCATCCACTCGGATAGAGCATTCACAACCGCAGCACCAACCCCGTGTAATCCCCCTGAAACTTTATAAGAGTTTTGGTTGAATTTTCCACCAGCATGGAGTTTTGTTAAAACGACCTCGGCAGCACTGATTCCCTCTTCTGGATGAATATCTGTTGGAATACCGCGTCCATTATCCCTAACAGTAATGCTGCCATCAGCATTTAAAGTTAAGGTACACGCATCTGCATATCCTGCTTGAGCTTCATCAACGGCGTTATCAATAATTTCAAAAACCATATGGTGTAATCCAGATCCATCATCTGTATCACCAATATACATACCAGGTCTTTTTCTGACGGCTTCTAGTCCTTTTAATACTGAAATAGAAGATGCGCCATATTCATCATTATCGGCTGTATTTTGAGATGAATCTTGTGAAGGATTTTGTGGGGTGACCATAATCGATAAGGCTCCGAGGATAACAAAGTCGTTATCTTTATTAAATAAAATAGATAGATTTAAAAGTTAGAAAAACCATAGCAGATTTTAAAGAAAAAAGGAAATATTCACATGATTTTTCCATGATTTATTTGCAAAAATTCTGCTTCTCCAGCACATTGTTCAAAAGAGGAGCGATCTGTGCCCGTTAAGATGGTGAAACTTTCAAGATTTAATAAGGTTGAAAGTAGAATTTTTCGGTGATTTTCATCTAAATGAACCAAAGGTTCATCCAGCAATAAGATAGGTAAATTAATGTTTTGGCTTTTGATTAATTCGGTTAATTTTAAGATAATTCCGATTAATAAAGCTTTTTGTTGGCCAGTACTTGCTAAGTTAGCGGGCGTTCGAGTTCTTTTTTCGATAAATAATACGTCTGCACGATGTATCCCAAAACGCGTTGAGCGGTTCTCAGCATCTGAGAAGCGGTCTTTTTGCCATTGTTGGCGTAAGAAATCTTCCACAACCAAAGAAGGTTCTTTTAATAAACGATCCGCAATTGGACATTGTAATTTTAAAGTGGCCTCAGGAAAAGCGCCTTCAATAATTGTGAGTTGGTTCATTTGTTGGATAAAGGTATTGCGTGTTGCGGTGATAGCAACAGCATGTCTAGCCATAGATTCTTCAATTGCGTTAAGCCAGTGAGGATCAAAATTTTTCAGAGCTAGGAGCTTATTGCGCTGACTCATAGATTTTTCATAAGCAAAGACTTCTTTGGTATGAAAATTTTCCATTGTAATAATTAAACGATCCAGAAAACGTCTGCGTCCGCCTGCGCTTTCTGAAAATAATTGATCCATTTGTGGGGTTAACCAGACAGCTGATAAATATTGAGAAATTTCATGCTGGCTACGGACTGGTGTATCATTTAATCGAAATTGTTTTTTATTCGAGTTGGATATACATCCTGTGGCGATTTCAATATCACTCATCATGGGATGGGAAAATTGTCCAATAATCCCCCAGCCCTGGTGTTGACGACCTATTTGAGCAAGATCTTCAACACGGCTTTTTCTTAACCCTCTGCCAGGAACCAATAAAGATAAAGCTTCGAGTAGATTGGTTTTGCCACTTCCATTTGCTCCATAAACAACAGTTTTTTGAGCGTTGGGTGACCAAACCAATCGGTCATAATTACGAAAGTTGGTTAAGGTAAGACGAAGAAGTGATGTCATCCTTAACTTTACACAGTAACAACGTTAAACATTAAACTCGCATTGGCATAAGAACATATAATGCAGACATATCATCAACATCACGAACAATGGTTGGTGCGGAGTTATCTGCTAATACAAATTCAACTTGGCTATCAATTTGATCGGTAATATCATTTAAATAGCGTGCTTGAAATCCAATTTCCAATGGGCCACCATCATATTGAACTTGCGTATCGTCAAGTTCTTCTTTGGCATTCCCTTGATCTACACTGCTTGCAGATAAAATTAATGAATTATTATCCAAAGATAATTTTACAGGTTTAGAACGCTCCATGCTAATTGCGGCTACACGAGCGACTGCAGTTGCAAAATCTTTCTTACTAACACGTAAAATCTTTGTATTATTTTTAGGAATAACGCGCTCATATTCAGGGAATGTGCCATCAATTAGTTTTGATGTTAGGGTAATATCACCGAATTTAATTTGAATACGGGTTTCAGAAACAGATAATTCAATTGTATCATTTGCTTCTTCAAGAAGTTTGTAAGCTTCATAAACGGTTTTACGAGGAATGATAATGCCAGGAATGTTTTCAGAACCTTCTGGCATGATACTCTCTACTCTAGCCAAACGATGCCCATCAGTTGCGACGGCACAAAGTTTTTTCTCCCCTTCACTCGTTTCCATAATATGTAAGTAAATACCATTGAGATAATAACGAGTTTCTTCGGTTGAAATTGCAAAACGTGTTTGTTCAATGAGTTTTTTTAGCGTTTCTGTAGGAATATTAAACTGATGAGGAAACTCACCAGAGGTCATTGACGGAAATTCGTTAACACTTAATACGTTTAAACTGGTTGCATATTTTCCTGCACGTAAAGAAAGCGGCATATCATCACTGGTATGTGTCAGCTCGATTTGTGCAGTATCGGGAAGTTTACGAACAATTTCATATAAAACAGATGCTGGTGCAGTAACAGAACCATTTTCTAAAGATTCAGCAGGAATGCTTTCAACGATTGCAATTTCCATATCTGTTGCGGTTAATGTCATCAGCCCATTTTGAACTTCGATTAAAACATTGGCAAGAATGGGGATCGTATTGCGTTTTTCTGCAACACTTTGAATATGTGCCAGGGCTTTAAGTAAAATAGTACGATCAACCTTCAGCTTCATTGACTATGACCTATCTGTAATATGTAAACATTTAAATATGCTATGAATCTTTATCTTTTATCAGGAATTTTGGCTAATTTCCATTAAAAAATGAATTAGCTTTCCAACATTCTGCGTAATAGTTCGACATCTTCAGCAAAAGCACTGTCTTTTTCAATTAATTCTGAAATTCGACTGATGGCATGCATCACAGTCGTATGATCTCTATTGCCAAATTTACGGCCAATTTCAGGTAAAGAACGACTGGTTAGTTGTTTTGCTAGGAACATCGCAATTTGTCTTGGTCTAGCCACAGCTCTGGCTCTGCGTGCAGAAGTCATGTCCGTTTGACGAATATTGCAGTGTTCAGCGACCTTTCTTTGGATTTCTTCAATGGTTACACGACGTTCATGGGACTTTAAGATATCGTGTAGAACCTCTTGAGTGGCCTCTAAGGTGATGGGACGGCCAAAAAGATTAGCATGTGCAATCAAACGGTTTAACGCACCCTCAAGCTCACGAACGTTTGTTGTGATTTTATGGGCTAAGAATTCCATTACTTTAGGGGAGATCGTGACATTTGCAGAAGCAGCTTTTGCTTCTAGGATAGAAATTCGTAATTCATATGTTGTTGCATGAATATCGGCAACCATCCCACATCCGAGACGTGTGCGAAGACGATCTTCTAATCCGGAAAGATCAGACGGAGATTTATCAGCAGAGACAATGATTTGTCTGCCTGCATCAATTAGAGCGTTAAATGTATGAAAGAATTCTTCTTGTGTATTATCTTTACCAATCAAGAATTGCAAATCATCGATCATTAACACATCAACAGAACGAAGCTCTTCTTTGAATTCAATCGTAGATTGTGAGCGAATAGAAGCAATGAAGCGATACATAAATTTTTCTGCAGACATATAAGAGACAGAAATATTTCCTGCTTTTGCTAGTTCAAAACCAATCGCGTGCATTAAGTGAGTTTTACCTAACCCTACACCACCATACAAGAATAATGGATTAAATCCAGGGCTTGAAGGGCGTTCTGCAACACGTCTGGAGCACGCATATGCAAATTCATTTGGTTTGCCGACAATGAAATTATCGAATGTAAAGCGTGGATCGAGTTGTGTTTGTGTCGGAAGTTTACTTTCTTCTTCTTTTGAATCCGTAGCTGTTACAACTTGAGGAGTATTTTTTATTTGGGCTGCTTGTTGAGGTATAGTAATATCTTCAGATATTGTTTGTGTAGCTGCTATTTCTTCGTTTGCAATGGTTGTTTCTGAAGGAATACTTGTTGTTTCGGCTGGTGCTGATAGTGCGAGCTCAACACGACGGATTTGTGAGAGTTCACTATTCCAAAGTTGATTTAACTTGCTATTATATTGAGAGCGTACCCAATCTCTTAAAAAACGAGTAGGTAAATAAAGGGTGAGTTCATCCTCTTCTATTCCACCTAAAGTGATTTGCTGTAACCATGTGCGATATTCAACTTCACCGACTTCTATTTTTAAACGGCTACAAATTCTCTCCCAATGAATTTCTAAGATAGATTTCAAGGTTGCAGGATCTGCATCTTTTAAAGATAAAGTAAACTCGTTAGATTCTTCGGTAAAATCAGACATTGGCTAAGGTGGCTCAGTTCTTGGGTTTGAAGTCAGATAATGAGTAGAGTGCTTAAGATACACCTCTTCATTTTTTTTATAAAGTCTCAAATAATTTTATTATGTCATTAGACAAAAAAAATCCGATGAATGAGAACATTCGTCGGCTTCTTTTCTGAGCTTCATAAACAGAGTAAGCAAAAGGTTGATATAGCCTTTTGCTTATCTATTATTTTACTTTACACAGGATTAAGCAGAGACAAGGCTTTTAATTCTGTGAGATAGACGAGAAATTTTACGTGCAACAGTGTTTCTGTGTGCAACGCCTTTCCCACATGCTCTTTGCATTTCTGGTTGAGCATCACGAAGAGCTGCAACAGCTTCTTCTTTGTTACCAGCAGAAATTGCTTCTTCTACTTTTTTGACAAATGTACGTACTCGTGATCTGCGAGCCTTGTTTCTTTCGGTACGTTTTAACGTTTGACGTATACGCTTACGCGCAGATGCGATATTCGCCATGGATTTCCTGTTTAACTTTTTTCTATTAATACAAACATAATATCAATCAAATTGATATACTAATTAATGTCAGATTTTTAATCTCTTATTCGCGTCCCGTCAAGAAAAAACTCTTTTATTTTTGACATATATCACAATAAAAGCTCGACCTTCCTGCCTGAACCACTCGTTTTATTACGCTTTTCTTTTGTTTTGTCAAACAATTTAAACAAAACTCCCCTTCTTTTCCGTATACTTTCCATTGCATTTGGAAATATCCCTTTTTACCATTGGCATGAACATAATCGCGCATACTCGATCCGCCAGCTGCGATGGCTTGGGTTAAAATTGTTTGAATACCTTGAATTATTCTTTGGATTTCTATTTTAGTGAGTGTCTTTGATTCTCTGAGTGGGGAAATACCAGCAAGCAATAAAGCTTCGCAGACATAAATATTACCAAGTCCTGTAATAATATGTTGGTCTAACAAAGTAACTTTAATGGATTGTTTTTTGTTCTTTAATTTTTCTAGTAGATGCAGGAATAATTTATGTTGATGCGTATCATCTCCCAAAGGCTCTGGCCCCATATGTATTAATAAAGTGTGATTTTCTTCACTTGGAAATAAATCAATCATCCCGAAACGTCTTGGGTCAATATAGCTGAGTCTTTGTTCTTCTTTAGTGATCAGTGTAAAATGTTCATGTTTTACAATGGGTTCGTCTTTGATATTTGGACGGACAATCATTTTTCCAGACATTCCCAAATGAAATAAAATAGTTTGTTGGTTATTTAGCTCGATTAAGATATATTTACCACGTCTGGTAAAATGAATCATTTTGGCATGCGTAATAACAGACTCTAGTTCTTTTGGGATTGGTTGACGCAATGTATCACGGTGACGTTGAACAGATATAATTGTCTGATTGGTTAGATTGTTTTCTAATCCGCGTTTAATTGTTTCGACTTCGGGTAATTCTGGCATAGGTTTTTCTAAAAAATAGTTTTATGAACATGAATAATAATAACAATCATTCTTCTGGTGAAGAAGATCAAGTCACAGATTTTGGATTTCGTAAAGTTAATGAGAACGAAAAATCCTCAATGGTTAAGGCTGTATTTGATAGTGTGGCCTCTAAATATGATGTGATGAATGATTTGATGTCTTTGGGAATTCATCGTGTTTGGAAACAAATTTTCATTCAAGAACTTGCCCCAAGACCGAATCTTAAATTGCTAGATTTAGCAGGCGGTACAGGTGACATTACATTTGGCTGGTTAAAACGTGGTGGTGGCCCTGCTTATTTGACAGATGTGAATTATAGTATGTTAAGTGTTGGGCAAAGTCGTGCTTTTGATAAAGGTTATGTTAAAAACATTAATCTTTTTTGTGTGAATGGCGAACAAATCTGTTTACCTGATCGTTCTGTGGATCGAGTAACCATTTCTTTTGGATTGCGTAATTGTACGCATAAAGACAAAGTGTTAGCAGAAGCTCGCCGTGTTTTAAAACCAGGTGGACGTTTTTTATGTCTAGAATTCTCTAAATTGATTATTCCTATTTTGCGTCCATTATATGATGCATGGTCTTTTCAAGCGCTTCCTCGCCTTGGTGAAATCATCGCCAAAGATGGTGATAGTTATCAATATTTAGCTGAAAGTATTCGGATGTTTCCTGATCAAGAAACATTAAAAGGAATGATGGAAGAAGCTGGATTGGAACGCGTTACTTATCAGAATCTTTCTGGAGGTATTGCTGCAATCCATTCAGGATGGCGGATTTAATTTTAGTGATGTTGTTTTAAGGGGCTTAAAGCGTGAAAAGAAATATTCTTTTAATTATTAGTGGTGGTATCGCCGCTTATAAAGCCCTTGAATTGATACGATTATTTCGCTCTAAAGAAATGAATGTAAAATGCATTCTTACTAAAGGTGGAGAACAATTCATAACACCCCTTTCAGTGCAAACATTGAGCGGACAAGAGGTCTATCAAGATTTATTTGAATTAACAAAAACGAATGAAATTGAACATATTAGCTTAACGCGACAGGCGGATATGGTGGTGATTTATCCTGCGAGTGCAGATTTAATGGCAAAAATGCGTGTTGGATTGGCGGATGATTTGGCAAGCGCATTATTGCTTGCAACCCCACCCTCTACGCCTATTTTTGTAGCACCTGCAATGAATGTTCAAATGTGGGAGAATGCAGCAACGCAAGAAAATATAGAGACATTAAAAGCTCGAAGCATTCATTTTGTCGGCCCTGATCAAGGGGATATGGCTTGTGGAGAGTATGGTTATGGTCGTTTGGTTGCTCCTGAAACCTTGTTGCATCATATTCAAAACTTTTTTAATACGTCCAAAGCATTATCAGGAAAAAAAGCTTTAGTAACAGCAGGCCCTACCTATGAACCCATTGATCCAGTCCGTTTTCTAGGAAACTATTCTTCTGGTCGACAAGGTTATGCCATTGCTGAAAGTCTACGTGATGCTGGGGCAGATGTGACATTAGTGTCTGGGCCGGTTGCTTTGCCTCTACCGGATAATATTCGTCTTGTGTCAGTTCAAACAGCTCAAGAAATGTTGCATGCTTGTTTACAAGTTCTTCCTGTTGATATTGCCGTTATGACCGCAGCAGTGGCTGATTGGCGAGCAAAAACAGTTGCTACCAAAAAAATTAAAAAAACAGGTGGCGCAGAAACGCCTTCTTTTGAATTAACAATTAATCCAGATATTCTAGCAACAATTTCCCAGAAGGACTCTCGTCGACCTAAGTTAGTTGTTGGGTTTGCTGCGGAAACTAATGATTTGTTAGAGAATGCGGAAAGCAAAAGAAAACGGAAAAACTGTGATTGGATTGTGATGAATGATGTTAGCCCAGCTACAAAAATCATGGGAGGAGTCGAAAATGAGGTGACAATCTTGTCATCCTCTGGTAAGCAACATTTTAAACGCGCCGATAAAAAAGAGATTGGTCGTTTATTAACTAAAGAAATCATTGAGTTTTTTAATCATTAAACCATAAGGGGTAACGTTATGACATTACCACCCTACCCTACTATTTTGGTAAAACGGTTGGCACATGCCAAAGATTTACCATTACCCTCTTATGCGACTGCTGGTGCAGCAGGTATGGATTTATTGGCAGCTGTTGATGAGCCCATTACGCTTTTATCTAATGAAAGAATATTAATTCCAACGGGTTTGCAAATTGCTTTGCCTGTGGGGTATGAATTGCAAATTCGCCCACGCTCAGGCTTGGCGTTAAAGCATGGCATTATTGTTCCGAATTCTCCAGGTACGATTGATGAAGATTATCGCGGGGAAATTAAAGTTATTATTTTAAATACGGGTAAAGACGCTTTTTTTATAGAGCGTGGAATGCGTATTGCACAAGCTGTACTAGCCCCCGTTGTGCGTGGCGTATGGCAAGAAACTGATATATTAGATGACACCGAACGATCGGGTGGTGGTTTCGGCAGCACAGGCCATTAGTTTTCATTAATATTATGAAAACTTAGGTGCTGCTGTCTTGTTTTGATAACATACCATCACTACTTTTCTTCAATCTATCATTATATAAGGATAAAGGCGGGTTTCATGGCAAGAGAAAATATCCCCGCCAGCGTTGCTGCTCGGGCAAAACCGAATCTATTTGATGTTATTACAATCCTGTGTGTGATTGCACTTGGGGTTGCCATTGCATCGGCAACGCGGCATGTAATACAACCAATCAGCGCAGAAAATGCGCAGGTTATTAGTCTGGATCCAATTAATTTACCAGAATATGCCTTGCGCACAACATTACGTATGTTTGCAGCGCTTTTTGCATCTTTAATTTTTACGTTTACTTATGCGGTTGTCGCAGCGAAAAGTAGACGTGCAGAAATGATTTTGGTGCCGATTTTAGATATCTTACAATCAGTACCAATTTTAGGTTTCTTGACCTTTACTGTTGTCTTTTTTATGGGGTTATTCCCTGGACAAATTATCGGGGTTGAGTTGGCTGCTGTCTTTACTATATTTACCAGCCAAGCTTGGAATATGGCCTTTAGTATGTATCAATCTTTAAAGACCATTCCAGAAGATATGAATGAAGCAGCTCGATGTTTTGGGTTAACCAGTTGGCAACGTTTTTGGAAGTTGGAAGTTCCAGCCGCAATGCCAGGATTGATCTGGAATATGATGATGTCCATGTCTGGTGGATGGTTTATGATTGTTTACTCAGAAACTATTACCGTTGGTGATACAAATATTACCTTGCCTGGAATAGGTTCTTACGTTGGCACTGCCATTGCACATAAAGATTTAGCAGCTATTTTTTATGCAATCGGGGCTATGTTATGTGTGATTTTGGCATATGACCAATTATTATTCCGTCCATTAGTTGCATGGTCTGCAAAGTTCCGCTTTGAAACAACAAATAGTGATACAGATACAACGCCTTGGATGTTGCGTTTAATGCATCGAACCAGCTTTTTGCGTTGGGGAACGGATTATATTGAGAAGTTCTCTCATATGATTGCAACGTTACCGATTGGCAAAAGACCTTTCAGTATCTCTAAATCACACCAGATTATGTCAACTAAAACAGTTGATGTAATTTATGTTGCTTTTTTATGTTTGCTTGGGCTTTTTTCGGCATATTATATTTATTTATCTATTCATGATCAGCTAACGTTTGGTGAAGTTATTCATGTTATTTGGTTAGGATGTTTGACGCTATTTCGTGTTGTCGCCATGATTGCGGTTGCGACGATTATTTGGGTGCCGGCTGGAATTTGGTTGGGATTAAGACCACAATGGGCAAAAAGAACACAAGTTGTTGCCCAATTTATGGCAGCTTTCCCTGCCAACTTATTCTTTCCATTCTTTGTGGTTGGAATTGTTCATTTTGGATTAAGTAGCAATATTTGGCTAACCCCCTTAATGATTTTGGGAACCCAATGGTATATTCTTTTTAATGTGGTTGGTGGAGCGTCTACTTTCCCTGGTGATTTGCGTGAAGCAACGAAGACTTTCCATATTAAAGGATGGTTGTGGTGGTCAAAAGTGATGTTGCCTGCAATCTTCCCTTATTATATCACAGGGGCTTTGACAGCATGTGGTGGGGCATGGAATGCTTCGATTGCGGCAGAGCTTGCCAGTTGGGGTGATAAAACTTTGGTTGCGGAAGGTCTAGGATCTTATATTGCTGAAGCAACAATCGCTGGAAACACGTTCCAAGTTGGTTTGGGCATGGTGATCATGTCTGCCTTTGTTATTTTATTTAATCGTATAGTTTGGCATCCTCTTTATGAATTTGCTCGACGTCGCTTATCTTTCTCTTAAGAGGAAAAAATTATGAATACTCTTAATCATCAAGAAATTTTAATTCAAGTCAAAGATTGTAAGCAAGCATATCCCAAAGAAAACCATTCAGAATTAGTGGTGTTGGATGATGTTAATGTTACGTTAAAAAGTGGTGAGATCGTAGGGCTTTTGGGTCGTTCTGGTTCAGGTAAATCGACATTACTTAGAATTATCTCTGGCTTATTGACGCCAACCCAAGGTGAAGTGCGCTGGAAAGATAAATTGCTTTCTGGACCAGCTGAAGGGATTGCAATGGTTTTTCAATCATTTGCGTTGTTTCCTTGGCTTACGGTACAGGATAACGTGCAATTAGGGCTAGAAGCTAAAGGCGTTCATAAAAAAGAACGTGAAGAGCTTGCAGAAGATGCAATTGATTTGATTGGGCTTGGTGGGTATGAAAAAGCATATCCAAAAGAATTATCAGGTGGCATGCGTCAACGTGTCGGTTTGGCCAGAGCTTTGGTTGTACATCCAGACTTACTTTTAATGGATGAGCCTTTTTCTGCATTGGATGTTTTGACTGCGGAAAACTTAAGAACCGATTTAATCGAGTTATGGGTTGAAAAGAAACTTCCTGTAAAATCTATTTTAATGGTTACGCATAGTATTGAAGAAGCTGTATTAATGTGTGATCGCATTTTGATTTTTTCTTCTAATCCTGGGCGTGTGGCACATGAAATTAATGTGACCTTCCCTCACCCACGGAATAGAGAGTCTGTTGCTTTTCGTCAGTTAGTTGATCGTATTTATACATTGATGACACACCGTGAAGTTGAAACAGTAGATCCTAATAATTTAGGTAAACAACAAACAGAAAATAATCAATTTGTTGCAATTCCAGCTTTATCTATGAACTTAATGATTGGGATGATTGAAGCTGTGTTAGCTGAACCTTACTTAGGCAGAGCTGATTTGCCTAAGCTTGCACAGAGCTTACAAATGGAACTAGATGACTTATTACCTATTGGTGAAACGCTGCAAATGCTTGAATTAGCAGAGTTGGCTGAAGGTGATATGATTATTACTGACTTAGGTAAGCAATTAGTGAATGCTGAGTTGGAAGAACGCAAAGATATCTTCAGGCATAATATTGTTCAAAATATTGCATTAGTTCGTGTGATTCGTAGCGTACTTGATGAACGCTCCAATCATAAAGCTAGTGCCGAACGATTTAGAGATGAACTAAAAGATACAATGTCACCAGAATATGCTCGACACACGCTTTCTACTGTTATTGGTTGGGCGCGTTATGCCGAGATATTTGACTTTGATGAAGAATCAGATCAGTTCTTCTTGGATGAAGATGATAAAAACGTAAAAGAATAAAATTACCGATCCAGGTAATCGACGAATTCCTTACGAACTTTGAGCACCTTGGGGGCAATAACCGCTTGGCAATAAGCAACTTCGGGGTGCAGTTCAAAGTAGTTTTTATGTTCTACTTCTGCTGGATAGAAATGCTCTAACATTTTTATTTCTGTTGTAATAGAGGTATCCCAAATACCAGCTTTATTCATTTCATTTTTGATGGATAAAGCTGCTTCTTTTTGATCTTCATTGGCGGGTAAAATAATAGAGCGATATCGTGTTCCAATATCATCGCCTTGCGCATTTAATGTGGTTGGGTCATGAATTAAAAAGAATAGACGAATAACATCTTCAATGGATAATCTACTATTATCAAAAGTTACTTTTACAACTTCAGCATGGCCAGTTGTATCTGTATAAACTTCTTTATAAGTTGGATTGTTAGTATGACCTCCAGCATAACCAGGTTGAATCTCATGAATAGCTTTAAATTTATTTAACATAGCTTCAACACACCAGAAGCATCCTGCACCGAAGACTATTGTTTCTAAAGAATCTTTATTTATTTTATTCATATTTTCCCCCAATATTTAATAAGGCTATCATTACTAAAAAAACAGCTGTTGAAAAGACTTTTTCAACAGCTGTCATAATAAATTCATTTTATTACTATTTATTCAAAATGCTTCAATGCCGTTTGAATGCGTTCTTGGTCACTTGAAAGCTGCTTCATACGCTCACGACTTTCCTCGATTACTTCAGGTCGTGCTTTTTGTAAAAAGCTTTCGTTAGATAGTTTTGTATTTAGCTTTTGTAATTCATCAGCAATTTTAGTTAGCTCTTTCGCAAGACGCTTTTTTTCAGCTTCGATATCAATAATACCATCGAGTGGTAAAATAATTGTTGCTTCATTAATAACAGTTTGAGCAGAATCTTTTGGAATATCGCCTTGTAGTGCTTGAATACTCTCAACGCGAGCCATACGCTTGACGGCATCACCCCATAGATTTGCATAGTTTAATGTCTCTGCATTTGCATCTTTTAAAAGTGCTGAGATGAATTTAGCTGGAGGTACATTCATTTCTGCTCTTAGGGTTCTGATTTCGGTAATAAAACGTACTACCCAATCGATCTCATTAGAAGATTCTTTTGTTTTAACCGTAGCAAAAGGTTCTGTATTTGGCCATTCAGAAACCATTAAGGTTCCTCGTTTACCAAAATTAAACTCATCCCATAAAGTCTCTGTTACAAATGGAATAACTGGATGTAAAATTTGTAAGAGTGTTTTTAAAACAATGGCAGCAACAGCTCTTGTTTCTTGAACAATAGCTTTATCTTCGTTTTGGAAAGCAGCTTTTGCAAATTCTAAGAACCAATCACAGAATTTATCCCATGTAAAATGATAACAAACAGAAGCATATTCATCATAACGGAAGGATTCGAGCGCTGAAGTTGCATCAGTAATTGCTTGAGAAAGTTCTCCTAAGATCCAACGATTTAAGGAAAGTTTTACATCATTGATTGAGAAGTTAGGATCATATTTTACTTCATTCATTTCACAGAAGCGTGCTGCATTCCAGATTTTAGTAATGAATGAACGATATTCTTCAATTCGTTTTTTACCGAGCTTAATATCACGTCCAGGCCCTGTTAATGCACATACCGTAAAGCGCATTGCATCAGCACCGAATTCGTCAATAACTTCCAAAGGATCAATACCATTCCCTTTGGTTTTGGACATTTTTTGTCCTTTTTCATCTCGAACAAGACCATGAAGATAAACCGTCTCAAATGGAATATCTTTCATAAAATGCATGCCCATCATCATCATTCTGGCAACCCAGAAGAAGATAATATCAAATCCAGTAATCAAGACATTACCAGGATAGTAACGATTGACTTCAGCGGTATCATTTGGCCAACCTAATGTAGAAAATGGCCATAAAGCAGAAGAGAACCAAGTATCTAAAACATCTTCATCACGTCTTAGAGGTTGTTCGCTACCATAGTGTTTTAAAGCTTGTTCTTTGGCTTCATTTTCGTCATAGGCAACAAACACATGGTTATCAGGGCCGTACCAAGCTGGAATTTGATGTCCCCACCATAATTGACGGCTGATACACCAAGGTTGCAAATCGCGCATCCAAGAGAAATAAGTATTTTCCCATTGTTTAGGAACAAACTTAATTTTATCTGTTTGTACTGCTTCAATCGCAGGTTTTGCTAATGTTGGTGCATCACAATACCATTGCGTTGTTAGGCGTGGCTCAATAACAGCGCCACCTCTTTCAGCATGAGGAACTTGATTTCTATGAGGTTCAGCTTTTTCAAGCAGTTCTAATCTTTCAAGTTCTGCAATGATTTGTTTTCTTGCTTTATCTCTAGGTTGCCCATCGAGTGAAAGAACAAATTCTGTTTTTTCATTGTCTGATAATTCACTGAGATCGATGGCTGCACTTTCGTCTAAAATAGTAATTAATTTTAGATCATGTCTGCGTCCGACTTCAAAATCGTTAAAGTCATGTGCAGGTGTAATTTTAACAGCCCCAGTCCCTTTTTCAGGATCAGAATATTCATCAGCGATAATAGGAATTAGACGCCCTGTTAATGGTAGAATAATATTCTTACCAACAAGATGCTTATATTTTTCATTTTCAGGATGAACGGCGACAGCAACGTCACCTAACATGGTTTCGGGACGTGTCGTGGCTATGGTGATGATTTCATCAGTATCTTTAATTGGATAATGAATATACCAAAGATGCCCGTTAACTTCTTTGCTTTCTACTTCCAGATCGGAAACAGCAGAACGGAATACAGGATCCCAGTTCACAAGACGTTTATCTTGGTAAATTAGCCCTTCCCGATATAAGGTAACGAATACTTTTTTAACCGCTTCAGATAAGCCTTCATCCATTGTGAAGCGTTCTCTTTTCCAGTCCAGAGAAGCTCCTAAGCGACGTAATTGTTTGGTAATCTCACCACCAGATTCAGCTTTCCATTCCCAAACGTGCTTGATAAATTCATCGCGACCAATGGATTTTCGATCAATGCCTTTTTCGGTGAGTTTACGATCCACGACAAGTTGTGTAGAAATTCCTGCATGATCAGTGCCTGGTTGCCACAATACATCATATCCTTGCATACGACGCCAACGAATCAACGTGTCTTGCAAAGTCATTGTTAATGCATGCCCTATATGCAATGTTCCCGTTACGTTCGGAGGGGGAATCATAATGGCAAACGGTTTTTTGTCCTGTCGTTCAGGATTAGCTGAGAAAAAACCAGACTCCTCCCAAAGGTGATAAAGATCATTTTCAACAGCGGAAGGAATAAATTTTTTCTCTAGCATACGATTTATATTTTTATACGAAGTTAAAGGTTAAAGATATTAGGAAGATTAACGGCCTGGTTGGTCTTGAGCATAATCGCTGATACCCCACCATCTATTTTTAACAGCATTATAATATGCCGTATAATCATAGTGAGGAACATTGAGTTTTAAATCTTGTGCGGTTAAACGCCCCATTGCCATTGCAACATTATATGATGAAGTGACCATCGTTGATAAATTCTGAATCAGTGTTGTTTGAGAGTTTAACAAGGTTTGTTGTTGTTGTAACATTTCCAAAGTTGTACTTGTTCCAACAACAGCTTGTTTTTCAACACCTGCCAAAGCAACAATGTTGGAGGCAATAGCAGACCTGTTACTGGTTAGGGCAGCTTTAGCAGCTAAATATTGTTGCCAGTTACTTGATGCCAGTTGCATTGCAGTTCTGCGCTGTGTGCTGACTTGGCGATGAGCGACTTGTACTTGTTGTCTTGCTTGACGAATAGCTGAATATTCAGCACCACTTTGATAAATAGGCATCGTCATTTGAAGAGTGCCTTGTTTATTATCCATTAAACTTTCACCAACAGACGAATCTTTTGATCTTTGATAAGATAAATTGGCATTGACTTTGGGCATAATTTCGGAAATAGCGACATTTACAGCGGCTTTTTGTGCTGCTTCCGCGAAAAGTGCTGAGATTACATCTGGATTGTTTGATGCAGCAACAGCAATAGCTTCCTGTTCTGTTTTAACAGGTAGAATTAAGGGTTGTGGGGGCTTTAAGTTTGGTGGAGGGGCAATACCAACAACTTGAGTATAGGTTGCTTCAGCATCTCTGAGGGTTCCATCTGCAACCTGACGTTTGGCACGTGCATCAGCAAGGGCAGCTTCAGCTTGAGCTGTATCTGTTCTGGTAATCTCACCCAAATTAAAACGTTGTTGTGTTGCCCTAACCTGTTCACCAAGAATTTTTTCGTTGTTAATATTAATTTGTAGCAGTTGTTGGGCTTGAATAACACCAACGTAAGCTTTAACGACTTTCTGAAAAACAGTTTGTTCTGTTGATAAAAGTTTTGCACGTTCAGCCATGATTTGATTGCGTGCTTGATGCGTTTTTGCTGTGGTTTTACCACCTTGATAGATCGGCTGAGAGATTGTGACTTGGGCTGTATAACCTAACTGACCATTTGCATTTGTTGTGCTTGCACTGGGGACGCCTTGGTAGTAAGAGGTTGAACTTGAATTCCCTTTAGTAATTATTCCACCTAAAGATGTAGATATAGTTGGTCTCCACCCTGCATTAGCAGTTGATAGATTTTCATCAGTTGCTCTTAAGGTTGCTCTTTCTTGTTGCAGCTCAGGGTTGGTCAAGTAAGCTGTGGATAATGCTTCTTCTAAGGTATGGGGAACGAAGTTTGGGGATCCAGTTCCATCATAATTTTGAGCCCAAGCAGTAGTGCTTACTAAAAAAGTAAGTAAACTGATACCAAGATATCGACATTTAATCATCACAGCAACTTTCTATCAATTCTATATAAAGCTAGTCTTTGAATTCTTGTAATAAAGGCAGATTTGCATAAAAACAAGTGATTGTTGAAAGACCATTCGTTGTTTTTTCGATTTTAACGGCATTACTTGCCTGACCCTCTTGTTTTAATACCGTGATCATTCGGCCATTTTCAGCAAGTTGATCTGTTAAATTACTTGGAATCTTAGTGATTGCACCATCGATAAAAATTACATCATAAGGCTTTGATGATGCATAACCTTCTGATAATTTTCCTGTATGCCAAGAAACTGTATCAGCATATTTTTCACAAAATTTTTGACCTTGTGAAGAAAGTAATTCATTTTCTTCAACAGCAAAAACGTTTGCTTCTAATAGATTAATAATTGCAGCTAGGTATCCTGTTGAAGCCCCTACAATTAATACAGTCTCTTTTGGATTAATATTAGCCAATTGAACCAACCTTGCCACTACTCTAGGTTCGCTTAGAAAGCGTTCTTTCGATAACGGTAGATTAATATCTGCATAGGCCATTTCCCGTTGAGACGGTTGAACACATTCTTCACGAGGTAATGCGCGCATAATTTCGATAAGTTGGGTATGGTTTACTTCAGCAGGACGAAGTTGATTTTCAACCATGTTCTGTCGTGCTTCGGCAAAATCAAAGTGAGAGTGATTCATTGTTTCCTAAAAATCTTTAATAGAAGAGGTCTGTTTAAATACCATGAAACGCTTATAGATGAAAAGTAAAGATTTTATACATTTTTTTCTTGACCTTTTCGTCAGAGTAGATGATATATGCAGATATCAAGAGCACATGGTCCGGTGGCAGAGTGGCTCATGCAGCGGATTGCAAATCCGTTTACGGGGGTTCAATTCCCTCCCGGACCTCCATTCTCTTTTATTTCGTATCTTGTTTGACTTTGATGCGAGACAAAATTAAATCCCGAATACAATTTGGTGCTATTAAATCAACCCATTTTAAAAGATTGAAAATTCTAGGTAAAATAAGCTCTCTTTTCCCTTCTGCAATGGCATTAGTGATTTGAGTAGTAGCTTTGTTTATGGGAATTAAAAAGGGTTTATCACATTCTAGGCGTTGGCTCATTGGGGTGTCAATAAAGCCTGGAATAATTAATGTGACTTGGATTTTCCATTTTTTAACAGCTAACCTTAACGAATCGCTAAAGCGAGTAAGACCGGCTTTTGAACTGCTATAAGCTGTTGCAAACGGTAAAGAATGAAACCCTGCGACAGAGCTAATCAAGATTATTTTTCCTTGAATATGTTTTTCGATCATTTGCCGAGCAATTAAATTCGCCATTAAGCTTGGGGTGACATAATTAAGTTGAGCTAAATTATAGAGCGTGTCTTGAGACTCTAAAAGGTCATGTTCAGCTTTGATATCACCAGAACCAGCAGCAAGGATCGTCATATCAATTCGATGTTCATTTAAGATTTCATTGAGTAATGTTGTCGCTGCCATAGGATTCGTCAAATCGATGGGGTATGTATAAACGGTTGCCCCTTTATCTTTACATGCTTGAGCTGTTTGTTGGAGTTTTTGCTCAGAGCGTCCCCATAAAAATAATATTTTTCCTGGTTGGGCATAAAATATTGCGAGAGACTGCCCAATACCACTTGAGGCGCCTGTAATCAAAATAGAGTTGGGTAAATTACGCAAAAAATATTCCTTAATTTGGTTGTTTTATAATTTTTTTTGATAAAGTTATATCTATCGAGAAAAAAAACCTTTATATAAAAATGTAATTAAGTAATTTTATACTTCTTCTTTACCAATTTCAAAAATATAAAAATTATTTTGAACTTATTTAATAATGGTTTCCATATGACTATCAATTCTGCACCATCAAATGATTTAACTGTTTTACCTGTGCGTAATGCAAAACAATTATCTCTTTTTATAAAATTACCGCGTGTATTGTATAGTCATTTTCCGAATTATATCCCTCCTTTGGATTTTGAAGAAGTCAGTTTGTTGCATCCTAAAAAATCTGCATTTTTTAGATATGGGACTGCACAATATTTTTTAGCCTATAAAGGTGATAAAGTTGTAGGGCGTATTTCTGCACAAATTGATCCAAATGCGTTACGTGAATGGAAAGAGCCTATTGGGTTGTTTGGTGCGTTGGATGCTATTGATGATGCAGAAGTTGTAAAACAATTGATTAATGCCGCAAGTAACTGGTTAAAAAAGCAAGGCATGCAAAAAATTAGAGGCCCTTATACGCTGAATGCAAATTCAGAAGCTGGAACAATGGTTAAAGGACAATCTGAGCCTCCTATGATTGCGATGCCATGGCACCCAGAATATTTAGAGAAACATATTGCAGCCGCTGGTCTATCTAAAGCAATGGATCTGGTTTCTTATCAAATGATTATGGGTGAAGAAGCTCGTAAAGCACATAAAATTCCATCTGGGTTAAAAGTAGGTTCTGATCGCCTCGGAAATATTACAACCAGAAAATTAAATATGAAAGAAATCTCTAGAGATGGCGAAATCCTGCGTCAACTTTATAATGATGCATGGGATAACACTTGGGGATTTGTGCCTTTAACGCCTACGGAAATGTCTGTATTAATTAGAGATCTAAAGTCAATGTTAAAGCCAGAAAATTATGTTTTGGTTGAACAAAATAAAATGCCCGTTGCGGTTGCTCTAGTTATTCCAAATATTTATGATATTTCGGCAGGTATTGCCCCAACCCCTTCTTTATTTGGTTGGGGTAAGCTAGCTTATCGTGCGATGCGTCATCGTTTCAAATCTGCACGTGTTATTTTATTAGGAATTAGTCATTCAATTCGTGACACTGCGATGGGTGCTCTGATGCCATCCCTTGTTATTGACGAATTATTTAACCGTGGCGAAGCATTACCTTACACGATGATTGAGTTGGGATGGATCTTAGAGGATAATATGGGGATGCGTAATTTAATTGAACGCATTACCCCAGAACCTTGTAAAGTCCATCGTATTTATGAAGCAGAGTTAGATTATAAACATTAATAAGAATAGAGTTGTTCAAAGCGGGCTTTATTGGCTGGAGATAATCTAACCAATATTGTCATATGATTCTCATCGTCATTGCGTTGAAGAATTTCACCATGATTATAGAGCCAAGATAAAGCAGCTCCATCGCTGACAGGAATTACAAATGTAATTTCTTCCATCATTTTGGCAAGACGATCATCAATCATTTGGATAAGAGATGGTAGATTTTCGCTGGTTAATGCTGAAATGCCAATGAAATCTTTTGGTTTATCAATTAACGCAATATTTTCAATTAGGTCTATTTTGTTTAAGACTTCAATTGTGTTTTTACGCCAATCGGCTTCCAAAATTTGATCTTTGACCATTGTGTCTAATACAGAAAAGACATCCTGACGTTGTTCTGTTGTTTCAGGATGAGAAATATCCCGAACATGTAGAATAATATCAGCTTCAGCAGTTTCTTCTAATGTGGCTCTAAAGGCGGCAATAAGTTCCGTTGGTAAGTCACTAATAAACCCCACAGTATCAGATAAGATAATGGTCTTTCCTGAAGGGAGTTGTAGTTTTCTCATCGTTGGATCAAGTGTTGCAAATAATTGATCCTGAGCATGAACATCTGCTCCAGTTAAGTTGTTGAACAAAGTTGATTTTCCAGCATTGGTATAACCAATCAGTGCAACAATAGGAAACGGAACTTTTTGTCTAGCTTTACGATGTAGCCCTCTAGTACGACGAACTTGTTCTAAATCTTTCTTTAAACGAATAATTCGTTCATCAATAAGACGCCTATCAGCTTCGATCTGGGTTTCTCCTGGTCCTCCCATAAATCCAAAACCACCACGCTGGCGTTCCAAATGGGTCCAAGAACGGACTAACCGACTGCGCTGATATTGAAGATGTGCAAGTTCGACTTGCAATGTACCTTCTTTTGTTTGAGCACGTTCACCAAAAATATCTAGAATTAAGGCTGTTCGGTCAATAACCTTACATTCTAAAGCTTTTTCTAAATTTCTTTGTTGAATTGGGCTTAATCTTGTATCGAATATAGCAATATCAATTTCGTTAGATTGTATAGAGTCTTTTAAAGATTCTATATGTCCCTGCCCTATTAACGTCGCGGAACGATATGAACGTAAATTGATAATCTCTGTATGTGAGATCTCTAAACGAATAGAAGAAGCTAAACCAATAGCTTCTTCTAATCTTGATTGCGAATTACGATTATTTGACTGACGATTGGAAATGTCCCAAGGAACAATGACTGCGGCACGAGTGGTTTGATGAGCCGAATCAAAATCTGTCATTAATAATTTTTCTTTCTAGTTTTCTTCAGGTGTATTGAATGGGAGTTGCACTGGCGTTGCAGGCATAATTGTACTAACAGCATGCTTATAAACCAGTTGTGCATGGCTATCTCTTCTTAACAGGATTGAAAAATTATCAAATCCTGAAACAATTCCTTGCAATTTAACGCCGTTAACTAAAAAAACTGTTACAGATACTTTAGATTTTCTTAGTTGATTTAAGAAAACGTCTTGAATATTTTGGTATGAATCTTTTGACACAATGAAACCTTATTCGTTGTTATTGTTATTGTTATTGTTATTGTTATTGTTTTTTTCGTCTGAAGAAGTTACCCCTAATTGTTTTAATTTACGATGAAGAGCACTTCGTTCCATACCCACAAAACCAGCTGTTCGACTGATATTTCCACCAAATCGCATCAGTTGTGCTTGTAAATATTGTGTTTCAAATAGATCTCTAGCTTCTCTTAAAGGAAGGCTGATAATGTCAGTTTGTGTATCAACTTTTAATAAGCTTGGAGCATTTTGACCAATATTATTTGGCAACATGTCAGTGCGAATAGCTTCATTAACATTGCTTGGCATCATAATGAGTAAACGTTCCATGAGATTTCGTAACTCACGAACATTTCCAGGCCAGTCATAAGTTTGAAGCGTTGTTAATGCATCAGCTGATAAGTCAATCAAAGGAAGGCCTGTTAGCTCAGAACAATTTTGTAAGAACAATTGCGCAAGCTCGGGTATATCTTCTCGTCTTTCTTTTAAACTCGGAATTTTTAAAGGTACAACAGCAAGGCGATAATAAAGATCTTCTCTAAAGTTACCAGCACCGATTTCAACGTTTAAGTCGCGGTTTGTTGTCGCGATAACTCGAACATCAACTTTGACTCTGGTTGAGCCGCCCAAGCGTTGAAAAGTTTGATCCTGTAAAGCTCTAACAATTTTCCCTTGAGTTTCAAGAGGCATATCTGCCACTTCATCGAGAACTAACGTTCCACCATGGGCTCTTTCTAGAACTCCTGTTCTTCTTTGTTGTGTGCCATCTGCAGTGCCTTCAATTCCAAATAGTTCTTCTTCAAAACGGTTTGGAGATAAGGTGGCACAATTCAAAACAAGAAATGGGCCATTAGCACGCTTTGATAGATGATGAATAGAACGTGCAGTAATTTCTTTACCTGTACCAGGAGCTCCGGAGATTAATACTCTGGACCCTGTTGGTGCGACTTTATCAATTTGACTTTTTAATGCACTGATAGCCTGACTTTGACCATCCAGTTGTGTGGTTACACCGCTACGGATACGTAACTCTGCATTTTCTTGTGTTAATCTTGCACTTTCTAGTGCTCGACGAACGACAACTAATAAATGATCAGAAGTAAAGGGCTTTTCAATGAAATCATAAGCACCAAGCTGCAAAGCAGCAACAGCGGTTTCAATAGTACCATGACCAGAAATCATAATGGTTGGTATTGCTGGTTTCTCATTTTGAATGAGCTTAAGAATTTCCAAACCGTCAAGTCTGGACCCCTGCAACCAAATATCTAAGATAACTAAAGAAGGTCTTCGTGCATGAAAAGCATTAATCGCAGAATCTGCATCTCCTGCGAGACGAGTTGAGTATCCTTCATCTTGTAAAATTCCTTCGATAAGAAGCCGAATATCTGGTTCATCATCGATGATTAGAATTTCATGCGCCATATTGTCCTCATTTTTGAAAAGTCAAAATTGATGTCGTCCCTTTTCCTTCGGTACGGTCTTTTAATTGTAAGGTTCCTTTATGATCTTCCATAATTTTCTTTACAATAGCAAGACCTAATCCTGTTCCCTTAGGTTTATGGGTTACATAAGGTTCTGTCAAACGTAATCTGTCCTCTTGTGGTAAACCAATACCATCATCTGTGACAAATATACATATTTCTTTTTCATTTTCTTTTACTTTTACCCAAATATTACCTATAACCTCTGTGTCTATATTATCACTTTGAAGCATGTTAATAGCATCTGCAGCATTTTGGAACAAGTTTGTTAACGCTTGTCTGACTAATCTTTGGTCACAATCAAGATACGGACCTTGATCGGGAAGCTCAATATGATAGTTAATTTCTGAATGAGCATTTTGTTGTAAGATAAGAGTTTCTCTAACAATTCCAGACATATTATTTTTGTTCATAACAGGTTGAGGCATACGTGCAAAAGAAGAGAATTCATCAACCATACGACCGATGTCTCCAACATGACGAACGATTGTATCGATACATTGGCTAAATATCTGGCTATCAGATTGAATTTCCTTGAGAAAACGACGCTTTAATCGTTCTGCAGAGAGTTGTATTGGTGTTAAAGGGTTTTTAATTTCATGTGCAATACGTCGCGCAATATCTGCCCATGCAGCTTTTCTTTGTGCAGATTGTAGTTCGGTAATATCATCAAAGGTGATAACGAACCCTTCCACTTCTGACCCTTGGATTTCTGGGCCAATTTGTACTAATAAAACACGGCTTCCTGACTGAGTCTGTATTTGTATTTCTTCTTGTTTAGATTGTTGGATATTATCTGTGTTTCTGATCAAAAAATCTGTAAATTCTGGAACAATATCTGTAATTTTTTGTCCAACATGATCGAATAAATCTGTGTCTAATAACTGATTAGCTGAACGATTCGGCAATTCTATAATCATTTGCTTGTCTAGTCCAATAACACCACTAGACACACCAAAAAGAACAGCTTCTGTAAAACGTCTACGATCATCGATTTGCTTGTTGGCTTCAACGAGCTCTGTACGTTGAACGGAAAGCTGATTCGTCATTTGATTAAAAGTACGGGATAAATCTGTAAGCTCATCATCTTTATCTCGTTCAGGAACACTGACATTGAGATCCCCCTCACTAACCTTTTTAGCTGCAAGAGTTAGTAAGCCGACTGGACGAGCTATTTGATTAGCTAAGTATAGTCCTAGTAACACAGCGGCAGCTAGAACAAGTAAGGCAACTAATCCAAAAATGATGACAAACATAATCTGTATTTTGGATTGATTAGCACTAAGTATATTGTATTGGTTAACCACTTTCTCTGTTTTATACATATGATTCAAAATATTTGGATCAACTGGACGGATAATGATTAATATCATTGGAGGGGTATCATTTAGTGAGATTGCAGCTCGAACTGTTTCTTCGTCTGAAGAGTCGAGGATAGCGACATCATTATGAGACATAATGCTGGTGGTTGCGCGAGGTAAATTTTTAACATATGAAACGTTATTTAACAGTCCGCCAGAAGCAATGATTTTTTGTGTTGAAGGATTGTATATAATGGCAGCATTTAATCCTCTTAATGTGGCTTGAGAATCAAGAATTTGATCCAACATACTTGGATCGTCATATATATCTTGTCCTGCTTGGGCAAGATTGTTTTGCATGCTTTGAATATAGTTTGCTAAAGAAAAAGCTTCCGTACGGATGTTTGCATTATGTTCTTGTAAATACCCTCTGGATGCTTGTAAAGCCTCATTTAAAGCAGTACTAACGCGATTATTAAACCAAATTTGTATCCCATAATGAAATAAAATGGTTGCAAAAACACCGACTAGAATTGTTGGAATTGTTGAAATGATTCCAAATAAAACAACAAGTTTTACGTGAATTTTAGAGCCAGCTAATCCTCGACGACGTTCCCCTATTAAGCGTAAAATACGAATAAATAATGTGGTGACGAGAAGCAATAATACGAATAAATTTAATAAAGAAATAATAAGCTGGACATGGTGCTTATGAGACGTAACAATACCACCAGAAAGAATAATAAAAGTTACTACTCCGAAAAAAAGAGCCAGCGCTACCAACGTAATGGTTGCTCTTCTACCAGAAAGTTTTTCAATTAAACGCATAATGGTATGAGACTTATTTTTTTTAGACACGTGCAGCCTTCATTTTTATTTATAAGTAATATTGAAATCTTTAATTTTTTTTCGCAGAGTGTTTCTGTTTATTCCTAAGATCATTGCTGCTTTGATTTGATTACCTTCTGTTTCAATCAAAGTTTGCTCGATAAGAGGTTTTTCGACTTCAGCAATCATTTGAGCATATAATTTATTAATTGGTAAGCCCTTATTTTCAGAGAAATAGCGACAAATATGCTCTTCGATTAATGTTGATAAAGATATGCAATCTGTTTGTTTATGGGTAATGGTCGTTTTTTGTAAACTTTGAATTAATAAATCTTCTTGTATTCTTTGATTAGGATATAAAGCGACCAAACGAATAATTAGGTTTTGTAGTTCTTGAACATTCCCAGGCCAATGGTATTTTTTTAAGAGATCAATGGATTTTTCTGAAAAGTTTGTGGTGCTTGAATTTTCTTTGAGAAAATATTCAATCAATAAAGGAATATCCTCTGATCGTTCTTTTAAAGGAGGCATATGCACAGGAATAATATTTAAACGATAATATAAATCTTCTTTAAATTGTTTCTCTTGAACCAGTTGAAATAAATTTTGGCGGGTTGCAGCAATAATACGTAGGGATAATTGGGGTTCTGAGGAAGCGTTATTATTTTCCTCTAATATTCGTAATAAACGAGTTTGAATATTCAAGGGCATTTCGCCAATTTCATCAAGAAAAAGCGTTCCGTTGACAGCTTGTTCTAAACATCCTGCTTGCCACTTTCCTTTGTCATCATATCCAAATAATTTATTTTCAATTTCAGTAGCAGTCATTGCTGCTATATTTAAAGAAATAAAAGGATATTGGCGTCTATTTCCGTAATGATGCAATGTTTTGGCAACGGTTTTTTTTCCTGTTCCGTTTTCTCCAGAAATAATGACACTCAGATCTGAATTGATCAGTCGAGCGATCATTTTATAAATATTCTGCATTGGAGCAGAGATGCCAACTAATGGAAGTTTTTCTTCTAATTCTTGATTGTTATTTCTATTACTTGCAAGTACTAAGGCATTGTTTACAGTGTTGAGTAATTTATCTAAATCAAAAGGCTTTGGTAAATACTCAAAAACATCTTCTTTTTCAGCTTGTAATGCGGTTGATAAGGTTGATAAAGCACTGATCACAATAATAGGAAGATCAGGATTTACTTCTTTAATTTTTGGAATAATGTCAAAAACATTCATGTCAGGCATGGAAACATCGGTAATAATGACATCACCTTTTCCAGCACGAGTCCACTCCCATAATTGGGTTGCATTATCAGTTAATTCGACATTGTATTTTTCACGTAATAATGCTTGTTTTAAGACCGTACGAATGGAGCGGTCATCGTCAGCAACAAGAATTGTCGGAACATTGTTAAGCATTATTTAAGATTATCCAGGAGTTAAAAACCAGAGAGAGGTAAGTATATTTTTATATCAGTTTTACCTTTTTGGCTATGAATATCGATGATTCCACCATGATCATTAATGATTTTACCACACAAAGCCAATCCTAGACCTGTCCCATTAGGTCTGCTACTGATAAATGGTTCAAATAGACGTTGCTTGACTTTATCAGGGATTCCTGGTCCATTATCACGTACAATAATCATGAGAGGTGATGTAACTCTTTTCTTAGTTTTAGAAATATTCATCACTAAGTTCGGCTCATAGCCAATGATTAAGGTGATCACGCCATCTTTACGCTGAGAACCAATGGCTTCTGCAGCATTTTTAATGAGATTAATAAAAACTTGTATTAAAAGATCTTTGTCAGCTCTAATTAATGGTAAAGAAGGATCATAAATTGTTTTGATTTTAACGAAAGAAGCAAAACCATTTTCTGCAATTTTTTTAACGTGTGCCAGTAAAGAGTAAATATTGACATCACTAATTTGTAAGGCCTGATTGTAAAAAATAGCAGTACGGTCAACAAGGTTTTTAATTCGTTCGACTTCATCTGAAATCAGAGTGGTTAATTCTTGATCTGGTGCCTCTAAAGATTTCTCGAGGAGTTGTGCTGCTCCTTTAATTCCAGATAATGGGTTTTTAATTTCATGAGCCAATAAAGCAGCCATATTTGCAACGCTTCTGGAAATTTTATGAAAGCTAGCCTTTTCCTCAATCGTTTTGACAATAGAGTAATCGTGAATCGTTAAAGTAATGAATTTTTCATTCTTGATAAAAGGAGCAATATATAAAGTGACTTCTTTAATGGCTTGATTATAGGTAAAGATTTCAATCTCATATTCCACAATGCCCCTTTTTTTAGCTTTCACTTTGTTAATGAGCTCAAAAACAGAATGTGCTTTTGGAAAAAAAGAATATAACGAGCATTGTTGAATATTCTTTTTAGAAACCATTAAGAAGTCTTCAGCTGCCCCATTGATATAGGTAATATTAAATTGATCATCCGCCACAATTAAAGGTGTGGGCAAAGATTCAATAATATCATAACCGTCTAATTCTTTGGGTTGTTCCATGGTTGAGAGCAGTTACTGTATATTTTCTTCTTGATGATGAATATTTTGATCATAGAAATACTGGATCGCAGCAATGACATCAGCAGGATTATCCATTTGATTAATAGACGCCCGAAATGCAGCAGAGCCATGAAGACCAGCAGAATACCAAGAAATATGTTTACGAGATAAGCGAACGCCAGAGCGTTCGCCATAGTATGATAACATACTGTTATAATGTCTTAATAGAATATCTTTTTGTTCTGGTAACGCGGGTGCTTCTAAAATAGTATGGTGTTGAAAATAATGCCTTAATTGAGCTAGAAACCAAGGCTTTCCATAACAGCCCCTGCCCACCATTAACCCATCAGCGCCTGATTGTTGTAAAGCTATTGTTGCGGTTTCAATATCAACAATATCTCCATTAACAATAACAGGAATGGATACAGCCTCTTTAACATGACGAATAAATGCCCAATCGGCTGATCCACGATAGAGCTGTTGACGTGTGCGGCCATGAATGGTGACCATTTTAATTCCACAGTTTTCGGCAGTTTTTGCAAGGTCAGGCGCATTTAAGGAATACTGATCCCACCCCATACGCATTTTTAAGGTGACAGGAACCTCAACGGCTTTTACAACGGCTTCTAGGATAATCGCAGCTTTTTCTTCATCTTGCATTAATGCAGAACCGGCTTGTTGACCGACTGCTACCTTTTTAACAGGACAGCCAAAGTTAATATCAATGACATTGGCACCGTGTGCTACGGCTATTTTAGCGGCTTCAGCCATAGCTACAGGATCAGATCCAGCAAGTTGAGTTGAATTTAATCCATCTGTTATGGGTTCGGCCATTTGTAAAGTCGTTTTATTTTCGCGAATCATTGCCCAAGATGCGATCATTTCAGAAACAACCAGCCCTGCCCCAAATTCTTTGACAAGTTTTCGGAAAGGATAATCCGTGACACCAGCCATTGGAGCAAGGATAATGGGCACATCAATGACTTTATCTTTATCAAGATAAATAGGCTTTAATGTTGGGATAGTTTCGGATAAAATAGTCACGTTCTTTTGCTTTCTATACAATCTTTTGGCAAGATATCATAATAGCTTTATTATTCAATCTTGAATAAAAGCTTATTTTTAAATAATAACACTTAATGAAACCCTCAATAAGTTGGATCACTGAATAATTATGCGCATTGCCCTTATTATCCTTGCTGCTGGTGTAGGAAAACGTTTTAATAAAGATGGAAATATTCCCAAGCAATATGTTCATTTGCAAGGACAACCTGTTATTTATCATGCTGTTAAAGCATTTTTACCCCATGTAGATTCTATTCAGCCTGTTGGTGATCCTGAAACGTTAACTTCTATTTTATCCCCTTTAGAAAATAAGAAGATTTTATCCCCTATATTGGGTGGGAAAGAACGCCAAGATAGTGTGAGAGCAGGATTGGAAGCTTTATCAGCATTACCTGAAGCTCAACAACCTGATCTTGTGTTGGTTCATGATGGTGCCAGACCGAATATTTCTGCTGAAATTATTCAACGTGTTATTGATGCTTTAAAAGAATACCCTGCGGCTATTCCTGCTATTCCAGTTGCTGAAACATTAAAGCGTAATAAAAATAATGTTATTGACGAAACTGTTTGTAGAGAAGGTTTATTTAGAGCACAAACCCCTCAGGGATTTCAATTTAAACCATTTTTAGACATTCATAGAGAAGCAGCGGGTTCAAGTGCAACTGATGATGCAGCGCTTTTTGAAAATGTTGGTTTAGAAGTTGCTTTGGTTCAAGGGGATGAGGATAATATAAAGCTAACCTATCCTGAAGATTTAAAAAGATTGGAATGTTTGATGAGCAATATGATGCTACCAAGAATAGGTGCAGGATTTGATGTGCATGCTTTTGAAAAAGGTCGCCCGCTTTTTTTATGTGGGATTGAAGTGCCTCATGAGTTGGGATTGGCTGGCCACTCAGATGCTGATGTTGCTTTGCATGCATTATGTGATGCGATTTATGGTGCCTTGGCAGAGGGAGATATCGGAGCACATTTCCCACCTTCTGATAATCAATGGAAAAATGCTGATAGTAAAAGATTTTTAATTCATGCAGCTGAACGTGTTCGCCAGCGTGGAGGAAAGATTATTAATATTGATCTGACCTTGATTTGTGAACGCCCTAAAATGCGTCCTCACATTGAGAAAATGCGTGAAAAAATTGCTGAACTTTTACAAATAGATTTTTCACGCGTTTCTGTGAAAGCGACCACGACTGAAAAACTTGGGTTTACAGGACGTGAGGAAGGGATTGCTTGTCAAGCAATGACAAGTGTTTTGTTGCCAGAATAAAAAGGTTGGTTAGTGAGAATTTGATTCTTACTAACCTTTTAAACATTAAGATTATTAATAGTCTTGATTATTTATTTTGAGATATGGAATAAAACTCAAAAGCATCTTGGATATCGATCTTTACTTGAGCTAGTTTTTCTTGCTGTTCGGTATCTTGTCCCCATAGTTCAGCTTGTACGATTTCATCAAGATGAGCAGCTTCAAAAGCTTGCTCGACAGAAAGTCTTCCTTCTTTTAACGCAATTGTTAAAAATATACTGCCTAATAGAGGAACGGTGACTGCAAAATAGGTAAGTTCTGTATCATTTAAATTAGAAAGATAATCTTTAAAAAATGCTATGACTTCCTCTGTCTGCGTAATCGGCATAATCCCATGTTGGATTTTTAGCTTGATGTTGAATCGTTCTTCAGTCCATTGAACTAAAGGCATCCATTGTTCTTGCTGTCTGGTGGCTAATGTTTTTGGAGTATCTGTGTGATAACAAAGCAAATCTCCATTTACATAAGGTAACAAAGCATGAATATATGTTTCACGAGCAGGAGCAATTTTTTCAATCATCGTGCCTACAATTCGTGTGATAGGTAAGAGATCAAAAGAGAAAGGATCTCCTTTTTTCTCTCCTGCTTTTTCCCATTCTGCAGCAATTTTTTTAGCTAATGATTCACTTTGGACATAAAGCGTTGTTTTTTTAGGCAGCTTTACAGGGCGTTCATCCAGCAATATTTGATAGCCTTGATCATCATGAGTAATACGCACAGAGTCCCAAAAACGACGTGATTTAATGATTCCATTCATAATGATCTTTTATCCTTTATAATAACCATCTCGTTATTTTTGAGAAATCGCTTAAGGATTTCTGGCTTTATTTAATGCCCCGTCACAATAATTCGTTGGTGCAATATTTTTACTAAGCGTGTTAATGTTTAATGAGAATACTTTATTTTTATTTCTCTCAAACGTTGTATAGGGCTTGGAAAGTGTCCCCCCAACACGTAATGGTGCAGATGCGCTAATTACCCCGAGCCTTACATCTGGGATAAAATGAAAGTCCAGTGTTTGTCCTGGAATATTAAACGTCCCTTGCCCATTTAATGCAAACTGATCGGTTTGTAATGTTAACGTATCAAAATATAAACGATTTTGATTAATTTGAGTGCGAAGTGCTAAACATTCTGTAGATAGTGATTTTTTTAATGGCAATGTTGCTGCGGCTTGACCAATATAGTGTTTCAGCCCTTCTGCTTCCAATTTTCCATCAACGCCTGATAATCCGAGTTTCCCTGTAAGATTATGTTGCCATTCTTGCCAAGAATTGCCTTTGGTATAGAACGTGCCGATAGCAGTCATTTGTCCAGAATAGACATTCGCAATATCAAAATAATCTTCTAACCATTTCATAGGGAAAGAGGCATTATTAATTTTTACAACAAGTGTAGATGGATCTTCTTTGATGGAATAGAAAACATCCCCTTTAATTACGCTCTGTTTATTTGATAATAGGAGTTGCGTTAATGAAAGCGCTTTATTTTTCCATTCTATATTTGAAGAGAAATTATCAAAATTAAGCTGATTAATTTTAACGCGATTACTTTTTAATTTTCCAACAGTTCCAACTTTGAATAAATCTTCTTTATTTAGATTTTTAAAAAATGAAAATGTTAAAGGAAATGGTGTGAAAATTTTTCCTGTATAAATAATATTTTGCGCATTAAGGTTTCCTACTCCTTGGTAAAGCTGATTATAATTTAATAGATTTAATTTTATGGCTAAAGAAGGATCTTTTCCGCCAACCGTACCATCAAGTTGTAAATTATAAGTTTCAGAAGATAGATTACCTGCAATCGGAAGTGATTTATCTGTTTGAGACAAGAGTGTATCTTGTAATGTTTTTAATTGTCCAAGATGCCCTGACCAACGAAACATCCCGCCAGAAAATTGCCCTACAATTTGGGTATTTACATCAGAATTTAAATCATTTGCGATAATTTCTGTGCTGGTTAATTGTAAGTCAGCAGGCAAGAAGTCTGCATTAATCTTTCCAGTATGAAGCTGTAAAAGATCAATTTGCGGTTTGCCTTGTGGATCACTCTCTTTGGATACATCTTTAATTGATGCACTAAGCGTTATATTCTCTACTGCAGGTAAATTTGCATGTGGAAAAAGTTGATTTAAATCATTGAGATTTAAAATTGTTCCGCGAGCAATAATATCATATCCTCTTGCATTAACGAGGCTTTTTAAAGTCCCACTAACCCTGATATTACCTATATTTTGATCGCGTACATATTCGGTTAAATTAACTTGGAACTTAGCCGGATTTGATATTGGACTATCACTATCTAATAATTCATCAAGATGACTTAGTCTGCCTGAAATAGAAAAGTCTGCCTGATGATGAGAGCCAGTAATATTAAATCTTACTTTATTGGTTTCAAGTTGGCTCAGCTCTGCTTGTTTAAATAAAAGATGCGTGTTTTTATGAGTATATGCATCATCATACCAACAATTAACATCGTCTAATTGGAAGTTATTAAACTGCCATTTCCATTTGTGATGTGTGAACTTTGATGAATCTGCCTGAAGAGTATCACTCTTCGGGGTTTCAATGGGTTGTAAATCCCAATTTTTTTGTCCTTGCTCGTTTCGTTCTAAATGAATTTGGACATGTGAGAGTTGAATAGATCTAAAATGAATTTTTCTTTGCCATAATGACCATAAATTCAAGTCAGCTTTTAAATGTCCAGCTGTAATAAAATTAGGATTCTTTCCTCCTGGCATATTAGACAAAGTAATTTTCGAGGCTTGAATTTCTGGCCAAGGAAAAAAATGGATATCTAGGTTTTGTAGCGCAAGCTTACGCCCTGTTTGTTTTTCGATATTACTATATAATTGATCTAAAATCATTTTACGATCAACCAAGTGATCCACAGCGAATAGACTGCCTCCTACAAGGCAGATTAAAATACCACAACTTCCTAAGATAACCTTTTTTTTACTCATTTTTTAGTCCGAATAGCTGATTTGTCATTTGGAACAGAAAATCCCAAATGTTCAAAAGTTTCCTTCATATGTGGAGGTAAAGCTGCTTCTACGAGTAATCTCCCTCCTGATGGATGGGGCATATCCAATTGACGCGCATGTAAATGTAACCTTTGAGAGAAGCCGTCCATAAAAGGCATTTCTTTATTGTATTTTTTATCGCCTAAAATAGGCGCTTTCATTTCTGCACAATGAACACGAAGTTGATGCATCCTTCCTGTTAGCGGGTATAACTCAACCAGAGCCAATTTTCTTGCTGCAAAATCTTTAACTTCATATTCTGTGATAGCACGTTGTGCTTCTTTGTTTTTTGCATCCGCAGCTTCTATATGAGAGCCATTTTGATATTCGACTTTTAACAAAGGCAAATCAATACGACCACTCAGAGGAGACGGACGGCGTGTGGTAATTGCCCAATAAGTCTTCTTCATATCACGACTTCTGAATGCAGCGGCTAATTTTGCAGCAGCAGCAGGATGGCGTGCAATTAATAAAAGACCAGAGGTATCTTTATCAAGGCGGTGCACCAAAGATGGGCGATATTTACTATCAAATTGTAAGGCTTCTAATATTCCATCAATATGGTTGGTAACGTTACTCCCTCCTTGAACGGCAATGCCAGAGGGTTTGTTAATGACAAATAAATCATCATCTTGATAAATGATCCATTCTTTTAACTGTTTTGCCATTTTTGGATCAATTTGTTGAGGTTGTTTTGCTTTGACAGGATCTACTTCAACCATTGGGAAACGTACGGTTTCCCCTTCTTTTAAATGTGTGGATGCTTGGGCTCTCTTACCATTGACGCGGATTTGTCCTGTACGACATAATTTTTGAATCATGCCTTGGGTTATATTAGGATTTTGTCGCTTGATCCAACGATCTAACCTAACATCGCCATCTTCTTTTTGAATTGAAATATGTAAAATTTTCATACAGAACGCTTTTTTCTTATTTGATTCCAGTGGGATAATCGTTGAGCGATCGTTTCCTCTACGCCACGATTAGTCGGTGTGTAAAATTGTTGACGTTGCATTTCATCAGGAAAGTAGTTCTGACCAGAGAAGCCTTCTTCTGTATTATGGTCATATTCATATCCTTTCCCGTATCCTAGGTCTTTCATCATTGTCGTTGGCGCATTTAAGATATGTGCAGGAGGCATAAAACTTCCTGTTTTTTTGGCAACTGCTCTGACTTCGTTATAGGCTTTATAAACAGAATTCGATTTTGGAGCCGTGGCTAAGTAAACAACAAGCTCAGCCAAAGCGACTTCCCCTTCTGGTGATCCAAGACGTTCATAAGTTTCCCATGCAGCAATTGCTAGTGTTAATGCATTTGGCGATGCAAGTCCAACATCTTCTGCAGCAAAGCGTGTTAATCGACGTGCAATATATCTGGGATCCTCACCACCTTCTAGCATTCGTGCAAACCAATAGAGTGCAGCATCAGGATCAGAACCTCTTAAGGATTTATGAAGGGCAGAGATTAAATTATAATGTCCATCTCGATTGCGGTCATATAGACTGGCTCTACGACTTAAAATACGAGTTAGGTCTTTACTATCTAAAATGGCATTTTTAGCATGTAAAATAATTTGCTCGACCATATTGAGTAAGTAACGTCCGTCCCCATCTGCCATAGATATTAAGTCTGTACGTGCACTGTTGGATAAAGGAAGTTGCCGATTTAACTGTTGTTCTGCTCGTGTTAAAAGGAGCTCTAGAGCGGTTTCATCTAATCTTCGTAAGACTACAACCTGACATCTTGATAAAAGCGCACTATTGAGCGTAAAAGATGGATTTTCAGTGGTTGCACCAATAAGGATAATGGTGCCATCTTCTACAACGGGTAAAAAGCCATCCTGTTGAGCTCTGTTAAAGCGATGTATTTCATCTACAAATAATAAAGTGCTTTTACCAGAATGATTTCGAAAACGGGTAGCTTCATCAAATGCTTTTTTAAGGTCACTTACCCCTGAAAAAATAGCTGAGATTTGAATGAAATGTAAATTAATTTCTTGGGCTAAAATTCGGGCAATGGTTGTTTTTCCTGTGCCAGGATTTCCCCAAAGGATCAAACTAGATAACGAATGATGCTCTAACATATTCGTTAAGATACCATCTTCACCTAGTAAGTGATCTTGTCCGATAACCTCTTTTAGGGTCTTAGGACGTAAAACATCAGCCAAAGGTGCATGCTCTTTGGCTGATGTCATAGTAGATGAAGACTTTTTATCAAAGTCATTATCAGAACCAAACAGATCCATTAAAGACTTATCCAGTTTTGATTTTTAAAAGCACAAAAATATTCATAGATAAACTAGATTATTGTGCGTGAACATTACCATAAGATGCAGCACCAAGGCCTGGGCAGCTACAAGGAGATCCCAATGGAACAGGATAAGGAGTGCTGCATGAATACATGCCCGCTTTACATGCTGTACCATATCCAGCTTTTGACTCTGTTCCTGGTGCTACTGGGGTGCCAGCAGTTCCAGTACATGCTGCCAACAATAAGAGTGTTCCTAATAATGAGGATTTAATCCCAAAGAGGATTGTTTTTTTATTATTCATGGACATTTTATACTCCGTTTTAAATAAAATTTTGGACTATTAATAATTAAGATACCATATAAATTCATCTATAAATAAAAGATTTTTCATTTTTCTGTGTCTTTTTTATGAATAAATTCTATACTTCAAAGTTATCCACATTTTCGGGGATAAGCCTGAGGACTAGCCTGTGTATGACAAAAGAATAAGCATAGAATAAATTGTATAAAAAATAAAAAAAAGATGCAAGTTTCTAAAAAATAACATTTTTTTGTATATATTAAAAAATGAATAATAAAATTTTTATAATTTTATAGTGTAACTTTAATAATATTTGAATGAGCTATTATAAAAGGATATTTAAGTGAAAAAGATACTATTTACGAGCTTGTTGTTAGGATCATGCTTCATAATAAGCCCAGCTTTTTGTCAACAAAATGATGCAAAGGCAATTGAGTTCTTGGAGCCTCATTTGCAAACGATGTTTCAAGTATTGAATACGAAACCTGATACTATTAGTACAACTTGTATGGATAGCTTAAAAAAATTACGTTCTTTTAAAGAGAAATTGGCAAAAGAAATGAATAGCTCAGATGTTCAGAGTGAAATTAATGCCACGATTTTAAGAACGTTATATACAAACTCGATACAATTTTGCGATACAGATGTGCAAGATATTTGTAGTCATCGAGTAGAGCCACCTATTCGTAAGGTATGTAAAGAATTATCTTCACAAAACTAAAAAAGGGAAGATTTTATCTTCCCTTCCTTAATTAGTATACTAAAGCTAACTAGTTCCAAGTCCAGTTACGGATTTCAGGCATATCGTGACCATATTCACGAATATAGCGTTTATGTTCAACAAGTTTATCACGAACCATTTGGTTAATATAAGCAACTTTTGAGCTATTTTTAGCTGTTCGGTTAACAATATTAGAAACCAAGTTGAAACGATCTACATTGTTCAAGACAACCATATCGAATGGGGTTGTTGTTGTTCCCTCTTCTCTAAAGCCGTGAACATGGAAGTTTTTAGCATTCGTTCTTTTGTAAACCAAAGAATGAATAAGTTGTGGATATCCATGATAAGCAAAAATCACAGGTTTATCTTTAGTGAATAATGAGTCAAAGATACCATCCGATAATCCATGAGGATGTTGTGAAGGTGCAGATAAAGTCATTAAATCCACAACGTTTACAAAACGTACTTTTAATTCTGGCATATGTTCATGCAAGATTTTAACAGCAGCTAGAGCTTCCATTGTTGGAACGTCACCTGCACAAGCAAGAACCACATCAGGTTCATGCCCTTTATCATTACTTGCCCATTCCCAAATACCAACACCTTCAGTACAATGTTTGATTGCAGCATCCATGCTGAGCCATTGTGGTTGAGGTTGTTTACCAGCCACGATAACGTTAACACGGTTTGTTGTACGTAAGCAGTGATCAGTTACATATAGTAATGTGTTTGCATCGGGTGGAAGGTAAATGCGGCTAATATCTGGTTGTTTTCTAACCACGTGATCGATAAATCCAGGATCTTGATGGCTGAAACCATTATGATCTTGTCTCCAGACGTGGGAAGTTAACAAGAAGTTTAATGAAGCAATCGGTCTACGCCATTCAACTTCTCTTGCACCATCAATCCATTTAGCATGTTGATTTACCATAGAATCTACAATATGGATGAAGGCTTCGTAACAAGAGAAGAAACCATGACGTCCTGTTAATAGATACCCTTCTAACCAACCTTCGATGGTATGTTCGCTGAGGATTTCCATAACTTGACCTTCATGAGCTAAATGGTCATCGAAGTCAAAGATTTCAGCGTTCCACGCACGGTTTGTGACTTCTAATACGTCATTTAGACGGTTAGAGTTATTTTCATCAGGAGATAATACTAAGAAGTTATTTCTATTTTCTTTAACAACATCGCGAAGATAACTACCTAAAGTACGGGTTGATTCTGCTTCATCTTTACCAGGTGCGCTAACATTTAATGCATATTCAGTAAAGTCAGGTAAAATGAGTGCCTTTTTAATAGCACCACCATTACTTTGAGGAATAGCACTCATCCGTTTGTTACCAACTGGATTTAATGCAGCAATTTCAGGGCGTAATTTACCAGCTTCATCGAAAAGTTTTTCTGGATGATAGCTTTTCATCCATTCTTCTAGCAATGGTAAATGACCAGGTTTGGTTAAATCACCAAATGGGACTTGGTGAGCACGCCAGAAATCTTCAACTTTTTTACCTTCAATGGTTTTTGGACATGTCCAGCCTTTTGGACTGCGCAAGACAATCATTGGCCACATTGGGCGATCGGTTTTATTATGCTCTCTGGCATCTTTTTGGATTTTTTTGATTTTATCAAAAGCTTCGTCAAATGCCACAGCCATTTTTTGATGCATTTCGTTTGGATCATGACCTTCAACAAAGATAGGTTCATGACCATAACCACGCATTAAATTAGCAAGTTCATCATGAGAGATACGAGCAAGAACAGTTGGATTTGCAATTTTATATCCGTTTAGATGTAAAATTGGTAAAACTGCTCCATCTGTTTTTGGATTAACAAATTTATTACTGTGCCATGATGCTGCCAAAGGACCTGTTTCAGCTTCACCATCGCCGATGATACAAGCAACGATTAAATCAGGGTCATGGAATATTGCACCATAAGAGTGAGATAAAGAGTAACCAAGCTCACCACCTTCGTGGATAGAACCAGGAGTGGTTGGTGCTGCATGACTTGGGATACCACCTGGGAAAGAGAACTGTTTAAACAGTTTTTGCATTCCGGCTTCATCTTCAGTTACATCAGGGAAGAGTTCGCTGTAGGTTCCTTCCATATATGTTGCTGCAACAACACCAGGAGCTCCATGGCCAGGACCTGCGACATATAAAACGTTTACGTCACGATTTTTAATGATACGATTTAAATGTAAATAAATGAAGTTTAATCCTGGAGTAGTTCCCCAATGCCCTAATAAACGAGGCTTTGTATGTTCCAGTTTTAAAGGTTCGCGAAGTAGAGGATTCTTCATTAAATAGATTTGCCCAACAGACAAATAATTGGCAGCGTGCCACCATTTATTAAATAGTTCTACTTCTTTTTCAGATAAAGGCGTCTTACTCGTCATTTTATTTACGTCCTATTAATTATAAATTACAAATGATTAAACAATTAACGTCAAAATGTATCAAAGTCGCATCCTGGCTCTAAAAGGTTACTTTTTAGCGAATTTTAAGACCTCCTGAAGCATAATAAGTTCTTCATTTGTAGGAATTGTTTGAACTAAAATTTTACTCTCTGGCGTACTGAATAATTGTTTGCCAGCTTTGTTAGCCTCTTCATTAAAGCGCACTCCTAACCATTCTAAAGCTTTACAGACTTCAGATCTTAATTCAGGAGAGTGCTCACCTATACCAGCTGTGAAAACCAACCCATCAATGCCTTGTAATGAAGCACTTAAACGGCCAATTTCACCAACTAGTCTATAAATAAACAAATCAAGCGCTTGTTTCGCGTTTTCGCGTTTTGCACCATTTGTATTTATTTCGCTCATAATATCGCGCATATCGCTTGAAATATCAGAAATGCCTAATAAACCTGATTTTTTCCAAATAACATTTTCAATTTCATCAGGTGATAGTTTTTCTTCTTGCAGCATATATAAAATAATCGCTGCATCGATATGCCCGGTACGTGTCCCCATGACTAAGCCATCTAATGGGGTAAAACTCATTGAAGTATCAACACATTTACCATTTTCAATTGCGGTAACGCTTGCACCGTTTCCTAAATGGGCAACAACAAGTTTTCCTGTTGCTAATGGTGATTTTTCTTCTTGTAAATGTTGTACGATATATTGATAAGATAAACCATGGAACCCATAGCGTCTTACACCTTTATCAAAATATTTTCTGGGTAATGCAAAGCGTTTTGCATAATCAGGCATAGTTGAATGAAAGGCGGTATCAAAACAAGCAACTTGTGCGATATCTGGGCTTTTATCCAACATAACCCGCATTGCAGATAGGCTTGCAGGTTGGTGTAAAGGAACAAATGGGGTTAATGCTTTTAAGTCTTCATATACTTTTTCATTAACTAAAGCTGGGGCAGAATATTCTGAACCACCGTGAACGACACGATGGCCGATACCAACAATTTTATCATCGCCTAGATGGCCGAATAACCATTCAATTGTTTCATCGAAAAGCGCGTCTCTAGCTGAAGCTTTGAAGAGTTCTGGGTCTGTCCAATTTTTTTCGAAAAGAACCTCTTTTTTATTATTTTTAATTATAAGATGAGGTTTTTTAGTTCCTATTCCTTCTAGCAACCCATTGGCGCTAGTGATAAATTCATTTGCAGTTTCACGATAAAGAGAAAATTTAAGACTAGAAGAACCTGCATTAATAATTAGTATTGAATCAGCCATTCACGAAAACCTTACTAGAAAAGTGTATTATATCTAGAGTATATTCAATAACAGTGAAGAGCTATTAAGAGTTCGAAAATTTACTTTATTTATAACAAAATAATTGTAGTCCAAACTCCTAATCTCTATTCTGTTATTATCTTGTGATCATGATGGAACTTTATTTCATTTTTGTCAAAAGTTTCTTGGCAAAATTATATTTTATTTCTTAATAATCTTGCTTTGTCCCGTTTCCAGTCGCGATCAGCAATTGCTTGACGCTTGTCAGTTTTCTTTTTCCCTAGTCCTAAACCTAAAGACACTTTTGCTATCCCTCTGGAATTAAAGAAAATATCCAAAGGTACCAAAGTCATTCCTTCACGGCTAATCGCTCCTAAGAGTTTATTGATCTGTTTATGGTGCAACAATAACTTTCTAGGAGCTCTTGGATCGAATTGAGAAAAAACACCGCCTTGGTATTCGGGGATATAGCTATTAAAGAGCCATATATCCCCATCCCTTTCTCCAGCAAAGGATTCGTTAATCGTAGCCCGGCCATGTCGTAAGCTTTTGACTTCGGGTCCTTTTAACATGATTCCAGCTTCAACTTTTTCTATGATAGAATAGTTAAAGGTTGCTTTGCGGTTTTTAGCGACATTTCCAAAAGAAATTAAGCTATTTGTTTTCTTTTCAGCCATTAATTTAACCTAATAATCCTGCGATCTCTAGGGCATGTTTAACGCGTTGACGTGAAGAGTCTGATATTGGTGCCAATGGGAGTCGACATGTTTCATTGGCTAATCCTAAAACAGAAGCTGCAAATTTAACAGGTGCTGGATTACTTTCACAGAACATTGCGTCATGAACAACGGATAGGCGATCTTGTAACGCGATTGCATTTGCAATATGACCGTCTTTCCAAGCTTGTTGCATTTCCGCACAAAGTTTTGGAGCAATATTTGCGGTTACACTGATACAACCATCCCCACCGGCAGCTAAATAAGAAACCGCAGTTCCATCTTCACCAGAAAGCAAGTTAAAACGTTTTTTAATGGCTCTGCGTTCTTGAATGGGACGCAATAAGTTAGCGGTTGCGTCTTTAACCCCAACAATATAAGGATTTTCAGCTAAACGAGCCATGGTTTCAACAGACATATCAATCACAGAACGTCCTGGAATATTATAAATATAAATAGGAAATTCTGTAGCATTTGCAATGGCAGAGTAGTGTAAGAACAAGCCTTCTTGTGTTGGTTTATTATAATAAGGGGTAACGACAAGAGCAGCATTGGCACCGATTTCTTTTGCAAAAAGCGTTGTTTCAATGGCTTCTTCTGTGCAATTTGAACCAGCACCAGCTAAGACAGGAACCCGTCCACCAGAGACTTTAACAGCAATTTCAACAATTTTTTTATGCTCTTCATGAGACAAAGTTGGGCTTTCCCCTGTTGTACCGACAGGTACGAGCGCAGAGGTGCCTTCTTGAATTTGCCAATCTACAAATTTCTCAAATGCTTTAACATCCAATGAACCATCAAGATTCATCGGAGTAATTAATGCAGTGATTGAGCCCTCTAGCCAAATGTTCGTCATGGAAATGATCCTTTATATATTCACTTTGTAATTGATAGTATAAAATAGATTAATGTTGTTTTAACTGACGATAAGGTGATGCGGGATATACTCCTAAAATAACACATTCTTCGGCATAAAAACGTAATTCGTTTATGGCACGCTTTAAACCAGCTTCTTCTGTATGTCCATCAACATCAACTAAAAATTTCGTGGCACAGAAAGTTCCGTCTGCCATACAGCTCTCTAGGCGTGTCATATTAATATTATTCGTCGCAAAGCCTCCCAATGCTTTATATAAAGCCGCAGGAATATTTTTGGTTTTAAATAATAATGTTGTCATTGTATTTATTTCATCTACGGGAGGGATTTCTCTTTCTTGAGCAACAATATAAAAGCGCGTAGTATTATAAGATTCATCTTCAACATTATGGCGTAAGACTTCTAATCCATTCAGCTCTGCTGCCAGAGAAGAAGCAATTGCGGCATCCTCTTTATTGTTTAACTTAACAATGATTTCCGCAGATCCGGCTGTATCAAATTCGATAACGGGTTCTACATGTAAAGATTGTATTAATCCAGAAACTTGCCCCATTGCAACAGGATGAGTATGTAAACGCTTTACATCAGAAACTTGAGCCCCTTTAATTCCAATTAAACAATGTTCAACACGTTGAAAATGCTCACCAACAATAAATAATCCTGATCGAGGTAATAAAGTATGAATATCAGGCACGCGTCCAACTAAGTTGTTTTCACAAGGCAGCATTGCCTGATCTGCTTTTCCTGTTTGAACGGCTTTAATGGTTGAATAAAAATCTTCACAAGGCAAAGTTGTCCAACCTGGACGTGCGTTACGGCATGCGAGGTCAGAATAAGCACCAGGTCTTCCTTGGAATGCAATAATTTTTGTCTTTGTCATTATATTTTTAACCTTTTATTATTCTTCTGACATTTTCCAAGTCATCAGGTGTATCTACTCCAAATGGAGCTTCATCAATCGTTGCACAACCAATACGCATTCCTGCTTCTAATGCTCTTAATTGTTCTAACTTTTCTCTATTTTCCAAAAAGGATGTTGGTAAGGAAATAAAGTGTTCTAAAGCGGCTTTACGATAAGCATAAATCCCTACATGGTGCCATAAAGGGCCATCGCCATATGGAATAGGACATCTAGAAAAATAGAGTGCTTTTGCAATGTCTGCATCATCACTGAAGCTACAAGCAACTTTTACCACAGAAGGTGCATTACGTTCAAACTCTGTTTTTACGGGCGCGACTAAAGTGGCAATATCAACGGATGGATCTGATAATGGGCGTAAAGATTTACAAATATCTTGAGGATTAATAAGCGGTAAATCCCCTTGTAAATTAATAATTACATCATAATCTTCATGATTTTCCACTTGAAGGAATGCTTGATAAACACGGTCAGAGCCAGAAGGAAGATTAGGATCTGTATCAATCACCCTGCCCCCAGCTTTTTTAATCGTTTCAGTAATTTCTGCATCGCCAGAAGCCACAATAACAGGGCCGACTTCGGCTTTTTGTGCCTGTTCCATTACATGCACAATCATTGGTTTTCCATGAATATCTGCCAAAGGCTTATTGGGTAACCTTGTGGCGGCTAAGCGGGCTGGAATGATAATTAACGCATTCATTTGACTGTGTTCTCAATATAAAATCATTTAGATTGTTTTTTTTCTTTTCTTTTATAGCTGATAATGTATCTTTATTCTATAAACAAATAACGATTGTTGAGTTCATTTTACGTTGTGAAGAAAAATATTCAAAAATGGATAGTTTTGATTGGAATAGATTAGCAGTAGCCGGCTTATTATCTGTCTGTGTTTTAACTGCCTCTTGGGGGGTGGGATCTGTGATTATTCAAAATACAGCGCCACTTAAATCTGCTTTTTTTATTGCTGATGATCAAGACGATACCATAGATTTAAGTTCTGCTAACCCTTTAAAAGGCAAAGAGTTAGCTGCTCAACAATGTAGTTTATGTCATACTTTTGGTAAAAATGAAGCGAATAAAATTGGGCCTAATTTATATGATGTTATGGGGCATCCGATTGCTTCTGTATCCAGTTTTAATTATTCAGAAAGTTTAAAAAAACACCATCAAGAGAATTGGGATGCACAAAAGTTAAATCTATGGTTGGCACATCCTACAAATTTTGCATCTGATACAATCATGGCATATCCAGGTGTGGCCTCTAAGCAAGATCGAGTTGATATTATTGCTTATTTAAAGGAAATATCCCCTTCTACACCGCCTGTTGAGAAAAAAGTGGCTATAGAGGCAAAACAACCAGAATCTCCCAAAACAACGGTTCTTAATCTTGTTCAAGGGAAAGAAGCGTATCAGCAATATTGTGCGGTTTGTCATACGGATACACCTAACGGAAATATTCGTTTAGGCCCTAATTTATACGGAATAGTAAACAAACCAATTGCGTCTCAGCCAAATTATACATATTCTGGAGCCTTAAAAATCAAAAGAACAAATTGGACTGAAAGTAATTTGGATCAATGGATAAAGAATCCTCAACAATGGGCGCCTGGAAATAAAATGGTTTATCAGGGTGTCAGTTCTACAGAAGTAAGAAGAAACATTATTTTATATCTTAATTCTCTTTCGCCACAGGATAAGCATTAATTTTATGACAAAACTTCAATTAGATTCTTATTTACAAATTGCTCAAGAAGCTGTGCAAGCAGCTGGTAAAGTCGTAAGACCTTATTTTAGGCAACTTTTACTTCATGCTGATGTCAAATCAGATGAATCCCCTGTTACACAAGCAGATCGTGAATCTGAACAAGTTATTCGCTCTATTTTACAAAAAGAAACCCCTGACTTTGGGATTATCGGTGAAGAATATGGTGTGAATAATACCAGTTCTAAATTTCAGTGGGTAGTCGATCCGATTGATGGGACACGGGCTTTTATCACAGGTCGTCCTATGTTTGGGATTCTAATTGCTTTGTTATATGAAGGTAAGCCTGTTTTGGGTATTATTGATCAACCTATTACCAATGAACGATGGATTGGTGTGCAAGGGAAACCGTCTCAGTTTATTTCTCAACTCGGTGGAAAAATAGGCACAAGATCTTGCTCGGAGTTGCGTTTTGCTGAGGCGTCTTGTACGGCCCCTGAGATTTTAGAAAGCTCACCTAATCATCATTGGAAACGTGTTTATCATAATGTCAAACGCGTTAGTTGGGGCGGTGATTGTTATGCTTATGGATTATTGGCATTGGGACAATTGGATCTCATTATGGAATGTGGCAATAAAATTTGGGATTGGGCTGCCTTGGTTCCAATAATTGAAGGTGCTGGTGGTTGTATTACAGACTGGCAAGGGAATGATTTAAATTTACATAGTAAAGAAACGGTATTGGCTCTTGGGGATCCAAAGTTAAAACAATATGTCGTTGATTTGCTGAATAAAGATTAAAATTTTATATTATTAATAGATATAGGAAAATAAAAAATGGCTTCTAACCTATCTTTACCTAAAGACAAAATTCGTATTTTGTTACTTGAAGGCGTGCATGAAAGTGCTGTAGAGCTTTTAAAACAAAATGGGTATAATAATATTACGCATTTAAAAACAGCTTTAGATGAAGAAGCTTTAAAAGAAGCCATTAAAGGAGTTCATTTAGTTGGTATTCGCTCCCGTACTCATTTAACAGAAGCAGTATTAGATGCAGCGGATAAGTTGATTGCGATTGGTTGTTTCTGTATTGGCACGAACCAAGTTGATCTAACAGCAGCTAGAAACCGTGGTATTCCAGTATTTAACGCACCTTATAGTAATACTCGTTCTGTGGCTGAATTAGTCATGGGCGAAATCGTGATGTTATTACGTCGCATTGTTACGCGTTCAGAAGAGTGCCACAAAGGCTTGTGGGATAAAAGTAGCACGAATAGTTGGGAAGTTAGAGGGAAAACCCTTGGGATTGTTGGATATGGTTCTATTGGCTCTCAACTTTCTATTCTTGCCGAAGCTTTTGGGTTGCAAGTAATCTATTATGATGTTGTTGATAAACTAATGCACGGGAATGCACGTCCAGTTGAATCTTTGGAAGCATTATTAAAACAAAGTGATATTGTCAGTTTGCATGTCCCTCATTTAGAAAGCACTATGAATTTGATTGGTGAAAAAGAAATTGCCATGATGAAACCTGGTTCTTTCTTAATCAATAATGCTCGTGGTCAAGTTGTTGATATTGATGCTTTGGCAGCAGGTTTGAAAAGTAAGCATTTATTAGGGGCTGCAATTGATGTGTTCCCTAAAGAGCCTAAAGAAAAAGGTGAGAAATTTGCTTCCCCTTTATGTGGTTTAGATAATGTTATTTTATCTCCTCATATCGGTGGCTCTACGATTGAAGCTCAAGAACGCATCGGGCGTGAAGTTGCGAATAAATTTATTGAATATTCAGATGTTGGTTCAACCTTAAGCTCTGTTAACTTCCCAGAAGTTCAATTACCCATTAGCCTTAAAGGAACAAGATACATGCATGTACATGAAAATGTTCCTGGTATTATGTTGAAAATCAATAATATTTTCACTGAAGTGAATGCAAATATTTCTGCACAATATCTACAAACAGACGGTAATATTGGTTATGTGGTTATTGAAGCAACTACGGATGCTGAGAAAGATCTTGATATTGAAATCCTACGCTCTTTACGTGCATTAGAGGGCACTATTCGTGCTCGTATTTTATATCGCCCTTCTGATAAATAAGAAGTAATGAAATATTGTTATGGGTGGTTTGTATTACCCATAACAATCATTAGTTTGAAATAATTACTTTCAAATCTATTGCTTATAAAAAACTTTGTTAAATTCATAAAACGATATATTTTAATGATAGTTTAGCACTATCGATTGGAAATATTTGAAATGAGCATTACCAGAGTATTAACGTTTTCATTTTCTGGTATTGACCCTGTTCCTGTTGAAGTTCAAGTGCAAATGACCCGAGGGTTGCCCGCATTTGTTATTGTAGGCTTAGCTGATAAAGCCGTGACGGAATCAAGAGAGCGCGTTCGAGCAGCGTTGATTTCGATGGGGATTGCGCTTCCCCCAAAACGTATTTTAGTGAATTTATCCCCAGCAGATATTGTAAAAGAAGGTACACATTATGATTTGCCGATTGCGTTGGGGATTTTGTCTGCAATGGATATCCTTCCTCAAGAAGAGCTGATGCATTATGCAGCCCTTGGCGAGTTATCCCTTGATGGGGCCATTGGCGCTGTGAATGGTGTCATTTCGGCAGCGATTGGGGCTGCATCTGAAGAAAGAGGCCTTATTTGTCCGCATAGCCAAGGTAGTGAGGCTCTTTTGGGTGGGGATATTGATATTTTAGCCCCCTCTTCTTTATCTTCGTTATTACAGCATTTTACAGGAAAACAAATTTTATCAAAACCTGAGTTCTCTGAGTTATCACCTCCTGAAAAAGGACCTGATCTTTCAGAGGTTAAAGGAATGGAAGGTGCGAAAAGAGCATTGGAAATCGCTGCTGCTGGTGGACATTCAATGTTGATGATTGGCCCTCCTGGAGCTGGAAAGTCGATGTTGGCCGCGCGTTTAGCGAGTTTGTTACCTGATTTGACGCCTCATCAGTCTTTGGCTGTTACACGAATTTATAGTTCTGCTGGCTTATTACCTAATTCAACACCTATTATTCGTCCACCATTTAGAACACCTCATCATTCAGCCAGCCAAGTTGCAATTACAGGCGGTGGGGTAAAGGTTAAGCCTGGTGAAATTAGTTTAGCGCATCATGGTGTTTTATTTTTAGATGAATTTCCAGAATTCGCCAGAAATGCTTTGGAATCTCTGCGACAACCGTTAGAAACTGGGAATATTTCGATTGCTAGAGCAACTTCTCATATTACATATCCTGCGCATTTTCAGTTGATTGCAGCCATGAATCCGTGTCGATGTGGGTATTTAGGGGATACAGAGCGTGAATGTCATCGTGTTCCTAAATGTAAAGAAGAATATACACGAAAGATTTCGGGGCCTTTATTAGATCGTATTGATTTAATTACAAATATAGAGCCAATTGCACCTAAAGACATTGTTAATGTCGCTTCTGGAGAAACGAGTGAAGTTGTTGCACAGCGTGTAAAATTAGCTAGAGAAAAACAATTATCAAGGCAGCAACTATTGAATAATGAAATTAATGTTAATCACATAACTCTGGATCAATCTGTTGCAGAAATGGTGGAAAAAGCTTCTTTACAATTAAGATTGTCTGCCAGAGGAATTACAAGGTTGTTAAGGGTAGCCAGAACAATTGCTGATCTGGCTTTAAAAGAAAAGATTGATATTCCTAGCGTTGCCGAGGCATTAACCTTTCGACAACGATGATTTTGTTATGAACGCCATATGGCTGTAAAAGCATTATGAAGATCGTTAATAATATCCTGAGGATCTTCTAATCCGATTTGTAGACGGCAAGCAGAACCTGTTAAAAGTTTATTAGGAAAGTTTCTGTATATTTCCCCATCTGTTAAAAGGACTAAACTTTCATATCCCCCCCATGAAGCACCAATAGCGAAAAACTCTAATGTTTCTATCATATCGATTACTTGCTGAGAGGTGATAGAGGGTTTAAATACAATGGTAAAGACGCTACTGGCGCCGCTAAAATCTCGTTTCCAAATTTCATGCCCATAACAGCTCGGCAATGCGGGGTGTAAAACACGCTCTACTTCGGGTTGCTCTTGGAGCCATTGTGCAATTGTTAAGGCAGAAATAGACTGCTTTTCTAAACGTGCCCCAAGTGTTCTTAATCCCCTGAGAGTAAGCCAACATGCGTCAGAGCCTCCAACTTCTCCCAACGCAATGGCGGTATCTCTTAATAAATGCCAATCAGCATCATTATTCACCGTAATTGCGCCTAAGACCAAATCAGAGTGTCCATTTGCATATTTTGTTAATGCTTGAACGGAAACATCGACGCCATGCTCAAAGGGTTTAAAAACACCAATTCCCCATGTATTATCAAGGAATAGTTTAATATGATGCTGATGCGCTAATTTCGATAAAGCAGAAATATCTTGTATTTCAAAAGTATGACTTCCTGGGCTTTCGGTAAAAATAACTTTTGTATTAGGTTGAAGATATTTTTCTATTTCAGCAACAGAAATATCAGCAGGATAGTAACTGACTTCAACACCAAATTTTTTCATAACTTTTTCTGAAAAGCGTTTGGTTGGGCCATAAATACTATCAATTAATAAACAATGATCGCCAGCGGATAAAAAGGTTAATAAAGGCAATGTACATGCTGTTAATCCAGAGGAAACAACTTGGCTGTGGCTTCCCCCCTCAATTAAAGCAACCACTTTTTCTAATTCATGCTGATTAGGCGAACCCATCGCACCGTATAAAGTGTGATGCTCATATTGTAGTCCCTCGGTATCTCTCATTGCCGCGACAGATGGATAAATAACGGTTGATCCTCTGTGTAATGGTGGGTTAACGAAGGAACCTTCTTTAGGAACAGAGTCTTTATGTCTTCCCGCGGTTACGAGTAAAGTTGATAATGCTTTCCAACCACGAGAAACCGCGTCTTCTTCTGGCGATAAAGTCGTCATATCTGATCCTTGTTGATGATATTATTATTTAAAATTCGACTTATTGTATAAAATTTTTATGCTTTTGACAGCCTTTTATCAAAAATATGTCAAAGGCATAAAATTATTCTTTTTTTCTCCTAACAATATTTTATAGTAATGTCATTAAGGAGAAAAACATGAATAAACGCATTATACTCTATATTGTCCTAGCAGCGATCGGCTATGGATGCTGGTTAATCTTGCGTCCTCTTTTTTCTTCCATTTTATGGGCTGCGATTATTAGTTTTGCGACTTGGCCTATTTATGTATTTCTCAGGAAATATATTGGTAAGGTATGTGCAGCGTTAGTAATGACGGTTTTTTGTGCATTCTGTATGGTTTTACCGGTTGTCATTTTGACTTCTGCAATTATTGATGATGTTCCAAGAGTTGTGCAATCTATTGCTTCTGCAACTTCATCTATTAATTTTGTTTCGCCTCCTCATTGGATGCAACATATTCCGATTATTAATAAATATTTAGCAAAAACATGGGAGCAAGGTGCTGAACATTTGTTGAGTATCAGCGATAGTTTGCGTCCATATTTCTATGATATTACTCGTGCTTCTTTTTCCATGTTTTTACAAACCATTGGTGGGCTTATTCAATTTGTGTTTGCTTTATTTATTTCTTTTTTCTTTTGGTTAAGTGGAGATTATTTAGGGAAAGTATTGCAGGCATTTATTTATAAAGTTGCAGGACCATCTTCAAATCATTTAGTTGCTATGACAAGTAAAACGATCCTTGGTACTGTGTATGGTATTATCGGTACTGCCTTATTGCAGGGAATATTAACAGGGTGTGGCTTGGCTTTATTTGATGTTCCAGAATCTGTTTTGTTGGGTGGGATCGCTGCTTTTTTATCTCTTTTTCCTATTGGAGCACCTGTTGTATGGATACCTGCAGCTATTTGGTTGCTTATGGGAGGACATACGCTCTCGGCAATTTTATTATTGATCTATGGTGTAGTGATTATTTCTGGTGTTGAGCATATCATTAGACCCATATTTATTTCTTCTGGAAATAAGCTTCCTTATTTATTAAGTGTATTGGGGATTTTTGGTGGTCTTCTTGCTTTTGGTGGGTTAGGAATCTTTTTAGGTCCTGTTTTATTGGGGTTGGGATATACGTTAGTTATTGATTTTTCGATGAAAAATATAGAAAAGACAGAGTGATAACTGATTATAATGTAACTGTTAGATATTGATTTGTATTAAAAGAATAAAAACTATATTCGATATTATTCTTATGATACACTTGTAAATAGTATAAATTATTAAGTCATATAATAATGTCTTATTCATCGCATATAGATCCCCATTTTTATGTTGATACTGAACCTGACCTTCGTTATTTCAAAATAATTAGTTGGAATTTACTTCGAAAAGTCGGTGCTTCTCCGTATGATGTTGCCTATTTAGTCAACACGCATCACCCAGAACTTTTATTGATGCAAGAAGCAACAGAAGAAATGAATATATTACCTCAATTAATTGGGGGATATTATAGCCGCTTCCCTCTCCCAGGTCGTATTCATGGCGTTGCATGTTGGAGCCCCTATCCTTTTAAAGCACCACCGTCGACATGTATATTGCCCAAAGGCGCTTTGATTAAACGTGTCGCTCAATTAATTGACTATGGTAAATTCTGGATTGCTAATGTACATTTATCTCATGGGCAATTATTAAATCGACGACAACTCCAAGTGATTTCAGATTTCTTACCTGATAGAGCCGCAGTTTTGGGAGATTATAATTTAATTGGTCCAACCTTACTGTCTGGATTTCAAGATGTAGGACCACGTGAGCCAACCCATAAAATGGCTAATTTATTTCCTATTCGTCTTGATCGCTGTTTAGTTAGAGGGATGGAGTGTATAGATAAACAAGTATTATCACGTGCTACTTCTGATCACCGTCCAATTATGGTGACGTTAAGACCTATTTAAAAGGGTTGTTTTATAAATACGGTAATAATAATCTTGTTGTAGCATCTCTAAATTTAGCAATAATAGACCTATTTTCTAATTCTTCTAGTGTTAGTAATTTATGGCGATGAAATCCAATAAAATCATCTAAATTTTCAGCAAATTCTTTATGATAAATTTCCATGTTAATTTCGAAATTTAATCGTAAACTACGCATATCGACATTAGAACTACCTACAAAAGACCAAATACGATCAATAACCATTAATTTTGAATGATTAAAAGGTGCTTTGACGAGCCAAATTTTGCAGCCATGTTGTAAAGGCATAAGATTATTGATATTTCGAGCCCAGTCCACTAGACGTTGATTACTTTGTTCAGGGATAACAATCTCGACATCAACACCTCTTATAGCGGCTAGAGATAATAAAGATAAAAAACGGTCATCAGGTAAAAAATAAGGCGTCATAATACGAATAGATTTTCTGGCTAAACTGATCGCTTGCATCATTGTATATTTAATTTTTTCTATATCTGAGTCTGGGCCTGCCGTTATAATCCGACAAATCATATTTCCAGCCGTTTCAGTTTCAGGATAAAAACTTCTTTTATTTAAATCTTCGGCGGTAATAAAGAACCAATCTTGCAAAAAAGCTTCGGTTAGTTCGTGTACAATTGCTCCTGTAATCTTGAAATGCGTATCAGAAACAGGATGTTTTGGATGAAGTGCTAATACATTTTCATTAGCAATATTTAGACCACCTAGGAAACCTACTTTACCATCAACGATTAGGATTTTTTTATGGGTTCTTAAATTAATGAAAGGCATTTTCCAAGGTAAAAATGAGTGCATAAAGCGATCCATTTTTATGCCGTTTTTCTTTAAATATCTTGAAATTGGACAATAAAAATAGCCACTACCAATCCCATCGACTAACACGCGAACAGTAGCTCCTCTTTGTTGAGCGGCAATTAGTGCATCCGCAAATGCTTTTCCTGTTTCATCACTTTTTAATATGTAAGTTGAGAGAAATACACAAACTTTTGCTGAGTTAATAGCTTCTAACATTACAGGATAAGCATCATCCCCATTAAATAAAGGTTCAACGTTATTACCAATTAGTAAAGGACGCCCTGTAAAGCCCTCAACAACTTTAGCTAAAGGATAAAAATGTCCTTTGATATAATAACGCGTCATATTGTCTAAGAGTTTGTTATGCCACGGACGATTATTGACGAGTTTTTGGGCACGGTGAACAACACGATTGACTCCAAACATCATATATAAAATAAACCCTGTAATTGGCATAATGAGTGTAAAACCAATCCAACCAATCGAAGATCTGGTGTCTCTGACATGACGAAGCACATGAAAGATCACTAGCAATATTAAAACAAATCGTAGAATAGCCAAAAATGCATCTTGTTGAAAATCTGTTAAAAATAAATATGTGTAAAACACATGCATTTCATTAAGCTTTCGGTTTTAATATGGTTTGTAATTTTAAAATAAAGTTTTAGTTTTGTTTTATAAATAACGTGACGTTATGATAAAATACCAAGATGAGAAATAGCAATCAAAAATTAGGCTCCCTTGCATATAGCAAAGGATTGTCAGCAGAAAGCCTCGCTGAAACTTATCTAACAAATCATCAGTGGAGTATTGTCCATAAACGATTCCGTTGCCCAACTGGGGAAATTGATCTGATTGCTACAAAAATAAATTGGTTATTATTTGTCGAGGTAAAAGCCAGAAAAAGAATGGATGATGCATTATCTTCTATTACGACAATACAGCAAAAACGTTTGTTGAATACAGCTTCTTATTATTTAGAATATTATCAGCCACAAATAGAAAATGTTCGATTTGACCTAATTGCTATTAACCAGCAAGGTCAAATCGAACATTTTGAAAATATTATTCTAGCTGAGTTCTAAAAAATTAGCTGCGATGACGACGTTTTGCAGCTTTTTTGTGTGTAGAAGAACTATTATAGACAGCATTTTTAATAGATAGTTTGCCTTTTTGTTTATAGGAAACTGTTCTGACAAGTTTAGAAGAATGTGCTGTTCCTCTAGAAGCTGTCTTATAAGCAACTTTACGTGCTTTATAATGACGTACTGCTGGTGCAGCAGTTAAAGATTCTAGGGTTAGTTTGCCAGCTTCAGTTTCTGTAACAATATGTTGAGCTTTTGCTGGTGAAGGAGACAAAGAAATGAGTGCTGCTGCACCAAAAAGCGTACAAATTGTTTTTTTGAAATGTCTGACCATTTATTCTACTCTCTAACGATACACGATAACTGCTTACGGATACAAAAAATATTACGATTGAAAGCTAACGTAAAAAAACTCTCTTGAATACATATAGTTAAGGATAAAAATTATTTTTTTTAATTTTTATCCTTAATGTTGCTTTTATGCTACATAAATTATCGACAAGCGATTTGTTTATCTTTTAAAAGCTGAGCCAATTCACCAGAAGCATACATTTCTCTGACGATATCACATCCGCCAACTAACTCACCTTTTACATAAAGTTGAGGAAATGTAGGCCAGCTAGAGAATTCTTTTAGGCCTTGGCGTAAAGAATCATCTTCTAAAATATTAATATCTTTAAAAGAAACGCCTAAATCTGAAAGGATATGAGCAACTTTTGCAGAAAATCCACAACTTGGGAAGTCTGCAGTGCCTTTCATATAAAGTACAACATCGTTAGAATCGATTTCGTTTTTAATTTGATCGAAAACAGGATTACTCATTATAGTTCCAGTCTTGTAGGTTATAGGGAATCTGTTTGCAAAGCCAAGGCATGAAGATCATTTTGCAAATAATCTCCCAAAGCTTTATAAACAAGTTGGTGTTGTTGGACTTTATTCAAGCCCGAGAATTCTTTCGCAGCAATTTTACAGTAAAAATGCCTACCATCTTTTTTTAATGCGCCAACATCAATATTCGCATCAGGAAAAGCGGTTTTTAAGCGTTCTTCGATTTCAGATACTTCCATGATTTAGACTTTCATTAGTTTTTCAAAAAAGCTTTTTGAAGCGGTTTTCATTCTTGCGATTGTTGTTATTGTGCCTGAAGGCATAACAAGGCTATCACCGCCTGTGCAACCGATATCTCTCGCTGGAATATTTTGCGCTTTAGCAGCTTTGATTAGTGCATCTTTATCTGCTGTCATGACTAAGTAACGTGCTTGATCTTCACCAAACCAATAGGCTTCTGGTCTGATGCCACTTTCAGGAACGTCCAAAGTACATCCAACATTACCAGCCATCGCCATTTCAGCAGCAGCGACCAATAACCCACCATCAGAAAGATCATGGCAAGCTTCAATTAACCCGTTTGCAATGTTTTCTCTGACGAAATCACCATTACGACGTTCAGCTTGTAGGTCAATTTGTGGAGGATTTCCTGTTTCTTTACCAAGGATTTCTCTTAACCATAATGTTTGGCCAAGCTCTCCTTTGGTTGCACCAATTAAAACGATATCATAATCAGCTTTAAATGCATTACCAATGGTTTTAGAAACATCATCAATCACCCCAAGCGCACCAATTGCGGGCGTTGGTAATACAGATACATTTTCGCCATTTGCATCACGGGTTTCATTGTATAATGAAACGTTTCCACTCACGACTGGGAAATCAAGCGCATTACAAGCATCTTTCATTCCTTCAATCGCAGCAACAATTTGTCCCATGACTTCTGGTTTTTCTGGATTTCCAAAATTTAAGTTATCGGTAACAGCTAAGGGTTTAGCACCAGTTGCTGTGATATTACGCCATGCTTCGGCAACAGCTTGAGCCCCACCTTGATAAGCATCAGCTGCACAATAACGAGGAGTACAATCTGTGGTTAATGCCAATCCAATTTGAGTACCATCAACACGAATAATCGCAGCATCTGCCTGGCCTGGACGATAAACTGTTTGTCCACCAATGGTGCTGTCATATTGATCCCAAATCCAAGAGCGAGATGCAAGATCTGCACAACCAAGTAATTTGATTAGAGATTGCTCAATGCTGACATTTACGTCTAATGCACCCAAAGGTTCTGGTTTTGGAGAGGGGGCTGTTGGACGATGATATAAAGGCGCTTCATCAGCCAAAGGTTCTAATGGAATATCAGCTTCTGTTTTGTCATGATGTTTAATAACAATATGACCTGTATCCGTTAAATGACCGATAATCGCAAAATCTAATTCCCATTTTTCAAAGATTTCTTTTGCAAGTTCTGTACGATCTGGACGTAAAACCATTAACATACGTTCTTGGCTTTCGGACAACATCATTTCATAAGCGGTCATTTGTTCTTCACGTTGAGGAACATGATCAAGGTTCAATTCGATACCGACACCGCCCTTACCTGCCATTTCCACAGCGGAAGAGGTTAAACCAGCTGCACCCATATCTTGAATAGCAACAATCGCATCGGTTGCCATTAATTCCAAGCATGCTTCGATCAATAGTTTTTCAACAAAAGGATCGCCAACTTGAACGGTTGGACGTTTTGATGCTGCATCCTCATCGAACTCAGCAGAGGCCATTGTTGCCCCATGAATACCATCACGACCTGTTTTGGAACCCACATAAATGACAGGATTGCCAATACCAGCAGCAGCAGAAAGGAAAATACGGTCTTGTCTAGCAACACCAACATTCATGGCGTTAACCAAAGGATTTCCGTTATAGCTTTCGTGGAAGTTGACTTCACCACCAACGGTTGGCACACCAACGCAGTTTCCATATCCACCAATACCACGTACAACACCATCAACAATATGACGGGTTGCAGGATGATCTGGACTACCAAAACGTAATGCGTTTAAGTTTGCAACTGGGCGTGCACCCATCGTAAAGACGTCACGTAAAATCCCACCAACACCTGTCGCTGCCCCTTGATAAGGTTCGATGAAAGATGGATGGTTATGACTTTCCATTTTGAAGATTGCAGCCAAACCTTGACCGATATCAACAACCCCAGCATTTTCACCTGGACCATGAATAACCCAAGGTGCTTTTGTTGGTAAATTACGCAACCAAGCACGAGAAGATTTATAAGAGCAATGCTCTGACCACATGACTGAGAAAATACCCAACTCTGTTAAGCTTGGGGTTCTGCCCATGATCGTTAAAACTTTTGCATATTCGTCTTTGGATAGACCAAATTCTTTGCCAAGTTCTTCATTTACAATAAGTTGTGGTTTACTCATCGAGTTAATGTCTCCATTATGCCTTGGAAAAGAGGTTTTCCATCTTCGCTGCCCATTAACGGATCAACCATATCTTCTGGATGAGGCATCATTCCGCAAATGCGACCTGTTTTATCAATAATTCCAGCAATCGCATTGATACTGCCATTTGGATTATATTCAGGATTTAATGGATTAATTTCGCCTTCAGGAGAACTGTAACGAAAAACAACTTGGCCTTCGCCTTCTAGGCGTTTTAAATTTTCAGCATCACAGAAATAATTTCCATCTCCATGAGCTGTTGCTGTTCTAAAGACATCACCTTGTTTCCAGCCTCTGGTATACGCAGTATCATTACGCTCAATACGTAAATGACAATCTCTAGAAAGGAATCTTAAGCTAGCATTAGGTAATAATGCACCAGGAAGCAGACCTGATTCTGTTAAGATTTGAAAGCCGTTACAAACGCCCATGATATATCCGCCTTTTTCAGCAAAAGCACGGATTTCATGCATGATTGGGGAATGCGCAGCCATAGCACCACAACGTAAGTAATCCCCATAACTAAATCCACCAGGTAAAACAACCATATCCAGTTGTGGCAATGCTGTTTCACGATGCCAAATGATTGTGGGGGTAACCCCTGTTACGCGCTCAAAAGCGATAACCATATCTCGTTCACGGTTGGTACCTGGAAAGACAACGATACCTATTTTCATTATTGTTTTCCATCTTTCTTCGTATTACATGGATAGGCATCATGTAATGCAGTAAATACAGCAGCCCCAGCAGGTTGAGAAAGCTTGTCTGAATGACCATCCATCCAAGCAATGACTTTGTCTCTCATTTCCTTGCCAGAAACATTGGTTGCAATACAAAAACCAGCAGGTGCATTTATATCCCCTTGATTTTTTGCAAACATCTTTGAGTAAGCCACAGAATCAGCAATACCGCTGATATAAGCATCACATGTTTTTAATGCTTTTTCATTTTTACATAATTGTAAAAATTTTCCAGCTTGCAAGGGTGTTACCCTTTGCGCATCAGCATGTTGAGCCCCAGATAAAGCCATAAAACCAAAACCAGCCAAAAGAACGGCTATTTTTGTCTTCATGACAGCACCTCAACTTGGAAGTCTTCAATGACGCCATTAGCTAATAGTTCTTTAGCCATTTCGCTTGCTCTGGCTTTTGCTTTTTCAGCAGAGTTCTCTTCGACTTCTAGATCGATAACACGTCCAACGCGAACATCTTGGACTTCTGTAAAAGACAGATTATGTAAAGCATGATTGATTGCTTTGCCTTGAGGATCTAATACCCCTTGCTTTAACATAATAATTAAACGAACTTTCATTTAGATACTCTCCGGGCCTTTGCCTTTTATAGATTCAACATTAGATTCAGGTAAAATTTTCAAACGACGTGCGACTTCTTGATAAGCTTCTTCTACTTTTCCAAGGTCACGACGGAAACGGTCTTTATCCAATTTTTCTCCGCTTTCGATATCCCAGAAACGACAATTATCAGGGGAAATTTCGTCAGCTAACACAATATGGGATTCTTCATCTTTCCAATAACGGCCGAATTCCAATTTGAAATCGATTAATTTAATACCAACTCCAAGTAATAATCCGCTTAAAAAGTCATTAATTCTTAGGGTATAAGTAACGATTTCATCCATTTCTTGAACCGTAGCCCAATTAAACGCGGTGATGTAATCTTCTAGTACTAAAGGATCGTTGAGTTCATCATTTTTTAGGTAATACTCTACCAAAGGACGAGGTAAACGAACGCCTTCTTCCAGACCTAAACGCTTAACAATACTGCCTGCGGCAACATTGCGCACAACAATTTCCAATGGAATAATTTCGACAGCTTTAACCAGCTGTTCGCGCATATTTAAACGGCGAATAAAATGTGTTGGAATGCCAATATCTTCAATTTGCGTCATTAGATATTCGCTGATGCGATTATTTAAAACGCCTTTTCCTGTAATGGTTCCTTTTTTAGCACCATTTCCAGCTGTGGCATCATCTTTAAAATATTGAACAATTGTTCCAGGTTCTGGCCCCTCATAGAGGATTTTTGCCTTACCTTCATAAATTTGTCGACGGCGGGTCATAAACGTCCCTTAAATATATATCGTAATAAAGTTGCAACGACTAAGGATTATCTAAAATATACTATATCGAATAACCCTTAATATTATAATATTGACAGAATAGCCTGATTTACAAGCTATTTTGTCAAAGATAATTAATTCTTAGATTTAGGCCCTGTTTCACCAAAAACATTTTGATAAATGTGATCTAGGTTTTGAACATGCATGCTGCCATCCATTGCTTTATCCAAAACAGAGGCATCAATACGTCCAGTAATTTCAGGATCGTTCTCTAAATTCTCTCTAAAACTCTTACCTTCAGGTTTGCCTAGTTTTGTCCATGTTTCCATCGCGGAACGTTGAACAATACGGTAAGATTGTTCTCTGGATAATCCAGCACGAGCAAGTGCTAATAACACTTCCCCAGAATGAACAACACCACCAAGGCTTTCTATATTTTCTTGCATACGTTCAGGATAAACAACCAGTTTTTCCATAACGTTAGCTAATCTGTTTAATGCAAAGTCAAGCGTAATGGTGCCATCTGGACAAATCATACGCTCAACTGAAGAGTGACTGATATCGCGCTCATGCCACAAAGCAACGTTTTCCATTGCAGGAACAACGTGAGAACGAACAATTCTTGCTAATCCAGTTAAGTTTTCTGTCAAAATAGGATTGCGTTTATGTGGCATTGCAGAAGATCCCTTTTGATCAGGATGGAAGAACTCTTCTGCTTCACGAACTTCAGAACGTTGAAGATGTCTAATTTCGATGGATAAACGTTCAATAGAACTTGCGATCACCCCTAATGTAGCAAAAAATGCTGCATGGCGATCACGAGGAATAACTTGGGTAGAAACTGGCTCTGCACTAAGCCCTAAATGTTCAGCAACGTAAGCTTCAATTCTTGGGTCAATATGTGCATAGGTTCCAACTGCACCAGAAATTGCGCATGTTGCGATTTCTTGTCGTGCTTGAAGTAACCGATTCTTGTTACGGGCAAATTCTGCATAATAGCCTGCAAGTTTTAAACCAAAAGTTACAGGTTCTGCGTGGATACCATGGCTACGACCAATCGTTAGCGTATATTTATGTTCAAAAGCTTGTTTTTTAATGGCTTCTAAAACTTTGTCGATATCTTCTAATAAAATATCAGCAGCTTGAGTTAATTGAACCGCAAGGCAAGTATCTAGTACGTCTGAAGAGGTCATGCCCATATGAACAAAACGACTATCTTCACCAATTTTTCCTGCTAACCAAGTTAAGAAAGCAATAACGTCATGGCGAACTTTGGCCTCGATGTCATCAATTGCAGTAACATCTTGAGCATTAAAGCTTGCCATTGCTTTATCACCCTGTTCACGAATAGCTTTTGCTGATTCTTTAGGGATAAAGTCATATTTAGCCATTGCTTCACAGGCCAGAGCTTCGATTTCAAACCAAATACGATAACGATTTTCAGGTGCCCAAATTGAAGTCATAATTGGGCGGCTATAACGCGGTATCATCCCCGTCGTTCCTTTCTATATTCGATAGCTTAAAAAGAGGTTATATCATAATTTTTATAGCTTTCATCCAGAATTTTATATTTCAATCAATAAATATTTTCGTGATATGTTTTGCCCATCGTGCTGACACTTAATTTTAACATGTTTTTGAAATAAGATATGGCTTGTGATGCAGATTTAAACGCTCCAGCTAATTTTAAGCATATTAAAATTGATTGTTATTTCTATAATGATTGAATTAAGATTAATAAAAATTTATGCTATTTTAATTAAGGTTGATTTTTAAATGAACACTTCAGCAATAAAGTCTTTTTGTAACCTAACGACTATTTTAACCGTCTTTTCGATGACGATTGTTGGGTGTAGCAGCAGTAACTCTCAACCTTCTGTACAACCGCAAAGCAATACATCGCTTTCCTCTAAGATATCACAAACATTTTCAGAGCAAAATGGCACGGCAGGTGTTGGGCTGGCTTCCGATGCAACTGTGCAGGAAAAAGTTAATTTATATTTGCAACTTTTACAGCTAAATGGTGGGGATGCTGCTACTTACGCGCAGTTTATGAGCGAAAATCCAACCTGGCCTAATCAACAAGTTTTTTCAAAAAGAATGCAGCAAGCATTGCTAACGGAAACAGACAAGAATGTGATTAGTAACATTTGTCAAAATCAATCCATTACAACCGCAGATGCATTGGCTTTTTGTGCACAGCAAGCAAGCAAAACTAGTCATTTAATTCAACAGGCAAAATATGCGTGGACACATTCTCTTGGCAAAGCAGCAGATGCTCAAGAGGTGAATGCAACTTTTTCTGGGAATTTTACAACACAAGATCAATGGGATCGATTTAATTATCTTGAGTCTCATGGCCTCTTATCTGCTGCTTCTCAACAAATGCAGTATTTACAGCCTTCAGAGCAAAAAATTGCATCTGCTATTCTGGCGTTACGCAGACAAGAACCAACAGCAGAAAGTCTTTTATCTTCTTTAAGTTCTTCTGAGTTGAAATCACCAGGTTTGGTTTATGCGCGTTTACGTTGGTTAAGAACTCAAAATCGTAATGATGAAGCTGTTAAGTTATGGCAAGATGTTGGATTACAAGTCGAACGTAATTCTGACCAAAAGCGCTTTTGGGTTGAACGGAATAGCTTAATTCGTTCTTTGTTGGATAATGGGAATGATAAAACAGCTTATGCGTTAGCATCTGTTGATGCGTGTAACAATAATAGTTGCGAATATGATTCAGCATTTTTAGCAGGCTGGATTTCTCTAAGAAAACTTAATAAAGCTTCAGAATCAATTGGTTATTTTAAGAAGTTAACGCAAGAAAGTTCAGTTATTACAACTAGCCGTGGTTATTATTGGTTAGGTCGTGCCTATCAAGATATGAATAATGCGTCATCAGCCAAAGAAGCTTGGCAGCAAGCTGCCCAATATCCAACAAGCTTTTATGGACAAATGGCGATTGCAGAACTAGAGAATATTCATAATGGCAGTGTGATTTTAAACCCATCATTACTCTCTAATGCAGTCACTAAATATCTGTCGAATGTTAAATCACCTTCCTGGTCATCTTCTGAGTTAAATTCTTTTAAAAACAATGAATTAATACAAGCTGCTCAGATACTGGTTCAACAAGGAGATCTGGTTCATGCTCGTCCATTTTTACTTGCGCAAAATAAAGTAAGCGCTTCAACAACTGAACAAGCAATCAATGCTAGAGTGTCTAATCAGATGGGATTACCTGAAGACGCTGTAACCATGGCGCGTTATGCTGGGGCAAAAGGTGTTGTTCTTTTACAAGATGGTTGGCCTCGTCCCTATACTATTCCAGCCTCAAGCTTACCTTCAGGATTGGAGTTGGGCGTCATGAGACAGGAAAGTAGTTTCAATCCGACAATTGTTAGCCCATCTAATGCTTATGGGTTAATGCAACTCTTACCTTCTACGGCTAAAGAAGTTGCTGTTCAAATTGGCCTTCCTGCAAAAATGGGAACGCCTGGTAACTTAGTGGTACCTGATAATAATATTAAATTAGGAACTGCTTATTTAGAAAAATTACTGTCTCGATTTAATAATGTTATTCCTTATGCTGTTGCTGGATATAATGGAGGGCCTGGTCGTGTTAAACAATGGATAGCTCAATACGGAGATCCATCCAGTAATGCTGATGCACAAAATCAGTTAATTGATTGGATAGAACAAATTCCATATACGGAAACGCGTAATTATGTTCAACGTGTCATCGAGAATACCATTATTTATCAAACAACAATTAATCAGCGTTAATATTTAATAATCTTAATATTAAAGAGGATATGTCATAATGAATGTTAATGATTTAAAACAGCACTTATTCTCTTTATGTTTAGAGCTCGCTGATTTTTGTCAGGCACATGATTTGAAACTTGTAACGGCGGAGAGTTGCACTGCTGGTTTGATTAGTGGTTATTTAACGGATTTACCAGGATCATCTTCTTATATAGAAGGTGGTTTTGTTACTTATTCTAATTATATGAAAGCAACTATGCTAGGCGTAAATCAAGCAAATTTAGATAAATATGGTGCAGTGAGTAAGCAAGTTGCCCTAGAAATGGTGTCTGGTGCTTTAAATAAAGCATTTCATGCGAATATTGCTGTTGCTGTTACTGGATTTGCAGGCCCAGATACTCATGATTTAGTCGGTTTAGTATGGATAGCTATACAAAGAAGAGATCGAAAAGCGATTGCATATCAATATAATTTTTTAGGAGATCGAGAAGTGATAAGGTTACAAACGGTTATTGAAGCTATAAAGCTTTTACTTACCTTATCTTAAGTCATAAAAAAGCCTCTTAGTTATCATAAACTAAGAGGCTTTTTTTTTATTTATGCATTAGCAACAATTATTATTGTGCTGGAGGCATATTATTTGGGTTTACAGCACCTGGTGCAGCTGGAGCTGCAACAGTGTTTCCTGTACCAGGAGCAACAACAACACGTCTGTGATCATATTTGTTAACGTCTTGTAAGCTATCACGGTTTAAAGTTTGTGTTGTTTGGTTACCTGTCAATGGCACTCTTGCACTTGGAGGTAATTGGTTTGAAGGGTTAGGAACAACTTGTTGAGTAGCGTTAGGAGGAGCTGCACCATTGTTAACAGATTGAACAAGTTGTAAGCTACGAGCATTTAAATCTGCAGTTTCTTGGTCACCTTGAGCTACTGTAGGTGTTTTTTTGCTATAGCGATGCCCTTTATAATATTTGTGAGCAGCTGGTTTGTGTTTTGCTGGAGCAGGTGTTGCCGTTGCAGCCATTGCAACATTTGGAACTGCAAAAGCTAAAGCTGCTGCAAAAAGAGACATTTTGAAAACAGAATTCATAATCTAACCTCTACTTAAATATAAAATAAACTAATGTGTGTATAATCTAACATTAATTTATTTTATTGTTAATCAAAAACTATAGTTACGAATGTAATTATAACACTAAAAAATACAAGTGGGGTAACTAATATTTATCACATCTATATTATAAACTTATATACTGTGACTTTTTATCCTACTTAGAAGCGTAACAGAAATCTGCTCTTTTGACAAATGCAGAAACCATTTTTTGTACTGCTTCGTTAAAAACCAAGCCCATTGCTTTTTGCATAATCTTAGATTTAAATTCAAAATCAACAAAGAAATCAATGATACATCCATTTGGATCTGGTAAAAACTGCCATTGATTGCTTAAATATTTCAAAGGGCCGCGATCATAAGTGACAGTAATTCTATTTTCGGCTTTATATAACTCTACACGGCTACCAAAAACCTCTTTAAATGGTCCAAAGCCTACTTTTAAATCTGCTAGAAGTAACTCTTTATCACGATATCGAATATCTGCCCCTGTGCACCAAGGTAAAAATTCAGGATATAAATCAACGGCGGCAACTAAATTAAACATTTGTTCTTGGCTGTGGGCGATAAACCGTTTTTCAGCATGCGTAGGCATATTAAGTTATTCTCCAAATATCATGTCGTTTAAATATAATTTAGTTTGATAAATAAGTAGTGAGACGTTTATTTTTTAATACTTCAAAATCTGTATCAGCATGGTAAGAGGATCGTGTCATCGGGGATGAACTAATTTGTAAAAAACCTTTTGCTTTGGCGATGTGGTAATATTCTTCAAACTCATTAGGCGTTACATAATGTTGAACTGCTGCATGTTTAGGTGTTGGACGTAAATACTGCCCCAATGTCAGAAAATCAACCTGAGCACAACGTAAATCATCCATCACTTGAACAACCTCTTCTTTGCTTTCTCCTAACCCTAGCATCATTCCAGATTTAGTAAAGACATCGGGTTGTAATTGTTTGGCTTCGTATAAAATCCGTAAAGATTGAAAGTAACGTGCACCGGGGCGAATTGATGGATATAATCTGGGAACAGTTTCCATATTATGATTAAAAACATCAGGTTTAACTTTGGAAATCGTTAATACAGCCCCTTCTTTTCTTAAAAAATCAGGTGTTAGTACTTCGATTGTTGTAGATGGTAATGTTTTTCTAATTTCGGTAATCACATGAGCAAAATGCTGTGCTCCACCATCTTTTAAATCATCTCTGTCAACAGAAGTAATAACAACATGACGTAAATTGAGTTTTTGCACCATCAAAGCAATACGTGCAGGCTCATTAGGGTCTATAGGAGATGGTCGTCCAGTTGCTACATTGCAAAATGCACAAGCTCTTGTGCAAATATTTCCTAAGATCATCACTGTTGCATGGCGCTTTGTCCAACATTCTCCAATATTTGGACAAGCTGCTTCTGTACATACTGTATTAAGCTGATATTTTTTAACCAATGCATCTGTTTCCTTAAAAGCAGATGATTGATTAATTTTTACCTTTATCCATTCCGGTTTTGGCAACGAATTGATAGTTTGTTTTTTTTGTTGTGCGTGTTGCACAAGAATTCGCTTTACCGTCATATATAATTCCCTTGTAACTCTATTTATTCAATAGAGTTACAATCGTATAAAAAACAGTTTAGTTTGAACCAAGTAAATTTCTAACTGCGGTTCCAGCATTTTGTTTTGACAAAAGACTTTCGCCAACTAAAACAGCACTAGCACCCACAGCTTGCACTCGACTAATATCATCAAAGGTTTTTAAACCACTTTCAGAAACAATAATACGATCTGGTGGTACTAAAGGTGATAAAGCCTCTGTAACAGCGATATCTGTTTTTAATGTGCGTAAATTACGATTATTAATACCAATCAAACAAACATCTAAAGCCAAGGCACGATTAAGTTCTGCTTCATCATGGACTTCTACAAGGATATCAAGATCTAAACATCTTGCAAGTTCGACCATTTCACTGGCTTCATTGTCTTTTAAAGCAGCCATAATCAATAAAATACAGTCTGCATCAATGACACGGCTTTCATAAACTTGCCAAGGTTCCAAAATGAAATCTTTACGTAATACAGGTAAAGAGCATGCTTCTCTAGCAATTTTTAAATCTTCGTTATTCCCATAAAAGTAACCGGTTTCTGTTAAAACAGACAAACAACTGGCACCAGCGTTTTCATATTGCACAGCAATCATTGAAGGGTCATAGTCTTGACGAATTACACCTGCAGAAGGAGATGCTTTTTTACATTCAGCAATCAGCCCCATTTGACCTTTTGCCATTTTTTCTTTTAATACACGTGAAAATCCACGTGTTGGTGTTTTTTTATTTTTTGCTTCTTCAGCAATTTCTTTTAAAGATTTGATGCTGGATTTTTTTTCTGTTTCAGCACGTGTTCTGGCACAAATTTGTACTAGTACATCTGCTATTTCATTTTCAGATTGTAAAATAGAGTTTAAAACAGGATCAGAATTAGATATTTCGTTCATAATTATAACTAGCGTTTACGTTAAGTTTTGTGCTGAATTGCATGCAATACGGATAATGCAGAGCCACTATCAATAGCATCCGCAGCTTTTAAGACTAACTCTTTCAAAACAGTAGGATTAATTTCCCCATGTGTATTAATAAGAGAGTAATTTTTTACAATATGTAATGCAATAGCAGTATTAATCAATACTGTATCACGATAAGCATCTTTTTTACCATTAAATAATGCAAGCATAGCAGCAGCATTATCTTTTGGAGCGCCTCCAGCAATAGCAGATAATGGTGCAGGAGTAAGGCCTGCAGTTTTTATATTTTCTATTGATAAGGTGACGGGAATAATTTTGTTATCTTCTAATGCCATGATCTTCGATGGACCAGCTAGGGTAATTTCATCTACCCCTTGCTTTTGTCCAGCATCCTCAATTAGACCATGAACGACCCAGACTCTTTTAGAGCCTAGATTTTGTAAAACCTGAATAAAAGGCATTAGCCATTCAGTGTCATAGACCCCGATCATTTGATATCGAACATTGGCAGGGTTTGATAATGGGCCAAGCAAATTAAAAATTGTTCGAACCCCAAGTTCTTTACGCACAAGATTAATATGGCTGAGGGCTGGATGATGTACAAAAGCAGATAAAAAAGTAATTTTATGTTCGTTTAAATTATCTTGTAAAATTTCTATATCTGTTTGAGGAACTACATTTAAAGCACTTAAAACATCAACTGCACCAGATTTAGAGGATTGTGCACGATTGCCGTGTTTTGCAACAGAAATTCCCATTGCAGCCAAGACAAAACTGACTGCTGTAGAAACATTTAACGTACTTTGACCATCTCCACCCGTGCCACAAACATCAATCGTAAAAGGGTCGTTTGGGGTAATCGGTAGCATCTGATGACGCATAGATCGCACAGCCCCTTCTAACTCTTCTATTGTTGCCCCTCTCATGCGTAGAATCATCAAAAAGGCAGCAATGTGAACGTCAGAGACTTTACCTGTTAAAATGGCATTGAAAATATCAGTCGTTTCTTGTGAAGAGAAATGCTCTCCTCTCAAAGACTTTTCTAAAATGGGAGTAAATGAAAAAGATAAATCCATAATTTTATCTCAAATTTTTCTCTTATTCCATTGATCGGCTAGATCTAGAAAGTTTTGAAGAAGTTCATGTCCTTGTTCAGAGGCAATGCTCTCAGGATGGAATTGTACAGCATGCACAGGTAATTCTTTGTGCTGGAATGCCATCAGAATCTGATCTTCTGTAAATGCTGTAGGCACAAAACTGTCTGGCAATGTATTCATTTGCACGACCAAAGAATGATAACGAGTCACTCTTAAAGGATTTTTTAATCCTTTAAAGATCCCTTCCCCTGTATGCATAATTGGGAAAACTTTACCATGAGCAGGTTTTTCTTTGACGACTTTTGCACCAAATGCTTGCCCAATAGCCTGATGTCCCAGACACACTCCCAAAATAGGTGTAGTTGGAGCTGCTTTGGCGATTAAGTCACAACAAATTCCTGCTTCTGAAGGGCTACAGGGGCCTGGAGAAATGACAATAGCCTCTGGTTTTAATGCCATCGCCTCTTCTACTGTAATGGTATCATTACGATGGACCAGACATTCATGCCCTAAATCTCCAAAATATTGAACGAGATTATAGGTGAAACTGTCATAATTATCGATAAGTAAAATCATATGGCCTTGCCAATCAATAAATTTTTATTTTTATAACATTATCCATTTTATATTGGATTAGTTAGCTTTGGGATCAATATTAGGAACAAATGACCATGCGTCTTCCGCAGCTCGAAATAGCGCTCTAGCTTTGTGCTTTGTTTCTTCATATTCTGCCTCTGGGTCACTATCGGCAACAACACCACATCCTGCTTGAACATACATGGTTTCATCTTTAATTAAAGCGGTACGCAAACCAATACAGGTATCCATGCTGCCATCTGCGCCGAAATAGCCAATACAACCCGCGTAAGTCGCACGTTGTGTATGTTCTATATCATCTAAGATTTCCATAGCTCTAATTTTAGGAGCACCTGTTAATGTGCCAGCTGGAAAACCAGCAATTAAAGCATCTAATGCAGTTAAATTTTGTTTAAGTTTGCCCTCTACATTAGAAGAAATATGCATAACATGGCTGAAGCGTTCGATAACAAATTGTTCTGCAACTTTAACAGATCCAATTTCACTGACACGACCCACATCGTTACGACCTAGATCAATTAGCATTAAATGCTCTGCGAGTTCTTTTTGATCAGCTAATAAGTCTTGCTCTAATTGAAGGTCTTCTTCAGGTGTTTTCCCTCTTGGACGTGTGCCAGCTAAAGGCCGAACAGTTACCATTCCGTCACGTAGACGAACTAATATTTCAGGAGAAGAGCCAACCAAAGCAAAATTATCTAGTTGTAAGCAAAATAGAAAAGGTGCTGGGTTTATTCGTCGCAAAGAACGATAAAGGGCTACAGGTGGTAATTTAAACGGAATAGAAAAACGTTGGCTTGGAACAACTTGGAATGCGTCCCCTTCGAAAATATATTCCTTAATCTGCTCAACAGCTTTTTTGAATTCATCTTTGGTAAAAGTAGAAGATGGAGATTCTAAAAGATTTTCAACAGCTTTATTAACTTTTTTACCTAATGGAACAGGCGCATTTAATGCATCTTGTGCTTTTCTTAGGAGCTGTTTGGCTTGTTCTTGCTCTTCAGGTGTTTTCCCTCTAAGGGGAACAGCTAAAGTAAGTTCGTCACGAACTGTGTCAAAGATGGCAAATACAGAAGGTCTAAACATAATGCCTTCTGGAAGTCCCAAGTCATTTTTGGGAGGATTAGGTAAATGCTCCATCTGCCTAACCATATCATAACCGAGATATCCAAAAATACCGCCAACCATAGGTGGAATGTTATCAGGAATATCCAATTGGCTTTCTGCGATAAATGCTCGTAAAGACTCAATGGGGTGTATACCCTCAGTGACAAAGGCTTCTGGAGTATTCAAAGGATCTCTATTAACAGATACAACACCTTGGTGACACTTCCAAACAACATCAGGTAATAGACCAATAATAGAGTAACGAGCTCTGGATACACCGCCCTGCACGCTTTCTAGTAAAAAAATATTTTTAGGATTTTTACCAGCAAGAACAGATAGTTGTAGATATGCAGAAACAGGCGTAATTAAATCAGCGGATTTAACAGTATAAATGACTGTTTGTTGCTCACTGACTATAAAATCATCATAAGACACTGAAATTAATCCTTTTAATAACTGACCTGTTTAATGATTGCATCGACAGCTTGCTGATTAACGTCAACTTTGCTGTGTGCATTAAGGAAAATAATATAACTAGAATAAATATCATTTGCCTCTGCTTGAGCTAAATTATCTTTTAAATCATTATAAGCAGTTGGATTATCTTTAGGTGTTGGTGTTTTGATATTATTTAATGTCGCAACATAAAAACTATCAGGCGATTCAAACATCGTGGTTTGTCCCATTTGCATAGAGAATGCTTGTGCTTGTAGTTCTGGAGGAAGTGTTTTTGATGGGTTCACTCTAGAAAAAGCATCACTTTCTTTAATGGTGAATTGCTGATTTCCTGTATTTTGAATTGGTTTATGGCTATCTTGAGCTTGTTTAAAAATAGCAGTAACCGCAACATTAGCTTGCTTTTTAATATCTTGTTGTTGCCAAGCCTTAAGAACACGATCTTTTGCTTGTTCAAATGTTTCTTGATGTGCAGGTGTAATATCCTCAACAACAAAAGCATAGTAAGTATTGTTGTCCCCTTGAATTAAAGATGGAGGAGCATTTTTTGCTTTAGAGAAGATATCGCTGATGATCGCTTGTTTGACTTTATCATCGGAGGGAATTGGTGCTGGGTCACCTTCTAGATTTAGACCTTGTTCGTTTAAGGTTCCTTCTACAGCGACAACTCCAAGCCCACCTAATTTACCATCTAAACCCTCACCACCAGCTAAAACATCTTGAATAGTTTTTATATTATTTGCAAAAGCTTGCTTTGCTTGCGCTTGGACTAACTCTGTTTTGAGTTGGCTTTTCACAGTATCAAAAGCAATTTCATGTGCAGGAACTACTGAAGTTACTTTAAAAACGCTCCATCCCATTGGTGTTTTAATAGGTGCAGATACAGTATTTAGAGCTATTTTTTGTACAGCATCAGCTAATTCTGCAGAAGGAGAAGATTGAGCTGTAAATTCTGCTAATGTTGTTGCAAAACCATTGTCTTTTTGAGTTTGTTGTTGAATAGATTCCCAAGTTGCTGTTTTCCAAGATGTTGCTAAATCTTCAGCCGCTTTTTGGTCTTTAACTGTTACAATTTCAAGATTTCTTGATTCTGGTTTTTGAAAATCATTTTTTCTAGAATTATAATATTGCAATAATTGTTGATCAGAAACTTCCAGGCCTTTTGCAACGGTCTCAGGAGAAATAAAAATTAGTTTTACTTTCCTAAATTCTGGAACTGTAAAATCCCATAGATGGTTATCATAATATCTCTTTAAAATAGCATCTGATGGAGAAGCGCTTGGTTTAAAACTATTAAATGGCACTTGGATATAACTGACTTGTCTTGTTTCATTGCTAAATCCAAAGATATTTTTTGCCATAATATCGGATGCAGATGCTCCTGATACTAAAGGTTCTGTAAGTCCTGATAGCGCCAACTGATTGCGCAACATTTTCAAAAACTGTGTTTCGGTGGTGTTTTGTTGGCTAATATAGAGATTAAATAACTCTCTATTAAATTTTCCATCTTGCTGAAACGCAGGAAAAGAAAATACTAAGTTACGTAATGCTTCATCAGAAACACTTAGACCTGATTTATCAGCAGTAAGCAGTAGATTATTTTCTATAATCAGTTGCTGTAAAGCTTGCGTAATCAAGGAAGCCTTCATTCCATTTGGAAGCTGAGATTTATCAGAAAGTCCTTGTTTTGCTGCATATTGCTGTAATTGCATATTAGCAGCCGAATCTAGTTCTTGCACGGTTACTCTTTTGCTGCCGACCCAAGCTACCACATTGTTATCTTGATGAGACCAAGTGTCAATAATGGTTTCAGCACCCCAGCTGATGAATACAAGAAAGATAAGGCCAACTAGAATGCGCCCAAACCATGAATCGATAAGTAAATGTCTTAAATGCGACAACATGTAACGTAACCCAAATAATTTAAATGCGAATTATTACTCTTAATTTATGTAGCAATAACCTATATATGCCTAAGCTGCAAAAAAAAATGTGATATCTTTTGAATTATATCAACATATTTTATATTCTATGATAACATCTTTTGATTATAAATCGAACCTTTATAATCTAATTATAATCATTATAAATATACAGGGAGTATTAAAAATGGTAAAACCAGTGGTTATTGGTAACTGGAAAATGAATGGCTTAACAAAAGAAGCTGATCATATTGTTTCTGCTTTACTAGCCTATGCTGAAAAACATAAAGATTTCGCACCAACGGTTATTTGCCCTCCCTTTACACAATTATATCATGTTCAAAAACATATTAAAGATACACCTTATGCACTAGGTGCCCAAGATTGTCACGTTGCGGAAAAAGGTGCGCATACAGGTAATATCTCGGCAGCAATGTTAAAAGATGTGGGCGCAGGTTATGTTATTTTGGGACATTCAGAACGTAGAAGTGATCACAAAGAAACAGATCAACTAATCAAAGAAAAAACGATTGCTGCACAAAAAGCAGGGTTACTTCCTGTTGTTTGTATTGGTGAAACCAAAGAAGAACGTGAGTCTGGTAAATATAAAGATGTTATTGCAAGCCAGATTAAGGGGTCGCTACCAGAGAACTTTAATGGATTAGTTGCATATGAGCCTGTTTGGGCAATTGGCACAGGCGTATCTGCGAAAAATGAAGATATTGCCGAAGTGATTCACTTTATTCGTGAAAAACTTGTTGCTCAATACGGAGAAAATGGTAAAAAAACACCTATATTATATGGTGGTTCAGTTAAACCAAGTAATGTAAAAGATATTTTTGCTATTTCTGAGCTAGGTGGTGTATTGGTTGGTGGGGTCAGTCTTATTCCAGAAGACTTCTTACAACTTGTTACAATTGCTCAAGATTTCGCATAACTCTATAAATGATTTATTTCTTGACTGTTAGTGAAAGTATACTAAACACATGACGACTATTCTTCTTATTGTGCAATTATTGGTCACTCTTGCTTTGATTGGTGTTGTCTTAATTCAACGCAGCGAAGGAGGAGGTTTGGGTATCGGAAGCAGTCAAGGAATGGGATCTTTTATGACTGGGCGTGGAACAACCAATTTGTTGACACGTACGACAGCTATATTAGCTGCAGTTTTTATGATTTTGTGTCTTGCAATTGCGATTTTAAATAAAAACGGCTCAGCAAATAATAGTGGCGCAGCTTTTGTTAATAAAATCATAGGTAGCCCTTCTCAACAAGCTACCCCATCTCAGCCTAAGCCAAATGATCAACCTCAAAAAACTGAAAAAACAGCACCGACTAAGTAAATTGTATTAAAAACTTATTGTTTTCAATATCGCTAGATTAATATTAAAAAGAAGGTTTCATGACGCGTTTTGTGTTTATTACTGGTGGTGTGGTTTCCTCGTTAGGAAAAGGTATCGCCTCAGCAGCGCTGGCAAGTTTGTTGCAAGCACGTGGATATTCTGTTCGTTTACGAAAGTTAGATCCATATTTGAATGTTGATCCAGGCACGATGAGTCCTTATCAGCATGGTGAGGTTTTTGTTACAGATGACGGTGCAGAAACCGACTTAGATCTTGGTCATTATGAAAGATTTACAGGGGTTGATGCATCTCGTAATGACAATGCGACTTCTGGTCGTATTTACTCTGATGTGATGATGCGTGAACGTCGTGGAGATTATCTAGGTGCAACTGTTCAGGTTATTCCTCATATTACCAACGCCATTAAATCTGTTATTTTACAAGATGCAGATGATGTTGACTTTATGTTGGTTGAAATTGGTGGAACGGTCGGTGATATTGAAAGTCTTCCTTTCCTAGAAGCTATTCGCCAGCTAAGAAATGACTTAGGAAATGAGCAAACCCTTTTCATGCATTTAACATTAGTGCCTTGGATTGCATCTGCTGGTGAATTGAAAACAAAGCCAACACAACATTCTGTTAAAGAATTACAAAATGTTGGTATTCAACCTCAAATTTTATTGTGTCGTTGTGACCGCCCTATTCCTAAACATGAACGTCAAAAAATTGCTAATTTCTGTAATGTAAGAACAGAATCTGTTGTTCCTGCATTAGATATTGATACAATTTATGCCTGCCCTATTGAGTATCATAAAGAAGGTTTAGACACAGAAGTTTTACGTCACTTTAACCTTCCATATGACAAAGAGCCTGATCTAAGTAAATGGTATAAAATTGTTGATGCTTTAAGAAATCCAGATAGTGAAGTGACCGTTTCTATTGTTGGAAAATATACAGCACTTCTTGATAGTTATAAATCTTTGATTGAAGCATTACTTCATGGTGGCATTGCCAACAGAGTTAAAGTAAATATTAACTGGGTTAAGGCTGAAGATTTAGAAACTGCAGAAGATGTTGGTAGTTTCTTTGCAAATACCAATGCAATTTTGGTTCCTGGTGGATTTGGTGAGCGTGGTAGCGAAGGTAAAATCAAAGCTATTCGTTATGCTCGTGAACATCATATTCCGTTTCTAGGGATTTGTTTTGGAATGCAAATGGCTGTGGTGGAATGTGCGCGTAATCTTGCAGGATTGCCCAATGCTTCTTCTTCTGAATTTGGTCCTACTGAAGAGCCTTTGGTTGGCTTATTAACAGAATGGATTGATTCTGGGCAAGTAAAGCGTCGTTACTCTGGAGATAAAATGGGCGGTACAATGCGCTTAGGTGCTTATGCTGCTGAATTAACGCCAGGATCAAAAGTAGCAGCAATGTATGGTGCTAATGCTATTCAAGAACGTCATCGTCATCGTTATGAAGTCAATATTCATTATCAAGAACAAATCGAAAGAGCTGGATTGAAGTTCTCTGGGTTATCTCCTGATAAAGTATTACCAGAAGTTGTAGAGTATGAAGATCACCCATGGTTTATTGCAGTGCAATATCACCCAGAATTAAAATCCAGACCTTTTGCTCCTCACCCATTATTTTCTGGCTTTATTAAAGCTGCTATTGATCAGGAAAATTCAAAATGACTTTGAATAAATCAGTTCATGTTGGTTCATTAACCATTGCAAATAACCTTCCCTTTACGCTGATTGCAGGACCATGCCAGATTGAATCTTTGGAGCATGCATTAAAAACTGCACAACAGTTAAAAGATGTTTGTGAAAAATATAATATTGGACTGATTTACAAAAGTTCTTTTGATAAAGCAAATCGTACGAGTATTCAAACGCAACGAGGTCTTGGGATGGAACAAGGCCTTGATATTTTGAATGAAGTAAAAGTGAAATTAGGTTTGCCGATTCTTACGGATATTCATTCACCTGAACAATGCGCTCCTGTTGCGTTGATTGCTGATATTTTGCAAATTCCGGCGTTTTTATGTCGTCAAACGGATTTGTTAATTGCTGCAGCGCGTACTAATAAAGTGATTAATGTCAAAAAAGGACAGTTTCTCGCCCCTTGGGATATGAGAAACGTTGCAGATAAAATCGCATCTGCAGGAAATGAACAAATCCTTTTATGTGATCGAGGGACTTCTTTTGGTTACAATACATTAGTTAGCGATATGCGTGGTTTACCCATTATGGCTCAAACGGGATACCCAGTTGTTTTCGATGCGACTCATTCTGTGCAACAACCTGGAGGAATGGGAAATTCTTCTGGAGGACAGCGTGAATTTGTAAGTTATCTTGCCAAAGCTGCGATGGCTGTTGGCATTGCAGCTTTGTTTATTGAGACTCATGAAGATCCAGATAATGCGCCAAGCGATGGACCTAATATGATTAAATTAGATGATCTCCCTGCCCTTTTGCATAAACTTACTCAAATTGATCGGATTACCAAGGAGCTCTAAAAATAAAAGCTCCAATTAAACAGAGCTGAATAACCATTGTGGTTAACCATCTCATGGATCGGTAACCCGTGGGTTGCTCTGTTGGTAAATATGCATTGCGTTCTAAGAATAACGTGGTTGCAAATCCAACGATTAAAAGTAATAAGGCCGTGCTCCATTTATGATTAGCGGTTAGAATAATTGCTAATTCACCAAATAGACATGGAACAACAGCGATTAATAGGCGTTTTTTGTCAATAATATCTGTTTCATTCTCTAATAAAATAACTGGTTTTTGCATTGAAAGAATCCAGTTAATTCCACCAATAAAAGACAGTATAATTCCAGCATATCCTACGAATGAAGGTAGTAATATTGGTAATGCTGTTTGTGGTGAATAAAACATCATTATAAAAGCCATAATCACCAAAGGCACAGGTGACAATACCCCTAATAAAAAAGGTAGAAGAGGTATGCGCTTCATAAATTTCTCCCAAAGTTGTTATTATGACGATAAATTAAATAATTGACTATCTAGTAAAATAACATTTTTTTTACTATACTCATCCGTATTTAACAAAGATCCTTTGCTAATACATATACTCTAATATTGCTTAATAATTTAGTTTCGGCAATATTTTAGTAATGTGGTTTTATTTCTCGATATACTTTTAAAAACACTTAATACGTTAGGATAGAAAATGAGTGCAATTGTTGACATTGTAGCACGTGAAATTCTTGATAGTCGTGGCACACCAACCATCGAAGTTGATGTAGAATTGGAAACTGGTGTCGTTGGTCGTGCGGCTGTTCCTTCTGGTGCGTCAACTGGGGTTCATGAAGCTGTTGAGCTACGTGATGGTGATAAAAACCGTTATTTTGGTAAAGGCGTTTTGAAAGCTGTTGATAATGTTAATGGTGAAATCCTAGAAGCATTAGTCGGTATCGAATCTTCAGACCAAATGTTGGTTGATGAAATTATGATCGAGCTTGATGGAACACCAAACAAAGGTCGTTTAGGTGCGAATGCTACTTTAGGCGTTTCTATGGCAGCTGCAAAAGCTTCTGCAGAAGAATTAGGTCTTCCTTTATATCGTTATCTTGGCTCTCCTTATTCTCATGTTTTACCTGTTCCAATGATGAACATCGTTAATGGTGGTAAACATGCTGATAATCCTATTGATATCCAAGAATTCATGATTGTTCCTCACGGTGCATCTTCTCTTGCTGAAGCAGTGAGAATGGGTGCAGAAGTTTTCCAAGCATTGAAAAAAGATTTACATGCAGCTGGTTTAAACACCAGTGTTGGTGATGAAGGTGGTTTTGCACCAAATCTTAAATCTGCTCATGAAGCTTTAGAACACATCATGAAAGCAATTGAAAAAGCTGGCTATAAACCAGGTGAAGAAATTTCTTTGGCTTTAGATCTAGCATCATCTGAATTCTATAAAGATGGTAAATATAACATGACTGGCGAAGGCAAAATTTTTAGCTCTAGCGAAATGGTCGATTATATTGTGGGTCTATGTAACAACTTCCCTATTATTTCAGCAGAAGATGGATGTGCTGAAGATGATTGGGCTGGTTGGGCAGAAATGACTGAAAAGTTAGGTCACAAAATCCAATTAGTTGGGGATGATTTGTTCGTAACTAATCCTACAAGACTTGCAACTGGTATTAAAAAAGCTACAGCAAACTCTTTGCTTGTTAAAGTTAACCAAATTGGTACATTAACTGAAACATTCAGAGCAATGGAATTGGCTCATCGTCATGGTTACTCAACTGTAGTTAGCCATCGTTCTGGTGAAACAGAAGATGCAACTATTGCTGATTTAGCTGTTGCAACAAATGCTGGTCAAATCAAAACAGGTTCTTTATCTCGTTCAGATCGTATTGCAAAATACAATCAATTGATCAGAATTGAAGAAGAATTAGGTAATTCAGCACGCTATGCTGGCCGTAACGCATTTAAAGCATTAGAAATTTTATAGTCTTTTGCTTGACAAAGTCGGAAGAAATAACTACTTCCGACTTTACGGCTATGTTTTTTAGAGGGAATATTGGATGCAATTTTTTCATTTTGTAAAAAAAGTAATTAAAGCTCTTATTCCCCCTGTTTTCTTTTTAGGTCTAACAGGATATTTTCTTTGGAACACTATGAATGGTGATCACGGCTTAAAAAGTTACTATGTTCAACAAAAGCTCCTCGTTGAAGCGCAAAATGCACAACAAGATGCGGTTTCAGAACAGCAAGCTTGGGGTAGAAGGGTTGTTGGATTAAAGGAAGGTCACCTAGATAAAGACCTGTTAGATGAACGTACACGCGTTATGTTGAGTTTTGCTCAGGATAATGAAATCGTGATCCCTTACAAAGCAAACGATCATCTTTATTAGGGGTATTTCCCTAACTAATTTATAAATAAAATTTGCACATAAAAAAAGCTGGAACAGTTTTGCCCAGCCTTTCTTATACTCGTAATTTCACAAAGAAAAATTATTTAATTTTTGCTTCACGGAAAACAACGTGTTTACGAACAACTGGATCGTATTTTTTTAGTTCCATTTTACCAGTATGTGCTCTTGCATTTTTTCTGGTTACATAGAAAAAACCGGTTTCAGCAGTTGAAAGTAATTTAATTTGAATTGTGTTACTTTTAGCCATGATATCCTCGTTTTGATCAGCTTATCTTCGTATTAAAATATTGCTTTTATACTAAATGCTTATATTTTGCAAAAAGATCAAGTTAAATCTTAAAATCTTACGCTTTTCATACAATTTTTTTATGATTTATCAAATTATATAAAACCGTAAACGCTTCCTTGGGGTTCTTATACTATAAATTACTCAATAATTCTAATAAAATAACGTTATTTCTTTTAAAAATTGAGCAATAAATTGATCAGAGATGATTTCCATTCGAGGAACCTCCGCAATGACTTTGATTTTACCATGACGTTCAATAGCTTCTTTATTCGCAGGGTTAGGATTACCATTTAAAATAACCCCAGCAATTGGGATGTGATGGTTTCTTAAAACTTCAATGGTTAAAAGTGTATGATTTAAAGTCCCTAACGCTGTTCTTGCGACGATGATGACAGGTAAGTTTACTTTTTGCATGAGCTGTATCATAAATTGATATTCTGCAATAGGAACCAAAGCCCCTCCTGCCCCTTCGACGATATAAGGTCTATCTTGAACGGGTAAAGTGAAATCAAGCAGATCAATATCTAATGTCATTGCTTCATGTTTTGCTGCTTCTTCTGGGGACAGAGGCTCTTGCAGTTCTATTAATGGAGTAATAATATGCTCATTAGGGATATGTGCTAGTGTTTGCACGGTTTCTGTATCACCAGGATCGCAATTTAATCCTGTTTGCATAGGTTTCCAGTAAGTAGCATTTAGTGCTTTAGTGAGGCATGCTGATACAAAAGTTTTGCCAACATCGGTATCTGTTCCAGTAATAAAAAATCCTGATGCTGCAAAGCGTTTAAAGCACCCAAATGCGACCTCATAGGTAGTATATCCATATTCATCATTAAATTGATTGAGGATTTTACGAAATTGTCCTGCTGATAAAGGGTGATGCGTTTTAGAGGCTGTATGGGCCCCAATAGAACGTAATCCTTTTATAAAGTTGATACCATTTTCAACAGATTCTACAAAATCCTCTTGTTTCCAAAATCCTCCACCTCTTTTAGATGGCCAGTAAGATTCTAATGTTTCTAAACTTGGATAAGACTGAAAAGAGCAATGATAGTCATATTGATGATAAATTTGACGCCATTCTTCAAAGCTTTTTTCCGCTAATGTCGAGCAAAGTAGATATCCATTAGGATTTAATAATTCTGTAATTTTTTGTATGGACGTTTCTAAATTTTCAAACCATTGAAAGGCAAGGCTAGAAAAGATGAGATCAAAAGATTGTGTAAGATCTATGACCTCCCCATCCATTACTCGAAATTGAATATTAGAGTGATTTTTTGCAAACTTACCTTTTACTCTCTCAATCATATGCGGAGAGATATCAGTAATAATAAAGCGTGCTTGAGGAAATAGCTTGAGCAAATATTGTGTTAGTAATCCCGTTCCACAGCCAATCTCTAGAATGGATAAAGGTTTTTCTATATCAATATCAAGTGTTTTGATAAAGGACATTAAACGCTTAGCAACAATCTTTTGAATATGGGCGGATTGTTCATATGAAACGGCATGATCAAATGATTCGATAATTTTTTGTTTATAAGAATTCATGATGTTAAGGCAATATTTTTAATGGTCTTTGCACATAGGTCAGGTTGAGTAATGGGAAGAGTGTGTGTGGTATCTTGCACCCAGTGAATGGGATGTTCTTTAAAAGAATCTTTTGTCATTGCAGCAGAGACAACTGGATCACTATCTGAAGCTATAACGGTTAATTTATCAGACAGTAATGGTAAAGCATTACGAAAATCTTCTATTTCTAAATATTGTAGGCCAGTCTTTAATCGTGCGAGATTAATTTGAGTTGGAATAGAATCAGAAGATTGGCATTGTTGATAAAATTGGGAAAGCACTAAATGTGCATCTTTATCAATTCCTTTGGACATTCTTTGTAGAATACGAGAAGGAACGCCTGCTGGATAATCATCATTTTTAGAGAAGCGTAAAAAGCTGTTAATCGCAACATAATGATGAAATTTGTGTGGAAATTGTTTCAGCAAATATAGAAAGCCTAAAGAATGTCCGATTGCAATCGTATTTTGTTGCTGTTCAGAGATTATCTGAATAATATCGTTAGATGTGTGATTGTTATTGATAAATCCTAAATCAATAGAGTGCATCGGAAAATCTTGTAAAAGGCCCGTGACGGGTTTCCAAAATTCTTTAGAAAATCCCCATCCATGAACGAATATTAAATGATATTGTTGGCTCATATGCTTTTCCATAAAGATGGTCTTTGTTTGATCATCATATGCAGTTTATCTAATAAATATTCAATATCATTTGGTTGATGTGCGGCACTTAGGGTTAATCGTAACCGACTACTATTTGCAGGAACTGTTGGCGGTCGGATGGGCATAACCCACAATTTTTCATTTCTGAGTGATTGTGTAATTTGTAGAGCATTTTCAGCAGAACCAACAATAATAGGAATAATTTGAGAAACAGTCCCCCCAACATCAATCCCCCACGAGGTCAGTTGTTGTTTTACATTGAGACATTGTTCTTTTAAATAGGATCTTTCAGTTTCTAGTGTAGGTATCAATTTTAATGCTGCGGCAATACTACCACTAACTGCTGGAGGTAAAGCGGTTGTATGGATAAAACCAGAGCAATAATTGACTAACCAATCACATAATGCTTTAGACCCTGCAATATATGCCCCAAAACTGCCCCAGGCTTTGCTGAACGTGCCCATTGTTAAGTCCGCATAATGAGGTGCCAGTCCCTGCCCTTGCTCTCCTAGGACACCTGTAGCATGAGCATCGTCTAAGAATAAAAATGCTTTATATTCATCAGAAAGCTGTCTCATAGCTTTCAAGTCAGCTTGGTCACCATCCATACTGAAAATAGTTTCAGTAATAATCAGTTTACTTCCAGGCTCATTTTTGATCGTATCCAGGCGTTCTTGTAAATGCTGCATATCATTATGACGGAATCGAATTTGCTTTGTTTGTCCTGCTTTACATCCATAATGAAGGCTCGCATGATTGAGCTTATCTGTAATGACCCATACAGGCTTTGGTAAATTCTCTAATAAACATGAAATAACGGCTACATTTGCTTGCCATCCCGACGCGAAGATCAATGCAGCTTCAGTTCCTAAGAATTTAGCTAAATCAGCTTCGATCTTCGTATGATATGAGGTATGACCTGTGATTAAACGCGATGCGGAGCATCCTACGCCATATTGCTCAACGTATTCTTGGCTTTGTTGTTTTAGCTGAGGATTAAAAGATAAACCTAAATAATCATTACTTGAAAAATTAAGGTATTCTTGATCTTGGTATTTCATTCTAACAGCACTGATAGCGTCAATAGGCGTCAGATTTCTGAGAATTCCTTGTTGCTTTCTTTTTAATAAAGATTCTTTAAAAAAGTGGTCAAAATGATTCATGAAAATAATCTGTTTGAGTTCGTGCTAAGATATCGTTAGTTTTAATTTTTTATCTTCTTCTTTTATATGCAAAGAAAATGTCTGGTTCAATGCTTAAAAATATTTGGTTACCATATACACAAATGCAAACGTGCAATAATCCTGTTATTGCACAAACAACAAAAGGTTCTGTTATTACGTTACAAGATGGTACAGAGCTGATCGATGGGATTGCCTCATGGTGGACAGCTTGTCACGGATATAACCATCCTTATATCGCAGATCACGTTCAAAAACAGCTTCAAAAAATGCCTCATATTATGTTTGGAGGGATTATTCATGAGCCAGCTATAACCCTATCTGCCAAGCTAGCAGAATTATTGCCAGGGGACTTAAATAAAGTTTTCTTTACAGAATCTGGATCTGTTGCCGTTGAAGTGGCCATGAAAATGGCAATTCAATTTTGGCTAAATCAAAATAAGATAGAGAAAACCAAAATTCTTTCTTTTTATGGTGGGTATCATGGGGATACGATGGCCATGATGGCTGTTTGTGACCCAGAAGAAGGAATGCATCATTTATTTAAAGATGTTTTACCTCATCAACATATTATCCAGTTGCCTACTACCCAAGAATTACGTCAACAATTTAGTGATTTTCTTGAAAAACATCATCATGAAATTGCCGCCATTTTAATGGAACCTTTAGTTCAAGGTGCTGGCGGAATGTTATTTCATGATCCAGAACAGCTTTCATTTTTACGTCAACAAGCTGATCATTATAATATTTTATTAATTTTTGATGAAATTTTCACAGGCTTAGGTCGTACAGGAAGTTTCTTTGCTTGCAATCAAGCAGATATTGTTCCTGATATTATTACTTTATCAAAAGCACTGAGTGGTGGAACAATGGCCTTGGCAGCAACGATTGCCAGAGAGTGTATTTTCGATGGGTTTTTATCTGATAAAGAAAGCCATGCATTAATGCATGGGCCGACTTTTATGGCTAATCCTTTAGCTTGTTCTTGTGCAAATGCGTCCTTAAATCTGTTTGAGCAATATGATTGGGCAAGTAATGTGAAAAACATAGAGGCACAATTAACTCAAGAATTAGCAGCTTGTCTTAAGTTAGATATTGTTAAGGACGTGCGTGTAAAAGGGGCTATTGGCGTTGTAGAGCTTCATAAGATTGATAATATGAACTTACTTAAAAATAAATTACTAGAACATAAAGTCTGGATTAGACCATTCCGTAATATTGTTTATTTAACCCCAGCCTTTACCATCACAACTGCCGAGTTAAGTCAATTAACTCGGGCAATATATGATGTTTTATCTAGCTAAATTAATTATAGAGCTACTATTCTGTAGGAGCATCTTCTGTTGGAGTAGATGTTGATTTAGATGGAGTAGTAGCTTTTGTCTTTGGTGTTTTCGCAGCAGGGACAATTGATACTTTGCCTGTAGGGCTAATGATTGTATCGGTTCCATCACCATTTGGAATAGTGATAGGAGCATTATTTTTATCTTTTTCAATATATTTAGGAGCATGATCATCAATGTGATCTGGTAAAGCACCACCTACACCGCCTGATGGATTGATAACGGCACCATGTTTAATGAAGTTATTTTCACCAGCATTTAAATCACCATCTTCTGGGAAGTCAGAAGGTAAAGTATGATTGCTGCCTTGTTCATGCGTAACAACGTCTTTATCTGCGCCAAAAGCTTGACTATAATCTGATAAAGAGAATGACTGTTCATCATTGGCAACGTCACTTAATGTCGGTAAAGCTGGAGGACGAGACGGCCAAATATTTTCACCTTGAGGAAGAATCGGTGTTGAAGCTACATTTTCTCCTCTTACGCGCATCATATTTTCAGAATCACCTTTGGGTGCTTCTGGATTGCTTCCTGGTAGCTGTATCGTATCATCAAAAAATCTATCAAATCCGGAGCACCCACTAAGCAGTAACACCGTTGCTATAAGAGCAGCATAACTCCGCATCTAAAGTCTCCAATTTAATATTAATATCAAAACAGGTTGCAATTTGCCTTTAAAGCAAAAAAATCTCAAGAGAAAAATTAAAGAATATTTTTATATAATTATGGTTTGTTAATAAATTTCAATCCAGTTCGAATATATCCCCACCCTGTCATAATGGTTAAAATAGCGGAAACCCAGAGTAAAAATGATCCTATTATACTCACTGGAAGCCAACTTATTCCTAACATTTTTGCGCTTGTATCTCCTGCTAAAAGAAATCCTAAGGCAATCATTTGAAAGGTTGTTTTCCACTTTGACAATTTTGTTACAGGTAATCCAATTTGAGAGGTCGCTAAAAATTCTCTTAGTCCACTGACCAAAATTTCACGAGAAAGAATCACCATTGCAGGAATAATCCCACCATGTGGTAATCGTCCATACGCAGCCATAACGATTAATAAAATTCCTACCAGTAATTTATCTGCAATTGGATCTAGCATTCTGCCAAGCTCGGATAATTGTTTCCATGCACGTGCCAGTTTGCCGTCAAGATAATCTGTGATCCCAGCCAAAATAAATAAAAGACAAGCGATAAAATCTGTCAAAGGACGATGAATCATTACCAATATTGCAAGTATCGGAATGACAAGAATGCGCGATAAAGTCAGACAATTAGGTAAATTAACAAACATAATTTTCGCAAACGTAAGTTGTGAAGATTAAAAGAAAGAATTATAGAGATATTGTCTATGGTTATACGTCATTTAAGATAAAAATCCTATAAAAAAACTTTAATTTTATTCTTTGTGTTAATTTGGCCGAAAATGACCATAAATAACTTCTGCTAAGGCACGGTTTATCCCTGGTATAGCCATAATATCAGAAAGACTGGCATCTTTTACTGCTTTGGATGACCCAAAGTGGTTTAGTAATAAACGTTTCCTACCTGCACCCACTCCAGGGATATCATCTAATTCAGACTGAGGAATGGCTCGAGAACGACTATTTCTATGGGTTGTAATTGCAAAGCGATGCGCTTCGTCACGTAGTCTTTGTAAATAATATAAAACAGGATCTTGTATTGGTAACTGAAAAGGTTCTTGATCTTTGGTGAAGAACCATTCTCGTCCAGCATTTCGATCTTTTCCTTTGGCAATACAAATTAATTTAACATCTTTTATCTCTAATTCTGTTAAAATAGAATTAACAGCAGAAAACTGCCCTGCTCCACCATCGATAAGTAAAATATCAGGCCAACTCTCTGGATCTGTATTTTTGCCTTTGGCAAATCGTCGTGTAAAGACTTCTCTCATCATTCCAAAATCATCACCTGGAGTGATAGAAGACTTGATACTAAATTTACGATAGGCTGATTTGTTGAATCCTTCAGGTCCAGCCACAACCATTACTCCATAGGCATGGCTACCCATAATATGACTATTATCATAAGTTTCGATACGTTTAGGCGTTTGATCAAGGTGAAATAAATCTCTGACTTGTTCTAGTAACTTTTGTTGAGTGCTGGTTTCAGCTAATTTTCGCTCTAATGCCCCTTTGGCATTCTCAACAGCATGATCAATAACAGCTTTTTTCTCTCCTTTTTGAGGAACAGATAAGGCAACTTTATAATCGGCTTTTAAACTCAGTGCTTCTTCGATTAAAGTTACTTCGGATAAAGAGATGTTAAGTAAGATTTGCTGTGGAGGAGGTTTGTTTTCATAAAACTGACCGATAAAAGCAGATACAATCTCTTCAGGCGATTGCCCTTCTATTTGAGTTGGAAAAAATGCTCTATTTCCATTGTTCCGCCCGCCTCTAACAAAAAAGACTTGAATACAACAACTATTACTAAGCTGATAAATGGCAATGATATCTGCATCACGAATAGATGCAGGGTTTACAACACCGCTGCTTTGCACATAAGTAAACGCACGAATACGATCTCGTAAAACAGCAGCACGTTCATATTCCATCTCTGCTGCCGCCTTCTCCATTTCTTTTGCAAGGTCTTGTTGAATAGCAACCGTCTGCCCAGATAAAAAAGATCTAGCTTGATCGACCAGGCGAGCATATTCATTTGGCGAAATACGGTCATCACAAGGACCTGCACAGCGCTTAATTTGATATAACAGGCACGGACGTGTGCGAGAGTTAAAAACGGTGTCAGTGCACGTTCTGAGCAAGAATATCTTTTGTAGTAACTCTACCGTTTGATTGACTGCCCATACAGAGGCAAATGGCCCCCAATATTCATTGATTTTTGAAACTTTGCCTCGATGTTTATCAATTCTTGGCCATTTATCTTTACTCATGACGAGCCAAGGGTATGTTTTGTCGTCTCGTAATAGAATATTATATCGAGGTTTAAAATTTTTAATTAAGTTGGCTTCTAATAATAACGCTTCGGCTTCAGTATAAGTGGTAATAATTTCCATTGAAGCCGTTTGTTGAACCATCCTACGAATACGTTCTGATAAACGAGATAGCTGGGTATAAGAAGTTACGCGTTTTTTTAAATCTTTTGCTTTTCCAACGTAAAGTACGTCTCCAGCTTGATTCATCATTCGATAAACCCCAGAAACAGAAGGCATCGTTTCCAATGCTTTTTTAATGGCAGGCACACCTTCTGTTGGATTATTGAGTTGGGGTGGTTGATGATTCATAAGGGCACTCTTTTTGTTCTATTATCGATATAAACGTGATTTAGCTTTGTTTTATAACAATTATTTTAGTTCTCCACTGTTTCTGTGGATAACTATAGGGATGAATATTTAATATATCGATCTAGTGGGCAGTTTATCAAGCTCTATCATGTTTTGCCTAAAAATTAATCATTTTTTATAACTTATTGATTTAAAATGATTTTTAATAAAAACCAAAAGGGACTATTTCATATAATCTTTTTAATTGGAGATAAAATATACATAAAAAAATTTTTATAAAAATAGTGGACAAAATTTAAAAAAATGTTTAGAAATCCTTTTAAAAAAGGTTTTTATTGTTTATAAGAAAGCTCATTGCTTTATCCTCTTATAACCTTTTTTACTTTATCATTGAAAATAACATAATGCGTATTATTAGCTGGAATATTAATTCTCTTAGGTTGCGTTTACCTTTATTAAAAGAGCTGATTCAATTAGCTAATCCCGACATTATTTGTTTACAAGAAACAAAGGTTCCAGATCCTTTATTTCCGAAAGAAGATATTGAAGCATTAGGTTATCCTTATATCGTCTATAGAGGAATGAAAAGTTATAATGGTGTTTGTATTTTATCAAAACATCCTATTGAACTAAGTTCGTTGACGAAGGATTGGTGTGGTCAAGAAGATTGTCGTCATATTGCGGTTGACTTTGATTTTTTAGGGAAACCTGTAACATTACATAATTTTTATGTTCCTGCAGGCGGGGATGAGCCTGATCCTGATGTTAATCCTAAATTCCAGCATAAGCTTAATTTTTTACAAGAAGTAACAGCTTGGTTCAAAGACAATTTAAGTCAAAATAGTATTTTAGTTGGTGATTTAAATATTGCACCTTTGGAGCACGACGTTTGGAGCCACAAGCAGCTTTTAAAGATTGTTAGTCATACGCCTATTGAAACAAAAGGGCTAACCGCGTGGTTAAAAACAGGGTTTGTTGATGCGATGCGTGAAATCGTTCCATCATCTGAGAAACTATACACATGGTGGTCATATAGAAACAAAGATTGGGAAAAAACGAACAGAGGACGTCGTTTAGATCATTTGTGGATTACGCCCACACTTGTCCCTTATTTACAAGCAATAACTGTTTATAAAGAGGTAAGAAATTGGGAGAAACCTTCTGATCATGTTCCTATTTTATTAGAGCTAAAATGAAACTCTGTTTTTTAAAGTAATATAAACACAGAGTTTCGTTTTATTTTATGGCGTTAATTACGAAAAAGAGCTAAGACGGTATCCACCAGCTTCTGTAATCAATAAAGAAACGTTTGTTGGATCTGGTTCAATTTTTTGACGTAAACGATAAATATGTGTTTCAAGTGTATGGGTAGTTACTGCAGAGTTGTATCCCCATACTTCATTTAACAATACTTGACGTGGTACGGGTCTTGCACCAGAGCGATATAAGAATTTTAAAATAGCTGCTTCTTTTTCTGTTAATCGTATTCGCCTATTATTATCATTTTCTTGCAACAATTTTGCAGAAGGACGAAAAATATAAGGGCCAATAGCAAAAACGGCATCTTCACTATTCTCGAAAATTCGCATTTGTGCTCTTAAACGTGCTAGTAATTCTGCAATACGAAAAGGTTTTGAAACATAATCGTTTCCACCAGCATCTAACCCACGCACAACGTCATTCTCTTCATCAGATCCTGTAAGCATAATGATGGGTGTTCTACATCCATGCTTGCGTAGATCAGCACATAAATCGCAACCATCACCATCTGGTAGCATAACATCTAAGATGATTGCATCATAATGTTTATCTGATTTTAAGGCTTCTTTTCTTCCATCTTCAACAGTATTTACACCATAGACTTCAAATTCACCATCTACCTGTAACTGTTCAGATAATGTTTCTATCAATTTTGGGTCATCATCGACAACCAAAACAGGGTGTAATCCAGCCATAAAGCATCATCCTTCTGTTATAAATTACATCTTAGCTTAAATTAATTTTTATTAGTATTAATAATAAAAACCATATCAGGCTTAATCTCTCATTAATACTATAGTTTTTCCTTATATTATCATAAAAAAAAAGTTATCATGATAAAAGATTAATTTTTATATTATGTATAATATAAATTACAAAAAACTAAAAAAGAAGAGGCTTATGGATATTCTAACAATTGTATCTTTCTTATTTGTATTAACCGCGATCAGCAGCACTATAAATCATAAATTTTTAAAGCTTCCCATGACGATTGGGATTATGATTATGGCGTTTGTATTTTCACTCCTTTTATTTGTTTGTGATTATTCAATTACATTTTTTTCTGGATATCATTTTGCTAAAGACCTTTTGGCGGATATGGATTTTCCAAAGCTTCTTTTAAATGGAGCATTAGCATTTCTTTTATTTGCAGGAAGTTTGCATATCAAATTAGATGAGTTATGGAAAGCAAAGTATAATGTTGCTTCTTTGGCTATCTTTGGCACTTTGATTTGTATCTTTACCTTAGGCACTGTTTTTTGGTTACTATTTTCTTTATTTTCTCTTTATATTCCTTTTGTTTGGTGTCTTGTTCTAGGGAGTATTTTGGCACCAACTGATCCCGTTGCAATTATTAATATGTTGGGTAGATTAGGCCTTCCTCATCGAATGCAAGCAATCTTTGCTGGGGAAAGTTTGTTTAATGATGGGATTGCCTTAATGGCTTTTACGACGTTGATCGCGATTGCTACCAGTGGCCATTCTCCAAGTGCTGCGGGTTTATCATTGATTTTTGTGCAAGAAGTCTTTGGTAGTTGTATTTTAGGGGCGATTACAGCTTTTATAACCATTGCTGTTATTAAGCGTATTAATAATGATGATATTATTATCTTATACTCACTTGCATTGGCTGCAGGCACATTTTCTTTGGCAGAACATTTTCACATGTCAGGCCCGATTGCAGTCGTGGTTAGTGGGTTATTAATGGGAGATTACCTTCAAAAGCGTCCATCAAAAGACGATCATGATACAGTGACTGGCTTTTGGCATGTTATTGATGAGGTTTTGAATACATTATTATTCTTGCTAATTGGTTTGGAGATTATGGTAATCCCATTCCATTACCAAACAATATTGATTAGTTTAGCTTGTATTCCATTTTTAATTATATGTCGTTTTATTGCAGTTGGGATTAGTGGGTCTGCATTGCTTTATAAAGACAGCAATCCAAAGGGATTAATTTCGATATTAACTTGGGGAGGTCTACGTGGAGGGATCTCTTTGGCAATCGCCCTGTCCCTTCCAAATGTATTTCCCAAAAGTGAAATCCTTGTTGTGACATATATCTGCGTTATCTTCACAGTTATTGTCCAAGGACTCACAATGGAAAAATTAATTAATTATTTTTATAAACTAAAATAATTATTCAGCATCCTTTTGACGTTCCAGCACAGCACAGAAGAAACCATCGGTTTGATATTGTGCTGGGGTCAATTGGAAAGTAGGATTTTGATAGAAATCAGGAGGAAGCAATCCTTCTGGTGTATCAGGGCATACCAATTTAAATTCTGGATGTGCCTTCAAAAAGAATTCAATTTGATCTTGGTTTTCTTTTCTTAAAATAGAGCAAGTTGCATAAATTAAACGACCACCCTCTTTAACCATTTTGGCCGCAGAATCTAGAATATCAGATTGTTTTGCTACGATTTCGTCTAAATCATTTGCTTTAAACTTTAAACGAGCATCTGGATTACGTCTCCAGGTTCCTGTGCCACTACATGGCGCATCTACCAAAACACGATCAAATGTTTTGACGCGTCTTTTAATCCATTTTGCACCTTCAGCAAAGATATGTGTTTGAACATTAAACACACCTGCACGACGAAAACGTTTTTCAGCAGCACTGACACGAACAGTATGCACATCAGAGGCAATAATTTGCCCTTTATTTTGCATCATTGTCGCCATTGCTAATGTTTTACCACCTGCTCCAGCACAAAAATCCAATACGCGCATTTGAGATGTAACACCAGTCATTAAGGCAATTAACTGACTACCTTCATCTTGGATTTCAATGATGCCATCTTTAAAAAGATTAGTGGATGTTACAGATTGACGTCCTTCAACACGTAATCCCCAAGGCGATAAAGGCATATTTTCTGAAGAAATACCTTCTTGTTTCAGCATTTCTTTTGCGTTTGAACGCTCTTCTTTTAAGAGGTTAACACGTAAATCAAGAGAGGCTGGTTGTAACAAAGCAGACAACTCAGCATCAATATTATCACCAAATTGTTGTTCTAATAGCGGATAAACCCAATCTGGCACTTCATAGCGCACAGCTTTAGGCATATCATCAGAAAACATCTTTTGATTTTCTAAAGACTGTAAATATAAACCTTCATTTTGTGTCAAAGATAATGGTGCATAGCGTTCGCCAGAAAACAAATGACTAACTTCTGTCAATGTTTTTCCTGTGAGCATTAAAAAAGCAGCCACCATCATTCTAGGATTAGTTGGGCTACCGATGCGTTTCAACCACCATTGTAATTTACGATAATGGCGCATGATTTCCCATATTTGAGCGGAAACATATCGACGATCCCCTCCGCCAATATAACGGCGTTGTCTGAAAAAGCGATTGGCCGTTGCATCAGCTGGTGCATGCCTTTGGTTTTGAATATTTAACAGCAGTTCAATAACCGCAGATATTTGGGCAGAAGGAGTCATAATTCGATACTTATAATTAATTGTGACGATAGTTTGGAGCTTCACGTGTGATCGTCACATCATGAACGTGGCTCTCTCTTAAACCAGCCCCAGTAATTTTACGGAACTGAACATTTTTCTTCATGGCATCAATGGTTTCATTTCCTGTATAGCCCATTCCTGCTTTTAATCCACCAACAAGTTGATGAATTACAGCTTCAGCTGAACCTTTATAAGGAACTTGACCTTCAATACCTTCTGGAACCAATTTATGGCTATCTTTAATATCTTGCTGGAAGTAACGATCTGCAGAACCTCTGGCCATCGCACCAAGGCTACCCATTCCACGATAAGACTTATAAGAACGACCTTGATAAAGGAAAACTTCACCAGGAGCCTCATCGGTTCCTGCAAGTAAAGAGCCTACCATAACAATATCCGCACCAGCGCCAATTGCTTTGACAATATCGCCAGAAGTACGAATGCCACCATCAGCGATTAATGGAATATTTTCACGATGGCAAACTTCTGCCACTTCCATGACCGCAGAGAATTGAGGAACACCCACACCAGCGACAACACGTGTAGTACAAATAGATCCTGGGCCGATACCCACTTTAACTGCATCAGCACCAGCATCAATTAATGCTTTTGCCCCTTCAGGAGTTGCAATATTTCCTGCTATCAATTGAACATCTGGATAATCTTTTTTCAAACGCTCAATTGATCTTAATACACCAGAGGAATGACCATGTGCCGTATCAACAACTAATACATCAACGCCAGCTTCAATCAAAGCCACAGCACGTTGATATCCATCTTCACCAACACCAGTTGCTGCAGCACAACGTAAACGACCAAATTGATCTTTGTTTGCCAAAGGATAAACGACAGATTTTTCCATATCTTTGACAGTAATAATTCCAACGCAACGATCTTGTGCGTCAACAACTAATAGTTTTTCAATGCGGTTTTGATGAAGTAATTTTTTAACTTCTTCAGCTTTAACGCCTTCTTTGACCGTAATAAGGTTTTCTTTGGTCATAAGTTCAGAAACAGGCTGATTAGGATTAGTTGCAAAACGAACGTCTCTGTGTGTGACGATACCGACTAAACGGTTCGTATTACGTTCAATAACAGGTAAACCACTAATTTTATTTTTCTTCATAATTTCAATGGTTTCTGACAAAGTATTGTCAGGGTATACAGTCACAGGATCAACGACCATACCAGATTCAAAGCGTTTTACTTGGCGGACTTGATTTGCTTGCTCTTCGATGGTTAGGTTTTTGTGAATAACCCCTATCCCACCATTTTGTGCCATTGAAATAGCCATTGCATATTCTGTAACCGTATCCATTGCAGAAGAAATCAAAGGGATATTTAAAGGAATAGAGCGTGTTAATAAACTTTTTACAATTGTTTGGCTGGGCAATACGTCAGATTGCGCAGGAATAATTAATACATCATCGAAAGCGAGCGCTTCACGAATCTGTTTGATTTGAAAAGAAGAGTTTGCCATCTTGCTGCCCTTTATAGAAATAAAATAACGATAAGAAAAAGGGATAACCCATATTTTTTGGGTTCCAACTATTGGCAACTCTTCATACTCGTAAAAACGCTTTTTGGCAAGGATAAAATGAATTTTAACGAGAATTAAAATGTTTAATCTCAGTTATTTTAGATAATTTAAATGGATTTACAATAAGTTCGTGTTCTCCAAGATACTCGCTATGAGGACACGAGCCAGTAATAATAGCTTGCGGTTCGGCATATACTTTTAAAAGTACACCTCCCTCTTTATAATAAGAACATAATCCTGATGCAAACCTTTTAGCCACCTCTTCTTTTGGTGTCCAATTAAAACCTACTCTATTTTTTTTAAATCTACAGAGTTGCTCTCCACGCCATAAAGTTATCCCTGCCCCCGTATAAGCTGGAAATATTTTATAAAGGATTTTTACTAGTTCTTTATCATTATTAAAAGCATTTCTTATTTGATGACTTCTTACTGTCCATTCACTTCTAAATAATTCTTGAATATCTTTATTTAAAGATTTTTGTTTTGCTGCAATTTTCCATATTTTTTTTAAAGATTTTTTACATTTGATGGTTGTAAGAGTTGTTTTTAAATGATCAAAATCGTTGGAAGTAAGAGCATTAATCGTAAATAATAAAGCATTATTTTCGCTTATAGGTATACATTTATATTTTGATACATTTATTTCTAATTGCATAGAATGTTTAGGATTATTATAAGATGTAGATACAAAATTTATATTTATAATTTTTTTGTTCATCAATAATTTAATAGCTGATTATAAAACGCTATCCTAAGAATAAAGAGAATAGCGTTCTATAAATTACTCTGGTTTCCCTTTGAATCCGGTCGCAATAACATAAAGCTCTTTTGACTCTTTTCGACTTGCAGGTGGCTTTGCGTGTTTAACAACTTTAAAGGATTTCTTTAGTGTATCTAACATTTCTTTTTCAGATCCACCTTGGAATACTTTGGCAATAAAAATCCCTTGAAGATTTAAAATATCCAGAGCAAATATCAGTGCATCTTTGGTTAGATCAATAATTCGAATATGATCTGTTGCAGCATGTCCTGTCGTATTTGGAGCCATATCAGACATTACCAAGTCTGCTTTGCCTCCCAATTTATTAATAAGGATATCCATATTTTCTGGATCTGTGAAATCGCCTTGAATGATTTCAGCCCCAGGAATAGGATCAACAGCCAATAAATCAATACCTACCACTTTTGTTGCTTTTCGAAAAACGGCAACTTGTGACCATCCGCCAGGTGCAGCCCCCAGATCGACTACTTTTAAGCCAGGACGTAAGAATTTAAATTTTTCATCTAATTCAATGAGTTTAAATGCAGCTCTGGAGCGCCACCCTTGTTGTTGAGCAGCACGAACATAAGGATCGTTCAGTTGACGAGTTAACCATCTTTGTTGGGATGTAGAGCGTCCATGGCTTTTTTTTAACTTAACTGTTAAGCCAGCTGTAGAGAAACGTGAAGTTTTTTTCTTTGGCGAATTGCTATTCGCACTTTTTTCATCCATAGATTTGTAACTTTATTATTTAAAAATTAACTTTTTACAAGAGAAGGTAATAAATTAAAATTATGTTTATTCATTTTATTTAATTTATTTTCTTGCATTTTGGCAATGATGCCATCACGAATACCTCGATCAGCAACGACAATATCTTCTACAGGCCATAACGTATGAATAGCCTCGAAAATTGCACATCCAGGAAGTAAGTAATGTAACTTACTATGATTAACGGTTGCGTAATCACAAATTTTATTAAATTTACTGACCAAAACATGGCGGATCATATCTTTAACTTGTACTGTATCTAATAATAATCCATCGATAGCAGCTCTGCTATATTTAGGTTGCTTTAAAATCATACTGGCCAAAGCGGTTACTGTTCCACTAACTCCAATAAACTGGACTTGTTCTCGTAAGATTTCAGCTCTGATTTGATGAATACGTTCAAACTCTGTGATTTTACTAATCACAAATTCAACCATTTGATAGTAATCATTGAGGGTCAAACGTTTAAATTGTTCTTTTAAAGTAATAACACCAACAGGAATGCTACAACAACCAATTAAGGTTTGTTTCCGTCTAATAGGATCAATTCTGACCCACGCAATTTCCGTTGAGCCGCCACCAATATCAAACAATAAAGTTTTGGTTCTATTACGACGTAAAAGTTTATCATGTAAAAAATTACTACACCCTGTAACAGCAAGTTCTACTTCCTCTCGAGGAGAAATAATGCTGATATTAAGACCTGTTTCTTGTTTAACACGATTTAAAAAAGAAGGGGCATTTTTTGCACGTCGGCAAGCCTCGGTTGCTACAGCGTATAGATTGAAAGATTTTCGTCGGTGAATTCTGGCAGCACAGTGATGCAAAGCTAGCATTGTTCGCTCCATAGCGGCATCGCTTAACAAGCCAGTTTCATAAAGTCCCTCACCTAATCGAACGACACGGTTGTAATTGTCAATAATACGCCCTCCCTTTTGACCAGAAGAAACGATCAAAAGGCGACAATTATTCGTACCTAAGTCTAATGCTGCGAACATGTCCCTCGTCCAATCTTTTTTAAAGTGAGCTTACTCCTTAACGTACAGCTACCTAAATTCTTTATACTCTACTTATTCAGTTTATACCATAATATACTTGTTTTATATATAAATTAATGATAATTTTTCAACCGAAACTAATGTGATTGGGAGATAGTTTAGCGGTAGAACTATCGGCTCTGACCCGGTTAGCCCAGGTTCGAATCCAGGTCTCCCAGCCAAAAAATATTAATAAATTCAAGAAGATAAACGTAAATGCAATGGAAAACCCTTCTTTTAAACCAAAGCATCAACATTCATATTACTCCTTCCCCCCCAAAAATACCGTTATTTTTAAGAAATGAAGTTGATTTTATTTGGGATAATAAAAAGAAGCAATTTCCTAAGTTGTTTAATGGTAGAGTATTTAATGTTGCATCGTTGAGTCCAGATATTATTTCTGGATACTGGACTGAATATAAAAAAGTTTTAGCCCAAACAGAAAAGCCTGAACTATATTCAGAACTAGCTATTCGTTCTCTTGCGGTCATTGGTCTTATTCAATGTCCTGAAGGGTTTGTTTTAGGAAAAAGAACGGTAAAATCCGTTTATTTACCTGGATATTGGCAATCACCTCCAGCTGGAACAGTTGAATCACGAGGTGGAAATGATGAGGTCGATTTAATTCAACAACTCTATGCCGAAGCAGAAGAAGAATTGGGATTACACGCTCATCACTTGATGGATCCTAAAATTATATCAGCTACAGAGCACACGGATACGCATATCATTGATATTGGAATTTTGCTAAAAACAAACTTATCATTTCAGGAAGTCTTTGATTTATGGAAGCAAAATAATAATCCTGAGTATGACGAGTTGCTATGTTGTGTTGACTATGAATCTTTACCAGAGAACACCTTACCAACAACTCGTTTTTTAATTCAAAATTGGTCAGAGTAACTTAAGACGCAACACCAATACCGATTTGTTTGATGTCATGAAATGATAATTCTTTATTGGCATCAATCGTACGTTGCATCATAAAGTCTGATGTTGATAAAAAGACTGGATCTCCATCAATATCATCCGCAATAGCACTGCGATTAGAATTAATAAAGCGATCTATAATATTTTGTTCTCCTTGCACCCAACGTGCTTGAGAATAGGAAATACTATCAAAAGTAATTTCTACACCATATTCATGCTTTAATCGTGTTTGTAAGACGTCTAATTGCAACACCCCAACCACACCAACAATTGGTGCAGAACCATCTTGAGGTTTAAAGAGTTGCACAACCCCCTCTTCTGCTAATTCTGTTAACGCTTGTTTTAGCTTTTTAGCTTTCATCGCATCTTTTAAATTAACTCGACGTAAAATTTCAGGAGCAAAATAAGGAACGCCTGTGAATTGTAAATCTTCGCCCTCGGTCAAGGTATCCCCAATTCTTAATGTACCATGGTTAGGAATACCAACAACATCTCCAGCAAAAGCTTCTTCAGCTAATTGACGATCTCTTGCAAAAAAGAACTGAGGCGTATGTAAGGCAAATGTTTTACCTGTGCGGGTATGTTTTAACTTCATCCCTCTTTCAAGGCGACCTGAGCAAATACGAGCAAAAGCAATACGGTCACGATGATTAGGATCCATATTTGCTTGGATTTTAAATACCAATGCCGTCATAGCAGGTTCGTTTGCTGCAACTTGACGATCTTGACTGTCTTGATTCCTTGGGCTAGGCCCAAATTCTGCCAACGCATCCAATAAATCAGTAACACCTAGCTCTTTAATCGCACTACCAAAAAACACAGGCGTTAAAAATCCAGCATTAAAATCATCCAAATTAAACTCAGGTAAGCCAGCTTTAGCCAGTTCTACTTCTTCTTGCATTTGCAAGATACGTTCATCATTATTGGCAACTTCTTCTTTTAGGCGCATTGACTCTTTACGTAAGTCATAAGTTCCTAAAAATTTAGCTGCTCTGCCGACGGGCCATGTTAATGGTGTGGTTTCTAATGCTAGTGCTGATGCAACTTCATCTAATAAATCAAATGCATCCTGAGATTCTCTATCCATTTTATTGATAAAAGTGACAATAGGAATATCTCTAAGGCGACAAATTTCAAAGAGTTTACGTGTTCTAGCCTCAATTCCTTTTGCGGCATCAATAACCATCACCGCAGCATCAACAGCGGTTAGCGTTCTATAAGTATCTTCGGAGAAGTCTTCATGGCCTGGAGTATCGAGTAAGTTAAAAATACATCCACCATACTCGAAAGTCATGACAGATGTGACCACAGAAATTCCACGATCTTTTTCAATATTCATCCAGTCAGAACGTGTGCGACGTTGTTCACGTTTCGCACGCACATTCCCAGCCATTTGAATAGCACCCCCAGCATGCAAAATACGCTCTGTCAATGTCGTTTTACCAGCATCAGGATGGGAAATAATCGCAAACGTGCGACGACGAGAGATTTCTTTTTCCAAAGATTGAGCTGAATTTGACATTGAAGATACTCGGGTAAAATATTGGGGTTTAAATACACAAAAGCCGAGCGTATATACACCGCTCGGCGACCTTGCAATAACAGCAAAGAATAATTAACGAGAATAGAACTCGATAACTAGATTTGGTTCCATTGTTACAGGATATGGAACATCGTTTAATTTAGGTGTACGAACAAACGTACCTTTCATTTGACGATGATCAACTTGCAAATATTCTGGTGTATCGCGTTCTTTGCTTTGAACTGCGTCAAGAACGATTGCTAGTTGTTTTGATTTTTCTTTAACTTCAACAACATCATTATCTTTTAAAGAATATGAAGGAATGTTTACTTTTTTACCATTAACTAAGATATGACCATGGTTAATAAATTGACGTGCAGCAAATGGAGTAGCTGCGAATTTCAAACGGTAAACAACTGCGTCGAGACGGCGTTCCAAGATGTCGATCAAGTTTTCAGAAGTATCCCCTTTACGACGTGATGCTTCTGCATAATAACGACGGAATTGTTTTTCGCTAATGTTACCATAGTAACCTTTTAGCTTTTGTTTAGCCATTAACTGAACGCTAAAGTCAGATGGTTTTGAACGACGACGTTGACCATGTTGACCAGGACCATATTCACGTTTGTTCACTGGTGATTTAGCACGTCCCCAAAGGTTTACACCAAGGCGACGGTTAATTTTATATTTACTCTGTAAACGTTTACTCATAACGTATAACAACTTTCTTATTTATGATAATATTGCAGAGGCTAACAATATTAAGATTTATTGTACTGGTAGTTCCAAAATAACGGACGGGTTTAGACATTTAATCATAAAATCTACCTCTTAAGATTTTATATGCAGAATAAACCACTTTCCCAGCAATAGAAACTGTATACGAAAGTTAACTAAAGAAGTCAAATATTTCTTTACTAAAAAAGATCATATTAGTTTTAAAATATTCAGATCAAAACCTTGAAAATGCCGCTGTAAAAATACATCTGTTACAGTAACAAGTGTATAAAATAACAAGAGAGTTGATATGGTGGTTTCAAGCAATGTTACTGACTTAAATACAGATAATACAAGCACAATAGACAACCAAACGGTAGAGTATGCAAGTTTAACTACAACTCAGAGTGGTAGTGACGATAGTGATACATTAACATCAACAACTAGTAGCAGCAATATAGTTGCAGCAGCAGCGACAACAACTAGTAATATTAGTTCAAGTACTATTCGTGGTGGTACTGTTGGTAATGGTTACCTTTATAACTTAACCGGCACAGCCCAGGCTTCAAATGTTAGTATATCTGGTACTGGTAGTATGACTGTATCAGGTAGTAATACCTCTATAACCAATACAAATGTTAGCAACGGTGGGTATCTTTATATTCAAGGTGGAACCACAGGATATAATACGTCTGCATCAGGTAGTGGAACTCGTGTTTGGGTAAGAACTAGTGGCACAACTATCTCAAATACAACCGTAACAAACAGTGCTGTTATGGGGGTGTATCATGGTGCGGAAGCAACTAGCACTACACTGACAAGTTATGGTACAATGTCTGTTTTTAGTGGTGGTATTGCATCCTCAACCCAAATGAGTCAGAGTGCTCGTTTAGAAGTTGGTTCTGGTGGTATTATTGTTGATACAGTAATGGCAGATTTATACACAGAAGCTAGCGTGCATAATAGTGCAATAGCTATTAATACTACTGTTACAAACAATGCTTCCATGATTATTTATGATAATGCGAGTGCCTCGAATACGACGGTTCATGATGGTGGTTATTTATCTGTTACTTCAAATGCAATTATTTCTCAAACCACCATAGGTTCCGATGGTTCTGCAGTATTAGGTTATAGTGCTTCAGCTTATGATACAAGTATCACTAATGGTGGTGTTCTGTCTGCATATATTGGTGGGACACTCAGTGGAGCCACAGTGACAGATGGCGGAACTTTGGCAGTCTATTCTGGTGCCTCAGCATATGATACTTTAGTCACTGGAAATGGCGCTCTTTTACGGATAACATTTAGTGGTACTTCCGTTTTTAATACCTCTGTTACAAACTCTGCTAGTATGATTGTGCGTAGTGGTGCCATTGTATCCGGTACGACCGTTAATTCTGGTGCAAATCTGAGTATTTATGCAAATGGTGTAACCCATAGTACGATTATTTCTGATGCTGGAACGCTTTTTAATGTAGCTTCAACCGGGTCTGCCATTAATACATCTGTTACTAATGGTGCGTCAATGGTTGTCTTAAGTGGTGGTATTGCCTCAACAACCACGGTTGATAATGATGGAATTGTGTCTGTTCTGAGTGGAGGAACATTATATCAAACGAATGTTAATAGTAACGGCCTCTTAGTCATCAATTCAGGTGGAATATTAAAAGATACAGTTTATATTTCTAATGGTGGTTCTGCAACTATTTGGGCAAGTGCTGGTGGAAGTGTAAGCTTAATTGGTGATCAAAATACTAACCTTACACTTACTGGTTTAGAGAATGGTGGAAATACAACTGTCGTTATTGGAGACTTCACGGGTGTTGAAGCTGGCAACTCTGACTCTATTACCTTAGAGGGAATTAACCAACAAGACGTTACTTTGGTTGAGTATAAAGATGCTAATGGTAATGATAGCCCTGACCATGTGACGTTAACACTTAAAGATGGTTCAACCATTACGCTGAATATCGTTGGTGCAGAAGATTCAGGGTACTCTCTTTCAACATCGGGCAATGGTAGTTTGGTCTATGAAGTCTGTTTTTTGACAGGCACACTGATCCGCACATTGTTAAATGATGAAATCAAAGTAGAAGATTTACGAGTTGGTGATTCTGTCATGACCTATGATTGGCAAAATAACCAAGAAGTGGCTAAGGCTGTCAAATGGGTAGGATATAAACATGTTGTTGTAGATCCACAAGCCCCTTATGATGATGTAGCAGGTTATCCTGTTCGTATCTCTAAAAACGCTATTGCTGAGAATGTGCCACATAAAGACTTGTTAGTAACCCCAGAACATTGCCTCTTCTTTAATGGTAGCTTTGTTCCAGCACGGATGTTGGTCAATAATTACAGTATTTTTTATGATCATTCGATTACGGAATATACTTACTATCACGTAGAAACAGAAGAGCACTCTGTGATTTGGGCTGACGGTATGTTGACTGAGACTTATTTAGATACAGGAAATCGTAAGGTTTTTAAACAATATCAAGATACAGCAACATTATTCGCACAAAGCTCTGATCTTAAAAGCTGGGAAGATGACGCTTGTGCGCCATTGTTAACCGACCGTTCTGTTATTGAGCCTCTTTTTAACGAATTATTAGATAGAGCAAAAGAAATAGGATTTGAAAAACAAACTCAGAATATTGTTATTGATCAAAACCCAGAGCTTCATTTAGTGACGGATACAGGAGAAATTATTGTTCCACATTCCATCCAAAAAGAACGTTTGATTTTTGCGGTGCCGAGCGATGTTCATTCTATCCACTTAGCCTCAAAAGCAAGCCGTCCAAGCGATGTTGTTGGTGCCTTTTTGGATGATAGAAGAGAGTTGGGCGTATTAATCGGAGATATTACCTTATTAACCCCACAACAAACCTATAAAATCCATAATCACTTAGATACACCTAAATTACAAGGATGGTATAATGTGGAAAATGGCCCTTATCGCTGGACTAATGGAAATGCTTTATTGCCTTTAGAACAAAGTAAGGAAAATACAAAAGAAGATTCACAAAATATTCTCGTCGTGCAAATTGTTGCCGCAGGTCCTTATATACAGCAAATGCAAGGCTAAACCTTATTTGAACTTACGTAGTGCTCTATACTTGGCATCTTTCAGAAGTTAATTTTGAAAGATGTCTTTTTTTATTCGGTTTATGAAACAGGGTATGAATAAGTTTTTTCTTCTTTAGTTTAGATGACTATTAATAGAAAAAATAATTTTAACTTGGAAAACGATAATAAACCGCCTAGCATCAATATAAATAACATTATTTTAGGAGTTTTTCATGGAAGAATTATTTGCACAAAAGTGGAAATGGTTTATCGGATTAGGAGTTGTTACTCTAATTTTGGGCTGCTTAGCCTTACTTGATACCGTATTGGTTACCATTGCGCTTGTGATTGCTTTGGGAGTTGTTTTAATTATTTCTGGCTTTGCACAAATTGTTCATGCTTGTTACGTCAAAGAATGGAAAGGGTTTTTGTTCTCTGCTTTGGCTGGGGTTGTGTATTTAGTTGGTGGTGTTTTGTTAGTCAAAGGACCTGTAATTGGATCATTGCTTCTCACCGTTTTTCTAGCCGTTTGTTTTTGTTTTGGTGGTGTCATGCGTATCATGATTGCTTTGAAACATAAATCAACAGGTGGCTGGGGATTTTTAATGTTTAGTGGCGCTCTCAGTGTGATTGTTGGAATTATGTTAATCGCACAACCTGTCACTGGCCTATGGTTTATTGGCTTTATGGTTGCATTTGACCTTATCTTTATTGGCGCAGCTTGGATACAACTAGGCTTTGCATTAAAAGAAAAGGCCAAATAGGTTCCTACTCTTTGCTGTCTTCCTTAGGTCCTCTGACCAATTCAGCAACAACCCCGTGTAAGGTTCGTAATTCTTGTTCTGTCACCTCTCCTCTTTGGAAGAAATGACGAATATTACGAACCATCCCTGGGCGTTTCTGTTCATTGCGTAAAAAGCCACAATAATCGAGCTCTCTCACCAAATGAGACATAAAATTCTCTAACTCACCTTTAGTTGCAACATGCGTTCCATTAGTTTGCAGTTGTCGTTCAGGTGTTTGTTCGGCTGCCATCCACCATTCATAAGCCATAATCATGACAGCTTGAGCTAAATTCAACGACATAAACCGAGGGTCTAATGGATATCTGATCCAATAATCTGTATGAGCAAAATCATCATTTTCTAACCCAGTCCGCTCAGGCCCAAATAAAATACCGACCTTCAACTCACGATTAGTCATTTCACGCATTTCCAAAGCTCCACCACGAGCCGTTAGTAATGGTTTAATGATGTGACGTGGACGTGGACAAGTTGCAAAAACATGATGAAGATCCGCAACGGCCCCCTCTACGGTTTCAAAGACTTGAGCATTATCAAGTAAACGATCTGCACCAGAAGAGGCTCTCCATGCAATAGACTGAGGCCAACCATCACGGGGGGCGACTAATCTTAAATGAAATAATCCACCATTTGCCATCGCACGAGCAACGGTTCCGATATTTTCACCAAGCTGTGGTCTTACTAAAATAACAACAGGTGTATTGCCAATGGGCACTAAATCAGCACCACCATCTTTGCCGGTCATATTTGTCTCCATATTGTGCCTTGAGGGCTATCTTCTAACATAATTCCCTGATCTTTTAACTCATCACGAATACGATCAGCTGTTGTAAAGTCCCTTGCCTTTTTAGCGGCGTTCCGTTGTTCGATTAATGCTTCGATTTCTTGAGCTTTATCTGTATTTTGGAACCATTGTGTAGGTAATGTATTAAATAAACCGAGCTGTTCGCCAGCGAATTTAAGTTTAAATGCTGCTTCTTTATCTCCTTTTAAAGCCTGATCTGCTAATTGATGCATAACCATTAATGCTTTAGGTGTATTTAGATCATCCAACATTGCGTTTAAAAAGCTTTTTGAAACATATTTTTTATGAGATAATACTTTTAAAAATGATCTTAATTTTGTAAATTTTCTCTTTTTGTCTATAATTTTAGTAACTAATTTATGCCAGGTATCTTTAGTGATATGACTATTTATATCATATAAATATTGTCCTAGAAAAAATTCTTTTTTAGCTATTTTATTTAAAAAATCGACCATTTTTATAGCATCTTGATTGCCATTTTCAGCTTCGTTAATTGAATGACATACGTCTATTAATGCTTGATCTGTAAATAAATACCTAACAGTTTCACCATAACTGTCAAAAATAAACAATTCTTTTTCAAAAGCAGATAATGCACGATAAAAACGATCCATAATCTGCTTTGCTTCTTTCAATCCTGATTGAGAGAAGTTTAATACAGAACGATAATGTGCTTGAAGCAATGCAAAACGAATAGCTTCAGGATTATGTTGCTCTAGAATTTCACGAATAGTAAAGAAATTGCCTAAAGATTTAGACATTTTTTCACCATCAACAAGCAACATCGCATTATGCACCCAAACATTTGCAAAATGACTTCCTGGGAAACAGCATAGACTTTGTGCACATTCATTTTCATGGTGAGGAAATAATAAATCATGTCCACCACCATGAATATCAAAATTTTTACCCAAATAACGATAAGACATTGCAGAACATTCAATATGCCAACCTGGACGCCCTTTACCCCATGGACTATCCCAACCAGGTTCATCAGCAATAGAGGGTTTCCATAATACAAAATCACCAGGATTCTTTTTATAGGTTGCGACCTCTACCCTCGCCCCAGCAATTAATTCTTCTGGATTGCGTCCTGATAATTCACCATAATTTTTATAAGAAGGAACAGAAAATAAAACATGCCCTTCAGCAGCATAGGCATGGCCATTTTCAATTAATTGAGCAATCATAGATATGATTTCTGCAATATGTTCTGTTGCTCTGGGCTCAACATCAGGAGGAAGGATATACATAGATTGCATATCTTGATGAAAATCCTGAGTTGTTCTTTCCGTTAACGATTGAATAGATTCATTATTTAATTTTGCACGAGCATTGATTTTGTCATCAACATCTGTGATATTACGGACATATGTGACTTTGGGATATAATGTTCTTAATAGCCGAACTAAAATATCGGCCGTAAGCATTGCTCGTAAATTCCCAATATGCAAAAAATCATATACCGTAGGCCCGCAAAAATAGAGACGTACATGTAAAGGATCTAATGCAACAAAAGGAATAACCTTATGTTGGCGACTGTCATATAATGATAAGTTTAATTTACTCATTTTCTTTTCTTTACTGTCTATATTTTGAAGTGCCTAGAATGTCTTTTATTTTCTTAACTAAAAATTACAAGTCTTTTTTCTTTATATTGTAGAACATTACATGCAAATCACTAAACAAAATTTCTTTAAAAACGAATTGATGGCAATTGCCTATATTGCTATTCCAATTGCTTTTTCTCAATTATGCCAGATGGCTATGGGGGTCACAGATACTATTTTATTGGGACATGTGAACAAAGAAACCTTAGCAGTTGGTGGATTAACCACCAATATATTCTTTTCAATTTGTATTATTTTTCAATCCGCACTGAGCGCTGCTGCAATTCTGATTGCTCAAAATATGGGTGCTAAGAAAATTAAAGAGATTTCCAAAGTCTATTGGACTACCTATGTTTTTGGATTACTCTTGTGTATTCCTTGTTTCTTTATTTTGTATCATTCGAGTACAATCTTGCAGTGGAATGGCGAGCATGATCAAGAAATTTTAACACAATCTAGACATTTTATGGTGATCCTTTTGTGGGGAATGCCCCCTGTTATTGCAGGAACTGGGTTAATTAGAGTGATCTTACCTGCATTAAATGCATCAAAAATCTTATTACAAATCACGCCTATTACTGCCATTATTAACGGTTTGTTAAATGCGGCCTTTATTTATGGCTTATGGGGTGCACCTAAAATGGGACTATATGGTTCTGCTTTGGGAACGACGATTGCTTTGTGGTTATCAACCTTTATCTTGATTGGGGTTGCTCATTGTAAAAAAGATCTCAAACAATATTTGTATCCTTTTGCAATTGATTTCTCTTTACTAAAACCGCTAGCAAAACTTGGATTGCCAATCTGTGTTGGCGCTGCTGCTGAAATATTACTTTTCTTATTTGCAAATTTTAATGCAACGAAGCTTGGAACAGATGCGCTTGCTGCACATCAAATCGCGATTAGCTTCGCAACCCTTGTATTTATGATTCCGCTTGCCATTTCACAGGCTGCTAATGTGCGAGTAAGTTATTGGGTTGGTGCTCAAAAACCTTATAGAGCCAAAAAAAAGTGGTTTCCTTACTGTCGGCTTAAGTGCATTGATTATGACATTTATTTGCTCTATTGTTGTTATATTCCCTTATTTTGTTGTGCGTTTATCACTTGATACGACCTCTCCTGATAATGCCAATACAGTGATTATTGCAGCGGCTATTATTCAAATTGTTGGTTTATTTCAAATTGTTGATGGCATACAAACCGTTGCGATGGGGGCTTTGCGTGGCTTAAAAGATACCACTATTCCAATGATTCTTGCTTTGATTAGTTTTTGGGGTGTTGGATATACGTTAAGTGTCTGGTTTGCCTTTAATAAACATTGGGGAGCCCCAGGGCTTTGGGCTGGAATGGGTATAGGACTTGGTGTGATTGCATTTCTTTCTACAACCCGCTTTTATTTCTTAACTAAAAAACCCAAAAAAATGCTGCAACGTGCTTTGAAATAAATCTCTGCACAATCATACAATACAGATAAAGTATAATCTTTCATAATGATCCTAATAGGATGCGCCATTATGGCGCTATTTATCGTCTTAGGATATATTGGCAAAGCAATTATCCCTCACCGTTATTTACCTTATATTTCTTTGGTTGGAGCGGTTTATACTTACTATGTAGCGTATCAAAAGGTTTTCCCTACCATCACGATGGAGGAAGAAGATGCAACGGTTTCTACTCAAAAGCGTTTGACATTTTGGAACGGTTTTTTAATACAATTTTTAAATCCTAAAGGGATATTATTAGCCTTTCCAATCGTTGCAATTATGTATCCTTCTGCACATATTACAGGCATAAATATCGCTTTGATTTCCTGTGCTATTTCTATAGGTGGAGGGTTGGCCCCAGGCTTATATGCATTGGCTGGCGATATTATTGGTAAGAAAATTAAAAATAAAACTTGGATACAGCGATTTACTCAACTGATGGGCGCAATGTTAATTATTGTCGGATCAATGATGTTATATGATTTCATAATTGATAGTCATTTATTCCAATAAAAATTACAATCGATTAACAATAGACCGCCAATGTAAAGGGGTTATTCCAAACGCCTTTTTAAAATGTTTTGTCATATGGCTTTGATCAAAAAATCCAGCCATGATAGCAGCTTCAGCTGGTGGTTTTTTTAACAGTAAAAATGACTTTACCTGATCCAGTCTACGCATAATGATATAACGATGTGGGCTGGTTCCAAATATCCCTTTGAAATGACGAGAAACACTCCATCGATCACATCCGATATTTTGCTCGATATCAGCAAGACTAATAGTTTCTTGTAAAGAACAGTGGATATATTCTCTGGCACGTTCGGCCATACTGTAATCAAGAGGTTGTTTTCCTTTTTGTAATCCTCCAGATATATCACGCAATACCATAACAAATTCATAAAAAGCATCTTCTTCTTCGAGCTCATTACGATAGTTGGGTGATAAACAAGACAGTAAATTTTTTACTTTTTGAAATAAAATTGGATGCTGACTTATGCCATTTTTAATAAAATGCAAAGAAGACCCACGCAAAATTTGTTGGATAAGTTCTGGCTTTATATAAACCATTTTATAATGGAAACCTGCGTGTGTCCCTGCCATTCCATCATGCTTTTCATCAGGATATAACACCATAGTGCTACCTGGAATATTATGTTGGACACAACCACCATAATGAAAAGATTGAATACCTGATAACGTCAATCCTACCGCAAAAGTATCATGACGGTGTGAATTATATGCGTGACCAGAAAAAAAGGCCTCGAACGCTTCTAATGTATTTGTATGATATTGATTATATATTTTGTCATCTTTAGACAAGATGATCGATCCTTAATAGGATGATATTTGATTGGATATTAACGTAAGTCTAGCAACGCTAATATCCAATAAATAGATATTCTTAGAATTTAAAGGATACAGAAACAGATCCGTAGTTAAATAAGCCACCTTTTTGACCGTTAAATTCTTGAGTTTGCCATGTTTGGGTATAAGCAATCTTATACCCTTTAACAATCACAGCTGCACCAGCAAGAATTTCACCTACATCCCATTTTTTAGATACATGTTGTTGATGTGAATGAGTTGGATCACCTTGTAAAGTAGCGTTATAAGCCACAGCTTGGCCATCAACGCCACCAAAGACATACCAGTTTACAAAACGGGTGCCAACATAAGCATCAGTACCATCATCACCAGAACCAATACGAGAAGGTCCGAAATCACTATCTAATCCTTGTCCAAAACGAACAAGACCACCAAGTTGCGCATAGGTTTTATAGTTACCAGCTGCACCGTTTGCAGAAGGAAGCGCATCAAAATCAACACCGCCTAAATGTGCAAATTTATAACGCCATGTACGCCCCATTTGAACTTGGAATACAGGCATATTTTTTAATTGGTTATGCCAACCTTCATTTTTATGATCACCAATAATACTATGGAAACCATTTTGCACTTGACGCCCTAAAGCACCAGGCCCCATTAAACCTGCTTGAATACCAAAAACGCTACGTGTGTTATCTGTATCACTAATAAGGTTCACTGTGGTTAATAGAACACCTGCATACGGACGATCATGAGGTAAGACCGCACGAGATCTAGTATCACGTGGGGTGAACATCATTTGTTGCAAACCCCAATGAATACGTTGCATCCCATCGCCTAATAAGAAGGTATTTACATCAGCAATTGGCTTTGGAAGCTTATCTGTTGGAGAAGTCCAACCAATTCTTAATCCATTGGTATAATATTGGTCGGAAGTACCATTTAACGTTGATGCAGCATCATTTTCCCATTGAAAGGTTAATGTATCATATGGATCCTGCTTAGGTGTAGCATGTGCTGTAGAAGAAATAACAGCTGTTGAAATCATAGCTGTTGTCAATAAAAAGCTAGAAACAGATAAGCGTTTTTTAATGCCCATAATATGCCCTTATAACCTTGCAATAAGAAAATGTGGAGAATGTTATTTCTTATCTACGTCTTTTATTTTTTAAAGAAAAGATGTTTGTGGGGCTATTGAATTGGATTAAATCATTTAATCTGTGATTGGAACATATTTGCAACGCTGTGCTGTCTGCGCATATAACCTAAAATGACCTTGGAACGCTTGAATAGATTAGCTTTCTTGGTGCCATAAAGCATTAGGAACCTTTTTTTGTAAAAACTTTTCATGCTCTTCCAACTCTTGTTGGGTTGGCTTAACAAATATTGGTGTATGCTCTTGTAAGTTTTGGTAAACTTTTCCTATCTTTTCAGAGTCTTGCCTCGCAAATCCCAACCCTCTTTGCCTACCACCTGTCAGCTGAATATACACTTCAGAAAGAAGTTTACAGTCTAATAATGCGTTATGGGTTGTTCTGGCAGATAGATCGATAGAAAAACGTCGACATAATGCATCCAAACTGTTCGGTGATAAAGGATATTTAGCTCTGGCAAGTTTTAACGTATCAATCATACGATCTAAAGAAACGGCTGGTCGTTTGATACGGCTGAGCTCTGCATTAATAAATTTAAAATCAAACGGTGCATTATGAGCCACCAAAGGATCATCTTGGATAAATTCTAAGAAATCATCAGCAATGTCTTTGAATTTGGGCTTTCCTCTCAAGTCCTCGATCGTCATTCCATGAACACGTGTTGCTTCAATAGGAATATCACGTTCAGGATCGACTAAAACGTGATAAAAATTATCTGTTGGCAAATCATTAATGAGCTCAATCGCAGCAATTTCAATAATACGATCCCCTTTATCGGGATCAACACCTGTGGTTTCTGTATCAAATAAAACAGAGCGCTGATTCATAATTGTCCTGCCTGCATTAATCGGATAATTTTCTTAATTTGAACAAATGTATACGCTTTGGACAATCCTGTTTGGATAACAATATCTGCCATTTTACATTTTGTTTTACTAGGAAGTTGAGCATCAATAAACGCTCGTGCCTGTTCCCATGTAATCGTATTGCGCTTTAATATTCGCACTCTTTGTATATTAACAGGTGCCGTAACGACTAATGTTTTTGTGCAAAGTAAGTTGATCTTTTTTTCAAAAAGCAACGGAACATCTAAAATACACCATTTTAACCCCCTAGCTTGTGCCAAGCGAATAAATTTATCTCTTTCTTGGGCCACTAATGGCAGAATAATTTGCTCTATTTTCTTTAAGTTATGACGATCTTCAACAATTAAACGACGCAAATAGTTCCTATCCAGTGCGTTATTTTTAACAGCACCAGGAAAGACCTGCTCTATACGTTTTAACCCTTTACCATGAGGCCCTTGTAATTGATGAACAACACGATCCGCATCAAAAACAGGGAAACCATATTGTTGGAATAAAGCACATACCGTGCTTTTCCCCATTCCTATACTACCTGTAACCCCTAAGATTTTCATAAGCGGACTATTTCTTTAAACTATTTGCAACAAATTCAGTTAATTCATGATCGACGACAGGATCCACACCAAACCATTTAGAAAATCCTAAACGAGCTTGATGCAATAACATTCCAAGACCTTCAACAGTTTTTAAGCCTTTAAGTTCTGCGGCCTCTAATAAAGGTGTTATTCTTGGCACATAAACAATATCTGTGACGACGAGATCTTTGGATGCATGTTGTAGGTCAAATAGATAATCATCCTTTCCTTCCATGCCTAAAGACGTTGTATTCACAAGAACATCAAATTGTCCAAGTTCTTTTATCCACGACTGCCATTCAATAATTTGCCCAGCGCCTAAATCTCGCACCAGCTGTTCTGCACGTTGTAACGTCCGATTGGTAATCGTGATTTGAGCACCATCTTGAATTAAAGAGTAAGCCACAGAGCGAGCGGCCCCACCTGCCCCTAAAATCAAGACTTTTTTGTCCGTCAAGGTTACATCTGCATCTTTTAGATTGGCAACAAAACCATCCCCATCGGTTGAAGTTCCATGAATCTTACCATCTTCTGTAAACCATAATGTGTTCACAGATCCCATTTTTTTTGCAGTTTCATCAACGATATCACAACATTGATAAGCAGCTTCTTTATGAGGGATAGTAACATTACAACCTTTAAATCCAGCGGCCTTCATTCCTTGAATAACATTTTTAAAGTCCTCAGCCTTAACCGCCAAAGGAATATATGCGCCATCAATTTGATGACGTTGTAACCAAAAATTATGTAATAAAGGAGAGCGTGAATGTTCAATAGGCCATCCTAATACAGCAGCAATTTTTGCTTTTCCTGTAATTAACTGCATACTGTTTCATACTCCTTTAACGCCATAGGTAATAAAAGTGACAATCGTTCAGCCCATTCTTGTTGTTGATCTTCCGTTGTAATTAAATCTTGCCGAATTTCCAACTCTAAATAAGGTAGTCCTTTTTTATAAGCATGTGTTGGGACTGTATAGTCATTCTTTTCAGTCAACGCATAAGGTTGGTTATCACCAATTGGAAAAGAATAATTCTCTTCTAATATTTTCTTGAAAATCATAGAAAATTGATCATTTTGACTATGTAAAATACCAGCATGCCAAGGTCTTTGAAATCCGTCATGCATCACAGGGGTAAAACTATGTAAAGAAACAAAAATCGTTTCCATATTGATTTTTATACGCTCACCAACAATCTTTTCAATAATTTGATGATACGGCTCATAAATTTCTTTAATTCTTGCTTGTTTCTCTTCTGTGGTCAGGCTTTGATTTCCAGGAATAAGGATATCATCACTATTCTCAGCAATCAAAGTTGGGTTATTGATCCCTCTATTACAATCAATGACTAATCGAGAGTAAGTTTGTGCAATAAAAGTTGCATCTAATAACGTAGCGATTTCTGTTCCTACTTTTTTAATCCCAATATCCCAAGCAATATGACGATACCGATCTTTTTCTTGTAGTCCAAGGTTGTTAAGTTCTGAAGGGATAACATATCCAGCATGATCGCAAACCATCAAAAAAGGAGAAAAAGATTCCTCATTTATAATAGAAAAAGGTGCTTGATCATCTTTGCTTAATAACATTTAATTTTCCTTCTCAAAACTTAATTTTTTATTTTTAAAGAGACTAAAATATTGTGAATCTAAGTAAATAATATGGTCTCCCACATTTAAATCAAAATGCCTTGTAGAACTTTGTAGAGTTAATGCGAATTTTGCTTCATTTTTACGCATTTCTGCTGAAAATTCATTGCCTGACACATAATGAATAGTGATTAAATTCATTGCGTAAAGTTTTAATGCTTTTTGAATAATTAGAGAAATAGAGTTAACACCATGATGGACAATATATTCATCACATATAAGTCTTTGTTGATTGTTTAAAAATAATAATCTTAAAATTTTTTTATTATTTATTTCACATTTTAATGGATATTCATTTAAATAAACAATAACATCTTTCCAATGTTTCATATACGGGCGATTATAAGAGTCAGGCGCCACTAACCTTTCTGTTGTCTGTTTTAATAAATGAATAAGTTCAATAAACTCTTGTGATATATTTGCCTTTGTTAAGATTTTATCCTCTGCACTGAGTAATCCATCCAAAGAGCCAAAACTATTTATTAAATGCTTTGCGAGTGGTTTGGTATCTTTTCTTGGGATCGTAAGATAAAGAAGCATTTCAAGAAGTTCATATTCTTGAAGGGACTCTCCGCCTTTTTGTAATAAACGAGCACGCATGCGTCCTCGATGTCCAGCACCATTTAACGTGGTAAATTGTTTGCTTCTTTTTGAAACTGACGGTAAAAAAGAATTACTCACCTTATATATTCCTGACCTCTCATTTACAGTCACCTATCAAAGCTATAAAAAATATGACCGAGTATCTAAACCAATTAAACGCAGCACAACGTGAAGCCGTAGAAACTACAGAAGGTCCTGTATTGGTCCTAGCAGGTGCAGGCACAGGAAAAACCAGAGTATTAACCACACGTTTTGCTCATATTTTATTAAGTGGCAGAGCCTATCCTAATCAAATATTAGCTGTTACTTTTACCAACAAAGCATCAAAAGAAATGAGTGAGCGTATTGCCAGTCTCATTCAACAACCTGTTGAAGGGCTATGGTTGGGAAGCTTTCATAAAATATGTGCAAAGATGTTAAGAATAAACGCACATTTGGTTGGCCTGACTTCAAATTTTACAATTTTAGATACAGATGATCAATTGCGCCTCTTAAAACAAATTATCCCTGCTTATCCTATTGATACGAAAACCACTCCTCCACAGCTTATCCTTGGGATTATCCAATCATGGAAAGACAAAGGATATTCTTTTGGTAACTTATCAGCTTCTGAAAAAGCTAACCCAGAAAAAGCAATTATTCAAGAAATTTACCGTGCGTATCAAACTAGATTACAGCAGTTAAATGCTTGCGACTTTGGGGATTTAATGTTGCATGTTTTTAATATATTTAATCAATATCCAGACGTGCTTCAAAAATATCAACGGTATTTCAAATACATATTGGTAGATGAGTATCAAGATACAAATATCATCCAGTATTTATGGTTACGAATGTTGGCTCAAAGATCGGGCGAAACATCAAACATTTGTTGCGTTGGTGATGATGATCAATCGATATATTCTTGGCGTGGTGCAGAGATTGAAAATATTTTACGATTCGAAAAAGACTTCCCAGAAGCCAAAGTAATCCGCCTAGAAGAAAACTATCGCTCGACTCAGAATATTTTAGGGGCAGCTTCAGAATTAATCGATAATAACTCTCAACGTTTAGGTAAAACGCTACAAGCTGCGAATAAAAACCTTCAAAATGACAAAGTGCAAGTATCCTCTCTTTGGGATTCTGATGAAGAATCTCGTTTAATTTGCGATCAAATCATAGGCCTTCAAAAAGAAGGACATCATTTTGGAGATATGGCGATTTTAATGAGAACGGGCTCCCAAACCCGTCCTTTTGAAGAGCGAATGATTACATTGGGGTTGTCTTATAAGATTATTGGTGGCTTGCGCTTTTATGAACGTGCAGAAATTAGAGATGCGATTGCGTATATGCGCATTGTTGCTCAGCCTAATGATAATTTAGCGCTTGAAAGAATTATCAATGTCCCTCGAAGAGGTGTCGGTAAAGTTGCTTTACAAAAGATCCATGAAACGTCAAGAGAATTAGATGTTCCATTATTACAAGCCATTGATTATTTACTGATTAATAATCTTTTAAAAGGTAAGATTTATACTGAACTAACACAGCTTATGAACTTATTGGATCAGACCCGTAAAAAGGTTGAGGCAGAAGGTCATATCAGCGCGATTGATTATCTACTTAATGCATGTGGCTATATTGATATGTGGAAACAAGATAAATCTCCAGAAGCTACAGGACGCTTGGAGAATATCAAAGAGCTCTTTCAAGCTACGGCTGAGTTTCCAACATTAGTTGAGTTCTTAGAACATATTTCACTCATTATGGATAATGATGATTTATCGGGTGATGATAAGATTAATCTAATGACTTTGCATGCAGCCAAAGGTCTAGAATTCAACATCGTTTTCCTACCTGGGTGGGAGGAAGGATTATTTCCTTCTCAACGCACCATGGATGAGAGTGGTAATAATGGACTTGAGGAAGAGCGAAGACTGGCTTATGTTGGAATTACCAGAGCCAAACAACGTTTGTTTATTTCTCATGCAGCTAATCGACAAATTTATGGGCAATGGCAATCTTCTGTTCCTAGTCGTTTTATTGAAGAGCTTTCTGATACCTATACCAAGAAAATCTCTCATATAAAACAAAGTCAAAATCGCTCACCAAGAAAGAATGATTTCTTTGATAGTTATTCTTCTCCTAAATTTTCTAAACAACCCGTGCAAGGAGCTTCATTCTCGCAACCACAACGCACTTATACGCCTTCTAAAAGCAAGAATATTCCCGTTGGCAGCCGCGTCTTTCATCAGAAATTCGGACATGGGACTGTTCTGAGCACTGAAAATAATAAACTTGAAGTTGATTTTGATAAATCAGATATTAAACACGTAATTGACAGCTTTGTAACGTTAGAATCATGACATTAAAAACAAAAAGACACGCCACTGCCCTAGAAACCATTTCTGTTGTTGTTCCAGAGGAACATGTAGAAATCTTTGAAAATGCATTAGGAATTATTTGTCCTACCGTTGGTATTTTCGAAGAAGATTCCGATAACAATATTTGGCGCTTGGAAGGCATCAAAGATGTTGGTTATGGCGAAGAAGAGTTGGCTAATGCATTAACTTTGGCCAATAGTATTTCTGGCATTTCACCAGAATTACAAAGAAAAACAACTGAAACAGATGGTTGGTTGGCCAGAACTTATGAGGCTTTTCCAGAACAAGCTATTGGGAAAAGATTTGTCATTCGTGGAACTCATCTAGATGATACTCCTTCTCCTTCTCATCTTGTGTTGACATTAGATGCTGGAGTTGCTTTTGGTTCAGGCGAACATGGTTCAACCCGAGGATGTTTGATTGCACTTGAAAAAATTGCGCATACAAAGCCTAAACGTATTTTAGATCTTGGCTGTGGTTCTGGGATTTTGGCAATGGGTGCAGCTGCTTTATTGAATAAAAAAGTATTGGCTGTTGATATTGAACCTTGGTCTGTTCGTGCTGCTAAACAAAATGTTATTCGTAATGGATTAAGAAACTTAATTGTTTGCGAACATGGAAATGGTTGGTTGTCCCCATCCATTCGCAAAAAAGCACCTTTTGATCTTGTTTTTGCAAATATTCTTGCTCGTCCTTTGTGTAAAATGGCCAAAGATCTTGCAAAGAACCTTGCTCCAGGTGGTAAAGTGATTTTATCTGGATTATTAGCGACACAAATCCCAATGGTTTTAGTGGCGCATCAACGTCAAGGATTAAAGCTCCAAGAAAAAATTATTCAAGGCAGCTGGGCTGCGTTAATTTTGTATAAGCCGATCAAAAAATGACAAATATTAGACATGCAATTCCCTCTGACCTTAGAGGCATTCTTGAAATTACCAACCATGAGATTGTGAATGGAACGGCTTTTTGGATGACCATTCCTAGAACTTATCAAGAACAAGTTCAATGGTTTGAGGCCAGAGAGAAAGCTGGCTATCCTGTTTTTGTAGCTGTTGATGAGGCTCAGAAAGTTTTAGGTTTTGCTTCTTATGGTTCTTTCAGAGCATATGATGGATATAAATATACCGTTGAGCATTCTGTATATGTATCCCCACATGCTCAGGGAAAAGGACTAGGAAAAGCATTATTAAAAGATCTAATTTCTTATGCTCAAAATCATAAAGTTCATGCAATGATTGCAGCAATTACCGATGGAAATACCGCTTCTATCCGTTTGCACGAATGGTTTGGATTTAAACATAGTGGTGTATTGCCTCAAACAGGAATTAAATTCGATAAATGGCTAGACCTTCTTTTTATGTATAAAATTTTAACCGCTGATGATTAAATAGAATTGAAAAGACCATTAATATGACCTCTGCACAGAAAATTACTCTCATACGTTCCCTCTTAGCACAACAAAATATAGACGGGTTTATTATTCAACGAGGCGATGAATTCTTAAATGAATATGTTGCCCCTTATGCAGAGCGTCTGGCTTGGTTAACGGGCTTTACGGGCAGTGCTGGGATGGCAGTTATATTACAGGAAAATGCTGCTGTTTTTTCTGATGGTCGTTATATTTTACAAATGCAGCAAGAGCTTGATCAAAAATATTGGAAGAGCTTTCATATTTCTAAACATTCTCCTGTTCAATGGATTTTAGAACAAAAAAAAGAAACTATTCGTTTAGGATATGATCCAAAATTAATGAGTGAACGGGATTTAAAAGCATTTCAAGTCCCTACCATTACGTTAGTTCCTATGATTAAAAACCCTATTGATGCAATATGGAATAATCAACCAACACCACCTCATCATCCAATTGTTCCGCATGAAATTCAATTTTCTGGTCAAGATCATCAAGAAAAACTGCAACAGTTACAACAAGAACTTATCTCAAAGCAAGAAGATGCTTATATTTTATGTGATCCAGCGTCTATTTGTTGGTTATTAAATATCAGAGGATCAGACGTTCCTTATACGCCAATTCCTTTAATATTTGCAATTGTTCAGCAAGATAGTGTTGCTTTATATGCAGGTGAAACACAGTATACAAAAGAGCTATCCAATTTTCTGGGAAGTAATATCTACTTAAAGTCTCATCATGATTTAGAAGCTGATCTTCTGACCTTAAACAATAAGAATATTGCTTTTGATCCTGTTCAAACACCAATTTGGTTTATTCAAACTTTAGAAAAGCAAGCTGTTACTTTTTGTAAAAGAAATAACCCTTGTATTGCATTGAAAGCTTGTAAAAATCCAGTTGAGCAAGAAGGTTCTCGTCAAGCACATTTACGAGATGCGGTGGCGATGTGTCGTTTTTTATACTGGTTAGAACATCACGGTATTGGTTTAAGCGAAGTTGAAGTCGCGCATCAGTTAAATTGTTTTCGACAAGAAGCTGGTGGTGAGTTTTATAGAGAAGAAAGTTTCCCTGCTATTTCAGGTGTTGGCGAAAATGGTGCTGTTATTCATTATCACGCAACGCCAGAACATTGTTCTATTTTAACAGAAAATAAAGCATATCTGATTGATAGTGGTGGGCAATATTTAGATGGTACAACAGATATTACTCGCACGATTTGGCTTGGGGAAAATCAAGCACCCAAAGCATTAAAAGAAGCTGCGACTTGTGTTTTACAAGGACATATTGCACTTTCATCAGCTATTTTTCCAAAAGGAACAACAGGAAGCAGGCTGGATGTATTGGCAAGATATGCTTTGTGGCAAAGAGGGTTAGATTACGATCATGGCACAGGTCATGGGGTTGGCAGTTACCTTTCTGTTCACGAAGGGCCATGTCGAATTTCCTCTATTCCCTTCCCTGTTCCTTTACAAGAAGGTATGATTTTATCAAATGAGCCAGGATATTATCTTTCTGGTCAATATGGTATTCGTTTAGAAAATTTATTACTGGTAATGACAGCTCATTTTGAGAATTTCTTACAATTTGAACCGTTAACTTTAGTTCCTTTTGATTTAAATATTATTGTAATTGAAAATCTCTCCGATAAAGAGAAAAAATGGTTGAATAATTATCATCAACATGTGCTTGAGAAAATATCTCCTCACCTAAATTCTCAAGAACAGCAATGGTTACAATCTGTTTGTGCGCCTGTAACATAGATGTTCCTTTCGTATTTGATAAAAGTCCTTATACTATCTAACAAAGGTCGATCTTTTTTAAACTTTAATTTAAAGGAAAATTTTAAATGTCTGATTCTAATCTAATCCCAGTCACTTTAATCCCAGGTGATGGTATTGGTCCTGAAATTGTTGGCTCTACACTAGAAATTTTAGAAACAATTAAAGCCCCATTTAAATGGGACAAGCAACTTGCTGGTATGGCTGCTGTTGATGTATCTGGTGATCCTTTGCCACAACAAACGATTGATAGCATTCATAAAACAGGCTTAGCATTAAAAGGCCCTTTAACAACACCAGTAGGAAAAGGGTTCCGTTCTATTAATGTAACGCTTCGTAAAGAATTCGGTCTTTATGCGAATGTTCGTCCAACTCGTACCCTTATTCCTGGTGGACGTTTTGAAAATATTGATATTGTTCTCGTTCGTGAAAATCTAGAAGGCTTTTATGCAGCAATGGAACATTATATCCCTGTTGATGATGATCCAAAAGCCATTGCGACTTGCACAGGATATACTTCCAGAAAAGAATGCCGTCGCATTGTAAAATATGCTTTTGATTATGCGGTGCAACATAATCGTAAAAAAGTAACTTTGGTTCATAAAGCAAATATTTTAAAAGAACTTTGTGGTTTATTCTTGGAAGAAGGCCGTAAAGTTGCCAAAGAATATGAAGGTAAAATTGCTTGTGAAGAACGTATTGTTGATGCATGTGCAATGGAATTAGTCTTAAAACCAGAAACTTATGATGTGATTGTAACAACCAATTTATTTGGTGATATTTTATCAGATTTAACTTCTGGTCTAATTGGTGGCTTAGGAATGGCTCCTGGTGCGAATATTGGTGAAAAAGCAGCAATGTTCGAAGCTGTTCACGGATCTGCTCCTGATATTGCAGGAAAAAATATTGCTAATCCATTGGCTGTATTACATGCTGCGGCCTCTATGTTAGAATATGTCGATCGTACAGACCTATCAAAACGTATTGAAGCAGCAATTAAAAAAGTTGTAGTTCATGACAATATTCGTACAAAAGATCTTGGTGGTAATGCATCAACCAGTGATTTTACCGCTGCATTAAAACAAGCAATTGCTTAACTAAAACCAAGTATGTTCTTTATAAATATGCCTTATAAAGAACATTTTTATTATTCAATTTTATTTAACTATAAAATTTTATAGTTAACTTTTTTGATAAAAATTACTATAATTAGGTCATCGTAGTTAAAGGAGCTTAAAATGGCAAAGCATTGTAAAAAAATTTGGCGTACTCTTGTTGGTCTTGGATTTGCAGCATGTGGTATCAGCAAAGTTTTAGGAGTAGAAATCCAAGAAAAAAGATTTTCAGAGTTAGATTGGACACAATCTAATATGAAAACACTTGGCAGTGCACAAATTGCAGGTGCTGTATTATTAAGCTGTAAAAAAACTTCTAAATTAGGTGCTTTATTGTTAGCAGCATCCGCTTTATGTTTATTGGTAACAGGTTTTAAACATAATAGAAAAGAAGAATTAGCGATTGATGGTTTTGGCGTTTTAGCTGCACTTTCTATTATTTTCTGTAAAAAATGTAAAAAATAGTTTTTACTTAATTGTAATGTAAAAAATAGCTCTTTTATATTTTATAAAAGAGCTATTTTTATATCTACATTTTTCCTAAGATACTGGATAATGCGTTAATATCTTGCTGTGAAGGATCCGTGGATACTTTTGCACGAGCAGCATTATAAGTAGCAAGTTGTTTTTCTTTTTGCTTTAACTCCTGTGATGTCAGAGAGTGATTAGCTTTTGCTTTTTGCAATTTTTGACGAACAGTCCAAGCTTGATTATCAATTTTACTCAACTCATTTCTACGTTCTGCGATGCTACTTTGTAGTTGATTGGCTTGTTGATAAGATTGTTTTGCTTGCTGTTGTTGTTGAGCAGCATTTTGCTGTTCAGACCCTAGCTGATTTTGTAAATTTTGCGTTCTATTTTGATAGCCACTTCCAACAGAGCATCCTATACCAGAGAAAAAACCAGTTTGATCAGGATTACAGCTTTGTGTGGATGAACAGCCTGTTAACAAACATAAACCTGTTAATGGCAAAAAGTAACGTAATTTAATAATCATTTTATCCTCTTGTTGGAGTATAGCTGGAAGGTTGTGCCCCCATTCCTGTCGCCAATACACTTTCTGCATATTTTAAACGATTAACAGCTTCATCAGTTTGTTGTGCCTCTTGGGAAAAGCGAGGATCTTGTGATATTGTTGCGTATTGTTGCATTTGTTTACTTTGTGCAGAATAATAATTAATTTTATTATTTAAATTTGCAGACGTTTTTTGAATATTAGCCAGTTGTCGTTTATATTGAGCCGTTGTAATTTTTTTAGAGGCAATTTGTTGATTTAATGTTGCTAATTGTTTTTGTGCTGCATCGACTTGTTGAGCTGCTTGTTGTGCATCTGCTTGTGCAGTCATCGCAATTTGATGAGCTGCTGCAATTTGTTGATTGAGCTGATCTTCAGTTCTCTGCTGATTTTGAGTACGATCAGCGACCATATAACCAGTCCCTGCTCCCAAAGCAGCGCCACTTAGAGAACCAATTAATAATCCTTTTTTACCACCAGCAAGACCACCTACGAGAGCTCCTAAAGCTGTACCTGCTAGAGCACCTGTCCCCAATGTGTTATTATATTGAGCATCGCGTTGATTTTGTCTATTTTGTTCTGGCGTTAGATTAGGATTATAAGTGGCTGTACAGGCAGATAACATAATACAAGCTGTGCTAATTGTCATAATCTTACAAAAATTGAATCTAAACATATATTACCTAACCCTTAAAATTTTTGTTACATTCTATATTTTTGACAGTAAAAATAAAGCTAATCTATGACAAAATACTTCCTTTAATTATATATGATTTTCCAGTTGTATTTTTATCACTTTTATTAAAAACACTTTATTTTTATAATGCTTGTCTATAAGGGTTAAAACAACTTTCTTACACACTAAATTATCAAAGACTCATGGCATGCATTTTTCTCCCTTGCTAAGATCTATACTATTTACAGGAATTTTCTATACAACAATGTCTGTATCTTTTGCTAATACTGATGTCGCACAACCTTCTGACGCACCAACGGTTTTGCTTCAAAATCAAGGTTATGCTCAAGGATTTTTCGAAGATAATTTAGCTGTTTTCAAGGGGATTCCTTACGCAACCCCTCCTATTAATTCTTATCGTTGGTTACCACCTCAACCTGTTCAAGAATGGAAAGGGATTAGAAAAACTACGCAATTTTCTGCAATATGTAGCCAAAAAGCAAATATTTGGGATACAGACCCTACTTTTAAAAATACCAGTGAAGATTGTTTATATTTAAATATTTGGGCACCAAAAGGATATTTTAATCATCCTGAAGATCAAAAACTTTACCCAGTTATGGTTTGGATACATGGTGGCGCATTTATTTCTGGTGGAGCATCACTGAATACTTATAATCCGTCAGCAATAGCACAACAAGGTGTCGTTGTTGTCAGTTTTAATTATCGCCTTGGACGCTTTGGATTTTTTGCACATCCAGCACTTGATAAAGAAAGTGAAGAAGATCAATCTGATAATTATGGCTTAATGGATCAAATAGCTGCATTAAAATGGGTGCAAAGTAATATTGCATCTTTTGGTGGGGACGCCAATAATGTAACTATTTTTGGAGAATCAGCTGGTGGTGCTTCAATTATTTCATTAATGACGATTGGAGAGGCAAAAGGATTATTTGATAAAGCAATTATTCAATCAGGAACAGGACACTCTAAATCTTTTCCACCAACACCTAAAGATCAAGCTGAACGAATTGGCAGTAATTTTGCTAAAAAATATGAGATTACAAGCAATCGTTATGATGCTCTAAAACAGCTGAGAGCTCTATCAGCCGATGAAGTCATTGATGATTTAAATATTCAAAATTTACAACCTGATTTATTTGCTGGTTTAATTATTGATCAAACTTTATTAACTCACTCTTTAGAGGAATCTTTTGCCAAAGGGAGTTTTTATCCTGTTCCCTTATTAATTGGCGATACTGATGGCGATGGGTTATTACTGTCCAAAACAACCTTATCTGATCTAGCTAAAGATTTAGGAACGGATGTAACTGCGATTAATCACGTTTACAATCCAGATGGTAAAAAGTCAGAAAATAGTGTTATTCATCAGGTCATTGCCGATACTCAGATTTTACAACCGACACGTTTGCTTGCTCATCAAGTCGCACAAAAAAATACCCCTGTTTATCGATATCGTTTTTCATATATTGCAGATACGGCACGTCCTTACAGCTCTTTTGGAGCTATACATGCTTCAGAAATTCCTTACGTGTTTGATACATTACATACAGTCTACAGCTCTGTCAGTAATCAAGATGAAGCAATGGCTAAAGCAATGATGATGTCTTGGGTTAATTTTGCCAAAAATGGTAATCCATCCGTCGACGGTTTCCCTCAATTTTTACCAATCAATCAAAATCCTCAACAATTGCTTCATTTTGCAATGGATGGCATTCGATTTGAAAATGATCCTTTTGAGAAAAGACTTAACTTTATATCATCTCTTTTCTCAAAAAACCATCAAACACCAAAGCAAGATACTTTGATAAAAAAAGACTTACCAAAATATCCTACACGATAGTATTAAAATATTAAGGGAACAAACCTCTGGCTTGTTTTGCAAGATGTACACGGCGTAATCCTGCACAAGTTGCAGCCATACGGTTTGTTGTTTTTAGTTGTTTGGCACTTGATATCGTTTCATAAAACCCTTTATCCATAATTTTTTTCATACGATTAATTACTTCTTCTTCTTCTTCCCAGAAGAATTGTTGCAAATCTTGAACCCACTCAAAGTAACTAACGGTTACGCCACCAGAGTTACAGAGAATATCAGGAATAATAAAGATATCAGGACGTTTAGCAAAAACAGCATCTGCCTCTACTGTTGTTGGGCCATTTGCTGCTTCGGCCAAGATTTTACATTCAATTTTATTAGCAATTTCTTCTGTGATGACACGCTCAACAGCAGCAGGAACCAAGATATCACATTTAATGGTTAAAATAGTCGCTGGATCAATTAAAGCTTCAGTTGAATATCCTTTTAATACACCATGAGTAGCAATATATTTTAAGATCTCTGGAATATTTAAACCTTTAGGATCATGATACGCTGCAGTGTGATCGCTAATCGCTAGAATTTTCACACCTAAATCATATAGTTCACTAGCAACAACAGAACCAACATTTCCAAAACCTTGGATCACAGCACTTGATTGTGATAAATTTAGTTTAATTTCTTCGGATGCGCGGAAAATTAAATGAGTAACTCCACGACCAGTCGCTTCTCTACGTCCTGCAGTTCCACCACAACTGACTGGTTTTCCTGTAACAATTTCGGTAACCGTGCGACCTGCATCATTGGAGTAAGTATCCATAAACCAAGCCATAACTTGTTCATTTGTCCCAATATCAGGTGCCATTACATCAACATGAGGGCCAACAAATGGGATTAATTCTTGCATAAAGCGTCGTGATAATGCCTCTAGCTCTTTGTGTGAAAGAGAATAAGGATCAACGCGAACACCTCCCTTTGCTCCTCCATAAGGTAAATTCATTAAGGCACATTTCCAGCTCATCCACAAAGAAAGTGCAGCGACTTCACCCAAATCAACATGAGGAGAAAAACGCACCCCTCCTTTACTAGGGCCAAGACTTAAATGATGCTGAACGCGATATCCTTCATAAACAACTGTTGATCCATCATCTCTATGAATAGGACATGTTACTGCAATTGCTCTTTTAGGATATAATAAACGATCTCGTTGATCATTAGGGATTTCTAAAATATCTGCTGCTTGCAAGAATTGTTGACGAGCCATATTAAAAACAGGGCCACCATAAATATCGAACATAGTATATCCTTAATAACTTACCTCACTATGCGCGATCTTATTCTTAATTCTCATGAACGATAAATAAACTTAAAGTATAAAACAAAGCTATTGAAAAATTGTAAAGACTACCATTAAACTGGCTAGACATTTTATGAAATACACAACATAATTTAAATTTATTACCCAAACAATGTAGCCTGAGGTTCATATGCCTATTTTTTCTCGTTTTGACGATATTTTACAAACACAAACCACCTTAAGAGATAAAATTACTGAGGCCACAAGACGCTCTGAAAAAGAATGCGTTCAAACACTTATTCAACAAGCTAAAGTCTCTGATGCTATGAATAAGCAAATTACAGATCATGCAAAAGCGTTAACAAAATATTTAAGAAACCATCGTAATTTAAAAGGCGTTGAAACACTCGTTCAAGAATTCTCTTTGTCTTCATCCGAAGGTGTTGCATTGATGTGTTTAGCAGAAGCATTACTACGTATCCCTGATATGGAAACACGAGACGCTTTGATTAGAGATAAAATCAGTACAGGAGATTGGACATCCCATGCTGGATTTAAGAAACCAATTTTTACCAATGCTGCGGCTTGGGGACTAGCTATAACAGGGAAATTGGTTACACCCGTCAAAGAAAGTAATCTTGCTGCTGCTTTAACAAAATTAGCACAACGTCGCGGTGAAGGTGTTATCCGTCTTAGCCTGGATAAAGCAATGCGTATGATGGGAGAACAATTTGTTCTTGGGCAAACCATTGATGAAGCATTAAGCAATAGTAAAAAATTAGAAAAAATTGGCTTTAGATATTCTTATGATATGCTTGGGGAAGCAGCGATTACTCAAGAAGATGCAGAACGTTATCGGATTGATTACGAAAATGCACTTCATGCCATTGGCCGTTCTGCACAAGGGAATAATGTGTATGAACGTGCTGGCCTATCCATAAAATTATCTGCATTACATCCAAGATATTCTCGTGCTCAACATGACAGGGTTATGGCAGAGTTGCTCCCTACTCTAACCAATCTCGTTTTGTTAGCACGCCAATATAATATTGGAATTAATATTGATGCCGAAGAAAGCGAACGTCTTGAAATCTCTTTAGATTTAATGGAAGCATTATGCCATCATCCAGAATTACAAGACTGGAATGGTATTGGATTTGTTGTACAAGCTTATGGTCGTAGAGCCCCCTATGTTCTTGATTATTTAATTGACCTAGCTCATCGTACCAACCGTCGTTTAATGATCCGTTTGGTTAAAGGTGCTTATTGGGATAGTGAGATTAAAAAGGCTCAAGTTGAATGCCAATCTGATTTTCCTGTTTATACCAGGAAAATTTATACAGATATTAGCTATATTGCTTGTGCTCGCAAATTATTGGCACATCGCAAAGAAGTATTCCCACAATTTGCAACCCATAATGTCAGAACCTTGACAACAATTTACGCGATTGCTGGCAAAAATTATGATCCAGAACAATATGAATTCCAATGTTTGCATGGTATGGGTGAGCAATTATACAGTAAAGTTGTACAAGCTGAGCATTTATCCAGACCTTGTCGAATTTATGCACCTGTAGGAACACATGAAACATTATTAGCTTATCTGGTTCGCCGTTTGTTAGAAAATGGTGCAAACTCTTCCTTTGTAAATCAAATTGGCAATAATTCGATCTCTATTGATCAACTAATTGCCGATCCTGTCGCAGAAGCTGAAGAAATTAATCCTGTTGGTAGTCCACACTCTGCAATCAAAGCGCCTCTATCAATTTACGGTAAAAGTAGAATTAATTCTAAAGGAATTGATTTTAATAATGAATTTACCTTAGATGCTTTATCAAAAGCTTTGAAAAACTCGCCTGAACATTGGGAATCTTTTCCAATTATTGCAGGTAAGAAAATAAAAAATAAAAATAAACCTCTAGATGTTCTGAATCCAGCCAATCATCAAGATAAAGTCGGTACAGTTATCGAAGCTTCTGAAGGCGAAATTAATCAGGCTTTTGAAGCTGCGGTTAAAGCAACTAAAGATTGGTCATCAACTTCTCCTGAAGACCGAGCAGCAGCTTTATTAAAAGCAGCTGATCTTTTAGAAGAACAAATGTATCCTTTATTAGGATTAATTGTAAGAGAAGCAGGAAAATCTTTCTTGAACGCCTTAGCTGAGGTCAGAGAGGCTGTTGATTTCTTACGATATTATGGGGAAACGATTAAAAAAGGATATGATAACAAAACACATGTCGCCTTAGGAGGCCCAGTTGTTTGTATTAGTCCTTGGAATTTTCCGCTAGCGATCTTTATTGGGCAAGTTTCTGCTGCTTTGGCTGCGGGTAATCCTGTGCTTGCCAAACCTGCCGAGGAAACTCCTTTAATTGCAGCGAAAGCAGTACAGATCCTTCATGAAGCAGGTGTCCCAGAGGCTGTGTTACAATTATTACCTGGTAAAGGCGATGTTGGGGCTGCTTTAGTCGCTCATAAAGAAGTGCATGGCGTGATGTTTACTGGCTCTACTGCGGTAGCACGTAGCATTTCGAAAGGTCTTGCAAATAAAAGATCTTCTGCTGGGAATATTATTCCATTTGTTGCTGAAACTGGGGGGCAAAACTCACTTGTTGTTGACTCCTCAGCATTGGCAGAGCAAGTCGTCGTTGATATTATTGCTTCTGCATTTGACAGTGCAGGTCAACGTTGTTCCGCACTACGCGTATTATGCGTTCAAGAAGATTGTGCAGACCGAATTGTGACAATGTTACGCGGTGCAACACACGAGTTAATCGTAGGGAACCCAATCTCTTTAAAAACAGATATTGGCCCTGTGATTAGTCAAGAAGCATTAGATCGCTTAAATAAACATGTTGATTATATGAAAGGAAAAGGATTTAAAGTTTGGTCTCTACCTTTACCTGAACAAACCAAAAACGGCACATTTATGATGCCAACCATTATTGAAATCAATCAAATTTCTGATATTCCTGATGAAGTTTTTGGCCCTGTTTTGCATGTTATTCGTTATAAACGTGCTCAACTCAACCATTTAATTGAAACCATTAATCACACTGGATACGGCCTCACTTTTGGTGTGCATTCCCGTATTGGTGAAATGATTGAAAATGTAACCAGCAAAGTGCATGCCGGAAATATTTACATTAACCGTAATATTATCGGTGCAATTGTTGGCGTTCAACCTTTTGGTGGCAGAGGCCTTTCTGGAACGGGTCCTAAAGCTGGAGCTCCTTTTATTATCAGACGATTATTAAAAGAATGTCCTGTTTATAAAGACTTACCTAAACAAACACCACCAACCGTTGCTCAACAGTGGTTAAGATGGCTAGAACAATATCAACCTGATTTTGCACAAACTGCCACTGAGCTATTATCTTATTGCATTGTTGGTACACATGTTGAATTAAAAGGACCAGTGGGAGAGGAAAATACTTATAAACTTTCTCCTCGTGGAGCAATATTATGTGTCGCAAAAACACAAGATATTTTATTCTATCAAATCACCCTTGCCCTTGGATGTGGAAATCCTGTTTTACTTCTTGCTTCTGATGACATTACACAATGGTATGCAAAACTACCTAACCAACTAGCAATACAGATTACTAAAGTTAACTCTGCAGCCGAAAAATCTTGTGTTGTTATTTTGGGTGAAAAAGACTTCTCTGTGTTTGAAGAAGCTCGTCAAACATTGGCATTTACGGATCATGGCATTGTACAATCATTTGATGTCGATGAAACGCTAAACCCAAGCGATTTCCTGATGGAAGAACAATCCATCAGTCTCAATACCACTGCCGCAGGTGGAAATGCATCATTGATGACCATTGAATAAGAACTATTAAAAAAGGAGGGATTTACCCTCCTTTTTATTTATAACTCACTTATTAAAGACATAGCATAGCTTTGTAATTCGTCATGATGAAGTAAAGATGTTTTTGTAGAAGATGCTATTTGACGTGCCCCAATTGTAAAATCAGCATTGGATACAACTGCCGCATAATGAGCATGATAAAATATTTTTGCTGTATTAATTTCTTGAATAGCTGTATTACCCACTGGTTTTGAATATAATTTACATTGTAAAACTAACTTAATACCATTTTTAGTCGCTACAACATCAGCTCCTTGATCTCCGCTGCGTTGTGTTGCTGTTGCTTCCCATCCTATTTCGCGCAACTGTTTCGCACAAAAAATTTCATAATCAAATGGATCCATATTAGGATGATATACATCTGTTTCTTGAGCTAATTGTCTTTTGATTTCTGGTGATATTGTCTGTTTAGTTGTGGCAGCGATATTAATTAGATTAATAATGTCATCTTTTAAATTTGAATAATACATATTAAGATTGTTGTTTAGTAGAATAGGCATAATTCTACTATTTATAAAATTAAAGATTTCTTTAATCCATTTTTCATTTTTTATCGTTCCATAATCATCATAGTAAATGAGTTGCTCCCTCTTTATATAAAGTTTTTGAGATTGTTCTGCTATTTCATTTTTACATAAAGTTAAAGCTAAGTGCATTTGATTAGAATGATATTCAATGTTTTTTCTTTTTGTTCTATAAGCAATAATTGGTTTGATAATAATTTTATAAATAACGAAAAAAGCAACCGCATAACCAATCATATAAAATATTTGACTATCACTTTTACCATTAGTCTTTTGATCGTTTTGAATAGTATTTTGTATTTGTGGAACAGTATCATTTGATACAGGTGTTGTTGCTACTGATATATCATTAGTATGAAAAGGATCTGGTATGGAAGATATATGATTATCTTCTATATATTTCAAAACTGCGGAAATAGATCGGGACGTTCCATTTAAAGAAATAGACGTCATTCTATCATTTAACTCTATATCTGCTTCTTTTTTAGAAGTTAATTCATGTATAAATTTTGTAAGTTCATTTCCTTTAAAAACATATTCAAAAATACAAATTTGAGAATTTGTATTTGATAAATTTTTGGTTAATTTAATATTATATTTACTAACTGCAAAGGTAACAATCGTATTATCATCAAAATTGTAACCTGCTTGAGGGAAAATAATTTGTAAATAAGCAGGTTGATTAGGTGTTAAGATTAAAGAAACCTTGGCATTATTTTCACTGCCAGTAATAACAAACTGATTATTTTGATTATTAACCGAACTGCTCCATATTTCAGATTGGTTTAATGTTTTTATTTCAGCCAAGCATATAGGGCTGAATATTAAAGAGCATAAAAAAAGAAAGCTAATAATTTTCTCATCATTATAAACCAACCTATCTGAATATAATCGACAACTTTATTCTTTATCCCTAGCTTGAGCTGCTGGAATAGCACTAATTTGTTTTGTTATATATTGAACTGTCCATTCTTTTTTCGGAATGGATAGTAAATTTTGTGCTTGATCGGCGAAAAAAGCTAAATTATCCAATTTTCTAGTTTTATAGGCCGTAATGACCATAGAAAATTGTTTTGACTTATTAACAGAAGAAGCATCTGAGATTTGTCGAATAAGATCCAAATAGCCTTCAATAGAGCTTTGTAAAATCTTTTTATGATTATCAACATTGGCTCGAATATCAGCTTTTTGTTTATCATTTAACATTTTTAGAATAGATAATTCTTTTTCTAATAGGTTAATTGTATGTTGATGTTCCCATATATTCATTCCAAGTGCAGACGCTGCCTCTATTTGCGCACGCATTGTTGCTGCTTGAGCATCAATTCTAACTCTGGCGTCTGAATCAAGTTGAGCAGAAATACGGTCTAAACCCGCTTTGGTTGATGCTTCTGTGGTTTGGTTCTTTAGATTGTTAATAAGCTGATGCGTATCAGAAGAAACATTTTCAGCCTTCTGTAATAAATCTGTAAACTGCGTTTCTGCTTGGGTTGTTTCTTGTAAACTTCCCAACGTTGGTGCAGCAATAACAACTCTGAATCCCATTGTTGCTAATGTTGTGGGTTTATTACTATTGGAATCATATAAAGGAATTTCTTCGCGTAAGGCTGTATTTAAATCAGAAGGATTAAATGTATAATTCCCTCCCTTAACAATGATACCACCTGCTTGTCCATGTAAGCGCCCTACTCGGTTTAAATGATAATAATCTTGCATCATTTGTCCGACTTCACCCAACATATCATATAATCCCAAAGGATTGGGCTTCATAGCTCCAACCGCTTGAACCTGACCATTGGCGAGCTCTGAACCTGCCATGACGTATTGCTCTATCCCTTCGGGCATTGGCCATGTGGGCTCTAAGAATTCTGTATTACTAACTTTATTCCCACCTTGAGCTGCATAATACCATTCGGCCTCTGTTGGTAAACGAACAAACCCATAACTACTATCTCTTTTGGGCAAAGAATTTTTAGCGTTTTGTAATAACCATACTGACCATTTCTTTGAAAAATCTTCTGCATCAAACCATGAGACCTCATTCATGGCTTTTTGCCCAGCCTGATCAGGTTTGGGGCATGTGCCATTATTCATAATCGCATCATATTGATTACGTGTTACATCATATTTACCAATATAATATATTTTTACACCTGCTTTAGAAGAAGAAAATGGAGCGGCCAAAGGCGATTGATGGATATAATTACTATATCCTTGTTCGGTGCTTGTCTGCCCCATTTGCACAGGAATATCATCCAATACACCACCTTCAGAAGGCACTTCAACGGCTCTGAACGTCATTGCTCCACCACAAGGCATAGGTAATGTAAAATCATCAGATAGAGGATGAGGATCAATCAAATTCTTTGGCCATGAAGGATCAGCTGCAAAAGCAGATAAAGAAGTTAATCCTCCTATTATCGCCAGACCATAAATGATTAACCTCATAATGCAGTTACCCCTTCCCAAGGTTGAATTTTTGCAGCTCTGTTTCCTGATAATAGACTAACAATAATGCCTCCTGCGACGGTTAGTCCTAAAGCACCAAAAATAATCCAATTATTAAGTAAGAATAAAGAATGACCTTGAGGTAAAACAGAGCTGAATAAAATATTAATCAATTGCCCTGCACCAAAGGCTGCACCCAATGCAACTACAGCTCCAGAAAGTGAGAGAATGATAGCTTGTAGCATTGGAAATAAAATTAAATCTAAAGCACTAAAACCATTAAATCTTAATAACGCCAGAGACTTCCTTTTACGTTCAGTATTGGCCCATAACCCAGCACCAAGAGAGATACATAATCCGACACCTCCCAATGATGCAACACAGATAAATAACAAAGATAGTCGTTGATCTAAGGAAAGCAATCCCTCAACATCCCCTGCTCTGGAAACAATATCAATGCCTGATTTACGTAAATCAGCATCCAACGCAGGTAATTCGCTAAGGTTATGTGTATATAAACGAAATCCTGAATAAACTGTTTGAGGTGGCACTGATAAGTTTTTTAATTCAGACGGCCAGTCTTTAATCCCGTCTTGATAATTTTCTATACCGACGGCTAAAGGTAAAGTGACATAAGCACTATCTTGATCTGTAATCGATGCTGGGGCAACTCCAATAATTTTTAAAGAAAATTGAACCTGTTGTTTTTCCCCATGTAAGATACGATTTAAATAAGCAGTAACTTCATCTCCTTTTTTGACATGCAGATGATTAGCAGCTGAATCTGATAAAATAATTTGCTGATTACTATCAATAAAAGGATGGATATTTTGTAATAAAGGATCACCCTTTTCCGTGGGAATTAACATAATATGACGACCGCTGCCTAAATCTCCTGGTTTTTCCATAAAGAGACTAGCTGCAAGCGTTCTGGTTCTTGGAGCTAGAAATTCAACATCTTTTCGACTGGCAAGTTGTTTTAAGGATTGATCTGTAAAACTTCGATTAGAGATATTGACGATTTCTCTGGCATGGGGGTCTTCGAGTAATGTTTGGCGAACACTAGTTAAAACGCCACTGCGTAACCCTGCAATAACAATTAAAGGTGCCAGTACAGCGACAATCCCTAGAACCAGACATAAAGATAAAATGGGTTCATTTTTTAAATCTTTCCAAGCGAGTTTTGCTGATAAAGATCCATGAAAACGCTTATATACCATAACTCAGCCTAGTAATTTGATTTTGGACATCCAGTTCACAAGGAACTTCAGTTAATCCATATTGCAACGTTCTTTTAGTATCATGAGAAGTCATGATTAAAGCAGCCCCTGTTTCTTGAACAGTTTGTAATAGCAACTCTAATATCCCATCTGCCAAAGAAGGATGAACGGAGGCAGTTGGTTCGTCAGCCAATACAATCAATGGATGATTAATTAGTGCCCTTGCAACGGCTACTCGTTGTCGTTGCCCTACGGAAACTTCATGGGGTTTATGGGATAAAATAGAGTTAATTTCTAACCTATTCACCAAAGATACAAACCAGTCTTTATCTTTTTTACCAATCAAATGCTGAGGCATCATGATATTTTCTTGAATGTTCAAAAAAGAAATAAGCCCAGCAGTTTGGGGAATAAAACCAAATAAAGAAGCTCTTAACATGGCCAAATCATCACGTTTATTACGCTTCCATTTTTCTAAAACATCCACTTCATTACAAATAAATGTTTTACCTCTATCTGGTTTCAAAGCCAAAGCAAGCATTCCGAGCATGGTGCTTTTTCCGCAACCAGAAGGGCCAGAAATTAATATCTTATCCCCTAAATGAATTTTAGCTGCGGCTATCTCTATTGTAATCCCGCCAGTAAATTGACGGGATATTTTTTCAAGATGAAAAACTTCCTTTGCCTGCGTTTCTGACATGATTAAGGCAAAGCCTCCAATGGCACAGGAAATACAGCTTCCCCTGGATCTGTGTTACCACTTAAATTAACCCACAAATCTGGATGAGATTGATATTCTTGGTATAAACGCAAACGACTTTCTACATTATTTAGAATGGTTCTTTGTGCAATTGCACCCATTGCTAACCAGTCTTTTTCAGAAATATTCATAATGTCGGATTTATAAGGTAATCCTTGTAAATACTCGCCAAGCATTCCGCCAATTTGTTGAGAGTCTGCAATTTTAGAAGGATCTCTGGCAGCCGCAGCAAAAGCAGAGCGTAATTGCGTAAAGAATGTTTGAGGTTCTGTACGTCCTGCTAATCCAGTTTTTAAAATAATTTGTAATGCTTGTGCTAAATCAGAAAGCTGATTACGTGTTAATAATACCCGAACTTCAATCGATTTCTTCATTGGATTGGAAAGATCTCGATCTGTTGTATAGCTGGATACAACATTAGGAACCGCAGTCTTTTCCTCTTTGCCAACATAAGCCAATTTCATTGCTTCACTAACGACTTGAAGCTGTTTTTCCATGGCTTGTTCTTTGGCATCTTTTGTTTCAGGAGTTAGCCCTGCAACAGGTCGACCAGTTGTATTGGAAACTTGTTGAAGCAAAGAAGTAGATATCGATTGAATTACCCCTGCAAAAGCCTCTGGAGTTCCCCCTTTAACAGGGAAATATAATGAACCCGCCGTGCCATATTTACTTAATTCACGATATTGTTTTTCAGCTTTTTGATGATCATTATTTTTTGCACCTGCTGGCGTTAATAAATGAACAACAAAAACAGCCACGCCTTTTGCTTCTGCCAATTGGCGAATTTCTTCAATTCCTAATTTAGTAATACTATTTGGATGATCCGCACCTCTGGCCCCAGCATCTGTAACCAATATTAAATAACGACCCGCAGATTGATCCCAATCAATATCGTTTAAAGCTGTTTTAATCCCTGCAATCGCATCTTCATCAAAGGATTTAGAAGATACTTTGGCATCATGCACAGAAGCAATAGAGTCATTAATAGCATCTAAAGGCTTTGAAAAATCAGGCTTTGCATAAACCTTCGTTTCATATTCTAATCCAGGATTATCTTTTAAACTGTCACGATAAGCAACCAATCCAAAGCGGAAATTATCTTTTACAGCAGTATTTTGAATACGACTAACAATTGATTTAACCGCCTGTTGTGTTTGCTCAATATAAGGTTCCATACTGACTGTCGTATCCATTACGAAAACCAGACTTGCTTTAAAGTTCCTTAGATTAGCAGGCGATGCGTTAACTTGATTACTTCCTGTTTGCGCTGGTGCAGAAATAACATGCAACAACCGCAAAGGAGGCCCACTAGGACGTTCAATTTGTTGAGCATCTAGAATAGGTAACAAATAAAAATTCTTGGTAATATCAACATAATTTGCAGGCTCCATTGCAATTACTTCTTGTGAATTTCCTGCAAGAGCTTGTTGAGTTAATTCTTTGGCTTTTTGTGCTAAATTTGGATCGGTAATCAGCTGTTTTTCATCTTGTTCTGTTTTAAGGAACAAGGAGCGTTCTCTACCTGCCGGATTAGTAAAAGCACCCACCATTGTATGTGCCCAAGTAATCGCTTTATCCTCAGGGATCCAACCAGAAATATGCCCCTGAGCATCATATCCTACTTGTATCCAGTCTTCTTTTCCTTGTGCATCTTTATGACGTTGATACACATAAAAAACTTTAAACCCTTCTAGTGGCTTTGAATTTTCTGATGAAGGCTCGGGAGAAATAACCCCTCCTGGCCGAGTAATAATTCGTTGATAAAGACTATGTTTTCCCTCCATCAATAAAGGGGCTGTTGGGGTAGGATTAGATGTATCCGCATAGGCATATAAACTGCCAGCACAGATACCAATGACAGCAACGCTTGTTTTTAATAATAACCGAAAATTAATTAATTTCATTTCCAGAAATCCTTTAAGGTTAAGCGTGCCATTTCATCACCTGCATCTGCTTGTTTCGTCAACCAGTCTTTTAAAGCTTCTCTTGGCGCAGTAGCATCTTTTAACCCACCTTGTTCTGCTTTTTGGAAATATCGAGCAGCCTCCCGCATATCTGGGCTAGGAATAGCACCACCTTGTTTGAAATCTACAGGATCATAGAGCATTCCCAATTTCAGCATCGCAACCGTATCACCTTTAGATGCTGCATTCTCAAGCAATAACACCCCATCATCATATTGTTTGACTTCTAGGCGACGTTCTCCTTCTTTGGTAATCATCGCTGTATTCGCAGCTTTATTAATCACATCTGTTACAGACATTTTCTGTAAACTCTCAGCAAAAGAAGGCTCTGGTTTAGGAGGTTGTGCTGGAGTTGCTGGAGGTTGATTTTTAGCTACTTCTGACGCTTTAGGTTGTTCTTTTTTAGGCTCTTCTTTTTTAACAACCTGCTCTTTTTTTACCTCTTGATGAGGTTTTTGATGTTTTATATACCAAAAAGCACCACCAGCGCCTGCAATAACAACGATTGCAATAATAGAAGCGATCAAAGACACTGAAGAAGATCGTTTTGGCTCATCATGAATTAATGGCGCTTCCTCCTCTATTACGGGTTCTATTTGAGGAGAAACTTCCTCTTGAATTACAGGCAGTTCTTCTTTAATTTCTTCAACAATTGGCACTGCTTTAGGAGGCGATTTTGTATTGATTACCCCTCTGCTGTTCCCTCTTCTGGCAATAATCTCTGGCCAGATAACGCTTGCAACACATTCTAGCTCAGGAATTTTTATTTGATATGGACTACCTGGTTCTAGAATATCTCCTAAACTATCTGCATCAATCGTAAGTAAGAGATCATTCCCCTCAACTGCTTGTTGTAGGACTTTTTGTGAAGCAATAGAAGAAAACTGAGGAAAGGAAATCGTCAAAACATCCCCATAATGCTCTGCTTGACCGATAACAGTAATAACGGCTTCCCCAGGTGCTGCGGCAAGAACCTTTAATTGAGAACTCATTTTTCTTTATGCTCCAATATAGAAATAATTCGACCTAATAATTCATTCGCAGCTGGATCTATACCATTTAACTCTGAAGCCCCAGCATTTTCCTCAAAACGTTGCACTAATGCAGAAATCCAATCCCGAACAAAGCGCTCATTATAAGGAATAGGTTGCTCTGGTAATACCAAAATCCCTTGCAGCTCTTCTTTAGGGGTAAAGACATGCTCACCTTTTAACCCTCTGGTCATGGGACGTTGCTCTAATGGAACCTCATAATATCCTAACCAGTTTACAAAATTACCAATTTCAATTTCTGCTAATAATGCTTGTGTTTCGCCTCTCAGAGACGCACTGCCTGTTAATGAAGCGTTTTTACGTAACTTATCCGCCAATTGATCGCGAAGATTTAATCTTCTAGACAGTAAAGCAATATCCGCTGTTAAAGCAGTTAGTTGTTCTGATGGCACCAAATATGCTTCTGCGACATGTTCTTGTCCTGCGAAATGATCCATAACACTGTTCCATTTTGCCAAGGCAAGATCCGCATATTGCTCATGTCGATCTTTTGCTGTTTCTTGTTCTTCTACCCCAGATTGTTGAGGCGAATTCTCTTCTGCAGCATCAGGAAACATATCTTGAAATAAGCTATCAACGTCGCTGGCTCTACCCATCAAAAACTTCTGATTACTTGATTGAGTCTCCAAACTGCGCCAAGCTTCAATCATTTGATCTCTTGTGACTTGCAAGCAAGACAACAAAGGCCCAAACATTTGTGCTGCAACACACTTCATTAAGGATCGGGCAATGGTCTGCGCTTCTAAGGATGCTTTTTGTATGGCTTCTTCTTTGTTGCCACTGTGATAATATGGTGCAATAAATCGAGATAAATTTGCACAAAATTGTTCTAATTGTGCAGAAATTTGCTCAAATTTTAATCGACCATCACAAACTTGACTTAAAGCCTTTGCTAAATAGGAAATGCCCCCATCATTGAGCATTAATACGGCTTCCCAAGCATCCTCAGGATTAGCAATATATCGTTGAATAGACGTATTAGATAAATACGCCTGCTTCATTGTGTCCACTAAAGATTGTGATTTAGAAGCAATCCCTATTTCTTTTTGAACATTTTCTCTTTGCTCGTAATCCATCACAGCAGGAAATTTAATTGCAGGGCTGCGTAACCAATAAAGATTATTAAACGGTTGTTGATTTTTCCAATCCTCAACCCAGCTACTGGTTTTAAAGAAATCTAACAGGCTTGCATTAATTCTGGCTGTCCAGCGAGATCCTGAAGAAGGTGCATCCCCTTCTTTTTGTTCAAATTCGCGATCAAATTTTGTTAAAACGATAAATAAATTATCACGTTGTTTTTCTCTGTCTACAGCAGTTGCTCCAATACTGCTTTTAATCCATCCATCAATCATCCCTGGCAGTGTGGAAACACTTTGGATGGAATCTCCAATACATAAAAGCATTGCAGAGATTTCTCGCTCAGCTTCATAACGTTGGAATAAATAAGCAACTTTTCCTCTTAAAAATAACCTACCCAAAGCTTCTGGTGCTTGTAAGAATTCTTGAGGATCGTAAATCATTTCCCGAGAGCGTGCACCAGGGAAATCCAACAGATCTGTTTCCTCTAAGAATGGCCAGGGCACATCCCCTATAGGAACCGTGATCTCTGCCGTTAATGCTGTTACAATAGAACGATTAATCGTTACTGTTTTTTTATCTGGAGTTAGTAATGTAACACTATCACCCAGATCTGCTTGTCCCAACGTAAATAACGTTTCAACGTTTAGAATACTTCTTTCCCTTGGACGTAAAGCATCGGTTGCACAATAGACAAAATCGGGTTGCCCTAATTGTTCCAATGTTACAAACAAAGAGCGTGCTAAGTTAGTAAACTGAGGCAAGCCATTCCATAAAGGGGAAAATAATGTTGCAGATTCACTGGCTGGCAAATAAGGAATAATCGCTTTTAACTTATCCCAATAACCATCGCCTAAATTCTCTAACCGATGATAGTCAGGATATAAAGCTTGTAAATACTCCATTAATCCTTCGATATCATCTAAATCTAAAATTGAATTAGTGGTATTTGCACTTGCCCCAGCAGCTTCAAACAACGCATCAATTTGTTTATCTTCCATAGACAATTCTTTGACCTTAAAATCTTCTAAGGAAGTGTTGGTCAGAATTTTTATGATATCTGCTGCGGATAATAAACGTAAAGGCACAGGCATATCATCTTGGATCACCTGTGGAGTTCTGGTGGTAAAACGAGAAACCAACCCTGTTGATTCATTTCCCCCTTGAGGGTTCATATCTTGTAGGAAGTTTAGTTTTTCCCCTTGATAATAAGCTTCTAATGTTTCTCCAGGTTTTGTGGCTAGACTAGAGACTAAATAAGATTTTCCAGACTGTGAAGCCCCAAAGACTGCAATCGCTGGTGGTTGATGAGAGGCTCGATTTAATTGCCGAGCTTGCCTGCGAAAACGTCGTAACGTTGCTTTCAGACGCTCACCATCCCCTTTGACTGCTTTAGGATTATCATTAAACCATGATAAAGCTTGGTCGGATGCTTTTAAGACATCGCTATTACGCGCTTGTAATGTTTTGATCATTATTTGATTATCTTCAACCATTTTAATCATTTCTTTCCTTAAGCTAACGTAAAGCGACCAGTGTCTCGCCAATATCCTTCGACATTTTGCATCGTTTGCAATCGTAAGGATAAAATGCGAGGCGGATATTGCTCACCTTTTTGATCGGTTACTTCTGCAATTTTAAATTGCTCTCTGCCTGAATAATCTTTTTGTGCTTGCTCTTTATCCAAATCGATATCTTGTCGAACAATTTTTACCGTCAACGGCAAAGACACTTTATTAAAGCCAGGGAAGTTTCCAAATTCTAATGTATATAATGGTGAGGCTGGCCAACGTTCGATGCCAAGTTGTCTAAACCCAATACGCGTTGTATTTTCAAAGTCGTTAATGGTAAATCCAACATCTTCAGAGGCTTGACCTTCTAAATCTATATTAGAAAGCCATACATTTTTATTTCGCAACTGACCGTTCTTTTCTAAACGTCCAATAAAGCGAGCTGTGGAATACATTTTTAAATCTCGTGTTCTTAGAACGAAATTTTGTAGCTTTCCTTCTGCTTGTAGGCATAATGATGCCCCCACAACAACGGTTGTTTTAGGATCACTAATTCTATTTCTAGCATCACGGAAAGCATAATAAGCACCCACGCGATAATGATACATTCCGACAATACGATGTGGAGGCACTGGCATTGCGGCTTTGATCATATCAACAATACGTCTAAATCTAGATGGTCGTCCTGAGACTAATAAAACATCGCAATTATATGCCCAGACAGCTTCACAGAGATTGGAAATGACTTCACCCATAACATGAGAGATAGAGGCTTCAACATGTTGGACTTTAATTGCAAATTTTACATCAGCAATATTAAAATTTTGAGCTCCAGCCAACTCTGCTTGACGATGAATATAACAGGCTGAACGATTGATATTTTCTTTATCTTGCCCAAGAATATCTTTGACGTAAAAAGGTGTTAATCCTTCTATACTACGATCTGTTATCGCTTCATATTCTGTTAAGACTGCAATCGCAATCGGCTCTAAAATCGTGCTGACAAATAATTTCCTTAAGTGACGCTCTTGTTCAGATTGTCCTCCCCAATCTTGTCCAATCATGCGACTGAGTAAAGCTTGTGTATCTTGAACACCTGCTTGTTGTAAGGATTCAGCCAAAGGGGGTAAAACAACATTTGTAATTAAATGCTCTAAAATATCATCACCAGCAACCTTGAAACTCTCACGGAATTCCTGCTTTGGAAAAATTGTCTCTCCAGTAGGAACCGTATAAGAGCTAATCATTAAATCGGTTGTGCCGCCACCAATATCCAAGCTAGCAACTCTGATTGATGGAGCCATTTTTTCATTTTGTTCTGGATCAGGACGCAAGCGACCATGTAGACGCATAAACTCATCTACATTACCACCAAGACGCTCTGTAATCTCGTTATAAAGCCAAACAATTTGTGTAGCTGTTGCTTCATCCAAACGACATTGTAATTGGGGACGTGTATTCCATGATAAGCCGAGCATTTTCCAGCATAAATCAATGGCTGCTTTGGTTCTATTTTGTAAAATCTTTTGTTCTGCAACTGGCATGCCTGGTGGCATGGTTAATACAATAGAGCGTAATCGACGCATTAATGTTTTATCTTGGCGTTGCTCTCTGTTTTGAGGAGAATTCATTTGCAAGCGTGCTTGCATCAAGATCTCTACAAACATAAACGTAAATAATGAACTACGAGAAAAATTAGGTTGCGTTGTAATATTTTCACCTGACGCACGTTCTTCATCAGATAAAACGCGTCCTTCAGGGGAGATCATCGCCATAAAAGCCCCATTGACAGGGGGATCAATAATACGTCCACCATCACTGATAGAACGACTATTATATCGCCAGCTTTGTAAAGACAAGCGACTGTCCCATATATAGCGTTTAGGAGAAGAAAGACCTGTTAATCCTTCATTCCCGATACGCATTCCTGCCAAATGAGCAGCTTCAAATCCAACTCTGACGGGGCTAGGCCAAAAGAATGCTTTGCTTCTGCCAGAACGACGAGAAAGTAAATCATTACCGAAATTTGCCTTGGCAAATTCAATGCAACTAGGAAATGGTTGATCATATTCTAAATAAGGGCGAGATAAGTCTCTAAGCACCAAAGGATAACTACTGGAGAAATTAAGGTCCTGCCCTAAATGATCTTCGATTAAAATGCCGCAGCTTCGTGAGTTGCCTAAATCTAAAACCAAATCAACTTCGACAACATTTTGAATATTTTTTTCTGTATTTCCATCTAACAAATGAATGGTTGGCATTTGCTGCACAGCTTGTAAAATTTGTAAAAAAGTTTGATAAACCGCGTAATGCCAGCAATAATATTGACGATCAGAGAATGTTTTTTGCTCTGCTTTTTCTTGAGCTTCTTGTTGTGTTTTTAATAACCAATCCCCAACCCATGCTTCATTTAAAAACCAAGCAATATCTTGCAAGGAAGAAACAAATTTAAAATGGTCTTGTCGTTGGCTATCCTCAAAAGTCGGTGCATTATATACACCATCTTCTTGCAGTTCTTCTAAACTGGTATCAAAGACCAAATCAAGATGGATTTTTCCTTCTTCAAGCTCTGCAAAGCGACCACGCACCCAGTTTCCAGGACCTTTACGAAAGAGTTTATCTCCACCTTGTTCTGCTGAGAGTAATGCAAAAAAAGGTAAAGGCAGCCATTGTTTTTGTAAAGATTGAACAACTGCTTTCCAAGTAACATCATAAATTTGATCTTCAGGTGGCACTCGTCCTGTTAAAGGGTCTTTGATAACGCCTGTTTCTGCGTCCTCTTGCAAGGCATGCAGGATATAACGAGGACTGCCATCATCATATTCACCGTTACGTTCTTCCCAAAACCAGCATCGTATATTTTTGATCTGTTCTGTTGTAAATAATACGGGCCAAAATTGTAATCCACTGTCGGGTATTAACGTGATGGTACGGTTCATACGCTTTTGCTCTCTTAAATAATTAACAAATCATTTTAAATTACTATGCTTAAAGCTGCAAAAAATATCAATTTATAAAATAAATGATGACTTAATTTTATCAACACAAACATTTATTTTAGGCTATAATAAGACGTTTTTAAAAGATAAATGCATATAAAAGCCATAAATTATAGTTAGCATAAGTCTGAGTTAATCGCCTATACAAATCATTCAAAGTGAATATATTCGCATCCTCATGAACGCTATTAATCAAAATAAACAAAATACTTTATTGCCTATTGTCGCAGCCATTGCTTTTTTTATGGCGTCGCTGGATACAACGGCGGTTAATACGATTATTCCTTATTTAGCAACCGTTTTTCACTCCCCTTTAGCAACAACAAAAAATATCATTATTTTTTATATGATTGCGAACTCCTTGTTTATTCCACTCACAGGAGTTTTATGCCAAAAATATGGCTGTCGGATTATATTTTGTGCTGCATTATGTATTTTTTCAGTCGGTTCGTTATTATGCGGAATTTCTGGCACACTGAATGAATTGCTCATTGCCCGAGTTATCCAAGGAATTGGTGGCGCATTAATGTTGCCCGTTGGACGATTAGCAGTCATACAAACTTTTCCAAAAGATCAACTGATTAAAGCCCTTAGTTTAGTCACTATCCCTGGATTAACTGGCCCTTTAATCGGCCCTATTGTCGGGGGGGGCATTGCTTCTTATCTAGATTGGCCTGTTATTTTCTTTATTAACCTTCCATTTGGAATAGCTGGAATTTATTTTGCATTAAAATATTTCCCTACTCAAAAAGATGAAAACCTTCGCATTGATACGTGGGGATATATTATTTTTGCAGCTTCCATTGCACTGATTACTTATGCATTAAGTCTGTATAGTGAAACTAAGTATTATATGACCCCAACCATTATTATCTGTGTTGGAACTGTATTTTTAGCTGCCTATTGGATTAGGTCTTTATATCATGATTATCCATTGTTTGCGCCAAAACTCTTTAAAATTAGAAGCTTTTCCGTCGGTCTTTTGGGAAATTTAGTTGCACGTTTAGGATGTGGTGCAGTCCCCTTTATGATCCCTTTGATGCTACAAAGATTATTAGGATTATCCCCTGTTGCTTGTGGGATGGCAATGTTACCGTTGGCAATTTCTGCAATGATGGCGAAACCCTTTGTTTCAAAAGCAATTCATATTGCAGGTTATCGTAATTTTCTATTTATCAATACACTAATTTTAAGTGCTTCTTATATGTCATATTGCCTTGTAAACGAGCATTCTGGATGGGTTTTAATTTCTACTTTAATGTTTATTACGGGTTTTATTAACTCTATGCAGTTTACTGCGATGAATACAGTAACGGTTCTAGACCTTTCTGCCAAAAGACAAGCATCAGGAAGCTGTTTATTATCTACTGTTATGCAAGTTTCTATGGCTTCTGGGGTTGCTGTTTCTGCAATTTTACTCACGTTAGATGAGACCATTCACCTTCATGCATTACCTGCTACGCATTTCCATTTTACTTGGTTATATTTAGGACTAATTACCGCAGTAAGTGCGTTTATATTTGTCTTACTACCCAATAAAAGAATATAGGTTTAAAATGCCTTGGACGTTCTCTCATCCAGCTGTTGTTTTTCCATTAAAACACTCGAAAATAGGTAAGTTTCTTAATTTACCAGCCCTTGTTATCGGCAGCGTATCCCCTGACCTCTTTTACTCTGTGGGTTTATTTAAACTTGCAACCAAGGCTCATCATTTTATTGGCTGGTTTTATACTGCATTTCCATTATGTATCATGCTTTTTATTGTCTTTTCTATGTTATCCAAGCCTTTAGAACAAATACTTCCTATTCCTATTAAGCTCTGCAAAGAATGGAAATTCTCTAATTGCATTATCATTGCTTTTTCTTTGTTTATTGGAGCAGCCACGCATATTCTGTGGGATGGCTTTACCCATGAAACGGGAAATTTCGTTAGAGATATTCATTTTTTGCAATATAATCTGTTTGAGATGATAACAAACAGGCAAGAATTACGAATATATAAACTCTTACAATATTTAAGCTCTTTATTGGGGTTAATCTATCTTTGTATAATATATCGACAATATCACCGTAAATTAGATTTTCCTGAGCAAAAAAGAAACATCAAGAAACTCTATCAACTCTGTGGAATAGGTATAATTTCTATAATAGCCAGCTTTCCGTTTGCATTTTATCTCACACAGAAAAATACAGCCTTTAATATAAATAAATTTGTTTTTCATGAGTTAAGAATAGCTGAATTACTTTTCTTTGCGTTTATTATTGTGATAGCGTTATGGATAAATAATCGTCAAATTAAGAACTAAATATTACTCATTTTTACTTCCCTTTACCCATATTATTTATAAAAAATAACTTCTGACGAGAGTAAGATACCCACACGTGACGAGGTGCAAACCAATCTGATCCGATAAGCATATTGGTTGTATCTGATAATGGAGATACAGTTAAGGTAGGATTACGTTCAATATCTTCGCCGAGTTGAAAGGTTTTAAATTTATGCCAGTAATATCGAGAGCTACGCATATCTACACCGCTGGCAAAACCTCCTGGATCTTGGGTAAGAACATGATATGGCACCCCAATTTTAATCGCTGTTTCAAACGTAATAATTCGAGATCGAGCACCGCTATCTAGCAATGCAACTAATGGTTTATTATCAACTTTAACATCAACAAAAGGACGTTTCCCTTGCATTTGTAATGGCACTGACTGCATCTTACTCCCCCAAAATGGAGGCACATGACATAATATTGAATTACTATGAACTTGCCATAACGATAATTGCCCAGCCTTTATATCGAAATCAACATCAAAATGCGATAAAATATCCCCACCAATTAAACCAATTACAGGGATATCTAACCGCGGATAAGACGGTAAATTTCCCAAAGGAACAGACAAAGGGCCTATTGTTAATTGCCCGAGCTTCATATGTTGAATTAAGACATTTTGCACAAGCTCTTGTCCACCTCTTGGGCCTTGGACAACGGTTTGACGATTGGGATCAATGGGAAGATTTAAAATAGCAGAGCCTTCGGGAGAGATCAGACTTCCTTCTGATCCTGTATCAACGACCATATTAAAAGGACGACCATTCAACATCACCGTTGCAATTAAAAAGCCTCCCCAATCTTTTAAGGGAACTTGTCCTACTTTCGCATAATCACATGTATCTTCTGCATGTGATTTTTCAGGAAACATACCAATACAAAACACAAAACTAACAAAAATAGAAAGAAAGAGCTTTTTCATAGTTTCTTTTCCTGATGTGCCCTAGGATGTGCCTTTTCCCATATTTTAAGCAAATGAGCTTCGTCCATTAGCGTATAACGTTGTGTCGTAGAAAGACTAGCATGTCCCAATAACGTTTGAATGGTTCTGAGATCTCCTCCATTTTGCATAATATGCGTGGCAAAAGAATGGCGTAATGCGTGTGGGGTTGCTAAATCAGATAGTCCCATCATTCTCCGATATTCTCGCATTGTCTTTTGTGCAATCGAAGGGTTTAGACGTTTTCCTCTCAAACCAATAAAAACTGGCTCTTTTCCTTCGGTTACGCCAGGATATTGCCCTTTCCATTGCAGCAATGCTTCTGCAACCATAGGTAGAATTGGAATGAGACGCTCTTTATTCCCTTTACCAACAACGCGTAACATTCCTCCTTCAGCATTTAAATCAGCATGATGCAAGTCAATCCAATCTAGCCCCAAAGCCTCTGACAACCGCAATCCGCACCCATAAAGCAACGTAAATAAAGCAATATCACGATATTGAGCCACAGGAGATTCATCAATAATTGCAATATCTTTTGAAAGTGCTGTTGCTTCCTCTTGCGACAAAGGGTGAGGTAAAGGTTGTTTGACTTTGGGGGTACTAAGTAATGTAGGCGCTATATTTTCTATATCATGATGAAGCGCTAAATAACGATAAAATGACTTCAATGCAGATAGACGACGCCGACGTGTGCGAATAGCAGCATCTTGAGTATGTCTACCCTGCCCTAACTGAGGATTACTCAGTGCTTTGTCATTTTCATCAGCCAACCAAGAACGTAAATCTTTATGAGACACATCTGATAAGGTTTGCTTAGTGGGTTCTCCTCCGAAATGAATCGTTAAAAAAGATAAAAAACGCGTTAGATCTTGTTGGTATGCAATTATACTATGTTCAGAAGCCCGACGACTATCTTTCATCCATCCTAGAAATTGTTGCAACAACTCAAATGCTAACATTCATTTTATCCTAATTTTTAATTATTTATCTCATCATTTGCCACAATGATACAGTGAATTATACATATGTCCTACGATGTAGTTTAGCATTAAATGCTAATAATTATTTTAAAGAATACTTTGCTTTTCAATTATATGATAACTAATTGTTAAAAATATAATTATCTCTATAGTAGCCATCGATTACTATATGAGTCCTGTAATAAAGAGGTCAATAATGAGTTATTTCGCATTAGTTTTTCTTAAATTTATTGTCGGATTTATTATAGTAATTTGTTATTTCAACTACTCGGGAAAAACACAGATCTCTCAGATGTCCCCTATTGATTTAATTGGGAATTTTATTTTAGGTGGTATTATTGGGGGAGTAATCTATAGCGATACCATTCCATTATATACCTACGTTATAGTGCTGATTATTGGCACGTTTTTAATGCATTTATTAAATAAAGTAGCCAAAAAATTCGAGCTATTTAGGTCTTTTACATTAGGTGATCCGATTATTATTGTTAAAAATGGTCAGCTCATGGTTGACACCATTAATAATAAACAAAATAAAATCGATATTATTAATCTACTTTCTATTTTACATGCCAGAGGTATTGGCTCTATCCAAGAAGTCCATTACGCACAAGTAGAGCCCAATGGACAATTGACTATTATTGAAAAAGATCAAAATGAACCTTCTATTGTTTTGATCTTAAGAGGTGAAATCCAACGATTACCTTTCGAGCTACTTGAAACAGACGACCAATATATCTCTCACCTTTTAGAAAATAATCAGCTAAAGTTAGAAGAAATTTTTATTGCCGAATATTATAGTCATCGAATTATTATTACTTTAGATGATGGTAAAAAGATAACGGTTCCTGTAACTTTAAAATCTAAAGAACAATCATAATGCTCACTCTTATTGCTTTCTAAATTATTAAGATCATTTTGGTATAGACCCTATAATGTCCTCTTCACGTATTCTACCTGTTTTATTGCCATATCCTTTTAAGGAGCCTTTTTATTATCAAGTTCCACCAGAACTTGAATATGAAACATTTATTCCGGGAACATTAGTCATGGTTCCCCTTGGCAATAGAGAAGAAATCGGAGTTATATGGGAAAAACATCAACTCCCCAAAGGGATTTCTTTATCTGAAGAAGAACCTAAAAAAATTAAAAAGATAAAGCCTATTTTATCGACTTTATCCGTTCCACCACTTCCTGCCATTTTATTACAATTTATCGATTGGGTCGCTGCGTATACATTATCTTCTCCAGGCATGGTGCTGGCAATTGCTTTACGAGGCATTCAAACCTATGCCTCTACTAATACAGCAAAAACAGGATGGGTATTATCTGATTTATCAACGAATACTATTCGTATGACCCCTGCCCGTGAGAAAATTATCCAATTTCTAAAAGGTAAAGAAATCCCTTTCACGACTAAGTTTCTAAGCGAAGCATTGACTGTAACTTCCAGTGTTATTCAGGGTCTCGCAAAGGCAGGTATTCTTGAAGAAAGATTATTACCGTATCATTCTACTTTTTTAGAACCTAATCCTTCTTTCCATATTCCACAACTATCTGAAGATCAACAAGAAGCTGCTGACTTTTTAAGCGAGAAAGTCGAGGATAAACAGTTCTCTGTCACTCTATTACAAGGGGTTACGGGCTCTGGAAAAACAGAAGTATATATGCAGGCGATTGCGACTTGTATAGAACAAGAGCAACAAGTTTTAATCTTGCTCCCTGAAATTGCACTATCTTCACAATGGGTAGAACGCTTTGAAAAACGTTTTGGGGTTAAACCTGCCCTCTGGCATTCAGATTTGTCCAATAAGCAACGCAAATTGACATGGCAAGCTGTTATTAAAAATGAAGTTTCTGTGCTGGTCGGTGCCAGATCTGCTTTATTTCTTCCTTTTACCCATTTGGGGTTGATTATCATTGATGAAGAGCATGAGACCTCTTTTAAACAAGAGGAAGGAATTATTTATCACGCCAGAGACATGGCGATTGTGCGAGCTAGATTATCAAATTGTCCAGCAGTGCTTGTTTCAGCAACACCATCCCTTGAAACTTTAACCAATGCATATCATCATAAATACCATCATTTAACACTCAGTGCTCGTCATGGTGGGGCTTCTATGCCGGATGTGCAAGTCGTGGATTTAAGGGCAACCCCACCTCATCGAGGATTATTTTTATCGCCTCCGTTAATTACTGCCACTCAACAACGCTTAGAAAAAGGCGAGCAAGTTCTATTCTTTCTTAATCGTCGAGGTTATGCCCCCTTAACCCTTTGTCGTGCTTGTGGTCATCGATTAGAATGTCCTCATTGCTCGGCTTGGCTAGTCGAACACCGCAGCACTCAACGTTTAGTATGTCATCATTGTGATTATTTTATTCCTATTCCAAAAGAATGCCCGCATTGTAGTGCACCAGACAGTATGGTACCCATTGGCCCAGGAATAGAACGTATTACCGAGGAAGCACGAGCCACTTTTCCTGATGCCAAAATTCTTGTAATGTCAAGTGATAGCTTAACTAGCTCCAAAGCAACGGCTGAAGCTATTCGTCAGATTGACCAGAAAGAAGTTAACCTTATTATTGGTACTCAAATTGTCGCCAAAGGGTGGCATTTTCCATTTTTGACTTTAGTTGGGGTAATTGATGCTGACCTTGGATTAAGTGGCGCAGACTTAAGAGCCTCAGAGAAAACATTGCAGCTACTTCACCAAGTTGGTGGACGCGCAGGGCGAGCTCAATCCCCAGGGATTGTGATGTTACAAAGTTACTTATCAGATCACCCTGTGATGGAAACATTAGTCAAAGGAGACTTTAACGAATTTATGCTGCAAGAAGCTGCTGAACGTCAAATGGGGTTCTGGCCTCCTTATGGTCGTTTGGCTGCGATTATTGTCAGTGCGGACACGAATGAGGAAGCCATGCAAATTGCTTATGAGCTTGGACAGAATGCTCCTCAGATGGAAGGCGTCATAGTCCTCGGCCCTGCCCCTGCTCCTTTAGCTTTGCTACGAAATCGTTATCGACAACGATTATTACTCAGAACACAAAAGCATATTGCCATTCAGCCTATTTTACACCAATGGCTATCCAGTGTAAAAGCTAAGAAAAGCGTTAAGATTGATGTGGATATCGATCCAATTTCTTTTTTGTAAAATATTTATTCTTCAAAATTTCTAATTAAATTAATACATCTAATATCATTAAATAATCGTATTCTTTTTATTAAAAAAATGATAGTCTAACCTATTGTAATTAATAGAAAAACAATTATTAGGTATCATTTAATGAAAAATCAAAGCAACCCTGCAATACTTCGTCCTGGAACGACTATTGGTAGTATAGATGCAGAAAATGATGATAATTTTTTATTTGAATGTTTTGTAAAAAAATATGATTTAGATGAACTTTTAGACCAGAATTCTCCATATAGTATTATTTTAGGACGAACGGGATCAGGGAAAACAGCTATTGTTAAATATATACTAAGTTGTAAAGAAAAATCACAGGAAATAGACCTTGCTGATACATTTATGAACTATATTGCTAATTCTAATATAATTAAATTTTTAAATGATATTGGTTTAGATTTATCATTGCTATTTCAAACTCTTTGGAAGCACATACTATGTGTTGAATATATAAAAATAAAATGGAATATTACGCAACAACAAGAAAATAATAATTTTTTAACACGTATATTAAACAAATTTTCCAAAGAAAAAGGAAAGTTAGAAAGAATACAAAATTACCTTGATATGTGGGGAGGTGATTTTTGGTTGGAAACTGATGAAATTGTTAAAAATATAACACAAGAATACGAAAATAAATTTGAAGCAGAGCTTGGTGTAGATATTGCAAAAAAAGTAAAAATAAGCGGTAAATATGATAATAAATTAAAAGAAGAAAAAAAGGTAGATATCAAAAATAGAGTACAAAAAATTATCAGTTCTGACCAACTAAAATGCTTACAAAATTTAATTGATCTTCTAGCAAAAGAATCAAATGACCAGCGTTGTATTTACTTATTAATAGATAAACTTGATTCTAATTGGGTAGATATTCAGATTCGATTTAAATTAATTAAAGCTTTAATTGATGTTTTAAATAAATTTAGATCTATCGAAGATTTCAAAATTTTAGTTGCTATTAGAGAAGATGTTTTTGAGAAAACTATTCTTGAAACAAAAGATATAGATACACAAAGAGAAAAATTAGAAAGTATCTGTTTTCAATTAAGATGGGAAGAACATGAATTAAAAGAAATCGTTAATAAACGTATTGCATTGCTTTACAAACGCAAATATTCAAAAGATTTCATTAGTTATGATAATATTTTTATAGATAAAGTTGGGCAAAAAAAATCTTTTGATTATCTTATCAGTAAAACTTTCATGCGACCAAGAGATATTATAAGCTTTGTTAATGAATGCCTTTCCATATCCAATGGTAAAACACTGATTAGCGAAAAGAGTATTAGAATTGCAGAAACATTATATATAAAAAAAAGAATACAGGCTATAAAAGAGGAATGGTTCAGTATTTACCCTGAACTAGAAGAAATTATACAATTAGTACAATCTTTTGAAAGAAATAGACTTGAAATCAAAGATTTTATAGACAAATTCGATGATGCAATTATTACACTAGCATCACTATCGTATGAAAGTTATTTAATCAATGAGACAAAAAACTATTTAAACAATATCTCTCCACTAGCACCTCTCTTATTTACCAAACATATTATTGTATGTTTATTTAGGGTGGGCTTAATCAATGTAAAAAATAATAATAATTATCTACATTCTAATTCTAATCAAGGCATCATAAGTATTAGTGAAATCAATGAAAACACCTCTATAACTTTACACCCCATATTACAACAAAGACAGAAGTAATATATTAGTTATAATTTTCTTACGTTTTACCCATCACTTTATTCACATAGTCCCTAGGCGTAAATCCTAACCTTTGCTTAAAAACCGTCGTAAAGGCGCTGGGACTATCATATCCTACTTGTAAAGCAACCTGAGTAATCGGTTCGCCAGAAGTTAACAGTTCCAAAGCTACTTGCATGCGTTTTCTGCGTAGCCACTCGACAAAACTTAGCCCTGTTTGTCTATAAAATTGACGGGTTACCGTGCGATCACTCACTTTTAATCTCTTTGAAAAGTCAGCAACAGACCAAGGATAATCTAAATTTTCAGTAATATAATGACAGATTTCTTGATATTCTAACTCTTTGGGATAAGGCAATTCAAACGCGTATAAATCCGATAAAGAACGTAATTCATTTAAAAAGAGCTCAATCGTCCATTCTTCAATCGAATGTGGAAAATAATGACTATCCATTCCCACTAATTTTGGCATTAATGCGTGCATCAACGGCGAAACATTAACCACTTGTGTTTTATAAGGAAAATCAGCGCGAGCCAAAGGATCTACATAAATACTATAAAGTGCTGTGTCTCTTAACATAGTGAGCTTATGCATTGCCCCTGCAATGATCCATATCCCATCTTTTTCCGTGATGACAGAGCAGCTCTCTGGCGTTTCAACACGGATCAGCCCTTTTTTAATGACTAACAATTGCACACAATCATGACGATGGAACTCATCTTCGAAATGCTGGCTAGAAAACTGATATTCTTTAACGGATAAAAGAGACAAAATATGCCTACCATATTCATAAAATAGAAATAAAAATCATAAGATTATCTTATTTTACTGTAATTTCATCTCTAAAAATAGATCAAATTGTCCATTTTGAGCAAAAACCTGTCTGGGCTTCAAAAGCGAATCAAATTTACCTTGGTTATACTGATCTCAATCGTCACTATTAAAGACATTTTAAAAGGTAAATTCCAATGTTGACTAATCCAGAAACAAAATATCGTCCATTTAATGCTTTCCCATTCCCAGAGCGCACATGGCCAAACAAAACAATTACTCAAGCCCCTATTTGGTGTGCTGTGGATATGCGTGATGGCAACCAATCCTTAATCAACCCGATGGATCACGATCGTAAAATTAAATTCTTTAATTTGTTAATTGAATGTGGTTTCAAACAAATCGAAGTGGGCTTCCCATCTGCTTCAGACACTGAATTTAACTTTGTGCGTCATTTAATTGAAAATAACTTAATTCCTGATGATGTGACCATTCAAGTCTTAACCGCTGCTCGACCAGAATTGATTGAACGCACTTTTGAAGCATTAAAAGGTGCTAAAAAAGTTGTTATCCATGTTTATAATGCGATTGCAGAAATCTTTAGACGGATTGTCTTTAATAAATCTCAAGATGAGATTATTGAAATGTCTTGCAATGCTGCTCAATTAGTCAGTGATTTTTGTGAAAAAAATCCAGATACACATTGGACATTTGAATATTCACCAGAGAATTTTTCCTTAGCAGAAATGGATTTTGCTATCCGCATTTGTGAAGCTGTTACCAACGTATGGAAACCATCAGAACAAAGACCAATGATTATTAATTTGCCCAGTTCTGTTGAATCAAGCACACCAAATATCTTTGCAGATCAAATTGAATATTTTTGCACTCACTTTACACAACGTGACAAAGTTTGTATTAGCGTGCATCCTCACAATGATCGAGGCACAGCCATCGCCGCAGCAGAGCTTTCTTTATTAGCTGGCGCTGATCGCATCGAAGGATGCTTACTTGGAAATGGTGAGCGTACAGGCAATGTTGACTTGATTATCTTGGCATTGAATTTATATTCTCAAGGGATTAATCCCAATGTTGATTTTCATGATATAAAACATGTCGCAGCAGTTGTTAAAGAATGTAATGAACTTCCTGTACATCCAAGACATCCTTATGTCGGTGATTTAGTCTTTAGTGCTTTTTCTGGAAGCCATCAAGATGCGATCAAAAAAGGCTTCCAAACCCGTCAAAAACAAGAGCACTCATACTGGGAAATGCCTTATTTGCCAATTGACCCTGCAGATTTGGGGTGTAGTTATGAAGCCGTTATTCGCGTCAATAGTCAATCTGGGAAAAGTGGCTCTGCATGGGTTTTACAACAAAATCATGGGATTGAGTTACCTCCTCATTTACAACGTGAATTTAGTAATGTTATTCAAGAGAAAACGGATCAATCTGGACATGAATTAACTCCTGCTGAAATTTGGTCTACTTTCCGTGAAGAATATGGATTAACAGGACAAAATAAACTTACATTACAAGAGTTTAATGTTGAGCAAAACTCACCTAACAATACAAAGTTAAAACTAGCATTGAATATTGATGGTAAGAAAACAACCATGATTGGTGAAGGAAACGGGGTATTATCTGCTGGAACTGCAATCTTAAAAGAAAAAACACAAGTTGATTTCCGTATTGAAGAATATACAGAGCATACTTTAGGTAAAAGTAGCGATAGCCGTTCAATCAGCTATATTAAATGCTCTAATAAAAAAGGAGAAAGCTGTTGGGGTGTTGCTATTGATAACGATATTCTAGGCTCTTCTTTAAAGGCTTTATTAAATGCCGTTAGTAAATTTATAAAATAATATATTTCTCTTCTGAGCTCTTGATTAAAAATTATATTCATAAGCTCAGAGGATTTTTCATTATAAAACATATAATGCTTATCTATCTATCTATCTATCTATCTATCTATCTATCTATCTATCTATTTACTTACTTCTATAATTTTACAAATCTGAACTCTTGTAAAAAAAGAATATTGATATAATATTGCCACAATACATTGATAATGTTTCCGATAAATATATTTTATTCATTATATATGATCATATATTTTTCTATTTTTATTAAGTGATCCAGAGATAATATTTAAACAAAATAATTTTTTCTCGTATCTCTTCTTATTTTTATTATGGTAACTAGCTTATATTATGAAAGCTATATCCTTTTTTTTATTACTGGAGAAATCATGCCCGATGATATCACACCCCCTCTTTCTGATTCGTTAACAGAAGGACTGATGGATCGTAACAAAGAACTTTTAATTGTTACGCATAATGGGCGTTTTCATATTGACGATGTGTTTGCGTTTACAACTTTAGCTATTGCTTTGGATTTAGATAATCGCCCTTTTAAAGTTGAAAGAACACGCGATACTGAAATTATAGAAAAAGCAGATATCGTGTTTGATGTTGGTGGGATTTTTGATGGTAAACGCCGTTTTGACCATCACCAAATCGGCGCACCTGAACGTGATATTAAACAGACCCCTAAAGGGATCGAAGGAACTATTCCTTACAGCTCTGCCGGATTAATTTGGCGTGCTTTTGGATTGGATGTTATTCAAAAACTGGCACCTGATCTTGATGATAAGTCTCGTAAAATTGCACATAATGTCATCGAAAAATCATTAGTTATCCCTATCGATGCGATTGATAATGGTAAAATGCATCCAGAAAATGGATTAAATTTTTCATCTATTATTAACGTTTTTAATCCACCATGGGATACTGATGATTCTTCTACACAATTAGAACGTTTTTTTGAAGCATCCCAAATTGTTCGCACTGTTTTGATGTATCAATTAAACATCGAATTTGCTCGTTTAAGAGCGATTGGATGCACTCAAGAAGCTTATAAAAGTAGCCCTGATCAACGTATTTTAATGTTACCGCGCTGGATGCCTCATATTTATCCAATTTTTGCAAATGGCTGGGCTACACAGCTCGTGATTTATCCTGCTGAAAATGAATGGCGCATCGGAACTGTGCCTATTCGTATGCACGGAAATGATCGTCGTAAACTCTTCCCTGCCAGTTGGGGTGGATTAGAAGGCGAGGCTTTAGCCGCAGAAACAGGAATTCCTGGTTCTAAATTTGTTCATAAAGGCTTATTTATTGCCGTTACAGAAACAAAAGAAGCGGCGATTGCTTTGGCTGAAAAAACTTTAGGGGGCTAACCCTCAATAAAAAAAAGAGTTATTCAGTTTTATATTTTCTGAATAACTCTTAATAAAAATTATTTGTTTAAGCTAAGGCAAAGATATTTAATTTCTAAATAATCTTCAATTCCGTATTTAGAACCTTCACGACCTAATCCAGAAGCTTTAATCCCTCCGAATGGTGCCATTTCATTTGAAATAAGTCCTGTATTAATCCCAACCATTCCATATTCTAATTCTTCCGATACTTTAATAATTCTGGACATATCATTGGCAAAAATATAAGAAGCCAAACCAAATTCTGTATCATTCGCAAGATGAATAGCTTCATCCACAGTGTCAAATACAAAGATCGGTGCTAATGGACCAAAAGTTTCTTCTTTAGAAACAATTGCATTTTTAGGAACATTTGAAAGGATCGTTGGTTCAAAGAAGTTTCCACCCAATGCTTTACCACCAGAAATAATCTTTGCACCTTTTGAAACAGCATCTTCAATATGCTCTTTGATTTTATCAACAGCTTTTGAATCAATCATTGGCCCGATAGTAACACCTGCCTCGGTGCCATTTCCAATTTTCAATTTCTCAACAGCAACTTTTAATTTTTCAACAAAAGCTTCGTAAACGCCTCTTTGAACATAAAGACGATTAGCACAAACACAAGTTTGCCCTGCATTTCTATATTTAGAAACCATTGCACCTTCAACAGCTGCATCAAGATCGGCATCATCAAATACAATGAATGGTGCGTTTCCACCCAGTTCCATAGACATTTTCTTAACCGTAGCAGAACAAGCCTGCATTAAGTCCGCGCCAATCTCTGTAGACCCAGTAAAGGAGATCTTACGGACAATAGGATTACGACATAATTCATCACCAATCGCTTTTGCAGCACCTGTAACAATATTTAAAACACCTGCTGGAACACCTGCTTCTTCTGCTAATACTGCCAAAGCCAAAGCTGAATATGGGGTTGCGCTGGCTGGTTTTAAGACCATAGAACATCCAGCTGCCAAGGCTGCACCTGCTTTACGAGTAATCATTGCATTAGGAAAATTCCAAGGGGTAATAGCAGCCGTAACGCCAATGGGTTGCTTTAAGACCATCACCCTTTTATCATCCATATGACCAGGAATAACATCTCCATAGATACGTTTTGCTTCTTCCGCAAACCATTCTAAGTAAGAAGCACCATAAGCAATTTCACCTTTTGCTTCAGCCAAAGGTTTTCCTTGCTCTAAAGTTAATAACAACGCAAGGTCTTCTTGATTTTTTAAAAGAAGGTCATACCAACGACGTAAAATAGCAGAGCGTTCTTTTGCTGTTTTACGACGCCATGCAACTTGTGCTTTTTCTGCGACTTCGATTGCTTTACGTGTTTCATCTGTTCCCATTTTAGGTACAGTACCAATCACATCATTCGTCGCTGGGTTAGTCACATTGATCGTTTGACCATTATCGGCATCCAACCATTGACCATTAATATAGCATTGTTGACGAAATAAAGATGGATTTTTTAGATTCATAGTAACTTCTTTCTTGTTTAATCTTTGGTGTATGTAATTGGTTTTGGTTATCAAACTTATATCCAAAATAATTTATGTTGTTTTCTTAAAATTTAAAGTGATAACCTTTGTTAATTCCTAAAGAATAATATCCTATTCTAGCCATTAAACTTATAGATGATAAAATCACATTCAAGTGCGTTCTTTATTTCTATACAAAAAACTATTGTTTTTTACAAAAAGTGCCTATGATATAAAGTAAATTTATTTTATAAATAGACATGATAAATATATAATTTAAAACTACTTGCAAATAAAATGATTTTATTGTTATATATTTTGTAATAAAATTACATAAAATAACCATTTTAAGAAAGAAAATAAAATGTCTGCCGAAAAAATGCTTTCAATTGCATTTGAAAAAAATCCATCTCCTGCTTCTGCAGAACAAAGAAATACTATTTTACAAAACCCAGGTTTTGGTAAGAAATTTACAGACCATATGCTTTTAATTCGTTATAGTGAAGAAAAAGGATGGCACGATGCGCATATTAAACCTTATGGAAATATTACTTTAGATCCAGCACTTTGCGTGTTCCATTATGCTCAAGAAATTTTTGAAGGATTAAAAGCCTATAAAGCAAAAGATGGCCGTATTTTACTTTTCCGTCCAGAAGCAAATGCAAAACGTTTTATCAACTCTGCAAAACGTATGGCGATGGCACCTTTACCAGAAGAAATGTTCTTACAAGCAATTCATGAGTTTGTAAAAGTAGAAAAAGACTGGATTCCAGATCAATCTGTTGGCAGCCTATATCTTCGTCCATTTATGATCGCAAGTACTCCTTATCTTGGTGTGAAAGCATCTCCTGATTATTTGTTCATGTTGATTGCCTCCCCTGCTGGTTCTTATTTCTCTAAAGGTGCAAAACCAGTAACCGTATGGATTTCAGAATTCTATACACGTGCAGCTTCTGGTGGAACTGGCGAAGCAAAATGTGGTGGCAATTATGCTGCCAGCTTAATTGCTCAACAAGAAGCCACTCAAAATAATTGTGATCAGTTAGTATTCTTAGATGCTGCTGAACATAAATGGATCGAAGAAATGGGCGGAATGAACATTTTCTTTGTATTAGATGATGGCTCTTTATTAACCCCACCATTAGGTGGAACCATTCTTCCTGGCGTAACACGTAATTCTATTATTACAATGGCTAAAGAAAAAGGGATTACTGTTCGTGAAGAACGTTATGCTGCTGAACAATGGATTAAAGATATTCAAAGCGGTAAAGTTCGTGAGGTTTTTGCTTGTGGTACAGCAGCTGTTGTATCTCCAATTGGTTTTGTAAAAACCAAACAGGGTGAATACCAAATTAACGATGGTAACCCTGGAAAATTAACTCAAGAAATCCATAAAGCTCTTGTAGATATTCAATATGGTAATGCACCTGATATCCATAATTGGGTTCAAGAAGTTAAATAACACACTAATAAAAAGAGGCTTCTAACAGCCTCTTTTTTTATAGCAAGTTAATTTCAATTTATTTATAATCTTTAAAATTTGCATTCTTAATACATTGATGGAATTTAGCCAATATATTTGGTAACCCTGATAAATCAACAACCTTCACAGGGTTTTTCCCATATTCTAGCAAAGCAATTTGTCCATAAGATAATGCTTCTAATAAGCGTTTAAAATCTTGATCACTTAAACGATTCATAGACATATTTTGATCCATGGCCTGCATCGTAAATATGAAATGTTGCTTACCCACAGTAATGGCAAATCTTGTATCCGTTTTAGGTTGCAATTTTCCTTGCTTGCTCCATGTCAGTAACCCGACTTCATCATTGCTACTTTTAAACCCCAATGCCAAATCATTAGATAATGCAAAACAAGCCGTAACTTTCTGAGATTGAGCATCTTGATAATGAAAAGCAGACCAATTTCCATCTTTTGCATCAAGTTGATAAATCGGCTGTGCAGCACTAGCAATCAATGGAAAGATCAACCCAGCAGCAACTAAAATTATTTTTTTGATCATTATCAATACTCTATTTCATTTACCGTTTAAAAATACCAGGAACTCTATTCCCTGAAGGTCTATCATCATCATTATATAAACATCTGGCCTCTGTATCACTTACCCTCGTACAAACCTGTGTGCCTTGGACCAAGAAAAAGCTGCCATTACAATTTCCTGGCTGCTTAATAATCAATTGTTCTCCTTGGAAATACGCTGAAACTGGTCCATGACACGATGTATTATCTGATTTTACAATCGTTTGATTTCCATTCCCAGATTGATTAAAACAAACTTTCCAACTCTCCACAGGTGTCCATATTCCAGCACCTCTGGTAACAAGTTTTAAAGGGGTTGTTAAATGCCAACATCCATTTAACATCGATTTATCTTTTTTATCCCAAGCATCTTTTGGAAAATCAACTTTTTTTTGCGGTTGAGGCGTTGGCTTGGGTTGAGGAATCTCTTGTTGTTTAGGTGCTTCAATATTAGGAAGCTTCTCAATTGGAGGCACTGTAGGAACATCTGGCATTTTGGTGGCATCAGGTAAAACACCTAACTCTGGAGCATCTTGAGGTTTTAAAGGTTGTATAGATGGGATTTTACATTGTTGCTTAAGAACTTCCAAAGCATTCAATAAAGCGCCCTGTTTATTTGTGAGATCTTTATTCTGATCTTGCGTTTTTAATGCTTCCTCTACATCTTTCAGTAAAGGATAAGTTGCATAACAAGATTTGTTAGAATGATGATATATATTCCATAATAAAGAAGTTACAACACCTAAAAACAATGCAACTAAAGCTGTAATCCAAGGAAAATGAGACCATAATAAACGACGTGCCTGTTGAGTTATTTTAGTAGTATGATTAGCTAATGGATTATAAAACCCATTCACCTCACGATACCCCCATTTTGTTAGAACAGGACGACCATCAACAATATACACATCTTCTAATGATGGGAAACACCCACAAGCAGGCAAAGAACGTGATAAGAGTGAACGAGGATGAAGGCGCGCAGCAGAAGTGATATCAACTAATGTTGATTGTATAACCTGTAAAGCTTCTTTTTGTTTGACTTCAGATAAATCTTTCCAAGGCGTAAATTCTTTCCCTTCTGCATACCAATCGATTGTATTTTTCACCGTTTTAGGTTCAGCAAAAAGAAGCACATGCTGTGGGCTTACAAATTGAGATATTTCAGTGGTTAACTGAGTATATAAATTCGTTATTTCAAGCGTTATAGGAGTTATCTGATCAACTGAATGATGTGCTAAAATCAAACTCATATCCTAACTCCTTCGCGCTATCATTCTGTTGATCTTTTCTTTCATTTAACGCTTAAATGTGCCTGTAGATTGATGACCTTCAGCATCAATATAAGTACATTGAGCCTCTTTATCATTGACTCGATTACAGACATTCTTACCTGGAATTAAATGAAATGCTCCTTGACAATCAGTTGGTTGATTTAAAATCAATTGACTTCCTTGGAATTGAACATTCAAAGGCCCACTACAAGTACCACCATCTCTGCGGGTTAGCACCTGCTTTCCAACGCCATTTGAGTTAAAACATAAACTCCAATTGGTTACAGGCTGATGAGAAGACCCAAAAAAACGTTGTTCATAAAGCTCTAAATGTGTCGTTAACTTCCAACAGCCATCCAACATTGATTTATCTTTTTTATTCCATGAATCTTTGGATAAATCCCCTTGTTTATCTGGCTGAGGCGTTGGTTTAGGCTGAGGAATATCTTGTTTTTTAGGTGTTTCCTCATTCGGCAACCTCTCTGGCTCAGATACTGGAGGGACTTCTGGTGATTTTGGTTCTTCAGGTAAAGGAGCTAAATCTGGAACCTCAACAGGATTAAGCGGTTGCACAGGTGGAATTTTACATTGTTGCCTAAGAAGCTCCAAAGTCTTTAATAAATCATTACGTTTATTCGTTAGATCTTTATTTTGATCTTGTGCTTTTAACGCATCTTCAACATCTTTAACCAAAGGATAAGTCGCATAACAAACTTTGTCTGAATGATGATACATATTCCATAATAAAGAAGTTAAAACACCTAAAAACAATGCGACTAAAGCCGTTATCCAAGGGAAATTTAGCCATTTATTTGATCTTTTGGGTTGAACAGAGACAAGCATCGAGGCCAAAGGATCATAACTTCCCTTTTCCCCAGCATATCCCCATCCTGTTAACACAGGTTTTCCATCAACAGCATATAAATGATCTAAATCTGGAATTTGACGATACTGATCAAAATGCTGGGCCATCAACGATTTTGGATGATCCTGCATTTGTTGCTGAATATCAGATAAGATCGATTGCGTTGCTTTTAATAAAGATTCTTGTTGTGTCGAGTTTAGTTTATTCCAAGGAGTAAAATCCTGTCCCTCGGCACTCCAACGAACCACATCATTAGTATATTCTGGACGCGCAAAGATTACTGCATGCTCTGGCCCAACAATGCTAGATACCTCATGCGCTAAACGATCATATAGTCCAACTTCTCTATCACATAGTGAGGTGAGCTGTTGGATATTTTGTCTGCTTAAAACAACAACCATTCTATATGTTTCCTCTGGCAGACAAAGAACGCTTTCTGGCTGCTATTCCGATTAAAGGAAGCAAGAGTAACAATAGAATTAATGGACCTATCCAGTAATAACGACAATATTGAACGGGAATTAACCCTTCCCACCAAGGAAGAATAGCCAAGAGTAACAATAATAAAAGCCCCAACAACCAAGGCCAATAAGATACTATTCCTTGATTTTTTGTTGGCAACATTGGCGCAGGCAAGATAGACATCGATCTATTCCCTTGCTGAGCCCCTTTTGCTGAAACAACTCCCCCTTTATTTTCAGCCTCATTAGATTGATGTCCCCACGCAACCAATGCTGGGCCATAAGGTGTTTCAATAATATAATCATCTGTTGGATAGCTTAATGCTTGCTCTAATAACGCCCCTTTTTGTCTTTGCACAACATCAGAAGACTGTGCCATTGTTTGAGCCAATTGCTTGCCTTGAGCAATTAAAGAGTGAGCATTTTGTAAAAGCACATCTCTTGAGACAGATGGTGTTGTAGCTGACTGCAAATCAGAAGGTAAATACCAATCGACCTCACCTCTTTGTCGATCAATTACAGGCTCTAGCAATAATCCTGCACATTGAGGGCTCACACCATGCTTTAAAATTTGAGACAATACTTCCCATTGTTCTAAAACGAGCTGCCCACCAACACCTAGCGGTTGAACCGAATTAAAATTTGTTGTGGTAACAGGTTTCCCAGGAATAAATTGTAAATTCATGGCTTATCTCCCTGAGAAGTAGAGGATTGTTCTGTTTTTTGCTCCGTAGTCGCAGGCTGTTTTGTATCCTCTTTAGGTTTCGTTGCGTCTGCTTTCTGATCTGGTGTTGATTGACTTCCTTGAGTCTTGTCGTCTTTTGTAGGCGTTGTATTCGGAGCTGCTGCTGGTTGTTTATCTCCGTCTACATTTCCTGTTGGTATGCCGTCTTTACAAGCTCCAGATTGGACTTGAATAGGAATATTTGCCCCTTGTAATGCCTTCACAATTGAATCTGATTTTTGAGCATAATTACTGTGAGATGAAGTTTCACTATCCATTGTTACAAAGGTATTTACCCCAACGACGCGTCCACATAAATCGACTAACTCGCCACCAGAATTTCCTGGTGAAACAGCTGCACTATGAGGCATAATTTTCTCACCTTTGGAGTTTTCTTGGATCGCATTAATCTCGCCTTTTGTTAAGATAACACCAGGGATTGCATTCACATCTCCTTGAGCAAGACGTTTTAAAGCACCGTCTTGACGAATAATAATGCCAGGATAACCTGCCGCTACAACGGTTTGTAAAGGTTGAGCCTCCAAAGAAAAACTTAAAGGTTGTTGAGGTGGTGCATCTTCTACCTTTAAAACAGCCAAATCAAATGAATTGACATCACTAGAGGGGCTACTAATAGAAACAACATGTGCTTTTTTAAATTGGCCAAGGGTCTTATTCGTTACAAGGACAGTTCCGTCTGAGCCTTCGACAACATGACGATTAGTAACAATTGTATCTGGCGTTACAAAGAAACCACTGCCCGCAGCAATCGCATCCTCACCATTATCATCTTTTGTTTTAACTAAAATAAAGACTGTGCTTTTTTCCAATAAATCAGGCAGGCTTCCTTGGAAATTTTTACCATCTGATTTCATCGGTGCAGAAGAGTTATCAAGGCTTTTATTTAACTCTGGCGCACCTCTATTTTTGCCTAAATCACAAGGAGGATTTTTTAATAAGTCTTCTAACTTTTTAATTTCATCTTCTAATACTTTATTCTTTTGATCTATTTCTGGCTTTTTACGAACAAGATCTTGAGCTTCCATGACTGGAACTTTTGCAATTTTAGTCGGGCGCTCTGCATATAAAATACGCCATCCCAACAATAACCCAATAATAAAGAACAAAATTGCAGCGACTAATCTCGTTAAAAATACCGGCATTCCTCCCATAGAGCGCTTAGGAGCATTCATTATATTTCCTGTCGTTGGAGGTATTATCGTGTTTGTTGCAGATAGTTGGGCTGAATTGGATACAGGATCAGAATTTTGATCATTACTTGTTTCTGGCGTTACTGGTGATAATGGGAAAAGAGATAGACCTGATGCATCATTACCTGATGAAGCGTTGACTCCCCATCCTTTTAAAACAATTTTATCATCTGCAATCAGAATATCTTGTTTATTTTGAACGTGCAAAGCTGCATTTAATAATGTGCTTTCGGCACTCCCGGCAGGATAAGCTTGAGATAAAGACGTTACTGCATCAGCAAGTTTTTGATCAATCAAACTTTGCTGACTATCAAGTGGTATCGTAGGCTCTGTCTTGGTATCAGCATACCAACTGATAAACGAACTTTCAGGATCTTTATTATCAGTAATCGTCGGTTCAGCTAAATAAATAGACGGGCAATGTTTTTGTAAAATCTGTGTCAGTTGACCATATTGTTCATAAATAGAACAGCCATTAATGACAAAATCTTCTGATGAATGAAAGCCTGTTTTTCCAAGAAGGTAGAGCGCCATTATATTCTCAATGTAAATAGTACAAAATTATTGTTACTTTAGTCTATTCTTTCCCTATTGCCAAGCACTCTTCCTTTCTCTAAAAAACCTTTAAAACTATTGATAAATAACAGACTTGATAATCTAAAGTTTACGATTACAATACGTTTCAGGTGCTATTGATAAAATAAAGATCCTTACCAATGAAATTATATAAATTTGCCTCGATTTTTACGCTTACTTTTTGTTCAATAACGAGCATCAGTTATGCACAAGATACGCCATTACCTTCCCTAGCCATACGTTCTTTACAAACAAGAGAATTTACAGAGCTCAGTAAAGATCAAGCCATTGCGGTTGGTCTGGCCACTTTTCAAGATTTAGGATTTATTATTACCGAGACTTCTGCACCGTTGGGGTTTATCAAAGCAAACCAAACGCGTCCTGATGATAATATGATTATTCAAGCAACCTTGACGTTAATTCCTGATCCAACCAAAAATAATACAATAACGGCGAGACTATCTCTCAGCACTGCCCCTTTTTATACGGGTGAAGAAGGTGCTAATCTTGCAGGACAACTCCCTCGGCAATCCACAATGCTGAAAACACCTAAGCTCTATCAACAATTCTTTCAAGCATTTTCCAATGCGATTCAATTAAAGAAAGCTTTGTAGATTATGAATAAAATATCATCAACTCTAACAGTCATCTCAATGAGTTTATTATTATGTGTTACGGCTTGTACAGATAATAATGCCTCTACGCCGACACCTGCTTCACAAAAAAGAATAAATCAAACACGTTCGTTTAATGCGCCAAATCAAAATGTCTTGTTACAAGCTGTTTTAGCAACCTTACAAGATCAAGGATATAATATCGTCAGAGCCAATAGTAATAATGCAGAAATTACAGCGCAACGTGATGGTGATATTTTAATTAGTGTGATTGTTTATCCTACAGGAAAGCAACAATTTTCTGTTCGTGCCAATGCGCAACATTTTGTTGGCAATAATGGTTTTTTCAGTAATAACCAAACAGGATATGAAGTCATCATGGATCCTGTATTCTATCAAAAAGAATTTTTTGATCCTTTATCTAAATCTTTATTTTTACAAAAAGAAAATCTTTCTAATTAATCTATTTCATCTTAAAATAAATCATAATTATTTACATTCTCAGAGAGCCACCCATGCGTGCTTTAAAATATGCGATTTTTCCAATTTTAACTCTTTTTACTGCGTGCCAATCTGCACCTAAACAAATCAATGATGTACAAGCAGCTCAAAATGCTGATGCTCATTTAACATTAGGTACCATTGAAAGTCAGCTTCATAATGGAATGAGTAGTGCTGCCGTCATTGAAACTTTTGGCCCTCCTAATATTGTCACAACAGATGATCAACGCCGTGAAGTATGGGTTTATGACCGTATTTCTACCATGCGTGCGCATACAAAATCAGGTGGATGGGCAACGATCTTACTCTTGGGGTTAGATAATAGTGCAAACACAACCAGTGTTTCTCAACGCACATTGACCTTGATTGTTAAATTTAACGACCAAAAACAAGTTAGAGATTTCTCTTATCGATATAGTAATTTCTAAGATGTCTCTTTACTATAAACGTCTTAATTACTCATTCATTACAATTCTTTGTGGAGTAGCTTTGGCGTTTCCTATACCCTCGGTATTTGCTCAAACCTCTCAAACATTGTCTCTTAGAGCGATCCAAACACGTTCTTTTGAAACAACGAATATGCCTAAAATGCTTCAAAATATAGCCTCAACTTTACAAGATATGGGTTATATTATTGGACGTATTGATAATCAAATCGGTTTTATTAACGCAACACAATTTGCAGATAACGTAACAGAAATAACCGTTAATATACAACCACAACCTCATTCAATGATTGTTCGAGTTTCTGCACGTCGAAATAATATACCAATGGATAATGATCCTGTTTTCTATCAGGATTTTTTTAATCATTTATCCCAAGCCTCGTTTTTAAATACCAATTCGATTTATTAGTCACACTCGTAATAAAACACTCCCCACCCCTTATTCTTTATGGCAAAATATTATATAAACAAAATATCTTTATTTTTGTTTGGAATATTGTCATGAAAAATCCGCTTTATATTGTTTGTGCTTCCTCTTTATCTTTATTCTGTGCCCCCGATAGTTTTGCTGAAAATACAGACCATAAAAGTGGATTTTATGTGACTGGGAAAGTTGGAGCTTCTGTTTTACAACAAAAAAACCAAAAATATTTGGGACGTTATCAATATTATATGTCTAATACCAATACTGATTCATATGATCTTTATAATTATAGTTATGATGGTAAAGCCAATGGTACACATAGCAATGCAAGATTAGGTGGCGGTATTGCTGTTGGTTATAATTTTGATAATTATTTTCATGTTCCAGTACGTACTGAAATTGATGTAATGGCACGCATGAGAGACAGCTCTAACTACCTCAGTGGTCGCCAAACCTATAATTACTCTTGGATGGCAAAAACAACTGATGAGCAACATGTTAATAATAAAGTTCAATTGAATACATTCATGTTTAACGCTTTTTATGATTTTAAAAACAAATCCGCTTTTACCCCATATATTATGGCAGGCGTTGGTTTAGGATCATTTAAACACACATCAATACTCAACAATTCAGAAACAATATATGATACCTCTGATGAACCAATTAATTATTCAGAGTCAAAATCAAGAAAATCACGTACCGCAAATAATTTTGCTTGGAATGCCGGTGCTGGGGTTCGATATAAAATCAATGAAGATTTTGACTTAGATTTTAGCTACCGATATTTAGATGCAGGAAAATCATCCATGACTACATGGAGTGGCTCTACAGCATATTATTACATAGGCGGTTATGAGAAATCAAAAACAAAAGTAGTAAGCCAAGACATGATGCTTGGGCTAACTTATAATTTCTAAGATAGATTCTTGGACAATGTTTCAAAGAAACGTTGATATATATTTGGATCCTCTACAGGATATTGATTATATCGTGCGTTCATACGAATGATACTGCCATTTGTGGGTAAATGTTCAATAATAACATTTACCTGCATAATATGATCATTTTGTAATTGCATTGCCTCAATTAAACCCAGCTGCGTATCCACACGAATCACTTGAAAATCTAAACCTGCCAATGTTTTCATCACAGATTGCAACAATATTGTTTGATCTGTTTGACTAAATTGCTTGCTTTGCATAACTCTTAATTGTGAAGGTGGTGCTTTCGTTAATTGCAAATCTTCAGGAGAATAAGAGGTGCTACAGCCAAGAAGCATCATGATACTTAAAAAACTGCCACATAAGTTAAATTTATTCATGGATGATCCTCTAAGTATAATGCTTTAGACACCGATTCAAAAAACTTTTGATAAATTGTTGCATCTTTAATCAGCCAGACTTCGTTCAGCATGCCTGTATTTAAGAAACTACGTAACTCCACAGACACATGCATCTCATATCCCTTTTTATCAGCAACAGGATAAATCACAACCGATATCGATCCAATCTGACGTTGTACATAAGGAATGTCAGGACTATCCCCAAAAGATAAAAAAGGCCCAAAGGATACTCCAAAGCCAGTAGAAGAGCTTCCGATCCCTCCTCCCGCAATTGGAAATCCAAACAAACGAACCGGGGCTCCTAACTCGTTGGTTTGATCCGCAAAGATCATTCCAGCTTGTGCATTTGCCTCACGAATCGTATAATGCTGATCTTGAATCACATTCATCGCAGCACGAATTAATGTATCGGGTTGATCGATCTCGAAAAAACGCGTTTGCATTGACTGTCGAGCTAATCGCTCTGGTGTCATGGTGACGGTATCTAATTTCGGAGTAGAGCTTAATCCACAACCGGACAGCAAAAATAAAAAGAAAATACTTACTCCAAAATAAGATTTAGTCTTAAAATATTTTTGCATACTCAGCATGTTTTATACATTCCATCCGCGTTTATCGAATAAATACTAAAATAAACGATATCAGCATAATTAAAAATAAAATAATTTTATAAAGAAAAAATATTCTTTATATATTTACTTTCTTTCTGCGTTATTTTTTTATAGGTTAAGACCTTTCATTATCACTTCATATTAAGATTAACGATGGCAAATCCTTCTCCTTCATTTTCTTTTGATATTCGTGCTGGCACTATTATTGATGCTACAGCTAACTCCTCTCTTGGAAGTTATTTGTTAAAAGTAAATTTTGGTTCAATTATAGGGATCAGAACATGCGTATTACATACGGCTCCGCATATTCGTGCGGAATCCCTCTTGGAAAAACATGTCTGTGCCATTATTAACTTTCCTGAATATAAAAAAAATATCAAAACACTAAATACAATATTACTTTGTATGCCTGATACTCATGGACATTATGTCCCCATTCAACCTGATCATTGTATCCCTAACGGAGGTTCCCTTTTTTCATGACAACTCAATATTTGACCATTTCATGGGATCAACTTCACCGAGATGCCCGTATTCTTTGTGAACGCCTTAGCAATAAAAAAATCAAAGGAATTGTCGCCGTTACCAGAGGTGGAATGGTGCCCGCAGCAATTATTGCTCGTGAGTTAGAATGTCGCCTCATCGAAACTGTTTCAATCATCAGCTATGATGAGGAAAAACAAGGTGAATTGAAAATCATCAAATCACCAACCGTTGCAGGTGACGGTGAAGGATTCTTAATCGTTGATGATTTAGTTGATTCGGGGATTACGGCAAAAGCAATCCGTAAATTACTTCCAAAAGCATATTTTGTTTGTTTATATGCAAAACCTGCTGGAAAACCTTGCACTGATGACTTTATTATGGAAGTTCAACAAGATACATGGATTTTATTTCCATGGGATTCTGCTCCAGCCTTTGCTCCACCCCTCGTAAAAAATCAAAAATAAAAAAAAATGAAAATTTTTAATAAAAAACACTTGCGTTCTTTTTCGGAACCAGCTAAATAAGTGTTCATTCGGGGTGTGGCGCAGCCTGGCTAGCGCGCTTGTTTTGGGTACAAGAGGCCCCCGGTTCGAATCCGGGCTCCCCGACCATTAATAAACTCTAACTTATCAAAGTTAGAGCTTTTTTTTGAAATAAAGAGGATTACATGGCAAAGGCTCGTATTTATAAACGCGCCAAAAAGGCAACTCAATCAGGGCATGCTCGTCACTTGTGGGTTCTTGATTTTGGACAATCCTCTCCTCGCTCTCATGACCCAGTTACAGGTTGGGTCGGTAGTAGCGATACGCAAACACAGGTTAGCATTTCTTTTCAAACTAAAGAACAAGCAATTGATTATGCTCTACGTAAGTCTATTGCTTATGATATAGAAGAACCTGGAACAACACGCTACGTTGTTAAGGATTATGAAGATAACTTCCATAGTAATCGTAAGATGAACTGGACGCATTAATTTATTAAGCGCCCTTAGCTCAGCAGGATAGAGCAACAGCCTTCTAAGCTGTGGGCCGCTGGTTCGAATCCAGCAGGGCGCACCATAAATTATTTACTGTTCAAATCCTATAATATTTTTATATTTGGCAAATCCCATATTTTTTTCTGTTGTTGATAAGCTTTCATAGGTAATAAAACAAATACAGGATGATATTGTTGTTTTAGCCAACTTAATATCTTTTTCATATTTCTCTCTTCCATAGAAGTGCAGCCTGCCGTTGTTGCATTACTCTGTGTTCTTAGGTGAACAAAAATACAACTTCCTAATTTAGGAGTATTTTTAGGATTGTAACCTAACACAAACCCCAGCTTATATAATTGATCTCCATTTAAATAAATATCACGTCGCATTGGTTCCGTTGAATCTTTAGTAATATCAAAAGATATTTGTTGATGATCAACAACCTGGTTGTAATAAGGGGATTGGCTATTATCAATACAATAATCGTCTTTTGTAAACGCTTTGTAAGGATAGCTAGCATCATTAAATTTTTGTGCATAACCGAAACTATATCCCACTTGGAAAATACCAGCGGGACTACGCATATCCCCTTCTTTTTTTATGATACCATCATGCACTAAAGGAGATATTATCCCCTCGCCCCATGCTGCCCCATTCTTTCCCAAAGAAACAGGAAAAGAAGTTCCTATAGGTATCCATTGGTGATTTTTATATTGAAATCTTAACAATACACCCTGATTAGCATTCCAATCAGAAGATAGAACTAAAATCATTTGCTGATTTTGTTTCCATGAAATTTCAGACTCTCTCTTATCTTGAACTGCGCATGCCGATAATACAGTCACTCCTAAAATTGCAGTAGATAGACAAAGGAAACATTTCTTACTCATGCAAAAATCCTGAAAATATTAACCATACCGATCATATACTATAGCTTATCAAAAAGAAGCTATTTGAATAATTTTGATTTAAATATATAATTCCTAACAAAATCTAGTCATTATCTCTTATATAAAAGGTCTCTAGAGAATGAAAATCTTAGTTACTGGTGGATGTGGGTATATTGGTAGCCATACATGTGTCCAATTAATTCATCAAGGATATGAACCTGTTATTATTGACAACCTCTGCAACAGTAAAGAAATGGTTCTTGACCGTATTCAAGAAATTACAGGACAAAAACCACAGTTTTATCAAGGCGATATCCGAGATAAAACATTACTAAAGCAAATATTCTCAGAGAATAAAATTGATAGCGTTATTCATTTTGCTGGATTAAAAGCTGTTGGAGAATCAGTTCATAAACCTTTAGAATATTATGATTGTAATGTTTATGGCTCTTTAATTCTCTTTGAAGCCATGAGAGATGCCAATGTAAAGAAAATAATTTTCAGCTCTTCAGCAACAGTTTATGGCACTCAACCGATTGTTCCATATGTTGAAACAATGGAAACTGGCGAACCAACACAACCTTATGGGCGCAGTAAACTTTTTATTGAAAAAATCTTACAAGATTTAATTGTTACTGAACCTGATTGGTCGATTACATTATTAAGATACTTTAATCCTGTTGGTGCTCATCCTTCTGGGTTAATGGGAGAAGATCCTCAAGGTATTCCCAATAACCTTATGCCTTATATGACACAGGTTGCTATTGGCAAGCGTAAATCTCTTGCTGTTTTTGGTAAAGATTATGAAACCACAGATGGTACTTGTGTACGTGATTATATCCACGTGATGGATCTTGCAGACGGACATTTAGCAGCATTAAAGTATAATCAAGAGCAAACCGGCTCACATATCTTTAATCTTGGTTCTGGTCATGGAAACAGCGTCCTTGAAGTAATTGCCGCTTTTGAAGACGTATTTGGTAAAAAACTGGCTTGGCACTTTGCACCACGTCGTGCTGGTGACTTACCTGCTTATTGGGCAGATGCAAATAAAGCAAAAGAATTACTTCATTGGGAAACTAAGCTAAGCCTACATGATATGGTCAAAGATTCTTGGAATTGGCAACGTCAAAATCCAAAAGGTTTTGTCTAATACTCTAACAAAGGAGAGATCCAATGATTTCATTTAATCCTGTTGATCATCCACATCAACGTTATAATCCCTTAACGGATGAATGGGTGTTGGTCTCTCCTCATAGAGCTAAGCGACCTTGGCAAGGACAAACAGAGCCTCCTGTGCATAAAGAAGTCATTACTCATGATCCTGACTGTTATTTGTGTGCTGGAAATAAAAGAATAACTGGCGATATTAACCCTAATTATACCTCGACTTATGTTTTTACGAATGATTTTTCAGCCTTACTTCCCGATACACCTGCCTATCAAACATTAGATAATCCTCTATTTAAGATAGAAAGCGTGCAAGGATGTTGTAAGGTTATTTGCTTTTCTCCAGATCATAGCAAAACCATACCCGAACTGCTTGTTTCATCTATTCAAGACATCGTTAAAACATGGATAGAACAATTAAATGAACTCGGGAAAACTTACAAATGGGTTCAACTATTTGAAAATAAGGGTGCGATGATGGGATGTTCCAATCCTCACCCTCATGGACAAATATGGAGCAGCAATTTTATTCCTCAGGAAATCAAAACTGAAGATTTACATCAAAAAAACTATTATCAAAAGCATCGCTCTTTATTACTGATAGACTATGTTCAAAAAGAACTAGAGATGAAAGAGCGTATTGTCGTAGAAACAGAATATTGGGTTGCGCTTGTTCCTTATTGGGCTGTATGGCCTTTTGAAATCCTCTTACTTCCCAAACAAGTTGTTCATCGTTTAAATGAGCTTTCTCCCAAACAGCAAGAAGATTTAGCCGTTATTCTAAAAGCACTCACCACAAAGTATGATAATTTATTTCAATGCTCTTTCCCTTATTCGATGGGATGGCATGGTGCTCCTTTTATAGAACAACCAAACGATCATTGGCAACTTCACGCTCATTTCTATCCGCCCCTATTACGCTCAGCAACAACTAAGAAATTCTTAGTTGGCTATGAAATGCTTGCCCAAGCACAACGAGACATTACCCCAGAACAAGCAGCAGAACGCCTTCGCGTATTAAGCAATATCCATTATAAAGAAGCATAGATCATGAGAGAACTTACCAAAGAAGCCTTAAATCAATTTGAAAAACATTATGGATACTCTGCTGAACTCTTAATCCAAGCCCCTGGTCGTGTTAATTTAATTGGTGAGCATACGGATTATAATGATGGTTTTGTTTTACCTTGTGCTATTGATTACAGCACGATTGTTGCCAGCAAAAAAAGATCTGACTATCTCGTCAATATTATTGCGATTGATTTTAACAGCAAAGATCATTTTCAACTGGATCAACCTATTGTTAAATCAGAGCATGGTTGGGCAAATTATGTACGTGGTGTGTTTAAATATGTTCAAGAAACACATCCTAACTTTACAGGTGTTGATTTAATTATTCATGGGAATGTCCCTCTAGGGGCTGGCTTAAGTTCCTCTGCTGCTTTGGAAGTTTCCATCGCGACAACGATCAAAACCCTTTATAATTTATCTATTGATCCCAAAGAGCTCGCTAAGATTTGCCAAAAAGCAGAAAATAAATTCGTTGGAATGAATTGTGGCATTATGGATCAATTCATCTCAACACTTGGAGAGCAAAATCATGCATTACTCGTTGATTGTCGTAGCTTAGAAACAAAATCTATTTCAATGCCAAAAAATCTATCTGTTGTTATCATTAATAGTAATGTTAAACATGGCTTGGTAGATAGTGAATATAATTTACGTCGTCAACAATGTGAAGAAGCAGCGAGCATCTTAAATGTTTCTAAATTACGAGATGCTACGATTGAGTTATTAGAGAAACATAAAGACGAGATGAGCGACGTTGTCTATCGTCGAGCAAGGCATATTATCACTGAAAATGCTCGCACAATTAATGCAGCAAAAGCCTTAACCAATAATGATATTGTGACAATGAGTGAGCTTATGCAAGCTGGTCATCTATCCATGAAAGATGATTTTGAAATCACAGTTCCTGCCGTTGATTGCTTGGTTGACATTGTAAAAGCTGAAATCGGCAACAAAGGTGGTGTCCGTATGACAGGTGGCGGTTTTGGTGGTTGTGTTGTTGCTCTTGTTCCTAACGAAATGGTTGAGCAAGTACGTAAAGCTGTTGAAAACCAATATCACACTCAAACAGGATTAAAAGAAAGCTTTTATCTTTGCCATGCTATGAATGGTGCTGGCAAAATCTCTTAATAATCTTACAAAAAATAGTTTCTTAGCTATTTTTTAACCACTCTTCATAATGACCTGGCCATGCAGCTGCTGGCGTATTTGGCTTACCCAATGCAAAACCATGCCCACCTATTGGATAACGATACAACGTAACAGGCACATGATTTTCCTGACAAGTTTGCTCCATAATCAATATATTTTGAAGTTTTGCAATAGGATCATTATCTGCTTGAACTAGGAAAAAAGGTGGAGAGTCAGGGGTCACATAAGTTTGCACTGACCATGCGATATCTTCTTCATTGCTTGCATTTTTTCCAACTAAAACATTATGAGTTGATGTATGCGTGTAAGGCTTTTCCAAAGTAATAATTGGATAAATTAGTGCTGCTTTATCAACTATAATTGGTGTTTGATCCAATGTATCTTGTGGAGGATACGATTCAAAATGAGGACGAAGTACCGCCATTCCCATCAAATGCCCACCAGCTGAAAAACCTAACACACTGACTTTTTTCTCATATTGCTGCACAATCCGTAATGCACGTTGAGCATCTTGCAAAGATACTAAGTTTCCGTCTTTCCAACCTTCGCCTGGCAAACGATAAGTCAAAATGTAAACAGTATAACCACGAGCTACTAACCACTCTGCTGCTGGACGAGATTCTAACCCAATTGCAATATTTCTATAACCACCACCACCAGCAACTAATACCCCATGACCATTTGGCTGCGATGGCGTTAAGATCGTTAGCGTCGGTATTACAATATTACTGACATTTCCCTTAGGGGATATAAATAACTTGCCCCGTGGCCCACCACCTCCAGGAGGTATATCTGACCATAATGCCATCGTTTTTTCTTGATATGCAGGTTTAGATGCTGCTGATTTAACAGTACCCGCTAGTAAACCTGCAGTTACAGAAGCCATTAAAAATTGGCGGCGGTTCATAAGATCAAGCCCTTACAGTAAATATTTATCATATCAATGGTATATATTATCTTCAAAGTTGATTTGAAAATTTTGAACTACCGCCTCATTAAGGCTAATAAATCATTAAGCTATATTTTCAATAATTTCTTCATTCTCTTCTTCTATAAAATAAGTATTTGAAGAGACGATATGAAGCGACAATACTCGATCCGAAGCATTTTTATTACTTAAAGGTAAAACAGCATAACCTTTTGTCCAACGAGATGATACTTTTTTCTCTAGTGCATGCCATCCTGATAAATTAGATTTAAACAAATGATCTGTTATTTTATAAACCCTATTCGTTGTCATAATAAGAATATCAGCAATTTCAACCCCTAAATAGTGGCGATTATCAACAAAAGGTCCTATCGTATCACAAAGACGACTAACTCTCGAAGCTATGTTGACTGTATCTATACCTGCTGGAATATTAAATAAATATTTTCCATTAGTCTCTGAGAAGGCATAAATCTCCTGACCTAATGGCGTTATTAAATGTAATTTTGAATCATTAGTTAATGTTTTATGAGAAACAACGATATCTTTTCCCATCGCCACCATGGCACGATCATTAATTTGATGATAAATTGGTTCAACAACTGAGCGTTCCACCGTCAAAGGATGACATGAATCTTGTACCCATGACTTTATTACTGATGGTTTACTAAATAATACAAAATCACCATCTTGTTTAAAACTATGGCGATTTCCTGTATCTAAATAACTTTCTGTTAACATACCATTAGCGGTAATAACCGAATGTTTTTTTGTTTCAATATGATAATACGTATATTCAGTTATAGAATGATCATAGAAAATTGTAGAGCCATTAACTAACATACGTACAGGAATAAACCGTCCGTCAAAGAATAAACAATGCTCTGCAGTAATCAACAAATCTTCATGTGGAACACCATCTGAAACAGCATCTTTGACAATACGAACTGGATAACCTGCCTCATCATCAGGCAACCATGGTTTTACCGTAGCTTTTTTATTTCCTACCCATTTAACACGACTAGCAACCTCTTGATTAGATGCATAATCAAATGTCATAATTTCGTCGCCAATGCGGATATCTTCAATCAATTGCTCCCCATCAAGCATCTTTATTAAAGAACCAGATAAAAAACAGACCTCATAAGTAAGACTACCATCTGCAGCAGTTCCTAATGAATAACCAATTTTTTCAGCACCAGCAATATTTAAGATGATTGCTTTATTATTAGTTAACGTAAGATTAACAGAATTACCTTTAACTTCTACGCTTGTAACATCTTTTTGTTGAACACCAGCAATCTTAATCACATCAGAGTTGCCTTGGCCTGTCCCGTCAAAACCAGTAATACTGGTAACAAGCGTTCCGCCATTCTCTAAACCAGTGATCGTTAAGCCACCATTCGTATTTCCAGAAAGATTAATAGTCCCGCCTGTATAAAGAACATTACCTGCAGAATAATAGCTAGCTTGACTGATCCCAGCATCAAGCGTTGCATAACCACCATCTCCCAGTTGTATATCCCCTAATATCGTAGCTCCACTAGAAACAAATAAATGCCCACCACTACCAATCGACGTTACCGCCCCACTCATGCCATATAAATTACTAGTAATTAAATTCGCACCACTAGAAACTGTTAAATTACCTCCATTATTAACAATTGTATTCCAAATATTACCTCCAGAATATCCTATAAGTTTACCCCCGTTAGAAACATTCGTATTACTTACAAAACCTTGAGAAACAGCTATTAAAATGCCTCCACTAAGAATAGTGGTATGATCAGTACCACCCTGCACTTTTACTGTTTGTTTTCCGCCATTATATATAACAGCATTACTTGCTTCTGCACGATTTGTAACAACTTGAGAGCCATAAATCTGAGCATTGTAGGATTCTGAATATTCTCCATTTTGTTGTGTAAGATTAGTACCTACATATTCTATCCCACCCTTTTTAATCGTAACGTCATAAGATGATGCTTCCCAAGGCCCAACTGGACTATCACGACCATACGTAGCCATCATACCACCGCTATTAATAATTACATTAGATGTAAAACCTGAATAATTATCAACTTTACCACCACTATTAATCATAATGTTAACAGCAGAAGCAGATGCATCAAGTGTTAAGGTTTCTCCTTTAGCAATTGTCTTATAAACTGTACCTGCTCTATTCATAGGCTCATTACTATATGATTGTTGTGATGTTCCTGAACTTACCGTCATATCAACCACGTTTATTTCTCCTTGATTATTATTTGTTTAATTAACTTACGCACTAAAGACACATGTTAGTTGTGCAGAACATAAAGAATGAAAATGCACATTAAAACCAACATAAGCTGGAGAAACATCTTTCGTAATATCAAGCTTTTCGACATCTAGTGCATGTATAGTCATAATATAACGATGTTTCACACTCGGAGGTGGAGCTGCTCCGCCATATTCATAAAAACTAAAATCATTACGAACTTGAATAGAGCCTTCTGGCATACCTTTGCTAGAGGCTCCTTCTTCTAAATGAGTTACTGTTGCGGGAATATTCGCAACAACCCAATGCCACCATCCACATCCCGTAGGCGCGTCAGGATCAAAACACGTAATGACAAAGCTTTTAGTTCCTTGTGGAGCATTCTCCCAAAATAATGAAGGCGATAAATTGTCTCCATCTTGACCCATCCCATTAAAACGCTGCGCCTTCGGCATCATATCTCCATCTTTATAGGAGTTACTCCATAATCTAAACATTCTTTGATCCTTTGCTACTTTAATGAAAATCTTTTGTGATAATATACCTTTATATTCAAAATAATTAATCAATTATTTGTTTTTCATCACTTTATTTTTTAAGTCATTGATTTTAATTCATATCATTATACTAAAAAATATTAGTATAAAAATGTAAGAAATATCAGTATCTATGTGTATATAAAACTGCAGAATCAATGATGAATATCAAAGGTTCAGAAAGCATTCTTATAATTGGTAAGGTCTTTTCTATTCATTTAGATCCAAGCTATCTATCTCTTGGAGTAAGACCTCAGCCTTATTTCTGAATATAGATCATGCATTATTTAACTTTTTAAGGCAAAAAATATATTGTTATCGTTACTGCATTAGTAAAAGCAACTTCAGAGGCATCAAAGAAATAGAAAAGAAGAATGAATTGCTGATATTCTCTACTGTGAATAGCTTATTGAGAAAAAATAAAGCTTCTAAGCTTTATTTTAAAACAAAGCTTAGAGCGGAAAAACTTAACTTTAAGTCACTTATGCAACAACAGAAAAGCGATAAATTGTTTTTTCATCAAAAAGTTCATTAGGCTTTAAAACTGTTGAAGGAAAATTTGCATGATTAGGACTGTCTGGATAATATTGAGGTTCAAAAGCAATCCCTTCACACTGACGATAAGCCTTCCCAGAATATCCTTTTAAATTCCCTTTTAATGCATTCCCCGTATAAACTTGCATGCCAGGAAGAGTAGTAAATAAATCTAATTTACGACCACTTTTTTCATCATACAATTCCGCGGCTGGGCGAGCAGATTCATTAGGATAACCATCTACTACCCAATTATGATCATATCCAATAGCTTTGAAAAGCTGATCAAAATCATCACGAATATGACGTCCAATATGTGTGCTTTGTCTAAAATCCATTGGAGTATTCGCAACAGGAGCAATTTCACCAGTAGGAATCATATTCTTATCAACAGGCGTATAATGACTGCTAAATAATTGTAGTCGGTGATGTTCAATAGAACCATTACCCTCACCTGCTAAATTAATATAGCTATGGTTAGTCAAATTAACGACTGTTGTTTTATCTGTTTGAGCCTGATAATGCATTGTAAATTCATTGTTATTATTTAAACTATAAATAACACGAACTGATAAATTTCCAGGAAACCCTTGATCCCCATCTTTACTTTCTAGTGACAAACGCACAGAAACTTGTTCATCAGATTGTTGTAAAATTTCTGCTTGCCATATACGTTTATCAAAACCAACCAGACCACCATGTAAACAATTAGGCGTTTCATTCAAAGCAAGAGCATATTCTTTTCCATCCAAACAGAATTTACCTGCGATACGATTAGCATAACGCCCAATTAGAGCACCGAAGTAAGGTCTAGCCCCTGGATCATTTTCATATTGCTCTAATGTTGAAAATCCTAAAACAACATTCTCAAAATGACCATGTTTATCAGGAACCATAATAGAGGTAATGGCACCACCATATGTAATAAATTTAACCTCAATATTATTTGCATTCTTTAAAGTAAATTCCTTAACAACCTCACCAGTTGCTGTTTTTCCATAAACACGTTCATTTACAATAAATTGGCTATTACCCATGATCGCTTTTCCTTTTTTACAATCATTATAAAATAAGAATAGTATGACTCATCTTTTCAAATTATCGTTATATAATTTCAATCACATTAAAGTGATATTTAATCTATTTCATAAACTTAAAAACATGAAGAATATTTTACTGTCTTAACAAAAATATGTTAACTTAGGTGACAACTACTTTTTAATGATATTTTAATATATGTTTTCATTTTTAAAACGATCCTCATTAAATTCACATTTATCAAATCTAAAATGGCTGTATGCGCCTACTCCATCAGCTATTGTTTTTGCATTACAAACCTCTGCTGCTGCTTTTGTCGGGCTATATATTGCTTTTTGGATGCAACTTGATTCCCCTTACTGGGCTGCAATTACAGTTTGGGTAGTTTCTCTTGCCACTCCAGAAGAAAATGATTCAAAAGCACATTGGTTGATTGTCGGAACGCTTATTGGGGCAATCACAGGAATACTGATTGTTGCCGCCTTTCCCCAACAACCAGCTTTGTTTATTATATTAGTCGGTATGTGGGTATCGGGATGTTGCTTTATGTCTCGTTTTATGAGTAATTTTCGTGTGCATGCGTTTAGAATGGCTGCTATTACAGGCGCCTTAGTCGCTCTTGACTCAGTTTCCAACCCCAATAGTTGTTTTGATGTTGCCTTCTCAAGAGGATCTTATGTCATTCTCGGTGTCTTTCTTCAAAAACTTTTCTCTTCTATCTGTGTAGGAGATAGACTTCATATTCGTGTGGAGTGGTTGCAAAAAAAACTTACTGAAAATGTAAATACAACATGTCTAATGTTTTCAAATTTCTTTGCTGGCAATAACGATAATCTCAATAAAAATAAATCTATATTTCTTAATATTTATGATCTTAACCAACAATCTGAATTTGTTGATTTAGCAGCTGAATCTCGTAGCCATTTAGGTGCTCACGGACGTATGACATTATCGATTGCAAATGGTATTTTAATTAAAATTTTTTGCTTAGAAAACTTACTAAAAACTTCTCCAACTCATAAACAACTAGGCGATTTACCTAATCGGCTATCTGCTTTTTTTATTGAACTCCCTAAACTTATTATTTCCCATCATAATACGTCTTTCTTAACCAATACATTTGAAAAAATTCAACAACATTTTTATGAAAAACTTGAAGAGTTAGGATCTACGTTTATTCATCCAGATAAAAATAATTCTGCTAAAGAGGCTGAATTCTACTTTACACATTGTGCAATCATCTATGATATTTTAACTGAAATAGAATTACTCTTTCAACATTTTAATGCACATATTCGTCCTAACCAATCTATTTATTCTAAAATCTATAGTTATACAAATTTCTACAAAGCATTCTATACATGGTTAAGAATATTTAGTGCTATTCTTATCGGAGGCATTATTTGGGAAATTACAGCATGGGAGAACGGGTCTCTATTTATCCTCTTTATCTGTATTTTATCTTGTATCATTCATCTCACAGATCTTCCCAGACCAGTCTCTATTGGCTTTTTTAAAGGCACTTGTTTTGCAATTTTTGTAACCTCATTAATCAATTTTGTTTTTATTCCTAAATTTTATACAATAGATGGCCTTGCCTATCTTCTAATAATTTGTATGGTAGTCGCTGGGCTTGCTGTATCCAAAGGAGTCATGCGTATCAATACAATTGCCTATAGCATTTTCTTTTTTGTGCTGGTTCAATATAATAATCAACATATTATCAACGAGACCACTTACTTTAATATGGCATTATGCGTTTTTATGTCAGCCGCTTTTATCACCTTAACAACCTTTCTGATCTTTCCTTTTTCAGATAAAAATGAATCTTATTTTGCTTGCAAAAAACTCATTAAAAATGTTCAGCAATTAACATGGAATGTCCGTCAAATCCCTTCCACACAAGAATGGATTGCAGCAGAAAGTTGTAACCTAGTTTATATGTTAAGACATATCACAAAGCGCCCTCAAGAAGAGCAAAATCAGTATTTTTTTGGTGCATTAGCGTCCATCTCTATTGGTATTCAACTGATCAAAATACGCTTATGTATTACAGATAATAAAATGCTTTCTAAAGAATTCAAAAGACTTTTCAAAGATTTATGCAAGGCAATTAGAACAAGACACCCTAATCAAAAGAAAACTCATCTATTATACTATCAACTCATTGATTATATTCAACAACAAGAGAGTAAAAAGGAATATGTTCATATACTGGCTTCGCTCTGCATTCTTAAAAGCCAGTTAAAAAATTATGAGGATTTTATTATCATCACAAATCGATCTAGACTATTTATAGAATGATATATAAATCGACCATTATACATTTGGCAAAAGTTTCTTTACTCTTTCCAATAAAGATATTCTTGCATTAGGAATAGGCCTATTCTTTAGAAAAAAAACATGCTTTTCTAGAAAATACCCAGTAAGCAATAATCCATCATACCAATCTTGATGCGTTCCTTGATCTGTATCATCAATAAACAAAGCTGGTAATCGAAATAAGCGAGGTTTCCACTCTCCAGCCATTGCTTCTATAACGACCTTACCTGTTTTAGGCGAAACCCAATAGGTTTCTTGCGCTCCATATTCCTGACAGACCGAAAAATCCAATCCATAACCTAACTCAGCCAGCAATAGAACCTCCCAACGCAATAATTGAGAAAATGCTTTTTCTTCTGCTTCTTGAGGATCTAAACTTAAGTAGGTTAAAATTTTAAATAATAACCGTGCAATTTCTGGAACTGGTTGCCTTTCTATCAAACTACCTTCTGCCACAGCACAAATTGAAGATAAAATAGAAAATGCAAATGGAAAGAAAGCTAGAGAGGCAAAATTTGCTCTAACGAGTTCGCCTTTAAAATGTCCCAGCTGATCTTGTAATTTTGCTGACCACTCAGCTGCAATGAAATTACCCATTTGCCATGTAGAGGATTGTTTACGAGCCCCCATTGCTCGGACTAAGCCACGATATAACCCTTGATCGATAGATAAGACACTAACGATCCCATCGACTTCACCATAATGGCGTGTGCTTAGAATAATAGATGGAGAAGCCCATTCAAGCATGAGCTCCTCCCTTCTTTAAAAGAAGATTAGCCTTTAGCAGCTTGAGCAACTTCAGCAGCAAAATCTGATTCTTCTTTTTCAATGCCTTCACCAAGGTGGAAGCGTTCAAAAACAACTAATTTAGAACCGCTTTTGTCAACAACAGCTTTCACTTTGTTTTCGCCATCATGGATCCATGTTTGTTCAAGCAATACAACTTCTTCGTAGAATTTACGAATACGACCATCAATCATTTTTTCAATGATATTATCTGGTTTTCCAGAAGCACGAGCTTGTTCAATGAAAATAGCTTTTTCACGTTCTAATGCATCAGAAGACACTTCTTCAATGCTTAGTGCAATTGGACGAACAGCAGCGACTTGCATACCGATCTTACGACCTAAATCTTCTAGATCAGCAGATGCAGCAGGAGCTTCTAATGCAACCAATACAGCAATTTTACCAACGGTTGGACGTAATGCAGCATGAACATAGCTAGCAACAACACCAGAACCAACTTCTAAAACGCGAGCACGACGAATAGTCATATTTTCGCCAATGGTTGCAATTAAAGAGGTTAAGTTATCAGCAACAGTTTTACCATTTTCCATAGTTGCATTTTTCAATGCTTCTACGTCATCACCTGTTGTTAATGCAACTTTTGCTACATCTTCAACAAATTGTTGGAACTGTTCGTTACGAGCAACGAAGTCTGTTTCAGCATTAATCTCAACAACAGCAGCTTTGTTACCAGCAGTTGCAACACCAACAAGACCTTCAGCAGCAACACGACCTGATTTTTTCGCAGCTGTTGCAAGCCCTTTTGTACGCAACCAATCGATTGCTTCTTCAACATTACCAGCAGTTTCATTCAGTGCTTTTTTACAATCCATCATACCAGCACCGGTTTTTTCGCGTAGTTCTTTTACTAACGCAGCTGTAATTTCTGCCATTTTTTCCTCTTTTTTCAAACGCAGAAGCGTCCCGATATATTCGAGACGCCCATTTATCATTATTCAGGCAAACTCAAGAATGACTTTGCCTATATCAAGATGACTATGATAATTAAGCTGGAATTTCTGCTGTTTCTTCAACAGTTTCCATCATGACTTCAGGAGGTAATTCTTCTGATGCACCAAAGTCTTGACCTGAAGCACCAAGTTCAGCAGAAATACCATCTAAAACAGCACCAGCAACAAGCTCACAATAAAGATTAATAGAGCGTAATGCATCATCATTTCCAGGAACTGGATAGGTAATTCCTGCTGGATCTGAGTTACTATCCAAAATAGCAATAACAGGAATACCTAATTTATTTGCTTCTTGAACAGCTAATTTTTCTTTGTTTGTATCAATAATGAAAAGAATGTCTGGAAGACCACCCATTTCTTTAATACCACCCAAAGAGCGTTCCAATTTTTCACGTTCACGTGTTAATTGTAATACTTCTTTTTTAGTCAAACCAGCGGTATCCCCATCAAGGGTTTCTTCGATTTGACGTAAACGTTTAATAGAGTTGGTAATTGTTTTCCAGTTGGTAAGCATACCGCCCAACCAACGATGGTTTACATAATATTGACCACAACGTTTTGCTGTATCAGCAACGATTTCAGCTGCTGTACGTTTTGTTCCAACAAAAAGAACACGTCCACCATTAGCAACAGTATCACGAACAGCGTGCAATGCGCGATCCAACAAAGGAACGGTTTGTTGTAAGTCGATGATGTGAACTTGGTTACGAACCCCAAACAAAAATGTAGACATTTTTGGGTTCCAACGACGGGTATGATGTCCAAAATGAACACCAGCTTCTAATAATTGACGTAGGGTAAAATGTGGCATCGCCATTTGACGTGCTTCCTTTCTTTCTGGTTAAACCTCCGTAAAGCGCCGATCCATATTTCAGGCACCAGTGGCAAAAACTTTACGTGTGAATTTATCGAAAATTTTCGATAGCCTCTATATGAAAGAAATTATAAAAAAAATCAAGTCGTTATTTAACGAAAAAGTAATAAAAGATATAGAAGGCAGAAATATAGCACTCTATATCTTTTATGTAGACACGATAACTAAGCTATATCACGATGTTCTACTGCTTCTTCAACAATATAAGGTCCACCAGATAAAATTTGGATAACCAAAATAGAATCTATATCGCTCTTTGTTTCTTTAATCGTTAAATAAGCATCTCCATTTGTCCAGCGACATAATGCCTGCTCTTGCACATACCAACCTTGTAATTGTGCAGCTTTATAGTGCTCGGTAATTGAAAAACTTTTATTCTTTTCAAATAATGTTACTTCCCCAACTAATACACCCAGATAACGACGATCATCAACAAAAGGCCCAATAATCTGATTGGGACAACTAACACGTGAGATTAATCTAACCTGCACAACCTGTTCAGGAATTTTAAAAATATATTTCTCTTTATTTTGACTAATTGGATAAAGAATTTCACCAGTATCTGTTAATAAGTGTAAATCGCTATCTTCAGTAGTTAAAATATCTTCAGGAGTAAGCTGATAACCTAATACTACAGCTCTTTCTTTTAACTGTATAAATATTGGTTCAACAATGTCTCTTGTTGTTACCAATGGTGCTGCAGAATCTTTATTCCACTCCTTCTTTTTATTAGCAATACTAGTCACATTATTATCGAAAGAAAAATAATGACGATTACCAGTATCAAGATAACTTTCTGTTAAAACATTATTTGCTGAAATAACAGAATGCTCTTCTGTTTCAATATGATAAAATGTATAACTAGTAATACTACGATCATAAAAAATCGAAGAACCATTAACTAACATACGCACTGGAATAAATTGTCCTTGAAGCAAAATAGAATGTTCTGGGGTTACTAGCAAATCCTTGCACGGAACTCCCTCAGCAATCGCATCCTTAACAATTTTTACAGGATACCCTGCAGCATCTTCCGATGATAAATCTGTTCTGACGTTAAAATCACGATATCCTACCCAAGTAACAGAGCAAATGTTTTGCTGATCATGATAGGTAAAAATCTGATCGCCGATTTTCAAATCCTCAACTGCAATTGAACCATTAACAGTTTTTATCATTGTTCCAGCTAAAAAACATCCAACTTCAGCACCTTGATTAAGGGTAACTATAGCGGCACCACTGCTTCCTACACCTACATAAGAATTAAACTTTCCACCAGCGCCTATTGAATTCACCGTAGATTCAGAAGATAATGTAATAGAACTAGCCGTTCCTGTTGGTAGAGCAATATCCAATGAGACTGAAGAAGAATTTGAAGGTGCTAAAAAATAATCAAAATTACTAATTGCTGTTGGAGTTGCTGTTCCTCCATCTCTATAGGTTGAAGAAATATAGGTATTTCCTTGAGAAACACCTCCCGCATATACGGTAGTAACAACATTTGCTACAAAAGATCCCTCTAGTGTTCCGGTATTTCTTAGAGTTATTGGCGGATACTGACTAGGGCCGACAATAACGCTATTACTGACTGTTGCACCAGCCTCAATAGTAACATCAGTTGGACTAATAATATTTACAGGACAAGTTACCGTTACTGTTCCAGAATAATTTGCAACCCCCTTACCTGTAAAATAAGTTATACCCGAGACCGGATCAACCGAAGCAGTCCAACTCCCCCCAACATATGTTGGATTTGTATTAGAAACCGTAAAAACAGTCTGATCTGCAGCAATTTGCGATGCCACAGGAAAACCATTTTCTTCTGCTATCTTTTGTTGTACTGCAAATATATCCGCAGCAGTTTGAGTATTATAACAATAATACTTTAAACTTCCGCTACCAGACAATGTATATCCTTGTGAATCACTAATTATAGGCATACCAATAATCCATTTAATAAAATAATTAATACTTTGTCACATTAATGACATATATTTTAGCTTAAGATATTAGGTATGTTATTTCAATATAATAATCAATACAAAAAAAATACGTTAATATATTCCATATACAAAAAAGCTACATTACATAATGAAATGTAGTTCTTATAATCAATCGAACTGAAAAATTTTATTCTACTTTAGATAATAATGCTTTATCACAACCAGATTGACTACATTCTCTTTGAATAGATTTTAATAAAGAAATTCTAGCTTCCATTTTATCATTTACACAATTAACAGCCACGGTTCCATTACTAGAACACTCATTATCACGATCTCTAATCCATTGAATTTGTGTTTGTTTGACTTCTTTTTTTTGATTAGCATTTAATACTTTTAATGTTTTTCCATATTGATCATTAATTTCTTTGTCTAACTGAGTCATTTTCGATGCTGCACAATATGTTTTATCATATGCATTAATCGGATTACTACAACTCATTGAAAATGCTGCTGGAACAAGTGCAAACTGGGCTAGTAATCCTGTAACAATAAAAGTCTTTTTAATCATCATAATTTTCTTTCATTAAAAAAATATTTTAATGAGCATTAAGCAAAGCTTGTTCTGTTTTTACTTGGTCTGCTGTTACGTGTCCATTTCTATTTCCAAAATGAGCAATCACATAATTAGCAATATCTGCAATATCTTGATCACTATAACCATCTTTAAAACCAGGCATAGAAAATACTCCCAATTTAGGATCTTTTAACGCCGCACCTTCTAGAATAACACGAATTAAATTCGTACCACTCGTTAATGTCGCTGTTTTAGATCCCCACAGACTTGCATATTCCCCTTGACGTCCTTCACCATTTTGTAAATGACAAGACGCACATAAAGCTGCGAATAAATGACTACCATGACTGCGACTAGGTTCTGCTTCGTTTAATTCACCAACAGAAATGCTCGCTGCGCCTTCACCTTTTTCTTTTGGTGGCAAAGAACGTAAATAGATAACTATCGCACGGATATCTTTTTGCGTTAAGTGAGACAGGCTTTCATTAACAACTTTGGCCATGGGGCCAACAGCTGCACCATGACCTGCGACATATCCTTTGGATAAATATTGTTGTAAATCACTGTCACTCCAAGAACCAATCCCTGTATCCCCATCAGAAGAAATATTATAGGAAACCCATCCATCATAAGTCGCACCAGAATATTCTTTTGAAGGTGACTTCCCGTTATCCCAATTTAATGGCGAGTGACAATAGGCACAATGACCAGGCCCTTCTACAAGGAACTTCCCTCTATTCCACTGTGCTGATTTATCAGGATCTTCTTGAAAACGTTTATCTTTATTATTCTTCCAATCCCAAACACTAACGGCTCCTCTGACGTTATAAGGGAAAGCCATTTCTTTCTTAGGAACTTTGTGATCAACGGCAGGTTGTTGATCTAAGTATGCTTTAATAGAAAGAATTTCATCTTTGCTCATCATTGTAAAAGCAGGATATGGCATGACAGGATATAAATGGCGCCCTTTACGACCGATACCTGTTTGTAATGCATTCACAAATTCATCATCTGTATATTCTCCAATTCCTGTTTTGATATCTGGGGTAATATTAGATGAATAAACGATGCCTTCATTGGGAATATTAAAAGCTTTTCCTCCAGCAAGAGGTTTTCCTCCCTCTACGGTATGACAGGTCTCACAACCAGACGCTTGGAATAAATATTTACCTTGTTCGATCTGAGCTTGTTTAGGATCAGACTGTTTAGGATCAGACTGTTTAGGATCAGACTGTTTAGGATCAGACTGTTTAGGATCAGACTGTTTAGGATCAGACTGTTTAGGATCAGACTGTTTAGGATCAGACTGTTTAGGATCAGACTGTTTAGGATCAATTTGCCCTTCATTTGCAAAAACTTGCTGTAAAGGAAATAAAATTGTAGCAATCATTATCCCTTTGACAAGCTTCTTTTTAGATAAAAAACGAGAAAAACTAATCATAAACCCACTCTAACAAATACTAAGAATATTAATAATCTTAAAACTTTAATGATAAAAAATTAAAGCCATTCATACTGATAAATACTTTAATTTATGAACGACCATGCCAAATAATGCAGAGATCAACCCAATGAAACAACCCATCAAACCCATATCGATGCCAAGTGACTGATAATTATCGATATCAACTATACCTTTATCTATATAAGTGTGTCTTTGGATAATTTCAAAAGCACCAATAGCAATCCCGAGAAAGCCAAAACAAACAGCCAGTAAACGACATATAAACCAATTACTTTTTATATTTTTAGGCAACATATAGTTCTTCATGAATATAAAACTAAATTAAATATGTATTCAGAGGCAATGTATATAGATGCTTTTCTAAAATAGAACCTAACGCATGAGACAGCGCGGGTGCTGCAACAATTGTTCCTAACTCTCCTACTCCAGAAGGTGGTTCGTTACTTTTAACAATATGCACTTCCACTTGTGGTGTTTCATTCATTCTCAAAACACGATATTGATTAAAATTACGTTGCACAATCTGTCCATTCTGAATTTGAACTTCATTATATAATGCAGATCCCAATCCAAAAACGGTTCCACTCTCTATTTGTGCTGCGATTTGATCAGGATTAACAGCCAAACCACAATCAACAGCAACAATGACACGATGTAAGCGAACAATAGAAGTCGCGGTTACTTCAGCTTCAACGACCATTGCAATATAACTACCAAAAACATGCGCCAACGCAAATCCACGACCAATATCTTTGGGTGGCGCGATATCCCACTGTGCCTGTTGAGCAACCATATTAATTACTCCCAAAGCACGATCATCTGGTTTTAATAATTTACGATATTCAATAGGATCTTTCTTTGCCTTCACCGCATATTTATTAATCATAGATTCTAAAACAAAAATATTTCTAGTTGCACCATTCCCTTGCCACCAACCTGGTATAATGGCTGGAATTTCACAAGGCGTATAATTTAACTGATAATGCGGAATTTGATAAGGAAGACTATTAATTCCCAACAACAAATCAGGATCCATGCCTTCTTTGGTTAATTGGGACTTATCCCAACGCGCCATCACTGAAGGGCCAATAATATTATGCTTTACTGCAACCAATAAAGAGTTCTCATCGACACCGACTTCTACTTTATCCACATAAGGAGGACGGACATGATCTTGAGCAAAATCTTCTTCTCTAGACCATAAACATTGTAAAGGATAAGAAACTTGTTTTGCAAATTTTACAGCTTGAACAATATATTCATCATCTAAACGACGGCCAAAGCTGCCTCCGACATAAAGATTATGAATCTTAATTTGACTTTTATCTTTTTGTAGTAAGGTTGCGACCTTCTCTTGTGTCCATAAAGGCGTTTGAGTGCAAGACCATACCTCACAACCTGTATCTGTAATCGAAATTGTACAGTTAAGCGGTTCTAATGCAGCGTGCGCCAACATTGGTTGATTATAAGTCGCTTCATAAGTATGACTTGTGTTTTTTAATGAAACTTCGATTTTTTCATCGCTGTTTGTATAACCAACAATTGTATTTTCATCATTAACGCTATTAAGTTGCTTATAAATTGATTGCGTATCTACTGTTGCATTTGCACCGAAATCCCATTCTATTTCAAGTAGCGATGCGCCTTTTGATGCTGACCAAAAATGATCAGCCACAACACACACAGCATCCTCCAGACGCAAAACTGCAACAACCCCTTGCACACTTAGTGCTTGCTTATCTTCTAATTGAACGATTTTCCCACCTACAACAGGACAAGCAAGGATTAACCCTATTTTCATTATCGATGCTTGTTGATCAGGAAGACGAACATCTGCACCATAAATAGCAGTGCCATGAATTTTCGCAGGAGTATCCACTCTTGGCTGAGATTTCCCAATCAAACTATACGTATCAGGGGACTTTAATATAATTTCTTTAGGCTCAGTTAAAAGGGCTACTTTTTGTAAAAGTTGACCATATAAAACATCTTGATCGTTAGGCCCATAAACATGCCCTTCTTTGGCGTGACATTGACCGACATCAATATTCCATAATTGTGCAGCTGCCTGAACTAATAAAATACGCAATGTTGCAGCAGCTTGTTGTAAAGGAAGCCAATCTTTTTGAGTAGAACCAGATCCCCACGTAATCTCAGTAAATTCACCTTTTAGAATATAAACCTCATTCGGCAATGCTGCTTCTACACGCACAGCTGATAAAACAACATCTAACTCTTCAGCCAACAACATCGCTGCTGTGGTGTAAATTCCTTGCCCAAACTCGATATCAGGCACTCGAAAAATAATACTATTGTCAGCATGAATTTCAATATATGCGTTATGATACTCATCATTTGGTGGAACGTTATTTGCAACAACTTTATTATTTTCTGGTTTAACTGCTTTAGTATTCTCTTGTGCATTCCCAGAAAATAAAGGAAGAGAAAAACCTAAAGCCAAAGCCCCTGTTCTGGTTATAAAAGCACGTCTTGATAAATTACTCATCATCTATGCTCCCGGCAGCAATCTTAATCGCATTACGAATACGTTGATACATTCCACAACGACAAATATGTCCCGATAACGCTCGATTAATCTCTTCTTTGGTAGGTTTTTCTTGTTCATGTAACAAAGCAATCGCCGTCATAATTTGACCTGGCTGACAAAAACCACATTGTGTTGGTTGCTTTTCACTCCAAGCATCTAATATTTTTTGCGCAACAGGATCGCTTCCTAAACCTTCAATGGTAATCACACTTTTCTCACCGATTGCCCCAACAGGTAAAGAACAAGAGCGAACAGGTTTACCATCAAGATGCACAGTACAAGCGCCGCACTCTCCAATACCACACCCATATTTCGTTCCAGTTAACCCCATGACATCTCGTAAAACCCAAAGCAATGGCATATCTTCAGAAACGTCCAGATTAACCGTTTTATTATTAATATTTAATACAACCATAGTATATCGTATCTTCTTTGAAGTTTTATTGAATATATTTGTTACTAAGGAAAGACTATGCTTTCCTTAGTAACATAAAATCACAGCATAAATAAAAGAGAGCCTATGATTTTGTCTCTTCCGTTACAGAAGATTTATCCTCTTGAGATTTTTCTGCACTTATATTAGACGTTTTATCTACTGATGCTTTCTCTTTCGCCGCTTCATCTTTCTGATCTGATGAAATTGCATTCATCGAATGCCCTTCAATTGCTGGAGGCGTATATCCTAATAAAGGTAAACATTTCTTCTGCTCACCTTCCTCAGGACGATTACGTGCGTAATCAATTTGTATTAAATTATGCCTAACAATTGGATATTCAGATATCAACCGCTTGAAGACATCCACAGGCATTGTCAACAAATAGCCAAAACGTAAAGAGCGATAAATAGAGGCAGTTCTTCTTTTCCCAGCAATCAACTCATTTGCACCAAGAACATCACCCGTGCCATACGTATAAGATTTATCTTCAATATGCGTCTCAAACAACCCATTACTAATAAAGAAAACATTTCTTATTCTTTCTCCACGAGAGTAAATTTTCTCCCCCGGAAACACGAAGAAAATCGACATAGATAAACTAATATCATACAAGACCGCTTGAGGAATACCACGTAAACAAGGAAGTTCTTGTACGCGCTGTTCAATCCCACTTTTTAAATTAAATTTTAAACGGCGATTATAACGTGAAAAACGTCTTTCGATTGTTTTTTCTAGTTCTTGATGCAACTCGTCACTAATCAAAGATTCTGTTAACAAGCCATCATATTCTTCACTTTCCAATCGCAAAGAAACCATTTTCAAAAAACGTGCTTCTAAAGCTTCTATGTAACCTTGGTAATGCATACGCATTGTTTCCAAAGCGTCATCTAACATACGATTTTGACGATCGAGAACCTCAGAAACAATCTCTGCAACACGAGGACCAAGCGTTGGTTCAATTCTACGCTTTAAAAAGCGAGTTAATGAAATCGAAACAAATCGTGAGACTAACAAGATTTCAAAACGTTCCATCATTGCATACATTAATGGTCGATCGATATGGAATGTACGATGAATACGTTGAGAAATACGGAAAATCAAAGGTGGATGCAACCGTCTGTGCATTGCTTTAACATAACCATAACGACCATCTTGCCATGCCCCATCAACCGCAGCTTCGGCAGAACGTAACAATGTTTCCATTACTCGCCTTGGAAGCCCTTGCATTCTAAATAAATCAAGTAAAATAGAACGTTCTTGTGCTGCAATCGTAATCAAGGCCAATGTAATTTGTTGACGATTACCAAGAGCAGTATCAAACGTATTCGCTTCTTGTTCCTCCTCAATTCTACGATCTAAATCCTCAATAACGTACCCAGTTGTTTGATTATTGAAACCAAACTCATTCGCAGTACGTCTCGTTTTGTCTCGAACATTGCTAAGACCAATACCAATAATTTGGTGTCGAACTGCTTGATCAATAGGCGTTAATTCATTTAGCCGAAAATAAACAACTACAGCACGTAATGTTGTGCCATTAACTAATAGAGTAATTAAAACAAACCCTGTTGCAATAATCCCAACAAAATGAGAGATTGGCGTTGAAACAAGCTCATTTTCAGTCACCGCCAAAGCCAAAGCCAAGGTAATCGCCCCACGCAATCCCCCCCACACCATTGTGGCCTTAAAAGGTGTTGGAATAGGCGGAGAAATTTTAGTCGCAGCTAGGATAGGAAGCATTCCGAAAACAACAATTGCACGCGCAATTAAACCTGCAATCGTTGCAATTAAAATGAGAACACAGTCCCATCGGGTCATACCAATTAATAAACGAGGCACTAACATAGAAGCCAATACGAACAACAAAGAGCCAGCCCAAAATACAATTTGTTGCCATATTTCGTTTAAAAAACGCCAAGTTTGTGGGCGGAACGTTGATGGACCATAAGCAGAAAGTGTCAAACCTGCTGCTGCTGCTGCCACAACACCAGAGAAACCAATAATTTCATCGCAAACAATATAAGAAATATAAGGCAATGCAACGGTCAGTGTAATTTCTGCAGCGCGTCCAGAGCTCGACCCTAATGCAACAATCATCCATAAAGAAAGTCGTGCAAAAATATAACCAACAACAACAGCACCTGCAAATGATATTAAAATACTCGCTGCAGAGCCTAAGAAATGCACTTCCTTATGCGCGATAATCGCTGCAATTAATGTGGAGAAAATAGAAATAGCCGCAGCATCATTTAATAGTGATTCCCCTTCGACCAACCGTGTTAATCGTGTTGCAGCACCAATTTCTCGGAAAATACCCGCAACCGCTGACGGATCAGTCGTGGCAACAATAGAGCCAACTAATAAGCAAACAATCAAAGGCATTCCAGAGAACGGATATAAAGCCAATCCAATCGTTGCTGTCGACAAGACAACTGCAACAATAGCCAGCAACAGAACCGTCCCCATTTCATGAGCCAGTCGCCTGACATCAATCGCCAGTCCGGCCTGAAAAACCAAGATCGGTAAGAATATTAAAAGGAAACCTTCACTATTTAACGGAAAATCCAAGAGGACTTCAGCTGCTGTATCAAAGATAAATATATGAGAACTATGCAGCACGAGGTCTGCAAGCCCCCCTAAAATAATTCCAACAATCGCTAATAAAACTGTTTCTGACAACTCTATGCGTTTAGCCAAAGGCTGAACGGCACTAACGATAACTAAAAGAATGGCTGTTGCTAATAAAACAGTGGCCAGACCGGTAACTGGCATATTGGTCTCTCTCTCCGTTTAAAATTATTTCAATATATTATTTGTGTTCTATAAAACGCATTATAAACAGAGAAATCAATAAATGATCCATGCATTCACATTATTATGATCTTAAATATATTCCATAATAAGATTATTTGCCTCGTTTAAAATACTTTATTTCCTTATTAATAGCATATTTTGGCAACAATAAGAACGATAAATTTCATTATAATAGATTATTAGAAATATAAACACACAAAAATAAAAGGAGGTATTATCAATACCCCCTACAAGTCGTCTTTTAAATTGTCAAATATAATTAAGCTATTTTTTTCATTGCAGCTGTATCAATCTGAAATCCAATTGCTTTAGCATACTCTTTTGGAACCACTTGCCAGAAATGTTGCAATGTATTTTGCCACTCATGTAACAAAGATGTTGCATAACGACTGTCTGTTTCTTTAACATGCTGCTCAACAAGATGGCGCAATGTTTCCTCCCATTGAGGATCAACAACACGTTGCCATATTAATGTATCAGAGTTTACTCGTTTCTCAAACTCTTGATGTGGATCATACACAAACACCATACCACCCGTGAAACCAGCACCAAAGTTAGCTCCCATTTCACCCAAGATCACCACCGTTCCACCTGTCATATATTCACATCCGTTGGCACCACACCCCTCAACAACAGCAGTTGCACCAGAATTACGAACAGCAAAGCGTTCACCAGCAATCCCTGCTGCATATAAACGTCCAGAGGTTGCACCATATAGAACAGTATTCCCAATAATCATATTATGATTAGAAACCAATCGTGTTTCAGGAACTGGACGAACAACAATCGTTGCCCCTGATAGACCTTTACCAACATAGTCATTCGCATCACCAAAGACTTCTAGCTTTAACCCCTGAACTGCAAAAGCTCCCAGAGACTGACCAGCTGAACCACTTAAACGAACCGTTAAATGATCTGGTGCCAACCCTTTCATTCCAAAACGGCGCGTAATTTTAGAAGAAATCTTTGTTCCAATCGCACGATATGTATTTTCAACATTATAGCGTAACTGCATTTTCTCGCCATGCTCAAACAGAGGTTGAGCATCAACAATCATTTGTGCATCTAATGTTTCAGGAACCTCGTTACGTCCTTCACGAGTACAGTATCTTGCATAAGGGCCAGCATCAACACGAGCCAACAAAGAGTTTAAATCAAGATCATCAAGATAAGAAGCACCACGTAAAACTTGTCTTAACAAATCAGTGCGCCCAATAATTTCTTTTAATGAAGCGAAACCAAGAGAGGCAAGAATATTACGAACATCTTCTGCAATAAAGGAGAACAAGTTAATAACACGATCTGCACCATCTTGAACAAATTTCTTACGTAATTCCTCATCTTGAGTACAAACACCCACAGGGCAAGTATTTGAATGGCATTGACGCACCATAATACAACCCATCGCAATTAAGCTTAACGTTCCAATACCGAATTCTTCAGCACCCAACATCGCTGCAATCACAACGTCACGACCTGTTTTAATCCCACCATCAACACGCAACGTAATCCGATGACGTAAACGGTTTAACATTAACACTTGATGTGCCTCTGCCAAGCCCATTTCCCAAGGAATACCACCATATTTAATGGATGTTTGTGCTGATGCACCTGTTCCACCATTATGACCAGAAATCAAAATTGTATCTGCTTTTGCTTTTGCAACACCCGCAGCAATCGTTCCAATTCCTGAAGAAGCCACCAACTTAACAGCAACCGTCGCATCAGGATTAATTTGTTTCAAATCATAAATAAGCTGAGCTAAATCCTCAATAGAATAAATATCATGATGTGGTGGTGGAGAAATTAAGGTAACTCCAGGCACAGCATGACGTAATTTACCAATTAGCTCAGTAACTTTAAACCCTGGAAGCTGTCCACCCTCACCTGGTTTTGCCCCTTGAGCAACTTTAATCTCAATTTCACGACAGTTATTCAAATATTCAGCAGTAACCCCAAAACGTCCAGAGGCAACTTGTTTAATCGCAGATGATGCATTATCCCCATTAGGACGAGGTTTATAACGACTTGCATCTTCTCCACCCTCACCAGAGTCAGAGCGTGCACCAATACGGTTCATTGCGATTGCTAAGGTTTCATGAGCCTCTGGGCTTAACGCCCCTAATGAAATACCAGGAGAAATTAAACGACGTCTTAATTGAGTAATATTTTCAACAGATTCAACAGGAATAGGTTTATTAGAAGATTGGAAGTCTAATAAATCACGCAACGCCATTGGAGGCTGTTTTTTTATTTCTTCTAAATATTGTTGATATAAAGGCCAACTATCTTTTTCAACAGCTTGTTGAATAAGCTTAATTACATCGCCATTTAACGCGTGTTTTTCACCTTGTTTACGCCATTTATATAATCCACCAATTGGAAGCATCGTCACACTTGGATCCCATGCTTTTTCATGGAATGTACTGACATTATGCGCAATCCCTGACAAACCAATCCCTGAGATACGAGAAGACATTCCCGGGAAAAATTCTGCAACCAATGCACGAGATAAGCCGATTGCTTCAAAATTATACCCACCACGATAGGAAGCAACCACAGAGATCCCCATCTTTGCCATAATTTTAAGCAAGCCCTTATTTACGGCTTTACAATAATGTTGCATTGCTTCACGCAAAGAAATATCGCCAAATAATCCACGTTTATGACGATCTGCAATGCACTCTTGAGCTAAATAAGCATTGACTGTCGTTGCACCCACACCAATCAAAACAGCAATGGAGTGCACGTCTAATGTATCAGCAGAACGAACATTAAGTGAGGTAAAGGTTCTAAGCGATTGGCTAACCAAATGCGTATGCACCGCAGCCGTTGCCAAAATCATTGGAATATGTGCAAGTTCTTTAGTTTGTTTTTCATCCGTTAAAAAGACATGGGTACACCCTGCTCTAACAGCTTCTTCTGCTTCCAAGCAAATACGACCAATCGCCTGGCGTAGGCCCTTCTCCCCTTCTGCAACATAAAAGTTACAGTCAATGATTACACCTGTTTTACCACAATATTCTTGTAACGCACTAAACTCACTATTGGTTAAAACAGGGCTAGAAAGTTGTAACATTTGGCACTGTTCAGAGGTCTCATCCAGAACATTTCCTAAATTCCCTAAGCGAGTACTTAATGTCATCACTTGTGTTTCACGCAAGCTATCAATAGGAGGATTAGTCACTTGGCTAAAACGTTGGCGGAAATAATGAGATAATCCACGATAGCGTTCACTTAATACTGCTAAAGGCGTATCATCACCCATAGAACCAATAGCTTCTGCAGAAGTTTCAACCATAGGTTGTAATATCGTTTCAAGATCTTCTAAACTAATCCCAACCGCTAACTGTCTTCTTCTCAACTCTTCTTCTGGGAAAACACTAATTTCATTTTCATAATCACGAACAATCGACGTAATTTGTTTAGTGTTCTTAATCCAATCACTATAGTCATGGCGTTTAACCAATAGATCTGTAATTTCATGAGGTTTATATAATTTGCAAGTCTGCATATCAAACCCAATGGTTTGACCAGGCCCTAAACGTCCTTTTTCTAAAATCTCAGGTTCTGGAACACGTACCATTCCTGTTTCAGATCCTAAAATCATCAAATTATTTGTTGTGATTGTATAACGCAAAGGACGCAATCCATTACGATCCAACCCTGCAATGACCCAATTTCCATCTGTTCCGCATAATGCTGCAGGCCCATCCCAAGGCTCCATCACAGCATTCGCATAACCATACATATCTTTTACTTCTTGAGTAAGATCATTTTGCATCCCCATCGCTGGTGGGATCATCAATGATTTTACTGTCGGCGCATCACGCCCTGCAAAAGTCAACAATTCAAAAACATTATCCAAAGCCGCAGTATCAGAACCATTAAACTGAATAACTGGTTTTAAATCAGTCATATAAGCATCAAGATCAGGATGAGACAAACGTGTCTCATGGCTTTTCATCCAATTAATATTTCCTGAAAGGGTATTAATTTCACCATTATGTGCAATTTTTCTGAATGGTTGCGCCAATTTCCATGTTGGAAATGTATTGGTAGAATAACGTTGGTGATAAATCGCAAAACGGCTAACAAAACGCTCATCTAGTAAATCAGGATAGAAATCAGCAACATTTTCTGCCAAGAACATCCCTTTATAAATCACAGAGCGACAAGATAAAGAACAGATATATAAATCTACTTGACTTTCTGTTGCACGTTTTTCGATTTTTCGACGGATAACATAAAGATTTCGTTCAAATTCTTCTTCAGAATGATTATGTGTATTGCTGATTAAAATCTGTTCGATTTCTGGACGCGTTGCGTTCGCTTTTTCACCAATACAATCGGTATTAATTGGCACTTGACGCCAACCATAAATCGAATAACCAAAAGCAATAATTTCTGTTTCTACAATTTGACGACAACGTTCTTGACTTGCCAAATCATTCTTTGGCAAGAACACCATCCCAACAGCCAACCCACCTTCTTTGGCATGATGATGACCACTACGAATAGACTTTAAAAAGAAATCTTGAGAAATTTCAACATGGATCCCTGCGCCATCTCCAGTCTTACCATCGGCATCAACAGCACCTCTATGCCACAAAGCTTTTAAGGCCGTTAATCCAGCCTCGACAACATCACGACGTTTTTTACCATCCAGCGCAACGACAAATCCCACACCACAAGCATCATGCTCTTGATCCTGAGAATATACACCTACACTCTCAAGGATTGCTTCGTTTCTTTTTCTATCTTCAATAAAATTAGTATCACTCATCTTTTTATCCGCCTACAGATGATAAAAACCTTGCCATTTCATGGACTGGCTTTTGTTAACTGAATATTTCTTTAATCTTAATTTGTGTGGAACAAAATTATTGTTCTTTTAACCATTTCGCAATTTGTAAGGCTGCATCTTGACCATCACGCACCGCCCAAACAACCAAGCTCGCACCGCGCACAATATCACCACCAGCAAAAACGCCTTCTATGGATGTCATAAATTTCTGCTTATCAACATTGACGGTTCCATATTTAGATGCTTCTAAATTCGCGTCATTCCATAATTCTGGCAAAGGTTCTGGGTCAAACCCTAATGCTTTAATCACCATGTCTGCTGGTAACGTAAAGTGACTATCTTCAATAATTCGAACTGTTTGACGGCCACCTGCATCGGGTAGCCCCAACTCTGTTCTTAAAGCACGAATAGATTCAACACGTTCGCTGCCAATAAATGCTTCTGGAGCTGCTTGCCAAATAAACTCTACACCTTCTTCCTCTGCGTTTTTCACTTCACGCATAGATCCAGGCATATTTGCTTTGTCACGACGATATAGACATTTAACAGACTTCGCACCCTGACGTATGGCTGTGCGCAAACAATCCATCGCTGTATCACCACCGCCCACAACAATCACATCTTTTCCCTTGGCATCCATATCAGATGAAAGCGTTTTGTCTGTTTGTTGAGATACCATCAAATAATCCAATGCCTGCACAACACCGTTTAACTGACTACCTAATAACTTAACTTCTTTTTTCTGATACACACCCGTTGCAATAAAAACAGCATCATGTTTTGCACGTAAATCAGCAAAAGAAAGCGTTCCTTCACCTGTTTTATCTGCAATATTCACATTGAAGTGAAACGTTACACCAGACTCTTCTAGCCATTTTTGACGTCTTGCAACAACTTCTTTTTCAAGTTTAAAGGTTGGAATACCATAGGTCAGCAAACCACCTGCGCGGTCATAACGATCATAAATATGAACTTTATAGCCTTTTTGACGCAACACAACAGCAGCAGCCATTCCACATGGCCCTGCACCAACAATCCCAACAGATTGGGCCTGCTCTTGAGAAGGAACAACAGGTTTAATTAACCCATTTTGAAAAGCATGATCGGTAATATATGCTTCAACAGCGCCAATTGTTACACTTTTAAATCCAGGCTCAATTACACAGCTACCTTCACATAAGCGATCTTGTGGGCAAATACGTCCACAAATTTCTGGAAAACTGTTGGTTTCAGAGGAAAGCGCATATGCTTCATCAAGACGATTTTCTGTGGTCAGTTTCAACCAATCAGGAATATAGTTTGATAAAGGACATTTTGTAGAACAAAAAGGCACACCACATTGTGAACAACGGCTGGCTTGTGTTTTTGCTTGTTCGTCTGAAAAGCGACGATATGTTTCCAAGAAATCGGCTTTACGTATTTCCGCTGGACGTTTTTCAGGTTGTTGTTGATCAAGAGAAACAAATTTTAACATGACATTAGGCATAATATTACCATCGCTTTTACGATTACAGAATCAATTACACCTAATGTTTATGCTATTCCTTATTTCAATAAAAGACAGTAATACTGACCTATTGTTAAAATAATTTAAATTTGATCGATTTTATAGTATTTTATTGCTCAATTCGGTGTTGGAGTTTCTTTAACTCTGTAAAATCGTTAACCGAACGATAACAATATAAGTAAATTGGTGCGATCATCTCTAATGTTTTAGGAACAATCCCTAATGCCATTAAACCGTTCTCTTTTTGGCTTAATACAGAATCATATTCCATCATATTTAATAATGCTGGCGTCATTAATGCACCAGGCATAAACTGCAAAGAAAAAGCTGCCAAACGAATAAGAGCTGGACTTAATCCACTAATATCATTATTCGTTCTCAACCACTCTACCAACCAAGTCATTAACTCTCTATTGGTATACGCTTCTTGACCAGCCAATTCATATATTTTCCCTGCTGTTTCTGGTTGTTGCACAACTTTCATGACAGCATCAGCAACATCCCCCACATAAACAGGTTGTAATTTTGTATTCACGTTATAAACAGGCATAATTGGGAAATAACTCGCAATCATCCCTAATTTATTTAAGAACTGATCTTCAGGCCCAAAAACAATACTTGTACGCAAAATCACAGCAGATGAAAAAGCTTCTAAAACTGCATCCTCACCTTTTTTCTTACTTACCAAGTAAGCAGAACGACTGTTTAATTCAGCACCTAATGCAGAAAAGTGAATAAGTTTTTTCACCCCTGCTGCTGCACTAATCCGTGCAATATTTTGAGCAGCTTTTACATTATATATATCTAACTTTGTTTTGTTTTTACCAAAAGAAAGCTCTGATAAATTAACAACAACTTCCGCACCTTCAATGGCACGGATAACCGTATGTTCCTGAGTAACAGAACAATAAAGTGGAGAAATATGTCCAACATTTCCAAAAGGCCTAAGCGTATTCACCAATGCTGGTTGAGGAACAGCCACACGAACAACGTATCCTGCTTTGACTAGTCGTTCAACAACATAGCCCTCTACAAATTTATTATTACCAATAACCGTTGCTACTTTACGTGTATCACTCACTTAGACACTCCTTAAAACAAATATCAAAATACTTTGACTCTTATTTTATCTTTTATACTTCACATATATATTGATCAAGGTAGAATTCTACAAGAAACAGATCATTATTCATTCTATGAATACTAAATTCATATAAAAAAAGCTTTATCTAATAGAAAAGTATAAACAATACCAATAATCAAAAATAATTGACCGATCCCTACAACTTATATAAAACACAGCTTGCAAGCCCCAATGGCGGAATGGTAGACGCGCAGGTTTCAGGTACCTGTGACCGCAAGGTCGTGGAAGTTCAACTCTTCTTTGGGGCACCAAATATCACATAAAATCAATTGATTACTCTATATTTTGGTGTAATTTGGAGTAAAACTTATTATAAACTAAAAATACTAACTTCTTTCCTTGCCCGAACATTTATTTCAGAATACGATTAACGTTAAGTTATTTAATTAATCCAGTATTCAACTAGGAATAATATGATGTGGCAATGGATTGTATATGAACTGAAGCAATCTCCTGAAATTCTTCTCTTCCTTTCTCTTAGTCTTGGTTACCTAATTGGTGGCTTTCGTTTTGGAAAGTTTCAGCTGGGTGGCGTTGCGGGATCGCTCCTTGTAGCTGTTGCGCTAAGTGTCTTTGGTGTGACTATTAATGACGGAGTTAAAGCCGTTATCTTTGCACTATTTATCTACGCTGTTGGTTTTGATAGTGGCCCACAATTCTTTCGATCTTTGGGGGGTAAAACTTTACGAGAAATACTGCTAGCAACCTTTGTTGCTCTCATTAGTTTAGCTACAGTAATAGTCTTCGCAAAAATCTTTCATTTAGATAAAGGGATCGCCGCTGGATTAGCGGCTGGAGGATTAACTCAATCTGCCATTATGGGAACCGCATCAGATTCCTTAAATCAGCTAGGCTTATCAACGGATGAACTACATAAAATGCAAGCGAACATTGCGATTGGCTATGCGGTTACTTATGTGATTGGTTCAATCGGGGCAATTATTGCTTGTGTGAATATTTTACCTAAAATTATGGGGCGAGATATTCATGATGATGCCATTAAAGCCCAAGCTGAAAAATTTAATGGTGCCATGCTCCTCATGAACGATCAGCATATGGCTTTATCAGACATTATTGGTAGACTATATGTTTTACAAAAGCTGTTAACAAAACCATCTGTGAAATTGAACAAGAAATTAATGGCATTACCATTGAACGCATCAAAAGAAATGGTAAGATCATAGAAGTTACGCAAGAAACAACTCTTAAAAAAGACGACGTTGTTTTAATTGTTGGGCATCGTAATGCGATTGTTGCGATTGATAACGATTATATCAAAGAAATAGATTCAGCATCTGGCATGGATATCGTTATGAATACCAAAGATGTTGTCATGCGTAATACAGAATATGCTGGGAAAACTTTAGATCAAACGATCTCTTGTGAAAACGTTTTAAGATTAAGACATGGTGTATATCTAGTTTCCATTAACCGCGAAGGCGATCCCCTTCCCATTAATAAAGATACTACATTACAATTAGGCGATATTATTACGGTTTATGGAGCTGAAAGCGATCTAAATCGTGTAATTAGCAAAATTGGTGCACCTATCAATAAAAGTGAAAAAACCGATTGGATTTTCCATGGTTTTGGCCTGGTAGTCGGTCTTGTCATTGGATTAATCGTTGTTCGTATTGGCAGCGTTCCTATTACCTTAGGCGCTGGCGGTGGTGCTCTTCTTTCTGGGTTAATCTTTGGCTGGATACGCTCTCGTCATCAAACCATTGGGAATATCCCTGTTGGTGCTTCTCAATTATTACAAGATTTTGGATTAGCAGGTTTTGTCGCAATTATTGGGCTAGAGTCTGGAATGCAAGCAATCTCTACCATTTGTGAACAAGGATTATCCTTATTACTTATTGGTCTGGTCATTACCTTCCTCCCAATGATTTTAGCGATCTTCTTTGGTAAATATGTACTTGGTTATAAAAATGCTGCTGTATTTGCTGGTGCGTTATCTGGCGCACGCAGTGCAAACCCTGCATTTGGTGAAGTCTTAAATAAAGCTGGAAACGCCATCCCAACAAACTCTTTTGCCGTAACCTATGCGCTTGCTAATGTTTTCCTGACACTCTTAGGCCCATTAATTATTGCCTTTGTATAAGTAAAGATTCAATAAATTTAGAAAGATATTCATAATGACAACGAAGAATAATAATTATTCAGAATACACGAATTTAAGTCCTTTCGAATTAAAAGACACCCTTATTCAACTGGCTCAAAGTCACTCTGAACGCATGATGTTAAATGCCTGGCGTGGTAACCCTAATTTTCTTGCAACGCTCCCTCGACATGCCTTTTTCCAACTTGGGTTATTTGCCACTCAAGAGGCAGAAATGTCTTTCTCTTTCCTTAGCGAAGGGATTGGTGGTTTTCCAATCCACCATAACTTAACACAACGTTTTGAAGATTTTATCCGTCGTAATTATACGACCCCGGGAGTATCCTTCTTGGGTAAAATGTTCTCCTATGTCAGAGATCAACTCGGATTAGATGGGAATATTTTCTTACAAGAAATTATCGAGGGAATTCTTGGCTGTAATTACCCTGTGCCAGATAGAATGCTGAACGTCAGCGAAGAAATTGTAAAAGAATATATTTTACAACAAATGGGCACTCAAGCCATGGATCGCGATGATATTGATTTATTCGCCGTTGAAGGTGGCACTGCGGCAATGGCTTATATTTTCAACTCCTTAAAAGAAAATGGCTTGATTAAAAAAGGCGATAAAATCGCAATTGGCGCACCAACCTTTACCCCTTATCTTGAGATCCCTGAGCTGGACGATTATCAACTTGTTGAAGTCTTGATTAATGCAGATAAATCATTAAGGTGGCAATATCCAGAAAGCGAACTGCGTAAGTTAGAAGATCCTAGTATTAAAGCTTTTTTTGTTGTTAATCCTTCCAACCCACCTTCTGTAAAAATTGATGATAAAAGCTTAGAAATTATCACAAGTATCGTTAAAAAACGTCCTGATTTAATTGTTTTAACAGATGATGTTTACGGAACTTTTGCTGATAACTTCCGTTCACTCTTTACCATTTGCCCTCAAAATACGATTTTAGTTTATTCATTTTCAAAATATTTTGGTGCAACAGGTTGGCGTCTTGGCGTCATTGCAACTTCACGCAATACAATCGTAGATAAACTAATTGCAGAACTCCCAGAACAAACAAAAAAATCGCTCAATAAACGCTATGAGTCCATTACAACAGATCCTCAACATCTTAAATTCATCGATCGTTTAGTCGCGGATAGTCGTGCTGTTGCTCTGAACCATACCGCAGGATTATCAACACCTCAACAAATTCAAATGGTTATTTTTGCTTTATCAGAAATGATGGATACAGATCAAAAATATAAAACTGCATTAAAAACCTTAATTCGTCGTCGTAATGCATCGCTTTATCGTCATTTAGGAATTAAATATCCATCTGATGAAAATAGCGTTGAATATTATACGCTTATTGACCTAGAGCATATTTGTCGAGAGTTATATAATGATGAATTTGCACAATGGATTTTAAAAACAAAGCAACCAACAGAAATGTTATTTAGAATAGCTGATGAAGCTGGTGTGGTATTACTTCCTGGAAAAGGATTTGCCGTACAGCATCCATCTGCCAGAGTGTCTTTAGCAAATTTAAATGAATATCAATATGCTGCCATTGGCTCTTCAATTCATAAACTCGTTGAAGAATATTACGCTGAATTTAAAAAACAAAAATAAGCATTAAGCGATATAACTCCCCTTTTCTTTGATATTAGAAATATAGGAGTTATATCAACCAATGTATTTTATATAATCATTTAAATAAAAGTTATAAATTAATGAATATATAAAATATATACTTAAAAAAATCCTTGCCAACCCTTGATGTTCCCTATAAATATCAATGTATAAACCTAGTATTTTTCTATAAAAATCAAAGATACATATCTAAATCAATATGATATAAAACAATACGCACTGACTGATGGTAACTCATGAAATTTAGTTCTTTATATGCGTTTCTTGTTTTATGCTGCATATGCAGCCCTTTATTTCCCAGCATTGCTCAATCTCAAGTCGTTGCTGATACGCCAATATGGCGGTCTTCCATCAATACTCAATCACGCCAGATTATTATTAGCGGTCAAGAAGACAATTTCACTCTGTCACTTTGTATTTTATCTGAAAAACCTTCTTTATTGCGAATTTCATTTGTTCCAAATAATAAAATAAAGAATATAACATTTGTTAACTTCACAATAGGCAAGCAGATTTTTACGCTAACTAAACAGCTAAATCAAAATAATGTTATAGAATTTGAAGTCACTTTATCAACCTCACAATTAAAAACTTTTATTCACGATTTTACCTCAACAGAAAAAGCAACCATTACAATTGATCACAAAGAAATCCCTATTTCTTTAATTGGCACCTCTTCTCTTGTTGCAACCTTATTAGAACGTTTAAATACACATCCTATCCCTAAACTCGCACCTCCTTTTGGAAAAACAAGCTCAGAAAATTTACCTTCCTTATCCAATACAAACAATAAGACAACGTCTTATAGTCAACTTTTATACGGTATGGGAGGAATATTCTTCTTACTATTATTCGGTCGCCCACTATTTAAGTTATTAAGCCGTATTCATAGATATAGAAAAAAAAGTTATGGTGTAAAAAAAGCTTATAAAATCGCAAGTAATGAAATCGAACAACATGCAAAGACACTATATATTAAGCGAGATCAATTGCTATACAAAGATGACTATGGAAGCTTAGTCCAAGAAAAATGGATACAAGAAGCCAATCGTTTTCTTCGAACAAAAATCAAACCTCTTTTATCTGAAAATCAGGTCTTAGATTACTATCCGCTTATTCAAAACAAGATTTTAAAAAAAGTTTTGTATATAGCAAAGTATCCTCCGAATAAACAAAGAGCATTTTTTACAAACAGAAAAAAAACTAAACTAAAATACTCTCCCACAATGCCTCCTCTTGAATATGAAGAATATTGTGCAGAGTTACTGAGACAAGCTGGCTGGAATGCTGATGTCACCACAGCCAGTGGTGATCAAGGCGCAGATATTATTGCTTCTAAAAAAAAAATAATGTTAATTATACAATGTAAATTATACAGCAAACCAGTCAGCAATAAAGCCGTACAAGAAGTCAATGCTGCCAAATTTTTTTATCATGCACATTATGCAGCTGTTGTTTCAAATGCTAATTATACAACGTCAGCACGACAACTAGCGAGCTCTACAAAAGTAACGTTATTACATCACGAAAATTTACAAAAATTTGCTAATACTTTAGTTTAAATACATAATAAATTAATAAAAAATAGAAAAAACTATTTTTCCTCTTGCCTCTTACGAAAAAATTGCTATTGTGCTTTTTATTAAGGCAATCTTATGGAGAGATGGCCGAGCGGCTTAAGGCGCACGCTTGGAAAGCGTGTGTGCGTTAATAGCGTACCATGGGTTCGAATCCCATTCTCTCCGCCATTTATACATATCATATGTTGCCAGATAATGACATACCCCTTATTTAAAGCCAAAAACTAAATTGTACACCCCCTTAATCTTGCCATATCCTGACAAACTACGACAAAAAAAACGGGCATAAAACAGGGCATGATATTTTTAAATACGGGCATCACTATAATATCCTCAGAATCCATAATTACTTATAATCAATTCCTGACTTTGCTTTGTTGTCTTTGCATTGCAAGAATATTTTATTTGAACGGTTTCAAAATGAAACCCCTTGAATAATGCTCTTATTTCTGGTACGTCGTTTATAGACAAGATAAAATACCCCTTAAGATTTTTCAGTAAGCTTGCCAGTTTTTGAAAATCATCTTTAGTAAAGAAATCTTTATAATATGTTTCTGTTCCGTAATACGGTGGGTCAAGATAAAACAATGTATCTGGTTTATCTTGTCGATCAAGAAACTCCTCATAAGGTAAACACTCAATAAACACACCAGACAACCGTTGATGCAAAAGCTTTATTTTCTTGTGTAATATATTTTTATTAAAACTACTCCTACTTATATCTAAACCTTTCGGCATATCGTTTATGCGGGATTTGATTGATTTTTTCGATTATTTTCTTCGATAGTTTCCGTTTACCACCTATGTAAGCAGCAATTAGATCAATTGGTTGGATCATTTCCAACGTAAGTCTCCTTAATTTAATTAAATAGATTATTATGAATATAAAAAAAGCAGCTCATGGCTGCATTTAAAACTGAACAGATTGAAATCTACAGAGATCCAAAACTGTTACATCAAGCCGCAATCGCTTGCTGGAAACGGTCTTTATTCGCCGTTGGATCAGCTTTTCCAAGTGATGTATTGTAATACTTCTTGTGATAATTTGATAATGCCTGAGCATCTGTAGCCTCTGGTATTGCAGCAGGAACACGTAAATAATGCACTCGACACATCGCAGCAGCAAAGAATACATTCCCCGTCATAACGCTCGGCAAAGGAATACCATTTGCGTCCGTTTTCCAATCGCCAGCCAAATGCTTCAAATAGGTTGCTAAGGTCGCACGTTTGGAAGCACTAAGAAAGTTCTTCCAAATATCATTATAAGTTGCAGGCTCCATCTGCATCGCACCCACAGCAGGGCCTTTGCCAAGTTGTTTTAGGTAAGTTTCTCCACCAGCATACCCCTCTGCTAAGAATGTGCCTGTGATAAGATTAATCGCCCTTGCACCACCTAACCCGATATAATTCAAAGCTGGTGTAACAATATGTTCCTTCAAGTGAGGGATATAAATCCCACCCGTTACTTTAGCCATATTCAATTTCCTATGTTGATTTTTAATAATAATTTTGAGAATGTATTTTATTAAGTAGTTAGTTTTTACCGCCTCCGGTAAAAACCTATTTCCTGACGTTAGGAAAAACTAATTTTCCCAGTATCGGGAAAGATAATGGTTTTTTCGGGCTCCCGAAAAAACCTCAAAAAACATCGTTGAACTGCTATTTATTTTGGGTATTATAGTTTGACCAATTTATGTATATGGCGAAAATGGTTGGAATATAAATTTGCCTAACAATCACAAACCGATATATTATTATATACGCAACAAATATCTTTAATTTTTTGAGGTTTATAATGTCAGCAACAGATTATATTTCGCTACCGATAAATTGTATTATCCTTGACTATGCGAACCCTCGTTTCAAAACAAGATATCAATTCGACCAAAATACACCTCAAAAAACCTTAGCACAAGCAACCATCAAACAAGACCCAAATGCTTTTCTGGAACTTTTAAAAGATATCAAAGACCGTAAGAGTCTGTTACAAGCACAACCTTTATGCGTTTTACCAATGCCATCTAATTCACAACAATATCTAGCATTGGATGGAAATAGACGTATTACCAGCCTTAAACTTATATCCTCACTCTTAAACAAAGATATTATCTGTAAAAATAACGCGTTAATTACATTTGACACTAACTTTTTAAATAAACTCGAAACTTTTTTAAATAATATTACCACGCAGGAAATAACAAACATAAAATCTTTGCAAATTGATTGTTATCTTTTTAAGACCAGAGAAGAAGCCGAACCTACTTTATTAGCAAGACATGGAGGTCAATCAGGTGGGGCAGGACAACAAACATGGAAACCAATTGATAATCAATTGTATCAAGGGGATGCAACGTTGATTGATGTTATCTCATTTGTTGAACGAAATTCAACCTTTCCAGATAATGAATGGTTAAAGATTAAAGACTATCTATGGGAACAAGGTGCATCTACGCTGGAGTATATTATAGGCAATAAATTTTTCAGAGATACATTCCAAATTTCTTCTAAGCAAATTGATTCAACTACTCACCCTACATTTCAAAAAAATCCAGAAATATTAATCAATATGCTTAGTGCAATAGTCAAAGATATTAAAAACGCTAAAATCAACACCCGTTTGATTAATACAGCAGCTAAGCAAGAGGTTTATATAAAATCACTATTATCTAATAATCAAATATCTAATAATCAAAATAGCAGTAGTTTAAAGAGCCCCGAACTTTTTTATAATTACACACTACAAAATACAACTGAACATCCAAGAATAAATCAAAAACCTATCTTACATAGCAGACCACAAGATAGTAAAATTAATACACTCACTCCATCACCTACAGTAAGCAATATTTCTATTCAAAAAACAGTACCAACCCCTTTAACCTCAACACCGACCCAAAAAGTTGCCATTTCAACACCCAAATCACCCAACCAAATCAAAAAATTACATTTTAATAGCGATATTGAAAAACAACTTAAACGATTAAAAAATGAGAAACTTATACACTTATACTTTTCCTTAACAAAAACAAAAATCAATACTAATAATCATGATTATACACCCTTATTAACAGTAGGTTTATGGGCTTTTCTTGAAACATTAACTGCATGTCAAAAGCGAAAAGAAACAACAAGCTTCCCTGATTTTCTTAGTAAAGACAAGTTAACCAAGTTTGGGTTTGAAAAAGAAAAAAGTAAAGAGTATGTAGAAAAATTCCAAACAATATCAAAACATGGTAATGCAACTAAACATAGTGCTAACAACGCGTATTATAACACTGCCCAACTTAATAATGACCTAACTTGTATCGAACCTGTGATTATAAAATGTATCGAAGAAGCTATTCAAAAAAAATCTACTGGCCAATAAAAATAAAACAGTGTATAAAGCAAGACATCATTATTATATATAATTACAAGTTTACCTAATGAGAGATTTTTTTTCCCCACTAAGATATCCTGGAGGCAAAGCATGTTTATATAATATGTTAGTACCTATCTTACATCATAATAAGTTAAATGCACACTATGCAGAACCTTATGCAGGAGGATGTGGACTAGCTCTATCTTTACTTATAAAGAAAAACATTTCTCATGCTCATATCAATGATTTAGATATTACCATATGGGCTTTTTGGCACTGCATCCTTAATGAAACAGAAGAATTTATACAAAAAATTATCGACACACCCATAACCCTTGAGCAATGGTATATTCAACGAGCAATCCATAAACAACAAGATGTTAATAATTTAATAAATCTAGGATTTTCAACTTTCTTCTTAAACAGAACCAATCGTTCTGGAATTATCAAATGGGCTGGACCAATAGGAGGGTTAAAACAAGAAGGTAAATATAAGTTAGATTGTAGATTTAATAAAGAACCTTTGATTAAACGTATAAAAACCATTCATTCTTTTAAAAATCAAATCACCTTAACTAATATGGATGCTATAGACTTTATACATCATTGCAACAAATCCTTACCATCTCATAGCCTTCTATTTATTGATCCACCTTATTATAATAAGGGTGCAGAACTATATACTAATTTTTACAAAAAAATAGATCATCAAAACCTTTCTAAAGTCATCCAAAATACTAGCTGCCCATGGATAATTACTTATGATAACACTAATGAAATAGAAATTTTATATAATAAAAATAAACAATTCCATTTTAATATTAACTACTCATTACAAACAAAAAAGAAAGCTAATGAACTGTTAATTATTTCAAATAAAATAAAACTTCCTTCTATTCTAAATAAATATTTCATCTCCCTCTCCACACCCTAATCAATGCACAAATGGCACGAATGACAAAAGATGTAGGGATACAAACGGCAATAACTGGGATTACCCAAGGATCGTATAGCCTGATCCACTCGATATTGCTTTCCCACCACCAACGCAGGATTTCAAAGAGGTTCATTACATTTTTCCAATCCTGTTAGGATTCTGGATAAGGCATATAGATTAATACTGGAAAACACCCCCCATGCGACAAGGCTGAAATGCCATTGGCCAAACAGAAAGATATTTAAAAATCCCCAGATTAATAGACTAGAGGCAAAAAAAGCTGCGATGCCCCTACCCCACATACTTTCGGTAAACAACATGCAAAACTGAAATAACCCAATGCCAATAAACAATAACTCCCAAATATCCACGGGAAAAAATGTTAGAAATCCATCGACTAAAGATCGATGTAGGATCTCACTATTCGGCATTAAAAGCGCATAAACTCCAACCGCTATCAAAAAGACTGATCCCCACCATTCCGCATACCAATGATCTCGTTGACGTAAGATATTAAGACGTTTTATCGGCATTACTTCCCTCCTTGGCATTGTCTGCCTTTTTGAACGAGGCAAGCAAATGAAGAACCTGCCATAATCTATGCCATTTACTACTTTGCTCTGGCTCTTTCCAAAAACGAATAATAAATGTGCAAACCGTCACCACAACCGTCACAATTGAAATAATATTCGCTGCAATATCCCCTGGTATCATGCCAAGGCAATACTGAAACATCTGCATTAATAAATCAGTGTTATCCATTACTTTTCCCATAAAAAAGGCATAAAAAAAGACGCTTAATGCGCCCCGTTTC
>NZ_AGFR01000002.1 GCF_000231445.1 Commensalibacter intestini A911
TTTCCCAGGTCAGCGATAAAAGTCTTTGCTTTTTCTTGAGAAGCTGCAGGAACATTTGGAATTAATTGATCTTGGTTGGTTGAACGATTGGCAACGAACCCATCGTCAACGTCGGCAATACCAAAACAGTCATGTAAACGAATATCTTTGATACCCATTTGGTTAAATTGATCTTGTAGGTCAGGAAAACCTGGCGCAATAGAAATGGGGATACCATTAGCTCCGTTGACTGGTTTTAATACACCACTGTTCCCAGCGGAAGTGTTTCTCGACCCTTTTGTAATATTAATTGAATATACCATTGTAATTCTCTTTATAAAAATTTTTTGTTAAACTATAAAATTGTTTTTTATTAAATTATAAATAATATTTTTTTTAAAGATTCATATTCATATTTATATTTATTATTATATCATTATTATTTTTTAATATGTAAATATTTTTTATAAAATAAATTTAATTATATAAGTAATTTTACTTATATTTGTTGCGTACTATAAATATAGAATAACGTTTTTTAGATATTTAGTTGGTGATTATATGAAAATCTCAAATTATTTTAAAGTTTTTTGATGTAAATATTATACAATATACTGTCGAATGCTTGTTGATTCAATTGATCAATAATGGTGCCAAGGTTTATTTAAGATGTTTGCATTTAAATCATTATTTTAACAATGAAGTCGATATTTTTAAATATCGACTTCAGGTAAATAAAATATTGTTAATTAAGTAATGCGATTAATGGTATAAGTTAAGTTGACGGTTCCAGATCCGCTTGGTGTTGCAGTGAAATATACTGGGCCTTTCAAGCTTGAATTATTTAATATGCCTGAAATATAAGGAGTAATAACTCCTCCAGCAATGTCGTAAGTGCGTGATCCCGTTGAGCAAATACCTTGTGCAGGATTAAATACAACATTACCAGGGCATGTATACATTGCTACATTCTCTGTGATTGATCTGATGATATATTGTTTATTTGCAATAAAAGAATAGTTTGATGGTAATATTTCGTACAATGCCACTCTACGATTTGCAGGGATACTGACAGTATATGTTCTCATACCACCAGTATTACCACCAGTATTACCACCAGTATTACCACCAGTATTACCACCAGTATTACCACCAGTATTACCGCCAGTATTACCACCAGTATTACCGCCAGTATTACCGCCAGTTCCAGGGTTTGTAGTATTACCATTAGCTGTAGTTGTAAATTCAATGCTATATAAGGTAACGGTTGATAATGTAGCCCCAGTATCTGTAATACTTAGAGTTCCATTTGACATATATGCTGAAATAGAAGAAGTGACCTCTTCTGGTGTCATGCGATCCAGACGTCCACCTTCTTTAATACGATAAGCAGTAATAATATATCCTTTATAGGTGCTTGCAATATTGCTGATTTGGAAACCTGCACCTGTATTACTTTGTGTATAGTTTCTTGGTTTGGCGTATAAACGTCCATATTGAGGAGGGTTGGGTACATCAGGATATTGAGTGACACTGTTATTGTAGGTAAGCGTATTAGGATCCTTACCTCCAAACCATTCATTTTTACTCCAATCATCATTTAACTGATTGGTCGTTCTATTTGAATCTAAATAGTGCTGTTTGTAAGCAACTGTTGGAGGTGTTTCCGAATATGTAAAACTGAGGTCAACGTTATAATTTGCTGCAAGAATATTCATTTTATTACCAGCTGCATTTTCAGTAGCTAGTGTTGTTAATCCAGTCGTAAATTGGTTGCTTTGAGTTAAAATATATGGGGTTTCATTAAGTAATTTGGAAAATAGACCAAAACTTTGTGCTGCATAACTACAAAATGATTTATATGCAGTATTATTTGGTTGAGGATTATTATTAAATAATCCGAATGAAGAAGCATCTGCACGATAATAATGCGCTCTATCCGTTTTACAATACTGCATAAGCATTAACATTGACGAAATATAAGCTGCATTTTTTGCTGATTGAACTCTTGAATACGTATAAGCTGAACCAAAAGGTGTAGAGTTCCATTCTGAACAGATACTTTCAAGATTACCATAACCATATTTGGTTAATGTCGTTTGAATGGAGTTACCAATATCTAATATGTTTTGTGGATCAGCTGTAAGGTTGCCGTAATAATGCCAAGAAAGGAAATCAATTGGCGTGCTTGTCGTACGACAATAATTTAATAATCCATCAAGATAAACGCCACCTGGGTTATAAGATGTTGCAACGCCAGCTCCGCCTACTTTTGCAGATGGATCAATGGATTTGATTACTCGTGCAATTTTAGAGTAAAATGTGTAATAATTACTTGCAACATTATTGTTCCAGAAAATCGTTAAATCAGGTTCATTCCAAATTTCCCAATAAGTTACTTTTCTTGGAAGGCCAATTGATTGATAATCAATTGCATAGCGTCTAACAATATTGCCAACAAGGGTGGCATAAATATCGAAATTTGCAGGCATTTCCCAGCCACCATCGAGTGTGCGGCCAATACGGAAAAATACTTCTCGTTGGATATTGTTTGGATTAACAGAAGCATCATTATCTAAAATTCGTTTAAGGTAACTATCAGTTGGTTCAAAATTTGCATTTTGAGAAGCAATTGTTAGGTTATTAGCGGCCATTCCTTGTGCAGCATAAGGGTAAATTGTTCTTTTATTCGCAAGGTCAGCGATAAAAGTCTTTGCTTTAGCTTGAGAAGCTGCAGGAACATTTGGCATTAATTGATTTTGATTTGTTGAACGATTGGCAACGAACCCATCGTCGACATCGGCAACACCAAAGCAATCATGCAAACGAATATCTTTGATACCCATTTGGTTAAATTGATCTTGTAGATCGGGAAAACCAGGTGCAATAGAAATGGGTATTCCATTTACCCCATTGACTGGCTTTAATACCCCACTGGCACCAGCAGAAATATTTCTCGACCCTTTTGTAATATTAATTGAATATACCATTGTAATTCTCTATATAAAATTGTTTTTTTGTTAAAAGTAAATAATAAAATATCTATATAAAATATCTATATAAAATATTTATATTTATGATTATATCATTATTATTTTGATAATACAAATATGTATTATTTTATATTTGTTAAATTATATATAATAAAAGTTTATATTTTATTATGTAAAGAATTACATTGTATTTGTACAAGCCAATAGAGCAGTCTATTTAGGTATTAGACTGCTGATTCGGTATTATGATTAGGTAAAAATTAATATTTTAAATAGTTTTAAACCGTCTTTGATATTCTATATTATATAACGCACTTTCGGTGGCTTGATGTTCATGCAGAGCAGGGCCAATCATAATTAAGGCAGTGCGTTCAACAGGTTGTTGGTTAAATTGGTCAATAATAGTGCCCAGTGTTCCTTTTAAGATTTGTTCATTACTCCAAGTCACTCTGGCTGCGATCACAACAGGGCAATTAACTCCATAAAATGGAGTAAGGCGTTCAACGATTTCATCTAAACGATGAATGGCAAGATGTAAAAGGAGTGTGCTACCTGTTTGTGCAAAAGCCTCTAACTTCTCGTTTTGTGGCATAGTAGAAGCACGTCCTGAAATGCGGGTTAGGACAACTGATTGCGCGATTTCTGGAACGGTGAGCTCTTTTTCTATGAGGGCTGCGGCAGCGGCAAAAGCAGGTACCCCAGGTGTTAAGGTATAAGGAATATTATGCTTTTTTAAACGTCGAATTTGTTCAGAAACAGCACTGTAAACAGAGAGATCTCCAGAGTGAAGACGCGCAATATCTTGTCCTGCTTGGTGAGCCTTGAGATATTCAGCTTCGATTTGATCGAGGTTTAAAGGGGCGGTATCAATTAGAATCGCATTGGATGGACAAAAATCGAGCATTTCTTTGGGAACGATAGAGCCCGCATATAAACAAATCGGACATTCAGATAGGATTTTATGGCCCCGCAAGGTTAATAAATCCACAGCACCAGGGCCAGCACCAATAAAATGAACGGTCATAAAGGGTCTCCTTTGATTGCTATGGAAAAACTGATCTTGTTATAAATCATTTTAGGGATCAGTAAACGTCCATTTTTATTAATTAACGCTAAAGCACAAGCTTCTGCTACAGCGCCAAGGCCTGTATGATGATAAGAAAGCTTTGAAAATTGACTGCATTTAGGTTGTAAAGCAAGTAGTATTTCTTGAGCAATAAAGTGAATGGGGAACGTTGATAAAGAAATTAAATCAATAACATTCTGATCCTGTTGTTTAAATGCAGGAAGAGCAATATCTGTTACATGATATTGGTGTTCTTGCAAAATTGTTTCCAACGTTTGAATGAGCTCCAATGCGGATGTGTGTTTTGAACAGCCTATACCAACAATGACAGGTTGTAAGATGGTAGAAGAAGTGTTTTTGTTGTCAGAAGGAATATTACACATTTTTCTTTAAGATGAATTATTGTTTAGTCATTGTTGTTTCTGCTTCTAGTATAAATATTTTAGGTTCAAACTTGCCATTTTGATAAGAGCCAATTGGTTCTTGTGATCCTTGAATGTGTATAGGTGTCCATATAGAAACGTTATAAATTATTTGGTTATTAGAAGATTTTCTAAATATTTTTTTTATGTAGTTTGGAGAGGCTTCTTTTTGAATAATCGTTGTTTCATGAGCAGGAAGTAAGGTTAATTTTTTAAGTAAGTCAGGGTAATCATGTTTTACTCGTTTAAGGTTTCTGAACAACGTATTGAGTAATAGCTCGGGTAGGTTTGAAACCATGATATTTTCCTAGAGCTTCATAATGTTCAACGGAGAGCCTTGTTATTTGTCCGCCCCACTCTTGTTGGGCTTTGAATAATAATCTATCTCCCTCAGTGGTAACAGAATTAATGACTAATCTTCCCAATGGACGTAATGTGTTCCACACTGTTTCTAACAAAGTGGGCGACGTTAATCCTCCGCCGATAAAAATCGCATCAGGACGAGGTAAATTCTGTAAAGCTTCAGGGGCTTTGCCTTCGATGATTTGTAATGCAGGCACTCCAAGACGAATGGCATTTTCTTTGGCTCGATGCGCACGATCGGTTCTGGGTTCAATTGCGATGGCTTTACAAGTTGGGTGAGTTAACATCCATTCAATCGCAATAGAGCCTGAGCCTGTGCCAATATCCCATAATAAAGCCCCAGGATAAGGTTGTAATGTAGATAAGCTACAGGAACGAATGGTTTGTTTGGTTAATTGCCCATCATTTTCAAACCAATGATCTTCTCGTCCATGTGTAAAGGGTAGTGGCGTAAAGTGATCTAGCTCTACAGCAATAATATTTAAAGGGTGAATATCGTTGGGAAAATAATCATTTTGAGTAAAATGACGCATATGTTCATTGGGGCCACCTAACGCTTCTAAAATATAAAAATCTTTATAAGTGATTTGCCATTTTTTAAATTTTTCTCTCACCAGATGAGGTGTTTGTTCATTTGCTGATAAAATGAATAATCGTCGATAAGGGGTAAGGGCAGGACGTAATGTTTCAAGAGGGCGACCACATAAAGAAACTGTCTGGATATGCTGACCATGCCAGCCAAGTTTGTTACAAGCTAATGTATAAGACGAAATCGCAGGAAAACTTTCCCATTCATCACGTTGTAAAGAGTGTGTAGCTAAGGGACCAATACCATACCAAAAAGGATCTCCAGAAGCTAAAATTACAACAGGATTTGGTTTGTGTTGTAAAAACTTTTCTAAAGAAAGATGAATGGGGCTTGCCCAGACTTCTTTTTGTCCTTGAATAAGAGGGTTTGCAAGGTCTAGGTGGCGTTTCCCGCCTATTATAATGCTGGCTTGTTGTATCCGTTTTTGAGCGATAGGTGATATTGTGTCAATACCATTTTCGTTAATGCCAATCAGGGATAAAAATAATTTTACACTAGAATTATTGTACATATATAACGATCGCCATTTATGATTGTAGGGTATTAGTAAAAATATTTGTTTCTTTGGATGTATAAATATTTTTTACTTACTTATATAGTTTAAGGAGTAAGTAAACTATGTTTAAACTAAAAAGTAAACTTTTGTCTTTTGGTAAAAAAATTCCAGTATAATTGACGATATCGATGAAAAATTAGATAATGTTGACAATATGTTAAATACTAATATAAAAAATACAATTAGTTATATTGCATCAATACCGAATGCTTATATCAATCATACGACCCGAACTGATTTATCTATTTTAAATAATAATTATATGATTACGGCTCTAATTCATCAGGACTTTAATAATATACCAACGATGTCAGAATTTTTGAGTATTGCTCATAACAGTTATGTATTTAGTGCTATATCTGATGGAATAGATCCATTTTTAGTTAATGGAAAATAGCTTTCTATTCAAGATACCTTTACTGGAATGTCAGCTAAAGTATGGGTGATATCTGGAAAACAAGTTGTTATTGCTTATCAATGTAAGGCAGGTGGCGATAGTATTGTTTTGAATTCTTTATTGGTTTCAGAGCAAGTAGTTAAGAGATGTTAAAATTTGTAATCAACAAGTTTCTGATGCACAAAAAGCAGCAGTAAAATTTGCTTAATATGCGGTGCATGCAGCAGAGCAACAGGGTTACAATATGGATAATATTTTTATTACAGGTCACTCTTTGGGTAGCTCGGTGGTATCTTATGTTGGTCAGCAAACAGGTCTAGCGGGTGTGGCTTTTGAATCAACAGGTATTCCCTCTTCTTTTACGGCTAAAGGAACAGGTGATAATTTTGTAAACGTAGTTAACTATGGTGATCCTTGGGCTGAGTATGCATCTGATACAGCTGGAAATTCTGCTATAGTTCAAGCTTTACCTGCAGGAGCAAGTGGAGATTTTAATCATTACGGAAAAGTAGTAACTGTTGGTGATAAAGCAGTACAGAAAGCGTTTTTGCCAGTATGTTAAGAGTTTTTTCAGATTTTATGAAATATCATAATGTCGGCACTCAAGCAGCGAATATGGGAATAGAACTGTCTCAACATTCATATACATTAGATACGATCTATACACAGCATGGTCCTGTTATCCCGATGGGTAATGATAGCTTGCTCCAAGTGATGGATCGTAGTGTTTCTCTAGTTGCAAAATGTTAATTTAAATTATAGTAAAACTTACTATTAATTATCATAAAAACATAGTAAGGCTTCGGCTTTATATTATTTTTTATAATTAATAATCTTGAATTGTTGTTGTTGTGAAATAATATAAAGCTGTATAGATATAAATGTTAGTTTAAGGAGCCAAGGTTTTATGAGTCTTTTTGTTAAAAAATTATGGTCACATGCACGTAGTGCTGTTACTAATGTTATTGATGATATCAATAAATTTGAGAATGTTACTGGTATAAACAATTTATTAAGTTTTACAATGTCAATACCAGATAATTTGATTAATCATACAACTAGAACAGATTTATCTGTTTTGAATAATAACTACACAATTACAGCACCGACAAATCAAGATATTAATCATACGCCAACAGCTTCTGAATTTTTAAATGCAGCCAACACGGAATATGCTATTACTGGAACGCCAGATGGAATGAAACCGTTTTTAGTTAATGGTAAGCAGCTGGCCATACAAGATGTAGCTTCAGGAATGGCAGCAAAAGTATGGGTAACCAGTGAAAATCAAATCGTTATTGCATATCAAGGTACAACAGGAGGGGATAATTTATTATTAAATCCTTTGATGACTGTTTCACAAATTGCAAGTGACGTTCAAGTTTGGAATCAATCAGTATCTCAAGGGCAAAAAACGGCCCTAAAATTTGCACAATATGCTGTACACCAAGCAGAAGCACAAGGATATACGACCAATAATATCTTTGTAACGGGTCATTCTTTGGGGGGCATTGAAGCATCTTATGTTGCTCAACAAACAGGTCTTGGAGGGGTTGCCTTTGAATCAACAGGTATTCCATCTTCTTCAACAGCCCATAATGGTGATAACTTTGTAAGTATTGTGACAAATGGTGATCCTGTCGGCGAATATGCTTCTGATACTGCAAAAGGGAATGCTTTTGTGACGTCGATGACACCAGGAGCAAATAATGAATTTAATCATTATGGTACAGTGGTTACTGTTGGAGATTCTGCAGATAGTGCATCAATGTTAAATAAAATATCAGATTGGAATAAAAGTTCTCTTAAAAATGTTATTGATATTGCTAGTATAATACCAGATATGGTGAAGTATCATTTGTCAGGTACCCAAGCTGCAGATATGAATATTACGCTTTCTCCGCATTCATTGACTGCTGATATGATTGTGACACAACATGGACCAGTTGTATCAATGGGTAATGATTCTATTTCTCAGTTAATGACCCATGCATTACCTGTTGCAAAAGTAGGTTAGTTTTATATATTGTTTTTACCTTGTTATTTTTATAGTAAGGTAAAAATATTCTTTATGTTACTTATGTCTTAATAGGTCAAATGCAAAAAAAGATTTTAATATTAGGGGGAACAACAGAAGCTTCTACCTTGATTAAATCCTGTGTAAATCAAGATAGTTTGACCTTTATATTATCATTAGCAGGAGTTACTAAAAATCCTGTTTTACCACCAAATGCTTTCACCAGAATAGGTGGATTTGGTGGAGTGATTAAAATGGCTGAGTGGATTGCTGAAAATCAAATTAATAAAGTTATTGACGCGACGCATCCATTTGCGCAGCAAATTACAAGAAATGCATATCAAGCAACACAGATTGCGAAAGTTCCCTATTTAAGATTAGAGCGTCCAGCGTGGCAAAGAGAAAAAGAAGACCTTTGGCAGGAGGTGACAACGGTTCAAGAAGCGGTGGTTGCCTTAGGAAGTAAGCCATTACGTGCTTTTGTCACTATTGGCCGGAAGGAGCTATTAGTTTTTAAAGAATGTTCTATTCTACATGAATATTGGATACGTAGTGTAGATCGACCAGAAGAGATGTATATTCCTCAGAATGCAAAATTGATCCAAGCAAAAGGTCCTTTTAGTGAAGAGGATGAAATAGCATTTTTAAAACAGAATCAGATTGAGTGTATTGTTAGTAAAAATTCTGGTGGACAAACTGTTTATGCGAAGATTAGTGCTGCTAGGAAATTGCGAATTCCTGTTATTATGATTCAAAGACCAATCATAAAATCCGCGCCTTGTGTGCCCAAATGGGAGGAAGCGTATCAATGGATTTTGAAGGGTTAATTTTCTTTATTTCTATTCATGGGTAATTAAATAAAATTACAACTTTTATCATGTAATTATTTCTATATTTTCTGTAATGATAGAAAATATAGAAATAAAAGGTCTTATAATATTATTTGGATTTTGGTGGATTGCTCCATTTAATCACGACATCTGCATCTTGGCTATGTTGTTCAATTAAACGTGCATTAGGTTCATCGGTTTTTTCAACCCAAGCTTTTGCATCCTCTAAAGAACGACCAAAGAAGCAATGTCGATCAATGAGGCGTTGTTGGCGTTCATTGGTAGGGACGTTTACGAACCAATTTTCATCAAAGAGCGGAATAGTATTTTGCCATCCACCTTGAGAGAGTAAGAGGTAATTACCTTCTGTGATGATTAATGGAGTATGACTAAAAACAGGTAAAGATCCGGCAATAGGCTCATCGATTGTGCGATAAAATTCAGGTGCATAAATGATTTCACCTTCTTGTTGATGTTTGAGGCGTTTGATTAGAGATTGATATCCCCAAACATCGAATGTATCAGGGGCTCCCTTGCGCCCTTTGCGTCCAAGACGTTCTAGCTCTTTGTTGGAGAGATGATATCCATCCATAGGAACCACGACGGAGATATCAGATAAGGCTTCGTGTAATAATCTTGCTACGGTTGATTTTCCAGAACCAGGAGCACCAGCAATCGCTATGATAGAACGCTTTTTTGTAAGTGCTAATGCTCTTGCACGCTCGATATATTCTTGTGCTAAGACAAGCCCTGTTATGGGGCTTTCACTGATATTTCTCATCTTTTTTCTCTCTTTAAATACACTGTAGATTATAGAATAATATAAATTTAAAAAAGGGAAAGGTTATTCTTTAATGTTCTTAAAAGAACATTTTATAAATATTTATACTCAAAGTATAATAGGTGTTGTATCATGGTGGAAAGTAACCACGTTATTATTAGAGAGTAAAGAAGTGGCACTGTATGACCTTCTACATGAACTCAAATATAGGAATGTAATTGAATAAGCAGATAGAGACAATGCACGTTTAAAAGGGATGGCTTTTAAAGTGATGGATGCTGGAAAAGAGTCATTATGACTGATAGTTATTGAAACTTTTGAACCATTATGCGATTATATTACTAGATTAATATTTTTATATAAATATTACGTGAAACGACCTTATGACAGGTCGTTTTTTCATATCTATTTCTTACAAAAACCAAATCACACCTAAATCCAGACGCAATTATTGCGTCTTTTTTTATGTCTTAACACATCATCTCAAAAGGAAAATAACAATGACAACCAAGAAAACGCCTGCTCAAGTAACAGCTCAAGCACCTAAAGATAAAGAGTTCCCAAAGCTTAAAACACTAAGTTACAAAGAAATGTATAATTTAGTTGGTAAATTTTTAGAAAAAGCCATTCCAATTAAAGGCGCAACATTAACAATTCTTAAAGGGCTTAGGAATAGAACGTCAATGCCAAAAGCACCTTATGTGCTGATGAATATTATTGATGAAAATCGCTTATCCAGCAGTGAAACGCGTTATACAGATAAACATAAAATCTTATGGTCCAGGTCGCAAGTAACAATAATGATGATGTTTGTTGGAAATGAGAATATTCCAGCATTACAAATGGCGAAAGCATTTACGGTAAGATTTGATGATGCGTGGGCCAGTGAGCAATTTGAACAATATGGGGAACCTTTTTACCCACTGTACAGTGACGAAGTGAAAATCGAGAGTTCCTTTGTCAATGCAGAGGAACAATACGAAGATGCCTGTTCTGTAGATGTTTATTTTGAATATCATCCAGAGTTTGGCATTTGTGAGCATAGTGCAAAAGAGCTTGTTATGAATGTTATAGAAACTAATGTAGAGGGTAAGTAAGAGAAATGCCTAATTTACCTGTACAATCATGGCAAAATGGAGGAAGTAAAAACAAAGGATCTGCTTGTGACGCAACCAGAATGGGGATTTATCCTTCCATTATTACGATTCAAATGTTGGATGTCGTTAATCCAAGTGGAAGAGGTAACATCAATAAAAAGGCTGTACTTTATCTCAATAAATATGCCAATTGTTTTAAAATGACAAATCACAGAGAAATTGCTCATTTTTTATCTCAAATAGCTGCTGAAAGCAGATTTCACGCTGTTGCTGAGCATGCTGATTATACTTTAGAGCAAGCAAGAGGTGCTTGGTTAAAAAGAACACATCAATATTTATATGACACAGATTGGGTGAATAGAGTTTGTAGTAAAACTAGAGATAAAATAAATAAAATAACACATAAAAAGGAAAAAGTTCGAGTATGTGATGGAAGGCTCTTACTCAATAAAGTATATGCAAACGTCAACGGAAATAAAGGTGGAGAGGATGGCTATACCTATCGTGGTAGAGGATTGATACAAGTTACAGGGAGAAAAATTTATCAAGCTGTAACGAATGCCTATAAAAAACGTTTTGGTAATGTTGATTTTGTCAAAGATCCTGATTTATTGTCTGATGACAATCATTATGATTATGCTACAGCCTCAGCATTCCTTTATTGGAGAGATGTTCAACACGTCCAATCTGTGGCCTCTGCGGAAAACTCTGCTGTTTCAGATGTAACAAAACAGGTAAATAATGGGTGTAATGGTTATCGTGAGCGCGTCAAAGCTTTTAAAAGAATAGCTGAATATTTAAATCTTGAAATTCCCAATGAAAGGCAGATATTCTGTTGGACACACACTAAAGAATAAATAGAATATGATTTAATATTTATGATATTTTTGTTATGCAATGTTTTATGAATAGATAAAGATCATCGAGGGAAACAATGGATTATAAAATAATAAAAAAATATATTTTACTACTCAGTATTTTCTTTATTTTTTGTAATCAAAAGACATTTGCTGATGACACAAAAGATAAACATTACATAAAATCACTAATAGAAAAAGCGTATCAAGGAGATGCCAAGAGTCAAAATATTCTTGCACTTTCATATCAATATGGAGGAAGCGTTCCTAAAGATTATAAAAAAGCGGCATATTGGTTTACTAAAGCTGCGAATCAAGGAGATGCGGATAGTCAAAATAATCTTGCATTTTTATATCTAGATGGTGAAGGTGTTTCTAAAGATTATGTGAAAGCAGCAGAATGGTTTACCAAAGCTGCAAATCAAGGTGATCCTAATGGTCAAAATGACCTTGCATTTGCATATCTAGATGGTGAAGGAGTTCCTAAAGATTATATGAAAGCAGCAGAATGGTTTACCAAAGCTGCTGAGCAAGGTGTTGACACCTCTCAATATCAATTAGGGGAAA
>NZ_AGFR01000001.1 GCF_000231445.1 Commensalibacter intestini A911
ACATAAATAAAATTATATATAGTGTGTGCATAACATAAAAAAACCCATAATTGCTTATGGGCTAATATATATATAAGTCTGAAGAAGTTAAAAGCTAGTAGATGTGTATAGTAGTATCATACATCTACAGGTTGTAAAGAAAATATTGTTACAGTTTTGATTTTATTACTATTTTGTTGCAATATTGTTCTTATGACAATGGTTGTGTAGATAGAAATCTTCTATTTGCATGATCATATGCTTATTGATAACATTTGAGTTTGGTTTTTATTTATAATATATAGTTAAGATGATAGAATTTTTTGAAATTATAGGTATTGGGTTAGTAACTCTTTTGCCTTTGGCTAATCCTTTAACTGCAGTTGCGTTGTTCCTTAGTTTAACTGAGGAAATGAGTAAAGAGACGCGTAAACAGCAAGCTTTTATGGCTGGGGTATATGTTTTTTTGATTATGATTGTGACTTGGTACGCAGGTCAGATCGTTATGAATACTTTTGGAATATCAGTTCCAGGGTTAAGAATCGCTGGTGGGTTAATCGTTTGTTTCATAGGTTTTCAAATGTTGTTTCCTGTAAAAAAACTACATGAGGTACCTGAAGTACATTCTGTGACGGCAGAGTTGCAAAAAGAACCTGATACAAATATTTCATTTGTGCCTTTGGCAATGCCTGGTACAGCTGGACCTGGTACTATTGCAATGATTATTAGTAATGCATCCGCTGTAAATCAAGGTGGAGGCGTACATGTTTCTCAATGGGTATTAATTGTTGCTCCTATTGTAGTTTTTTTGATTATTAGTCTTTTACTATGGGTTTCATTGCGTAGTTCTACTGTTATTATGAATTTTATTGGTAATAGTGGCGTACAAGCAATATCAAGATTAATGGGATTTTTGCTTGTTTGTATGGGCGTTCAATTTATTATTAATGGCTCTCTTGATGTGGCAATAGGTATACATTGATTTATTCATTTATTTTTCACAACATCTTTATTTGACAATAAACTCTTTTTTGTGTTTTTGCTGATTGTGCGTTAATTATTAAGGTTTGGTGAAAATGTCTCAGAAAAGTAATTATAAAATATCTACATTATTTGTTTTAACTACTTTTCTGTCGATGGCTTACATGAATACAGCTAAAGCTCAGCAAGCTTTGCAAGTCAAAAAGAGTGAGTCGCTTCAACCTGTTGCACAGCCCTCTTCTGACGGAGATCCTTCAAAAGAATTATTCTTTAGTGGGTTAAATCAATACTTAAACCAATATGGTATTCAGTTAGGTTTAAATTGGGTGACTGAAACCGCTGGAGTTGTCAGTGGTGGTCGTCGAAAAGGTGCTGATTTTACTCAACAAATAGCATTTTCAGTGGATGTTGATTGGGAAAAAATAATTGGTTGGAAAGGCTTTTCAACTCATGCAATTATTATGAACCGTTCTGGTCGTAATGCGAGTGCTGATTATGTTGGTGATTCGCAGATCCAAGCACAAGAAGTTTATGGTGGTGGTTATGCGCGTTTGCTTCGTATGTATGATTTATATGCAGAGCAAAAATTATGGCGTGATAAAATCGATATTAAAATTGGTCGTATGAGTGTTGGTGATGATTATGCGCATAGTGCAATCGCATGTCAATTTATGTTGCTAACAACCTGTGGGCATCCACGAAGTACGCAATCTCAACAAGGGTTTTCTGATTGGCCTGGTGCTGTGTGGGGGGGGCGTATTCTTTATAAAATAACTTCTCAAAGTTATATACAGGTTGGGGCTTATCAAAGTACGCCTTGGCCTCAAGGTGGTAGAACTGGTTGGACTTGGGGGACTTCGGAGACAACTGGTGCATTTGTGCCCGTTGAATTAGGATATAATCCTGATATTGGCAAGAATCATTTGGTTGGTCATATTCATGTTGGCGCAGGAATTGATAGTAGTCGATTTAAAACATGGTCAGCACAAGTAACAGGTTCAGGTAAGAAAGATAATCGTTTCCAGTTTTGGATTCAATCAGATCAAATGATTTATCGTAATGATCCGATTGAAGATCATGGATTATATGTTATTGCAAATTATGGGCATGATGCTGCAACAACTTCTACCTTTAAAGATTTTTACAATATTGGATTTTTGGATCGTGGGTTTTGGCAAGCTAGATCTTATGATCAAATCGGTGTGATGTTAACATATTATACCGTACCAAAAGGGTTGAGCAGGGCCCAAGAATATCAAATTAATAATGGATTGGCGACGGGGGGAGCTAATGGTATTTTTGGTGGCTTATTAAATGGTGCTCCTGGGGTGCAGAGTAACAGTTTACTTCTTGAAGCCAATTATGGTGTTGCAGCTTATCGTGGTGTAATGATTATGCCTATTTTTGAATATTTTCATAATGTTGCAGCAACACAAAATACATATAAAGATGCAGTTTTATTTGGTTTAAAAACAAACGTTACTTTTTAAAAAATATCATGTATAAATTATAGCTATTAATTCGTTGAATTAAGATCGTATTTCAGGGTGAATACGATCCTATAAAATGAACAAGTGGTATGAATTAAAGTGATTAAAAAAGTATTTTTATTAGGATTTACACTTTTATCAGTAGCAGGATGTAATCCAGAAATGGGACGTCTTCCTTTTGAAAGTGATGTTAGTTGTTTGCGTAATCAATTATCTTCAGATATACATCCGACATTTCAAGCAGCTGCTAATACATGTCAAAAAGATGATCATGGTGCTCCTTTGCCATTACAATTAAAGGGTGCGTTAGATTTGCAAAAACAAGCTGAACAGGCGAATATTGCTTATACAAATTAATATAATGATATATTTATTCATTTAAGGAATAATGCGTATTATTATAATAATACGCTGTTTTCAGCTATTTTTTGTTTTATAGAAGTGTTAAAAAATGAGTAAAACAAATAAAATGCTTGGAAACTATTCAAATATATGTATTATTTGAAGTTAATAAATAAAAGCACTTATTTTAAAATAATAATGGTGCCGACACTCGGAATTGAACCGAGGACCTACTGATTACGAATCAGTTGCTCTACCCCTGAGCTATGTCGGCTTCTGTATCGTGCTTTTATATAGGAGCTGAGCATAGACTGCAAGAGTGATAGGGTATTTTTCTATATTTTATTTTGAAATATCTATAGATTTATCACAGTCTATATTTTGTTTTCTATAAATAAAAATATTTAAGCGTCAAAGGAAAAACAGATCTATTGTTTATTAGATTCTGACTTTCTATATTTGAGTAAGAGAGAACTTTGTGTTGGAGTGTAAAGAGTTAAACGAGACATTGTGTGTCGTTGATGAGGCAGTTGAGTGCCTTTCTTGTGGATTGGTTCAAAAATATTCAGAAGTAAAGCATGGCGAACTTATTGCCTGTCATCGGTGTGGGCGTGAATTATTCCGCCATCCGATTAGCCGCTATAGGGCAGTTCCTTTTTCTTTTGCGATATCATCTGCTATGTTATATGTGATGATGATTGCATTTTCGTTATTATCTGTGAATATTTATGGACGGACGAACTCTTTAGGGGTTTTAAGCGGTAGTATCGAGTTTATGAATCAAGGTTTAGGTGTTGTTGGATTTTTGGTTGCTTTAGCTGTAGTTGTCTTTCCCATAATAGCTATTAGCTTAATGTTAATGATTTTACATTTCTCAAGATATCAAAAACTACCTTATTTTTTCCCAAAATTGTTGCATTTTTATAAAGTATTACGTCCTTGGTCGATGGTCGAAGTGTATATCCTAGGGGTTTTTGTTGCTTATACAAAGCTAGTTGGTATGGCTTATGTAGAAATAGACTATTCTTTATATTCTATGGTATTGCTGATGATATCGATGAGTATTACGGATGCTAGTGTTGATTTTGCAGGGTTGTGGGAGCGTTGTCCTATTAAAACAACAACGACTTTTCACCAAAAACAAGTAGATGTCGGACATTATCAGTTACCTCAATTGCCACGTAATGATCGTATTGTATCTTGTGAGTGCTGTGGTATCGTACTGACAACAAATCAATCTGTTCATGAGGATGGGCATATTGGTTCATGTCCAAGATGTGGGAATAAAATACATAAACGTAAACCAAATAGTCTTAATCGCTCTTTGGCCTTATTGTTTGCTGCTTTTATTTTCTATATTCCAGCCAATTTATATCCTATTATGAGTACAACTATGATGGGATTAACTAGCAGCCATAGAATTTTTGGTGGTGTTGTTGAGTTATGGCAAAGTAACATGGTTCCATTGGCATTATTGGTGTTTGTTGCCAGTATTGCGGTTCCTGTTTTAAAAATATCTGGTATTGGTATTATGATTGGTGCCAGCTTAATGCGATCAAAAAAGTTATTAATTACAAGATCAAAGTTATTTGAAGTTATTTCTTTTATTGGTCGATGGTCAATGATTGATGTTTTTATGATTTCAATTTTGATTGCGTTAATTCATTTTGATGCGCTTGCAACGGTCAATGCGCATGTGGGTATTCTGATGTTCGCGGCAGTAGTTGTGGTAACGATTTTTGCTGCAGATTTTTTTGATCCACGATTAATGTGGGATTATGCAGGGATGAATAATTCTGAGTATGATTACCAAAGTAAAGAAATAGAACATTCATCTTTTATAGATGAATCAAATGGATAAATATTAAGTAAATAAAAATATGTCTCAAAATAATAATAATCAGGCTCCGTTTGCCACTTCGCGTAAAATCAAGTTTTCCTTGGTTTGGGTTGTGCCTATTCTTGTAGCAATTTTAGCTATTTATCTAGGTTGGAAAGCGATTGCTAATTCTGGTCCTACGATTACAGTTTCTTTCGAGACTGCAGATGGTATTGTTAGTGGTCAGACGCAGGTTAAAAGTAAATCTGTTGTTCTTGGTACTGTTAAAAGTGTTTCTTTAAGTAAAGATATGAGTCACGTGGATGTACAGATCGCGATGACCAGCCGTGCTTCATCCATTATTACCAGTAATGCGCGTTTTTGGGTGGTTAGACCTCGTTTTAATGGTGCAAGTATTTCAGGTCTCGAAACTTTAATTAGTGGTGCTTATATTACTTTAGATCCAGGTGATTATAAGGTTGGTAGAAGACAACGTTACTTTGTCGGTTTAGAAGCACCTCCTGGTGTGCGCTCTGGCCAGCCAGGAACTTCGTATGTTTTGGCAACTGATAATTTAGGATCTCTTGGGGAAGGTGCACCTATTTTCTATCGTGATACCGTGGCAGGGGAAGTGCTCAGTTACGATATGCCTGCTGGTGGTGTTGGCCCTATTTTATTGCATGTTTTTATCAAAAAACCTTATGATACTTATTTGCGACCAGATAGTGCTTTTTGGAATGTCTCTGGAATTAAATTTGGTTTTGGTGCAACAGGTTTAAATGTTGAGTTGCAATCGATTCAAGCTTTAATGTCTGGTGGTGTTGCGTTTGATGAGTTAGATCGTCCTACGGTAACAGATAAAGCGCCAAGTAATAAAGTTGTTGTTCCGACAAATACGAAATTTACTTTATATTCAGATAGGGACGCAGCTGAAAATGCGCGTTTCCGTGATAATGTGCCTCTTGTGACTTATGTGGCTTCTTCAGTCAAGGGGCTAGGGAAAGGTAGCCGTGTAACATTGTTTGGGTTGCAAATCGGTACTGTAAAAGATGTTGCTTTGATTATCGATCGGAAAGCTAAGCAAACTCGGGCAAAAATTACGATGGATATTCAACCTAATCGTGTATTTGCTTTTAGTAAGAAGTATGATTCTGCAACATTAGCGTTAATTACCAAGTCTTTAGTTGCTAATGGTATGAAGACAAGTGTTGCTAGTGATAATTTCTTATTTGGTAGTTCTTTAATTTCTTTGAATTTTGTTGATAGTAAGACTCCAATTGTTCCTCAAATGGAAGGGGACACACTGGTTATTCCAAGTCAAGCTGGTGGTATGGATGGTATTATGGCCTCTATGTCAACAGTTGCATCAAAGATTGCTGCAATGCCATTGGATCAAATGGGGCAGAATTTGAACAGTTTATTAGCTCATACGGATGATAAATTAAATAGCCCTGATGTTGCGAAGACGTTAAAAGCTATGCGTCAAACTATGCAAAACATGAGTGACCTTAGTAAAAAACTTAATAATGGTGCAACACCGTTATTAAAACAACTGCCAGAAATGAGCCGTCAATTAGATGATACGCTTAAAAATGCAAATAAATTATTGGCAAGTTATGGTGGGAATACAGATTTCCATCGTAATTTACAAGGCATGATTGTGCAGTTAAGTGAAACTGCTAGATCTTTGCGTTTCTTAAGTGATTTTATGACACAACATCCATCTGCTCTTATAACAGGACGTAAATAATGACGAATCTATCTTTTAAAAATGGGTTATCACGCCGCCATCTATTCAAAACTGTTATGGGTGGGGCTGTTTTAGCTACAACAGGAAGCGTATTAACAGCTTGTGGTAATGCTGGGCCGACATATTATACATTATCTTCTGTTCCAGGAATGATTTATCGTGGTAGTGCGTCAATTATAGAGGTGAGAACTCCTTCTTTGGCTGGTTTTTTGGATAAGGATCGAATTGTTTCTGAAATTAGTAATAATAAGCTGACTTTGTCTTCTTCTGATGCGTGGGGAGATAATGTTACGAATATGATTGGGAGAGTGATGATGTTGAATCTTGCTCAGCGTTTGCCAGATGCACGCATTTTCCTGCAGAATCAAGCAACAGAAACAACACCTCAAGTTTATGTAGAAATGGATATTTCTAAATTTAATCAGGATTCTTCTGGAAACGCAATTGTTACTGCTGATCTTGTGATTCGGTATAATGGTGATAAACCTGCTAAATTTAATCGTTTGTTAACTTTGCAAAAAACACCTGCTGATAGTGGCACTCAAGCATTAGTCGTTGCATTAAGTCAATTACTTGGTCAAGTCTCTGATACGGCGGCTGAAAATTTAAGGGATTTACCAGCATCATCTACTCTATAGGTTATCTATAGATATTAAAAAGAGAAGGGAGCTTTATGCTCCCTTTTTTATTGAGGTAATTTTGCACAAGGATTAGGTTTTACGAAGTTTTAATATTATAATTAGAAAGTTTTTGATCTCGTATTTGGAAGTTATGTAATTCTTTAAGTAGAAAAATCTATATATGCTTTTATCTATTAAGCTTGTGTATGAGTTAAGGGGTTAACTTTAATAGTTTCTGAAAATAATTTGACATAAAAAAAGCGCTTTATGATTCGCATTGATCATAAAGCGCTTTTAAAAGAGATATAAATACTTATAATTTTTCGACTTGATTATACTCAAGCTCAACAGGAGTTGAGCGACCAAAAATGGAAACGCTAACTTTTAAGCGACCTTTTTCGGTATCAACTTCTTCGACAACACCATTAAATGAAGTAAATGGGCCATCTGAAACTCTAATTTGTTCACCGACTTCAAAATTAACTGAAGGACGAGGACTATCCATACCTTCTTGAGCTTGTTTCATAATTTGCTCAGCTTCGGCGTTAGAAATAGGAGAAGGACGCATTCTATTGCCCAAGAAACCTGTGACTTTAGGTGTGTCTTTGACTAAATGCCAAGCTTCATCAGTCATTTCCATTTTTACCAGAACATATCCTGGAAAAAATTTACGCTCCGTATGAATTTTTTGACCACGTTTAACTTCGATGACTTCTTCTGAAGGCACTAAAATTTCTTCGATTTGACCATCTAATCCTTTTTGTTCAGCCTGTTCTTTAATTTGCTGAACAACTTTTTTTTCAAATCCAGAATAGACATGAATGACATACCATCTTTTTGCCATGACAGACCTAAATCTCCTATAAGCCAAACAAAGTTTGGATACCGAAGCCGATGGCTTGGTCTACAATAAAAAAGAATGCGGAAGCCCCAGCGGCCATTGCAAGCACGGCGGCTGTTGTGACTAATGTCGTGCGACGCGTTGGCCAAGTTACTTTCTTGGCTTCACTACGAACATCACGCAGAAATTTCGTGGGATTGACCGACACGAAACACCTTTCCTACTCAAAATAGCACCATATATTAATTTAATATATATGCCTGGTTAAAGGACAAGATGAATGTGGTTACATTCATGACATACTATAACGTGTCTATTGGCAGGGGTGGAGGGTCTCGAACCCGCAACCTCCGGTTTTGGAGACCGGCACTCTAGCCAATTGAGCTACACCCCTGCATGATCACTGTGTGACTTTAAACTAAAATCAATCCTTTTGCAAGGACGATCTCTTAAAATCATAGTAAGAGAAAAAGCAATGAAATGGGAAGAAAGTCAAGAGAAAAAATGATTAAAAAACATTTTTTCTAAAATATATAAAAAATTAAAAAAAAGACTTGATTGGATCGGAAAGTTTGCTAAAAGAGTATTACATTAATTGAACGTATGAGTTTGCGCTTCAATTCCTTGGTTTAGCGGGCGTAGCATAGTGGTAATGCAGTAGCCTTCCAAGCTTCTGAGGAGGGTTCGATTCCCTTCGCCCGCTCCAAATGATTAAATTTCCTCTTAAAATATTATAAGTTAACTAATAGTGTTGCAACAACTCATGTGAATATGTTTTGTTTGGCTTTTACGTTAGTAATTTTGCTGTTATGTGTAATTTGTTCTTTCAATTATATGTTAATTATTCTTTGTTGTTGATATTCAATCTTGTTAACATTTATTTGTAAAATGTTGGAAGTAATCTGTTTTATATTGATAAGCCCTTAATTTTCATGTTGTATAATTTTTTAAAAAAGATCATTCGTAGGAAAAATATTCCAGAAGTGGAAGTTGTTTCTGAGGTAGTCAAAGATGACTTTATAGGGTTTGTTGATGAGTTAAATTGTTCTTATGTATGTGGTTGGGTCTGTAATCAAGCGTTGCCGCAGGATCGTTTGGTGTGTGAGGCGGTTTTATCAAGTGCGGGTGAGGTGCTGATTTCTTCTATAGCCAATAAATTACATTATGAGACGATCAAGTCTATTGGTGATACAAGTTGTTGTTATGCTTTTTTTATTAAATTTCCACGGATATTGAACTCGGCTGAGCAGAAAGAGGTCTTTATACGTGTTAAAAATACCGAGTATACAGTTCCTTTTGCGCCTAATTTAAAAACAGATTTTCAGCCTTTTTTACATATGGCAATGGATATTGTTAATAACTGCAACTTGCGTTGTCCATTTTGTTTGTATGATTATTCGTCAACTAAAAAAACATTTTTTATGGATGATGACACAATTAATGCTGCTTTACGTTTTCTTCCATTTCTCCCTGATGGAGATTTTTGGTTTTCATGTTTGCATGAACCAACATTGCATCCACAGTTAATTGATTATCTTGCTAAAGTGCCCGAAGAATACAGAAAAAAGATATTTTTCACGACGAATTTGGCTAAAAAGCTGCCAGATTCTTTTTTGAATGGGTCGTTAACTCAGGGTTGCATCACCTTAATGTTTCTCTTGAATCGTTAGATTCTGAAATTTATGAAAGATTGCGTAAAGGGGCTAGGCAGCATATCTTTTTGAATAATATTGATAAATTAAAAAAAGCTCTTAAAGAATCTACGCATCCAATAAGTGTGCGTTATATTATCATGGCCTATAAATCGAATTTAAAAGAGTTGCCGACTTTGTTTGGTAAACTTCTCGGCGATTATAATGGTTCTTTAGTCGAGGTTAGAAGTTCATTTGATGCTCCTTTTATCTCAAGAGATTTTAAAGAATCAGAATTTTTGGATGATAATGATTGGGATTGGTTAGAAGCACAGCTGAAGTTGTTACCTGATAATGATAAAGTGGTGATTCTGCGCGAGTTGACTACAGAGGAGTCAAATGATGATGAGACCCCAGAGGATGTATTGAGTGGGCGTTATATGCTTCGTTTGTCATGGGATGGTCACTTAAAAGTATTTGTTTATGAATATTCAAGTGCTCTTAAGAAGAGGGTGGAAAAAAATATTTTAGAGACAAACGTTAAAGAGATTACAGATATTAATGTTTTTTATGATCAATTAATTGGTATTAGTAATAATAAAATCTAATAAAAATTCGTTTTGATATTGTTTGTTTTATTATGGATTACTAGGATTGTGTTGGGCTTATATAACTTTCTTCTGTTACTTTAAGGCAAAGTATAAAAATATTTTGGTGTTTATGCTTAATCTGTTTGTTTTTTTGCGTGTTCTGGGGCTTTTCTTTTTTTTAAAAATCTTTTATCTATCTCACAAGTTTAAAGTTACAGTTTTGTGGTTTTTTTGTTGGAATATGTTTGTGAAGTTGAACAGACTTGCAACAGTTTTGAATTAAACTATGAGTGAAGTGCTTTTTTAATTTTTGTTTTTGATTTGATTTGGTATAAAGTACATTTTATGAACGTCTATACCCTAATTGTTGGGAAGGTAGAGAAAGCTGTATAGCTTTGTTACTATATTCTAGAAGAGAAATGAAAGAATAAGCGAAGTGAGTACCGATACAACAATGGCTGCTAGTGCAGCATCAACCTTTACAGCGAATGATCTCAAAGGTCGCTATGCTACTGCTCTTTATGAGTTGGCTGAAGAAGAGCGAGTTTTGAATGAAGTCATTGATGAAGTTGAAAATTTATTGAACACCATCAATGAAAGCGATTTATTAAGAGGGGTTTTAAATAATCCATCTTTTGATACAGCGCAAAGCCGTGAGATCGTTGTTGGCACCTTAAAACAAGCTGGTTTTAGTCAATTACTTCAGAATTTTGCTGGTGTGGTTGCGAATAATCGCAGGCTTGGTAATTTAAAAGCTATTTTATTATCGTTTCTTGCTTTGGTTAATCTTCGTCGTGGATTGGTAACGGCTGAAGTAGTTACAGCGCATCCTTTGACGGACAAGCAACATGCTCAGTTAAAAGATCGTTTGGCTCAAGCAGGGTATAATAAAGTAAATATACAAGAGCGTATTGATACAAAGATACTAGGCGGCTTTGTTATACGCATTGGGGCTCAGCTTTTTGATGCTAGCCTTAAAACTCGTCTTAATCGTCTACATAATGTTATGAAGGGAGCCGCGTGATGGAAATCCGTCCCGCAGAGATTTCGGACATCCTTAAAAAACAAATTGCGTCCTTTGATAAAGAGTCTAACGTTGAGGAAACAGGAATTGTTTTGTCTGTTGGTGACGGTATTGCATTGGTTTATGGCCTGCAAAACGTCATGGCGGGTGAGCTAGTTTCCTTCGCGAATGGTGATTTAACAGGGATGGCATTGAACCTTTCCAGCGATCACGTTGGGGTTGTTATTTTTGGAAATGACAGTCAGGTTCGTGAAGGGGATACTGTTTCTCGTACGAATCGAGTGATTGATGTGCCTGTTGGTAAAGGATTATTGGGCCGTGTTGTTGATGGTCTTGGTAATCCAATCGATGGTAAAGGTCCATTAAAAGACGTTGAACGTCGTTTGGCTGATGTTAAAGCCCCAGGGATTATGCCTCGTCAATCAGTTTGCGAATCTATGCTTACAGGGATCAAAGCAATTGATGCGTTGGTTCCTATTGGGCGTGGACAACGTGAGTTGATCATTGGAGATCGTCAAACAGGAAAATCAACTGTATTGATTGATACCATGATTGCGCAAAAGAAAATGAATGCGCTGAATGATCCAAAGAAAAGCCTCTATTGTATTTATGTTGCTATTGGGCAAAAACGCTCTACAGTTGCACAAGTCGTTCGTACCCTAGAAGCTCAAGGGGTTATGGAATATTGTATTGTTGTTGCTGCAACAGCTTCTGATGCGGCTCCTATGCAATATATTGCACCTTATGCAGCAACTGCTATGGGTGAATATTTCCGTGATAACGGTATGCATGCATTAATCAGCTATGATGATTTATCAAAACAAGCTGTTGCATATCGTCAAATGTCCTTGTTACTTCGTCGTCCGCCTGGACGTGAAGCATATCCTGGGGATGTATTCTATTTGCATTCACGTTTGTTGGAACGTTCTGCAAAAATGTCAGATGAACATGGTGGTGGCTCATTAACGGCACTTCCAGTTATTGAAACCCAAGCGGGTGACGTTTCTGCTTATATTCCAACCAATGCGATTTCGATTACTGATGGTCAAGTTTTCTTGGAAACTGAATTATTCTATCGTGGTATTCGTCCTGCTGTTAACGTTGGTACTTCTGTGTCTCGTGTGGGTTCTGCTGCACAAAGTAAAGCAATGAAACAAGTTGCTGGAAGTATTAAGCTAGACTTAGCACAATATCGTGAAATGGAAGCATTTTCTCAGTTCTCTTCTGATCTTGATGCATCAACCAGAAAGCTTTTGGAACGTGGTGCACGTTTAACAGAATTGTTAAAGCAACCTCAAAATTCTCCATATACGATGGAAGAAGAAGTAGTCATTCTATATGCAGGAACTCGTGGATATACCGATGAGATTCCAGTAGAGAAAATTGCTAGCTTCGAAAAACAATTTATCGAAGTAATACGTTCTTCTGGTGCTGAAATTTTAAATGGGATCCGTGATGCTGCTCAAATTTCCAAAGAGTTGGAAGAAAAATTGGTAGCGTTCTTAAAAGATTTCGTTCTTAAGTTCAAGCAAGTTTAAGGGAGCGTCATTATGGCTTCTTTAAAGGAATTGCGTGCACGAATTAGCAGCGTCAAATCAACCAAAAAAATTACCAGTGCTATGAAAATGGTTGCTGCGGCAAAGATGCATCGTGCGGAAAAGCGTTCACGTGAATCAAAGCCTTTTGCAACAACTATGCAACGTATTTTGGTTAACTTAAAAGAATCTCTTGGTGATCGTCCTGGTTTGCCAACCTTGTTGTCAGGCACAGGAAAGCAAGATCTTCATTTGGTTATTCCGATGAGCAGTGATCGTGGTTTAGCAGGTGGATTTAACGGGAATATTAATCGTACAACACGTAACTTTGTTGAAAAACTTCTTAAAGAAGGAAAAAACGTAAAGATATGTCCAGTTGGATTTAAAACTTATGTTTATTTCCGTGGTGAATATCCTGATTTAGTTGTTGGGCCAGAAGGTGGAGATCATCGTTTGGGTAATGTGACTTTTGACACTGCTGAGCAGATTGCCAGTTATGTTGAAAAATTGTTACAAGATCAACAATGTGATGTTTGTACTGTGATTTACAACCAGTTTAAGAATGTAATGTTGCAAGTTCCAACAGAATTACAGTTAATTCCTTTGAGTATTGCCGTTAGTGAAAAGAAAGATGAAACGCTGGACGATAAATTAGCAGTTCGTCAAGAGCAATCACAAGCTGAATATCTGTTTGAACCAGAACCAGAAGAAGTATTGCATCGCTTGCTTCCTCAAAATTTACGGGTTCAGCTATTTTCAGCAATGTTGGAAACCAATGCTGGAGAGCAAGGTGCTCGTATGACTGCTATGGATAGTGCAACGCGTAATGCAGGTAAAGCAATTGATAAGTTAAGCTTGTATTACAACCGTACTCGTCAAGCGAATATTACGAATGAACTTACCGAGGTTATATCAGGTGCAAATGCTGCCTGATTGTTATAATTATTCTGCTAGGAGCTGACCTTATTATGTCGGAAACCGCAATTGAAGAAAAAAACGCAGCAACAACTGATTCATCTGCGGGGAATCAAGCTGCTTCAAAAAGTAATTCTGTAGGTCGCATCACCGAAGTTAAAGGTGCTGTGGTTGACGTACAATTTACAGGTGAATTGCCTTATATTTTGAACGCATTAACTTGTAAAGTTGGCGATCGTAATCTGGTCTTAGAAGTTGCACAAGAAATTGGTGATAACCAAGTTCGTTGTATTGCAATGGATTCTACAGACGGTATGGTTCGTGGAATGGAAGTTGCTGATACAGGACATCAAATTCGTATGCCTGTAGGTAACGAAACATTGGGTCGTATTTTGAATGTTATTGGTGAACCTATTGATGAAAAAGGCCCAGTAAACGCAAAACATTACTCTCCAATTCATCGTGAAGCACCTTCTTTTGAAGAACAAGGCGATGCAACAGAAATCCTTGAAACAGGGATTAAAGTTGTTGATTTACTCTGCCCATATTTGCGTGGTGGTAAAATCGGTTTGTTCGGTGGTGCGGGTGTTGGTAAAACCGTTTTGATTCAAGAGTTGATTAACAATATTGCAATGGGGCATGGTGGTGTGTCTGTGTTTGCTGGTGTTGGTGAAAGAACTCGTGAAGGTAACGATTTGTATCATGAAATGATTGATGCTGGCGTTATTAAAGTTGACGGTAATAACACAGAAGGTTCAAAAGTTGCTTTGGTTTATGGGCAAATGAATGAACCTCCTGGGGCTCGTGCTCGTGTTGCTTTATCTGGCTTGACGGTTGCTGAACATTTCCGTGACGAAGCTGGGCAAGACGTATTGTTCTTCGTGGATAATATTTTCCGTTTTACTCAAGCTGGTTCCGAAGTATCTGCGTTGTTGGGTCGTATCCCTTCAGCTGTGGGATATCAGCCAACATTGGCGACTGAAATGGGTAACTTGCAAGAACGTATTACCTCTACGAAAAAAGGGTCTATTACTTCTGTGCAAGCGATTTATGTGCCTGCTGATGATTTGACCGATCCTGCACCTGCAACAACGTTTGCCCATTTGGATGCAACAACGGTGTTGAACCGTGCAATTTCTGAATTGGGAATTTATCCTGCGGTTGATCCTTTGGATTCAACTTCTCGTTCTTTGGATCCTAATATTGTGGGTGAAGAACATTATGAAGTTGCTCGTAAAGTTCAACAAATTCTTCAAAATTACAAATCATTGCAAGATATTATTGCGATTTTGGGTATGGATGAGCTCTCAGAAGAAGATAAAAAAGTTGTTGCACGCGCACGTCGTATTCAACGCTTTCTTTCTCAGCCTTTCCATGTTGCTGAAGTCTTTACAGGGATGTCTGGTAAACTGGTTCCAGTTAAAGATACCGTGCGTTCATTTAAAGAGATCATAGATGGTAAGCATGATGATTTGCCAGAAGGCGCTTTCTATATGGTAGGAACCATTGATGAAGCTGTTGCAAAGGCAGAAAAAATGAAACAAGACGCTAAATAAGTCGTTTTGTATAGCTGTAAAGGAAGGCAGTAATGTCGATACAACTTGAAATTGTTAGTCCAGAAAAAGTTGTTGTGTCTCAACAAGTCGATATGGCTGTTTTGCCCGGTTTAGAAGGTGATATTGCTGCAATGGAAGGTCATGTTCCTATGATCTTCCTTCTTCGTGGAGGTGTTATTCATCTTTATGAAGGCAATAAAATAATAGATAGTTTCTTTGTGGAAAGCGGATTTGCTGAAATGAAAGAAACGCAATGCACAGTTCTTGCTAAAGAAGTCAAAAAGTTGGATGAGTTATCTGAAGAGGTAGCGACGAAACGTTTGGCTGATTTAGAAGCAAGCTTCCAAGAAGCTGCGAAGGGTAATGATGCTGAGAAACAACGTGAGCTGACTGACGAAATGCAAAATGCTCGGGTTATGCTAGAGTTAGCTACCTCCGTAAAGAAGTAGCCAAACTGATCAATTGAGGAAGGTAAGAAATTATCTTCCTCTATATGATGGAACCTCTTGCTCTGGGATCCATACTTTTTTAGGTGGCGTATCTGTTTGCCAGAAAACATCAATCGGCATTCCACCTCTTGGATACCAATATCCACCAATTCTTAACCATTTAGGTTTTAATAATTTTACGATTGTTGATGCAATTTCTATTGTGCATGCTTCGTGAAAAGAACCATGGTTACGAAAGCTTGATAAGTATAATTTTAAAGATTTGCTTTCAACAATCCACTTTCCAGGAATATAATCAATTACAAGATGTGCAAAGTCTGGTTGTCCTGTAATCGGGCAAAGAGATGTGAATTCTGGCGCAGTGAAGCGAATAGTATAATCATATTCTTGATAAGGCGCAGGAACACGTTCCAGTTTTGCTTCTTCTGGAGATTGTGGTAAAGGGCTGTTTTGTCCCAATTGGGTCAGATGTTTTTTTAAATCAGATGGTTCAGACATAATCTTATATTCATTGTTAAGGTAAGGTTATTATTCAATTGCTAGTATAAATTGAACTTTAAAAATATTCTATCTTAATATAGGTCGATCAAAGGAAAAGAATCAGAAGATGTTTACAAAAGAAGAAAAAGAAAAAGCGCAATATTTTAAATTTTCTTTACATCCTTTAGAGGAATTAGAATATTTTCTAAAACCTCGTTTTTTGTCTGTAATTGATCAGGATACTTCTTTAAATAACACGAAAATCTTGCAAACGATGATTCCTAAACAGATTTTATTATTTTGGCATGATGCAATACCTTCGGGTGAGGTTCAAAAATCCATTGATAAAATCCGTCAATATAATGATGGTTATCAAGTCATACTATTTAATGAGCAGTCAGCAGGTGAGTTTATTCAACGACATTACGGGCAAGATCTTTATCGTTTATATGAGCGTCGTTGTGTACATCCTTCAATGAAATCGGATTTGTTCCGTATGTGCTATTTAGCACTGAATGGTGGGGTCTATGTTGATATCGATATTAACTGTCATCATTCTTTAAAAGAAATTTTTAATACTTATTCTTTTGATTGTTTTTTGTTTTTTTCTAGAGGAAAACCTTGTTGTATTGATAATGATTTTATTGTTTGTCAGCCAAATAATCCGATTATTTTAGCAAGTATCGAAAAAATAAGAGAAAATTTAACAATAGAGCGTAGTTTTTCTAGCGTTTGGGAATGTACAGGTCCTGGTGCTGTGTCAATGGCAGTGTTAGAGTTATTAATGCAAAAAATTTTATCTGATAATGAAGAAAAAAGTCCATTAGGTGGATTGTTGCTTGTGTGTCATGATTTAGCAAAACGTGCTTATGGTCACGTAGAGATGGAATATAAAAAAACTGCAGCAGGAAATTGGCGTTCTTTTCATTTTCCACGTCAATTATATCAATTATAGGATAAAAAAGAGTATTGAAGAAAAGAAAAATATGATATTTTTCTTTTTTTAGAGAGAGTTATACAATAAATATATGAGCAATTTGCAAAAATTTTCTAAGCCTGTGATGATTATAGATAATAGATCATTACAACAAATGGTTGCCTCTTTGTTGAGTGAAGCGTTCGTAACGATGGATACTGAATTCGTTCGAGAAAAGACCTATTGGCCAGAGTTGTGTTTGATACAAATCGCAGGAAAAGGTAATGTTTATTTATTAGATGCCTTAGCAAAAGATATTGATTTATCTTTGTTACTTCCTTTATTATCAGCACCATCGGTGACAAAGATTTTTCATGCTGCGCAACAAGATTTAGAAATTTTTTTACATTTATTTGGAAAATTACCAACACCTGTATTTGATACGCAGGTCGCTGCAATGGTGGCCGGATTTGGTAATCAAATAGGTTATGATAGTTTAGTCGATTCGTTATTAGGTGTTGCTATTGATAAGTCTCATCGTTTTAGTGATTGGGCGATGCGTCCTTTGACTGCTGCACAACAACACTACGCAGCAGCGGATGTGACTTATTTATGGGATGTTTATCAGGTTTTATTAAATAAACTGCATCAGACCAAGCGTTTTAGTTGGGTTGCTTCAGAAATAGAAGTTTTGTCAGATCCTAATTTCTTTTTACCACCTTTAGATAAAATATGGAAAAGACTACGTCCGAAAACAAATAATCGTCGTGTTTTAGGTTGCTTATATGCAATTATTCAATGGCGTGAAGAAGAAGCACAAAAATTAAATATTCCAAGACAACATTTGGTTAGGGATGAAAGTTTGTTGGCGATTGCAGCAGCATTACCTGACAGTGTAAAGGCGCTATCACGTATTCGTGGTGTTTCTCAAGGATTTGCTGATGGTAAAGAGGGGGGGGCATTATTAACGGTTATAAAAGCAGTTAAGAATACAGAGGTTGATTTATTACCATTACCGATTTCAGCGGATCAACCAAAGAAAAAGCCTTCAGAAGCAATAGTTTCTTTGTTAAAGGTCTTGTTACAAGCGAAATGTGAGCTATATCAAGTAGCTCCTAAGTTAGTTATTGATAGTAAAGATATAGAAAATTTAGCGCTAGGAAAAACCGACTTGCCTGTATTAACAGGATGGAGGCGTGACGTATTTGGGCAAGATGCGATTGATCTGTGTAATGGAAAGCTCATTTTAGGGGTTCAAGATCAAAAAATAGAATTAATAAAACGCTAATTGAGTTGCAGATATAGAATAGTTAATTGTATAAAACGATATTGATAATAAAGGGATAGTAAGATTTATGGAGTGGACGGAAGAAATTGTAGCCAAGCTGCGTGAGTTATGGACACAAGGATTATCTACTGCTGAAATTGGACGACATTTAAATGTTACAAAGAATGCAGTTGTGGGTAAGGCACATCGTTTAGGGTTAGAAGGTAGACCTTCACCGATTCGCAGAGCTGTAGTGAAAAAAGAAAAGGTAGTATCTGCAAAAGTAGAGGTGAAAGAAGAAACCAAGCCTGTAGAGAAGGTTGTAAGGACTGAAAAAGCTGTCGCGAAACCTAAAGCTGATAAATTGGATAAAGTCGAAAAAGTAAAAGTTGCACCTATTGCTGGTTCTAGCAAAACTATAGAAGTTAAGCAGTTGGACATGATGGCTGCGGCTGTTAAAAAAGAAGCTAAACCTGTTAAGAAAGCAAAAATTGAGTTCTCAACACCAGTTGAGCTACCCAAACGACGTTCTTTGTCTGATTGTTGTTGGCCTATTGGTGATCCTGGTACAAAAGATTTTCATTTTTGTGGTGCGAAAGCAATTCCAGGTAAACCTTATTGCTTAGAACATGTGCAAATTGCTTACGTAAAACTAAGGGATCGTAAAGGGAACGCAGCTTAAGTAATATATTGTTTTTGTCTCTTTGAGTGATGAGTTTCAGAGAGACAAAAATAATAATGATTAGTCTATTGGTTTATCAGTTGTTTTAAGAAGTTCTTCAGCAATAGAATTCTCTTGGATATTTTTTATTTCCTGTTCTGAAACAGGATGTGTTGTTTTAAGTTTGTCTGAGGTAATCATTTCAATTTGACCTGTGATTTGCCCACCATCTTCTACTTTTAGACGGCGACATTTTGCTTGGCCAATTAAACGACCAGTTGCAGTCACAATTAAATTTCCTTGAGCGGTAATGTTACCTTCAAGAGTTCCTGTAATTTCGATATCTTGAGTATCTACTTCGCCGTTTAAAATACCGTTTTTTTGGATGATAATTTTTTTAGTTTTAATTGTTTGGGTTTCAAGAGTCCCTTCAACAATTAATGTTTCAACATCTTCTAGTGTCCCTTGGATACGAATACCTTGTCCAATCACTAAGCTCCGACGATGGGATGCTGTATCGTGATGGCTAGTGCTACTATAAGATCTCTCCGTATTTGGGAGAAGTGTATTGCGATTAATTAATTTTTTCTCCAATGTTGGGGGTAAGTTATTTTTCATCAGGATAAGGCCTTTATTGTGATTGGGAATAAAATAAATATTGTATGATGATAAAGCTGTTTTTTTAAAACACTAACTTTCATATAGTAGATCAATGTTAAAATTGTAAATCATAATTAATAAATATATATATCAATGGATATGATTTGTGTTGGCTTTCGTAATGATAGCAAAGAAAAGTTGTCAAATTTTTACTGTTTTGAACAAGAAAAATTAGTTTATGTCAAGAATGTACGGCATATTAGGATTATAGAGTAAGGACTAATAAAGAGAAAATGAGAAGTTTTAGAGAAATTTTAACCCGTAAAAAAGCAAATGATGCAGAGTTTGATATTGCAGGTATTGGTAATGCGATTGTTGATGTTCTTGTGCAAGTCGATTCGAGCTTTTTAGAAAAACAAAATATGGTTCCCGGCACAATGGCATTGATTGATGCCAAGCGTGTTAAAGAATTAAAAGCATTAGTTAAGCCAGAAAAAGAAATGAGTGGTGGCTCTGTAGCGAATACGTGTTTTGTGGCAGCGTTGATGGGGGCAAAAGCTGCGTATTTGGGTAAGGTAGCTGATGATGCTCTTGGAAAAAGGTTTGCAGAAGATATTAGGCAAGGCGGCGTACATTTTCCATCACAGCCTTTAAAAGGGCATTCTGACTTATATACTGCATGTTCAGTGATCTTTGTAACGCCTGATGCACAACGTACGATGAATACGTATTTAGGCGCTTGTACTCAGTTTAAACCTGAAGATGTGATTGCAGAAGTCATTAGTGCATCAAAAGTAACCTTCTTAGAAGGATATTTATTTGATGGTGAGTTAGCTCAAAAAGCATTTTATCAAGCGGCTGATATCGCGCATAATGCAAATAAAACGGTTGCATTGAGCTTATCTGATCCTTTTTGTGTGAAGCGTCACTTGGAAGCATTTAAAGACTTTGTATCGACACGTGTAGATATGGTTTTTGCGAATGAAGCTGAAATTTGTGCTTTATATGAAACAGAAGACTTTGAAATAGCGATTACGAAAGCTGCTAAGGATGCGCCTATTGTCGTTGTAACACGCGGAGAAAAAGGAAGTGTGATTATTGCTGATAATGAGCGAATAGAGGTTGCTTGTGTTCCTACGGTTGTTGTAGATACTACGGGAGCGGGGGATGCGTATGTTGCTGGATTCTTGGCAGGCTGGACAACAGATCGCACTTATGCAGAGTGTGGACGTTTGGGAAGTGTGATTGCTTCTGAAGTTATTTCTCACTTTGGTGCTAGACCATTACCTGAATTAAAAGAAGTAATGAACTTTTAAAAGATAAAGTTAGCTTGTCCTATCGAGAGATAGTCGATAAAGATAACTTCTAAGATAACTCTATGCTGTTGATCGGTATAGAGATTTAATTTATTTGGAGAAAATAGAGTATTATGAAAATCCGTAACATTGCCATTATTGCACACGTTGACCATGGCAAGACAACACTAGTAGATCAGTTACTACAACAATCTGGAACTTTTCGTGAGAATCAACATGTTGTTGAACGTGCGATGGATAGTAATGATTTAGAACGTGAACGTGGTATTACAATTTTGGCAAAATGTACATCTGTTGTTTGGAATGATGTACGGATTAATATTATTGATACCCCAGGCCATGCTGACTTCGGTGGTGAAGTTGAACGTATTTTGTCAATGGTGGATGGTGCTGTTGTATTGGTCGATGCTGCTGAAGGTGCATTGCCACAAACAAAATTCGTGGTTGCTAAAGCATTAAAACGTGGATTACGTCCAATCGTTGTTGTGAATAAAGTGGATCGTTCTGATGCACGTGCTGATGAAGTGCATGATGAAGTATTCGATTTGTTTGCTGCTCAAGGTGCAAATGATGAGCAACTTGATTTCCCAATGCTTTATGCATCTGGTCGTCAAGGATGGGCAGATTACGTTGTTGAAGGTCATAAAGAAGATTTAAGCTCTTTATTTGATTTGATTGTTAAGCATGTGCCTGCTCCAAATGTAAATAAAGATGCTCCTTTTGCAATGGTTGCTAGTATTCTAGAATATGACAACTTCTTAGGTCGTATTTTGACTGGTCGCGTAGAGCATGGAACAGCAAAAGTAAATATGCCAGTTCGTGTATTACGTACCGATGGAACCATTGTTGAAACCGGTCGTATTAGTAAATTGTTGGCATTCCGTGGCTTGGAACGCGTTCCTGTTGATGAAGTTCAAGCTGGGGATATCGTTGCGATTGCTGGTCTTTCCGATGCAACCGTTTCTGAAACTATTGCTTCTCCTGAAGTAACAGAAGCATTACACGCAGATCCAATCGATCCACCAACATTGTCTATGACTTTCCGTATTAATGATGGTCCTTTGGGCGGTCGTGAAGGAAAGAAAGTGACGTCTCGTCAGATTCGTGAACGTTTATTCCGTGAAGTTGAAAGTAACGTTGCGATTAAAGTAACTGATAGTAATGAAACTGATGCGTTTGAAGTCGCAGGTCGTGGGGAATTACAATTGGGTGTGTTAATTGAAACCATGCGTCGCGAAGGGTTTGAGTTAACAATTGGTCGTCCAAAAGTATTAACACGTATTAACGAAGAAACTGGTGAAAAAGAAGAACCATACGAAGAAGTGTTGGTTGATGTTGATGAGCCTTATTCTGGCGTTGTTGTTGAAAAATTATCAGTGCGTAAAGGGGTCATGCAAGACATGAATCCATCCGGTGGTGGTAAAGTTCGATTGACATTTTCGATTCCATCACGAGGATTAATTGGATATCATAATGAGTTCTTAACAGATACTCGTGGTACTGGGATTATGAACCGTCTATTCTCAGGATACGGTCCATGGGCAGGTGCAATTCCTGGTCGTCGTAATGGATCATTAATTTCTGCTGAAGATGGTGTTGCGGTTCAGTATTCTTTATTCTCTTTACAAGACCGTGGGACTTTATTCGTCAGTAATGGTGAAAAAGTTTATGTTGGTATGATTTTGGGTGAGCATTCTCGTGAAAATGATTTGGATGTTAATCCAGTTAGAGAAAAGAAATTAACTAATATCCGTGCCGCAGGTAAAGATGAAGCTTTATTGTTAGTTCCACCTCGTAAAATGTCTTTGGAACAAGCAATTGCTTATATTGAAGATGATGAGTTGGTTGAAGTGACTCCATCAGCAGTACGTATTCGTAAGCTTTATTTGAATCCACATGATCGTAAAAAGAATTCTCGCCAAAAAAGTGCTTAATTCTTGTAACTAAATGTAAAAAGGCCACCTTAATTCATTTTAAGGTGGCCTTTTTTGTAACAAATTGTATAATACTAACTCTATGCTTTTACTGGTTTTTTATACATTGTGACCGAAATATGCCATTTTCTATCTTTTAAAGGTGGCAGTGAAAGATATAATCAGACCAAAATATGGCGATTATGTAAAAAATTGTAACAAAATCAAAATTTAAATATAAGACATGTCAAAAACATTGTGTTAGCTTTTACTCATGTCGAAACAACATACGTTTTCGATCCTGTTATTTCTAAATTATGGTGATATAAAATGAAATTATTTTCTACTCTTTCAACAGTTCTTTCAACTGTAGCTGTTTTAGCTTTCGCTGCTCCTGCATTCGCTCAAGAAGCTCCTTCAGCTCCTCCAGCAGCTCCAGCACAAGGTGCTCCAGCTCCAGAAGGTCATGGTCCACAAGGTCCAGCAGCAGGTGAACATCATGGTAAACCAGCTCATCATGGTAAAAAAGCTCACCAAGGTAAAAAAGCTCACCATGGTAAACCAGCTCATCATGGTAAAAAAGGCCCAGGTGCTGAACAAGCTCCAGCTCCAGAAGCAAACTAATTCTAGCTTCTCATAAGTAGTTTTCAGAGAGAGAGAGATAGTGGTTTCACTATCTCTCTTTTTTTATGGAATGGTATATAAAAAATAGAAATGCAGATGCTTTATAAAATGCATATCATTTTTGTTAGGTTATATTTATTCTATTTTAGTAAATATAGAATAAGCGTCTTTGTAATGCTTTAAAAACCTTTATAAATACGATGATAGCGATTCCCTAAAGCGGTTAAGATTTCGTATCCAATAGTTTCTGCTTGTGGTGCAATTTGATCAATAGGGCAGCGATCCCCGATCATTTCAATACTATCGCCGACTTGAATTGCAGATTCTGGTAAATCTGTAATATCAATACATAGAGAATCCATTGATACGCGCCCGAGTAAGGCAAGAGGAATATTAGGAAAATCTGGACTAATTGCAGATATTTTATGGCTAAAAGCACGAAAGAAACCATCAGCATAACCAATAGAGATTAAAGCCAGTCTCATCGCTTTGGGTGTTGTAAAGGTTGCTCCATATCCAATAAATGCTCCTTTAGGAACGTGACGTGTTTGAATAATTTTCCCTCGTAGAGAAATAACATTTTGCATAGGATTGGGCTGGTTTGCTGTTGGGTTGCCACCATAGAGGGCTACTCCTGGTCGTACGATATCAAAATGCCAATCATTCCCTAAGAAAATACCACTAGAAGCTGCTAGACTCGAACGAGTGTTGGGGACTAACTGTTTCAAAGTTTGAAATTGTTTTAATTGATGCTGATTTGCAGGATGATTCGGTGTATCTCCGCAAGCTAAGTGACTCATGACGAGTGTTGGTTGGAAAATATCCCAATTGATATGTTGGAGTTGATCGATTTCGTCGTGGCCGATTCCAAATCTGGACATGCCTGTATCAAATTGTATGCCAGCAGAATAAGAAACCTGATGATCTTTACATAATGAAGACCATCTTTGTAATTGATTGATATCATTTAGAATCGGGGTTAGGTGGTGTTCTAGGAAAAGCGATTCTGTTTGGTGTGGAAGGCCATGTAATACATAGATAGGATATTCTTTTCCTAAAATACTTCTTAGTGCGATTCCTTCATCAAGATGCGCGACAAAAAACTCCTTGCATCCTGCTTTGGCTAATGCTTTGGCAACAGGGATCATTCCTAAAGAATAGGCGTCTGCTTTAACAACTGCTCCGCATTGTGCGGGGGCAACCTTTTTTTGTAAATAATGATAATTCTGTACAATTGCAGAAAGATCAATATGTAGTTCAGCCCCGGCATGTTTTGTAAATAAAGTGGGATCAACAAAAGGATATGGTTGTGACATGCAAACGCCTTTAATTTAGGTTATTGGCCAGGAATTCCTTGCGTGGTGGAATGTTCAAAATGAAGTGCCATATCTGGATAAACAACAGCATGTGCAGCATGTGCAGCCATTGCACATTCGCTGAATCCTTGAAGGATTAGTTTTAATTTGCCAGGATATTGTGCAATATCGCCAATGGCGTAAATGCCTTCTTTGCTGGTTTGTAATGTTGCTTGATGTACAGGAATACGACCTTGATTGGTTTCAATACCCCAAGATTGTAATGGGCCCAGATCTGTTGTTAAACCAAAGAAAGCCAAGAGATGATCTGCTTTTAAGTGTTGCACTTCACCATCTAAAGAGATTACATCCACGTGGCTTAAGCTACCTTGCTCGCCATGGAGTTGATGAAGTTGATAAGGGACGAGTTTTTTGATTTTTTGCTCAGCAATGGCAGCATCCAAACGACATAGGCTTTCTGGAGCAGCACGGAAACGATCTCTGCGATGAACGAGGGAAATAGAATTCGCTTTGTCTTTTAATGCTAAAGCCCAATCAACAGCAGAGTCACCACCGCCTGCAATGACGATATCTTTGCCAATGAATTGATCACTATATCGAACATAATAATGAATATTTCCAGCCTGTTCAAATTGTTCGATATTTTCTAAAGGGGGACGATTAGGACCAAATGAGCCGGCACCTGCAGCAATAATGACTGCTTTTGTATGGATTTCATCCCCTTTGTGGGTAATCAGAGTAAAATTACCTTTTTCTCCTTTAAGGGTAGTGACTGTTTTTGAAAGGAGACGAGGCACAGAAAATGGCTCGATTTGCTTCTCGAGAGAATCAATTAAGGCTTGTGCGGTAATTGAAGGATGTGCAGGAATGTCATAAATAGGTTTTTCTGGGTATAAAGCTGAACATTGTCCTCCTACATGTTCCAATGTATCAATCAGGACACAAGTCATTTTTAACATACTGCATTCAAATGCAGCAAATAACCCTGTGGGACCTGCACCAATAATGGCAACATCGGTAGAGATGGATGATTTTGTCATAGCTTTTGACCCTTAATGATTCACCGTAAAAATATTGTGGTTTTGGTATTTATTTTTAAAAGCGCAATATACTGTATCATAATGGTTTTATAAATAACTTCCCTTTGTAATATAATATGTATAACACCATTTTATAAAGAATAAGCAACTCTATATGCTAAAAGATAAAGAAAATTATAGCATCGGATTAAAGTAAGCTGCTGGATAAAGGGATTTAAAAGATGGAAGAGTTACTCTATGCATTGCCAGATTTAGAGGCAACAGAGGCATTAGCGCAAAAAATTGCACAACATATTCGCAAACAAGATTCTATCTTATTATTTGGCCCTTTAGGCGTTGGAAAAACTTCTTTGGCGCGTGCATTATTAAGAGCGGTGTGTAAAGATCCAGACATGGAAGTGCCTAGTCCTTCTTTTACGTTAGTACAGCAATATGACATCTCTGACTTTTCTTTGTATCATTATGACTTATGGCGTTTGCAAGATGAGGAAGAGTTAATAGAGCTTGATTGGGATGATGCCAGAGAAGGAGTGACCTTGGTCGAGTGGCCAGAAAGATTAGGCAGCTTATTACCAGAAGATAGCTTGCAAATTCATCTTTCGATTCAGTCAGAGACAATGCGACAAGCAAAATTAATCGGTTGGAAAGATCGTTTATCTTTGTTGCCATGACAATATAAGAATTTTTGGTTTTTGGTAAAATAGGGAAAAAATAGCAGCATGAATGTAATCTCTATACCGTTTAATATGCCATTTTTAGAAATCTTGGCAAAGCGCTGGATCAATGCAGCACAAGATCAACCGGATATGATCCGTCAAGGTATGATTCTGGTTCCTAACCAAAGAACCGTGAAAGCTTTAATTGATACTTTTTTAAGGATTACCAAAGGAAAACCTATTTTACTTCCTCGAATTATATCGATTGGGGCAATTGATGAATCGGCTTTGATTTTAAAAGGCGATCATGCTTTTGCACTGCCTCCTGCAGTTGATCCTATTTTGCGCACTTCTGTATTAACCAAGCTGATTATGAAAATGGATCAGTCTTTGGAACATAAAGAACAAGCCGGAGAAATATGGAAGTTGGCATGTTCTTTGACGGAGTTAATGGATGAGGCAGAATGGGCTGATTGTTCTTTAAAAGAGGCTTTGCCAAAAGCAGTTGAGGGAGAATATGCACAGCATTGGCAAAACATTCTGCAATTTTTAAGTATTATTACAGAAATCTGGCCGCAGTGGTTACTGGATAATCAAGTGATGAATCCTGTTGCTCGTAAAGTAGCATTACTGCGTATACAAGCAAAATATTGGCAAGAATTTGGGGTTGCTGCATCGATATGGGCTGTTGGATTTATTGATGCTCGTCCTGCGGTGGTGGAATTGCTTTCTTCTATTATCAATCTTCCTAATGGAAAATTGATTGTGACGGGAGTACAAGAGGATTTGCCTGAAGAGATTTGGAATAATCTCGCATTAACGCATCCTTATGCCGAAATGGCAAAAATGTTCGTAGCTCTGGGGATTCAACGCTCTAAGATTCAGTATTGGTCAGAAGAACAGTTCCTTGTGCCACATGAACGAGTGGAGGCTTTTCAACAAACCTTATTGCCTGCGGAGTTACTTGATCAGTGGCTCATAGGACAAGATTCGGTTACTTTGCCCGATTGTTATTTATCTGAACCCACCGATCAACAGCAAGAAGCAGTTTCTATTGCATTAATGATTCGTGATGCTTTGGAGCAACCTGAAAAAAGAGTAGCATTGGTAACGCCTGATCGAAACCTAGCAATGCGCGTTGCATTAGAGCTAGGACGTTGGGGGATTATTGCAGATGACAGTGCGGGGGAGCCTTTATATAAAACACCAGCAGCAATTCTGTTAAGTCTGGTCGTCAGGGCATGTATAGAGAAATTCACGCCAGTTTCGTTACTTGCTTTGTTAAAACATCCTTTTGTTTGTTGTGGGTATGCGCATAGAACTTGTCGTGAATATACACGTTTATTAGAAGTGAATATTTTACGACAATTTGCAGCTTCAGGTTTGGAAACAATTGGATATGCCACTCGTCAGAGAATTGCAGAGCTTGAGCTCACACATCCAGAACATTTAGGCGAACAGTCAGTACAATTTATATCGCATGCTTATGAAATTCTGAATCTCATCCATTTACTCGAAAAATTAATTGCGCCTTTATTAGTGGGCAATTATAAACGTCCTCTGGATCAGTGGGCCATTGCATTAGTCGAAGTTGTTGAATCTTTAACTTCGAATAGTGAACAGGCAGGCGAAGATGTGTTATGGACAGCCGAAGAGGGGAATGCTCTGGCTGAGCATTTGCGGAATTTAATCGCTGAAGCACAAATCCTGACAGATATTACGTTACAAGAATTCGAAGGGATTTTAAACGCATCTTATACAGGGATGATTGTGCATACACGTCGTGTTTTACGTGGGCGTAAAGATAAAGAACTTCATCCCAGAGTTTATATTTGGGGATTGATTGAAGCACGCTTGCAAGTCGTTGACATGGTTATTTTAGGGGGATTATCCGAAGGGGTATGGCCACCTGTAATTGATTCTGGTCCTTGGATTAGTCGACCAATGCGTAGTAAAATAGGTATTCCCTTGCCAGATGCAGAAGTTGGACGTTCTGCTTATGACTTTATGTTAATTTGTTGCTCGGTTTCAGAAATTATATTGTCTGTGCCTTTGCAAAGGGATAATGCCCCTGTTGTACCTTCTCGTTGGATTACGCGATTAAAGGCATGGTTAAAAGGGCGACAAGGAACTATTGCTGCACATCCAGCCCTCCAATGGGCAAAATTATTAGATCAACCCAAGGGGGCAGCACAACCTGTTCCTGCACCACGGCCCACGCCGCCTTTGAAATGGCGACCTAAAACGATTTCGATTACTGATGTTGAATATTGGTTAAAAGACCCTTACGAGATTTATGCAAAACGGATTTTAAAGCTTAGGAAAATTGTAGGACTTGAAGAAGATCGCTCTGCCAGTATTTTTGGGAATGTGGTTCACGAAGGTTTAAAAAAAGCGTATCAACAAATTGGCTGGGATGAACAAGTTATCAAGGATTGTATGATCCAAGCGCTGGAAGAGCGTCGTGATATTATTCCTTCTATGTGTGAATGGTGGCGATCCAGAGTGTTGAAGATCGCAGAATGGGTATATGTAGAAGAGCAAATAAGACGGGATCAAAAGAATTTTGGCCGTGTTTATTCGGAAATCTCTGGTTCTTATGATTTTTCACAAGAGGCAGGAATTCCATTTACGTTGCGTGGAATTGCAGATCGTATTGATTTTAATTATGATGGCACGATTGAAATATTTGATTATAAAACAGGTCAAGCACCTTCTATTACTAGTGTAAAAAATGGTTCTGCTCCCCAATTACCCTTAGAAGCTGCGATGATTTATCGTGGTGCTTTTGGTCAAAATCTTTCTGATCGAATTATTACTCAGCTTTATTATTGGAAGCTGAAAGGGGGATTGGACAATGATGAGCAAATTAAAATTGCCAAGAAAACTTCCGAAGTAACAATGGAAAATGAGATTTATTTTTTATCTCAACTTTATTGGGAATCTTTGATTCGTTTGATTAAACAATATAATGATCCGAAACAGCCTTATTTATCTCGTCCTCGCCCTCATTTATTTGATAAATCTGCAAGCGGTGGCATTCCAAGATTTGGTGATTATGCACATCTGGCTAGAGTATTGGAGTGGAGCTCTATGGCGGGGGAAGAGTAATGCAATTAGAATTGTTAATGAATACTCCTGTTGATGAAGCGAATGCCCAACAACGATTGGCATCAACACCCACGATTTCCGTCTTTGTGTCTGCTTCGGCGGGGAGTGGTAAAACAAAATTATTGGTTGACCGTTTATTACGCCTGATGCTGCCCAGAAAAGGGCGAGATGGTCAGTTGCAGCCAGGAACACACCCACAAAAAATCCAATGTTTGACTTATTCCAAAGCAGCAGCTGCGGAAATGGCTATTCGTTTACAGCGTAAATTAAGTGAATGGGTTGGATATTCAGAGCAAGAACTCGATCAAGCTTTACTTGATTTGGAGATCGAACCCAACGAAGCAATGCGTAAAGCAGCACGTGCTTTGTTTGCTCAAGTCTTAGATTTACCAGGGGGTATGCGAATTGAAACCAATCATGCCTTTTGTCAATCGATCTTACAGCGTTTTCCTTTAGAAGCTTCGATTAGTCCTCAGTTTAAAATTATTGAGGAGGGGGACAATATTCTTGCGTTTAAACGTGCGTTTGATGAAAAAATTCATCTTGCGTCAGAACAAGATATTCAACTGTTAAGTCCCATTGTAAGTAGTCAGAATTTCTTAGAGATTTTACAAGAGTTACAACAAAATCAACGTTTTTTACCGCCTGTGTTTCGATTAATAGAAGAGGGAGATTTTTCGTTATATTTGCGTCAGCTCTTGCAACTATCCTGTTCGAGTAGAGAGGAATATTTACACTCTGTTTGTCAAGAATGGCGAGATGAAACGGGGTTTAAAGCGTATTTACAACAAGCAGTTGAGGCAAACTCTAAGAAATTACAAGATATTGGTAAAGCTGTATTAGAATGGCTGTCTTATCCTACAAAACAACGGATTGAGACATGGGAAGTTTTTACGGGTTGTTTTTTGACGCAAAAAAATGAACTGAAATCGATTAAAGGAAATAAAACAGATAATCCAGATATCGCGCCTTATTTGATTGAGCAAGGGCAATATGTTTTGGATGTCATCGGTCGATTAAATATTTATACGGTTTATGAATATACAATGGCATTAATGAATGTCTTTGCACCGATTTGGCAACGTTATCAAGAGATTAAACGAACTCAAGGTGCTTTATATTATAATGATTTGATTGCTTATACATTGACGTTATTGGATGACCCTGGCTCTGCTTGGGTGTTATATAAACTTGATGGTGGGTTAGATCATATCTTATTGGATGAAGTGCAGGATAACTCTGCGGAACAATGGAAAATCGCTGCGGATTTATCGACAGAGTTTTTCTCTGGTATCGGGCGAGATGAAGATCAACCACACCCCAGAACCGTTTTTGCGGTGGGGGATTACAAGCAATCTATTTATTCTTTCCAAGGTGCGAAACCTCAAGAGTTCTTGCATTGGCATAAAGTATTTAAACAAACCGTATTACACGCTGATCAATTATGGGAAGATCCCCAATTACGTGTATCCTTTCGATCCAGCCAAATCATTTTAGATTTTGTAGATCATGTTTTTGATCCTAAACAAGATCTGAAAGGGTTATCTGGCGGTGGTGCAGAAAATCAATTTTCAGCACACCGTTCTGCAAGAATGGAAGCACCTGGACGAGTTGACATTTGGCCGTTAACGCGTATTGATGCGTTGGATAAAGAAGAGGAAATGGTGTTATGGCAACCTCTGAAAGAAAATCAAAAGCATCAAAGCGCAGAGCTCATTTTAGCTGAAACATTAGCGGATTGGATTTCTAAACAAATTGGTAAAGTGCCTCCTTATGGTGGAAAGCCTATTCACGCTGGAGATATTTTAATTTTAATTCGAAAAAGATCGGTGTTTTCTAAGGCTTTGATTCGTTCATTAAAATCAAAAAATATTCCTTTGGCGAATTTGGTTAAAACACAACTATTGGATCAATTGGCGGTTCAAGATTTGTTGGTTTTATGTGAGGTTTTGCTATTGCCTCAAGATGATCTGTCGCTCGCTTGTGTATTAAAATCTCCGTTATGTGGGTTGAATGAAGAAAGTTTGATGGAGCTTGCTGCACCAAGGAAAAATGGTCAAAGCCTTTGGGGAGCTTTGTTTATCAGGCACAAAGAAAGACCAGATTGGACAGCGTCATGGAAAATGTTGTCCAGTTTATTTTTAAGGATTGATTATGTAACGCCTTATGCTTTGTTGGTAGAGATTTTAGGGGAGCATCAAGGTCGAACAAGATTATTGGCACGATTAGGTGGTGAAGCAATTGAGGCGATTGATGAGTTATTATCTCAAGCCTTACAATATGAAACGCTGCATACCCCCTCTTTGCAAGGTTTTTTATATTGGTTAAAGCAATCCGAACGAATGATTAAAAATGAAGCCGAATCTACGGTGGATATGGTTCGGATTATGACAGTGCATGGAGCAAAGGGATTACAAGGACGTTTGGTAATCCTGCCTGACACGATGAATGCTGCCTCAAAACAAGGAGGGTTTCAATCAGACAAGGTATTGATTTGGAAAAAAGATCCTTCTTTAGGATTAACTGTGCCTTTATATATTCCACAAAAGCAGTTTGATATTGCGGAAAGCCAATTGGATAAAGAAGCAAAAAAACAAAGCGATGAAGCGGAAAATAATCGTTTACTGTATGTGGCCTTAACCAGAGCCAGTGAGTGGTTATTGATTTGTGGTTGGCAAAAACCAACAGGCGAGCATAAAGGGGTGGAAGATCTTCCCATAGGGAATTGGTATAAACATAGTGTATCTGCATTGCGTGAATTAAGAGCGTATTCGCGGGATTTTTCTGGGGGATGGGAAGGCGAGCATCTCTGGATTGAGCAAAAATTAGTTGCTTCCCACAAAGAGGATAAAGCGAAGCAAGAGTCACACAAAACAAAACCTACAGTTGCTTTGCCAGTATGGATGGGACAAGAAGAAGGTTGGGTTGCAAAACCACTTGCATCAGAAAAATTACCAGCAACACATTTAGCCCCCAGTCGTCCAGAAGGAATAGAAATGGGAGATGTTCCGACGGTTATTTCCCCTTTACAAACCAAAGCAAAAAGAGATCCTTTATACCGAGGGCGTTTAGTGCATCAGCTTTTGCAGTATTTACCTGATTGCCAACAAGAAAAACGTGCAGATATTGCTTTGCATTGGTTAACACCTCTTGAAGGACAATTTTCGTCTAAAGAAATACAGTATTTAGTTAAGCAAGTATTGCAGATTATAGAGCATCCTTTGTTATGTGCTTTATTTGATGCAGAGAGCTTGGTGGAGCAGCCTTTAGTTGGAACGGTCAATAGTGTTGTTGTAACAGGTCAAATTGATCGGATGCGTATATTACCAGATCAGATTTTGTTATGTGATTTTAAATCAGGTCGTAAAATTCCAGATCAACCAGAAGATGTGCCTGTTATTTATTTAAAACAGATGTCAGCTTATTGGGCATTATTAAAATTATTATATCCTCATCATCAGATTAAACCTCTGATTGTTTGGACTGATGCTGCGCGAATTATGTTCTTACCTGAGGAATTATTAGTGAATTATATTCCAAGTGCGAAAGATAATCTTTCTTGATTTCGAAATAGTCGGTATTATGTATATGTTAATGAATTATTATTCGATTTAGTTACAAAGGAATTAAACATGGGTGAATTTACAAAAGCAGTTACAGATGCATCGTTTGAAGCAGATGTTTTAAAATCTTCTAAACCTGTATTGGTTGATTTTTGGGCTGAATGGTGTGGGCCTTGTAAAATGATTGCCCCCGTATTGGAAGAGTTAGCTAAAGAATTAGGGGATACAATAACCATTGCCAAAGTGAATGTTGAAGAAAATCCAGAAACACCAACTAATTTTGGTGTGCGTGGTATTCCAACGATGATTCTATTTAAAGATGGTGCGCCAGTTGCAACAAAAGTTGGTGCTTTACCTAAAGAAAAATTAAAAGCATGGATTGAATCTGCTTTATAAGAAGCAAATTGAATTAATGAACATTATCCCAAGTAATTGGGGTAATGTTATGCTCTTTTAAAATCCTAGAAAAGTCTGGATGACATAATGTTTCCAGCTCTTTTGTAGGTTCATATTCAGGCATTAAATCTTGATATAAGCCAGAGTGGCTGACCGATGGGTGAAAAAAGATTTCTGATCGCCCTTTAGGAAGGTTTTCCAGTAATTTTGAAATCTTATCAAATGTCATATGCCCACACCAAGATAATCCAAAACACCAGTCTAAATAACGCATATTTGCACGTCGCAGTTGATATTTAAGAATATTCGTCCAATATTGCACTAATAAGTTAGGAATATTGTTCTTATAAGTGGTTTGATCCACTTTCATGAGTGTTTTAACGGGCTCGTGTGGCACACGAATATTTCGGACATGAAATTCTTTGGCAATTTCAATCAACATTTTTCCGACACTGGGATGTAAATGCATATGCTTATGCACGTCAACATGATCCAAAGGGAGACCCGTATTCGTAAAAGCCTGTAATTGAGCTCTGATCTCTTTACGCAGTTGATGTTGTATTGGTTTTTTAAAGAAATAATCTATTCCCATCCGTAATTGTTCAGAAGGGAATAGATTATTTTGATTTACTAATAAAGGAATTTCAGAGTGCGGTAGAGCAGAGGGGCCTTCGATTACTACAAGATGTAATCCAACTTTAAGCAAAGGTAATCTTTTCGCTCGTTGAATAGCATCTTCTGCAGCGTCTCCAGCAATCATCAAGTTGGCGGTACTTAAAACCCCTTGACGATGTGCTTGCTCTATTGCTTCGTTGACCTCGACTGAAAGTCCGAAATCATCAGCCGAGATTAAAACTTGTTTAGTCACAAAATTCCTTTGAGTTATAAAATTAAGTGTGTCTATCACGTAAGAATTGGAAGAACTCAACACCTTCACGTAAACGACGTTTCATCATTTGTGGGCTGGTAATCATTTCTCCAACAATTGAAGCAATCTTTGGTGCGCGGAAGTAGAATTTTTTATAGAATGTTTCAACGCTATCAAAGATTTCTGTATGAGAGAGATGAGGGTAATGTAATGGTGCGATTTGAACACCATGTTCATCAATTAACTCAGCATGATCTTTATCTAACCAACCATTTTCCATTGCTTGTTTATACAAGAAAGTTCCAGGATATGGTGCAGCCAAAGAAACTTGCAATGTATGAGGGTTAATCTCTGTTGCAAATTTAATGGTTTCTTGGATGGTTTCTTTTGTTTCTCCAGGAAGACCCAAAATAAAGGTCCCGTGGATTTTAATGCCTAGTTCATGACAGTTTTTGGTAAATTCACGAGCAACTTCAACACGCATTCCTTTTTTAATATTATGAAGGATTTGTTGATTGCCGCTTTCATAACCGACCAATAATAGGCGTAAGCCGTTATCACGTAATACTTTTAAAGTACTGCGAGGAACATTGGCTTTTGCGTTACAAGACCATGTAACTCCTAATTTACCTAATTCTCTTGCGATTGCTTCTGCACGAGGAAGATCATCGGTGAAGGTATCATCGTCAAAGAAATACTCTTGGACTTGTGGAAAATATTGTTGTGCAAGTCTGATTTCAGCAGCAACATGTTCTGGGCTACGGGTACGATATTTATGCCCACCAACTGTTTGTGGCCATAAACAGAAAGTACAATGAGATTTACATCCACGACCTGTATATAAAGAAAGATATGGGTGTTTTAAATACCCAATGAAATAATCTTCAATACGGAGGTCTCTTTTATAGACTTCGGTAACGAATGGAAGTGAATCCATATCTTCAATGATCGCACGGTCTTTATTATGAACGATTTGACCATTTGCGTCACGCCATGAAATCCCATCAACGCTTTTTAAATCCATTCCTTCGGCAATATCTTTGATGGTAAAATCAAATTCATTACGAGCAACAAAATCAATAACGTCGCTTTTTTCAAGACTTTCTTGAGGTTGAACCGCTACTTTTGCACCGACCATACCGATTTTAACAGATGGATTAGCATCTTTTAACATTTTTGCGACTTTAATGTCAGATGAAAAAGATGGGGTTGAAGTATGCATAATGACTAAGTCACGATTTTTAACATCAGCTAAAATCGGTTCCATTCCCATCCGTGCAGGAGGCGCATCAATAAGACGGCTATTAGGAATTAAAGCAGCAGGTTGAGCAAGCCAAGTTGGATACCAAAAAGATTTGATTTCACGTTTTGCTTGGTAACGAGAACCAGCACCACCATCAAAACCTTCAAAAGAGGGGGGTTGTAGGAATAGCGTCTTCATCATAATGGCAGTTGTCCTTTGAATTTTACTCTTCAAGTTCGAAAGATATAGTTTTGAATAGATTAAACGATCAGGTTATATATCATTATCTGATGTCGTTTGGAACTCTGGATGTTTTTTTATCGTCATTTTTTGTCCACGCCATGTCACTTTAGTACCAAAAAAACTGTTAAACATCACTAATGCAGAAAACCAGTCTCTATAAGGAAGTAAGGGCAAGGTAGGAGAAAATGAGTAGTTTAGTCGTTTATTGATAGAATGACAGCATAGTGCTTTGAAACCCCAACAGAGCATAAAAAACATCCAAGATGCCCAGGTTAGTGGATTAAACAAAATTGCTAAAGATGCCCAAAACAATGGCAATTGTAGAAAAGAGAGCGTAAATCCAACAGGTTCTAGGATAAATGTTGTGCGATTCCAGCGTAATTCATGTTCATATAATGAAAATAAATCTTTTTCTGTAATTGTTGTTTGAACAATATTTGGGGCAAGGGCGATATCTAGCTGTTGCGCTTTGACTTTTCTACCTAATACAGCGTCGTCAGCGACATATTTGACTAAACTTTGAAAGCCACCGACTTTATCTAGTAGATTTTGTTTGATTGCTATGACAGCCCCAAGGCAATCTTGGCGACCTAAATGACGGGATAAAAGAACTCCAGGCAAGAAATTATAGTTGATATGCGCGCTAGCCATATACTGCACTTTAGACTCAAAAGAGGGGAGGCCACTATATAAAGAAGTCACCATACCAACATTTGGTTTTTGTAGTTCTAGCACGACTTCTTTTATATAATTTTTATCAGGAGCATGAATGTCTGAATCGGAAATGATAAACACTTCATTTTTGGCAACAGAGCGCATATTGATTAAGTTAGAAACTTTACGATTACATCCGTGAATATCAGCGTTAATAACAATATCAATATCTAAAGTTGGATAATTGCTTTTGAGGTCTTTTACGACATTTAAAGCCCGATCATGCTTATGATGTAATCCAAAGATAATCTGTAGATTAGGATAGTCTTGTTCACAAAAACTTTTTAATGCTTCAAAGAGCATAGGCTCTTTACCAGACAAAGGCTTAAAAATGGTGACTTTGGGTAAGCTATCTATAGGTGTAATACTAGTTTGTTTACTTTTTTTAAAGTAGTTCACTAATAAAGAACCAATAGATGCTTGAACACAGCCTAAAGCGGCACAACTTAGTAAAAACTTATTTGATTTAGAAAGCTTGAATAATGACAAAGACATAAATTTCTTAAAGATTACTTATTTTTATGAAAAGATTGCGTTTTTTGATTAAGCATTTCCACTAAAGATTGGCTGCCACCTTTTGCTAAAGTAGAGCTGAAATCGCCACGTTGTATAGCAGTTTGGCTGATGTTTCCATTTAGTAAGACGTCAACAATTCTCCACCCTTGAGGGGTATTATGAATGATATAATCAATTTGTGTTGCATCGCTGCCTGAACCGACAGTGGTAGTGACAATTTGCTGATTTGCTACATTTCCTGCTTTTGTAGTCGCAGAAATTTTAAATTGTGTATCGGTATCGTCTGCAAAGCTAGAGAGATATCTAGCAACGGTATATTCTTTAAAAGCAGCTAGAACAGCAGCTTTTTCTTGTGGTGTAAAAGAGTTGTAACGATATCCTACAGTTTTTGCGATAATCGCAGAAAAATCATAACTGTTATCCAACGCTTGATTTAAGAGTGCAGAATGCTGTGCAATCGTCTCTTTCGATGATTGTTGAATAGCACTTAGTGCTTGATAAAGCTTTACAACAGGTTCTTTTACAGCACTTTGCATATCTGGTGCAGAAGTGCTGCCAACAGGTTGCTCACGCTGGGTCTGCGCATGAGCTTGAATGGTAACGCCGCTAAGGACTGTAAAACCACACAAAAGGAAGACATGTTGTAATTTCATTGTTATATTTACTCTAATTAAAACTTATTATTATAAAGTGATATTAGCCTAAGAGGGCTCATTATCAACCCCCCATAGCTTTTAAAGCTACTTTAACGATTGATGCAGAATCTAAGCCTGCTTCGGTATATTGTGCAGCTTGTGTGTTATGATGAATGAAAAAATCTGGAATAACCATAGGTCTAAACCGTACATTATCTAGTAAACCATTGTTAGCTAAATGTTCCATCACGTAAGCACCAAAACCACCACGAGATCCCTCTTCAATCGTAATTAATACTTTGTGGTTACGTGCTAATTGGTTAATTAAATCAGTATCTAAAGGTTTTGCAAAGCGTGCATCGATAATCGTAGGTGAATAGCCTTGTTCTGTTAATGTTTCAGCAGCTTTTAAACATTCAGTCAAGCGTGCTCCGAATGAAAGAATAGCGATTCCACCTTTTTCTTTACCTGTTTGATTGCCCATTTCTTGGACAATGCGACCTTTACCGATTTCAAGAATTTCTGCTTGATTAGGAAGTTGTAGCCCTAATCCTGGCCCTCTAGGGAATCTAAACGCAATAGGACCTTCATCAAATGCAGCTGCGGTTGCAGTCATGTGCATCAATTCGACTTCGTCACTTGGTGCCATTAATACGATATCAGGCAAACATCCAAGGTAAGCAATATCATAGGTTCCTGCATGTGTTGCACCATCAGCACCTACCAGTCCAGCGCGATCAATAGCAAAACGAACAGGTAATTTTTGTAAAACAACATCATGCATGACTTGGTCATACCCACGTTGTAAGAAAGAGGAATAAATTGCACAGAATGGACGCATGCCTTCTGTTGCTAGGCCTGCAGCGAAAGTTACAGCGTGTTGTTCTGCAATACCTACGTCAAAATAACGATCAGGGAATGTCTCTTGGAATTTATCCAATCCTGTACCAGAAGGCATAGCAGCAGTAATAGCAATAATCTTTTCATCTTCTTTTGCGCGTTTCAGTAATTCTTTGCTAAAAACGGAAGTGTAAGATGGGGGGCCTGGAGGGGCTTTGGTTTGTTCACCAGTAATAACATTAAATTTAGATACAGCATGATATTTATCTCCAGAACTTTCTGCTGGTTTATATCCATGCCCTTTTTGTGTTACGATATGAAGTAAAATGGGCCCGATTTGGTCTGCATCTCGTAAATTTCGTAAAACTGGAACCAGTTGTTGTAAGTTATGTCCATCGATAGGCCCGACATAATAAAAACCAAGCTCTTCGAATAAAGTGCCGCCAGTCATCATAGAGCGAGCATATTCTTCAGCTCTTTTTGCTTTTTTCTCGATGCTTTCAGGAAGTTTTTTTGCTACCCTTGCTGCGAGATCACGTAACCCTAAGAAATGACGAGAAGACAAAAGTTGTGATAAGTAAACAGACATTGACCCAACAGGTTGGGAAATAGACATTTCATTATCATTTAAAATAACGATTAATTTTTCTGCGCCAGGTCCAGCAACAGCGGCATTATTCATTGCTTCGTAAGCCATGCCTGCAGTAATTGAACCATCGCCAATAACAGCAATTGAATTGCGTTCTTTGTAGCTAGGGTCATGTTTTGCTTTATAATGATTGGCAACCGCAATGCCTAAAGCAGCAGAAATAGATGTGGATGAGTGTGCTGCACCAAACGGATCATAGATACTTTCTGAACGTTTGGTAAAACCAGATAACCCACCAGGTTGGCGTAACGTACGGATTAACTCTCTACGTCCTGTAAGAATTTTATGAGGATATGCTTGATGTCCGACATCCCAAATTAAGGAATCATTGGGTGTGTCAAATACAGCGTGTAAAGCTACTGTGAGTTCAACAACGCCTAAAGAAGCGCCTAAATGTCCGCCGGTTGTTGAGACAGCATCAATTGTTTCTGCTCGCAGTTCACGAGCAACTTGTTCGAGCTGTTCAATAGATAGATTATTTAAATCTGCTGGAAAGCGAATATGGTCCAGCAATGGAAAACGCCCATAAGTAGGAATAGATTTAATGAAGTTATCCGATTCATTTCCAGGAACATTATCTTGTTGCTTAGGAGTTTCGGTTGGTTCACCCATGTTTTATCTCATCCGTTTTGTTATACAAGGATACAAATGAGCGGAACATTTGTATATTATAGATCGTATTTAAACTGTTTAATAGTAGATTGAAACTTCTAATTATACGAATCTTTATTTAATAAACAGCATTTTTGATGTTTTTGCTAAATATTTTTTGAAATCAGGCTATTATTGTGTAGCATAATTATCACTATGATAAGATAAGACAAGTTTTTTGTGTAAAAACCTCCTTTTTTTATAGAAATACATTATTGTGTGCCCCAACTTAAGTACTGGTGTACTTTAAAAGAATTATTCTTTTAATGCTAGAAAAGCAATTGAGAGCTTAATTCATTCTTATTATGATATTTTTATTCATCTTAATTGAATATCAAGTTTGTTGTATTTTAATGCCGGTTTTCCGGTTTGGGAGCTGAAAAATGGCTGTTCCTCTGATGCAGGCGGTTCGAGTCGGAAGTTATGTTGTGAAACAACATTTAAAAGGCCGCCAGAAATATCCGCTGGTTTTGATGTTGGAACCACTATTGCGTTGTAACTTGGCTTGTTCTGGTTGTGGAAAAATTGATTATCCTGCAGAGATCTTGAATCAACGGTTAAGTGTACAAGAATGCTTGGATGCAGATGCTGAATGTGGTGCACCTGTGGTTGCTGTGGCTGGTGGGGAACCATTGCTACACAAAGACATGCCTAAAATTATCCAAGGGTTAATCGCTCGTAAACGGTATGTTTATCTATGTACAAATGGGTTGTTATTAGAAAAGAAAATCGATGATTATAAACCATCTCCATTCTTTTCTTGGGATATTCATTTGGATGGTGATCAATTAATGCATGACGCTTCTGTTTGCCAAGAAGGTGTTTATGACAGAGCGATTGCTGCGATTAAATTAGCAAAATCCAAAGGATTCAGAGTTTCAATTAACTGTACCTTATTTGATGGCACAGATCCGCATCGTGTTGCGGCGTTTTTTGACGAAGTAATGGCTTTGGGTGTTGATGGCATTATGACGGCACCTGGTTATGCGTATGAACGTGCACCAGATCAAGAGCATTTCTTGAATCGTCAAAAAACGAAAAAATTGTTCCGTGATATTTTCCGTTTGGGTAAAGGGCATAAATGGCGCTTTACACAATCACCACTCTTTTTGAACTTTCTTGCAGGGAATGAATCATATCATTGTACGCCTTGGGGAAAACCGTTAAAAACAGTGTTTGGTTGGCAACGTCCTTGCTATCTTTTGGGTGAGGGTTATGCAGCGTCTTATGCAGAACTGGTTAATGATACGAACTGGGATTTATACGGTACTGGCAATTATGCTAAATGTGCGGATTGTATGGTGCATTCAGGATATGAATCAACAGCAGTAAAAGATGCAATTCAACGCCCATGGCATATTGCACAAGTTGCATTGATGGGGCCAAAAACCGAAGGGCCAATGGCACCAGAGATTGATTTTTCAAAGCAGCGTCCTGCTGAATATGCTTATACTGAGCAAGTTGAAGGTTTGATGCAAAAAATTACTGCGAATGCGCCAAGTAAACGGATGACAACCATTCGTCGTGTAAAAACGGTAAAAAAAGAAGAAGCGACTGAAAACTCTTAAGTGTCTTGAAGTTACTATTGATTTTGGAAACGAGCCTTTATGATGAAGGCTCGTTTTTTATTGTGTTAACGCAAAGAAATAGACCTCAATACAACAACGACAGGAGAATCCAATGCACCTAAGAAATAAGTTATTAACTTTATTTGGTTTATGTTCTGTATTAACTGCGTGTGGGCCAAATGAGTATTATGTGCCAGTCAATAACCAGGTTGGGAATGCACAATTTTTATCGAAAACATCTGACACGGTTAGAGTGGTTGTATCAAATAATCTTCCTGAATTAATTAAAAAAGCACGAGAGCAAGGGAAAGATTGGTTATTATCTTATAAATCAGCTATGTACATTTTATCAGCGAGAGAATACACGGAGGATCGCTTACAAGCATTAGGGTATCATGTTGTTGATACGGGTTCCAAAGCTGGAGGTGTAGGTCATCCGAATGTGATTGCATTAGTTGAGTCTGCGGAAGACCCCAGCAAGGCGCATAATGTAATTCGAACATGGACGGAACCCAGCTATACGGACACAATGGGCAATCCAACGGCATGGGATACCAAAGCTGTGGCCTATACCATGAAACATATTGATTATAAAGTTACCTTGATCAGACCGAATGGCAAAAATAATCCTTTATTTATTTGTAACAATACAGAACTCAGCACCAATTTATGCATTGCTCCTGAACATCCTGATAATTATGAAGTTATTTTTACAGGAACAGGATCAATGAGTACAGATGCAAATAATGCAGCATATATTCTAGATCACATTACAACGGCGGTTTGGCATGATTATCCTAACATGATGGGGAAATATCAAGTGTTTCTCTATAGCCAACCCCATCCTGAAGTCATCCGTGTTGAACCAGACAGCCCCAAAAAAGGCTCTTAATTGTCAGTGCTGTTATATATGTCGTGAAATCGTGCAAGAGAGTTGTGCGATTGTTATTTATTAATGGGAAGTGTTTTCATATTTTTATTTATTTTAATCGTAAATGAGATCTTACCTGACTTTAAATTTACTTGCCTATTCCTTATTTCTTTTTACCATTAAGGGCTAATTTCGTTTTAATTTTATAAAGGGCATCTTTATGTCAGAGTTAACATTTCGTACGGAAAAAGATCTTTTGGGGTCATTGGATGTGCCAAGTGACGCATATTATGGTATTCAAACATTAAGAGCGATTAATAACTTTCAATTAACAGGTGTTCCTCTGTCCCATTTTGCACATCTTGTGAATGGGTTGGCAATGGTAAAATGGGCTGCTGCGGCTGCTAATCACAAGTTGGGTTATTTATCAGACCAAAAATATCACGCCATTGAAAAAGCTTGTCAGCGTATTATTCAAGGCGAGTTCCATGATCAATTCCAAGTGGATATGATTCAAGGTGGGGCTGGGACTTCGACGAATATGAATGCGAATGAAGTCATTGCGAATATTGCTTTAGAAGAAATGGGATATAAAAAAGGTGAATATAAACATCTTCATCCAAATAATGATGTGAATATGGCGCAATCAACCAATGATGCTTATCCTACGGCTATTCGTGTTGGATTATTGTTGGGATATGATGCTTTATTGGTTTCTGTTTCTCAATTAAGAGATGCTTTTGCTAAAAAAGGTGAAGAATTTGCGCATGTGATCAAAATGGGACGCACGCAATTACAAGATGCGGTTCCAATGACATTAGGGCAAGAATTTCGTGCTTTTGCCACGACAATTACCGAAGATTTAGAACGTATGCGTGCGTTGTTCCCAGATGTGCTTTGTGAAGTCAATTTGGGAGGCACAGCGATTGGCACGGGGATTAATGCCGATCCACATTATCAAGCCATTGCTGTTGAACATTTGACGCAAATTTCTGGGCATAAATTAATACCAGCAACAGATTTGATTGAGGCAACCTCTGATATGGGGGCGTTTGTATTGCTTTCTGGAATGTTAAAGCGTACTGCGGTTAAATTATCTAAAATTTGTAATGATTTAAGATTGTTATCCAGTGGCCCAAGAGCTGGGATTAATGAAATTAATCTTCCTGCCAGACAACCTGGAAGCTCTATTATGCCAGGTAAAGTCAATCCTGTGATTCCAGAGGCTGTGAATCAAGTGGCTTTTACGGTGATTGGTAATGATCTGGCATTAACGTTAGCTGCAGAAGGTGGACAATTACAGTTGAACGTAATGGAACCGTTGATTGCTTATAAAACGATGAGCTCTATTACCTTATTAATGCGTGCGATGGATATGTTAAGAGAGCTTTGTATTGATGGGATTACCGCCAATGTAGAGCATTGTAAAAATCTTGTTGAACATTCTATTGGTTTGGTAACAGCGTTGAATCCTTATATTGGTTATGAGAACGCAACCCGTATTGCGCGTATTGCATTAGAGACAGGTAAGGGGGTGTTAGAGCTGGTTCGTGAAGAAAAATTATTGAGCGAAAGTGAACTCGAAAAAATCTTAAAACCTGAAAATATGATTGCTCCACATTTGGAGCTATCTGATTTATCCAAACACTAAAATTGAGATTTATGATATAATCTGTCCATTCTATCCTTTGTTTTGTAAACTAGTCAAAGTAAGGGATAGATATCTGTTTTTTATCGATATGTTTTGATAAAAGTTATATTTTATAAGGAAACTATGTATATAGTTCCTTATTGCTGTTTTTTGGATCAGGTTAGTATCAATTTATGATTATCTCTATTGTTATTATTTTATGTTTAATTTTTCTGAATGGTATGTTTGCCATGGGGGAGTTAGCATTAATTTCTAGCCGAAAAACACGTTTGGTCACGATGCAACGTCAAGGAGTGCGTGGGGCTGATCGTGCGATCCGTTTGATGGACGATCCTCAAAGTTTCCTACCCACGATTCAAATAGGAATTACGATTGTTTCTATCTTTGAAGGGGCTTTCGGAGGGGCAAGGATTGAAGCATCTTTAAGTCATTGGCTAAGTACAGTGCCTGTGGTCGGGCCATTTGCTGATGATTTGTCTATTTTTATTGTTGTCTTAGCCATTACGTTTTTTATGTTAGTTTTCGGTGAATTAGTGCCAAAACAATTGGCTTTACAAGATCCTGAAGCTATTGCGGTTAAATTAGCCAGAACGTTTGAAATTATGTCTAAGATTGCAGCACCAGGTGTGTGGATCTTGGGTAAATGTTCAGAGGCCATTTTAAAACTACTACGTCGTCATAAAAATGTTCGTATGGCAGTCAGTGAAGAAGAGTTGCGTGCTTATATTGCTGAAGGTGCTCAGGCTGGGATTTTAGAAGTTGAAGAACGAAATATGATTGAACGCTTGCTGCGTTTGGCAGATCGTCCAGTCAGAGCGTTAATGAGACCGAGAAATGAGATCGTATGGGTTGATCGTTCGACTTCCGCGCAAGAGCTGAAAAAGATTTTATTAAATGTGCAACATACGCGTTTGGTTGTTTGTGAAGGCGGTATTGATAATCCGTTGGGGATTATTTCAGCCAACGATGTTTTAACTATGTTGTTACAAGGTAAAGAGCTTTCTATTGATGCATGCTTACAGCTTCCGTTGGTGGTTCCAGATAGTATGTCTGCGTTGGATGCCTTGGAACGCTTGAGAGCAGATGTTCTAGGGGTTGTCTTGGTATTGGATGAGTATGGTTCTTTTGAGGGGATTATTACCGCATCCGATATTTTCAAAGCAATCGTTGGCGAAGTGAATCAGCCTTTGGATGCGCCTCGTTTAGAATCTGGGATGCTTAATGAGTATGTGCTAGATGGTACAACTTTGGTTGATGGCGTAAAGGATCAGCTTAATTTAGATGATCTTCCTGGTGAGGGCAGTTATCATACATTAGGTGGATTAATTCTTGCTCTATTACGTCGAGTTCCAGTAACAGGAGATAAAGTGGTTTTTTCTGGTTGGTTATTTGAGGTCATGGAAATGGAAGGACGACGAGTAACAAGGGTTAAAGCCAGTAGACAGGCTGTTGCACAAAATTAAATAGATTAGGTCTTATGATGATAAAAAAAAGGCTTTCCTTTGGTTTAAAAGGAAAGCCTTTTGATTTAGTGGATCGTTACTGCTTTCATAACGTTTTGTTCATCATCAAAACAAGGCCACTCATTTTGTGCGAGAGTGTGTAATGATGGTCTGGGAAGATGAAGTTCGTTCGAGTAAATCCATAAGTAAGTTAAGGCACGATGAAGATAGTTTCTGGTTTCTGGTAATGGAATTGATTCCATAAATAACAGAGGGTCACCTTGATGATCTGTTATTTCTAGCCATTTGCCAATCATTGATGGCCCAGCATTATAGCTGGCAAGCATATGAAGTAAGTTGCCATTTTTAGCATCTGTTTTATGGGTAAGATCATCTAGATGAAGTAAATAGAGTTGACCGATTTCCAAATTCAGTGCTGCATTTTTAAGGTCTGTAGGCTGTGTTAACGTTACATTATCTTGATCTTTGACAATATATCGAGCCGTGACAGGCATAATTTGCATTAAACCCATAGCACCATTTTGAGAGGTTGCTTTGCTGTTAAAATTAGATTCTAATCGGGTTAACGCATAAACAAGTGCAGGATTCATTTTGAAGCCATGTCTAGGCTTTAGATTAGGAATAGGTAAAGCAACGTTGCTTTTAATGGTTTCATCATGATGGGTAAGGATTGTCTGTAATTGGTCAGATAATCCATTGAAATGAGTGGCTTTTGCAACAAGCTGTATTGAACGTGATAGGGCTAAATTATGATTGCTTTGCATCCATAATTGTCTGAGAACAGTTTCAGCTCTATCGTTTTCTCCAACTTGTAATAGAGCGAAAAAACGTTTTCCTAGCGGTGTATCTTCAACCGTACTGATATCAACATTACTCGCCGTATCAGAGGGAGAAGGTTGCGCGGATAGGTTTTGTTTATTCTCTTGTAGGGTTTCTTGGGCTAAAATACCATAAAATGTTAACGGTGTATTTGCAGCCTTATGTAGCCATGCCTGATAACCACGGGAGTCATGTGCTTGTAAACGTGTGCGCGCAGCCCAGAAAAAGCATCCTGATTGAATGTGGGATGAGGTTATATCTGAATGAGAGGCTTTTGAAAAAAGGTAAAAAGCCAAGTCATTATTATTTTGTTTCCATGCGACCAAACCAGCGATATAGCCTGCTAGAGCAACGCGACCTTTAGAAAGCGAAAAGGCTTTTTGTGCAATTTGCAAGGCGCCATTATCTTGACCGATGGCAAAGAGTTGTTGTGCAATTTCTGCTTGTAATTGTGCGGCATATAAATCAGTCATGCCAGGTGTTTTATCAATAAGATGTAGAGCACTTTGTGCGCCTTTGAGACCTAAAGTGCTTCTAGTATAAATGGTTCGATCTAGTAAAGGATTTCTTTTAAATGGGGAGTTAATAGGATCTGCTTCTGTGGGTATTGGCAAAGATGCTTGTGAAACATTTGTTTTTAAGACAGGAAATGCATGATCGGCAGGCACTGTTGTTGTGCTAGTGGGAGTTAAACTTGACAATTTTTTGATGATCTCAGGAGAGTCAGCATAAGTTGGAAAGTTCTTTAACCATAGACTAAGTTGCCCCTTATTTGGGGTGAAAAGAGGGTTAAGATAACGCTCGGCTAGAATATCGCCAAGCAACAAGTTGTCTGAAAGGTTAACCGTTTCAGACTGAGCTGTTGTGAAGTCCCCTTGACGTTGCAAGTCAAATATGTGGCGAACACGCCGAGCATCCAACGCATCTAATGGGCGAGGAAGCCGAAGCGAACTGCCATTCCCGCTCGATGAAGGACGAGAAGTTGAAACAGTTGCTTCTTCATATTGATCTTGTTGTTTAGGTGTTTGTGCTCGAGTAGAGATCGAAACACCGACAAACAAAGTTGCACTGACTACTAAAGCCCGCACAACCGCAGGGGAGATAGAATGTATCTCTTGCATAATGGCTTGAATCTAAACTGTTAATCAAAGAAATCAAGTTTTTATTTGAATAGATGAGTAACATTTTTAAGATATGGCTAATGAATCAAAGACTTAACTAGGTGAAATTTATATTAGCTTCATTGAATGCATTACGGATGCGTAAAAGATCCAGCCAAGTTTCTTGTCTAAATTTAGCGCTAGCTTGGATTTGTGAAGGATGTCGCAACGGAAATAATTGTAGGGTAATATGGCTATTAGGTAGATGAATCGTATGCCATTTTCCTTGTAGTTGGCTGAGTGGTGTTGAAGTTTGCGTTAACGTCCGTGCTGGTAGTGTTCCAATGCTGAGAACGAATTTAGGTTTGTAGAGTTCTAAAGCTTTATATAAAAAAGGTAAGCATGTATTCAGCTCTGAATTAGAGAGTTGTCTTCCTCCTGGTGGACGCCAAGGAATAATCGGCATGCGAAAGCATTGTTCTAGAGGAATTTTAATGCTGTTAAGCATTTGAGTTAACCAGAATTCTGACTGACCAAAGAAAACTTGTCCGCTACGATCCTCATCTGCATCAGGAACTTCACCAATGATAAAAATAGGTGCTTGTGGATTTCCCTTTGGTAAAACAGAGTGCATTGCCGTATGATGTAATGGATACTCTTTAAAAGAAGCAATGGCTTGGCAAATTTCGTCTATGTTTTTTGCTTGTAAGGAATAATTTTGATGGTTTAAAAGAGGCTTGCTATGAGGAGAAGAGGTTTTTATAACAGGATTAATAGGTGTTGACTTTACATTATCCAAATGGTTTGTACATAAGGAGGTAAGGGTTTCATCAACGCCCCATTCTGAATAAAGATTTAAAAGAGATACATGATCAAACATATTGGGTGACGATCAATCTTAAGATTGTTAAAGATCCTGCTTATTGAAAAGATATACATTATGCAATGTCCGCGCTTGTTATGCACTATATTTTTATCTATTTCTATAGTTGTTGAATTTCCTTTGGCTTCAAAAGCCCTTGCTGTAGCGCAAGATCCTGATCCTGTGATAGCTTTCGAGCATAAAAAAGGGGGATATGGTGACTATTTAGCAGCAGTATTCGCTGCTAGAACAGATGATAGCGATGTTGCCTCTCGTCTTTATAATAATGTGTTAGCATTAAATCCAAATAATACGGATTTACGTCGAATCACGTTTTATCATGGCGTGCTTGCTGGAAATGATATTGCGGTTCAGCTTGCTAAAGGTCAAAAAGATCCCATCTCAGATTTAGTTTTGGCAAATGATGCGATTGTAAAAGGGCAATGGCAAGATGCATATCGTTATGTTTCTCATCCTCCAATGGATGTGTTTAGTCAAATTACTTATCCTTTGTTACAGGCATGGTGTTTGTACGGTGAAGGGAAGAAAGATCAAGCAATAGCTCTTTTAACGAAGAATAGCCAAGGAAAGCCTTTATCTGCTTTATATGCGTTGCATGCGGGAATTATGTATAGTTTAGCGAAAGATGAAGTCAATGCTGGTGTTTATTTCGAAAAAGCAAATAAGCTATTCCCTGGTGAAGATTTGCTCTTAACTGAGACCTATGGGAATTGGTTGATTCGCAATCATAGAGCGGGTAAAGCAGAGGCAATGGTTAGTAATTTAGTCAAGAACTTACCGTTTTTAGCTGTGTCTACACAAGATTTGGAAAATAACTTGCAACATTTTCCATTGCAGAATGCACAACAAGCTGTTGCACAAGTCTATTTAGCAATGGCTTCTTTACTGCAGCAAGAGCTTTCTTCTCAGCAAGATGATAGTGATGTTGATCAAAAAGTGGCAAATAAGGTCGCATTGCATACAGAACAGATCTTTTTACGGCTAGCATTAAAATTAAACCCAAACTTATCATCTGCGAAAATGATGCTTTCTGGGATATTAGCACAAGAGAAACATTATGAGGCAGCAAAAGATGTTTTATTACCGATTGCTGAAAATGATCCGTTAAAAACGGTGATTCGACTAAGAGTAGCACGGTTAAATGCATTGCTAGATCATAACAAAGAAGCTGAACAGGAAATTAAAGCGCTTATTCAGGCATATCCTTTATCCGCAGATATAAGACAAGCTTTGGGAGATATTTATTTCGATCAAAAGCAATTCAAAGAAGCCGTGGAAACCTATAGTAAGGTCATTGATTTAACGCAGTTAATGGATAGTAGTATTTGGCCTGTTTTCTTTGCAAGAGCGGTCTCTTATGAGAAGTTAGGGGAATGGGATAAGGCAGAGAAAGACTTAAAGCAGGCGTTAGTATTTGCTCCTAATGAACCGATGTTGTTAAATTATTTAGGATATTCTTGGGTATTAAAAGGTAAAAATCTTCAAGAAGCACAAGAGATTTTACAAAAGGCAGTCGATATTGCTCCTGATGAGGGTGCTATTCGTGATAGTCTGGGTTGGGCAATGATGGCAAATGATCAATATGCAGATGCTGTGAAGCAACTTGAGCTCGCTGCACAAACAATTCCTCAAGATCCAGAATTAAATTATCATTTAGGGGTTGCTTATTGGAAAACTGGACGTCATCAAGAAGCGATTAACCAATGGAATGTCGCTTTGACTTGTAAGCCTACTCCTGAAGAAAAAGAGTTGATTTTAAAAGCATTGCAAAATGCTAAAGACAATAAAGATATTGCAGTTATTAATACCGAGAAATAGAGGATATTCCTGAGTATGGAAGAGAAAGCATATGCAAAAATTAATTTACATTTGCATGTAACAGGAAAAAGAGCTGATGGATATCATTTGCTAGATAGTCTTGTGGTGTTTCCTGATGTTGGGGATCATTTGACGATTATTCCTGCTGAAGCAGGTCAAGTAGATTTGGTGACCTTGCAAATCGTAGGGCCTTTTTCTGCTTCATTACATAGTGAAGATTTAAAGAATAACTTAATTATCAAAGCAGCCTATCAATTGGTTGCGTATGCACAAGATAAAAAGTTGTCTCCAGTTTGTTTATGTCTTGAAAAGAATTTACCTGTTTCTTCTGGAATTGGTGGAGGATCTACGGATGCTGCGGCGACATTACGTTTGTTAATTCGTTATTGGGGGCTAAAAATATCTTCACAAGATTTAGCAAAAATAGCTTTGCAATTAGGTGCGGATGTGCCTGTTTGTCTTCATCCTGTTTCGCAACGGATGGAAGGGATTGGTGAAGGGCTTTCTTTTTTTCCAAATCTTCCTGATTTTGGGATGTTATTGGTCAATCATGGTGAGGCAGTTTCAACACCTGATATTTTCCGTAACCGTAAAGCAGATTTCTCTGAACGAGCTATATTAGGTGAAAATTTAAATTCTTTTGAAGAATTTATTCAACAATTATCTTATTTGACCAATGATTTGCAGCCTCCAGCTTGTTTGTTAAATCCTAAAATCACATCAGTATTACAAGCAATAGAGGGTTTACCATTCTGTCGTTTATCTCGAATGAGTGGCTCTGGAGCGACTTGTTTTGGTCTGTTTGAAACTGCAGAGCAAGCTAATGAGGCTGCTATTTTATTAAAGCAACGATATCCTTGGTGGATTTGGGGCGGTAATGGAAATGTAAAATAGTCATAGCTTATTATTCTTGCTATTGTATATTTTTCATAAAAACGATATCAATTTTAGAGTAATCATAAGAGGTGGGGAAATAAGATGGCTATTGATATTAATATTAAGCTTTCAGAGGATCGTCAGAATACAACGTTGACTTTTACTGGTGGTGAGGACGCACCATCTAAGATTGATTTAACACAAGCTGAATTAGAGGATCTAATTCGCGTTTTGGGAATTTTACATTGGTCTATGGCTGAAGGAAAGGCAATCCCTGAAATTAAAGGGGCAAAAATAAAGCCTGCTTATCAAACCAACTGGGCTATACAAAAAGATAAAGATTCTGCTGGCACATTGCTTGCTTTTCAACATCCTGGTTATGGTGCTGTGGGATTTGTTTTATCTGAGCAGCAAATAAAAGAATACACAAAAGCATTACAAAAAAGTATGCGCGTAAAGAGATCTCCGATAAAAGGTTAATGTTACAAAAAAGCCTGCTTGCTTAAAACAGGCTTTTTTATTTTATATCAAAAACGATTAGATATATTTAAAGGCGAGGACACCGCCTGCTAATAAAATACAAAATGCTGTTGCAACCCAAATCATACGTTTTTCTATGAAATCTTGAATAGGTGGGCCAAATTTATATAAGAGTGCAGCCTCTGCAAAAAAACGTATTCCACGTGTCGCTAAACTTGCAATCATAAAAGGTATAATTGAAAAATGTGCTGCACCAGAAGCAATTGTTACAAATTTATAAGGAATAGGGGTTAATCCTTTTATAAGGATAATCCACACACCATAGTGGTTAAATTTTTCTTGAAGATTTAGTAGTTGTTGCTCTGCATGATAAAAATGCACAATAGGCATTGCTAAATACTGCAATAAAAATGCACCGATTATCCAACCTAATAATCCTCCAAAAACACTAAAAATAGTGCAAATTGTCGCATAAAACCATGCTTTATGTCTTTTAGCTAAGATCATGGGGCACAATAAGACATCGGGAGGGATAGGGAAAAAACTTGCTTCAGCAAAAGCAATGCAAGCAAGCCATATGGTTGCATAACGACTTCCAGCTAATTGGATAGCTCGTTGATAGAGACGGTTCAGCATGAAAAATTATTCCTGATTATCAAAGAATGGTTATAGCTCTGCCATGTTTATCTTGGATCTGCAAGGTTTTATATGAATAGAATAAGGCTTATGCCATTAATGTCACTTTTGCGCATAAACCATGAGGTTGTCGATTGCTTAGGGTAATATCTCCACCTTGTCCATGAATAATATTACGTGTAATTGATAGCCCTAAACCTGTTCCACCTGTTGCACGGTTACGGCTGGTTTCCATACGAACAAAAGGCTCAAATACTTGATCTAAGGAGTCTTCATCGATACCTGTGCCATTATCCTCAATTAAAATCACAACTCGTTGATCATGATGCGGATCTTTAGCTGTTGAAAGATGTTCTATTTTCAGGGTAACAGACACATTGCCTGCGTAATGTAAAGCATTTTCCATAAGATTTTGTAGCGCTCTTTTTAAACTGATAGGGCGTGCTTTAATGGTAAGGTGAGGGATTGGTTCGCATAAAAGAATAGCTTCTTTTTTGTCTGGGTGTGTTTCTTGCAATTCATAGATAAGCGTTTTTAACAGTTTTGTTATATCCAAAGAAGCAATTGGTTCATGACGTGTATTGTCTCTGCCAAAATCAAGAGTGGCTTTAATCATGGCTTCTAACTCGTCTAGATCTTTGATGAATTTTGTTTGTAAAGCTGGATCTTCAATAAATTCAGAGCGTAGTTTTAATCGGGTAATAGGGGTGCGTAGGTCATGTCCAATGGATAATAGGAGTTGTGTACGATCATTTACAAAGCGATTAATTCGATGAGCCATATTATTAAAAGCACGTGCTGCACGGGCAACTTCTAATGGACCTGCTTCGGGTAGAGGGGGGGCGTTTACATCTTGTCCTAATCGTTCAGCAGCAGCGGCCAATGTGCCAACAGGAGCGATTAATCGACGAACGCCCCATAAGGTTAAGAGTCCTGTAGCAGTCGCCATGACGAAAAAGGCAATCGGAAAAGTTGCGGAAGTAAAAGGGTTAGGTGAAGTAAGCGTATAGCTGATATTCAACCATTTTTTATCATCAGGTAATTGAAAAGCGATTGCACTACGGTGGGTATTACGGTCAGAAGCGGCAATAATTTGTGCGGGACGGAGTTCAGGTGGAAAAAGAACCGTGGTTAAAAGATGAGAGACGGTTTGTTCTAATTTTTGTGAACGAGGATAGATTTTTTGCAAATCAGGTTGATTTGAAAGAAAAATAGTAAATCCATGCATAGGATCTAGATCATTGATTTCATCAATACGATCGACACTATCAACTTCCGAAATGTCTCTATAAATAGCAGTTGCACGGTTAGCCGCTTCTTGTTCTTGAGTAATACGATCAAAATCAAGTCGATCTAATGTATGAATCATTAACCCGCATGCCTCGACTAATCCAATCCCAATGATTAAGAGAAGGCCAGTTCTGGCAGCAAGAGAGTATGGCCAAAAACGCCATGGTTTATGTTTTTTTTTAGACATGGCGAACAGGCACTGCAATAAGGTAACCGCCTCTGTGAACGGTTTTGATGATTTGAGATTGTCGTCCGTCGTCTTGTAGTTTACGTCTTAGGCGACTGAGGGTAACGTCAATAGTACGATCTGTTGGAGGAAGCTCATGTCCATAGAGAATATCAGAAAGACGGTCTCTTGTAACGATTTGAGGGGCATGCTCTAATAAAGCAAGGAGTAAGTCATATTCTTTTCCGGTGAGTGGCACTTCTGTTTTATCAAGTCGTAGTAACTGGCGTGATGTTGTATTTAAAATCCATTCTCCAAATTGAATGGATTTTTTATCTTGAATTTTATTTGCTTGATTTCTACGGCGAGAGCGATGCAAGACTGAATGGATACGTGCAAGTAATTCTCTAGGATTAAAGGGTTTGGCTAAATAATCGTCAGCTCCTAATTCCAGCCCAATAATTCTATCAGCCTCCTCCCCCATAGCAGTTAGCATAATAATCGGAACATCGTCTTGCTGTCTTAACCAATGTGCAATTTCAAAACCGCTTTCTCCTGGCAGCATAAGATCTAAAATAACAAGGTCATATGTATTCTTTTTCCATATTTGACGTGTTTGTTCGCCATTATAAGCAGTGCTAATCTCGAAATGATGGCGTTTTAGAAATTGAGAAAGAAGCTCAACAATTTCACGATCATCATCAACAATTAATAAATGTGCAGGATGTTCCATATTTAATCTGCCGTATTCCGTACTATATATTCAAAGGGTAAAGAGATTTACTTTTGATAGGTATAAATTAAATATAAAATAAGATAATGTCTATTTTGTTAATTATTTTTTATTGAGTGAATATTGATCGAAAAATAGTGATAGGTATTATCATACACTTTAAGTGTTTTTATAGTAATATATAGTAATGTTCTATCTATTATGTTGTATAAAGTATTATTAAGTGAAAGATAAAAAATGATTGATGAAAAAACGCCTCAGGAAACGTGGTTACAGTTGAAAAGTGATGTGAATGCCATTTTAATTGATGTGAGAACACCACAAGAATGGGATAGAATTGGATATCCTGATTTACTCTCTTTGGGAAAAGATGTTGTTCGAGTGAGCGTTCAAAATATTGTTGGAGAAAGAAACGATAAATTTGTTCTAGATTTAAAAGCGGCAGGAATTCAGCCAGAACAAAAGCTTTATTTTATCTGTCGATCAGGTAAGCGTAGTTTGTTGGCTGCAGATCTAGCGCAGCAAGCTGGTTTTCATAATGTAATTAATGTGACTGATGGTTTTGAAGGGCCAGCAGATCAAACAGGTAATACAGGAACTATTGCTGGGTGGTTGGCTGAAAAGCTACCTGCAATTCAGCCAATATAATTTTTATTTGTTTGTTACTGCTTCAGCATCATAAAGAACTTCTAGTACAACACACCATGGATAACGTGTATCATAGCTAGTTCCATCTGGAGCAGCAATTTTTCCTGTTGTATCAACAGGAACATGAGTTAACGCAACAGAATCATCGACATTCCCGCCAATAATGCTGATTTGACGTCCAAAAGGTTGTCCTGATTCGTCAACGGCTACAACAATTCCACAATGTGCAGGGAAACCATAACTTGTTGGGAGGCTAGAGAAGCGAATACTATCTCGATTTTTTCCTCTTGCTGTACAAATCATATCACCTAATTTAGGAGCATAAGCCCCGGGGTCTTGTGCACGCAAAATTGGAGAATCTCCAGAGGCTGCTGCATTAATATAGGTTGAGTGGTTAGGAGAGTAAGGGAAGCGATTATTAGCCCCAGCAATTCTCATCACATAAGAAATAAAGGCGGCAGACCAAGCGTAATGTCCGTCATTGCGAAAGTCAAAAACGCTACCATTAGAATTATGTTTACCAGTATAGCTACCTTCAGCCATACCAGGGTCCATACCGATCCACCAATATTCACCAACGCGTTCCCATAATCCAGGCATACGTTCTGCCTTGAAATCTGGAATGGTTGGGTCGGGATGTTGTGAAGGATCATAATCTACAACAGGTTGACCAAATAAACGCCATTCGCGCATTGCAATTGCGACAACTTCTTGTCGAGCAAAAGGTTCAAAATTTTTAGTAGCAAAATCAGGCACACGATCATCATAGTATGAATTTGCCTGTTGTTGCTGTTGTTGAGAGTATATTGATCCTCCTTGTACTGGGCGAACTTGACCAGCAGGAGGGCCGCCACAAGCGGTGAGGAGTCCTAATAAAAGGAAAGGGGATAGTTTGCGAAGCATTTTATAATCAACCATCCTAAAGGAAAATGTTAAAAATATATTTAAGTAAAATTAATTAGTATATTATTGTGTAAGATAATTTTTACTTTTTTGAAATCATTTTTGTTTATAGTGGAATCGTATTACAACGATGTTGTTGCTTTTAAGCACTTTTTTTGTGGTATGAGTAGAAGGATATTTTTACTAACAGCACATAAATAATTTGTTGGTTTTTATTATTTTATCATGAAGGTTTTTTTATGATTGTAGCGCGTACATTACAAGAATTTTTACAAGCTAGAGCAAGTTTTAAAGATTACTCGATTGCGTTGGTTCCAACGATGGGGGCTCTGCATGAGGGGCATATGGCTTTGGTAAAGCGTGCCAAAGAATTATCTCATTATTGTATTGTAACTATCTTTGTGAATCAACTTCAGTTTGATCAGAATGAGGACTTTGCTCGTTATCCTAAGACTGAGGAGCATGATATTAAGTTATTAGAACAACATGGCGTTGATCTTGTTTGGTTGCCACGTGTTGGAGATATTTATCCAAAAGGTTTTGCAACACATATTACAGTGGATGGACCATCTTTATTGTGGGAAGGTGAAAAAAGACCTGGACATTTTTCAGGAGTAGCAACCGTTGTTTATCGTTTATTTTCGTTAATTAAACCACAAATTGCTTGTTTTGGTGAAAAAGATTGGCAACAATTACAAGTAATTCGTAGGATGGTTGAAGATTTAAACATCCCGATCTCAATTTTTGGTGTTCCCATTGTTCGTGAGACAGATGGTTTGGCGAAATCTTCCAGAAATCGTTTTTTATCGCCAGAAGAGCATCAAAAGTCAGCTTTATTATATCAAGTATTAAAAGAAAGCCATCGAAGACTCTTAAATGGAGATGCTGTTTCTATGGTATTAAAAGATGCTGTTGAAAATTTATCTCATCATGGATTTGAGGTTGATTATTTTAATTTAGTTGATGGTGCTTCTTTATGTAAAATATCAGAATGGCAGCAGAATGCACGGCTAATTACGGCATCTAAATTAGGATCCGTGCGTTTATTAGATAATATGTGATTTATAAAAAAACCTTGTTACTATGGGGTAACAAGGTTTTTGAAGAAACGATCAAATTAATCTACAGGGAGGTCATCTCGATAGACTTTTTCTTTTCTTTCATGTTGCTCTTGAGCTTCAATTGATAATGTTGCAACAGGGCGGGCCTCTAAACGTTTTAAGCTGATGGGCTCACCAGTGACTTCACAATATCCGTAACTGCCATCTTCTATTTTTCGTAATGCTTGTTCAATTTTTGATAATAATTTTCTTGCACGATCATGTGTGCGCAATTCTAAAGCACGATCTGTTTCTGAACTGGCGCGGTCATTAAGGTCAATGTCAGTGGTACGATCTTGTGAGAGGTGTGTTAAAGCCTCTGTGGAGTTTTCAAGAATCGAATCGCGCCATGCTTCTAATTTCGCCTTAAAGTATGCTTGTTGACGAGGGTTCATAAAATCTTCGTCATCAGAAGGTTTGTAGTCATTGTCAAATGAAAACGTATCCATATATTCTGTACCTACTTTTGCATATAGTAAAAAAACGATTGATGTAAATAAACTATCCTTACTACTTGATTTTAAAGGGTTATAATATTAACTGACCTTTACGCCAAGAAAAAAATGTATTTTTAAAGAAAAAAAAATAATATACGAAAAAAATAAGATAATATAATATTGTGTTTTTTTATAAATTTACAAAAAAAATATCAAAATAATAAAAAAAAACTTGTGATTCATTAGAGAACGGGTCATATAGTAACCCAAGTATGACGCTAGTCATTTGTTCCATGGAATATAGAGTGATTTAAAAAAATTGGTTTTTCGTAATGTTAGATATTTTTTTGATCACAGTAAATATATTCTAATTTTTCGAATTCTTTTGGCCCAAGGGGGCGTAAAGCCCAACAGGCTATCTACTGGTTTAGGGGTACGTTGATGAACGCACTTGCTCAACTGGGGATGGTCTCGGAAACTCCGAGAAATAACCAGGTTTCGGGTGATCTTTCACATGACATGGAAGATCGCAAAGATTACTTTATTGTTAGAGACGGTATGCGTTTCGCAGGGACACATTTGCTTGTGGATCTATGGGATGCGACGAATCTAGATTCTCCTGAAGAAATAGATCGTGTTTTGCGCGAAGCTGCAATTGTTGCTGGGGCAACAATTTTGCATAGCCATTTCCATCATTTTTCTCCGAATGGTGGAGTATCTGGTGTTGTCGTGTTGGCAGAAAGCCATATCTCAATCCATACATGGCCAGAACGTAATTTTGCTGCATTAGACATTTTTATGTGCGGTGCATGTGATCCATACACCTCTATTCCTGTTTTACAGCGCTTCTTTAAACCAGAGCGTATCGTTTTGGATGAACAAAGACGTGGCAAAGAAAATCTCTAAGTTAGAGTATTGATCGGCCGTATTTACAGATCGATAAGAAGCTGGGCAACTTGAATTGTCCAGCTTTTTTGCATTTGAAAATATTTAAAAGGATATTGAAATGTCTAAACAATGGATAGATGAAACACTTTATGAAGAGTGGAAACAAAGTTTTCGTGTTGATAAAGAGTTGGCTCATAAACAATCTGAATTTCAAGATATTCGTATCATTGAAAATGATTTTTATGGCCGTGTGTTATTATTGGATGGTGTCACACAGATTACTGAAAAAGATGAATTTGTTTATCAAGAAATGTTAACGCATGTTCCATTGTTTACCCATGGAAATGCCAAAAATGTTTTAATTATTGGTGCTGGGGATGGGGGCGTTTTACGTCGTGTATTACAACATCCTGAAGTTGAAAAAGCCACGATGGTTGAAATTGATGGAGATGTCGTTTCTTTATCGAAAGAATTTTTACCTAAAATCTCTGATGGATGTTGGGATAATCCTAGAGCACAAGTGATTATTGGTGATGGAATTAAATATGTTGCTGATGCCAAGGATGGAAGTTTTGACGTTATTATTGTCGATAGTACAGATCCAATTGGTGTGGGTGAAGTTTTGTTTACAGATGCTTTTTATCGTGATTGTGCACGTATTTTAACTCCACAAGGATTGATTGTTAATCAATGTGGTGTTCCGTTTATGCAAACTGATGAATTGCGTGAAACTAGTTTACGTAGAGCGAAATTCTTTTCTTATGTTTCTGCTTATGTTGCAGCAGTACCAACATATGTTGGTGGGTTTATGACATTAGGTATTGCAGGGAAAGGATCTAATAGAACACGACAGTCCGTCGATGTAATTACTGAGCGTGCGCAAAAAGCTAACCTTTTAGGGAAAACAAAATATTGGTCTCCTGAAGTTCATACAGCTTCTTTTTGTTTGCCACCTTATATTCAAGAACAACTACCTTAATCATATCTGAAGGAGTGCCAGAAGATTTGGTTTCTTCTGAGTATTCCTTTTATAGCATGAATACAGATCGTGTTATTGTCACTGATTAATTTTGACGTATTCACTAAAATTAAGTATTTTACTTAATAATATTAATTAAAAAATTATATTCTATAATTTATGGAAGGGCAGAAGGAGAAAAAAATGGGGCAAGCGATATTTATGTTGTCTGGTTGTATTCTTGTTTTAGTGATGCTCGCGATGTTTTATTCATTGTGGGATATAATAAACGGACGTTGGTCTGAAAAGCAGCAACGTAAAAATGAGATGGAAGATCAAGAGGACTTTGATAATAGTTGAAGTTTTTTAATATAGAATGATTAATGTATCCAAGTTAACGAAACAAAGTAATTTTCGAATTGGCTTAATGCGTCATCCGCCAGTGAATGTTCCTGTTGGTTTATGTTATGGACATACAGATGTTTCTTTGAAAGAAGAGTGGGAACAATATGCAGTTTTACCTGGCTATTTTCAAAATATAAAAATTTATACTTCTCCAGCAACACGTTGTTTAAAACTTGCTCACAAAATTGCGGATCAGTACCAGCTTTCTTATCAAATAGATAATCGTTTATTAGAGTTTCATTTTGGTCATTGGGAAGGGAAGTTATGGGATGACCTGACTAAGGAGCTTATTGACGAGTGGGCAAAGGATCCTTGGGGGTGGAATATTCCTGGTGGTGAAAATGGACAGGAGTTATTTGATCGTGTCCATGAGGTTTGGCAAGAGATTCAACAAAGGCAAGAAGATGCGTTAATTGTCTCTCATGGTGGGCCATTGCGGTTATTGCGTCAAGTTGCGATGAATATAAAACCAATAGAATTATTGGGAGACCTGCCTGATTTTGGGAAGCTAGAGATTTTTAAATTCTAAATTAGAATAAAGTGATAAAGACAGTGCTAGTTACGAGAAGCCCCGTTGTAACAAAAACTTGTATAGCGCCTAAAATATCCCCTGTATATCCTTGAATATGCCGATAAGAGAAGAGCATTATTCCCATCGAAATAAGAGTGGCCAAGAGAATATAGGCGATTGCACAAAGTAATGGTGCTAATAAAAAAGTCAAAATAAGCGTTACAATAGTGGCAATGATTGTTGCAGGAAGAGGCATATTTTTTAGCGTATTGGCTAAACCATCATTTCTTGCAGGTTTGCTAATATAGAGAGGGAATAGAATGCTCATCCGTGATAGAATAGCGGCAATGATTAAAATGGGAATGGCTTTATAAGAATATTGCGCAAGGAAAGCAAGACTGCTGACTTGTAAGCCCAATATAATGATGAGTATTAAAACGCCATAAGATCCTAAGCGACTATCTCGCATGATGGATAGTTTATGTTCTTTATCTTTTCCTCCACCAAATCCATCAGCCATGTCGGCCAGCCCATCTTCATGTAATCCTCCAGTTAGTAATAACTGAAATCCAAGCGTTAAAAACGCGACGATCCAAGGGGATGGAAAATAGTGAGAGGCAGTAAAAAAGAAAAACGCGATTAAGGAACCTAAGAGGAGAGATACAAATGGCCATGTCCAAATGGCACGACCAAAAGAGAATGGAAAGTCTGAGCGATATAGCCATTGAACAGGCAGACGAGAAAAGAATGAAAGCCCGCAATAAAGATCTGCATGAATTTTTCTGAAAAATAAGCTCATGATTGTGGAGGAGGAAGTCCTGCATCTTGATAGCTATTCATACCCGTATAACAAGCTAAAGCCCCTTTCAGTAAAGGCACAACGGTTGCAGCACCTGTTCCTTCGCCTAGACGCATATTAAAAGCAATCAACGGATAAAGACCTAAATTTCCAGCGAGAAGTAAATGTCCCTTTTCAGCAGAAAGATGGCTGATCTTGGTATGATCTAGTCCTGTTGGATTTAATTTTTGTAATGCAGCAACGGCAGCTGTGCATACAAAACCATCTAATAAAACTGGAATGTTGAGATGACGTGCGGCAAGAGCTGCACCAAACATCGCTGCTTCTTCATATCCTCCAAAATATCTGCAAATCTCTAATGGATCATTAAGGATGGATTGATGTTGTGCCAAAGCTTTATCAACGGCTTTTTGTTTGTTGGTGACATATTCTGGTGCGCTGCTGGTGCCTTTGCTGACCCATTGTGCACCATCTCCCCCAAACAAAGCCGCACTTAGGGCTGCTGCAATCGTGGTATTACCGATGCCAACTTCTCCTAAACAAAGTAAATCAATATTAGGGGTGACGGCGTTATAACCAGCTTCAACAGCTTGTAAAAATTGTTTTTCTGTCATTGCTGGCGATTGAACAATGTTCGCTGTGGGTTCTAGATTATTAACTGGAATAACTCTGAGCTCTGCATTTGCATTTTTAGCAAGTTGATTGATTGCAGCCCCATCTTGATTGATTTGTGCAATCATCATTTCTGTAATGCTGGCATTATAAGGGGTAACATTTTCTGCAGTCACGCCATGATTACCAGCAAAAATTATAATACAAATACGATTAAGCGTTGGCTCAGATTTTCTTTGCCATGCAGCCAACCATCCTACTAAATTTTCTAACTCTCCAAGACTGCCAGGAGGTTTTAAAAGCATTTTTTGCTTTTCATAGGTTGCTTGTTCGCTTGCTTCGTCTTTAGAAGGGAGGTCTAAGCATGCTTGTCTTAATTGTGCTAATGTCTCAAAATTTTTCATGGTTGTATTGCAATACTATGGAAAAAACAGCCTGTAATTAAATTTCGTCGTCCACCTTCTGTTCCTAATGGATTTCCAGTGCCGTCGGTAAGGGTAGCATAAGGAAGATCATGCCCTGGGTCAATCACTGTGGCATAATGAAACTCATGTCCGTGGATCAACTCTTGTTTAGGTGTATTCAGGAATGCTCGACGATAGCCAAGGTGAATTTTACGTTTTTCATAACTACAAGAATGGCTGAGTAATCCTGTCATCTGATGGACAACACCTTCTTTATCGATGAGAGTTTTCCCCATGACCATATATCCTCCACACTCTCCATGCACTGGTCGTGTTTGAGCGAATGATTGTAGACCTTTAATAAATTGATCAGCATTTGAGAGCTGTCCGGCATATAATTCAGGATAGCCACCAGGCAGCCAACAACTATCACAATGATCTGGAGGGGCTTCATTATTCATAGGAGAGAAAAAGTGAATGCTTGCCCCTTGGTCTTTCCATCCTTTGAGAATATGCGGGTAGATAAAACTAAAAGCGATATCTTTTGCAATGGCAATTCGTTGCCCTGGTGGGGGTAAGGCAATATAGTGTGAAGGTTTTGGAAGATCGACCGTCGTATCAAGACTTAAGATCGCATCAATGTTAATATGCTTTTCTGCAATGTCTGCGAGATGATTTAAATGAAGATCGAGATCTTGATGCTCTTCTGCTTGGATTAGTCCCAAATGACGTGCAGGTAAATGGAGTGTCGGGTCACGAGGAATAGAACCTAGGACAGGGATATGAATGCGTTTGAGGGCAGCTTCGGTGCTGGCATGATGTCGGGGTGAGGCAACATTATTCAGAATCACCCCTTTGACTTGGATGTTTGGATTGATGTTTGCAAACCCATAAGCAATGGCTGCTGCGGATTGAGCTTGTCCTGTTACATCCATGACTAAAATGACGGGGAGTTGATAGCGTTCTGCGAGGTCAGCACCGCATCCTCTGTGACCATTTTTCGTTTCAATACCGTCAAAAAAACCCATAGAAGATTCGATAATGGTGAGTTCAGATTCTTGCAATGTGGTGGCTAGTAAATTATCCAGTAAAGGAGCGGGCATTGCCCAGCTATCTAAATTAAAAGAAGTTGCGTTAGTGGCAACACCGTGAAATGCAGGATCAATATAATCTGGCCCAGATTTTGCAGCTCTAACCTTAATGTTTCTGCGTTTTAATGCGGTGAGTAATCCCAGTGTAATTGTAGTTTTTCCACTGGCGGATTTTGGGGCTGCGATGATGAACCCCTTTGCGTTTTGCTCAGAATGCGTCATAGTTTGCTTTGAAGGGAAGATGAATGAACCAAGAGAATAAACAATTACGTTATGGATGGACAACAGGGGCTTGTGCAACGGCTGCTGCCAAAGCGGCTTATCTTGCTATACATAATGGTTTTTTCTTGGATTGTGTAGAGATTACCCTTCCATCTGGGAAAAAAGTTTTATTTTCTGTGTTAAAAAAGGAATTGATTAGCACAGATTGTGCGATTGCTTCGGTGATTAAAGATGCTGGCGATGATCCCGATGTGACTCATGGTGCTGAAATTGTGGTGCAAGTCAAACGTATTGCTCATGGTGCAGGTGTTGTTTTCAAAGCAGGCAAAGGGGTTGGGACAGTGACGAAATCTGGTCTACCTTTGGCGGTGGGGGAGCCTGCAATTAATCCTGTGCCTCGTCAAATGATGATCAATGCTTTATCTGAGGTTGTTGATGATCCTGATGTTGAGGTAACCGTTGGTGTTACGAATGGTGAAGCAATTGCTTTAAAAACGATGAATCCTCGTTTAGGGATTTTGGGTGGACTTTCTATTTTGGGTACAACAGGGATTGTAGTTCCTTTTTCTTGTGCAGCTTGGATTGCCTCTATTCATCGAGGGATTGATGTCGCAAGGGCAGCAAATATTGATCATTTGATTGCTTCAACGGGCAATGTATCGGAAAAAGCAGCTCAAAAAATCTATGACGCGCCAGAAACAGCCTTGATTGAAATGGGTGATTTTGCGGGCGGTGTTTTAAAATATATTAAGACACATCCAGTAAAAAAATTGACGCTCGCTGGTGGCGTTGCGAAAATGACAAAACTTGCTCAGGGTCATTTAGATTTACACTCTAAACGTTCTTCTGTGGATCTTGAGTTGTTGGCTGAATGGGTCGCACAGCTTGGTGCGAGCACAGCAATGGTTGAGCAGGTTAAAACCGCCAATACAACAGCTGAAGTTTTTGCTTTTTGTCAGGGAGTGGTTCCTTTAGGGGATTTTGTTGCCCAAAAAGCTTTGGAAATTGTAAAGCAAGTGCTTGACCCTGTGTCGATAGAAATAGCAATTTTGTTATTTGATCGGCAAAGTAAATGTCATGGGAAAATAGTTGGATAGTTTGTTGTATTATGTTTATGAATGATTATATTTTGAAAGTAATTCAAAATATAATCATTGAGTATTAAAATACATAGAAATCTTTTTTGATTCCAATGTATTTTAAGTTAGGTTTTATGAATATTCTGCGGGTACTAAAGTACCGGGTAGGGCTGTTAAAGTACACTTCACTTGTTGACGTGTGGGTAGACGGATATATGTTCTACCGGCAACAGCACTATATAATCTACCATTTCTAAAAGGAACAAATGATGACGTTGAAGGATCATATGAAAATTGAATAGGAGCATTACTTGAACATGTACTAAGAGATCCTGTCATTCCTGTGCCGTTCGGGCACTGATATATAGCTGTTGAGGGAACTGACAGTTCTAATTTATATGAGATATTAGGATAAAGGAATATATAATCTTTGGGTAAAAATAAAGTTAATGGCATAGAAGTATTTGCAGTAAAATAATCTACCGTATAACTTACAGAAACTGGATCGCCATTATTACAATCAGGATTGTAATAAGTCTTACCATCATTGTTACTAGCATCAGCATATACTTGGGGTACTAAAGTACCAGCTGGGGCTGTTAAATTACACTGCACTACTGTAGTTTTAGGTAGGCATATATATGTTGGACCGCTAATGTCACGACATAATACATTATTTTTAAAAGGAATAAATGATGACGTTGAAGGATCATATGAAAATTGAATAGGAGCATTACTTGAACATGTATTAATAGCGCCTGTCATTGCTGTGCCGTTCGGGCAATTACTTATAGCCGTTGAGGGAACTGACAGTTCTAATTTATATGAGGTATGCGTCTTAACAAATATATAATCTTTGGGTAAAAAGAAACTTAATGGCATAGTAGTATTTGCAGAAGCTGTTACCGTATAATTTAAAGAGATTGGATCGTTACAATTACCATTGTCACTAGTTAGAAAATCGATGCTATATAAAGTAACGGTTGATAATGTAGCCCCAGTATCTGTAATACTTAAGGTTCCATTAGACATGTATGCTGAAATAGAAGAAGTGACTTCTTCTGGTGTCATACGATCAAGACGTCCGCCTTCTTTAATGCGATAGACAGTAATAGTATATGCTCTATAGTTGCTTGCAATATTGTTGATTGTCAAACCAGCACCCGCATTACTTTGTGTATAGTTTCTTGGTCTTGCGGTTAATTCTCCATCTGCTCCATATTGAGGAGTATTTTCTACTGCAGGGTTTTGAGTGACGGTGTTATTGTAAGTAAGTGTATTAGGATCCTTACCTCCAAACCATTCATTTTTACTCCAATCATCATTCAACTGATCCGTTGTTCTATTCGCATCTAAATAGTACTGTTGATAAGCAACTGTTGGTGGTGTTTTTGCAAGTGTAAAATCAAGATCTACCTTATAATTTGCTGCAAGGATATTCATTTTATTACCAGCGGCATTTTCAGTAGCTAGTGTTGTTAATCCAGTAGTAAAATCATTGGTTTGATTTAAAATATATGGCGTTTCATCAAGTAGTTTTGAAAATAGCCCAAAACTTTGTCCGGCATAACTACAGAATGATTTAGATGCAGTATTATTTGGTTGAGGATTATCATTAAATAGCCCAAATGAAGAAGCATCTGCACGATAATAATGCGCTCTATCCGTTTTACAATATTGCATGTACATTAATACTGATGAAATATACGCTGCATTTTGTGCAGATTGAACTCTTGAAAAACTATAAGCTGAACTAAACGGTGTAGAGTTCCATTCTGAACAGATACTTTCAAGATTACCATAACCATATTTTGCTAATGTAGTTTGAATAGAGTTGCCTACATCTAATATGTTCTGAGGATCACCTGTAAGATTGCCATAATAATGCCAAGAGATGAAATCAATTGGTGTATTGTTATTTTTACAATAATTTAAGAAACCATCAATATAAACACCACCAGGATTATAGCCTGCGGCGACAGCAGATCCACCAACTTTTGCGGATGGATCAATGGATTTAATGACTTTTACAATTTTAGAGTAAAATGAGTAATAATTACTTGCAACATTATTGTTCCAGAAGACGGTTAAATCAGGCTCATTCCAGATTTCCCAATAGCTTACTTTTCTTGGAAGGCCAATTGATTGATAATCAATTGCATAGCGTTTAACAATATTGCCAACAAGGGTAGCATAAATATCGAAATTTGCAGGCAT